>OY970180.1:0-3330922 GCA_963708085.1 uncultured Actinomycetota bacterium | reverse complement strand
CTCGGGGCTGCGAATCGGCGTCGATCTGCACCTCCACCTCGGCGAGTGCTTGGCCGTGTCGAGTCAACTCGTTACTGAGCCCCGTCTTGGGCTCGAGCCGCACAACTGTGGCTTGGAGGACCCCCGGGTCTCTGTCTACCGAGCAGGTCAGATTTACGCCGATGACATCAGCCCGTCCCAGATCGACGCCGAGCTCGGCCGCCAACGCCGCCACCGCGCACGAGGTTGCCTTGTCGACGAGCATCCCGACCCGCTCGCCTGTATTCGAGGAGTTTTGAACCAAGCGCCGGAGCAGTTCGGCGAAGATATTTAGATCCATGGTCCTCCCCTGCACGGACGAGCGCGCGGCCCAAGCTCTGCGCCGGTGACGCGCTGATCATCGTGGTCGGCCTGCTTCCTGAGATCGCTTGGCCAGACGGCGCTGCCGATCGCAAGGGCGCTCTCGATGGAGCCGGACGTCCATTCTGAACGGCACTGTTGCTGTCCTGAAAATTACGCGAATGTCTTTTAGGTGATAAAGCGGTGGATGGCCTCGTTGGCGTGGTCCTGAAACGACGGGTTGGCCAGGTCGGGGAAGATGTCTGCTTGGTCGACTACGGGACCCTTGAGGACTTCCCCCGCGCTGGCGTAGAACACGCCGCTGGACAGGGTCGGGTCGGTGACGCCGTCGACCAGTCGCTTCGCGCCCACGTCAAGCTTGTGGGCGATGCCGAGGCGGGGCATGACGTACTTGGCCGCTATGCGCAGCGGCAATGCGAGGTCATTGGGTGCTTGGGTGCCGGTGGTGTTGCCGGGGCTCACGCAGATGAATCGACGGTCGGGGTATTGGCGGGCCAGGTAGGCCATCCATAGGATGCCGATCAGCTTGGCCTGCCCATAGGCCAAATTGACGTCAGGTTTGCCGCCGGCGAAATAGCTGCCGTCGATGACTGTGGCGAGCTCGTCGGCGGAGTTTGAGTCAAACGACGGCCGCTTGAACCCCATTTTCGGGATTCCCCTGGCTGCCTCGCTTCCGGCGAAGACCGCCACCTCGCCAAGTCGGTTCTCGGCCAGCAGCGTCTCGAGGAGGACAACGTGGCCGAGAACGTTTTGCGCGAACATGTAGGTGGCCCCGTCGGCGGTCAACTTCATCGGCGTCTTGCCGCCCATTCCACCGGCGTTCATGACCACTGCGTCGAGCGATCCGTCAATGCCCGCCAGGCCGGCGCGGACCGAGCCCGGATCGGCAACGTCCATGAGAACGATGTCGAAGATGCGCCGGCCGGTTTTCGCTTCGAGATCGGCCTTTGCCGTTGCCGCCCGGTCTTGGTTGCGGCACGCCAGGTAGATGCGAGCGGTCTCGGGACGTGATGCCAGTTGCCGGGCTATGTCCTTGCCGATCCCGACGTTGGCGCCGGTGATCAACACGGTCTTTTCTGCGGTGGTTTGCATTTGAGTGCTTGGCTCCTTAGGTAAAAACATGGTCATTGGTGGTCAGACTTCTGCGTCTCGCCGATGTCATGCCGTCGGTGTTGGCGGACCTGCCGCGCGGTGTCCGCCAGAAGCCCGCGCTCACTTATGTCCAAGCGCAGCCGGCCGGCGTCGATCAGGGCTGCGATCTCCGCCACCGGCCCGCAACCCGGCGACCTTCTCCGGGTCGCGGGCCAGCAGGATCGTGAGCCAGTAGCCGCGTGGCCTCGTGTCCGCACCGCGCTGGGAGTAGTGATCAGCCTCATCTCATCTCCTCCCCTCTCAGACGGCGAGGCGGCCGCCGTCGACGGGGATGATCGCCCCGTTGATGTAGCCGGCCGACGGGGTCGCAAGGAACGTGATGACGTCGGACAGCTCGTGCACGTCAGCGACCCGGCCGAGCGGAATCGTCTTGGCGAACTCTTCGGCCATTGCCAATTTCGGCTCCAATGACGGGGTCAACGTCGGACCGGGAGCGACCGCGTTGACGCGGACGTTCTGCGGCCCGAATTCGGCAGCCCAAGCCTTGGTGAGCAGCTCGATCGCCGCACGCGACGCGCCGTAGGCACCCAAGCCTGGCTGGCCGTAGCTCGCGACCATCGTGGAGACGTTGATGATCGATCCGCCGCCACGGGCAGCGATCTTCGGGGCGAGCGCGGCGACGAGGAAGAACGGCACCTTGACGTTGATCTGGAACATACCGTCGAACGCCGCCTCGTCGGTGTCAACCGTCGGGCCCATGGCAGCAACGCCTGCACAGTTGACCAGAACATCGATCTCGCCTGCTGTGTCGGCGACGCGCCGCACCTCGGACATCTCCGAGAAATCAGCGGCGATGAACTGCGCATCGTGCCCACCCGCCCGGATCTTCTCCACGGTGCTCGCGCCGCGGGTCTCATCGCGGCCGGTGATGATCACCGACGCGCCCTTCTCGGCCATCGCCAGTGCGGTGGCGGAACCCATCCCGGAGGTGCCACCGGTGATAAGGGCGGTCTTGCCTTGAAGTGACATGTATCGCGTTCTCCCTTGAGTGGTTGTCGCGACCCGTAAATGGAGCGCGCGTTCCACTCTAACACAGAATGGATAGCTCACTCCATTCTGTTGGTAGAATCTGCGATATGAACACGACTAGCCCCTCCTCTCGCCCGTTGACGCGCAAGGGCCAGGAGACCCGTCAGCGCATCGTCGACGCGGCGGCCGGGTTGATCTTCCGGCAAGGCGTCGCCCACACGACGATCGATGACGTACGCGCGGCAGCGGACGTCTCAAGCTCGCAGCTCTACCACTACTTCGAGGACAAGACGGCTTTGGTCTGGGCCGTGGTTGACCACCAGGCGGAGACAATGGTCGGCGGGCAGGAGATGTTCGATTTCAGCACGCTGGATGGCCTCCGAGCCTGGCGCGACTTCGTGATCGCGGGCCAGCGCGAGCACCACTGCATCGGCGGCTGCCCAATCGGCTCTCTCGGAGGCCAGCTAGCCGAGACCGATCCCGACGCAAGAGCCCATGTCGCCGAGGGCTTCAAACGATGGGAAGCCACGATCCAGAGCGGTCTACGAGAGATGCACGCACGAGGCGAGCTCACGCCCGACACCGACCCCGACACCCTCGCCCTCGCGCTGCTGGCCGCCCTGCAGGGCGGCCTGCTCCTCACACAGATCAAACGCGACACCAAGCCGCTAGAGGCCGCGCTTGACGCAATGATCGAACTGGTCGTCAGACTCAGCGGCAGCAGCTCGTAGCGTCCTCGCGCGATACGCTCGAGACACCGCCGTCCCGTAAATCGCCTAACAGCCAAAGCTGCTGTCCCATCCCCACACGTTGCGTCGGCCTAGAACCTTGTCAACGTCAGCACGCGCGTCGTCAGGCTCCGCCCACTCAGACAGACAGTACGTAGCGGACCCGAGTCGCCTGCACTCAGCGCTCAGCCGCTTGCCGAACTCAAACCACGCATCTGAGGGTGCCTGCCCAGCATCGAGCAGCGCGCCAAGCTCGGCCATAGACGCGCGGAGCGCTTCGCGGAACCCGTCGATCCGGTCACCATCGTCCGATGACGAGCATCGGCGCCCAGCGAGCGGCGTGTTCGATGTCATCGTCCGCGATATCTGTACTACCTGCAACAACGGCTGGATGTCACAGCTAGAGGAGCAAGTAAAGCCCATCCTCACGCCGATGCTGCTGGACCAGCCGCGTATCCTCACCGCCCCTGAGCAGCACACCCTCGCAACGTGGGCCACGAAGACGGCCCTAACGATGCAGGGAGCGAACATCGGCGGCGAGAGGTTCACGCCTGCCGCCGACTACCACTGGTTCCACGACCATCGTACCCCGCTACCGAACGGGCACATCTGGCTCTGCCGCTACGGCGGTGATGGCAACTGGCCGCTATCGGTGCATCAGTGGGGCCTAACTATGCGACCGCCCGGCGCACCCATCCCGCAGCGAAGCGACCCGGTGAACGGCTACAGCGTCGTCTACGCCATCGGCCCGGTCGTCTTCTGGCTGTGGGGGCACAGCCTCACCGGCGGCCCTTACATAGAAGCGCGCTCAGACGACGCCCATCAGCTCATCTGGCCGGCGCTCGGCGGCGACGCCCATTGGCCGCCCCGTCGCACGCTCCAAGCCGAGGCCGAGCTACAGGAGCTGTCCCATCGGACACCCACGGGTGTCGAGCCTCGCGGACTCGCCGAGATGGCTCCACGGCTACCCCAACTCGCGCACTAGCCTCTCCGACGGGCGCTGCCCCGGCCCCTAATCCGCTTCGTCAAGCGACATTCGCCCACCAGCGAGCGACGCAAAGCGGTTCGCATTGAGTCGGGTTGGCTCCGCGACCTTTCGGACGATCGCGGCGGCTTGCGCTTATCGTCCAACTCAGCAGTCTCGGGAGGGCCGAAGCTACTTGCCGCCCGTTGCCTAGTCTATCTCTAATCTTAGAAGATGGTAGGGTAAGAAGGATGGTGGGCTTGGAGGTTTGGCTGCCTGGTTGGACCTCAGCGGAGCCCTCGCTTCATGCCTTCAGCCTCGCGGGTTCCTGCGCGAGCACGAAGGCCAAGCGGGGGGATGGGGCGACCTGGCGTCAGTTGTTTGGGGAGCTTTGGAGCCAGGTTGCGTGCGGTGATTTGATAGGCCGTCACGCTGATCCGCGGAGCGTCGGAATCAGTGCTAAGCGGCATTTCGAGGTCATGCAGCGCGATCTGTTGGCGCTGTGGAAAGGGTCTGATGTGAGCCGCTGCATGGTCTTGCGTTCGGCGGTCGTTTCGCTTGAGTGCAGCGCACGGGTCTGGCAAGCCTTTGGGCCCGTCGCCGGTCAGCGCCATCTGCATCTGTTGCGCCGCCTTGAGCAGACGCTTGCCAGAAGCGAGAGCTTGATCCGAGCTGCTGAGCTGCCGCTGATGGTCAATCGCGCGATGGTTTCTGTTGCTGCGCGGGCGGCGTGCGTCGCGGTCGACGATCTGCTCGGCGCAACGGTCGACCATGCTGTGGCGCTTGCTGCCCTGGAGGATGCCGCTGTCGAGCTCGCGTCGTTGACGGTGCGCATCGCGGTGAACCTGGATGCGATCGGTAGCAAGCGGCGTGGATATGCTCTGCGGCCGCTGGCGCTTGGGCGCCAGTTGGAGGCACTAGCCGCGGAGGTGAGCGCCGCCGCGCAGAAGCGCCGCTTGGAGAGAGCCAACGATGCCGAGGAGGACCACGTTGGCGTGTCGTTGGGCAGGACTCTCAGCGTGGCGTTTCCCGCTGAGGCGACTGTGCTGGCTGGTCTGAGCGGCGATCCATGCTTGCGCGCCGATGCACTCTACTCGCTTCGCGCGTGCTGGCTTGAGCTGTCTGTTGGGCTGTGGGTGATCGTGCAGGCGCTGGATGACTTGCTGGCACTGGGAACCTTTGGCGATCAGGATCGGCTGGCGGGCGCGGCGAGCTCCCGTGCCGGTATCGCACTTGTCGCCAGCGGACTCTGCCAGAGTCCAGGCGACTTTGACCATTTGCAGGCGTGGAATAGTCACCACGACGCGTTGTGCGCCCTGGTCAGCGATGTGTGCTTCGCATTGCAGACCTGCGAGCCGGACGCGGTCGTGCGCTCTCAGCAGCTCGCGTTGAGGCGACTGGCACGCGCGCTGGCAGCGATCTGGACCGTCGACGAGGGCATGCGTTAAGCCAGTCATGCTTGTAAGAGTTGCAGCCTTGAAGGCCAACGTTTGCGAACGCTACGACGCGCGGCTGGCTCGGAGCATCCTTGAAGGCGGGCCTGATGCGCCCGCGGCGGCGATGACGCTGTTGGAGTATGACGACCCCCTGACGCTGACGGCGGCGGTCGCGCTCATCGCTAACTACGGCATGGTGACCAAGGACGCGTTCAGTTGCCTGGCGAACGCCTGGGAGACCTATCGCCACGTCAGGTACCAGTCTTGGGACTAGCTCGTGGGGCGTCCCCAGAAGAGCTCGTATGTCCTTGCTGCTGGCGGTTGTGCAGCTATGCGCTGGACCCGGCGCGACTTTTACCAGATGAGGTCGGCCTCCACACCACCCCAAGTCTTATTGAGTTCTAAGACTGGATGCTTAGAAGGTTCTTGCTATAAGCTTGTTGGGTCGTGGCCGGCATTTGCCAACCAACAGCAGAGCCCGCCGGTTGCGGTGTGGCGAGCCGCGGGCTCGGCACCGCCTCGCCACCTGCCGCTATCAACACGGTAATTCTTGGCTGGCCCGTCTCGACGTTGCTCGTTGCTGGGTTGAACACTTGATGGGCGTCGCCGACGCGCTGGCTCTCGCCGGTGCGGCGGCGCTCGTTGCCGGCACCCTGGCCGCAGCCGCATGGCTTCCTCGCCTCACGCGAGCCGCGCTGGCCGTGCAGTCAGCGGGAGTTGCGTTGCTTGGGGCCGCCGGCGGATGGGTGTTGGCCTCGGGGCATTCGGTGGGCGCAGGGTTTCGCAGCGATGTGCATGTGGCGTTCGGCATCGACGGACTCAGCGGCTTCTTTCTGCTGGTGATCGCCGTCGTCGGCGCACCGGCGGCGCTGTTCGCCCGCGACGCGCTCAAGACGGATGGTCAGGGCCGTGCTCTCGCTGTCGCCACGGGCGTGTTCTTGCTCGTGCTCGTCGGGTTCGTGTGCGCGCGTGACGTGACCACGTTTCTGGGGTTTTGGGAGCTGATGACGCTCGTGCCGGCAGCGGCAATCCTGCTGGCACGGCAAGATCCTCAGGCGCGTCACGGCGTGTTCGTGTATCTGGCGATCACGCACATCGGGGGCGTCGGCGTGTGGGTGTCAATGCTCGTGCTCGCCCAGCACGGCGCGTTGGGCGGCCACCCGCTGGGCGGTGCTCTGGCGGCGTTTGTGGCTTGCGCCTCGCTGGTCGGATTCTCCACCAAGGCCGGGTTGATGCCGCTGCACTCGTGGCTGCCACGAGCGCACCCGCTGGCGTCCGCGCACATCTCGGCGCTGATGTCCGGAGTGATGATCAAGCTCGCGCTTTACGGCCTGATCCGCGTGCTGTTCGAGTGGCTTGAGCCGCCGGGCCTGTGGGTCGGGATCACGCTGATCGCGTTCGGGGCGTTGTCGTGTTTGGGGGGCGTGCTGTATGCGCTGATGCAGCATGAGCTGAAGCGACTGTTGGCGTTTCACTCGATCGAGAACGTCGGGATCGTCGCACTTGGCTTGGGAGCGTCGCTGGTGTTTGCCGATATCGGGCAGCCGACATGGAGCGCGATCGCGTTCGCGGCGGCGCTGCTGCACGCGCTCAATCACGCGCTGTTCAAGGGGCTTCTGTTCCTCGGCGCCGGAGCGTTCAGCAGGGCGGTCGGCAGTTTGGAGATAGACCGGCTTGGGGGTCTTTTGCGGCGGATGCCGTGGACGGGCGCGACGTTTGCGCTCGGCGCGATCGCGATCGCCGGTCTGCCGCCGCTGAACGGGTTTGTCTCGGAGTGGCTGACGCTGCAGTCGCTTTTGCATCTCGGCGTGAGCAGCCACCTCGGCGTTGCGCTGGCCGGGGCGTTGGCGACCGCGGCGCTGGCCGGGACCGCGGCGCTGGCGGTGTACTGCTTTGTGAAGGTGATCGGGCTGGTGCTGCTCGGCTCACCGCGGCGCCCGGAGTGCGCGAACGCGAACGAGGCACCCGCGGGGATGCGGGCCAGCATGGTGTTCCTCGCGGGGGCGTGTGTGGTGCTAGGCGCGCTGCCCGCGCTGCTGGTCCCGACCCTCGCCGGGCTCGGGCCGGGGCGCGTCTCATTGCACACCGGCGTGGCATTGGACGTGCCTGGCACCGGGTCGCTGCCGACCCTGGCGTTGGCAGTGGCGCTCGTTGTGAGCGTGGGCGTGTTGATGAGATTGGCCGGCTCGCGGCGTGCCGCGCCCGCCCCGACGTGGGTTTGCGGCCAGCCGAGCGCGGCGGGGCTTGCGTGGAGCTCGGCTGGGTTCACCAAGCCGCTGCGTCTGGTGCTGGAGGTGCTGTTTCGCGCACGCCGCGAGGTGCAGGTGGCCGCGTCGGCAGGGGTAGTTCAGAGCGTCTCCTACCGGGCGGAGGTGCCGCACCTGTTCGACACGGTGCTCTGCGGGCCGCTGTCGCGGACTGCGCTGCACGCCGCGGGGGTTGTGCGTCGCTTGCAGTCGGGCAGCCTGCGCGTCTACCTGATGTATCTGCTGATGCTGCTGGCTGTCCTTTTGGCGCTGGCGCGCACAGGGGTCTTCGGGTGAGCGCGGCAACGCTGATCGCGGGCGTCGTGCAGCTCCTTAGCGGTGTACTCGGCGCACCGGCGATCGTCGGGCTGATCCAGCATCTGAAGGCTCGTCTGCAGGGCCGGCGCGGACCCTCCGTTTTGCAGCCCTACCGCGAGCTTTCCCGACTGTGGGGCAAGAGTGGCGTGGCGCCCGAGCCGCACACGGCGATCTATACGCTTGCGCCCGCTGTCGTGGCGGCGGGCACGCTGCTTGCGCTGCTGCTGCTGCCGATCGGCGGGCACGCCCCGGATTGGGGGCTCGGTCACGACGCGCTGGTCCTCGTCGGCCTGCTCGCGCTCGCGCGCTTCGCGGTCACGCTCGCAGCGTGGGACACCGCTGGCGCCTTCGGGCTGATGGGCGCCGCCAGGGATCTGATGTTCTCGGTGTTCGTCGAGGGGCTCTTGCTGCTGGTGCTCGTGTTGCTCGCGCTGCCGCTGCACAGCACCGATCTGCTCTCGATGAGCCACGCGGCGACCCTTCCGGCGGTGTGGTCGCGACCCGCGCATTGGGCTGCCGCCGCCGCGTTCTGCCTGGTGATCCTCGCCGAGACGGGCCGCCAGCCGGTCGATAACCCGGACACTCACCTGGAGCTGACGATGGTCCACGAGGGGCCGCTGCTGGAGTACGCCGGACGCGATCTGGCCTACCTGCAGTGGGCAGCCGCGGCGCGGCACTGGATCATGCTGGTGCTCGCATGTGAGCTTTTGATCCCGCATCCGGGGGCCTTCGCGGCGCAGGTCGCGGTGCTCGCCGGCGGCGTGCTGACGCTCAGCGTCGCGCTGGCCGTCTGCGAGACCGTGCAGGCCAAGATGCGGGTGTTGCGCGTTCCGCTGGTGTTGGCCTCGGGGGCAGCGTTGTGTCTGCTGGGGCTGGCGAGCTGGTTCGCTGGGGGCGGCGGATGACCGGCGCCGTGGCCTGGGGGCTTCTGATCAGCTCGCTGGCGGTGATCATGGTGCGTCGTCGCTCGTCGGCGATCGCGCTGGTCGCGGCACAGTCGCTCGCGCTCGGCGTCTACGCGGTCACCCAGGGCTCACGGACCTCGACCGCGCTGGCGGTGGCCGGCACGGTTTTGATCGTCAAGGCGCTAGTGCTCCCCGCGCTGTTGATGCTCACCGTGCGCCGGGCGCGCAAGGAGCGGCTGATCACGACCGAGCCGCCGGCGCTCGCGCGGCTGGCGATCTCGATCGCGGCAGCGCTCGCAGTCGAGCAGTTGATCCCGCGCCTCGGCCTCGCCGGCGCCGGCGTGGAACATGCCGCAGTTGGTGTGCTGGCGCTCGGCATCCTGATCGCGGTCGTGCGTCGCGCGGTGCTCTTTCAGGCGCTCGGGTTCCTGGTCGCCGAGAACGGGATCTATTTCGCGGGACTGTCGCTTGCCGGCGGCCTGCCCGTTTTCATCGAGCTCGGCCTCGTGTTTGACCTCGTGGTGGTCGTGTCGGTCGCGGCGGCGTTCGCCGCGAAGATTCACGAGCAGCTCGGTAGCGGTGACAGTTCTCTGCTGGAGGCGCTGCGTGACTGACCTGCTGCTGCTCGCCGTACCGCTCTCACCGCTTCTAGGGGCGCTGCTGGTGCGAGCGCCGCGCTCGCCGGGTGGCGCGGATCGCATGAACGTGCTCAGCGCGAGCGTCAGCGCGGTGGTGGCGCTCACCGCGAGCGTGGCTGGCCTCGTTCATGGTGCGGGCGGGCTGCAGGGCTCCTGGTTTGTCGTTAACCGGGTCGGCGCGAGCTTTCTCGCGGTGATCGCGCTGGTCGGGTGGTGCAGCGCTGTCGTTTCACCCGCCTATCTGGCCAGCGCCGGCAAGAGCCTGTTCACTGCGCGCAGGGCGCAC
Organism: uncultured Actinomycetota bacterium; assembly: GCA_963708085.1. Classification (GTDB taxonomy): domain Bacteria; phylum Actinomycetota; class Thermoleophilia; order Solirubrobacterales; family Solirubrobacteraceae; genus Palsa-744. The sequence continues at coordinate 3,320,941 of OY970180.1, read as the reverse complement.
GCCTGGTACTACAGCGCGTTTCATTTGTTCTGGGCGGCGCTGCTGGCGCTCGCATTGGTGAAGAACCTTGGTGTCGCGTGGCTTCTGATCGAGGCGACGACCGCGGCTTCGGCGCTGCTTGTCGCATACACCGGACGCACGCACGCGCTGGAGGCCGGCTGGAAGTACCTCGTGCTGACGACCTTCGGGCTGGCGGTTGCGCTGCTTGGCATCCTGATCTTGTTCGTCGGGCTTGCGCCGCACGGCGGGACGCTCGCGACACTCGACTGGCGGAGCATTGCCCGCCACGCCCGCGGCGTCCCGCATCAGACGGCGCTGTTTGCGTTGATCCTGATCCTTGTGGGGCTGGCCGCGAAGATCGGCTGGGCGCCCGTGCACAACTGGCTGCCCGACGCGCACAGCCAGGCGCCACCGCCGGTCAGTGCGCTGCTCTCAGCGGCGCTATTGCCGACCGTCATGCTGATCGCGTGGCGGGTCGTGCTGACGCTTGGCCCGGCCGTAGCAGACCACCTCGCCGATCATCTCCTGGTCGCGTTCGGGCTCGCATCGCTGGCGATCGCGGTCCCGTTTTTGTGGCGGCCGATGGCGTGGAAGCGGCTGCTTGCATATTCGAGCCTGGAGCACATGGGAATCCTCGCGCTCGGGATCGGGTTCGCTACGCCGCTGGCAACGGTCGGTGTGGTCATCCACCTCGCGGGGCACGCGCTGGCGAAGTCGCTCGGCTTCTACGCGGCGATGCCGATGCAGCGCCACGACCCTTCAACTGCCCTCCGGCCGCCGCGCGGGCTGGCGCGGCTCAGCGCCCCAGTCGCCGCCGGGGCCGGTGTCAGCCTCGGGACGCTGAGCGGACTGCCGCCCTCGCCGCTGTTCTTCAGCGAGCTCTTGATCCTGCTCGGCGGGATCGCCGCACACCAGGTCGCGGTTGTCTCGATCGCCGCGGTGCTGATGGCGCTTGGGTTCCTCGGGCTCGCACACGCGCTGATCGAGACGCTCGCGGGCAAGAGCCACGGGCGTCACTGGCGTTCAGGGCGCACGGTGCGCCTCACCGGCCGGATCACCGTCGGGCTCACCCTCGGGCTGCTGGCGCTCTCTGTGGCCGCCTACCTGCTCGCCGGCTCCCACGCCGGGGAGAGCTTGATGCGGGGAATCACATGAGCAGCCGCCCGCGAGCGATCCTCCCCGCGCTCACGCCTGCCCCGCTGCAGCGCATCGCGCCGCGGGAGTGGCGCGCAGCGTGCGAACACCACGCCCACGCCGGCGGGCGCTTCTGCGGGCTGTTCGCCAGCAACGGCGAGCAGGGACTGCAGGTCAACTGCATCTTTGCCCGCGGCGGCGTGGAGCACGTGCTCAGCGCGCCCGTGCCGTCGGGCGCGCTCGAGACGCTCGTCGACCTGTTCCCGGCGGCCGGCTGGGACGAGCGCGAGGCGCACGACTCATATGGTGTGCGCTTCGACGGGCATGAGCCCATGCGGCCGCTGCTCGCGCATCCGGTGGAGCCCGAGGCATGGACGGTCCCCGTGCACGGCCACGACCCCTACCGGGTCGCGGTCGGGCCGATCCATGCGGGGGTGATCGAGTCCGGGCACTTCCGTTTCAGCGTCGTCGGTGAGCGCATCCTGTATCTCGACCTGCGCATGTTTTACAAGCACCGCGGGCTGCAGGTCGCCGCCGAGGGCCGCCCACTCGCGGACGGTCTGGCTTATGCCCAGCGTGCGTGCGCCGCCTGTGCAGTGAGCAACACGGTCGCCTACGCGCAGGCGTGCGAGTCAGTGTTGGGGCTGGCGCCCGACCGTCACCTGCAGCGCGCTCGCACGCTGCTGCTCGAGCTCGAGCGTCTCTACAACCACCTCAACGACGTCTCCGCGATCTGCGCGGGAGTCGGCTTCGCGCCAGGCGCAATGGCGTTCGCGGCGTTCAAGGAGCGCGCGCAGCGACTCAACCAGCGTCTCGCTGGGCACCGCTTCCTATTCGACACCGTCGCGCTCGCCTCAAGCACGCTGCGGATCGGCCAGGCCAACGCGCGCGCTGCACGCAAGGAGCTCGAAGCGTTGGAGGCAGAGCAGCGAGCCATCTGGCGGGAGCTGCGGTTCGCGGGGTCGCTGCAGGATCGACTCGGCGGAGTCGGACAGCTGAGCAAGGACGACGCGATCCGGCTGGGGACGGTCGGGCCATCCGCGCGTGCCGCCGGAGTTAACCACGACACGCGCAGCGAAAGCCCACGACTCGCCTACTCCGGGTTCGCGCCCGCCAGTCCGCGGCGAGCGAGCGGCGATGTCGCCGCTCGCCTTGAGATCCGTCAGGTCGAGCTGGAACAGACCTTCGCGATACTGCGCGAGCTGCTCACCGACAACCTTGCGCCCGGCGGCGTGAAACAGCTCGAGGTGCAGCCAGCCGGGGTCGGCGTCGCGCGCGTGGAGAGCCCACGCGGCGAGACGCTCTGCGCCGTACTGACTGACGGGAGCACGATCGAGCGTCTGCACCTGCGCACCGGCTCCTACGCGAACTGGCCCAGCCTCGCGCACGCCGCCCGCGAGAACCTGCTCCCCGACTTCCCGCTGATCAACAAGAGCTTTGAGCTCTGCTACGCCTGCGCCGACCGCTGAAGCGATGTTTGTTCTCCTCAGACACCTACACCAGATTCGTAGAGAGATCGCGCTGCCCACCCGGCCGCAGCGAGGATCACTGGCGCTGCGACACGTCGACGCGGGCTCATGCAACGGCTGCGAGCACGAGCTGACAGCCGCCGCCAACCCCTACTACGACCTGCAGCGCCACGGCCTGAGCATCGTCGCATCGCCCCGCCATGCCGATGTGCTGCTCGTCACCGGACAGATCACCACCCGCATGACCGGCCCGCTGCACCGTGCCTATGAAGCGATGCCCGAGCCACGCATGGTCGCCGCGCTCGGCGACTGCGCCACCGGCTGCACCATGCTCGGCGACCCCGCACAGCTCGCCGGGCCGCTAGAGCAGATCATGCCAGTCGACCTGCGCATCCCCGGCTGCCCACCCACCCCGCAACAGATCGCCGACGCGCTGCTCACCCTGATCGCCACCAGCAGGCAAGATACCCCCGCACCGCGATCTTCAGATGAGAACACGAGCATCCCGCCCGGCTGACGCCGCCGGGCTTCACAACGACACCGAAGGGCAACGACGAACGCCTCCGCTCAGGGTCCGTGAACGGCGCCGGGACCGCCGTCACCGCTGTCGAAACCGTGCAGGCTGCCGAATATCCCGTAAGGACATGCTTATATTGTAGTCTTATAAGGCTAGGGACCAAGAAGGTTATGGACGGTCGCCGGTCGGTGCGCAATGCTTTGCCGCAACCCGCAAGAGCTATGAACCTAACTTCGACCCGAGAAGTGCTGGCATGAGCCGACGCTCGCGCGAGAGTGCGATGCCGGAGGCGGTGCAGCGCCGCGCCGTCTACCAGATGAAGGCCGAGTTCTTCCGCATCCTCGGACACCCCGTAAGGGTCCGCATCCTTGAGCTACTCAGGGAGGGCGAGCGCACCGTCGGCGACTTGCAGAACGAGCTGCAGATGGACTCCAGCGGAACCTCCCAGCATCTCGGGGTGTTGCGCAAGCACGGCATCCTAGAGGGGCGCCGAGAAGGCACAAGCGTCTACTACACGGTGCGCGACCCACGCATGTTTCAGCTCCTTGAAGTGTCGCGGCAGATCCTGACCTCCAGCCTCACCGAGTCTCAGGCGGTGCTCGGCGAGCTCGCAGGCCCCGACTAGAGTCTTCCCCAGCACGGGGTGGCTCGGTCGCTCGGCGGCGCAGGCAATGCTCGTGGAGCGCCACGCTGCCGGGCCGATGCAACTCGTCGCGCAACGTCAACCGTGACCCCGTGCGCTCGCTACCATCGCGCAGGATCGCAAGCATCGGCTCATACATACCGATGATCTCATGACAGTGCTCACAACGTAGACCCATCGGCTAAGCCTGCGAAATCACGAGCATGATGCTCCTCCGTCGAGACCCGAGAGTCGGACGGGTACTTTCCACAGATGTCTCCGTAGCGAGCAACGCAAATATCACGCTGGTGGGCGGGCGGCAGGCCCGTCCTCGGTGTTTGCTCCAGCTTCGCGCGAGAGATCTATCACCGCGATCGCCACGGCCGCCCGCACGAGGCCCGTCAACGTCATCGCCTGGGCGCGCGGCAACCCATCGCAGGAGCCGGGAATACCGTTGATGTACATCTCCAGAGCATGGCTGAGCGCGGTGCCCTGTGCGCGCCACGCCGGCTCGTGACGGAAGGCGCTCGCTCGCGCGATCAACCGTCCCCCGCATAGAACCTTTGCGCTGCTCTCGGTGACCGCCGCCCCTAGCGTCTCGTGGCGTTGTTGATAGGTCGGTGTGGAGCACTTCCTATCAAGCGCGGAAACCGCGATGTACTCGAGCGCGGCGACGTGCAGCCAAGCTTCACGGATGCCGTCGAGATCAACCGCCTCGCCAGCCAACCCATCCGGCGATGTTGCTGGTGCGGGCACTCGCAGCGCGCTCGCCAGATAGTGGCCCGCCGGGTCATAGTCGTCGTCGAGCGTTCGCGTGCGTGCCTCGGCTTCACTTACGATCTCACGCTCGACGCGTCGCAGGAGCCGATCGAGCGTCGCAGCTCGCCGTTCGGGCGCCTCGCTGGCCAGATCATTCGTAGCAATATTGCCCGCCGCTCGCAGCAGCAGCGCCGCGAGAGCGATCGCGGCGGCCTGCGCAGAGATCAAACCGCCGAGGCCGCCGTGATCGCGATCGGCGAGCTCAGCGAGCGATTGACGCATCTGAGCCGCGGGCCGCTCTGCATCAGAGATGCTCAGAGAATAGGTCAGCTCGCCACTGAGCACACCGTGCTCGTGCCCGCTGAGCTGTCGCTTAAGGGCAGCCACGATCGCCGGGAGGCGGTTCTCGTAGGTTGTCGCGGTGTGCGCCAACCACAGCTCCGGGATTGCGCACACCAGCGCAACGGCGTCCTCGGTCAGCTCGGAAATGGCGTCCTGGCCCTGAGCCGTGCCGCCCTCAAGAGCCGTGAGCATGTGAGCATGAGCGCGAGCGAGTACCGCCGAGGCGCTTTCGCGCGCCAACGGCGGTGAAACCGAGCGCTGCGCATCGCTCGCGGCCAGCTTCCGTTCGAGCTTGTCCTCGGTTTGGCTTAGCACCAGCCCCCAGACCGGAGAAACCAGGATCTCAGGAGCCTGCTTGGCGCGCCTCGAAGCAGCAGACATATCAATAATCTTATTCGCTTATGATCTCCTAAGGTTACCGGCCAGCGTAGCATCCGCGGCCGCGACGTCTACACGAGGGGAGAGTCCGCCTATCTTCAGAAGCTGCGCGCTCGTGCGCAGAGCGGGATCGGTCACGGTCCTCTACGCCGCGCGGGACCACGAGCACAACAACGCGATTGTGCTCGCCGAGTTGCTGCGCGCGGCTGAGAGCTAATCTGATCGAGCTGTGACGATCACAACGAACATCCACAGCGCCTCGGGGAGGGCGTAGTGAACACGTGGGATCTCAAGACCGTCGACCTCAAGCCACGGTTGCCGGAGATCCTCTCCTCGAGCGATGTGGCGCGTGTGATCGCACTAGATCTCGCGGCGGGCGAGACGCTCTCAGAGCACGAGGTTCACGAGCGCGCATGGGTCATCGTGATCGAGGGCGCCATCGAGGTGACCACGGCTGCGGGTGAGCGCACGAGCGGCGGCGAGGGCCTGCTTATCGAGCTCGCTCCAGGGGAGCGTCACGCGGTTTGCGCATCCTCGGATGCGCGGCTCCTGCTGCTGCTGACTCCTTGGCCGGGTAGCGGCCATCCGGGCGCGATGACAATTCGCGAGAAGCTCTATGCGCGACGTCACGCCGCCAAGCGGGCGCTATAGCACCAGGGTGTCGTCTTAAGCCGTATCCATTTGCGTAGCCGAAGCGCCGGGCGATCGCGCGCAGTCGCTCGCGGTCGGGAGCGCGGCGCTCCGCGGGCACGACTACCGCCGCGAGGAAGAGCTGCCCGCCGACGAAGAATGCCATCGCGAGAATGTGCAGCCAGCGCATCACGAACCAGAAGTGGCTCATGTCAGCTCTCCACAGTGGAAGCATCGGGGACGCCCTTGGATCGAACGCAAAGCACGCGCTCTCGGCGGTGTTCCTCGTGCACGTCGCGCAGGCGAGCCTGCAGGAGATTCTCCACCGTGACGAGGCCTAGCGGGCGGTCGGGCGCGTCCCGGTCGACGACCGGTGCGCTGCTAAGTGAATGCTCAGCAAAGCGCTGTGCGACCTCACGCAGCGTGTCCCGGGGATGAACCGTAAACGGACTGCGCAGCAGCGCCTCGCTGTCGAGGGTGGCGAGGTCCCTGCTCATGACCTCCTCGACAAGCAGCGCCTCCAGAGGATCCACGGAGTACTCACGGGTGAGATGAAGGCCGCGCCGCGCGATCTTCTCGGTGAGCACCGAGCGACGCAGCGTGAGCGCGGAGAGCATGTACGCGCTCGTCGCTGCGAGCAGCAGCGGGAGCACGAGCGGCCAGGCGTGCGTGAGCTCCAGCGGGAACACGACCCCCGTCAACGGTGAGCGCATCACCCCGCCAAGGACACCAGCGAGCCCGACGAGCGCCCAGAACCCCGGGGTGACGCCGGGCAGCACCGTGCCCTCCAGCGCGCCGAGCGCCGCGCCGATCATGAATACCGGGGCGAGCACCCCGCCGGAGGTGCCAGATCCGAGCGAGAGCCCCCAGATCAATGTCTTGACGAGCAGTATCCCGATGATCAGCGACATCGTGGCGTGTCCCTGCAGCAGTTCGCGGATCACGTCGTAGCCGACGCCCAGCGCGCGCGGCTCGATCAGGCCGCCCACCCCGATGATCAACCCGCCGATCGCGGGCCACCACATCCAGTGGACCCGCAATTTCGCGAAGCTGTCCTCGGAGAAGTACACGAGCGCCGTCGCGACGATCGCAAGCAGCCCGCCACTAAGACCCGCGATCATGCACAACAGCTCGACGCCCGCGCCGATGTGCGGAGCGCCGACGTTCAGCCCAAACACGGGCCCCGCTCCGAGCAGTGACCAGCGCAGCACCGTGCTAACGCCGACCGCGGTGACGACGGGAATAAAGCTCCGTGGGCGCCACTCGAACAGCAACAGCTCGACAGCGAGCAGCACCGAGGCCAGCGGCGCGTTAAACGTCGCGGCCATCCCGCCCGCGGCGCCGGCGACGAGCAGCGTCTTACGTTCATCGGCGCTCATATGCAGGAATTGAGCGAGGATCGACCCGACGGCCCCACCGGTCATGATGATGGGACCCTCAGCCCCGAACGGCCCGCCGCTGCCGATGCTCACCGCCGCAGAGATCGGCTTCAAAATCGCAACACGCGGCTGCACACGGCTTCCACGTGTGAGGATCGCCTCGATTGCCTCCGGCATCCCATGGCCGCGAATCCGCTCTGAGCCAAAGCGCGCCATCAACCCGACAACGAGCCCTCCAGCCACCGGGGCGAGCAGGATCACGAGCGGAGAATGATGCCCGGCGCCCGGCGCCACCAGCGACGTGCGCAGACGCCCGTAGAAGACGAGGTTCGTGATCAGCCCGATGAGCCGCAGCAGCGCCAGCGCACACACCGCGCTCGCCGCACCCAACGGCAGCGCCAGCGCACAGAGCCGCAGAACCCCTCGCTCCAGCGTGAAATCACCCAAATGGGAGACGCGCGCAGACGCGCTCACCGCGGCCCCACCGCACCAGCAGCGACAGAAGATCCTCCGGAAGATGGATCACCTGCGGCAGCGATCGCTTGCCACAGGGCCTGCATCGCCGGCGCCAGCTCCGCGATCTCTCGCAGATGCACGAGCGCGAGCCCGCGCAGCGCTCTCCGGCCGCGGTCGGTCAGCAGAACGTGCACGACCGAATGGCGGCTCCGATCACGCCGGCGCGTGACCAGGGCCGCCCTCTGCGCACGATCGACCAGGCCAACCACGCTGTGGTGGCGCAGCACCAGCGTCTGGGAGAGCTCGCCGATCGTAGGCCCTCCACTCATGGCGCTGCCGCGTATCGCCAGCAACAACTGATGCTGCGCCGGAGTCAGACCATGCTCTTCCGCCCGTTCCTCGCTCCAATGCAGAAAGCGACGCAGACCGGTGCGCAACCGCAGCAGCTGCTCGTACTGCTCCTGGGTCAAATCATCGTACACAACCACAATATATCGCACTACGATATCGGAGCGCGAGCTTTCGAGCCCAACCACCCCAAGACTCGCACGCCCACAATGCACGGCGTCGCTGCCATTGGTATTACCCGCTAGTATTACTGCATGCGTGTCACTCAGAAGGGGCAGGTCACGATCCCATTGCCGGTGCGACGGGCGCTTGGCATCCAACCGGGAAGCGACGTCGAGTTCGAGCTGGACCAGCACGGTGCGCGACTGCTCATCGACCGCGACCGTGCCGCCGGAGAGATCGCGCAGATGCGCGGCGCCGGCAAGGGTGAGATGAGCACAGAGGACATCCTCGCCCTGACGCGCCGTTGACCACCAGCTCGCAGACGTTCGTCGACAGCAGCATCCTGCTCGACCTCTTCACGGAAGACCCACGCTGGCTGACATGGTCACAGCAGCAACTCACGCGCGCAGCACAGCACGGCGTGATCGTCCTCAACGCCATCGTCCTCGCCGAGATCGCGCCACGGTTCCCCCGCATCGAGGAACTGCAAACAGCACTGCCGTCGATGGCGATCATCGAGGAGATCCCACTCGCGGCGAGCTTCCTTGCAGGTCACGCCCACGCGAGCTACCGCCGCGCGGGCGGAACACGCGAAGCCATCCTCCCCGATTTCCTGATCGGCGCGCACGCCGCAGTAACCGGGCGTCCACTTCTGACGCGCGACCCACGCCGCATTGAGACGTACATTCCCGGAGCGAGGCTCATCGCCCCGTAGAACGCATACTCAGCGCATTGCGGAAGCAATTGGCGACCAGTGGCTGCTCTGGCATCAGCTCTAGCCCTGTTCTCCACGCTCCCCGACCGAGTGGCGGCCAGTCAGGGGCCCTCGCTCCTATGTCAAGCGATACTCGCTCGTGGCGAGTTGTCGGGTGAGCGGCATCGTAGGCTTCGGGGATGAGCGGCGAGCACGTTCACAAACTGCCGCATCGCTAGGCCATCGCTGCCGTGTCCCTGGAACGCCCACAGACAGTACGTCACGGTCGTCACCGAGGCGGCGAGGATCATCACGAAACCGCAGGTAGTCCTTGGAGTAGGTGGTCAACGTGGAGCGCGTCACAGTGTCGTGCTCGCCGTCGCCGAGTTCTGCCGACCGCTTGCCCGCCACCAGGAACAGCGCGCCGAAAGAGGCCACCATCACAAACCAGCGTGAGACCGGGACGCCGGTAGCGGCGCCGCCCGCCAGCGCGCACAGCACGAATCCCGCCGCCACGATCGCGATGTCCGCGACGGCGACGCGGCGCAGCCACAGCGAGTAGGCGGCGGTCAGCGCGAGATACCCGGCGCCGGTCACACCGAGCAGTGGCCGGATCGCAAACGCGCCGCCGAGGCCGCACAGCGCAAGCGCTGCGGCTGTGCGGAGCGCGAGGCGCACCGAGACTTCGCCGGCCGCGATCGGCCGCTCACGCCGCCGCGGATGCCGCGCGTCCTCGTGCCTGTCATGCACGTCGTTGATCAGGTAGGTCGCGCTCGAGAGAGCGCAGAAGCATGCGAACGCGCCGGCGAGCTCAGCGGCGACGTGCGGATGGGGGTCAGCACACCCGCCGCGCCTGGTGCCGCGAACACCAGCAGGTTCTTTATCCACTGCCTCGGCCTGCATGCCCGCACGAGAGCTCGCAGCCCACCACCAGCCAAAGCATCCCGCGAAAGCAGCCCGGCAGCGGCGAGCTCCTGGTCCGGCTCGACAGATCCCGGCTCGATCGCCGCCTCGCCAGCCGCCTCGATCGTGTTCAAGAGCGCGCTCGCCTCCCTTCGCTTGCAGTAGACGCAGACCATCCGAGCAGAGATCTCATGAACACCTTTGCACGGCGTGAAAATGCTCTCACCAGCGTCTGCAACTAGCCGCATGCCGATCGCTGCTCACCTACGATCATCCTGCATGGAGTTGCAGATGCAGAGGCCGCCCGTAAGCCGCAGCCGCCAGCGTGAGCGCGAGCCGCGCCGTCCCGCTACCGGCACTGTTTGGGTGCGGCTGCGCCGCATAGCGCTGCTCGCGTGCCTGTTCGCGCTGGTGCCCGCAGTCATCTCCTACGCCGGCATGGCACTGGAAACCTCCAACACCAGCCTCGCCGTCAGAAGCGTCGAGTGGCTGCGAAGCAACGGCGGCGCAGGGCTAGTGTCGAAAATCGAGAACATCTACTACTCGCTGACAGCGCCGAGCAAGGGCGGCCCCGGTCTAAAGTCGCTGCCACACGTCGGCGTTTCAGTAACACAAACGCATGCCGCTCACCACCCCTATCAGCCGTCACGAATCCAGCCGCTGGCCTCACCCGCCCTGCCCGGCGAGGGCATCTGGCACGCCACACGCCCCGGCGTGCCATACCCGCCGGTGCTTGTGAGCACCTTCAGAAGCGACCCCGCCGAATACCCGCGCCTGGTCGCCGGCCTGGCCTGGATCGACCCTCACCGCACCACAATCACGCTCTACCCCGGGCGTGAACAACCATCCGTCGAACTACCAACCCGCGGCCCGATGGAGGTGCCGCCCGCGCTGCGCAGCGGGCTGCTAGCGACGTTCAACAGCGCCTTCAAGCTCGAAGACTCCAAAGGCGGCTTCGCCTACCACGGCCACACCTACGCCCCCATGCAAAACGGTCAGGCGACGTTCATAGAGCGCGAAGGCGGCGGCGTGAACATCGAATCCTGGAGCGCCAGCGCGACCGCTCCTTCCGATGTGGTCTTTGCCCGCCAGAACCTGCCGCTGATCGTCACCGGCGGCCGACCAAACCCGTTGCTCAACGACAGCGCTGAATGGGGCGCAACGCTCGGCAATGCCGTGCAGGTCTGGCGCTCGGGCATCGGCATCGACCGTCACGGCGACCTGATCTACGCCCAAGCCAACTACCAGACCGTCGCCAGCCTCGCGAGAATCCTGATCCACGCCGGCGCGATCAGAGCGATGGAGCTCGACATCAACTCCTACTGGGTGAGCTTCAACAGCTACGGCGCCCCAGGCGGCAGGCAGCCAACCAAGCTGCTAGCCGAAACAGAACGGCCCGCCAGCCGCTACCTCGAACCCGACGACCGCGACTTCTTCGCCGTCTTCGAAAAGTGAACGCTCACGGCACGGACTGCTCCGGACCTCGCAGCCGCCCGGTACCTGAAACGCGCTCGCGGTGACGGCGGTGGCGTGTATGAGTGAGGTCTCATCGACCGGGGATGAGCTAACTCTACTGCAGAACATAATTTGAGCTTAGGCCGCCGGCTGAGGATAGGGTCTTGTTCGCGACCGTCAAGAACTGGGATGCGCACGTTGCTGATGCTGAGCTGATCGCGCGCAGCGCCGGGTTTCGCGCACTACGTGACCGCATCGTCGAGCTCGCTCAACCCGGCGCGCAGGACACGGTGGTGGATGTGGGTGCGGGAACAGGACTGCTGTCGCTAGCCTTCGCCGAACGTGCGGCTTGTGTGTGGGCTATCGATAGCTCACCAGCGATGTGTGAATACTTGGCGGCGAAGGCTGCGAGCGCCGGGCTTTCCAACATCGAGTGTGTGTTGGCCTCTGCTGTCAGCCTTCCCGTGATCGATGGTTTCGCCGATCTTGTGGTGTCCAACTATTGTTTTCATGAGCTGCCCAACGCGGAGAAGCTTCGTGCGCTTGCGGAGGCGCGGCGGGTTCTAAAGCCGGGCGGACGGATCGTGCTGGGCGACATGATGTTCTCGCTAAACCCACTGCACGTCCGTGACCGGCGCGTCGTGGGCAGCAAGCTGCGCGTGATCGCGCGTCGCGGGCTCCCCGGCGCGTGGCGGCTGGCCAAGAACGCCGCGCGGCTAGCAGTTGGACGCTGGGAGTATCCAGCCAACGCCGCGTGGTGGCAACAAGCGCTGCAGCAGTCCGGCTTCCAGCAGGTCACCATCGAAACGCTGGCTCACGAGGGCGGCATCGCGATCGCGCAAGCGCCACCCCAGCTGCCTGACGGTGCCGATGTCAGGACGGCTCATGGGTCGGCGAGCAGCGAGGATACACCTGGCACGTTGCCGAACGAGGCGAGTCGGCGCAGCACTCCCGACTCGTGCTTGAGATAGCCATCAAGGAACGCGATACTCACGCGCTCAACGATCGTCAGCTGCGGCTGCTGGTAGGAGTAGGGTGGCAGATGCTCGGCGCCAATCAGGCTGAGCAGATACTTCGGCGGCCGCGCGAGAGCAAAGAACGCGTTTGTCGCGCTTGGCAAGTTGACCGTGTCGGCAGTGCCCTGAGCAGCCAGCAGCGGCGGGCTTCCAGACGGAAACGTAAAGCCACCGACACCGGGGATCTCCGCGCCCGAGAGGATCACCGCAGCCTTGACCCGCGGGTCGAGGAAAGTCGGGTTGTAGGCGACCGCGAGAGCAGTATCCCCGCCGTCGGAGTGTCCCGCGACCGCGATCTCCGAGGGATCTATCAGCCCCGCGAAAGGCCCCGAGCTCGCTTCGGAGGCATCGAGCATCCGGGAGATCACAAAGCTCATGTCGGCGGGCTGGTTGGTCAGATCCGACTCGTTGGGTCCGCCCGGCGCGTCGGCGTTCTCAAGCGGAAACACCGGTGCGGCAACGACGTATCCCGCTCGAGCCCAGCTCTGCAGCAGGCGGGTGTAAGACGCGGGCGTCAGATCGAAGCCATGCCCGAAGACCACCAGCGGAAACGGGCCATCCGGGCGTGCGGGCGCTGCATCCGGCAGATCGACGCGGCCCGGAGCACCGAGCGCCGGATAACGGACATAGGTAATCAGCGTCCGTGGCACGGTCTTGCCGTCCGGCAACTCGATGCTGCGACTGCTGTCGACCAGCCGCAGCACACGCAGACCGACCGCGAATGACGATGGACGCGGCTTGGCGACCCTGCCGCGAGTCCTACCCACCACAGCATGACTCTTAGCTTGGCCGGTGTGCCCGTGGTGTCGTGGTGAGCCGCCGCCCACCGTCAGCGCCACACCAAACGCGGCAACCACAGCCAACAGCAGCAGCCCGAGTGCCAGCCGACGCTGCAGGATCCGTCTTCGCTTGATCCGTTCGCGCTCGGCCTTGCTCCGCGCCGCTCGCTCCTGAACAGGATCAGGCGCGCTCAGCACAACCCTCGGCGCTCTCGGCGCGTGCGTCTGCGACCGTTCCCATGCAATCAAGGATAAGTCCGGCTGTCGCGGCGCGCTCCCGCTCCAGCATTCCAAATGAGCTTTCTCATCAATCGCAAGCCCGCGTCTGTCGTTGGGTCTGTCCGAAACTTTGTGTATTTGGCGTGATCTGAAGGCTCGCCATGGCTGGCCGACGCATGCGGCTTAGATCGACCAGGAAGCTGGTGAGGTCTTCTATGCGAACGCCTAGACCAGGACGTTGGTGCTCAGAGCGCCCTCGGGGTCACCGGGGACGAGCCCGCAGATCATCGACGAGCCCTTCGACGTCTTCCGGGCCGATGCCCCGTGCCTCAGCCGTGCGACGCACCACGAAGAGGACAGAATGCGCAAGACTGAAGGTATGGTCGAGCCGTCCAGATTCACTGCTGCGCAGGCCCAAGCAATCGGCGAGGCAATCGGAATCGACTGGAGCACGTCCCGGTTCGACGTCGAGCAGTTCCGCATGGGGCTGGAGGTAGAGCTCGAGCATGGCCGACACGACCCCGCGACGAATGTCACCGACAATGACGAGCAGACCACCGGCAAGATCGCCAGAGCACACCTCAACGAGTTCCCCGACTACTACACCCGTCTCGCCGTGATGGAGGCCGAGGCCGAGTGCTACTGGTCCCAGCGTGGTGAGAACGCGTAGCGCGTGAGAACTCGCTCAAGCTTGTCAAGGGCTTCCGTAGGCACGTCGATTATGAGGGGCGAACATCCAACCTCTAGGAGGGCCACCAATGAGCATTACCCCAGTCACCAGCGTGAGCGCGTCGCAGAATCTTGCTGCTGCGGCCCCGCAAGCGCGAGAGGCCGGTGAGATCCCGGGGGCACCGGACCACGACCACGACGGGGACGAGACAGCGACTGTCCAGTCCGCCAAACCCGCGCCGGGTCATCTCGACGTGAAGGCGTAACCCGCACCTGCGTCACACGCGATCTCGCGCCGCCGGGCTGTGCTCCCGCGGCGCGGGATCGCCGCACTGACGATGCTCGTGGCTGTGGGGCTATGTATCGCCTCGACGAAGACCGCTAGTCTCGCGGACCGTCGGGACGTCGTGACTGCCCACACCGCTACGGAGACGATGGGTCGATCTTCGTGAGTGACTTCTCAGGCCCTCCGAAGCAGACGCTTATGGACAGGTGGTTTCCTGCAGTACAGGATATGTCGCTGTCGAGAGAGGTCGGGGTCGTAGACGGAGCCGTTGTCGTCAGGGGTGGCGGCGCGCGATCGGTTGACGGGGGCGCGACGCGTGGGAGGCCGCTGGCAGCGACCGCGATCGCGATCGCGCTGCTCGTCGTTGTCAATGGCGCCGTGATTGTGTGGATGTGGCTGAAGGGAGGCGGCATCTCCGGTGTCCATGGTCGCGCCGAAGGCTTTACGAGCCTTGGCAGGATCACCGGCCTTGTGGCTGTCTACCTTGCGTTGCTGCAGATCCTGATGCTCGCGCGGCTGCCGGCCCTCGAGCGGCTTATCGGCTTCGACAAGCTCACCGTCTGGCACCGCTTCAACGGCAAGCTGTGCGTGTCGCTTGTAGTCGCGCACGCCTTGCTGATCACTGCGGGCTATTCGCTTGCTGACAGGATCAGCTTCGGAAGCGAGTTCTCGCGACTGCTCAATGCCTATCCGGGGATGGTGACTGCGACCATCGGCACGATCGTGATGGTGGGCGTGGTTGCGACCTCGATCGTGATCGTGCGCCGGCGGCTGAGATACGAGGCTTGGTATTTCGTGCACGTCACGATCTACGCGGGCATCGCGCTTGCCTATCTGCATCAGATCCCGACGGGCAACGAATTCGCGGCGCATCCGGTGCAAGCCGACTACTGGATCTCGTTGTATGCCGCGACCGTCGCCGTGCTGATCGCATTCCGGGTGCTGCGCCCCGCGATCAGGGCCTCCCGGCACAGGCTCACAGTCAGTGCCGTCACAGTGGAGTCGCCAGGCGTGACCAGCATCGAGGTGACCGGGCGTCAGCTAGAGAAGCTCGACGCGCACGCCGGTCAATTCATGCTTTGGCGGTTCCTCACCCCAGGCCGCTGGTGGCAGTCGCATCCATTTTCACTCTCTGCCGTCCCGGACGGCCGAACGTTGAGACTGACGGTGAAGGACGCCGGCGACTTCTCCGGTGGCCTGCGGAGCCTGCCCGCAGGAACAAAAGTCCTCGCAGAAGGCCCATTCGGTGCTTTCACGAGTGCGGCTCTGACTCGCAAAGAAGTTGCCTTGATCGCCGGAGGGATCGGCATAACGCCGCTGAGAGCTCTGTTCGAGGAGCTTTCCGGCTCGCTGGACGTCACGCTCATCCACAGGGTGATCTCCAAGAAGGAAGCGGTCTTCGAGCAGGAGCTTCAAGAGATAGCGCAGCGCTCAGGCGCGGCGTTCCATCTCCTGCTCGGCGACCACCGCAAGCGAGGTGGCGCGCAGCTTCTTGACGCCAAGACGATCGGCAGGCTGATCCCGAACATCGCCGAGCGCGACGTATATGTGTGCGGGCCGGGCGGGATGATGGATGCGACGCTGAGCGCTTTGCGGCTGCTCGGTGTGCCCGGGGATCAGATCCACATCGAGCGGTTTGCGCTAGCGGCATGAGCGGCGCCGTGCACAGCGAGACGCGGCGCGTCCACCACGGTCGGGCAAGCGGAAGCCTCGGGCGCGAGAGCTCGCCTTCAGCCACGATGGTGCGGGCGGTCGAGCAGGTGATGGGCATCCCCGTGATAGTCGAAGCCGGCGGCGAGGAATTCGACTTGCGGTCGATCGACCGTCTGTTCGAGTGGCTGCGGTTCGTCGACCGGACCTTCTCCACCTACAAGCCGGACAGCCAGATCAGCATGCTCAACCGAGGGGAGATGGCGCTCGAGAACGCGCATCCGAGCGTGCGCTTGGTGCTGTGCCGCTGCGAGGAGCTTCGAGACGCCACTCGCGGATTCTTCGACATCACCTGCGGACGCCAATCGCTAGACGTGGACCCGTCGGGATTCGTGAAGGGATGGGCGCTGCAGTGCGCCGCACGCATCCTCAACCAAGCCGGAGCGCAGCGGTACTGCCTCAATGCCGGCGGCGATATCTGCGTCGCAGGCGCCCCACCCGGTCATGATGCCTGGCGGGTAGGCATCCAGCATCCGCGCCAAAGACAAGCGCTCGCCGCCGTACTCGCTCTCCGCGACGGCGCTGTCGCCACATCGGGAGCCTACGAGCGCGGCGACCACATCACCGATCCACACACGGGTTGGCCGCCGACGGGAGTGCTCTCGGTCACGATCGTCGGCAGGAACCTCGCGCTAGCCGACGCATACGCGACGGCCGCGTTCGCGATGGGCGCAGCTGGCGCATCATGGGCAGCGCGGCTGCCCGGCCACGGAGCGATCGTCATCTTCGACGACGACACGATCTCCTACTCCGCGGAGGTCGAGAGACTCCTCGCCCGTGAACCGAAGGAGGCAGCATGATCCGCAACAGCACCCAGACGCTGATTCGCCGGGCTACGGGCACCGCGGCGATCCTCGCGGTCGCGATCGTGCTCGTAGTGATCTACATCCGCAGCAGCGGCAAAGGCAACAGCGTCGGGGCTGCGACGTCGAGCGCAACAAATGCACACACCGCCCAAGGCCAATCCGTCGGCCCCTCAACAAACCGGCGGCGCCGCTCGCCCTCGACCGAACGAGCCCGCGGGTCGAGCGAAAGCTCGACCTCCACGTCGAGCGCCGGCCCGTCAGGCACCTTCACAGGGCCCGTGATCCAGACCCCCTACGGCCCCGTCCAAGTCGCAGTCGCCGAGGAAAATGGCAAGATCACCGACGTAAAGGCGCTTGCACTGCCGACCGAACACCCCCAATCGGCGTTCATCAGCGAAAGAGTCGGACCACTTCTGCGCAGCGAGGCACTGGAAGCCCAGAGCGCTCAAATCAATGTCGTAACGGGGGCGACGTTCACAAGCGAGGGCTTCGCATCGTCGCTGCAAAAGGCGCTGCTCACGGCAGGCTAGTGGCACCCGGTGGGTGCCGTGCCGACATCGTGATGAAGTCCCGTGCCCAGGAGGGATCAAAGAACGTCGCCGGGCTCTGGATGCTCCCGGCGAGCAGCCTGCTGCCGTTAGCCACGCTCGCGAGGCCGCGTTCGCCGTTTGGGCTATATGCGGCGAAGATCGGCCAGTCGGGGTTGATGTCGAGCTGCATGCCGCGCACCACACCGGCTCGCGCGAGCAGCCTTGCAAGCTGCAGGGGATCCAGCGCTGGCCCCTGCGCGTAGACGAGCGCACCATCGGCGGTGATGCCAAGCCCCGAGCGCCACTGGCTCTCGATGCCAGGACCAGAGCAGGAACTGACACCACACGTTGCGCCCCAGACCAGCCAATCGGGGCTCGCGGCACGCGGCGTGGCCTGTCCGCCGCTGATGAGCGGCATCAGGTTCTGACGCACGCTTGCAACCTGTGCGCTCATCCTCACCTCGCGGCCCCAGGCGCCGACGTTCACCGAACCGTTCTTGTATATGACCAGCGAGGCAGCCCCAGTGCGCAGCGGATCTATCGTGCGTCCTTCGAGGTAGTAGCCACCTTCTGCGGCGCTCATCATGAACCCGCCATTGAAGGCCGCGACAAGGTAGCGCGCGATCCCCGGGCCGATCGGCGCGGTGTAACGGTAGGGGTCGCCACCAGGACTCCTCGAACCCGAGTAGAGGCGGGCGGACATCAGGTGAGTGTCCATCCATGCGAGCCCCGCAGGTCGAGAGCCTCCAGGCGCGATCAACGTCGTCTCATAGACCGCCGAGCTGCCAAAGACACGGCGCCCTGCAGGCCTCCACGCCCCTTCCTCGCGGGCGAAGCGTCGCTGGAACGGCGCGAGGTTGCGCGGCCTTTCCATCGGCGTCGGCCGGGTGAAGGCGCCTGCCGTCCGCGTCCGCGAAGAGGAGGTGGTGGACAGCGCGGCCTGCGACCCGCTCCCAGTGGCCTCGTTGATCGTCTGTCCATGGCGACGCGAAGCCGAGGCGCCGGCACCACAGGCGGAGAGCGCGCCAGGCACGCAGCGAGGGGCAGCCAAAGGCGCGACGGCGTAGAGCTGATGAAACCCGCGCACGATGCCATCTGCGTTTGCGACCTGATCGCGTCAGGTGAGAGTAACGCGAGGGCAGGCCGTGAAGTGCTGATGCAAGGCGCGCGCACTCGATAACGCTCCAGTACTGCGGACACCGAGGCCTGGAAGTTGCGTCGGTCCTCGAGGAAGCAGCGTCTTCCCGACCTACCCGCGTGGGCTTGGGTCGAGGATTTGAAGCTCTTTGAAGTAGTGGCGGTAGAAGCCGCGGTCGCGAGTCAGCAGCCGGTCGGCGTTGGCAAGCGCGTGCGCGGCAATCAGGAAATCCGCGATCACCCGCTCGCGCGTGCCGCCGGCGCGCCGGTAGACGCGCCATGCCTCGCCAGCGTTGAGCGCCGTGGCAGCGTCGAGCGTCGAGAAATCGATGCGCAGGCGGCTGAGCGCCTGATCCGCCGTCTGCGTGTCTGGGAATGCCGCGCTGGTCTCTGCCCATACGACCTCGCAGGCGATGAGGCTGCCCTCGGCGATGCAGTTGCGCAGCGCGGCGGCCGAGCTGGCGCCGAACTGGGCGTCGGCGGCAAACACGTCCAGCAGCACGCTGGTGTCTACGGCCGTGATCACACTGCGTCTGGCTCGCCGCGCAGCGTGCTCAGCATCTCATCTGTGGTCTGCTTGAGCTCGAGGATGCCGTAGACCTCTTCGACGGGGTTGCGCTTGCTGGTCTTCCTCGCGACCAGCCGCCCATGCTCCTCGCTGAACTCAAGCTGATCACCGGGACGAATGCCCAGCCGTTCTCGCAACAGCTTGGGGACGGTGACCTGCCCCTTCTCAGAGATCGTGCTGCGCATAGTCAAACTTTCTTGGTAGGCATCTTTACCAATCCTACCAAACACCTGCGGCAGCGAAGACCGCATCACCAGCTGACAGCGCGCTGGCGAGATGAACTGCGAAATAGCCGCGCATAGCGACTTCTCGGCGAGTTCGCCGGCCCTCGCGCGCCGTCCTCGCCGACCAAGCTGGCCTGTCCTACCGGTCAGAGCATTCCGAAGGTCTCCAAGAGGACCAGGAAGGCCTCCAGGCAGCATGACCGAACGGGCCTTACATGCCGCCCTGGCGCGCGACCGGCGCGGCAGCTTGCGGCCGACCGATGGACCTGATGTCACATTCGATGCGGCATGTAGCGTTGCCGGGGTGTTCCCGGGCGCCCGCGCCGAGCGATCCCATAGAAATCGCATGCATCCATGCCCCCCAGATTCCTTAGCGTGTCGAGAACCCAGCGACTGACCCCATAGAAAAACCCCGCGTTAGCGGGGCTTTTCCTTAGCTGGTCTGTAAGCCGGACGTATTTGACGACATGCTCGCCTCTATTCGAGAATGGAGGCCTGGATGTTCAATGCGTTGTCTGACTTCGCGATCCACTGTCGAGTCGAGCGCCGGCTCGCCGACTTAACGTGCACTGCGTATGAGCGCGACGTGCACGCCTGCCTGGAGCACCTTCAAGACCGGGGAATCGCGGCGCTGGCCGATGTTCGCACGCCTGATCTGCGGCGCTTCCTCGCCGAGGAGGCCACGCATCGTCCTTCGCCGTCAAGCCAAGCGAGGACGACCGCTGCGCTGCGGTGCTTCTTCCGCTTCTGCGTGGAGAACGAATACATCGAGCGTGACCCGGCCAGTGTGCTGCGCTCACCCAAGCAGCGCGAAGCGCTGCTCGACATCATCGACCGCGCTGAGCTCTCGCGCCTGCTGAGCATGCCCAGCCACGCGGGCGTGTGGAATCGCTTGCACGCCGGCAAGCGCGAGCGCGACCAGCTGCTGCTGGCGCTGTTCGCTTACGGCGGCCTACGCCATGGGGAGCTGCTCGGCCTGGACTGGGATGACGTGGATCTCGAACGGCGGGTTGTTCGTGTCCGTCACGCCAAGGGCGGGCGCCAGCGCGCGGTGCCGATCCACCCAGGTCTCGTGCCGCTGTTTCTCGCCTACCGCGCCACCCGCACACCGATCGGGGATCCCGCGGTGTTCGTCGGCGTTTACGGTCGTCGCCTCTCCCCCACACTTCTCACCAGAACGTTTCGCCGCTACGCCACCGCAGCGGGCGTCAACGAGCATAAGCGCGTCACACCCCACACCCTGCGCCACGTCTTCGCGACCGAGCTTCTGAGCGCAGGCGCCAACCTCCGCCAGATCCAAGAGCTGCTCGGGCACAAGCACCTCGACTCCACACAGCGCTACACCCGCGTCAACGCCCACCAGCTACGCGGCGCCGTCAAACGCCTGCCATGGGCAAGCCAGACGACGACCTAAAGCCGACCAAGCATCGCGAGCACGCATCGCGCTACCGTTCGTCGGGAGATGACCGCAAAGGAGAAGCTACGCGAGCGAGTCGAGGCGCTCTCCGAGGACGAAGCCGGCCAGGCGCTGCGCCTGCTCGACATGCGCGCCGACCCCGTGATCGCCGCCTTCCGCGACGCCGCTGCCGACGACGAGCCATGGACCGAGAAAGACGAGGCCGCGGCGGCGCAAGGAAGAGCCGACATCGCGGCCGGGCAGACGATCTCGCTGGATGAGCCGCTGCGAGAGTCCCGGTGAGCAGCGCCACCTGGCGCGTACAGCAGCCTGGATTCTACTGTCACGGATACGTGGCGGGATCCCCGTAGATTCTCGCGACAGCTCAGTAACGGACTAGTGCAGCGTTCCCGAAGTCGCTCGTCGATCCGCGGCGGTTGGCGACAATCGCTGATGACGCCTGCTTTTCGTCCATTGCGCAACTCTGGATCTCGCCGACTGGCAGGCCAGCTCTTCGTCCATTGCGCAAGCCTCGATCGAGATGACCCGCGCGCGCGTAGCGAAGCACAAGCAGCTCGACATCGGCGGCGCGGCGATTCCCGCTATCGACAGCCGCCAAGCACCCGTCAAAAGCGGAGGAATCCGGTTGGGGCATCCTTCACCCTCTAGCGCACGAACCGTCTGCGTAGGAGTTCCTGATCCTCCGCGTCCAGACGATCGAACACGCGACGGAACAGTAGAGCCTGCTGAGCCCGGTCACAGGTGATGTTAAGCAGCTCTGCGACGGCCATGACTAGCAGGTCGTCTGGCGGTCGGAACACCTGGAAGTAGCGCACTTTCCGGGCCGACGCGACTAGGGCCCGCAACCCCGCGTCCGACATTCGTGCAGGGTCGGTCAGTGGGTTGATCGCAACGAGTAGCAGCAACTTCGCGTGGCCGAGGTAGTCGCCACCGACGTCGTATGTGGCGGCGTCAATGGCGCGGTGCACCCATCTGTCCATCTGCTCTGGCGCCTCCTTCGCGACTGCGTCGAGCAGGCCAATGACACACTCGGCCCACACGCCCCGCAGCGTCACCCATCCGGAGATATCACCCAGCGCCGCGCGCAGCCCTCTGGTCGGCTGCCAGTTCGCTTCGCGCGCAAGGCGCACGAGCTCCTCTGTTGTATGTCGAACCCCCCACGCGCCGTGTGAGAGTAGCCGGTGCCGTACCTCGCTCCGCTGCTGAGCCGTCACGACGCCTCGATCAGCGAGTACCACCATCAATGCAAGCGTGCCGAATGCCTTCAGCCCAAGTTCTCTGGCACCGCGGCGCACGGCTCGGTCGTCCGAGAACACGGCTAGTCCCTCGCTGCGTGCGAGAGCGAGTGTCCCCGCCCAACTGCGGATCGGCAGGGGGGCGTCGGCATTGTTCGCGATCTTCGTCAGGTCCTCATCGTCCGAGATGGCGACTGGAGACTGCCCCGGTATCTCGGCGGCCAGTTGTTGCATCTGCTTGCTGCGTCGGTCGTTCGCGATACGTGTCGCCTCGGGCCATGTGCCGACTGCGATTTTCCCGTCGATGATCGAGATTTCACTGCGATTGCTGGCGGCAGAGCCAAGTATGTCGCGCGCTGTGTCTTGTTGGGTTGCTCGGGCGACGCGAGATGCTGGCAGCGCATTTCTGATTGTTTGTCGTAGCTCTGGCTTGAAACTCGCAACCACGAAGATTGCGCTGGCATCCCATACCGCACCTCCTGCGTCGTAGGCGATTTCGGCGTCGGCCCTGTCGAGTGCCTCGAACTGATCGTCGGGATAACCGAGCGGGAGCGCCGGCAGGAGGAATAGCGCTTCGCCGATGCTGCGGTTCGCAGCGGCCGCAAGCATCGCAACAGCGCTTCTTCCGGCGGCGATAGCCGCCGCGAGCTGCTCGGTATTCTCGGTCCGGCGCTGGAGCTGTTCGCCGAAGGCGGCCAGCAGCGACGCGGACAGGTTATTAGGGTCCACTTGTACGGCGCGAAAGCTAGGTGAGTCGGGAAACCGCTCGGGAAACGTGGCGAAGCTCTCGCGTACGCGAGCGAGCAGCTCGGGCGCTAGCTCCGTTGTATCGTCCTCAAGACGAAGCGCTGTATACATGAGCATTGCCTCAAGTTCTTCTGGACGCTCGAAGCAGTCCGATAGCGCGACTTGCATCTCTAGTGCACGTTCGGGCTCCACCGCAAGCGCGAAGACCTCTCCCAGCAGGCGCGCGCGCGGGATTGAGTTTGCCTGAGACTCGCCGAACTCTCGCCAAACCTGTAGCGCGTCGCCGTGACGGAACTGCATCGCGAGGGCCAAGACAGTGCCCCAGCGAGGATTGGCGCTGTCGTCGATCCTCGCCCACTCACGGGAGATCGTCTCGAGCCGCACGAACTGTTCTGAGTTCTGGGCGAGTACGGTCGCACGTGCATAGGCGCTGATCCGATCGTCAGTGCTGGCGTTCGGATCGCGCCCCAGGGCGATCAGCTGCTCGATGGCAGTGTCCGTTTGCCCAGTGCGGGCAAACACCGCCGCCAGCATTAGTCGGTCGCCCGATGCTTCCGTTCGCTGTACGAGTGTTTCAGCGAGGCGCCGAGCCTTCTCGTGTTCGTCGCGCCGGCCAGCGAGATGGACGAGGTAGCGCAGCGCGGTCGGATTGTTGGTGTGAGGCCGGACATAGGCCTCAGCGCCAGCGAGGTCTCCTTCGGTTGCAAGGCGGAACGCCTTGAGCATGGTGACCGTCCACGGCTGCTCCTCGGCGACGAGGCGCTCGGCATCTACGTCCCACTCAATGGCCTCGTTGTTCGTTGCTGCGCAAAGCAGGAGATACGCTGCTCGGGTTTGCTCCTCCCCGCAGGCGCGCATCAGCTCGCCAAGCTCAACAGCCGCGGCGGCGCTACGTGCTGGCTCGCCGCTCATCACGTTTGCGGCCGCGCGATCCAGCTGATCGCTTTCGTTGCCACTGGCCGGCACGAGAGCCAGCACATCGTCTAGGCGCTGGAGCAGAAGCGCACCGCTGGCAAGCAGACGACGGGCTTCGTAAGTGCTGAGCAGGCGCTCCTCAGCCATCGCCTCGTCCAGCAGCCGAGACGCTTCGTTTCGGTTGCCGCCGAGCGCGAAGCTGAGTATCGCCCGTCCAGTGAGGACCGCCACGCCGTACCAGAGCCCCCGACCTCGCATCTCGTCTGCCAGACGCATGAATGTCTCACCCGCGCCGATCAGCTTTTGCAAGGGCAACTCGTCGTCGGGATTCCCCATTTGCGCTTCACTGAGAACCACGCTAGCGTCGAGCTCATCAGGCCCGCGCGGGTCGACATGCAGTGTCCTCGCGCGCCCGATCGCCTCTCGTGCGGGCGCCCACTCCCGCTTTGAGATCCATGCCTCTGCCCGGCTAAGCTCAAGCGAGGCTCTCTGCTCGTCATCGACAGGCGTGATCTGAGCGAGCAGCGCGAGCCTCTCGTCGACGTCACTCACGTCTCGCGCATCGCGCAGCCGTACCGCCGGGTTTTCCGGATCCTCCGATCTAGCTGCATCGACGAGTTGCTTCTCTCGAGCATCATCTCCTTGGTGTGCGGCGGCGTTGCTCGCCCGCACAAGCTGCCGCGCCCGGTCCTCGACGCCGGGGTGATCCGCCGCCCGCTCGTAGGACTGTCGTGCAGCCTGCATCCGGCCGGCCGATTCAGCGATCCGCCCGGCGGCCTCCCACAACGCCGCCGAGCCATTCTCAAGCCACGATTGTCCACTCTCGATCGCGTCGGCTACGCCGATGGCGCCTCTGGCCGCAAGGGCCTGCTGCATGGCCACCGCACCGTCAGAATCCCTTGACTCCAGTTTCTGCACCACGTCGCTCTCGCTTGGACCGAGTTCGACGATCGCGCGAGCGACCTGAAGCGATCTCGCCGTCAGCGATACCGGCGCCGACATGCTCGCCGCGACATCCGCAATCTGCTCCTTGAACTCGCGAATATCCGCCCGGGTCAGGCGGCCCTCCAGCAGGAGGGCCTCCCGATCGCTGCGCTTCGCGCGAGACAGATTCCTCTCAATTGATCCCACCACCAGGGCCGCAAGCTGCTTGGAGTCGATCCCGTCGAAAACGAGCAGTTGAGCGAGCCTCCGCTCCAGCGGCTCGTGAACATGCTTATCGCCCGTGTCGAGCCACCGTGTCAGCGCCCCGGCGATCTCCGGCTGCACAAGAAGACCATTGAGACGCTCGATCACCTCCCCCGCCACTCCGAACGGCAGCAGATCGGAATCCCGAACGTCAGCGTCGACAAGCCTAAGGAGCGTTCGCACCTCGTCGCGCGCTCGAAACTCTTTGAGCGCTTTCGCCGCGAGTGGAACGATGCCGAGCTCGCTGAACGGGTTGGGCACTGGCATTGCCGGTCAAACAGTAGACCCGTGTCCAGCGGCCCGGCTAGCCGGCATTCGTCAGTAGTGGTGCGGGGTGTGAGGCGGCTGGAGGGCTGAATCGTCCGCCTGGGCGGGGAGGATTGCGGTTGCGAAGCCTGCAACCCACCCGCTCAGGAGGTTCACCTTGAAGGTGATCGGAAATGCGTCGTCTGGAACGGTAGATGTGGTCGCGGACGGCACGGGCTTGTCGTCTCGTGCGGGGAGCGCTCTGCTGGCGCTGACGGCACAACGGCTTGGGCTGACCGACGGCCTGAGCGGGGCGTTGACCGGAACGCGTCAGCGTCGTTCTGCTCATGATCCGGGGCGGGTTCTGTGCGATCTGGCGGTGATGGCAGCCGACGGCGGACGGTGTGTTTCGGATCTCGCGGTGCTCGCGGGGCGACGGCCAGGCGGGTGCTTTTCTCGATCGGGCAGACGGAGATCGACCGGGTCCGCCGGGCACGCGCGCTCGCCCGCGAGCGAGCCTGGAAGGCCGGGGCAGCACCCGGCCGGGTGATCCTTGATTTCGACGCGACGCCGATCAGCATTCATTCCGAGAAGGAGCTGGCGGCCGGGCACTACAAGGGCGGGTTCGGCTTCAACCCGCTGCTCGCATCCTGCGGCCGGGACGTGCTGGCCGGGGTCCTGCGGCCCGGGAACGCCGGCGCGAACAACGCGCAGGATCACCTCGATGTGCTGGAGCTCGCGCTGGAGCAGCTACCCGAGAGCGCCCTGGATGGTGAGATCCTCGCCCGCTCGGATTCCGCCCGCGCCAGCCACGCCTTCGCGTCCGGGTGCCGGGAGTGCCGCATCCGTTTCTCGCTGGGCTACGCGATCAACAACACCGTGCGCGAGCAGATCCTCGCGCTCAGCGAGGACGCTTGGGCACCAGCGGTCAACCAGGACGGCCAGCCACGCGACGGTGCATGGGTCACAGAGCTCACGGGCCTGGTGAACCTGGACTCCTGGCCCGAGGGCACCCGGCTGATCTGCCGCCGCGAGCGCCCACACCCCGGCGCGCAACTCGCGTTCACCGACCTCGACGGGCATCGCTTCCAGTGCTTCATCACCGACCAGCCCGACCTCGACATCGCGGCGCTTGAGGCGCTGCACCGCCAGCACGCCGAAGTCGAGGACCGCGTCAAGACACTCAAGGCCTGCGGCGCCGGGCACCTACCGTTCCAGTCCTTCCAGGCAAACACGGCGTGGTTTGAGCTCGCCTTGCTCGCCCACGACATCATGACCTGGACACAACAACTGCTCCTCGACGGCGAGCACGCCATCGCAGAACCCAAGCGGCTGCGCTACCGCATCCTGCACGTCGCCGGACAAATCACCCGCCACGCCCGACGCACCACACTGCACCTCCCCGCCGACTGGCCCTGGACCGCCGCGATCCTCCGCGCATTCAAGCGACTGAGCACGCTCCCCGCCTACGGCTGACCACCCAGCCTGGGCCAACACGCCGCGCACGAGCACGCTGGACCCCGTCGCTTCACGCTGCACAAAAACACGCTCCGGATCGCCCACCAGCATCAAGCTACCGCTCACGAACCCCCCGCCTCGATCCAGCCAACGCAACCGCCGCCATCACCCAGGCGCCTCACCCAAGAATCAGACGGAACTCACCTTGATGACGAATCGAGGCTAGCGGAGCCCGCTCTATACGTTTACGGGCTCAAGGACGCAGCAAAGTCGGCCCACCAGCTCCTGACCGACCCGCATCTCGAGACCAAATCTTGGGATCAAACGCTCTACGGCCACGTCCTTAGACAGCACAAAACCGAGCGCTTTGCCGCTTGTATGGCAAAGCGAGCGTATTCGGAGAGTGGTCGTGCGCGCCCGCTTCGGACTGCCATGAAGGAGAGCCTCCTCGGTGGCAAGCTCCGCTTGTCATCGAGAACCGACCTTGAGGAGGCCCTCCTTCATGGCAGTCCATTCCGAGCGCCTCGCTGGCTCGGCGGGCGCGCCTGCTTTCCGTGCGAAGGAGGCACTGCGGCCCTCACACGCGCTGGCGGCCTGTCCTCCAAACGAGCGAGTTCATGACACGGATACTCTCGCTACTCGCATTCAGGCTTGGAGGTCGTGATCAGTTCGGCGTACTTGTTATCAGATTCTTCGACAAAGCCTTCGGCGTATTCATTGCCCAGCAAGCGTCCTAGTGTTGGGCTTCGCCAGACGACGCAGGACTCGTGTTCCGTTACCAGCTCCGCGTCCTCGGGCAAGTTGTGGATCGACATGAGGAAGATCAGTTCGTGCGCGCTGATGGCCGGTGTGAAATTGGCGTTGATGTTGAACGCCGCGACCCGGCTGCCGATCTTGTACATGACGTGCATCCATGCGACGCCCAGCGGCGGATCCGGACCGTGACCAATCGTGTTGTTGGCGTTGAACGTGGCTTCTGTGGCGCCGAGGCCATGCCCCAAGTGTGCTTCGGCTCGCCGCGCTGTTTCTTCGCGACGCTTGCCCACGGCTTCGCGCCGACGTTCCTCGGCTTCTTTGCGACGGGCGGCTAGCTCCTGCCGCTTGCGTTCGGCGGCTTCTTGCTTGTGCTGCTTCGCTTGGGCTTGAAGTTCGCTCGCGCTCGGCTGAGCACTCGCCGTCGAGGTCAGAGAGGTGGAGGTAGTCGTGCCGCTCCCGCCGCAGCCTGCGACAAGCAGGCTGGCGAGCAGCAGCACGAGCAGGCCCAAATACCCTGGTCCCCAACGTCCCAATAGATCAAGCACCACCTCAACGCCTCCCCGGAATTGCGCAAGGGTACTGAACACCTGCCGCCAGCGCCTCCTGCACTGTCAGGTGCGCGAACTCCACCATCGGATCGGCCGCCTCGGCCCACAACAGACCCATGCGCTCCCGTACACGTTGGCGATCACCAAGTGTGCCGACATCCTCAGACCCGATCAGTAGCGTACCGTCGGAAGATGCCCCTCGACCCCATCGTCTCGCTTGCCGTAGCCCTCGCCGAGTCACCCGGATCGTGCGTTTGCCTGCTCGGGGCGGGAGTCTCGGCGGACGCTGACGTTCCTACGGCGCAGGACATACTCCGGGACGGACTCCGTGCCCTCTACCGACTCGAGACGCAGACTGCGAGAGATCCATCCGAGGAGGCCCTCGCGAAGTGGCTCAAGGAAAACGGGTACGAGGACCTCGGATACTCGACCCTGCTGGATCGGCTCGCACCCGGCCCAGCGATTCGACGCGAGATGCTCGCGAGACATTTCGAGGGTGTCGAGCCCGGATCGGCGCATGAACGTCTCGCGGACCTCGCGGCTGCTGGCGTGATCAAGGTGTTCATCACCACGAACTTCGATCGGCTGCTCGAGCGAGCCATAGAAGCGCGAGGCGTAGACCCGGTCGTCGTCTCGGACGACGCAACCTTGGCGGCTGCGCCACGTAGAGAGCACTCGCGGGTATTCATCATCAAGGCCCACGGGGACTACCTCCAGGAGACGATCCGTAACACGCCAAGCGAGCTCGCGACGCTCGACCCGAAGCTGACCGAGGAACTACGAATCATCGCCAACCACTATGGGCTCCTGGTGCTGGGCTGGCGAGGTGCCGATCCGGCCCTTGCCGAGATCGTGCGCTGCGGGGTCACCCGCTACGGATCTTGGTGGCTGTCACGAAGCGAGCAACCCGGCGAGCCGACGCGGACTGTCATCGAGACGATCGGAGCCCGCACGATCGTGCGCCCAGCGGGGGCAGGCGAGTTTCTCGCCGAGCTGCAGCGTCGGCTCTCGGTCTATGAGACCTATGAGACGGGCGATCATCCAGGGAGCATCCACGATCAGGTGCTCACGCTGCTCAAAGCCGAGGATGAGATCGCGCTCGACGAGATGCTGCGCCGCGAGCGCTACGCCTTCGAGTCTGTGGTTGATGCGGTCAGAGCCGATTGCGCGAACACGAGCGGGGACGCGCCGAAGCAAGAGCAGGGCTGGCATCGATTGGCTGCGGCTACTGATCGCCGTATCGCGTCACTCATTCCGCTTGCACTCCATCGCCCAGACCTACTCGACACCGAGGTCCGTGGCCACGCAGTCTGGGCTAGCAGCGCCCCGGCGATGAGCGGTCTGACCGCGTGGGTTAAGGCATGGTCTTTCCCCTTCTGGATCATTGGTATGACGACTGGAGGGCTCGCGGTCCGACTCGAGCGGCTCGCGGCGGTTCGACCCCTGCTCTCATCCTTTTGGACCGATCCATCTGGCTATGCAAGCCCCTTTATCGGGCCGCCGGGAGAGCTTGGCTCCTTCGTCGCGGCACGCTTCGGGCCGGGTCCACCCGCGGGACACACCTGGTCGTTCGCGGAGTGGCAGTGGCTCGCGACTGACCTACGGCAGAAAGATTGGCTCGTGTCCCGGTATCCCGACTGGCTCAAACGCGACGGCGAGCCGGAACGCTCCCTCGTCGAGCTCAGCATCCTGATCAACGTGGCGGCAGGACTTCGCGACGAACACCTGATGACCGCCTGGTGGAGCATCGGTAAATCTTTCGCTGACGGCTACGCGCAACGCTTGCAGCGCGACCCCGCCATGCGGCGTAAGGCTGCCGAGGCGGTGGGCACCACGCTGGAGGTGTTCGATGAGCGCGCGCCCGCGATCCTCGAAGCTGGCCCAGGGATGGGGCCGTTTCCCGACCTCAAGCGAACCGCGGACATCCTCAAGGCTGGGAGTGGACACTAGATAGATAAGGTCTCGGATGCCCCCTCGGTCGCCCGACTGTCTCTCGCACGAGCAAAGCAGGTGTCTCGACCTAGCCTTGGCGGGTGGCTGCTTCGGACGATAAGCACGAGCCGCCGCGATCGCCCCCAACAGGTCGCGGTCCCAAGGGGGTCAAACCATCGACTGTTGCCTCACGGATCGAGGTATGGCTGTGAGACATCGACAGGTGACCGCCTGCAGCCCGTCGCGCAGGCTGGGGCAGTCAAGCGGTGCGCTGCGACAACCACGCCAGGACTTCTCGATGCTCGACCTGGCCAGCGGCTATGCGCTCGACCATCGACACATCGACATCCGGCTGGGCGCCGCGCAGCGGCGCGCCATTGGCCTCCAGGAAGAGGCCGGTCAGGAAGAACGCCGTGCGCTTGTTGCCGTCCGGCAACGGATGGTTGCGCGCCAGGTGCTCCAGCAGAATCGCAGCCTTCTCCAAGATCGTGGGGTAGACCTCGACATCGCCGAAGCCGGCACGCGGCGCCGCGAGCGCCGACTCCGCCAGGCCCGCGTTGGGGAAACGCGCAATCTGCTCAGGCGTGGTGGCGAGGATGTCCGCGGCGACCTCGCAGAAGTCCCCGAACTCCGGGTAGTAGACCGCCACGGTCTGCTAGTTGCCCAGGCGGCGCAGCGTCTCGCGATGCTCCTCAGCGAACCGGCGGCGCTGCTCTGTGCGCTCACGATCGCTGCCAGGGAGACCACGCGAGAGATCCCGGCGCTTGGCAGGCGGCGACGCCATCTTCGGTGCGGTAGCGCTCTTGGGTTTCGTCACGCTCATGCCTGGATTGTAGTCGTATGCCGCGGCTGCCTGTGCCGGCTCAGTCCAGATCGCGCAGGTGCTGGTACTCCGCAACGGGCCGTCCGTCCGCTTCGTCCTCGCGCGATCGTGCCACGACGACCCCGATGACTGCGGCGATGGCCACACCCAAGCCGCTCGAAACGCCTACCGAGAGAAGCCTTCCCAGAGAGAACGGCTCCGCCTTCAGCAAGAGCGTGACGACCCCGGCCACCACGACGATGGCGGCCACATGGACGGCAAGCGAGCACACAAAGGCCAGCGGTGGCACGTACACCCGCGTCGGCGGGCCACCGGGGACGTAGGGAGCACCCGACCGGCGCAGATATTCCCGGTTGAGCTGCTCGGCGGCCTCGACATTCCTCACCGTTTGCCAGGTACGCCAAGTGCTGGCCAAGACGAGCGCAGCGAACCCGGCTACCACCACCGCCCGCACCACCTCGGACCGCTTCAGCAAGTACACGGCGAACACGAATGCGGCGAAACCGAGTGCCGCGCCCAGCGCAAGCCCGAAGCGGAACGAAGATCGCTTGAAACGACGCTGACGCTCCCGAGCAAACGCGACCGCGTAGCGCGCGGCGATGACATCCTCGGCAGCTTCGCCGTGCCGCACCAGCCGTCTCGCGCGACGCCTTCCAGGACCATCCAGGCCCGCCATCGCAGCCACCAGCTCCTGCGAGACGACCTCCCCCATCCCCGACCCCAACCACAGGCGCCACTTGTTCACCAGCACAAACTATCGGACTCCGCGCCTACCAGCAGCACCCACCCGACGCCGCTCGATGACGCCCGGTCTTCGTCCGCTGGCGGAGAAGGCGATGTGCATCCCGGTACGCTTCCGCGCGATGCGATTGGTGTATCGAGTCGCGCTGGGCACGGCCGTGCTATTGGTCGCGGCGGCTGCGTCCGGCTGCGGCACGGCGTCGACGACGACCGCACTGCACACAAAGACGGAGCGGCCCCGGACGACAGCCATACGCATATACGCACCTTTCGGTGCTTCAGAAGATCCCGTGGTCCCAGTTAGCCGCACAGTTGGCGGGTACTGCTGGACATCATCCGAGGCCGCAGACCGAAGCGACGCTTGGCGCTGCACGACCGGGAACGACATCTACGACCCATGCTTTGCGGCGAATCACGCCGCCCACTTTGTGCTATGCCCGGAAGGCGGACCGTGGGGCAAAGCCATGCACATGAATCTCACGCGCGAACTGCCGAGCTTGGAACCACCCACTCCCAAACCATCGCCCACCAACGAACCGGCATGGGCAGTCGAACTGACCGGCGGCGCGCGCTGCGTGCTGCTAGAGGGAGCCGGAACCCTCCTAGCCAACCTTCGGGAAAACTACAAATGCTCCAACGGCGTCACGCTCTATGGGGACGCCAACCACGCGAGCGAGCCGTGGACCATCTTCGGCCGCCAAGGCTCAGCCAGGCAGCTAACGCCCGAGACCGTCGCCGCGATGTGGTACTGACGCTCGTTGCTCGTCCAACTAAGGTGTCTCGATCGCGAGGCTGGCTGCGCCTGCTCACCGCGGAAAGCGGGAGCGACGGGCTCGGTCCCTGACTTTGCCCCCGACGACGTCGAAGTTTGGCGTCTGCTTGCGGGTGCCGACAGTCTTCTTGCGTCACCGTATCAGCGCACGTCGACTGTGTGGCTGGTTGCCTGCGCGGTTTGCCAACCCGAGCCGGTGAACGTGACTCTGTAGGCAAACGAACCCGTTTTCTCGGCGCTTATGCTGGCTGTGCAAACACCGTTTCGTGTGGATGTCTGCGCTACACGCACCGGCAGGGAGCCCTTGAGGCGCTCGAACATGCAGGTGCCTATCGGCGTCCCTGCGGGAGATTGAATCTGAGCTAGTAGACGTAGATGGCGTCGCGGGCTGCTGAGGTGACCTGGCAAGCTTCCAAAGGAGGCTGCCTGAGGTGCTCGATCGTGGCCGTGAGGCTGAAGGGGGTGACCACAGTGCACTGACTGACAGGGGTTTGCAGCGGCGGATAGTCGGGGGATTGAATCGAGCTCGGGGAGCCCATTGCTACAGCAATGGTGCCGAGACCGTTGAAGCTGGAGGTCAGAGCCACGGACTGTGGGCCAGGTTTCACGTTGACGCTGGACACGGCCTTTGCTTCGGCGAGGTTGAAGTCGCTGACCGTCTGGGCGAGGAGGTAGAGGTAGCCACAGTTGGGCTGGCTGAGCATGTCGTAGTTGATGTCTATCTGGTCACCTGCAGAGAGAGCGACACGGTAGAAGTCTATTGGCTGCCCACCGCCCACCACGAGGCTGCCCAGCGGAAGTTCGCTTGCCGTGGCAATCGTGCTCGCGCCCGTAGCGCCCGCTGGTGCGGAGATCGATATCCACGCCCCGCAAACGACGACTATGGCGACGATCAGCTTGCAGGCGTTGCGGCGGTGAAACATCACCGCCCCATCGACATGCGAGCAGTTTCAGCATATAGAACAAGTGTCCACGGGGAGGTAGCGACCGGCGCCGCCAGGTCCTCTTCGCCATCGCCAGCGTGGTCAAGGTCTTCAGTGACCTTCGCGCGCAGCCGTGCCGCTGGCCCCTGCGCGCGCCTCACACTCGCCGCCGCTGGGCTCCACGCGCTCCCCGAGTGGTCTCCCTGATAACGTCTTAGACAATGGGGGCGGTATGGCGGCGCGTCCTATTTCGGGCTGAGCCCGCAACCGCACGATCTCTTCCTCGAGGACGCTACCGGGGCCACGGTCAGTGTTGAATCTTCGCCGCGCGGATTGTGAGAGTCGTCTGCGTGGTGTGTGTGGCGCCTGCGGGGTCGTGAGCAACAACGGTTGCGCGTGCGCGCAACACGGGTGTGTGGGAAAGTAGTGTGCGTGCCTTTCGCGAGAAATGCAGCTTTATCGTCGCCACGTGCCCGCCAGTGACGTTGAATGAGCCGACTGCGATGGTCAGGATCGCGGCCTTCCGCGTCTTGGATTTGTGAGCCTTGGCCTTGCTGACGGCGTTGAGCGTCTTCAGTGTGATCGTGCCGGTGCAACTGATCGTCTCGGCGGGACAGCTCACCTCGACGCTGAGATCGCCATCCGGGGTCACGCTCGGGGATGTGTTCGTCAGCGTAGCGTTGGGCAAGGCTTCGTTGAAGCCGAGTACGCCCGTCTTTGCCGTGGCTTCTTCTTCGTGTTTTTCGTCGCCGGGTGCGCTCACCGGCGGGTTAGACGACGTTGTGAACGTCCCGCTGGTGCTATCACTCGTTCCACCCGAGTTGCTCGCGACTACACGGAAGTGGTAGGTCGTGCTCGCGACCAGCCCCGAGATTGACGCGGACACCGCTACAGCGCTGTCGCCGGAGCCCGGCAGAGTAGCGCACGGAACGCTTCTCGCATAGCTTTCCGTTGGGCCGTAGTCGAATTCGCATTTCGTGATGCGTCCCCCGTTGGGGTTGATGGTTGCGTTCAGCGTCGCCGTGGTCTGGGTGACCGACGATGCGGCGCTCGGCGCGACCGTGGGAGGGGGCGGTCGCACCTCAACAGAAGTGCTGGTTGCTTCTCTCGCGCCATAGGTTCCGGAAACGGTGACCAGACACGCGATCTGGCTTTCGGCGTCGCTTGGCTCGATCGTGTATGACGTCGTCTTATCGCCGGTTGATAGTCCGTTGCGGAGCCATTCATAGCTGTAGGTGAGGGTGCCTTCCCCTGTCCACGTGCCAGATGTGCAGGTGAGCGTCTCGCCTGGTTCTGCAATGCCGCTGAGTTGGGGCGGTGTAGTTGCGGATGGCGGCTCGGTCTGGAACGCGCCGATGTCGCAGTGGCTGTTACGAGGCATGCCCCGCTGGTCGACGTCGAGGGGGATTGTCGCGGTCGCCCAGCCTCCGGAGCCGTCGTCTCCGGCGATGCCTTCGCATTCGGTGGTCGCATCGATCGCGGCGCTGCCGGGTTCTGGCGCCATTGTTTGGGTCGGCCCGCCGTTTTCTGCCAACGGCGTCAGCTTCGGGTTGACGTTGAGCAGTGGGTCGTACTCCAGCGTGAAGCCGCATTCGCCGCTGGAGCCTTCCAGGAGGTTGTTGCGATTGTCTTCCGCCGGGGATCCGCCGGCTTGGAACATGCAGTTGGGGCCTTCAGATGCGCTGCCGTCCGCAACGATGGAGCTGCTGATCGAGGCGCCTCCTCCCTGCGGCTGATACACGTTGCCGCCCCATGACTCCCACGCGTTGACTGGGCTTGCGGTGTTGTCGTAGAGGGTTACATGTTCGAGGGTGCCTCTGTCTATGGCGAGCCCTCCGCCGTAGACGAGTGGTGGAGTCGTCGTGGTGCCGGCGCTGGCGATGTTGCCGGTGATCGTTGTGTTCGCGATCACGGCCGTGGCGTTTTTAGAGAAGTTTCCGACGCCGCTATCCAAGCCACCACCCATAGCCTCACTTTTCGAGCCGCCTGCTTCGACGGTATTGTAGGCGATCGTCGAGTCTGCGACGAGCAGGTGGCCTGTGTTGAATATGCCCCCGCCGAGCGCTTCGCCGGCTGTGCTACCGGGATTTTCGGCGTGCGCGACGTTGTGTGTGATGGTGGAATCGATGACGTTAAGCGTGCGCGCGTTGAAGATCGCGCCTCCCATGGCGTTATCGGCGTGCGCGAGATTGCCCGTGAGATCGTCGTTGGTGAGCGTGACTGAGGAGGATTCTGTTCCGCTGCCCAGGATCATTATCGCGCCGCCACCATTTTCGCCGAATTCGCCGTCGTCTTCTCCCGCGGCGACGCCTCCGGTGATCTTCACGCCTTCTATTTCGATCTGCGAGAAGCCGGCGCTGTAGGGAATGATGATCACTGGGTCGCGGCCGTCGGTCTGTTCGATTGTCGTCTCCCCTGGGCCTGCTCCTTGGATCGTGATGCCCGCAGTGATTTGGAGAAACGCGTGCACTCCAGATGGATATCCATTCGCTTCGCCAAGTTGATAGATGCCGCGTTCGAGCTTGACCGTCGAGTCTGGCTCGGCATCCGCATACGCGATCGCTGCACGCAGGTCCGAGCAGACAAACACAGCGACCCGTGATTCCACGCACGAGCCGCCGCTGGAGTCAGCCGTCGCCGCAGGCGCTTCGAAGACGGGCGCCAGCGCCACAGTCACACTATTGGAAGTCTTGGTACCAGTTCCTTCGTTGCCTTCGATCGATGCTTTATCGCTGTATTTGACGAAGGCCGTGAGTTTGTGTGTGCAGGTGAAGGTCTCTTCGGCGCTGGCTGCGAGTTCGGTGGGCCCGGCAGGACTGATGCTTTCGCATGCGCTGTCTTTCAGTGCTCCGAATTGCAGGTTAGTGCTGCCGGTGTTCTTGACGATTGTCTTGTAGTCAACAGTGTCAGCGACCTTGCCGTTCAGTTCAGCCTTGGTGTAGGTGGGTTCGTTCGAGAGCTTTTGCAGCGTTTCGATCGTGAACGCGGTGGAGGGCGAGTACTGCGCCGCCTGCACAACGAACTTGCCGAAGCCGAAGCCGACGTAGCGTGTCCACACCACAGTCGCATCGCCCCCGGCATCCGTCGCAACCTGGGGTGCGGATGTTTCATCTTCTGAGATGCTGGCTGGTTTTACCCATGGCTGGCCCACCGGCTTGACCGTCGCCTGTACGACGTCGCCTGGGCCGTAGTACTTGGTCCAGGTGGCGATGGTGTCCCCCGCAGCGTTCACGTCAACCTGAGGGTGGCCGCCTGATTCAAAGGCGGTCGGCGTTCCCCAAGGCTTGCCCGCTGGCTTGACCGCTGTTTCTATGGGCCGGCCATAGCCGTAGATGAAACGCTTCCAGATGGCCGTCGCGTCTCCCGCGGCGTCCACCGCGACCTGCGGTTCGAGGCCTTCTTCCTCGCTTTCTTCTGAGACGATTGCCGGCGCTTCCCAGGTCGCGCCCGTCGGCTTGACCGCTGCCTGCACAGCGTATTTGCTCATGCCGCCGGAGCTCTGGCCGATGTAGCGTGTCCACACGACAGTCGCGTCTCCCGTGGCGTCCACCGCGACCTGGGGTTCGGATGCATCCTGACCTGTCTGTGAGACAGTCGCCGACTTTGCCCAAGGTCCGCCCGCCGGCTTAAAGGCCGCCTGCACGACATCGTCGCGTATCCAAACGGCTATTGCTTGACCCGTGGGATCCACCGCAACCTCAGGTGCGTGTGCTTCCTGGCCTGCTTCTGAGAGCGTAGTCGGCGTACCCCAGGGTTCGCCTGCCGGCCTGACCGCCGCCTGCACGACGTCATTGCTGCCATTGAAGCGCCGCCATACGACGGTCGCGTCTCCCGCGGCATCGACCGCAACATGAGGTTCAGATGCTTCCTGGCCTGCTTCTGAGAGCGTGGCCGGCGATCCCCAAGATCCGCCCGCCGGCCTGACCGCCGCCTGCACGACGTCATTGCTGCCATTGAAGCGCCGCCATACGACGGTCGCGTCTCCCGCGGCATCGACCGCAACATGAGGTTCAGATGCTTCCTGGCCTGCTTCTGAGAGCGTGGCCGGCGATCCCCAAGATCCGCCCGCCGGCCTGACCGCCGCCTGCACGACGTCGTTGATGCCATTGAAGCGTGCCCACACCGCGATCGCGTCTCCGGCAGCGTCCATCGCAACCTGCGGTTCGTACGCGCTCTGGCCTTCTTCTGAGACGTTAGCCACGGGCGTCCACACGCTTGCAGCAGCCGGCGATACTACAGCCAGCCCGAGCGCCAGCGCAACGCCCAAGCCAGCGACTCCCCGCCGCGTCGCACGGAGGAACCCAGCGACCGTCAGACCCCCATGTAGCCGAGCCAGAACCCCCATGCCCTCCCCATAGACGCCCGCGACGTCCGTGTCCGGTGAATCGAATAAGCCATACGGAAGGTACCAGATTGACTATCCAAGCGGATTTCCCGCAACGAGGATATGCTTGAGCATCCGAGGCACAGCTGAGCATCGATCTGTACCTGCTTTCCGCCGCGTCCCCGTCAGGTTACATTCACGTCTCACTTTCGGGGGAGTGCGAAGTCGCGGTTGAGGCGATCACCACGGCGACGTCTGGGCCGGGCGTCGCTGTGCGGTTAGGCTTCGCTGACGATGGTGCCTGAGCCCTCCGTGTTGATCGTCTCTCATGCTCAGGCCGCTGAGATTGAGACGCTGCTGCCAGCCGTCGACGCGCCCCGGCGAGCGGATCGGCACATGGCTCGCGCCCGGCTGCGGAGTATCGGGTATCCGCTCTCCGCCGCGCTGACCGTAACCGACTATCAGGCGTTTGTCTCCTCCAGAGAGATCCGCGTCGATGAAACCGGGCGCGCACGGATCGTTCGGCAGACGCCGACGCGGGTGTTCAAGGTCTCGGTCGGAGTCAGCGGCTTTCCCGTCGACCAGACGTGGTGGGCGTTTGATCAGCGCTATCAGTGGATTGGCCGGCAGCCCCAACAGGTCAGCTCCGGTGATCACCTGTTTGCGATGGCAGTCGACCGTTGGCGCAGCGCCGTGGTTGGTCTGTACGAAGCCGTGTCACCTGGCGCTCAGGCTCTCCCTGGTTCTCCTGATCCGAACCGCTGGCCGTTGGCGTTGGGCGTGCGGCCGCTAGCGGCGATCCTGCCTCCGGATGCCGAACACATCCCCGGGCTTTATGGGCCGCAGAACCCAATACCGGAGCACGTCAACAATCCGGACCATCAGACGGCGCTCTACGCGGCCGTGAGAAACAGCCCCCCTGCCCCGTCGCCTACCACTGTCGAGGCTCGAATCCAGGAGGTGCAGTGGCCCGACTTGGGTGACGACGTCCTTCAAGCTGTCTACGAGCTCGGCAGCGAGGCGCGATTTGGCCAGGTGCTGGAGCGGGCGATCGCGATCGGCGGATGGACCCCGGAAGAGCTCGACGTGCTGGCCTGGTACACCAGCGCCAACGCCGAGCCTTCTCACATCCGCACCGTCGTGCGGCAGGCAATCGGCTTTGAGGAGAGCTCGACTCGGCGGATCCACCGCGACTACAGCAGTGGCCCGTACCGGATCGTCGGCGACTATCCGCCGGTCGGCGGCGGGTTCGGCGCCACGTACCGGCCAGCCAGTGGACACGAAGCGACACAGCCGGACGACGCCGTGCTCAAGATCGACCTTGCGGCGCTTGAGGCGGCGACCGAGCGACACATGAAGCTGCAGGACGACCTGGCTGAGGCATTGATGGCACGGGGGATCGACCCTCGGTCGCCATCCGGGTCCCAGCCGTTCTTCGACCTCGCCTTCGAGCACGGCGGCCTCCGCTACGTGGTCGAGGTCAAGGGCAGCGACCCGGCGAGCCGGCAACAGGTCCGCTATGGCGTCGGTCAGGTCCTGGAGTATGCCCACCTGCTCAGCAGCGCAGACGCTCCGGTGATTCCGGTGATCCTGCTCGAGAGCGTCCCGCCGATGCCATGGGTGGATTTGGCGGGGCAGCTCGGCGTCCGGGTGCTTGTCGCGACTGAGCTTAATTCCGCTTTGGACAGATTGCTTCAGTAACCGGGTGTCCGGCTGCGGCGCTCTGCGCAAATGTCTGACCGACCCCTCCCGTATCCTTTCGATCGCGCCGTCCTCAGGCGTGTCTCCCCATCAACGTCTGCCCACGCTTGGACGCTGAGGAGCAAGGGCCCAAGGCTCGGGGAAGGTTCACCCATCCTGTGATCGTGAGCGTGGGACACGATCGGAAAGGTGAGCTGTATGACTAAGAACTCCGGTTTTAAACGCCAAGTCAGGGCGCGGGTGGCGATCACTGGCGAGCCGTACTCGGTGGCTCGGCGGGCGATCCAGAATGCGGACGTGGCCCTGTCCCAGCAGGAATTGGAACGGCTGATTGCCGACATCCAGGAGTACCTAGCCGGGCGCGGCCGCGTGATGGTGCCTCATGGCTTCACGGTCGAGTCGGTCGAGAATGACACGGCGGTGGTGCGGATGCCGGTGATCTGGAAGCCCCGGAAGGACACGATCATCGCGCTAGCGAGCGACACGCCCACCACCAAGAACGTGGACAAGCTGCGCAGCCTGTTCGAGCGCGGGCTGGGCTCCGGCGAATATCTGCCCAACGCCAGGCTCGCGAATTGGGACGCCGCCATCGAGAACGGGCCGCGGCCCGGCAAGCTCGACTGGACGGTCCAGATGCGCGTCAGCGTCTAGCCACCGAGGCTGAGCGAGTGCGGGCGGCCAGCGCCGCCCGCACTCGTATGCACGCCGCCAATTGCAGGACCGCGGCCCCGCTTCGCCCCGGCGAAGCGGAAACCAGCATCGGCATTGACGGCGTCGCTGCTTTGGAATGCCATGAAGGAGGGCCTCCTTGGTGGCAAGCTCCGCTTGTTACCGAGAACCAACTCCGAGGAAACCCGTTTAATGTCGCACGCCGGACGAGAACAAGCCGCCTTGCGCTGATGCACCAAACTGGCGCCTGGCCTGGACAACGAACGGAA
This sequence comes from uncultured Actinomycetota bacterium, assembly GCA_963708085.1. GTDB lineage: Bacteria > Actinomycetota > Thermoleophilia > Solirubrobacterales > Solirubrobacteraceae > Palsa-744. The sequence goes on along the minus strand of OY970180.1, from coordinate 3,281,085 downwards.
CTGCCGTAGTGTTTCTTAGGAACGGGCGACGGCAATCCCGCCGGCGTGCCACTCATCGATGCGCGGCTGCTACATCTTCGCGCGGGTCAGTGTGGGCTTGGGTCGAGGATTTGAAGCCCTTTGAAGTAGTGGCGGTAGAAGCCGCGGTCGCGGGTCAGCAGCCGGTCGGCGTTGGCGAGCGCATGCGCGGCGATCAGGAAATCCGCGATCACCCGCTCGCGTGTGCCGCCGGCGCGCCGGTAGACCCGCCATGCCTCGCCGGCGCTCAGCGCCGTGGCAGCGTCGAGCGTCGAGAAATCGATGCGCAGGCGGCTGAGCGCCTGATCCGCCGCTTGTGTCTCTGGGAATGCCGCAGTGGTCTCTGCCCACACGACCTCGCACGCGATCAGGCTGCCCTCGACGATGCAGTTGCGCAGCGCGGCGGCCGAGCTGGCGCCGAACTGGGCATCGGCGGCAAACACGTCCAGCAGCACGCTGGTGTCCACAGCCGTGATCACACCGTGTCAGGCTCGCCACGCAGCGTGCTCAGCATCTCATCAGTGGTCTGCTTGAGCTCGAGGATCCCATAGACCGCTTCGACGGGGTTACGCTCGCTGGTCTTCCTGGCGACCAGCCGCCCATGCTCCTCGCTGAACTCAAGCTGATCACCGGGACGAATGCCCAGCCGTTCTCGCAACGGCTTAGGGACCGTGACCTGCCCCTTCTCAGAGATTGTGCTACGCATATTCAAACTCTATCGGTAGGCATCTTTACCAATCCTACCACACACCGGCGGCCCGGCGGTCGGTAGCGGGTCGGTCTGAAACCCCTGGACGTACGTCGCCCGTCGGTCTACGCTACGGGCGCAATGCCTCTGACGGTCCCTGACAGATCGGTCCGTTCCCGTTCGGGATCTCCGTCGCGCAGGGAAGCATGGGCGCTATCGCTGGTCGCCGCCTTCCTGCTCTATTACTCGGTGGACGTAGTGTCGGGACTGCTATCAGGTCGCTGGGACGCAGACGCCGGCCGCATCATCTTTGGTGTCTACGTCGCGGTCGTTACGCTCTGCGTCAGCTGGCGCGCGATCAGGACATGGCGCCGCCATCGCAACGACAGATCAAACTGACCCACTACCCGGCGTCCGGCATGCGAGCTCGGACGCAAGTCAGCGGACGAACTAGGGCCAAGCGTTCCAGTCACGGTGCAGGCCCTCGCCGACCAAGCTGGTCTGTCCTACCGGTCAGAGCACTCCGAAGGTCTCCAAGAGGACCCGGAAGGCCTCCAGGCAGCATGACCGAGAACGGGCCTTACATGCCGCCCTGCCGCGAGCCCTGCGTGGCGGCTTGCGGACGACCGATGGACCTGATATCACATCCAGTGCGGTGTGGAGCGTTGCCGGGGTTTGCCCGGACGCCCGTGCCGAGCGATTCCATAGAGATCGCCTCCCGATATGCCTGCAACCCTTACCCAGTCGAGAACCCAGCGACTAGCGCCATAGAAAAACCCCGCGTTAGCGGGGCTTTTCCTTAGCTGGTCTGTAAGCCGGATCCTGTCGTTGGGTGACCATCCATCTGAGCGGCCTACCTGGACCTTGGCGGGCAGCCTGCAAGCGGTCCTGTTTGGCCTTGCATCGAGTGGGGTTTACCCAGCCGCCGCGTCACCGCGACGCTGGTGCGCTCTTACCGCACCATTTCACCCTTGCCCGCCAGCCGTTCACGTGGGACGGCTGACGTCGGCGGTTTGTTTCTGTGGCACTTTCCCGCGGGTTTCCCCGGGTCGGTCTCCCGACCACCCTGCCCTACGATGTCCGGACTTTCCTCCAGGGCACGAAGCCCCAGCGGCCACCTGGCCAGCACAGTCAATCTAGCGTGCCGTCGGTGGGAATGCCAGCTCGGACCCGCCGATCGTCGTGCGCTCGTGAGGGGTCAGCTCAGGCGCCGCGGCACGATCCGCCACCCTTCGCGCGATCAAACTCGGCGCAGAAGGCCGACAACCCGGCCCAGAACCTCGACTTCGCGGCTGCGGATTGGCTCCATCGCGTCGTTTTCCGGCTGCAACCTGACGTGGTCCGACTCCCGGAAGAAACGCTTCACGGTCGCCTCCTCGCCAAGCAACGCGACGACAATGTCGCCGTCTGCGGCGGTGTCCTGCGGCCGCACGACGACCAGGTCTCCGTCAAGGATGCCCGCGTCCTTCATCGACTCCCCGCGAATGCGCAGCAGGTATCCCCCATCCTCCCCGCCCGCCATTTCGGGCACCGGAACGTACTCCTCGATGTTCTCCTCTGCCAGAACCGGCTGACCCGCAGCCACGGAGCCGACGAGCGGAAGACCTCCACCGGAGACAAAGCTACGCACGCTGTCGACCGCCCCGCCGACCGCCTTGTCCAGCAGCTCGATCGCGCGCGGCTTCGACGGGTCACGTCGCAGCAGCCCAAGCTTCTCGAGGTTCGCAAGATGCGCGTGGACCGTAGAAGATGAGGCCAGGCCGACCGCCTTCCCGATGTCGCGCACCGTGGGCGGGTAGCCGTGCTTGGCCGAGTGCTTGCGGATGAAGTCGAAGATCTCCTGCTGACGCTTGGTCATGTCCATTGAGACGCGGCTCCTGTAGTCATGTCATGCGGCCGTGAACGAACACCTGTTCGTACAGTAGCGGCATATGCGGACGGATGCAACCTTCGTTCGCAGACGACGCTCCAGACGACACGACGGCGACGAGGACCCGCGAGCGCGCGACACCGGCCGCTGGCTATACTCGCCCCCTCTGCGCTCGTGGCGGAATTGGTAGACGCGCAAGGTTGAGGGCCTTGTGGGCTTTACGGCCCGTGGTGGTTCGAGTCCACTCGAGCGCACCAAAATGTTCGGACTCCAACCGCCGCCCCAATCAGGGGCGGCGGTTGTCGTTCCTGCATGGACTACTTCTGGCTCGCGTGGACGTTGCGCCTGTTCGCGCTCGGCGCGCTCGATGGCGTCCTTGAGGTCTTCGGCCTCTTGTGCGGCGACTGCCCGCCGTAGCTCGTCACTGAGGATCACGTCCCAAGGCTCGGCCAGCTCTCCGGCGACGGTGGCCTCGTCATGGATGACCAGGCGCTTGAAGAACGCCAGATTGAACTGCCGGCGCATCCGGTCGGAGGCTTCGTCGTAGGCGCTCTGGCAGTCCCCGGCTCGGGTCAGGGCCTTGTGCAGATTCGTCTCGGCTGCCCTGAAGTCAGCGGCGATGGCGGCCAGCCGGCCTTCGGCGGTGGCGGTAGCCGTCGTGAGGCGATCTTGCTCGCTCTTGAGCAAATCGAGCGGGATCGCGTCGGCATAGTGGGCCTGGAGCAGCTTCTCGCGCTCACCCTGGAGCTTGCGCAGTCGGCGCTCCTGCACACCCCGCTCACGCTCGGCGTCGCTGCGGAGCTTCGCGAGCTCTTGACCCAAGAAGGCCCGCAGCCGGACGACCTCATCCTCGGGGAGCTGCACGGTCGCGTAGTGAGCGACGATGGCAGCCTCCACCCGCTCGATCCGCGCCGCTCGGAACTTGCAGCTTGCCGGGTCACGCTGCCGTCCACCACAGACGAAGTACGGATAGGTGCCGCCGTTGCCCTTAGCATGGTTGACGATCAGGCGAGCGCCGCACTGGCCGCAGTAGATGCTGCCCTTCAAGTAGTGCGGGTGCTCCCGATCCTTCTCGCCGGTCAGATACTTAGCGCTCAACAGCTTCTGAACTTCATGCCAAATCTCTGGCGTGACGAGCGGCTCATGCTTCCCGGCATACACCACGCCTCGATAACGCACCATGCCCATGTAGTACGGATTGCGCAGCAACGTGTGCAGATGCGAGACGACCAGCGGCCGACCCGGATTCTTGCGGCCCGGCGCCGTCGTCAGGCCACGTACGGTCAGCTCGGCTAGTAGACGCCGGATCGTCCACTCGCCGGTTGCGTAGGTCTCGAATGCCCAAGCCATCAGCGGCCCACGCTCGGGATCGACCTCGACAGCACGGACTTCGCGGCCCTCGACCATACGTCGCACGTTCAAGTAGCCAATTGGCGCTCGGCCCGGCGTCCCACCACGTTCCGCCTTCTTGACGGTGCCCTTCAGCACCTCGGTCGCCAAGTTGCGGCTGTAGAACTCGCTGATCGAGGCCATGATGCCGTGCAGCAGCAGCCCGGAAGGCGTTTGGTCGATGTTCTCGGATACGGACACCAGCTCGGCCCCGGCCTGGCGGATCGCCAGGTTGATCGCCACGTCATCGGCGCGGTTGCGTGCCAGCCGGTCAATCTTGTGGACGATCACGTACTTGACGGGGTGCTCGGCCAAGAAGGCAAGCATCCGCTGTAGCTCGGGCCGGTCGGCGGTCTTGGCCGACTCGCCCCGCTCCACGAACTCTTCAACCACTGCCGCCTCTAGGCTCTGCGCCTTGCGCTTGCAGCCCTCACGCTGTGCCGGGATCGAGAAGCCCTCGGCTTCGCCACCCTTCTCGGCCTGCTCCTTGCTCGACACTCGCAGGTAGATGACGGCTGGCGCTCCCTCGGGACTGTCACGGTCGGGGCTCGCTGTCATCGCGGTCTGTCTCCTGTCCCGTAGAGTAGATACCGCCTGCATAATGTTGTTAAGTGTACCACGTTAACTATAATTGCAAGGCGTATTTTCACTGTTTTACCACTCCGCACAGCATAGAAATAGCACTTTTAGAAGTGGTGACAGTGAACAATCGCGCGGGCAGCGAGCCATCCCTACGAATGGTCGCGCGCACCCGTTCGGCTCGCACCTCATCCGGCACGACCCAGCAGACGCGCGGAGAGACGCCGCCGTGCGCGGCCTGCTCTTGGCCGGACTGGTAATAGTCGGCGTACAGCCGGCACTTGCGCACTATCACGGGCAGACTCTCGCTGGCGCGGTCTACCTCGATGAACCAGCGCAGCTCATAGTCCCCGACGCCCAAGCTCAGGAAGGCATCGGGCCGCAACGTGAACCGCCCGCCGAGGTGCGGGAACGAGCGCCAGCATTGCGGCTCGGCTTGAGTGCCCAGCACGTCGAGTAGACCAGCCCGCGCCGCGAGGCGCACGTCTATGACGAGCTGTGAGATAGCGAGCGTGTGATCGACAAAGCGCCAGGTCGGCTCATAGACTCGCCGCCGCGTGCCGTCCTGCATGAGCACCCGCTGGCCGACCGGCCCGAGCGCCAGCACCAGGCCCGCCGAGCCGGCGCGGATGCCGCCGATACGGCGCGTGAGGGCGATCAGCAGGCGCTCGCGGCAAAGGCGCGCGAGCACGCGCTGGCGGGCGCGCGTCGCCGCCCGGTCGTTGTCGTGCTCGCTGGCGGGGAAGTGGAGCATTTGCACCTGCCGAGCGCTCATTAGGCGTAGCTCCCCCACCTGCCGGACGATTGCCAGATCACGCGCGCTCAGGCGCCCCTGGAGTTGCGCGGCCCCCCTCGCCGAGAGATATGGCCTTGGCAGTGTCGCGCCCATCATTGCATCACCTCACTTCCCCCACCATTCGTTACCAATGTGGGAGTAGTGAAAGGTGTTGTGCGCGGTGCGGGACGCGACGCGAGGCGACGCGGGGGCGCGGGGTCTTGGCAAGACTGCACCCCCGCTCCACGCGGCCGGCCCTGGGCGCGCTCGCTGGCAACCGCTACAGGTTCTCTCTCAACCACCCACCGCCGCCGCGCCGCCCGCCCCGCGCGGGGAAAAGACGGCAACAACAGGTGTAAGACTTTCGTCGCCAAAGTTGGCGCGTCTACTGTTTGAGAACAGCGATTATTTACCTGTTCGGTCGACGCGACACGACGGGCGATGCGACGGTTACTCATACGCCGCCTCCCGTGTTCCGCCGTCGCGGTGCGAGGTCATCGTCGCTCACGCCACGAGCACCGAGAAAGAGTGCTTGCAGCTCGGCCTCAACCGCCGCGCGATCACAACCGTAGGCGATCCGTGAAGTTGTCCGCACCAGCGCCGGATCAGTCATCGGCTCGCCTGGCGGCAGACTGCGCAGACTGCACCACGGCTGGACGGCAGCGCTGGCGACGAGCTGCGCGTATGCCTCAAAGGCCCCCAGGCTCTGAAAGTCCTCGGGGTCGAGGCTACCACCGGCCGCGATAGCGCGGGCGTCTTCGCTCGGCAGCCGAAAGGCGATCCGTGACTGTACGTTGGCGAGCACACCCGCCCGCATCGCGGGGTCGAGCTGGTGCAAGTGCTGGTGCGCGACGATGAAGCCGACACCGAGCCCGCGCGCCTGGGCGAGCGCATCGGCGAAGTCGAGGGGCAGGTGCAAATAGTCCTGAAACTCATCGACGTAGGCATAAACCGGATGCCGCCACTCGGGCGCTATCGCCGCCCGGCCGAGAATGGCCTGCCAGAGCAGCGCGACGACCAGGCTGCCGAGCAAGCTGGAAGTCTCCGGGCCGAGCAGACCCTTGCTCAAGTTGACGAGCAGGATCTTGCGTTCGGTGAAGATGCGACGCAGATCAAAGCCCGTATTGGCCTGCCCGATGATCGCCCGCAGCTCGGGGCGCAATAGCAGTGGACGGAGCTTGTTCATAACCGGCGCGATGGCTGCTGCCCGTTCGGGCTCGCTCCAGGCTTCATAGGCGTTCCAGAAGGGAGACAGCCCAAGCGGATCATTCACGCCGCGCAGGATTCGCCGGCGAAAGCCGGCGTCGGTGAGGAGCAGTGGCAGCGCCGCCAAGCTCATGCCCGACGTGCGCGCCAACGTGAGCAGCGACGCCCCGAGAATGTCGTGTGTGCGTGGCCCCCAATGCGCGGCATAGAGGCTGTGGAACAGGCCCAGGAGCTGATCGGCTGCCAGCTCCGGGGATCGCCCGTTGAGCTGGAGCGGATTCAGGCCCACCGGCCGCGTTCTGTCGGCCGGATCGAGCAACACCACGTCGCCGATACGAGCCGGTGGTACGCGCCCGAGCACGTCGGCGATGAGGTCGCCTTTCGGCTCGATCACCACGACGGCCCGGCCCGCCGCCATGTCCTGCTCGATGAGGTTCATAAGCAGCGTGGACTTGCCCGAGCCGGTCGGCCCGAGCACATGCAGGTGGCGCAGTGAATCGGTAGGCGAAAGCGCCAGCGGACGCTCCCGGCCGGGAAAACTGGCCTCTCCGAGCACGCGCCCCTTGTGAGGAATCGCCGTAGAGGGAGCGGCCAAGCGACTGCCGAGTCGCTGCACCGGCAGCTCGCCGGTCGCGCCGACCGGCCAGGCCACGAGCGTTGCCAGCTCAACCGCGTTCAAGCGCAGCGGCCACCGCCAGGGCAGGCGGGCGTCACCGACTCGCTGAGGACGGATCGAACGTAGCCGCCAGCCGACGCCGGGCGCAGCGCTCGTCCTGAGCGCCCCGACTACCTGCCGGATGAGCTGACGCTCGCGACCCGCGCCGCTTGTCTGTACGGCCACCCGACCGGCGAGCTGCCAGCCGGGCTCCGCCTGCTTGTTCCGCAGGGCTCCTCGGGCTTCGGCGTCCATCGGCGGCGGTGAAGTAAAGGGAGCCAGCAGCAGCGCACCGAGCCAGGACTCATGCGCCAACCCCTCGACCCGGTTCGGTACGACGGCAGGGCCGAGGGAGCGGCCAAGTACCCACTGGAGCGCCAAGTGCTCGCCTTTATGCAGATGCGCCAGGGCCGTCAGCACGGCCCGACTGACCGCCGTCAGGTCGTCGCTGCGCACCGGCCGCCGCCGCGTTGACAACCGCAGCTCGACGGCGCGCGTCGCTGTGAGCGCCGGTCGCTCAGGTAGCGCCTCGACACTCAAACCGGGCAGGGCAGCCCGGAGCTGATCGACCATGCTCTCGGCCTGCCCGCTCGGCAAGGCCAAACGATGCTCAACGGCACCGGGCGAGCCGATCGCCTCGACTATGATCGGCCCGCCGCCCGCGGATGCCAGCAGCCGGAACATTTGTGTTACCTGCTCGGGTGCGACTTCACGCGGCCAGCGCAAGCGAAACCACATAACTGATACCGACCTCAAGCGCCAGCCTCCCGGCTCTGGCGCTTCGGCCGCTTGGCTTTAGGCCGCTTCCGATGTTCCGCTTCGGCCTCGGCTTCCGCCCTGGCCGCCTCCAACTCGATCAAGGTGCGTGCCAGCCGCTTTAGATCGGTCGGCCGCCTAACGCCTCGTACTCGAATCCGGCGCTCGCCGTGATGATAGGTTCTACTCATAGTGAACCTCCTTTCACTCGCCTTCCGGCCGATTTTTGGCACGCAGAGCACCGCACCCCCTGGAGGGGCAGTTACCTACTTCACGGACGTTTCCGTGACCAAAACCGAGCCGTGTACCGCTTATGGCTATACCGGCAAGACTGACTAGTACACGATATTTTTGTTAGTTAGTCAATATCGCTTGTGCATTCCACAACACCGATACGACTAGCACTAGCTCAAGAAGAATTGTCGCCTAAATCACCAACCATTTGTGTGATAAACCACTAGCCGAATGATGATGTAAATCACCGCTAGGACGACGAGATACGGCATGACGCGCGGCAGCTCAGCCGCCAACACGTCAATGCTGATCGCCGCCGCCACCAGGCCCGTGATCCACTCGCTGAGTTTGGACTTGCCATGCACTTTCATCAGCTTTGTCGAACCAAGGAGATGGCGGCGTGGTCAGGGCCGCCGTCGATCATTGGAACCCCAGTGGACGAAATGGAAAGCCGCCTCCTTCTCGGCGTCGTCAGACACAGACCAAGCAGCCGGCGCTGGCGCTGACCCCAGACCGAGTCGCGTTGAGGTCGGCAAGTAGCCGGCCTCTCGACATATGAGCTCTGGGAGGCTGGGGGGCGGGCCGGTTTCGTCGTTGATGGCGTCATGTAGCCGTTCGCGCTGTATTTCACCGCAGGTTTCAAACAGGGCGCGCTGGCTGCTCGATATGGTCGAGCAGCAAATCCCGAGGACATCGCAGGTGTAGCAGTGGTCACACGGATGGTCGGCGCAGGGGTGGAGGCTCATGCCGCCCAGCCCATCGACACGGAATCGATTAGTTTTTCCAGCTCAGCATCAAGAACCGGCAGCTTGGGCAAGTTAGCCGGACTACGGCGGCGACCCATCGCAATCGCCGTTACGCCGCTACCCAGTCCGGCGGCCATGAGTGTCAACGGCACGATGAACATCCCAGCTCCACCTCCTCGTGATTCGTGGGTTGTTGATCGCAGACAAACGCTCGACGTGGCGGGCGACCAGCTCGGCCTTGGCTTGCGCCCGGCTGGCCCGCACGAGTTGGCGCGGGCTCAGCGAGCCGCTGGGCTCACTTGGAACGGCCAGGTATGACATGCAGGGCCTCCTTTCGGGAGTCGTGAGAGAGGGGTTCGGCAGCCGGAGCCGCGCACAAGCCAAGCCGGGTCGAGGCCGGCAGGGGCCGGGCCTCCTAGCGGACGAGATCGGGCAGCTGGGGGTCATGCCGGCCTCTCCCGCGCGATGGCGGCGTGTAGGCGTTCGTGCTGCGCTTGGTCGCCAGCTCCGAGCTGCGCCCGCTGGCCGCTCGATACGGCCGCGCAGCAGACGCCCGCGCGAGCTGTCGCAAGGATGGTCGGCACAGGGATGGCGGCTCATCGGACAGCCTCTCGCTCAAGCGACGCCTTGGCAGCCTCAGCACTCAGCGGATCGGCATACGGCGGTGGCGGATCGGCCCATAGCAGCGCGTCGATACCATCTGGCTCCCACCATACGTCGGGCTCAACTACAACGGTTTCAGCTCGGCAAAGCGGACTGCGACCATGTGGATTCTTGGCGATATCAGACATGCCTCAATCGCAGCACGGCCTCTTGCCGCGAATCCTGATTTGTCCCTGCAATCGTCCCGATTTGGCCCTGATTCCTGAGCGGCTCCTGATGCCCGGCGATGATTCCCAGCCCACGGTGACGATCCAGCTCAAGATCCTGGGTGACGGCCTTGTGATCGAGCGCGACGGCGAGGGCTTGGCGCCTCCTACATCGTCGCCAGCTCAACATCTTCTTGCGCTGTTTGCCGTCAAGAAGCGCTACGCGGATCAAGAGCTCGTAAACGTACTCTGGCCGGGCGACTCCTTGGGCGACGCCTTCGGGGGCAAGTCAGTGCGCGAACGCCTCAATCGTGCTGTCTCCGACGCACGGGGCGCGCTCGGCGTTCGGGCGGGCAGCGGCGTACTCAAGCGCCAAAACGGCATCACTCATCGAGTACGGAACGATCAGGTGACGATTACGACGGACTTCGATGACTTCGAGCGGCTTCGCCAGTCTGAGCACGCCGACGACTGGCGAGCCGCCCTCGCGCTTGTGCGCGGCCCTGTTGCCGAGCATGTGCCTAGCCGGGCAATGAACACCGCCTGGATAGGAACTGCGCAGGAGTTGCAGAAAGACCACATTAAAAGCCTTCTGGAGCTGCTTGATCCCCATGCGACTACCGACGTAATCGCCCGCCGGGCAGAGACCGTGCTCGAAGGCCAGTGGTCGCCTGACACAAATGCAGAGGCAAGCGCACCGTCCGAGCCGACCGCAGCCACCCGGCCCGCCCAAGCCGACGCATCGCCGCCACATCGGGAGAATCGCAGCCGCTATCGGCCTAGATGGCCGACCAGGCGCTACATCATCGCCGGGATCGCTGTCGCGCTCCTAGCCCTCGCGCTTAGTGTTGTGCTGCTGAGCCGTGGAGGTACACCGATCCCGCCCGAAGGGAGCGTCATCAATGCTGAGACGGGTGCGATCATCAGTCACCCACAAGTGATTGCATCGCACTACCCGGCACAGATCGGGGGCGGCGCATACTTTCGTGCCTGTGACCTAGCGGCTCCATCCTGCGGTAGCGGCCACCACGGGCCGACGCCACTCAAGGTCAAAGTAGGCGACGTTGTTGCGTTTCGCGTCTCGCTCAATGATGGCACGAGCGCCCTGGTGCATAGCCTCAAGGTCGAAGCCTTCGCCCAGCGGCGTATCTTTTCTAACACTGAATCCCAAGGATACAAAATATCGCAGACAGAACTAGAAATACGAATATCGGTGATGTGGCCGGGCGCTCTGGGGACGTACGAAACCGTCGATGAACCAGACAGCATTGGCCACCATCTTGATAGTAAAGCCGCACAAGACCGAACTATTTATCTCCAGCTTCCACGCCCCGGTCATTACGGCTTGGCGTATATCCCCGGCTCGACTACGCTTGTAAATCGGAAAGCGCATTTTTTCCATTATCTACCTAATGGCATTGTGGGCTACGGTATTGAACTTGAGGACGTCGGCCCGCCGCGTTCGTGTTTTTGGTGTGCCTATAAGTACATTCGCTACGTTTACTTTCACGCTCGCGTAACCAGTATGGTGAAATAGTAACTTGCAATTTTACGGATATTATGGTTTACTGTTACTAGTAAACGGAAGTAATATCTGTGAGTGATGTCGAACATGGTGATGACTGGCACAAAGATAGTCCGCACGGGCCGCTTGCGTCTCAGCTAGGCGTAGCGGCTATGCGTGCTCTTACGCCCCTACGGGTCGAGACCGAATGGCGCGGAGGTACTGCCCGCCGGTGGGGTCATGGGGACTACGCTGCTTTTTACCCCACGCTTTCGCTCCTCACTATGCTTGCACAGGAGGGAGCAGTACTAGTCCTTGATCGAAATACTGGGCCAGTTGAGGATTCTGTCGGAGATGGTATGCCGTTCGATTATCACGTTGGCCTCTTCCGCCGTGCTTTGCCGTTCCACGAAGGTGAGCGCGATTGGGTGGCGTGGCACAACGACGATACCCCAAACACCATTAGTGAAATACGCTGGTATGGTCGTGAAGCTAAAGTCGCCCTAACCGCCGGTCGCTGGCAGCCGCTCGCCGGTCAAGACATGCTAGACAGATGGTGGGACTGGCGTCGAGGTATCCGTGATTATGAAGGGCAGCACTCTAGGGGAATTGCCTGTAACGCCCTACGCGGCATGGGCTCGATACTTGTCCCTAACTACCCTCTGCCGCCCGAATACCGGCCGCCCGACACGACGAAGGGCCTCGCAGGCTCATAAAGCGTGCGATAGGCGAGCTGGCCTCAGCGTGACAGCCCGGTGAGAAAGTCGGCAGATAGGTCAAGCGGTCTACGCTTATTGCGAACTGAGCGCCACACACCCTTCTGTAATTGACTGTGTGTAGCGGTAGGTTCTGGCCCGAAGACCAGGCTTCCCAACGGTCGCCCTCAGTCGGTTTGCGGCAGCTACAGTAATGTTGTAGTTGCGCAAGGGTTTCCCATCATCCTCGGGTTCACCTTTGCCGTAGATGGTCATGGTCAATCGGGTGTAGGCAATGGCATCACCAATCCCTTCCGTACACCAGGCCGGGCGACTGAGCGTAACCCGTGCGCCCCATTGCGCGATCCCTGCCCGCAATACACCCTTGCCAGTGGTAGTCGGTCCATTGTCGAAGCCAACCCACTGCATACGACAGAAACCCTCGTACAGCCACTGCTTGGGAACGCTCGGCACCCAGCCGGCTCGATTCCTGCCAAAGAACGTACATCCCCCTTCGGCGTCACGCTTGCTCGGCCGATAGTTGCCCGCACTGAATCGACAGGCAAACGAGCCGCGCTGTGCTCGCGACCAATCAATGCCCGGCTGAGCGCCGGGTGCGAGTTCGATCGCATAGTTGCTGTAGACCGCCTGGCCGCCACACGCCGATAGGCCACCAAGTGTCACGGTCGCCGGACTCTCACCTTCAACGCCCGATGATGTCCTGGTGATGACCTCGCCCGTCGCCGTGGCCGTTGGCCCACCCCAGGAGTGCCACACAAGATGGCGAGCGTATTCCGTCAAGCAGCAAGGCGAGGCCGGCGCAAAGGCGGTCGGTTCAACCGGAGCACTGGCATCCGGGTTGTTGAAATACACATCAGCCATGAAGGCGGCTGGCCGAACGGCTCCAATCCGCGCTGCCAGAGCCGTTGCATCATGGGCGGCCTGCGCACTGACTGGCGACACCGCTTGGCTGGCCGCCGGCATCAGCAGGCAGACGGCGGCGATAAGCGCCACCAGGCCCGATCGCCTACCGGCTTGCTTGGCGAGCATCAAGACCCCGTTCGCGTGTAACAGGAAGCCGAGCCGTTCACGTAGATTTCATCGAGATGAAAGCCGCCGGTCAACTGCTTGACGTTGATCGCCCAAGATGTACCGGGAATCAGCGTGGCGTTCAGTTCGATCGGTTCACGCTCGCCGCCAGCCACACCAGTTGGATCACTATCGGCCTGTACGACGGAATACTTGAAACTGACGGGTTCGCCGTTGCCGACGGCGGAGATGACGGTGGCTACAAAGCGCAGACTGACTGACCGACAAGTGGTTCGGCTGGTAGAGAAGCCCGTACCGGGAGCTTCAAACGTCAACACATAATCGAACGTAGTGGTAGCAAGCGCCAATGTCCCCCGGTGTTCACCGCCGCCGATCTGCGCGAACGGCACGGTGCCAAACACTCGCAGCCATCGTCGCTGCGACACCACCACGCCGTGACGCCCAACAACCGCAATCCGAAAGAGATATTGCCCGAGCGGCAGGCCGGCCAACTGACTCGTTCCCTGGCTGTTGGCCTTGAGAGCTGCCACGCTCGTCCAGTGATGCGCCGTGCCCTCGCTGCGCTGCAAGACCACGCGCTCAGACCCGGCCAGCTTTGCCGATCGGTAGGCAAACGTGATTGGCGAGCTTGCCGTTGCACCGCCGGCCTGGAAAGCGACGCTGGCCGTAGGCTGGCCCGTGGCGCCCCAAGCGATCGAACCGCTGTTCGCCACTAGGACAAGAGCCAGGGCGGCCACGCCGAGCCCGGCGATCCGCCGACGCGACAGCGCGGTGCGCGGCAGATGGAGTTTCGGTGCAGGCAGTGGACGCGGGGAGATTGGCATACGGGCGGGTTCCTCCTCAGATCGGGCCATTCTTGCTAACCGACTAGCAGGAATAGGCTACACGATGACTAGATCGCTCGTCCTGAACGCCAAGCACCCGAGACCAGGAGCCGCCTGGCGGCCTTTGCTGAGGACTACGCAAAGCGCGAGGCGGAGCTAGAGCAGGCCGGCGACGAGCTACGCCAAGAGCGCGACGAGGCCATCCGCTCGGCATACGGCGACGGCCTGCCGATGAAGGCCATCGCCCGCATCATGGGCATGAGCCACCAGCGGGTCTCGCAGATCGTCCGCCGCTAGCAAAGGGTGGACGGTATGGAGGCCAGGCCAACCGACGCAACGGGCGTGCCAGCGGTGCCGACTGAGCCCCAGGGACGCTCGCCGCACTCTTGGTACTGGCCGCCCGCTGCGTGGTCAGCCTGCCGCCGTGGACCTTGGAGCGGGACGCCCACGGATGCCCCCGTGCCGCTCGCGGGGCCGGCGATGCTACTTATAGGTCTGTAGACTGTCAAGTAGCAGGCCGCGAGCGTTCCGCCCTATGGAGGGCGAGCTACAGCGGACGGTCGGCCGCAACCTACGGACCTACCGCGAAGCTCGCGGCCTCAGCCAAGAGTCCTTCGCCGACGTGCTCGGCGTCCACCGCACCTACATGGGTGCCGTTGAGCGAGGCGAGCGCAACCTGACGCTCCAGACGATCGAACGCATCGCCGACCAGCTCAACGTCAAGGCGCTATCGCTGCTCGGCGATCAGAAATAGGCCGCGCCCAGGCGCACAATGGCACTTGTGCGACGCGCCTGTCGCCTTGTCTCGGGGCACCAAGCTGCGGCAGCGTATAATAGTAAAGTGATCCACAGTTCGACTATCGGCGATAATTCTAGGTCGCGGCCATGACCACTACGGCACAGTCTTTGGCGTTGTGGTCTGACGATCCAGCACCGACCGACCTCCTGTCATTCGATGCAGTTGCTGCTACGGCAGCAGACGCGCTCCTTGATCGAGCACTTGATCCGGTCGCCCTGGGCCTTTCAGGCGCGTGGGGAAGTGGCAAGACGACTGTCCTTGGCTTGGTTGAGAGGGAGCTCGGACAGCGCGCTACCGAGGGACAGAAGGTACTTGTCATTAAGACCGAGCCGTGGCGTTACGATCCCACGACTGGTGCGAAGGAGACTCTTATTGGCGAGGTACTGACTGCACTCGCACGTGAGGTTGAGAACTCGGAGACGACTATTGAGGGCGTCAAGGAGAAAGCACAGCGCCTCGTCTCGCGTCTAGCCAAGCGCATCGACTGGGCAAAGGCGATCAAGCTAACCGCTAAGACATCATTGGCTTTTCAGATTCCCTCAATTGACGACATTGTCGATTTGGTAAAGCCTGCAGAGGGCGATGACGACGAGCAGGTTCGTGGCTTGGAGGAGTTCCGATCAGAATTTCGCGAGCTTATGGCGTCTGAGGCACTGGCGCACATCCAGGCCGTAGCGGTGCTTGTCGATGATCTCGACCGCTGCCTCCCCGAGACCGTCATCGAGACCTTGGAGGCGATTCGCCTTTTCCTTGCAGTTCCAAAGATGTCATTTGTGATTGCAGCCGACGAGGATCGTGTCGCAGATGCTATTCGGACGCGATTCAAGGACACAGGCATCGCAGAGCAACCACGACACGACGAAGAGGAGCCGGCGAAGCTTTATCTACATAAGATCGTCCAAACGACGATCCCGCTGCCGGCGCTCAGCCGCTTTGATACACAGGCTTTCCTGCTGCTGCTTCAACTTCAGCCGAGCCTTGAGGGCGACAAGTTTAACGTACTAGTCGAGCAGTGCGCCAAAATCCGCCGTGAAGCCGGAAGTCTCGATGACCTTGCTGGCGTGGACGGATTGGACATAAGCGATCAGCTCGCGTTCGCGAGCCGACTGACACCGATTCTCTACGAGAAGCTGCGCGGCAATCCGCGGCGCGTCAAGCGTTTCCTAAATGATCTACGTGTTCGGCAGGCGATCGCAGAGCGGCGTGGGATCAAGCTGGACCCAGGCGTTGTCGCAAAGCTCATGGTTCTTGAGGTTCTGTTGCCGGAGGACTTTACGATGGTGCTTGATTGGCTTGCCCAGGGGACAATGCGCGATCAGATCGCAAAGCTTGAGCTGGCCGCTGGTCGTCCATCCTCGTCCAGCGGGTCCACGCGAAAAGGAACCAGCGATGAGAACGACGATGACGCGCCGGTATCTACGACCGACGGCGCCACCGGCTTTGGTGAGGGTTTGCTTCGCTGGGCAAAGCTGCCGCCAGCGCTCGACGGCACCGACCTTTCTCCTTATCTTTAACTTGGCGGCGTCATTTTCTGGCTTCACTTTGCTCGACAACAGCTTGCCTGAGCGATTGCGGGACATCGCATCCAATTTGCTTTCGACATCACGAGCCGATCGTCAGGCTGTCGGCGATGACGACATCGATGCTCTCTCTCAAGCCGAGGCCGACGCCCTGCTCTTGCATCTTGGTCGCACTGTGCGGGACCAGCCGACGAAGCAGAAGACAGGTGTTACTGCCATGCTGCGCATAGCCCGTCGGACGCCGGGTTCCGTCGGGACAGCTAAGAAGGCGTTGTTGATGCTACCTCCCGACGATGTTTCGGTCGCGACTCCGCTGCTCTTTGCGCCAAGTGACCACGCGGACCTCTTTGATGTTCTGACTGGCTGGAAGGGCCAAGTGAGCAGCCAGCCGGTGAAGAATGCTATTGACGCCGCGCTCAAGCAGAGGGAGACTGGCTGATGGGCACAAGCGGCTCGTACTCAGGAAGCGGCGGAAAAGTCGGCGAGCGCTTGCGCGAAGACGTCAGCAACTGGCTTGACTCACTTCCCTCACCGCAGACAGGTCAAGGCGACAACGGAGACCAGAATCAGGGAGATCAGGGCAGACCCCGGCTAAACCCCGAAGCGATACTCCCGATCGTTGGGTTGCTACGACCGCGGTCTGGAACCGGCGGAGGAAGCGATGGACCAGGTGGGGGCTCTGGCGGCACAGGCGGTACGGCAACGGGTCGCGGAGGTCGCAGCGGAGGCGGTCCCCATCGCACCGTTGCCCGATCGGCCGGGACTGCAGGGCGCGCAGCGGCCGCGGCTTATGCCTATCGCTCGGGTGATGCCTCCACACTGGAACGGCTTGGACTCAATTTTGCCGAGCTGACCACTCTTGGAGATCAGTATGAGATCGCACGCCGCATCGCCTATGCTGCTTGTGCTAGTGCTGATAGCACTATTGAGGATCACGAGCAGCGACTTGTCGCTGCCGAGGTAGCTGAGTGGGTGCTCAACCCAGACGGCGAGCCGCCGACTCCAGAAGAGATCGTGCGTCACACGATAGGTTTGATTATCGCCGATGCGCTGCTGAGCGAGACTGGCGAACTGGTCAATAATTCCAACTACGCAGACTTGGCAGAGAGCGAGGTCCGTGACGCCGCGGATGCCTTGGCTTCACGCGCCAGCCTGTCTGTTGATGGTGTGACCGACGAACAGTTCACACAAGCAATCGAAAATGGTATCGAAACCTTGCGTAGTATCTATGAAGGAAACTCCTGATGCCCGCGTTTACGCTGCGCCTCAATGCGCCCACCACCATCAGTCCAGAGGAGGCGGAGACATCTTTCTACTGGCTTACCACGGGCTCGTCAACCTTTACGACTAAGCTCGATCCGAACCTTAGTAGCCTCGGCCCCGTTCCCGCGTTGAGTATCGACTTCGTGCGGCTCGCTGTGGCTGTGTATGCCGCCGATCGTTCAACGCCGCGTTCTGGTGGTGGCTCAAACTGGAACCAACGCCAGATTCAACTGCGCATACCAGTCTCCGCCGCTGCTCGATGGGCACCGTTTGCTGATGACCTTGCTTCTGTAGTCGGCTTCCTCACTGGCGATCATTGGAGTTTCGAGTTTTTCGAGGAGCAGACGCAGACCCCGCCCGCAGTGGCAGCGGAACCTACCGCGCCGAAGCGTGTTGTCCTTCTCAGTGGGGGAGCTGATTCAGCAAGCGGGGCGCTTCTTTCCCGGTCGAAGCTCGCCGACGACGAGCGGCATGTGCTCATGTCCCATTTCAGTGCTCGCGCGCTGGCCCCGATTCAGCGCACCATTGCGGGAGCAGCGGAGCGACTGGTCCCTGGACCTGCACAGCAGCACCTACAAATTCACTTGTCCCGTAATCAGCGGTGCCTAGACGGCACGTACTATCCAACCGAGCCCACCAGCCGCTCGCGCTCTCTGCTGTTCCTAGCGCTTGGCTTGGCCGCAGCCTCCGTCTATGGAGTGGCACTTTGGATACCCGAGAACGGCTTTGCTTCTCTGAACCCGCCCCTCGGCCCAGAGCGTCTTGGTAGCGTGTCAACACGCACAACGCATCCGGCTTTTCTCGACGGACTTGAGGACGTCCTGCGTGCCGTGGGCGCTCATAGCGTCATCGAAAACCCCTTTGCAACCAGCACGAAGGGCGAGATGTTTGCGTGGGCTGCCGAGCTGGTTGGAGCAGACGAGGCTTCTGCCTATCTCAGCAGCACGAACTCGTGTGCGCATACTGGTCAGCGAGCTTTCGGGGTCTCGCCAACTCACGCCTGCGGCGTTTGCTTCGGTTGCGTCGTCCGCAGGGCCGCGTTCGTGGCGTCAGGCGTGCGTGACGCGACAACGTACATTGCGCCATGGGGTAACACAAAGCTTCAAGCCTGGCTAGACGACAAGTCGGTGGAGCCAGCCGTGCGCAGCTTCGTCAGACGAGGCGTGCGGGAGCGTGATCTTACCGCCATGAATCTACCCATAAGCTCACCGCTGGCTGATGCACTTGACCTTTGTCGGCGCGGAATCAATGAGCTTGCAGGACTTGAGTTGTGAGCCCACTGCCGCCCATCGATCTTCATGCACACGTCGATGTATCGATTGCTCCCGCTGAGTTGCGGCAGCTCAACGCTGTCATCTTTGCCGCGACGCGCTCCCTTTCGGAAGCCGACACCGCACTTGCTCGTAAGGATGACCAGACTGTCTGGGGTGTGGGCTGTCACCCTGGCCTCGTCGGCGCGCAAAAGAGCTTCGACCAACAGCGCTTCGCTGACCTGATTCAACGCACTGCCTTTGTCAGCGAGATTGGCCTCGATGCTGCGTCACGCGCGCCCATGAGCACGCAGCAGGCAACCCTCTCAGCTGTTCTCGCGGAGCTTCAACGCTCATCCCGCATGGCGAGCCTGCACAGCTACAAAGCCACCGACCTCGTGATCCAGGCCCTTGAGGCTCAGCCAATCACCGGAGCCGTTCTCCATTGGTGGCTCGGTGACTCTTCGCAAACTCGTCGGGCGATCGAGCTGGGCTGCTTCTTCTCAGTCAATGCAGCCTCGGTACGGCGTACCGATCTGCTCGACATCCTTCCGCTTGACCGCATCCTCACGGAGACCGACCACCCCTTTGGGGATCGGCGTAGCGGACAGCACGCACGGCCTGGCCTAGTCGCGGTCGTTGAGAAGGCGCTTGCTAGCCACTATGGCGAGACCCCAGCTGGGATACGAGCGGCGATGTGGGAGAACCTTGCCCGCCTAGCCAGTATCACCGGCTGCATGGCGCTCCTACCGAGGCCAGTCCGTCTGCAGCTCATCGCTCGCTAGGCAAAGCGGCAAGGATCGCCTTCAAGCTTGACGATGGGTTGGAAAGCTGTCCTACCAAGTGCATGCAACAAAGACCTGGCTGGTCAAGCGACAGCTGCGTCCACGGGCTCTCGCCCGCGCTCGTTCCGGTAGAAAACAGCCTGCGTGCGCCTCAGCGCGAGTTGCCGAATAGCCTTAGGAAAAGCAGGAACACGTTCAGGATGTCGATGAAGATTCCCGCCGCGATTGGGATCGCTTCCGCCTGGTCGGCGCGCCGCAGGCGGTTGAAGTCGATCACCGTGTACAGGCCGAACACGGCCAGACCTGCGATCGCATAGACGGTGTAGAGGGCGGGGATCCGGACGAAGATCAGGACGATCCCGGCCACTATCAGCCCTAGCAGCAGGAAGAAGGCGAGTCGATACAGGAACGAGAGGTCACGCCTAGTGGCATAGCCGCCCGCGCCGAGGCCACCGACAAACAGCGCTGTGGCGCCGAAGGCTTGGCGGACAGCCGTCGGGTCCACTTCGGAGTAGTAGTTGACGGTGGTCGAGATACTCGCTCCGAGCAGCAGCCCGAAAGCGAACAACAGCGCGAGCGCCAGGCCCTGGTTGCCTCTGGCGTTTGCAACGTTCAGGCCGACCAGACAGCCGAGCGCGAGCAGCCACGCGATGAACCACGTTCCGCCGCCGGATTCGCGCGCCAGGTAGACGCCGAGCGTGGCGAAACCCACGGTCAACGCAACGAGCCCCATCACCCGGCCGAACAGGGGCCGGGCGCCCGATGCGGGCAGGCCTGATTCGTAGCCCACTGCGCTCATCGCAGTTGCATCGTACACGCGCCGCCTGGGATGCCCCGGCGAACGCGTGGCCACTCACGCCGCCACAGTCCGCCCCAGCAAATCGAAGAGCGCCGCGAAGTGCCGCTCGGCCGCCGCCTCGTCGTAGGAGGGCGTGTCGGACATCGTGTAGCCGTGTGCGGCGCCCTCGTAAATCTCCGAGACGTATGAGGCGCCGGCCTCATCGAGTGCTTTCTCCAGCGTCGCGATGCTCTCAGCGGGCATGCTGTGGTCGTTGTCGGCGAAGCCGAAGTAGAGCTCCGCGGAGATCTCGCCGGCGATCAGGTGCGGGCTGTCCTTAGCCTCAGTCACAAGGCCGCCCGTGTGGAAAGCGCCGAGCGCAGCCACGCGCCGCGGGTAGGCGGCCGCTATCTGCCAGCCGAGACGCCCTCCCATGCAGTAGCCGGTCAGCGCGATCGGCCCACGCGCAACCCCCTCGAGCTTGCCCAGGTAGGCGTCGGCGTCGCTGACGATCCGCTCGGTGTTGAGCTCCTGCATCAGCGGCATGATCTGCTGGAAGATCTCCCCACGCTTCTCGGGGTCATCCAGACCATCCAGCGAGATCACCGGCGCGCGACCGGCGCGGTAGAAGACGTTGGGGGCGAGCACCGTAAAGCCCTGTGCCGCGATCCGGTCGGCCATCTCCTCGATCCGCGGCCGCAAGCCGAACGCATCTATGAGCAGCAGCACGCCGGGATATGAGCCCTCGCCGCCGGGGCGAGCGAGGTATGCGTCCGCCACTCCGTCCTTCGTCTCGATGTCAATCGTCTCGCCGCTCATGCGTGTCTCCCCTGTTCTCGTTGGTGGTAGGCGAACCTAATCACTAACGAGATGGCCGTGGCGCACTCGCTGCGCGGACTCCTGATGTCAACCCTTCCATCTGACAGACTGCGGGCATGCCCGCAGTCACATCCCGCCAGCGCGTCGTCGTCGTCGGTGGGGGCTTCGGTGGCCTGCTGACGGTCAGCTCGCTGGCTGGCGCGAACGCCGAGATCACCCTGATCGACCGGCACAACTACCACCTCTTCCAGCCGCTCTGCTACCAGGTCGCCACGGGCGCCATCTCCCCCGGCGAGATCGCGGTGCCGCTGCGCAGCGTCTTTCGCCGCCGGCAAGAGGTGCGGGTGCTGATGGGCGAGGTGGAAGGCTTCGATCTGGATGCGGGCGAGGTGATCGTCGGTCCCGCGATCGCCGGCACCGCCGCCAGGAGGATCCCTTACGACACGCTCGTGGTCGCCGGCGGATCGAGCTACGCCTACTTCGGCCACGACGAGTGGCGCACGCTCGCGCTGGAGGTCAAGTCGCTGGACAGTGCGCTGCAGGTCAGGGGCCGCATCCTGCAGGCCTTCGAGGCGGCCGAGCTGGAGGAAGACCCGGAGCGGCGGCTCGGCTGGCTGACTTTTGTCGTCGTCGGCGCAGGACCGACGGGCGTGGAGATGGCCGGCCAGATCGCAGAGATGGCAAGGGACACCCTGCCCGCGGAGTTCCGTAGCAGCGACCCCAGGACCGGCAGCGTGCTGCTGGTCGAGATGGCCGATCGCGTTTTGACCGGCTTCGCCCCTTCACTCTCATCGCGGGCAGCCGATGCGCTGCAGCAGCTCGGCGTGACGTTGATGCTCGGACATCAGATGGTGGATGTGCACCCCGATCGCGTGGAGCTTCAAACGACCACCGGGGAACGAGCTCAGATCAAGACCAGAACCGTCGTCTGGGCCGCGGGCGTCACCGCCTCTCCACTGGCCGCGGCACTTGGCCAGGCCACCGGAGCCGAGATCGACCGCGCCGGACGGCTGCTGGTGGAACCGGACCTCACCCTCCCCGGCCACCCGGAGGTGTTCGCGCTGGGCGACATGGTCCAAGTGCGCGACCCCCACAGCGATCGGCCGCACCCCCTGCCGGGGCTCGCACCGGTGGCGATGCAGCAGGGCCGCTATACCGGGGCGCTGATCGCAGCCCGCTTAAAGGGCGGCTCGCTGCCACCGTTTCAATACCGCGACAAGGGCTCGCTGGCGACAATCGGGCGCGGCCACGCGGTCGCAGAAGTGCGCGGCCTGCGCCTGAGCGGCGTGATCGCCTGGGTCACCTGGCTGCTCGTGCACATCTTCTACCTGATCGGCTTTGAGAACCGGGTGCTCGTGCTGCTGCGCTGGTCTTACAGCTTCTTCACCAAGGGCCGGAGCACGCGCCTGATCACCGAAGCGGCCGGGCTGCCGCCATGGCATCCGGAGTCGGTTCACCTGAGCGGCACCCAGGCCGGCTCGGGTGCGCCCGAGCACACCGCAAGCTGACTGGGCCGGACCTCCCATCAGCCCGGCCCAGTCGGTGCGTCGCCCTCAGATGCCCTGCATCCTCATCGCCGCCTCCAGCTCGCTCGCGTCTGCTTCCATGCCCTTTTCGTTGGGATGCACGGAGAATGCATCCGATTCGGGCAGCACCGGCTCGATCCAGCGCGTGCTCTCCGGCTTGCAGGCGTCGTGCCCGATGCTCGGGGTGAACGTGTCCACATAAGTGTCGCCGTTGGCGGCAGCCTCGGTGGCAAGCATCGTGTTCAGGTCCTTCTCCACTTCGTTGAGGTAAGCAACATCGCCGGTCGTGAGCGGCACGGTTGGCCAGCAGTTGCCGCTCTGCGGCAGGATGTCCGGGTAGCCGACGACGAACACCTTCGCCGAAGGCGAGAGCACGCTGATCTGATGGAAGGCGGCCCCGACCACCGGCCCGTCGGCGCTGATCTCTTCAGCCAGCTTGTTTTTGTAAGTGTCCTTGCACGGCGTGCCGAATGGGAACACGAGATCCTCGGCGCCGCAGGTCACCAGGGTGCCGATGAAGAGGTTGTTGTCGTTGCCGCCGATGCCAACCGAGACCACCTGGGTGGAGGTCGAAAGCGCGTCGAACTGTGGCCGCTGGTCCGGGTACTGCGCTTCGGTGAAGTTCGAGGTTGTGGCTCCGCCGCAGCTGACGTCCTTCAGCGAGAGGCCAAGCGCCGCCGCGGTCAGGTGCGGGTAGTTGTGCGCCGATTGCGTGCAGTCCAGCGGCGCGCCTTGCGCGGGCGGCAGGATCAGCGGGCCAGAGACATAGGAGTCGCCGAGTGAGACGTAGGACTGCGCGCCTGCCGTTGCGGGCGCGAGCGCTGCGCAGAAGGCAAGCGCGAAGAGTGCGAGGACGCTGCGGGTTGCCGACATCTTCTCCTCCTGTCTGAGGGCAGCCGGCACGATCAACCCTGGCCACTGCCGCGTTTGCGTACGCCAGGCGGGGATATGCCCGACTATCGGAGGATCAAACACAGTTGGGAACAGTCGGGCGGGCGGTCACTACTTCAGCTCTGCGGAGCTCTTCCCCAGCAGCTGCCGGGCTACGATCAGCAGCTGGATCTGCTGGGTGCCCTCGAAGATGTCGAGAATCTTGGCGTCACGGGCCCACTTCTCCAGCAGCTCGTTCTCGCCGTAGCCGACGCTGCCGCAGAGCTCCACGCAGCCGAGCGTGACATCGACGCAGGTGCGGCCCGCCTTCGCCTTGGCCATCGAGGCCTGCAGCGAGTTGGGCTTGGAATTGTCAGCCATCCAGGCGGCCTGCATCGTCAACAGCCGCGCGGCATCCCAGTCGGCCTCCATCTCCTGGAAGCGAGCTGCCGCGGCGCTCTGGCAGAGCGCGGGCGTGGCATCGTCGACCTCGATGCCGGCATCGGCGAGCCGCTTGCGCGTCTCATCGAGCGCCGCGCGACCAACGCCGACGGCCATCGCTGCGACCAGTGGTCTGGTGTTGTCGAAGGTCTGCATTGCGCCCGCGAAGCCCTGTTTGACGTCCACCGTGGGGTCGCCGAGCAGCGCCTCCTTAGGCACCCGGCAGTCCTCCAGGCGGAAGTTCGCGGTGTCGGAAGCCCTGATCCCGAGCTTGTGCTCCAGGCGCTCGAGCTTCAGTCCCGGGTTCTCTTTTTCGACAATGAAGGACTTGATCGCGGCGCGACCCTTGCTTCGGTCGAGGCTGGCCCACACCACCACCAGTTCGGCGCGCTCGCCAGAGGTGACGAAGATCTTCTCGCCGTTGAGCACGTATTCATCGCCGTCGAGCTCCGCTGTGGTCCTGATCGCGGCGGAGTCCGAGCCGGCCTCGGGCTCTGTGATCGCCATCGCCGCCCAGCGGCCGCCGTAGCGCTGCAGCTGCTCTTCGGTTGCTACCGAGGCAATCGCGGAGTTGCCGAGGCCCTGGCGGGGCATCGAGAGCAGCAGGCCCACATCGCCCCAGCAGAGCTCGATGATGCCGAGCACGGTCGAGAGGTTGGAGCCGTTGCGGTTGCCGCTGCTCCCGTCGCCGTTGCCACTGCGGCGCACGCCGGTGGCGCCGGCACCGCCGATATCGCTGCCCTCGTTCATGCCGTCGATCAGCGCGGCGAGCATGTCGAGCTCCCTGGGATAGGAGTGCTCAGCGGCGTCGTACTTGCGCGAGATCGGCCGAAAGACCTCGGTTGCGACCTGATGGGCCTGGTCGACGAGCGGCCTGAACTTCTTGGGTGTCTCGAGGTTGATCATGACGGTCTCCTTTGATGGTGCGCAGAGTCGAGCTGATCAAGGACGCAGGGAGCGTGGCGTGCTGAGCACGCGAGCGACCGAGGACGCAGAGCAGCGAAGGCTATGCGTGCCATCAGACCAGCAGGGCGCCCTCCATCACACCCGCCGCTCGCAGGTCTCTGTACCAGCGCTCCACCGGGTGCTCCTTGACGTAGCCGTGGCCGCCGAGCAGCTGCACGCCTTCGGAGCCGATCTTCATGCCCTTTGCCGTGCACAGCCGGCGTGCCAGCGCGGCCTCGTGCGCGAAGTCCGCGCCCTGATCGGCGCGCGCGGCTGCCCGGTAGGTGAGCAGCCTCATCGCTTCGGTCTCGATCCCGATGTCGGCAACGCCGAAGGCGACCGCTTGGCGATTGGAGACCGGCTCGCCGAAGGCGATGCGCTCGTTGACGTACGGGATCACGTAGTCGAGCACGGCCTGCGCAGTGCCGATCGCAAGCGCGCACCAGGCGATGCGAGCGCGCTGGACGCACTCCAGGTAAGCGGCCCGCGCGCCGTCGGCGAGGATCGCGGCGGTGGGCACGCGCGCGCCGTCGATCAGCAGCCGGCCGGTCGCAGCAGCGCGCAGGCCCATGGCAGGCTCGGCCTGAACCGAGAGGCCCTTCGTCGAGGACTCGACCACGAACAGCGCCGGCCCGAATTCCTCCGCCTCGGCGGCGATCACGAACAGCTCGCACTCGCCAGGGCGCGCGACCAGAGACTTGACGCCGTCCAGCACCCAGTCGCCGCCGTCGCGACGCGCTGTGGCGCTAAGGCGCAGCGGGTTAAACAGCGGCTGTGGCTCGAGCAGCGCAAGCGCCGCCGCGGGCGGAGCCTCGCCGGCGAAGGCGGGCAGGTAGGCAGCCTGCTGGTCGGCGTCGCCGAAGAGGCCGATCGCGCTGGCCACCGCGCCCGGCGCGAGCACGGCATAGGAGATGCCCATGTCGCCGTGGGCGAGCGCCTCCGCAATCAGGGCGCCTGTGACGGCGGCGCGCTGCGCCATCACGCCGCCGAGCTCCTCGGGGATGCCGAGCATGTTCACGCCAAGCTCGCTCGTCTGCTCCAGCAGCTCCTTCGGCGTGCCGGTGTCCGCGTCGGCCTGCGCGGCGGCCGGGCGGACCTTCTCGGCAGCGAAGTCCCTGACGGCCTCCTGCAGCATCTGCTGCTCGTCGTCTGGGGTGATGTCGAAGAGCGACGGGGCTTTCGAGGAGCCCTGGCGTGCCGGGCCGGGCAGGCTCTGGGCGATCTTGAATGTGCGGCTGGCGGCGGTGGCCGCCCTGAAGCCGTTCTTGGTAGCGCCGTAGATCAGCTTCTCGGTCTGTTTGCGCATGCCGAGCTTGTCGAGAGCGGGTGAGCCGGCGAGCGCGCCAAGCGCCCGCAGGCCGAGGCCCATGCTGCGCTGGGCGACTGACTTTTCGGTGCTCACTTCGTGTTGATCCTTTCGTTGCCCGGCAGCAACCTGACGGCGCCATCGAGGTGAGGGATGCCCTTCTTCGCCTCGGTGAGCGCGAAGCGGATCTCGTCCGTCCCAGCGCCGGTCGGCTCCTGCGAGAGCGAGCTTGCGAACTGGACCTTGGCCGGCAGCACGATCGGCTTACGGAAGCGGACCTGCGCCTCACAGCTCTCCGGCAAGCGACTCTCAAGCGCCGCCAGACAGCGGGCCTTGCTCCACATGCCGTGCGCGATCGCGCCAGGAAAGCCGAACAGCTTCGCGCTGAGCGCGTGCATATGAATCGGGTTGCGGTCACCCGACACCGAGGCGTAGCGGCGGCCGAGATCGCCCGGCAGGCGCCATGTGGCGCTCGGCCGCAGATCGGCCTCGGGCGAGCCCTCGCCCTGCCGATCTGCGGCCTCACGCTCCCCCGGTCCAGCTTGTTCGCCGCCGCCGCGGCGCAGCATCGTGCTGAAGTCCTCCCAGACGAGCTCGCCATCCGAGCTGACCTGGGTTACCAGCGTGAAGGTGCGTCCGCGCGGATGGCGCGAGAGCGCGGTCGGGCACACGCTGATGCGAAGCTGCTCGCCGATCGCGATGGGCCGGCGCTGCACGATCCTGTTCTCAATGTGCACGAGGCCGACGGCGCCGAAGGGGAAGTGGCCGTCTGCCATTACCGCCATGTGCAGCGGGAAGGCGAGCACGTGCGGGTAGGTGATCGGCAGGTGCTCGCGCAGCGTAAAGCCGCACACCTTGGCGTAGGCGGCGATGCCGCCGGCCTGCGCGCTCACGTCCTCGAGCACCAACTCGATCTCGGGGATGCGCTTGCCACCGCCTGGAACGAACGGCAGCAGGCCGGTCCCCGGGATCAGCGGAAGCGCCGCGCGCGCGTAGAGCGGCAGCAAGTGCGGCGGGCTCTGAAGAGTCCTTGCGGCCATCACGCTCCCAACAAGCTCTGGCCGCAGACACGAACCACGTTGCCGTTGACCCCGGTGGAGGCAGGGCTCGCGAGCCACGCGATCGTCTCGGCCACGTCGACGGGCAGCCCGCCCTGAGACATGCTGTTCATGCGCCGGCCGGCTTCGCGCAGCGCGATCGGCATCTTCGCGGTCATCTGCGTCTCGATGAACCCGGGCGCGACGGCATTGATCGTCGCGTAGCGCTTGGCGAGCTCGTCGGAGAGCGCGTGCACCATGCCGATCACGCCAGCCTTGGAGGTCGCGTAGTTGGTCTGGCCCGAATTGCCCGCGATGCCGCTCATCGAGGAGACGCAGACGATGCGCCCGTTTTCGGCCAGCAGCCCCTTGGCGAGCAACTCGTCGTCGATCCGCTCCTCGCTTGAGAGGTTGATCTCCATCAGCGAGCTCCAGCGGTCCTCGGGCATCTTGGCCAGGGTCCGATCCCGTGTCACGCCGGCGTTGTGGACGACGATGTCGATCCCACCCGCGAGCCGATCGGCAATCCGCGCGGGCGCGTCCGCATCGGTGATGTCAAGCTCGATGCTCTGCGCACGCAGGCGAGTGGTGACCTTCGCCAGATCGGCCGAAAGGGCCGGCACGTCGAGCAGCACGAGCTGCGCACCGTCGCGGTGCAGAGTGGTCGCGATCGCCGCGCCGATCCCGCGCGAGGCGCCGGTGATGAGCGCCCGCTTGCCGGCCAGCGGCTTATCCCAGTCGATCGCGGGCGTCTGCGCGACCGGTGCGCTGACCTCGATTACCTGCCCTGAGACATAGGCCGAGCGCGGCGATAGCAGGAAGCGCATCGTGGAGTCGATCTGCTCCTCGGCGTCCTGTGCGACGTGCACCAGCTGAACCGCGACGCCTCTGCCGACCTCCTTGGCTAGCGAGCGCGTGAAGCCCTCGAGCGCACGCTGCGCGGTCGCGTTGCGCACCGAGGCAGTACGCTCGGCGCCCGAGCGGCCGGACGGTGGCAGCGGCGGAGAGCCGAGCACGACGATCCGGCCACTGCTCTGCGCACGCTTGAGGTTCGGGTGAAAGAAGCGCTGGAGCTCGACGAGTTGCGTCGAGTCCACGATGCCGGTCGCATCGAAGACCAGCGCCTTGACCGGGTCCTGCCCGTCGCCTGCCCGCTGCGCGCCGATCTCATCCAGCAGCCTCTGCAGCGAAATCCCCAGGCGTCCGCCGGGAGCACCGCCCAGCAACACTGGCCCGGAGATCACCGGCGCCCCGGGGCGGTAGCGCTCCAGCTTCGCCGGCCGCGGCAGCCCGAGCCGACCGGCGATCAGCTTCCCGGGCAGCGAGTTGACGGCCTCGGCGTAGAAATCTGTCATTGGGCGCCTCCTGCGCTCTGCAGCACGGCGAGGACGCCCTGCCCGTCCGCCGCGCAGATGCTGATCACGCCGCGACCAGAACCGCGCTCGTGCAGCGCCTTGGCCAGCGATGCCAGGATCCGCCCGCCGGTCGCGGCGAACGGATGGCCAGCCGCCAACGAGCCGCCGTTGACGTTCAGCCGCTCGCGGTCGATCCCGCCGAGCGGGGCCTTGCGACCCAGCCGCTCCTTGCAGAAGCGCTCGTCCTCCCACGCCTTGAGCGTGCAGAGCACCTGCGCCGCGAACGCCTCGTGAATCTCGTAGAGGTCGAAGTCCTGGAGCGTGAGGCCATTGCGATCGAGCAGCAGCGGCATGCCGTAGGCGGGCGCCATCAGCAGCCCTTCGCGCTTGTGGACATGGTCGATCGCGGCGGCCTGGCCATCGACGAAGTAGGCGAGCACCGGAAGTCCGCGCTCGGCCGCCCACTCCTCGCTTGCGAGCAGCACCGCGGAGGCGCCGTCGCTGAGCGGCGTGGAGTTGCCCGCGGTCATCGTGCCCTCGGGACCCCCAAAGACGGGCTTCAGCTTCGCCAGTTTCTCAACGCTTGAGTCAGGACGCAGGTTCTGGTCGCGCTCCAGCCCCAGGTAGGGCGTCACGAGGTCGTCCATGAAGCCGCGCTCATAGGCGGCGGCAAGGTTGTGATGGCTGCGCGCGGTCAGCTCGTCCTGCTCGACGCGGCCGATCTCCCACTCGCTGGCCATAATCGCGCAGTGCTCGCCCATCGAGAGTCCGGTGCGGGGCTCCTCGTTGCGCGGGATCGAGGGCACGATCTGGCCCGGCCGCAGTCGCGTGAGCTGCTTGGCGCGCCCCAGCAGCGACTTCTGCCGGTTGAGGTCGAGCATGATCTCGCGCAGGTCCTCGTTGACGCCGATCGGCGCATCGGAGGTGGTGTCGGTGCCGCACGCGATGCCGGAGTCGATCTGCCCGAGCGCGATCTTGTTGGCGACCAAGATCGCGGCCTCCAGGCCCGTGCCGCACGCCTGCTGCACGTCGTAGGCGGGCGTCTCGGGGGCAAGCCGGGTGCCCAGCACGCTCTCGCGCGTCAGGTCGCGGTCGCTAGAGAGCTTGAGCACCGCGCCACCGGCGACCTCGCCGATGCGCTGCTCCTGCAGGCCGAAGCGCTGCACCAGGCTGTCCAGCGCCGCCGTGAGCATGTCCTGGTTTGAGGCGTGCGAATAGTGGGAGTTGGACCGCGCGAACGGGATCCTGGCGCCGCCGATGATCGCGACGCGCCGGGGCTTGTCAATCAACTTGCCTGCCCTTTCTTCGAGCGCAGCGTGAGGCCGGGCTCGACCGTTGAGATCAGAAGCTCTGCAGCCTGCGCGGCAGAGAGCGCCTCGGTGGCAAGCCACCAGCGCGCAAGCGCCTCCGCGGCGCCGAGCAGCGCCGCCGAGAGCGCCTCCACCTCGACCCGTGCGGCGTCCCTGCGCCGGGCCGGCAGACGCGCAAGCAGCGAGCCGGCGACCAGATCGGCGATCCGCCCGCGATAGTCGGAGACCCGCGCGGCGACCTCGCCCACATGAGCAGATGTCTCGTCGAAGAGCACCGCCCAGGCGGCGCGGTCAGCGTCAAGGAAGCCGAAGAACGCCCTGATGCCGGCGCCAAGCGCCTCGCTTGGCCCGTCCACGTCGGCGATCGCTTGGCCGATCATCGTGAACAGTCCCTCCCCCGCCCGTTCCATGCAGGCGATGTAGAGCCGCTCCTTGTTGCCGAAGTAGTTGTAAAGCAGCGGCTTGGTCACCCCAACCGCTGCAGCGACCTCCTCCATCGTGACCGCGGCATAGCCGCGCTCGGCGAAGAGATCGTGGGCCACGGAGAGCGTCTGCTGCATCCGCTGCTCCCTGGGCATGCGCGTCCTGGGCGATGCATCGATTGCCACAACCATGAAGTTACCCGGATATAAATTTATACTCAAGTAACGTGACCAATGTCACACGAGCGAAGGCCCTGCGGCGCCGCACACCGGCCGCAATCGGCGTAGGCTGGACATTCGGGCTCGTACCGAGCATTGGGTGCCGTCCGCGAAGCAGAGCCGACGCAAGCACAACGGAGGCCAGCATGAGCGCAATGGAGCGCAGCGTGACGCAGACCTGCCAGCGTCAGGAGACGCGATGAGCTCACGCGCGGTCAACCGCCCCCACGGCGCTGTACGCCACTACGCGAGCCTGCTCGGCCCGAACATGGCCGCGGTCGCCCCGGCGATGCTCGAACGGGACGTCGGCCGTCGCCTTTCGCGCCTGAGCGCCACCAGCTCCGATCGCGTCCGCCAGCGCCTGCGGTCGAGCCGCCCGCGCATGCGCGCGCTGCAGGCGGCGCCGGGCGGCAAGCTGCGGTGGAAGGACGTGCCCGCCCCGGCGCCGCCGGGGCCCGACGGCGCGATCGTGCACCCGATCGCGATCGCAACCTGCGACATCGACTGCCCGCTGGCGATGGGGATGCTGCAGATGCCGCTGCCAGTGCACCTGGGCCACGAATGCGTCGCCGAGGTGCAAGCCGTAGGCGAGCGTGTGCAGAGCGTGAAGCCGGGCGAGATGGTCGTGGTGCCCTACGAGGTCAGCTGCGGCGCCTGCCCGCAGTGCAAGGCAGGCTTTACGGCAAGCTGCGCGTCTGTCCCGCCGGTCTCGGCGTTCGGGATGGGCGTCGCAACAGGTCACTTCGGCGGCGCCTATTCGGACCTGCTGCGCGTCCCTTACGCCGACGCGATGCTCGTTCCGCTGCCCGAGGGCGTCGACCCGGCAGCCGCCGCGAGCGTGGCCGACAACATGTGCGACGCCTACAGGCACATCGCCCCGCACCTGCCGGGGCTGCTGCAGCGCGACCCGCAGGCCGAGGTCCTGA
Organism: uncultured Actinomycetota bacterium; assembly: GCA_963708085.1. GTDB lineage: Bacteria > Actinomycetota > Thermoleophilia > Solirubrobacterales > Solirubrobacteraceae > Palsa-744. The sequence goes on along the minus strand of OY970180.1, from coordinate 3,249,716 downwards.
TCCTCGGCTCACTGCGCCGACGCTCGTCCTTCGGCGCGAGCCTACCGCTCTACTGTGCTCTGATCGCCCGAGCGCTGGGCGCGCGCAAAGTCCTGGTGGTCGACGCGCGGGGGCGCGTCCGCAGCCATGCCGCGCAACTTGGCATCGAGTCGATCGAGCCCAAGGCGCTGCGCCGCCGCCCGCGCGCGTCGCTGGTGGTGGACGCAAGCGTGCTCGATCTGGGCAGAGCGCTGGCGGCCACGGCGCCGGACGGCATCTGCACGAGTTCCGGCAGCCTGCACCGCGCCACGACGGTGCCAATCGCAGCCGCCTACGTTCGCAAAGTGACGCTGCACGTCGGTCGCACATCCGCGCGGCCGCTGATGGCGGAGGTGCTTGCGCTGATCCAAAGCGGCGCGCTTGCGCCGGAGCGCGTGATCAGCACGCTGGCGTCACTGGAGGATGCCCCGAGCGTGCTCGGCGAGCACTTCCGGTCCGGCGGCACGAAGGCCGTGCTGACCGCCTGAGCAGGCACAGACCTCGGAGACGCCTGGCGAGCGGGTAATCATGGGTGTGCGCCCCTGGCGCCGAGAGGAGCCATGCCCGTGCGAAGCACACAACCGTCGATCGATCGCTCGCATCCACCGCCGCAGCCACCGGCGGGCGGCACGCCGCAGGCGCTAATCAACCGCAAGCGTCTGCTGATCAGCGTAGGGCTGATCCTCGTCGGGCTGGTGAGCCTCTACTTCCTGCTTCCGAAGCTCGCTGGGCTCCAGAACACCTGGGGGCGCCTGCAACAGGGCGATCCGGTGTGGCTGGCGGTCGGCGCCATCCTGGAGGCGTTCTCGATCGCCAGCTATGCCGCGCTGTTTCGGTCCGTATTCGGCCGTGGCGTGCCGCGCATCGACTGGCGCGCGAGCGTGGAGATCCCGCTGGCGGGGATCGCCGCAATCCGTCTGCTGGCGGCAGCCGGCGCAGGGGGCGTCGCGGTCACGATCTGGGCGCTGCGACATGCGGGCATGACTGGCCGGACGATCGGTGCGCGGATGGTCGCAAGCCTCGTGATCCAATACGCGGTCTACCTAACCGCGCTGGTGGTTTGCGGCATCGGGCTGTGGACCGGCGTCTTCGCAGGCGGGGGCTCCTTCGCGCTGACGATCCTGCCCGCGATCGCGGCCGCCTTTCTTGGCCTGCTGGTGGCGGGCATGGGCCTGCTGCCGCAGGACTTCGAGCGGCGCCTGCGGCGGCTGGGTGCGCGGTCGGGCCGCATCGGCCGCCTGGCGACGCGCCTTGCGCCCGCGCCGAGCACGGTCTCCGCGGGAGTGCGGACCGCACTCGCGCTGGTCTCAGAGCGGCCCTACAGCGTGCTTGCGGCGATCGGATACTGGGGATTCGACATCGCTGTGCTGGGTGTGAGCCTGCGCGCCTTTGGAGCCGTAGTCTCACCGTCGGTGATCGTGATGGCCTACTTCCTCGGCACCCTTGGCAGCCTGCTGCCGCTGCCTGGCGGCATCGGCGGCGTGGAGGGCGGAATGATCGGCGCCCTGGCCGCCTTCGGGGTGCCGGGCGGACAAGCCGTGGTCGGCGTCCTGGCCTACCGCGCGATCTCTTTCTGGCTGCCCACCCTGCCCGGCATCGCCGGCTACCTCGCTCTGCGCTCGACCGTAAGGACGTGGACCGCCGCCGATGAGACCGAGGAGCAGGGAGTTCTCGACGTCGCGGCGGACCGCCGCTGATGGCAAGCCAGGGAGCAGGGGCCCGCGCACGCGGCGCGACATGGAAAGCGATGCGCTGGACGGCGAGGCTGACGCGCGGGCAGGTGGTGCAGATGGTCGGCGGCCCGGCGCGGGCGCGCGTGGTTGTGCTGTTCGGCTGCGTATTGGCACTCAGCAGCGCCGACACCGCGACGATCGGCGCCGTCGCACCGCAGCTGGAGAGCGCGATGAAAATCAGCAACACCGAAATCGGGCTGCTGAGCTCGGTCTCGCTGTTGGTGGGAGCGATCTTCGTGCTGCCGGTGGGAATGCTCGTGGACCGCTCCAAGCGGATCCCGCTGCTGTCGGCCAGCATCGTGCTCTGGAGCGTCGCATCGCTGGCCTCCGCGTTCGCGGCCAGCTATTCCACCCTGCTCTTGACCCGGCTGGCGCTCGGCGCGGTGGCTGCCACCGCCGGTCCGGCGATCGCCTCGCTGACCGGCGACTACTTCCCCGCGCGGGAGCGGGGTGGGGTGTACTCCTACATCCTCGCCGGCGAGATCGCCGGCACCGCGATCGGATTTCTGATCTGCGGCTCGCTGGCCAACCTGATCTCCTGGCGCGCCGCGTTCGTGATGCTCGCGATCCCCGGCTTCTTCCTGGCCCGCTCGCTGTGGCGCACCGTGCCCGAGCCGCGCCGCGGCGGCCAGAGCCGCCTGCATCCGGGGGCCGAAAGCTTCGAGCAGCCGCCGCCCGGAGAGTTCGAGTGGGAGGACCCTGCGGGCAGCTCCGAACCGCAGGACGCCGACCTGGCTCACGAAGCCGCACAGCGCCACGGCGTACTGCCGGACCAGCGTCGCGTACTGCGCCGCAATCCGCGCGAGCTGAACATGCGGGCGGCGATCCGCTACGTGCTCTCGGTACCTACCAACGTGCTGCTGATCGTCAGCTCGGCGCTCGGCTACTTCTTCCTCTCCGGCCTTCAGACCTTCGTGGTCGTATTCGTGGAGGGCCATTACAACGTCGGCTATGCGTCTGTGACGCTGGTACTCGTGCTCTTGGTGGTCAGCTCTCTGATCGGCACGCTGATCAGCGGCCGCGTCACCGACGCGATGCTGCGCAGCGGCGTGCTGGAGGCGCGCCTCTGGATTCCGGCGCTCTGCTACTTCGGAGCCGCGGCGCTGCTCGTGCCCGGCATCCTGGCCAGCAAACTGAGCACCGGCCTGTGGTTCGACGTGGGTGGCGCGACGTTGATCGCGGCCGCCAACCCGCCGCTGGATGCCGCACGCCTGGACATCATGCCCTCCGGGCTCTGGGGCCAGGCGGAGAGCACCCGCACCTTCCTGCGCTCGATCGCGCAGGCGCTTGCGCCGCTGCTCTTCGGCGGCGTCTCGGACCTGATCGCCGGCATCTTCCCCGTGCAGGCGCCCGTCGGCACCCATCCGGCCCCGATCTCCCCGAGCGTGGCAAACGGCCTGGAGGTCAGCTTCATGATCATGCTCGCCGCGCTGGTGGCTGCGGGCGTCTTTCTGCTGCGCGCCCGGCACAGCTATCCGACCGACGTGGCCACTGCGGGCGCCTACGATCCCGAGCCCGCAACGCGGGTCATCTAACAACGCCGGCAGCGCGTTCGCGGGCTGGATATAATGCTTGCCAGCAAGCAACTATCTGGCAAAGGAGCGCGCCGATCCCAACTGCAGCCGACCCGATCCTCCCGACGGCAGAGCCGGCCGACCAGGAGCTCTCCGCTCGTCTGCGAGCGGTGATCGGCAAGCTCTCCCGCCGCCTGCGCCCCACGCTCGCCGGCTCCGGCCTGACTCCCTCGCAGACCTCGATCCTGCTGACCGTCAACCGGCACGGCCCGCTGCGGCTGACGGACCTGGCCGCGATCGAGTCGATCAACCCGACGATGCTCTCCCGCATCACGGGTCGGCTCAGCGAGCGCGGCCTGATCGCGCGCACGCCGGACGCCGACGATCGCCGCGCGGCGCTGGTCGAATCGACGGCAGCCGGCAGACGAATGCACAAGCGGATCCAGAAAGAGCGAACCGCGGCGCTGCAGGCCCAGCTGCAGGAGCTCTCGCCGCAGGAGCTGCAAACGCTGCGGGCGGCGCTGCCCGCGCTTGAGCGCCTCGCGGAGCTGATCGGGGAGCGCGACTCTTGACCCGGCTGCTACAGGCGGGTCGGCTCACCTTCAAGGCATTCGAGGTACCCAACTACCGCCGCTACATCTCCGGCCAATCGATCTCGCTGATCGGCACGTGGATGCAGATGGCCGCCCAGTCCTGGCTCGTGCTCACGCTCACCCACTCGAGCACGATGCTGGGGCTGATCGTCGCGCTGCAGACGGTGCCGATCCTGCTGCTCGGCCCCTACGGCGGCGTGATCGCCGACCGTGTCGACAAGCGCAGGCTGATGATCTGCCTGCAGGCGATGATGGGCCTGCAGGCGCTCGTACTGGGGCTGCTGGCCATCACCAATGCCGTGAGTGTGTGGGAGATCGGCGTGCTGGCGATGCTGCTGGGGCTCAACAACGCCTTCGAGAACCCCGCCCGGCAGTCATTCATGCTCGAGATGGTCGGAGAGGAGCACCTGCGCAACGCAGTCAGCCTCAACTCGGTGCTCGTCAACGTCGCGCGCAGCATCGGCCCCGCGGTAGCCGGCATTCTGATCGCCACCACCGGCGAGGGCGTCTGCTTCCTGCTCAACGCAGCCAGCTTCTTGGCCGTGATTGCCTCGCTGCTGCGCCTGGACAGAGCCGCCCTGCACCCGAGCCCGCCGGCGCCCCGCGCGCCGGGGCAGTTGCGCGAAGGACTGCGCTATGTGCGCCGCACGCCGCAGCTCGCGGTCCCGCTGCTGATGATGGCGCTGGTCGGCACGCTGGCCTACGAGTTCCAGGTCTCCCTGCCGGTAATGGCGCGCAACGGTCTGCACGTCGGCGCGGCTGGCTACGGCTTCATGACCGCCGCGATGGGCGTGGGAGCGGTGTTCGGGGGCCTGCTCGTAGCCGCCGTCGGGCGCACGGGCGTAAAGACGCTCTCGCTCGCGGCAGCCGCCTTCGGTGTGCTGCTGGCGCTGGCCGCGCTTGCGCCCAGCCTGCCGGTCGAGCTGATCGCGCTCGCGCTCGTGGGCTGGGCGAGCGTCTCCTTCATGGCCACCGGAAACTCAACGCTCCAGCTCGCCGCCGAGCCGACGATGCGGGGGCGCGTGATGTCGCTGTGGTTCGTCGCCTTCCAGGGCTCCACGCCGATCGGCGGGCCTATCGTGGGCTTCGTGATGGCGGCGGCCGGCGCCCGCGCGGGGCTCGGCGTGGGCGCGATTACCTGCGTGCTGGTGGCGGCGCTGGGCCTGCTGACCCTGAGGCACCTGGTATCGGGTCGCGGCGCTGCTGGGCGGGCGCATCCGCATCCGGCGCGGCTCTGAGCCTCGGCTCCGGGCCGGCCGTCTGGCCACCGACCCCATCAACAGCGGCCGGCGCGCGCTTCAAATCAGGCCGCCGGCGCGCGCCGATCGCCCCGCGCCAGGCCACTGCGGATAGCGCGCCCAGGACCATCGCGCCGCTTGCGAGCAGGAAGGCCGCGGAGACGCCCAGCCCTTCCACCAGCGCGCCGCCCGCGGCCGTGCCCGCCGCAATTCCCGCCACGAGCGCAGCGGTGTGCCAGTTGAACGCCTCCGCCGCGCTGCCCTCGGGCGCGAGCACCTCCACCAGCGCGTACTGACAGGAGAGCACCGGCGCACACGTCACCCCTGCGAGCATCGTCAGCAGGATCGCCCCGGGCAGCGAGCCTGCCAGCAGCAGCGGGGCCGACATCAACGCCGCTGCTGCCATCAGCGCCTCCTGGCGGGTGTGCAGCGGCACCCGCCAAGCGCGCGCACCGTAAAGCAATCCCCCGGCCATGCTGCCCACGCTCAGCACCGCCAACAGCACGCCTGCCGCCGAGGGCACTTTCAGGTGCACAGCCAGCGCCGGCAGGCCGACATCCAGTGCGCCGATCAACACGCCCAGCATCGCAACCGAGACGAACAGCGCGCGCAGGCCGCGGCTGCGCAAGGCGCCCTGCGCCCCCGCGCGGCGCACCCGGTGCCGGCCCGCCGCGCGCAGTGGCGGCATCGCCGCAAAGAGGGATGTGCCCACCAGGCCGAAGACGGCGCACACCACGATCGCCGCGGAGGCGGAGGCGAGCGCCGTACACGCCCCGACGATCACAGGCCCGAGCGTCCAGATCACCTCCTGGGAGGTGGCATCAAGCGCATAGGCCGATTCCAGCGCCCCCGCACCGTGCACCACCGCCGGCCACAGCGACCGCATGCTCGCCGAAACGGGCGGCATCAGTCCGCCCGCCAGCGCGGCGAGCGCGATCAGCGATCCGCTGCCTGCGCCGGCGTCGGCGGCCAGCACGAGCGCCAGCAGCAGCCCGGTCTCGATGAGCGCGCAGGCGAGCAGCACCTGGCGGTGCGGCAGGCGATCCAGCAGCTTGCCCTGGACCGGGGCGGCCGCTGCGTTGGCCAAGGTGTAGGCGCCGACCGCGATGCCGGCCTGCAGAAAGGACCCCGTCCTTGCCCGCATGAACAGCAGGATCGCGAGTGTGTTCATGCCCAGCGGCATCCGGGCGAGCACCGAGCTGGCGAGCACACCCGCGAAGGCGCGGTCGCCAAGCAGCGCCCGGTAGCGCGACCATGCGCTCACAGCAGCCGTGGACATGCCCTCACCATACGGCGAGCACACCCGCCGTCTGCATTCCGGGCCGCTGCCGTCCGGAGCGGATGTCACCGTTGTGGGTCGCAATGAGCGCCCTACTGGTGATATTCGGGATTCTGCTTGGCACGCTTGTGGGCGCGCTGGGATCCGCGCTGCTGTCTCGTGGCAGCGCAGAGCGGATGCGCGAGCAGTTGCGCGAGCTCTCCGGCGAGGGCCGCCAGCGGATGCGCGATGAAATGAAGGCGATCTCGGCCGACGTGCTCAAGCAGACGGGCGACTCGCTGGCGCAGCGCTTGGAGGAGACCAGACGCGCCGAGCAGGCACAAATCGCCGGCGAGATGGCCACGCGCACCGAGCAGATCAAGGGGCTCGTGGCTCCCGTGAGCGAGAAGCTCGGCAAGGTCGAGGGCGAGATCGCGCGCCTTGAGCGCGAGCGTCGCCAGGCGCAGGGCGAACTGGCCAATATGGTGCGCCAACTGCACGAAGGCGTCGGCACCCTGCGTACCGAGACCGGCAACCTCGTCTCCGCGCTAAAGCGGCCGAACACGCGCGGCTCCTGGGGCGAGATCCAGCTGCGCAACGTGATCGAGATGGCAGGGATGATCGAGCACTGCGACTTTCTGGAGCAGAGCAGCGTCTCCACCGACGAAGGCATGCTGCGCCCGGACGTGCTCGTCAAGCTGCCCGGCGGCAAGGTGATAGTCGTCGACTCCAAGGTGCCGCTCGACGCCTACTTGGCGCACCTGGAGGCGCAGAGCGATCAGGAGCGCGCGATGCATCTCGTGCGCCACGCCCGACAGACGCGCGAGCACATCACAAAGCTTGCTTCCAAGGGCTACCAGCGGCAGTTCGATCAGACGCCCGACCTGGTGGCGATGTTCGTGCCCTCCGACGGCATCTACCAAGCAGCGCTGGCGCAGGACCCGGGGTTGATCGAGTACGGCGTGCACCAGCAGGTGCTGATGGCTACGCCGACGACGCTGATCGGCCTGCTGCGAGCCGTGCACTATGGCTGGCGCCAGGAGCAGATCGCAGAGTCCGCGCGCGCGATCGCGGAGGCTGGGCGCGAGCTGCACAAGCGGCTGGCCGTGTTCGTGGATCCGCTGGCGAAGGTGGGCCGGCAGCTCGGCTCGGCTGTGGAGGCCTACAACCAGGCCGCACGCTCCTTCGACGCGCGGCTGGCCCCCAAGGCCAGGGAGCTGGCGCAGATGGGTGCATCCTCCGGTCGAGAGCTGACCGTGGCAACGCCCATCGAGTCCAGTCCGCAGCCGCCGACTGCACAGATCGACGCCCTGCAGCCCGATCAGCGGGCGCTCGATCCGCTTGCCGACGGCGGGCCGATCAGCGCCTCGCGCGAGTCTGGCCCAGCTGCGCCGTCTAGCCCTGAAGCACCGGCGGGCGATCTGGACTATTCGCCGCCGCCGCTGGCTCGCTGAGCGTGCTGTAGAGCGCGCGGATCTGCTCCAGGGCCTCGTCTGCGACCTCCTGCTGCTGCTCGCGGGTGCAATCGCTGATCTGCTCGTAGCTAAGCGGCCGACCGTATGCGACCTTCACTCGCGGGAACCGCAGCCGCCTCCATCCACGTACGCGTGCGGAGCCGTAAATCGCGACCGGCACGATGGGCGCGCCGCTTTCAAGCGCCAGCCGACCCACGCCTGGCCGCGCGCTCTGCCCGATCTGAGCGCTGCGCGAGCGTCCGCCCTCCGGGTAGATCACGATCACGCCCCCACGCCGCAGGATCGACAGCGCCGTCTGGATCGCCTGCTCATCGCCCTTGCCTCTGCGCACCGGGAAGGCGCCGGCGTGCTCGATGGCGGCGGCCAGCACTCCGCTGAACAGCTGCGACTTGGCCATGAACCGGACCCGGCGACGCAGGTAGATGCCGCAAAAGAAGTGGTCCATCGCCGAGAAGTGGTTGGGGGCGATGATCGCGGCACCGGCGCCGGGAACACGAGCGCAGTCGCGGCAGCTGACCCGATAGAGCACCATGCTCGCCGGCAGCATCACCAGGCGCAACAGGTCCTGCACCCAGTCGGGCGCGTGGGTGCGCGCCCACTCGTGGTAGCGGTCGAACCGCTCTGCGGGTCGCGGGTCGAGGTAGACCTGCGGCCGCAGCACTTCTCCCCTACGGGTGGCGTTCTCATCCTCACCTGCCGCAGAGGCTTCCCCGTCCATCTCCTGCCGGTCTGACATCTCAAAACCGACTACCGCGTGCGTCGTCAGCGGTTACGCGGTGTCGGGACTTGCCAGACCGCTGCGAGCCCGGCCCCCGCGCGTGCCAGCCCGCTGCGCCACCAGCATCAGGACCAGGGCCAGCGCCACCGGCGCAGTCGCGGGCAGCTCGCGCACGAAGAAGAAGAGCAGATCGGAGGCCAGCGCCAGGACCGCGACCAGCAACGCGACGCGACGCTGGCGGCCAGCATCGGCCGTGGCGGCAAGCAGGCCGCCGAGCAGGGCGGCCACGAACAGGTCGCCGTAGCCCATCGCGGCCGATCCGAACAGCTCTGCCTGCAGGCGCGGCAGTTTCGCCGCCGGATGGGCGACGTTCAAAGCGTTGTTGGGCTTCTGCAGCAGTTCGCTTGCCACCAGCGCGATGTCCACAGCCGCCATCGCGATGATCCCGGCCATCAGCCAGCGCGGCGGCGTGATCGCGGCGAAGATCGCACCTAGTGCCACGCAGCTGAGCGCCGTCAGCGCGACGGCGGCGGCTTGGCCGGCCAGCCCGCCGCCGTCGGCCCATGCAAGCGCCATCAGCGGCACCACGGCCAGCGCGGCGATCGGGCGCGAGGAGCGCGAAAGCCATCCAAGCGCCAGCGCCGCGCCCACCGGCACCCCGCACAACGCCAGATATGTGAGGAAGGTCGCGCTCGCATTGGCGGCCACGCTGCCGACCGCGACGAACAACACCACCGAGCCGGGCGGAATCAGCGCCCACCAGCGGCCCGACAGGCGACTCACGCTGCGCCATCGCTGCAGCGCTGTGATCGCACCGGTGCCAGGCAGCGCCACCGTGAGCGCCTGCACTAGGGAGAGCACGGCGATCGAGACCCAGAACGGAAGCATCCGGTCAACATAGGGCCTATCGCGCCAGGGGTGGTGACCTGCGGGCCGTCCGTGACTGGCCCATAGACTTATCGCGTGGCTGACACACAGACAGCGCCAAACGAATCCGCGGCCAGGGTCCACCAGGTCGTGGGCATATTGGTCGCAAGCGCGGTGATCATCGCGGTGCTGGTAGCGGTGTTCGCCAGCGGCAGCACCTCCGAACTGCGCCCGGGCAAGCCGGTTCCCGGCGCCTCCGCCACGATCTCGATGCTCAAGGGAGTACACCAGGCGGGGCTCGTGCTCGGCAACCCGCAGGCGCCCGTGACGCTCTTGGAGTACGGCGACCTGCAATGCCCCACCTGTGCGAGCTTCGCCCAGGAAGAGCTGCCGGGGCTGATCTCCAGCTACGTGCGGCCAGGCAAGGTGCGAATTGTCTTCGAGCCGCTGGACCTGATCGGCCCCGACTCGATGCGCGCCGCCAAGATGGCCGTCGCGCTCGGCGGACAGCATCGGCTCTGGCAGTTCGTTGACCTCATGTACCGCAACCAAGGCGCGGAGAACACCGGGTACGTCACCACGACCTATCTGGAAGCGCTGGCAAGCGCGATCCCCGGCGCGAACGTACACAGGGCGCTCGCCGCCAGAAACGCCGCGAGGGTCGACGCGGTGATCGCCCGCGCTTCGGCGCAGGCTCGCCAGCTTGGGCTGACCGGTACGCCGTCCTTCACTATCGCCCGCACTGGCGGCAAGGCGCATCGCCTGCCCGAGTCGGCTGCCTCCGAGAGCTCCGTGATCGAGGAAGCGGTCGAAGGGCTGCTCTCCCGCCAGCGCTGAGCTCGCCGAGGCGCCGCCGCGTCAATGCCCGAGCTGCGTCGCCTTGACGATCAGAAGCGCGACGGCGATCACCAGATACGTGCGCATCGCGAGCATCGCCGTCTTGCGCCCCGGCGACCATTTCGCGGGCTCCAGCAGCGCCAGCGGCGGCATCGTCCAGGTCGCTCGCTTCTCCTTCTCGATCGGCTTCGCCTCACCAGCCGGTTCCCGCCGCCAGGCGATGTAGAGACCCGCAAGCGACAGGCAGATGACCAGCGCGATCGACATGTAGAGGAACGCCGCGCCGGCGTTCAGCGACGGGAAAATCGTCGTCATCACGAGGATCAGAGAGAGCTCGACCAGCACCCCGACGATAGCCGAGGCGAGGATGTTCAGCCAGGTCGGGTTCACCCACGGCCCGAGCACCGCGCGGTCGTTGCAGAGCAGCACCAGGAAGACGCTCGCGCTTGGCAGCAGCACGCCCGCGAGCGCCTGTACCGATGTGGTGATCAGGCCAAGCGGGGCGCCCGGAATCAGAACCACGCCGGCAGCGAGCGCGACCATCGCCGAGAAGCTGGCGTAGAACACCTTCGCATCCCTGAGTCCGCGATGCAGCGAGTGGCTGACCCCGAACACGTCGCCGAAGGCGTAGGAGGTCGCAAGCGTCACCGAGGCGGCGCCGATCAGGGATGCGTTCAGCAGGACTACGGCCAGGAAGTCGCCCGCGATTGGGCTGACGAAATGGCGCAGCGATTCCGCGGTCGCTCCTGCGTCTGAGAACTGTCCTGCCGCAGACGTACCTGCAAAAGCGAACGCCGCGACTGCCATCATCGCGCCGGCGCCGAGCACCACCACGCAGGCGCCAATCACCGTGTCGGCGCGCTCATAGTTGATCCAGCGCGGCGTGATGCGCTTGTCGATGATGTTCGACTGCTGGAAGAACAGCTGCCACGGTGCGACAGTGGTGCCCACGATCGCGATGATCAGCAGCACCGCGGTCGAGCTCGCGCCACCCTGGATGCCCGGAATGAAGGTGTGGTGCACGATCTCGCCGGTGTTCGGATGGGACATGAACAGCAACGGGATCACCAGGAAGTTCGCGGCGATGAAGACGTACATGAAGCGCTCCCAGCTGCGGAAGCTGCCGGTCGAGGTGATCGCGACCAGCGCAAGAGCGGCAAGTGGGACAGCGATGTACTGGCTGACGCCGAAGTAGCCGAGCGCGAGGCTGACGCCGATGAACTCGGTCACGATCGTCAGGAAGTTGAGGATGAACAGGTCGCCGACCGAGAACCAGCCCCAGAAGCGGCCGAAGCGCTCGTTGATCAGACGCGCATGCCCAACGCCAGTGACGGCCCCAAGGCGGATCACCATCTCCTGGTTGACGATCAGCACCGGGATCAGCAGGATCAGCACCCACAGCAGACTGGGGCCATAGTTCTGCCCCGCCTGCAGGTAGGTCGAGACGCCGCCGGCGTCGTTGTCGCCGACCATCACGATCAGGCCGGGGCCCATGATCGCCAGCAGCGCCATCGCGCGCGAGCGCCAGCCGTGCCTGGCGCCCAGATCGGAGGCTTTGATCGTGCCAAGCGCGCCGCGGATGTCGCCGATGTGCGCCTCGTCCAGGACGGGCGGAACGCCCTCCGGCCGCGGGGGCGTCACTTGGGCGGGGATGCTCTCCCGCACCGTGCTCTCCTTCTCAGACATCGGAATCGACCTCCTTTCGCCATGCTCGGATGAGGAACCTCAGACGGCGGCATAGCCGCCGTATATCGCCTGGCGCACGGTGGGCGCAGCATGGCGCCTCACCGGGTGCCAGCGCACGAGCTCGACGGCGACATCGCCATCGCGCGCGTGCCCGTGGGCACGGTGGCGCGGCGGTGGGCGTCCCGAAGGAATCCTCTACAGCGAAGGGGACGAACCCGACCTGCGCGCTACCGGCGTGGTACTTCGTGGCATATCTGCGTCCACACCGAGCTCCTTTCTGCGCAAATCTCAAGTGGTTCGACTGCGCTTCACCCTAGCAGCGCAGAGGCAATCACGCTCGGTCGCCGAACCGGTCCAACTAGATCCGCAGGGGCGACTTCTGATCGAATCAGCTCAGTCGCTGACCAGACCGTAACGCCGTCGCCAACCGGCGGGCAGCGTCTCCTCCAGCACGTCGTCGACGGTCACCACGCCGACCATCCGATGCTCCTCGTCCACGACGGGCAGAGAGGTGAGGTTGTAGTCGGTCATCGTCCTTGCGACCTCAGGCAGGTCGGCATCGGTGCCCACGGACACCGGCTCGTGCTCAGCCAGCTCGATCGCCACGGCCTCCGCGCCCGCGCGCAGCAGCGCGACGACCGGCAGAGAACCGGTCAGCTTTCCTTCCCCGTCGCAGACGAAGATCACGTTCAGCGCCTCCGGCGCAATCTCGCTGCTGCGCACGCGCTGCACGCCCACGCCTGCGGTGTCCTGCTCGCCTAGCGCCAGGAACTCGACGCTCATCAGCCCGCCCGCAGTGGAGGGGTTGTATCCGAGCAGCGATTCGATCTTGCGGCGGTGCGGCGGCGGCAGCAGCTTGATGATGCTCAACCGCCGCTCCTGGTCGAGCTCGCCGATCAGGTCGGCGGCGTCATCTGGCGCCATCCGCGCAATGACGGCCGCGACCTGCGCGTCGGGGCGCTCGCGGATGAACTCCAGGCGGTGGTGCTCGTCGAGCTCCTCGAAGACGTCGGCCTCCAGCTCCCGGTCCTGGCGCACCGCTTCGATGATCTCCTCCCCCTCATCGTGGGAGGCCGCCTCCACGAGGTCGGCGATCTCGGCAGGGTGCAGGTTTGCGAGCTTGCGGTGGGAGAAGCGCAGGCGCGCCGTGGGAACATGGCCGACGAACGGCTCCATCCCGCTCCAGTCCAGAAACGGCCGGTCCTTGACCAGGCCCTTCAGCCGGCGCGGCAGCGCACGCCGAACCTGCGCGGCAAGGCTCGCGTCGAGGCCTACCACCCGCCACCAGCCATCGATGCACGCAAGCTCGATCTCGTGCGCCGTCACCAGTCGTGGCGGATCGGACTCCACATCGACGAGCTTGCGGCCGAGGACGTCCTGGCGCAGCAGTACCTCTCCGGGGCGGCGCTCGAAGCGGCCGAGGGAGAGTTTTTCGCCGGAGAGCCGCACAGCGCCGGGGGCCAGCGTCGCGATCTTGGCGACGGGCACGAACAGTTCGCGACCACCGATCGAGCCCTTGGCCCCCGTAACCGGCGGATATCCACCGTCGGCAAGGCGGACGATCAGGTCCTCCACGCAACCGAGCTTCTCACCTGCTCGGTCTAGGAGTGGGCTGCGCAGAACCGTCGAGAGATGCACGACTGGGTTGGACAACGCTGCCGCATACGTTAGTGCAAGCGGCGGCGGGCGCAAAGACTGGCCGGGCATCGCGGCGGGACTCCGCTAGGACGGGTCCGCAGCGAGATGAATCTGCGCTCCGGCGATCGGCCCGCACAGCAGCGTCGCGCCGATCGCGCCACCGAGGTCGCCAAGGCCGGCTACACGCACCTCGGGCGGCCGATGGTCGTTGAAGAGGTGGGGGCGCATCGCATCGTCGATGCGCGCGGCCATCTGTGGGCCAAAGCGGGTCCCCAGCCCGCCACCGATCACGACCAGCTCGACGTCGAGCAGGTTCACCGCCGAGGCCACGCCCGCGCCGAGCGCCTTCACCGCGCGATCCACGAGCCGGTGCGCAAGCGCATCGCCATGCTCCAGCGCATGCGCCCACACGCCGCTGCTGAGCGAGTCGCGGCCGTGGTCGCGCATGATCGAAAACAGCGCGGTCTTCTGCCCGCGCTCCGCGTCGCGGCGCGCGCGCTGCTCCATCGCCTTGCGGCCAGAGTAGGCCTCCATGCAACCGCGCCGCCCGCATGGGCAGCGTGCGCCTTTGCGCTTGACCACCATGTGGCCAATCTCGCCGGCGCTATCGCGGCCACGCCAGAGCTGGCCGTCGAGCACCAGGCCGCCGCCGACACCGGTGCCCCAGAAGACGCCGAGCAGCGAGTTGGCGTCCCTGCCCGCGCCCAGCTCGAACTCGGCCAGGGTTGCGACGTCGACGTCGTTTCCGACCATGACCTTCGCGCCTACCTGCTCGGAGAGCACGGCCGCAAGCGGGAACGAGTCTTCCCATTCGGAGAGGTTGCGGGCGTTGGCAACGCTGCCGGTGTCAGGATCGACCTCTCCCGGTGATCCGACGCCGACTGCGTCCAGCACATCCAGATGCAGCTTCGCCTCCGCGGCAGCCTCGCCAAGCGTGTCCGCCATCGCTTTCGCAATCGCCTGCGGGCCACCCTGCGTGGGCGTGGGCCGGCGGGATTGCCCCAGCACCTTGCCGCTGCCCGCGTCGAGCAGGATCGCCTCGATCTTCGTACCGCCGAGATCGATCCCGCCGTAGGTGAAGCTCATAGCACCCTCATGCTGCGATCTTCGCAGAACGACAGGGCGAAGACCGCCGTTGCTAGCCGTTATGCGCTTCGTGATCCTGGATCGCCGCGGAGTTCGGCTTACGCGAGATATGCGGCTGCGGGATCGCGCCAATGCGGCCGATCAGGTTGCTCCACTGCGTGGAGCGCAGGCCTCCACCAAGCAGCAGCGTGCTCGAGGAGGCCACACTGGCCACCTTCGCGGCGGCACCCTTGACGGTGCTGCTCGCGCCCGGCGAGCCGACGGGCGCCGTGAAGGCGATCCGGATGGTGCGCGACTGCTGCGCGCGGTCGATCGTCGACGGCGAACCGGGATAGTGCATAAGGCTGGCGATCGCGCTGGGCGCAAAGGTGCCCTGCAGCGTCAGCAGCGTCCTGATCGTCAAGTCCGTGATCGACCCCGGGCCCTGGTGGCCGGCGATATCCACGCCGTTGACCTTCACGATCTGGAAGGAGCGCAGCGGCGGCTGCACTCCGCTGACGCCCGGCAGAGAGATGCCGCCCTTGACGTTGGTGGCGCAGGGCATCGCGCCAAGCGTCGGCTTCAGGCCGCTGCGCGAGAGAAAGACGAGGCTCGCCAGCACGCGCGTATCGATCGCACCGCCGGCAACGTCGCTCTTGGTGCATGCGTCGAGGCCGATGCCAGGGTCGGAGAGCACCGCCCGTTGCAGCTGCGAGCGCGAGAGCAGGAAGGCGTCGCCCGCAGTCGCTCCGATCAAGCCCGAGTTGCCTTTGGCGCCGCGGGGATGCAGCGCCGCGTCAAGCTGGCGCCAGCTTTGCAGCACCGGCTGCACCTGGACCGTGCCCGCATCGCCAGCGGGGCTGATCGCGAATTGGATGTGGCCCTGCGCAGCACCCGGCCCGGGGCTGCTCTGGCCAAGCACGGTGCCCTGAGAGATCACCGCGCCCTGCTTGAGCGGCTTGCGCTGGCCGTAGAGCGTGCCGGCGGCGCGCGCGCGTGCGATCGCGCCATGGGCGTAGGAGCTGCCCGGATGGGCGTACATCCTCACCTTGCCGATGCCTTCGCCCGCTTCGCCTTCCGGTTCCACCGAGCCGCTTTCGATGCCGGATTTCGCAGCCGCCTTGACGTGCAGCGTCAGCGGCGACTGACTCCCGGCGGTGGCGGGCTGGGCAGGCGCGGAGTCGTGCGAAGCTTCGGCACCTGCCTGCACAATGCCGGCAACCTGGCCGGAGGCGTCCAGCTTCGGCGGCGCGTAGGTGGTGGCGATGCTGCCAAGCCCCGCATAGGTGAAGACATCGCCGTAGACGTCACGCAGGATCACATAGTTGCCGAGCTTGCGTGAGTGGCCGAGACGCAGGACCTTGCCGTCTTGCACCGCAACGACAGGGGCTCCGGCGGGTGCGACCAGATCGCTGAAGCGCTGCGAAGTCGGCGCGGCACCTTCGGTGACCGCCGCGCCGCTGGCGCCGGGGGTCGGCGGCAGCGTGGAGCCCGGCGTCAGCGCGGTGCCCGCCGTGGCGGCAGTGGAGGTGCTGGACGCTGCGCGGGAGTGGCGTTTGGTGGAGCTCGTATTGCCGGGGCGCACCGAGTCGACGCTCGCCGCGGCGGAGCCCGGCTGCAGCAGCTCTTCTGCCGTCGCCAGGGCATGCGCAACTGGCAGGCTGCCCTCCGCCAGCCCTGTCAGCGTCTCGATCACAGCCGTCGGGTAGTGCGCGATCAGCTTTGCGCGCAGCAGCACCGATTCGACGTAGGCGGCGGAGTGGTTGTAGGCGAAGATCGCGCCCTTGAGGTCATGGGCCGCGCCGGCTGCGCGCAGGTAGCGAGCAGCGGCGAAGATCGCGTCGACCGGGTTAAACGGGTCGGCGTAGCCGGCGTCCTGGACGTCCACGCCGTAGCGCAGCCAGGTCGAGGGCATGAACTGCATCCAGCCCTCGGCGCCGGCGCTGGAGATGGAGAGGTCATTGCCGTAGTTGGTCTCGACTTCGTTGATCGCGGCGAGCACCTGCCAGGGCACGCCGTACTGGACAGCAGCAGCCTGGTAGATCGGCAGCAGGAACATCGGGATGCGGTAGTAGTCGAGCGCCTGGACAGAGACGGCGGGCGAGCCGAGCAGCGCGGCCAGCGCTTCGGCCTGAGAGGCGACCAGCTGCGGCGGGGGCGCGACGTCACCTTCCCCTTTGCCGCTCGGTTTGGAGGCGCCTTCGGTGCCTTCGTTCGTCTTTGTGCTCGTCTCGTGCTGGTGCGAGGCGCCTGTCGAGGGCGTGGTTTGCTGACCTTCTTCGCCGAGCACCGAGGGCGTCGCTTCCCCGTGATGGGAGCTTGCACCCGTCTGGCTGGAGCCCGTCGAGGAGGAGCTGGATGAGCTCTGGCTGCTCGACCCTGTCGAGGAGCCAGTCTGCGTCACCTGCGTGCTCAAGGAGCTCGAGCTCGAGGAGGAGCTGGAAACGCTCGGGGCTTCAGTCGTGGTCGAGGTGGCGGTTTCTGTGCCTGTCGCGTCTGCGCGTTTCGGGGAGCTGCCCGAGGTGGGGCGTTCGGCGCCGACCGCGGATCCCAACTGGCCGCCAAGACCCACGACAGTCAGACCGCCTCCCGCCAGCGCAGAGAGCGCACGCCGCGCCCAGCGGCGCTGGATGCTCATCGGCGGTCTCCAGCGTGGATGCTCATAGCTCTCCGGTTATCGGCCCGCACCTAAGACTCCCTTGACTTTCGCACGGGCGGCGTCGCGGTAGCCAACCACAACCGGTTAAGAGGCTCGTAAACGTACGGTTTACGCCGCGCGGCATCGATTGCTGGGCGCCAGACACCAAGGGGCCATGACTGTAACGACGCCGCAGGCGGCGTCGGGCGGGAGTTTTCACATCCTTTCACATCGTCTCCGACCCGCTCGCAAGATCGCTTGCAGCGACGACCGCTCATCGCGCCGGACCACTCCGTGAAGCCGCCGCTGGCATCGAGCACGCGGGCGCTGTACCCTGACGCGCATGGAAACGATCCTCTCGGCTCTGCAGGTGGTCATCGCCGTCGTGCTCATCTTCCTGGTGTTGATGCACTCGGGCAAGGACTCCGGCCTCTCGGGCGCCTTCGGCGTGGGCAGCGGCACAGGTCCGCTGGGCGGAGGATCGATGGTCGAGCGCAACCTGAACCGCTGGACCGTCTTCTTCGCGATCGTGTTCGTGCTGAACACGATCGTGCTCTTGAAGAAACTCGCTTAGGAGGCGGCGGGCTCCGCGCCCTCGGCCTCCTCGAGCGCGCTGATCCGGTCGAGGATCGCGAGCGCTTCGCGGCGCAGGGCTCCGTCGACCGCTTCGTGGTCCTGCACCGAGAGCTTGCCGGTCTGGAAGTCGAGCTCCGTGTCCCTGATCTCCTGGTACTTGGCCTCCCGCTGGGCCTCCAGATCGGCGCGCTCGCCCGCGCGGCGCTTGCGCAGATGGGGCATCGCATGCAGCGGTGAGGTCACGATCCAGAGCACGATCCCCAGCAGCAGGACCATCAGCGCGGCGGCGGGCATGCTCATCGCTGGCCGCTCCTCAGGCCGGCACTTGGTCGCGCTCGCGCCCGCGCACGGGCGCCGGTTTGCGCACGCTCACGCTCACGCGGCGGGCGAGTACGCGCGGCGAGGGGAATATCGCGATCAGGCCGCCGCAGAGGATGATGAAGGCCCCGATCCAGATCCACATCACCATCGGCGAAACCTCGAAGTGGAACTCCGCCACTGGCGTGTTCTTGAGGTATTCGCGGCCCATCAGCGCCAGCACGATCATCGCCTCTTCGGGCCGGTTGACGGGGATCGCCTTGTTGCCCGCCTTCAGGATGCGTTCCAGCTGCGGCGCCGTGATCTCCGGCGCAACCGCCGCCCAAAGATCTCTGAAGGGCGTGCTGTTCAGGGCGACGTGGCTGACGGCCTGACCGCCGATCAGATGGCCGACCGAGCCCTGCGACGGTTCGCCGGAGTCGTAGAAGCCCTCGGCCGGGAGCAGCGTCGTGATGTATTTGCCGCCCTTGGTGACCCTGATCACCGCGCCGAGGCTGAGCGTCGCGCCAGTGTGCGCAGCGTCGTACTTGGGCGTCACGCTCGCGGTCGGCCTGACGTAGCGCATCGTGTAGCCGTCGATCTTGATCTTCTGCCCGACCTTCAACCTGGGCTCGACGGAGTGCTGGAAGGACGAGGAGGCGGCCACGCCGATGAAGAGCGAGGCGATCCCGATGTGGACGATGTAGCCGCCGTAGCGCCGGCGGTTGCGTCGCATCAGGCCAAGCAGCGCGCGCGGCGGCCGCTGTCCGGTGCTTCTCGCGCGCACGCGGGTGCCGCGCCAGTACTCCTGCGCCACGGCCGCAAGCGCAAAGCCCGCGAAGGCGAACATCACGACCGCAAGCGGTTTGCCGCTCACCCCGGCGCCAAGCACCGCGACGCAGACCGCGAGCGCCACCAGGATCGGCGCCCGCAGGTTGCGCAGCGCGTTGGCGAACGTTGCGCGGCGCCACGCAATCACAGGGCCGATGCCCGAAAGCAGCACCAGCACCAACGCCAGCGGCACCGTGTAGCGATCGAACCAGGGACTGCCAACGGATGCTTCCCTGCCGGTGAGCGCCTCTGAGATGATCGGGAAGAAAGTGCCCCAGAAGATCACGAACGCGAGGCCGGCGAGCACCAGATTGTTCAGTAGGAACGCCGACTCGCGCGAGAGCAGCGAGTCGAGCTGGTGCTCGGAGCGCAGCACGTCCCTGCGGCTGACGACGAGATAGATCGAGCCGGCGATCATCGCCCCGATCAGGATCACGAAGGGAACGCCCAGCGTGGCTCCGCCGAAGGCGTGGATCGAGTCCAGGATGCCGCTGCGGACCAGGAATGTGCCCATGATCGCAAGCGTCCCCATCGCGAACACCAGCGACGCGTTCCAGATCTTCAGCATCCCCCGCTTTTCCTGGATCATCAGCGAGTGGATGAAGGCGGTGGCCGCAAGCCAGGGCAGCAGCGCCGCGTTCTCGACCGCGTCCCAACCCCAGTAGCCGCCCCAGCCAAGCTCCGAATAGGACCAGCGTGCGCCGAGCACGATCCCGATGCCGAGGAATATCCAGGCGGCCAGCGCGAAGCGGCGCATCACCTTCAGCCACTCGGCGTCGACTTTGCGGGTGATCAGGGCGCCGACTCCAAACGCGAAGGGCACGATGCACAGCGTGTAGCCCGAGTAGATCATCGGCGGGTGGATCATCATCGTCGGGAACCGCAGCAGCGGATCCAGGCCCGCTCCTTCCACCGGCGCCGGATGCGTGGTTTTGAACGGGTTGGCGTAGCCCAGCATCAGGAAGATGAAGAAGGCGTCGAAGGCAAGCAGCACCGCGGTCGCGTAGGCCGCGATCTCGCGCATGCGGCCTTTGACCAGGAACAGCGCGAGGCTCGACCAGAGCGCCGAGAGCAGCGCCCATAGAAGCAGCGAGCCTTCCTGGGATGCCCACACGGCCGCCGCCTTGTACAAGAGCGGGGTGGTCACGCTGGAGGTGTCGGCGACCGTGTTGAAGGCCCAGTCGTTTGAGAGCAGCGCGACCTCGAGCACCGCGAAGGCGCAGATCATCGTGACCGCAAGCGCGTAGACCGAGCGCCGACCCGACTCGATCCAGCGGTCCTGGTCGGTGCGCACGCCGTAGATCGAGGCGCCGATGCCGTAAAGGCAGACGACGATCCCCAGCAGCAGCGCGCCGGTTCCCAGGGAGGGCATCAGTATTTCCGCGTTGCGGCGGGAGGCGCCGATTTGTACTTCGACGGGCACTTCGTGATCAGCGAGTTGCGTTCGCCGATGTACTGGCTGCCCTGCTTGCTGACGGTCACGATCACCTCGCGCCCTTCTTTGAAGGGATCGGGCACTTCCCCGGTGTAGCGGATCGGCACCGAGTCTTCGCCGGCCCTGTCTTTGACCTGGAATTCGAGCACTTCGCCGTCGTGATTGATGGAGTGGGCCACGACGGTGCCGGTCAGCTGATAGCTGCGCCCAGGCACCGCCTCGTGGATCAGCTGGCTGGGGCTGATGGCGGGGCTAGCCGCGCTGAAGCTGGTGTAGATCAGCGCGCTGGCGAGCGTCACCGCCGCCGTCAGCGCCACGACCAGGCGGATCGTTCGCTTGCGTGCGGGGTTCATCGACGCCCAAGTATCCCAGACCCCTCCTCCCCGCGCTGCGCATCTCGTGCGCACGATTCAAGGAATGCCTGCTCTGGCGCCGAAACATTCCCCATCGAGAAGGGTCTCAGCAGATGAGAGCAAGATGAGAACAAGCCTCTTTCACCGCGTAGAGCCCCGCCGCAGCCATCGCGGCCTGCCCCACCTGCGCCGCGGCGGCACGATCAGGGCAGCCGATCAGCGGCAGCGCACCCCCCAGATCGAGTACTCGCAGACGCCGGTTGGCCGCGCTCAGGCGGCGGGCGGCCCCATCGATGAGGCGACCTACGTCTGCGGCTGCGGCCTGATGTTCAGCGCCCCGGTCTCAACGACCGTGGCCTGCCCGCACTGCGGGTGCGAGCAGGCCTGGTAGTCGCAGCTACTGAATGTGCATCCCCGAGATCGCCCGGGAGATCACTAGCTGCTGGATCTCGGCGGTCCCCTCGAAGATGTCGTAGATCTTCGCGTCGCGGTGGAAGCGCTCGACCGGGAACTCGCGGGTGTAGCCGTTGCCGCCGAGGATCTGGATCGCGCGCTCTGTGACCCAGACCGCGACCTCGCCGGACTTCAACTTGCTCATCGAGCCCTCGGCGTTTTCGAAGGGGACCTGGTTGCGTCCCATCCAGGAGGCGCGCCAGACCAGCAGGCGGGCGGCGTCGATCTCCATCTTCATGCGCGCCAGCGTGAAGGCGATCGCCTGGTTCTCGATGATCTTCTTGCCGAACTGCTCGCGCTCCTTGGCGTAGTCCAGCGCATACTCGTAGGCGGCCCGGGCGATGCCGAGCGCCTGCGCGCCGACCGTGGGCCGGGATGCCTCGAAGGTCGCCATCGAGGCGTTGCCTTTGCTGCTCTTGCCCTCCCGCACGCGGGCCAAGCGTTCGTCGAGCTTCTCCTTGCCGCCGAGCACGTAGCCGGCGGGGATGCGGCAGTCGTCCAGGTAGACGTCGGCGGTGTGAGAGGCACGCAGCCCGTGCTTGCTCACCTTCGCGCCCTGCGAGATGCCCTTTGCTTCGCTCATCGGCACCACGAAGGCGGCGTGGCCGCGTGAGCCCAGCGCGCGATCTACGGAGGCGATCACGACGTGGACGTCGGAGATGCCGCCGTTGGTCGCCCAGGCCTTCTGGCCGTTGAGCACCCACTCCCCCGTGGCCTCGTCGAACTTCGCACTCGTGCGTACCGCGGAGACGTCGGAGCCGGCATTGGGCTCAGAGGAGCAGAAGGCGGCGACCTTCAGATCGTCCTGGGTGCCGAAGCAGCGCGGGATCCACTCGCCGATCTGCTCGCCGGTGCCCTGGCCGAAGATGGCGGCGACTGCGAGGCCGGTGCCCATGATCGCCATGCCGATGCCGGCGTCGCCCCAGAAGAGCTCTTCGTTGACGATCGGGAGGGTGAGGCCTGTCGGGTCAGCGAAGAACTGCGCCAGCGCCTCGAAGCCGTAGAGGCCGATCTTCGCGGCCTCCTCGATCACCGGCCACGGCGTCTTCTCCTTCTCGTCCCACTCATGGGCGGCCGGCCGCATCACGTCGGCAGCGAAGCCGTGGACCCAGTCTCGGATGTCCTTCTGGTCCTGGTTGAGCGCGAGCGAGAAGGATGCCTCCTGCGCTGCGGCGTTGGAAATCGCCTCGACGGCGGCGTCGGCAGCCTCGGCGCTGGAGACGGTGCTCGATGACATTGGGTTTCTGCCTCTCCTTCTCGGGGTGTGGTGGACGAGATCGACGGCGGCTCGGCCAGCCGAGCTGCCGCCTCCGCAGGGTGTGATGCCTTGCGAGGACCGCCTGAAAGCGTAACCGACGCCGGCCCGGAGGCCAAGCGAAGCCGGAGACAGAGGCTCACATACCCATAATTATCGACTGGATTTGTGGTATTCCTTGATGGTCCTGTTGATCAGCTTGAAGATGGAGATTGTGTTTATGCATCTTGCCCCGAGGAGAAGGAAGACGACAATCCAGGCGCTCGGCGTCGCCATGGCCGCGCTCGCCGCAGCGCTGGCGATCGCAGCCTGCGGCTCCTCATCATCAGGCGGCTCCTCCAAGAGCGTGACCCTGATCGCCTACTCCACACCCCAATCGGCCTTCAGCTCGCTGATCTCCGCCTACGAGAAGACCTCCGCCGGCAAAGGCGTGAGCTTCTCGCAGTCCTACGGCCCCTCCGGGGAACAGTCGCGCAAGGTCGCAGACGGCCTGCACGCCGATCTCGTCAACTTCGCTCTGGAACCGGACGTGACGCGCCTGGTCAAGGCGGGCATGGTCTCCTCCAGCTGGAACCAGAATGCCACCCACGGCATGGTCACCAGCTCGGTCGCCGTAATCATCGTGCGCAAGGGCAACCCAAAGCACATCCACGGCTGGAGCGACCTGATCAAGCCCGGCGTGGAAGTGCTGACGCCGAACCCGTACACCTCGGGCAGCGCGCGCTGGAACATCCTCGCCGCCTACGGCGCTCAGATCAAGGAAGGCCACACGCCCGCGGAAGCGACCGAATACCTGCAGAAGCTGTTCAAGAAAGTCGTCAGCCAGAACAGCTCCGCGCGCACGGCGCTGCAAACCTTCCTCTCCGGTCGCGGTGACGCGCTGATCGACTACGAGTCGGAGGCGATCTCCGATCAGAAGAAGGGCTCGCCGATCGAATACGTCATCCCCAGCGACACGATCCAGATCGAAAACCCCGTCGCGGTGGTGGGCAACAGCTCGGCAGCGAAGAGCTTTGAGAGCTTCCTGGTCTCGCCCGAAGGGCAGAAGATCTGGGTGCAACACGGCTATCGGCCGGTGATCAGCGGCGTTCCGGGCGCAAGCGCGTTCCCGACTCCGCCCGGCCTGTTCACGGTCGCCAGTCTCGGTGGCTGGACCAAGGTCGAAGAACAGTTCTTCGCGCCGAGCACCGGCACCGTGACCAAGATCGAGGAATCGCTTGGCGTCTCCACCGCGAAATAGCGGTGGCGCGGCGGCGCTGTCGCGCGGGAGCCTGATTCCAGGCCCCGTGCGGCGCGCCGGCGCCCGCGCCGGCCTGGCGCTCGGGCCGGGGGTGCTGACGCTTTACCTCTCGGCGCTGGTGCTGCTGCCGGTCGCGGCGCTGCTGGCCCAGGCAAGCCACGGTGGCGCCTCCAACTTCTGGCAGGAGATCACAGGGCGCGAGGCGGTCGCGGCGATCGAGCTGACGCTCGCAAGCTCGGCGATCGTTGTGGCGATCAACGCCGTCTTCGGAACACTGGTGGCCTGGGTGCTGGTGCGCGACAGCTTCCCCGGCAAGCCCATCGTGGACGCCCTGATCGACCTGCCCTTCGCACTGCCGACGATCGTGGCCGGGGTGCTGCTTCTCGCCCTATACGGCAAGAACGGCCCGACCGGCATCGACGTCGCCTTCACGCGCGGCGCAGTCGTGCTCGCGCTGCTGTTCGTGACCTTGCCGTTCGTCGTGCGTTCGGTGCAGCCGGTGCTGCTGGAGGTCGACCGCTCGATGGAGGAGGCCGCCCGCTCTCTGGGCGCCAAGAGCCCAACCGTTTTCAGGCGCGTGATCCTGCCTAACCTCGTGCCGGCGATCCTCTCCGGCGCGGCGCTCGCCTTCGCGCGCGCGGTCGGCGAGTACGGCTCGATCGTGCTGATCTCGGGCAACCTGCCTTTCAAGACCGAAGTCGCTTCGGTCTACGTCTTCAACCAGGTCTCAAACAGCGACTTCCCCGCCGCCTCTGCCGTCTCGGTGGTGCTGCTGGCGGTGGCGCTGGTGGTGCTGGGCGCGGGCACGCTGGCAAGCCGCTTGGGGAGCAGACATGTCCGCCGCTGAAGTCGGCCACCCGGCGCCCGCGCGGAGCTCCGGCCACCTGCGCGAGCAGGTCGGCGAGCGCGCCGGCCGCCTGGGGCTGCGAGCGCTGATGCTGCTCTACCTGGCGGCGCTGCTGCTCGGGCCCGCGGTGATGCTCTTCTACAGGACCTTCGAACACGGCCTGGCACCCGTCTGGAAAGCGGTCACCGAACCCAATGCGCTGCACGCGCTGGTGCTATCGCTTGAGATCGTCGCGATCGTGGTGCCGCTGAACACCCTCTTCGGGATCGGGGTCGCGCTGCTATTGGAGCGCAGGCGCTTCCCCGGGCGCGCACTGCTCGGCATGATCGTGGACCTGCCCTTCGCGATCTCGCCGGTGATCGTGGGGCTCTCACTCGTGCTGGTCTACGGGCGCACCGGATGGTTTGGCAACTGGCTCTCCGCGCACGGCATCGAAGTGATCTTCTCGGTGCCCGGCATGGTGCTCGCAACCGCCGTGGTCTCGCTGCCGTTCGTCGCGCGCGAGAC
Source organism: uncultured Actinomycetota bacterium (assembly GCA_963708085.1). Lineage (GTDB taxonomy): Bacteria > Actinomycetota > Thermoleophilia > Solirubrobacterales > Solirubrobacteraceae > Palsa-744. The sequence goes on along the minus strand of OY970180.1, from coordinate 3,224,644 downwards.
GATCCCCGTGCTGCGCGAGGTCGGCACCGATGCCGAGCAGGCCGCGGCGACGCTCGGCGCCGGCCCCTGGCAGACCTTCTGGCGAGTGACGCTGCCCGCGATCCGCTGGGGCGTGAGCTACGGCGTCGTGCTGACGACGGCGCGGGCGCTCGGCGAGTTCGGCGCGGTCAGCATCGTCTCGGGCAACATCGAGGGCCAGACCCAGACGCTGCCGCTCTACGTCTCGGACCGCTACGAGAACTTCGACCTGACCGGCGCCTACACCGCAGCGGTGCTGCTTGCGATCCTCGCGATGCTCACGCTGGTGGCGATGCGCCTGCTCGCCAGGCGCACCGGCCATAGCCAGCTTGCGATCGCCCCCGACCTCTCCGACATTCCCCTTGACCGCTCCGCGGAGGTGAGCGCCTGATGGCCATCGAGGCTCTGCACATCAGCAAGAAGTTCGGCTCCTTCACCGCGCTGGACGACGTCAGCGTCGTCGTGCCCGACGGCGGCCTGACGGCCCTGCTCGGGCCGAGCGGCAGCGGCAAGTCGACGCTGCTGCGTGTGATTGCGGGGCTGGAGCGCCCCGACAGCGGCAGCGTGATGGTGAGCGGACAGGACATCACCGCCGCGCCGGCGCGCACCCGCGGGATCGGGTTCGTCTTCCAGCACTACGCGCCCTTCAAGCACATGACCGTGGCCCAGAACGTCGCCTTCGGGTTGAAGGTGCGCAAACGCGGCAAGCAGGAGATCCAGCAGCGGGTGAACGAGCTGCTTGGCCTGGTACGGCTCGACGGGCTGGCCGGCCGCTACCCCTCCCAGCTCTCCGGTGGCCAGCTGCAGCGGATGGCGCTGGCGCGCGCGCTGGCGCCGCAGCCGCAGCTGCTGCTGCTGGACGAGCCCTTCGGCGCGCTCGACGTGCAGGTCCGCGGCGAGCTGCGCGACTGGCTGCGCAGGCTGCATGAGGAGATCCACATGACCACCGTCTTCGTCACCCATGACCAGGAGGAGGCGATGGACCTCGCTGGCGAAATCGTGGTGATGAAGGCTGGCAAGATCGAGCAGATCGGCACCGCGAAGGAGCTCTATGAGCAGCCGCGCAACGAGTTCGTGATGTCGTTCGTGGGCCCGGTGAGCCGGGTCGGCGACGCGCTGCTTCGCCCCCACGACATCCAGCTGCTCGACGGAGACCGCCGCGATGATGGCGTGGAGGCACTGGTGCGCCGCATCGTCCACCTCGGCTTCGAGGTCCGCGTCGAGCTGACGCTCCAGGACGGCACCGAGATCTGGGCTCAGGTCACCCGCGACATCGCCGAGCAGATGGAGCTGCAGGAGGGCCAGATCGTCGCGGTGCGGATGCCGGCGCCCCGCGCATTCGCCTAGCGCGTTCGCGTGTGCCAGGCGTCGTCGTCGTGCGTGAGTGCCATCACGTCCTCGGGCAGGCGCGAGGCGGCTACGTCGGCGACGCTCACCTGCTCCAGGATCGCGCGCAGGTTGGCACGCAGCGCGATCCACACCTGCTGCAGCGAGGCGGCCGCGCCGGTGTACTGCACCTCCTCCGGGCGCTGGCCTCTGACGCCGACCAGCGGCCCGTCCACCGCCCTGATCACCTCTGCCAGCGGCAGATCCTCGGCGGGCTTCGCCAGCCAGTAGCCGCCCTCGGGACCACGCTGGCTGCGCACGATCCCGGCCGAGCGCAGCTGCGTGAGGATGTTCTCCAGGAACGACGGTGGGATCGCCTGAGCTTTGGCGATGTCATCGACCTTGCGCGGCGAGTCCTGCCCCGATCCGGCCAGCTCCACCACCGCCCGAACGGCATAGTCGGCCTTCGCTGTTACGTGCATGTGCAGAGATTGTCGTGCAAATGGCGGCGGAGCGGCGGCAGCCCCGCCGCAGAGCCGGCGTCAGCCGACCGTGAAGACGATCGAGCGCGAGCCGCCGCTCGGGATCAAGAGGGTGAGTCGGTAGGTGCCTGCACCAAGCCTGTTGCGGGCATTGAGGTGCTCTCGACTTGTCCCTGCGGAGGCCGTGAATGCGCGCGCGTCTTTGCCGAGTTCGCGCCAGCTCTCGCGTGCATGACCGTGCAGCAGATGCGCGAGGTTGACCTTGACCGTCGCCGGGAGGCTCAGCTTGAAGCGAAATGCGACTTCGTCTGCGAGCGGGCCACGACCGCGCACCTTCTGCGTAGCGCCCTTCGTCAGCGCCAGTGCGAGGACCTGCGCCTGCACCCCATGGCCTGAGCCGGAAGCACCCGACGAGGATGAGGAGCCACTCGTTATGCCGAGTATGGGCGCGCCGGTGGGCGGTTCTGTCAGCTTCGGCGCTTCCAGCGGCTGTTCCTGTTCTTTGGGGTCCTGTTCTTCTTCTTTGCGCGCCGATTTTTCCGTGGTTGGCGCTTCTTCCTTGGGCGGCTCTTCTTTGGCTTTTTCTTCCTTGGAAGGTTCGCCGCTTTCTTTGCCGCCTTCGCTCTTGGCGGGCTGGAAGGCGGCAAGACCGTCGGGCGCCCCGACACCCGTCGGGCCGTCATAGCCGGTGGCGGCTTTGCAGATCAGCCACGCTTCGCCGCAGTCCAGGGCTGAGCTCAACGAGCCCGAACAGCTGCCGTAGAGCCCGTTGCACTTGCCGTTGCCTCCGCTCGTGACGTCGTAAAGCGAACTCTGCCCGAGGTGGGAGTAGAGCGTCTGGGCCGGATATTCGACGCCGTGCGCGCCCCCGGCAAGCGCGAACATCGAAGCGATAATCGGCGAGGCGACGCTGGTGCCGCCGATCGGCACCCATTTCAGCGGCGTCCTGAGAACCCGTTCTTCGCCTTTGGCGTTCACTTCGGCCCGCAGGTAGGGCATCGTGTCGTAGACGGCCACGCCGGTGTAGGGATCGGCGTCGGCGGCAACGTCTGAGACCGCGCGCTTGGAGCCGCAGCCGACCTGCGACCAGTCGGGCACGCTCGACTGCCAGCTGGGAGCAGAGAACTTTGTGCTGCAGCCGCCGCCGGTGGCTCCCTCGTCGCCGCCGGCGGGGTCAGGGTCCTCGTTCCAGACCGTCTCGCTCGCCCGCGCGCCGCCGGCGAGCGTGAGCTTGGTGCCGCCGATGGCGACCACGTGCGGCGAGCTGGCCGGATAGCCGGCGCCCGAGTAATAGCTTTCTTTGAACGCTTCTGCTTCTTCCGCCTCGGTCCAGTTGAGATAGCCGTCGTCACCGGCCGACGCTGTGATCACAACCCCGCGGTGATTGAACGCGGGGCTGTCGGACTGAGGCTCTGCCCCACTCCACGAGTTCGAGACCTCGGTGGCGCCTAGCCGCACCGCCGTTTCCTCGGCTTCTTCGAGCGCGGAGTAGGAGGACGATTCCGCCTCCACGAGCGCTATGCGGCAGTTCTGGCAGACCCCGCGGGCAACCTCGATGTCGGTGGAGATCTCAACCGCCCACCCGTCCGCTTCCAGCGCCTGGTCGCAATCCCGTTTCCTGGCTTCAGGTTCGGTTTTGCTGCTCAGGCAGGCGTCTTCGGTGCTCAGAAGCGCCGATTCGCTGCTCGGGAACGGGAGATTGCCGCTTTCGCCCCGCTGATTGACCTGCTCGAAGCAGTCGCTGGTCTGCCCGGCGCTGCAGCGAGCCAGTTCTCCGATTCCGAATTCCTGGTCGTACTTCTTCAGGTCTGTTTCCGCTTCATAGTCGTTGGAGACGTCCACGAGCGCGATCGTCTGCGGTTCGGGCGCCTGTGGCGAGAGCCCATGGAAGTAGGCGTCCTGCAGATCTTCGGGACGCAGCCCATAGGAGCCTTCGGCTGCGCTGACCGCTCTCAGCGCCTGTCGGCGGGTGATGCCGATCGGGTGCCTGTGCGCCCTTGCAGCGGCCGTCCTCGGCTGCAGCGCGAGCGCAAGGCAGCCGGCATGCCCCGGCTCTGCAGCACGACAGGCGGGCTGCACGGAGTAGTTGGATTCCGCCAGCGGCGCGACCGTTTCAGCGTGCACCGCAGCAGGCAGGCAAAGCAGGAGCTCGACGCCGACCAGTGCTGCAACAGACGCCATCGTTGGCCCCAGCCTCGCTAGATTCACAGTTTGACAAGGCTACAGGCTCGCCGGGCCGCTTTCGCCTGCGGGGACGAGTGTTCTAGAGGCACGGCCGGATCAGCTCAGCCATGTCGAGAGTTCTTCGAGCGTCTCGGGGATCACGTAGTAGTAGGCCCAGAGACCGCGGCGCTCGGAGTCCACGATCCCAGCCGCGCGCAGCTTGTTCAGATGATGGGAGAGTGTGGGCTGGGCGACCTCGAACAGTGGCACCAGCTCGCAGACGCAGACCTTGCCCGCGTGCTTGCGCAGCACGTCGACCAGTTGCAAGCGAATCGGGTCTCCGAGGGCCTTGGCAACAAGTGCCAGGCGACTCGCTTGCTCGCGCTGCACCTCGGGGTAGACGACCGGCTCGCAGCAGGGCTCCCCTGCGGGTCGCTTGGTCTTCGGGGTCAACTCCAGATCGACGCTCATCAATCTACATATATCGATTGAAGTCATAGATGTCAATGGAATATGATCCGCGGCGCAAACCCGATTGCTCATGCACGCCACTGCGCCACTCACACGACGCCTGCTCGCCGAGCTGTTGGGCTCGGCGCTGCTCGCTGCTCTGGTGATCGGCTCGGGCATCGCAGCGCAGACCCTCTCCCCAGACGACGTGGGCCTGCAGCTTTTCGAGAACGCCGCCGCAACCGCAGCGGGACTGTTCGCAATCATCCTCATGTTCGGCCCGGTCTCGGGCGGTCACTTCAACCCCGTCGTCTCGCTTGCGGACGCGAGCTTCGGCGGGATCTCCTGGCGCGATGCGGCCGCATACGCCCCCGTTCAAATCATCGGGTGCATCATCGGTGCGGTCACCGCCAACGGCATGTTTGCGCTGGCAGCAGTCAGCATCTCAACCCACCATCGCGCCAGTCCCGCCCACCTGTTCAGCGAGGTGATCGCCACGGCCGGGCTGCTCTTGGTGATCTTCTCGCTAGCGCGGACCAAACGCCTTGGCACCGCCCCGGCCGCGGTGGGCGCGTACATCGGCGCCGCTTACTTCTTCACGAGCTCGGCCAGCTTCGCCAACCCCGCGATCAGCGTCGGGCGCATCTTCTCGAACACCTTCGCCGGCATCGCGCCCTCTTCGGTGCCCGGTTTCATCCTCGCCCAGCTGGCGGGCTGCGGACTGGCGATCGTCACGATCCGCGCCTTGTATCCGCACGTCACGCCCGACCAGGCTGCGGACGTCGTCCTGCCGCACCACTTGGAGGCGCAACCCGATGGCGTGCGTTCTGTTCGTCTGCCTTCATAACGCCGGCCGCTCGCAGATGAGCCAAGCCCTCTTCGAGCGCGCCGCGCAAGGGCGGCACTCCGCCATCTCAGCCGGCACAACACCCGGTCAGCACGTTCACCCCGAGGTGGTCGAGGTGATGTGCGAGCTCGGCATCGACCTATCCGACCGCATGCCGCAGATGCTTACTCGCGAGCTTGCCGAGCAGGCCGACGTCGTCGTGACGATGGGCTGCGGCGACGAGTGCCCCTACATCCCCGGCAAGCGATACCTCAACTGGGATCTTCCCGATCCGAAGGGCCAGCCGGTCGCGAAGGTCCGCGAGACGCGGGAAGAGATACGGCGGCGAGTGGGTGAGTTGCTCGCCGAGCTTGACGGGAACGGCCATGATGAAGATCGTGGCCGGCACCTGCCGGAGTAAGGGATTCTGTCCGACCTCGCCGGTGGAGTGGACCCGTTTTCGCGGACAGTAGTAACCTGTCCACCAAACTGGGTCCACTCCACCTCGGATGCCAACGAACACAAGGCCAGCAAATCGACACCGACCGCCACCTCCGCCGTGTGGGCCGGCCGGATGTGAGTTGGAAACATTTTGGATGGCTGGGGGCCGTTGGCTAAAGGCCATCGCCTCGGCGTGCCGAATGACGCCATGTGCACCATGCGCGTAGGCCAAGGTGGCGCGAGTCAGACCGTCTGTTAGGATGCCCGATTAATCGTTCCTGCCGGTCCAATGAGACAATCCGGCTTGGGCCAGAAGCCTTGTGCCAGGCTCTTAAGTCGGTGGTAGATCGAGACGATCACAAGTCCATTTTGGGAATATCGGGGGAGACATGACACGATCTTTGAGTCGTTGGCGGCGCCTAGATCTAACCTTCTTGGCCGCGTTTCTTGTGGCGGTGGCACTTGCCTTTGTAGTGCTGCCGGCAGCCGCGCATGCGACCGAATACTGGCACGAACCGCTGTACTGCTCGCAACAATTGGCACCGGACGGCACTTGTCCGCCGAACGGTGAACAATGGTACCTGCACCTGCTCACAAACAATGGCAACGCAGACGGGGAAGCACATGCGGTTTGCATCGACGCATACCTCACCGAAACGGGTTATACAGAACAAAAATGCGAGTACTCCGGAGAAAAAAACGCGTACCAGTCGTACCCGCATTACGAATACGGCTATCCACGTGCCTGGAATGCCGGTACCGTGACCCATTGGGTAAAAGGCTGGGCAGACGGCTACTGTGAAAAAGAAAACTGCTCGTAGCATCACGCAAAGGTTATGGTGACTATGATGAAATCACACACATGGCGACTAGCGATTGCCCTATCGTCAGCCGTCGTGCTCGTAGGCGTGGCCGTTGGCATCGCCCTCGCTTCGAGGCAAAACTCAAAAGCTAGTGCGGACGCGACTGCCGCCGCCACAAGAATGGCGCTGACCAAGCTAGATCGGAAGTTTCACATTTTCCGTCACGGAACGGTTAGCGACTGGAATCGCGCTCATACAGCGACGGTAGACGGAAGCCTGGCAGAAAAAATCCAATTTTCGTTGGCGTCGGGCCACGAAGCCATGAATCCATCAACAGCCGTAGGCACAACAGCCGGTGCGTTCTCGGTCGTGTTGGTCGCGAGCAGCGCCGAGATTGGCATATATCACCAAAGCGTTGGAGGTCCGGCGGTCATTGGCGGATCTTCCGCTCCGAGAGCCAGCGTGGAAGAAAAGGGACTCTGGGACATCAACGAGACGACCTCAGGGCAGGTCAATGATTTCGGTCTTGTCCCCAATGGTAATTCGTCCGTCACGATCAAGTACAAAGGCGGGGAATCCGAAAGTGTGCCTGTTGTTAACAACGTAATAGCGGTGGGCGGGCCGCGAAGCGGGAAGGCACCAGAAGCAGCCACATACGACAACGCGGAAGGAAAGCAGATAACGGTTTCTCTTCCAGTGCCTAGCCCGGCCCCGACGGGATAGTCGCGCCTACAAGCTGCCAAAGCGCGGCACATCAAACGACTGCGGAACGTCGCCCCTGCGGCCTGATGCGGGGGCGACGTTAGCGGGCTACGTACAGCCCACATGATAGACGCCGGGTTGCATCCAGATGTCCGTGGACTGCGCCCCAGCGGAAACCTTGGAGTCGCGCTGTGGAGCCACATACGGCAAACGGCGATGCCTCCGGCCAATATGGCCCTAGGGGACCAATGGCACCTGGGCGGTTTCAGGAATACGCCGTGTGCGGTCGGCGGCGGACGGGTGGTCTGGCTTGTCGTGTTGGCCACAGATCTCGACGGCTCCGTCGTCGAACGGCCGGTCTTGCCTCGTTCAGCTGGGTCGCCGGACTTTTAGGATTTCGCTCGCGTAGCGTCCCGCCCAGCGCGAAGGAGACTCCGCAGCAACTCCTCAGGACGCACGTCGAATGCGTCCAGCAGTCGTATGAGCGCCCTGAACATGCTCACGCCAGCCGAATACGAGAACAACCACCACCACCAAAATCAACAACAAGAGCTCGCCGCCTGATTCCAGACCACCGACTCCAAGCAACCCAGGCCACATCAACCTGTCCACCAAACCCGGTCTGGCTCACGCAGCCAACGCGGACCACAGTGGGCACGCCCCGCTCGTCCACGTCGGGTGCGGTCGGGTCGCGCACTACAGGCCAGGACCAAAACCGAACGCTGGACGCCCGCGACTCCTAGATCAGCGGCCGCCCAAGGCAGCATCGCGGCGAGTCGCCGCCGCCGCTAAACAACGCCAAGGTCGCTCGCGGCTCATGCTCGTCGATCGCGCGGAAGACGATCTCGCGCGACTGGCTCTCCGTTTGCCTGCGAAGCGCTCACGCCAGCTGCTCCGTCGGAGACGCAGATGCGACCAAGATGCGACCACGAGCACTGGGAGAGCAGCGGCGAGGATAGGCGAGGCTTACCGTTGACTCGGTGCCGCTCGCTCGTAATTCCGCTTGTCTACTGCGAAAAGCGGCGAGCAGCGGCGACAGGATGAAAGCGGCGAACGGGTCTCGAACCCGCGACCTTCGGCTTGGGAAGCCGACGCTCTACCAACTGAGCTATCGCCGCAGAGACGCGGACCCGGCCTGCCTGCGTCTGGTCGGTCGGAGCCGCACTGAGCTGATCTTACCCGGTGCTCAGTGACTGCCTTGTCCGCTCTGGCCCTCCCCCACCGGCCAGATCAGCACCGGCCCGCGCACGCCAAGCGTGATCGCGGAGCCGGCCGGAACATGGACGTTGCCGGGGGCACGCACAACCAACGGACCCTCGCCGTTCATACTCGCGAGCTGGACGTGAAGAACAGTGTCGTGCCCGTGGTAGCCGGAGCTGACCACCTGCCCCGCCGAGGAGTCCTCCGCGTCGTGGGAGCGCAGCTCGATCTGCTCGGGGCGGATCAGCACGCTCACCTGGCATGGAGTGGGTACGGGCGAGTGACGCCACCGGGCGGACAGCCTGCCGAGCGGCGTCTCCACGAGTTCGCCTTCCATCGTCCCGACGATCAGATTGGCCTCCCCCACGAAGCGCGCCACCTCGTCGTCGACCGGGAAGGCATAGAGATCGTGCGGCGACGCGCACTGGGCGATCCTGCCGTCGCGCAGCACCGCGACCTGGTCGGCGAGGGCGAGCGCCTCGTCCTGGTCGTGCGTCACCAGCAGCGCGGTTGTGTGCGACTCGCGCAGAATCTGGCGTACCTGGTCGCGGACGCTCACGCGCAGATGGGCATCCAGGGAGGCAAACGGCTCGTCGAGCAGCACGATCTCCGGCTTGATCGCAAGCGCACGCGCGAGCGCCACGCGCTGTTGCTGGCCGCCGGAGAGCTGGTGCGGATAGCGCTTTGCCAGATCGGCCATACCGACCAGCTCCAGCAGCGCGGCCGCGCCATCGCGCCGCTGCGCGCGGGGCAGGCCGAAGGTGACGTTGGCCTGAACGGTGAGATGCGGAAAGAGGCCGCCCTCCTGGGGCACGTAGCCGATCCGACGATGCTCGGGGTGCAGATGGGTGCCCTCGCCGTCCACGATCCGCTCGCCGATCCTCACAGTGCCGCTGTCGGGTGCTTCAAAGCCGGCGAGCAGCCGCAGCAGCGTCGTCTTGCCGCTGCCGGAGGGGCCAAGGATGGCCGTGAATGAGCCCGACTGTACATTCAGGTCCAGACCCTTCAGGACGGCCTGGCTGCCGAAGCTCTTGTGCAGTCCGCTGACGGAGAGGTCGCTCATCGGATACAGGCTCACGCCGCCACGGCCGCCCGGGAGGGCAGCCGGTCGAAGAAGCGGCCGAGCACGTAGCTGGGCAGGGCCGCGATCAGCATGATGGCCAGGGCGAAGGGCGCCGCCTGGCCGTAGGCGAGGTTCTGCTGGTAGGCCCAGAACTGGGTCGCAAGCGTCTGCACGCCCGTGGGAATCAGGATCAGCGTGGCGGTGAGCTCGGTTACGACGGAGAGGAAGACCAGGCAGAAGGCCGCTGCCAAACCTGGGCCGATGAGCGGCAGGGTCACGCGCCAGAGCACTGCCAGCCGCCGCTGGCCAAGCGAGCGGGCGACGTCTTCAAGTCCTGGCGGGGCCTGCGCAACCGACGCTCGCACACCCACCAGCGCCAGCGGGAAGAACATGATCGCGTAGGCGAGCACCAGCAGCGGCGCGCTCTGGTAGAGAAGGCCGCCCGCGTAGCGCTCGGAGAAGTATGAGAGCGCGAGCGCGATCACAAGACCCGTCATCGCCAGAACCAGGTAGGTGCTGCGTTCCAGCAGCTGGTAGGCACGCTTGCGGTGACGAAGCGCGAGCAGCGCGACCGGCAGCGCCATGATCGTCGCCAGCACACCGGCGATCGCGGCGTAGAGGGCGGTGTGCCAGGCGGCGTCGATCAGCGAAACGCCCGTCAGATAGGCGTGTCCCGCCTCCAGCATCCAGTAGATAGCCGAGCCGACCGGCACCCCGAGCGCGAGCGCGACCAGCACGGTGAAGCCCGCCAGCACGAGCGGCTTGGCGCGACCGAGCGGCCGCGGCGCGGAGACACGCTGGGCCAGCGCGCCGGCGCGGCTGACCTGGGCACGACCGCGTGCAAAGCCCTCGCCGCACAGAACCGCGAGGCTGATCAGCACGAGCACGATTGAGAGCGCCGAGGCGGCAGCGACGTTGAAGGAGACGTTGAACTCGGTGAAGATCTCGGTGGTGAAGGTCTGGTAGCTGAGGATCTCAAACGCTCCGTACTCGGCCAGCATCACAAGCGCCACGAGCAGGCAGCCGCCGAGGATCGCGACCCTCGCCTGCCCGATCGTGATTCGCCAGAAGGTCGCAAGGCGCCCGGCGCCAAGGCTGCGCGCAAGCTCCTCCTGGCCCGGGTCGGCGTTGCGGAAGCTCGCGGCCACCGGCAGATAGACCAGCGGATATACCGCCAGGGTCATCACCAGAACTGCGCCATGGAAGCCCCGCACCCAGGTGGACAGCGACGCCCAGCCGAAGCTGATCACAAAGTCGGGGATCGCCAGCGGAACGACGACGAGCACCGCCCAGACTTTGCGCAGGGGCAGGTCGGTGCGCTCCACGCACCACGCCGCCGTCGTCCCGATCACCGCGCAGAGCGCCGTCACAACTGCGGTGAGGCTGACCGTGTTCCAAAGCAGCGTCACGGTCAGTGAGCGGAAGATCAGGTGCACGATGCTCGAGGTGCCGGCGCTGCCCGCCTCGATCAGCAGGAACACGAGCGGCAGGGCCAGTACCGCGGCAACGGCGGCGCTGGCGATCAGCAGGCCCCGCGGCGGCGGTGGCCGCCGCGCCGGCACGATCACGCTCGCCGCACCTGCCGGCTGCGCGATGCTCACAGCAGCCCCGCCTGGCGCAACAGCGAGATCGCGGTGGAGCCATCGCCGAGCTCCGAGATCGTGACCGTGTTCGGCTGCAGTTGCTGGAACGGCGTCTCCGGCGCGGCGGTGTTGCTCACTCCGGAGGCGATCGGATACTCATAGCTGATCGAGTGGGCGATGATCTCCTGTCCCTGCCTGCTGACCAGAAAGGCGAGCAGCTTCTGTGCGGCTGCCTTGTGCGTGGAGGACTTCAACACGCCCGCCCCCGAGACGTCGATCACGTAGCCGGGGTCCCGCGGCGCGAAGTAGGCGATCTTGGAGTGGATGTTGGAGGCGCCGATCTGCGCCTTCATCCGATACCAGTAGTACTGGTTGACGACCCCGAAGGCGACCGCCCCGCTGTTGACCTCCGAGGAGATCGTCTCGTTGTCCGGGTAGACGTGCCCGCTCGCGTTTTCCTTGATCGCTTGCAGCCACTTCAGCGCCGCCGCCTGCCCGTAGGTGCGCGCGTAGGAGGTGACGATCGGCTGGAAGTCGGTCTCGCCGGCGGCGAAGGCGAGCTTGCCGCTGTACTTCGGGTCGGCCAGTTCCGAGGCCGTTCTGGGCAGCTGACTTTCCTTGATCAGAGCGGGGTTGTAGATCAGCACGCTGACACGAGCCGAGACGCCGACCCAATCGCCCTGCGGCGAGTTGAACCTGCGCGGCGAGCGCGCGAGCGTGGAGGACGAGACGGGTGCCAGAAGCCCCTTGCTCTGCAGGTACTCCAGCGCCGGCGAGTTCTCGGTGTAGATCACGTCGGCCGGCGAGTTGGACCCCTCCGTGACGATCTGGTCGGCGAGCGTGTCCTCGTCGTCGCTGCGCACGTTGACGTGGATGCCGCTCTGCTTTTCAAAGCTCGCCACGAGTGCGTCGGTGGTCTGCACGTGCTGTCCGTTGTAGAGCGTGATCGAGTCGCCCGAAGAGCCGCAGCCAGCAAGCAGCGCACAGCCGAGCACGAGTGCGATCGGTGCGGCGGCGAAGGTCCGCCACCGCGCTATAGCGCGGCTGCAGAGAGTGCTTGTGCGATTGCGCTGCATACTTGGAGATCGCGTGCCGGAGATAGCCCCTCGGCTTGCGCGGCGGCGACCATAGCACACATTAGGACGACCTAATTAGGTGACCCTAATATGCGCGTTGTCAGTCGCGATGCGACCTTGCAGCCATCAGCCGGCGCGTGAGCCCGGGCGAGATGCTTGGCGCCAGGCGCGCGGCCTCCGCGTCGGCGCCGCCCTCGTCGATGCCGAGCAGGTCGTGCGCAAGCAGATGCGCCGCGTGGCGATGAGAGGCGAGCACGAGCACGGTGCTCACCCCCTCATGCGTGAGCGCGAGCCCGTCCTGCTCCACCAGCCCGAGCTGGCGCAGCCTCCTGACCATCTCCAGCGCGCTCGGTGCTGAGACGCCCACAGCTCGCGCCAGGGCGGCCTGCGTGGGTCGGTCCTGACCGCGGGCCATATCGTGCAAAGCCAATAGGTAGCCTGCCTCGCGCGCGCTGACATGCGCGCAGGGTGGCTGGGAGCCGGCCTCCTTTCCAGCGCGTGATCGGGTCCTCTCAGGCATGTCAGATGGAATATAGGGGCCCGCCTGCCAGCGCCCGCCTTGAGCCTGCCGCCGCCCGCGTCCCGCGCCAGGGAATAACCTTCGCTGCGCTGATGAAACTGCCAGTTCCCACGGTGCTGGTCTCGATTGCGGGCGCCGCCCTGATCGGCTTGCTGATCTACGGCGTAAGCCACCAGGCAGCAAACCGCAGCCTCGACGAAGCGCTCGCCCATGGCCGGCATCCGCTTGCGCCATATGCCTCCAAGCCGCTGCCGAGCCTCGCGGGTGACGGTCAGAGCTCGTTGGCCGCCTACCGTGGCAAGGTCGTGATCGTCAACTTCTTCGCCTCGTGGTGCGTGGCCTGCCAGGAAGAGTCGCCGCTGCTGGAGCGCACACAGCGCAAGCTCGAAGCCCACGGAGCCACGATCCTCGGCGTCAGCTACCAGGACGACGCGAGCAAATCCAGGGAATTTCTGCACAAGTACGGGCTCACCTATCCCGCACTGCACGACCCCAGCGGCGAAATGGCAACCGCATACGGCACCCGCCAGATCCCGGAGAGCTTCCTGATCGGGCGCGAAGGACACGTCTACGACATCGAACGCGGCCCGATCGGCAGCGCGTTCGCGCAGCGGGCGCTGCAGCTCGCAGAGGGCGCCTAGCCATGCGGCGCGCGCAGAGCGGCCGGCCGCTGCTGATCACGCTGCTCGCACTTGCCATCCTCGCGCCTGTCGCGCTGGCCGCGCCGCGGCCGACTCTGCCGGGGCTGGAACCGCAGCTGATGTGCGTGACCTGCAAAATCCCGCTCAACGTCGCCGACTCCTCGGAGGCCACCCAGGAGCGGGAACTGATCAGGGAACTGATCGCCAAGGGCGATGGCGAAGCGCAGATCAAGAAAGTGATGGTCGCCCAGTACGGGCCGGCCGTGCTTTCCACGCCGAGCACGAAAGGCTTCCAGCTCTCCGCCTACCTGGTCCCGATTGCGGTGGTGCTCGCGCTGGTCGCGGTGCTGCTGACATTGCTGCCGCGCTGGCGGCGCGCGGCGCGAGCGCGGGAGGGCGTGCGCGAGCCGGCACCTACGCTTACGCCCGATCAGGCGCAGCGCCTGGAGCAGGACATGCAGCGTTTCGAGTGAGCTACCTACATCTCCTGCGGGGCCGATACGCCCAGCAGGTCGAGAGAGCTTGCGAGCGCGCGCTGGACGGCGACGCATAGCCCGATCCGTGTCGACTCGACCTCCTGCGGCCGTGCGCCGACCACGCGGCAATCTCGGTAGAAGGCGGTGAAGGTCTGCGCCAGCTGCAGCGCGTAGGTGGTGATGCGATGGGGGGCACGGCGCGCAGCGGCCTCCGCGACTTCGGCGGGGAAGTCGAGCAGCTGCTTGATCGCGTCCCGCTCGGAGGGGTGCAGGGCCTCCCCGTAAGTGTTGGCCGCGCCCGCAGCGGCATGCGCAAGGGCTTCCTGTACCCGGCCCTCGCCCGCCTTGGCAAGCATCGAGGCGATACGCGCATGCGCGTACTGGACATAGTAGACGGGGTTATCGCTGCTCTGGCGCATGGCGAGGTCCAGATCGAGATCGATCGTCGTGTCGTGGGAGCGCGAGAGCAGGTACCAGCGGGCGGCGTCCACACCGATCTCCTCCACCAGGTCATCGAGGGTCACGAACTCCCCGGAGCGCTTGGACATCTGCGCGCGTTGCCCTTTGCGCATCAGGTGCACGAGCTGCATGATCAGCATCTCCAGCTCCTGCGGGTCACCGCCGAGTGCCTCGTAGGCAGCTCTCATCCGCTGGATGTAGCCGTGGTGGTCGGCGCCCCAAACGTCGATCTGGCGGGTGAATCCGCGCTCGCGCTTGACCTGGTGGTAGGCGATGTCTGAGGCGAAGTAGGTGTGCTCGCCGCTACCGCGTACCAGCACCCTGTCCTTGTCATCGCCGAAGTCGGTGCTGCGCAGCCACAGCGCGCCCTCGCTGCGATAGGTGTGGCCCGCGTCTTCCAGCAGCTCCAGGGCGTGCTGCACGGCGCTGACGGGCTGCCCGTCGCGGCCGAGCAGATCCTCGTGCGCCTCGTGCAGCGCGCTCTCGTACTGCCAGTGGTCGTAGCCGAGCACGCCGAAACGATGCAGCGAGCCCTCGATCTGGCCGACCATCGCCGCAACCGCCGCGCGCCCCACCTCGCCGGGGTCGATCGTGGGGGCGCCCGGCACCTTGGCGACCAGCTCCTGCACATACTCCCCCTGGTAGCCGTCCTGGGGCACCTGCTGCCCGCGCGCCAGCGCCTGGATCGACTCGCCCAGCTTGCGCACCTGCGAGCCGGCGTCGTTGATATAGAACTCTCTGTCTACATCATGCCCGTGGAAGGCCAGCAGGCGCGAGAGCGAGTCGCCGTAAGCGGCGTTGCGGGCATGGCCGACGTGCATCGGACCGGTGGGGTTGGCGGAGACGAACTCGACCAGGATCCGCTCGCGGAGCGCGCCGCCTGCGCCGAAGCGCTGCCCGGCGGCAAGCACCGCCGCCAGCGACTGCCGGTGCCATGCGTCGTCGAGATGGAGGTTCAGGAAACCCGGGCCGGCGACCTCGAAGCGCGTAAGGCGTCCGTGAAGACGCTCGGCCAGTCCCGCCCCGATCCCCTGCGCAAGCTCGCGCGGGGAGGTGCGCGCCGCCGAGGCGAGCACGAGCGCGGCATTGGTCGAGTAGTCGCCAAGCTCGGCGCTCGGCGGGCGCTCCAGGCTCAGCGGCCGTCCCTCCCCTGCCGGGGCAAGCTCGAGCGCGACCGCCGCCACGGCGTGCGTCAGCTGCGCCAGCGGCGTCTGGCCTGCGTGTGCGTCTGGATCTCGCTCGGGGCTCATGCTCAGTAGTGGTAGGGCTCTTTGGCGAGGATCTTATGCGCCCGGTAGAGCTGCTCCAGCAAGACCACCCAGGCAAGCTGATGCGGAAGGGTCATCGGGCCGAAGGAGAGGCGGTGATCGACGCGCGCAAGCGGCGGCGGCCCGAACGCCCCGCCCACCACGAAAGCGAGGTCGGCGCCCTCCATCCGGCGCTGCTCGATGAAGCGGCTGAACGCCAGGCTCTCGTATGCTTTGCCCTCCACGGCCAGCAGACAGACGAACGCGCCGTCGGGCACACGCCGCGCAACCGCCTGCGCATCGCGCTGAGGCGCAAGCTCAAGGCTTGCGTAACGGGAGAGCAGCGTCTTGTAATGCTCGACGTCGTCGAGGTAGGGCACCCGCAGCCGTCCCTCGCCGATCACGATCAGACGCACCTGGCGGCTCCTGCCCTCACGGGTTGCGATACTAGCCTTGTGAACGAGCAAGACCCTGGCGCAGAGCGCCACATCAACATCCACCTGTCCCCCGAGGTTATGGGGGGCGTGTACGCGAACTTCGCGAACGTCAGCCACTCCGACTACGAGTTCACCGTCACCTTCGCACGGGTCGACCACGAGGTCGAAGCAGACGAGGTGCCGGGGGTCGTCGTCTCGCGCGTAAACCTCTCGCCGCGGTTCATGCGCGAGCTGATCAGCGCAATGGAGGACAATTACTCCAAGTGGCGCACCCGTGAGGGGATCAAGAACCTACCCGAGTACGGCGGGCGGGAGACCGGAGAGGCAGACAGCGAGCAGTGAGTGCTTGGCGGGTGCGGGGGCCGCGCCCGCTGGCGCGGCAACCAGCACGATGAAGGTCGCGATCACGTCGGACATCCATGCCAACCGCCACGCCTTCGAAGCCGTGCTGGAGGCGATCGCGGCCTCCGATGCGCAGGAGATGTGGTGCCTCGGCGACCTCGTCGGTTACGGCGCCGACCCGGACAGGTGCGTGGAGCTTGCGCGGGCGCACGCGGCGGTCTGCCTGGCGGGCAACCACGACCTGGCGGTGACGGGCGCGCTGTCGCTGGAGGAGTTCTCACGCGGCGCTAGCATCGCCGCGCAGTGGACGCGAGAGGTGATCGAACCGCAGAACGTCGAGTTTCTGCGCGGCCTCTCCGCTTCCTGCGAGGAGGAGCCCGTCGGCCTCTATCACGCAAGCCCGCGCGATCCCGTCTGGGAGTACGTGCTCTCAAGCCTTTTGGCCGAGCTCTGCTTCGACGTTCAACGCCACAGGGTCTGCCTGATCGGGCACTCGCACGTCGCGCTCTCCTTCTGTCGGATCGAGGGCGAGCTCGCCAACGGGGAACCTCGCCGTGCCGGCAGCAAGCTCCAGATCGAGGATGGCCAATGGCTGCTGAACCCCGGCAGCGTCGGCCAGCCGCGCGACGGAGACCCCCGCGCAGCCTGGCTGATGCTCGATCTGGACGAGTGGCAGGCGAGCTTCATGCGCACCGAGTACGACGTCGCCGGCGCCGCCGCCGCGATCCGTGCGGCGCGCCTGCCAGACTCTCTGGCTGAGCGGTTGGGGTACGGTCAATGAGGATGGCAATCGACATGAAGCTCTCGCTCGCCGCGATGCTCGCGGCCGCCGCAGCGCTGCTTGCAGCGTGCGGCGGCAGCTCGGGCCTGATCCCGGAAGGCAACGCCGGTCCGCTGCGCTCAGATTTCGAAGCGGTCGCAAGCGCTGCCGAAAACGGCAACGGCAACTGTGCGAGCACTGAGAAAGCGATCGCGAAGACCGAAGCGGACTTCGCGAAACTGCCGTCCAGCGTCAGCTCGGCGCTGCGCAACCGGCTCTCGGAAGGAATCGAACACCTCACCTCGCAGGCGCGCGTGGCCTGCACGAATCCAGTGGGAGGCGGAACGACGACCACCTCCACGCAGTCCTCCACGACCAGCTCGTCTACGAGCACGACCACGACGACCCTCACAACGGCCTCCGAAGAACTGCCGCCCACGAGCAGCACGACCAGCAGCTCGACCTCACCCCCACACGTCGGCGGCGCCGAAGCGCCGAACGGAGGTGTCGAAGCCAACCCAGGCGGCAGCCCCTCCGAAGAAGGCGAACAAAAATGAGCGCGGTGGCGACGATCGCGGGGCGATATCAGCTGCAGGGGCGCCTCGGCTTCGGCGGCATGTCCACGGTGCACCTTGCGCTCGATACCCGTCTGGAGCGCAAGGTCGCGGTCAAGCTGCTGGCCGAGCACCTGGCGGAGGACCCCACGTTCGTCTCACGCTTTCAGCGTGAGGCGCAGGCCGCAGCGCGTCTGGTGCACCCCAACATCGTGCAGATCTTCGACTCCGGCCAGGACGAGGCCAGCGGCCAGTACTTCATCGTGATGGAGTACATAGAGGGCCGCTCCTGCGCGGAGATCCTGCGCGACGAGGGTTGGGTGGAGGTTCCGGAGGCGGTCTCGATCATCGAGCAGGCCTGCGAAGGGCTGCACTACGCCCACCGCCACGGCGTCGTGCACCGCGACGTCAAGCCCGGCAATCTGCTGCGCTCAAGCGACGGTGAGGTCAAGCTGGCCGACTTCGGGATCGCCAAGGCGACCGAGCAGTCGAGCATCACGCAGGTTGGCTCAGTGCTGGGCACCGCCGCCTATCTGGCGCCCGAGCAGGCACGCGGCGAGGAGGCCGGTCCGCGCGCCGACCTGTACGCGCTCGGCGTAGTGACCTACCAGGTGATCTCCGGACGCCTGCCGTATGAGGCGGCATCTCTGACCGAGCTCGCGCTCAAGCAGCAGCAGGAGGAACCCGAGCCCCTGGATTCACTGGTGGCGGCGGTGAGCTCAGAGCTGGCCGACGCGGTCGGGGTCGCGCTCGCGCTCGACCCCCGCGACCGCTATGAGACCGCGCGTGAGATGGGCGAATCGATCGAGGCGGCCTCACGCGGCGTTAGCCCCCGCGCTGGCGGGCGGCGCGGGGATGCAACCAAGGCGACCAGCCTGCTGGCCGCCTCGGGCGCGGCGGCCAGCAGCCGGATGCGCCCATCGCCGGCCACGGCGGTCAATCAGCGCCGGCCACGTCAGGGCCCGCCGCGCACGCCTTCGCCGGCGCCGGCAGATCAACAGCCGGCGACAGGAACCCAGGCACGACGACGGCTTACGGCTGCGCTGGTCGGGCTGGTTGTGTTGATCGTGATCGTGGTTGCGATCGTGCTGGCCAGCAAATCGTCGCCGAGCGGCCCCCATAATCTGCGCACCGTCAACGAGCACAACATGAAGGAAACCTCCGAAGCGCTCACGCAGCTGGTGAACGAAAACGTTCAATAAGAAGGCGCGGCGCCGGCGCGCAGCGCCGCCGCGGTCTGCGCCAGTGTGCCAGCGGCGATCGCCTCTCGAAGGCGCGTCATTAGGCTTGCGATGAAGGCGAGGTTGTGCGCGGTCAGCAATCTCATCCCGGTCAGCTCGCCGGCTCTTGCCAGGTAGCAGAGGTAGGCGCGCGAGAGTCCCAGCGAGCAGGCAGGGCAGGGGCAGCCCTCCACCAGCGGCCCATGGTCATCCATCAGCCGCCGCTTCTTCATGTCAAGCCGCCAGCGGTTCTCGGGATCGGGGACAAGCGCCGTGCCATGCCGGCCAAGCCGGGTGGGCATCGCGCAATCGAAGGTATCGATTCCGAGCTCTACGCCCGCGATCAGGTCGTCGACCTCGCCGATGCCAAGCAGATGCCGCGGCAGGGTCTCCCGCTCGCCCCCGAGCTCCGCGATCGCGTAGGAGACCACCTCGTACATCTGCGCCTTCTCGGCACCCAGCGAGCCGCCGATCGCTACGCCGTCACAGCCGCTGTCGGCGACGACCGCGCTCGATTCGCGGCGCATGTCCTCATAGACCCCGCCCTGCACGATTCCGTAGACCAGCTGGCCTCTTGGTCCGTGCTCGCGCTGCCAATCCAGGCAGCGCGTCAGCCAGCGGTGCGTACGCTCGGTTGAGCGGGCTGTGTAGTCGCGGTCGACGTGGAAGGGGGTGCACTCGTCGAAGACCAGCGCGATGTCCGAGCGTAGCGCGGCCTGCACGGCCATCGAGCCCTCGGGAGTGAGGAAGTGATCGCTGCCGTCTACATATGAGCGGAAACGCACCCCCTCCTCCTCGATCGAGAGGATCGCGCCATCGCGCTGCCTGGGTGCCTCCGGATCGCGCTGGGCGCGACCCTTGATCTCATCGGCAACCGTGCCGTGCCCCATCGAGAAGACCTGGAAGCCTCCGGAGTCGGTGATGATCGGCCCCCGCCAGCCCATGAAGGAGTGCAGGCCGTCGAAGCTGTCGATCACCTCGGGGCCGGGATTGAGCATCAGGTGGAAGGTGTTGCCGAGCACCATCTCGTAGCCAAGCGCCGCAACCTCGGCCGGCAAGAGGCCCTTGACGGTCGCCTTGCTTGCCAGCGGCACAAACGCCGGCGTTGAGATCTCACCGTGAGCTGTGCTCAGGCGGCCCAAGCGGGCCAGTGAGCCGGCGTCGCGCATCTGGATCGTGAAGGCAGTCACGGATGCGCCATCCTAAGGGGATGTTGGAGCTGGCGGCGATCATCAACGTCGACTCGCTGATCGAAACCGCGGGCTATCCGCTCGTGTTCGTGCTGGTGATGGCCGAGTCGGGCGGGGTGCCGGTGCCCGGCGAGACGGCGTTGATCGCGGGGGCGGTGTTCGCGAGCCAAGGCAAGCTCTCCCTGCCCGCGGTGATCGCGGTCGCGGCCGCGGCGGCGATCGTCGGCGACAACATCGGTTATCTGATCGGGCGCCGCGGCGGGCGCTGGCTGCTGCAAAAGCCGGGCCCGTTCCACCGCCAGCGGCAGGAGGTGCTCGCCAGCGGCGAGCCGTTCTTCGAGCGCCACGGGCCCAAGGCGGTCTTCTTCGGGCGCTTTATCCTTGGGCTGCGCACCTGGGCCTCGTGGCTTGCGGGCGCGACGAAGATGCGCTGGCAGACCTTCGCGCTCTGGAACGCGCTCGGCGGGATCTGCTGGGCATGCGCGATCGGGATCGCCGCCTACTACATCGGGCGCTCGGCCGAAAGCGCGGTCAGCGCATTTGGCATCTACGGCCTGGTGGCCGTCGCGATCGCAGCCGTAGGGGTGCTGCTGGCCCACCGTCACCGGCGCCGCTCTGCTCGGGCGAATGACGCCAGACGCTCGCCGCAGCCAGATGCTCGCGGCATGTGCGTCGAGGCCGTGACAGAGCAGAGCGCGGACCGTGAGACGGCTCACCCGCAGCCGTAGAGAGGCGGGTGCCTGCTCAGCAGGAGCGTCCGCAGCAGGGAGCGATCCGCTCCCAGAGCTCGGCCAGTGAGCTCAGCTCCTGCGCCGAGAAGCGCGAGAGGAAGTGCTCCCTGACCACGGAGCGATGCGTGCTGCGCGCTTCGCAGAGCCGCTCCTGGCCCGCTGCCGTAAGGCAGGCATAAGCGCCGCGGGCGTCGTGTTCGCAGGAACAACGCTCCAGCAGGCCCTCACGCTCCAGCCTGTCGACTAGGCGGGTCAGCCCGCTGCGCGACATCTGCGCCTGCTCGGCGAGGTCGCACATCCGCATCCGCCCACGCTCGGAGCCCGCGAGGAAGTGCAGCACCTCGTAGGAGCTCATCGGCAGACCGTGCCGCTCCTCCAGCTCGGCGTCGAGCCGCTTGGCCAGCGAGGCGTGCGCGCGCAGCAGACCTCGCCATGCGCGCAACTCCTGGTCGTTGAGGTCCTCGGATGCAGCCGAAAAGGTATCGGGGGACAGGTAAGGCGGCACGTGCGGAGCGGTGGAAAGGTTTTCGCCGGACTGTGCCCGGTCGGCTTCCCTGTGCCTGATGTCGACTGCTGCCGCGGTGGCCATTGGTCTGTCGGTGCGTTTTACGCAGGACCTTCGTGTCCGAACATAGCAGCGTCGGTGCGGGTTGCACGCAAAGTCCACCAGATCATCAGCGGTTGCAGCGGCAGCCGCAGGTAGAGCGCCCAGCGCGGTATCGGCTTGAAATGCTCCGGTCGCAGGGCCATGTAGACGTTTGCGGGAAAGACCGCGACGAGCAGCGCGACGAGCCAGAGGCCCGCGAGCCGGCGGGTACGGGACGGCAGGGTGCAGGCGCCGCCAAGCACCTCCGCCACGCCGCTGATCGCGACCACGGTGGCCGGATCGCCGAAGCCGGGCGGCACGATCTTGCGATACGGACCCGGCATCACGAAGTGGTTGATCCCGGCCAGCGTGAAGGCGGCCGCGAGCATCCGCGGAGGACGGCCCGGCCCACTGCTGCGCGGTTTGGCGCCAGCCGCCGAGGGGACCGAGTCCCGCAGGTCAAAGCGCATCATGAAGCTCCTCCATAAGCAGGCTGTGGCCGGTCATACCCTCCGGCTGAGGGATGCCGAGCAGCGCGAGCACGGTCGGCGCCACGTCGGCGAGCACCCCTTGGCGCTGGCTGACAGCGGCGCCTGCGGCCGTGACTATCAGCGGCACCGGGTTCAGCGAATGCGCGGTGTTCGGGCTGCCATCGGGCTCGAGCATGTGGTCGGAGTTGCCGTGGTCGGCGGTGATCACGCATGCCCCGCCAGTGGAGTGGACGGCCTCCACTACCTGGGCCAGGCAGCGATCGACTGTCTCCACCGCGCTGACGGCCGCGGAAATCACGCCTGTGTGTCCCACCATGTCCGCATTGGCGAAATTGATGATCCCAAACTCCGGCCGCTCCTCGGTCCAGGCCGCCACGAAGGCGCTCGCCGCCTCCGGCGCGCTCATCGCCGGCTTGTAGTCGTAGGTGGGCACGTCTCGCGCAGATGGCACGAGCTCGCGCCGCTCGCCCGGTAGCGGCGTCTCCTGCCCGCCGTTGAAGAAGTAGGTGACGTGAGCGTACTTCTCGGTCTCGGCGACATGCAATTGGCTGGCGCCGGCGTCGGCGATCACGGCCGAGAGCGTGATCGCGGGGCGCGCGGGCGCAAAGGCAACCGGGTAGGGCCAGCCCTCCTCGTACTCGGTCAGCGTGACCAGGCGCTGCACGGGGGCGGCGCCGCCACGCCCCTGCCAGCCCGGCAGATCTTCGCCCTCGCCGAAGCCGGGCTGCGCCAGCGCGCGCACGATCTCGCGCATCCTGTCCGGCCTGAAGTTGAAGCAGATCACGCCATCCTCAGCCCTGATCCTCGCCTCCTGCCCGACCAGCGTGGGCTCGATGAACTCGTCGGTCTCGCCACGGTCGTAGGCCGCCCGCACCGCCTGCTCCCCGCTGGGGGCGCTGTGCGGAGCGCGGCCGTGGACCAGCATGTCGTAGGCGCGCTGGACGCGATCGAAGCGCCTGTCGCGATCCATTGCGAAGTAGCGGCCGACAACCGAGCCCACGCGGGCGCCGCTCAGCGCGTCCAGCTGCGCCAGGAAGCCCTTGCCGGAGTGCGGCAGCGTGTCGCGGCCATCGGTGAAGGCGTGAATCACGATGTCGAGCTGCTGGGCCTTGGCGGAGATCGTCCGGGTCAGCGCGAGCAGGTGCTCAAGGGAGGAGTGCACGCCGCCATCTGAGACCAGGCCGATCAGGTGCACGCGCTGCACGTCCGCAAGCGCGCTAGCGATCGCCTCATTCTCAGCCAGGCTGCCATCCGCTACCGCCTCGTCGATCCGCACGAGATCCTGCTTTACGACCGCGCCAGCGCCCAGATTGAGGTGACCGACCTCGGAGTTTCCCATCTGGCCTTCGGGCAGCCCCACCGCGGCGCCGCAGGCACGTAGCGTCGTGTGCGGGCAGCGCTCCCAGAGCTCGTCGAAGACGGGCGTGTCGGCCAGCGAGATCGCGTTGCCGGGGCCGGGCTCGGCCAGGCCCCAGCCGTCCAGCACGACCAGGCAGACTCGCGGCACCGGCAGCTCTGCTGGAGCGCCGTCGAGCAGCGGGTCGCCCGCGCCGCTCATGCCAGAGCCTGCTCCACGGCCGTGACGATCTTGGCGAACGACTCGGGCTCTAGCGATGCGCCGCCCACCAGCGCGCCGTCCACATCGCCCAGCGCCAGCAACTCGGCGGCGTTCTCCGGCTTGACCGAGCCGCCGTAGAGGATCCGCACGCGCGCGGCGGTCTGCGGATCGCCGCCCGGCGCCACTGAGCGATCGCTCAGCAGCGCGCGGATGAAGGCGATCGCCTCCTGTGCCTGTTCGGGGCTGGCCACACGTCCGGTGCCGATCGCCCAGATCGGCTCGTAGGCGATCACGACCCGGGAAAGGTCCTCGGCGGCCACGGAGGCGAGATCCTCGTGCACCTGATGGCGCAGCTTGCGCTCGGTGTCGCCGTCGTCGCGCTCCTGCTCGGTCTCCCCCACGCACAGGATCGGCGTCAGCCCCGCCGCTAGCGCGGCGGGCACCTTCAACGCGAGCGCCCTGTCGGTCTCGCCGAAGAGCGCACGGCGCTCTGAGTGGCCGAGCACCACTCCATGCGTGCCGATCTCTCCCAGCATCGCTGCGGAGACCTCGCCCGTGAAGGCGCCCTGCGGCTCCTCGTGCATGTTCTGAGCAAAGACCTCGACCCGCGATCCGCGTGCGCTGTCGACCATCGCCCGCAGGTCGGTGAAGGGGACGCAAATCGCTACGTCCACACGCTCCGTCGAGGAGAGTCGCGGCAGCAGCCCCTGGATGTAGGACTCCGCCTCGGTCTCGGTCTTGTACATCTTCCAGTTGCCCGCGACCAGGGGCGTCCTTGCAGCTCCTGGCGAGCCGGAGTGCCCGGCGTCCTCCGCCTCCCCGCTGGATGGATCGGAGGCGGCCATCACCTCACCCCCGCCCCTTCGAGCGCAACCACACCTGGCAGCCGGCGCCCCTCGACCAGCTCGAGCGTCGCGCCGCCGCCGGTGGAGAGGTGGTCGACGGCGTCCTCCAAGCCGAACTTCGCCAACGCGGCGGCGGAGTCACCGCCGCCCACGACGGTAACGCCCTTGCAGCGCGCCACCGCTTGCGCAACGGCCTTAGTGCCCTGGGCGAACGGCGGCAGCTCGAAGGCCCCCATCGGTCCGTTCCAGAAGACCGTGCCCGCGGCGGCGATCAGCTCGCCGTAGCGCTCGGCGGTTCGACGTCCGATGTCGAGTCCCATCCAGCCCTCGGGCACCTCGACGCCGTCGAGCTCGCGATGCTGCGCCTGCGCCGAAAAACCATCCGCGATCACGATGTCAACCGGGAGCTCGAAGCTCGCACCGTCCATGCAGCGTGCCCGCTCCAGCAGCAGCCGCGCATGCTCGACGTCCTCGGCATCGCACAGCGAGGACCCCACCTCGTGCCCGCGCGCCGCCAGGAACGGGAAGGCCATCGCCCCGCCCACGATCACGACGTCCGCCAGCTCCAGGAAGCGATCGATCACGCCGATCTTGTCGGCCACCTTCGCGCCGCCGATCACCGCCACCAGCGGCCGCTGCGAAGCCTTCAGGATCTCCCCCAGCACCTCGACCTCGCGCTGCAGCAGCAGACCCGCAGCATGGGGCAGCAGGTGCGCCACCCCCTCGGTGGAGGCATGCGCGCGGTGCGCTGCGCCGAAGGCGTCGTTGACATAGGCGTCGGCGAGGTCGGCCAACGCGTGAGCCAGCTCGGGGTCGTTCTTGGTCTCCCCCGGCTCGAAGCGCACGTTCTCGAGCAGCATCACCTCGCCCGGCTGCAGCGCTTCGCTCGTCGCAAGCACCTGCTCGCCGACCACGGCAGGCGCGACCTTGACCGGGATGCCGAGCAGTTGCGAAAGGCGTGCGGCGGCGGGCGCCATCGAGAGCTTGGGGTCATGCCCCTTGGGGCGGCCCAGATGGGAGACGAGCACGATCCGGGCGCCGCGCGAGCGCAGCTGCTGGATCGTGGGCAGCGCGGCGACTATGCGAGTGTCGTCGGCGATCTGCTGGCTGCCATCGGGCCCGTCCTGCAACGGGACGTTGAAGTCGACGCGAACGAGGACGCGCTTGCCCTCGACGTCCAATTCGGCGAGAGAGATCACAGCACCCGTTGGACGAGATCCACCAGCCGGCTGGAGTAGCCCCACTCATTGTCATACCAGGCCACGACCTTCACCATAGTCCCCTCCATCACGCTTGTCAGCTGGGAATCCACGATCGAGGAGTACGGGGAACCCACTATGTCGCTGGACACGATCGGGTCTTCGGTGTAGCCGAGGATCCCAGCCATCGGCCCCCTCTGCGAGGCGGCCAGCAGCGCGCTGTTGACCTCATCCACGCTGGTCTGACGCGAGCACTCGACGGTGAGGTCCACGACCGACCCGGTCGGGACGGGGGCGCGTACGGCGAAGCCGTTCAGCTTGCCATTGAGCTCGGGGATCACCAGGCCGATCGCCTTGGCGGCACCGGTCGAGGCCGGGATCAGGTTGATCGCAGCCGCGCGGGCACGCCGCAGATCGCGATGCGGCAGATCCTGCAGACGCTGGTCGGAGGTGTAGGCGTGGATCGTGGTCATCAGGCCGTGGTCGATGCCGACCGTGTCGTGCAGCACCTTGGCCACCGGCGCCAGGCAGTTGGTCGTGCAGGAGGCGTTGGAGACGATGTGATGCGCCTCGCGGTCATAGACCGTCTCGAAGTTCACGCCGATCACGACCGTGACGTCGGGGTCGGTCGCCGGCGCGGAGATCACGACCTTCTTCGCGCCGGCGGACAGGTGCTTGGCGGCGTCGTCGCGCTTGGTGAACAGCCCCGTGGACTCAACCACCACGTCCACGCCAAGGTCGCTCCATGGCAGCGCGCCGGGATCGCGCTCGGCGAGCATCTTGATCTCCTGTCCGTCGACGGTGATGCCGCCGTCAGTGTGCTCGACGGTGCCCTTGAACGGCCCCAGGATCGAGTCGTACTTCAGAAGGTGGGCGAGCGTCTCGGTGTCGGCGACGTCGTTGATCGCGACCCACTCGATGTCCGTGCCCTGCTCCTTTGCCGCCCTGAGCATGTTGCGGCCGATGCGGCCGAATCCATTGACTGCAACGCGTACGGGCATGCCTCGAAAGCCTCCTGAGGAAAAAGAACGAGGCCGGACGAGAGCTGGCACGCTCCGCCCGGCGGGTGCGCGAAGGCTATCAGGGCCCATCCCGTCAGCGAATGTGCGAAGGGATCGCCCTCAGGCGTCTCTTGGGCGCTTGTCGACGTCGCGATGGTCGATGCCGACGCTCAGCTGCGGGTGCTCGCGATAGCGCTGCGCCAGATGCTCCGCGATCGCAACCGAGCGGTGCCTGCCGCCGGTGCAGCCGATCGCGACCATGAGATGGGACTTGCCCTCCGCGACATACTGCGGCAACAGGAAGTCAAGTAGCGCGTGCAGGCGCTCATGCAGTTGCTCCAGCCGACCGTCGCGAGCCACATACTCGACGACCCGGGGGTCATGGCCCGTCAGCGCTCGCAGGTCGGGCTCGTAGTGCGGGTTTGGCAGGAAGCGCACGTCCAGCGCCAGGTCCTCGTCGCGCGGCGGCCCATGCTTGAAGCCGAAGCTCATGAACGTGACCGCAAGCAGGCCGCTCGGCTGGTGGGGCAGCAGCTCCTCCACGATCCGCCGCCGCAGCATCGTGGTGGAGAAGCCGGTCGTGTCGATCACCACCTCCGAGCGTGCGCGCAGCGGCTCCAGCAGCTTGCGCTCGGCCGCCACACCCTCGGCCACGCTGCCCTCCGGCGCCAGCGGATGGCGCCTGCGGGTCTCCTTGTAGCGGTTGACGAGCGTCTGCTCGGCGGCGTCGAGGAACAGCATGCGATGCTCGATGCCGCGCGCCTCGAGCCCGTCGATCACCTCGTGCAGTGTCTCGAAGTAGACGCCGCCGCGCACGTCGCAGACCACGGCCGCGCGCTCGACCTTGGAGCCGCTGTGGACGAACAGCTGCACCAGCGAGCCGATCATCTCCGGCGGCAGGTTGTCCACGCAGAAGTAGCCGGCGTCCTCGAAGACGTTCATCGCCGTCGACTTGCCCGCGCCGGAGTAGCCGGTGATCACGACGAGGTTCTGCAGCCGTGACTCGGCCCCCGGCTTGGGGGGCGCCGGCTTGGTCGCACGCAGCGGCCTCAGTGGCTTCAACACGGCCATCTCTCTGCACCGATTGTGCCGTGTTTGGCGGACATTGCCGCCGATTGCCGGTTCGCGCCTCTCAAGCCCGATCCGTCAGCCCTCCAGGCTCTCGTGCCATCGCCGGATCCGCGCTTTGAGATCCCGGTGCGATGGCGTAACTTCAAGTCGATGGGTGATCGCTTCCAGGCTGGCGAGACCGAGTTGGCGCGTCCTGGCGTGCTGGGAAGATCGCGCGGCGATCGAACTTCGCGCTCCTGCGAGCCGACGCCGATCGAGCTGCTGCAGCGCACAGCGGGCAACCGCCGGACCGCACAGCTTCTTGGCGCGCCTGCGCTTCTCCAGCGCAAGCTGCAGATCGGCGGCAGCACGCTGACCCGCGAGAGCCGCCACCGTGAGCGCCGCCCGCTGATGAACGACATCGACCGCATCGTCAAAGACAAGAAATACGTAACCACTGTCAGCGCCTATGGCCTGGTGCACCAGTGGATAGACGACGATACACCGCACCAATTTGGCTCGGTGGACCTTCTCGTAAACAAGCTCTTCGAGGAGGAGAAGCTGTACAAGCCGGCGCGTGGCGGCACGCTTGGGCCCACCAAGCTCGGCAGTCGCCCAGATTTCTCCGCCGAGGCCAAAACATGCCTGCTGCTGGCCTGGCACGCCGCCATGTCATCTCATCGAGCGCACTCGGGCGCGCGATCGAGATCGCAGCTGAGGGTGGTGACCCACCGGCTGTCTACGCGGCGATCGACGGATTCCTCCGGCGAAACAAGGCGAAGCCACTGTCGGATTTTTTGCCGGGCAAGCTCTATCCGGCCGCGAGAGCCGCCTGGGAGCTCGTGCACAGCCACATTGGGAACCTATGGCCCGGCCCAAGCGTCCCCAATTCGGTCCGCGGGTTCATTCGCGGCACATTCCGAGCGGAGGGCGCCGAGCTGCGGGGCTTGCGCCCAGACCTGCCCATCCTCGTAGCCGATGTGATGGAGAGAGTCGACGATCCTCGCGGTCCGGGCATGCAGCGTAAGGGCGCATCGGAGCTGTGGAGCGCGCTCACAGGCGATTTCCACCGTGTGCTGCTGTGGCACTCCGCACAGTACGCCGAGAAGCATCCCGACCAGGATGCCGGCTGGGTGGAAGCAGGCATCGCGGCTGCCGTGGTGGAGGAATTCGAGCAGAACGCCGATCTGGACCTCCCGCAGACCAGCACCGGAGAGCTTGCCGTGCATGGGGATTACCTGACGGCAGTGATCGAGGTCTACCACGAGTTGATACGCAACCCGACGCCTGAGATCTTCGCGCCAAACGGCGCCTTGGACCGTTTCATGCGCTTGCGCTGCCGCTGAGCCTCAGCCCACCATCGCAGAGCCCAAGTATCAACTGCCGACTGTCACGCGATCAACCGGTGCGATGCAGGTGACCGTGCAGCTCACGCCCCACCTTCGGCGGCAGCCCCGGCACCGCCGCCAGCTCCTCGCGGGAGGCCGCGATAACCGCCTCCGGGGAGCCGAAATGCGCGAGCAGCGCACGCTTGCGCGCCGGGCCCACGCCGGGGATGTCGTCCAACAGCGAGCTGGTCATCGCGCGGTCGCGCCTGATCCTGTGGTGGGTGATCGCGAAGCGGTGCGCCTCGTCACGGAGCCGCTGCAGCAGCTGCAGCGCAGGGCTTGCATGATCGAGCAGCAGCGGCTGCGAGCGTCCCGGCAGGAAGATCTCCTCGATCCGCTTGGCAAGCGATATCACGCTCACGCCGCGCTCGCGAAAGCCCTTCAGAGCGCGCAGGCCGGCGGCGAGCTGGCCCTTGCCGCCATCGATCACGATCAGGCTCGGCAGCGTCGCGAAGCTCGCGTCGTAGGCGCGGTCGTGCGGGGAGATCTCCTGCTGGCGCTCCCACTGAGCCAGCCGCCGTGAGAGCACCTCTTCCATGGAGGCGAAGTCGTCGGAGCCCTCCACGGTGCGAATCGTGAAGCGTCTGTAGTCGGACTTCTTGGCGATCCCCGCCTCGAAGACCACCATTGAGGCCACGGTGTGGGTGCCGCCGAGGTTCGAGATGTCAAAGCACTCAATCCGCACCGGCACGGCCTCCAGACCCAGGGCGCGTTGCAGCCCCTCCAGCGACTCCGCGCGGCTCTGGCGGCGGTGCTCGGCGCGCAGCCGCTCGGTGTCGAGCGCGAGCGTGGCGTTGCGGCGCGCCAGCTCGAGAATCTTGCGCTTGTCTCCGCGCTCGGCGGTCCTGATCTCGACCGGGCCACCGCGACGAGCGGCGAGCACCTCGGCCAGCGCCTCACGCTCGGAGCTTTCGCGCGCCATCAGCTCGGGCTCGACGATCAGCTGCGGCGGGATCGCGGTCTGGCCGCCGTAGTACTGCAGGACGAACTCCTGGGAGACCTCCCCCACGTCCCGCTGTGCCTCGTTTGAGAGGTAGAAGGACTGGCGGTCGGTAAGCACGCCGTCGCGGATCTGGAAGACCTGGGCGTTGGCCTCGACGCCGTCGAGCGCGACCGCGATCGCGTCCAGCGTGCCGATCGCAGAGCCGACCACACGCTGGCGCTCCAGCAGCGAGCGTACCGCCCGCAGCCGGTTGCGCTCCAGGGTGGCCTGCTCGAACTCTTCTGCGGCAGCCGCCGCCTTCATGCGCTGCTCCAGGTCGCGCTCGATCGCCTTGAAGCGTCCGGAGAGGAAGTCGATCACCCTGTCGATGCTCGCCCTGTAGCGCTCGACCGTGACGTAGTCGACACAGGGCGCCTCGCAGCGCTTTATGTAGTAGTCGAGGCAGGGGTTGCCCGTGCGGCGCCCCGGCTCGGCGCCGGTGCACGTGCGGAACATGAAGACCTTGCCCAACAGGTCGAGCGTGCTGCGCACGCGCTTGGCGTTTGAGTACGGGCCGAAGTAGACGCGGCCGGGGCGGTGACGCTCACGCGTGAAGTAGACGCGAGGGAACTCCTCGTCGAGGGAGATTGCGATGTAGGGATAGGACTTGTCGTCGCGCAGCTTGACGTTGAAGCGCGGCCGGTACTGCTTGATGAAGCTCTGCTCGGCCAGCAGCGCCTCAGCCTCGCTGCCCACAACCACGCACTCGACGCTCTGCGCCTGGGCGACCATCTCCTCATGGCCCGGCGTGTCCTGCGGCCGAGACTTGGAGAAGTGCGAGGCGACGCGCTTGCGGATCGACTTCGCCTTGCCGACGTAGATCACCCTGCCGCGCTCGTCGCGGAACAGGTAGACGCCCGGCTCCTCAGGCAAATCCCGGCGCTGCTCTGCGATGCTCAATAGCTGCGCCAGAAGCGGTAGACGACCATCAGCAGGTAGGCCACAAGGCCCAGCAGCACGAACCAGGCCAGCTCGCCGCCGCCGGTGTTCCACATCCGCGTGCGCGCTGCGATCAATACCGCGCCGAGCGCGATCGCGCCGTAGAGCATGCCGCGATGGCGCGAACCCAGGCTGTACAGGCTGATCCGGTGTTCGCGGTAGAGGCGCACGCCCATGTAACCAATGCCAGCCGCGAAGGCGACCCAGAGCACCGACCGGAGCGTCTCGGCGGCGCGCCCAGCACCCGGCAGGAACTCGACCGCGGCCGCGAGCGCGAGCACGAGCACGACGTTGCGAATCGTGCCTATGCGTCGCATGCTGCGCTCCTGCTCATCGCGTCCAGTCTAGGGGCACGACCTGCGCGTCTCAGCCCGCCAGCGCCTCCAGCCGCGCATAGGCCTGCTCGACTGCGCGCTTGGCTGCGGTGTGGCGAGCCTCGGACTTGGCTGCCTCGTACTTCGTGGCCCATGCCGCGGGGTCGGCGAGCTCCTCCTCCAGCGCGCCCAGCGCCGCTTCGGCCTCTTCGATCGCGCGCTCTGCCTTCTGCTGCTCACGCCGGCGGTTCTTGGAGACGCCACTCTGATCCTGCTTGGAATTGGCGCGCTTGCGAGCAGGTTGCTTCGGGCTCACTGCGTCCGCTGCCGCCTGCTGCTTGGAGCTCGCCTCGCCGGTGAGGCGGCCGTTCCCGTTCGTGCTCGCAATCGACGGAGCGCCGGTCCGGGTGTGTGCCCCGCCGCCCGCTTCGCGCCGTTCTTCGCGCACCCGCACGTACTCCGGCCAGCCACCCGTGTAGCTGCGCAGGGAGCAGTCCTCGATCGCGACGGTGCGGCTGCCGACCGCGTCCAGCAGCGCGCGGTCGTGGGAGACCAGGATCAGGGCGCCGTCGAAGGCGCGCAGCGCGTCCTCCAGCGCCTCGCGGCTGTCGAGGTCGAGATGATTGGTGGGCTCATCCAGGATCAGCACGTTCGGCGGCTGCGGCCTGCCGTTGACAAGGATCGCAAGCGAGAGCCGCTGGCGCTCGCCGCCGGAGAGGCCTTCGAGCGGCTTCTCGGCGTCGGTGCCGGAGAACAGGAAGCTACCGAGCAGCGCCCTGGCCTTGTTCGGAGTGAGGCCGGTCGCGCTCTGGGTGGCGTTGAGCACGCTCTGGTTGCGGTCCCCGCCGGCGCCGAGCTCCTCGGAGTGCTGGGAGAGGTAGCCGACCCTCACATTGTGACCGGTGCTCAGTTTCCCAGCGACCAGCGGCCTGCGCCCGGTGAGCGTCTCGATCAGCGTGCTCTTGCCGGTTCCGTTCGGTCCTACGAGCGATACGTGCTCGCCGCGCTCGAGCCAGATCTCCGCATCGTCAAGCAGCACGCGCGGCGGGGTGCCATTGCCACCGCCGACCTCGATTCGGGCGTCGCTGAGCTCGAAGACGACTCGTCCGGAGCGCTCCACCGACTTGAAGGAGAACTCCAGGCCGCGATCGGGCTGACCGCCGGCGGCGCTCACGTCGATCGGCTCCATCTTGGCGATCTTCTTCATCCGTGACTGCGCCTGGCGAGCCTTGGTCGCCTTGTAGCGGAAGCGCTCGATGAACCGTTCCATGCGCGCGATCTCGGCCCGCTGCGAATCGATCGCCTTGCCCGCCGCGATCTCGCGCGCCGCCTGCTCGCGCCGCCAGGCGTGCCACGGGCCGGCGAAGAAGCGCGAGCGGGTCGGGTTCGCGGGTGGGTTGCCGTAGAGCTCCAGCACGGAGGTGCCGACCGCCTCCAGGAACCAGCGGTCGTGAGCAACCAGGATCACAGCCGCGTCAAGCCCTTCAAGCGTCTGCTCGAGCCACTCCAGCGACTCGATGTCGAGATGGTTGGTGGGCTCGTCGAGTAGCAGCACGTCGGCGCCGGTGGCAAGCGCCCGCGCCAGCGAGGCGCGGGTCAGCTGGCCACCGGAGAAGCTTGAGAGCGGCCGCTCCAGATCCTGCTCGCCGAAGCCCAGGCCGCGGGCCATCGCGGTGGCACGGTCTCGCCAGAGGTAGCCGCCGAGCGCCTCCAGCCTGGCCTGAGCGCGCGCGTAGCGCTCCAGCACGCGATCGTCAGCGCCCTGCGCCATCTGTCGCTCCAGCTCGGCGAGCTCGGCCTCGGTCACAAGCTCCTGCGCGCAGCCGGAGAGCACGTAGTCGCGCAGCGCCAGCGGCGTGGCGCCGCCGGATGCCTCGCGCGGCGGGCGCTGGTCGTGCAGCGCGATCCGCGCGCCCTTGGCCAGGCTGAGCTCGCCGCGATCGATCGACTCCTCGCCGGCGAGCATCCGCAACAGCGTGGTCTTGCCGGCGCCGTTGCGGCCAGCGATCGTCATCCGCTCGCCGCGCTCCAGCTTGAAGGAGACGCCGGCGAGCAGCGGTCTGCCGGCGAGGTCCTTGTGCAGGTCGGAGGCGATCAATACGGCCACGGGAGCCATCGTATGGGCTTCGCGCGGCAGCGCCTGCAACGCACTCGCGGCTCCCCTCCAAGCCGCGCGCTCGTATAGGATTGCCGCCGATGCGCCGCGTGCTCCATAACAGCACTTCCAAGGCCGCCAGGCTCGGTCGGATCGCGCTTGCGATCGGCTGGGTGAGCGCCGTCAGCCTCACGCTCGCGCCGAGCGCTTTGGCTGCCTCCTACGGTCGCGGCTGGTGGGGCGAGGTCAACGACAAGGTCGTGACCGACTTCGGCTTCCTCATGATCATCGGCTTCCCACTGCTGATCGGCATCTTCAGTCTCATTCAGTGGCGGCTGGACAAGCGCAAACAGGACCGCAAAGCGGCCGAGAAAGCGCTGATGGCCGACGCTCACTGGCAGCACGGCGGCTGGTGAGCGAAGTCCGCTACGAGCGGACGGGCACCACAGCGCTGATCACGATCGAGCGGCCGCAGAGACGCAACGCGATCGATGGCCCCACGGCCGCTTTGCTGCACGATGCGTTCCTGCGCTTCGAGTCCGACGAGGGCGCGCTCTGTCTGGTGCTCGCCGGCTCGGGCGATGAGGCCTTCTGCGCCGGCGCGGACCTGAAGGCGGTCGACACCTTCGGCGATCGCCTGACCGCGCCCGAGGGCCCGCTCGGCTTCACGCGTCTGACTGCCTCCAAGCCAACGATCGCCGCGATCTCCGGCTACTGCCTGGCGGGCGGTCTGGAGCTGGCGCTCTGGTGCGATCTGCGGATCGCCGCGGAGGGGTCTCGCCTGGGGTTCACCGAGCGCCGCTTCGGCGTGCCGCTGATCGATGGCGGCACCCAGCGCCTGCCGCGCATCGTCGGCCTTGGCAGAGCGCTCGACCTGATCCTCACCGGCAGAATCGTGGAGGCGCAGGAGGCGCTGTCGCTGGGCATGCTCACGGAGATCGTGCCGCGCAGCCAACACCTCGAGCGTGCACTCGAGCTAGCGGCGGGGCTCGCGCGCTTCCCGCAGAAGACGATGCTCGCCGACCGGCGCGCCGCGATCGAGGGCCTGGGTCTGTCTCTCTCCGAAGGTCTTGCACTGGAGGCCAAGGCGGGCCCGGAAACATTCGCTGACGCGCTCGCAGGCGCGCAGCGCTTTGCCGCCGGCGAGGGCCGCGGCGGCGCCGGTGCCGGCGCCTGAAACTGTCCTTCGGGCGTCACATCGCCTATCCTCGCCTTCAGCATGGCCTATTTCGTCACGGGTTCAACAGGGTTCATAGGCCACCACCTGCTCGAAGCGCTGCTGCGCCGCGAGGGGGATGTCTACGTCCTGGTCAGGGAGCGTTCCCAGGGCAAGCTGACCGAGTTGCTGGACAAGCTCGAGCGCAGGGCACCCGGCCTGCCGATCGACCGTGTGCAGCCTGTGATCGGCGACCTGCGCCAACCGCTGCTGGGGATCGACGTCGACCACGTGCAGGAGCTGCGCGGCAAGATCGACCACTTCTTCCACCTGGCCGCGGTCTATGACATGACCGCGCCGGCGCAGCGCAACATCGCCGTCAACGTCGGTGGCACGAGCCACGCCGTGGAGCTCGCGCGCTCGCTGGAGGCGCACTGCCTGCATCACGTCTCCTCGATCGCCGTCGCCGGCACCAAGAAGGGCCTGTTCACCGAGGACGCCTTCGACGAGGGTCAACGGCTGCCCTCGCCCTACCACAAGACCAAGTTCGAGTCCGAGCGGATCGTGCGCGAGCAGCCCTATGTGCCCTGGCGCGTCTACCGGCCTGCGGTCGTCGTGGGCGACTCCAGGACCGGCGAGATGGACAAGGTCGACGGCCCCTACTACTTCTTCAAGTCGATCCAGACGATGCGCCACCTGATCCCGGAGTGGCTACCGCTGATCGGCCTGGACCTTGGCCGCACGAACATCGTGCCGGTCGACTGGGTCGCCGCCGCGATTGACCACATCGCGCACAAGCGCGGCCTGGACGGGCGCGCCTTCCACCTCACCGACCCGCACTCGATGCGGATCGACCGCGTCTTCAACCTGTTGGCGGAGGCCGCACACGCGCCCCGCTTCGCCGTGAGCCTGGACAAGCGTCTGGTCACGGCGGTGCCTAAAGCGCCGATCTCGCTGTTCAGCCGCCTGCCGCTCGTAAGCCAGGCGCGCAAACTGGCGCTGCGAGAGCTCGGCATCCCCGAGGAGGTGCTTTCTCACATCGACCTCGTTCCCGAGTTCGACACGCGCGAGACGCGCAGGGCGCTTGCCGGCACCACCTATGAGACCCCGCCGCCGTTTGAGAACTACGTCACGCGGCTGTGGGACTACTGGGAGCGCGACATGGACCCGGACATCGATCGCTCCCGCACGCTGCGCGAGGCGGTCGAGGGACGCAACGTGCTGATCACGGGAGCCTCCTCCGGGATCGGCAAGGCGACCGCGCTGAAGGTCGCGGGCGCGGGCGGCGTGCCGCTGCTGGTCGCGCGCAACGTGGAGAAGCTGGAGGAGGTACGCGCGGAGATCGTGGCCGCCGGCGGCACTGCCTATGTCTACGCCGGCGACATCTCCGACATGGACGACGTCGACAGGCTGCTGGAGCGCGTCCTCTCCGACCACGGTCACGTCGACATGCTGGTCAACAACGCGGGCCGCTCGATCAGGCGCTCGGTCGCGCTCAGCTACGAGCGCTTCCACGACTACGAACGCACGATGCAGCTCAACTACTTCGGCGCGGTTAAGCTGATCCTGGGTCTGCTGCCCTCGATGCGGCAGCGCGGCCGCGGCCACATCGTCAACGTCTCCTCGATCGGCGTGCAGACCAGCCCGCCGCGCTTCTCCGCCTATGTCGCCTCCAAGGCGGCGCTGGACGCCTTCACGCGCGTGGTCGCCTCGGAGGTGATCGGCGACGGGGTCACCTTCACGACGATCCATATGCCGCTGGTGCGCACGCCGATGATCGCGCCAACCAAGATGTACAGCGCCTTCCCCACGATCAGCCCCGACGACGCCGCGGAGATGATCTGCGAGGCGCTGCGCACACGCCGCAAGCACATCGGCACCCGGCTTGGCACCGTCGGCGAGGTCGCCTACGCCCTCTCCCCGAAGGCGGTGGACCGCATCCTGCACCTCGCCTACCGCGTCTTCCCCGACTCCGCGGCGGCCAAGGGCCAGCGCGAGCAGATCGAGGAGCGCGCCTCCTTCGAGCAGATCGCGATGGCCAACCTGATGCGCGGGGTGCACTGGTGAAGGAGCTCGCCGACGGCGTCTTCATGCTCGACGGGTTCCCGCCCAACACAATCAACATCTATCTGGTCGGCGAAACTCTGATCGACGCCGGCACGCGCCAGGCAGAGAAGCGAATCGTGCGCCAGGTCGGCGGCCGCAAGCTCAGCACCCACGCGCTGACCCATGCACACCCCGACCATCAGGGCTCGAGCCATGCGATCTGCGAACGGTTTGGCATCCCGCTGTGGTGCGGGCAGGCCGATGTGCCGGCCGTCGAGCATGCCGGCGCAATCAGCAACCCGAAGGCTCCCTGGTGGCTGAACAAGGCGCAGGCGCGCTTCTGGACAGGGCCGCCGCATCCGGTCGCAAGAGCGCTGGTCGAGGGCGAGACGGTCGAAGGGTTCACGGTGCTCGAGACGCCTGGGCATTCGCGCGGTCACATCTCTTTCTGGCGCGAGACCGACAGGGTGCTGATCGTCGGTGACGTGCTCGCCAACATGAACATGATCACGGTCGTGCCGGGCCTCAACACGCCGCCGGACCTCTTCACGCCTGATCCCGTCCGCAACCGCGCCTCCGCCCGCCGACTTGCGGCGCTGCGGCCAGCGCTGGCCTGCTTCGGGCACGGTGCGCCGCTGCGCGACCCGGACCGACTGGCGGACTTCGTGGCCACGCTGCCGGCCTAGCCACGCGGCCAATAGCATCCGCGGCGCGATGGACGCCGAGAGCATCTTCACGGTCCAGGACGACCGCTTCGTGCCCACAGCGTTCGCGCGCGGCCCGTGGGATCCGGGCGCGCTGCATGGCGGCGCCGCCGCTGCGCTGATCGTGGAGGAGCTGGAGCGCCGACACCCCACGCCGCAGCTGCGCACAAGCAGGCTTTCGTTCCAGTTCCTGCGGCCTGTGCCCGCTAAGCCACTCACGCTGACCACCGCTCTGGTGCGTCCGGGACGGCGCGTGCAGGAGCTCTCCGCGGAGCTGCGCAGCGAGGAGACCGTGGTCTGCCGAGCCAAAGCGCTGCGTGTGCAGCCAGTCTCCGCCGATCTGCCGGTTCACACGCCTGCGGGCGAGCATGAGCGGACGCAGCGTGAAGGCATGCTCGGCCCGCAGGACGGCGATGCGGTGCGCTTCGCGCTCGACGATCCCTCGGAGCCGAGCTTTGCGACCGCCATGGACATGCGCTGGCTGACCAAGCCCTTCTCGCTTGGCCCCGGCAGGGTCTGGATGCGGCTGCGGGTGCCGCTGCTGCCCGAGCGTGCGGCGAGCCCCCTCTCCCTGCTTGCCGCCGTCTGCGACTTCGGCAACGGCGTGAGCTCGGAGCTGCGCTTCGACAAGTACGTGTTCATCAATGCAGACCTCACGCTCCATCTGCAACGAGAGCCGCAGGGAGAGTGGGCGGGGATCAACGCGCGCACGCTGCTGGCTCCCGATGGCGCCGGCTTGGCCGAGAGCGTTGCCCATGACGCCC
Organism: uncultured Actinomycetota bacterium; assembly: GCA_963708085.1. Classification (GTDB taxonomy): domain Bacteria; phylum Actinomycetota; class Thermoleophilia; order Solirubrobacterales; family Solirubrobacteraceae; genus Palsa-744. The sequence goes on along the minus strand of OY970180.1, from coordinate 3,186,816 downwards.
ACGGCCCGGTCGGCCGCGCGTTTCAGACGCTGGTCGTCCAGTCCAGGTAGATCTCGCGCGCCGGGGCGCCCGCGCTCAGCGCCCCGCCTGACTCAGCAGCTGGACCTCTGCGTCGCTCAGCGTGAGGCTCGCCAGCGGCAGCAGATCATGCAGCTGCTCCACGGTGCGGGCGCTTGCGATCGGCGTGGCGACAGTCGGCTGGGCGGCAAGCCAGGCCAGCGCCACGGCAGAGACACTGCTCTGATGGGCGGCGGCGACCTGGTCGAGCACATCGAGTACGCGCAGGCCACGCTCGTCCATGTAGGCGCTTGCCCGCTGCGCCCGCGAGCTGTCGACCTCCGGGCCACCGGCCCGGTACTTGCCGCTGAGAAAGCCCTGGGCCAGCGCGAAGTAGGGCAGGCAGGCCAGGCCCCGCGCCGCGCAGAGGTCCTGCAGCGGCCCCTCGTACTCGTCGCGTGCGACGAGGTTGTAATGCGGCTGCAGGGCGATGTATGAGGCCAGTCCCTCGCGCTGGGAGACCTCCAGCGCCTGCGCGAGCCGGTCGGCGTCGTAGTTGGAGGCCGCGATGTAGCGCGCCTTGCCCTCCTTCACGAGCGCGTCGAAGGCCGTAAGTGTCTGCTCCAGCGGGGTGCGCTCGTCGTCCTGGTGGGCGTAGTAGAGATCGATCCAGTCCGTCTGCAGGCGACGCAGCGAGTCCTGCGCTGCTCGCGCTATCTGCTGCGGTGAGAGCCCGGCATCGGAGCCCATGCCCACCTTGGTGGCGAGCACGATCCGATCGCGGTTGCCGCGCGATGCCATCCAGCGGCCGAGGATCTCCTCCGAGGCGCCGTCGGCGTAGATGTTCGCGGTGTCGATGAAGTTCCCACCGGCCGCCACGTATGCGTCGAGCACCTCGTAGGACTGCTGCTCATCAGCGGTGCGGCCGAAGACGTTGCCTCCGAGGCAAAGAGGGAAGACGTCGAGGTCGGATGCGCCAAGCAGCACCGCAGCAGCGTAGCGGAGGCGTACGTAGAACTCCGCCGGCGCGCCACCGCAAAGGCCGGATGGTTGCGATCTGCGGCTTCTCTAGGTTCAACCCAGGAGCCAAAGAGGGTGCCGTAACCCACGAACGTGCACAAGCTGACCGCATGAGGACCGGATCGACAAGCAAGGTGTTCGCCGACCGCTGCCAGGCGGGACGAGAGCTGGCGGCCAGGATCCTGGAGCTGGATGCGCAGCGCCGCGGCGCCGAGCGCCCTTCGTCCTTGCCCCCGATCCTGCAGGACGCAGCGCCGCCGGTCGTGCTGGCGCTGCCGCGCGGCGGTGTGCCGATCGGCTTCGAGGTCGCGGCCGCGCTGAAAGCACCGCTCGACGTGCTGCTGGCGCGCAAGATCGGCGCGCCCGGCAACCCGGAGCTGGGCATGGGCGCGGTCGCCGAGGGCGGCGTGCGAGTGCTGAGCGAGGAGGTACTGCGCGGCCTGCTCGTAAGCCAGGAGGAGCTGGAGCACAGCTCCTCCTCCGCCGAGACCGAGCTGCGCAGGCGGGTGCGGCTCTACCGCGACGATCGTCCCCCGATCGCGCTGGAGGGCAGAACCGCAATCGTCGTCGACGACGGTCTTGCGACCGGCGGCACCGCTCTGGCGGCGATCCGCGCCGCCAGAGCCAGAGGCGCCGCGCGTGTGCTGCTGGCCACGCCGGTGGGAGCGCCCAGCACCGCGCAGGCGCTGGCGGCGGAGGCAGACGAGGTCATCTGCCTGCTGCAGCCGGAGCCGATGTGGGCGATTGGCATGTGGTACCAAGACTTCAGCCAGGTGCCCGACAACGAGGTAATGATGCTGCTTGCGGCGTCCCGGGAGAACGCGGCCAGCCCTGCGCCAGAGCACATGCCGATGAATGGCACGGGCGCAGATCCGCCGAGCAGCCGGCAGGTGCAGATCCCTTACGAGAACGGGCTCTCGACGCTCGGAGATCTCACCATCCCGCAGGACTGCTGCTGCCTGGTGCTGTTCGCCCACGGCAGCGGCAGCGGCCGAGCGAGCCCTCGCAACCGCCAGGTCGCCGCCGCCCTGAATGCGAACGGCATCGGCACTCTTCTGTTTGACCTCCTCACGGTCGATGAGGAGCGCCAGCGTGCCAAGGTGTTCGACATCTCGCTGCTGGCCTCGCGTCTGGAGCAGGCGACGCTGTGGGCGCGCTCGCAGCCGGAGCTGGCGAGCCTGCCGATCGGCTACTTCGGGGCAAGCACCGGTGCCGCGGCCGCACTGATCGGCGCAGCAGATCTCGACGGTCAGATCGGCGCTGTCGTCTCACGCGGCGGGCGCCCTGATCTCGCGGTCCCGCGCTTGAGTGAGGTCACGGCTCCCGTGCTGCTGATCGTCGGCGGCGCGGATGGCGTCGTGCTCGACCTCAACAGGCAGGCGCTGCGGCAGCTGGACGGCCTGGCCGAGTTGGAGGTGGTCCCCGGCGCCACCCACCTCTTCGAAGAGCCCGGCGCGCTCGACCAGGTAGCGAGGATCGCGGGGGAGTGGCTGGTGGAGCACCTGGGGTCTGCTGCCAAAGGGCCTGGTCAAGACGCTTAGCGGCTGTCATTAGTGGTCCACTAGACCGCTCGAACTCGCGCGCTCGTGCCAGCGGCGGCCAGCAGGCGCTTGATGTCCTGCGGATCGCTTGTGAGAATCGTGTCCTGCTCACCTGCCAGCAGAGCGACGGCGGCGTCGGCTATGTCATCGGTGTCTGAGCGTGCCAGCAACAACCCACAGCTGCGGGCCTGCTGCTCATCCAGCGGCCGCTCCAGGAAGCCTCGCAGGGCGCGGGAGAGCCGTGCCTGGCGCGGAGGGTCACGCCAGACCTCGGCTATGCATGCGGAGGACGTGAGCACCTCGATTTCATCGGCGATGGCCGCATCGAGCATCACCGTCGCGACACGGTTGCCGCGCTCGAGGGCTATCAGTCCCCCGGTGTCGAAGATGAGGACAGCCATCGCCTCGCCTCTTCCCGCTCCCGCTCTGTGATGGGCCTGCCCGTCTCCTCGACGATCTCGTTGACGACCTCCCGCAGCACTTCTCTTCGCAGGCGAGCGGCGGCAGTCTCGGCAATCCAGGCAGATACACCTCGGTCGCCGGCCACCTCCCGCACGCGCTGGTAGATGTCGTCATCGAGACTGATGCTGATCTTCGCCACCGAGGCAATGGTAGCACCATTGGTACTACCAGACAGGATCTGCTTTGCATTGGTCATGCACGGATTGTCCAGATCGCTTGGGACGTTTCAGCAGATCGGCTGAAGCACCGTCAGTCTCCTACCTCCGCCGCCCCTGAGCGAAGCTCGTGACGGCCGGCGCGACCGCCCTGAAGTCCGCGGCGCTCTCCTGATCCTGGTCGGAGGCGGTGCCGGCCCCATGCCGCCGCCGACGATCATCCAGGTGGCTGACCCGTGAGCCGGAGAGGTCCTCCAGCGGCAGCGTCTGCAGCTCGCTCGCGAGCACGTTGATCGCGCCGCCGCCGTCGGCGTGCCGCTCCAGGCGACCCTTTGCCAGCAGCAGCGGCTCGCCGCGTACGAGCGCGCGCCTGCGCTCATACAGCGCCAAGGGGACGATCAGGTTCACGGTGCCCTGCTCGTCTTCGAGCAACAGGAAGGTGACGCCCTTCGCGGTCGCCGGGCGCTGGCGCGCGATCACCAGGCCCGCGATACTCACGTTCGCTCCGTGAGCGACCTCCCCAAGCTCGGCGGAGCTGACTGCCCTCTGCGCCTTCAGGCGCGCGCGCAACAGAGCCAGCGGGTGGCGCTCTATCGAGACGCCGCTTGCAGAGTAGTCGGCGAGCATCGCGTCCCAATCGCTGAGTCGCGGCAGCGCCGGCGCCGCCGAGAGCTCGAGGTCCAGGGCCAGCTGCACCCCGGGACGATCGCGCGCCGCACGGATGCCCGCAAGCCGCTGCGCGGGAGCCGCGATCCCCAGCTGCCAGAGCGCGGAGCGGCGCGCCAGCGGTCCGCCTCCTGCCAGCGCGTCGCAGGCCCCCGCCCAGGCCAGCAACTGCAGCGCCTCGCGTGATATGCCGCCCCGGGAGGCGAGATCTGCGAGGTCGGCGAAGGGGCCAAGCTCCTCTCGCGAGTCGACCAGCGCCTGCGCGTCCCGCCTGACCAGTCCCCGCACATATCCGAGGCCGATCTTCACCTCGCCCGCCGGGGTGAGAGTGCACTCCAGCTCGCTGTGCTGCACATCTGGCGCCAGTACCTTCACGCCGCGGCGCTGGGCCTCGTGGATCAGGCTGTCGGGGGCATAGAAGCCCATCGGCTGCTCGTTCAGCAGCGCGCAGAGGAACTCGACCGGATGGTGGACGCGCAGCCAGGTGGACTGGTAGGCCAGCAGGCCGAAGGCGGCGCCGTGCGCCTTGGGGAAGCCGAAGCCGGCAAAGCCGGCGACCATCCCCCACACCTGCTCGGCAAGGGGGCGATCGACCTCTGGATGAGTGGCAAGCGCGCCCTCCACGAACTGCCTGTGGTGGCGCTCCATCGCCTCCTGAGAGCGCTTGCGGCTCATCGCGCGCCGCAGGCCCTCCGCCTCCCCTTGGCGCAAGCCCGCGAACGCCTGAGCGACTTCGATCACCTGGTCCTGGAAGACGATCGTTCCGAGCGTCTCCTTCAGCGGCTCCTCCAGCGAGGAGTGCAGGTATGGGACCTGGTAGTCGGAGTCGTCCAGTATCCGCCGGCGGCGCTCGATGTAGGGGTTGACCGCGCCACCGACGATCGGCCCCGGCCGCACGATCGCCACCTGGATCGTGAGGTCTTTCAGGTTGCGCGGCTGCGTGCGGCGCAGCGAGCCCATCTGGGCGCGGCTCTCGATCTGAAAGACGCCGGTCGTCTCCGCCTTGCGGATGCACTCGAAGGTGGGCTCATCGTCGAAGTCGACCCGGGAGAGGTCGACGCGATCCCCGGTGCGATCGGCGATCAGTTGCACGCAGCGTTCGACCGCGGAGAGCATCCCCAGGCCCAGCAGGTCGATCTTCAGAAAGCCGGCATCAGCGCAAGAGTCCTTGTCCCACTGTGCGATCTGTCGGCCTTCCATCGCCGCGGGAACGACGGGGCAGCAGTCGATCAGGGGGCGAGTGGCGATGATCATCCCGCCGGAGTGCTGGGAGATGTGGCGGGGCAGGCCCCGCGCCTCATCGGCCAGGCGCGCGAGCCATCTCCAGCGACCGGTGTGGCGGCGATCCTTGCCGAGCGCGGCCTCGATCGCCTCTGCAACCGCCCCCGCGGAGCTCCATCCGTCGGCGCAGCGCGCCACGCGCTCGATCTCTCCCGGCGGCAGCCCCAGCGCCTTACCGAGCTCTCTGACTGCGCCGCGCGCCCTGAAGGTGGGGAAGGCCGCCACGAGCGCCGAGCGCTCTGAGCCGTAGCGCTCGTGCACCCGGGGGATCAGCCGCTCTCTGACGTCCCTTGGGAAGTCGAGGTCGATGTCGGGCAGCGAGGTGATCTCCAAATGCAGGAAGCGACTCATCGAGAGCTCGCCCTCGACCGGGTCGATGTGGGAGAGCCCGGTCAGGTAGCAGACGATCGAGGAGACCGAGGAGCCCCTGCCCCGTCCGGGCGCAAGCAGCGACCGGGCGCTGCCAGCCCCGCGCACCTCGATCGCAACCTCTTTGGCGAGCTTGAAGATCTCGTGGTGCAGCAGGAAGAAGCCAGAGAGGCCCAGCTTCTCGATCGTGGCCAGCTCGTGTTCCAGACGGGCGGCCGCCTGCATGTGGTTGGCGTTGCCCCGTGGGTAGCGGGTGACGAGCTCCGCCTGGCAGACCTGTGCCAGCTCGCGCGCCGCGTCGGCGCGCTCGGCACCTGGGTAGCTGTAGCCGAGGTCCTGCCGCAGGTCGAAGGTGAGCGTCTCGGCCAGCCGCACGCTCTCCGCGACCGCCTCGGGGTGATCTGAGAAGCGCGCCGCCATCGCCTCCGGGCGGGTGAGCACGTGCGTGTGGTTGGGCCGGCGCACGGCGTCGCTGGAGTCGAGCGTGAGGCCGTGGCGCAGCGCGACGAAGGCGTCCTGCAGCAGCGCTCTTGCGGGCGTGTGGGCGTGAACGTCCCCGGTGGCCACGCAGGGCACCCCCAGCCTGCGGGCGAGCCGCTGCAGCATCCTGTTGCGGGCGTGGTCGTGGCGGGCGTAGGGGCGCTGCAGCTCGACCCGCAGGGAGTCCGGCCCGAAAGCGTCGAGCAGCATTCGCAACGGCTCGGGCTCGTGGATGCCGCGAGTCGCGCAGCCGCTGAGGCAGACTAGCCCGTCGGCGTGGTCGATCACCTGCGCCAGCGTGACGCTCGGCTGCCCGCCGCCGGAGGCGCTGGAAGTCCCCTCCTTCTCGCGGCCGCGGCGGCCGGGGCCATCGCGGGTGTGGGAGTGGGCGAGGCTGATCAGCCGGCAGAGGTTGCGCCATCCAGACCTGTCTCTGACCAGCAGCGTGAGGTGGCGCAAGCCCTGCCCGCCGTCCCCCACCTTCACGGTGACCTCGGCACCGAAGATGGGCCGCAGCCCCTTGATCTCCTGCGCGCTGAGAGCAAGCTCCATCGCCCCGGAGAGCGAGTCGTGATCTGTCAGGGCGAGCGCCCGATGGCCCAGCAGCTGTGCCTGCTGCGCAAGCTCGTCCGGCATGCTCGCGCCGTCAAGGAAGGAGTAGGCGGAGTGGGCGTGGAGCTCAACGTAGGGCGGGGTGCCTGGAGCACAGGGCATAGCGAACGTATGTTCGCATAGGCGCCCGCGCTTCTCCAGCGACAGGGGTCCTGCGGTGAATGATGATCTCGCTGCGCCAGGGCTACCGGCGTGGCCTCTCAGGCCCGCTCGCGAAACTGCTGCCAGCGGCGGATGAAGAATTCCTCCAGACGGGCCAGCAGCGTGGGTTTGTAATCGCCCGGCAGCACAACCGCAATGACGTTTGGCGGCGGCGTCCTAGGCAGCGGGTTCGACTTGTTGGGCTTGGGTGAGGGTCGCCTGTCGGTCATCTCAATGCAGGAGAGTAATCAGGAGCGCTACGACCAAAGATACTACCTCTCCAGTCAGCATCACGATCGCCCGACGCACGCTGCTTGCCGCCATTTTGAGGCTCTCCTGGTTATGCCTGTACTCGCTGTCCAAGTAACGCGCCGCAATCTCCTGCATCTGGCTCAGCTCACCATCCAGACTTCTTGTCGCTTCAAGCAGCTCGCCGCCAAGCAGCCCAACGCGGACGCCGCGCGGCAGCAAAGCAGAACCACACTCACGAACGCACAGCGCATACGCCACAGCAGCAACGCCGAATGGGATCGCGACGGCGCTTGGGCCGCGGCCGACGACAATTGCAGTAACCGGGACAACGATCGAGGCAGTGGCCAGCAAGGCGGTCGCCCTCTCTCGAAGCTGGTTTTCAACCTGCTCCTGCGCCACAACCGAAGCACGCGAAAGATTGAGCGCAAGTTCCTCTGGAGTCGCATCCACAAGCACATGCTCGCCATCACTTGGGATGGAACGCGCGACTCACGCCACCTGCGCATACCAACACCCGCTGACCAAATCGTGGTAGACGACGAGATTGGCGCCCTTCGCGCTGACGATCTCCCAGTAGCGGCGGCGCAGCGGCCGCTCGGTCCACCAGCGGTCCTCCATCAGCCAGGTCTCGCGCACGATCTCCACGGGCTCGCCGCTAACCGTCAGGGGCTCCCCTTCGCGACCCTGCCTGCCGTCCCCGGCGCGCACGCGGACGGGGCGGGGCCGGTTCAGGGCGCGTGGCGCCCCGGCTCTCGCCTTCGCCCCCATCACCCCTGAAAGGGCGCGAGCACGCAGCGGCGCTCGGGCGCCCGCGACTCGGGGTCGACCATCACGATCTTCAGCGCGGCGTCCGGGCCCGCGGCCGCCCTGGCCTGCCCCACCGCCTCCGCCAGCCGCCGGCGGCGCTGCTCTGCGGCCTGGCCGAGCAGGTCCCGCTGTTCGCCGCCAGGCGGCCCGAAGCTCTCCACCGAGAGGCGCAGCGCCTGTGCCGGCGCAGGCAGTTGTGCCAGGCGCAGGCCCAGCGCAAGGCGCATCCTGCGGGCGTCCGCGCTGGCCTCGCGAAACGGGATGCTCTGGCGCCAGGTGCCCCCCTCGACCAACTTCACCGAGAGCGTCACCGCCCTGATCATGCGTCCCCGCCGCCTGGGGTTGGCCAGCAGCCGCTCGACCAGGACGCCAAGCACCCGTTCCAGCGATGGTCCGCTGTCCGCCTCCTGCAGCTCCATCGTCTCCTGCAAGCGCTCGGGGACGCTGCGCGGCGCAAGCGGCGTGTCCCACCCGCCCGTGAGAGCATGCGCAAGCACCCCCGCCTTGCCGAAGCGGTCGGCCATCGCGTCACGCCCGAGCCTGCCGATCGCCCCCAGAGTGCGAATGCCAAGGCGGTGCAGCGGCATCACGAGCTCGGCGGTCTGCTCCCTGAAGGACAACAGGCAGATTGACTGAGAGGCGAGCCAGCGAGCCGCCTCACGCTGCTCGACCACCACCGCCCCGCGACGGGGCCTTGCGGCAAAGGCGGCCGCCATCGAGCAGAAGCGTGAGGGCCCGACGCCCATCCGCGCCGGCCTGCCCCCCCGTCCGCTGCGGCGCGCTGCCTCGATCACTCCCGGCAGGCCGCGGTGCAGTCGCAAAAGACCGTCGGCGGAGAAGAACGCGATCCCCGCCGCCGGGCTCTCCACCGCGGCGCCGATGCCCTCAAGCGCCTCTACGACTGCCTCCCACGCCTCCGCCACGCCGAGCGGATCGGCGGGCAGCAGGCCAAGCGAGGGGCAGCGCGCAAGCGCCTCCCCCAGCTGCATGCCCTGCCTCACACCGTGGGCTTCAGCGGCCCCGGATACCTCACCCACGCACCGCGCCCCGGGTGTGGGCGCGATCGCGATCGGCTCGCCCGCGAGCGCCTGTACGCCGCCGCCGGCGATCGCGAGCTCGAAGCGGGGCAGGTGGACGCAGACGACCATTAGCGAACGTATGTTCGCACATGATCGGTCGCGACTGCAGTCGCCTACCTGAGGTCGCGTTGCCGGAACCGCTCCGACTCCCGACCCGCCGGGTTAGACTGAACGTAGGCAGTAGTGCTGACGGGAGTTTCCCACCGGCGTCTACCGGGGTACATGAGGTTGACCGCGCAGCAGGGCTGCTTGAAGCAGGCTCCCTGGCGAGGGTCCGAAAACAAGGAGGAGTTGATGCGCAGAGCATCGATGGTTCTGGCGTTGCTCAGCGCGGCGGCGCTCAGCATCCCGGCGCGGCCGCCTCGGCGGCGCCGACAGTCACGCTGAAAGCAAAGATCGTTCCGATCCCGAAGAACCTGTCCAAAAAGGGCGGGCCGACCTGGCCCAAAACCGGCAACATCCTCGGCGCCCCAGCGGCGATCGAAGGGAGCTTCACAATCAAAGGCAGCGAATACCCGGCCGCGAGCGAAGGCTGGGTGTCCGGCACAGAACTGAACGTGGGCCCCCCGCCATTGCGACGGGTCGAGGTGTACCTGCCCAAAGGCACGAAGATCAGCAGCGCGCCCTTCCCGAAGTGTTCGGTCAGCAAATTCGAAAACCACCTCGAACCCCCCTGCCCGAAAGGCTCTGAAGCGAGCCCGCCCGGGGAAGCCAGCGGCAAGGTCTTCTTCGGGAAATCCGAGGTACGGGAGAAAGTGCTCGTGCAGGCCTACTTCGTGCCGGGCAATAACAAGGCGATCTTCTGGATCGAAGGCAAGGAACCGGCCTCCATCGAACAGTACGCAAAAGGCAGTGTGGCCGCCATATCGGGTCCATTCAGCCAGAAGCTCACCTCGAATGTCCCGCTGATCACAACCGTCACCGGCGCACCCGCCGCGATGGCCGAACAGATCAAGGTGACGCTCGGCGCGGCGATCATGAAGAACAAAAAACTGGTCTCCGCCGGCTACGTGCCGAAGACCTGCCCGAAAGGCGGCTTCACTGGCAAGGCGGAACTCTGGTTTGGCGGCGGCGAAAGCGAATCGTCGTGGCAGAAGGTGAGTGTCACCACGAAGGTGCCCTGCCCGAAGAGCTAATTGCAGTTCCACCCGGCGCGCGGCCTCGACATGGGCGCCGCGCGCCGGAGTCTCTCATGGGGCAGACCTGAGCTCGATCGAGCGGGGCTCTGTCCCATTCGTCGGCTCTTCCTGGTGATACGTTAGGAGACCAGAGAAGCTATGTCGCCCTTGCCTGGCCCCAACCATCAAGTCGCCATTTGACGAGTGGTACAAACGCGGACGGCGCGTGGGGAGTCACCATGATCACGGGGCCCGCCCCTGCCTGCCGAACTGCTGGAGAACCGCGGCAGGATCGCCGCTAAACAAACCAAGTACGTGGTGCGCGTGGCGACCGACCCCGACAACCCCGACGAACGACGTGAGTTCGAGGTCTCCGAGGACCGGATAGTGCTTGACGAGGGTTGACCCGCTAATCCATCCCCAGCGGCCCCGTAGCAGCGCCGCTCAAGAACTGCCGCACGAACTGGTTCTCAGAGGAGAACATCTGCTCAGCGGTCCCTGACTCCACGATCCGCCCGCGCCAGAGCAGGGCGATGTATTCGCCGATCTGGCGGGCCGAGGCGATGTTGTGGGTGACGACCAGGTAGGTGCCGCCGTACTGCTGGTGCATCTCCTGGATCAGGTCGCAGAGCAGGGCGGTGCGGACCGGGTCGAGACCTGAGTCCGGCTCGTCGAAGATCACGATGTCGGGCTCCATCACGAGCGCCCGAGCGAAGCCTGCGCGCTTGCGCATGCCGCCAGAGAGCTGGGAGGGCGCGTCGTAGATGGCGTCGGTGAGGCCGACATCCGCCAGGCGTTCGCGCACCGTCTCGGCGATCTGGGACTCCGAGTAGTCGGTGTGCTGGCGCAGCGGGAAGGCGACGTTGTCAAAGACGTTCATCGAGCCGAAGAGCGCACCGTCCTGGAAGAGGACGCCGATCCGGCGGCGCATGTGCAGGAGCTGCGGCAGCGTCATCTTGGGCACCGATTCGCCATGCACGAGAATCTCGCCCGAGTCGGGGAACATCAGTCCGATTAGGTGCTTGATCAGCACGCTCTTGCCGGTGCCGGACGGGCCAAGCACCACGGTGATCGTGTCGTCGGGGAAGGAGACGTTCAGCCCGTTGAGCACCGGCACGCCCGCCAGCCGCTTGACCACGTCGATGCACTGGATCGACCAGCGGCCCTCGTCGCCGTCCACGTGCTTGGGCTGCGTCGGCTGAGCAGAGTGGTAGCGGAAGTCCTCAGCGTCCCCGCCGGCGCTTCCGTCGGGCACCTCGCCGGGGCCGTCTTGCTCGATCGTCTCGCCGCTGTCCATCGTTTCGATCCTATCCCTGGATGCCGCGGCGCTCGGTGGCCGCGATGGCTGTCTTATTTGTGGTAGGTGACATGAGGGAACTGGCTGGTCTGGCCGTTGAAGGTGAACGGTTCCTGCTGCTTGCATGGCGGTGCCGGCACGGTATTGCTGGTGCTGCCGGGGGCGTTGCCGACTTTGCGCGCGATCAGTTCGTTGATCAATTCTTCGGTGACGTATTCGTTCGCCGGGCCTTCGATCGTGGGGGCCGAGTTGGCGCAGTTGCCTGTGCTGAACACCGGCAGGCCGCTTGCCAGCGAACTGAACGCGCCGGAATGCGAGTACGCATTGGCACGATTGACCCCAAGGCGGCTGGCAAGCACAGCCAGTGATTCAGGGCCGAGGTGCGCCATCGCGCGCAGATAGTGCGGACGGACGCTTTTCAGCGACGGTACGTCCGAGGTGACGATTCTTCCCTGGCTCGCCGCGGCGAAGTTGCCGAAGAACGCTTCGACCGTGGGCAGGTATTCGTCGGTGTACTGCAACAGCGGATCGAAGTTGTGCAGCACTGGCCGCAACGCTTCCAGGAAGGGAGTCGTGAGGTCGAGCGTCTTGGCAAAGTCCGGCAGGCCCTGCTTGGCTGCGCTGGTCAACGGCCCTATAGAGGTAAGCAGCGCGTCGAAGTTGGGGGCGAAGCTCTCAGCGGTGTGCAGCAGCAGCGTCAGTTCACGCTCAGACGGCTTGAGCTCAGTCAGCAGAGGGCTGGCATTGGTGGCAAGGTGGTTGAGGCTGCGCAGGCCCGTTTCGGAGCTGCGCTCCAGCCCGGGCAGTTCGCGCCAGGCATCCGCGAACTGCGCGCTGGCGGCGGCTGCCGGCGTCAGCACGGCCTGCCCGTCGCCGATCAGGCGTTCGAGCTGATGTTCGCGTTCGGTGAGGTCATCGAAAACCTTGCCTGTGTTGCGCACCACAGCGCTGACAGCGGCAGACTGGCCCTGTAGCACACCGAGCAAGCGGTTCGCGCTTTCAAGGAACGGCTCAAGCGTCGCGAAGGAGAGGTTGAGCGATTCGCCCTGGCCGTTGAAGGACTCTGCCTGCGACTGCATCCAGACGCGGAAAGACTGCCTTACCTTCGGGTTGAACGTATTGAGGATGTCGTCGAGCGTGACCAGCGGTTCGACGTTGCCGGAGGCCAGATTCGCTTCGTTTGCCAGAGTAGGGGCCTGATTGCTGCCCGGCGTGACTTCGACGTACGTCTCGCCCAGCAGCGTCTTCTGGCGCAGCTGCACGCGGTCGGAGGTGTGCAGCGGGGCATAGCGGCTTTCGACTTCCATCGTTGCCTGGGTCTGGTTGCGGCCGTCGAGCTTCAGGCCCACCACGTGCCCCACCGGCACACCGCTGATCTTGACTTCGGATTGTTCGGCCAGCGCCAGCGTGCGCGGGAAGTCGGCCGTGAAGCGGTAGCCCTTCGGCTTCAGCGGCACCGGACCGCCGAACGACTGCCAGAGGAAGAGCAGCAGACCGAAGCAGCTGAGCGCGAACAGCGCGATCACGAGAATGTTCGCGAGCGTGGGGGCGCGCTTCTGCATCTAGTTGCCTCCCCGCTTCTCGCTCGTAGCGGCGGAAGCTCGCGTGCTGGCGTGAGCTTTCGGCACGGAAGCGGCCGACGCAGGCTGCACTTTTTCTTTGATTTGCGCTTCGCATTCTTCCCTGCTCGGCGGATTGAGCAGATGGTAGATGACCCTCACCGTGGGATTGATTTCGGCTACATTCCCGATCTGTTCCGCGAGGAAGCAGTCGTAGTAGAGGAGCGTGTTCCCCATCGGCCCGCTCGCGTCAGAGGCACTGAGCGCGCTATTGAAGTCGTGGCTGGCCCAGTCCGCAAAGAAGAGGAACCCAGCCTGTTTGGGCCCGGGGTTGTAGCCAAGCTCGTTGAAGAGTTCTTCGATCACCTGAAAACTCTTCGCGAGTTCCGGCAGCGACTTGTTGAAGGCCTTGGTCGCAGGCGTCACCTGCTTCAGCACTGGCAGCACTTCCCGCGTGAACGGTGCGATTTCGTTCTTGATCACGGGCGTGGTGTTCTTGGCAAGCTCCCGCAGCGCTTCCTGGCTTGGACCGTAGGAACTCGCAAAGCCATGCAGTTTGGTGAGCGTCGGCGCGACCACGTTTGCCGCCCGTGCGAGGGCGCCCAATCCACGGTCGGTCTTATGCAGCGCGCCCGGCAGCGTGCGCAGCGTTTCTTCCACCGCCGCTTGCTGCCTGGAGAAGACCGTGAAGACGTGGTTGGACGCCTCTATCACTTCCGAGAGCTGTTTGTCCTTGCCGCCGATCGCATTCAGCAGCAGCTGGAAGTTGTGGATCGCACGTTCGATGTTCACGTGGCGTAGGTGAAGTTCGCTGTTGATCTTCTGCAGCTCGCGCGTGATCGGATCGAAGCGGGTGAAGTCGGCCGAAAGCGCGCGGCCGTTTTCGTTCAATGCCACGCCCGCGTTGTTGAGTAGCTCCTGAAGGTAGGTGCGCGTTTCGGCGTCCAGCGCGGCCAGGAACTGGTCGAAGTCGCCGTCGGGCGTGGTCTGCGCCAGCGAGAAGGTGTAGTCGGAGCGCACCCTGCCCGTCTTGGAGAGCCCGGGCGTGATCTGGATCGTCTCGTCCTTGAGCTGCGTGCGCGGGCGCATGATCAGCGTCGAGTCACGGTAGATGTAGCGCGCGTACTTTGGGGTTATGTCCATCGTCACAACGGCCACGCCATTGCGGGTTTCGACTGCTCCGATTTCGCCGATCTTGGCGCCAGCGATCGTGACGGCCTGACCTTGGCCCGGCGTGATCGCGTCGCCGGCCTGGAATTCGGCCTTCAGCACGAAGTTGCTGCGACCGACGATCGGCACCCAACCCGGTAGCGAGAGCCGCTCCTGGGAGAGGATGTAGCCACCCACCAGGGCCGCCAGCGCGACCATCCCGACCACTGCGGCGAAGGCGCCGCTGTAGCGGGAGATCTGGTCGCGGATGCCGCGCCCTGCGTCGTTGGCCTCCGGGCTCATCCTCCGCTCCCATCCGCGGGGCCCGATGCGAGCGGACCGTTGACGTTTGGCACCTGCTGCTTCCAACAGGCTTCGTGCGGCTTGTACGGCGGCTCCGTGCTGGGGAAGCTCGGCCTGGTGCCTTCAGGCGCATATGGCGCCTTGCCTATCAGCTTCTGGCCTTTGTCCGGGAAGCCGACAATCGACGTGTTGCCCGAAATGACTGTGTGGCCGCCGCCTCCCGCAAGCGCACGGAGATAGTTGCCGTTGCCGTCGAAGTTCTGGCTCAGGCCGGACAGGCCGGTCAGCGCATAGAAGAATTCTTGGTAGGCCTGCGCGCCGGTGGTGGCCGCGCCGTCAAGCAGCTTGGCTTCGCCGGCGGGGTAGAAGACTTTGGTCAGGCACTTGTTGAATTCATTGAGCGGAGTAAAGAATTCCTTCTGCCCGCCGATCAGACCTGCCAGCTGCGGCGCCGCTTCGCTGAGGCTCGTGGCGAGACCGCCGAGCTCTTCGGGCGTGAAAAGCGAGCGCAGCGCCGCAATCCACGGCAGCGCCGCGGTAATCGTGGACGCGGTCTGCTTCACACCGGGAGCAAACGTGTCGGCGAACGACGTCAGCGGCGCCTCTGCGCGGTGCAGAGCCGCGAAGCCGCGATCGAAAGACCGCAGCGCGCTCGGTAGCTCCGCGACGGCCGATTTGAGGCTGCTTGACTGGGCTGCGAGCGAGCCAAGGGTCGTGTTGAGGTGGTCAACCCATTCTCCGAGCGCCTGCTCGTTGGCGCCAAATCCCTTGCTGACCTTGCCGAGGCCGGAGATCAGCTTCGAGATGTCGTGGGCTTCCACGCCGCCGAGCGCCTGCATGTCGATCGCGGCGCCGCGCAGCGCGCCAACGCCGTAATGGGCCGCGTCTTTGAGCGCTTCCGCAGCGCTCAGCCCCTGCACTTCCGGCGCCTGCGTGGCGTCTTCGGCCGGTGTCGGCTTGTGTGTCAAGGCTTCGCCGTAGTTCTGGAGGACCGACTGGAGGTTGGTGCGCGTGTTGGAGTTGAGCGCGTCGAGCACTTGGTCGAGCTGCACCGGAACGGCCGTCTGGGTGATCGGCACCGTGTACCCGGAGGAGACCGTCGGCGAGGATGGGCTGCCTGGCTGCAGTTCGACGTACCAGCTGCCTTCGAGGAACAGGCGCGGGCGAATCTTCAGCTGGGCGTCGCGGTGGATGGGCAGCCCGTTTTCGGAGAGTTCCATCGTCACAAGACCGTCGTTGCCTTCCCTTTGCACGGACGAGACCTGCCCGATGGTGACGCCGGCGATCCGCACCGGCGACTTGGGCGCGATGTTCTGCGCCGAGCTGAATACCGCCTTCAGCCGGAAGCCGTGCGTAAACGGGATGTGCTTGGAGAAGCCGAAGTAGACCGCGACCACGATCACCAGCAGCAACACGATGCCGAAGCGCACCGGGTTGGAGCGCCGCAGCTCGACCACGGGCACCTCATCGCGCCGGCGCCAGAAGCGAAGGCGGCTCATTTGCTGCCTTTCTTCTTGATGCCGAGAGCTTTCAGTTGAGCTTCGCTGTATTCGACACCGAAGAGGTTGTTCTTACGTTCGGTGACTTCCCCGGCTTCGTTGGCTTTTTCGGGCTTGACCGCTGTGCCGATTTCCTGAAGGCCCGGCGTGTAGCCCTCATTGCCCGCTTCGCACGTGGCGCCGTTCGGGTACGGGTTGTAGTGCAGGTAATTGCTCTTGATGAATTCGGTCGAGCCGGTCGACTTCTCTTCGGAGACCGAGTTGGCCGGCGCAGACGCCGGATAGCCCTCGGCGTTGGGGCCGCTCGGAGGCAGGATCGGCAGGACGTGGGCGACGGTGCCCACGCCGATGCTCTCGGAGAGCAGGCTTGCGGCGTTGCGGAACGTGAGGGTGAGGTAGTTGCATTTTTCCTGCTCGGCCGCGAGCCCCTTCACCAGCGGGCCGCCGATCGTCGTGGTGTGCGTGATGTCTTCGAGCGCGATCTGCACGATCGGTTCTTCGGCGAACTTCTGCGCCCCCTTAGCGGCTTCCGTCAGGGCGCTATTCAACGACACCGCTGCATTCAGGTTGACCGCGCCCACCTTCACCGCGTGCCCGAGTGGCGGCGCAACGACCTTCAGCGCCGCGGCGCTCGGCCGCAGCAGGCGCATGAATTCGGTGGTCTGGTCGATGAATTTCGCCTGGTAGGGCAGCGATTCCGTGCCGGTCTTCAGCGACGAGGGCCCGTCCACGATCGCTTCTTCAAGCGAGTGTGATACGCCCGCCCAGGCGCCGAAGAGGCTGTCGAGATCGGCGTACAATTGCCCCTGCTGCGTTGCGACCGGAGCGACTTCTTTGGCCCCGCGGTCCAGCGCCGGGAAGAGGTTCGCCAGGTCGGTCTGCGGCGAGTTGAGGTTGTGCAGCACCGGCGTGATGCGACGCACGATCGGCTTCAGCAGCCCGAGCGCTTCATTGATTTCCACGCCACGACCGGCCAGGCCGGCGCCGAATTCGTCGAGGTTGCTCTGGCTGGCCAGGCGCGTGGGCTTATTGAACATGTCGAAGAATTCGCCGATGTCCACCTGTTCGTGGGTCTGCGAGATCGGGATCTGGCCTCCGGGCGGGATCGTCTTGGCAGAGGTGCCGCGTTCCAGCGCCAGGTACTTAAGGCCGATCGAGGAGATCGAGGGGACCGTCGCCGTCGTGTCCGCCGGCAGCGGCTGCACGCTCTTTTCGAGCTTCAGGTAGGCGTAGACGACCGTCTGCCCGTCCGGCTGCTCCTGCGGCACCAGCTTTTCCACTATCCCCACGCGCGTGCCGCCGATCCGCACGTCGTTGCCCGGGAAGAGGTTTGCCGCACTCGGCAGCTGCACCCGGATGTCGTAGGTGGGCGTGAAGGGCAGCCCGTGATTCGCGTTGTAGGAGATGTAGACGGCGATCACCGCGATCAGTGCCGTGATGGCGCCGATCAGCAGCGGGCTGCCCGCCAGCGATCCTCGGCGGCGACTCATGGCACCTCCGAGGGGTCGCAGCCGAGCAGCCCTTCGTCAGTGAACGGCGAGGACCCGTCTTCGGCGGCCTGGGTGGCAGCGCCCGGACAGCGCCGCATCTGTTTGGTAATCAGGCCTTCCAGGCCCTGCGTCGGCGTGGTCGGCTTGAGTTTTTCGCCTTCGAGCTTGAAGTCGGCGAAGTTAGGGCTGACGCGCACATACTGGCCGTTGGCGTCGCGGTAGCCGGCCAGCAGGCCGAAGGTGCGGAACAAGCCGACCAGGTCCGGTGAGTAAGGGCCGAAGAAGTTGGTGATCGGCACCGACTGTTTGAGTGCGTTCACAGCGTTGGGCGACGCTGTCTGAAGCGTCTTGTAGAGGCCGGGTACGGCGCGCGCGAAGTCGGTGAGGTCGTTATTCGGGCCGGGCTTGGAGAACGCGCTGGCCAACTCGGCGGTGACCGGCGTGCCCGCCTTGAAGAGGCCTCGCAGCGCCGCCAGGAACGGCGCGAGCTGCTTGAAGTTGGGCTTGGAGGCATCGACCAGCCGTTCCAGAGCGTCCACGGTGGAGGGCACGCCGCCGAGCGCCACGTTGCCTTCATGCAGTGCCTGCGGCAGCACCTTTAGGCCTTCTTCGAGACTCTTGGCCTCCGATGCGATCGCGCCGAAGGTGGTGGCGCCGTTGCGAACCAGACTGCTCAGCTGCGGCCCGTGGTTGGCCAGAGTTTCGAGCGTCTTGGCACCTTCGACGAGCGAGGCGATCAGGACAGGTTCTTCGCGCGTGAGCTCGTTGAAGACGTGGTCGGTGGCTTTCAGCGCTGGCGAGAAGTACGGCGTCGCAGCGTTGATCTCCTTACCGACCCCTTGGTACTGAGTCGCGTTGCCCTCGATGAACTCTTCCAGTCCCTTGCGGGTCTGCGGGTTGAGCGTGTTGAATAGTTCGTCGAGGTCGACCGGCACTTCGGTGTCGCTCGTGGACAGCGTGGAGCCGGAGGGCAGAACGGGGTTGTTGTTGGGGCCGGGCGAGAGCGAGATGTAGCGGCCGGCGACGCTCGTGAGGTCGGGCACGCGGATCAGCGCTTTGGTGCCCTGATGCAGCGGCAGCAGCGAGGACTCGACTTCGATCGTTACGTCGGCCTCGTTGTTGGAGGTGAGTTCGATGTTCTTGACGGAGCCAACGGGGGCCCCGCCCACCTGTACCTGATCGCCACGCACCAGCAGGCCGGCATTGGTGAACATCAAATGGTATTGGGCTCTGCTGGAGCCGGAGAAGAGCACGTAGGCGAGGATCAGCACGACGAGCGCCAGGCCTCCCACCGCCAGCACGCGCGGCCAGGTGAACATGGGCCCACCCGCGCGGCCCGCAGCGTCTGCGGCGCCACGGCCGTTGCCCGCGGGGTCAGTGGGCGTCTGGGGTGGGCGGTTGACGGTCGCCATCGCTACCCGGCTCCTTCCTCGGCGCCGGCGGGATCCGGGATCGAGGCGGCAGAGCTGCCCTGCGGAACGCCGGGGTCTGGGATCTCTGCGAGCCGTTCGTCAAGCGCCGTCCACTCGCTGCCCTGCAACGGGGCGGGGGCGGTTGCGATCCGGGCACCGCTGCCGGCCTCACCGTTGGCCGGCGCGAAAGCGACGTGGACGAGCGCGCTGCTGGCCGGCAGCAAGACCGCGTCGCGCGAGTCGAGGTATGTAACCGGCCCGGCGATCTGTTGCGGTTTCATCGTCCCCTGCAGGTCAAGCAGCTTGCGCTCGAGCAGATCGGCGACGGCCCCAGGCCCGCTGTGGCCGGCGATCGAGACGCCGTCGATCGCGGTGATATCGAACGCATCGCCGCGCGCGTAGCCGCTGAGACCTTCGTGGGAGGACTCGGTCACGTCGCACCGCAGCCCCGTGACGGTCGGGCGCAGACCCGACACCGACAGCACCTCCAGCGTGGCCAGCACCCGCCTGTCGATCTGACCGGCCTCGATTTCGCGACGCTCGCAAGCGGCCAAGCCGATGCCCTTGTTGCGCAGCACCTGCTGCTGCAGCTGGCCCCTGGACTCCAGCAGCGCCTGTCCGGCGGTCGGCGAGACGGACAGGAACGGGCTCTCGCCCTTGGCGGCGTAGATGCCGGTGCTTTCCAGCGCCACCCAGCTGTCCAGCAGCGGCTTCGGATCTATCAGCGGCGAGGAGCCGCTGGCCGGTCGCACTTGGAAGAGCAGGTGCGGGTCGGGGGTGGAGGCGAGATGCCCGAGCACCGTGCCGGCGATCACCGTGGCGCCGGGGCGCAACGCCTGCAAAGATACGCGCTCGGGTCCTTCCAAGAACGAGCTCGGGCGCTGGACGGACCGATGTGCTGGCGGCTGCTTGCTCGCGCGCAGGGAGCTTGCGGGTGTGCTCGCCTGGCTTATTTCTTCGGTGATGCCAAAGGTGAAGCCGGCTTCCACGGAGCCGACGCTCAGCGGCGGATGGGGCTGCACGCCGGCGGTGGCAGCCCGCCCGGGCTCAGAGGCAGCCTTGCGCGGGAGCGCCGCGGAGCCGACGGCGCCGTTGCGCGGCGCCAGCACCGGGTAGAGCGAGGCCACTTCGCCGAGATCGGCGTAGGTGAAGACGTCCCCGTTGCCATCACGCAGCGAGACGTGGAGCCCAAGCGAGGGAGAGCGGCCGATCGCGATCACGGTGCCGTCCTTGGCGGCGATCACGGGAGCCCCCGGTTCGCTGTAGATGCTCGTGCCGACCAGCGTCTTGCCTTCGGGACCAGCGGTATAACCATCGTCGAAATGCGCCGCGGCGTGCACAGGGAAGCGCGCTTCGGAGAGGTCTGTGACCGCGCCGAGCATTTCCGGCGGCAGGCTGCCGAGCAGCTGCGCGCGCAGCATCACAGATTCGACGTATGCCTGGGAGTGGTTGTAGGCGTAGACCGCGGTGCGGATGTGAGCGGAGCCGCCGGCGGCGCTGAGGTAGCGGGCGGCCGCGAAGATCGCGTCAGCCGGGTCGTAGGGGTCCATGTAGCCGGAGCCGCCGGCGTCGACGCCCCACTGCTTCCACTCTTCCGGCAAAAACTGCATCCAGCCCTCCGCGCCGGCGCTGGAGAGATTGAGGTCGCGGCCGTAGTCGGTCTCCACTTCGTTGATCGCGGCCAGTACCTGCCATGGCACGCCATAGGCGATGCCCGCCGCCTGATAGATCGGCAGCAGGAACGGAGGCACGTTGAATGCTTCCAGGAAGAGGCTCGGCAATCCCGAGATCGGAGTCCGCAGCGAGAATGGCAGCGGACCGACGCCGTTCCTGCCCGCGATGCCGGGGGGCAGCGCGGCTTCCTTTTTTGTGCCCGGAGCCTTGGCACCACCCTGCCGAGCGCCGCCCGTCCGCGTGCTGCGCGTCTGCGCATGCGAGGTGCTTGACGCGGAGGTCTGCCGCTGCGGGGCCTGTGATTGCACTTCAGGCGCACCGTTCACGGCCGTGGAACTCGAGGTGGTGGATGTTTCGGCGGCGCTGGTCGTCGGCACGCCGGCTCCCGCCGAGGTTGTGGTCACCGTTGTGACGGTGCTTGCGGTCGTGGCCGTTTCGGTCGAGCCGGCGCTATCGGCCAGAGCCACCGCCGGTATGCCGAGCGCCAGCGCTCCGACTGCGCCGGCGATCACCCGTCTTGTCAGTCTCGCGCCCATCAGCTTCCCAGCAGGTATTCGAGGAGCCGTTCGCTGACTCCTGGGGCTTCGGCGCCCGGCTTGTAGTAGGTCGTGTGAGCAGAGTCGCTGCCCGCCGGCCGGGTTGACCCAGCCGCGCTCGTGCCCGTTGGAAGCCCTTCGCTTCCCGGGTACTCGGCGATCGCCTGCGCCACCGTCTTGCCTTCCAGGATCGCCAGTGTGCGGGCCATGGTCGTGCTCTCGCCGCCGCGCGCGCTCGCCATACTGGCGCGCGCCGATTTCCCTTTTTCTTCTTCTGCGACGAAGTTGGCGGTGCAGCCGTTCTTGGCCTGGACGGAATATTCGATGCAGGGGGCGGCCACCGGCTCCGCCCGCAGGAAGTGCCCGAGCGCGTTATAACCGTTGGTGGACCCCGCCGTCAGGAAGATGAAGTCCATCAGGCGCTCGATACCGCCCGTCTTTCTGAATTCTGTGAGCAGCTTCGCAAGGTTCTTCGAGAACGGTTCTGCGGAGGCGCCGAGCGGCTGCAGCTGATCGAGCAGCTTGGTCGTCGACTTCAGCGCCGGCCCCGTCACCTTGCCGTTCTTGCCCAGGCTGACCAGGTAGCGGTTGGTGGCTTTGGAGAACGGCGCCAGGTTTTCGAAGAGCTCGTTGACGGCGGGCGCAGCTTCATTCAGGTCTTCGAAAGTCGGGGTCGTCTGTTCCGCGAAGCGCTGCACCCGTTCGGTGGCGGGGCCGAGCTGCTTGAGGAAACCGGGCAGCAGCTTGAGGTTTTCTTCGATCGCAGCCAGATGGCGCGCGCTGGCCTGCGCGACCGTGTTGCTGTGTTCGATGAATCCCGCCACGTGCTGCCGGTTGGCGGCGATCGGCGCCAGCGCGCGGTCCGATTCGGTGGCGAGATCCGCGAGCACGTGGTTCTGCTGCGCGAAGGTGTGCAGCACGCCTTCCAGTTCGCGCAGGCCGGGGTCTGCACGCTGGATCACTTCGTGCAGTTCGCTGCCGCGCCCGGCGAAGCCGGCTCCAAGTTCGTTGAGGATGATGCGCAGCGCCTGGGACTGAGGCAAGCGGGTGATGTCCTGCAGCTGATCGACGCCGACGGGGCTGGATGTGTTGCTGAGCGGCAGCAGCACTTCGCCGGCGCCTTCGCGACCTTCCGGTATGCGTTTGAGCGACGGCAGTAGCGCGGCGCCTTCGGGGTGTGGTTGGGTCGGATTGCAGTTGACATACTGCTCGCCCAGCAGCGACTGGGGCAGAATCGTGCAGGAGGCGTCCTGCCGGAAGTCCTGGAAGCCCGGGTTTTCGATGTGCAGCTGGACCGCGGCCTTGCCTTCGGGCGTGGCGGTGACTTCGCCGACTTTGCCGATTTTGGCGCCCTGCGCCTTGACTTCCTCGCCTTCGGTGACGTTGTTGGCGTCGTCGAAGATCGCGCGCACGGTGTAAGAGCCGTTGCTGCCGCCGGCGGCGGAGAGCAGCACGATGGCGAGGATCGCGGCCACGCCGGCCGCGACCGCAGCGAACCCAATCGCTCCTCTCCTCCACCTAGCGCTCTTCTTCACCCCGTTCCCTTCCTCGATCCCCGGCAGCGTCGAGGGCGGCCCCTTGCTGGGCGCCGCCCCCTCGCCGTCGTGGCTTGGCGCGCGGCCCGCCCTCGTAGCGAGCCCGCGCGCATACCTAAGCCCTGCTTGCGCCTACGCCTTCGGGCACGGCACCTTGGTCGTCTTTTCCACCTTCTGCCAGGTCGATTCTTCGCCGCCGCCAAACCACATTTCGGCCTTGACGGGGAAGCCGCCCTTCGAGCAGGAGGGCGGCACTGTGCCGTAGGAGATGAGTTTGCCGCCCTTCTGAATGATCGCGCCCACGGTGACCTTGATGTGTTCGGCGATTGCGGCAGGCGCGCCGGTGACCGTTTCAATCAGCGGGACGTTCGAGGTGAGCTTCTTGCTGAATGGGCCGGAAGCTCCCGTGATGCCACCGGTGGCGTACTGTTCGATCGAGGCTGGTTCCTTGCCTTCGATCCAGAAGGTCAGGCCACTGCTGGTGAAGTACGCCTGCACGAGCACTTTCTCCTGCACCTCGGATTTGCCGAAGAAAACCTTGCCGCTGGCTTCGCCTGGCGGGCTGGCTTCAGAGCCTTTCGGGCACGGCGGTTCGAGGTGGTTTTCGAATTTGCTCGCCGAGCAGATCGGGAAGCCTTTGGTGGTGATCTTCGTGCCTTTGGGCAGGTAGACCTCGACGCGCCGCAGCGGCGCCGGGCCGACGTTGAGCTCCGTGCCCGCGGTGAAGCCTTCGCTCGCGGTCGGGTATTCGTTGCCTTTGATCGTGAATTCCGCTTCGAAGGCAGCCGGCTTGCCAAGGATGTTGCCGGTGCCCGGCCAAGTCGCCCCGCCCTTTTTGCTCAGGTTCTTGGGGACCGGCACTGCCTTGGCTTTGAAGGTCACAGTGGGCGCAGCAGATACAGCCGCCGGAACCCCAAGGACCGCTGCGCCAAGCAGCGCCAGACACATCGATGCTCTGCGCATCATCTCGTCTCTCTCCTCTGGTCTATTTACAGATCCGCCTCGATCCGGGTAGCTCCGAGACCCTGACGGCCCGGCGACATCGAGACCCCCATGCCCCAACGACACGGAGAACCACTAGAAACCATACCTGTACGTCCGGTTGCGTTCAAGTTCAAGCCATCCGTTCAGGAACGTTCTGACGGTAGATCTTCCCGCTTAGCGGCACATAAATGCATGGCGCGCCTGCATCGGGAGCCAGCCTAACCTTCAGGTTGAGGATTAGGTTGTCATCTCATAGCGTTTTGCGGATCTACCCGAGGTCCAGGCGCTCGCCGCCATAGCGAACGCCGACGGGCTCGAGCACGACCTCCCGTGGGCCCTGCACTGCAGATCCGCCCAGCAGCGCCCGCAAGCCAAGGCTCTGCGCCAAGGCGACTACGCGATCGCCGTAGCCGGGCCGGCAGTAGACCGCAAAGCCTGCGCCCATGTTGAAGGTGGAGTAGGCATCCTGCGCATCGAGTCCTGCCTGCTCGACCAGGAAGCCAAGCACCTCCGGTACGGGCGGCAGCTGCTTGATCTGGTAGCTCAGCTGGACCGCCGGGCGCATCAGCTTCAACATCCCATGGCCGGTGATGTGGCTGAGGTAGACGATCGGAAGATCCGCCTCTAGCAGCGCAGCTACGAGCGGGACGTAGATGATCGACGGCGCCAGCAGCGCCTCCCCGAAGCTCGTGCCGCTGGGAAGCTCAGTCGCGTAGCCGCCGGGTAGACGGCCCGCCACTAGGCGCGCAAGCGAGGCGCCGTTGGCGTGCAGGCCGCTGGAGGCGATCAACACGATTTCATCGCCGGCCGCCAGATCGGCGCCCAGGATCGGCGCGCGGCCCTGTGGCACCGCGCCGACCGCCGAGCCAGCAAGCTCGATGTCCGGCTCTGAGAGCAGCCCGGGTAGCGAGGGGGACTCCCCTCCTCCCCACGTGCAGCCGGCAACCTCGCACGCCTGCTGCCACCCGGATAGCAGCGAGCCCCCACGCGTGCCGCGGCCATACCACTCCGAGGCGCCGGTGGCGAAGTAGGCGGAGCACACCAGCGGCAGTGCGCCCACGCAGCAGAGGTCGTTGACGATCGCCGCAACCGTGTCGTAGGCGACATCGGCGAAGCGGTCAAGGCCAAGCTCTTCCTCTACCTGTCTGGCGATCACCGACTTGGTGCCAAGACCCTCGACCACGAAGGCAAGGCTCTGGCCGCCGTGCTCGAAGACGAACGCCGGCTCCCCGCGCGAGGCGTCGATCGCGCGGCCGCCGCGCGCGGCCAGCAGCGAGGAGGTCGCAAGCGCACTGGCGACCGCGCTGCGCTTGCCGGCGTCCAGCGCGTCGTAGTCGACGCCCGCGTCGCGGTAGCTGCTTGCTTTGCCCTGGCCGTCGCTCACCTGCGGCGCAGCCTATCCTCCCCGTGGCCGGGGCGGCCTGCACGAGAGCGAGAGGAGAAGCGATGGACTTCCAGCACAGTGAGCGCTGCATGCAGTTCATGGCGCGTCTGAGCGCCTTCATGGAGCAGCACGTACTGTCGGCCGAGGAGACTTATGCGCGCCAGCTGCGCGAGTCCGGCGACCCCCACCATCAGCCGCAGATCATGGAGCAACTCAAGGAGCGCGCGCGGGAGCTCGGACTTTGGAACATGTTCCTGCCCGACCAGAACGACGGCGCCGGGCTCTCAAACGCCGAGTACGCGCCCCTGGCGGAGATCCTCGGCCGCTCGCCACTCGCCTCGGAGGCGTGCAACTGCTCGGCGCCGGACACCGGCAACATGGAGGTGCTGCACCAGTTCGCAAGCCCCGAGCAGCGCGAGCGCTGGCTTGCGCCTCTGCTGGCGGGCGAGATCCGCTCTGCCTTTGCGATGACCGAGCCGCAGGTCGCAAGCTCCGATGCGACCAACGTCAGCCTCTCGATCGTTCGCGATGGCGAGCATTACGTGCTGAACGGGCGCAAGTGGTGGATCTCCGGCACCTACCACCCCCACTGCAGGGTGATGATCGTGATGGGCAAGACCGATCCATCGGCGGCCAGGCACCGCCAGCAGAGCATGATCATCGTGCCGCTGGATACGCCCGGCGTGTCAGTGCTACGCAACCTCCCCGTCTTTGGCTACCTCGACCACGAGGGCCATGCCGAAATCCTCTTCGAGGACGTGCGGGTGCCGGCGAGCAACCTGATCGCCGGCGAGGGCGACGGGTTCATGATCGCCCAGGCAAGGCTTGGCCCAGGCAGGATCCATCACTGCATGCGCTCGATCGGCGCCGCCGAGCGGGCGCTGGAGGCGATGTGCGCGCGCGCCGCCTCGCGCGTCACCTTCGGCGCGCCGCTTGCAAGCCGCGCCAACATCCAGGACTGGATCGCCGAGTCGCGCGTGGAAATTGAGATGGCGCGGCTGCTGACGTTGAAGGCCGCCTGGCTGATGGACACGGTCGGCAACCGGCAGGCGCGAATGGAGATCGCGGCGATCAAGATCGCCGCGCCGAACGTCGCGCTGAAGGTGATCGATCGCGCGATCCAGGTGCACGGCGGCGGCGGGGTCTCCGAGGACTTCGGGCTGGCCTGGGCCTACGCGCACCTGCGCACCCTGCGCCTGGCCGACGGCCCGGACGAGGTGCACAAGATGAGCATCGCAAGGCGTGAGCTCGCGCCGTACGTGAGCGCGCAGGCCGGCTGAGGACGGCGCAGGCGCCCGCCGACAAGCCGTCGCTGGAAACAATCGCATTCGACTACAAGTAAAGCTGTATTTCCGCTCTGCGAAGCGACAAACCTGTGCTGGAGCGCCACCGTGAGGCGTCCCCCACGCGCCCCGAAACGCTCACTTTGACGCCGCGCAAGCCCGACAGTTAGGTTCGCGGCATGGCAACGCCGAGTCAGCCGGATCTCCTGCGGCCAAACGCGCCCGAGCCCGCGCGATGAGCAAGCGCTCGCGCGGGGCCAAAGTGGGCGGCAGCGGCCAGCCCAAGCGGCAGGCGAGCTCGGGGCAGCCCTCGCCGGCCGGTAGCCAGCCAGCAGGCAGGCGCGCTGCCGGCGCTGGCGCGACCAAGCCCGCTCAGCAGAGCTCACGACGCATCGGGCCGCTGCAGATCGGCGGCGCGGTCGCCGCAGTCGTGGTGGTGGCAGTGGTGCTGGTGCTAGTGCTCGGCTCCTCGAAATCCAACGCCCCCGCCATCGCGATCACGGGGAGCGGGTACGAAAACATCAACGCCTCCAACACGCGCGCCACCGGCGGCCCGATCGACGCCGCGACGGCCTCCAAGCTGAAAGTGCTGTGGAGCATCCCGCTGACCACCAAGAGTGCCTACGGCGCATATTCCTCCACGCCGGTGATCGCAAACGGCGTGGTGTACTCGATCGATCTCGACTCCAATGTCCAGGCGATCGACCTGCACACCGGAAAGGTGCTTTGGAGCAACGATCTCAAAACGCTTGCGTACGGACCCAACGGGCTGGTGGTAGCTGGCGGCGAGGTCTTCGGCACGACCGAGACATCAGCCTTCGCGCTGGAACAGAAGACCGGCAAGCAGCTCTGGTCGGTCTCGCTGGTGGAAAACGAACACGAGGGCATCGACATGGCGCCGGGCTACCACAATGGCATCGTCTACGTGTCCACCGTGCCCGGCAATCTGACCAGCTTCTATGAACCGGGCGGCAACGGAGTGCTATGGGCGATGGAAGCAAAGACCGGCAAGAAGCTCTGGCACTTCGACACCTCCCCACCGAGCTTCTGGACGCCGGGCGGAGCCAGCGTCAACTCCGGCGGCGGTGTCTGGTACCCGCCTGCCTTCGACAACGAAGGAAACATGTACATCGGCACCGGCAACCCCGAGCCACAGCCGGGCACCGAATCGCAGCCGTGGGGGTCGAGCAGGCCCGGGCCCAACCTCTACAACGACTCGGTGGTCAAGCTCAATGCCACCACCGGCAAGCTGGAGTGGTACTACCAGGTCACCCCGCACGACCTCTACGACTGGGATCAGCAGGACCCGCCGATCCTGGGTGAAGTCGACGGCAAGCAGGCGGTGATCAGCGGGGGCAAGTCGGGCGTGGTGGTGGCGCTGCAACGCAGCACCGGCAAGCTTCTGTGGCGGCGCGACGTCGGCATCCACAACGGCCACGACCAGGACGGCCTCTACGCGATGCGCCACGAATTCTCGAAGCTGAAGATGCCGGAGACCGTCTATCCGGGCAAGCTTGGCGGCGTGATCGCGCAGATGTCCAGCAACGGAAGCAGCGTATTTGCGCCGGTCGTCAACCTGCCGGCCAAATACACCGCGCAGACGCAGAACACGGAAGGCCCCGAAGAGAGCGGCGAAGTCACCGCACTGAACACCTCGACGGGCGCCGTGCAATGGACGCACAAGTTCCCTGCCCCCGCCTTCGCGGCCACCACGGTAGTCAACAACCTCGTGTTCGTGGCGACCTCCGACGGCGAGCTCTACGGACTCAACACCAGCAACGGCGAAGTCGCCTTCGAAAGCGAACTGCCCGCGGGCAGCATCGCCGGCGTGGCGGTGGAAGGCAACACGCTGGTCGTGGGCGCCGGCCAAGCGAGCACCGCCAGCCAGAAACCGGCGCTGGTCGCCTACAGCCTCGGCGGCTGAGCAGGCGCCTAGGCCGCCTGCGTCATCTCCAGCAGCCGCTGCACCGTGTTCCAGTTGCGCGCCGTGGCGGTGGCCCCGCCCAGCTGCTTCTCCCAGAAGGCATAGGTGAGCTTGGTCTCGCTGACGCCGTTTGGTGCCCACACGTAGATCTCCTGCTCTGCTGCCACGAACCTGTCCGGGGAGAACTGCTCCTCCTGCACCTGCGCGACCAGCGTCCGCTCGACCGGCTCCGAGAGGAAGACCACCAGCATGCGTGAAGGGTTGGACGCCACCTCTGCCAGGAGATGCGCGCTGACTATGCGCTCCAGCTCTGTGCCGGTGCGCGCGAGCACCGCGATGTTCAGGCCCAGCCGCCGCGCGATCGCCGCTTCGATCGCCGCGGCCGCCTGCTCAGGCTCTGTGCCGGGCGCGCGGAAGACAACGTTGCCGCTCTGCAGGTGGGTCGCGATGTCGAGGAAGCCGAGCTCCGCGACCAGCCCGCGCAGCTCGGCCATCGGGATCTTGTTCCGCCCCCCGACGTTTATGCCCCGCAGCAAGGCCGCGATCCTTGGAGCGTCCTCGTTGCCGGCGGGCACTCAGCGAATGCTAGAGGCCCGATCAGCTTTCAGCTCGAGCCGTTTGGCGAGAGCTGCGGCGACTTTCGCGGCAGTGAGACGACAAACTGAGCGCCGCCGCCCAGCGCATCTTCGGCGCTGATCCTCCCGCCATGCGCCATCACGATGCCCCGTGCAATCGCCAGGCCGAGACCGGCGCCGGCACGCCCCCGCTCGCGTCCGCCCTCTGAGCGCCAGAACCGCTCGAAGAGGTGCTCACGGGAATCCGGCGGCAGGCCGGGGCCGTGGTCGCGCACGCACACAGTGACCGCGTCGCGGCCTTCGGTGACCGAGATCTCGATCTCGGCGGATGCGGGGGTGTGCAACAGGGCGTTGCGCATGAGGTTGCTGAAGACCTGGCGCAGCTGGTGGGGATCCCCTTCCAGGATCGCGTTCTCTGGAGCATGGACGCTGATCGTGCGCGCCGGCGCAATCGCGCAAGCGTCGGCGGCGGCATCCCTGGCCAGCTGTGCGACGTCCACGGCGGCCTTGCGCAGATCGGGCTGCTCGTCCAGGTGCGCCAGCGTCAGCATGTCCTCCACCAGCAGCCCCATGCGCGCCGACTCGTCCTCGATTCGCCGCATCGCGGTGTCGGCGCCGCCGGCCTGCTCTGCAGCGCCCATGCGGAACAGCTCCGCGTAGCCGCGGATCGACGCAAGCGGAGTACGCAGCTCGTGCGAGGCGTCGGCCAGGAACTGCCGCAAACGTTCCTCGCTGCGCTTGCGCTGCGTGAAAGCCTGCTCGAGGCGATCGAGCATCGCATTCAGCGCCAGCCCCAGGCGTCCAACCTCGGTGCGCTCATCGGCGGGACTGACACGCCGGGAGAGGTCACCTGCCGCGATCTGGCCGGCCGTGGCCTCAATCCGGTCCAGCGGCCGCAGACCCACCCGCACGACAAAGAAGGCGCTCACTCCCAGCGCCAGCAACACGCCTGCGATCACCAGTCCCTCCACCAGCAGCAGCCGGTGCAGCGTCTGTTCCAGATCGCTGAGCGGCACGGCGGCGATCGTGACTTCCTGGTCGCCTGGATCGCGCATCGCGTACACCCGATAGTGCAGGCCGGAGGAGCCGACCGATCCGACCGTGAAGAGCGAGTCGATCGGGACGTTGCGTGGCAGCTTCGGCACCGGCGGCCGCGATTCGCCGTAGGTGAAGAAGTGGGAGGCGCTCACCCCGCCCGCGTAGGTGCGTCGCTGCCCGTAGGTGCCCGGCGGCAGGCTCGGTCCCATGCCGGGACCACCGGGGCCGCCCCCTCCCCCTGGCCCCGGCGGTGCTCCGTTTTGCTCGCCGGAGAGGTCGGAGGGGGAGAGCACGCTCTGCATCGCATCTGAGAGCGCCGGCACCGCCGCCTTGGCCTGCTGGTTTGCTCGGCTCTCCAGGAAGGAGCGCTGCTCCAGGTAGGTGACGGCCGCCAGCGCGAGCAGGCCGGCGGCCGCCAGCGCAAGCACGCTGGCCAGCACGCGAGTGTGCAGCGAGGCCGTGGAGATGCCGCGCAGGGCGGTGAGCAAGCTGCCAAGCCGGGCGCGCATGCGCTACCCCTTCGGCGGCTGCAGGCCGTATCCCACACCACGCACGGTCCTGATCATCGGCGGACCGTGCGCGTCGAGCTTCTTGCGCAGATAGCTGACGTAGGTCTCAAGCACCCGGCCGTCGCCGCCGAAGTCATACTCCCAGACGTGGTCGAGCAGCTCCACACGCGTCAGCACGCGGCGGGGGTTGACCATCAGGTAGTGCAGCAGCCGGTATTCAGTGGGGGTCAGCTCGATCGGCGCGCCCCCGCGCCGCACTTCTCTTGCTTCCTCATCCAGCTCCAGATCGCCGAAGACGAGTTGGGATGACTGCGCCCCAGCCTGCCCGGTGCGGCGCAGCACCGTCTGGACGCGTGCGATCAGCTCCTGGAGACTGAACGGCTTGGTCATGTAGTCATCGCCGCCGCCGCTTAGTCCACGCACCTTGTCCTGCGTGGAGTCGCGTGCGCTCAGAAAGATGATCGGGATGCCTGCACGCTGGGCGCCCAGGCGCTTTGCGACCTCGAAGCCGTCCATGTCGGGCATCATCACGTCGAGGATCATCAGGTGCGGCTTGAAGCTGGCCGCCTTTGCGATCGCCTCACGCCCGTTGGCAGCGCTCTCCACGGTGAACCCGTTGAAGCCGAGCGCCATCGAGATCAGCTCGACGATGTTCGGTTCGTCATCTACGACGAGGATCCGGTGGAGGGCGCCATCAGGCATCGCTTGCCTTGAAAGTATGAACGGCAAGCTTGGAGTTTCCTGAGTGCGGCCAGGTAGGCCGTAAGGGCAATCGAAACTACCCGAAAGGGCACCATGAAAGCAGCCGCCGCGACGTAGGATCGCGGGCAGATGAGCGATGCAGCGGCGGGCACGATGATCCTCGCCGACCTCGACGAGGTGCTGGGCGAGTTGCTCGAAGGAGGGCTCGCGGCCCGCGGGCTGCTGGGCGTGACCGTGACCTTCGAGGCGCCTTCGCGTGAGCGCGTCGCACAGTGGGCCTCGCCCGCGATCGACCTCTTCCTCTACGACCTGCGCGAGGCGCCCGGCGAGCGCGACCGCTCCTGGCATCCGACGAGAGTCGACGGGAGGGCGATGCTAGTGCGCGCGCCGCTGCGTCTGGCCTGCACCTACGCGATCACGGCATGGGCGCCGACCGTGCTCGACGAGCACCGGCTGCTCTCGCAGGTGATCGCAATCCTCTGCGCACACCCGCAGCTGCCGGTCGAGCTGCTGCCCCCAAGCCTGCTGGTGGGGGAGCCGCCCCAGCCGCTGATCGCCGAAGTGGCTCACGTTCGCGACGAGGCGCGGGCAGAGTTCTGGACCGCGCTTGGCAACCAGTACAAGGTCTCGCTGCAATACACGGTCACGGTGTTGTGCGACACCGGCGTCAGTTCTCCCCGCGGCCCGGCCGTGCAGACCGAGGCGATCGCGCTGCAGGCGGGCCGCGATGGCGGCCCCCGCGAAGAGAGCTTCACCGTCGCCGGGCAGGTCACAGACCTTGGTGGGGAAGGGCTTGCGGAGGTGGCTGTGAGCGTGCCGGCGCTCGGCCTGGCCTGCCTCAGCGACAGCGACGGTCGCTTCGTGCTGCGCGCTCTACCCGCCGGCCGGCACGCCGTACAGGCCCACGCCCAGGGCCATGTCGCGAGCGTGCAGCTGACGGTGCCAGGCGATCCGCTGGCGTTGACGCTGCCTCTCAGCGGCTGACCCGGATGCCCGAACGGGCAGGCGACGTTGCCCGAAATCTCGCCCGTTAGGCCAATGACATCACGGGCCCCAGCAGGTAGAGCTTAGGTGGCTCACCGGCGGCAACGCCGGTCCACGACCACTCAGCGTCAGGAAGGACTCATGCCACAGCCACCCGCAACGCCAGGCGTCTACGTCTATGAGATCCCCTCCCAGAACAAGCCGATCGAGGGAGTGGGAACCTCGGTGGCGGCGTTCGTGGGGCTGGCTCCGTGGGGACCGGTGAACACGCCCATCCGTGTGACCAGCTGGTTGGCCTTCGAGCGCGAATTCGGCGTGCCGAGGAGCAAAGAGAACCCGAACGGGCCGTTCATGGAGGGCGCCTACCTCGCCCACGCCGTCAACGGCTTCTTCGAAAACGGCGGCGGCGCCTGCTGGGTGGTGCGCGTAGGGCCCGGCGCCTACGGGACGATCCCACAGAAGGCGCTGCCCAGCGCCACCGCAGCGGATGTGACGGCGCTGCGCCTGCTAGCTACCGACGCTGCGCAGAGCCAGGATCAGCCCGTCTCGGTCGTGCTCGCCGAAGAGGCCGCACCGGACGCTCCCGCCAAGCCCTCCGGCTCGTCCGCCAAGGGCTCGGCGGGCGAAAGCGCGCAGGCCGATGAATCCTCCTGGAAACCGAATCCCACGTTCACCATCGAAATCAAGCTGGGTGAGACGGCGGCGGAGAAGTACGAACATCTCACCGTCACCCACGGGCCGCAGTATCTGCTCGACACGCTGAACACCCAATCCAAGCTGGTGAAAGTGGTGGCCGGCGACGGCGGCATGCTCGCACTCCCCGCCGCGGCCACCTACACGCTGGAAGCTCCCGACCTTGCAAGCGCAGACCAGCAGCCGCAGCTAACCGACATCACCGGTGACAGCTCGCGCGGCACCGGACTGGGTGCGCTGGCGATGGCGGATGAGATCACGATCGTGTGCGTCCCCGACCTGATGAGTCTCGCCCGCTCCGACGAACAGATCCGCGGCGTGCAGACCGTGCTTGCCGGTCTCTGCGAAGCGGGCCGGCGAATGGCGATCCTCGACCCGCCGGAAGGATTAGACGTCCAGAAGATCGGAGAATGGCGAGATAGCGAAAAGACGCCCTCCAGCGCCTTCGCGACGCTCTACTGGCCCTGGATCCGGGTGATGCACCCGATCAGCGGCAAGCTCATCGAAGTGCCGCCATCCGGCCACGTCGCCGGCGTATGGGCCCGCACCGACCAGACGCGCGGCGTCTACAAGGCGCCCGCCAATGAGATCGTCAGAGGCGCCGTTGATCTTGCGAGCAAGATCAACGACAAAGATCAGGAGCCGCTCAACCGCAGCGGCGTCAACTGCATCCGCGGCTTTCCCGACCGCGGCTTCCGCACGTGGGGCGCGCGCACGCTGGCCACCAAAAGCGACCCCGAATGGAAGTACCTGAACGTCAGGCGCCTGTTCAACTATCTGACGGCATCGATCGCGCAGGGCACCTCCTGGGCGGTCTTCGAGCCCAATGACGAGATGCTCTGGGGCCAGCTGCGAATCTCCGTCACGAACTTCCTGATGGGCGTCTGGCGCGACGGCGGCCTCTTTGGCGCAAGCCCCGACGAAGCGTTCTTCGTCAAGTGCGACGCCGACACCAATCCGCCGGCTGCGATCGACGAAGGCCAGGTGAATGTGATGGTCGGCGTCGCGCCGGTCAAGCCGGCGGAGTTCGTGATCTTCCATATCAGCCAGCAGCAGCCGGCGACCTGATCAGCCAACCGGATAAGAGAGGAGGTCGAACATGGCAGAAGCCGCGGTGCAGCAACCCGTCGGGAACTTCATCTATAAGCTCACGCTCGGCGGCGCGGAGGCCGCCGGCTACTTCGCAGAGGTCGCGGGCTTCTCGACCGAGTCTCATGTGATCGACCACACGGCCGCCACGCCGAAGGGCCTGCCGCTGCCACAGAAGTTCGCGGGACAGATCAGCTGGAGCAACATCACGCTCAAGCGCGGCGTCGACAAGGAAGCTCAGCTGTGGACGTGGCGCAAGACCGTGCTCGAAGGCAAGATCGAGGCAAACCGCAAGGACTGCCAGATCGACGTGCTGGACTGGACGCAGGCCGTGATCGTGACTTTCAAGTTCATCCGCGCGTGGCCGTGCAAGTACAGCGCTCCCGGTCTCAACGCGGGCGGTAACGAGATCCTGGTCGAGGAGCTCGAGCTGGCCCACGAGGGCTTCGAACGGGCCTGAGGCGAGCATGAGCCTGCAGACCCACCACACCTTCACGCTCCCGCTCGGCTACGCGGGCCCCGATGGCGAGCTCCACGCCGACGGGGTGATGCGGCTGGCCACCGCGCGGGACGAGATCGAGCCGCTGCGAGACCCCGAGGTGCGGCGCAACGAGGCCTACCTCAGCGTGCTGCTGCTCTCGCGCACTGTGCTGCGGATCGGCGAGATCACCGACGTCACGCCCAGCCTGATCGAAGGGCTCTTCGCAGCCGACTTCGATCACCTGCAGCGCCTCTACGAGCGGCTGAACACCGACGACTCACTCAGCGGGTCGGTCTCGTGCCCCGGCTGCAGGCAGCGCTTCGACGTGGATCTCAGCCGGATCGAGGAGAGCCTGGCGGGGAAATGAGAGGGCCATCTCCAGCGCAGCTCTACCTGGAGGTGGCCCGCCTCGCGCATGGCTATCGCTGGTCGCTGGACGCGGCGCTCGACTTCGAGCACGCCGACCGCCGCTGGCTGCTGGGAGTCCTTGAAGACCTGGAGCGGGAATGAGCTATACCGCACGCATCCGCCAGCTGGCCGGTCGCGTGGCCGAGTCGCGGCGACCCAAGCGGCTGCAGGCCACCATGCGCCTGGCCCGCGACCGCGCGCCGCAGCCGGCTGCAGAGGAGACCTCGGCGCTGCCTGCGGTCGCCCCGGTCGCGACCTCGCAGCAGGCGGGCCCCTCGCTGCCTCTCAGCGAACAGGCCGCACGCTGGCTGACGCACGGCCAGGCGCCCGCCGACCTGGTCCCGATGCTCGGCGATCCGACGCCCCCCTCCAGACCCGCGAGTGATCCGCAGACGGGCTCGCCGCAGGTGGCGGGCAGCAGACAGGTGCTGGCCAGGATCATCGAGGGCGGGCAGGTGGCCTCGGCGGCGGCTGCGGCAGAGCAGAGTCCACTCGACCCCGAGAGCCCTGCAAGCCGACCCGAGACCCTCCCTGCTGCACCCGAGAGCTTCGCGGGCCGACCAGAGACCGCGATTCAGGAGCTCCCGGGCGTTCACCAGACGCCACCCATGCTGCGACTGGCACGCGCGCCGCAGCAGCCATCCTCCGCGCGGGATCTCGCGCTGCTCAGCGGCAGCGATCTGAGCGAAGACGGCCCGGAAAGGAGCACGGTGTTGTTCCGGTCACCGGCTGCCGACGCCCGCCCGCCGGCGCCTGGGCCTGCCAATCCGCCGGCGGGCGCGGCCAAGAGTCCGCCGGCCGGCGCCGCCGCGGGCCCCCCGGCCAAGCAAGCCGTGAGCCCGTGCGACGCCGGCGCGGAGTCGGGAGCCGCACAGCGCAGCGACGCCGAGCTGGACGAGCTCTACGAGGCTCTCCTGCAGCGGCTGCGCCGCGACCTGATCCATGACCGCGAGCGCCTCGGCGACCTGCTCGGGCCGCTGCGATGAGCCTCTTGGACACAGGCCCGCTCGCGCTGGAGCCCGCCTTCTCGGTGAAGATCGGAGCACTGGTGCTGGGCAAGTTCACCGAATGCAGCGGCCTGGCGGCCGAATACGAGACCCACCCCTATCCCGAGGGCGGCAACAACCTGTTCGTGCACACACTTCGCGGTCGCCTGCGCTACCCCAACATCACGCTGAAGAGCGGCGTGACCGACCACGGCGTGCTGTTGGACTGGGCGCTGAACCAGGGCGGGTTGATCAAAGGCATCCAAATCGTCACGATCACCTTCCACGACCCGCGCGGCACGCCGCTGCGGCAGTACTACCTGCTGAGCGCAGCGCCCGTGCGCTGGACCGGGCCGACCGGCAACGCCGCAGCCAACGCAGTCGCGACCGAGAGCCTGGAGATCGCTCATCAGGGGCTGCGTCGATGAGCTTCGAACGCGCGCACCTGCTGCTCGAGGACAAGACCAGGGTCCCTTTCCACTTCAACCCCAGCACCCTGCGCAGGGAGCGCCGCGCCTCCTACACCGGCTGCGAAGCACTGGGCCAGGCGGCGCCCACGCTCGAGTATCAGGGCACCGACTCGCAGTCGCTGTCCTTCGAGCTGCTGCTGCACGCGCAGGAGGGCGTCAACGCGGGCCAGGTGCAGCAGAAGATCGAAGCGCTCGAAGCGCTGGTGGAACCCAGCGTGGAAGTGCCCGACAGCCGGCAGCTGCGCCCGCAGCATCTGCAGCTCGTGTGGGGCCAGTACACCAGCCCCTGGCTGGTGTGCGTGTCCATCAGCACGACGATCGAGCTCTTTGAAGCCGACGGCACGCCGCTGCGCGCGCAGATCGCGATCGCGCTCTCCCAGGCAATGCCGGAACCCGGGCAGCAAACCTCTGAAGCGGGGGCGCCGGGCCAGAACCCCACCACGCGCGCCACGCAACGACGACGGGCACATCTCGTCCACGCCGGCGAGACGCTGGCGGGCATCGCCTGGGCCCACTACCGCGATCCCACCCGCTGGCGCGCGATCGCGCTGGCGAACGGGATCGACGATCCGCTCCGGCTGCCCGTCGGCTCCCGCCTGACCGTCCCGCTGGAGAGCACATGAGCGCGCCGGGCGTGGCCGGGGCAATCGTCAGCGTCGGCGGCAGGGACGTGGACCCGACCGTCGCCTCCAGGCTGGTGGACGTGGTCGTCGACTGTCAGCTGCGGATGCCCGATCGCGTGAGCCTGCGCTACTTCGACTTCCAGCGCGCGCTGATGGACGGCAAGACGTTCCCGATCGGCAAGCCGCTGAAGGTTGTGCTCGGCTCGGCCGAGCGCAACGAAGCGGCAACCGTCTTCGACGGCCTGATCACCGGCCTGGAACCTGAGTTCACCCGGCGTGGCGTGACGCTGCTGGTGCACGGGCTCGACCGCGCACAGCTGCTGCAGCGCACGCCGCGGACCGCTACCTACCAGCAGATGACCTACGGGCAGATCGCCACGCAGCTGGCCGCAAACGCGGACCTCTCTGCCGCCGACATATCGCCGGGCCTGCTGCTGCCGTTCGTGCAACAGAGCAACGAGACCGACTGGGACTTCCTCTGGCGGCTCGCGCTGGAGGTCGACTATCAGGTCAAGGTCAGCGGCACGGAGCTGAGCTTCTCCGCCGCGGCCAAGCTGCAGGCGAAAGTGACCCGTCTGACCTGGGGAGAGAGCCTGCTTGCGTTTCGCCCCCGTGTAAGCGGCGTGCAGCAGGCGCAGAGCGTGACCGTCCGCGGCTGGGACCCGGCCACGGCGCAAGCGATCGAGGCCAGCGCGAGCGCACCCTCTCCGGAGAGTCGCATCGGCGTCTCCCGCGATCAGGTGCTGCAGGCGATGGGCAACGCTCAAGCCACCGTGGTGGACCGCCCGGTCATGAGCCTGGAGCACGCAACCTCGATCGCCACGAGCGTAGCGGCGCAGCTGGCGAGCATCTGCGTGGAGGGCGAAGGCACGGCGCAGGGCACCCCAGGGCTGACCGTGGGCTCGCAGGCACGCGTCGAGAAGGTCGGCAGCGCCTTCTCCGGCGTCTACGCGATCACCGGGGTCAGGCACCGCTATCGCGCACGCACCGGCTACCGCACGGACTTCTCGATTCGCGGACGGGCGGATCGCAGCCTGCTGGGGCTCACGCGCGCGCCGCAGCGAGCCGGCTGGCGCCGGCGCATCGCCGTGGGTGTGGTCACCGACAAGACCGACCCCGACAAGCTCGGCCGCGTGCGCGTGCGATACCCGACGCTCGGCAACGACCACGCGGGCTGGTGGGCGCGCGTGCTGGCGCCGGGCTCCGGCGCCGGACGCGGCTTCTTCTCCTTGCCGCAGGTCGGCGACGAGGTGCTGGTCGCCTTCGAGCACGAAAGCGACCAGCACCCCTACGTGCTCGGATCGGTCTTCAACGGCCCGGGCGCGCCCGGCGCGGTCGTCCAGCCCGACGGAGCCTTCACGCTGGCCACCCCCAGCCACGTGAGCATCGACGCGGCCAAGCAGGCCGAGATCACGACCAAGGACACCTTTACGCTCACCGCGAGCGCCTCCGCCAGGCTGACGACCAAGCCACCGCCCGCGGAGGGCGAAGGCGAGGGAGCCGGCGGAGGCTCGCAGGCCAAGCCGCCGGTGGGCGCGATCGAGCTCGACGCGAAGGGCGCGCTTACGCTCAGCGGGCAGACGGGAGCGAGCATCTCCTCCGAGCAGGCCGCAACGCTCAGCGCCAAGAGCGGGGTCACGATCTCAGGCGGCCAGCGGGTCCAGGTCAGCGCCGACGGCACGATCTCGATCTCCGGCGCCACGATCTCGATCACCGCCGATCAGGCCGTCAGGATCAGCGCCTCCCAGATCATTCTCGGTTGACCATGTCCGCTGAGATGCTCGGCACCGGACTGGCGTTTCCCGTCTCATTCGACACGCAGCGCACGATCGCGCTCGCGCACGGAACGCAGGACGTCGAGGAGGCGATCGGCATCATCCTGGCCACCGCGCCGGGGGAGCGACCGATGCGACCCGAGTTCGGCTGCAACATCCACCGGATGATCTTCGAGCGTCTCAGCGACGCTACGACCGCCCGCATGGAGCGCGTGATCAGGGCCGCGCTGCAACGCTGGGAGCCGCGGATCGACGTCGAGGAGGTGTCCTTCGATCTGGGCAAGGCCGACACGGGGCAGCTGCTGATCGGCATCGGCTACAGGCTGCGCGCCACCAACAGCCGCCGCAACCTGATCTATCCCTTCTACCTGGTGCCGGCGTCGGAGCACGCATGAGCCTGCCGCAGATCGAGCTCGACGACCGCGAGTTCCAGTCGCTGGTCGACGAGGCGCGCCTGCGCATCGCGCGTCGCTGCCCCGCCTGGAACGAGCACAACGTCTCGGACCCTGGCATCACGCTGATCGAGCTGTTCGCCTGGATGACCGAGATGTTGATCTACCGGGTCAACCGCATCCCGGAGAAGGTGCAGATAGCGCTGCTGGAAATCATGGGCGTCACGCTGACCCCCGCCGAGGTCGCCAAGGCCGAGCTGCGCTTCATGCTCTCGGCCCCGGCCGTCGCGAGCGTGCACATCGAGGCGGGAGCGGCCGAGGTGGCGGCATCCGGCCTGGCCCAGGCGGACCAGGTCGCCTTCCGCAACACCAAGCCGATCGTCGTCCCGCCGCTGCGGCTGCAGAGCATGAGGATCGTGCGGCAGGGCCTGATCGGCGACGTCTTCGTGCAGGACGGCGTCGCCCGGCTGCACGGCTCGGCGCAGCCCGGTCTCTGGAGCGAGACGCAGCCGCAAGACGGGATCTACCTCGGGTTCGTGGACTCGCTCTCCGATCTGGTGATCAGACTCAACGTCGACGCCGTCCCGGCCAGGGGCGCCGGCATCGCGCCGCAGGCGCCGCCTTGGGTGTGGGAGGTGGCCCAGAGCGACGGAGCCTGGGTGGCGGCTACGGTGCTCTCCGACACCACGGGTGGGCTCAATTACGCCTCGGGCGCGATCGAGCTTCAGCTTCCCCCCGCCGCGGGCCAGGCCACGATCGGCGGCCGGCGGCTGCACTGGCTGCGCTGCCGCCTGCGGGAGGCGGATCGCAGCGGCGCCACCGGCTATGCGCAGGCGCCGAGGATCGAGCACGTCAGCGCGGCGGCGATCGGCGTGCTGGTGGAAGCCGAGCACGCCGCGCCCGCCGCGGCGACACCGAGCACCGTGCTGGAAGCAGATGGCGCCGACGCCGCCGGCGCCGAGATGCTCGGCTACAGCGACGGAACGCCCGGGCAGGTTCTGCAGATACGCCACGCCCCGGCGCTGGAGCTCGCCCCGGAGGAGGGCCTGGAGGTGATGGACGCAGGCTCGCAGCAGTGGGTCGCCTGGAGCCTGCAGGACTCGCTGGCGGACAGCGAGCCGGACGACCAGCACTACTGCTTCGACCCGGTGTCGGGCGAGATCCGTCTCGCGCTGGCGATCCGTGAGCGCGACGGCTGGGTGCAGCACGGCAAGATCCCGCCGGAGGGGGCGGCGATGCGCATGCGCTACCGATCGGGCGGCGGCACGAGCGCCAACGTCGGCGCCGGCACGCTCACGGTGATGCGCCGATCGCTGCCCGGGATCGCCTCGGTGACCAACCCGGCTCCGGCAAGCGGAGGTGTGGACGCGGAGTCGCTGCCGGAAGCCCTGCGCAGAGCCCCGGTCGAGATGCGAGCCCGCTCGCGCGCCGTCACGGCAGATGACTATGAGGTGCTCGCACGCCAAGCATCCCGTCGCGTGGCGCGCGCGCGCTGCCGGGCGCTGCGGCAGGGCGAAGCGGCCCTCTGCATCCTGCCCTATGTCCCCGACCCCGCTCGGCTGATCTCATATGCGGAGCTCGATCCCCCGGAGGATCTGCTGCGGCACGTCAGGCAGCACCTCGACGAGATGCGGCTGCTGGGAAGCACTCTGCGCGTGTTACCGATGGGGCTGTGCGGGGTGAGCGTCGTCGCGCAGGTGGAGCCGGCTGCCGGCGCCGAGCCGGCGCAGGTGGAGCGTCGCGTCACAGCTGCGCTCTACCGCTACATCAACCCCTACATCGGCGGCGATCTCGCAGGCGAGGGAAAGGGATGGCGCTTCGGCCGGCCCCTGCATCCCGAGGAGGTGGGGCTCGCGATCCGCGCAGTCGCCGGCGTGCAAGAGATCCTGTGGCTGCGTCTGTACCGCACCGACCTGATCACCGGCACGCCGGAGAGCCGTCCGGCGCAGGGGCAGATCGAGCCCGGCCCGGACGAGCTCGTGGCCTCGGCGAAGCATGTGATTCGAGCCCAGCTGCGTGAGGAGCAATGAGCGCACTGCCCGAAGATCTGCGTGCCGCCTCCGCACGACGCTATCTGCGCGGCAACCTGCCCGCGGTCTACTCCGATTACGGGGGCGATGAGCAGCCGCCTGTGATGGACGTGCTGGAGGAGCTGGAGCGGGTGCTCGATCCGATCGTGATCCTGCTCGACAACCTCGCTGGCCACCTGGAACCGGCGACCGCGCCGGCTGAGATGATCGACCTGCTGCTGGAGATGACCGGCACGCCGCTCGACCGCACGCTGCCTCTGCCGGCGCGGCGGGGACTGGCCGGCGAGGCCGCCCGTATCGCTCGCGGTCGCGGGACGAAGGCCGGTCTGCAGCTGGCCCTGGAGCGCGCCTTCCCGGACCTCGAGCCGGAGGTGCTCGACAACGGAGAAGCGACCTGGGCGCCCCGCACCGTCACGCAGGCTTCCGCGACCGAGCCCGGCCCGCCCGCAGAGCGGGCAGCGCAAAGCACCGAGCAGGTGGCCTTTCAGGTGCGGCTCACGCGGGCGCCCACCGACGCGCAGCGCGCACAGCTGACCCGTTGCATCGCCGACCATCTCCCGCTCGGCGCCACCTACGAGCTGACGGTCGCCGGTGGCTAAGACGGCCAGCCTCTACTGCACCAGGTGCCAGGTCAGCCGGGACTCGGACTTCTGTCCGGCCTGCTATGCCTACCTGGCCTGGGAGCTGCCCGCCGAGGAGCCGTCCGATGGCTCCGCCGCCGAGCAGACGCAGACCATGGTGATGAGCGCTCCGGTCTCCGTCCACCTGCAGGTCCAGGTCGGCGAGCTCGACATCGAAGACCCACAAGCGCTCGGAGCGCTGAAGCTGGACGCCGGCTCTGCGCTCGTGCTCACGGCAAGTGTGCGCAACGAGACCGGCATCGTCGACGAGCTCTTTCTCGGGGTCGCCAACCTGCCCGCGGATTGGGTCACGGTCGATCCCCCGGCGCTTCACCTCGCGCCCGTCGGCGCCCGGGAAGAGGTCGCAGGCCAGGCCACGATCGTGATCACGCCCCCGCGCGCCAGCTCCACCGAGCCTGGGCCAAAGCCATTTGCGATCACCGTCAGCTCCGCCAGCGCCGCCGTGGAGCGGGCCCGCGTGAACGCCACGCTGAACGTGGAGCCCTTCGGCGAGCTGGAGCTCAGCGCCCGCCCTCCGGTCGCTGCGGGCAGAGGCAAAGCACGCTTCGCCTGTCAGATCCGCAATCTCGGAAACGACGCGAGCGGGGTCACGCTGCTGGCATCGGACGCGGCTCAGGCGTGCTGGTTCGACCTGCCGCCGCAGATCAGCCTGGCAGCCGGCGAGACGAGCACGCAGACGGTCGACGTGCGACCCGTGAGGACGCTGTGGATCGGCCGTCCGGTCGAACATCGCGTGCAGATGCAGGCAAGCGCGCTCGCGGCCGGCGTCTCCGCGCAGGCATCACCGCTCATCTACCGCCAACGGCCCTGGGTTCCCTGGTGGGCTCTGCCGGCGATCCTGTTCCTGCTCGTCCTCGCCGCCGCGCTATACCTGGCTCTGCCACGCGAGGTCACGGTGCCCGCGCTGATCGGTGCGCCAAGCGCCTTTGCGGCGCAGCAGGAGATCTCGCAAGCTGGGCTGCGCGGCCCCTCGGCGATCACCACCAAGGTCCTCTCGCATGTCGCGCCCGGCACCGTGGTCGGACAGTTGCCTGCGGCAGGTGCGAGCGTCGCCCCCACGACGCCGGTCACGCTGCAGATCGCCGCGGCGGCCTCTGTCTCCACGATCGTGCCGAACCTGGCCGGAATGACGCCGGCGCAGGCCGAAGCGGCCCTTGCGAGCGTGCATCTCAAGCTCGGCGCGATCTCCCCCGCGCTCGATCCCAAGGCGCGCGTGGCAAGCCAGCTGCCCACGCCCGGGTCCCTGCGCCCGCAGGAAGCGTCCGTGCAGATCGTGCTCGCACCGCGAAGGGCGAGGGTTCCCAACCTGCGCGGTCGCACCCTGCGGGCCGCTGAGAGACTGCTCGCCGGCGCCGGGTTCGCGCTCGGCGGCGTCACGCCCGCTCCTCGCCCCGGTGCCAGAGTCCTCACCCAACTGCCCGCCTCCGGGACCCGCTCGGTGCTCGGCAGCAAGGTGGAAGTCGTCGTAGCCCAGCGCACGGTTTTTGTGCCCCGCCTGCGCGGCATGACCGTCCAGGCGGCCGATGCCGCGCTTGCGGTTTGTGGCCTGAGCCTGGCGCCGCTGCTGCCGAACGCCCGTGCCGGCCAGCTGGTCGCAGCGCAGGTACCCGGCCCAGGCTCCCACGAGGAAGCGGGGACAGCGGTGACCGTGATCTTGCGGGCCAAGCCCACACGGGGCGCAGACGCCGCGCCGCCCCTTCCGACACGCACGCAGTGCATGGGCTTATGAGACGGGCGCTCGCTCACCCCGGCATGGCCTGCACCTGTCCCTGGCCCGGCTGCACAACGACCACCGGCCCGGGCGGGACGCCGTTGGTGATCGCGACGAGGGTCTGCAGCAGGACGGGCTCCCCCGCCGCGAGCACAGTGCTGGACCACGATCCTGGAAACACCGTGGCCACGAGCGTGCAGGGCACGGTGGTGGGGGTGGGCGCAATCGGGCAGCCGACGATCGGGGCGCCCTGGACGTCGCTGAGGCGCAGGGCCGGCGCGCCGCCGACGAGCACCCGTTGCTGCCCGGGCAGGATTGTGACGCGTCCCCCATGGGGACACAGCAGCTCTGCACCGGCATTGAGTATCAGGGGCATCAGGCAGTCCCACCTGCTGAGACGAAGCTGTAGGATCGGAATAGGAGAGTAATGGAGACTCCGCACGCGAACGTCTTCGTCATCGACCCTCAGTCGATCTATCGACGCGGCCTCATGAGCTGCCTTGGCGAGATGCCCTTCGTCGCGGCGATCGACGGCGTGGACACGCCCCACCAGGCCTGGGAGCATCCTGCGCTCGCGGACGCGGACCTGGTCCTGATCGACGTCGGCGCGTGCGACGCGATAGCGGCGATCGAACGGCTCTCCAGGTGCGAGCGGCGCATGGTGCTGGCCACCGCGACGGCCTGGCAGCAGGCGGAGCTGCTTGGCGCGGTGGGCTCCGGCGCGCTTGGTGTGATGTGCAAGAAAGGCCTGACTCAGGAGGCGCTCGGCGCCCAGGTCCACGCGATCATCACTGGCGCGGGAGTGATGCCGCCGAACATGCTCAGCACGCTGGTCGCAGGCCAGGGCAAGGAGGCCGGCATCGCGCCCGCGCCCCTGACGCGCATCACCGGGCTCACCAGCAGGGAGCAGATCGTGCTGAAGCTGATCGCCGACGGCCGCCTGCTGCGAGAAGTGGCCGACGAGCTCTCCTACAGTGAGCGCACAGTCAAGATGGTGTTGAGCACCGCCGTCGGCAAGCTCGGCGCGAGGAGCAGGTCGCAGGCCGTCGCGCACGCCGTCCGTGAAGGAATCATCTGAGCGCAGTGGCACGGTGAGCGATATGCGCATTCTGCCGACCGCCAGCCACTCTTCGCCGCCACGGCGCACCGCGCCGCAGAAGGCCCGTGTGAGCGCCGGCGTGCAGCGCCCCGGCACCTCCGGTCGGCCGCGGCCGGCGGCGGCGGTCGGCAACGCCACCCTGGCGCGGCTTGCGAGCGCGGGCCGAGGAATCCTGGCCGACGGCTCTGTGC
Organism: uncultured Actinomycetota bacterium; assembly: GCA_963708085.1. Lineage (GTDB taxonomy): Bacteria > Actinomycetota > Thermoleophilia > Solirubrobacterales > Solirubrobacteraceae > Palsa-744. The sequence continues at coordinate 3,142,410 of OY970180.1, read as the reverse complement.
ACCCCGCCATCGCCGGCGCGATCCGCGACGCCGCGGCGGGCGGCAGAGCACTCGGAGGGCAGACGGCAAGCTGGGCTCTGCGTGCCTTCGGCGACGCTGCGGCAGGCGCGCGCCTGCACACGGACGGGCAGGCTCACGCGCTGGCCACATCCGTAGCGGCCCGGGCTTTCACCGTCGGGCGCGACGTGTTCTTCACCTCCGGCGAATACCGCCCGCACACGATGGCCGGCCGGCGCCTGCTAGCCCACGAGCTCGCGCACGTGGTCCAGCAGCATGGCGCTCCGGTGCACCCGACGCTGACCGCCACACACCCGAACGACGTTCACGAGCGGGCAGCCGATGCCGCCGCGGAGGCCGCAGTTGACTGATCCGGCGCTCATCTCGATGGACGGGATCGACGCCGTGATCGGCGAGGCGGTCAGGCGCGTCGCCTCGACCGATCCCGACCTCGGCAACCCATTTCGTGGCCTGTACATGACTGACGAGAGCGCCGTGGAGACGGCACACGCACTGCGCGGGGGTGGTCTCGACGCGCGGATGCAGCGTGTGGTCGCCACGCTTGACCTCGACCCGCTCGACGGCGCACTGCTGTGCCTTTGCGCGGCGCCCGTCCTGGATGCGAGGTACGGGCGCCTGATCGGATACCTCCATGACGACCTCACGCGCCGGCTGCCCAGTCCGCGGCTGCTCGCTCTGCTGCTCGCCGGCGTGGCCGCCGAACAGCAGATCCTGGAGCGGCTGGCATGCGATGCGCCGCTGCGGCACGGCGGCGCGATCGAGATGCTGGAGGAGGCCGCAGGCGTGCCCGCAGTCGATCGGCAGCTGGCGCTGGACGAGCAGCTGGCGGCCCTCCTGCTGGGTGCCGAGATGGGAGCTGACGAGCTCCTGCACGAGGTGGTCGAGGTCGGACCGCAGGCCATCTCGATGCGAGACCCCGAGACGATCGAGCGCGTATCGCAGACGATCCTCGCCGCCGAAGGCATGCCGGTGCTGGTGGCGGGCCCGGACGCTGAGCAGATCGCCGCCCAGGCGCTCGGATGCACCCTGCTAATGCTCGAGGCGGGAAGACTTGAGGACTCACGTCTGGTCTGCAAGGCAAAGCTGCGAGCGAGCCTGACCGGAGCGAGGCTTGCCCTCCGCGGGCTGGAGTGCCTTGGAATCGAGGAGCGCGAGAGGCTGCGTGCTCGCCTTAGCGCGCTCGGCAGCAACCCGCTGATGTGCGCGAGCCGGCCACAGGCTCCGCTCGTGCTCGCCGGGCTGGTGCACCTGACCGTGATCATCCCCGTGCCGGGGCAGGCGGAGCGGGCGCGGCTGTGGGCCGCGCATGGCGCCGATGCCGGCTGCAGCGACGTGGTTGCAGCGTTCTCCCTCAGCGCCGCCCAGATCGGAGATGCTGCGCGCTTGGCGCTCGCCGAAGCACGCAGGGCCAGCCGCGATCGCCCCGTCGAAGGTGACCTCCGGCGAGCGGCGCGGCAGATCTCACGCAGCCGCCTGGAGGAGCACGCGACGCTGCTCCAGGGCGCCTGCGCCTGGCAGGACCTCGTGCTCGCAGACAGCGAGGTCGCGCAGCTGCGCGCGATCGCCACCCGCCTACGCCACCGCACCCTGGTGCTGCAGACCTGGGGCTTTGGAAGGCGCGACGCCGCGGGAGCCGGCCTGAAGATCCTCTTCGCGGGCGAGCCGGGGACAGGAAAGACGATGGCCTGTCAGGTGATCGCAAACGATCTCGGCCTCGATCTCTTTCGCGTCGACCTCTCCCAGACGGTCTCCAAGTTCATCGGCGAGACGGAGAAGAACCTCGCGCGACTGTTCGACGCGGCGCAGGACGCCGGCGCGGTGCTCTTCTTCGACGAGGCCGACGCCCTCTTCGGCAAGCGCTCCGCGGTCAGCAACGCCCACGACCGCTACGCGAACCTCGAGGTTGCATATCTGCTGCAGCGGATCGAGGAGTTCACAGGGGCGGTCGTGCTCGCGACCAACCTTCGCCACAACCTCGACCAGGCGTTCCTGCGCCGCCTCGACTTCCTGATCGACTTCCCGCTGCCCGACCACGGCCAGCGCCGCCTGCTGTGGGAGAGCCACCTCCCGCCGCAGGCCCCGCTCGCCGGCGACGTGGATCTCGAGGCCCTCTCTGCCCACAGCCTGCCGGGCGGGTCGATTCGCAACTGCGTGCTGGCGGCGGCATTCGCCGCCGCAGACGACGGCGGCGCGATCTGCTCCTCGCATCTGCAGGACGCAGTGAGGCTGGAGCAGCGCAAGCTGGGTCGACTCTCGATCTCCTCGACCGAGAGCGCCGGATGAACGACCACGCACGCCTGCGCTCGGCAGCGCCGCGAGAGAGCAGGCGCGCTCGCAGACCCTCGCAGCCCGATCTGGGCCGCACAGCCTCAGACCCGCAACGCGCGGTCGGAAACCGCGCGCTTGCCTCCGCGATGCGCCTTGCGCCTGTGCGCCTGCCGAGTCTCGCCGGCACGCCGCGAGCGGCTTGGATGCTGATGCGGATGCCCTACGACAGTCTCCAGGCCGGCCGCTACTACCGCGTGAAGCGCGTCAAAGAAGTCCTATATCTCAAGCAGCGGCACCGGCAGGACGGGTGCAGATTCACCCAGCACGAGGACGACCTGTTGGCGAGCTCAGTGGGCATCCCGAGCTTCGATGACGTGGAGCGCGAGGCGACCGCCGCGGAGATCACCGCGGTGCGGGCAAAGCGCTTGCTGGCAGCGCACGCCGAGACGCTTGAGAGGGTTGACCGAATCAACCGGCAGCTCAGGTTGAACAGTGCGCGCATCAGGTCCGGGCAGCTCGGCGCCGAGCAGTCCCGTGAGCTGCGAGACGCCAACCTCCTCCTATCGCAGCAGATGTCCCGTCTGCTGGAGCCGGTGATAGCGGACCTGTTCCGCACGGCCACCGACTACGCCGGCCTGCGCGTCCTGATGGGCAGGTTCCTGCGGGGCCAGCTGCCCGGCACCCCATGGGCGAGTGGCCGCCTGATGCCTGAGTCCTCAGCGATCGCGGGTCACCTCCAGGCCATGACCGAGCTTGGATTCATCACATATGAGTCACAGCCGAGCGGCCAGTCGCACGAGCTCTCCGATGTCCCGGGCGTGCACGAGCACCAGAACGCCTACCTCGAGCTCAGCGGGCCACCGGAGCTGATGGCCGCATTGCAGGAAAGGATCGCGCAGGCCAACTCCACCCTGGCGCGTCAGATCATCGTGGTCAAGCCAGGGCAAGAGGACTTGGTGGCGTTGCGCACGCTCGTGGACAGGAGGGAGGGCGTCCATGAGGTGCATCCGCAACGCATGCGCGTCACAAACAACAATCGCTACCAGCGGCAGCTGCACGCGACGAATCCCGCTCTGCGAGAGGCGATGGAGGGACACGTCACGCTGGTTCTCGTCTCCAGCACCCATCGCGATGTGGATGCCACCGTTCTCTTCGACGATCTCCTGGAGATGATGCCAGGGGCGGTCGCGAGCGCAGAGCATGAGGCATTGGCCGCGAATGAGCTGACCCCGGAGGAGGCGAACGTAGGACACATCGCGGAGCTCAAATAGCTTTGTGCCGGGCGAGAGAGGCAATCAGGTCGATCAGGAATCGAGAAGCGACCGCCGCCGAGGTCTCCTAGAGTGCGCACGATGAGCACCGCCACTCGCAAGCACACTCCACCTGCGCAACACGACGCCGACAGCCACCACTCGATCCGTGTGCACGGTGCGCGCGTGAACAACCTCAAGGATCTCAACGTCGAGATCCCCAAGCGCCGGCTGACCGTGTTCACAGGCGTCTCGGGCTCGGGCAAGAGCTCGCTGGTGTTCGGCACGATCGCCGCAGAGTCACAGCGGCTGATCAACGAGACCTACAGCGCGTTCGTGCAGGGGTTCATGCCGAGCATGGCGCGGCCTGAGGTTGACGTGCTGGAAGGGCTGACGACCGCGATCATCGTTGACCAGCAGCGGATGGGCGGGGATACTCGATCGACGGTCGGCACCGCCACCGACGCGGGCGCGATGCTGCGGATCCTCTTCAGTCGGCTCGGGCAGCCGCACGTCGGCTCGCCGGCCGCGTTCGCCTTCAACGTGCCCTCGGTCACGGCGAGGGGCGCAATCACCGTGCAGCGCGGCGCTGGCAAGACCGTGAGAAAGACCTTCAGCCGCGCCGGCGGCATGTGTCCGCGCTGCGAGGGGCGTGGCTCGGTCTCCGACATCGACCTCGCTCAGCTCTACGACGACTCCAAGTCCCTCGCCGAGGGGGCGCTCACGATCCCCGGCTACACGCCGGGCGGCTGGAACTATCGCCTCTACAGCGCGTCGGGCTTTGTGGATCCGGAGAAGCCGATCCGCAAGTACACAAAGAAGGAGCTGCACGACTTCCTGCACCACGAGCCGACCAGGATGAAGATCGCGGGCATCAACATGACCTATGAAGGGCTGATCCCGCGGGTCCAGAAGTCGATGCTCTCCAAGGACAGGGAGGGGATGCAGCCGCACATCCGCGCGTTCGTGGACCGGGCAGTCACCTTCACTGTCTGTCCAGAGTGCGAGGGCACGCGGCTCAGTGCGGCCGCGCTGTCCTCGAAGATCGAGGGGATCAGCATCGCCGATGCGTGCGCGATGCAAATCAGCGACCTGGCCGAGTGGGTGCGGGGCGTCAAGCAGCCGTCGGTAGCGCCGCTGCTTTCCGCGCTGCAGGGGACGCTCGACTCTTTCGCGGAGATTGGGCTGGGCTACCTCTCGCTGGAGCGGCCCTCGGGCACACTCTCGGGCGGCGAGGCGCAACGCGTGAAGATGGTCGGCCACCTCGGCTCCTCGCTGACCGACGTCACCTACGTCTTTGATGAGCCCACCACGGGCCTTCACCCCCACGACATCCAGCGGATGAACAACCTGCTGCTGCGGTTGCGGGACAAGGGCAACACGGTGCTCGTCGTCGAGCACGAGCCGGAGACGATCGCGATCGCCGACCACGTCGTCGATCTCGGCCCCGGCGCCGGCAGCGCGGGCGGCAGCGTCTGCTTTGAGGGCACCGTTGACGGGCTGCGGGCCAGCGACACGCTCACCGGCCACCATCTCGACGACCAGGCCGGGCTGAAGGACGCGGTGCGGACGCCCACCGGCACGCTGGAGATTCGGGGCGCGGCCACGCACAACCTGCGCAATGTCGACGTCGACATCCCGCTCGGGGTGCTGGTCGTGGTCACCGGGGTGGCCGGCTCCGGCAAGAGCTCGCTGATGCACGGGTCGGTGTCAGGGCGCGACGGAGTCGTCACGGTCGACCAGACGGCGATCAAGGGCTCGCGGAGGAGCAATCCAGCGACCTACAGTGGAGCGCTCGAGCCGATTCGCAAGGCGTTCGCAAAGGCCAATGGCGTCAAGCCGGCGCTGTTCAGCGCCAACTCCGACGGCGCCTGCCCCACCTGCAACGGCGCCGGCGTGATCTACACCGACCTGGCGATGATGGCCGGCGTGGCGACCACCTGCGAGGAGTGCGAAGGCAGGCGCTTCGAGGCCTCGGTGCTGGAGCACCGTCTCGGCGGCCACGACATCAGCGAGGTTCTCGCGATGTCGATTGCCGAGGCCGAGGAGCTCTTCGGCGCCGGGGAGGCAAAGACGCCGGCTGCGCACGCGATCCTTCACCGACTGACCGACGTCGGGCTCGGCTATCTGCGTCTCGGTCAACCGCTCACCACGCTCTCCGGCGGCGAGCGACAGCGACTCAAGCTGGCCACCCACATGGAGCAGAAACGATCCCACCCACCCGGCATCTACGTCCTCGATGAGCCGACCACGGGCCTGCACCTCGCGGACGTGCAGCAGCTGCTCGGCCTGCTCGACCGGCTCGTCGACTCCGGCAAGTCGGTGATCGTGATCGAGCACCACCAGGCGGTGATGGCGCACGCCGACTGGATCGTCGACCTTGGCCCCGGCGCCGGCCACGACGGCGGCCAGATCGTCTTTGAGGGCACGCCTGCGAAGCTCGTCGCCGGGCGCAAGCGAATCCCATCGTCGCTGACCGGCAAGCACCTCGCGGCTTACGTCGGCGCCTGAGGGCACGGGCGGCCATTGTCCTCGCTCAAGAACGCGGACAGTTCGTGCCTCCTCAGCGGTAGGTGACGATCCGGACCTGCTCGAAGTGGACGAGGTCGACGGGCTCACCGACCGCCTTATTCGTCGCGAGCAGGATTGGGACGATCATGACTGTGATTGCGTCGGCACCCCCTATGGCGCGGCGGATCGCGGCCGTCGCGATCACGACCTTGACGGTAGGTGTGAGGGGATGCTCCGGTCGCGGATCGTAGAACCGCCGCGGTTTCGCATCGCAGTGCCCAGGGTCGCCGAGGCAGCCGCCGTGGCCGAAGACGAAGTAGCTGCCAGCGTACTCGGGGACCGCCCGCGGCGTCTGCTCACCGGCGGAGGGCAGGTTCAGAAAGACCCGCCCCTCATATGAGGCCCCAGAGTGGTCGAGTCCGTGAAGCTCGACGTCAGCCCGCGTGAACTCGGCGTCCAACAATGCGGTCGGAATCGGCGTCGATGTGACAACATTCGCCACCTCAGCTACCTCCGGAGGCCTGTGCCGCCGCCGCACTCACAACGGGGGTTCCGCTTGCCGCCGAGCTCGCGTAGTCGTAGCCGAGCGCCCGCACGTCAAGTACTTCCGCGACCGTCATTCCAAACGGCGCGAGCGTCTTTTCGGCATAGTGAGGCGGGATGTTGTTCACGCCGTGACGCACCTGCCACTGATACCAGAGCCGGTCGATCATCGTGTGATGCGCCCAGAAGATCGGGTCGAAGGCAGCTGTTGCGATGACACCCATCTGGCCGCCGACCCACCCATGCACGGCGTCGTGAATGTTCTGCAATTGCATGGAGAAGTCGACGTAGCTGCCCAGCGCCAAGACCGATTCGACCGACGGCAGCGGTTCGCCTTCGGGCTCGGGCGTCGGCCTGCTGAGCCGCGGCAGATGTTCCGGCGGCCCGTGAGAGCGCGCGGTCCTTGTGACGTCCTCTTCGTGGGGGATGCGCGGCATCGGTCCGCCGGCGAGCGGGTTCGGCTGCCCAGCCACCTGGCCTTCGGAGTACGCCCGTGGGATGCCTTCGGTGTGCGAGGCGACCGAAGTCCAGTCCCACCAAGGCGGGATCGCAAGTGGGTTCTGGTCACGGACCACATGTTCGAAATGCAGCAGGTACGCGCGGTGCCATGGCAGGAACAGGTCGTAGGGGTAATCACGGCCTGGCGGCGAGCCGGTCCCGGCATGATGCCAGCAGTCGTAGCGATCGAACCCGTGGTATTCGGCCCAGTAGATCCAGCTCCGGTTGTCGGCTGCTTTCAGCGCCTGCATCTTGGCGTACGCGTCACGCAACGCCTCGATGTTCGCCTGCTCGACGCTTGGGCGCAGAACGATCGCGTTGGGGGCCGGCGGCGGCACTCCAATGCATTCCACATGACGGGTGGAATGCTGTCAAGCGTCGAAGCTACGGCTATACGATTAGCTGTCTGATCGCTTAGACGTCATGTTTGGGCAGGCGATGGGCTTAGGCTATTGCTCATGCCTGGGACTCAGACTTCGGTGAACGGGCCGAGCGGGCCCCCGGCGCCCAACCCGCTGCACGCGCTTGCCGCGTGGCTCAAGGATGCACGCCAGGCTGGTGCGCCGGCTCCCCAGGCGGTGACGTTTGTGACCGTCGGTACGAACGGACGCCCGTCAGCACGAACCGTTTCGCTTAAGCGGCTCGACTCGGACACGCTCACGTTCACGAGCGCGCTCTGGACGCGGAAGGCGAAGGAGCTCCAACAGAACCCCAATGTCGCCCTGCTGTTCCACTGGCCCACCCTCGGACGCCAGGTGCACGTCATCGGACAAGCGATGGTCGCTGAGCGCGCGCTCGCACTTGAACTGTTCGACGAGCGTGATCTCCCGAACCAACTCCAGACGATCGTCTCGCGACAAGGCACTCCAATCAGCGACCTCGCGCCTCTCCGAGCACGCCACGAACACCTCAAGCAAACAATGGAGTCGCCGCCCGAGTGCCCCGAGGACTGGGGAGCCATCCGCGTCACACCTGAAACGATCGAGCTTTGGCAAGAAGCCCCAGACCGCCTGCACGACCGCTGGCTCTACGAACAGGACCACGGCGGCCTGTGGAAGATCACCCGACTGGCGCCCTAGAGCAGCACCGACTCAAACTGCAGCCCGTAACGAAAAAGCCAACAGGCTGATGACCAGATGTTAGATAGAGGACCGTCCATATGTTAGTTTATTCGCATAGCGTACCGGCAGCGGATCATCGACCAGGCGCTTGACGAGCTCTTCCCCCACTTGGCGGCGATCGCTTTGGAGGGAGCCAAGGGTGTTGGCAAGATGGCTACCGCGACTCAGCGTGTCTCGACGGTTCTGTCGCTCAACAACCCGAACGAGCACACGGCCCTCGCCGGCAACCTTGACCTCATTACACAGGTGCCACGGCCGGTGCTCATCGATGAGTGGCAGCTCGAGCCCAGTGTCTGGGATCGTGTTCGGCGAGCGGGTAGACGATGACCTCACTGGCGGACGCTTCCTGCTGGCCGGGTCTGCTGGTGTGGCCCCAGGGGTCCGCATCCATTCCGGTGCGGGTCGGATCGTCAGCATGGCGATGCGACCGATGGCATTCAGCGAGCGTGGCGCGTATCACCCGACCGTCTCGCTTGGAGCCTTGCTGACCGGTGAGTCGCACGAGATCGGCGGAACTTCCGATATCGACGTGCCGACGTATGCCGAGGAGATCCTCCGGTCCGGTTTCCCCGGCATCCGTGACCTGCCCGAGCGGGCGCGTCAGCTCCAACTCGACAGCTACGTCGCTCGGATCGTTGAGCGCGAGCTGCCGGAGAACGGGCTCGGCGTTCGCCGCCCTGGCGCGCTGCGGGCATGGCTGGCTGCGTATGCGGCGGCAACAGCCACAAACGCCGCATACAGCACCATCCTCAACGCCGCCACCCCAGGCGAAGGCGATAAGCCGGCACGACAGACCGCCACAGCGTATCGAGAGCATCTGCAGCGGATCTTCGTACTCGATCCGCTGGAGGCGTGGATCCCCACCTTCGCCCCTCTCAAGCGACTCACCTACACCCCCAAGCATCACCTGGTGGACCCGGCGATCGCCGCCCGGCTCGTCAGCGTCGACAAGGCAGGCCTGCTGCGCGGCGAGGGCAACCGCATCTCGGCGGCCACCGGCACGTGGCTCAGTGCGCTCTTCGAGTCGCTTGTCACCCAGTCGGTCCGGGTATACGCCAGTGCCGCCAATGCCAGGGTCGGCCACCTGCGCACCAAGAACGGCGATCACGAGATCGACCTGATCGTGGAGGGCGAGAACCTGTCGTGCATCGCGATCGAGGCGAAGTTGGCCAATACCGTCAACGACCACGACGTGGAGCACCTCAACTGGCTTCATCAACAGATCGGCGACAGATTGATCGACCGGATCGTGGTCTACACGGGCAGGTTGCCTACCGTAGGTCCGATGGCGTAGCCGCCGTGCCGCTGGCGCTCTTCGGACCTTGAACGGTGATCTTCTCTTCCTCGATTGAGCTCCGTGCGGCTCGGATTCAGCTCCGCAACGGGCGCCTGGCGCCAAACCCAACTACGGCCCGTGAACTCTAGGCTTCCATATTGCGATCACCCGCTACTTCGGGTCGGGTCGATAAGAAATCAAAGCAAAGTGGAGAACCAGACGTTGGGCGAACCCAGTATTTGAGGCTCCAGCAATGGATGTCTCGAAACGGGAGCACGACGGGAGAGGGCGTGCCGAGCCGATCGGCTCGAGGCAGGCTCCAGCGGCGGAGATTCAGCCTTGAGAGCGCCAGCCGAGAGCGCGACGGTCTGGTCGGAGCAGCTTGCTCACCACGATGTCGTAGGAGTCCTCGATCATGTCGCGGACGGTCTCATCGGGGAGCGAGCCGTCGAGGATCACGGTGTTCCAGTGCTTCTTGTTCAAGTGGTATCCGGGGATCACGGCTGGGTGCGTCTGACGTAGCGCCTCGGCGAGCGCGGGCTCGCACTTGAGGCTGACGCGAAGTGAATCCGCGCCTAGCTGGGACAGAGCGAACATCTTCCCGGCGACCTTGAAGACGGAAGTCTGGGCGCCGAACGGGAAGGTCTCCTCGGCTCCGGTGAACGAGAGGCAGTGATCGCGAAGCTCGCTGGGATTCATGTCAACTGCGACGATTTGTGGCTGGGCAAGTCGTGCTCCACCGTCGGTGCTGCGGCTTAGCGCCTCGATACCAATGTTTCCCGCCGCGTGTCGTCCGCAGAGACTGTGGCGGGGGCAAGTATGAGAAGCCGCTCGCCGGGCCGCAGCTCGAGGTCTGCGCGTGGCGCGATGAGTTTGTGTCCTTTGCTGGCGGCGAGCACGCTGGCGCCTGCCGGCCAGTGCAGCTCTCCGAGGCGGTGTCCGCAGGCGGGCGCTTGGGCGCTGATCGTGAGCTCGAGGATCTCATGGCCCTCCAGTGGTGTGGTGGGGATGTGGATTTGCTCGTGTGGTTCGGTGACGGCGAAGTCGGAGGCTTCGGCTCCTCGCTCGATCTCGCGTGCTGATGCGTGGACTCGCGCTACCAGCGCGTGCATGATGTCTTCGCGTGTGACCCACCCCTGCAGCGTATGCTCGTCGTGGGAGAGGACGGGCAGCCCGTCGTGGCCGTAGAGCACGAGCTGTCGCAGCGCCTGCTCGAGGTTCTCGTCGGCGAAGAGCACCTGCGGGTGGCGTACGTCGCTCACGCTGCCAACGAGCCTGGCCCACACCTCACGCGAGGCCGCAGGCGGCCTCGCGTCGGGATCAGTCTGCGCGAGCAGGCGGGTAGGCCCATCGTCGTCCGCGAGGGGCTGCATCACTTCGGCGATGGTGAGCGTCGCGAGCGCGCTGGTGGCCTTCGGCTGCTCGATGTCGATGCCGCGGCGCAGCAGCTTGGTGGTGTAGATCGAGCCGTAGGTGAGCTGCTTGCTGGTGGCGCAGGAGATCCCGCAGGCGAGCATCACGGGGAGCGTCAAAGTGAAGTTGCCGGTCATCTCAAGGACGCTCGCGATCGCGGTCAGCGGTGCCTGGGTGGCGCCTGCGAAGACGCCTCCCATCGCGATCACGGCGTACATTGCCGCGGGGCCGATGTCGGTTCCGAAGATGTGGCGGGCGATCAGGCCGAAGGCCATGCCGCCCGCTGCGCCGGTGAACAGTGACGGTGCGAACACGCCGCCGGAGCCGCCGATCGAGAGGGTGAGGCTGGAGGCGGCTATCTTGCCGACCATCAGGATCACGATCAGCCAGAGCGCTTCGTGGCCGGCGACGATGTTGTCCATCACGGGGTAACCGACGCCGTACATCTGCGGCAGCGCGAGCAGCAGTATGCCGAGCGCGATGCCGCCGACCGCGGGGCGCGCCCACTCCGGGCGACCGTTCCACAGGCGATCGAGATAGTCCTCCATGCCGTAGAGCACGGTCTTGAAGCCGACGCCGAGCAGGCCGGCGGCGAGCCCGAGAACGGCGATCAAAAGGTAGGTGGCGTCTGGTGGCGCGAGCAGGTTGTGCGGGAAGCTGGAGAAGAACGGGCCGGAGCCGAAGAACGCGCGGCTGATCAGATCGGCGGTGACGGCTGAGAGGGCGGTGCCGAAGAGCGCGTCCAGCGAGAATTCGCGCAGCACGATCTCAAACCCGAAGAACAGGCCCGTGAGCGGAGCGTTGAATGTGCCCGCGATCCCGCCGGCGGCGCCGCACGCGACGATGATCCGCAGATTGCGCTCGGACATACGCACCCGCTGGCCGACCGTGGAGGCGAACGCCGAGCCGATCTGGACGATCGGCCCCTCGCGGCCCACCGACCCGCCCGTGCCGATGCAGATCGCCGATGCGAGCGCCTTGACGACCGTCACCTGCGGGCGAATCCGCCCGCCGTTCTCGGCGACCGCGAGCATCACCTCCGGAACCCCGTGGCCGCGAGCCTCGCGAGCGAAGCGCTGGATCAGCGGCCCGTAGAGCAGGCCACCGAGCACCGGGATCACCAGGAAGAACCCGATACCCAGCCACGCCAGGTGCAGGCTCGCCACGCGACCCTGCTGCCCAAACTGATCGTGTCCGGTCACGATCCACGTGACCGCATAGACCAGCTCGCGAAAAACAACCGCGCCCAACCCCGCCCCCCCACCGACCAGCAGCGCCATCACGACCAACCCCAGCCGCGAGCCGCCGAGCCACGTCGATACCGCGCGTCCTCTCATCACTGGCCCCAGCCCAACGACCAGTCCTGCTCGGGCACCTCGCCGGCTGCGTCGGCGAAGACCCGCAACGCCGTAAGCGCCGAGCCCTGATCGGCGTGCGGCATCCGTCGCAGGATCTGTGCGATCTCGACCCGGCGACGACGGGTCACCTCCTCCACCAGCGCGCGCCCGGCAGGGGTTAGCGAGACCTGCACACCGCGGCGGTCCGCGTTGATCCTCCGCCGCTGTACGAGCTGCTTGCGCACAAGGCGGTCGCACATCCGCGTAGCGGTCGAAGGATCCACCCCCAGCCCGCTCGCCAAATCGGCCAGCCGCTGCGGGCCACGTGCCGCGAGTTCCACAAGCGCGCGGTACTGAGCCAGCGTCACGTCCTCCGCCAGATCCGCCAGCGAACGCGCGGCGACCGCCACCAGCGCACGACTCGCGCCCAGCACCGCGTCGACAAGCTCCTCGCGCTCCGCGGGCCGCTCACGGGTCTTTCCGGTCACAGTCATCCGATGCATACTGCGATTATTGCACTATGCATCTATTCTGGGTGCCGACGGGTCGCCACGGACACGCACCGCAGGAGGCGAGTCGCTCAGCGTCTGTGTAACGGAACGGCGGCTGGGGGGACTCAACGACGTAGGTCCATCCCCAGCCTCGATCCACACCCCAGGAGACGCCCATGAATCCATTGACCCGTATCGGTGCCGCAGCGCTTGTCGCGATCGGCATGCTCGCCGGCGGTGTCTCGGCCGCGTCGGCGCTGGCCGCGGACGCACATCTTCCCCGCTTCGGCCCCCATGCCTTCGGCCTCGACCATGCGGTATTCGTGCAGACAGACGGCCTGAGCGGCAATCAGATCGTCGCCTACGACCGCGCCGGCAACGGTGCATTGACGCAGGCCGGCATATACAGCACCGGCGGACTGGGCGGACAGCTCACCGGCTCGGTCGTCGACCACACGGCCTCGCAGGGCGCGCTCAGCTATGACCGCGCCGCGAACCTGCTGTTCGCCGTCAACGCCGGCAGCAACACGGTGTCGGTGTTCTCGGTGTTCGGCGACCGCTTGGTGCTGCGCCAGGTGATCAGCTCCGACGGAACGTTCCCCGTGAGCGTGACCGCCGAGGGCCAGACGGCCTACGTCCTGAACGCCGAGGAAGGCGGCTCGATCCAGGGCTACGCGATCGCGTTCGACCACCTCGTGTTCCTGCCGGGCTCACACCGGTCGCTGGGTCTCACGACGGGCAAGCCAGGCGAACCGGAACAGTTCACCCACACGCCCGGCCAGGTCGCGCTCTCGCCGGACGGCTCGAAGCTGATCGTCACGACCAAGGCCGCCGGCCAGTCGATCGAGGTCTTCACGGTCTACCCGTGGGGAGCGCTTTCGGCGACCTCGGTCGTGAACGCCGATGAAACCGTCCCGTTCTCTGTCGCCTTCGACCCGCAGGGACACCTGCTCGTCGCCGAGGCCGCCGGCGCGCTGGCGAGCTTCCAGCTCAACGCCAACGACACGGTGACCGCGCTTGACTCCGTCGAAACCAAACAGGCTGCCACCTGCTGGCTGACCCCGGCAGCGGGCTACTACTACACCTCCAACGCCGGCAGTAGCACGCTGACGGGCTTCCGGGACACGTTCGGCGGGCAGCTCACGCTGCTGGGCGACACCGAAACCCACCCCGGCACCGTTGATGGCGCCTCGGTCGGGAACCTCCTCTACGTGCAGGGCGGCAAGGAAGGCACCGTCGACGAGTTCCAAGTCCAGGGCAACGGCTCGCTCGCAAACCTCGGGTCGGTCCTCGTCCCCGGCGCAGCAGGCGGCGAGGGAATCCTCGCCGGCTAACGAAACCCGGTCATGCAGGTTGCGGCGCCACAGCCCTCCGCGGCGCCGTAGCCTTGCATGGCGGCCCATGAACTCGGCCAGCAATGCATACGCTCTCCTCAGTCCCCCAGCGCACGGGTGGGATTGAGCCCCACGATGCCGCTCCCACTCCAACGTCGCCGCCGAGATACCCGCACGCCGGACGGGGATGCCGTAGAGGACGACGCCGAGCTGGTTGCGCGGCTGCGGGCAGGCGACCAGCAGGCGTTCGTGGCGCTGGCCGCCCGCCATCACAGCACTATGCTGCGCCTCGCTCGCACCCATGTATCGAGCATGGCGGTCGCCGAAGAGGTGGTGCAGGACACCTGGCTAGGCGTTCTGCGCGGCCTGGACTCCTTCGCGGGACGCTCATCGTTTCAAAGCTGGCTGATGAGCATCCTCATCAACCGCGCCAGGAGCACCGGCGTGCGCGAGCATAGAAGCATGCCCATCGAATACCCCGGCCCGGTCGTGGACCCCTCCCGCTTTGACACTTCCGGGGCGTGGGCCTCGCCACCGCAGCACTGGATCGAAGACAGCGAGGACCGCATGCTCGCGCAGGCAATGGCGCAACCGATCCAAAGCGCCCTGGACGAGCTTCCGCCGCGCCAGCGCGAGGTCGTGGTACTGCGCGACATCGACGGACTGAGCAGCCGCGAGGTCTGTCAAGCGCTGCACATCAGCGAAGCCAACCAAAGGGTGCTGCTCCACCGCGGACGCAGCCAGCTGCGCCAAGCCCTAGAAGCCGAGCTGGGGAGAGTCTGAGGATGCTCCTACGTCGCCGCAATGAGCTTGTCTGCCAAGAGATGGTCGAGCTGATCACCGACTACCTGGAGGGCACACTCTCGCGCTCGCACCGACGGCGCTTCGAAGCGCACCTGGCAGCATGCGAGCACTGCACCGAGTACCTCGAGCAGATACGCGAGACAATCCGGCTCACCGGCCGCCTCCAAGCCGAAGATATGACACCACAGATGCAGCAAGAGTTCGCAGCCCTCTACCAACGCTGGCGCTCAGAGGAAGCCTGAGCGCTCAGGCGGTCCAGAGCCCTCGCCCGCCACCGCGGACGCTACCGGCCACCAGACGCGATCCTCGCGTTCCTCCAACAAGTCTGACTTATGCCCACTCTGATCCGAGGATTCGTCCTCGGCACCGGAAGGGCGGCCCGGGTTCGCCCAACGTCACGAAAACGCTCCCGCCCCGTCTTCGCGGATCTGGCTTTGCAAAGCCAGATCCGGCATGTCAGTGGAGAGGACCAGACGTTGGGCGAACCCAGCGTTTGAGGCGCCAGCACTGAATATCTCGGGTCGGTGACACCCGCCAGGCAACTTGAGTCGACCCCCGGCTCTCGCGCGCGAGAGATCAGCCTAGAGCCTGAGACACCGAGATCGCGGGGCCAGCGAGCCTCAAGGCCAGCGTAATGTTCCCCCATAGGCAGGGCGGTAGCGATAAGGCTCCCGCCAGGCCGAAAACCGCAGTCAGTAGCGCTAAACCTCGCCAGTAGGCGGCCGAGGCGAAGCGAGAGACGGGGCCTGCGCATCCCGGAGGAAGTAGGTCGACGCCACGAGCGCGGCCGCACCAAGAAGGAGTAGAGCGAGCGGCCAGCCCAAGACACTCGCGGTAGGAGAGCGGCCGCCCTCGATACGGGTGATCTGGGCGACGATGCTGACGAGGAATGCGAGCACTCCAACACCTCCGACGTAGCCGAGCCCGCGGAAGCGAACGCGCGAACCAACCCACACGAGCGCGAGGGAAACAACAAGCAAGTAGAGATCCCAGAAGAAGTGCTGGAAGCCGCTGGAGTTGACATGGCCAAAGACGGTACGACCGCCGGCAGCGGCCAGGAAGGGACGCCCGCCGCTGGACGATTCCAAGGCGCGCGGTGGCTGCTCCGTACACACCGACGACGGCGCCGACGACCACACCGAACACGCCAGCAGCCACGGCCGATACGCCGCCCGCCGTAGCAACCTCCGGCGCGCCGATCGAGTCCGCGCGAAATAGACGACGCGAAATGAAGAACAAGAGCGCGGCGGCGGCGACAAGCAGCCAGCGGTAGGTATTCGCAGATGGGTGGTCAAGAATCTTGTCCCACACCAATAGCCACGCCAGCAGCGCCGAAAGGCCTGCGAGCAGCGCGGCGTAAGAGACGCGCGCACGCAGCGCCGCGTAGGCGGCAACCAACGCGATGAGCGCAAAGACGGCCGCCTCCAGGAACACATGACCTGTCGAGACGCCGATCCAGTCAAGAAATTGGAAAAGCACCACGGGACCAAGCAAAATCGAGGTAACCATGAGCACCGACTGCCATGGATAGGCCTTCTCACGGGAGCGCGGCGCGGAGAGGTCGAGCGCGAGCACGAAGAGCAGGACAGCGGGCACCGCGACCACGAGCAGCCGCGCAAGACCGCCCCACTCCTCGTGAGTTGACTTGCGCGCCCAAAGCGCCACCGCTCCGATAGCCAGCAGCAGGCCCCCGACGCCGCGCAGAAGATCTCGGATATCCCGCCGCGACAACCCCATCCCCTTCCCATCATTCACCACGATCCGGACGGTCAGACCGTACGCTCTTGGGGACGGCCGTCGTGGACAAGCAGTTCATCGAGCAGCACGCCCGACATCACGCTCTGGCCCGCTTTGACAGAGGCTCCGCCCATCGATCCATCTTTGGCATCGCAAGAGCGTCTGGGGTTCGCCCAACGTCAGGAAATGCTCTCGCCTTCATGCGCAAATCTGGCTTCCCAAAGCCAGATCCGGCATCAAGTGGAGACGGCGGGAATCGAACCCGCCAACGTTCCCGGCGTGACTAGCCGGCGCGGTCTAACTGATGCTCGACCGTCTCGCCGCGCTCCGCCGCCTTAGCGGCATCGAGCAAACGGTGCGCGTTCGTCGGCGAGCGGAACAGATAGGCAGTCTCCTGCCAGGCCGCATAATCGTCGGCCGACATGAGCACGGCGTTGCCGCGCTTTGACGTGATCTCGATCGGAGCGCGATCGTCGTTTACCTGCTCGATCAACGAGAGCAGCGCCCGTCGCGCCTCGCTAGTCGTGATCGTCCCCACCATCTCCTTTCGCTGGCACCAAAACTTTTCAGTCGTCAGGCACTGACAGCGGGTCCACGATCGACACGCCCGCGGCGTCGAAGTCGCGCCTGTTGAGGGTCGCGACCGCCATATCGTGCGCAAGCGCGGTCGCGGCAATCAAGCTGTCCTTGATCGGCATCGCGCGCCCTTGCGCACGAAGCGTCGCAAGCAACTCGGCCCAGCGCAGCCCCGTCGAGGCATCCCAGGGGATGCACTGCAACCGCTGAACTCCCTCCTCGAACCAGCGCTCGAGCCGACTTCGGCGGCGACCCCGTGCGAGCAGCAGGATGCCGAAACGGATCTCACCCAGAATGATCGGATCGACGGCAAGCTCGGGCTCATGGAGCCCAAGCCACTCGGTCACACGCTCATCCGGATCTGGCTTGGTCGCCTCCGAGAGGACGTTGGCGTCAACCAGATAGCGTGCCAAAGCCATCAGCTACAGCGAATCAGTCGACTCCGATTCGATCTCCACGAACCAGTCGTGCTCTGGGCAGGACCGCAGCCACTCGACCAGACCATTGTTCGGTGGCGGTGTGAGCCGGGTGAGCCGATACTCATCGGGGCTAACGCGGTCGACCTCGAACTCCTCGCCCGGCTTGATGCCATCGGCGGCACGGAACTCGGCGGGAAGGACAATCTGGCCCTTCGTGGAGATGGTGGTACGCATGCTAGTAAGATAGCATCTTACCCCCCCGTCCACGGGTCTGATCTGATCGACGTGAGCAGCCATGCACGACGCGCGACAGACACACCGAGCCCCGGCAAGGCGCGAGACGCACCACCGTCCCGCGCGGACCCAGGCCGTGACGCCATCGCGCCCGAGCACATCCAACCCCGGCGACGACCAGCCCTCGGTGCGTCGCCGACCATTGCCGAAGCCG
Organism: uncultured Actinomycetota bacterium; assembly: GCA_963708085.1. Lineage (GTDB taxonomy): Bacteria > Actinomycetota > Thermoleophilia > Solirubrobacterales > Solirubrobacteraceae > Palsa-744. Next base: position 3,124,366 of record OY970180.1, on the reverse strand, counting down.
CGCGGCTCATCCGCGAAGCCGTGCGCGACAAGAGCTACCAGCTAACTAACACCGATCGGGGCCGACGCTGCCGGCTACCTCCGCGCGAAGCGCAAGCGCCTGACCGACTCCAGCTACCGCGACTACGAGTGCTGCTTGGACAAGCTCGCCCGGCACTTCCTCAACCTGCGGATCGAGGACTTCGAGCCGGCCACGGGCACCGAGCGCATCGAAGAGTTCCTTGATGCCCTCTGGGGCGACGGCGCGCCATGTACGTACAACAAGAACCTCTTAATCGTCAAAGACTTCTTCCCTTCCAGATCATGCGCGGCCTGCACGGCGACCCGACTTGCTGATCGAGCGCGCCAGAAGCCGTCAGGTCTACCGCACGACCTTCTCAGCCGACCAGCGCCGCACGATCATCACCGAGCAGCGACCGCTGTGCCTGCACCTGCTGCTCGACTACGGCCTGCGCAAGGGCGCGCTGATGGCCCTCTAGTTCAAGCACTTCGACCACCAGCGCCAGCGACTGACGATCTTCACCAAGGGCCAGAAGGTCCGCGAGCTGCCCTCCCCCACCGCGCGTTCTGTCACGACCTCGAACACCACATCTTCGACATCGGCGCCCAGCCTTCGCGCTACCTCCTCTGCAATCGTTCCCCCCGTCCCGCCGCAAAAACCAACTATTTGCAGCGGAAACGAGGAACCAGTGGAGACGGCGGGAATCGAACCCGCGTCCGCGGTCGCGTGAGGATGGCTTCTACGAGCGTAGCCGGCTCTCTGATCTCGTCCTACGCTCGCCTAGCCGGCCGGGTTGTGCAGGACCAGCCTCCTTGGTGGTCCCCGGATTGGCGGAGGCGGGCCTTTCCGGGCGAGCCTGCTATCTGATCCCGGTCATCCCCGCCGCAGGCGAGCGGGGACCGAGACCTCACTCCTGGTTTCTAATCAGGCAGCGAGGGCGTACTCGTGTGAGTCCGCACTTATGGTTTTGCCAGGTGTTTTACGAGGCCGCCTGGCACCTCGACTCGCAACCAAGCTCACGGAGCCAACCGCGTCGAAGCCTGTCGTCCCCATGTGTGCTTGTGAACTCATCCTAGCGCCAGAGGCGTCCTCGCCCCATCACGCAAGGCGACGCGGTCCCGGGCCGCGCTGAGGGCCCTGCTGCAACTGAGCCGAAGGCTCAGCTGTGGCGGGCGGCGCGGCCTTGCACCTCTTGGCCTCGCTCTTTCGCGGCTCGGTTCCGCGTCTGCAAATGACCATACGCCGGTCCCACGAAGATTGCAAGATCTGCCACAAGCTTTTTCGCCGTCTTTGCGGCTTCTCCGCGCGCGCGGAGCCGTCGCTCAAGGCTCTTAGCCGCGGCTTATCGCTGCTGCCACAATGAGGGCATGGATCAGACAGAGCTTTCCTGGCCACCGGTCGTACACGAGCCCCCCGCGCAGGTGCTCACACCGCCCACCGACCCGTTCGGCCAGCAGCGCGCAAAGCGTACGCTGCGGCGTCGCGCGGGCAGCGCCATCGCCGGCGCGGGCGCGCTGATCGCAAAGTTCGCCGCGCAGCTGAAGGCGCTGCTGCTTCTGCTGCCGAAGGCCAAGCTGCTGCTCACGGCGGGTACCGCGCTCGTCTCGGTCGCGGCCTACTCCCTCTTCTGGGGCTGGGAGTTCGCGGTCGGCTTCGTCGTGTTGATCTTCATCCACGAGATGGGCCACGTGATCCAGCTGCGCAGGCAGGGAATCTCGGCCAGCGCGCCGACGTTCATCCCCTTCCTCGGCGCGGTGATCGCGTCGCGGTCGCTTGGAGACGACGCCTACGCCGAGGCCAAGGTGGGGCTTGCCGGCCCCGTGCTGGGCACTCTTGGGGCAGCAGCGTGCCTGGCGATCGGCGAGAGCACCGGCAGCGGCTTCTTCATGGCGCTTGCCTACGTGGGCTTCCTGATCAACCTCTTCAACCTGCTCCCGGTCGTGCCACTCGACGGAGGCAGAGCGATGGCAGCGATGTCGCCGTGGCTGTGGTTCGTGGGCTTCGGCGTGCTCGTGACCGGCGTGATCGCCTTCCACAGCCCGTTCCTCGTGCTGGTCGCAGTCTTCGCCGGCTTCGAGCTGTGGCGGCGCTGGCAGCACCGTCGCTCGGGCACGCTACAAAGCGCCGCCTACTACCGGGTGCCACCGCGAGCCAGGCTCGCCGTCGGCCTCGTCTACGTGGGACTGATCGCGGTGCTGGCCGTGGGCATGGATCTCTCCTACGTGGCGCGCACGATCAGCTAAAGCGGCCCGCGGCCGCCTCCCGTCAATGCAGCAGCGCCTTTAGCGCCAGCACGGCCGCGCCGATTCCTGCCCCAACGCAGCAGCTGAGCAACAGCTCCAGCGGCTTCTCTTTGGCACGTATGCCCGCAATCAGCTCCAGGGCCACGAGCGTGGCGATCGCGCTCCACAGCCCAATGTCGATCGCGGTCTGCGAAGAGGCGCCCGCGGCCCAGGCGATTAGAAGCGCGAGCAGCGGCAGGAGCGCGCCCTGCAGCACTGAGACGCTGCCAATCAAGCCGTCCCACAGCGAGTGCAGCGAGAGTGGGAGGCTGCTCTCGATCCGGCGGCCGAGCGCGAGCGAGTAGGCATGTGCGAGCCAGTAGACGAGCAACGTCAGCGCTGCCGAGAGCAGCACGTCAAGGTGGGTCTCTTGCTTGTAGCTCTCCGCAGCCATCAGCGAGCCGACGAGTATCAGGCCGTAGACAGCGCCAACCTCGCCGTCGCGCGGAGCGAGGGAGCGCAGGACCACCACCCCGAAGCGATCCCAAAGGCTCCTCTGCGAAGCGGGCTCGGGCGACTGCTGGGGCTGGTCGGCGCTCACGACCACATGATGATCTCCCGCCCCGACGGCCGCTCTGCTTTGTACCCACACGCGCGATGAGCATGTAGCCTGTCGGCTGGATGTTTAGGGGACAAGATCGGGGCGGGGTTCGTAGAGGCAAGGCGCGCCGCATCATCGCGGCGCGCCTTCCTATTCTCATCGTGGCACTGTCGCTGGGCGTGGCGGTGGCTGGATGCGGAGGGGCCAAGCCGCTGACCAGAGCGCAGCTCGTGAGCCGCGCCAACGCTCTCTGCACGCACGTGCACGCGGAGGTCAAGCAGGTGGGGCCCGCCAAGACGGAACAGGACTTCGTGCGCTTGACCAGAAAGCTGGCCGGCTTCGAGCAGCATGCGCTCGCATCGATGCGTAACCTGAAGCCTCCGCCCGCCCTGACGGGCGACTGGAAACAGATGATCGAAGGTGCCGAAGAAGTCGCAGAGTCGGTCGGCACCCTTAGTACAGACGCTCAGCTCAAAAAAAGCAAGGCGGCAAACGAAGCGCTCGCGCACATCGTGCAGGTGGAGAAAAAGATCTCCCCGATCGTCGAGCGCGACGGCTTCACGAACTGCAAGGAACTGACCTGAGGGCTGGCTAGCGCCGGGCCTCGCGCAGCGCCCTGTCCATGTCGCGCTTGCTCTCGCGCTCCTTGATCGTCTGGCGCTTGTCGTAGAGGTCCTTGCCGCGCGCCAGCGCGATCTCGACCTTCGCGTGGGAGCCTGAAAAGTAGATCCTGGTCGGAACCAGCGTGAGGCCGCGCTCGGCCACGCGGCCCTCGAGCCGGTCGATCTCCAGGCGGTGCAGCAGCAGCTTACGATCCCGTTCGGGGTCGTGGTTCTCGCGCGCAGCGGGCCCGTAGGGTGGGATGTGAACACCCTGCAGCCAGAGCTCTCCATCCCGGATCGCCGCGTAGGCGTCCTTTAGCTGGGCGCCCGACTCGCGCAGCGCCTTCACCTCGGTTCCCTGCAGCACGATCCCGCACTCGATCCGGTCGAGCAGCTCGTAGCGGTAGCTGGCATAGCGGTTGCTGGCGACGTCGCCGGCACCGATCTTGCGCTTCCTGGTCTTTGCCACGGTTGCAGCCTAGCCTGGCAGCACGAGGTCGACGCGCCCGCGCGCCGTATCGACCTGGGTCACCTGCACGCGGACCGCCTGCCCCAGCCGCAGCACCGACCCGGAGCGCTCGCCGCCCAGGATCGTGCCCTGCTCGTTCAGCTCCCACCAGTCCCGACCGCCGTCCTTCCCGTGCAGCCGCCGTACAGGAAGCATGCCTTCAAAGGGGGGCGGAGCCACGGTCCCTTGGGAGGTCTCGGCAGCGCCCAAGTCGAAGGCGACGAACGCCCCGGCCGGGATCAGGCCGCTCACCTCGCCGTCGAAGACCTCGTCGAAGCCGCGCTTGATGAGGGTCGCCTGCAACGCGAAGCAGCAGGCGACCCTGTCGGTGTCGCGCTCGATCGTCATCGCCTCTCGCTCCTTTGCCGAGGTCCATTCGCCTAGCTCAGCCAGGCCACCCGCCCGAGGCGCGGGCTCGCTGCCGTCCACCGCTGAGAGCAGTGCCCGATGGCAGACGATGTCCGGGTAGCGCCGGATCGGGGAGGTGAAGTGGCAGTAGCAGTCCGAGCCAAGCCCCGCGTGGCCGATGCTGGCAGGGGAGTAGACGGCCTGCTGCAGCGACCGCAGCACAAGCGATGTGAGGGCCAACCGCCCGCCGCTGGCGGGGATCGATGCATCGCCGGCTAGCGCGCGGGCTTGCGCGCTGCGCAGATGGCGCTCCACGCCCTTGCCGATCTCGCCGACCAGCTCCTTGGCCTGCGACGGGGAGATCCGCTGCGGCACCGGCGGCGTCTGGACGCCGAGTGAGGCCAGTTGGTCGACCAGGCGTACGACGCGCTCGGGCGCAGGCTGCTCGTGGACGCGATAGAGGCACGGTACGCCGCGGCGATGCAGCAGCGCAGCGACGGCCTCGTTGGCCGCGATCATTAGATGCTCGATCAGCCGGTGCGACTCGGTCTGCACGCGCCCGGCGACCTCGATCACGTTGCCCTCGGCGTCAAATCTGAACTCGGGCTCGGAGGCGTCGAGCTCCAGCGCCCCTGCCCGCGCCGCGCGTGTGACGCCAAGCTGCGCAGCGGCCTCTCGCGCGGCCTGCAGCGGCTTGCCCCACGGCTCGCTCGCGCGCTCGCCGCCGGCGAAGATGCGATCGACCTGCTCATAGTCCAGGCGCGCGTCTGAGCGGATCAGAGACCTGTAGAAGGCAGCTCCGAGCGCCTTGCCGTCACGCACCTCCAGCTCGACGGTGACCGTGAGCCGGTCCTGGCCCGGCACCAGCGAGCAGGCCTCGTTTGAGAGCGCATGCGGCAGCATCGACTCCACCGCCCCGGGCGCGTAGACGCTCGTGGAGCGTCTACGCGCCTCACGATCGAGCAGCGAGCCCTCGCGCACAAACGCGCTCACGTCGGCGATGTGCACCCACACCCGCACCCTCCCGTCGGGCAGAGTCTCCGCAGAGATCGCGTCGTCGAAGTCGCGTGCAGTCGCAGGATCGATCGTGAGCGTGGGCAGGCTGCGCAGGTCGCGCCTTGCCACCTCGCGCTGCGGTGCACGCGAGATCTCCTGCGCCTCCCGCTGCACCACGGGAGCGAACTCGCGCGCGAGCCCCCTGTCCAGCAGCGCCGCCTCGATCACGTCGCGCGCAACATCCGGCCTGCCCAGCACCCGCAGGATCTGCGCTGCACTGCCACGCCTGCCTTTGGCTGGGCGGGGCGCGGCGACAAGCACGAGTTGACCCTCTCTCGCGCTGCCCTTTTGCGGCGGCACAAGCCGGTTGGAGGAGAGCGTGAGGCGGCGAAGCGGAGCACTCCCGGACGAGTCCAACGTGCCCGCACGCCGTGGGAACAGCGGCTCGGCGACCCAGAAGCGTCCGCGGCGCTCCAGCACCGCGACGAGCGACTGCCTCATCGGCGGCGGCTCACCCAACCTCGCCTGCAAGTGTCTTCAGCGCGACCTGAAGCCCCTTTTCGCTGTCGATCTGGTTGCTTGGCACGACGATTTCCGGGGTGATGCCCTTGCCCTCGTGAACTCCGCCGCCGCCGAGGTTGCGGCCATTGGGCGTGAAGTACTCGCCGACGGTGATCTTCAGCCCCCCACCGTTACTCAGCGGCTCGAGCTCCTGGAAGACGCCCTTGCCGTAGGTGTGGGTGCCCACCACCTTCGCGCGACGGTTGTCCTGCAGCGCGGCGGTCACGATCTCCGCAGCGGAGGCCGTGTCTTTGTCGACCAGCACCACCATCGGGATGTCGGCCGGGATCGAGCCTCCGAGCGCATGCAGGACGATCGTCGGCTGTGCGCGGCCTCTGGTGCTCACGATCGTCTGGCCTTCGCGCAGGAACAGACTGGCCACGAGCTGGGCTTCGCTGACCAGTCCCCCACCGTTTGCTCGCAGGTCAAGCACGAGCGCCTTGGCGCCGTCCTTCAGCAGCTTGTGCACGGCTTCTGCAAGCTGAGCGTGGGCTCCTTCGCTGAAGGCCGCAAGGTATGCCCATCCGATCTTCACGCCTTTGCTGGCGCGCATTTCCGATGCGACGATTGGCCGTGAGATCGTCTCGCGGGTGATCGTGACCTCACGGGGATGGCCCTCGCGGCCGACCTGAAGCATGACCTGGGTGCCCGGGCGCCCCTCGATCAAGGTGATGGCCTTGCTCAGGGAAACGCCGCTCAGCGAATGACCATCGGCCTCGGTGATCTCTTCTCCGCCCTTCAGGCCGGCGCGATCGGCGGGAGAGCCGTTGAAAACGCTGATGATCCTCAACCCCTGCCTGTCGGGCTGTATCGAGACACCGATGCCCGTGAACGTTTCAGGCTGATCGAAGGACTTGAACGAGCTCGGCGGCAGGTAGACCGAGTAGGGGTCGTGCAGGCTCGAGACCATCCCGTCGATCGACGCAGTGAGGAGCGACTTCTCCGGGACCGGCCGGTAGTAGTCCTTCCTCACGGTGTCGATCGCTTCATCGAACACCTTGGTCTGTTCGCCTTCCACGAAGGCGCTGCGCAGGAATCCCGGGAGGTCTTCGGGGTGGCCGCCGAGCCAGAGCCCGAGCGCGAGCAGCGCGAGGGTCAGCACGACGGTGAGCGCGATCAGCGCAGCAGGGCGGCGGAGCAGGGACATGCGAGTGGACAGAGACTATTGTGCAGGGCGATGGCGACCGTCACTTCAAGCGCGCTCGCAGCCAACGAGATGCCGCTACATCGCATATCGCTGCCCGGCACGCGCGCGCTGACGGTGCTGCTTGCCTTTGACGCCGGCGCCCGCACCGAGCGTCCGCAGGAGAACGGGATGGCCCATTTCCTGGAGCATCTGGTCTTCAAGGGCGGCGAGAAGTACCCCACGCACCGGGACATCAACGAGACCGCTGAGCAGATCGGCGGTGTGCTCAACGCGTACACCAGCCACGACCTCGTCGCCTTCCACATCACCGTGCGAGCCGAGGCGGCTCAGCAGGCGATCGACCTGCTGAGCGACTTCGTGGCGCGCCCGCGGATCGATCCGCAGGAGCTCGACCGCGAGCGTGGCGTGGTGATCCAGGAGATCAACAGGGCATACGACCAGCCCTCCACCATCGCCGAGTATCTGATCGACAAGGCCGCTTTCGGTGAGCATCCGCTAGGTCGCACGGTGCTCGGTCCCGAGGAGCACCTGCGCAGCTTCCAGCGTGAGGAGATCCTCGCCTTTCGCACCAGGCGCTGGTCGCCGGCGCGGGGGGGCGCGTTCATGGTCGGCAACCTGGAGCACCTGCCGGCCGACGAGGAGCTGGAGCAGATGCTCGCGCGCTTCCCGCCACTGCCAGAGCCCGAGCCCTACGTGCCGGCGCCGAGCTTTACGCCGCAGACGCTGGTGGAGCAGCGCGAGACCAACCAGTCGCACCTGCGGATGATCTACAGGCCGGCGGTCGCGGTGGGCGACATCCGCAGGCGCGCCGCGCTGAGCATTTACGCCACGCTGCTCGGCGGCTCGATGAGCTCGCGCCTGTTCGAGGAGATCAGAGAGCGTCGCGGACTCTGCTATTCGGTCTACGCCTTCGATCATGCCTTCGCCGACGTGCCGATCCTCCAGCTCGGCTCGGGCCTTGAGTCGAGCAAGTGCGTTGAGGCGTATGGCCGGATGCGCGAGATCGTGGCCGAGCTGCGCGAGCAGGGACCGACCGAGGCAGAGGTGGCGCGCGCGCGAGCCTACGCCGCCGGCCGCCTGGTGCTCGCCTTCGAGAACACCGGCGCGGTGGCCCGCTATGCGGCGGGCACCTCGATCGTCTTCGGCGAGTCGATCGACCCGGACGCCGCGATCGCTGCGCTCGACGAAGTCAGCTTCCAGGACGTCTGCGAGGTCGCCGAGGCGGTAGCAGACGAGCTCGCGATCGCCTGCGTTGGGCCGCACGAGGCCACCGACTTCAATTAGCTAGGTCCGTCGGGCTCCGCTGCACGGCCCCATTCGGTCTGCGCGTCCTCAGACGGCCGTAGACCAAGCGAGGCAAGGACGCAGGGAGCGTGGCGTCTTCGTACGCGAGCGACCGAGGACGCAGGCTCGCGCAGCGTCTACGGTCGTCTCAGCCGATTGCGACCATGCGCTCGATGGGCACCCGCGCCGCCTCGGCGATCTCCGCCGGCACCTTGACCTCGAACTTGTTCTCACGCAGGCTCGCAAGCAGCTTCGGCAGCGTGATCATCTTCATGAACTGGCAGCTCGCCTCCGGGTTGGCGGGGACGAACTCCACGTCCGGCGCGGCCATCTGCAGCGGGTAGAGCATGCCGATCTCGGTGGCGACGATCGCCTGGGAGCGGTGGCCTTCAGCAGCCGCCTGCGCGGCGTCCTGCTCTGCGTCCTTGGCGTAGCGCAGCATGCCACCAGTGGAGAGCATCTTCACCTCATCAGGGCTGACGTCCCCGGCGGCGACGTACTCCATCACGCTGGTGGTACAGCCACACTCGGGGTGGATCAGGAAGTCGGCCCCGGGGTACTCCGCGCGCGTGCGTTCGATGTCCGAGGGCCTGATGCCGGCGTGCACGTGGCACTCGCCGTCCCAGACGTACATCGGCTTGCCGAGCTGCTTCTCAACATAGGCGCCAAGCCACATGTCGGGCCCAAACAGAATCTCCGTGTCGGGGCCGCGCCGCTCGTAGATGTGGCGCACGACCTCCACCGCGTTGGAGGAGGTGCAGCAATAGTCGGTGAGCGCCTTCACCTCGGCGGAGGTGTTGACGTACATGACCACGACCGCGCCCGGATGCTCCTGCTTCCACACTCGCAACTGCTGCGCGTCGATGCTCGCCGCCAGCGAACACCCGGCATCCAGGTCTGGGATCAGGACGGTCTTGCTCGGGCAGAGCACCGAAGCAGTCTCGGCCATGAAGTGCACGCCGCAGAAGACGATCGTCTGCTGGTCGGCGGCGGCCGCTTGGCGTGAGAGTCCGAGCGAGTCGCCGACGAAGTCGGCCACGTCCTGAACCTCTGGCACCTGGTAGTTGTGCGCGAGGATCACTGCGTCGCTCTGCGCGGCCAGCGCGCGAATCTCCTGCTTCATCGAGTCGATCTGCTCGGGCGTCAGCCCTGAGGATGGTGAGGCGAGAGGGGACATCGGAAGATCGATCACAGCGCCTCCAGGAGCATCGAGAGGTCCAGTGCCGGCGCCGAGTGGGTCAGCGCGCCAAGCGATATGAAGTCTACCCCGGTCTGCGCGACCTCCCGCAGATCCGTGAGCGTCACGCCGCCGCTTGCCTCCAGCAGTGCCCTGCCGGCGACCAGCTGCACTGCGGCAGCGAGCTCGTCGACGCTCATGTTGTCGAGCAGCAGCCGCGGCGCCTTTGCCGCCAGCGCCTCTTCGATCTCCTGCCGGTTGCGCACCTCCACCTCGAGCGTGTCTGCGAGCTGCGGCGCCGCTCTCCTGGCCAGCTGCACCGCATTGCCGATGCCTCCGGCAGCCGCGATGTGGTTCTCCTTGATCAGGATCGCGTCGAAGAGCCCGACCCGGTGGTTGCAGGCGCCTCCCGCCGCCACCGCCGCCTTCTCCAGCGCGCGCAGGCCAGGGGTCGTCTTGCGCGTGTCGAGCACCCTCGCGCGGGTGCCGGCCACGGCCTGCACCGCTCTTGCCGCCATGCTTGCCACGCCCGAAAGCCGCCCCAGGAAGTTCAGCGCCGTGCGCTCCCCAGTCAGCAGCGCGCGCGTTGAGCCCTCGATGCCAAGCACCGGCCCAGGGCCCTCTCGCCAGTGGCCCTCGCTTACGAGCCGCTCGCAGCGCACGTCGGTGTCGAGCAGCCTGAAGGCCGTCTCGGCAGCATCGAAGCCGTAGATCGCGCCAGGCGCCTTCTGGCTGATCAGCGCGCGTGCCCGCGCATCGGGCGCGACGGTCGCCTGCGTGGTCACATCGCCCGAGCCCACGTCCTCGGCCAGCGCACGCTGTACGAGCGCGGTCAGGTCGCCTGCAGAGATCTGGGTGGACATGCCGATGAGGCGCTTAGTTGCTGGCAACCGCGGCGGTGCTCAGCAGGTAGGCGCGCACGAAGCCATCGAGGTCGCCATCGAGCACGCGCTGGACGTCGCCCACCTCATGGCTCGTGCGGTGGTCCTTGACCATCGAGTAGGGGTGCAGCACATAGGAGCGGATCTGGGAGCCGAAGTTGACGTCCTGCGCTTCGCCCTTCTCGCGCGCGATCTCTTCGCGGCGCTCCCGCTCCTGCTTCTCCACCAGCTTGGAGCGCAGCATCGCCATCGCGGTGGCCTTGTTGGCGGACTGAGAGCGCTCGTTCTGACACTGGACGACGATCCCACTCGGGCGGTGGGTGATGCGCACGGCCGAGTCGGTCTTGTTGACGTGCTGTCCGCCGGCCCCTGAGGCCCTGTAGGTGTCGACCTGCAGGTCGTCCTCGGAGATCTCCACCTCGCCTGTCTCGGCCACCACAGGCGCGACCTCCACGCCGGCGAAACTCGTCTGCCTGCGGTGGGCCGAGTCGAACGGTGAGAGCCGCACAAGCCGGTGCACGCCGCGCTCGGCGCCGAAGAGCCCGTAGGCGTTCTCGCCCTTGGCGCTGAAGGTCGCCGACTTGATCCCTGCTTCCTCCCCCGGCCCGACCTCGAGCAGCTCGACGGCAAAGCCCCGGCGCTCGGCCCAGCGCATCTCCATCCGCAGCACCATCTCGGCCCAGTCCTGGGCGTCGGTGCCGCCCGCCCCCGCGTTGACGCTCACCAGCGCGTCGCCGCTGTCGTAGCGTCCCGAGAACAGCCGCTGCTCCTCCATCTCCGCCAGCCGCTCCTCGACCGAGCGCAGGTGCTCCTCAACCTCCTCCTGCAGCGACTCGTCTTCCTGCGCCAGCTCGACGAGCCCCTCTATGTCATCGACGTCGCTCTGCAGCCTGTTGAACGTCTGCAGCCGCTTGGCCGCCTTGGCTTGCTCGGCGGAGATCTTCGCCGCGGCGTCCGCCTCATCCCAGAAGCCCGAGGCTTCCATCTGCGCTTCGAGCGCCCCGACGCGCTCGCTCAGGCCAGCGGGGTCAAAGATAGTCCGCAAGCAGCTTCAGCTGCCCACGGACGGCCGCAAGACGCTGCGGCGTGGTCTCGACTGGTGCGGTGGCCATGGGCGCCACGATATCAGTGCTCCATCGGAGCGGACTGAGACGGCCGTCTACGGCCGCCTACGCTCCATGACACTTCTTGTACTTCTTGCCACTCCCGCACCAGCATGGATCGTTGCGCCCCACCTGGTGCTCGTGGTCGACTGTGCGCTGCTCGACAACGGCGACCGGCTGCTCCTCCTGGGCACCCGCGCCGGACATGGCGGCCTGCGCCCCTGCCTCGGGATCGGCGGCCGCCGCAGCCGCAAGCGCGCTTGCGCCCATCGCGGCGGCTCCGCCGGAATAGCTCACCCTGCCGGCGCGCGTCGCGCTGCCGGTGGCGGCCAGCGGCGGCGGCTGCGGGATCCCGTCGCCCTCGACGCTGACCTGAACGTTGAAGATCATCCGCGAGAAGTCGCTCCAGATCGTGTTCATCAGGTCGTGGAAGAGCGTGTAGGCCTCGTTCTTATAGGCGACCAGCGGATCGAGCTGGGCGGCGCCGCGCAGGCCGATGCCTTCGCGCAGGTATTCCATGTCGTAGAGGTGCTCGCGCCAGCGCTCGTCGATGATCTGCAGAAGCAGGAAGCGCTCCAGCGCCCGCATCAATTCCTCGCCGAGCTCGGCCTCGCGCGCCTCGTAGCGGGCGAGCGCCGCCTGCGCGATGCTTTCGCCGAGACCGATCCTGTCGAGCCCTTCGCGGTCGATCGCTTGGTCGCCGAAGTCGACCGGGAAGAGCTGCTCCAGCTGAGTGAACATGCTGTCGAGATCCCAGTCCTCGACGTATTCGTTTTCGGTGTAGCGCTCGATTGTGCGATCGATCACGCCGCTGATCTGCTCGCGCGCCTCACCACCCATGTCCTTGCCCTCCAGGATGCTGTCGCGGTAGGCGTAGACGACGCGGCGCTGCTCGTTCATCACGTCGTCGTATTCGAGCACGCGCTTTCTGATCAGGAAGTTCTGTTCCTCGACCTTCTTCTGGGCGTTCTCGATCTGTTTGGAGAGCATGCCCGCCTCGATCGGCTCCTCGTTGCCCTCCTCGTCGGTGCTGCCGAGACGGTCGAGGATCTTGTAGATGCGGTCGCCCGCGAAGAGCCGGATCAGGTCGTCCTCGGCGGAGAGGAAGAAGCGGGTTTCACCGGGGTCGCCCTGGCGGCCGGAGCGGCCGCGCAGCTGGTTGTCGATGCGCCTTGACTCGTGGCGCTCGGTACCGCAGATGAACAGGCCGCCCGCCTCCATCACGCGGTTGTGGTCGCTCTCCACCCGCGCCTCGATCTCCGGCAGCACTTCGCCCAGCCGCTTCTCGAAGTCCTCGTGCCCCGGCTCTATGCCCTCACGCGCCAGCTCGATGCGGGCCAGGTGTTCGGGGTTGCCGCCAAGCTTGATGTCCACGCCGCGGCCGGCCATGTTGGTCGCGATCGTGACCGCGCCGGGGCGGCCCGCCTCGGCGACGGTGTCGGCCTCGCGCGCGGCGTGCTCGGGCTTGGCGTTGAGCACCGAGTGCTTGATCCCGAGCTTGCTCAGGCGCTCTGAGAGCAGCTCGGAGACCTCGACGGAGATCGTGCCGACGAGCACCGGCTGGCCGGCCTCGTGACGGGCCGCGATCTCTTTGGCGACCGCGTTCCACTTGCCGTCCTTGGTCTTGTAGACCTGATCGTTGCGGTCGCCGCGAACCATCGGCATGTTGGTCGGGATCTGCACGACCGGCAGGTCGTAAATCTTCATGAACTCGGTCGCCTCGGTCAGCGCCGTGCCGGTCATGCCCGCAAGCTTCTCGTAGAGGCGGAAGAAGTTCTGGTAGGTGACGGTTGCCAGGGTCTGATTCTCCTCCTGGATGCGCACGCCCTCCTTGGCCTCCACCGCCTGGTGCAGCCCCTCCGACCAGCGCCGTCCGTCCAGGATGCGACCGGTGAACTCGTCGATGATCTTGACCTCGCCGTCGACCACGGCGTAGTCGACGTCCTTCTTGTAGAGCGCCTCGGCGCGCAGCGCCTGGATCAGGTGGTTGACGAGGTGCCCGTTCTCGGCCTTGTAGAGGTGGTCGATGCCGAGGAAGCGCTCGGCCTTGGCCACACCGAGCTCTGTCACCGAGACGGTCTTCTGCTTCTCGTCGAACTCGTAGTCGAAGTCGGCGACGAATTCGCGCCTGGTGCGCGGGTCGAGCCCTTCCGGGGTCTTGCCTGCGCTCATCCGCGGCGCGAGCTTGGCGAAGCGAACGTAGAGATCGGCGGCCTGTTCGGGCGCGCCGGAGATGATCAGCGGCGTGCGCGCCTCGTCGATCAGGATGTTGTCGACCTCGTCCACGATCGCGAACGGGTGGCCGCGCTGGACCTTTTCGGAAAGGTCCTTGGCCATGTTGTCGCGCAGGTAGTCGAAGCCGAGCTCGGAGTTGGTGGCGTAGACCACGTCGCAGGCGTATGCGGCATGCTTCTCCTCATAGGGCTGCATGTTCTGCAGCACTCCGACCGTGATGCCGAGCGCGTCGTAGATCGGCCGCATCCATTCGGCGTCGCGGCGGGCGAGGTAGTCGTTGACTGTCACGACGTGGACGCCCTTGCGGATCGGCTCCCCGCCCGCCCCGTCCTCCCTGACCGCCAGTGCGTTCAGGGCGACCGCTAGCGTGGCGGTCAGCGTCTTGCCCTCGCCGGTCTTCATCTCGGCGATCTGCCCGTCGTGCAGGGCCATGCCGCCGATCAGCTGGACGTCGAAGTGGCGCATTCCCATCGTGCGCCTGCCCGTCTCGCGCACGAGCGCGAAGCACTCGGGCAGCAGATCGTCGAGGCTCTCGCCCTCGGCGGCACATTCGCGCAGGAGGTCCATGCGCTGCCGCAGCTCTGCGTCGGTCTCGTGTTCGAGCTCCTCCTCGAAGGCGCCGATCTGGGCTACGCGACCCTGGTATTGCTTGAACTTCTTGCCCTCTCCGATGTTGAGGGCGCGCTCTAGGATGGACACGTCCTCAGGGTAGCGGCTGACGGCCGGTGCGGACACCGCCAAGCTGTTACGCCCGCAGCGCGACGCTGCGGGCGCCCTCCTACGCGGTGGCCTCAGCCCCACCGAGGAACATCACCGCGGGCTGCGGCTGAGGCAGCAGCGGGATCTGCTCGGGCGCTGCCGGTATGGCGGCTGCACGCTGCTCGCGACGGCGGCGACGCTTGTCGCGGTGGCGCTTGACCTGGCGGGCGAGCTCCTCGGCCACGAGGTTGAGCGAGTGCTGCATGTCCGCCGATGCCTCGCGGGCTCGCAGCGTGACGCCCTTCAGGTACAGAGTCGCCTCAGCCACCTCACGCTCGGGGATCGAGGGGTTTGGCTCCCTGAAGATCTCCAGCTCAGCTCGAGCCAGTGGCGAGACTTGGCGCGAGATCTTCTTCGAGCCGGCGCGCTGTGCGCGCGCGCATCTCGTCGGTGACCGGGACGTTGCGGCCCTTGATGTCTATCTGCATCATCGGCCTCCATTCTTGGTCTGGAGATATGAGGAGAGGATTCGATGGTACGCCGGGGCCCGGCGTCTGTCCACCGTGTTTCCACGAATGGACGATCGCAATCCTCAGATGTCTTTGCGCATACTCCCCGCAAGCTGCGCGTGACCCTGGATCGCGCCGATCACGACCGCGCCCGGGGCGATCTGGCTGCCGGGGAAGACAATGCTCCCGCGCAGCTGCGCGCCGGCGCCGATGATCGCGCCATCCCCGATCACGATCGGCCCCATCAGCCGGACGTTCTCGCCAACCTTGGCGCCGGTGCCAATCCAGGCGGACCCGTCGATCTCCACGCTTTGCGGCAGATCGCAATCCTCGGCGACGATCACTCCGGGACTGCGCTCGATCCCCTGCATCTGCAGGCGCAGCTCCCCGCGCAGCGCATCGAAGGTGCCGTCGCGCAGCTCGCTCAGGGAGCCGACGTCGTTCCAGTACTCCCTGGTCTCATGGATGTGGAAGGGAATGTCTCCATCGAGCAGCGTCGGGAAGACGTCCTTGGCCCAGTCCACGAAGGGGCGGTCGGGGAAGTAGTCGAAGATCTTCGGCGTGAAGACGTAGATGCCGCAGTTGCCGAGGTCCGAAAGCGCTTCCTCGGGGGCGGGCTTCTCCTGAAAGCCGGTGATCCGTCCCTCCCGGTCGTGCAGCACGACGCCGAACTCGCGCGTGTCGGGCACCTTCTTGACCGCCAGTGTCGCCACGCCGCCGGCCTGCCGATGCCGCGCCACCAGCGCGCTTAGGTCGATGTCGGTCAACGCGTCCCCCGAGATCACCAGGAAGCTGTCGTCCCCGAAGAAGTCGGCACAGTTGCGGACCCCGCCGGCGGTGCCGAGCAGCTCGGGCTCGAAGCGGTAGCTCAGCCGATCCCCAAAGTGCTCTGTGATCGTCTCGGGGAAGTAGTGGAGGTTGGCGATCACCTCGTCGAAGCCATGCTGGTGCAGCAGGTCGAGGATGTGCGCCATCACCGGCCTGTCCAGCACCGGCACCATCGGCTTGGGGATCTCGTAGGTGAGCGGACGCAGCCGGGTGCCCAGCCCAGCCGCGAGAACCATTGCCCTCATCAGGAGGACCGCTGGCCGGCGCGATGCGGCGTCCTCGGTCGCTCGCGTACTGAGTACGCCACGCTTCCTGCGTCCTTGCCTCGCTTGGCCATCGGCCCTCCTGAACGCTTAGTAGCGGTAGTGATCGGGCTTGAAAGGGCCCTCGACAGGAACGCCCAAGTAGGCGGCCTGGGTATCGCTCAGCCTGGTCAGCTTCACGCCCAGCGCGTCGAGATGCAGGCTCGCGACCTTCTCGTCGAGATGCTTGGGTAGCACGTGCACGCCCAGCGGATACTCCTCTCCCTTGCCGAAGAGCTCGATCTGCGCGATCACTTGGTTGGTGAAGGAGTTGCTCATCACGAAGCTCGGATGGCCGGTGGCGTTGCCGAGGTTCAGCAGCCTGCCCTCGGAGAGCAGGATGATCGCGTGGCCGTCGGGGAAGACCCACTTGTCCACCTGTGGCTTGATGTTGATCCGCTCGATGCCGGAGGTCGCTGTGAGGCCTGCCACATCGATCTCGTTGTCGAAGTGGCCGATGTTGCCCACGATCGCCTGATGCTTCATCTCGGCCATGTGCGCCGCGGTGACGATGTCCTTGTTGCCGGTGGCGGTGATGAAGATGTCCGCGGTGCCGACCACTTCGTCCAAGGTACGTACCTCGTAGCCCTGCATCGCGGCCTGCAGCGCGCAGATCGGGTCGATCTCGGTGATCACCACGCGCGCACCTTGGCCGCGCAGCGATTCGGCGCAGCCCTTGCCGACGTCGCCGAAGCCGCAGACGACCGCGACCTTGCCGCCGATCATCACGTCGGTGGCGCGATTGATGCCGTCGATCAGCGAGTGCCGGCAGCCGTAGAGGTTGTCGAACTTCGACTTGGTGACCGAATCGTTGACGTTGATCGCCGGGAACAGCAGCTCTCCCGCCTCCATCATCTGGTAGAGCCGGTGCACGCCGGTGGTGGTCTCCTCGGTGACGCCTCTGATGCCGGCGGCGACACCGCTCCAGCGGCCAGGGTCCTCGGCCAGGCTCGCCTGCAGAAGGCTCAACACGATCTGCATCTCCTCTGAGTCAGCGGTAGCCGGATCCTCCGCCATACCCGCCTTCTCCATCGCCGCGCCCTTGTGGACGAGCAGGGTGGCGTCGCCGCCGTCATCGAGGATCATGTTCGGCCCCTCAGCGGGTGGGCGGGAATCCAGATCCTCACCGGGCCAACGCAAAGCCTGTTCGGTGCACCACCAGTACTCCTCCAGGCTCTCGCCCTTCCAGGCGAACACCGGCACCCCCTGCGGGCTCTCCGCCGAGCCTTCGGCGCCCACCACGACCGCCGCCGCGGCATGGTCCTGGGTGGAGAAGATGTTGCAGCTGCACCAGCGCACCTGCGCTCCGAGCGCGACCAGGGTCTCGATCAGCACGGCCGTCTGGATCGTCATGTGCAGGGAACCGGTGATGCGCGCTCCCCGCAGCGGCTGCGCCTCGGCGTACTCGCGCCGCAGGGCCATCAGCCCGGGCATCTCGTGCTCTGCGAGGGTGATCTCCTTGCGGCCGAACTCGGCGAGCGCGAGGTCGGCGACCTTGAAGTCGGTTGAATTCTGAGTCGCGGTGAGGGTCATGCGGGCCACCTTATCAGTGACCTACACCCACCCTCAGCGTTCACTCAGGCCGGCCTTCAGGCGCTCGATCACGTCCACCGGCCCCGGGTCCACACCGCGCAGGCTCGCCATGTAGATGGACACGAGATCGCCCAGCAGCACGAGCGACATCACGCGCTCGAACGCGCTCTCCCCCCGCGTCTGTATCCGCAGGTTCGCGGCCGCGAATGGCGCGATCAGGCCCTCGGTCAGCTCGATCCGCTCCTTCACGCGCGGGTGCGCATCCGAGTCATCCAGGAACACCGCGGCGAAGCGACCGAGCTCGGCCGAGCCTTCCCAGCCCACGATCTCGTTGTGGTCGAGCTCCGGCAGCTCATGGGAGAAGGCATGCTGCTTGGCGTTCTCATTGATCTGCGTCTTCCAGCGATAGGCGATCGGCGCGGTCAGGCCGGCGCCCGCGATCAGCGGAACCGTCCCGTGCAGCGCGCGTGCGGTTGTCTTTGCGAGGCTGTCCTCCGGAGCCTCCGGGCCCCACTCCACGACCAGTTGCTCGATGTGCGAAGCGGCCACGTCGATCTCCGAGGTGAGCCTTGGGCCTGCGCCGCAGAGCGCCGCCACCTCCAACGCTGCGACGGTCATGTAGGCGACCGCCGCCCGCGGCTGGAAGCCGCCGGGCACCGGGATCACGGGGATCCCGTCGTCTCTGGCCATCGCGGCCAGGCGACCGCCGGTGCTGACGACGACCCGCTGGGCGCCGAGCGCGCCGGCCGATTCGTAGCAGGCCAGGGTCTCCTCGGTGTTGCCCGAGTAGCTTGCGCACAGCACCGTGGTCTCCGGCGTAGTCCAGGAGGGCAGGCCGTAGGCGCGCGTGACGAAGATCGGCCGCGAGGAGTGATCGCCAAGCGCCGCCCGCGCCAGCGCGCCGCCGATTGCCGAGCCACCCATGCCGGCGACGACCAGTCCGCCCGGCGTGTTCCATTCGGACATGATCGCCGACTCGACCCGCCAGAGCGCGTCGCGCAGATGCTCCGGCAGGGCGAGCACGTCACGCAGCTGACCTGAGGGGTCAATGCGAGCGATCGCCTCGCGCGTGAGCTCTTCGGTTGTGGGGGTGGCTGCGGAGCCGCCGTCGCTCATGTGCTCATTCTCCCGAAATCGAGGCGCGGTGCGCTGCGCCCCTGGTTGTGCCGCTCTTAGCGGCTCCTAGAACTTGATCGCGCCGTCTGGGATGCTCACGCCGGGGAAGATGCGCGCGCCGCCGGCGATCACGTTGTCGGCCCCGATCGTCACACCCTCGCCGAGCACTACGCCGCCGCTCAGATGCGTCCGCGGACCGATCCGGCAGCCGGCGGCCACGATGCAGTCCCGCAGCGTGCAGCCCTCGCCGATCTCGGTGCCGTCGAGCACAACCGCGCGCTCGACGCTCGCGCCGTCCGCGAGGCAGACGCCCTGGCCGAGCACCACCAGCGAGCCGGCATGGGCGTCTGCTGCGATCTTCACGCCGCGTTCGAGCACAGCCGGCGGGACCACCCGGCCTTCGACCTCTGTGCCGGGCGCAATTGCGAGAAAGTCGGCGCCGAGCCGTCCGCGAACCTCGGTGCTCACGTTGCCCTCGATGATGTCGAAGGTCGCCTTCAGGTAGCGCTCGGGCGTGCCGATGTCCAGCCAGTAGCTCTCGGAGGGGTAGCCGTAGAGGCCGCTGCCGACGAGCCGCGGCCACACCTCACGCTCGATCGAGACCTTGCAGTCGGGCTGTACTAGCTCCAGAATCTCCCGGTCGAGCACATAGGCCCCGGCGCTGATCAGGTTGGTGTCGATCTGGTCGGGACTGGGCTTCTCAACGAAGTCGAGCACCGCGTTTTGCGGGTCGAGGTGGACCAGGCCGTACGCGCTTGGGTCATCGACGGGAACGAGCGCGAGCGTAGCCTTGGCGCCTGTGCGCTCATGCTGAGCGATCTGAGCGCTTAGGTCGATGTCGGTCAGCACGTCGCCGTTGAGCATCAGGAAGCGCTCGTCCAGCATCGACTCGGCGTACTTCAGTGCGCCGGCCGTACCGCGCGGATCGGGCTCCTCCACGAAGCGCAGGCGCAGACCGTAGGCGGAGCCGTCGCCGAGCACATTGCGCACGCTCGTGGCCAGGAAGCCGCAGGACATGATCACATCATCCACGCCGTGCTCGGCCAGCCACTGCAGCATGTAGGCGATAAAGGGCCTATCCACCAATGGAACAACAGGCTTGGGGACGGTCGAGGTGAGCGGGCGAAGGCGTGTGCCCTCCCCGCCGACGAGGATCACTGCTTGCACGTTCTGCGCCCCATTCCCTCGTAGGTCAACCCTGCCTCCCGCACCGCCTGCCCGTTCAGGGCGTTGCGTCCGTCGATCACGAGGTCCCCTCGCATCCTGGCTGCGACATCGCGCCAGTCTAGCCGCACGAGCTCCGGCCACTCAGTGACCAGGATCGCCGCGTCTGCGTCCTGCAGCACCTCGTCTGCGGAGCTTGCGTAATCGAGGCTCGGCATCAGCTTGCGCGCCTCCTCCTCGGCAACCGGATCGTAAGCACGCACGTGCGCGCCTTCGGCCTGCAGGCGCGCGGCCAACACGAGCGAAGAGGCGCCGCGCATGTCGTCGGTGTTGGGCTTGAAAGCAAGCCCGAGCAGCGCGATGCGGCGCCCGGCAAGCTCACCCAGGTGGCGTTGCAGCTTGCTGACGACGCGGCGCTTCTGCAGCTCGTTGACCTCGATTACCGAACTCAGCAGCTGGAAGTGGTAGCCGGAGTTGCCCGCGAGCAGCTTCAGCGCGCTCACGTCCTTGGTGAAGCAGCTGCCGCCGTAGCCGATGCCTGCCTGCAGGAACTTCGGCCCGATCCTGCTGTCCAGGCCCATGCCCTGGGCAACCTCGACCACGTCGGCGCCGAGCTGCTCGCAGACGTTGGCGATCTCGTTGATGAATGAGATCTTGGTGGCCAGGAAGGCGTTTGCTGCGAGCTTGATCATCTCCGCGCTCGCGACGTCGGTACGCACCAGCGGCACCTGCAGTGGCGCGTAGAGCTCCACGACCGCATCGCCGGCCCAGCCGCCCGCATCGCCCACAACGACCCGATCAGGGTGCAGAAAGTCGCCGACCGCTGAGCCCTCCTTCAGGAACTCCGGGCAGGAAACGTAGTGCAGGCCGTGGCGGCCGCGCTCGCGCAGCACCCGCTTGATCGTCGCGCCGGTGCCGCAGGGCACCGTCGACTTCATCACCAGCGCATGGCGCTCGGAGGCGGGCATCGCGTCGACCACCTGGTGCACGGCGGTCAGGTCGGCGTCGCCGGATGCCGTGGGCGGAGTACCAACGGCGACGAAGAGCAGTTTGGCGCGCTGGACAGCATCCGAGAGCTGCGTCGAGAAATGCATCCGCGCTCGGTGCTGCTCGATCAGCTCGGCCAACCCCGGCTCGTAGATCGGCACCTCGCCGGCGAGCAGGCGCTCGATCTTCTGCGCATCGGTGTCCACGCAGAAGACATCGCTGCCCAGGGAGGCGAAGCCCGCGGCGGTGACAAGGCCTACATAGCCGGTGCCGATCACGCCGATCGGCTCGCGCTGCGTGCTCATCGCGGAAGAGAGAGGTCGCCCATCGAAGGCGGAAGGCTAGCGGCCGGCGGGCCGCTGTGTGGAGCTGGCTGAGGCGAGCCCTATCCGCCGTCGGCGATCCTGAACACCGGGTGCTTCGGCGCCGCGGCGCGCAGCTGCTCCTCCGGCGAGTCCGGGCCCACACCGTCGAAGAAGACGCCCACCTCCGCCTTCCAGCGCTTCAGGTAGGCCCGCAGAATCGGCGCCTTTTCATCGTCGGGCACCTCAACCGCGTTGAAGCTCTCGCCATGGCGGCCGAGCAGCAACCTTCCCTGCCCGCTCGCTCTCAGATTGCGCACCCACTGCGTCTCGCCGCGTGGCGCGACCAGATAGCGCTCTCCCTCGAAGGTAAGCAGGTTCACCGGAGTGCGCCGCGGCTTGCCGCTGGTGCGGCCGTTCACCTCCAGCACCCGCGAGCCAAGCAGGCTGATGCCCATGCCCGTCAGAACCGCGACCAGCGGGTTGAAGACGTGCGCCGTGAACCAGCCCGGGCGCTTGCGTTGGAAGTGGGCGGCGGCTTGGCCGTTACCCTCCATGCGCTGAAAGGCTACTGCTCGATCGCGAGAAAGGCTTCGTAGCGGGCGGCGTCGCGCAGCGCGCTCGCCCGCTCCTCGCTGCCTTCCTGCGCCCGCTCCGCCACGCCGCGGGCGTCCGTGAGCTTGCTCTCCAGCGCCTCGCGGTCGAGCTGATCGGGTGAGATCGCCTCCTCGACAAGCAGCAGCGCGCGGTTGTCGATGAACTGGAGGTAGCCCTCCGCCTGAGCGAAGCGCACGACCTCATCGTCGGAGCGGTAGATGCGAAGCTCGCCCGGCACGAGCGTGGCAAGCAGCGGCTCGTGCCTGGCCAGCAGCCCGATCGAGCCGAGCCCGGTGCGCGTGGAGACCATCTCCACGTCCTCGGAGAACACCTCGCCCTCGGGGGTCAGTACTTCTACTGGGAACTTTGCGTGGGCCATGCTCTAACGCTGCGCATCCGCCAACACATCATCAATGGTGCCCTTCAAGAAGAACGCGCGCTCGGGCACCTCGTCGTGCTTGCCGTCGAGGATCTCCTCGAAGCCCCGGATCGTCTCCTTGATCGGCACGTAGGTGCCGGGCGTGCCGGTGAACTGCTCGGCAACGTGGAAGGGCTGGGAGAGGAAGCGCTCGATCTTGCGGGCGCGCTGCACCACGAGCTTGTCCTCGTCGGAGAGCTCGTCGATGCCGAGGATCGCGATGATGTCCTGCAGCTCCTTGTAGCGCTGCAGCACCTCCTTGACCCGGTTGGCCACCCGGAAATGGTCATCGCCGAGGAGATCCGCCTTCAGGATCGTCGAGGTCGAGTCGAGCGGATCGACGGCGGGGTAGATCCCCTTCTCCGCGATGCTGCGCGAGAGCACCGTCGTAGCATTCAGGTGCGCGAACACCGAGGCCGGCGCGGGATCGGTCAGATCGTCGGCGGGCACATAGATCGCCTGCACGGAGGTAACGGAGCCGGTGCGGGTCGAGGTGATCCGCTCCTGCAGCTCGCCCATCTCGGTGGTCAGCGTCGGCTGGTAGCCGACCTGGGAGGGCATGCGGCCCAGAAGCGCCGAGACCTCGGAGCCGGCCTGGACGAAGCGGAAGATGTTGTCCACGAACAGCAGCACGTCCTGGCCCTGGTCGCGGAAGTGTTCGGCCATCGTCAGGCCGGAGAGCGCGACGCGCATGCGGGCTCCGGGCGGCTCGTTCATCTGGCCGAAGACGAGCATCGTCTTATCGATGACGCCCGACTCCTTCATCTCCAACCAGAGGTCGTTGCCCTCGCGGGTGCGCTCGCCCACGCCGCAGAAGGCGGAGAGGCCGCCATGCTCCTTGGCGAGGTTGTGGATCAGCTCCTGGATGATCACGGTCTTGCCCACGCCGGCGCCGCCGAAGAGACCGACCTTGCCACCCTTGGCGTAGGGCGCGAGCAGGTCGACGACCTTGATGCCCGTCTCGAACATCTCGGTTGTCGGGGACAGTTCCTCGACGCGTGGCGCCTTCTGATGGATCTGGCGGCGCTTGACGTCCGCCGGCATCGGAGCGCCGAGATCGATCGGCTCGCCGAGCAGATTGAAGATGCGGCCGAGCGTGGCCTCGCCGACGGGCACTGAGATTGGCCCGCCAGTGTCCAGCACCTCCACGCCGCGGGAGAGGCCGTCGGTGGAGTCCATCGCCACCGCCCTGACGCGGTCGTCGCCGAGGTGCTGCTGGACCTCGCAGACGAGCACGTCGCCGCCGGCCTCTGAGCTAATCCCCTCAGCCTCCTCGTCGGCAGCGGCCGCAGGGCGCGCAATCGTGATCGCGTGGTTGATCTCGGGCAGGCGGTCGGGGAAGACGGCCTCGATCACGACGCCCTGGATCTCCTCGATGCGTCCCACGTTGCGCTTGCCCCCCGCGCTCTCAGTGGGCGCACCTGGGCCGCTGGTGGGTGATGTGGCAATGCTCGCGTCCATTGATCTTCAGTTCTCCTGGTTTCTATTCAAGTTCGTGGTCCACACTAGCCCAAGCCCTCAGCACCGGCCACAACCTCCATGATCTCCTGGGTGATTTCCGCCTGGCGTGCGCGGTTCATCTCCAGAGTCAGATCCTTGATCAGCTCACCCGCGTTCTGCGATGCGTTGCGCATCGCGGTCATGCGGGCGCCGTGCTCGGAGGCCGTGGACTCCAGCAGGGCACGGAAGATCGAGAGCTTGACGTAGTCGGGCACCAGCCGCTTGAGCACCGCTTCCGCATCGGGCTCGTACTCGACATTGATGCGCCGGGGCTTGGCCTCCTCAGTGCCCGGCAGCGCTGCTTGGTCGGCCGCCTGCGGCTCGGCCTCCTGCCCGCCCTCGGCGAGCAGAGTCGCCTGAGAGAGTGGCAGCAGCGTCTCGCGACGCACGATCTGGGACATCGGCGAGACGTAGTGGTTGTAGAAGATCTCGACCCTGTCGACCTCTCCGTCGACGTAGGCGGCCATCAGCCGCTCGGCGATCGCGCGCGCATCGGCATAGGCCGGCCGATCGGTGAAGCCGATGAAACTCTGCGCCGGCTCCAGCCCGCGGAAAGTTAGCGAGGAGGCGGGTCGGCGCCCGGAGGCGAAGTAGAGCACCTTCTGGCTCTCGCCCACGTAGTCACGGCCAGCGGCAACGCCCGCACGGACGATGTTCGAGTTGAACGCGCCCGCCAGTCCGCGATCGCCGGCGACCAGCAGCAGGCCGACCGCGTGCAGGCTCTCGTGCTCGGCGAGGATCGGCACGCTCGGCACCGCGCCGGCCGCCTGCGCGGCGTCTCTGGTCATCCGCCGGATCGCGCCGACATATGGCCGCAGCGCTTCGATGCGCTGTTCGGCGCGGCGCAGCCGGGCGGCGGCGACCATCTCCATCGCACGGGTGATCTTCTGGATGTTCTTGACCGCCGAGATGCGGTTCCTGACGTCGCGCTGTGAGGCCATGTGGCTCCTGAAGCTCCGCTGGGGTTACCCGCGGCGCTAGGCCGCAGTCTCCGCGAGCTGCTGTGACTCCTGCGCGTCGGGCGCAGAGAGCGGTCGCGCAGGTGGCGTGTCGAGCTCGATCGGGTGGCCCTCCTCGTCGAGGTCGTAGCCGAAGTCCGCGGCAGACTCGCTGACGGCCTTCTGCAACTCGGCCTGGACCTCATCGGACCAGTCGCCGCCGGTGATCTTCTCCAGCAGCTCGTGGTGATTGGCGTGTGCGCGTTCGGTCAGCTCCTTCAGGAACTCGCCCACACGCTCGAGCAGCATCCTGTCCAGGAAGCCCTGGGTGGCGGCGAAGATCTGCAAGACCTGGTCTGCGACCGGCAGCGGTTCGCGCTCGCCCTGGTTCAGGGTGGCCACCAGCCGTTCGCCGCGGGCCAGGGTCTTCTGGGTTTCCGGGTCGAGCTCGGAGCCAAACTGGGCGAAGGCCTCGAGCTCCCTGTACTGGGAGAGCTCGAGCTTCAGGCGGCCGGCGACCTTGCGCATCGGGCCGATCTGGGCGTTGCCGCCCACGCGTGAGACCGAGATGCCGACGTTGATCGCGGGGCGCACGCCGGAGTTGAACAGGCCAGGCTCCAGGAAGATCTGCCCGTCGGTGATCGAGATCACGTTGGTCGGGATATAGGCGGATACGTCGCCGGCCTGGGTCTCGATCACCGGCAGCGCGGTGAGCGAGCCGCCGCCGAGCTCGTCGTTGAGCTTGACCGCGCGCTCCAGCAGGCGGGAGTGCAGGTAGAAGACGTCGCCCGGGTATGCCTCGCGACCGGGCGGGCGGCGCAGCAGCAGCGACATCTGCCTGTAGGCATATGCGTGCTTGGTCAGGTCGTCGTAGACACAGAGCGCGGCCTTGCCTTTGTAGAGGAAGTGCTCGCCCATCGCAGCGCCCGCGTAGGGGGCCAGGAACTGGATCGGTGCGGCCTCGTCGGCTGCCGCGGCGACGATGATCGTGTTCTGCAGCGCTTCGGCTTGGCGCAGCGTCTCGGCGAGCTGCACGACCGTGGACATGCGCTGGCCGATTGCGACGTAGACGCACACGAGGTCGCGATCGCGGTTGTTGATGATCGTGTCGATCGCGATCGCGGTCTTGCCGGTCTGACGGTCGCCGATGATCAGCTCTCGCTGGCCGCGGCCGATCGGGATCATCGAGTCGATCGCCTTCAGGCCGGTGAGCATCGGTTCCTTGACCGGCTGGCGCTGGACCACGCCGGGCGCCTTGAACTCGGCGGGACGCAGCACGGTGCCGGCGATCTCGCCCTTGCCGTCCAGTGGTTTGCCGAGCGGGTCGACGATCCGGCCGAGCATCTGCTCGCCGACGGGGATCTCCAGCAGACGTTTGGTGCGCTTGACGGTGGCGCCCTCGACGATCTTCTCCCACTCGCCGAAGAGCACGGCGCCGACGTTGTCGGACTCGAGGTTGAGCGCAAGGCCGGTGACGCCGTGCGGCAGCTCGAGCATCTCGAAGGACATGCAGTTCTCCAGGCCGTGGATCCGGCAGATGCCGTCTGCGACCGACAGCACTGTCCCGACCTCGGTCAGGTCGGCGCTGGCGGTGTCCAGCCCTTCGATCCTGCTCTTGAGGATTGAGGTGATCTCGTCTGGGTTGATCTGCATCAGTTGGCTCCTTGGCAGGCGAGTTGGTTACGCCTGCGCGACTTGCTTGCGAAGTTGGTTGAGCTGGTTTCTAATCGAGGCGTCGAGCACGAAGTTGCCGACGCGCAGCACGATCCCGCCGAGGATCTCCGGGTCGACACGGCTTACGAGCTCGACCTCGCGGCCGGTCTGCTGGCCGATCCGATCGCCGAGGCTTTCCACCAGCTGTGACTCGAGCCCGACGGCGCTGGTCACCTCGACGGGCAGCAGCTTCTTCTCGTCCCTCCAGAAGCGCTCGTAGCGGTCCTTGATCGCGAAGATCACGGGCATCCTGTGGCTCTCCAGGAGCACCTCCAGGAACTGCATGAACGTCTCATCTGCATCGCTGACCGCGCGGCGCAGCCCCTCCTTCTTCTCCTGCGCGGAGAAGTAGGGAGAGAAGAAGAAGATCATCAGGTTGCGATTGCCGTGCAGGGCGTCCACGAACGCGGCGAGCTGGTCGCGCACCGCGTCGATCACGCCCCGGCCCTGCGCCGCCTCGAAAAGCGCGCGGGCATATACCTCGGCGATCCGCTCCACTACCGCGCCCCGCTGCTCAACGTCTCGAAGTCGAGCTCGGAGAGCGCGTCGGCCACCAGACGCTGCTGGTCCTCCTCGGTCAGCACCCTGCGCGTCACCTTCTCGGTCGCCATCACCGTGAGGTCGGCGACCTCGCGGCGGATCTGGTCGATCGAGCGCCGCGTCTCGGCCTCGATGTCGCGCTTGGTCTGCTCGAGCAGGTGCTCGCGCCTGTTTTCCGCCTCGGCGTGCGCCTCGCGCGCCTGCGCCTCGGCCTGTTGGCGCGCACGCTGCACGATCTCCTCGGCCTGCTCGCGAGCCTCCTTCAGGCGCTCGCGGTATTCGACCAGGATCTTCTCCGCCTCGTCGCGGGTGTGCTGCGCAGCGTCGATCGAGTCGGTGATCACCTTGCGGCGGTCGTCGAGCGCCTGGCGGATGCGCGGGAAGACGAGCTTGCTGAGGATGAACAGCGAGATGCCGAACACGACCAGCGTCCAGACCGTCAGACCCACGTTGGGCGTGATCAGCCACGAGTTGCTCGACGCTGCGAGCGGCGTGCCGGCGATGTTTGCCAGGGGTGTCATCGGTCTAGAGGAAGAAGGCGATGAACCCGCCGACGAGGCCGTAGAAGAAGGTGGCCTCGGTCAGGGCGAAGCCCAGCCACTGGATCGAAGTGATCTCGTCGCGCATCTCGGGCTGGCGGGTGACCGACTCGATCACCTTGCCGAACAGCATGCCGATGCCGGCGCCTGCGCCCGCGGCGCCGCCGCCTGCGCCGACGCCCAGCGCGATTGCGCGACCGGCGTCCTGGCCCACTTCAACAGACGAGCTCGCCGCGAGGACGAGCGGGTGGACCGCTGCCTGGATGAGCGCGGGATCGAAGAGTTGGGTCAGCATTGTGTGAGGCTCCTTGTCAGTGCTTAGTGGTGGGAGGTGGATCCACCGATATAGATGGCGGTGAGGATTGCGAAGATGAATGCCTGCAGGCCTGCGATCAGCACGGCCTCCAGCAGATAGATCGCGATCCCGATCGGCAGCGTCAGCCAGCCGAGCAGCTGCAGGCCGAGCAGGACCGCAAGCGCGCCGCCCATGAAGTCGATCAGCAGGTGACCTGCCAGCAGGTTGGCCCAAAGCCGGATCGTCAGCGAGAGCAGCCGCAGGATCGTCGAGACGATCTCAATCGGATAGAGCAGGATCAGCATCGGGCCTTTCATCCCTGACGGGACGAGGCTTTTGATGTAGCCAAGCGGCCCGTGCGCCCTGACGCCTTCGACGTTGAAGGCGATGAACACGCCGAGTGAGAGCAGCAGCGGCACGGCCACGTTGGTGTCGGCGGCGTAAATCTGGAAGCCCGGAACCTTGACGCCGAAGATGTTGATGGTCTGCGCCGAGTCCACGGGCAGCGGTATGTAACCGATCAGGTTGGTGACCAGGATGAAGACGAAGAGCGTGGCGATCACCGGGAACCACCGCTTGGTCATGTCCTCGTCCATGCTCTCGCGCGTGACGTTCATCGCGATGTCGTAGAGCCATTCGACTGCGACCTGCAGGCGGCCTTCTGGGCGCGCTTTCATGTTCCGCGCGACCGTCAGCATCACGCCGATCGTCAGCGCCGTGGTGATCAGCAGGTACATCACGCCCTTGTTGAACGCGATCCCCCCGACGCTGAACCACGTCAGCAGATGGAAGGAGTCGATGACGTTGAAGGTTTCGTTTTTGTGGCCTTTGATGCCGTAGATCACTCCCAAGAGGATCAGGCCGAGCACGTAGACCAGCGCGATCCCGTAGAGGATCTTCTTGCGCTTGCTCATGCGGCCGAAGGGGCCGCCTTTGGGGGCGCCGCCGAGCGCGGGCGCGCCCGCCGGATGTGCTTGCACGGCGCTCATCGTGCGGGCCTCTTGGAGGCGGCGCTCGGCGTGCCCGGGCGCTTGTCGGGCGGCCCAGTCAGAACCTTGATGGCGAAGGCGATCGAGTAGGCGCCGAAGATCACCAGGGCGGCGGCGAGGCCGTCAGGGCGCCCGCCGACCACGCCGGCGAGCACGATCGCGCCGGCCAGCAGCCAGATCCGACCGAACGCCTCAAAGAGGTTGAGGCCAAGCTGTGTGCGTGCCTCGCGGGCCTTGATCCAGCGTCGATCGGTCTTGGCCAGGATGCGCTGCGCAATCCACGCCACGGCGCCGACCACGTAGCCGAACACCGGCGCGCCGAGCACGATCGCAGGCGCGGTCACCAAGATGAGGGCGACCACGTCGAAGTAGAGCAGGACGTTCGTCCACCGCTCCACCGGAGCCGCGCCAGCGCGCGTTGCTATTGCCTCGTTCTCTTCCATTTTCGATGGCGGCCAGCCTATAGAGGGAAGTTCCAGCTTGCTCTTTGGAGGGGAAGCCGGTCCTTTGTCTCGCGGCGGCCGATCAGTAGATCGGGGATCCGCGGCGGCCGAGGCGCGAGTCTACCCTATGCGCGACTTCGTGACAAGTTTGTGACATTCGCCACTGGCTTTGCAGAGCCAAATCGAACGTCAGCCGGCGAACAGGGGCCGCTTTCGTTGCGCCAGGATGCGAATCGTCTCGATGATCGCAAAGGAGAGCGCCGCCGTCAGCGCGCCCGCCAGCACGTCCAGCAGGAAGTGGTTGCCGGTGGCCATCACGGCAAAGGCGGTGATCCCAACGTGCGCAAGCCCCAGCGCCCGCAGCCAGCGCCTGCGCGTCAGGTGCCAGATCACCACGACGCACCACACCGCCCAGGCGATGTGCAGCGATGGCATCGCCGCGTACTGATCGGCGTCAGCGGCGAGGCTGCCCGTGTGCCAGGAGCCGAAGGCGTGAGTCGCCGCCACGACGTCTGTGAACCCGTTGCCCGGCAGCAGTCGCGGTGGCGCCATCGGCCACAGCCAGAACACCGCGAAGGCGATCAGGTTCGTTGCCACGAGCGCATTTCGCAGCGACGGATAGACGTCTGCGCGCCGCCACCACAGCAGCCCCAGCAGACCGAGCGTCACCACGAAGTGGGCGTTGTCGTAGTAGTCGGAGAGCGCGAGCGCGAGCGCGTGCTGCCCGGCGAGCCAGCGGTTGAGCGAGAGCTCGGGGTCGATGCCCAGCGTGCGCTCGATGCGCAATACGGAGGCGGCGTGGTGCAGCGCAATCGCGCGGCGAGTGGGCGCGAGATTGGTGAGGATGTCGTAGAGCCAGCAAAGCCACGCTATCGCGAGCGCCTCCACCCAAAGCGGCGAGCGGCCCGCGCGGGCGTCCTGCAGCCAGCCGACGGATACAGCGAGCCTGCGTCGCAGGGGAAGAGCGCTTGCGTCTGTGCCGAGCTCGCTGGCCAAGCAGATGATGCTAGCTGCCTGCGCCGACTCGGACAGCGACTCAGGGCGCCGTGAGCGCCAGCCCTGCCTGCCCCACACGCTCCAGGATGCGCGGCAGCGCCGCGACCGTGTTGCGCCAGGACCCGTCTGCACCGTAGTCGTCGGCGTCGTGCAGCAGCACCACCGCGCCGGGCCGCAAATCCGTACTCGCAAGCGCCGCGATCGACTCGGGGGTCGCACGCGCTTCCCAGTCGCGCCCCCAGTGACTCCACAGCAGCGTCCTCCACCCCTGCTGTCTGGCGATGCTCAGCGCGGCGGAGTTGAGGATGCCGTACGGGGGCCGGTAGAGCTGTGGCATCACGCCGGTGGTCTCGGCGATCGTTGCCTGCGCCATCTCGATGTCGCGCCGAACCTGGCCGGGCCCGAGCCGCAGCAGGTTGCGATGACGGTCGCAGTGCAGGCCGATCGCGTGCCCCTGCGCCACGATCTCGCGGGCCGGCGCGGGGTTTGAGCGCACCTGCTCTCCGACCAAGAAGAAGGTTGCTTTCGCACCGGCGGCGGCCAGCACCTCCAACACGGCCGGCGTGCCAGCGGGGTGGGGCCCGTCGTCGAAGGTGAGCGCACAGCCTGCGCCATCGGCCGTGGAGTCCTCTACGCCAAGCACGCGTCGCAGCCGGATCGAGGCGGGCGCAAACACCGGAAGCGGATAGCTGAGACCCGTGAGCGCGGGCAGAAAATAGGAGAACCCCGTAAGCGCGGCTGCCGTGCCGGCAATCTTGAGCCCGAGGCTGCGATCATCGGCGGTCATGGGCAATCTCATCCTTGGGCTGCTCGCGGCGGTCGGCGCCTCGATCTTCTACAGCATAGGGGTCGCCTTCCAGGCGATGGATGCCAAGGAGGCGCCCGCACAGGCGCACCTGCGACTTGCGCTGGCGGCGAGGCTGCTGCGGGGCAAACGCTGGCTGTTCGGCACGGCGCTCTCGATGCTCGGCTGGCCGTTGCAGGTGCTCGCCCTCAAACTCGCGCCCCTGGTCGTCGTTCAGCCCACGCTGGCCGCGGGCCTGCTCGTGCTGATGCTCGCCGGAGAGCGGATGCTCGGCGAGCGCGCAGGCCGCAACGAGCACATCGCGATGACGGCGATCGTGCTCGGAGTAGCTGGGATCGCGATCTCGGCCCCCGACCAGAACACCAACTTCACGGGCAGCACCGAGCTCTATTTCGTCCTCGGTGGCATCGCGCTCGTGAGCCTGCTGCCATACCTGTTGCGCATCTTCCACCACCCCGCTCCGCCGATCACGATCCTCGCGGCCGGGCTTGCGTTCGGCCTCAGCGGCGTGACGACGAAGCTCGTATCCGATGGGCTGGAAGTCGGGGATCTGTGGCTCGCCCTGGGGTGGGCGCTTGCCACGGGCGTCGCCTCGGCGCTCGCCACGCTCAGCGAGGCAAGCGCATTGCAGTCGCGACCGGCGATCCAGGTCGCGCCCGTCGTGTTCGTGGCTCAGACGGTGGTGCCGGTCGTGCTTGCGTTCACGGTGCTGGGCGAAAACTTCCCGAACTCGGACTTCGGCGGCGTCGGGCTGGCGCTCTCGCTTGCCGTGCTGGTGGGCGGAGCAGGGCTCTTGGCGCGCTCACCGCTGCTGATCGCGCTGATGGAAGGCGAGCGCGTGAGCGTGCCCAGCGACTCTGACTCCAACCCCTCGGAGCGCAGGCGCGCCACCAGCCGCGTAAGCCCAAGCAGCGAGCCGTGCGACCCGTCGACGCTAACGACGAACACATCGCCCGCACGCGTCGACCGCTGAGGCAGCGGCGAGGTCGCGGAGAACCGTGCAGCGCCGGCAACCGGAGTGGCGTCCTCGCTGCGTGCGAGCACCATCTGACCGACGGTGAGACCGCCGGCAGGCTGCAGGAAGTAGTAACCGTGACGTAGCCCGAGCGCGCGCGCCTGGGAGCCAAGGATTCCGCGGGTGCGCAGCCAGCGCAGCAGCGTGGCCGAGACGGGCATCTGCGGGACGATCTGCTCTCCCATTTCGCGCATCCGCAGCACGGTCGCTTGCGCGGGCGCCGTACCGTTGTCAGCGAAGGAGACGTGGACGCCGGTACGGGATAGCTCCGCTGCGATGCTGGTCATCTGTGCCGCCGGGGTGGTCACGATGATTCCCACCGCCCGCTGATCGGACTTGACGTGGGTGAGCGGCTCGGCGTGCAGGATCATGCTCGCCACCGCGCTGACCTCGTCGGTCGACATGATCCAAGTGCCGATGCCGAGCAGCATCAGCAGCTGTATCGCCACCGTCGCCACGGCCACGCGCCAGACCGGCCTTGGCAGCACGCGCCGGGGAGGGTCGAGCACGATGTCCACGGCAGTCCGCTGCTCAGCCGGAGTCTCGCCGGCGAGAGCCGCTTGCGGTCTGGGCGGCATTGCAGGCAGCAGATCGCCGACGCCAGGCAGTACATGCAGGGCCGGCCCGCCCTGCGCCGCATGCCGCTGTGCGACTGAGAGGGCACGCTCGTGTACGGGAGCCCGTTCGGCGAAGGAGGCGCGCACCTGATCGACGAGGTCCTCGGTGTCCCCGGCCAGACGCAGCAGGTCGAGGTCGGCCATCGCTCGCGTGTTGAGTCGCGCGTGGCCAACGGGCAGCCCGTAGGAGACCACGGGGGTGCCGGTGGCGCGTGCCTCCAGGCAGGTCACGCCGCCGGTGGCGTGGACAAGCGCATCGGCCGCGGTGAGCAGGTCGGGCATGCGGTCGGTGAACCCGTAGACGTGTACACGTGGCTCGCGCTCGAACACGGCGCTCAGCCGTTCGTAGAGTTGGTCGTTACGGCCTGCCAGGCAGACCACGCAGCCGATGCCGTCCGCCTCGCACAGCTGCTTCACGGCTCCCTCGATGTCGCCCACGCCCCAACCTCCGCCGGAGACGATAACCATCCGGCCGTCCTCCGGAAGGCCGAGCGAGCGGCGCGCATCAAGCGGGCAGCGCGGCTGCAGGAACTCCGCGGAGATGAGTGGACGCACGAGCGTCACGCTGCCCTGCCCGGCAATGCGCTCCACATCGGGGATCGAGGCGTCGTACATCACCAGGTGTTGGTCGATGCCCGGCTGCGCCCAGAAGAACAGTCCTGTCAGGTCGGTGATCGTGGCCACGGTCGGACAGTCGACCGTGCCGCGCCGGCGCAGCCACGCCAGCACAACCGTGATCGCGGGGTGCGTGGAGACGATCACGTCCGGGGAGTGCTTGGCGATCCTGCCGGCAAGCGGCCGTCCGCCGAGCAAGCAGAGCGCGTTGCGGGCGATCCAGCGCACCGGGGCCACGTGCTCGAGCAGCCAATAGACAACCGTGTAGGTCCACGGCATCAGCTTCAACTGGATGCGATATCCGTCCTGCACCACCTGCTGCAGCAGCGGCCCCATTGCGGCGAGGCCGTCGATCACCGTAGCCTCGGCATGCTCGGGTGAGGCGGCGATCTGCTGCGCCAGGGCGCGGGCCGCGGCGGCGTGGCCCTCTCCAACGTCGGCAGAGAGAATCAGGATCTTGCGCGGAGCGCCCGCGGGCTGGGTTGGTTTGCTGTTGCGAAGTCGCATGCGGCTTGCGTTTGACCTTCCCGTGACCCTCGTGCGCACAGAGATGCCCGCGGCCCTCTTAGGCGAGCACGATGCGCCACAGAGTACATGACGGCCGCGACGAGCGGACTTGGGGCGCCTCCGGGGTGCCACCGTCTCGCCGCCCTTGCCGCCACAATGGCCGGATGAAGGGCACGCTCCCTATACCCCAGATCGCGCGCTAGGTGTCGGGCTCGACCTACGTGGAAGCCCGCGAAGCTCCGCGGGCGAGCCTGAGCGCCCGCGCTGGATCGCTGCCGCTGCGTGCACTGGGGGCAGCCGGGCTGCTCGGAATAGTCACGAGCGCCTTCCTGCTCGCGGCCAGAGCCGCGAGCGCGCCATCGCTCTACGTCCGCGTGCGGGACGCGCAGTGGCTTGGATGGATATCGGGCCCCTACCAAGCGCTTGGCCTGGGCATAGGCAAGGGCAGCTTCGAAACGCTGGTCCTGATCATGGTCGGCTGCTACGCGCTGGTGCTGATCTGTGCGCGCAGCCTGCCGCTGGCTGCAGTCGGCACGGCGATCCTCGCAGCACATCTGCTGCTGCTGCTGGGACCTCCACTGCTCTCCCAGGACGTCTTTGGCTACATCTCATACGCCCGTATGGGCGTGCTGCATGGGCTGGACCCCTACACGCACGTGCCCTTCGAAGCGCCCGCCGATCCGACCTTCTCCTACATCGGCTGGCCCTTCCAGCACACTCCCTACGGCCCGCTGTTCACGCTGGCCAGCTACGCGATCGTGCCGCTGGGCTTCGCCGTCGACCTGTGGGCCTTCAAGCTGCTCGCGGTGCTCTGCAGCCTGGGCACAGTCGCCCTGGTGGCCAAGGCGGCGATTCGAGATGGGCGCTCGCCGCAGGTCGCGGCGGCGTTCCTCGGCCTAAACCCGGTGCTGCTCGTCTTCGCCGTCGGCGGCGCCCACAACGACTTGATCACGCTGGTCCTGCTAGGCGTGGCGCTCATGCTCACCGCCGGCGCGAAGCCACGCTTTCGCGCGGCCGCCTGGCCGTTGGCGGCAGCCGTGGGATTCAAGGTCTCTGCGGGGCTGTTGCTGCCGTTCCTCGTACTCGCGCCGCGCACGGCGGTGGAGCGCCTGAAGGTGGCGATCAGCGCAGCCGGAGGCCTGCTCGCGGTGGTCGTGATCGGCGCGGTCGGCTTCGGCCTGAACCTGACAGGCTTCGTGGTGCCGATCGCAGAAGAGCAGCAGCAAATCGCGATCCACAGCATCCCAGCCGAGACCGCGCGGCTCTTCAGCCTCGGCGGTACGCCGGCCTGGTGGCGCTACCTGTTCCTCGCCGGCTTCGCGCTGGTGGTGGCGATCTGCCTGTGGCGAACCGCAAAGGGCTTCGACTGGCGTGTGGCAGCCGGCTGGAGCACTCTTGCGCTGGTCATTTCCACCGCCTGGCTGCTGCCGTGGTACGCGGTCTGGGCGCTGCCGCTGGCAGCAGCCTCGCCGAGCCGCAAGCTGCGCTCAGCTGTGCTGCTGTTCTGTGCTTACGCCGTGGCGATCAG
Organism: uncultured Actinomycetota bacterium; assembly: GCA_963708085.1. Lineage (GTDB taxonomy): Bacteria > Actinomycetota > Thermoleophilia > Solirubrobacterales > Solirubrobacteraceae > Palsa-744. The sequence goes on along the minus strand of OY970180.1, from coordinate 3,089,206 downwards.
GCTGCCGGTGGCCGAACCGCTGCTTCGCTCCGGCGTCTGAGGACTCAGGAGGCGATGCATCCGCCGAGTCCTCAGACAGTGAGACGACGTTCATTTCTCCGGTCTCGAAATCCTCGATCACGGTGCGCTCGATCTCAGCCGCGGAGGCATAGGGGCGCAGTAGGCGCAGGCGCGCCGTGGCCGCGCGGCGGAACTTGAGGATCTCGAGCACGTAGACCAGATAGATGCTGGCCGCAACCGCGATCAGCCCGAGCAGGATCATCACAACCAGCCAGCCGACGCGAAATTGGCCGTGATGGTCGCTGTAGGGCACGAACCGCAGCGCGAGTGCAAGCCCGGCAAGCATCAACGTCCAGCCGTACAAGTATGCAATCGTGCGCCTGCTGGAGAAGCCGATCCGGGCCATTCGATGGTGGAAGTGCTCGCTGTCGGGCGCGTAGATCGGGCGCCTGTACTTCAGCCGCTTGAGGATCACGAAGGTGGTGTCCAGGAACGGCACCGCAAGCAGGATCAGCGGCGCCACGAAGGAGACCACCGCGGTCGTCTTGATCGCGCCCTCGACCATCACGCAGCCCATCAGCAGTCCCAACAGGTTGGAGCCGCAGTCGCCCATGAAGCTGGAGGCGGGCGGGAAGTTGTGGATCAAGAAGCCGAGCGCCGCGCCCGCGGTGAGTGCCGCCAGCACGCCCGGCGCGGTGCGGTCCAGGTCGAAGGCGATCACGGCGAAGGCCCCCGCGACGATCGCGCACACACCGGCAGCCAGGCCATCCACGCCATCGGAGAAGTTCACGACGTTCATCAGCGCGACGAGGCCCACAACGGTGATCGGACCGCCCGCGTTGGGAAAGTTCAGCCGACCCAGAAACGGGATCGTCAGGAAGTGGATCACGACGCCGTAGTGAACGACGATCGCGCCCGCGGCGATCTGGCCGGCGAGCTTGACCCAGACGGGCAACTCGACCCGATCGTCGATCGCCCCCACGAAGGTGATCAACGCCGCCGCGATCAGCACGCCGTGCCAGAGCTCGGGCTTTTCCTGATATCCGGCGGGCAGCCAGATCAGCCCCGCTACCAGCACGCCGGCGAAGATCGCGAGTCCACCGAGCAGCGGGGTGGCGCGCCGCGAGAGACCGCGCTCGCGTGGCCGGTCGATGGCGCCCACCAGCCTCGCGAATCGCATCGTCAGCGGGGTCAGCAGCACAGCCACCGCGGCCGCCGCCAGGAAGGCGTAGAGCGCTTCTAGCTCAGTAGGTTTGAGCATCGGCTGCCAACAGCATCGCAGAGCCTCAGGATCAGAGGCTCATACGGCTGCGGCAAGGCTCTCATACAACGGGTAGCGCTCCACGATCGATTTCACCCGTGCACTCAGCTCGGGAGCCAGCTGTTCGTATTCGTCGCTGAGCGCGTCGGCGATGATCTCACCGATCTCCATGAAGTCTTCGCGCTGCAGGCCGCGGGTCGCAAGCGCGGCGGTGCCGATCCGCAGCCCGGATGCCTCCATCGGCGGGCGCGGGTCGAAGGGCACCGCGTTGCGGTTCACCGTGATGCCGATCTCGTGCAGCCTGTCCTCGGCCTGCTTGCCGGTCAGCTCGGGCCGCACGTCGCGCAGGTCGACGAGCACGAGATGCACGTCGGTCCCGCCGGTGAGCACCTTCACGCCGATGGCGGCCGGATGGTCATGCTGGGCGGGGCCCGTGGGTACGCCTGGCGCCTGTGGCAGACCTGGCTGCGCGGCGCTGCCGCCTGCCTGCTCGACGTCGCCGTCAGGCTGCGATTCGGCCACCAGCACCTCGGCCAGTGCCCTCGCGCCCTCGACGGTGCGCCGCTGACGCTCGCGGAAGGACTCGCTGGCGGCGATCTTCAGCGCCACAGCCTTCGCTGCGATCACGTGCTCCAGCGGCCCTCCCTGCTGCCCAGGGAACACCGCGGAATCGATCTTCTTGGCGTACTCCTCCCGGCAGAGGATCATGCCGGCGCGCGGCCCACCGATCGTCTTGTGCGTCGTGGTGGTCACCACGTCCGCATAGGGGACCGGGCTTGGGTGCAGGCCGGCCGCCACCAGACCCGCGAAATGGGCCATGTCGACCATCAGTAGCGCGCCGACCTCGTCTGCGATCTGGCGAAAAGCGGCGAAGTCGAGCCGCCGCGGATAGGCCGACCATCCGGCGAGCAGCAGCTTCGGGCGCCGCTCGCGCGCGATCTGGGCGACCCGATCCATGTCAATCAAGCTGGTCTGGGGGTCGACCTCGTAGGCGGCGATGTCGTAGAGACGCCCGGAGACGTTGATCTTCATGCCGTGGGTGAGATGGCCGCCGTGGGCCAGCGAGAGGCCCATGATCGTGTCCCCTGGCTCGAGCAGCGCGTGATAGACGGCGGTGTTCGCCTGCGCGCCCGAGTGCGGCTGCACGTTTGCGTGCTGGGAACCGAAGAGCGCCTTGGCCCGGTCGATCGCCAGTTGCTCGGTGACGTCGACCCACTCGCAGCCGCCGTAGTAGCGACGACCGGGGTAGCCCTCCGCGTACTTGTTGGTCAGCACGGAGCCCTGGCATTCGAGGATCGCCCGCGGCACGAAGTTCTCGGAGGCGATCATCTTCGAGTGTCTCGCGCTGGCGCGCGAGCTCGCCGGCGATCGCCTCGGCGACCTCCGGGTCGACCTCCTCGAGCGGGCGGTTGAAGTAGTCGGATGGCAGCTGGGACAAGACTTTCTCCTCGGACAGGGGCATCTATTTGGTGCCCAGGCGCGCGGCGAGTCCCATCAGTCGCTCCCCGGTGGTCGATTCCACCCAAGCGCCAGTCGCGACAAGCTACGAGGCTAGCACCGTGACGCGATGCCTGTAAGAGCGGCGCGCACCTGCTGCTCGCCAATCGCGCCTTCGCGCACGATCGCAAACGTGCCGCCCGACTCGAATGCCTGGAGGTCGATCACGGTCGAGGCCAAACCTGGCAGCTCCCCTCCGTCGATCACGAGATCGGCGGCGTCGCAGATCGGCTGCGGTACTTCATGCAGCCGCCGGGGCGGGGGATCGCCGGAGAGGTTGGCGCTCGATTGCAGCGCGGGCGCCTGCACGAGCGCCAGCGCCGCAAGCTGCGGCGGCCAGGCCGGCACACGCAGGCCCAGCGGGGCGGGTGGGATGCTGCCCGCCCCGTCCGGTTCGCATGCCAACGGGAACCGGCGAGCGGGGTTTGGCAACAGCAGGGTCACGGGCCCAGGCAGTAGTGCCGCCGCCGCCTGCCGCGTGCGCTGCGGCAAGCGCGCGAGCTCGTCGGCCGCCGCCTGCGGCGAGAACCACATCACCGCAGCCGGCTTGGCGGCAGGACGGCCCTTCATCTCGTATATGCGCGCCAGCGCGGCATGGCTGGAGGGATCGCAGGCGACGCCGTAGACGGTGTCGGCGGGAAAGACGGCCACCCCGCCCGCAAGCAGGCACTCCTGCAATACGGCCGCGTCAGCGTCGTCCAGCGCTGCGCCGCTCACCGCTGAGCGACCATCACGCGCTCGATCCCTGCGAGGTCTGGCAGGCGCTGAACGTGCGAGAAGCCCGCCTGCGCCATCAGTTGCTCGACCGAATCGGCCTGCCCAGCGCCGATCTCAAGCGCGAGCCAGCGCACCCGCGTCCTGCCCGCAAGCTGCTCCAGCAGCTCTGTGATGCAGGAAAGCCCGTCATGCCCGGCAAAGAGCGCCTGCTCGGGCTCGTGCCTTGCGATCTCCGGCGCCAGAGTCGCAGCATCGGCGGTCGCGACGTAGGGAGGATTGGACACGAGCGCATCGATCTCCTCGGGAACCTCGCGCAGCAGATCCGATCGCAGCCAGTGCACGTCCAGATCGAGCCGCTGCGCGTTGGCGCTCGCGACCGCGAGCGCCTCTTCGCTCACATCGCTGCCCCACACTTGCAGGTCGGGCCGCTCGTACTTCAAGGCCAGCGCGATCGCACCGCTGCCGGTGCCGAGGTCGAGCATGCTTGCGCCCTGCGGCAGACCGAGCGCGGCTTCCACCAGCAGCTCTGTCTCCGGGCGCGGGATCAGAACGCGCGCATCGACATCCAGCTCGATGCGCCGAAAGCCCTTGCGTCCGGTGATGTAGGCGACCGGCTCTCGTTCGATCGCCCTGCGCCGAACCGCCTCGCGGAACGAATGCACCGCCTCCCCTTCCACCTCCAACTCGGAGTCCAAGAAGAGTCGCTCGCGGGTCACGCCGAGCACGTGCGCGAGCATCACTTCGGCATCCAGGCGCGGCGTCTCGCAGCCGGCCGCGGAGATGGCGAATATCGCGCCCTCCAGCGCGTCGCGTACCGGGGTTCCAGTGCGAATGCTCATGCAGTGAGCTTGATCACGCCCGTGTCGCGACCGGCGCGAGCCTCACGCCGCTGCCTGCGCCGCCAGCTGCCGGCGCCGCTCGTCCGCGCCGAGCGCATCGGTGAACTCGTCCAGCTCGCCGGCCAGGACCTGATCGAGGTTGTAGGTGGTGAGCTTGATCCGGTGGTCGGTGACGCGCCGCTCGCCATAGTTGTAGGTCCTGATCTTCTCCGCCCTGTCTCCCGTGCCCACTTGGGAGCGGCGGTCTGCGGCAAGCTCGGCCTGCTGCTCTGCAAGCGCACGCTCATACAGCCGGGCACGCAGCACGCGCATCGCCTTCTCGCGGTTCTGCAGCTGGGACTTCTCATCCTGCATCGATACGACGATGCCCGACGGCTTGTGCGTAATCCGCACCGCGGAGTCGGTCGTGTTCACCGACTGTCCACCCGGTCCCGAGGAGCGGTAGACGTCGATCTGCAGGTCCTGCTGGTCGATGTGGATGTCCACGTCCTGCGCCTCCGGCAGGACCGCGACGGTCGCGGTGGAAGTGTGGATCCTGCCCTGCGACTCGGTCACCGGCACGCGCTGGACGCGGTGTGTGCCACCCTCGAACTTGAAGACCGAGTAGGCGCCCTCGCCCTTCACGGCAAAGGTGTACTTGCCCTCCCCGATCTCGATCGACTCGGTCGCAAATCCACGCCGCTCGGCGTACCTGGTCAGCATCCGGTAGAGGTCTCCGGCCCAGATTCCGGCCTCGTCGCCGCCGGCGCCGCCCTGAATTTCGACGATCACGTTCTTGGAGTCGTTGGGGTCCCGTTCGAGCATCGCCAGACGGATCTCGTCTTCGAGCTCCTCGACACGCTCGCGCGCAGAGCGCAGCATCTCGCGCATCTCGGCGTCCTCTCCGCTCTCGGCGATGATTTCCTCGGCGCCGGCAGCGTCATCGGTGGCGCGCCGCCACTGCACGGCGAGTTGCGCGGCAGGCTCCAGCTGCCTGTAGGCGCGGGCGACCTCGGCGTAGCGGTCCCTGTCAGAGATCACCTCTGTGTCGCTCATCTGCGCCGCGAGCTCGGCAAAGCGCGCCTCGATCTGGGCCACGAGATCTTCGATCATTGCCCCAGCTTAAGGCAGGGGCACAATGGGGACCGGCCGCCGGCGCCGAGTGCGAGCTCGCGCAGTCGGCTCTAAGCCACGACCTCGACACCGACCAGATCGGCGGCGGTCAGGCCTTTGAAGTCCTCGCGCTCCAGCACCGCTTTCAGCGCTGCGATCGCAACCGCCAGCTGGCTGAGATCGGGCTCCCTGGTCGTCAGCAGCTGCAGCTTCAGGCCCGGCCACATCAGCGCCCGCACCCAGCCACGGCTGCGGTTGCGACCGGCGAACTTGATCAGCTCGAAGGAGATCCCGGCGATCAGCGGCACGCCGAGCACGCGGATCAGGATCAGCCAGTAGAAGGCATGCATCCCGATCGCACCGAAGACAAAGATCGAGACGACCATCACGACCAGCAGAAAGCTCGTGCCACAGCGCGGGTGCAAGCGCGAGAAGCGCTGCGCGTTGGCCGGCGTCAGCGGCAGGCCCGCCTCGAAGCAGGAGATCGTCTTGTGCTCGGCGCCGTGGTACTCGAAAACCCGGCGCAGGTCTTTGATCCGCGTGAGCAGCAGCAGGTAGCCGAGGAAGATCGCGGTGCGCAGAGCGCCCTCGACCACCCAGAAGAGGACCGAGGAGTGCAGCTGCTGCTTGACCAGGCTCGTCAGGCCGAGCGGCAGCAGGAAGAACACCCCGATCGCGAACGCCAGCGCGATCACGATCGTGCCGAACCACACTGCTCCGGAGATCTCCTGCGGCTTCTCCTCCCCCTCTTGCGGCGGCAGTTGGGCGCTGGCGGCGATGCCAAGCGCCTTGAAGCCGATCGTCAGCGAGCCGCCAAGCGCGACGACGCCCCTGATCACCGGCAGGCGCAGCCAGCGGTGGCGCGCAAGTGCCGATTCGAGCGGTAAGCAGATGACCTCGATGTCTCCCATTGCGCTTTCCGCGGGAGTGCCGTGGCCGTTTGTGGAGGCAGGTGGCCCCTCCTGCTGAGCGGCTTGCGGCGCCGGCTTGCGGACGGCCACCGCCCAGTTGGAGATCCCGCGCATCATCACGCCCTCGAGCACGGCCTGGCCTCCCACGGGTGCGTCGCGGGAGGCTGTGAGCAGCCCGTCGATGTCTGAGGCGGCCGCCTCGGTCTCGCGCTGTGGTGCGGCGAGACGGGAGGCCACTGCCCTAGTTGGCTGTCGGGGAAGCGGGGCTCTGCGCTTGGCGCAGCCGGCCCTTGGCCACGCGCCGTTGGAAGCGCTCGACGCGCCCGCCGGTGTCGATCAGCTTCTGCCGGCCCGTGTAGAAGGGGTGGCAGTTGGAGCAAACCTCGACGTGCAGGTCCGGCTTGGTTGCGCGAGTGGTGAACTCGTTGCCACACGTGCATCGCACGTGGGCCTCGATGTACTTGGGATGTATCGCTGACTTCATCGTGAGAGCATTCTAGCGGTCGGGGCCGTAGCGCCAATCTGCGCTTCGGAGGCGGGCTGGCGACAGACGGTCGTGCGAAGCACCTCGCGCTTGATCACCGTGCCCTTGGCGTCGGTCCAGCGGAAGCGCACGACCGCGCGATAGTCGGCGGGCGCTTCCAGGTTGCTCACCTGCTTGACGTCCTTGAAGATCTTCACCCCGGGTTCGGAGATGCGCCAGGCGCTGAGCCCAGGCGTGCCTGCTGCTTCCACGGCATGGAACGCTTCTCCGCGAGTGTGCTCTTCGATCCCGATCCGCATCGCCATGCCGGTGGCGCCCGGGATGACGCTCATGCGGCCGAAGAAGATCGCATAGCGTTCGAGCGGATTGGCCGCCGTGACACACTTTTCAAGCGTTGCGGCATCCGGCACGCGATCGTCCAGCGTGCTGTAGCGCAACGCCTGCCCTGCGTCCGCGATCGCAGCCGGGCCGGCAAGCAGCATCGCCAGTGCACAGGCAACAAGCGCCGGGGCGATGCGCGCGGCGTGCCTGCGACTATGTCTCACACAAGTCATGACACTGAGCTAACACGGCCGAAGGGTCCCTGTTGCGCAAATGTCAACTGGGAGCCCGGTCAGGTTATTTGGTAGAGGGGGCCATCGCCACCCTCTGGGGTGGTGAGCCGGCCGCCCTTGGCCGTGATCGCACCGCACTGAACGCAGTTGGTGTAGTTGACGATCACGTCCACCGTCCCGTGCTCTGGGGCGTCCTCGGGGATCTCGTAGACGCCTGCGGGGCACATCCAGCGCCAGGTCTCTGCGATCTCGCGGGGCACACGCTTCTGCACCCGGATGTGGTTGGGCGCATCGTCGCGGGTGGCGTTGCCGGTGATGAAGACGCTTGAGAGCTTGTCGAAGATGTACTTGCCGTCCGGCTTGGGATAGACGTCCTTGGTGTTGCCGATGAACATCGGCTTTGCGTCGTTGCGATGCCAGTCGGCGCGACCAGGCAGCTTGCCCTTGGTGATCTGCTGCACACCGCTGAGCGGCGCCCCCATGATCAAGCCCTTTTGCAGCGGCTGACGTGCGTTGCGCACCTCCCACAGCTCTTTGCCTACGGATGAGTGCTCGATCGCATCCTCGTAGGAGGAGAGATCGTGGCTGCCGCGCGCCAGAGCCGCGTAGATCGACTCTGCCGCCAGCATGCCCGACTTGATGCAGTGGTGCACGCCCTTGAGCGCCATCGTGTCGACCATGCCGCCGGAGTCGCCGACGAGCACCGCGCCGGGCATCGAGAGCTTGGGCATCGACCAGTAGCCGCCGCCGGGCAGCGCCTTGGCGCCCCAGGCAATCCGTTCGCCGCCATCGAGGATTTTGCGCACCATCGAGTGGGTCTTGAAGGTCTGCAGCAGGTCGTGCGCCGAGGTGGTCGCGTCGGCGTACTCGAGCTCGACCACGAAGCCGATCGAGATCAGGTGCTCGCCCTTGGCGTTGGTCATCGGATAGATCCAGGTGCCGCCGATCTGGCCGTACTTGGAGGAGATCTTCAGCGGCCAGGGGCCCATCGTGTGGATCAGGCGATCCAGCGGCTTGGGGACCTTCCAGACCTCCTTGACACCGAGCTCCCACACCTGCGGCTCACATCCGGCCGCCAGGTCGAACTCGCGGATCGCCGCGCCGGTGAGATGGCCCCAGCAGCCCTCGGCCAGCACCGTGGCGCCCGCCTTGATGTCCGTGCCGGGCTCGAAGTTCCCGAGCGGCTCGCCATCCTTGCCGCGGCCCTTGTCGCCCGAGCGCACGCCCACGACGACGCTGTTCTCGACGATCAGCTGCGTGGCGGCCGTCTCGGTCAGCACGTAGGCGCCGGCCTCTTCGGCCTGCTGCTGCTGGAAGCGTGCCAGCGCCGAGACGGAGACCACCTCGTTGCCGTGGTTCTTGAACGGCGGCGGGGTGGGGATGCGCAGAGCGACTTTGGAGGTGGGTGTGGCGTAAACCGCCTCTTTTGTGACCTCGCCGAAGGCGAAGCCCTCCTGGCGCCACTGCTCGCGGGTCATCTCGGGGAAGAGCTCCTGAAGCGCCCTTGGCCTCACCACCGCACCAGAGAGGTTGTGCCCACCACAGACCTTGGCCTTCTCGATCACGGCGACCGGAACTTCGCCCAGTCGCTCCATCGTCTCGGGGTCCTCGCCGAGCAGCTGCAGCAGCCGGTTGGCGCAGGCCAGCCCGGCCGTGCCGCCGCCGACGATCGCAACGCCGACCTCGATCCGCTCGTCCTCACCGTCGAGGTTGCGCTTGATGAACTCCTTCTGGGAGTCGACCGGCGGCGGGAAGGCCGCGGGCACGACCTTCCCGTTGTTGGAGCCGGACCCGTTATGCCCACTCATCGCTTCGCTAGCCCTTCTTCGCCTTGATCGCCTCGGTCAGCTTCGGCAGGATCTTGTTCAGATCGCCGACGATCCCGAGATCCGAGAATTCAAAGATCGGCGCGTTGGCGTCCTTGTTGATCGCGACGATGTTCTCCGAGGATTGCATCCCCACCTTGTGCTGGATCGCACCGGAGATGCCCGCCGCCAGATACAGCTTCGGCGAGACGGTCTTGCCCGTCTGGCCGATCTGAGCGGCGTAGGGGTACCAGCCGGCGTCGACGACCGCGCGCGTTGCAGCAACGGCCGCGTTGTTGCCGAAGGCGGACGCGAGCGATTCGCAGAGCTCGAAGCCCTCCGGCTTGCCGAGGCCGCGTCCGCCGGCGACGAGGATGCTCGCACCCTCGATGTCGACGTCGGCGCCGCGCTGTTCACCGCGGGTGACCATGCTCGCCTGCTTGGCCTGGGGGCTGAGCTCGAAGCTGAGCTGCTCCACCGGCGCATCGCCGGCGCCGCTCTCTTTGATCTCGAACGCGTTCAGGCGCCCGATCACGATCCCGACGGGCGAGCGGTAGTTGATTTCCGAGATCGCCGAATCGCCGAGGATCGGCCGTTCGGCAACCAGCTTGCCGTCCTGCGCCTTCACGCCGGTGACCTCCATTACCACACCGGCGCCCAGCCGCGCCGCCAGCCCCGCGCCGATCTCGAAGCCGAGCAGACCGCCGCCGAAGATCGCGTAGGAGTAGCCGCCGTCTGTAATCGCCTTGCCCATCGCGTCGATGACCGGCTGGGCCAGCCCTTCGGGACCCTCCGCGACGAGCACCTTGCTCGCGCCGTAGCGGCCAAGGGAGGCCGCGAGATCCTGCGGGACGCCCTCGCCGACGAGGATCGCATGCGCCTCGCCGCCGAGCTCGGCCGCCAGCTTTGCGCCCTCACTCACAGCTCCCAGAGAGTTCTTGTTGATCGCGCCGTTGTAGTGCAGCGCGTAGACCAGGATGTTCGCCATTTCTCAGTCGTTCCTTTCGCTGGTCATCTCTAGAGGAGCTTGCGCTCGTCGAGCCAGGCGACGATCTTTTCGACCGTCTCGTCGGTGTCTTCGTCCTCGATGATCGTGCCGGAGGCCTTCTGCGGCGGCGCCTTCACGGCCACCCACTGGGCCGCGGAGTGATCGCCTCCGACCTTGCCCGCATCGATCTGCGCATCGCCGATCGAGAGCGTGTCAAGCGGCTTCTTCTTGGCGCCCATGATCGCCTTCAGCGATGGGTAGCGCGGCTCGTTGATCGCATCGCCGACGGAGATCACCGCCGGCAGGCTCACGTTGACCGTGTCATAGCCGTACTCAGCCTGACGCTCGCAACGCAGCGCGGGTGGGTGAGAATCCGGTTTAACGTCCATCTTGATCACCTGTGTGAGCGAGGGCATGCCCAAATGCTCGGCCACGACCGCGCCAATCGTGTAGCACTCGCCGTCGTCGGACTGCTGCCCAAGCAGCACCAGGTCCGGGCTCTCGCGCTTGAGTGTCTCCGCGAGCGCGTATCCGGTGGCTGCGACATCGGAGCCGGCGAGCGCCGCGTCGGTGAGGTGCACCGAGCGGTCGGCGCCGAGCGAGACGGCCTTGTGCAGCGCGCGCACCGCGCTCTCGGGGCCCATCGTGACCGCGACGATCTCCTCGACGGGGACGCTGCCGCCCTCGCGAATCTGCATCGCCGCCTCGATGGCGTGGGTGTCATACGGGTTGAGGTTCTTCTCTCCGCTGCGGTCCATCCGCCCCGTCGAAGGGTCGATGCGCTTTTCGACGGCGGCGTCTGGGACCTCCTTGACCAGGACGCATATCTTCATTTCAGTCGATGACTCCTTGGGGATGGTTGGGGCAATCCTACCCGTTTACGCGATTGACTGACCAGTCAATCAGACGTTCGGGCGCTGACGTGTCCGCGGATGAACTCCACGATCGCCTGCGTGGGAGCGCCGGGCGTGAACACCTCGGCCACGCCGAGTTGCTTAAGCTCGTCCACGTCCTCGCCCGGGATCGTCCCGCCCACGGTCACGAGCACGTCGTCGATGCCCTGCTCGCGCATCAGCGTAAGGATGCGCGGCACGAGCGTCATGTGAGCGCCTGAGAGAATCGAGAGGCCGACGGCGTCAGCGTCCTCCTGGATCACGGTCTCCACGATCTGCTCGGGTGTCTGATGCAGGCCCGTGTAGATCACCTCCATGCCGGCATCTCGAAGTGCGCGCGCGATGATCTTGGCCCCTCGATCGTGGCCGTCCAGGCCGGGCTTGGCCACAACGACACGGATCTTCGACTTCTGCTCGGTGCTCGTAGTCATCGCTGCGGCAGCTTATTAGCGCCGTCGCTTGTACGTCGCCATGGCTGCACCACCACGGCCCCCACCGCTGCCAGGCTGCCTGCACTCAGTGCGGCGAACAGCTTCAGGCGCCGGCCGAGGCGGTCCAGGCGCACGATCTCCCACCCCTCCTGCACCGCGATCTGCATCAGCTCCGCATCGGGATTGACCACGACCGGGTGTCCGACCGCGCGCAGCATCGGCAGATCGGACTCCGAGTCGGAGTAGGCGTAGGAGTCGGCCAGGTCGAGGTTCTGCCGCTGCGCAAGCTCGTGCAGAGAGATGCGCTTGCCGTCGCGGTAGTTGAAGGGTCCTGCAGCGCGGCCGGTGTATACGCCGTCAACCACCTCCGAGCGGGAGCCAAGGCCGCCGTCGAAGGCGAGCACGTGCGCGAGCAGGTCCGCCATCTCCTGTGAGGCGGCGGTGACGATGAAGACCAGCCGTCCGGCGTCCTGGTGGGCATAGGCGCGCGCGAGCATGTCCGGGTAGAGGCGTGGCAGAACGCCCGCCAGCACACGCGGCGCCAGTCGCTGCAGCTCGCGCACCGGCACGCCCGCGATCATCTCGCCCACGCGGATGCGGACAGCGTCGGCCCGTTCGTCGGTGGAGCCGACCAACCTGAAGCGCAGGTTTTCGTAGAGGTCCTTGACCAGGCGGGCGCGCGAGATCATGCCGGTCTCGAACGCCGCCTTGGCGAAGAACACGCCGGAGGAGCCGGCCATCAGCGTGCGGTCGAGATCGAAGAATGCGGCCGACCGCAGCGCCGCTCCGCGATCGCTCGCCAAGGCGCCGGCTGCCTGCGGCGCGCGCTGCACACCGGAGGCGTCCTGCGTCGGCGCGCGCAGAGGCTACCCTCCGACCTGCACGATCAGGGCATCGCCCTGGCCGCCACCGCTGCAGATCGCTGCGCAGCCCAGGCCGCCGCCGCGACGGCGCAGCTCATGCACGAGCGTGCCAATGATGCGCGCGCCGGAGGCGCCGATCGGGTGACCGAGGGCCACTGCGCCGCCGTTGACGTTGACCCGCTCCTCCTCGATGCCGAGCATCCGGATCGAGTTCAGCGTCACCGACGCGAACGCCTCGTTTATCTCCCACAGGTCGATGTCCCCAGGCTGCAGACCCGCCTTCTCAAGCGCCTTCTTGGCGGCTGAGGCCGGCGTCGTGGCCAGATATGCGAAGTCGTTTGCGCTCTGGGCGTGGGCGACGATCTCGGCCAGCGCCTCGCGGCCGTTTGCGTGCGCCCACTCATCCGAGGAGAGCACCAGCGCGCCCGCGCCGTCGTTGACGCCGGGCGAGTTACCGGCGGTGTGCGTGCCCTCCTTGCCAACCAGGCCGGGCAGCGCAGCAAGCTTCTCAAGCGACGTGTCACGCCGCGGGCCCTCGTCGATCTCCACGACGGTATCCCCCTTGCGGCCCTTGATCGTGACGGGGACGATCTCCTCCGGCAGCCGGCCCTCGTCGGTCGCCTTGAGCGCGAGCTCGTGCGAGCGCAGCGCCCAGCGGTCGAGGTCGGCCCTGGTGATCTCCAGCTCGTCGCCGACCTCCGTCGCCTCGACGAACATCTGCTTGCCCGAGAAGGGGTTGGTGAGCCCGTCGTGGACCATCGCATCAAGCGCCTTGACGTCTCCCATCCGGAAGCCGAAACGAGCGCCGGGGAGCAGATAGGGGGCGCCCGACATCGACTCCATGCCGCCGGCGAGGGCGAGATCCACATCGCCCGCGCGCACCGCCTGGTCGATGATCACGCAGGAGCGAAGCCCCGATGCACAAACCTTGTTGATCGTCTCCGAGGAGACCTCCTTGGGGATGCCCGCGTTGATCTGCGCCTGCCGCGAGGTGATCTGGCCCTGGCCGGCTTGCAGCACATGCCCCATCACCACGTGCTGGATCTGCTCGGGCTCGACCTGCGCGCGCTCCAGCGCCGCCTGCATCGCGATCCCTCCAAGCTCGGTCGCCTGCAGCGAGGAGAGGCCGCCGCCCATCTTGCCGATCGGCGTTCGCGCGGCACTGAGGATCACTGTCTTAGGCATGGGTGCGGGTCTCTCCTCGTATCAGTTGCTTGCGGGCGTACGCAATGCTATCGAGCCGGATATCGTGCCCACCAATCGTGCAGGTCTCCTCCACCGATCAACCAGCCGCGAGCACTACTGCCGACACGGTCGCGATCGGCGTCTTTGCGCAGGAGAGCGAAGCGCAGCTCGACCAGGCCGACGGCGCGCCGGCGCAGGTGGCCGAGTTGGTCGCCAGTGGCGAGGCGCGCGGCTCCTTCAGGTCGCTGGCGCTCGCGCACGCGGACGGCAAGCGGTGGCTGCTGGTGGGGCTTGGCAGGCGCGCAGATCTCACGCCTGAGCGCTTGAGGGTTGCCGCGGCAGTGGCCAGGAAGCGCGCGCGCGAGCTCTCCACCCGGAAGCTCTGCTGGCAGGCCCCTGCGCAGGCGGACGCGGCGTCAGTGGCGGCGATCGTGGAGGGCACGATCCTCGCCGACTATCGCTTCGAGAGTTTCAAGTCCTCGACTGGGGGCGTCGCCGAGCTGGGCGAGCCGCCAAGCCATCTGGAGGAGCTGATCGTCGCCGTGCCCGGTGAGCGCACGGCAGAGACGGTGCAGGCGGCCGCGATCCTTGCGCAGGCCGTCAATCAGGCGCGCGACCTCCAGAACCGGCCCGCCAACGATCTCACCCCGTGTGCGCTGGCACAGCAGGCCCGCGAACTCGCCGCCGAGACTGCGGGCCTAAGCGTCGAGGTCGAGGGCACCGAAGGTCTACGCGCTCGTTCGATGGGCGCCTTCGCAGCCGTCGCGCAGGGCTCCGCCCAGGAGCCGGCGCTGATCACGCTGCGTTATGACCCGCCCGACCCGGCGCCGGGCAGCCCAGTGCTCGGAATCGTGGGCAAGGCCGTCACCTTCGACAGCGGCGGCATCTCCCTGAAGCCCGGGGCGAAAATGTCGGAGATGAAGTTCGACATGTCCGGCGGCGCTGCCGCGTTGATGGCGATAGCCGCAATCGCGCGGCTACGGCTGCCGTTGCGGGTGATCGCGGTGATCGGCGCGACCGAGAACCTGCCCAGCGGCACGGCAGTCAAGCCGGGCGACATCGTCACCGCCGCCAACGGCAAGACGATCGAGATCAACAACACCGACGCCGAGGGCCGGCTGGTACTGGCCGACTGCCTGTGCCATGCGGTCTCGCTGGGCGCGGAGCGGATCGTAGATCTCGCGACCCTCACCGGCGCAGTGATCGTGGCGCTCGGCAACACTCACGCCGGCCTGATCAGCAACGATGAGGAGATCGCGCAGCGCGTGCTCTCCGCCGGGCAGCAGACCGGGGAGATCGTCTGGCGGCTGCCGATGCACGAGGAGTACGAGGAGCTGATCAAAGGCGCCTACGCCGACCTGGACAACGCTCCCGAGGCACGCAAGGCCGGCACCATCGTGGGCGGCACCTTCCTCTCTCACTTCGTCGGCGATGTGCCCTGGGCACACCTGGACATCGCGGGCTCTGCCTGGGACCTCGGCAGGGCCTACGCAGAGAAGCACGCCTCCGGCTACGGCGTGCGGCTGCTGGTTGCGCTCGCTTCCTCCTACTGCGAGTAGACCGCAAGCCAGGCGAACAGGCTGCTCGTCGCGGCAGCGGTGCGGAACATCCCCGGATGCGTTTCAGGGTCCTTGATCGGCCCTCCCCACCAACTCTGGAGCCAGTCTCCCTGGGCATCTGCGGCGTGATCGGTCGCGGCAAGCGCGTTCACCTGCGCCAGTTCCAGCCAGTACCCCTGGTCGGTCGCTGCACCGTAGGCCATCATCCACTGCAGGTAGACCGCGTCGTACTCGGGGCCATAGTTGTATTCGTAGCCGAAGCCGTCGATGTCCTGCTCGGCCATCGTGGCCGCAAGGCGGCCCGCGAGCAGGCATAAGTCCTGCCCCATTCCGTCTTCGCAGAGCAGGTACTGGGCGTAGATCAGCGGCGCCTGCACGTAGTCCACGACCGATTCCGGACGGTTTGGCACTTCGAGATAGAGATGTCGTTCGTCGTCTGCGTCGTAGGCGTTGGCCCAGTCCACCCAGCTCTCGGCGTCGTCGAGCTGCCAGCGTTCGTGGTCGGCCCGGTAGAGCAGCGCCGCGAGCAGGCTGTCGGAGGCCAGAGCCGGACCGGAGTGATACGGGTGAGATGTGTTCCACCACATTCCCCCGCCGCCTGCCGCATCCCACCCCTTCGCCGCGATGAAGCGCAGAGCACGCTGCGCGTCGCGCAGATAGCAACGGCTGCCGGTGTCTTCGTAGGCGCCAAGGAACGCGAGCCCCAGCCAGCCGTTGTCGTCGAAGTACGCCTCGACGCCGCGGTAGTGGTCTTCGTAGTAGGGCACATATCCGCCCACATAGGGGTCCCAGTAGCGCTCTGAGCCCTCGGCGAGTCGCTCCAGAAGCGCCGCATGCGCCTTGGACGGGTCCGCGCGCTGCAGCGCGTCGGCGGCCTCGAACATCGGCACCTCGCCCCAGATCGTGAGCATCGGCCACGGTCCCGGGCACCCGAGCGCTTCGCAATACCAGCCGCGCCGGTGCCACTGCGAGCTCTGCGCGACGCCCCGCTGGGCAAGCTGCGCGTAGTCGAGCGTGCTCGCCGCCGGCAGCGCCAGCACAGGCTCGTGCCAGCTGGTCAGCGGCGCAAAGCCGCCGAGCCCTTCGGGGGCGCCGGCCTGCGCGACGCCTGCCCGGGCCGCGCACCCAAGCAAGAGAGCCGCGATAATGACAGCTGTCTTCGCAGCGGCCGCGACCAGGCTGGACAGCCTCATTGGAGCTGCGGGAATTGGGTCGCGGGGCTTGGCCCCGCGCCTCATCGATCAGCGCGGAGTGGCTGCCTTGGCTTCGACATCCGCCGGAGGGTAGACCTCGCTCGCGGGGGCGCAAGTTGCGATGTCGAGAATGTGACGACTGTCAGCTTGCGCCCAGTCCGCGCGGCGCCCGCTAATGGGCGTAGACCGACAGCCAAGCGAACAGACTCGTGGTCGAGCCCTCCGTGCGCAGCATCTCCGGATGTGTTTCCGGATCCGCAATCGGCCCGCCCCACCAGCTACCCAGCCAGAGACCCGCGCCGTCGGCAGCGTGCTTCTCGGCGGCCGCCGCGTTCACCTGCGCGAGCTCCATCCAATAGGGGTCGCCCACCGCCTGCCCGTAAGCCATCATCCATTGCAGGTAGATCGCGTCGTAATCGGGGCCGTAGTTGAAGCGGTACCCGCTGTGATTGACGTCCTGCTCTGACATCGTGGCCGCGACACGGCCCGCACGTTCGCAGTAGGCCTGTCCCTCGCCGTCCTGGCAGAGCAGGTACTGGGCGTAGACCAGCGGCGCCTGCACATAGTCGTTGACCGAGTTGGGGTCGTTCGGCTTCTCCAGGTAGAGCTTGCGTTCGTCTCCCACGTCGTTGGCGTTTGCCCAGTCGATGAACGTCTTGACCTCTTCCAGCTGCCAGCTCTCGTGGTCTTCGCTGTAGAGCAGCATCCCGAGCAGGCTCTGGGAGGCCAGCGCCGGGCCCGAGTGATAGGGATGGTCGGTGTTCCACCACATCCCGCCGCCGGCGCTCGCGTCCCAGCCGTAGTGGACGGCAAATTCGAAGGCCTTGTTCGCGTCGCTGAGGTAGGCGTGGCTCTTCGTTGCCCTGAAGGCCTCTAGGAACGCGATGCCGAGCCAGCCGTTGTCGTCGAACCAGGTCTCCACCCCCGACCCTCGATCGTCGGGATATGGAGCGAAGCCCCGGACGTGAGGATTCCAGTAGCGCTCAAACTGGCGCGCAAAACGGTCGACGAGCTGCTTGTGCGCAGGCGTCGGGTCGCTCTGAGCCAGCGTGTCAACGGCCTCGAAGAGCGCCACCGACCCCCAGATCGTGGCCAGCGGGTAGTAGCCGTGGCTGCAATTGGGGCATTTGCAGCGCAGGTATTCGCAGTACCAGCTACCGGTTTTCCAGTCTCCTGCATGCGTCATGCCCTCTTCGGCCAGGCCGGCATAGTCGAGCAGGCGTGGCTGGGGCAGGACGACTCGTGGTTTGCGCCACGGCGTAAGCGGCGCGTAGGCGTAGGCCTCGCCTGCAATCGCTGCGCCACCAGCAGGCGAGGGCCAGAGGCTGCCTGCGGGAGCGAGCGCGCACGCAACGGCGATCGCCACGATCGCCATCGCGCAGTGCCTGAGCGGCTTGACGTGCATCTACAGGCCAACATGCCCGCGACGGCATCCGCGAAGCGCCGGTTGGACGACCGTTCCAGTTCAGGTAGTCAGCAAGATGACGTATTCCGTCTGAGAGGCTCGCGCGCCGACCCGGCGGCCAATCACTCCACCCGGCTGAACTCGGCGATCGCGATCGCGAGCATTGCGATGCCGAGGATCGCAACCACTCCGGCCTCCAGCAGCCCTGGCACGCGCCAGCCAAACCAGGTCACGCCGGGGTCGAGCGCCTTGCGCGCCGCTTCGCTGATGTTCAGGTGCGCGAAGACCGCGCGCCGCATCGGGTCCACGGCGTAGGTGAGCGGGTCGAGCCGGTTGAGCACCGCAAGCCACTGCGGCAGGCCCGAGACCGGGAACATCGCGCCAGAGATGAAGAACATCGGCAGGATCACCATCTGCGTCAGCGCCATGAAGGACTGCATCTGCTTCACGCGCGCCGCCGCCATCACGCCAAAGGCGGTGATCGAGAAGGCCAGCAGCAACTGCAGCGCGAAGATCTCAAGGATCATCACCGGCACGTAGGGCACTTCGACCAGGCCGGCGATCGCGAGCACGATCACGCCCTGCAGAGCAGCGACGGTCGCCCCGCCGAGGCACTTGCCGAGCACGATCGAGCTGCGTCGTACCGGCGCGACCATCATCTCGCGCAGGAAGCCGAACTCGCGGTCCCAGACGATCGAGGCGGCGGAGAACATTGCGGTGAACATCACCGCCATGCAGAGCACGCCGGGGTAGACGAACGTGCGCAGGTTCACGCCGTGCGTGCCCGCGGCGGCGATCGAGGAGAGGCCCGTGCCGAGGATGAACAGGAATAGGAATGGCTGCATCAGCGAGGTGAGCATCCGCAGGCGATCGCGGGAGAAGCGGATCAGCTCCCGCTTCCAGACGATCTTGATCGCGCGCAGCTCCCCGCGCAGGCTGCGCGCAGGCACCCGCACCGCGGCGTGCTGAGTCTGGCCGCCGGCCGGCCTGGGCGACGAGACGCTTGCGGGTACCGCCTCGGTGGGAGCCTGGTGTGCCATCAGCGAGCCATCATCCTTGCCATGTTGCGGTTGCGGTCGTTGCCCGACGCCTCCGCGTCGCGGATCGTGGTGCCCGTGTAGGACATGAACACGTCGTCGAGCGAGGGACGCGAGACGCTCACCGACTTGATCGGCTGGCCGAGCTCGGCGAAGAGCCGCGGCACGAACTCCTCGCCGGATGGGACCCTGAAGGTCACCGCGCCTTCGGCCGTCCCCGCCTCGATGCCAAAGCGCTCCTGCAGCGCCTCGATCGCAGCGGGATCGTCACCGGTGTGGATCTGCACGCGGTCGGCGCCCACGCTTTCCTTCAAAGCCTGCGGCGTGTCCAGCGCGACGATCTTGCCCTGGTCCATGATCGCGATCCGATCGCAGTACTCGGCCTCGTCCATGTAATGGGTGGTGAGAAAGATCGTGATCTCCTCTTCGCGCTTGAGCTTGGTGATGTAGCTCCAGATCGAGCTGCGCGTCTGCGGGTCGAGACCCACGGTCGGCTCGTCGAGGAACAGCACTCGCGGGGAGTGCAGCAGGCCACGGGCGATCTCAAGGCGCCGCTTCATGCCGCCGGAGAATGTGTTGACCAGATGCCCGCGCCGATCCCAGAGCTGCACCATCTCCATCACCTGCTGCATGCGCGGGGCGACGGTCTCGCGCGGCATGCCGTAGAGCTCGGCGTGAAGCCGCAGGTTCTGCTCAGCCGTGAGATAGCCATCGAGCGTCGTGTCCTGAAAGACCAGGCCGATGTTGCGTCGCACCTCGTCGCGTTCGCCGACCACGTCGTGCCCGCCCACCAAGGCGCGGCCTCCGGTCGGCCGCACCAGCGTGCAAAGCATGCTGATCGTCGTCGTCTTGCCGGCGCCGTTTGGCCCCAGAAACCCGAAGGTCTCGTTGACCGACACCTCGAAGTCGATGCCGCGCACCGCTTCCAGATCGCCGTATCGCTTTACGAGACCATCGACCAGAACCGCGGGAGCGCGAACGTCGAGGTGGCCGTTGCTTGACACGCCGGCAACGATAGCTATCCGCGACCGCTGCGCTGCAGCAGCTGCGCCGCCGCGCTGGCGGGATCCAGCCGCCGCTGCACGACCTCGTCGAGCAGTCGCTGGAACTCAGGGTCCTGCGCCAGCTCCTCCTCCAGGCGCCGGCGCATGCGGGCGGTCGCGATTGCGATCACCTCACTGCGCAGATTGCGAGATCTGCGCGCCTCCAAGTCTCCCTCGCGCCGGATGTGCTCTCTGTGCTCGTCTAGCTTGCCGACCAGCTCCTCGACGCCGCGCCCGCTTGCCGCCTCTGTCTTGACGATCGGCACGCGCCAGCCGGGGTGGGCGGGATCGGATTTATTGCCGTCGAGGTTGGCCAGCGAGAGCACGCCGCGGATCTCGCGCACCATCGTGTCGGTGAGCGGGTGGTCGGCCTTGTTGATGACGATCACGTCCGGGATCTCCATCACGCCGGCCTTCAGCGCCTGGATCGAGTCGCCTGAACCGGGCATCAACACGAGCACGATCGTGTCGGCGTGGTCGATGATGTCGATCTCTGCCTGGCCCACGCCAACGGTCTCCACGAACACTTCCTGGCGACCGGCCGCGTCGAGCAGCAACGCTGCCTGCAGCGCGGCCTCCGAGAGCCCGCCTAGCGCCCCGCGGTTGGCCATCGAGCGGATGAAGACGCCCTCGTCCAGGAAGTGCTCGGTGAGGCGGATGCGGTCGCCCAGCAGCGCGCCGTGGGTAAAGGGCGAGGAGGGGTCGATCGAGAGCACCCCGACGGTGCGGCCCTGCTGGCGGCGGGCCTTGGTCAAGGCGCCGATCAATGTCGACTTGCCCACTCCGGGCGGCCCGGTGAAGCCGTAGACAGCCGCAGAGCCGGTGTGTGGATAGATCTCGCGCACGAGCTCCCACCCCTCCGGACGGTCATCCTCGACCAGCGAGATCGCGCGCGCGAGCGCGCGCCGGTCTCCGGCGAGCAGGCGCTGCGCAAGGGTCGCCTCTGCCGTCTGCATTCTCGTCTCGGTCATCTGGTGCCCAATCATTGCAGGGCGGCCCCGCACCAATACGATTTGCGGCGTGGAGCAGGTGCTCGCAGGCACAGAGCGGGACGCGCCACCCGACGGGTCCCCAGAAGCAGCACGATCGGCAGTCCGGCTGCCGCCGCCACCGTTGCGTGGCGGGCCGCTGGCGCTGCTGCGCTTCATGGCGGCCAACAACATGCTGCGCCGCCAGTACGCCGGTCTGCTGCTGCGGCTGGCGTATCTGAAGCTGCGCCACCGCGGCCGGCTGAAGACCGACGGGCTCTGCTTCATCTGTCCTGGCGTGACCCTGGAGATCGCGCGCGGGGCGTGCCTGCACCTGGGCCGCTGGTCATGGATCGGCCACGGCAGCAAGATCCGCGTCCACGAGGGCGAAGTCCGCATCGGCGCGAAGACAGTGATGGGCCAGGAGTGCACGATCTCGGCCTATCAGCACGTGCTCATCGGCCGCGAGTGCATCATCGCCGACCGCGTGATGCTGATCGACTTCGACCATGGCGTGGTGGAGGTCGAGCGCCCGATCAGGCTCCAGGGCATTTACAAGCGCGACGTCGACATCGGCCACAACGTCTGGATCGGATACGGCGCGTGTGTGCTGCGAGGCGTCAGAGTCGGGGACAACTCGATCGTCGGCACCAGCTCGGTGGTGACCAAGGAAGTGCCCGCCAACGCGGTCGTGGGCGGCTCTCCAGCGCGGCTGATTCGGATGCGACAGGCGCCGCAGCAGATGCGCTTCGAGTGAGCCGCGCGCAGTCGCGTCGTCGGCGTGACTACCACGTCGGGTAGACATTCCGATAGCCTGATCTGGATGGTTGGAGCAAGGGTCCTGTTGCTCGCGGCTGTGCTCGCGAGCCTTACGCCTGGCGTGGCGGTCGCGGCGAGCAGCAACGTGGCCTCCACGCAGACGCTGATCGCAGCCGGCTACACATTCGGGCGCGAAAGCGAAGGGCGAATGGGTGCAATGCGCAGCGCCACACTGGCCGAGAAGCGATCGTTGCTGCGCCAGTGCCCGCGGGCCGCCGCTGGCTCGCCGCAGGACGAACAGTCCTACCAGCTCAGCTACGAGGGCGCCGGCGCGCTGTGGGCAGTCGGCTACGGCGCAGACCGCGGCCCGATCGCCAAGTTCGCGCGCGCCACGCGCGGGCTGCGCTGGACCAACGCGAAGATCAACCGCGACTTCAAACTCTTCGTCGGTGGCCTGCAGGGTCTCAGCACGCTGGCGACCCCGCACCTCTGCCAGGACATCGCGAGCTGGAAGGCCAGCGGCTTTGCGCGCCTGCCGGCGCGGACTGTGAGCTTCGACGCGCACGTCGAAAATCTGGAAGCAAAGCCGGTGCCCACGAAGCTGCTCGCACCCTACGCTCAGGGCTCCGAACGCGCCCTGCTCTCAAAAGTGCAGCAGATAGAGACCAACCTGCTGAACTTCGAAACGCAGGTCGGCGGAAACGCCTGGTACGCACTTACCGAAGGGCTCGAACTGAATCCTTGACGTGCGCCCTCAGGCGATGGCAAGCAGGCGCGGCTCGGCATGGTCTGCCAGGTTGCGCAGCCGCTCTTCGCTGCCGACGGCCTCGCCCGCAAGCGCCAGCTCGAACGCCTCGCAGTGCCCCTCGAATCGCTGGCGAGCATACACGGCGGCCTGCTTACGGGAGAGCATGAACGCCCAGTCGGAGGCCTGCATGCCCATCAGCTCGCGCAGAGCCGTCCGCCGGGTGCCAAGCGCATCGCAGCGCAGCAGCCGCAGCTCCGCGGCGCGCTGGGTGAACGCAATCTCCTGCACCGTTGACGAAGACCAGGTCGACAGGTCGCCACCGGCGCCCCAGCTGCTCTGATCGAAGCCCTCAGTGTCCACCGGCGCCGACTCGCAACTCTTCAGAGCGTCGTCGAGCCGCAGCAGCGGCAGGCCCTGCCGCTCGCACTCGTGCACGACCGCGGCAAGCCAGGCCTGCCCCTCATACCACCAGTGCCCGAGCAGCTCGGTGTCCAGCGCACAGACCACCAGGCCACCCTGCGGCAGCGGCGCGCTCGCCTGCTCCCTTGCGCCGGCCAGCCGCGCCCGCACGGCGGCGACGAAGTCGGCGGCGTGCATAGCGGCCAGGCGCAGTGCGGCGTCGTGGTCGTAGTCGCCACCGTCGTTTGACCACGGGTTGTGGTGGTGGACCGTGTGACAGTGGTAGTCGCGATATCCGCCGTGCGCGGGGTAGCCGCCATCGCTCCAGACCAGTGAGATCGTCTGGCGGTCGATCGGCAGCAGCGTGATTCCGGCGCTCGTGCGCAGCGGGCGCAGGTGCTGCGCCGCCCCCAGCCCGAAGCGCGAAGTCAGCTCCACGCAGGTGGAGCGTACGCCCGCATCGAGCAGCGCCGACTCGATCCAGGGCGCGTGCGCGCACTCAGGCAGCCAGAACCCGCCCTGCCAGCTCTCACCGAAGCGCGCCCGGTGCGAGTCGATGCCAGTTTGGACCTGAGCCCGCAATCCCGCCTCGGTAGCCAGCAGAGGCAGCACCGCGTGGGTCGCCGAGGATGTCCACTGCGCGTGCGGCGCGAAGGCCGCAAGCATGTCTCCCCCGCGGTCGGCCAGCCGCTGCGCAGCATCCAAATAGTCGGTCAGCGAGCGATCCAGCTCGCGCGCGAGCTGCTCGTAGCCCCCCTCCCGCAGGCCGCGCGCGTCCTCTCGGTGGGTGTGCGCTCTGACCTCCTGCACGAACCTGGTGAAGCGATCGGAGATGCCGTCGGCCTCGAACTGGTCGCAGAGCACCGGTGTGAGCGAGACGGTCAGCGGCGCGCCGGCATCCAGCAGGTCGAGCAGTGGCAGGTAGCAAGTCGCCATCGCCTCCCAGAGCCACTCCTCACCGAAGGGCCAGGTGCCAAACCCCTCGACGTAGGGCATGTGCGTGTGCAGCAGGATCGCCAGCGCCCCGCCGCCGGCAGCGCGGCCCGTCAAGCCCTGCACACCGCGACGAAGTCCAGCGCCCGCTCCAGGTCCGCGCTCCCCTTGGACTTCAGCGCGAAGTCACGGGCCGATATCGCGGGAGTGAACCATCCGTAGAAGCGCTTTGTCAGCCGCAGGCGGGGATGCACCGAGTCCCACCCGAGCTTCAGCGCGAGCTCGTGCGCGCGCAGCTTGCGGGTATGGAAGAGCCCGAACATCTCCACGCCGGCGAAGTGGTCGAGGCAGAGCCGCTCGAACTCCGCCGCTGTGTACTCGTGCACGTGCCAGGGGTTGTCGGAGCGCTCCGTCCCGTTTGGCGCGAGCGTACGTACGTTGGGCGTGGACAGGTAGACGATGCCCCCGGGGCCGACCAGCTCCTTGAAGTGCGCAAGCGCAGCACCCGCGTCCTGCAGGTGCTCGATCGTCTGCAAAAAGACCACCGCGTCCGCGGGCGCGCTGAAGGTTTCGATCAGATCGCGCGCGAATCGCAGATTGCCGCCTTCGTAGCGCAGCTGCGCATGCTCGTGCGCCTCGGGGTTGGCGTCGACTCCGACCACGCTCAACGCGTTGCCCGCAAGCGTGTGCGAGCCATAGCCCTCGCCGCAGGCCATGTCGATTACGCGCATGCCCGCGATTCTTTGGGCAATCCACTCATAGACGATCAGATGGCGTCGATACCAGTAGTTCTCCTCTGGCACGTCCGGAAGCGTGCGCTCGCCTGTGAGCGCCAGTGGCGGGACCCCATCGGGCTGGTCTCGCTGAACATAGAGCGGCGCCGGCACCGCGGCGAGTATACGGGCCTCTATAAGGTGCCGGCCCATGACGCAAACTCTCAGCCCCGAGGAGATCCGCGACGTCAACACCCGCTACCACGACGTCGCAGCGCAGCACTACGACTCCAAGTGGGGGATCGATTTCGGCGACATAGGCCTGCAGCAGGTGAGCGCGAAGGTGGAGAAGGCCCTCGGCGCCAAGCCGGGCCGCTATCACCGCTCGCTGGAGATCGGCTCGGGCACCGGCTATTTCACGCTCAACCTAATGCGCGCGGGCATCATCGAGCAGGCGACCTGCACAGACATCTCCCCGGGCATGCTCGGCACGCTCGCAGATAACGCGCAGCGCCTGGGCCTGCAGGTGGACACGCTCGCCGCCGATGCGGAGAGCCTGCCCTTCGAGGATGAGAGCTTCGACCTCGTGCTCGGCCATGCCGTGCTGCACCACATCCCGGATCTCGCAACGGCATTCTCGGAGTTCGCGCGAGTGCTCAGGCCAGGCGGGATGGTGCTCTTCGCGGGCGAGCCCTCCCGCTACGGCGACCGCATCGCCAGGGTGCCCAAGCGCTTCGCGGGCGCGATCGCGCCTCTGTGGCGCCAGGCGATCGGCGCGCGGCCCGCGCCGCCGGCCGAGGGCGGAGCACCCGACGCAAGCTTGGAGCGGTTCGTGGACGTCCATGCGTTCGCACCGACCGAGCTTTCCGGCTTCGCACGCGCGGCGGGGCTGCAAGACGTCAAAGTCACCGGTGAGGAGCTGCTGGCCAACTGGTTTGGTTGGACCAACCGCACGCTGGAGGCGACAGCCGACCCGCAGGATGTGCCGTGGGCGTGGCGTCAGTACGCCTATCGCGGCTACGTGATCCTGCAGCAGCTCGATCGCCGTCTGCTGGAGCGGCGCCTGCCCGCCACGGTCTTCTACAACCTGATGATCACAGCGCGCCGCCCGGGCTAAGGCGTTATGCCCTAACGGCGACGCCGCCGCGCCGTGGGTCGCCGGCGCCCTCGATCTGTCCATCGCGCCGTCGCACCGCCTGCACCCCGCCGAAGAAGAGATTGAGGTCGTGGAAGCACACGAACCTGCGCTCGCCCTCCAGGACACCCTCCATGTCGACCCCAGGCTCGTGGTAGATCGTCTCGTCCTCGAAGTGAACACGCGGCGCGCGCACTGCCTGCTCGACTGAGAGCCCCATATCCACTACGCCGAGGATCGTCTGCAGCAGGGCCGAGCGAATCCGGTTGGAGCCGGCGCTGCCGAGCACGAGCTCGACCTCGCCGTCGCGCATCACCACGGTCGGCGCCATCATGCTCGGCATCCGCCGCCCGGCGGGATGGCGGTGAAACCCATGCGGGTTGAGGTCCTCCTCGCCCATCACGTTGTTGAGATGGATACCGGTGCCGGGCACAACCACGCCCGAGCCCTCCCCATTCGTGGTCGTCACCCCACAAGCCATCCCCTGCCCGTCGAGCACCGAAATGTGGGTCGTGGACCCCAGGCGCGAGGCCCGAAAGCGCTCGATGAAACCCTCCTCTCCGAGCCCTTCGATGAACTCGGGGGTGCGCTGCGCCTGCGCCGCTTCCATCGCCCCGATCAGCTGCTCGGTGGAGGCGGGCCCCTTGCCGGCGCGATTCAGCAGCGTGAGCGCGTAGGCCAGCAGCGCGCCGCCGGCAGAGGGCGGCGGGTTGGTCAGCACCTCGCGGTCGCGGAAGCGCACCGCCAGCGGCTCGCGCTCGATCGCTTTGTAGGCAGAGAGCTGATCGGGGGTGATCGAGCCGCCGAGACGAGCCATCATCTCGCATACCGCCGCCGCGATTTCACCCGTGTAGAAGGGCTCGGCGCCTTCCTGCGCCAGCCGTTCGATCGCACTGGCGAGATCCGGGTCACGTATCACGTCGCCCTCCTGCAGGACCCACCCGCCTGGGCTCCAAAGTGACGCGCACTCAGTGGTCGAGCACAGCAGGTCGCCGAGGATCTTTGCGATGTATGCCTGCTGCGCGTTGAGCGTCACGCCTTCGCGGGCCAGCCGCGCGGCCGGCTCAGCCAACTGTGTCAGCGGGATCGTGCCCCAACGGTCAGCGGCCATGCAGACGCCCGCCGGCGTGCCGTAGATGCCGCAGGAGGCGGGGCCGATGTAGAAGACCTGCACTGCATCGCCGAAGGAGACGTCGACTGCCTCAAGCTCCGCCGCAGAGCCGTCGCTCACCCGCCGCGGCGCCTGCACGAAGAAGTCGAGCACCACCGTCTCGCGCTCGTGCACGACGATCATGTGCCCGCCCGCGCCAAGGCCGGTCAGCAGCGGCTCGGCCACGAAGGAGGTGAGCATCGCCGCAACCGCGGCGTCCACGGCGTTGCCGCCTTCGCGCAGCACCTGCGCGCCGGCCTGCGCGGTGAGCGGATGGCCCGCCGCCACCACCCCGTTGCCGGCGCCGTCTACGGCTTGCGCTGAGACGTTCATACGCTCAGCGAATAGCAGATCGAAGCACCAATCGCGAGCGTCGACCGACGGCGCCGCGACTCAGACTCGCGGGGGAACGAACTCCGGCACGTCGTACTCGTCGACTCGCAGCCCGCCGCGCCGCTGCTGGCCGGCGCCCGCGCGCCGGTCGGTGATGTGCGGCTGGCGGTTGCGGATGATCCGCGGCTCGCCGGCGGGCTCGCGTAGGCGCTGGATGGCCGTGTGCTCGCCGTATCCGGTCGCCACGACGGTCACCCACACCTGGTCGTCGAGCTTCTCATCGACCATCGCGCCGAAGATGATGTTCGCGTCCGGATGCGCCGCCTCGGAGACCGCCTTAGCTGCCTCGTTGACCTCCCACAAGGAAAGGGCGGTGCCGCCGGTGATCGAGAGCAAGATCGAGCGGGCACCCTCCATCGAGGTTTCCAGCAGCGGCGAGGAGACCGCCTGCATCGCCGCATCGATGGCCCGGTTCTCACCGACGCCCATGCCGATGCCGAGCAGCGCGTTTCCGGCGTTGCTCATGATCGTGCGTACGTCGGCGAAGTCGAGGTTGATCAGGCCCGGCAGGGTAACCAGGTCGGAGATGCCCTGCACGCCCTGGCGCAGGACGTCGTCGGCCACACGGAAGGCATCCACCATCGAGGTCTGCTTGTCGAGGATCGTGAGCAGGCGGTTGTTCGGCACCACGATCAGCGTGTCGACCTCTTCGGCCAGAGCGTCTATCCCGTGGCTGGCCTGCTCGGCTCGGCGCGAGCCCTCGAAGCCGAAGGGCCGCGTCACGATCGCGACAGCCAGCGCGCCCACCTCTTGGGCGATGCGGGCCACGATCGGCGCGGCGCCGGTACCCGTGCCGCCGCCGGCACCGGCGGCGATGAAGACCATGTCCGAGCCCTTCAGCAGCGCCTTGACGGAGTCGTAGTCGTCCATCGCGGCCTGTCGGCCCACGTTCGCGTCCGATCCAGAGCCCAGGCCGCGCGTGATCTCCACACCGATGTGGACGGTGACGTCGGCGCTTGACTGCTGCAACGACTGCAGGTCGGTGTTGACGGCAATGAACTCGACTCCTGCGACCTCGGCCTCGACCATCCTGTTGACGGCGTTGGTGCCGGCTCCGCCGACTCCGACGACCCGAATCACCGGGTGACCGGCCGTGCCGTCGGCACGCGCCGGATGAGCAGGCTGCTCGTAGACGTGCATCCGGCCGGCCGAGGTGGCGGGCGCGGGACGCTCCATCACGTTGGCCGGAATCTCGGAGGAGAAGGCTTGCAGCAGGCGCTCCTTGGGGCTTGGCACGCCAGGTGCGTCTTCATCGGGCTCGGTCGGAGCAGGTGCGCCCAGAGAGGGATGTGGGGCGCTGCTGCGAGCCTGGGTGGCCAGCGGTGGCGTGCCGCCGAGACGACCGGCCGCCGAATCGTCCGCAGGCGCAATCGGCTGCTGCTGACCAGCAGGAGACTGAGGCACGGAGGGCTGAGCGGAAGCTGAAGGCGCGGCCGCCTGCGGCTGCTGCGACTCAGAGGCCACATCGGGGCCGGCGGCGGCTGCAGCGCTCGGCAGCTGATCGTCCTCTTCTGTCTTGCGGAAGAGAGCTGCCAGCGGGCCTTCACGCATGCTCGCACGCTGTTTAGCGTTGGCCATGTGCAAGCACCTCCTGTGCAAGCTGGCGATAGGACTGGGCGGCCATGCCGTCGGGCTCGTACTTCAGTACGGACATGCCCTTCACGGGCGCCTCGGCGAAGCGCACCGTCTTGCGGATGCGAGACGCGAACACCCGGTCGCCGAAGTTCTCCTCGAGGATCTCGATCGCCTCCTTGGCGTGAATCGTGCGCGAATCAACCAAGGTGGGCAGGATACCCTCGATGTCCACCTCGGGATTGAGGTTCTCACGAATCATCGCAAGCGTGTTCTGCAACTGGATCAAACCGCGCATCGACAGATACTCGCATTGCACGGGGACGATCACTTTGTCGGCGGCGGTGAGCGCGTTGATCGTCAGCAGCCCAAGGCTTGGTGGGGTATCGATGCAGATGAAGTCGTAGTCCTCGCGGATCGGCTCGAACGCCTTCTGCAGGGAGCGCTCGCGGCCGATCATCGTCGACATCGCGATCTCGGCGCCGGCGAGGTCGATCGAGGCGCACGCCACGTCCACCTCGCGCCGGCGCACCACCTCTCTGATCGAGACTTTGTGCACCAGCACGTCGTACATCGAGAAGCTCGAGCGTGTCGGGGTCGATCCCCTGGGACATCGTGAGGTTGCCCTGCGGGTCCATGTCCACGCACAGCACCCGGTGGCCCTCCTCTGCGAAGGCCGCCGCAAGGTTGAGGGTCGTCGTGGTCTTGGCGACCCCGCCCTTCTGGTTTGCGAATGCGATGACCTTGGCCCTTTTGGCCTGTGCTTGCACGGGAGCTCCGATGCTCGGTGATGGCAGAACCGTCGCGCCCTAATTCGCATCCAAGCGCGCGATTCCTTCCCGGGCTACCCCATCGCCCGACTCCGCGCAACCAAGATGCGCTCCAGGGCTCACGCTCTACGATCCACCAGATGCCGGACGGAAAGATAGGCGCGGGCGCCGGCGGGCCCAGCATCTACGTCTGTGCGGGTCCCGGCGGGGTCGGGAAGACGACCGTCTCGGCTGCGCTGGCGCTGGGGCTTGCGGCGGGCGGGCGCCGGGTCGCGGTGGTGACGATCGACCCTGCAAAGCGGCTTGCGAGCGCGCTCGGGCTGGAGCAGCTCGGCGGCGAGCCGCAGCTGATCGACCCGCAGCGGCTGCTCCAGGGAGGGATCGAGGTGAAGGGGCAGCTGTGGGCGATGACGCTGGACGTCAAGCGCACGCTGGACAGGCTGATCGGCACGCTGGCTCCCGACACCCACGCGCGGGAGGAGATCCTCGGCAACCGCATCTACCGGGACCTCTCCTCAGCGCTCGCCGGCTCCCAAGAGCTCTCGGCGGTCGCGAAGCTGTATGAGCTTCACCACGAAGGCGGCTTCGACACGATCGTGCTCGACACACCGCCGTCGCGCAACGCCCTGGACTTCCTCGACGCGCCCACGCGGCTGGAGCGCTTTCTCGGCGGCCGCGCGATCGCGATGTTCGTTGCACCCGGCGGCCTTGCCGCGCGGCTGATCGGCCGACCCACTTTCCTGATCTTCTCGATCTTCGCCCGCGCGGCCGGAATCGACCTGCTCGGAGACCTGACCGCGTTCTTCCGCTCGCTGGCCGGCACGATCGAGGGCATGCGCGAGCGTGCGCGCGGAGTCGGCGAGCTGCTGCGCGACCCCGCGACCACGAGCTTTCTGATCGTCACCTCGCCGGAACGCGACCCGGCCAAGGAGGCGATCGCGTTGGGCGAGCACCTGGTCGATGAGGGCATGCCCTTCGGCGGGCTGATCGTCAACCGTGTCCACATCGACGGGCTCGGCGGGCACACGCTGGACGAGGTCAAGGCGCTGCTCGCGCCAGAGCTGGGCGAGCGGCTTGCAGAGCGTGTGGCGAGCAATCTCGCGGACTTCGACGTGCTCGTGCGCCGCGACCAGGAGACGGTCGCGCACCTGCGTGGCGCGCTGGGCGATCAGCGGCCGATCCTGATCCCCCAGCTTGATGAGGACGTACATGACATCAATTCGCTGGTGAAGGTCGCGGCGCACCTGGTGGGCTGAGAAGACCTCCGCCGCTCAGACCGGCAGCACACTCTGGTGCGCCGCGTCCTGCGCCGGCTCAGGAGCGCTCGTGCGCTTGGCACGCGCTGCCTTGGGGGCCTTCCTGACCCTGACAGTCGGTTCCTCGGCGACAGACGCAATCGGTTGCTCTCCTGTGGGCTCATCGCCGGCGAGCATCAGCTCCTCGGCGCGCTCAATCAGGTCGCCCTGCAGGTGACCGCAGATCACGTCCCGCAGCAGCGCTTTGACGTGCCCCGCCAGCTCGCGCGCGAGCTCAAGCGCGCCCGCGCCGGCGGCTGCTTGCCCGCGCACCGTGTCGCGCTCGAGCTCGATCGCGCGCAGCACCCGAGCGGCGAGGTGCTTGCGGCCTTCCACAGGCGCACACAGCGCGGCGGTGCGCGCCGCGAGCTTCCCCGCCGCCACCCGCTCGGGCTCAAGCAGCGCCTGCAGCGCGAGCAGATGATCGCTCAATCCTTCCAGCTCCTCGGGGCGTTCGCAGCCGAGCTCGAAGCGCCGCAGCGCCCATGCCAGCGTGTCCTGATGTGGTGCGCGATGGGCGATCAGGCTGCAGAACGCGCGCAGCTCGTCCTCCTGCTCTGCGCGGACGATGAGCGCTCCCTGCGGCTGGCCGCCGAACCCAAGGGCCAACGGAGTGAAAGGACGATCTCCAGCGCATGCCCATGCCATCGGGCCAAGCGCGATGCGCCCATCGCCGTAGAGACGCAACGCGCGCAGCAGTTCGCGCAGTAGCTCCCTGCCGTACTCGAGCGCCAGGTCCATGCGCGCTTCCTGGTCGGGGATGTCGAGGACGACCAGCAGCGGCTCCGTCTGGCCCGAGGTTTCGGCGCCGTCGCCTAGCAGCGGTGCCAGCGCCTGCTCGGGGACACCGGAGATGGTGTCGGGTCGGGCGATGATCAGACGCTCGGCCAGCTGCAACTGCGGCGAGAGGATCACGAGCCCATGCAGGCTCGCCACCAGCGTCAGCGAGTCCGACTGCGCCACTTCGGCGGCGTCGAGGCGCACGAGCGCGCCGCTCAGCCGTCCGTCGTGCAACGCGAAGTCGCTCTGCTCATGGAAGACGTCCTCGGCGAACGCTCTCAGCGCATGGCCGGCCAGAGCGCCTCTGGTGCTGCGGCCCAGCTCTAGCGAGGCCGTATATCGATCGAGCCCACGAAACGCCTCCAGCGCGCGTACTGCAGGCGCATGACTGGGCAGACGCGTGAGCAGCGCCCAACGCTCGGCGAGGAAGGCGCCCGTCATCGGGCGGTAGAGCTGTAGCTCGGCACGGCCGCGACCGCGCCTGCTGCTCGCCAGCTCGAACGGGACCTCCGCTCCGGCGGCAAGCTGCGCCTGCAGCGCTCGGGAGGCGTCCTGCGCGAAGACCTTCAGCGCCTCGTGGAGCAGCTTTGATTGCACAGATGGCGTTTCGCCGCCGCTGCGCGCGCTCCTGCTTTGCAGTGGCACTTGCGCGCGTGAGCGCGCTGCCGGCTAAGCGGCCGCGCCGACCTCGGAGGCGAGCGTCACCCGCACCGCCTCCTGGCAACCCTCGGCCAGCCAGCGTTCGCCGTAGTCGCGCATGTCCTCAACGATCGGCAGAAGCGCCCTGCCCTTCTCGGTCAGCGCGTACTCGACGCGGGGCGGCACCTCGGGATAGTTGTGGCGCTCCACGATGCCCTCCTCCTCCAGCGCCCGCAATCTCAGCGAGAGCGTGCGGGGGCTGATCCCGGCCAGCGAGCGTTCCAGCTCACAGAAGCGCGCCCGTCCCTCTGCGAGGTCGCGGACGAGCAGCAGGGTCCACTTCCCACACACCACTTCAGCGGTGCGGCATACCGGACAAGTCTCATCAACAGCCATTCCTGCCTTTACTTTACCAACTGAAGTATGCGCGCCCTTGACGCCAGCCGTTAACCGGCCAGCACGGAGCTCTGCGGAGCGGGCTGCGCGGGCGCTCCCGCGGGCCGCGCGGCGTCAGGGCCGGATCCCCCCCCGCGTCTGCTCTCCGCGGCCGCGACGTCCTCCATCGTGGTGCCCATGCGGCCTTCGGCCTGCACCAGGAGCTTGAAGTCGTGGGGGCTGCTGGCGACCC
This sequence comes from uncultured Actinomycetota bacterium, assembly GCA_963708085.1. Lineage (GTDB taxonomy): Bacteria > Actinomycetota > Thermoleophilia > Solirubrobacterales > Solirubrobacteraceae > Palsa-744. The sequence goes on along the minus strand of OY970180.1, from coordinate 3,056,567 downwards.
TTAACGCGTCCTCCATGCTCACCCGCCCTGCCTTGAGGTGGCCGAAGAGCGCCTGGTCGAAGGTCTGCATGCCGTAGTAGGCGCCGGTCGAGATCACTTCGTGCAGCTTGCCGGTCTGGGAGGGGTCGACGATCATGTCACGCACCCTGCCTGTCATCCGCAGCACCTCGCAGACCGCGACTCGACCGCCGTTTGCACCCGGCACCAGGCGCTGGGAGATCACGCCCTTGACCGTGCCAGCGATCATCGAGCGCGCCTGGTTGTGCTGGTGGGGCGGAAAGAAGTCAAGCATCCGGTTGATGGACTCGCTCGCGTCGACGGTGTGGATCGTGGAGAGCACGAGGTGGCCGGTCTCGGCCGCCGAGAGCGCGGTCTGGACGGTCTCCTCGTCGCGCATCTCGCCGACCAGGATCACGTCCGGGTCCTGGCGCAGGACGCGACGCAACGCGCGCTTGAAGGAAGAAGTGTCCATCCCCACCTCGCGCTGGTTGATCACCGAGCGCTTGTCCTCGTGCACGAACTCGATCGGATCCTCGATCGTGACGATGTGCTTGCTCGTGGTGGAGTTCATGTGGTCGATCATCGCCGCGAGCGTCGTCGACTTGCCAGAGCCAGTCGTGCCCGTGAGCAGCACGATGCCGCGCTCCTCCTCAGCCAGCTCGCGCACCACGTCCGGCAGCGCGAGCTCTCCGATCGTGCTGATCTTGTGAGGAATCGCTCTGCAGGCCAGCGAGATCACGCCTCGCTGTTGGAAGGCGTTGATGCGAAAGCGCGCGATCCCGGAAAGCTCGAAGGAGAAGTCGACCTCGTGTTCGGCCGCGAATTCGTCAAGCTTGGCCTGATCGCGAAGCAGATCGTGCAGCGCTCGCTCGGTGTCAGCGGCGTCGAGCTTGGCGCCGTCGGCGGCGGCCAGCACTCCGTCGACGCGAAATAGCGGGGGCGAGCCAACCTTCAGATGCAGATCGGATCCGTTCCGCTGCACCAGCTCGCGCAGCGTCTCCTGCACATCGAACATACCCAGGCATCGGCATGCCGGGACGGGCGCTTGAGTACCGAGCCCTACGCTACATCGCGAAGCTTCTGTGCCTCGGCGAGGCTCTGCAGCTTCTTCAGCGACTGGTTCTCGATCTGGCGGATGCGCTCACGGGTGACGTTGAAGGTGCGGCCGACCTCATCCAGCGTGCGCGGGTGCTCGCCGCCGAGGCCGTAGCGCAGCTCCAGCACGCGCCGCTCGCGGTAGGAGAGGTTCTCCAGCGCCTCGCGCAGCGCCTCCTTGGTGAGGATCTCGGCAGCGCGCTCGTACGGGGACTCCGCGCGCTCGTCGGCGATGAACTGGCCGAACTCCGACTCCTCCTCGTCGCCCACCGGCTTCTCCAGCGAGACGGGAGCCTGGGCGGAGCGCTTGATCGCGTCGACCTCCTCGGGATCAATGCCGGTGACCTCGGCGATCTCGTCCGGAGTGGGCTCGCGGCCGAGCTCGGTGACGAGCTTGCGCTCGGCGCGGCCGATCTTGTTGAGCTTCTCCACGACGTGGACGGGGATCCTGATCGTGCGCGCCTTATCCGCGAGCGCGCGAGCGATCGCCTGGCGGATCCACCAGGTGGCGTAGGTGGAGAACTTGAAGCCCTTGCGATAGTCGAACTTCTCCGCGGCGCGGACCAGGCCGAGCGTGCCCTCTTGGATCAGGTCGAGAAAGGGAAGGCCCTGGTTGCGGTAGTTCTTGGCGATCGAGACGACCAGGCGCAGGTTGGACTCGACCATCTTCTGCTTGGCGTCGAGGTCGCCGCGCTCGATCCGCTTGGCCAAGTCGACCTCCTCCTGGGCGGTGAGCAGGCGCACCTTGCCGATGTCCTTCAGGAACAGCTGCAAGGAATCCGTGGTCATGTCCGGCTTGAGGTCGAGTTGGCTCTTGGCCTTGCGCCGGGTGCGCTTGTCGGGCGCGCGCTCGACCTGCTGCGCAGCCGCCGTCGCCGGGTCTATTTCCTCCACGAGCTCGATCTCGGACTTCTCGAAGAAGCCGTGGAGCTCCTCGATGTCGGACTCGTCCAGATCGAGGTCGGAGGTGGCGGTGGATATCTCCGAGTAAGTGAGGACCCCGATCTGCTGCCCCTTGGAGAGCAGGTTCTTGACCTCTTCGAGCTCTTGCAGTTCGACCACTGACATGTTGCCTTCCGTTTCGTCTCCTCAAAGCGAGCCCTCGCCACCGCTCGCGGCACCGCCGCCTTTGGGAAGCGATTACAGCGAATCCGGCCAGGAGTTACGGCCGGAACGCCCCCAACCGTAACAGGAACCTCAAATTTCCTGCCTCCATTGCGGGTCCTCATGCTACCGCGCTGCGCCGTCGTTTCCGATGGCTTTTTGCTCCCGCGGCTTGCAGAGGCCATTTGCAGCGCTGGAGGGCGGTGTTGCGCGAATGTCGCTGTTTAGGAGATGATGCGTTCGATGGCCCCCACAGCCTCAGAGAAGAGCCCGGAGCCCGACGGCCAGGAGCGCCACAGCGTCCTAGCGGAGCTGCCCCACACGCGCCCGCAGCGAGTAAGCGCCCGCCGCGAGAGCGCACGCAAGCGGGTGGGTACAAGCGCGCCGAGGCAGGAGGCATCCAAGCCGCAGACGCCATCCAAAAGCAAGACGCCGCAGCCGTCTGCCGGGCACCCGCAGACGCCAACCCAATCCCCGCGGCCAAAAGCGACCTCGAGAACGAAGCCAAAGCCGAGCGCCCGCCGCCAGACAGTCAAGCCGCCCACCCCGCCGCAGGGGTATGAGGCCGATAGCGACCTGACCGGCACGCCCGTCTCACCGCCGAGCGGAACCGAGGTGCTCGGGGCTTTCGCAGAGCTTGCGGGAGAGCTCGCGCACACCGGCGTCGCCGCCGGTGGCCGGCTGCTGCGCAGCACGCTCTCGCGCCTCTCGGGCTCCTGATCGCAGACCGACAGAAGACCGTCGTCTGCACATCCCGCAAACTGCGCAGACATTCGTGCTGGGAGCGGTGCGAACTCTGACCGTCGCCTCGCCGCACCTGTATACTGCTGCGCACGCCGAGCTTCCACGGCGCTGTTCGTGGAAGACGGGGGACCCAATGCGGACCGTCACGACGGTCCGCCGGGGCGAATCGGTCGGTCGAGACCGTAGCGCGACACCAGCGCGAGCCCGTCAGCTCACCCCGTAGGCGACGAGAGCATGCTGAGAACCGCGAAAAAAGCCCTGTCCTGCGCTGCGCTCTGCGCCACGGCGCTCGCAGCCTGCGCCGCGCTTGCGGGCCCGGTCACGGCGGCAACCGCGACCGTCTCGACAGGCGCCACCGCCGCACCCAGCGGAGACGAAGGCACGCCCTCGACCACCCCGCCCAGCTCTCCCAGCCTGCAGGAAGGCATAACGCTTGCGACCTGGTTCGGACCCGGGCTCTTCGGCCGCCACACGGCCTGCGGCCAGACGCTGACCAAGCAGCTGGTCGGCGTCGCCAACCGCACGCTTCCCTGCGGCACCCTCGTCGACTTCAGCTATCTCGGCAAGCAGATCACGGTGCCCGTCGTCGATCGCGGCCCCTATGCATCCAACGGCGCCGACTGGGATCTGACCGAGGGCGCGGCGCGGCTGCTGAAGATGGGCGGCATAGCGAAGCTCGACGCGAAAATCGTCGGCCACGTGGCCAACACGCCCGAGCTCGGCCTGCCCGCCGGCCACAGCTCCTCACACAAGAGCAAGACCCCGCCGGTCACGACTCCCTCCGGCGGCGTCGAAGCGGGCTGAGCGATTCTCAGACCGGCGGGTCTAGGCCGGGATCGCTGAGCGTCCTGCCGCCAGCCTGCGCAGCGTAGAGGTCCACCTCGGCGTGGCCAAGCAGCGCGCCGACCTCCACCCCGTGCTCAGGGCACAGCGCGATACCCACTGCAACCTCCAGCGGCGCGCCACGATGCGTGGTACCACGGCGGGCAGCGGCGGCCATCGCGCCCGCCAGAGCGCGCGCCGCGGGGGCATCGGTGTCGGGGGCTAGTAGCCAGTAGCGGCCGTCCGCCTCGCGCACGAGCGTATCCGCAGGTCGCAGCTGCTGCACCATCGCCGACTCAACCTCGCGTACCTGACGCTCTGCCTCCAGCGGAGACTGCGCAAGACGCAACCGCTCAGCGTCCAGCAACTCGACCAGCATCACCGCAAATCGCTCACGATCGGTGAGGTAGCGGTCGAGCCTGCGCTGCACAGCGATCGCCCACGGCGTGTCCTGCTGGCTGCGGCGCGCATCGCGAATCGCGATCGGCTCGTGCTCAGGCTCGGTGCGCTCGTCGACTATCGCCGCAGCAGACATGGGCTCAACGATCGCGCCGTCCCGCACGTCGGTCCCGCCGAGGTCCGGGCCCGCGGGCGCAGCCGAGTACGCCTGGCGCGGCGGCGCAGCGGCGCCTCCATCGTCATCCTGCAGCAGCGCCAGCTCAGAGAGCGAGCGCGATGTCTCCGCGATGCGCTGCGCAAGCATCGCCGCCTGCTGCGGCGAGCCGGCCCGCAGCTGCTCGTGCAGAGCATCCCAGAGAGCTGCGCAAAGCTGCTCTGCCGCCTCGGCGGCGCGGGATGTCCGCTCTGCGCTCACCACCGTGGGATATCACGTCGCGATGACGTTAGCCTCCTTGGTATGCGACTAGCGAGCGTCGCCAACCTGAGGGACGACACCACCGAAGACAGCCAGACGGGCGCCGTACGCTCTGTGCAGACCGCCGATCTCTCGATCTCGGCGGCCGAGCTGGCGCAGCTCTGGTCGCCGATGCACCTCGAGCAGCTCGCACGCACTTACTGGCGCTTCCTCACACGGGTGACCCTTGGGCTGGTGCGCGTGCGTTACACCGAGACCAAGCGGTTCGTGCTGCTGATCGCCTGGCCGATCAGGCTGCTCACCTTCATGGCGCCCGAATACGAGATGGACGACGAGCACGGCGTGGTGCGCTGGCGGATCGAGAGTGGCCTGCTGGTCTCCCGCCGCGGCCGTGGCGGCTATGGCCACCTCCAGATCACAGTGCGCCGCCGCACTGGCTCGGCGCCGGGGCGCGTGTGCCTGCACGTCGAAGTCGAGGTCGCCAACTTCCACCCCGCGATCGCGACCGGGATCAGCCGCCGCATCTACAACATCACCCAGTCGAAGATCCACGTCTTCGTCACACACGGCTTCCTGCGCTCGCTTGCGAAGCTGGATCTGGCGCAATCGAAGGTGGGTCGCTTCGCGCCCTGAAGCGCCAGTCCGCTAGACGCGGTCGGCGCGCAGCGCGCCCAGCTTGTGCCGGTCGTGCCGCGCGCTGATGCGGCGCACCGTGTTGGAGCGGCTGCGCATCACAAGCGATTCGGTCGTCGCGCCCCCAGCGCTCGGGTAGCGCACCCCCTGCAGCATGTCCCCGTCCGTTATGCCGGTGGCCGAGAAGAAGACGTCGTCGCCTTTGATCAGGTCCCCGCAGGTGAGCACCTTCTCCAGGTCATAGCCCGCATCCAGTGCAGCCGTCCGCTCGGCCTCATCGCGCGGCCAGAGCCGGCCAAGCAGGGCGCCGCCCAGGCACTTCACAGCGGCCGCGGAGATCACGCCCTCGGGCGTCCCACCGATCCCCCAGAGCATGTCGACCGGCGAGCGCTCGGTCACCGCCAGCAGCGCGGCGGACACGTCACCGTGCGGGATCAAGCGCACACGCGCGCCCGCCTCCCGGATCTCCGCGATGCCCTGCTCGTGGCGAGCCCGGTCGAGCACCACGACCATCACGTCCCCGACCGCGTGGCCCTTGCGATCGGCAATCAGCTTCACAGTCTCTGCGAGCGGACGGTCGAGATCGAGCAGGTCGGCGATCTCTGGCGAGCCGGCCATCTTCTCCATATAGACGCAGGGGCCCGGGTCGAACATGCTGCCGCGCTCTGAGAGCGCGATCACCGCCAGCGCGCTCGGCATCCCGTGCGCGGCCAGTGTCGTGCCCTCCAGCGGGTCCACAGCGATGTCCACCTGCGGCGAAGAGCCGTCGCCGATGCGCTCGCCGTTGTAGAGCATCGGCGCCTCGTCCTTCTCCCCCTCGCCGATCACGACGACCCCGTCCATCCGCACCGAGTGCAGCATGTAGCGCATGCCGTCGACGGCCGCCTGGTCTGCGGCCTCCTTGTCGCCGCGGCCGACCAGCGGCGCGGTCGCAAGCGCCGCCGACTCGGTTACGCGCACGAGCTCGAGGGCGAGGTTGCGATCGGGAAGACCTGCGCTCACGAGCCGCAAGCTACACCAACGCCGCGCAATGACGCCGCGTGCGACTACGATCGTGCATGTGAGCGACGGCCCCCTCCCAGTCCGAGCGCTGCTCCCCAAGGATCTGCGTGCCGTCGTCTCCGCAGAATTGGAGCGGGCTGCCGCCGATCGGGTGCAGCAGCGCGTGCGCGAAGGCGACGCAACCCTGTGGGGACCAGCCGGAACGCCCGAGATCGCCAACCGGCTCGGATGGCTGACAATCTCGCAGCGAACAGCCGTGCCTAGGCTCGCAGACGAACTGGTCGCAGACGGCATCCGCGATGTGGTCGTCCTGGGTATGGGCGGATCTTCCCTAGCCCCGGAGGTGATCCGGCGCACCTTCGGCCCGCTGCGCGACACATCCAAGCCGAGCCTGCATGTGCTGGACTCGACGAACGCCGCCGCGGTGCGTGCGCTGCAGGCAGCGATCGACCCGCAGCGCACGCTCTTCCTTGTCTCATCCAAGTCAGGCGGGACGATCGAGCCGCTGTCGATGTTCGCTCACTTCTGGAGCATCGTCGAAAGCGGGGATCACTTCGCAGCGATCACGGACCCTGGCAGCGGCTTGGAGCGACTCGCCGCTGAACATGGCTTCAGAGCGGTCTTCCACGGTGACCCCGACATCGGCGGACGCTACAGCGCGCTCTCCCCCTTCGGCATCGTGCCCGCAGCGCTCACCGGCGCGGACGCGCGGGCGCTGCTGGACGGAGCAGCAGCCGCGTGGGACACCGAGACCGATGCCGACGAAGACCACCCCGCCTGGCTGTGGCTAGGCGCCGCACTGAGCGCGATGGCCTCACAGGGCCGCGACAAGCTCACGATCATCGCCCCCAACTCGCTGGACGGCCTCGGGCTGTGGCTCGAGCAGCTCTTCGCGGAGTCCACCGGCAAGCACGGCAAGGGCATCCTGCCGGTGGCAGACGAGCCGCTGCTTTCACCCGAGAGCTACGGCCCCGACCGCGTCTTCCTGGCCCTCACCGAGGACCCGGCGACGCAGGCACTCGCGGATGCAGGCCACCCACTGATCACCATCCCCACGCAGGGCCCGCGCGACCTGGGACGCATCTTCATGCTCGCCGAGCTGTGCGTGGCGGTGGCCGGCTGGGGCCTGTCGATCAACCCCTTCGACCAGCCCAACGTGCAGGAGGCCAAGGATGCGACCAACGGAGTGCTGGCAAAGATCGAAGCGAGCGATGCGCCCGCGCCTCCGGCCGACGCCACGCCGGATGAGCTGCGCAGCCTGATCGGCGAGGCGGCCCCTCCGTCCTACGTGGCGCTGATGGGCTACATGAAGCCATCCCCGGAGATCGACGCCGCGATCGCAGAGCTGCGCGCAGCGATCATGACCAGCACGCGGGCGACCACGACCTTCGGCTACGGCCCGCGCTTCCTGCACTCCACCGGCCAGTTCCACAAGGGCGGCCCGCCCACCGGACGTTTCTTGCAGCTTCTGCACGACGAAGGACAGGATGTGCCCATCCCGGGCAAGGCGTACACCTTCACCTCGCTGGAGCACGCCCAGGCCGACGGCGATCTGCAGACGCTGCGCGCACACGGTCTGCCGGCCGCGCGCATCACCATCAAGGAGGAAGAGCCGGCCGCAGCGCTGCGCGTGCTGGCCGCCAGGGTGCGCGAGCACGCGCTGTAAGAGACCACCAGAGACCACTACCGAGGAGGCTTCGTGACGCAGATCGGATTCGTCGGGCTGGGCAAGATGGGCGGCAACATGGTGCACCGCATAAGGCGGGACTCCGACCACGAGGTCGTCGCCTTCGACTTCGAGAAGGCGGCCGTCCAGCAGGCGGTCGCAAACGGAGCAGTGGGAGTCGCGTCGCTGGCGAGCCTGGTCAAGAAGCTTGCGCCGCCGCGTCTTGTCTGGATCATGGTGCCGGCCGGCGATCCAACCGAGCAGACGGTGCAGAAGCTGGCCAAGCTGCTCGACAAGGGCGACACGATCATCGACGGCGGCAACTCGAAGTGGACCGACGACAAGCGCCGCGCGCGCGAGATGGCAAAGCTCGGCATCAACTACGTCGACGTCGGCACCTCCGGCGGCGTGTGGGGCCTGGAGGTCGGCTACTGCATGATGGTCGGCGGGCCGCCGGTGGCGGTCAAACGGCTTGCACCGATCCTCGACGTGCTCGCACCGCCAACCAACGAGCAGAGCATCGCGGCAATTGGCCCGCGCGGCTGGCTGCACTTCGGCCCCTCCGGCGCCGGTCACTACGTGAAGATGGTCCACAACGGCGTGGAGTACGGGCTGATGCAGGCCTATGCCGAGGGCTTCGACGTCTTCGATAAGTGCGAGTACGAGCTCGACAACGCGAAGATCGCCCACCTCTGGGGCCAGGGCTCGGTGGTGCGCTCCTGGCTCTGCGAACTGGCCGCGCGCGCCTTTGAAGCCGACGGCAACGATCTGGCCAACATCGAGGGCTACACCGTGGACTCCGGCGAGGGCCGCTGGACGCTGCAGGACGCGATCGACCACGACGTGCCCACACCGGCGCTGAGCTCCGCATTGCAGGCGCGCTTCTACTCGCGCGGCAACGGCGACTTCACCCACCGGCTGCTGGCCGCACTGCGCAACCAGTTCGGCGGGCATGCGGTCAAGAGCGCGCCGGCGAAGCCCTCCAAGCCATCGAGCAACTCGCGCACGTCGGCCAAGCCCAAGCGGGCCGCCAAGGCCAGGGGGTCCGCGAAGCGATGAGCGCTCCCGCGGTCGCCTCCCCCGCCGCCGGCGTCAACCCGTTGGTGGCAGGGCTTGAGCGGCTGCCCGTGCCGCCGACCACGATGGTGATCTTCGGCGCGACGGGGGATCTCGCGCGCCGCAAGCTGCTGCCCGCGCTCTACAACCTCGCCCACGAGGGCGCGCTGCCCGAGCGCTTCAACCTGATCGGTGTCTCCCGGCGCGAGAAGCCGCACGAGGACTACCGGGCCGAATGCGAGCAGGCGATCCGCCGCTTCTCCCGGCGAAGCCCCGACAAGGACGTGCTGGCAGGCCTGCTCGAACAGGTCAAGTACGTGCCCGGCGTCTTCGACAACGACTCCGTCTACGAGCATCTGGCCAGAGAGCTCGAGGAGTTCGAGCACGCCGCCGGGGAACCGCTCGCGCGCCTGTTCTACCTCTCCACCGCGCCGGCGTTCTTTCCCGTGATCGTGGAGGCGCTGGGCCGCCAGGGGCTTGCCAGCCGCGACGATGGCAGCGGGCAAGACGGTGCGCAGCCGAGCGCCGCGGCCGCAAACGGCGCCGCCGGCGCGCCGAGCGTGCGCGTGATCATCGAGAAGCCCTTTGGCACCTCGCTGGCAGAGGCGATGGATCTCAACCGGCGCGTGCTCTCGGTCTTCGAGGAGTCCCAGGTCTTCCGCATCGACCACTACCTGGGCAAGGAGACCGTGCAGAACATGATGGCGTTCCGGTTCGCTAACGGCATGTTCGAGCCGCTCTGGAACCGCAACTACATCGAGAGCATCCAGATCACCGCGGCCGAGGACATCGGCATCGAAGGACGCGCCGGCTACTACGATCGCGCCGGCGCGCTGCGCGACCTGATCCAGAACCACATGCTGCAGCTGCTCTGCCATGTGGCGATGGAGCCGCCGGTGCGCTTCAGCGCTGAGGAAGTGCGCAACGAGAAGGTCAAGGTGCTGCGCTCGATCCACGCGCCCGGCGAGGAGGAGGTGCTCGGGATGTCTGTGCGAGCCCAATACTCCGCCGGGCACTCAGGCGGACAGGACGTCCCCGGCTACCTGGAGGAGGAGGGCGTGCGGGCAGACTCCAACACCGAGACCTTCGCCGCGATCCGCCTCGAAGTCGACAACTGGCGCTGGGCCGGGGTGCCCTTCTATCTGCGTGCCGGCAAGCGCCTGGCGCGCAAGGTGACCGAGATCGCGATCACCCTGAAGCCCGTCCCCCATCTGGCGTTCAGCCGCGAGGGATCGCTGGGGGTGAGGCCCAACCAGCTCGTGCTGACCGTGCAGCCCAACGAGGGCGTCTCGCTGCAGCTGGGCGCGAAGATCCCCGGCACGCGGATGGTGATCCGGCCGGTGAACATGGAGTTCCTGTACGGCACTTCCTTCCTCTCCCAGTCGCCGGAGGCTTACGAGCGCCTGATCCTCGACGCGATGCGCGGCGATGCGACGCTGTTCACCCGCAACGACGAGGTCGAGGCGCAGTGGCGCATCTGCGATCCGATCGTCAAAGCCTGGGAGCAGACGCCGGGACCGCTGCCGCAGTACGAAGCGGGCTCGCAGGGGCCTGAGCAGGCGCGCGAGGTGCTGATCGAGGGCCAGGGCTGGCGCGCGATCTGATGAGCGCAGCCGGCAACTCGCTCAGCGGCGACTCGGTCTGGGTTGGCCAGGACGTCAGCCCCGACGCGATCGAAGCGGCGGTGCGCGATCTGCTCGCCGAGCGGCACGCCGAAAGCGACGGCGTCGCGCCGGGACGGGCGCTGAACATGATCGCCTTCGTAGAGAAGGCGTGGTCGGGGGAAGTCGCAAATCGCATGCGGGCGGTCGGCCGCTACCACGCCTCGCGCCTGCTCGTGCTCGCCTACGACCCGGACCGTGAGCGGCTCGACGCACGCGTGAGCATCGCCCCCGTGCAGCCCGGGCCGGGCGAGATGGCGGTACTGCGCGAGACGATCGTGGTGGAGATCGGCGAAGCGCACCTCGACGACCTGGTCACGATCGCCGATCCGCTCGTGGTCAGCGACATGCCGACAGTGCTCTGGTCGCCACACGACCACCCGGAGGCGATCGACGCGCTGCTGCCGCTCGCACAGGCGGTGCTGCTCGACTCAGTGGACGAGCCGGACTGCCACGAGGCGATCGAGCGTGCGCTGCAGCTCGCGCAACGGGCCTACGTGGTCGACCTGGCCTGGCTGCGCAGCACGCCCTGGCGCGAGCGGATCGCAAACGCCTTCGACCCGCCGCACCTGCGCGGCGAGCTCACGCAGATCTCGCATGTGGAGATGACCCACCACCCCGACTCCACGGTGGTCTGCCTGCTGCTTGCAGGCTGGCTCTCGGCGCGCCTGCACTGGAAGGTCGGCAGGTTCCTCGCACATAACGGCTCGCTGCAGGGCAAGGCCCGCGCCCACAAGGGTGAGGTCGCGCTGAACATGCGCTGTGCGCCCGCGCAGCAGGAGCGCGGTCTGGCCGAGGTGAGCCTCACCACATCATCCGGTCGCAGCGTGAGCTTTCAGCGCGGCCCGGGCGGTCTGCACACCCGCCGCAGCATGCCCGGCAGCCCCGAGCGGCAGTGGACCATCCTCGGCGCCTCGCGCGGGGAGGGCGGGATTCTCGGCGAGGGCATTCGCCAGGCGCTGCTACGCGACCCGACCTACCAGCCGGCGCTGCACGCGGCGGCGGAGATGGCGCCATGACGCGAATCACGACGCTCGCCGACCCCGAAGCCGTCGCGGTCAGAGCGGCAAGGGACATCGCTGGGCAGCTGCAGCGCGCGATCGAGCAGCGCGGCCGCGCGCACCTGGCCCTCAGCGGCGGCGGCACCCCGGAACGGACATACGAGCTGCTCGTGGACGCCGTGGAGGACTGGGATGCCGTCGAGGTCTGGTTCGCGGATGAGCGCTGCGTGCCACCGCAGGACGAGCAGAGCAACTATCGGATGGCGGCGCAAACGCTGCTTGACCGGCTGGCATCCCCGCCGCGGGCAGTCCACCGGATGCAGGGCGAGCTCGGGCCACAGGAGGGCGCACATCTCTATGCGCAGGAGCTTCGCGCCAGCTTCGACGGGCACGAGTCTGACGTGCCGGCGCTCGACCTGATCGTGCTTGGCATCGGCCCGGACGGGCACGTCGCCTCGCTGTTCCCGGGCGCTCCGACGCTTGCGGCAGAGGACCACGAGCTCTGCCTGGCGGTCCACGACTCACCCAAGCCGCCGTCGGAGCGGATCACGCTCAGCCTTGCCGTGCTGCGCGCCGCGAATCGCTGCCTGCTGCTTGCGACCGGCCCGAGCAAGGCCGACGCGGTCAGCGCCGCGATGGGCGAGCCGACCAAGCACGTGCCCGCAAGCCTGCTGCGGCGAGAGCGGCTGACGATGATCCTCGACGATATGGCGGCGCCGGCGCGATGAGCGACTCCCCCGAGGTGCTGCTGATCCGCCACGCAGCCACCGAGTGGAGCGTCGCAGGCCGGCATACCGGCCGCACCGATCTGCCGCTGATCGCAGAGGGCAGGCAGGCAGCGGCGCGCACAGCGCGCAAGCTGGAGAGGCAAAGCTACGAGTGGGTGCTGAGCAGCCCGCTTCGCCGCGCCCGGGAAACATGTGAGATATGCGGCCTCGGCGCCCAGGCGCAGACGGTCGACCAGCTGGTCGAGTGGGATTACGGCGAGTACGAGGGGCTGACCACGGCGCAGATACGGGAGCTCCGCCCAGGCTGGAGCCTGTGGCGCGACGGGTGCCCCGGCGGGGAGAGCCTTGCGCAGGTGAGCGAGCGCGCCGACGCGGTGATCGCAATGCTGCAGACGCTTCAGGGACAGGTTGCGATCTTCGCCCACGGCCACATCCTGCGAGTGTTGGCCGCACGCTGGATCGCGGCGGAGCCAGCGCTTGGCGCGCGTCTGATGCTGAGCACCGGAGCGCTCAGCGTGCTCGGCCACGAACACGGCGCGGGCGCGCTGAGGCGATGGAATGAATGTGGATGATCCGGGTTCGAGCGCTCACGTCGTAGAGTGAGCAGGCAGCAATGGTCGAGAGCGCCTTCAAGACCATCGCGCCGGAGGTCGGCGCGCCGCGCATGCTCGCTGACCTCGACGAGGTCCGCGCGCGTACGCACCGGCTTGTGGAGCATCTCGACGCCGACGAGCTGGAGCGAACACACTCGCCGATCATGAGCCCGCTGGTGTGGGATCTCGCCCACATCGCCTCCTATGAAGACCTCTGGCTCGCCCACCGGCACGCCGGCGCGCCGCTGGTGCGCCCGGACCTCGCGGCACTCTACGACGCCTTTGAGACGCCCAGGGCGGTGCGCGGCGACCTGGAGCTGCTCGACACGCAGGCTGCCTGGATTTACATGGAGGAGGTCCGCGACCGCGTGCGCTCGCTGACTCTGGAGCAGGGCGTGGGCGACGGCACGCTGCACGAGATGGTGGTCCGTCACGAGCTGCAGCACACCGAGACGATGCTGCAGACCATGTCGCTGGCCGGCCTGATGCCGCCTGATTTGCCGAACCAGCCGTCTTTGACCGCGGCGCAGCTCACAGGGCCCCAGTGGGTCGAGGTCCAGGCCGCGACGTTCGAGATGGGCGCGGACCCGAACGGCTTCGCCTACGACAACGAGCGCCAGCGCCATGCCGTCAGCCTGCCGGCCTTTCGCATCTCCCGGCTGCCGGTTTCCAATGCGCAGTGGCGAGAGTTCCGCGACCAGGGCGGCTACGAGCGCAGCGAGTGGTGGTCAGACGCAGGGTGGGCCTGGCTGCAGGGCATCGAGTCGCCGTGCGATCCCAGGGCAGGCGCAGGCGAGGATCACGCCCCTGTCTGCCATCTCAGCTTTCACGAGGCGCAGGCGCTGACGCGCTGCCAGGGCGCGCGGCTGCCGAGTGAGGCCGAATGGGAGCGCGCCGCTGGCATCGATGCGCTTGCCGGCGTCGGAGAGGTCTGGGAGTGGACCGGCAGCGAGTTCGCCGCCTACCCGGGCTTTGCCGCACACCCGTACCGCGAGTATTCGGAGGTGTTCTTCGAGAAGGGCTACCGCGTGCTGCGCGGCGGCTCCTTCGCCGCACACCCGCGCGTGGCGACACGCACATTCCGCAACTGGGACCTGCCCGAGCGACGCCAGATCTTCGCCGGGCTGCGACTCGCAAACGACCTCTGAGGAGGGACACTCAGATGCAGCCTGACACGGGCCTTGCAGACGCACCGATCAAAATCGACTCGTTCCTTGAGCCAGGGGGCGAGCGCTCCTTGGCAGACGACGTCCTGGACGGTCTCACGCGCCCCTTCAAGGAGCTGCCGCCCAAGCACTTCTACGACACGCGCGGCGCCGAGCTCTTCGATCGCATCTGCGACCTGCCCGAGTACTACCCAACCAGGGCCGAGCGGGCGATCCTGCACGAGAAGGCCGCACGGATAGCGGAGCTCACCGGCGCCGCGGAGCTCGTCGAGCTCGGCTCCGGCACGGCGGCCAAGACCAGGGTGCTGCTCGACGCGCTCCACGCCGCCGGGACCCTGCGCCGCTACGTGCCCATCGACGTGACCGAGGCGATGGTGCGCGACTGCGCCGCCGACCTCGTAAGCGAATACCCAGGCCTGCGCGTACACGGCGTGATCGGCGACTTCGAGCGGCACCTGGACGGCGTGCCCGCACCCATCAGCGGCGGCAGCCGCCTAGTTGCCTTTCTGGGCGGCACAATTGGCAACTTCCCGCCGGGCAGCAGACGCCGCTTCCTGCGCCAGATCGCCGGCCTGCTGCGCCCTGAAGACCATCTGCTGATGGGCACCGACCTGGTCAAGGACCCCGATGTGCTGGAGGCCGCCTACGACGACAGCGCTGGCGTAACTGCCGAGTTCAACCGCAACCTCCTGCACGTCCTCAACAGAGAGCTGGATGCGGACTTCGACCCGGCCGCCTTCGACCACGTCGCCGTCTTCGACCGCCAGCACGAGTGGATCGAGATGCGACTGCGCTCCCAGCGCAACCAGACAGTGAGCGTCAAGGCGCTGGAGCTCTCGGTGCACTTCGAGCAAGGCGAGGAGATGCGCACAGAGATCAGCGCGAAGTTCACGCGCAGGCGCGTGGAGGACGATCTCGGCTCAGCGGGCCTCACTCTGACGCACTGGCTGACCGACCCCGAAAAGATGTTTGCGCTGACACTCTCGCGGCCGGCGGGGGATGCCGACCGCGAGAGCGAGTGAGCCTCAGCTGAGCCGCTCCACGAGCATCGCCATGCCCATGCCGCCGGCGACGCACATCGACTCGATGCCGTAGGTGCCATCGAGGGTCTGCAGGTCGTTGATCAGCGTGGTCATGATGCGCGCGCCGGTCATGCCGAAGGGGTGCCCGAGCGCGATCGCGCCGCCGAAGGGGTTGAGCTTCTCCTCGGAGATTTTCAGGTCCTCCATGCAGGGCACGATCTGGGCGGCGAACGCCTCGTTGATCTCCACGACGTCGATGTCATCGATGTTCATTTTCGTCTGCGCGAGCAGTTGCTGGATCGCCGGTATCGGGCCAAGGCCCATGATCTCAGGTCTGATCGCGACGACGGTGGAGGCGAGGATCCGCACCTTCGGGGTCAGCCCAAGCTCCTTGGCGCGCTCCTGCGACATCACCAGCAGCGCGGCGGCGCCATCATTGAGCGGACAGGCGTTGCCGGCGGTCACGGTGCCGTCCGGCTTGAAGGCGGGCGGCAGCGCGCTCAGCTTCTCGATCGTGGTGCCGGGGCGGGGACCGTCGTCCTTGCTCACCACGGTCTCCGGTACGTCGATCTCTTTGCCTTCCTTGTCCACGTCTTTGTGAGCGGGCACGGTGACGGGCACGATCTCGCTGTCGTAGTGACCGGACTCCTGGGCCGCCACCGCCCGGTTCTGAGAGATCACCGCCCATTCGTCCTGTGACTGCCTTGAGACGTTGCAGCGCTCGGCGACGTTCTCCGCGGTCAGGCCCATCGGAATGTAGACGTTGTAGAGCGAGCCCTCGGAGCCGTCCAGCGCTTTGTTGAACTCGAACTGGGCGCCGCCGCCGGCCCGAGAGACCGCCTCCACGCCCGCGGCGATGTAGGTGTCGCCCTCGCCCGCCTTGATCGCGTGGAAGGCCATCCGCGCGGTCTGCAGCGAAGAGGCGCAGAAGCGGTTGACGGTCGTGCCGGGCACGTGATGGTCGATGCCTGCCAGCAGCGTCGCGTTGCGGCCGATGTTGTAGCCCTGCTCGCCCTCGCAGAAGCCGCAGCCCATCATCACGTCGCCGATCGAGCTGGACTGCACCTGCGGGTTGCGCTCGATCAGCGCCTTGAGCGGGATCGCGGCCAGGTCGTCAGCTCTGACGGTCTTCAGCGACCCCTTCACTGCCCGTCCGATGGGCGTTCTGATGGCGTCGACGATTACTGCTTCAGGCATTTGAGTGCTCTTCTCCTCGGTAGAGATCGTGAGTGCGCGCATCCTATGCGCGCACGCCGGCTCGCGGCCCCGCGCTTACAAATCCAGCCGGGAGACGCCCAGCTCATCGAAGCCGACGTGGTGGGCCAGCTCGTGCCGCACCGTCCTGGTGACCTGGTCGCGCAGCATGTCGGGGTCGCGGCCGAAGTCGCGCCGTAGCGTGTCCCTGAAGACCACGATCCGGTCGTGGGTGTCGCCACGGCTGACCGTGCCACCCATGTAAAGGCCATAGGCGCCGTGCTTGCGGCCTTCGTCTGAGATCACGACCGCGACGTGGCGCAGCGCGTTGCGCAGCAGTTCGGGCAGATCGTCCAGCGCGTCCCGGACGAGCTCCTTGAAGTCCTCGTTGTTGAGCGGGTCCAGCGCCTGGAAGTCCGCTTCATCGGGGTCGGTGACGAGGTTTTCGCGGGCGAGCTGCTCGGAGTGGCGCACGATCTCTTCGAACTCCGTCTCCGACTCGGGTTCGCGCCAGCCCCCCATGCGCACAGCCAGGATCGCCGCGCCGCCGGCGAGCAGCACCACCGCGATCACTCCGAGCGCCACCTCCTCCAGCGCCTTGACCGCGCCGATCGCGCTGAAGCCCTGGCCCAGCACGATCACGATCAGGCCGAGAGAGAGCGCGATCAGCGCCGCCACGCCAATCCGCCGCAGCTGGCCGGTTGGCAGTGTGCGGCGCGAGCGCGACATCGCTCCTACTTCAGCGTGCGGGCAATCACGAGCCGCTGGATCTCGTTCGTGCCCTCGTAGATCTGGGTGATCTTGGCGTCCCTCATCATGCGCTCCACCGGATACTCCTTCACGTAACCGTAGCCGCCCAGGACCTGAACCGCATCCACGGTCACGTCCATCGCGGTGTCCGAGCAGAACACCTTGGCCATCGAGGAGTAGCGCGCCGCCTGCGGATCGCACCGATCGGCCATCGCGCATGCCTTGTAGAGCAGCTCTCGGGCGGCCGCAGTCCTCAGCTGCATGTCGGCGATCTTGAACTGGATCGCTTGGAAGTCGAAGATCGGTTTGCCGAACTGGACGCGCTCCTTGGCGTATGCGAGCGCATAGTCGGTTGCGCCCTGCGCGATGCCGACAGCCTGCGCCGCGGCTCCAAGCCGCGTCCGCTCCAGTGTTCCCAGCGCGACCGAGAGGCCCCTGCCGACCTCGCCGATCACGTTCTCCTGCGGCACCCTGACGTCCTCGAAGATCGGCTGGCCGGTGGGCGAGGCCCTGATCCCCAGCTTGTGCTCGAGCTTGCCGACGCCGAAGCCAGGCCGGTCGGCCTCCACCACGAAGGCGGTGATCCGTTTGCTCTCCCGGTCGGTGACCGCGAAGCAGATGTAGAAGTCGGCGACCCCGAGGTTGGAGATCCAGTTCTTGGTGCCGTTGATCACCCACTCATCGCCGTCGAGCACCGCCGTGGTCTTCATGCCGGCTGGGTCTGAGCCCGCTTCGGGCTCTGAGAGCGCGAAGGCCGGCGACCACTCCCCGCTTGCGCACCTGGGCAGGAAGCGCTGCTTGAGCTCATCGGAGCCGAAGAGCTGGATCGGCAGCGTGCCGAGCTCCTGGACCATCAGGATCAGCGCGCAGGAGGCGTCCACCTTGGCGATCTCCTCCACAGCCATGTTCAGCATCAGCGTGCCGGTGCCGGTGCCGCCGTACTCGACGGGAAACGGCAGACCGAGGATGTCCTGCTCGGCCAGCACCTTCCTGATGTCCCACGGGTATTCCGCCTTCTCGTCGATCTCCGCCGAGCGCGGCGCGATCCGCTCGCGCGCGATCTGGCCGATCGTCTCGCAGAGATCGAGGTGCTCGCGCGGGATCGTGTAGACGTCGCTCAAAGTCTGTTGCATGAAGCCCATTCCTAGGTAGTGGTGAGCCTGATCCTAGTGGTCCATTGGTGCTCGCGCTGGGATCGCTACGCTCACATCCATGAGCCAGGCCAGCAGTGAGACCTCGATCGAGATCGAGCCCGCGGAGCTTGCCGCGTGGCTTTCGCATGAGCCGCCTGCCGAGGTGATCGACGTGCGCGAGACATACGAGCGCGACGCCGGTCACATCGAGGGCACGCGGCATGTCTCCCTGAACGAGCTCACCGGCGCCGCGCAGAGCGTGCCCAGAGATCGGCCGGTCGTCTTCTACTGCCGGGTGGGCGCCCGCTCACAGATGGCGGCGCAGGCGTTCAGGGCGGCTGGCTTTGACGCCTACACGATGTCCGGCGGGTTGTTGCGGTGGGCGGCGGAGGGTCGGCCGCTTATTCCCGACGGCGGCCATGTCGCCGATCACTAGAGAAAGGGTCCAATCAGATGTCCTCAGCGGAATACCCTGACGTGCGCAAAGGCGAGGGATACGCGGTCGGCCACCTCGACGATCTCGGCAGCGGCCACGGCTTCCGCAAGGTCCGACAGGGCCTCGGCGTGGCCGCCTTTGGCGTCAATGCGATCGTGATGCCGCCCGGCTACCAGACCGGCTTTCACTACCACGACGAGCAGGACGAGCTCTACTTCGTCCACGAAGGCGTGATGGAGATCGAGCTTGGTGACGGCTCTGTCTATCCGCTGCCGGCCGGCACCTTCGCGCACGTGGAGGCGCACACGCTGCGACGCCTGCGCAATGTGGGGCAGGGCGATGCTGTCTATCTCTGCGCCGGCGGTAAGGACGGCTACGTCGGCCGCGACGGGAAATTGCCGGAGGGAGAGCAGCGCGTGAGCGGGCCACACGGCGCGGCGTAATCAGTTCAGGAGCTGCCTGACGATGCGCTGGTGCTGCTGGCCGACGGAGGTCTGGTCGGGGTGCAGTCCGATCGCGCTGTTCCATTCGGGTGCGATCGGCACCCACACCAGGATCAGATAGACGCCGAAGGCCAGCACCGCCAGGCGCAGCCTCCTGGAGGAGGACAGCGCCGCAAACGGCAGCGCCCAGAGGATGTACCAGGGCAGCACCCATCCAAGCGTCAGCAGCAGCGCCATCGTCGCCCACCCTGCGGGAGCGATCAGCTCGCGCCGGCGGAAGGCCAGCACGCAACAGGCGATCACGGCACCGACCAACACGAGGCCCACCGCCTCGCGCACCGGCGCCGTCTCGCCGCCCAGCCCGAGCGCCATCCCGAGTAGGTTCGGCACGCTCAGCCCGGTGACGATGCTGCCCTGGGTGAGGTCCGACGGGACGTGGGCTCCGAAGACCAGATAGCTGATTGCGGCTAGCATCAGGCCGGCTACGACCCCTCCCATGATCGTCTGTACCAGGCGACGCGGCGTCTTGATCAAGGCAGCGAGGAGCACCGGCACCACGATCGCGCCCGACGCCTTCACGAACACCGCGGCGGCGAGCGCTGCGCCGGCGGCGATCTCGCTGGCCGCAAGCGGCATCAGCCACGACCGGATCCGCGCGCCAGCGCCATCAACCGGCGGAGTGTCCGTGCGGCGCAGCAGCAGCCAGCAGGCCAGCACGACGAAGAACACCATGAAGACGTCGTTGTGGTCGCCGCCGAGACCCCAGATCAAAACGATCGGGTTGAGCCCTGCAAATGCGATCGCCTGCACCGGATCGCGATCGAGCAGCCGTGCGCACTTCCACACCAGCGCGAGCGTCGCGAGGCTGAGCAGCGCCAGCGCGCCCTTTGCCACCCAGAAGGACGCCGCCACCGAGAGCGGGGCGACCGCGAAGGTCATGATCGTGAAGAGCGGGCCGTACGGGCTGAGCAGGTCGTGCCAGTTGCTGAGCGCGAAGGCGGGGTCGTTGTGTGGCTCAAGCGCCGGGATCGTTGCGTATGGATTGAGGTTGTGCACGACATCCATGCGTGCGTAGTTGATGTAGTTGAAGACGTCGGTGAGTGTCAGCGGCGGAGAGAGCAGGAAGATCAGCTGGACGGCGATTATCGCCCCGATCACCCAGGGCGCTCCGAGGCCCGTGATCCGTCGCATCCCGAGCGCGTAGCAGGCATACATCGCGATCACGGCGATCGTGAGGCCGACCTTCAGCGCCGCGGTGCTAAGCGACACACCCGAGCCGATCGCGTTGAGGGGCCCTGCCATCCAGCCCGGGAAGAAGTCCGAGCGCGTGGTCGCCGAGACGATGCTGGGACCGCCGGCCGCAACGATCACGACCAGCAGGCTGCAGAGAACGATCACCGAGAGACAGAGCAGCCCCACGCCATGCACGCGCGCCCATGCCGCAAGGCGAGCGCGCTGAGGCGCAAGCGGCGCGCCGCGCAGCAGGCCAATCTCGGCTGCTGCGCCAGGGTCGGAGATGCCGTCGTGCAGCGTGATCGATGTGGCGTCGCTCGGCGTCGGGATCGGCCCACGATACGAGAAGAGCCCGCGACACGCGGGCTCTTCAAGTGTTGCCGTAAAACCTTGCCCGTACTCGCAGTCCGCGACGCGGGCGCGCCTTGCCACCGCCTGAGGCGGCGCAGCGGCTAGGCCAGCTGGTTACAGCGTGTTGACGTTGACCGCCTTGGGCCCCTTGTCGCCATCTTCGGCGTCATAGGAGACTTTCGCGCCCTCCTTGAGGGAGCGATAGCCATCGCCATTGATACCTGTGTGATGAACAAACAGGTCCCTGTCGCCGTCGTCGGGGGTTATGAACCCAAACCCCTTGTCGTCACTGAACCACTTGACGGTGCCGGTGGACATTCGATTCCTCCGCTATCTGTGTGCCTGCCGCCACGCGGAGGATGCTGTTCCAGCGTCGACCTGCGCGCCTGCTGCACTGACTACCTTTTCGCCGGTCCGCAGGGGCCGGCCAGACGCCACGAAAGTAGCACGTCACGGCAGCGGGGTGTTGCAAAGCTGATACACGCGCAATGGCTCTGCAGAGCGCCACAGCGCACCAATTGCTTGCCAATCGGCGCTGAGCGCTGCTATATCTCGCGAGTCATCGCCGGCGAGCAGCAAACCACCCCAGCGCTCAGACGCCTGTTCCCGTTTCCATCTGGGAGCGCGGCGAGCGTCGCGATACCCGAGATCCTGAACGAGCTGGCCGCGCAGGCACATCAGCGCAAGACGCAGACGCCGCCGCAATCGAGGCCTTATGTGCTGCTGAACATGGCCAGCACGGCGGATGGTCGAGCCAGCATCGACGGGCGTGCCGGGCCGATCGGCGACCGGGCCGACAGCGCGTTGCTGCATGGCCTGCGCACGATCGCCGAAGGTCTGCTGGTGGGCGCCGGGACGGTCCGCGCCGAGCATTACGCGCGCGTGCTGCGCGGGGAGCAGGATCGGCAGGCGCGGCGCGCCCATGGCCTGAGCGCCGAGCTGTCGACGTTCATCGTCTCGGGGAGCATGCGGCTGGACCCGCAGGAGGTACCACTGCTGGCCGAACCGCAGGCGCCTGTGATCATGGTCACCCCCACCGCGCAGGAGCTTGCGCCATGTCCGGCGCAACCCGGCTACCTGCGGTGTGAGCGAAACGGCAAGCTGGACCTGGCGCTCGCGATGCGCCGCATCCACGACGATCACGGCGTGGGCACCCTGCTGTGCGAGGGCGGACCACACCTTGCCGCGCAGCTGGTCCAGGGCGAATTGGTCGACGAGCTGTTCCTGTCCCTCGCGCCCAAGCTCGCTGGTGGCGAGGAGCACCTGCGCATCCTTGCCGGCGCCGAGATCGACCCGCCACAGCTGGAGCTGATCGCGCTCTACGAGCACGAGTCCAACCTGTTCTTGCGCTACCGGCTGGCTCGCTGATCCGGTCGCGGCGGCGGAGGTGGCGCGGAGCTGGCGCCCGCGGCCTCCTGCGCGTAGGTCGGCGGCGGGGGCACCGCGGAGGCGCCCACGGGCTCCACTGCCTCTGAGTCTGCGTAGCGGCGGCCGCCGCCCATCCAGCCGACCGGCCCGGCGCGCCCCTCGCTGGTGATCACCATCACGCTCAGGACGACGCTGTTGGGAACAAGGATCGACTCATCGCCGGCGACGAAGGTGGTGTAGAGCAGCCCCAGCGAGCCGACGACTCCGTCCACCTGTCCGGCCAGCGCCCCGCCCTGCAGGCGCACGCGCTCGCCGACGCGGAACGGGCGGGCGCTCAGCAGCACGGTGCCGGCGATCAGGTTGCCGAAGGTCTGCTGGGCGGCCAGGCCGATGACCACCGCCGTGAGCGCGCCGCCGATCGCCAGCGTTTGAGGTTCCACGCCGACGGCGTCGAGTGCCAGGAGCGCCGCAAGACCAATGGTGGCCAAACGGATCAGAAAACCGACGGTGCCGGCCGTGCCAGGCTCCAGTCGCCTGAAGAGCATCGGGCCGAACGCCCTGCCGGTGTCCTTTGCGATCACCCAGCCCAGGCCGGCGAGTGCGAACACGCTCACAACCTGGATCGGCGCTTCCAACTTCTTGGGAACCCCAACTTCCCCCAGGTGGTGGTCGAGCACCACGATCCCGATGAAGATCGGCAGCAGCAGCAGCGCCGTCACCCGCGCGCGGCGCACTGCGTGGGGGTCGATCTCGCGCAGTAGCCCCGCTTCGCGCCAGGATTGGCTGCGTGTTTCAAACATGCGCGCACGAGCGCGCTGGCGGGGATCGTCGCTCTGGGGAGATGCCATCGGGGCTCTAGACGTTACCCCGGCAGCGTCCCCGACACCCGCCGCCAGCCGCACCGCAACCGTCCGTGCATTTACGTGTTCTCAACATTCGGCGCCAGGCGCTGACGGAAAGCTACCTAGCCCCGATCGCGGTGCTCGTGCGACCTGCAGGCTGAGAATCGCCGTAGAGTGGTGGTTCGCAGGAGGCGCGATGCCGTGAGGGGCGGAGAGACGACGGAACATGAACGATCAGCTACCGGCCGCGCGAAGGCGTGCAAGAGGCACGCTCCTGATACCGATATTGACGGTAGCGCTCGCGCTGAGCGCAACCGCCGCGGGGGCGGCCTCGCTGCCGCCGGTGACCATCTCGCCGCTGCCAGGCACGCCCGACGCCTCCCCGCACACCCAGATCAGCTTCCTCGGTGCGCCGGCGAGCCAGATCGGCGACGTTTCAGTGCGCGGATCGGCAAGCGGCGTCCACAAGGGCCACCTGGCGTCCTATGCCAGCGCGGCGGGCGCGAGCTTCATCCCCAGTGCCGGCTTCAAGGAAGGCGAGCGCGTGAGCGTCACCGCGCTGGTGGGGCCCGCTCATCACCGCCAGCGCGTGAGCAGCTCCTTCCAGATCGCGCACCTGTTCCACTACGCGTTCCCACCGAAGAATGCTCACCAGGCGGCGACCTCAGGCACTGGGGTGCAGACCATCGTCTCTGAGTCGCAGCTGCACCCGCCCGCGGTCTCGATCGAGGCCGACTCGCCCAGCGCCAGCGCGGGCGACATCTTCTTCGCCTTCAACGAAGGCTCGGCCCAATGGGGCCCGACGATTCTCAGCGGCAGCGGCCAGCTGGTGTGGTTCGACCCGGTGCCAAGTGACGAACATGCGATGGATTTCAAGACCGCCGAATACGACCACGAACCCGTGCTGGTCTGGTGGCAGGGATACATCGCGCCGATCGGCGTGGGCTTCGGCGCGGACGAAATCTACAACGACCACTATCAGCGGATAGCTCATATCGGCGGCGGCAACGGCTACCACGCCGACCTGCACGAAATCCTCGTCACACCGGAAGGGCAGGCGTACATCAGCGCCTACTCGCTGGTGGATGCGAACCTCTCCTCCGTGCACGGAGTCAAGGAAGGCGGCGGCATCCTCGACGCGGCGCTGCAGGAGATCGACATCAAGACGGGCCTTGTGATGTTTGAATGGCAGTCCTACGGGCACGTGCCGCTGAGCGAATCCTATTCGCGGCCCTCCTCATCCAAGAGCTGGCCCTTCGACTACTTCCACCTCAACTCGGTTTCGCTCGACCCCTCGGGCGACGGCAACTTCCTGATCTCCGCGCGCAACACCTGGGCCGGCTATGAGATCAACCACCGCACCGGCGCGATCGAATGGGAGCTGGGCGGCAAGAAACCGAGCTTCAAGATGGGGCCCGGCACCGAAACCGCCTACCAGCACGACATCCGCTGGCAGCCTGACGGGTCGATCACCGCCTTCGACGACGGCGCGTCCCCGCAGGTGCACAAGCAGTCGCGCATCATCCACGAGAGCATCGAATGGAAGACCAAAGAAGTGAAGCTGATCAGCGCCGACGTGCACTCGCCTGCGCTGGTGGCCGACAGCCAGGGCAACGATCAGCTGCTCTCAAACGGCAACTCCTTCGTGGGCTGGGGCCAGTCGCCCTTCATCACCGAATTCGCGAGCAACGGCAGCCTGCTCTTCCAGGTGCAGCTTCCGCCCAAAGGCACCTCCTACCGCGCCTACAGGCTGCCGTGGAGCGGCACGCCGGCAAGCCCGCCGGACGTCGCTGTGCAAGCGGCGACGACCAGCGGCACGGTGGATGTCTACGCGAGCTGGAACGGCGCCACAGAAGTCGCCTCCTGGCGCGTGATCGCCTGGAATGAAGTCCACCACGTCTCAGCGCTGGCCAGCGCTCCCACCGCCGGCTTCGAGACCATGATCCCGGCCACCTCGGGCTATGCCTGGTATGCGGTGCAGGCGCTGGGCGCCGCGGGCAAGGTGCTTGCCACCTCAAGCGCTGCGAAGGGCTGAGTCCGCGCCCGCCAGCGCCGCAAACGCGCGAGCCGCAGGCGAGAGCGGGCCTTCGCGCCGGACCAGCCCGATGCGGCGTGCGATGCGCGGCCTGGCGGCCCGCACCAGCGCGCCGCGGCGCTCCGCCTCCAGGGCAAGCGGCGCCGGCAGCAGCGCTCCGCCCGCGCCGGCGAGCACCAGCGGCACGATCGCCTCGCGCGCGTCGGTCTCCACCGCGACGTTGGGGACCACTCCGGCGGCCTCCATCGCCTGATCGAGCAGCATCCGCGTGGAGGTGCCGGGCGGGCTGACGATCAGCGGGATCTTCGCCAGGGCGGCGGGCGAGATCGCCTTCGAGGAGCGCCCGCCGCCAAGATCGATCGAGGCCGGCAGCACGAACAACAGCTCCTGGACCCCGAGCTCCACAGTGGTCAGGCCCTGCTGCGGCAGCGGCAGGTGCGTGAGCCCCAACTCGCATCCCCCGTCTCGCACCAGCGCGCTCATGCCCGCGGCGCTCTCCGCCTCGCGCATGCTCACGGCCACTCCGGGGTGCTCGACTCTGAAGCGGCCGATGAGATCCGCAAGGGGATCGACGGCCAGCGTCGGCAGCGCGGCGATCTCAAGCGTGCCTGCCAGCAGCGCAGAGACCTCCCCGACCGCGCTACGCACCTCCTGCATTGAGCGCAGCGCCTGCCGGGCGGGGCCGATCAGCGCGTGCCCCGCGGCGGTCAGCCGCAGGCCGCGACCAGCGCGGTCGAAGAGCCTGGCGCCCAGTTCGCGCTCAAGCGCGCCAAGCGACTGCGAAAGCGAGGGCTGGGCGATGTGCTGCGCCCTGGCGGCCCTGGTGAGCCCGCCCTCGTCCACGATCGCCAGGAAGTGGGCCAGGCGCTTCTCATCCATAGGCCTACCCTATCTAATCAATAAAAAAAATATCTTTGAACTATGGGTATGAACACGCTGGAATGGAGTGATGAGCGCAACCCGAATGGCAGCTATCCTGCGCGAGCCACGCCGTCCCGCGGCGGTTCGCGACAGTCCTCACGCGCATTGGTACGTCGTTGGCGCGGTCTGCACCGGCGCTTTCATGGGGCAACTGGACGCGAGCATCGTCACCGTCGCGCTGCCTCGCATCGGCCAGAGCTTGCATGCCAGCGCCGCCACCGTGCAGTGGATCTCGCTCTCCTACATGCTTGTGCTGCTCGCCGCACTACTGGCGGCGGGCGCGCTGGCCGATCTGTTCGGCCGCAAGCTGCTCTACACCTACGGCTTTGCGGTGTTCACGCTCGGCTCGCTGCTATGCGGCCTCTCCTCCACCCTGCCGCTGCTGATCGGCGCCCGCGTGCTGCAAGGTCTCGGTGCCGCGATGCTGCAGGCAAACAGCGTGGCCCTGATCCGCGAGGCGATGCCGGCCGGGCGGCTGAACCGGGGAATCGGCATCCAGGGCGCCGCGCAGGCGATCGGGCTGGCGCTGGGACCGGCTGTCGGCGGCCTGCTGATCGGGCTTGGCGGCTGGCGGCTGATCTTCTTCGTGAACGTGCCCGTCGGGATCGTGGCGATCGTGCTCGCGCGGCTGCTGATACCGCGCAGCCGGCTCGGCGTGCTCCACGAGCGCCGGTGCAGCGGCCTGCTCTCGCTACTGCGAACGCCGGCGATCGCCTTCGGCGTGGGTGGCGGCCTGATCTCCTACCTGGTGATGTTCGGCGCCCTGTTCGTGGTGCCCTACTACCTGCTGGCCGCCGGCATCAGCCCCTCAGCCTCCGGCCTGCAGCTAGCGGTGCTGCCGATCGCGCTTGGCATCGTCGCGCCGCTGGCCGGGCGCCTCGCCGACCGCATCGGGGCCAGGCCGCTGACCGTGGGCGGGCTGCTGCTCGCCGCCGTGGGCCTGGCGGTGATCGCGCTGATGCATGGCCTGCCCGCGCGGCTTGTCGGCCTGGCGGTCGCGGGCGCGGGACTTGGCGCCTTCACCCCGGTCAACAACGCCGCCGTGATGGCCGCCGGGCCGCGCGAGCGCGCGGGAGTGCTGGGCGGGCTGGTGAACATGACGAGGACGCTCGGCGCGATCCTCGGCGTGGCGCTTGCGAGCCTCGCATACGCGAGCGCGACCGGGAGCTCGTCCGTGGCCAAGAGCTCGGTCTCGGCTGCAACCTCGGCTCACGGCCTGACGCTCACGCTGCTCCTGCTGAGTGGGCTGGCGGCAGTGGGCGCGCTTATCCTGCTGATGGAGCGAACAGATCGCTCAGCACTCAGCGAGCGCGCAACACCCGTCTGACCGACATCCACAGCAGCAGCGGCACCATCACTGGCATCACCCACCAGGCGGCGATACCGGCACCGGCGAGGATCGCGGTCACGCCAAGCGCAACCGCGACCGCGACCGCGTTTGCCCAGTCGTCGCCGACGATGAAATCCCAGACCTCGAAGGCAGCTCGCCGAAGCCGGCTCATACGCTGACCTCTTCTTCGACGCCGATCGCCGCCGGCGGTGCGTCAACCACCGACTTCTGCTCGCGGCGCAGCAGCCAGACCAGGCCGATCGCAAACAGGGCCAGCGCGGGCACGATCACGAGCAGCGACGCGTCGGAGCCGGGCCAGTGCGCGCCTGCGCCCTCGGCGCCCCAGAACATCCCAAAGGAGCTCAGCATCACGCCGACCGCGAACTTCATCGTGTTCTCCGGCACCCGCGCAAGCGGCGCCCTGGCCGCCAGCCCGAGCACGACCACCGCGGCAATCGCGGCCGCGGCGGCGATCGCGGCGATGCCAACGTGGTGCTGGTTGGCGCCGAAGGTGAGCACGATGAACACGACCTCCAGACCCTCCAGCAAGACACCCTTAAAGGCAAGGGTGAAGGAGTAGCCGTCGAAGCCGGAGCCGCTGCTGGCGGCCGCCTGCGCGGCGCGGCGCTGGTCTTCGAATTCCTGCGCCTCGTCGTGCAGGGCCTTTAGCCCGGATGCTCGCAGCACCGCCTTGCGCAGCCACTGCAGCCCGAAAATCAGGAGCAGCCCGCCCACTACCAGCCGCAGCACGTCGATCGGCAAGGAGGTAAGCGCCGGGCCGAGCGCCGCCACCACCACGCAGAGCACGACCGTTGCAGCCCCCACCCCGCTGAGCGCGGAGGACCAGCTGCGAGTCGTGCCGACGGCCAGCACGATCGTCAGCGCCTCGACCGCCTCCACAGCACAGGCCAGGAAGACCGAAAGCGCAAGCCCAAGCTCCGCGCCGCTCATCCTCGCCTCAGTTGCGGCGAGAGCTCGATCGAGAGCAGATCCCCGCCCTCGTGGTCGACCTGCAGGGTGCTGTGCTCGATCGCGAAACGCTCGCGCAGCATCGCCTGCAGCTGCCGGCGGGTGGCGTGGCAGTCGCTCTGGGCGGAGACGAGCACGTGCGCCGAAAGCGCCGGGAAGCCCGAGGAGACCTGCCAGACGTGCAGATCGTGCACCTCCACGACCCCCGGCACGCCCGCCATCGCCAGCCCGATCGATCGCGGATCGAGATCGTGCGGAGCGGCCTCCAGAAACACACGACCCGAGTCGCGCAGCAGGCCGGAAGCAGAGCGCACCATCAGCGCTGCGACAAGCAGCGATGCAATCGCATCGGCGCGCAGAAAGCCGGTGGTGAGGATCACAAGCGCGGCGACCGCTGTGCCGATGAACGCGAACAGATCGGTCAGGAGGTGCTGGAAGGAGCCCTCCACGTTCATCGAGGCCCGATTGGCGCGCGCCAGCTGTCCGCTTGCGAGCAGGTTGACGAGAATCCCCACAAGCGCCACCACCAACACCGGCAAGCCACGGGTGTCAGGCGGCGAGATCAGGTGGCGCACCGCCTCGTAGGCGATCAGGACCGCCAGCACCAGTAGCATCGCGCCGTTGAACTGAGCGCTGAGTGCCTCCACGCGGCCCAGGCCATAGGTCATCGCGCCCTGTGCGGGCCGCCGCATCAGCTGCAGCGCCAACAGCGATACGCCGATCGCGAGGGCATCGGTCAGCATGTGCCCGGCGTCAGAGAGCAGTGCCAGCGAATGCGCGAACACCGCGGTCACGACCTCGCCCACCATGAAGGCGAGGATTAGCGCAAGCGCAACCCACAGCCGACGCGCATCGGAGTCGGCGGTGGGCGCGTGCGAGTGGGAATAACCGTGGTGGGCGTGAGCCATGCGCACCTACTCTCGCAGAGAGGCATGGGCGGCTCTTAAGCGGCTCGGGCCGGCGGCTCGCTTTGTGCGTGCCACCGGCCCGGGGCCGTCAGGTGCGCGGCCATCCCTGGCCGCTGTGAGACCGCTCTGCTAGAGCGAGTTCACTGCGTTTTCGTCCGCTTTCAGGATCGGCGACGGGAGTTTGGCGAAGTCGAGCGCGGGCCCGAACTTCTGCCCGGTCGTCAGGCCGTACTTGATGAATTCCTTGATCAGGCTGAGCTTCGGCGCATCCTTCGGCACGATCACATACGTGAACGTCGAGAGCGGATATGCCTTCTTCGCGCTCTTCGGCGGGTTCACGATATGCATTTCGAGGTTCGACGGGATTTTTTTCGCCGCCGCGGCCGCTTCTTCGATGTTGGTCAGGTTCGGGTACTCGTAGAAACCCGCCTTGTTCTTCAGGCGCGCAGCGTAGAGACCGTGCGAGTAGATGTAGGACGCGGCGATGTAGCCGATCGCGCCTTCGGTCTTTTCGACCACGGCGGTCACGCCGCTGTTGCCGGCGCCGCCGACCCCCGTGGGGAAGCTGACGGAGGTTGCGTTGCCGACCTTGCTCTTCCATTCTTTGCTGACGCGGGACATCAGGTCGGTGAACGCATAGGTGTCACCAGAGCCGTCGCTGCGGTAGACCGGGGTGATCGTCAGGTTGGGCAGTTTGAGATGCTTGTTGATCTTCTTGATCGGCTTGGCGTTCCATTTGGTGATCTTGCCAAGATAGATTTCGGCCACGATTTCCGGAGTCAGAAGCAGTTTCGTGATTTTGCCGAGGTTGAAGGCGATGCCAGTTGCAGTCAGCGCCCATGGGATCTGGACGCATTCTTTGCAGGTAGCGGCCTGCGCTTCGGTCAGAGGAGCGTCGGAAGCACCGAAGTCGACGGTCCGGGCGGAGATCTGCGAGATCCCCGAGCCTGAGCCCACGGAGGCGTAGGTGACCTTCGTCCCGTGGAGCTTTTCGAATTCCTGCCCCCAATAGGCCTCGAATGGCGCAATCAGCGTCGAGCCCGCGCCCGTAAGCGTTTCTTCGGCCGCGGCACTCGCTGCAGCGTAAGTGAAGCCTGGTACCAGGCATGCAATCAGCGCCGCGAAAGCGAGCGCCGACTTTGGTGTCCGTCTCAACTGTCCTCCTAGGATTTGGTGTTGTCGGCGATGCAGAGCATTTCACCGCACCACAGGCCAGCTGTGGCGATTTTGTGAACATGATGCAGAGGCTGTGCGAAAGTTGTTAACAAGCATGGCGCTGACCTGTGTAGATCTTGTGAAGATCAGGCACCCGGACGACGCAGCCGGTAATCTGGCCCACCCATGAACGCCGGCCCAGCGCATCCTGCATCGAGATTGCGGGGGCGTCTCGCGCGCCCGCGCAGCGGTCGCAGTGGTGCGAACACGATGGACCGGCTGGGCGATGTCGTGCTGCGGGGCCTGTGCGTGCTCGCGGCGCTGCTCGCGCTACTGGCGCTGCTCGGGATCGCCTACGAGGTGATCAGCGGCTCGATGCTTGCGATCGAACGCTTCGGCCTGGGCTTCATCGGCCACACCACCTGGCAGCCCAACTTCAAGGTCTTTGGCGCCGGCGTGATGCTGTTCGGCACCGTGGTCACCTCGGCGATCGCGATGCTGCTAGCGCTCCCCCTCGGGATCGCGATCGCGCTCTACCTGGCGATGGTCGCTCCAGCGCGCCTGCGAGGCGTGATCGGGCCGCTGGTGGAGATGCTGGCCGCGATCCCGAGCGTGATCCTCGGCTTCTGGGGGATCCTCGTGCTCGCACCGTTCTTGCCCAAGCACCTGGAGCCGCTGCTGCACAGTGTGCTCGGATTCCTGCCGATCTTCGGCGAACCGGCGACGACCGGGGCCAGCCTGCTCACCGCGGGCCTGATCGTCACGATCATGGTCGTGCCGATCATCGCCTCGATCAGCCGCGACCTCTTCCTCACCGTCCCTCAAGAGATGAAGGACGGCGCCATCGCGCTCGGCGCCACCCGCTGGGAGATGGTGCGGGGCGTGGTGCTTCCGTCCACTGCCTCCGGAGTGGCGGCCGCCGCGTTTCTCGGACTCGGCCGCGCGCTGGGCGAGGCGATCGCGGTGGCGCAGGTGATTGGCGACGGCAAAGCGATCAGCGCCTCGCTGTTCGGAACCGGCAACACGCTGGCTGCCGCGATCGCTACCGAAATCCTCGGCAGCGAGAGCAAACTGGACACTTCCTCGATCTTCTACCTGGGTGTGATGCTGCTCGTGATCGGCCTGATCGCAAACCTGGCCGCCCAGGCGATCACGCGCCGCTTCGACGTGCACCGGGCGGCCGCGCGATGAGTCCGGACCGCGCGCAGACAGCGGAGCTGCTGGAGACGGAGGACACCTTCGACCTCTTCGGCGGCGAGCGGCTCGACCCCGCGCGCCCGCTGGTCGCCTCGCGGCAGCTGCGCCGGCGCCAACTGGTCAGCCGCATGGTCGAGGCGGGCCAAACCGCCGCCGCGCTGCTCGCCGTTGCAGTGCTTGCGTTCGTGGTCTACTCGGTCGCCTCGCGCGCCGCGAGCGTGCTCAGCATCAAATTCCTGATCGAGGGCCCGCCCGCGCACGAAGAAGAAGGTGGCGGCGGGGTCGGGCCGATGATCGTGGGCACCGCCACCCTGGTCCTGATCGCGGCCCTGATGGCGATGCCGATCGGGATTCTGGCCGCGCTCTACATGACCGAGTTCGCGAGCAAGAGACCGGCGCGAGCGCTGCGGCTGGTACTCGACCTGCTGTTCGGGACCCCCACGATCGTGCTCGCCCTGTTCGTCTTCGCCCTGCTGGTCTTCGGCAAAAGCCAGACCGGCTTCGCCGGCGCATTCGCACTTTCGATCGTGATGCTGCCGCTGGTGGCGCGCGCATCGCAGGAGACCCTGCTGCTGGTGCCCCAAGGCCTGCGCGACGCGTCGGCGGCGCTCGGCGTGAGCCGCTGGCGCGCGCTGCGAGGCGTGATCCTGCCCAGCGCGCTCGGTGGGATTCTCACCGCCAGCGTGCTCGCCGTCGCTCGCGCCGCCGGCGAGACCGCGCCGCTACTGCTCACCTGCTCTGTCATCGGCAACAGCGTCAGCTTCAAAATCTTCAGCGAAGCGACGCCGAACATTCCCGTCTACATCTACAAAACCTCGACCAGCGCCAACCCCAACGGTTGGGCACGCGCCTGGGGCGCCGCATTCGTGCTGCTCATGTTCATACTGGTTGTGAACGTAGCCGCCCGCACGATGCACGCCCGCAGCCGCAGGAAGATGGCAAGATGAGCACTGAGTTGACAGACGCACCCAGCAGCCCCCGCAAGCGCGTTCGGATTCACACCGGCGAGCCGCAGGCAGCGCTCGGCCAGCCCACATACGCCAACGGAGCGGTGGCCGCAAGCGACCGCAGCGCGCAAGCGAACCCGCAGGGCGAGCAGCCGCCGGCCCGCGAGAGCATCTTCGACGTCAGGGACATCTCCGTCTCCTATGGAGCCAGCACCGCAATCGCAGGCGTCTCGCTGAAGATCCCGAGACACCTCATCACCGCGCTGATCGGCCCCTCCGGGTGCGGCAAGTCGACCTTCCTGCGCTGCCTGAACCGGATGAACGACACGGTGCCCGGCTTCGGCCTCTCGGGGCAGGTTCTCTATCACGGCAACGACCTCTACGCCACGGGTGTGGATCCGGTGGAGGTGCGGCGCCGGATCGGCATGGTCTTCCAGCGCCCCAACCCGCTACCCAAGTCGATCTACGACAACATCGCCTGGGCGCCGCGCAACCTCGGTCTGAAGGCCGACCTCGACGAGCGCGTCGAGCGCGCGTTGCGTGGCGCGGCGCTTTGGGAGGAGGTCAAGGACCGCCTCAAGCAGAGCGCATTCGGGCTCTCCGGCGGCCAGCAGCAGCGCCTGTGCATCGCGCGGGCGATCGCGATCGAACCGGACGTGCTGCTGCTGGATGAGCCCGCCTCCGCGCTTGACCCGATCGCCACCGCCTCGATCGAGGAGCTGATGCTCAACCTCAAGCACCGCTTCACGATCGTGATCGTGACCCATAACATGCAGCAGGCGGCCCGCATCGCCGATCGCACGGCCTTCTTTAGCCTCGGCATGAGCGACGGAAACCGCACGGGCGTGCTGGTCGAGTACGACGAGACGAACACGATCTTTACGCGCCCGAGAGACCCGCGGACCGGCGACTACGTCACCGGGCGGTTTGGCTAACGGCCAATCGCGTGGCTGGGCACATGCTGCAGCAGCGGCTGCCCGCACTGCCAGCAGTAGGCGGCGCCGCTGCTGTGCGGAGCGCCGCAGGAGGGGCACAGGCCGGCCGTGCCGCTTTCCTGCATCTTCAGAATCCGGTCCAGCTCGCCGAGCTCCGCGTCGACCTCCTGCAGTGCGGCGGCGCGCTGGACGAGTATGTCGATCCGGATGTGGTCGCGGATCGCCATCTCGTAGAGCAGTCCGCCGAGATCCCACTGCAGTTCGGCGAAGCGCGCGGCCAGCTGGTCGCGGCGGCGGACGATGTCGACGCTCGGAGCATCCTGGCTGCCCGCCTGGGCGCCGTTGCCGCTCATCTCTTGCCTTCTTTTGAAGAATCTATGCCCACTCATTCCCCGCGTTCTTCTTCTTCTTCCTGCTTCTTGCTTTCGCTGCCACCGAAGAATTTGCCGGTGAATTTGCCTTTCTGGTAGCCGGGGCCTTTGCCGGGGCTACCGACCGTCACGACCGGTTTGGACGGCGCTTTGCCGCCGAGATCTTTGGCGGCGGCATTACTGCCCGACGATTTGCTGGAGCTGCCTTTGCCACTGGTCGAGCTCGTCGAGGTTTCGGTGGAGGTCGTCGTGCCTCCGGTGCCGGTGGCGCCGCTCGTGGGAGCGGTCACGTACTGAACCGGGGAGCCTTTCGAGCTCGGGCTGCTCGTGCGGCCGATCAGCACGCCTGTCGCCATCGCCAGCATCAGCGTGCCGATGCCCGCGATCAGGGCGGTGTTCGGAGAGAAGCGGGGACCTCTTTTCGCAGGCGGCGGAGCGGAGGCGCTTGGCTGTTGTGCGGTGCCCTCCATAAACGGGGGACGCGTGGGGCCGCGCCGCTGCCCGCATTCCACGCAGTAGCGCTGGTCTGGCGTGAGCGTCGCGCCGCAGGACGCGCAGTGCTGGCCCGTCGCCGACGCGGTGCTGCGCAGCGGCTCGCTGCCCTGGCCGGCGGGCAGCACGAGCGTCTCGTCCTCCTGCGGCACGTGGCTGTGCGGCGTTTTGAGCTCTTCGGTGGGGATGCTGGGTTCCATTCCAGTTGCGCGTCAAGCGCAAGGCGGATGACGCTGCTCGCCGGCGGATCTGCCGCCAAGGCCAGCCCAGTATCCGGCGGCTCCAAGCCTCAATTGTGAACGGAAAGTTATCGTTGCGCGTGGACACCTGTCTCAAACAGGTTCTTCACAACATCGACACCCCTCCGCGCGACACTCGGCACCGATGGACGGCCCCCCAAGCCCCGACGCCCCCGACGGCGACGCGACCGACCCCGATCCCGTCGAGGATCCCGAGCTTCAGGGGGACCCCGAGGCAGAGCAGGAGGACCAAGAGGGCTCCTTTCCAATGCCCTCGCCCTGGGCCGCCGCCTTCGCGGTGATCGCCCTGCTGGCGTTCGGCGTGGGCCTGGGCCTGTACGTGCGCCCGCAGGAAAGCTCGCCGGTGCTGCTGGCCGCCGCGCCTGGAGCCACCTCCAGCACGACCACGACCTCGACAAGCAGCAGCGAAAGCGAACCGGCCTCGGAATCCGAAGAAGAATCCTCGCCCAGCGCCTCCGAAAGCAAAGCAGAACCCAAAAGTGAAGAAGCGTCGGGCAAAGAAGAATCCGGCGGCAAAGGCTCTGAAAGCGAAGAAGAATCCGAAAAAGGCTCCAAAGGAGGCTCGGGCAGCAAAACGGAATCCTCGACGCTTCCCCCGATCAAGCACGTGTTTGTGATCGTGCTCGGGGAACAGGGCTACGAATCTTCATTCAGCGTGGGCTCGAAGGTGCCATATCTGGCAAGCACGCTGCGCGAACAGGGTGAGTTGGTTACCGACTATTACGGCGTCGCCTCCGGCCAGCTCGCCAACGAGATCGCTCTGATTAGCGGCCAGGGCCCGACGCCGCAGACCGAAGCGGGCTGCCCGACCTACGCAGCGCTCTCGTCCGGCAAATCCGGGTCCGAAGGCCAGGCGCTCGGCTCCGGCTGCGTCTATCCGATCAGCACACTGACCCTCGGCGACCAGCTCGTCTCGGAGGGCGACACCTGGAAGGCGTATGTGCAGGGGCTGGGCGAAGGCTCCTCCGCCGGCCTGCAGGGCAAGTGCCCCAACCCGGCGCTCGGCTCCAGCGACCCTTACTCCACCCCCTCGACGAGCGGCCCGTTCGTGACCTGGCGCGACCCGTTCCTCTATTTCACCTCGGTTACCGCGAGCTCCAACTGCGCGGAAGAGAACGTGGGCCTGGGCCAGCTCTCCAAGGACCTCGGCAGCGCGACCACCACCCCCTCTCTTTCATATATCTCACCCGACCCGTGCGAAGACGGCGATCCGGGGGCGTGCGGGTCCGGCGGTCTGCCTGCCGCAGAAGGCCTTCTGAAGAAGGTCGTGCCCGAGATCGAGAGCTCAGCCGCATACAAGGAAGGCGGCATGATCGCGATCACCTTCGACCAGGCGCCGCAGAGCGGAACTGGCGCCGATGACAGCGGCTGCTGTGGCACGCCGAAGTACCCGAATCTCCCTGCCAGCGCACCCACGACCACGGCGAGCGGCCAGCCTGTCGGCGGCGGGCGCGTCGGGCTGCTGCTGATCTCCAAGTACGTCAAGCCGGGCACCTCCGACGTGACCGGACAGTACAACCACTACTCGCTGCTTGCGAGCGTCGAGGCGCTGTTCAAACTGCAGAGCCTTGGGTACGCGGGGAACGTGCAGCTGCCTACGTTTGAAAAGGCTGTCTATAACGCCTATTCGTAGCCGAGCGCCGCGGCCGCCGCGATCAATCCAGTGCGCACGCCGGTTCGACCGTTCGTTGCAGGTTGCAGGTACCCTGGAGAGCCTGTGGAGACGCATCTGCATTACGACCCCGAAGCAGACATCGCGTTCCTATCCATCGAGAGGGGACGCGCGGCAAGCGACGAGTACTCATGGGGCCTGATTGACCGCGACCCAAACGACGGTCATCTGATGGGCTTCGAGATCTGGTGGGCATCCAAGGTGCTGCCTCCCGAGGTGATCGCAGCGCTACCTCGCTCGGGCGACCCGGGCGGCGTGGCCGCCTGAGCAGGCGGTTGCCCAAGGCTATCCTGGACGCGCTGACTGCCCGCGGCGTGCACAGCGACGCTGCCGCGTAGACCGAGTAGCGGCACCACCGTCGCCGACTGGAGACACCAGCCGTTCACGAACCGTTCACGAAATGGGAGCCAGTCCGTTACAAGGGTTCCCGCAATTTCGGGGGAACATTCTCTTGTAACCAAGAGGAAATTTAGAGAGGACGGGAGATGAGCATTTCGGACGAAGGCGCCGAGACGCAGGGCCCGTTCGGCGCAATGAGGCAGGACATCTCTGTGACAGACGACGGTCAGGCAACGCTGACAAGGGCGGACATGCACTGTCACTCAAGCGCTTCGGAGATTTCACGACTGGGCGTGCAGCGGGCGGTC
This sequence comes from uncultured Actinomycetota bacterium, assembly GCA_963708085.1. GTDB lineage: Bacteria > Actinomycetota > Thermoleophilia > Solirubrobacterales > Solirubrobacteraceae > Palsa-744. The sequence goes on along the minus strand of OY970180.1, from coordinate 3,019,871 downwards.
GGGCTGCCCGAGTGCGCAACTCCGCCGGAGGAGGTCTACGAGCTGGCAAAGCGCCGCGGGATGGATTTCGTCACCATCACCGACCACGACACGATCGACGGCGTCCTGCAGATCGCCGACAGGCCGGACGTCTTCATCTCCGAGGAGCTGACGGTCGGCTTCCGCGGCGAGCCGCAGGCGGTGCACGTGCTCTGCTACGGCATCACCCCCGAAGATCACGAGTGGCTGCAGGCGCACAACGACAACGTCGAGCAGTGCGCGATCTACATGCACGAGCGCGACATCGCCTGCGCTCTGGCGCACCCCTACTACTCGGTCGCCGCGCCGCTCACAGCTCGTCACCGCCGTCGTCTGGCGGAGATGTTCAGGGTGTGGGAGGTGCGAAACGGCGCCCGCGCCCGCGAGCTGAACATGCCCGCGGCAATCTACATCGGCGCGCTGGACGGCGCCGGCACCGCCGGCAGCGACGATCACGCGGGCGTTGACATCGGCCGCACCTGGACCGAGGTGCCCGAGGCGCAGAACGTCGAGCAGTTCCTTGCACAGGTGCGCGCGGGCAAAGTCGCGCCGGGCGGCTCGCACGGCGGCGCAGCCAAGTGGGCGCACGCCGCAATCGCCCTGGCCGCCCGCTCGATCGGCCGCGGCGCCGGGGCAGCCGGGTCGGGTGCGGCTCCCCATCCTCACGCAGTGCTGACGATGGCGGCGCGCGTGCTGCGCGAAGGCGACGCTCGCCACGGCAGCGGCGGCGCAGACCTCACGCCCGCCGACGCGCGCGCTCTGCTGCGCGCCTGGCTTGCCGCGGTCGAGCTCGACCACCTCGATGAGCGGGGCCTGATCGCGTACATGCAGCAGGATGGCTTCAGCCACTCCGCGCTGTATCGCAAGGCGTCCCGCGCCCACGAGCGCAAGCTGCGCCTCGCGGTCGACCAGGCGCTTGAGGCGATCTCGGGCCAGGGGGGCAGCATCGAGTCTGCCGCGCTCGGAGTCTTCGAGGGCTGCATCGCAGCGATCCCATACGGCCCAGCAAAGGCGTTCCTCGCCCGCGAGCGCGCGAAGATCGACGTAGGCCGCGGCGAGGGGGAGCACCCGCGCGTGGCGATCATCGCCGACGGCATCGGCTCCACCCACGGCGTCAGCCGCACGATCGAGGAAATCCGCCACCGCGGCGTGCCGGGCTTTGAGATCGAGATCGTCGGCACCGACCCCGAGGTCGACCGGCGCCTGGCCGCCGTGGCCGAGGTGGACGTCCCGTTCTACCCTGGCCTGCAGATCGGCGTGCCCAGCCTGCCCTCGGCCGTGGAGACCCTGACGGAGGGCGGTTTCGACGCGATCCACGTCTGCTCACCGGGGCCCGCCGGCGTGGCGGGCGTGCTGCTCGCGCGCGCACTCGGCCTGCCGCTGCTTGGCAGCTACCACACAGAGCTGACCGCCTACGCGGAGGTGCGCTCCGGACAGCAGAGCATCGCCGCAGCGATGGCCGGGGCCGTCGGTGCCTTCTACGGCGCCTGCGACATCGTGCTCTCGCCAAGCGCCGCCTCCGACGAAGCGCTTGCGCAGATCGGCGTTGCGTCACAGCGCGTGATGCGCTGGGACCGCGGCGTCGATACCAGCAGGTTTTCCCCCGCGCTGAGGCAGCGGGCGGACGAGGCCGGCAGCGCCGAGCCGCAGCGGATCGACGTCCTCTACGCCGGCAGGCACACGCGCGAGAAGGGTGTGGATCTGCTCGCCGAGACGTTCCTGCTGGCACGCGAGCGCGACCCGCGCCTGCACCTGATGCTCGCGGGCGGCGGCCCCGAGCAGGAGATGCTGCGCCGCCAGCTCGGCGAGCACGCGACCTTCCTCGGCTGGCTGAAGGGGATGGACCTCGCCCGCGCCTACGCCAACGCCGACGTCTTCCTGTTCCCGAGCCAGACCGACACCTTCGGCCAGGTGATCCTGGAGGCGCAGGCCAGCGGCCTGCCGGTGCTCGCGGTCGCCAAGGGCGGCCCGCTCACGTTGATCGTGGACCGCGTCAGCGGCCTGCTCTGCGAGCCGCAGGCGCCGGCGCTGGCCGATGCGCTGCTGGAGCTCGCAAGCTCACCGCTGCTGCGGCGTCGCCTGGCCGCCGCGGGCCTTGCCCGAGTGCGCGAGCGCACCTGGGAGGGCGCGATGCAGCGCCTGGCTGAGGGCTATGTGCGGCTGATGGCCAGCGCGGCGCAGGACGAGAGCGCACAGGCCGCATAACCTCCACGACCGCTGCCGCGAGATTGGAGGTTGTATAATAACCGGCAGGTCCTTCGCGTTCGATGGCGACGTGGCGGCCGACATCGCGGATGCCGAAGCCGCCATCTCACGGATGGACGCGGAAGCTCCGGCGCTCGTGGACACCGAGGCTCCGGCCCGCATCCTGCTCCGTGCCGAGGCGCTCGCCTCATCGCGGATCGAGGGTCTGGAGGTCGAAGCCAGACGGCTGCTGTGCGCCGAGGCCGCAAGATCGATAGGTCAGGTGTCCTCTGACGTGACCGCCACCGGGGTGCTCGGCAACATCGACGCGATGGTCTACGGCGTGCAGCGGGCGACTGCCGGTGATGAGATCACGACTGCGCTGCTGCTCGAGATGCACCAGCGCCTGCTTGCGGGCACACATCTGCTCCAGTACGCGGGGCGTCTGCGCGATGTCCAGAACTGGATCGGCGGGAGCGACTACAACCCCTGCTCCGCCGCCTACGTGCCGCCACCTCCCGAGTACGTGCCCGACCTGTTCTCCGACCTCTGCGCCTTCTGCAACAGCGCCGAGCTTCCGGCAGTCGCGCAGGCGGCGATCGCTCACGCGCAGTTCGAGACGATCCATCCCTTCGTCGACGGCAATGGCCGCACGGGCCGCGCCCTCATCCATCTCATCCTTCGCAGACGGGGACTCGCATTGCGAGTCGTCCCTCCCGTGTCGCTGGTGCTCGCCACCTCGGCGCGCAGCTACATAGACGGCCTCACGCGTTACCGCCACACCAGCTCACCGACCTCGGCCGCGGCGATGGCCGCCGTCAACACGTGGACCGCGCGCTTCGCCGCCGCCTGCACGCGCTGCGTCGCGGACGCCTCCAGCTTCCAGGCGCGCGCAACGGAGCTGGAGAGCCAATGGCGTAGGCAACTCGGCAGTGTCCGCGCCAACTCGGCCACCGACATCCTGCTGCGCGTGTTGCCAGGCGCTCCCATCCTGACGATCCGCGGCACAGAAGCTCTGCTGCAGCGCACCTTCAAGCCGACGCAGGCCGCCCTGCACCGGCTGATCGAGGCCGGCATCCTGCGCGAGATCACGCTCGCCGGGCGCAACCGCGCCTTCGAGGCGCCCGAGATCATCAACGCCTTCACCGCGCTGGAGCGCCAGCTCGCAAGCCCGCACGGCGACACTCGCACCTCCCCGCCGGCGCGGCCCGTTCCTTACCGGCGGCCGCTCAGCCCCCCGTAAACAGCGCCGGCGAAAGCGAGCCCACGCCCGACAGCGCCGCGTAGCCAAGGTGTTCGAGCCCTCGATGCTCCGCAGCATCGAGAAGTCGTTGTAGCTCTGCTGGCTGATCTTGCCGCCCTTGATGAACGGCACCTGGCTGCGCCACCTTGTCGCGATCAAAGCGGCCCGCGTCGATCGCAATGCCGAGGCTAGCGACTGCCGCGCAGCGTGATCCCCTCGATCACGTGCGCCACGGTCTCGCAGGCGTCGATCGCCGCCTCCAAGGACTCGAAGATGTCCTTCCAGCGGATCACGACCATCGGGTCCGCTCCGCCGGCGAAGAGCGCCGCGACGCCGTCGCGCAGGAGGTTGTCGCCGATGTTCTCAAGGCGATGGATCTCGACCAGCCAGGTGGAGACGTCACTGCCGGCGGTGAGGCCGCGCAGCGCCTGCCCGACCTGCTCGGATGCGGCTACCAGCACGTCAGCCAGTTCAACCGCACGCTCCATCGGCGCTTCGATGCCATAGAGGCCAAGCAGCGCGGCAGTCTGCTCGGTGTGATCGACGATGTCGTCGAGCGCCGTGGCAAGCGCAAATCCTTCGCCCGCCTCGAACGGAGCCTTCACACGCTTGGAGCCCCTGATCCGATAGATGATGTCGTGGGTGATCAGGTCCCCCTCCTGCTCGCATTCCCCGATCTCCTTGGCCAGCGAGGCACGCTCGGGAAAGTCGGCGAGCAGGTCACGCATCAGCCGGCTGGCGCGCAGCACCACTTCCCCTGCTCGATCGAGCAGGTCGGCCAGATCCCCGTCAACGCTTCGCCGCAGCGCGCTCATCGCCGCAGCGTACTGCTGCGAGGCGCCTCACGCCGCTCAGACATCGCCTCGATGACGGCCAGAAGCACAATCGTTGCGGTCGTTCACTCGTTGTTCACAAGTCGGTCACGAGCGCGCAACGACTCTACGAGGGACGAGCGGCCAGGCTGTCTTGCAGTGGCAGCTACGCGTGAGAACGTCGAGGTCGCAACATCCCATGACGAGGCGGGCGCCCTCATGCGCCCCGAGCCCGTCCCAGGCGACGGGACGCTGCACGTGGGCGAGCTGGAGATCAGGCCCGAGGAGGGACTCGCGCTGGCCAGCGGCCAGGCGCTGATGCTCTCGGTGCGCGAGTTCGCGCTGCTGGTGGCACTTGCCCGCCGCGCCGGCACGATCGTCTCGCGCGAGGAGCTCTACGACTCCGTTTGGGGCGGCCCGATGCGCTCCGGGGATCGCTCCGTCGACGTGTACGTGAGCAAGCTGCGGGGCAAGCTGGAGCGCGTGCTGCCCGATCGGCGGTTCATCCACACCCACGCCGGCTTCGGCTACCGGTTCCAACCGCAACCTTCACGAGATCTTTACAACGGCTCCCTAGCAGGCTGAGCACACTCCGCAAGGCACTGGGCCGGCACAAACGCCACCGCCGGCCCACCGCGCAAACGACAAGCCAGAGGAGAAGGCAGTGATGATCAGAAAGTTCGGCGCGCTGGCCTCAGCCGCGCTGCTCACGCTGGGGGTGGCCGCGTGCGGCTCCTCCAAAGAAGAAAAAGACAGCAACTCAGGCACGACGGGGGGATCGAAGACCTTGGTGGGCGCCGGCAGCACCCTGGTCGCTCCGCTTGTCTCGGTGTGGCAGCCCGAATACGCTAAAAAGACCGAAGTGGCTGTCGCATACAGCGCGATCGGCAGCGGCGGCGGGATCGCCCAGATCACCGCACGCACTGTCGACTTCGGCGCCAGCGACGCGCCGCTGACCGAAGACCAGTTCAAAGAAGCCAAAGGCGTAGTGCAGATCCCCTGGGCGCTGGGCTCGGTCGTAGCCGCCTATCACCTCGAAAGCGCGTCAAACCATCTCAAGCTCACCGGCCCGGTGCTGGCTGAAATATACGAAGGCAAGATCACGAGCTGGAACGACTCCAAGATCGCGGCGCTCAACCCTGGCGTCAAACTGCCCTCGACGAAGATCACGCCCGTCTATCGCAGCGATGGCAGCGGAGACACCTACGCTCTCACCGACTATCTCTCGCATATCAGCGACGAATGGAAGTCGAAGATCGGCAACTCCACGCAGGTGAGCTTCCCGGCGGGGATAGGCGCGAAGGGCAGCTCCGGCATCGCGGGGGCGATCACCTCGACAAACGGCGCGATCGGCTATCTGACGCTCGCGTACGTGCTCGAGAACAAGTTCGACGACGCGCTGATCCAGAACGCCGCGGGCCAGTATCCGGTGCCGGGCATCCCCAGCATCGAGGCGGCGGCCAAGACGCTGAAGGAAATCCCGGCGGACAACAAGATCTCGATAGTGGATCCGCCTGCCTCGGCGCCGGAAGCGTACCCAATCTCGACGTTCACCTATGCGCTGGTTCCGCAGAAATCCTCGAAGGCCAGCACGCTCAAGCCATTCCTGACGTGGGCGGTCACGACCGGCCAGGAATTCGGCCCCAAGCTCGACTTCGCGCCGCTGCCGCCGCAGGTGGTCGCCGCTGACGAAGCAACGATCGGCAAGATCGAAGGCTGATCGAGACGGCCCGCCGCCCGTCACCTCACACGGCTCCCGCGAGGCGCAACGCCCTCGCGGGAGCCGGTGGTGCCGGCGGAACCCATCCCGGATGCCCCAGGCTCCTCGCACACCGCAGCGTTCTGCGTTGACATTTCTTTGACATTCTTCTGATCGCCGTGGCTGCTTCGCCCCTCTCCCCCGCCCCACCGCCGCTCCCGCTCTCACGCGTGCGCCGCAGCCTCCCCGACCGGCTGGGCGACCCCACGCTGCGCACGCTCACGAGCATCGCCGCGATTGCCTCACTCGTGCTGCTCGCGCTGATCGTCTACAAGGTCTTCGGCCAGGCGAGCGAGGCGTTCTCTCGTTTCGGGCTCGGGTTCGTGGTCACGAGCACGTGGAACCCGACGACGGGCCAGTTCGGCGCGGCCGCTCTGCTGTTCGGCACCGCCGTCAGCTCGCTGCTCGCGCTGCTGATCGCGGCCCCGATGTCGATCGCGATCGCGCTGTTCCTGACCGAGCTCGCGCCGCGAACGATCCGCCGCCCGGTCGCCACCCTGGTCGAACTGCTTGCCGCGATACCCAGCGTCGTGCTCGGCCTTTGGGGGATCCTCGTGCTTGGGCCCTTCCTTGAAAACACGCTCGAGCCGGCCCTGCACGGCGTGCTCGGCTGGATCCCTCTCTTCTCTGGCACGCCCTCGTCACGGGGCATGCTCGCCGCCGTCTTGATCCTCACGATCATGACCGTGCCGATCGTCTCAGCCATCACCCGTGAGGTCTTCGAGACGGTGCCCAGAGAGCAAAAGGAGGGAGCCCTGGCGCTCGGCGCCACGCGCTGGGAGATGGTGCGGATGGTGATCCTCCCGTATGCGCGGACGGGAATCGTCGGCGCGACCGTGCTCGGCCTCGGCAGAGCGCTTGGGGAGGCGATCGCGGTCGCACAGGTGATCGGCGGCAACGCCGGCATACACGTCTCGCTCTTTCAATCGGCCGATACGCTCGCCAGCCGCATCGCCTCCGAGTACCAGGGCGCGGCCACCTCTCTGCAGATCTCCTCGCTGGCCTATCTGGCCGCGATCCTACTCGTGCTCGCTGTGGTCGTGAATGCGATCGCGCGCCTGATCGTGCGGCGCACCGCCCTGAAGATTCCCACCACGCCGGGGATCGTGCGATGAGTGCTGCGGCGCCGATGCCGGGCCCGCCACCGCTGCTGAGCGGCGACGCGCGGATGCGGCGGCGAAAGCTCGTCAACCGTGCGATGGAGCTGACCGCCTCGCTCGCCGCACTGGTCGCGGTCGCCGTGCTGGCGATCGTGATCGCCTCCGTCGTGATTCGCGGAATCGGCGCGATAAACCTCGACTTCTTCACCCACAGCGAAGTCCCGTTCGGAGAGAGCGGCGGCGGCATCGCAAACGCGATCGTCGGCACCATCGTGATGGTCGCGCTGGCAAGCCTGATGGCGATCCCGGTCGGGATCCTGATCGGCATTCACACAGCCGAGTTCGCCGGGGCGCGCATCTCCTCCGCGGTCCGCTTCGCGCTCGACATCCTCAACGGCGTGCCGACGATCGTAACGGGCATCTTCGTCTTCGGGCTGCTGGTGTTCGGCAAACAGCAGAGCGCATGGGCGGGAGCCTTCGCGCTGGCGATCATCATGCTGCCGATCGTCGCCCGCTCGGCGCACGAAGTGCTCGCGCTGGTGCCGGAATCGCTGAAAGAAGGCTGTCTGGCGCTTGGCATCACGCGCTGGCGCACGGTGCTGCGCGTCGTGCTGCCGACCGCCGCCGGCGGCCTGATCACCGGCGCGCTGCTGAGCGTCGCCCGCGTGGCCGGCGAGACGGCGCCGCTGCTGTTCACCACATCGATCGTCGCCACCACGGGCGTGTCCGCAGACCCCAGCAAGGCGCTCGCGTCGATACCTGTGCGGATCTTCGAGCTCTCCGAAGGCGCAAGTCCAAGCGAACACGCCGAGGGGTGGGCCGCGGCGCTACTGCTGATCTTCTTCGTGCTGCTCTTGAACGTGCTCGCACGCGGCATCTACACCCGCACCAGCAGGCACATCCGGAGGGCGCGATGAGCGCGCAGGCAGAGCCGCCTATCCTGCCAACGAGGGATTGTGAGGAGCAACGGTGAGCAGCTACGACGAGCAGAGCGATCCACAGAGAGCGATCAGGCAACCACAGCCTTCCATGGACGCTGATCTGCCCTCCACGCCTGCCTCGGCGCCCGCCGCGCAAACCGGCCCCGCCACGCGCAGGCTGGGCGCACCCGCCAGGGAGGTGGTGATCGAGCAGCTCAAAGCCTTCTACGGGCAGAGCGAACAGCTCAAGGGCATCGACCTGACCTTCGAGCCAAACCAGGTGACGGCGATCATCGGGCCCTCCGGCTGCGGCAAGTCGACGATGATCCGCTGCATCAACCGCATGCACGAGGAGATCCCCGGCGCGCACGCGGAGGGCCGGGTGCTGCTCGACGGCGCTGACGTCTACGGTGAGGGAGTGGACGTGGTGGCCGTGCGTCGCCTGATCGGCATGGTCTTCCAGCGGGCCAACCCGTTCCCCACAATGTCGATCTACGACAACGTCGCGGCCGGGCTGCGGCTGACCGGACGCCGTCGCGACCTCGACCGCAAGGTGGAGGAGGCGCTGCGCGGCGCCGGGCTCTGGGAGGAGGTCTCCGGCCGCCTCTCATCGCCCGGGATCGGGCTCTCGGGCGGGCAGCAGCAGCGGTTGTGCATCGCGCGCTCGCTGGCAGTCGAGCCCGAGGTGCTCTTGATGGACGAGCCCTGTTCGGCGCTTGACCCGATCGCGACGCTGAAGATCGAGGAACTGATCGAGGAGCTCAAGCAGCGCGTGACAATCGTGATCGTGACCCATAACATGCAGCAGGCCGCCCGGGTCGCCGATCGCACCGCCTTCATGCTGGACGGGCGCCTGATCGAGGTCGGCCCCACGCAGGACATCTTCACGAACCCCCGCGACACCCGCACAGAGGAATATGTCACCGGAAAGTTCGGCTGATCCGATCTACCCACACCGCGCCGAGCCCACCGCCGGCCGCGCCCACTTCCAGCAACAGCTGCTGGAGCTGGAGAACCGCGCGCTGGGCGGCCTGGACATCGTGGTCGAGCAGCTCGACCGCACGATGGAATCGCTGGAGCACCAGGACGTCGAGCTGGCGGAAATGGTGATCGCCGACGACGACCGTGTCGACGGACGCTACCTGGAGGTCCACCAGGGCATCCTCTCGCTGCTGGCGCTGCAGGCGCCCGTGGCCGGCGACCTGCGCCTGGTCGCGGCGCTGCTGCACGTGATGAAGAACGTCGAGCGAATGGGGGACCAGTGCGTGAACATCGCCAAGGTGATCCCGCTCTCCGGCTACGAGCCACCCATACGCCCTGAGCTGCAGGAGAAGCTGATGAAGATGGGCGCCTGCGCCCGCTCGGAGGTGACCCAGAGCAAGGCCGCCTTCCACAGCCGCGACGTCGCGCTGGCCGAGGACCTGGTCCGCCAGGACCGCGAGATCAATCGGCTGAACCGCGAAATCTTCCGCCTGGCGCTGGAGATCGGCGACGATGCCGACACGCGCGAGTGGGCCATGCACATGATCCTGGTCGCCCGGGCGCTGGAGCGCATCGGCGACAACGCCGTGGACGTGGGCGAGCAGGTCGCCTTCGTGGTGACGGGCCTATTTCGCGAGTTCTCGGACTCCTCGCACCGCGCCGCGCCGCCCTCGGTCTGAGCGGCAGCTGCCTCAGACGGTGGTGTAGAAGATCATCGCCACCCCGAAGAGCAGGCAATAGATCGCAAACGGCGTCAGCGTCCTGGTCTGAAACCAGCGCACCAGGAAGGCGACGGTGAAGAAGGCGGCGATCCCGGCCGCGAGAGCGGCCACAACCGCCTGGCCGCGCACCCCATTGCCATGCGGCCCGAGCAGATCGGGCAGCTTGAAGAGCCCCGCGGCGAGGATGATCGGCGTGGCCAGCAGGAAGGCGAAGCGGGCCGCGTCGCTGTGATCGAGGCCGCGTGCGAGCCCAGCGCCCATGCAGACACCCTCTCGGCTGATGCCCGCGAGCAGCGCGGTGGACTGCGCAGCGCCGATAACCGCGGCCTCGCGGTACTCCATCGTGCCGAGCTCCCGGTAGCCGTCGGGCTTGGCGCCCTCACGGATCGCCAGTTCACGCACCTCCGCACGGCGGCGATAGCGCTCCGCCGCCAGCAGCACGAAGCCGTTGATCGTGAGGAAGATCGCAGCCGCCTCCGGCTTGGCGAACAGCACGCGCAGCTGGTGCTCCAGCGCGAGGCCGAGGATGCCGGCGGGGATGCTTGCGACGATGATCAGCCACGCCAGGCGCTCGGTTGGAGTCTCGATGCGGCGCTTTGCGAGCGTGTTGAAGAACGCGCGTACGATCAGCACCCATTCGCGCCGGTAGTAGACGAGCAGGCCGAGCGCGCTGCCGACGTGCAGCATCACCACGAACGCGAGCCAGAAGGACTCCGACTGCGACTGCGCTTTGACCAGACCCGTCCACCCGAAGAGTGTGGGCAGCAGCACCGTGTGCCCGAGGCTCGAGATCGGGAAGAGCTCGGTGACGCCCTGCAACAAGCCCAGCACGATCGCCTGGAAGTAGGTTATGGCGGAGGCCAGGACGAGCGGCATGCGGGCGCGAGACTAGCCTATGCTGCGGCCAAAGCTGCCGGATGCAGCCCGGATCGCGTGAGTTTCCTCTTATGAAACCGCCCACCAGCCGTGTCCCACCGCGACGCGGCCGATCCCGCTCACTGCGGGTTTTCCTGCACACGATTTGTGAAGATCCTGTGACGTTTCTTGCACCGGCACCCACGCCACTGGCCGGCTCACTTAGACTCCTGTCCAGATGGCCGTAAGCATCGGTGCCAAGGAAGAAGCGATGCCGTCGATCCCCGCAGGGGGGGCCGGCAGCAGCCGAACAGGGAGGGACGCCACGTTGCGGATCGCAGTGCTGGACCGCGACAGCGGTTTCATCCAGGTTCTTGGCAAGCGGCTCGACCGTCTGGGCCACGAGCATCGGGTGCTCGGCGGGCCGGTGCCGGTGGAGGCCGTGACCGCGATGAGGCTGAGCGCGCTGGTGATCGACCTCACCGTCCTTAGCCACCAGGCCTGGGAGTGGCTCGAGCGTCTCTGCGATGCGCTGCCAGAGCTCGGCGTCGTCGTCTGCACCGGCCCCTCGACCGTAGCTCAGCGCGTGCGCGGCCTGCGCCTGGGAGCCGACGATTGGATCACCAAGCCGACGCACCCCGAGGAGGTGATCGCACGTGTGGAGAGCGTCGTGCGGCGCCGTCGCCGGGCGACCGGCAAGGTGGAGGCCAAGCCGATGATCGCCGGCGAGGTCGAGGTGCGGCCCGATCGCTTCCAGGCCTTCGTGGGCGGGCACTCACTGGAGCTGACCAGGCGCGAGTTCGAGCTGATCCAGCTGCTCTCCGCCGCCGAAGGGCGCGTGCTGGAGCGCGAGGAGATCTATTCGCGCCTGTGGGGCTATGCAATGGTCAGGGGCGATCGCTCGGTGGACGTGTTCGTGCGCAAGCTGCGCCAGAAGCTGGAGAAGGCCTCGCCGCAGTGGCGCTACATCCACACGCACTTCGGCATTGGCTACCGTTTTGCGGCCGAGCCCGCCGACGGCCCACAGTCCGATGCGCCGGAGGACGTCGCCGAGCGCCGCTCAGACCTCGGCGGTGGCCTTGCCCGCGATCAGCGCGAGCTCGAGCGGACGCAGCAGGACGGCGAGCTCGCCGGCTGCTCCGCGTAGACGAACTATCGCCAGGCCGCCCTTCTTCAGGCTCACAGGGGCGCCCGTGAGATCGCCGATCACAATCGCAAGATCCGGTTCGTGACCGACCAGCAGCAGTCGCGCCTCGGCGGAGAGGACGGCGAGGTCGCCAAGCGCCTGAGCCGCTTCGTAGCCTTCTGCCAGGGGGAGATGCTCGCGCATCGTGTCCGCCAACTTCTCGCCGGCGACCTGCGCCGCCAGCAGCGCGGTCTGCATCGAGCGCACCTTCGGGCTGAACAACACCGCCTCGAACTCGACATCCATGCGCGCGATCGCGACGCCCGCGGCGATCGCCTGGTGCTCGCCGCGTGGCGTCAGGGCGCGCTCGGGGTCCGGACGCGCGCCATGAGGCTCGGCGTCGGCATGACGGAGAAGCCACAATTGGCGAGCCATACGCTTATGCGAGCATAGTGGCTGTGAGCACGATGAGCCAGACCCAGGCCCACAACCAGCTGCGCGCTCCCTCGTCGGCTGCCGGCAAGTCTCTGCGGGACTCTGCGCTCTACATCAACCGCGAGCTCTCCTGGCTCGACTTCAACGAGCGCGTCCTGCAGCTAGCCGAGGACCCGAAGGTGCCGCTGCTGGAGCGCGTGAAGTACTGCGCGATCTACACGACCAACCTCGACGAGTACTACATGGTGCGCGTCGCCGGCCTGCACGACCAGATCGATGCCGGAGTCGACGTCGCCGGGCAGGACGGGCTCACCCCAAGCGAGACGATCGCGGCGATCAGAGCGCGCGTGATCGAGCTCGGCGTCCGCCTGACCGCGTGCTTTGCCGGCGACCTGCGCGGCAAGCTCGCGCAGCAGGGCATCCACGTGCTGCGCTACGAGCAGCTGGAGAGCGAGCAGCGTGCGGAGGCAGCCGAGCGATTCAGGCGCACGATCTTCCCGGCGTTGACGCCGCTTGCCGTAGCCCCGGGCAGGCCCTTCCCCTACATCTCGAACCTCTCACTCAGCCTCGCAGTGCTCGTGCGCGATCCGATCAGCGGGCAGACGGTGTTTGCACGCGTGAAGGTACCGAGCGAGATCCTGCCCCGCTTCGTGCGGGTGCACAGCGCCCACGAGCAGGGCGGGCAGGATGGCCAGGCAGAGCAGTCGATCACCTTCGTGCCGCTTGAGGAGGTAATCGAGCGCCACCTCGACGCGCTCTTCCCCGGCATGGAGATCGTCGACTCGGCCGTGTTCAGGGTGACCAGAGACGCCGATCTAGAGGTCTCCGACGACGCCGCCGACCTGTTGCAGGCCGTCGAGGACGAGCTTCGCCGCCGGCGCTTCGGCGAGCTCGTGCGCGTGGAGATCGACGCGGCAATGTCGGACCGGCTGCGCGAGGAGCTGATCGGCCTACTCGGCGTGGAGCCCGATGAGGTCTATCCGGTGCAGGGGCTGCTGGACATGGGATCGCTCTCTCAGATTGCGGGGCTGCCGGGGATGCCCGATCTGCGTTTCCCGCCGTTTGCCGGCGTTACCCATCCGAGCCTGCAGGGCAGCGAGGGCGAGCGCCCGGACGTCTTTGCCGCGATGCGCGAGGGCGACATTCTCGTCCACCACCCCTACGACTCCTTCGCCACTTCCGTGGAGCGCTTCGTCGAGCAGGCCGTCTGCGACCCGGGCGTGCTCGCGATAAAGCAGACCGTCTACCGCACAAGCGATGACTCGGCGATGGTGCCGGCGCTGATGCAAGCAAGCGAACGCGGCAAGCAGGCGGTCGCGCTGGTGGAGCTCACCGCGCGCTTCGACGAGCGCACCAACATCCACTGGGCCAAGGCGCTGGAGGAAGCCGGCGTGCACGTCGTCTACGGGCTTCCTGCACTGAAGACCCACGCCAAGTGCGTACTGGTCGTCAGGCGCGAGGGCGACGGGGTGCGCAACTACGTCCACATCGGCACCGGCAACTACCACTCGATCACCGCCCGCCTCTACACCGACTTCGGGTTGATGACAGTAGACGAGCAACTCGGCGCCGACGTCGCTGACATGTTCAACTACCTCACCGGCTTCGGCCGGCCCCAGCACTACCGCCAGGTGCTGACAGCACCCGACCAGCTGCGCGAGGGCATGGTCGAGCAGATCGAGCGCACGATCGCCTCGCATACCCCTGAGTCTCCCGCACGAATCGCGATGAAAATGAATGCACTCGTGGACGGCAGCTGCATCAGGGCGCTCTACCGCGCCTCCCAGGCGGGCGTGAAGGTTGACCTCAACGTGCGCGGAATCTGCTGCCTGCGCCCGGGTCTGCCCGGCATCTCGGAGAACATCACGGTCGTCTCGATCGTGGGCCGCTTCCTTGAGCACTCACGTGTCTACGTCTTCCAGCGCGGCGGCACGCAGACCGTCTACATCGCCTCCGCCGACCTGATGCCGCGCAACCTCGACCATCGCGTCGAGCTGGCCGCGCCCGTGCACGACTCCGAGCTGCAGGGCGAGCTGCTTGACACCCTCGAACGCGCCTTCGCAGACAACCAGTTCTCCTGGCATCTGCATCCCGACGGCGTCTGGCGGCGGCGCAAGGCCGCGCAGGGAGAGACCCCGCGCAACCTGCAGCAGGAGCTGATCGACCTGCACCTGCGCCGCGCAGCGCTCGGCGAGGGCCCTCAGCCGGCCATCGCGGGCAGCGCCGCAAGCGTCTCGCGCAGATCCTCAACGGAGCGGTAGGCCAGGCGCCTGCTTGTCGTCGTGGCTGTCGCACAAAGCCGGAGACTTCCTGGGGCCAGTCGTACGACTGCCGAGGCTCCACGGCCAAGCGCTTGTGCTGCTCGACTAGAAGCACCTCGTGACATCCCCTTTCGCACAGCAGCGCGAACCTCGCCCGACTCAATCAACGACCTGCTTTACGCGTAAAGCGGGACAGGAGCCGCGGTCAGGCTACAGAGGTAGGATCACTCAGCCAGAAGTCGCTCCCAGAGCGCCGTGAGCGCGGCTGTAGCGTTGGTGCGTCGCTCCGGGGAGTCGTGGCCGCCGCCGAATGTGTCGAGCAGGTATGCGCGGTGGGTGGCCATCAGTAGCAGCGCGAGCTCGCGTGGGTTGGCCGGTGGGTGCGGGGCGTTCGCGACGAGCTGCTCGAGCAGTTGGCGTGGGCCGACGAGAGCGCGGTCCAACTCGGTCGCAACTGCCGGATCGGCCGCGGCGGCGGCGTCGAGCGCGCGCAGCCACCGACCGTTGTCGGCATAGAGCTGCACCAGGCCGGCGACCATCGCTGTGATCAGGTCTTCCGCAGGACCGCGCAGGACCTGATCGAGGAGCGGGTCCTCGGAGTCCGGGAGCAGCTCGGGCGCCATCTGCGCCAGCCTGTCGAAGTGGCGGTAGAAGACGGTGCGCGCCAGGCCCGCCCGCGTCATCACATCACCGACGGTCAGTGCCCCGAACGGCCGGTCAAGCAGTAGTTCCCGGGTCGCGTCGAGGATCCGTCGCCGGGCGTCGTCGGACGGAACGCGTGGAGATCGTTGCGACATTGTGTCTCACAGTATGCAACCCTATTGCGACACCATGTCACAATTCGAGCCGAACACACACATCACACTGCCCGACGGGCGCACGCTCTCGTACCTGCTCGCGGGCGCCGACAGCGGGCCGGTCGTGACCGTGCTTGACGGTCCATGTAGCCGCGGGCTCGGGCGGGCGCTCGCCGCAACCGCGCGCGAACTTGGGATCCGGCTCGTGATCCCGGACCGTCCGGGATCTCACGGCAGCACGCCGAGACCAGGTCGCACGGTCGCCGATTGGCCCGCCGACCATCTCGCCCTGATGGACGCCTTGGGCGTTGACCGCTTCGGGATCGTGACGCAGTCCGGCGGGACCCCCTACGGGATCGCCGTTGCCGGTGCGGTTCCAGAGCGGGTCACCGCACACTCGCTGCTCGGAGCTATTGCGCCGCTCGCGGAGAAGGCTCAGTGGCGCGCGGCCGGGAAGGATCTGAAGATGGCGGCGTTCATGTCCCGGCGCGCGCCGTTTCTGCTGCGGGCGGGCTTCAAGCAGCAGTACAAGAAGTTGCCAGATTCAGCTATGGGACTGTTCAAGGGGCCGGACGCGGAGGTCGTCCAGATCCCGTGGGTCAAAGAACTGTTCGTACCGACGACCGGGGAGCTGTTTGCGAACCCAAACGGGTTCATCGAAGAGGTCCGGATCCTCTGCAAGCCGTGGGGTATCACGCCCGGGGCGGTCCGCGCCTCCCTCTGGACCGGCGAGTTCGACCGGATGCACCCGCCGTCGCACGCCCGTTGCGTCGCCGAACTGCTCGGCGGAGACCCGCCGGTAACGGTGGTACCAGGCGTCGAGCAGATCGGCCTGCTTGTGGTCTTCGAGGACGCGCTGCGATTCGCAACATTCAGCGGTCCTTGAAACACCCGCTATTCGGGCAAAGCGAGGGCACTCGTCTATGTCAGGTCGGGTGCTTTCGCGGGTCACGCTTCTCCAGATACGGCGCGAGGTACTTCGCGGCTATCTTGCTCGGTGGCGAGGACGCCGGTGTGTTGGTGATCTCTGAGCTGAACCCGTGCCCTCCGGTGATGTGAGCGTCTTCCCATTCGGTGCTGCTGGTGGGAGGGGCGTATCTGGAAACTTGTCTGTCGTGCCGATCAGGATCGTGAGCAGATCGCTGATCCGCTGTACGCGGCCGAGGCGGTCGGGAAGCGGAAGGCCGGATTGGATTGTGTACTTGTTGCGCCGTCCGTTGCGCTCGCGTGTGATGTAGCCGCCGTCGGCGAGCTCGGTGACGATCCGGTGGGCGGCGCGTTCGGTGATTCCGACCCGCTCGCTGATCTCCCGCAGGAGCACGCCTGGATCGTGTGCGATGCAGGCGAGGACCTGCGCATGGTTGGTCAAGAACTTCCAGCGGTGAGTCGTGTCCTCGGCCATAGAGATAAGAGTAGCGTATCTAGACAGTTTTTTCCTAGATATGATTTTCATGCTATGTTGTTCATGTCCGCGGTGCTTCTCAGATCGCTGGCGCTCATGCGCACACCCAACGAAACGAGGAAACCGTGCCCAGCTCAGTCATGCCCCACCCGTCGCCCCCGACCACCAGCAATGGCGTAGCGACCCCCGAAGTCGCGGAGTCGCCATCCAATGGAGAGCCCCACGACCCGCAGCCCGAGCGCTCCCCGCGCAGCCCCCTGCTGGCGAGGCTGACAAGCCTGACTTCGATCGCCACCGTAGCTGCGGCAGGGATGATCGTCGTAGGCGCACTCGCCGTCGTCGGCGGTCACTACGACAAGCAGGTCGTCCACGATCAGCTCGCTCCGCAGAAGATCTTCTTCCCGAAGCCCGCGACAAACCCGGGTCTCGCCGCCTACGCTGGTCAGCAGGTGCTCACCGGCAAGCAGGCAAAGCTCTACGCGCAGAAGCAGATCGGCGTTGACCTGACCAAGGTCGCCGGCGGCAAGACCTATTCCCAGGTCAGCGCTGAGTGGATCGCCGGCGGCATGAAGAACGCGACGCTCGCAACAGAGCGCACCACACTCTTCACCGGAGAGACACTCAATGGCCTACTACTCAACGCCTGGGGCTGGTCGGTCATCGGGATGATCGCCACCCTGGCCGGATGGATCCTGATCCTGCTGGGCGCAGCGCTGTTCTTGCTACCGCTCGCCAACTGGCAGATCAACATCAGAGGCCGCCGCCCAGCGGACGCCAGCGTTTGACATGAAGGCCTTGTCTACCACGGTCCCGGCCAGCGCGGCTGGGACACCGTGGCCGACCCCACGATCATCGATCCGACCGGCATCCTCGTGCGCATCGACACCTCGAGGATCTGTGGGTCAGACCTCCACATCCTGACGGCGGGCTGGGCTCCCGTTAGCCGTCGGTGGGCGGGCTGCGCGTAGCGGTCACAGTCAGCGGCGGTCGCGCTTTCGCGAACGAAGCTCTGCACGCACACGCGCAGGCCGAAGCTTCATACCTGTCAGCTCACGACGTCGCGGGAGCGCAGCGGGCTACGCGCGGGCCGTAGAGTCCGTCGCGGGCAGCGCCGCAAGCGTCTCACGCAGGTCGTCCACCGAGCGGTAGGCCAGGCCGAGCAGGTGGTCGTGACGGTGGCGCACGATCCCCTGCTTGTCTATCACGATCACCGCGCGGCGGGTGACGCCGAGCTGGCGCGTGTAAGCGCTGTAGAGCTGGGCGACGCGGCCACCGGGATCGGACAGCAACGGCACGTTCAGCCTGTGTTTGGCCGAGAACGCCTCGTGAGACTCGACGGTTTGCGATGAGATCCCGACGACCGTCGCGTCGAGCGCAGAGAACTCCTCGGGTCGATCACGATAGGAGCAGAATTGTGCTTTACAAACGGGCGTGTTATCGCCCGGGTAGAACAACAGCACCACGCGCTTGCCGCGTTGCTCGGAGAGCCTGAAAGGACCCTCGGTGCCCTGCAGCTCGAAGTCTGGCGCCGGATCCCCGACACCCGGTGTCTTGCCCATTGACCCACCTTCCCGTTCGATCGGCGAAGTTCGAGTGTACAGGACAGCACGCGACGGTACGCACATAGCGGAACGGCACCCGACGATGCCCAGACAGCGACGAGCGTCGGCGACCGCCGTCGCCGACGCGGACCGGGCGCCGGGAGTGAGGGGCTCCCGTGCCCGGTGCGTCACATGGGGGGACGACCGGCGGATGATGTGCGGGCATGGCCGGCGGCGCCCCAAGCGCGCCTCGCCGCTGGGGTGTCCGTAAGGACGCACACAATCATGACCGCCGTACTCGCGTGGTCTGTGACATTGCAGTGAACGATTGCAGTGAACGGAAGAACCGGCAATGCCGCCGCTACGCGCCGCCGCGCGCCAGAATAATCGGGTCGTGAACCGGACTGCCCGCCTCCTCCGCTGCCACGCCCTCGCGCTGCTGGCTACCGGGCTGACCGCCTGCGGGCTGCTCGCCGCCTGCGGCGGGGCCTCCAAGGCGCAGTCGACGCCGCAGAGCGCGCAGATCCCGACTCCCACGGCGACGAGCGCCGGCGTCTCGGCGCAGCTGCTCGACTGGCCGGAGTTCGGCCTGAGCCCCCAACGCTCGGATGTGAGCGAAGCCCCGACCGGCATCACGGCCGCCAACGTCCATCAGCTGCAGGGGATGCAGATGCGTCTGCCGGGCACCGTCGACTCCTCGCCGATCTACCTTCACGGCGTCTCGGTCGCGGGCCAGACCCGGAACGTGATCGTGGTCCTTCGCTGAGCCTCTGGACCTTCGCGCTGGCCGCGGTAGCCTCAAGTCATGGACGCATCGCTTGCCGGACAGTTGCTGGTTGCATCCCCCTCGCTGGCCGACCCCAACTTCCGCCGCACGGTCGTCCTGATCGGAGTCCACAACGAAGATGGCGCGATGGGCGTGATCCTCAACCGCCCATCAGAGACAATGGTCGCCGAGGCAGTGCCACAGCTTGAAGCCGTCGTGGACTCAGAGGAGCCCGTCTACGTCGGCGGCCCGGTGCAGCCAAGCTCGGTCGTGCTGCTGGCTGAGTTCCTGGACCCCACGCCGGCCGCGCTGCTGGTGCTCGGACGAATCGGCTTTCCCGCCGGCGCCACGGACGTGGACGGCCTGGCGCAGAGCACCGATCGACGGCGCGTGTACGCCGGATATGCGGGCTGGAGCAGCCGTCAGCTCGATGAGGAGATCGAGCAGGGCGACTGGATCGCCCATCCCGCGGTGCCCGACGACGTCTTCACCGAGGTGCCAGAGCACCTCTGGGCGGCGGTTCTGGAGCGCAAGGGTGGGAGCTATGCGCTGCTCGCGCGCATGCCGATGGACCCGAGCGTGAACTGAAACGGCGGCGCGCGCCGGCGCCTTGAGTAGAACGCCGTATGTCGCTTGCCAACTGCGGCGTGTGCGACATCCAGCCGATTACCTTTGATGGATGCTGAAGCTGGCGCGCTTCTCTACGACACACCGGCTCTATGTGATCCTCGGTTGGGTGGCCGTGATCGCCTCGGTGGGAGCGCTCGCGCGCACCGTCGGCGCCAGCTACTCCAACAGCTTCACACTGCCGGGCTCCCAAGCCCAGCGCGCGAGCGACCTGCTCGCGGACAGCTTCCCGACCCAGGCCGGAGACCGTGATCAGATCATCTTCAGGAGCACCGACGGATCGGTCGGCGATGCGGCGGTGCGCGACCGCATGAGCGCGATGTTCGCGGTGGTGCGACGGCTGCCGCATGTCGCCGAGGTGATCGGCCCTTACGGCAGCGGCAGCGACTCGATCTCGCGCAGCGGGAGGATCGCCTTCGCCACGGTGCTCTTCGACGAGAAGGCTAACGAGCTGCCCAAGCCCACGATCGAACGTGTGATCAGCGTCGCGCGCTCGGCAGCGGGACGCAATCTGCAGATCGAGCTCGGCGGCTCGGCTATCGAAGCGACCGAGGAGGAAGGGCTCGGGCTCTCGACTGCGATCGGGCTGGCCGCAGCGATCGCAGTGCTGCTGCTCACCTTCGGCTCTGTGGTGGCTATGGGTCTGCCGATCGTCACCGCGCTGCTGGGCCTCGGCACCGGACTTGGCCTGATCGTGCTGTTCACCCACCTGGTGGACACACCCAGCTTCTCCTCCGAGCTCGCGGCGATGGTGGGGCTCGGCGTGGGCATCGACTATGCGCTGTTCATCCTCACGCGCTTCCGCGAGGCCTACCGCAGCCCGGGACCATCGGAGGGCAAGGTGCGAGAGTCGGTCGTGGAGGCGATGGACACCGCTGGGCGCGCTGTGCTGTTCGCCGGCTGCACGGTCGTGATCGCGCTGCTGGGCATGATGCTGCTCGGCGTCACCTTCCTCTACGGCGTCGCGCTCTCGGCCGCGATCGGCGTGCTGCTGATGATGCTGACCTCCCTGACGCTGCTGCCTGCTCTGCTGAGCCTTGCGGGAGACAGGATTGCGCGGCCGGGCAAGCGCGCACGGCGCTCACGAGCCGCACATGAGGCGCGCACCTCCACGGAGCGCTCGATCACGGAGCGCTCGATCACGGCACGCGCGTTCGAGCACGCAAGCGCAAGGGCCAAGGCGGCACGCGTGGCCGCGGCCGCACGCCGAGCCGCCCCAATCGAGCCCTGTCGCTGGCTGCGCTGGAGCGCCTTCGTGCAGCGCCACCCGCGCACGATCGCGATCCTCGCCACTCTCTGCATGCTGATCGCCGCCGCCCCCGCGACCGCGATGCGCCTCGGCTCCAGCGACGCCAGCGACAACCCGACCAGCTTTACCACCTACCGCGCCTACGAGCTGCTGGCCAAGGGCTTCGGGCCAGGCTTCAACGGGCCGCTGCAGGTCGTTGCGCAGCTGCGCCCCGGCGCCGGGGCGGCGCCTGTAAAGCGACTTGCACTCGCCGTCGGCCACGCCGCAGACGTGGCCTCCGTCACACCTCCACGCCTCAATGGAAGCGGAGAAGTAGCGACCTTCTCGGTCTATCCGAAGTCCTCGCCGCAGGCCAGCGCAACCACGCAACTGGTCTCGCGCCTGCGCGAATCTGTGATCCCGCCGCTCGCCGCCGCGCAGGGGATGCACGTCTACGTCGGCGGCGTGACCGCGGGCGCGCTCGACTTCGCCGAAGTGCTCTCCGAAAAGCTGCCGCTGTTCATCGGCGTGGTCACGTTTGTCTCTGCGCTGCTGCTGCTGATCGTCTTCCGCTCACTGGTGATCCCGCTTCAGGGAGCCCTTATGAACCTGCTCAGCATCGGCGCCTCGCTCGGGGTCGTGGTGGCGATCTTCCAATGGGGCTGGCTGCCTCAGCTCTTCCACGCGCGCCCCGGGCCGGTGCAGAGCTTCATCCCGGTGATGCTGTTCGCGATCGTCTTCGGCCTCTCGATGGACTACGAGGTATTCCTGGTCTCGCGCGTGCACGAGCGCTGGGTGCGGACCGGAGACGCCAAGCGCGCGGTGGGCGAGGGGCTTGCGCTCACGGGCCGAGTGATCACCGCGGCTGCCGCGATCATGATCGTCGTCTTCCTCTCCTTCATGGTCGGCGAAAGCCGGGTGATCGAGGAATTCGGGCTGGCCCTGGCCAGCGCCGTGTTCATCGATGCGGTGATCGTGCGCAGCATGCTGCTGCCTGCGGTGCTCGACGTCATGGGCGCCGCCAGCTGGCGCCTTCCGGCGTGGCTCGACCGCCGGCTGCCACATCTGAACGTCGAGGGCAGCCCAGATCACGTGCTGCCCTTCGACCGGGTGCAGGCGATGCAGGAGGAGCTCGAGCTGGCGCGGGCCAGAGCGAGCGAGGCAGACGCCGCACCGGTCTAGAAGACCCTGAAATGCCTGATCCTGTCCGGCCGGCTCAAAGAGGCTCCGCTCTTATGCCGGCTAGAATCGAGCGCGCTATGCGTGTATCGGCACCCGCCGCGCTGGATCGGCCCGCAGCCAAGGAACGGCAAAGATGAGCGCGGTTGTCTCGGAGGAGATCATCGAGCGTGCAGGCCGTGCGCTGATCGACGCAGCGTCGGCGCCTGCAAAGGTAATCCTGTTTGGCTCGCATGCTCGCGGAGACGCAAACGAGGACAGCGATTTCGACTTCTTGGTGATCGAGCGCCAAGTCGACGACCGCCTCGCGGAGGCCATCAAACTCCGCCGCGCCCTGCGCGGGTTCGGTGTGCCCGTGGATGTGATCGTGATGGACGAAGGGCTTGTCGAACGACGTTCCAAGGTCAAGGGCACGATGGTCGATCGCGCTCTACGCGAGGGGCGCGTTGTCGCCCAATCCTGAGCAGATCGAGTACGCGGAGATGTTGCATCGCCTCGCGACGGGCGACCTCTACGCCTGCCGCAAGCTTGCCGACGATGCCGAGGTCGACGACCACATCGTCGGTTTCCACGCACAGCAAGCTGTCGAGAAGGCACTCAAGGTGGCACTCGTGCTCGCCGACTCGGGACTGCCGCGTACGCACGATCTTCGAGCTGCTCTTGGAACAGGTCAAGGGAGCCGGGACCGCGGTGCCTGATGAGCTGTCGAACATCGAATGGCTGACGCCCTGGGCAGCCGAACTTCGCTACGACGAGCTGATCGCGCTTAATCGCGCGGCGGCGGTGGCTGCAGCCGAGAGCGCAAGCAGCTGGGCAGCGTCGCTGATCGCAGACACAAAGCGCCCGTAGCAGCTACTCGCAGTCCCGGCACTGCCCCCGCAGCACGATCTCGTGCTCGGAGACGGCCAGCGGCACCCGCTCGCTGATGCTGGAGATTGCCCGCTCCAGCGCCGGGTCAGAGAACGGGAGCACGATCCCGCAGCGATCGCAGACGAGATGGTGGTGGTGCTCCTCGGCCTCGCAGACCCGCTCGTAGCGGACCATCGCCTGCCCGGTTTCCACGCGCTGCACAAGACGCAGACTCTCCAGCTCGTCCAGCACGCGGTAGATGCTTGCCCTGCTGACCGCACGCTGCGCGCCGCGCAGCCGGTCCTCGATCTCCTGCGCGGTGAGCGCGCACTCCTGGCCGCCGAGCAGCTCCAGCACCGCGCGGCGGGCGCCACCGCGGCGATGACCAGCGGCGGCCAGCGCCGCCTCGGCGCGATCGGCCCACTGCTCTGTGTGCTCGGTCTTGGTCGTGGCTTGGCTCATGCGACTCTCAGACGATGGTAATGAGAGAAGCCGCGCCCGAGCGTGTAGCAGGCTGCGCTCCCGGCGCCGACGAAGAACCCGACGGGATAATCGGTCTGATAGGAGGCGCCGATCGCAAGCCAGACGATCAGCAGCGCGAATGCGGCCGAGAGAGCCATGGCGATCAGCGGCCGGTCGGTGAAAGAGCGAGCCGCCGCGGGTGCGCCGATCGCGAGGCTGAAGAACAGCAGCGTGCCCACCACCGGCACCGTCATCGCGGCTGCGAGCGCCAGCACCGCCAGGAATACCATCTCAATCGCAAACGCGCTCACGCCGCGAGACTCCCCCACATCGGGCAGCACCGAGCTCAGCATTAGCGGGCGGTAGAGGACCGCGATTGCCAAGATGCAAAGCGCGCCGAGGATCGCGGTTGGCGCCAGCTCGTTGCTTGCGATCCCGAGAATTTCCCCGAACAGCAGCGTGTAGACCTCGGAGCTGTACTGGTCGCTGAGGCTAAGAAAGAGGGCGCCGAGTCCGAGCATGGTCACCAGCGCCAGCGCGGTGGCGACGTCGTGGCGGCCCCGGCGGCCCAGCAGGCCGATCGTCATCGCGCCGGCGAGCGCGAAGACGCCGAGGCCAAGCAGTGTGCTCGCGCCCACCAGGATCGCCCCTGCAGCGCCGGCGAAGGCGCCATTGGGGATAGCGTGCGCCGCGAAAGCAGATCCGCGCAGCACCGTGAAGTACCCGACCACACCGGCCACCAGAGCGACGATGCCGGAGACCTCCCAGGCGTTGACCATGAAGCTGGAGAACACGACTAGCCCTCCACCCCTGCTGGCAGCAAACCCTCTTGCACCGGCGCCCGCCTGGCGCGACGCGCGCGGATCGCCTGCGGCACTCCCGAGAGCAGGTATGCGCAGAAGACGAGCGCCACGACGAAGAAGCTGACCGGCCATGTGCGCCCGCCGGGCGGCCAGTGGTCGCTGTCGTATGCGAGCACGACCCCGATCCAGACAGCCGCGATGCCGATCCCGGCCGCGTAGAGCATCGCCCGCGGCGTGCTCTTGGTCAGTCGCAGCGCCGCCGCGGCCGGACCCACCAGCAGCGCCGTGGAGAGGATCGTCCCGATCGTGATAGCCGCCAACGCAACGGTGAGCGCAAGCGCAAGCAGGTAGAACGCGCCGACCGCGCGCACCGCGATGCCGCGGGCGGCCGCGATCTCGGCGCTCACCGAGCTCAGCAGCAGTGGGCGGTAGAGGACGGCGATGGTGGCCAGCACGATCAGGCCCAGCGCGAGGATCAGCGGGATCGTGGAGCTGGCGATCTCGAAGATCGAGCCGAACAGGATCGTCTGGGTCGCGCCGGTTGTGTTGCTGCTCGTGACGGTGAGATAGAGAAAGAGCGCGCCGAGCCCGATCGCAGCGCCGAGCACGATCCCGGTCGCGAGGTCGCGGCCGCGCGGCCGCTGCACGCCGATTAGTTCCATTGCGCCGGCGCCGATCACGTTGCCGATCACGAACCCGAGCAGCGGGCCGACGCCCACGAGGTAGGCCCCCGAGCCGCCAGCGGTGCCGATGTCGCCGAACGCCTCGCCCGCAAACGCCTGCCCGCGGATCACCGTGAACACGCCGACCACGCCCGTGACGATCGCAACCACAGCGCCGATCGCGATCGCGATGTGGACCGCCTGGTTGCCGAAGAACCCCGCCGCGAACAGGAAGCCGAGAGGATCAGCCGCGAGATGCTCGCTCACCCGTGCGCTCCAGTCTCCGGCAGCGCGATCTCGTGGCCGACGAGGTCGCTCGCGCTGCCGGCGCCCGCCACGACCAGCACGCGGCCGTGCACATCCAGCACGTCGACGTGGTGTCCGTAGAGACGGCTCAGCACGTCTGCACGCACCACCTCCTCGGTGCTGCCGCTGGCAGCACGCCCAGCCGCCATATAGACCACCCGATCCATCACCGGCAGCAGCGGATTGATCTCGTGCGCGGAGATCAGCACAGCGATCGCATGCTCCTTGGCGATCGCAGCCAGCAGCGAAACGACCTCCTCGCCGCGGCTGATGTCGAGGTTGGCCAGCGGCTCGTCGAGCAGCAGCAGCTTCGGCTCCCCCACCAACGCGTGCGCGATCAGCACGCGCTGCTGCTCACCGCCGGAGAGGCTGCCGACGCGCTCATCGGCGAAGCGCAGCGCATCGACGGCCTGCAGCATCTGCTCCACGCGCTCCCTGCGCCTGCGCGACGGCCAGGGAACGCCGAGTCTTTGCCCGTCTATGCCGAGGTCGACGAGGTCGCGTGCCCGCAGCGGCAGGTCGGGATCGAGCAGGAACTTCTGCGGCACGTAGCCGATCGCCGTGCCGTGCCGCGACCGCGGCCGCCCATCGATGCTCACGCTGCCCGCGCTCGGCGCCTGCAGACCAAGGATCACGCGAAGCAGCGTCGTCTTGCCGGCGCCGTTTGAGCCGATCAGCCCGGTGAACTGTCCCGGCGCGACCTCGAAACTGACGTTGTCGAGGATCTTGCGAGTGCCGATCCGGACGTCCACGCCCTGCACTGAGAGCAGCTGCTCGCTCACCGCTTCACAGCTTTCGCGTCGAAACTTTTTCGGCGACCGCCGCTTCCAGCGCCTTGACCTCCGCGAGCATCCACGACTGGTAGTCGTAGCCGGGCGTCGGCATCGTCTCGTAGACGCCGACCACGGGGATGCCGTTGGCGGCCGCTTCTTTGAGGAAGGTTTCGGTGAGCGAGTCAGTCACCTGCTGGTTGTAGACGAAGACATTCACCTTGTGAGCGGAGAACAGGCTGCTCTGGTAGGCGACATCCTGCGGCGAGGGGTCGGTGCCGTTCATGATGTCCGCCTGCAGGCTGAAAGGGGTGAGGTTGCGGGTCCCTGCCGCTTCCAGCATGTAGTCGCCCACCGGCTCGGTCGTTGCGACCGCAACACCCGGGTGGCGTGACTCGAACTGCCGCAATGCCACAAGCCACGGCTGCAGCGATCTCTCGAAGCGTTCTGCGTTGGCTTTGAAGTAGGCGGCATGCGCGGGATCGATATCCGAGAGATCGCGGGCCACCGCGGCAGCCACCGCCGGCATCGTCTGCGGCTTGTACCAGAGGTGTGGGTTGGGGGTCGAGTCGGGCAGGCCGAGCAGCTTCCGCACGTCGATCACCTTCCGCGTGGAATCGGATCCCGCCCCCCCCGACGCCGCCTCGATCTTTTCCATGTAACCGTCGTAGCCGAGCCCGTTCTGCACCACCAGGTGCGCTTCCGCGACCGTAGCGGCGACGCTTGGGCTCGCCTCGAATGTGTGTGGGTCGGTGTTCGGGTTGCTCTCGATCGCGGTCGTCTGCACGTAGGAGCCGCCGATCTGGGAGATCACGTTGGCGTACTCGTTCTCGGCGCCGACCGCGAGGATCTTGCCGGAGGAGCTGGCGGCTCCGCCGGAGCCGCAGCCGGCCAGCAGCGCTGCGGCGCTCAGCAGCGCAGCCGCGAAGCAGGCGCGGCGAACGGCCCGTAGAGATGGTCGATTGGCGCTCGCCGACATGGAGAGCAGATTACAAGACTGAGTCTCGTTCTTGATGTATGGCAAGGCTGGTCCTCCGGTAATGAGATCGACGGGAGGGACCAGTTTATAAGACTAAGTCTTATTCTTGCTTTCTGCCTTGCTCAGGCCCATGTCGCGCTCACCCGAGCCCTGTCTCAGCGCCACGATCAGATCGTCACGCGCCCGCGCGACGCGCGAGCTGATAGTCCCCGGCGGGCAGCCACAGACGTTCGCAGCCTGCTCGTATGAGAGGCGAAAGAGCTGGGTCAGCACGAACGCCGTGCGTCGGTCGGGGTCGAGAACCGAAAGCAGCTGCCGCACCCCGATCTCGCCGGCGAGGTCGGGGTCTATGACGGGTTCGCCTTCCAGCTGCTCGATGCGCCGGTCGCGCTGACGGCGGCGGCCGCGGGCGCGCAGCTCGTCCACGCAGACGCGGTGGGCAATCGCCAGCAGCCAGGTGCGCGCGGAGGATTCGCCGCGAAACCGCGGCAGCGCCTGCGTGGCGCGCAGGAAGGTCTCCTGCGCCATGTCCTCTGCCGATTGCGCGTCAAGCAGTGCCGCGCACAGCCTCCAAACGTCGGGATAGCCAGCCTGCACGAACCTCTCCAGCGCGCGCGAACGCCCGTTCCGGGCCGCGTACGCCAAGCGCGTGAGCTCATCCATCTCTCCGGATGTAATCAGAGTCGCCGGGAACAAACCCAGGCGCTTGTACGTCTACAGGTGCATATGGACTGCGAAGGCGCCCGCATAGCGATATCCGCGCTGCTCGACGCGGAGGAGAGCGGCGCCGAGCGCGAATCGCTCGACCTGCATCTCGACGCATGCCCGGACTGCCGGTTCTGGCGCGAAGAGGCGCACGAGGTCACCCGCCGCTTCCGGCTGGTGCCCGCAGAGGCACCAACGCCCAGTGAGGATCTGCTCGATGCCACGGCAGTCGCGACGCGCCGCTGGAGTTGGCCGGCGGCCGCGACGCGCACGCGCCTGGCGCTCGTACTCGTGGCGCTGGGGCAGATCGTCCTCACGGTGCCGGCGCTGATCTTCGGCACAGACCACGACGCGCCGATCCACGTCGCACACGAGATGGGCTCCTTCGACCTTGCGCTTGCAGTCGGGTTTCTCGTAGCGGCATGGCGGCCCTCCAGCGCGCGCGGCATGAGCACCATCGTGGGCGTGGCGGCGCTGGCGCTGATCCTCACGGCCGTGATCGACCTCGCAGTCGGGCGCACAAGCCCAGGTGACGAGGCGCCGCATCTGCTGGCGGTCGCGGGATGGCTGCTGCTGCGGCGGCTCTGCGCCTTTACGCCCAACCCGATCGAGGAGCTTTCGACGCCGGTGCCGGCATGGCTTGCCCGGCGGCTGCAGCGAGCGCCGCGCGATACCGTCGAGGAGGGCGTGTTCGAGCGCGACAGGTTGATCCGCACAGATCTCGGGAACGCCAACGAAGTCGAGGTCGAGATGCCTCAGCGCAAGACGGGAGGATGAGATGAGCACTGGCACGGCCAATCTCCACGCTAGAGCACCCAGGGTCAGCAGTGGCTCGTTGGCCACGCGGCTGCGCGACTACTTCTTCAGCGACAGCCGCCGCTCGCTGCAAACGGTGGTCGGGCTGATCTGGCTGCTGGACGGAGGGCTGCAGTTCCAGTCCTTCATGTACTCCCACGGCTTCATCGAAATGCTGACCGGCATGACCCCGGGCCAGCCGGGATGGATCTCCGGCAGCGTGAACTGGGCCGCCCACACGGCCGAACACCACCTCGACGTCTACAACACTCTCTTTGCGCTGGTCCAGTGCTTCATCGGCCTCGGCCTGCTCTACCGGCGAACAGTCAAGCCTGCACTGGCCGTCTCCTTCGCCTGGGCGCTCGTGGTGTGGTGGTTCGGCGAGGCGTTCGGGATGATGTTCATGTCGATGGCAAGCCCGCTGACGGGCGCACCCGGCGCCGTGCTGCTGTACGCGTTGATCGGCCTGATCGTGTGGCCAAACGATCGGCCCGGCGGACTGCTGGGGGTCCGTGGCGCCCGCACCGCGTGGGCCACGCTGTGGCTGGTGATGGCATGGCTGTGGCTGGAGGCTCCGAGCAGCAACGCCAGCGCGATCTCGCAGTCCATCAAGGCCGCTCCGTCCGGCATGAGCTGGCTCAGCAGCCTGCAGGAATGGCTCGCCAAAGGCCTCCACGGCAACGGCGTGGCGCTCGCGATCGTGCTCGGCCTCATCTCCGCCGCGATCGGCATCGCCGTGGCCGCCAACTGGCGCCCGAAGACCCTCCTGACGATCGCGATCGTCTTGAACCTAGTCTTCTGGGTGGTCGGCCAAGGCTTCGGCGGTATCTTCGAAGGCGGAGCCACCGACCCGAATGCGGGGCTGCTGTTCATCGTGCTCGCGGCCGCCCTGTGGTGGCTGATTCCATACGGCCATCAGCCCAACCCAGCCACTTCCAGACCTGCCACCAGCCATGCCTGAGCGAGCTATCACCTTCAAGCGCCTGGGCACCCGCGCAGCAATGCTCGTCGCGGTCGGCGTGCTGCTCGCCGGATGCGCGAAAGCCGACAAGAAGGAAGCAGCCTCGACCTCCGCTACCTCGACGACCTCCAGCGCGATGGCGGGCATGCAGATGAGCGCAGGCTCCTCCGGGTCAACTGGCGTGGCCGCGATGTCGGTGAACGGCATCAAACCGATCCCGACGCAGGTGCTCGCCTCCACCACCTGGGAAGGCATGAAGATCACCGCGCAGGCGATGACGGCGGTGCCTTTCGTCGTCTACGACGGCACCAAAGAGACTGAGATCAAGCCGGGGCCGAAGACGAGCTTCCACCTGATGGTGATGCTCAACGACGCCCACACGAACGTGCCGATCCCCTACGCGACAGTGTGGGCGACGATCAGCAAGGCCGGTCACATCTACTACGACGATCGTCAGTGGCCGATGCTCTCCGCCTACATGGGCCCTCACTACGGCAACAACGTGAGCGTGCCGGGAGCGGGCACCTATGACCTGAGCCTGCTGATCAGCCCGCCGGTGTCGGCCAGGCACATCGAATACGCGCACGTCTGGCTCAAACCGCATCGCGTCAACCTCACCTTCCATTGGAAACCGCTGACGTGAAGCGATGCTGACCCGCCGGCGCTTGCTTGCCGGCGGCGCGGCGGCGATCGGCGGCGCAGTGGTCGGGCTGGGCATCGACCACGCGCTCAGCTCCGTCACGAGCGTCCCCGCGGTGGCGCTGGGCTCACAGCCGCCGGGGCTGCCCGTGCGCCAGCACGCCTGGACCGCGACCCTCACGCTCGACGCCGACGGCAACCCGGTGCCGCCACGCTTCGACAGGCTGCTGTTCTTCGACGTGAAGGGCGCCCCCACGCCCGCCTATGCGCGGCTGCTGGAGGCGGCGCTGCGCACGCTGGAGCGCCGCTACCAGTGGGGACCGTCCGGGCTGCTCTTCACCGCCGGCTGGGGGCCCGCCTACTTCCAGCGCACGCTCTCGCGCGCCTCGCCGATCCCGGTCGCCAAGGCGCTCTCGAACTTCGAGCTGCCGCAGATCGACGACTACGAGCTCTGCCTGCACCTGGCCTGCGATGACGAGCAGCGGCTGATCTCCGTCGAGGACGCGCTCATCCACGGCGCTCCGCTGGCGGGCGCCGACGGGCCGCTGGCATTGTCGAGCGTGCTGCGCTGGCGCGAGACCCGCACCGGGTTCGTGGGCGCCGGACTGCCGGCCGCCCATCAGCAGGTCAGCGGAATACCGGCCGGCAAGCCCGTACCCGCCGCCGCGCCGCTCTTCATGGGCTTCAAATCGAGCCTGCGCAGAAACCAGGCCAGCGAGGACGACGTCACGATCCCAGGCGGCGACTTCGCGCAGGGCACCACGCTGCAGGTCAGCTACATGCGCCTGGAGCTCGAAAGCTGGTACGCGCAACTCAACCAAGCCGAGCGCGTGGCGCGTATGTACGCACCACAGGTGAGCCCCGCCGAAGCGGCTAAATTCACCACTGATGCCGAAAGCGACCCCGCGAAGTTTGGCGAAGCCGTCAGCCGCTACAGCGTGATCGGCCACTCGCAGGCCAGCGCCAGAGCGCGCCGCGGCGGCAAACCGCTGATCCAGCGCCGCGACTTCGACACGATCGACGGTGGCCAGGCAGGACTGCACTTTCTCTCCATCCAACGCAGCATCGAAGACTTCGTGACCACGCGCAAGGCGATGAACGCGACCACCGCCCAGTTGCAGAACCCGGCGATCACCGACACCGTCAACAACGGCATCAACGAATTCATCTTCGTGCTGCGCCGCGCCAACTACATTCTGCCGCCACGGCCGCAGCGCTCTTTCCCGCTGCTGAGCGGCAGGGAGCGGGCGCTTGCCTGAATCTCAGCTGCGCTCGATCTCCATCAGCGTTTTCTGCACCGCTTTGGCGTTGAAGGGCCAGGAAAACAGCGCGCGCTCGTCCCCTTTGCCGTCCACTACATAGGCCATCTCAGAGTGGGTGATGTAGTGGACGGTGGTGCCGGCGATGTGCTTAGTCTGCACCTCGACTTCGGCGTAGTAGCGCTTCCACACCGCCTGCAGCTGCGCTGGCGTACCCACCGCCCACTGCCACTGGGGCACCAGGCCCCAGCGGCGAAAGTCCAGCATCAGGTCGGTGTGCGTGTCGGCGTAGATGTCGACGCTGACGGCGATGATCTGCGGCCGCTCGTCGACAGGGAGCCTTTCATCGGCTTCATTTAGGACTTTGGCCTCTAGCGGGCAGAGGTTGCGACAGAGGGGATCGATGAAGGTGATGATCAGCGGACGCCCGTGATAGGCGGCCGGCGAGACGGCCTGGCCGTTCTGGTTTAGGAGGGTGAAGTTCGGCGCAACGCGCTGGCCCTTGCCCCACGTGAACGGGGTTTCCTGGGTGACTGCGCGTGCGCTGTCCTGCGAGGAGGAGCGGGGGCTGCTGCTGTGGCGCAGCAGCCCGACCGCGACGATCGGCACCGCCACAGCGACAGCGAACAGCGCGGCCATGCGCGGCAGCGCCCATTTGAGCGGCATGCCGGAGGCGCGGCTTGCTGGGGGCGCCGCGGGCCGCGGGCCGGCTGCGCCCTCTGGCGCGGGCGCCTCCCCCAACGCGGGGGCGGCTCTGCGCCGGCTCTCCACGAGCGCGGCCCCGAATGCGATCACGAGCATCACCGCGGCGCCGATCAGCAGCGCCGTCGAAGCGCTCACGCCGGAGCTCGAGCTGGCCGTATGCGATGACGAGGAGCCAGCGCTCGCCTTCGCGCCGGAGGCCGCCGCGTCCTTGGCGCCGGAGGCGAGGCTCACGTCGCCGGCGCTCGCGAGCCGTTGCACGGCCGCCTGGGCCGCTGTGATCGTGCCGATTTCGCCTGCGGGCACCTTGACTCCTGCAAGCGCCTTGTAGGCCGCGGCGGTCGAATGCCCCGGCCAATTGATGCCGAAGCCACTCGGCATCGCCACGAGCAGCAGCCCTTTGTACGCGAGCGAAAGCTCTATCCCGAGGAAACGGGCATAGGTCCGCGGCTTGCCCCAAAGCACGCTGACCGAGCCAAGGTCATATTCGCTGGAGATCACCGCAACCCGGATCGGATAGCCCGCTTTGTTTGCTTTGGCGACGACTTCGCTCAGCGCCTTCTGGGACGGCGGAGTGCCGTTGGTCTGCAGCAGCACGAAGGTCTGCTGGCTGAGCAAATAGTCGCTGGCCGGGTCTCCATCGGCCAGCGCAGAGGAGCAGAAAACGCAGAACACTGCGCCCACCAGCGCTGCTGCTGCTAGCGCCCGCCTCATCGGTTTGATTGTGAAGGACATCTGCCTCTCATATACCCGGTGGGAAGCGGTAGGAGGCGTGCGGGGGCACGTGCGGGCCGACCTCCAGCACGATCTCCGCGTGCCTGCGGAGCGGAACGCGACCCGGCACTCCAGGCCATCTGCGGCCATCCACGAAAACAGCGACTTCGGTGCCCAAGGGCGCGTGGAAGGAGGCGATCTGGCGCCGCGAGATCCTCTGCCCCCAGGAACGGAAGAGATCGAAGACTGTGAGCCGGCTTCCCGGCCGGCTCAGCACGAGCCCGGTCGGGTCGAGCGTGGCAAGCGCGCCATAGCAGCGCGCACGGGTGATGCGGCCGGCAAAGGAGCTTCGCGGCGGCAGCGTCCCGATTCCCGCTGCCAGCAGCACCACCCTGTTCTGCGCGAAGACCTCGACATGGGCCCCCTGGCGCGCACCGAGCGCAGCCGTGCAGGACCCGATCACGTGGCCGCGCACGGGCGGATGGAAGGCAGCGCCCTGGCCGATCGGGCGAGCCTGCTGCAACAGCGAGGACGGAATCCCCTTGCTTGTCGACCCGCACCCCGTAAGCAGCAGTGTGGCAGCCGCGGCCAATGCGGGCGCCCTCACGCGGGGGAGCCCCGGCGCGTGCGCTGCGAAAGCGCGAGTGAACCTTCGGGTAGGTCGGCCATCCGCACCACGAGCAGCAGCAAGCCCGAGCCCGCGCCCAGGCAGAGCACCGCGGCGGCACGGATGAGCAAGGCCGGCATCGCCATCAACACGTAGCCGTGGAGCAGCGTGGGGATCAGTTCGAAGTCCTCCCACAGCGAGGCGACGCAGACCACGAACAGGAAGAAGCAGCCCGGCCTGCCCCGCAGCGTCCAGGCAAGCGCTGCAATCACCAGCGCGAGGATCACGATCAGCAGCGCGATCTGCCAGGCGGTGATGCTCGGCCTGCCCTCCAACTGGCGGCCGAGCGTCCCGATCACGGTCGCCGCGAGCACCGTGACCGCGAGCGCGCGGGCTAGGTCGAGGTCGAGATTTGGACGGCGCAGCCTGTAGGCGGCGAGCACGCAAGCGAAGATCACGACCACCGGCCAGAACCAGGCGATCGGCGGGGCGGGTGCATGCCAGACGCCGCCTGAGATCGAGCTGAGATGGCCGGCCACACGCACGGCGATGCTCCATCTGCCCACATACCGGGCGCCGGGCGCAAGCACCGTGGAGGCCAGCGCTGCCAGGCGGCCGTCGTGCCAGTTGTACTGATGAGCGCTGCTGACCTTCTGCCAGCGCGGCGGAGTCTTCGCAGTCAGGCCGGCGGGCGGCACCTCCACCGGCGTGAGGTTGAGGTAGTAGATCGCAGCGTTGCGGTTGACTTCGACCCCCCCGCGAGTGAAACGCAGATAGGGCGCGCCGCTGTAGTCGAGCACTTCCAGGCGCTGCCATGGCGCCACGCGCATCCACAGGCGCAGATCCCCATCCACCACCTTGGCGTCCACCCCGCTCGGAGCCCGGCCGACCTTCGCGAGGTAGCTGGACGCGTTCGGGGTGCTGACGCCGTGCGCCTGGGCTAGGGACGGAAGGGCCAACAGCGCGGTCACACAGACAAGCGCAATCTGGACGGCTCGGCGCGCCGGATCGCGTACGCTGCTTCTACGCCGCACCGTGTTCTGCATGCCCGATCGATCCTGCGCCCGCTGATCTGCGTCTGTGTGCTCCTCGTCGCAGCCGGCGCTCTGCCCGCTGGCGCGTTGGCGGACGGCGATCCCGCAAGCGACGTGCTGGCCACACAGTCGCTGT
The DNA here is from genome assembly GCA_963708085.1 of uncultured Actinomycetota bacterium. GTDB lineage: Bacteria > Actinomycetota > Thermoleophilia > Solirubrobacterales > Solirubrobacteraceae > Palsa-744. Next base: position 2,985,532 of record OY970180.1, on the reverse strand, counting down.
TCCTGCCCTGGGACGCGAACGTGCCAAGCGAGCGGCAGGCACAGTTGGCCGGTGTGCTGGTCGCCGCGCAGGACCACGGCTTCCCGATTCGGGTTGCACTGATCGCCTCCGCGAGCGATCTCGGCTCGGTCACCGCTCTGTGGGGGCAGCCGGAGCAGTACGCGCAATTCCTCGGGCAGGAGCTCTCGCTCGTCTACAAAGGGCCGCTGCTCGTGGTGATGCCGCACGGCTTCGGCCTGCATGGCTTCGCCCTGACACCCGCCGCGATCGAATCGACGCTGGCCGGCATCAGCGCCCCGCGCAATGGCGCGCAGCTGGCACAGGTCACAATCACGGCGATCGAGCGACTTGCCGCCGCGTCTGGCCATCCGCTGCCGAGCACAGCCCCCAGCTCCAGCTTGGCACCTAGCGGGAGCGAAGGCTCGATCGGCGCCGGGCAATGGATCGTCTTCCTGCTCGGGTGCGTCGCGATCGCTGCCGCCTGGAGCGCCAGCCTGCGCGCGCGGCCGCTTGGGAGACGACGCGAGATCTCGCCATGATCGCTCGTTGTTCACGTTCAGATCTTAGGTTGGCGAGAAGCTGCGCAGAGCGAACGCCAATCTCACTCGGACGCCGGAAGGCGTCCTCTTAAAAGAAAAACGGAGGAGGACCGATGCACAGGCTCAAGCTGGACTCCGAGGAGATGCACACCCCGGCCTACTCAGGCCGCTGCTTCACGCACCAGGTGCCGAAGTACAGGCTGCCATCGGAGGGCATGGACGCCGACGCCGCCTACCGGCTCGTGCACGACGAGCTCAACCTCGACGGCAACCCGGCGCTCAACCTGGCCTCGTTCGTGACCAGCTGGATGGAGCCGCAGGCCAACGCGATCGCGGTCGAGACGCTCGACAAGAACCTGATCGACCAGGACGAGTACCCGCAGACCGAGGTGATCCACCAGCGGGTGGTCTCTATGATCGGGCGCCTCTTCCACGCGCCCGTGCACGAGCAGCCGACCGGCACCGCGACGATCGGCTCCTCGGAGGCGATCATGCTGGCGATGCTCGCCCACAAGCGCGCCTGGCAGCGCCGGCGCGAGCAGGCCGGGCTTCCCACCGACCGGCCGAACCTGGTGATCGGCGCGGACGTCCACACCTGCTGGGAGAAGTTCACGCGCTACTTCGAGGTGGAGGCGCGGATCGCGCCAATGGAGGAGGACCGCTATACGATCGGCGCCGATCAGGTGGAGGGGTTGATCGACGAGCGTACGATCGCTGTCGCGGGTGTGCTCGGCACCACCTTCACCGGGCAGATGGACGACCTGGCTTCCATCAACACGCTGCTTGCCCGCCTGGACACAGAGCGGGGCTGGCACGTACCACTACACATCGACGCCGCCAGCGGCGGCTTCATCTCGCCCTTCTCCGAGCCCGATCTGGAGTGGGACTTCCGGCTCTCCCAGGTGCGCTCGATCAACGTCTCAAACCACAAGTTCGGCCTGGTCTACCCGGGCATGGGCACCGTCGTCTTCCGTGACCGCTCCGACCTGCCGCAGGAGCTCGTCTTCCACATCAACTACCTCGGCGGCGACATGCCCAACTATTCGCTGAACTTCTCACGACCGAGCAACTCAGTGGTGCTGCAGTACTACAACTTCCTGCGGCTGGGCACGCAGGGGTACCAGCGGATCGTCGCCACCGTGCTGGAGAACGCCAAAGCGCTGGCCGCCGGGCTCGCAAAGATCGAGGGGCTCTCGCTGATGAACGACGGCTCGCGCTTTCCGATCGTCGCGCTGAGAGCGGACGATTCGGAGGCGATCGACCTTACCGAGCTTTCGCACCTGTTGCGCGAGCGCGGCTGGATCGTGCCTGCCTACACGCTGCCGCCAAACGCCGAGCACATCACCGTGCTGCGGATGGTCGTGCGGGAGAGCTTCTCGCGGGATATGGCCGACATGCTGGTGCACGACGTCCATCAGGCGCTGCATGCGATGCGCGCGGGCGGGCGCGACGGGAAGCCGCGGAAGCGGATTTGCTGCTGAGGGCGCTCAACGCCTCGATCGTCCGAGATCCGCCCGGCCTCTCAATCCTCGGTCAGCGGACCAGCGAACACAATTGAAGCCGGCTGCTTTCCATCTCTCAGCGCAGCCCGCTGTCGTAGCCAGGCCGCGCGGGCTGCCTCGAGTCGGTTGACGGAGTCCTCTCCGTCGGCGGCTGCGGCGAGAGCCTGAGCGACCACCTGCCCGCAGAGCGCTCGGATGGAAAGGCTCACAGTTCGCAATCACCCGAGGGACGGTCTGGGCGCCGAGCACGACGGCATTTGCGCTGGCGGATCGTGCGCGCCAGCAGACGCCTGAAGCGTCCGTCGAGCTCCTCTATATGGGCGTCCATCGCGCTCGAGCTAGACACCCAATCCGCCGCCTCGGCGACCATCCGGTGCTGCATCGTCAACTCATCGAGCCCGCTAAGTACCTCGGCGATGCGCTCCATGAACGTCCCCGGCTTGAACGTGAACAACAGGTTGCCGGTCGACGGCAAGATCGCGTTGCGGAGCTCCGTGCGGTCGGGCGAGGCGCCCGGCCGAAGCACCGAACTGGTGCCGTAATAGGCGGCGTCGCGCAGCTGTCCGTGGAGCGTGCCCATGCTCCACGTCTCCATCAGGTAGCGCTCGCACGATTCGGGTGACCGCCCACGTTGGCAGACCCTCCTGTCCTTGGAAGACCGCGTATCCAGGGCGCATGGCTATCCGCCTGCCAGCAGATCTTCGATGAACTCGTTGACGGCGGCTACAGCCAGCGCACGATTCTCGTCCTGCCGAGCCGATGGATCGGCGCGCGACGATTCGGCCGCGAAACCCTTGGGGCCCGGACTGGTGACTGAATAGAAGCGTTCGCGCACCTCCAGGAACGTTGAGCGCAAGGCCGGCAGCCTGTCGGCTAGCTTGCCGTCGAGCAACTGCCGTGCCGCAGCGCTAGGGCCGCCGACACGGTTGTGAATGAGCACGAACACAAGGTCGTAGTGGTCCTTGTCCTTACCGCGGTAGCGGACAGCGACGCACTTCGTCAGCAGATAGCCCTGGAGACCGGCGAACCGCACACGCACGGTCGTCGGACCCAGGCCGGCGAGATCGGCGGTCAGCTCCCGTACTGTCCAGTCCGCCGCGACGTAGCCGGTGCCGCGAAGGTTGTTGGCGCGCAGGACCCGACAACCGGGGATCGCGATGATTCCTTCAGGCTCGGTGTCGAGGTCACAGAGGAACTTGAGCTTGACTGCGAAGCCGTCGACGATGCCACGCCACCGCCAAGCGTTCTCGCCCCCCTGCGTGCTGAAGCCAGCTACCTCGAGTGCGGCCTCGATACGTGTCAAACGGTCGGTTTGCTCAAGATGGGCTACGAGCAGCATGTCCACGTCGCTTGTGCCAAGGTGCGATGGGCCGGTCTCCCGGCCCTCGGTGAGGATCTCCGGCATCAATCCGCCAAGGACGATCAAGGGGATGTTGTCGTCCGCGATGTGTGCCGCGAGCGTGCACAGTGCCCGCTCCGCGCGTGCTCTTGCCACCGGCGAACGTTCGTCGTCGATCGTCGGGTCAGCCACCGGTCTCACCCCGGCTTCGCTCGAGCATGGTGGCGATCTCCGTCGCATACAGCGATCCTGGCGGGTCAAATAGCCCGAAGACCTCAAAGAGCGAAGAGACCAGTGTGCGGACTACGCTCGGGAGATTCTGATCGATCTCCTCCGGGCTCGTGTGCACGAACGTCGCGATGCTGTCGTCGTGTGCGACGTGCCCAGGCCCGAAGGCCCAGTGATCGGTCGTCACGGTTCTCAGCTCGCGGTTCTCGAGGCCGTCCCATCGCGCGAAGAACTCGATGTCATCGGCATCCACGTAGCGGGCCATCCGGGCAGAGTGCAGCAAGGACTCGGCGACGCGCCATACCGGGAGCACCGGGTCAAGCGCCGAGCCGGGAGCACCGGTGATGCCGTCCTCCTGATAGCCGCGCAGCAGGAACAGCTTCAGGTCGGGCTCCGCACGCCAGAAATCCGAGTGCCCGTAGTTGCGTACCGCATCGTCGCGGAGCCAGCACTCGATCGCACTGTGTCGGATCTCAGGCTGGATACCCACTCGCGTTGGCACCCACCACGGGGGCCACCCGGTCTCGCGACCCTCGACCGCCACCAAGGCGTCCCGCAACTCCCCGAACGGCAGAGTGACTTCAGGGATACGGTAGGAGACCGACCAAGTGCCGCTGTCGTACACGGTCCTTATGTCGCCGAGCTCGTCGGTGATGCGCTTCTTCAGTCGCTTGCGGCAGCGCTGATCCCAGGCATTCATCTCGGCAGAGGTGATTCTTCTCTGGCCCGTTCGGAGGTTGTTGAGGATGACCTCTTCGCGCAGATGCGCGGCTGCATCCTCGCCACGTCCGCCGAGCGCCTGAAGGTCGGCGAAGACGCGGGGAGCAGTCGCTATAGGAAGGCCATCGCGCCGCGTTGCAAGCTTCAGCAGATGCGGGTCGGCGCCGCGAAACTCGATGCGCCCGCCGGACTCCACCTGGCGAAGGGAGATCTCCTGCATAGCCAACGTCAAGGGTCCCCTGAGGGCGTGCTCCTCGACGTACACCTGCAGGGCTGGGATGGCGGTCGCCAACGGCGCGAGCCGCTCGGCGGCGGCCCAGCCGGTGACCGCCCACCCGATGCCATGCTTATCAAGAACCGGAGCAAGCTCGTCCTCAAGGAACTGCAGCGGGTCGTTGAAGATGCGCTCGGCGAAACGGCGCTCGGGCTCGAGAGCCGACACCTCCTCGGCCCAGGCATCCAGCATCCTTGCGCCGTCGGTGACCTCGCGACTCGCACCTGTGCCTCGTTGCGGCCCCCACTTTGTCGTCCAGCCTTCGGCATCGAACGCACCCAGCACCTGCGAGATCTGCGGTGTCGACCAGCCCGTGAGCGTCGCCAACTCGGTCGCCCGGACGCCGTAGGGCGACTTGCGGTTCAGAAGCGCCTCAGCGATCGAAACGGCGGAGGCCGACCAAGAGAAGGCTCGTCGGTCAGCGCCAGGTCGCTGCTTAGCCTCCCGCATGACCAACAGATCCCTTGCGACGATGTGTGCGTCACCGCTGCCGTCGACCCAGCTCGCGCCCCTGCGCTCGAGCATTTCCCGTGAGCCGGCAGAAAGGCCCCGTGCCACCACGACAAGATCCGGAGGCCACTCTTCGCCGAGATGGCGGATCGCCCGATCGACATCCGCCGGCCACCCGGCGCCAGCCCAGAGCGCGCGCAGGCGATAGTTACGCGTGCGGCCGCGGATCAGCACTCGCGCCACGTCGTCCTTGGTCTCAACAGCCTCGACGACCGCCAGTCCGTCCAGCGCGCGATCAAGCGCCAGCCGAATCTCGTTGTTCGTTGATCTGGCCATATTCGCTCGCCTAGAAAATAACAGGCCGTTAGCAAACAAGACAGGTCGCTCGCATCTGCCCACCTTGCCATTCACGCGATGACTCACCATTCGCTCTCAGGAATCCGCCGAGCTCGCCATGGCTATGCCGCACTCGCCCTGCACGCCCCGGAGGTCAACTGCCGCGATAGCCGGGAAGCCTCCGAAGCAGGATGTATCCGGGCCGGCGCAGGGCAGTCCGTTTTGCCCGGCCCACCGAAGACAACGGAGTTCGAGGGCGAGGTCGAGCTTTAGAGACGACCACTGCCGCCTCCAGCGGGACCGGCCGGGAGCGGCCAGCCCCGCAGGAGGACGATCGTGCGGTATGGCGATCCGCTGCGATAGTCAGCGTGAAGAGGGCGATACTCCTCCCTTGCAGGTGGCCTCATGGACCTCCTGAGTGAGGGTGCTCATCCGCTCGCTCCACGCATGGATCTTTTCGCTCAACGCGTGGATCTGCTCGGTGAGGTCGGTGTTCTTGGTGAGCAGGTCGCTCTGGAACTGCGCCAGCTCGTCTCTGTGCGCCGCCGCGGCTTCCTCGTTGGCCTTGTCGGTCCTTGTCTGCGCCTTCTGGGCGATGATCACCAGCGCACCCGTATAGAAGGCCACGCCGGAGAAGATCAGATTCAAGAGGATCCACGGCTCGGGGTCGAACTGGCCACCGTGCTCCAGCGCTTTCACCGTCGTTTCGATGTAGTGCACCGCGCCGTTGGCGAATACCCAGCCCACGATGATCAGCGAGCCGATGACGACGAACTGCACGGTGCCCATGCCCGAGGCGACATTCTCGGCCACACGCTCCATGAAGCTGCTTCCGCCGGCATATGGCGACGGGCGCTTGCCGTCCTGCTGGTAATGCTCGTGGTGACGCAGAGGATCCTTCGTAACCGGGCTTTGCTGCTGAAGCTCCGTCGCTGACATCTAGCTCCCTCTCGATAGATAGCGGTGGTTGGTACCGCGCACGAGCTTAAGCTGCAGCGTCCTGGAAAAGATCAAGGCCGCTCAAACGAGCGTCACACCGGATCTCGGCGGCACTCGCTCGCGGAGCTCTGTGACTCAGGGAATCTCCCGCGCGGCCGGCTCGGTCGAGTCGATGAAATCGTTGAGCACATCGAGAAAGCGCTCAGGCTCGTCGAGCTGAGGGAAGTGACCTGAATTCGGGAATACCTCCAAGCGGCTGCTGGGCAGCCGTTCATGCGTCGCGTATCCATGGGAGACCGGGATGATCGAGTCCCGCTCGCCCCAGATCAGCAGGAACGGGAGATGTTCGGCCAGATAGAGCCGGTTTGAGGCGTCAACCCGCTGGCCACCGGGCTCCACGACCGAGCGAAGCGTGTGGACGAACGCGGCGCGGGCGGCGCCATCGGACAGCGTCGAGTGCCCGCGGGCGATCTCCTCCAGATCCGTCCCAAGGCCCAGACCCAGCGCCTTGAGCCAGCCGCCGGCGCGCGCGCCGGCGTCGAGTAGGCGGGTTGCCGCGAGGAAGGGCAGCACGAGTTCGGAGCCGGGGAGCGTCGCGGCTCGAAGCAGCCAGTTGACGTCGCGACCAAGGCCGCCGCTGTCAACCAGGACCAGTCGCTCGCAGCGCTCGGGGAACTGGTAGGAGAACTGCATCGCGATCCCTCCGCCGAGCGAGTGCCCTACGAAGGTTGCCCGCTCGTGTCCGAGGGCGAGCAGCAGATCGCGCAGGCTGCTGGCGTGGGCGCCGAGCGAGTAATCGCCCCTGGGCTTGGCCGACTCGCCGTGGCCGGCCAGGTCGGGGGCGATCACGGTGAAGCGGTCGGCGAGGCGGGGCATCACCCGCTTCCAGGTCGCCGAGCTGGACGTGATCCCGTGGACGAGCACCACGACGGAGCCACTGCCCGCTTGGCGGTAGGCCACGTCGTGACCGTGCAAGGTCATGTGCCTCATGTCGTCGCGGCTGAATTTTGTTTGAGGCATCGCAAGCTCCATCTTTCTCGCTACCCTGGAACGACAGGATTGCACGACCAGTCGACGGTCAGTCAAGGCAGTTGTGTTCTTTTGGTTGCCGAAGGTTTGTCCGGCGGTCTGCGCTGGATACCCTGAGTGGATATCCCAGATGCCGGCTTTATACGGCGTGTCCGAAACTGCCGAGAGGAGTTGATCCGACGGCCACCAGCGGTGTGCAGCTGAGCCCGACCTACGTGAGCGCGAATCGCGACCGCGTCCTTCCCGCCGAGGCGGGAGGCGATGTTCCGAGGTCCGACGGGGTGCTGCTGACAGGCGCGACTGGGTTCGTCGGGATGGAGGTGCTGGCCCGGTATCTGGAGCGCACCGACCGTCGCGTATATGCGCTGGTCCGGGGCGCGAGCGAGAGCGAGGTCACAGCCCGGATGCAGCACACGCTGCTCTGCCTGTTCGGCGCCGATCATCCTTACTCGCGGCGCGTCGTGGCCGTGCGCGGCGACATCACGCGCCCCGGCCTTGGCCTTGGCAGCAGGCGCGATCGGCTTGCCGAGCAGGTGAGCGAGGTCGTACACGGAGCGGCGTCGGTGTCCTTCGAGCTAGGGCTGGACGATCTGCGCCAGATCAACGTGGAGGGCACTCGGCGCGTGCTCGAGTTTGCCAAGCGCGCCGATGCGCGCGGTGGGCTGCGCCGTTTCTCCTACATCTCCACGGCATACGTCGCCGGTGAGCACACGGGTTGCTTCAGCGAGGACGATCTCGATGTGGGCCAGCGTTTTCGCAACGCATATGAGCAGTCGAAGTTCGAGGCCGAGCGCCTGGCCACCCGCGCACGCGGGCGGCTGCCCGTGACGGTGCTGCGCCCAAGCATCATCGTCGGCGAGCGCGACAGCGGCTGGACGCAATCGTTCAACGTGCTCTACTGGCCGTTGCGGGCGTTTTCACGCGGCGCCTACCTCGCGTTGCCCGCGCGCCGAGACGCTCCGGTCGACGTGGTCCCGGTCGACTATGTCGCCGATGCGATCTTTGCGCTCGGCCAGGCCCCGGAGGCCGAGGGCGTCACCTATCACCTGACCGCGGGACGCAATGTGACCAGCGTCGGCGAGCTCGTCGAGCTGGCGGCGGCGTATTTCAAGCGCCGGGCGCCACGCCTGATCTCTCCTTCGGTATACCGCCGTGTGGTGCACCCGTTGCTGCTGGGAGCCACCCGAGACGAGCGCGGACGCCGAGCGCTCTCGCGCAGCGAGGTCTTCTTCCCGTACTTCGAGATGGCTGTCACCTACGACGATCGTCGCTCGCGAGTGGCGTTGCGTGGAACCGGGATCGCGCCCACACCGCTGCCCCACTACTTCGACCAGCTGGTCGAGTTCGCGCTTGCCGCGGAGTGGGGGCGGCGGCCGATACCACGAGCAGGTCTCGTTCCGCCCGCTGCGGCCTTCCCGTACGACCGCCTCGCCCAGGTTCGGCGTGCGCCGCGCGTCCGCAGCGCGCGACCGCGTCCCCGACGCGTGGCGCAAGGCTCGCCAGCTCCAGCCGGCTCGGTACAGCAATGACAAGCAACGCCCGTCTATCGGCGCTCGACGCGTCTTTTCTGGCCGTGGAGACGCCCACCGCGCACATGCACGTCGGCTGGTCCGCGACGCTCTCAGCTCCCGCGCAAGGCCAACTTCCAAGCTTCCCGCAGCTGCGCGACCACATCGAGCGGCGGCTCGTGCGCGCGCCGCGCTACCGCCAGAAGCTTGCACGCGTCCCGCTCGGCCTGCACGCGCCGGAGTGGGTCGACGATCCGGCGTTCTCCGTCGATCGTCACGTCTACCGGGCAGCCGGCCCGCTCGACGACCTTGCCGACGAGGTGATGTCGATGCCGCTGCGGCGCGACCGCCCGCTTTGGGAGATGTGGATCTGCGAGGACATCGAACGCCAGCAGATCGGACTCGTGGGCAAGGCCCACCACTGCATGGTCGATGGCATCGCAGCCGTCGAGCTGGCCTCCCTGCTGCTCGACCCAACGCCGCAGCCGCCCGATTGCTCGCGCGAGGATTGGCACGCAGCACCGGAGCCGAGCGGTGAGCGCCTGCTTGTGCGGGGGGTGCGCGACCTCGTGGGAGCGCAGCTCGGGTTGCTGCGCAGGCCGTTGCGTGTGCTCACCTCGCCCGCCCAGACGGCGCGAAAGGCGGCGACAGGCGCATTACAGGCGGTTCGTGCGCTGAGCCACTCTGCTTACGCCGCGCCCGCAAGCGTGCTCAATCAAGAGCTCTCGCCGCTGCGTCGCCTCGTCCGTACCCAGCACCCGCTCGAGGACCTCAAGGCGGTGAAGCGGGCTTACGGCACGACGGTTAACGATGTGATGCTCGCTGCAGTCGCGGGCGCCGTGCGCGCCTATCTGATCCGCGAGGGCGAGCAGCCCGTTGCGCTGAAGGCGATGGTCCCGGTGAACGTTCGCGGCTCGGGTGACGTGCTCGGCAACCACATCTCGTTTGTGTTCGCGGACCTGCCGTGCGACGAGCCCGACCCGTTGATCCGGCTGCGCCGCGTGCACGACACGATGAGCCAGCGAAAGCGCGATGGCGAGCACGAAGGAGCCGATCTGGCGCTGAAGGCCGCCGCTCTCACCCTTCCGGCCGTACAGCACAGCGTTTCCCGTTTCATGGCCAGCCCGCGCACGTTCAACCTCGTCGTATCGAACATCCCCGGTCCCACGGAGCCGCTTTACATGCTCGGCTGCCCGCTGCAGGCCACCTACCCGGTCGTTCCGCTGGCCGATGGCCACGCCCTGTCTGTTGGGATGACCACGGTGCGCGATCTGGCCTGCTTCGGTATCTACGCCGACCGGGAGACGCTTCCCAACGCGGCGGGACTCGCGCGCGACATCGACCAGGCGCTGGCTGAGCTGCTCGCACGAGCGCGCTGAACCCGGGCTAATCCTTGGTCGAGAGCATCCGCATCGTTCTGACCATCAGCCAACAGCCGACGGCGGCCCAGATCGCCAGAGTCACAAGATCGTGGCCCACAAAGCCCGAGCCCTGGGTCTGCTTGAAGGCGGGGCCGATCCCTTCGGCGACCCGCCGCAGCGGGAAGAACTTGCCGATTTCCACAAGCGCCTGCGGCTTGTAGATCGGGAAGAAGACGTTGGAGATGAAGGACAGCGGCAGCACGATCAGCATCAGCACAGGCATGCCGCTGTCGGGCTTGGGAATGAAGCGAGAGACGGCGATGCCGAGGCTCGTGAAGCAGACGGTGCCGATCGCGACCGTGACGATCAGGCCGGGGACCGCAGCGCCGTTGACGCTGGCTTTGTAGAAGATCACGCCGATCGCCAACAGCAGCACGCAGGCAACGGCGATCGTGATGACGGTGCTGAGCACGATGCCGCCGAGGTAGAGCGCCCATGGCATCGGCGTCGTGCGCATCCGCTTCAGCACGCCTTCTGCGCGCAGCAGCGCGATCGACATCGCGGTGTTGGTGAAGCCGATCACCATCACCGCGTAGGCAATGATCCCCGGCACGTAGAAGTTGATGTAGGCGATGTTGCCATCGCCCTTGACAGTCGCGCCCTGCGTGATCGCACCGAAGATCAGCAGGAACATCAGCGGGAAGGCGAAGCTGGCGAGCGCCCGGCGCCGGTTGCGCCAGAAGGCGCGCTGCTCGTATAGGACCTGCCATGCCAGCAACGAGAGGTTGCGGCTAAAGACCTGCGGCGGGCCGATCGCCGCTCGCTCCGAATGGGCTTGCTCGCCGATGCCTGTGCTCATCTCAGTGCCTCCAGGTGCGTGCTGTCGGGGGCGGAGTCATCTCCGGCGGTGAGCGAGAGGTAGACGTCCTCGAGCGTCGGCTGGGCGACGGAGAAGCCGCGCAGCTCAAGGCCGCGCTCCAGCGCCCAGCCGGTGAGGGCGTGGGTGGCCTGCATGCCATCGGAGGTGCGCACGAGCACCCCCTCACGGTCGCCTGCCACCTCCGCCCCGGCCGGCAGATGCGGCAGGTCGACGACCTCGACGCCATCCGGCAGCGCGAAGCGGATTTCGGTCGGCAGCTCCTCGCGGCCGCCGAGCTCCTGAGGCGGGCCGGAGGCGACGATCCTGCCCGCAGCCATCACCGCGACTCGGTCGGCGAGGTGCTGAGCCTCGTCCATGAAGTGCGTCGTCAGGAAGACGGTCTTGCCGAGCGAGCAGAGCGAGCGGATCGTCGACCAAGCCTGGCGGCGGGCGTGGGGGTCAAAGCCCGTTGTCGGCTCGTCCAGGAAGAGCAGGTCGGGGTCACCGACAAGCGCGAGCGCGAGGTCGAGCCGGCGGCGCTGGCCACCGGAGAGCGAGCCGGCGCGCGCGTCGCGCTTGGCGTCCAGCTCGACGAGCTCGATCAGCTCCTCGGCGGGCCGGGAGCGGGAGTAGTAGCGCCCATACATCTGGATCAACTCGTCGACGGTCAGGTCCTCCTGGATGCCGCAGGACTGCAGCACGACGCCGATCTTCTCGCGCATCCCCCGATCGCCCCGCGCGGGATCGTGGCCGAGGACTCTGACGGTGCCGCCGCTTGCCAGCCGGTGCCCCTCCAGGATCTCGGTGCAGGTGGTCTTGCCCGCGCCGTTGGGGCCGAGCATGCAGAAGACCTCGCCGGAGGCAACCTCGAAGCTCACGCCGCGCAGCGCCTCGGTCTCGCCGTAGCTCTTGCGCAGGTCCAGGACCTCGATCGCGGGCTGCATCAGTTGCAGGCTAGGCGAAATGGCGCCAGCTTGAAGCAACCGACCTGCTCAACGCCGCGCTCGCGCCGCCTTCAACCGCTGCACCTTCTCCAACTCGAGCTTGCGCAGCCGCACCGTCTCCGGCGTTACCTCTACGCACTCATCCTCGGCGACGAACTCGAGCGCCTCCTCCAGGCTCAGGCGCTTGGCCGGTGTGAGCCGCACCAGCACCTCCGAGGTGGAGGAGCGGATGTTCGTCAGGTGCTTCTCCTTGCAGACGTTGACGTCGAGGTCGCCCGCGCGGTTGCTCTCGCCCACGATCATGCCCTCGTAGACCTCCTCGCCGGGGCCCACGAACAGCGTGCCGCGTTCCTGCAGGCTCATCAGCGAGTACTGCGCGGTGACGCCGCGGCGGTCGGAGACCAGCGCGCCGGTGTTGCGGGTGCGCAGCTCGCCGGCCCAGCGCTCCCAACCCTCGAAGACGTGGTGCATGATGCCTGTGCCGCGCGTCTCGGTCATGAATTCCGTGCGAAAGCCGATCAGGCCGCGGGCGGGTACCAGGTACTCCATCCGCACCCAGCCGGTGCCGTGATTTGTCATGTGCTCCATCCGTCCCTTGCGGGCGGCGAGCAGCTGCGTCACCACGCCCACATGCTCCTCGGGCACGTCGATCGAGAGGCGTTCGACCGGCTCGTGGCGGTGGCCCTTGATCTCCCTGATCAGCACCTGCGGCTGGCCGACAGTGAGCTCAAAACCTTCGCGCCGCATCATCTCCACGAGCACCGCGAGCTGCAGCTCGCCGCGGCCCTGGACCTCCCAGGCTTCCGGCCTGTCGGTGTCCTTCACGCGCAGCGAGACGTTGCCGACGAGCTCCTGGTCGAGTCGATTCAGGACCTGGCGCGCAGTCAGCTTGCTGCCCTCCCTGCCTGAGAGCGGCGAAGTGTTGATGCCGAGCGTGACTGAGATAGACGGCTCGTCCACCGCGATCACCGGCAGCGGCCGCGGATCCTCCGGGTCGGCGAGCGTCTCGCCGATCGTCACCTCGGCGATGCCCGCGATCGCGATGATCTCGCCTGGGCCAGCCTGCGGCGCGTCCAGGCGCTCCAGCGCCTCGGTGACGTAGAGCTCGGCGACCTGCGCTTTCTGGATGCTGCCGCCGGCCCTGCACCAGGCAATCTGCTGGCCCTTGCGGATGTTGCCGTTTCGCACCCTGCAGATCGCAAGGCGGCCGACGTAGGGGGAGGCATCGAGGTTGGTGACAAGCGCCTGCAGCGGATGGTCGGGCTCATACATCGGCGGCGGAATGTGGTCCACCATCAGCTTCAGCAGCGGCTCGATGCTCTGACCCTGCTCCTCCGGTTTGGCGGGGTCGTACTGCAATGTGGCCTTGCCGGCCTTCGCGTTGCAGTAGACGATCGGGAACTCGATCTGGTCCTCGTGCGCGTCGAGATCGATGAACAGCTCATAGACCTCATCCACGACCTCGGCCACGCGCGCGTCGGCGCGATCGATCTTGTTGATGACGAGGATGACCGGCAGCTTTGACTCCAGCGCCTTGCGCAGCACGAAGCGGGTCTGCGGCAGTGGGCCCTCGGAGGCATCGACCAGCAGCAGAACGCCGTCGACCATGGTCAATCCTCGCTCGACCTCGCCGCCGAAGTCGGCGTGGCCGGGGGTGTCGACGATGTTGATCTTCACGTCTCCGAAGCGCAGCGCCGCATTCTTGGCGAGGATCGTGATTCCGCGCTCGCGCTCGATGTCCATCGAGTCCATCACGAGGTCCTGGACCTCCTCGCCGACCCTGAAGGAGCCGGTCTGGCGCAGCATCGCGTCCACGAGCGTGGTCTTGCCGTGGTCGACGTGCGCGATGATCGCGATGTTGCGGATGTCGCTGCGGGGGGTGAGCAAAGCTCCGACAGGCTAGCGGCCGGCGGCGCGATCAGCGTTTGGCGGTTGTGACCGAGGCTGCCGCTCAGCGCTGCACGGCTCCGGCGAGTATCCGCCGTCCGGTCTGTGCGCCGAAGCGCGCAAGCGCCGAAGGCACGCGCTCGGCCCGAGCGATCACCTCCTCCAGCGCCGCGGCGAAGCGGCGGATCTCCGACTCCTCGATGACCAGCGCAGGCAGCGCCTTGATCACGTTCATGCGGTGCCCGGCGACCTGGCAGAAGATGCGGTGCTCGTGGAAGAGCGGCACGGTGATCAGCTGGGAGAAGAGGCCGGGTTGAGCGCGCTCAACCGCCTTCCAGACCGAGCGTCGGGCGCGTCCGCTTGGCGGGCCCAGCTCTATCGCCCACATCAGCCCCTGACCGCGCACGTCGGTGACCACCTCGTAGCGGTCCACGAGCGGCCTGGTCAGCTCCAGCAGCAGCTCGCCGAGGCGATCGGCGCGCTCGATCAGGCCCTCCTCGTCGAGCACCTTCAGCGTCGCCAGCGCGGCTGCCGCCGCGAGATCGTTGCCGCCGAAGGTGGAGCCGTGGCGCACCGCGCGCTCCATGCCGTCGAAGACCTGCTCAAACGCAGCACGCGAGACGAGCACGGCGCCGATCGGCACCAGTCCGCCCGAGAGCGCCTTGGAGAGGCAGATCATGTCCGGCTGCAGGTCCCACCGCTCCAACGCGAGGAAGCGGCCGGTGCGGCCGAGGCCGGTCTGCACCTCGTCGCAGACCAGCAGCGCGCCGGCGTCTTTGCACAGACGCTGCGCGGCCTGCAGGTAGCCGCCCGGCGGCAGGTTCACGCCCTTGCCCTGGATCGGCTCGACCACAAATGCGGCGACGTCTCCGCGTTCCAGCGCGCGCGCGAGCGCCTGCTCATCGCCGAAGGGCACCACCTCGCAAGCGGGCAGCAGCGGGCCAAACCCATCCCTAAACTCAGCGTTGCCGTTCAGGGACAGCGAGCCGAGCGTGAGCCCGTGGAAGGCATGCTCGGCATAGAGGACGCGCGGCCTGCCCGTCGCCGCGCGAGAGATCTTGATCGCCGCCTCGACCGCCTCGGTGCCGGTGTTGGCGGGCACCATCGCACCCACGGACCCCGGCGCGCGCGCCAGCAGCTGCTCGGCCAGGACGCCGGAGAGCAGCGTCACTCCGAGCTGCGGCAGGTTGCCGGTCCGCGCCTGCATCACCGCCTCGACGGCCTCGACGGCCTCCGGGTGGTTGCGCCCGATCGCGAACACCCCGTAGCCGCCGAAGAGGTCGAGGTATCGCTGGCCTGTGGAGTCGATCAGGTGTGCGCCCTCACCCCCCTTCCAGGTCTTGTCGAATCCGAGTGTGCGCACGATCCGGCCCACCTGGGGGTTCAGAAAGCGATCGTTGAGCGCCATCTCCTGCCCGGTGCGCTGCGCAAGAATCTCGCGCACAGAAAGCTGCGGCGGAGTTGGCATCAGCTAAGGGTACGATGCGCAGATGCTTCTCGCTAGGCCAGCTTCCCTGCGCGATGAGCTTGCAAGCGCGTTGCCGGAGCGCCCTTTCACGCTGCGGTTCTGGGACGACTCCGAGCTGCCCGCCACCTCGGGCAACGGAGACGGTCCGACCTTCAGCGTGCGCTCGCCCGCCGCGGTCGCCCACATGCTGCGCGCCCCCGGACAGCTCGGGCTGGGACGCGCCTACGCTGCCGGGGAGCTGGAGGTGGATGACCTAGACAAGGTGATCGCGCTGCTTGACACCTACAAACCGGCACCGATCGATCACGCCGTCAGGGCCCGCCTTGCGCTCGCGGCCGTGCGAGCCTGCGGCGTGATGCTGCCACCGCGCATCCCGCCGGCCGAGCTGCAGCCGAGCGGGCACCGGCACAGCAAGGAGCGCGACGCTCGCGCAATCCGTCACCATTACGATGTCGGCAACGACTTCTTCCGCCTCTTCCTGGGCGAGACGATGACCTACAGCTGCGCGGTCTGGCGTGGAGCGGAGACGCTCGAGGAAGCCCAGCGCGACAAGCTCGAGCTCGTCTGCACGAAGCTGAAACTGAAAGCGGGCGAGCGGGTGCTCGACGTGGGCTGCGGCTGGGGCGCATTCGTGATGCACGCTGCCAGCAACCACGAGGTGAGCGCGGTGGGGATCACGCTCTCCCCCTCCCAGGCGGAGCTCGCGCGCCGGCGCGTAGAGGATGCCGGCCTCTCGGACCGCGTCGAGATCCGCCTGGCCGACTACAGAGACCTGGCCGGCGAGCGCTACGACGCGATCGCGAGCATCGGGATGGTCGAGCACGTCGGCTCAAGCCAGATCGACGTCTACGCCCGCCAGCTCGCTGCGCTGCTGCCCCAGGGCGGGCGCCTGCTCAACCACGGCATCTCGCGCCTACGCCACGGCGACCCGGAGGCGGGACCGTTCTCGGAGCGCTACGTCTTCCCGGACGCCGCCCCGCTGCATCTCTCGCGCGTGCAGATGGCGCTGGAAGGCGCCGACTTCATCACCCAGCACGTCGAGGGCTTCGCGGCCGACTACACGCGCACGCTCGGCGAGTGGATCGCGAACCTGGACGCGAACCTCACCGAGGCGCAGCGGCTCGCCGGCGCCGAACGCCTGCGCGTCTGGCGCCTCTATCTCCGCGCCGCCCGCAAGGGTTTCCTCAACGGCTTCACCGGGATCTACCAGACGCTCGCCGTCCGAGCGTAAGCCTCTGAGCGCCGGGGACTCAAGCAACCGGTGTCGTCAGGGAGACCGCGCTCGGCTCCGGCTCATGCGCCGGCACGCCAGCCGCCTCGTAGGCCTCCTGGGCGTCGAGCGTCTCGGTCTTCAGCAGCGCCTGCGCAAGGCTATCGAGCTGCTCGCGGTGCGCCAGCAGAAGGCGCGTCACCTCCTCGTGCGCGCTCTCGACGAGCTTGCGCACCTCTTCGTCGAGCAGGCGCTGAGTCGACTCGGAGGTCGCGCTGACGCCGGGCAGGAACATCCCATCGCCATCGGCGGGGAGCACGGCGATCGGGCCCACCGCCTCGCTCATCCCCCAGCGTCCCACCATCTGGCGCGCGATCAGGGTCAGTTGCTGGATGTCCGACTCGGCGCCCGAGGTGATCGTGCCGTAGACGATCTCCTCCGCCACGCGCCCGCCGAGGGCCACGCGGATCTTCGCGTCAAGATCCTCACGCGAATAGGAGACGCGATCGGAGTCCGGCGTTGAGAGCGTGACGCCGAGCGCCATGCCGCGAGGGATGATCGAGACCTTGCGCACAGGGTCTGCGCCTGGCGTGAGCATGCCCACAAGCGCATGCCCGGCCTCGTGATGGGCGGTCCGGGCGCGGTCTGCCGGGGAGAGCAGGATGCCACGCGGCGAGCCGAGCATAATCTTCTCAAGCGAATCGGTGAAGTCGGCCATCTCGACCTTCTGATGCCCGCGGCGGGCTGCGAGCAGCGCCGCCTCGTTGGCGAGGTTTGCGAGGTCCGCGCCGACCATGCCAGGCGTGGAGGATGCGAGCGCGTCCAGATCGACGCTGTTCGCCAGCGGAATCGAGCGTGTGTGCACCGCGAGGATTTCGGCGCGGCCCTTGCGATCAGGAGCCTGGACGGCGACGCGCCGGTCGAAGCGTCCGGCCCGCAGCAGCGCCGGATCGAGCACGTCGGGACGGTTGGTGGCGGCGAGCACGACAACCGCCTCGGAGGACTCGAAGCCGTCGATCTCGGTGAGGATCTGGTCGAGCGTCTGCTCGCGCTCGTCGTTTGCGCCCGTCACCGACACCGAGCCCTGGCGCGAGCGTCCGATCGCGTCGAGCTCGTCGATGAAGATGATCGACGGCTCCGCCTCCTTGGCCTTGGCGAACAGGTCGCGTACGCGGGATGCGCCGACACCGACGATCGCCTCGATGAACTCCGAAGCGGAGATCGAGAAGAAGGCCGCGTGCGCCTCACCGGCGACCGCGCGCGCGAGCAGCGTCTTGCCTGTCCCCGGCGCGCCTGAGAGCAGCACGCCGTGCGGCATGCGCCCGCCGAGGCGCCCGTAGCGTTCGGGGTTGCGCAGGAAGTCGACGACCTCGGTCAACTCCGCCTTGGCCTCGTCGATCCCCGCGACGTCCTGGAAGGTGACGCGGATCTTCTCCGGGTCCACGCGGCGGGCCTGCGAGCGCCCGAAGCTCCCAAGGGCGCCCATCCCTCCGCCGGCCGCGGCGCGGCGCGCGATCAGGATGAACAGCCCGACGATCAGCAGCGTGGGACCGAAGCCGAGCAGCAGCTCGGCAAGCAGCGAGGTGGCTTTGGTGGTCGACTTCGCGTTGATCTCGACGCCCTTTTCCTGCAGCAGTCCGGCCAGCTGGCTGTTGTTCCAGAAGCTCGGCACCTCGGTGGCGAACTGCTTGCTCGGCGTTGCTTTGGAGTCGCTTGCGGGGTAGCGCAGCTTGACCTTGAAGGTGCCCTGGATCGTGTAGCCCGTGGAGGAGATCGACTTCACCTGACCGGCCTTCACCTCCGCCAGGAAGAACGGGTTGAACGACACCGTCACCCTCTGTTCACCGGATGAGGGTGTGAATAGAAACACTGAGAGCCAATTGAAAGCGATCAGCAGCAGCACGAACCAGAGGAAGCCGCGCCGGCGGTGCGGCGGCGGACCTGTGGGCTTCTGCTCAGGCATGCCTCGTCCGTCCGGGGCGGGCGCCACACGCCAGCCCCGCTTATCGCGCGGCATCGGTGGATGCGCGTCGCGCCGGTGCTGGCGCGGCGCGACGGGCTCGCTGGACGGGTCGGGCACTGGGCTCACCGGATCCTCACGACGTCCATGCTACGCGCCACAGCCAAACGGCAGAGCGGCGCGCGCTCGCTACTCGGGATCGGTGATCTCGACGGCGCCGAATCCGTCGAGCGGAGCGTCGACGAAGAAGATCTCCATCGTGATGTCCGGCTCAACGTGCGCCTGGCTGAGAAAGGCGAGCACTTTGCGACCGGTCAGCTCTTCGATGACCTGCTTGTAACGGCTGGCCATCACCTGCTGGAAGTCCTCGCGCATCGCCACGACACGGTCGGGTTGGCCGCTGTCCATGATCGTCTGCTCCAGCGGCGTGAAGCCGCTGCCGCGCATCACGACAACGATAATGTCGTCCAGCGCGTAGGTCTTGGCCTTCATCGGCCCGCGGCCGTAATTCTCGCGCAGGATGCCGACGATGCTGGTCGAGATTGCGGCCAGCAGCTGTCCGCCGCTGAGGGACTGCCCGCCACTGAGAAACGATTGCACTGGCTCACTCCCGTGTCCGGCGGAGTCCGCGAGACCCCGTCCGTCCGTCGCTTGTGATGGTCGTCGGCCCAGCCAGAGGGTGTGCACCCAAGCTGACTCTGCCTGCCTTCAGGTTAGCGGCTCGCGTCCACCAGCGGCGCTCCCTGAGCTCAGGTCCTCAAGGTCACGGGATCGAGCACGAAGACCTCGACCGTCGACTCGCCACGCGTGCTGATGCCACTGAGGAAGTTGCGGACCGTCCGTCTGGTGAGCCGTTCGACGCATGCCACGAGCTGTGTCTCCATCGCGTGGTGCAGCACGTCACGCTGCGCGCGCACGAGCTCCTCGCGGCCAACCGCGGCAAGGCTGCGCTCCGCCTTGGTCGCGCCGTCCTCCAGCAGGCACACCACGACGTCTTGATAGAGGAAGGCGCGCGATTTCGTCGCCCCACGGCCGGTGAAATCCGCGACTAGCCGGCCAATCTCGTTGGCCAGCGCTGCGTGAAGCGGTCCACCGGAGAGCTCGTCATCCGACCCGACCATCGCGGCCTCCGTCTCCGCCTCTGCTGACTTTAGAAAACCATCGCGAGCAGAGAGGGAGAGGCTCGAATATGGCGTTTCTTCACCAATCAGCCTAGCGGGTCCGCGAATGCCCGCTCAATCTGCGGCTTGATCGCCCGTCGGGCGCGAGCTATGATGCCGGTCAAAGCGGTTCCCCCGCATGGCCACCGGCCATTGACGGGAATGGCGTACATAGAGCGGGACGAGCTCGAGGTCACATGTTGGCCGACTCTTTCTGGTCCGCGATAACTTGGCGGCTCCTCGGAGGAGCCGAAGGAGAGCGGATGGGCTCGGAGGCCGAAGCGCAGTGGGTCCGGCGCCTGCTGGATGTGGGTCGGGCGCTGACGGGAGAGCTCGACCAGCGCGTAGTGCTCGATCGTGTCCTGCAGACAGCCCAGGAGATCACAGGGGCACGCTACGCCGCGCTGGGGATCCTGAATGAGCAGCACACCGAGCTGGCTCAGTTCTTGACCGCGGGCGTGGGCGAGACGACCCGCCGGGCGATCGGAGCTCTGCCACGCGGCCGGGGTGTGCTGGGCGCACTGATCGACCAGCCACGGCCGTTGCGTCTGCCGGACGTGGGCCAGCACCCGAGCAGCTACGGGTTTCCGCTGGGGCATCCGCAGATGCGCGGCTTCCTGGGAGTGCCCGTGCTGATCCGAGGGCACGTGTGGGGCAACCTGTATCTGGCCGAGAAGCTACAGGGGCAGTTCAGCGAGTCAGACGAGGAGGCCGCCGTGATCCTCGCCGAGTGGGCCGGCATCGCGATCGAGAACGCGCGCCTGTATGAGACCAGCGAGCGCCGTCGCGAGGAGATGGAGAAGGCATGTCGCAGTCTGGAGGCCACGCGCGACGTCGTGATCGCAATCGGCGGCAATGTTGCGCTCGAGCACGTGCTGGAGCTGATCGCCAAGCGCGGGCGAGCGCTCGTGGACGCCCGCAGCCTCGTGATCATGCTGCGCGATGGGCGCGATCTCGTCGTGCACACGAGCACCGGCCATGTCGGGCAGGATGTGTGCGGCCTGCGCCTGTCGATCTCGGAGTCGACGTCAGGGCAGGTCCTCGAACGTCGAGACTCCGAGCGGATCGCAGACGTCGCTTCGCGGCGGATAGCTCCACGTGAGCTCGGCATGACCAAATCACAGACGGCGCTGCTCGTGCCGATGCTCCACCGCGGCGAGGGGGTCGGAGTCCTCGCCGCGTTCGACCGTGGCCGCAACGGCGATGCGTTCACCGAAGACGACGAGCAGATGCTGCTCACCTTCGCCGCGAGCGCCGCGACCGCCGTCACGCTGGCGCAGAGCGTCCAGGCGGATCGGCTGCGCAGCTCGTTCGCGGCAGCAGACGCCGAGCGGCGCCGATGGGCGCGAGAGCTGCACGACGAGACGCTTCAGAGCCTTGCCGCCCTGCGCGTCATGCTCTCAGCCGCGCTGCGCCTCGAAAACCTGCCACAGGCGCAGGACGCAATGCGCCAAGCCATGGAGCATCTGGCGCGGGAGACGGAGAACCTCCGCTCGATCATCACCGATCTGCGCCCCGCTGCGCTCGAAGAGCTCGGGCTGAAGGCGGCAATCGAGACGCTACTCGACCGCCACCGTGAACAGAGCGACTTCCAGCTCGAGTGCGAGATCTCGCTGAGTAGCCCCGAGACCGGGGCGCAACAGCTGCCCGCAGAGCTTGAGAGCGCCACCTATCGGCTCGTGCAGGAGGCGCTTACGAACGTCGTCAAGCACGCGCACGCCAAGACCGTTCACGTGAGCATCGCAGAGTCCGTCGGAGCGCTGCTGATCAAAATCCAAGACGACGGCACTGGCTTTGAGACCAGCTCCAACGGTCACGGATTCGGGCTGGCCGGTATGCGTGAGCGGGTGCACCTCGCAGGCGGCACGCTCAGCATCCAGTCCGGCGATCACGGCACCGTGCTCACGGCATGCTTGCCCACCGTAGCCAGAGCCACCATTCCTTGGATGGCTGGAGCTCGCAGCCGGCAGCGTCCCGACTCACAGGATGGCGACTCGCGGCGAGCGCCCGCGCCTACTGAAGGCTTGCCATCACGTGCTTGACCACGGTGTAGTCCTCCAGTGAGTACACGCTGAGGTCCTTGCCGTAGCCGGACTCCTTGAAGCCGCCGTGCGGCATCTCGGAGACCAGCGGGATGTGATCGTTGATCCAGACGCAGCCGAATCGCAGCGCGGCGGAGACGCGCAGCGCGCGTCCGACGTCGCGAGTCCAGACCGAGGAGGCAAGCCCGTAGCGGGTCGCATTGGCCCACTCGATCGCGCTCTGCTCGTCACTGAAGCGCTGCACGGTGATCACCGGCCCGAAGATCTCGCGCTGGATCATCTCGTCATCCTGCGCAAGGCCGGCCACGACGGTCGGCTCCAGGAAGCTGCCGGGCAGGTCCGGCTCGCGGCCGCCCGTGACGATCTCCGCGCCGGAGGGCCGACGTTCGAGGAAGCCCTCCACGCGCTCACGCTGGCGCTTCGAGTTCAACGGCCCGAGCGTCGTCTGCGCCGAGAGCGTGTCCCCCACCACCAGCCCCTGCGCCTGCGCGGCCAGCCCGGAGACCACATCGTCGTAGACGCCGTCTGCAACCAGCACCCGCGTGGCGGCGGTGCAGTCCTGGCCAGCGTTGTAGTAGCCGGTGCCGGCGATCGTTTCGAGCGCGCTGCTGAGCTGCACGTCGTCGAAGACGATCACGGGCGCCTTGCCGCCGAGCTCCAGGTGAACGCGCTTGAGCGTTTCAGCGGCGGTGCGCGCCACGCGCTTGCCGGTCTCCACCGAGCCGGTGAGCGAGACCATGTCGACGTCGGAATGCTCAATCAGCGCCTGCCCGGCGGGCTCGCCGCGCCCAGTGATCACGTTCAGGACGCCGGGAGGCAGCACTCCACTGGCCCATTCGGCGAACCTCACCGTGGATAGCGGCGTGGTCTCCGCCGGCTTCAGGACGACCGTGTTGCCTGCCGCAAGCGCAGGCGCGATCTTCCAGATCGCCATCATCAGCGGGTAGTTCCAGGGCGTCACCTGGCCGATCACGCCGACCGCTTCACGGCGCACGAACGATGTGTGGCCCTCCATGTACTCGCCTGCCGCCCGCCCCTCCAGGCAGCGCGCGGCGCCGGCGAAGAAGCGCAGGTTGTCAGCCATCACGGGGATCTCGTCGGACTTGACCGCCTCGATCGGCTTGCCCGCGTCGATCGCCTCCATCCGTGCGATTTCATCGCCATGGCGTTCGATGATCTCGGCCAGCGCCAGCAGCGCCTCCGAGCGTTGCGCGGGTGTGGTGCGCGACCAGGAGGCGAACGCCTGCCGGGCCGCGCCGACGGCCGCGTCCACATCCTGCGAAGTGGAGTTGTGTGCAAGCGCGATCTGCTCGCCGGTGGCGGGATTGACGATCTCTTCGAGCTCCCCCTGCGAGTCCACCGGCTCGCCGGCGATCACGTTGCGCAGCGTCTGCACCTCAGCGCGCTCCAAGCCCAACCGCGGGGCGTCGCTTGACGATCCGCTCCCACGCCTCGGTCAGGACCGGCCGCAACACAGCCTCGATCTCTTCAAACTGCTCGGTGTCGGCGATCAGCGGCGGCGAGAGCTGCACGATCGGATCCCCGCGATCGTCGGCCCTGCAGATCAGCCCGCGCTTGAAGAGCTCGCCGGAAAGGAAGCCACGTAGCAGCTCCTCGGACTCCTGGTCGTTGAAGGTCTCCTTGGTGCCCTTGTCCTTGACCAGCTCGATTGCGCAGAAATACCCGACGCCACGCACGTCGCCGACGATCGGCAGATCGCGCAGGCTATCCAGCATCTCCCGGAACGATGCCTCCTTGCTGCGAACGTGCTCGCATAGCCGCTCGCGCTCCATGATCTCGATGTTCCCCTGTGCCACTGCGCAGGAGACCGGATGCCCGCCGAAGGTGAAGCCGTGGGTGAAGGTGGTCGCGCCGTGCAGGAACGGCTCGGCGATGCGATCGCTGGCGATCACCGCGCCCATCGGTGCATAGGCGGAGGTGATGCCCTTCGCGCTGGTGATCATGTCCGGCAGATAGTCGTAGCGCTCGCAGCCGAACCAGTGGCCGATCCGCCCCCAGGCACAGATCACCTCGTCGGATATCAGCAACACGCCGTAGCGGTCGCAGATCTCGCGCACGCGCTGGAAGTAGCCGTCCTGGGGCACGAAGCAGCCGCCGCCGTTCTGGACCGGCTCCAGGATCACCGCGGCGACGGTGTGCGGCCCCTCGAACAGGATCGCCTCCTCGATCGCATCGGCCGCCCACATCGGGTCGCGCTCGGCAGGCCAGCGGTAGGAGTTGGTGTTGGCAACGTGCCGGCCGCCCGGCGTCAGAGGCTCGAAGGGCTCGCGCAGGGGCGGCAACCCGGTCGCGGTCAGCGCCCCCATCGAGGTGCCGTGGTAGGCGAGGTAACGAGAGACGATCTTGTGCCGGCGCGGCTCTCCCTGCGCGGCGTGGTAGGCCTTGGCAAGCTTCCACGCCGACTCGACCGCCTCTGAGCCACCGGAGACGAAGAAGACGCGGTTGAGGTCGCCGGGCGCAAGGCTTGCGATCTTGGCCGCCAGCTCGATCGAGCGCGGATGTGCGTAGCTCCAGTTGGTGTAGAAGCCGAGCTCCGCCATCTGGCGCGCGGCGATTTCCCCCAGCTCGGCGCGTCCGTGGCCGACGTTCACGCAATAGAGGGCTGACAACCCGTCCAGGTAGCGGTTTCCAGCCTGGTCGTAGACGTAGCAGCCGTCTCCGCTGACGATCACCGGCAGATCGCCGTGCTCGTAGGCCCCCATCCGCGTGAAGTGCATCCACAGGTGCCGCATGGCGAGCTCTTGAAGGTCTGCCATTCGCGATATTGTATCGTCTGTTACGACTTCTCTCCGAAAGGAGCAGGGGATGGGAGTAGCAGACGCAGGCGCATCGGGAGCCCCGCGGGATGGGGGGAGCCTCAGCCCGCTCGGCATGGGGGCCGCCAGCGGCCAGATCGTGCACAAGGGCCTGAAGACCAACGCGATCGGCTACGTCTCGAACATCGTGATCGGCGTGGCCTCGACCGCGCCGGCCTACTCGATCGCGGCGACGCTCGGCTTCATCGTCGCCGACCCCGGCGTCGCCACGCACGCACCGGCCGTGCTGCTGGCCGCGTTCGTGCCGATGCTGTTCATCTCGCTCGGCTACCGCTATTTGAACAAGGCCGACCCCGATGCGGGAACGACGTTCGCGTGGACCACGCGCGCCTTCGGCCCCGGCACCGGCTGGGTCAACGGGTGGGCGATCTTCCTGGCCGACGTGCTGGTGATGGCCTCCCTCGGCTACGTCGCGGCGATCTACACCTTCAAGCTCTTTGAATGGCACTGGGCCGAAACCCACAGCGGCGCCGGGCTCGTTGGCTGCATCCTCTGGATCCTGCTGATGACCTGGATCTGTCACCGCGGGATCGAGCTCTCCGCGCGCATCCAGCAGCTGCTGCTGAGCTTCGAGGTCGTGATGCTCGCGATCTTCTCCGCGGTGGCGCTGATCTCGGTCTACACGAGCAGCCCGGCGCACTCGATCCAGCCGCAGGCCTCCTGGTTCAACCCGTTCGCGATGAATTTCCACGACCTGCTCGTGGCCCTGCTGCTGGGCATCTTCATCTACTGGGGCTGGGACTCGGGCGTCTCGGTCAACGAGGAGTCTGAAGACGCCAACGAGGGACCGGGCCGCGCTGCGGTGGTCTCGACGTTTCTGCTCGTGGTGATCTATCTGCTCGTCTCCGCCGGCGCACAGGCCTACCACGGCACAGCGTTCGTTGCCAGCCCGGAACACTCAAGCGACATCCTCAACGCGCTCGGCCACGACGTGCTCGGGTCTGTCGGAGTGAAGTTCCTGATCGTCGCCGTGCTGACCTCGGCCTCCGCTTCCACGCAGACGACGATCTTGCCCACGGCCCGCACGACGCTTTCGATGGCCCACTGGGGCGCGATCCCGTCGGTGATCGGCAAGATCCACCCGCGCTTCCTGACACCCACGGTCTCGACCTGGGGCTTCGGGCTGATTTCGATCGCGGTCGCGCTGCCGCTGATCCTCACCTCCGAAACGGTGCTCGAACTTGCGGTCGTCGCGCTCGGGATCCCGGTCTGCTTCTACTACGGCGCGACCGGCTTCGCCTGCGCGGCCTATTACCGCAAGGAGATCTTCACAAGCGTTCGCAAGTTCTTTCTCGTGGGCCTCGGACCGTTCCTCGGCGGCGTGATGTTCTTCGGCATCGGCGTCTACGCGATCATCTACTACGGTCACGCGGAAAATTCCGAAGGCAAGATCTACGCCGGACTCACCCTGCCGCTGTGGTTCGGCCTGATCGGGATGGTGCTCGGCGTGGTGCTGATGCTCGTCTCACGGCTCTACTTCCGCCAGTACTTCTCGCGCCACACCGAAACCGCGCCGCCGGGCCTGCTCGATGCGCCGGTGGAACACGCGCCAACGCACCTGATGGGCGCAGAGCACGTCACGCACGGCACGCACCTGCTCACGCCCGAGGCCGACGAGGAGCCGCCGCAGGCGCCTCCGGGCGTGCCGCACAACTAACGGCCGCGCCTACCGCGGAACGCGCTGAGCGCCAGGGATTCCGGCGCTTAGCCATCACGATCCCCTGGAAACAATCGAAGTCATCTTGTGACTTTCGCGTGACGATCGGGTCGCGCGACGGACTCAGCCAGCGCACCAACAACTTCGAGCAGAAGGGGCATCCATGCGGACTCATCGGCGCAGTTGGATCGCAGCTCAGGCGGTCCGCACCGTCCGTAGGCGCGCCGCGGTCAGCATCCTGCTCACCTTCCGCCCACAATCGGCCTGATCCCGACAGGCTGGCAGGCGGGGCCGTCCAAGCCTGTCGGACGGCCCCGCCGAGCTTGTCGCAGGAAGAGGACGACGTAGAGCGACCTTTGGGACGACGCCACTCGCGGCCTTCCCCTAATGATGTTGCCTTTTAGAACTGGCAGTCTTATCTTGAACATCCATGAGGGGGGAACGACAACATGTAGGTGAACTCGGCACGGCCGCCGAGCGCCAGAAGAGCGAATTAGCCGACCAGGCGCTGCTGGAGCTCGTCCGGGACGGGGACGAGCGCGCCTTCGAGACGCTGGTGCTGCGCTATCGACGCCCGCTGCGCAGCTATTGCATGCGGCTGGGCGTGCCGGCGCACAGCACCGAGGACGTCGTCCAGCAGGCGCTGCTCGAGGCGTGGCTCGCGCTGCGCGGCGGGGCGCAGGTGCACGCCTTTAAAGCTTGGCTCTATCGCGTCGTCCACAACATCGCCCTGGACGCCATCCGCAAGAGCCCGCGCGCAGTGGAGCTGTCCTGCGGCGAGGTCGAGCAGGCGGCAGCGATGCCCACGGAGATGCACGCGTCTGACCTGCAGGAGACGCTCACGGCGGTCGCTTCGCTACCGCTATTGCAACGTGAGGCGATCGTGCGCACCGCCCTTGCGGGCGAAAGCCACGAGCAAGTAGGCCGCAATCTGGGCCTGACGGCAGGTGCAGTTAGGGGGCTGGTCTACCGCGGACGCGCAACGTTGCGCAGCGCCCTTGCGGCGCTGGTGCCGCCGTGGCTGCCACGCCTGCTTGCCAGTCGATCCAGCGCAGCGAGTGGGCTGCGGGAATCGCTCTCGGGGATCGCCTCCGGCGCGGGCAGCACCGGGTCGGCAGGGGCACTCGTGAAGGCCGGGGTGATCGTGGCCGTCGCGGCGACCGCAATCACAACCGCGATCCCGGGACATTCGGCCCGTCCGCGCGGCGATGGCACTCCGCGACATGCACCAGCGAACCCAGCGGTGGGCGGCAGCGGACGTCTCACACATGCAGCCGAGGCGTCGAGCCTGGCCGACGACCCAGCGCCTGGAGCACGGCCCTCCAAGAGCGCTCTTCGGGCGCCGCGCTCCTCAGGCCCCACGAGGAGCAGCGCGCCTAAGGGTATGCCTCACCCAAGCTCACAACCGGCTGCCGGTCAACCACAAGCAGGCTCCACCGGCCAGGAGCAAGCCAACCAGCCTGCCACCGGTACGCGATCGGGGGCAAGCGCGTCACCGACAGAAGCCTCCAGCGCCACCGCAGCCAGCTCACAGCCGGCAGACGGTGCCTCCTCTTCATCCGCCGAAGCTCCGTCGGGGTCGGGCACACAGCCAGCGAACGGCTCTGAATCGACCGGCGCCGAACAGGCCCCTTCGCCGCCGTCAGGGTCGAGCGGGTCTGGCTCCAGCGAAGGCGGCGGGCTGGTCGGCGAAGTGGTTCACACCGTGGAAAAAACGCTCGAAACTACACTGGAAAAAACGCTCGGCGGGCTGCTGCACCACTGAGGCCCACGCACGAGCCGGGGACGCGCTATAGCTCGGTCTGGCCGTGCGGCGAGCCGAGCTGCGCAAGCCGCTCCAGGAACGGCCCCGCCGGGAATGCCTCCGGGCCGAGCACGCCAACCCCCTGCCAGAGGCCCTCGTCGATCAGCTCCAGCGCCACAACCGGGTTGACAGCGGTCTGCCAGACGACGGCCTGGCTGCCGTACTCGCGCATCGTGGTCTCGTTGTCGACCACGTGATAGAGGTAGGTCGATCGCGGCTGGCCGTCCTTGCCGGTGCCCTTGACCCAGGTGCCCGCACAGGTCTTGCCCGTCATCCGCTCGCCCAGCGTTGCCGGGTCGGGCAGCGCGGCAGCAACGAGGTCGCGTGGCGCGACCTCGGCGCCCCGCACGCTGACCGGCTCGGTCGAGTCCAGCCCGAGCTTGTGGAGGGTCTTCAGCACATCGATGAACTCCTGGCCGAGCCCGTACTTGAAGGTGACTCGCCCGCAGTCGATACAGCGTGGGATCAGGATCACCTCCTCGTGCTCGACGTTTACACACTCCAGCGGGCCGATGCCCTCGGGGAAGTCGAAGACCTCGGGCTCGGAGAAGGGGGGCGTGGTGTAGAGGCCGCGCTCCCGCTCCCAGATCAGCGGCGGGTTCAGGCACTCCTCGATCGTGGTCCAGATCGAGAACGTGGGCGCGAAGTCGTAGCCCTCGACCACCAGGTCAGCGCCGTCGCGCACTCCGATCTCCTCGATCTGCGAAAACAGCTCATCGGCGGCGTGGCGGGCGAAGACGTCGGAGAGCCCTGGCTCCACGCCGATCCCCACCAGCGCCAGCAGTCCGGCGTCGCGCCAGGTCTGGTCGCGCTCAAACTGGTAGGCGCCAAGCAACGAGCCGGGCAGCTCGTAGGGGCGCTGCGGATGGGGCCGCGAGAGCGTCATCGCCATGTCCAAGTAGGTGACCTTCGCCGCCAGCGCGGCGTCGAAGATCGGCTCGTTCAGGCGGGGGTCGCAGGCGTTCAGGATCGCGTCGGGACGGCAAGCCCCGATCACCCGCGCCAGGTCCTGCCGGTCGGATGCGTCGACGCGCTCCGCCGAGAAGCGGTCGGGCTCGCCCAGACGGGAGACCACCTCGCGCGAGCGCCCGTGGGAGACGTCGGCGAGCGTCACGTGCTCGAAGGAGCTCCGCCGCTGGGCGATCGCGGCAAACGCTCCGCCCACCCCGCCGGCGCCAAGCACCAACACACGCATGTGCGAAGTGTGACATATACCGGGTAGGCGCTCCAGTCAGGAGTAGGCGATCGCGACCAACATCACGCTGAAGGCGAGGTAGGCGCAGACAATCACCGCACCGCTACCGCGGCCCAGCCCGCGGCTGCGATAGGCGGCAGCCAGCGCGAACGCGCTCAGGCCCACATACCAGGCGGCGACCAGCGTCGCATCGCCCGAGGCTGCGCCGATGCCCGCCACGGTGGCGGGTAGCAGCAGCCCTGCCACCACGTTCAGCGCGTTGCTGTTCATTGCGGTGCTGAGCGTCGCCGAGCCGCGGCCGCGCCTTGCCAGGTAGACCGCCGCCACGGCGTTGGGCAAGCTCGTCACCGCGGCGAGGACCAGCCCGCCGACGACGATCTGCGGCATCGCGATGCGCTGCCCAAGCGTCGAGGCGCTCTGCTCCATCGCGACGCTGGCCGCGACCACGACAAGCACAGCGCAGCTGGCCACTATGGCGTCGCGCGCGCCGCCGCGCCGCGGGTGGATCGCCGGCAGCAGCTCGGCCTCCTCCTCCAGCACCGCCTGCACCAGCCATTTTGCCCACGCGTCCGGCAGGCCGGCGCGCGCCAGCCGCTCGTGGGGCACTCCCAGCAACACGAGATAGGGCAGCAGCAGCGCAAGCGAGAGCACGAGCCCGACCGGCGGCGACAGCACGCCGGTGACCACCAGCAGGCAGACGCCGCCGACGCCGAGCGCGACCACGCTCTCGAACGCGATCACGCGCCTGTGCAGGGCGATCCTGCCGGCTATCAGCGCGGAGAGGCCAAGCAGCGCCGCGAGGTTGAACACGTTTGAGCCGATCACGACGCCCGCCCCGATCTTCGTGTGTCCCGCCAGCATGGCGCTGACCGCAGATGTGATCTCCGGCGCGTCGGCAGCCAACGCTGCGAGCATCCCCAGCAGCGCCTCGGTTAGGCCGAGGCGGGCGCCGACCCGCTCCAGCCGTGAGACGAGCAACCAGCTCGTCGCCAGGCTAACCGCGGCCGCCGCAAAGAAGACGACGCTCAGCAGCGCGTTGGACACGCCCTACCCCCGCGCAGCTGCAGCCCAGCGGCGCCAGCTGCATGTGGTTGCGGTCTCGGATCGGCTGCAGATCATGGTCGGCACTCCCCTTGAGGGCACGCCGACCAGGCTTCCCGGCTCTCCGAGGCACAGTGTATGCGGCGCCGAGTCTTGAAGGCGTTCGGGCTCAGCCGCTCGCGTCCGGGTCTGGCGGACCGTCTGGACGCCCTCGCCGCAGCGTCGGGTCAGTCACGATCCGCACGTCCACTCCCGGCAGCTCGCGCAACAGGCGATCCAGCAGCGACTCGGACACCCGCCGTAGGCCGCGTCGCTCCGGGGGCACGCCCATCAACACATAGGTCGTTCCCAGGCTCTGAGCAGTCTCGATCGCCGCGGCGGCCGCGTCCTCGCGCTCCTCGACGATCAGGCGCGCGCCGAGCACCGCCGCCAGCCGCCGCAGCGCCTCCAGCTGTTCGCGGTCGTCCTTGCTGGGCGCCCTGCCTGGTGGACGCACGACGAGGATGTCGAGCTTGGCGCCCAGTCGCTCAGCCGAGCGCCAGGTCCGGCGCACGATTCGCTGGGCCTCGGGCCCGAGCGCGATTAGCGCCATCAGCCGCTCGCTGATCGCCTGCGGCACGGCCTGCTCGACGCTCGGCTGCCCCTCTTCGTCGCGACGCACCACCTGCCCCGTCGGCAGCACCAGGCGGCGCACCTCGACATCTTCTGCGACCTGGCGCAGCGCGGTCTCGCGCAGCGCGGAGAGGTTCTCCACCTTGAAGAAGTTGTTCAGCGCTGCGGGCACCCGCTCGCGCGGATAAACCTTGCCGGCGCGCAGCCGCTCGATCAGCGCCTCCGGCGTGACGTCCACGAGCACAACCTCGTCGGCCGCGGAGAGCACGTCGTCAGGGATCGTCTCGCGCACGCGCGCGCCGGTCAGGCGCATCACCTGGTCGTTGAGGCTCTCCAGATGCTGGACGTTGACGGTGGAATAGACATCGATGCCGGCGTCCAGCACATCCTGAACGTCTTCGTAGCGCTTCTCGTGCTCGGTGCCGGGAGCGTTGGTGTGCGCGAGCTCATCGATCAGGCACAGCTCGGGCGCACGCTTGAGCACACGCGGCAGATCCATCTCGTGCAGCGGGGTGCCGCGGTAGAGCACGGCCCTGGTCGGGATCATCTCCAGGCCCTCCGCCTGGGACTCGGTCTCCTCGCGGCCATGGGGCTCCAGGTAGCCGATCGCGACGTCTCTGCCGTTCTGGGCTTCGGTCCTGCCCTCCTGCAGCATGCGGTAGGTCTTGCCGACCCCTGCCGCCATGCCGATGAAGACCTTCAGATGCCCGCGCTGCGGTGATGATGGCTCCGGCGACACCGGCCGGATTGTGCCCGAACTCAGGCGCCCAGGATGCCGTGCACTACGAGATCAATCAGCTTGATGCCGATGAACGGCGCGATCAGGCCGCCAAGGCCGTAGATCCAGAGGTTGCGCCTAAGCAGCGCGCTGGCGCCGATCGGCCGGTAGCGCACGCCCTTCAGCGAGAGCGGGATCAGCAGCGGAATCACGATCGCGTTGAAGATGATCGCCGAGATCACCGCCGAGCGGGGATCGCCCAGGTTCATGATGTTCAGCACGTGCAGCGGGCTTTCCGCTTTGTGCCCGGCCGCGCTGAACGCCCACGTGGTGACGAAGATCGCGGGCAGGATCGCGAAGTACTTGGCGACGTCGTTGGCGATCGAGAAGGTGGTCAGCGCGCCGCGCGTGATCAGCAGCTGCTTGCCGACCTCGACGATCTCGATCAGCTTCGTCGGGTTGGAGTCGAGATCGACCATGTTGCCCGCCTCGCGCGCAGCCTGCGTGCCCGTGTTCATCGCCACGCCCACGTCGGCCTGAGCCAGCGCCGGCGCATCGTTGGTGCCGTCGCCGGTCATCGCGACCATGTAGCCCTCCTGCTGCTGTTCGCGAATCAGCGCAAGCTTGGCCTCCGGGGTCGCTTCCGCGAGGAAGTCGTCCACCCCTGACTCCTCGGCGATCTTCGCGGCGGTCAGGCGGTTGTCGCCGGTCACCATCACGGTCCTGATCCCCATCGCGCGCAGGTGATCGAAGCGGGCCTTCATGCCCTCCTTGATCGTGTCCTTGAGATAGATCACGCCGAGGATCTGGCTGTCGCGAGCCACCGCGAGCGGCGTGCCGCCCTCGCGCGCAATCCGCTCGACATGTTCCTTCAGCTCCGGTGGCGGGGAGCCGCCTTCGCCTTCCACGAACTGAATCACCGCGTCGCCGGCGCCCTTGCGGATCTGGTGGCCTTCGAGGTCGATGCCGCTCATCCGTGTCTGGGCAGTGAAGGGCACGAAGTGAGCGTGTGTGTGGGACATCTCATGCTCGCGGATGCCGTACTGCTTGGCCAGCACCACGATCGAGCGGCCCTCGGGCGTCTCGTCGGCAAGCGAGGAGAGCTGGGCGACTTCGGCAAGCTCGGTCTCGGCCACCCCCGGCATCGGGATGAACTCGGAGGCGAGCCGGTTGCCGATCGTGATCGTGCCGGTCTTGTCGAGCAGCAGCACGTCCACGTCACCCGAGGCCTCCACCGCGCGGCCGGAGAGCGCCAGCACGTTGCGGCGCACAAGCCGGTCCATGCCCGCGATCCCGATCGCCGAAAGCAGCGCGCCGATCGTGGTCGGGATCAGCGCGACCAGCAGCGCGATCAGGCTCGTCTCGGAGATCGAGGCGCCGGCGAAGAGAGCGAACGGGCGCAGAGTCGCGACCACGATCATGAAGATCAGGGTCAGCGCCGCGAGCAGGATGTTCAGCGCGATCTCGTTCGGCGTCTTACGCCGCTCGGCGCCCTCCACCAGGGAGATCATGCGGTCCAGGAACGAGTGCCCCGGCTCCTGAGTGATTTCGATCACCAGCTGGTCGGAGACCACCTTGGTGCCGCCCGTGACCGCACTGCGGTCGCCGCCGGACTCACGGATCACGGGAGCAGACTCACCAGTGATCGCCGACTCGTCCACGGAGGCGATGCCCTGAATCACGGTTCCGTCGCCCGGGATCAGCTCGCCCGCCTCCACGATCACGACGTCACCGCGCGTGAGCTCGGAGGCCGCCTTGGGGGAGCCGTCGCGCATGCGCGCAACGGTCTCCTTGCGCATCGATCGCAGCGTCGCCGCTTGCGCGCGGCCGCGTCCCTCAGCGAAGGCCTCGGCTCCGTTGGCGAAGATCACGGTCAGCCACAGCCAGATCGCGATCGTCAGCGTGTACCACGCCGGGTCGTTGCCGCCCAGCGCTTTGCCGCCGAAGACCTGGATCAGCCATGTCACGGTCGTGATCACAGAGCCGATCTCCACCACGAACATGACCGGGTTGCGGATCTGCACGCGCGGGTCGAGCTTGATCACGCTGTCCAGCAGCGCGCGGCGAATCATCTCGCCCTGCATCAGCGAGGCGGCCTGGCCGCGAGGTGTCTGTGAGTCTGTCATCTGCCTGCTCCTGCGCCGCTGATTTCATTCAAAGCTAGGTTGAGCTGCAGCACGTTCACGCCCGGTTCGCCGGAGAAGCCCAGGCCGCGACCAGAGGTGTACTTTTCGATCAGCGAGTGGACCTTGCTCAGCGAGAGATGCCGAAGCGCCGCGATTCGATGTGCCTGGATGCGAGCATTCGCTTCAGAGATCTGCGGATCGAGCCCGGAGGCCGAGCTGTTGATCGCGTCGACCGGGATCTTTGCGACCGTCAGCCCTGGGTCGTACGGCTTGTTCAGTTGGAGGTATTCCTTGATGTGTTCTTCGTCGACTTCCTTGGTGATCGTGCTGTTGGGTCCCAGGTTGGAGAAGGTGCTTGCGGCCGCGTTGTACGGCTCAGGTTCGGTCGCCGACGGTCGACTCTGGAAATAGCGCGGGTCCGCTTCCAGGACCGGCTTTTTTTCCTTTTCCTCCGGCTTGCCGTTCCTACCGATCACCGGCACCATGAAGGCCTGGCCGATGATCTTCGAGCCGACCAGCTTGCCGTCGCGGTAGATCCTCTGGCCGTTGGCGTTGCCCGGGAAGGCAACCTGGCTCACTCCCTCGATCGCGAGCGGGTAGACGATCCCCAGCAACAGTGTGAACAGGAGAATCGAGATCACGGATGTGACGATGTCGCGGCGCATCTCTAGTAAAGGTGTCCTGTCAGGCCCTGCACGATCGGCCCGAGCAGCAGGGCGGGGAAGAAGGTGAGCGCGCCGACCAGGATGATCACCCCGATCAGCAGAATCACGAACGTGGGGTTGTCGGTCCGCATCGTGCCAAGGCCAGCAGGACTCACCCGCTTGCCGGCCAGGGCACCTGCCACCGCCAACGCGAAGAGAATTGGCGCGTAGCGGGCAAATATCATGTCGAAGCCGCCAAGCAGGTCAGCGAACTTGATGCCGTGAGCGCCGAGGTTGCCTGCTGCCGGCTGGATGTATCCGGTGTAGCCGGCAAACGCGGAGCCGTTGTTGTTCGCCTGAGAAAGGTAGGCATAGAAGGTCTCAGAGAAGCCCTGCGGACCGCCGGCCGCCGCTTTGGAGATCGATTCGGTGCCCGCAGTGGTGGCAGTCGCCATCGCGGTGCAGAACAACGCCGCCAGCGGAGTGATCAAGATGCCAAGGCCCGCGAGCTTTATCTCCCTGGCCTCCAGCTTCTTGCCCAGCCACTCCGGCGTGCGGCCAACCATCAGCCCGCCGATGAAGACCGCGAGCAGGACGTAGAGCAGGATCGAGTACAGGCCCGTGCCGACACCGCCAAAGATCACCTCGCTGGCCGAGAGGTTGGCGAAAGGAACAGCGCCGCCAAGGCCTGTGAAGGACTCGATCGCGCTGTTGACCGCACCACATGATGTGACGGTCGTGATCACGTCGAACAGCGCTGAGCCCGCGATCCCAAACCGCTGCTCCTTGCCTTCCATGTTGCCGCCGCCGGAGCCCGCGATCACGTGGGTGTGCAGACCGGCGGCGTGTTGGGCCGGCGAGCCGTGCGCCTCGGCGATGTAGGCCACGGCGACCGCGCCGAGGAACATCAGCATCACAGCGCCGAAGATCGCATACCCCTGACGACGGTTGCCGGTCATCTTGCCGTACATGAAGATCAGCGCGGCCGGGATCACCAGCACGATCAGCATCTCGTAGAAGTTGGTGAAGCCGGTGGGGTTCTCGAACGGATGGGCCGAGTTGGTGTTGAAGAAGCCGCCGCCGTTGGTGCCGAGCATCTTGATCGCCTCCTGAGAGGCGACTGGCCCCATCGCGATCGACTGCGGAAGACCGGTGAGCGTATGCGCGGAGAGGTATGTGGCGAAATTGTCGATCACACCCTGGGAGACGAGCACGATCGCGCTGATCACGGTGATCGGCGCGAGCACGTAGAGGATCGTGCGCACGATGTCCTGCCAGAAGTTGCCAAGGCTCTTGCCCGAGCGTCCGACTATCCCACGCACGAGCGCCACCGCGACGACGATGCCCACACTAGCCGAAAGCCAGTTCTGCACCGTGAGCCCAGCCATCTGGCTGAAATAGCTCATCGTGGTCTCGCCGCTGTAGTACTGCCAGTTGGTGTTCGTCATGAACGACGAGACGGTGTTGAACGTCACATCCCACGTGCCCGAGTGGTAATGCAACGGGTTAAGCCCGGTGAAGTTCCACAAGGTCTGTGTGCGTAGGATGAAGTACAGCAGCAGCCATCCGGCCAGCGAGAAGAAGATCAGGCTGCGGGCGTAGGCCTTCCAATCCTGACCCTGAGTCGTGTCGACCCGAATCACCTTGTAGATCGTCTCCTCCGGCCAGCGGAGGATCGGCGAGAGGAAGACGCGTTCGCCGCTGTACACGCGAGCCATGTAACGGCCCAGCGGATAGGCGCACGCGGTCAGCACGAGCGCAAAGATCACGATCGTCGCCCAACCGAGGAACGTCACAGCTTCTCTCCACGGATGAGCGCGTAAAAGAGGTAAGCGATCACGATCACCGAGATGACCAGCCCGAAGATGTCGGCGCCGCTCATATCTTGTCGATTCCCGCAACCATCGCGAGCAGGATCGCGAACATCGCAATCCCGATCACTATTGCCACAACGTCCATGCCGGCATCATGGTGGACCACGTGTGACGGGTGCGTGACGATGCGCCCGCGGCGCATAAAGATTTCGTAACGGTGTGTCTATTACGCGGCGAAGCGGTAGCCGACCCCCGGCTCCGTCACCACGTAGCGCTGCGAAGCCCCATCCGGTTCGATCTTTGCGCGCAGACGCGCAATGTGCGTGCGCAGAGGCTGCACGTCGTCGACGTACTCGGGCCCCCAGACCTCGCGCAGCAAGTCGCGGTGGGTCATCAGCCGCCCGCGGTTTCGGGCTAGCACGCGCAGTAGGTCAAACTCGATCGGGGTCAGGTGCACAGGCTCGCCGGCCCGCGAGACCACACGCGCTGCAAGGTCGACCTCCAGCTCCCCTGCGCGGATCGTCGGCTGCTCCTCCTCGCGCCGCACCCGGCGCAGCGCCGCCTGCAGGCGTGCGACCAGCTCGCGCGAACCGAAGGGCTTGGTGATGTAGTCGTCCGCGCCGGCCTGCAGAGCCCTGACCTTCTGCTCCTCCTCGCCTACCGCAGAAAGCACGAGGATCGGCATCTCGCTCCACTGGCGCAGCTGTCGGGTCACCTCCACCCCGTCGATGTCCGGCAGCATCAGATCGACGATCGCGGCCTCCGGAGGCCGCACCGCCGCGCGGTCGAGCGCCTCCGCGCCCGTTTCGGCGGGCACGACCTCATAGCCCTCGTCGCGCAGTACGACGCGCAGCGCACGCAGGATCTGCGGCTCGTCGTCGACGACCAGGATGCGGCTCATCGGCTGCTCGACCGACCAATCGGCAGCGGGTCCTCCGCCGGCGCGCTGCGTGTCGGCTCGCTCAGCGGCAGCTCGAAGACGAAGCTGGTCCCCTGCCCCGGCAGCGACTCGGCGTGCAGCCGGCCGCCGTTGGCCTCGGTGAAGCCGCGTGCGATCGCCAGGCCCAGGCCGGAGCCGCGGTGGCCGCCCTGAGCCGTACCCGCGCGGTAGAAGGGCTCGAAGACGCGCTCCAGCTGAGCGGGCGGAATCCCTGGCCCGCGGTCGACCACGCGCACGATCAGGCGATCGCCGCTGCCCTGCTCGCCGTCGATGCCTGCGCCGTCCCCGCGCTCGCCCGCGTCACGCGTGCTCTGCTGCGCCGGCGTCCCCGTAAGTGTGCGCACCGCCCGCGCCCGCACCGAGACCGGGTGCCCGCCCGCGTGACGCCGCGCGTTCTCCAGCACGTTCACGAACGCCCGCTCCAGCTGCACGGGGTCGGCCTTGACCATCGGCAGATCGCGGTCGATCGCAAGCACGAACTGATCGGGCTTTGCGCCGATCTCCTGCAGCGCGCTTTGGATCAGCTCGTCGACCGCCGTCCACTGCGC
This sequence comes from uncultured Actinomycetota bacterium, assembly GCA_963708085.1. Taxonomy (GTDB): domain Bacteria; phylum Actinomycetota; class Thermoleophilia; order Solirubrobacterales; family Solirubrobacteraceae; genus Palsa-744. The sequence continues at coordinate 2,947,841 of OY970180.1, read as the reverse complement.
CTGCGGCTCGGCCACACCCGCTTCCAGCCGCGAGAGGTCGAGCAGGTTGTCGACCAGGCGCGAGAGGCGCCCGGCCTCCTGCTGGATGATCGCCGCCATCTCCAGGCGCTCCTGTTCTGAGAGCGTGGGCGAGGCGATCGCGTCGCTTGCTGTGGAGATCGCGGTCAGTGGCGAGCGCAGATCGTGGGAGACAGCCCGCAGCAGAGCGGTCTTGACGACGTCTGCGCGGCGCAGCGCCGCGTTCTCGACCACGTCGCCCAGCAGCGTTTCGCGCTCCAGCGCGGCGCTCAACAGCGCCTCCAGCGAGGGCACGACGCGCTCCTGCAGGCGCCGCAGCCGCTCCTCGCCGGCATCCGCGGGCGCGATCAGCGTCCCGAGCCTGCGCCCCCCATCGCGCAGTGGAAAGGCAAGATGGCGTTCGTCACCCTCGACGGTTCCGGTCTCGATCGTCACGGAGCTGAGGCCGAGCGCCTGCGCCAGCCTCGCCGCGGCGGCCGGAAGATCGACGCCGAGCGGGTTGCCACGCAGCAGCAGCCGCGCCATCTCGGCGGCCAGATCGGCCTCCCGCCTGCGCTCGATCGCCTCACGCGCACGCGCACGCGTGATCTGAGCCACGGAGCTGACCATCCACGCGACGATCAGGAACGTGATCAGCGCAACCCAGTTGTCCGCGTTGCGAATCGTGAGCTGCCCTGTCGGCGGCAGGTGGAAGTAGTTGAACGCCAGCGCGCTGAGCACGCCCGTGGCCGCCCCCATCCATCCGCCCCAGCTGGCCGAGACGATCAGTATGGCCGGCAGGTAGACGACGCCCAGCGAGACCACCGGCGCGATGTGCTTCAGCGGATAGACGATCAGCGTGCATGCCGCGACCGCGACCAGCGCGACCAGCGCCCCCACGCGTCGCGGAGGGGGTTCCGATCCGAACAGATAACCAAAGGGGCTGGCCACGATCTCAGCGTAAACGAGCAGCGAGCTCGACGCCGGCGAGCCGATCCGCGGAAAGTATCTGAGTCCAAACGGTGCAAAACCGCTTCAGCCCGATCGCGTGGCGGCCGAGGCATCTTCTATGAAGAAGATCTCCGTTGCGCTGCTGCTCGTGCTGCTGGTGCTGGGCGCCTGCCTGCCGGCCCTCGCGCAGGCCAGCAACGGGCGCTTGTCCGGCCAAAGCCGCGGCTTGATCCGATTCGACGCGGCCGACGGCGAAGGCGAAGAAGAAGGCGAAGAAGCGCAGGAAACGGCGGAAGGCGAAGAAGAAAGCGAACAGGAAGCGCAAGCCGCAGAAGAAGCCGAAGAAGAAGGCGGAGCAAGCGTCTCCTCGCAAGCCCACCCCGGCGCCAGCCACAAGCGCTCATTGGCGCGACTGACCTCGCTCGTGCTCACGCACAACGGCCTCACCGCGGTGCGCCAGGGCCATCCGCAGACTTCGAGTATCTGCTTCAGCTATAAGCTCAGCGCGCCGGCGAAGGTGGCCGCGGTGCTCAGCACCCAGTCACGCGCAGCAGGACACGCCGGATGGCACACGGTCAGCCGCATCACGCTCTCCGGACGGCGCGGCTCCAACCTCGCCCACCTCAGCGGCCACATCGCGCTGGCGGCGGGCTACGACCGGCTGACGCTGACTCCCACGCGAGGCTCGCAGCGCACGATCGCCTTCCACGTCAGGTAGTCACGGGCGCGCAGGCACCGCACTACTCCAGCCGCCGGCGATCTTGCGCCCTAGAGTGGATGTGCTCGACATCCCGACAGCGAAGCGAGATGGAGGTGGGACAGATGCGCAAGATGGCTGATTGCCGGCGTTTCGAGAGCGAGAGCAAATGCTCTCTGACAATCATCGGCGAGGAAGACGAGGTGGTGAGCGCCGCCGCTCAGCATGCCGCTACGGTGCATGGGCATCAGGACACGCCCCAAACGAGGGAGCAAATCAGGGCGATTCTGGAGGCCGAGGAGGCCTACACGCCCGGCGCGCGGGAGCCCGAGCCTTTCCCGGGCTGATCCTCGCGTCAAATTGGCGAACGCTGGCACAGACCGCCAGCGCGGCTGCACTGAGTGCCGGTCGGGGCCGCACGGAGAGAGCGGCCCCTCCAGGCTCGATGTACCTCTGAGCAAGGCTTGAGCTCCCAGCACTCACTCGTGCAGTGGCACCGCGTCCCTGATCGCTGCGATCGCGGCCTCACGTCGCTCGTAGGCGTGCTCAAGATCGAAGCCCGCCAGCTCGAGCACGCGGCGCACGTTGGAGCCGGGCATGCTGACCACGCAGAGCAGCTGCCCGCGTCGGTTCAGCCCTTGGCCTAGATCGAAGATCAACCCAAGCGTCGAGCTGTCGATGTAGGCCGTGGCGCTGAGGTCGAGGACGACGCCGAGCGTCTGGTTGGATGTGCCGAAGCTCACCTGCTTGAGGGCGCCGACGTTGGAGATGTCAAGCTCGCCGGCGACCGCGACGATCCTGACGCCGTCGTGATCGAGGATCTCGATCTTGGCCAGACCAGTGGTCACGCCGCGAGTGGATCGCTCAGTGCTGCTCATCGTCGCTTTGCTCCTTGCGCATTCGCACCAGCGTCCCGGTGGACGTGTGCTCGATCTCGACCGCGTCCATCAGCTCGTCGATCATCCGCAGCCCCAGGCCGCGCCGTGAGCCGCGGGCAGGCCGCCAATGCCCGCTGTCTGAGATCTGGACGACGACCGCGCCGCAGCAGCGTTCGGCCAGAAGGCGAAACCTGTGCCCCGGCTCGGGCCCATAGGCATGCTCGACGGCGTTGGCGCAGACCTCGCTGACCGCCAGCTTGATCGCAAACACGTCATCGCGTCCCTCACCGGTGTCGCCCAACCAGCGCTGCATCTGGTGTCTGGCAACCCCGACCGACTCAGGCTCGGCTGGCAGATCGACTTCGAGTCGGTCCGCCGCGCTCTGCAGCAGCTTGACCGCGAGCAGCGCAACGTCATCCTGCAGGTCCTCCTCGCTGCGGGCGTGGGTCAGCACGTGCGAGCTCAGCTGCTCCAGGTCCGCTGGGCCCTCGCTCATCGCCGCTTGCAAGCGGGCGAGGCCGATGTCGATGCACTCGCCGCGCCGCTCAACGAGCCCATCGGTGTAGAGCAGCACGGTGCTGCCAGGCGAAAGCTCAGCGCTACCGACGTCGGAGCTCGTATGCCAGCCGACGCCAAGCGGCGGCATTGGCGAGATCTCCAGGAAGCGGGTGGCACCCTGCGCATCGAGCAGCAGTGGGGGCAGATGGCCGGCGCTGGCAAAACGCAGATGGCGGCCATCGGCATCTATCACCATGTAGAGCGCCGTCGCGACCATCTGTCCGCCGTGCGTACGCGCGACCAGCGAGTTCAGGCGCGTGAGCGCCGCCGCCGGCGAGTCGGGCTCTGTGATCGCATACGCGCGCAGCGCGGAGCGCAACTCACCCATCAGCGTTGCGGCGCGTATCCCATGTCCGACGACGTCGCCGATCACGAGCCCGATCTGCCCGCCGGGCAGCACGAGCGCGTCATACCAATCCCCTCCGACCTGGGCGGCGCGCTCCCCGGGGCGGTAGCGTGCGGCCATCGCCAGCACCGGCACCTCCGGCAGCCGCTCGGGGAGCAGATGGCGCTGCAGCGTGCCGGCGATCGCCTCCGCCTCGGCGCGTGCTCGTGCCTCGCGCACCCGCTCGCGACGCTCGCGTTGCAGCTCGACGAAGACCGCGACCTTGCTGCGCAGCACGTCGGGATCGCATGGCTTGACCACGTAGTCGACAGCGCCGGCAGCGTAGGCATGAAAGACCTGCTCGACGTCGGCGGTGTGAGCCGTGAGGAAGATGATCGGTATGTGGCGGGTGCGTGCGCGCGCGTTGATGTAGCGGGCGGTCTCCAGCCCGTCGAGACCCGGCATCCGTACATCGAGCAGGATCACGGCGAACTCCTCCCGCAGCAGGCTGCGCAGCGCCGCCTCGCCGGAGCTCACCGCGACCAGACGCTGGCCGAGCGGCTGCAGCACCGCCTGCAACGCGAGCAGGCCGTCTGGATCATCGTCGACCAACAGGATGCTCGCATCTTGCGCTGCTTCCAGCGCCGGCGATCGAGACTCCTGCTGCAGTGGCGCTTGCATCGCAGGCGAGGAGAGACTCGGCGTTGCGTCCGGTGCTGCCGGTCCTATGAGGCTTGCAACCACGTCGCGATCAGCGACAGCAGCCGCTCAGGTTCAACCGGCTTGGTTATGTAGTCGGACGCCCCTGCCGAGAGGCTGCGCTCGCGATCTCCCTCCATCGCCTTGGCGGTGACCGCGATGATCGGCATCTCGTGCAGAGACGGAGTCTGCCTGATCGCCGCGATCGTCTCGTTGCCATCCATGCCGGGCATCATGATGTCCATCAGCACGATGTCCACGTCCTGATCGCGCTCCAGCGCTGCGAGCGCCTCCTTGCCAGTCTCACCGAAGAGGACCTCCATACCGCGATCCTCCAGCAGGCTGGCGAGCGCGAACAGGTTGCGCACGTCGTCATCCACGAGTAGCGCCTTGCGGCCGCGCAACGCCTCCTGGGCGTGAGGGTCGCTCTCCAGACGCTGCACCCTCGCGCTCCAACCGCCCGCCGGCCTGATCGGCTGGCGCTGGAGCGCCATCGCGGCCTCCGCGGTCAGCTGCTCGGGCGACTGCACCACCTTGGCGAGGATCGCTGGGGCAAGCCGCCGCAGGCGCGCGCGCTCACGGTCGGTCAGAGGCTTGTCGGGGCAGAGGATGAACGTGCTCGCGTGCAGCCGCCTGTCGGCGCTCGATTGCGCAAGCAATCTCAGCGCCACGGTCTTCGCGATCCCAGCACCAAGCACCACGCAATCGAACGGCCGACCAGCGAGCGCCGCCTCCGCCTCCTCGATCGTCTCGACGCTACTCATCTGCACGCCGCCCGCCTCACCTCCAAGGCTGGAGATCGCCCGTCTTGCCTGCTCGCCCCGCTCAAGTACCAGCACCCGCCTCAGCGGACGCTCGAGGTCCGGGGAGGCGACGTCATGCGCGACTGCAGGCACCTCAGCGAGCAGCGCACCTGCCCCGCCCGACGTGCTCTGCGCCTCCAGCGCGGGAGCCTGCTGATCGGGCGGCGCCCCGGCATGCCCGCCGTTGCCGGCCCCACGCAGACGCGCCGGATCCTCTGGCTCCTCTGGCGAGCGCGCCAGTGCTCGCGCATAGCTGATCGGCAGCACGAGCGCGAACGTGGAGCCCTTGCCGACAGCGCTGTCGACTCGAATCTCGCCGCCGAGCGCTCTGGCGAGCTCACGGCTGATCGATAGGCCAAGGCCCGTGCCACCGTACTTGCGGCTGGTGGTGCCATCTGCCTGCTGGAACGCCTCGAAGATCACCTGTAGCTTGTCCAGCGGGATGCCAACGCCCGTGTCGGTAACCGCAAAGGAGACCCGCTCCTGCGGCAACGGGCGAATCTCGAGTGTCACGCCACCCGTCTCGGTGAACTTGAACGCATTGGAGAGCAGGTTGCGCAGGATCTGCTCCAGGCGCTGCTCGTCGGTGATGATCCTCGCCGGCAGCTTCTCGCCGGCGGCGATCTGGAAGCCAAGGCCCTTGTCGGCTGCGATCGGATCGAACGTGCGCGTGACGTAGGCCTGCACGTCGGCGAGGCTGACGAGATCCGGCAGGATCTCCATCTTGCCCGCTTCGATCTTGGAGAGGTCGAGGATGTCGCTGATCAGCTGCAGCAGATCGGTGCCGGCGGAGTGGATCGTGCGCGCAAACTCGAGCTGCTTCTCGTCGAGATTGCGACGCTCGTTTTCGAGCAGCAGCTTGGAGAGGATCAGCAGGCTGTTCAGCGGCGTGCGCAGCTCGTGGGACATGTTGGCCAGGAACTCCGACTTGTACTTCGATGAGAGCGCAAGTTGTGCCGCCTTCTCCTCCAGCCCCAGTCGCGCCATCTCGATCTCGCGGTTCTTGGTCTCGATGTCGAGGTTGCGCTCCTCCAGCAGCGCCGCCTTCTCCTGCAGCTCCTCGTTGGCTCTCTGCAGCTTCTCCCGCTGGGATTGCAGCAGCTCCTCAGATGCCTTCAACGACTGCGCCTGCTGCTCGAGCTCGGCGTTTGAGCGCTTGAGCTCATCCTGGCGACTCTGCAGCTCCTCCTGGCGGCGCTGAAGCTCCTCGGACTGAGTCTGCAGCTCCTGGGTCAGCGACTGCGACTGCTGCAGCAGCTCCTCCGTGCGCATATTGGCCATGATCGTGTTGAGCACGACGCCGAGCGTCTCCATCAGCTGCTGCAGGAAGGTGCGGTGCACCTCGCTGTAGGATTTCAGCGAAGCGAGCTCGATTACGCCAAGCACCTGCTCCTCGAACAGGATCGGCATCACGATGATGTTCATGGGCACCGCGGCACCGAGCCCAGAGGTGACCTGTATGTAGTCGGGCGGCGCCTCGGTGATGAGGATGCTCTTGTGCTCCACGGCGGCTTGGCCGACGAGACTCTCGCCCAGCTCGAAGGTGTTCGAGACGTTCTTTCTCTGCTGATAGCCGTAGCTTGCGATCAGGCGTAGGCGGATCTTGGAGTCCTCGTCCTCAGGCGATTCGGCCAGGAAGAAAGCACCGTGTTGCGCGGAGACGGTCGGCGTGAGCTCAGACATGATCAGCTGTGTGACTGTGCGCAGCTCGCGCTGGCCCTGCATCAGACCCGATATCCGCGCGAGGTTGGTCTTCAGCCAGTCCTGCTCCTCGTTGCGGTTGGTGGTGTCGCGCAGGTTGGCGATCATCTGGTTGATGTTGTCCTTCAGCTCGGCGACCTCGCCCTGCGCCTGCACCGAGATCGAACGCGTGAGATCGCCCTGGGTGACAGCGGTCGAGACCTCGGCTATCGCGCGTACCTGGGTGGTGAGGTTGCCGGCGAGCTGATTGACGTTCTCTGTCAGGCGCCGCCAAGTGCCAGACACTCCCTCGACCTCGGCTTGGCCGCCGAGCTTGCCCTCGGTGCCGACCTCGCGCGCGACTCGGGTGACCTCGTCGGCGAACGAGGAGAGCTGGTCGACCATCGTGTTGATGGTGTTCTTGAGCTCGAGGATCTCGCCCTTCGCATCGACGGTGATCTTCTGCGTCAGATCGCCCTTCGCGACCGCGGTAGTGACCTGCGCGATGTTGCGGACCTGGTCGGTGAGGTTCGAGGCCATCAGGTTCACGTTCTCGGTCAGCCCGCGCCAGGTGCCCGATACGTCTTCGACCTCGGCCTGGCCGCCGAGCTTGCCCTCGGTACCGACCTCGCGCGCCACCCTCGTAACCTCGGCGGCAAAAGAACGCAGCTGCTCGACCATCATGTTGATCGTGTCCGCGAGCGCGGCGACCTCACCCTTCGCCTCGACAGTGATCTTCTGAGACAGATCCCCCTTGGCCACGGCGGTGGCGACCTGAGCGATGTTGCGGACCTGTTCAGTGAGGTTGGAGGCCATCAGGTTCACGTTCTCGGTCAGATCGCGCCAGGTGCCTGAGACGTCTTCGACCTCGGCCTGGCCGCCGAGCTTGCCCTCGGTACCGACCTCGCGCGCCACCCTCGTAACCTCGGCGGCAAACGAGCGCAGCTGCTCGACCATCGTGTTGATCGTGTCCGCGAGCGCGGCGACCTCACCCTTTGCCTCGACAGTGATCTTCTGAGAGAGATCGCCCTGGGCGACGGCCGTAGTGACCTGCGCGATGTTGCGGACCTGGTCGGTGAGGTTGTTGGCCATGAAGTTCACGCTCTCGGTCAACCCGCGCCAGGTGCCCGATACGCCCTTTACCTCGGCTTGGCCGCCGAGCTTGCCCTCGGTGCCGACCTCGCGCGCCACCCTCGTGACCTCATCCGCGAACGAAGAGAGCTGGTCAACCATCGTGTTGATGGTGTTCTTCAGCTCAAGAATCTCGCCCTTTACGTCAACAGTGATCTTCTGAGAGAGATCGCCCTTCGCGACCGCCGTCGTGACCTGCGCGATGTTGCGAACCTGGTCGGTGAGGTTCGAGGCCATGAAGTTCACCGAGTCGGTCAGGTCCTTCCACGTGCCTGCCACTCCCGGCACCTCGGCCTGGCCGCCGAGCTTGCCATCAGTGCCGACCTCGCGCGCCACCCTCGTGACCTCATCCGCGAACGAAGAGAGCTGGTCAACCATCGTGTTGATGGTGTTCTTCAGCTCAAGAATCTCGCCCTTTACGTCAACAGTGATCTTCTGAGAGAGATCGCCCTTCGCGACCGCCGTCGTGACCTGCGCGATGTTGCGAACCTGGTCGGTGAGGTTCGAGGCCATGAAGTTCACCGAGTCGGTGAGATCCTTCCAGGTACCTGAGACCCCCTTCACCTTCGCCTGACCGCCGAGCTTGCCCTCGGTACCTACCTCGCGCGCCACCCTCGTGACCTCGTCTGCGAATGAGGAGAGCTGGTCGACCATCGTGTTGACGGTCGTGCCGATCCGCAGGAACTCGCCCTTCACCGGCTGACCCTCGATCTTCAAAGCCATCTTCTGGGACAGATCGCCCTCGGCGACCGCACCGATCACGCGGGCGACCTCGGTGGTGGGGCGCACGAGGTCATCGATCAGGGCGTTGACCGAGTCGATGCTCGTGGCCCAGTCGCCGCTTGCGCCCACAAGCGCCGCACGCTCGGTCATCCGCCCCTCGCGTCCGATGATGCGCCCTACGCGCACGAACTCCTTCGCCATCCGCCGGTTGGTGGCGGCGAGCTCATTGAACTCCGTCACGATCTCGCCCAGCAGCCCGCGGCGGCGGGTGGTCAGTCGCGTAGAGAAGTCCCCGGCACGCGCTGCGCGCAGGGCGACCAGCAGGTCTTCGAGCAGTGCCCGCTCGGCCTCGTCGAGGCTCTGACGCGCAGACCGATCGCCGCTGTGGCCGTTGCCCGGCAGCGCACCGTCGGGCTTCTGTCGAACCGCTGTGCTGCCTGCACGTGGTGCCACTCTCAGGTGTCCTCTCTCCTGACGACGCTCGAACCTGTCCCTGCGGCGAAAGCGTCCGCGTCCACCATTAAGCCCCGGACCCGAACCGATCGGCCGCCGCCTCTCTACCCGCTTCATGGGGGGTTCAAACTGGCCGGCTCAAACGATCTATGACGTCGTCCTAACCGCCTTTGGGCGAGCCGAGGCGCCGCCTGCTCCTCGCCCGGCTGGCCTTGCTCGTGGGCTTGGCGCAACCTTCGACCGCGATCTTGGTCGCCTGTTCCATCACCGCGCCGTTCTGTCCGGTGATTGTCGTCGGCATGATCATGTCGCGCTTTTGCCGGACCTGCCGCGTGTGGTAGACGGTCTTGCCCTGCACCGTGGTCTTCACGCGCTTGCGCACGGTCTGGAAGCACAGGTTGCCCTCAGCTGCCAGCGCTGAATGTGAGCTCTCCGGCAGCGTCAGTTCGAAGCTGCTGATCGGCACGTCCGGCACCGATTTGAAGTCGGAGCTCGTGATGCCCTTCACGATGTCGGTGTTTCCTTCGAGATCCACCGTGACCCCATCGCCCTGCAGCACCACGTCGAGGTCCGGGAACCCGGCGCCGCCGTGGCTGACGAAGATCGCGGGGCCGCTCAGCGGGACCGGCAGCACCGGCGTATGCGCAATCGCATCGCCCACCTGCGAGCCGGCCGGGCAGCCCGCCGGGTTGGTGGCGAACTGCTTTTCGCTGCACGCCTGTTTCAGCGTTTCGTCTCGCGACGGCAGGATCTTCGGCAGCTTCACGAACACGCTTTTGATGTTCGCCTGCCCGGTGCTCGAGGTCACCTTCACGTGCAGGTAGGCCCCGTTTCGTTTGGTGTGGCCCTTGTGCGTGGAGACCGCGAACGTGGGCTTGAACGGGAGGCCGCTGCACCCAGCTGCTTGGAAGCGGCTGCTGACGGCCGCCGTGGCGCCTTCCGCCGAGCCGATGCTTCCGGTCACGCTCATCGGTTCGCAGCTGGTCGGGTTGAAGACGAATTCCGGCCTGTCGATGGTCACGTCGATCGAGCGCACGTCCAACGGGATGCCCTGAAGCATCGTCGGCATCGGGTCGCTGACCACGCTCACCTGGGCGGTGTGGGGATCGACCTCGATCTTCGCGCGCACCACCACCGTGCCCAGGTTGAAGGGGCCTGCTTCCGCCGGAACCACGATCGAAAGACCGAAGGGCGCGCCGTCGTAGGGACCCGTCAGGTAGACCGGATCTTCAGGCTTGCCCGCTTCCGGCAGGCTGATCGGCTCGCTGCCCACTCCCGCCGACGCCGTGACGTGACCGATCTTGCTCGTCGCCGGGCAGTCCCCGGCGTTTGCCTGCGCTCCGCCGCAAAGCGGCACTTTCGCGAGCGTCGCTGCTGTGCCGTCAGGCATGTGGATGGACACCGTGGAGAAGCGCTGTTCGCCGTCATTGCGCTTGAGCTGCATCGCAAACGCGCCGAAGCCACCAGCCTGGTTGTTGATGGTGCCCGCTGTGAACGACGGCGTGAAGGACGGCGTGCCGCAAGTCGCGCCGTTCGGACCACTCGTAGTCGAGAACGGTGCGATGAACGGTTCGGCGTCCGGCGTGCCTTCTTCGCCGCTCGCGCCCTGGTGCGAGAACGGTTCCAGCAGCGCAGTGGGTTGGTAGGAGCCGCAGGTGCGCGGGGTCGCAAGGGGCGCCTGCTCGCCGCCGAAGAAGTCGAGCTTCAGCGTTTCGAATGGGAGCTGCGGGTTTTCGTTGAAGGTGGTCGTCAGCTGCCCGGTGCTTTCATCGAGCTGCACGTGCCCGGCGAGCTTGACCACGACGCCTCGTTCGGGTGCTTCAGCGGCGATGTAAAGCGCCAGCAGCGATTTGAACGGGTTGGCGTTTTGCTGCGCGACGTAGACGCCGCCTTCCAGTTCTTCTTCAAGCAGCGGCGTCTTGATCTTGACCTTGCCAATCTTGGAGGCGTTCGGGCAATTGGCGGCTTCGGCGTTTTCGAGGTCGATGCCTGACTGCTCAGGATGGCCTTCTTTGCCGCTCAGCAACGGACAGCCAACCAGGCCGCTTGCGGAGGATGGGTTGACGGTCACGCCTGCGGGGAGCGTCACCTTGGCGTCCTTCAGGTCGGCCTCCGCCAGCCCGTTCGGGTCTTCGTTCTGCGGCACTTTCAATTCGACGTGCAACCCACTAGGCGAATCGGACGCTGTCGAAGTCGGCTGAACAACAATCGAGGGCTTGAAGTCGATCTTGCCGCAGCCTGTGATCGCAGGCATTTTCGCCGATGCGGCCACGACGACCGGAGGTTCGTCTTCCTGCCACGGTTCGACAGTCATATGTGCTTCGCGTTCCCCCGTGCACGCCGTCGGGTTGCTCAAGAACGGGATCAGCGGGCCGCGTTCTGAGCAGGGCGCCACCTCATTGATTTTGACCGCTGACGGGCAATAGCGTTCGCTATCGTGGCTTTCCGCGGCCGGCACGCCCCACAGCGTCACTTCGGGGACGACCACCCCTTCCCCGGCCGAACCGTTGATCACTTCTGCGGTCACCCCGTAGTCGCCGCCTGTGCGCACCCGGGAATCGATGTGCACGGTCACGAAGCCGTTGAAGCGCGCACCGAACTGCGCCGCCAAGCCCTTCGGCGGCACGAGGTTGTAGATCGGCACCGGCGTCTCTCCAAGGAGCTGCCCCATCTGTGTCTCGCTCGGATTGGAGGTATAGATCTCCATGATGCCGACCTGGGTAGCGCCACTGCAGTCGGCGTGTGCAACGTCATACGGCTCGCACTTCGGCGTCGCGTCGGGGTTGCCGACCACGCCAGCGGGCAGTTCGGTGATTACGTCCTTCGGGTTGGCATCGGTTGCCAACGGGGCCGCGACTCCATTAGCTGTCGTGTGCGTCGAGGTGTTCAGGCGGAAGGCGTCGGTCATATCCGTTGGGTGTGCGCCGGCCTGCGTGAGCGGTTCGCCGGCTTGGCCCGTTGCGTCGAAGGCGAACGACGTCACTCCAAACATGGTGAACGTCTCATCCGGCCCGCTCAACGTGCCGGCCTGGTTGGTGGTCAGGAACCGGTAGTGGTAGACGGTGTTGGGCCGAAGTTCCTTGATTGCTTCGGTTTCCACGGCGTATTTGCCCGGCATCCTGCCTATAGGTTTCGTACACGGTATGGTCGCGGCGTTCGTATAGCCGGAGGCCTCATATTCTGCTTCGCTGACGTACTGAACGCTGCACGTTGATTCTCCTTCCATCACGACCGTGACATGCGCTCGCGGCGTCGCAGCCCTGACGATCGCTTCGGCAGACTCGCTGTCGATCACCGGCGGACCGACCGTGCGGTCTTCCCCGACCTGCGTAAGGCCGCCGGTGCCGGTCGCCGATATCCGGTAATGGTAGTCGAGGCCCGGTGTCAGCCCTGAAAGCGCCGCGCTGACGGCAGTGTCTGTGGTGTACGGCCCGCTCGGCGAGCAGAATATGCTGTTTCCATACATAGCAGTCGGGCCATATTCAAGCTTACACGTCGAAACAGAGGCTCCAGGTTCGACTTCAACATGCCCGTTCAACGTCGCCCGGCCTTCTGTCACCTTGCTAGGAGCTTCTGTAGTGGCACTCCAACTCGTGAACCGATCGACCACATTTTTGCCGTTGTCCGCCACATAGACGATTTCGTGGGCACCATCGACAGCGATGCCATCCGGCAGCCCAAGCGCCTGGCTCAGCACACCCTTACCGAATTCCGAGAGGACGATACCTGTAGGGTCGTACTCGACCACTTGCGGTTCGGTGCCACCGTCCGCCGCGAACACATCGCCGGAGTTGTCCGGCGTCACAGCCTGCACGTCTGGACTGGCGATTTCCTTTATAAATGTCCCGCCCGGCGAAAACTCCTCGATCTTGCCGGCGCCGGTATCCGCCACCCACACGTTCCCCGCAGAGTCGATCGCAACGCCCTCCGGTTCTGCCAGTGAGCCAGCCCCAATTTCTTTTGCCACACCGCCTTCTGGCGCTCCGCCCGTTTCGGCAAAGACCTCGACCTTATTGCCGGGCGCGTCAGGAACATACACGTTGCCGTGAGCGTCTGATGCGATCTCGACTCCCGTCCAGAATCCGAATATATTTTCAGTACCGCTGATTTCAAATGATGCGACCTTTGCTCCACTGCTCGGATCGAACGTCTCAATCTTGTGTTCCGACGCGTTCACGACGTATACGTTGTGGTTCACCGGATTCACTGCTACCCCGGACATTTCTGCGAAGCCGCCAAAGAACGATGTCGGGGACACGAGTTCGTCCGCCAAATTGAAGCCGCTGAGTCCCGAGAAGAGGCTCCCGACGTAAATACTGCCCGCTTGAACGTGACTGTCCCCCGTTTCATCGACGGTGACACCCACGGGTTCGTGAAAATCTGGTTCCTGAACTCCTCCGCCAAAGCTGGTGCGAAAGCCCCACTTCGCCAGCGCAGGCGCCGCCGAGACTGCCATCAGCAGACAGGCTAGTAGTGTCGAGACACCGACTGCGCGCAGATCGATGCGGTTCATTTCGCACCTCGGTGATGTCGAGTGGCTTTCGCTTTTCGGGAGAACCGCTTTCGCGCACGCTGCTCGCACCGACTTAGCTTGTGCCGTTTATACCGGTAAACCAGCGTGCACTTCTTCAACGCGCTGCGCAGCTGCTGGTCGGTGACATTCCCTGGCTTTGCTCCGGAAACCGTCTTGATCTGCACGATATTGCCCGATCCCATGAACGTCGTGCTGGACGGCGCCGAGAAGACGGGGGACGTGCCCGCCGAACCTTTGCATTCGCTTTCGCACGACTGAATTGCCGAGTGCGGTTCGGGGAACCCTCCTTCAACTCGTGCGTCGTAGATGTTGTACGTTGATTCCGTATCGCGTGCCAGCAGTTTCTGAGCCGTGGCAAAGAAGACATCGCCGCCGCTCGGCGTTGCATCCAAAAAGTAGGAGGGTGCATTGCTCGTGCCGCTGGTGATCAGGTGCAGCGCACCGAGTTCGTACTCGTAGACGTCGCGCAAGCCGTTGGTGTCTTTCTGAGGCAGCAGCGCTTCTGAGGTTTCGAAGAAGACCTGGCCGGTTTCGGAGACGTTGCGCTGCGGATAGGTCTCTTTTACTTCCGCATTGGTATCGGGCTGTACAGGCCAGTCTATCGCCGCGCCTCCGGCAGACGGAGCGCCATTCGGATTGCAGGAGACGCAGGCAAGATTCCCGTCTTTGGCTTCGTATATGAAGATCTCCTCATCGGCATTCTTGGTTACCGCGTCTATATTGTCATAGTCGGTGATCTGATTGACCGAGTTGAAGACCAGGTTCTCACCATTGCCAGAGACGCGGGAAGTCAGCCCGGTTTTGTGCGGGTGGCTCGGTTCCGACAAGGCACAGCCCGTGTTCGAGGTCCAATCGCAAAGGTCTTCGTTGCTGAGCGTACCGACGAACTTGGTGACGCCTTCGTGACTGACGTAGAGGTTTGGCTTGCCGGCTTGCGCCACCCCCGCCTGGCTGTTCTCCCCACTATTGGGCAGAACACCATCCGCCACGAAGTAAACATAGGAGCCGCCTTCGCTGGCGCCGCTTACGCCAAGCACGTCCGCAGGTTCAACCGGATCGACGGTGAGGTCTGTGAGACGCTTGCCTGCTTCTGCCTCGAAGTCGTATTCGTAGAGGTCGGGCTTGCCGCTCGCTGTGGTCGAGGTCGCAGTAAGCTTGTTTTCGTCGGTGAAGAATACGTGCATCCCGTTCTCGCTCGCAGCTAGCCATTTGCCACCGCCCGTGCCGGATCCCCCCTGAGGAAGGTCGAGTTGGATGGTGCACGCCTTTTCCAGTTCAGCACATTCGCCTTTGGCGCCAAGCGCGCTCTGCGGTTCCTCGCCATTCTCACGGGCGTAGAGGTTGCCTTCAGCTTCGAAGAAGATCCGGGTGCCGTCGACCGACATCGCGTGACGATAATCGGCGAGGTTCATGCCTTTTTCCTCGCCTTTTGTCGTCGATCCCGCCAGTGAACCTTCGACTGGCTCTCCATTTGGCAGCATCGTTACGAGCCGGATGGAGGGCTGCCGCCCTCCGCTCCAGACGTAAAGGTCGTCGTGGCTTTCCCAGCAGGCGCGGCCCTTTGGTTCTTCTTTGCAGGCAGCTTCGACTGCCGGATTGAGCCTTTCCGCTTCCTCGGTCAACGGCAGTTCGTCTTCAAACGCGATGTGCCGTAGTTCGGCCGAGCCGGCGAGGAATTCCGGCGAGAAGTATTCTTGTTCTTTTGTTGTACCTGGCTCAGGTGTCGGATGCGGTGCAGTGGCCGGTGTGACGTTGATGAGTTGGTAGACGGCGGTCTCGCTGTCTCGTAGGAAGAGGTTCTGGAAGCCTTTCGGTTCTTTGATTTCGGTGCCGTCAGCTTCCTTCAGCGCCGGTTCGGCATGACCGCAGGCGAAGGCTTGTTCATGGAACGCTTCTTCGCGGCCACCCAACTCCTGAGCGTCGCCGTCGCTCAGAATGCCTTTAGTGAGGTTGCTTGACCAGCCGACCATGCCAACAAGATTCGGGCACAGCAGGCCGTTCTCTGGCGACTGAGGGGGAACCGTCGCCTCGGTGCTCCAGCCTTCCGAGCCGCGGGTTGAAAGGTAATCCAGACCCGGCGCAGACGGGCCAAGAAGCCCACCCAGACTGTATTCGGAGACCCACGCCATCCTATCGCCGTCAGCCGCAGCGCGCGCGCCTTCGACAGGTACGAACGGTTGACGTTCTAGTAGACCGACTTCCACCGCCGTCGGTTCACCAGAGTCCTTGGCGGCCGGAGTCACCTCCTCGTACGCACGACAACTCGGCAGGTAGGTCGAGGACTGTTCGGTGCGACGGGCTTCGTTGGCGCAGGAGCCTTCGGCGGCCAGCGCGGGCGAGGCCGGACACGCCGCCAACAGTATGACGACGGCCGCCCACGCGGTCATCGATGCGTCTCTTTTCACAATCCGACGCCGCTTCATGCCTTCGCCCTCCCTCTCCTCGTGTGGCGAAACCGCGAGGCCGGCACACCTGGTGCCGACCCCACAGTCTTGCTGCTATTTCTGCATTTCAACTACGTCAACTACGTCTTTATTCTGTTTGTTCGACGTTTTCCGCATACGTTACAGCTTCGGTCGTTTCCTGAGAATCTTTTTCGCTCACTTTGAAGATGCCCAACGTCGATGTTGCCGTCAGTACGTTCTTTGTCTTTTCTTTTGCGCTATTTTCCGATTCCGTAAATTCCTGTTCGCCGGCTTTCGTGCCTTTTTTGCAGGTGACTGTACCTGTTTTGCTCGATACCCCGATAGGCGAATTTCCGCAGATTACCGAGCCCGTGACCGTAACTTCAACTTTGTGTTCACCCGTGCATGTGAATTTGGCTATCGTGCCCGTTGGGCCTGATAGGGACGCGATTAACAGGCTGGCTTTACCGTTAAGTAACTGGACGGGCATGATTAAGAGTTCGGTTGTTGTGATCGTCGGACATGATTCGGTGAATTTTAGCGGACTTTCCGCTTTCAGTTGACATTTGCCCGAGTATGTGATGATTACTGTCGCCGATATTGCGCTTTTGACGCTACCCGTGCTTGCGCTTTTTTCACAAGTGACTACGTTTTTGTTTTCCGATTCGAACGTAGCTGTACCGCCCGTGCCTGTAAATGCTACCGGGAATTTGGCGGCTTTGAATTCGGAAAAGGCGGATGCCCCTGAAGCACCGACAGCCATAACCAGCAGAGCCGTCACGGCCGCGAGCCCGAATAGTCCCGCGAACTTGGGTTTGATACTCATGATTGACTTGCGCTCCTTATGTCACGAAGCCGCAGCAACACACGCTCCCAACCGCAAGCCTCGTGGCATTGATTTGCCAATGGTACGCGCCACCCTCGACCCTGCGCAACGCCGTTTTCCGGTTTGCTAACCGCATCGAGCTTGGCACCATTGTCAGCTTGCAGACGTTCACGTGCATTGCTGCTATGCTCCTGTTGCGTGATTGAGTCCCAAGGTGCGCCGCCTGCGAAGCGTGAGCGGCGCCATGGGATTCGTCTTGGAAGATCCGTGTTCGGTTCCAAGACGGCTCCCTGAACGGGAACGCTGAATGGTGTAGCAAAGCCAGGCTGACGGCTCAAGGTCAGGGGCATGTCGGTTTTTGCAACTCCTAGGAGTTCGCCGGCCGGACTCCAAGGGGTTCGTGAGATCAAACTCCTGGCATTGAACAGGCTGACGGCGCCATAGCGCTCTGATGTTAGTGATGTGTTAGCACGCGCGGAAATCGCTTGTGAAATCGGAAACGTTGCAGCGCGATTGACCTGGCAGACACGGCGACGGCGCCATGTAGAAGCCCAGGAAAGCGTGTCAGCGCATTGTCGCGCATATCGCGGCGAGCACCGCTTCGGCGAAGCCATGGTCGCCCGATATTGAGAGATCATCGGTGCGTCCGGTCAGCAGCGCTCCATCCCAGGCCGCCGAGGTGGCAGCGATCATCGCTATCGGTGGCGTTTGCCGATGACCGTTCTTGCACGGGCGGAGACGCCCGGCCTGTGCTAACAGCCGCACCTCATGCCTCGCCCGGTGTTTGAGCAGTGCGCAGGTTCCCTCGACGCCGTCTCGCAGGCGCGTGACAGGCGCGAGCAGGGTGAGCACATGGCGGAGGTCCTCGTCCGGCCCATAGCCCGTAGGCGCAAGCTGGCGACGCTGAATCCTATGCGTGATGATCGCCCGCGCGGACGCGATCCGGCCGTCATCGGTGAGCGCGTACTCGACGAGGCGGGGCAATCGCTCCCGCTCGCGCTGGAGGACGACGCCTGTGATCGTGAGCTCGCGCAGGCGCGCGTGCATCGTGCTGCGCGCAATCGCGACACGTTGCTCGATCTGGGCCGGCTGCAGCGGGCCACCCGCAAGCGATCGCAGGATCTCCATCGTCCGTGGCTCAGCGAGCAGCTCAGGAACTCGGTCGAACGGTTCACCAGAATGCGGTGTGTAAGTGTAATCGTCTGGAGATGGCATGCGGGATGGGATGTGATGCGCTGTGCTTTCGAACTGGGGATTCGGCGAGCGGGAAGGCAGGCAGTGCCCGTTACCCACTCGACGCTGTAACCGCGGTTTCCGCGCCGCCGAGGGGCGCGAGGGCAAGGTGGGCAACGTGAGCTGAGAGCGCAGGCAATGTGTTCGCTTGCCCGCGCACCACCCGATCGTGGATCACGCCCCAGATCGCGCCGACGATTGCGTCGGCTACGAGCGGCGACGGCCTGCTTGAGATCGGAGCTTGGCGCCGCACCAGATCGGCGAAACGCCGCAAAAGCGTCGTGCGCTGACGCGCGCCGGAGGGGCCGGTGTGGAGAACCTCCACGAATGTCACTTGAGCGAGCGACGGGTCCTTCGCGATCTCGTCGAGGATTGCAGCGAGCGAGCGCTCCAGCGCACTGGCGAAGCCGACGGATCCCTTGCACGGCTGCGAGCCCGCTGCCTCCAGAGCTCTTGCAAGCAGTTGCGCGCTCGCCAGCCCAAGAGCAGCGAGGAAGCACTGCTCGACGTCGTCGAACATCTCGAACAGCGCATCCAAGTCGACCTCCGCCTCCCGAGCGATGCGCACCAAGCTGAGCGCTGCATAGCCCTCGAGCGCTGCCACCCGCGTGGCCGCGCGCAATGCGCGCATGCGTGGATCGGCGTGATCGCCAATGGTTCGATGTTGAGGTCCCGCGACCTGGTTGGCGACCGCCGTCCGAGCCTCAGGACCGAAGGTCTCGGTCGTGGCAGATACGCCACCGTTACGTGCGATCGACGGGCTCAGAGCCTCGGCCGTAGGCGAGACGTAGCAGAGCAACCAGTCGAGGAGCTCGGCCCCAAGGCCACGCATGCTCTCGGGGCGACTCTCCATCACCAGCACGCGCGCGACGTGCCAGATTCCGTGCACGATCCCCTCCACAAGCACCGATGGAAGCTCTATGCCGTCATGCGCGTGTCGAAGACTTTGAGCGATCATGTCCTCGAACAACAACTGGCTTTGTTGAACGCGCTCGAGCACCGCAGGTCCCGCAGCCAGCACCTCCACGAGCGCCAGCCGCGCCTCCTTCGGTCGCGCAACGATCTCCTCCACGAACGCGTCAAAGGCCAGCAGCAGGCCAGCCGACCAATTCTCGCCCTCGCAGGATCCCATGCCGTAAGCCGTCGCGATCCTGGCCGCTCCCTCGGCGACCACATGGTCGTATGTGGCCAGGAAGCACTCCTGCTTACTGCCGAAGTGGCGATACAGCGCCTTGGTTGAGACGCCGGCCAAGCCCACGATCTGGTCGACGCTCGTGCCTGCGTAGCCGTTCGCCGCTACGGCCTCGACCATCGCCCCGTGTAGTCGTCTGCGTTGGTCGGCCGCCACCTCATCGCGCGAAAGGCCTTTTGGCGACGGCTGCAGCTGCTGGTACAGGGACGTGACATGCGTCGAGCCGCGAGCGCGATCTTCTTCCGCGCGCGTGTCCAGAGAGTCGTCGGCTTCCGGCTGAACGGCCATCACCTCTAACCTTCCCAGAACCGAAGCAATGTCACTGCATGTTTCCGACCATTCCGTCAGAAGCGTGACGCCCTAACGCGGGGCCGCAGTTACTCGACTGACAGCGCCTCGGGCGCGCCGTAAGGCACAAGCCGCTGCGGCAGGAGCACGCTGCAATCCTCTTGCTGCCCATTCTCAAGCAGCGCCACGATCGTGCGTCCGACCGCCACGGCGGTGCCGTTGAGTGTGTGCAGCGTCTGCGGCGAGCCGCCGGCAGGTCGCATCCGGATCTCCAGGCGGCGCGCCTGATAATCGGTCGTATTGGAGCAAGAGGTCAGCTCGCGGTAGCGACCCTGGCTCGGCATCCAAGCCTCGCAGTCGAACTTCTTCGCGGCGGAGCCGCCCAGATCATTGACGGCGATATTCACGACCCGGTATGGGATGCCGAGCTCGCCCAGGATCTCCTCCTCGATCGCGAGGATGCGCTCGTGCTCGGCCTGCGAGTCCTCCGGCGGGACGAAGCTGAACATCTCCACCTTGTCGAACTGGTGCACCCTGAAGATCCCGCGCGTGTCCTTGCCGGCCGCGCCCGCCTCGCGTCGAAAGCACGGCGAGAAGCCGGCGTAGCGCAGCGGCAGGCGCTGCGCGTCGATCACCTCGCCGTCGTGCAGCGAGGCCAGAGCGACCTCGGAGGTGCCCACCAGGTAGAGCTCGTCCTGATCCAGGGTGTAGATCTGCTGCTCGGTGTCGGGCAGAAAGCCGGTGCCGTACAGCGCCCGCTCGCGCACCAGCACGGGCGGGATCACGGGCGTGAAGCCGTGGCTCTGCAGCTTCTCCAGCGCGTAGCGGACCAGCGCAAGCTCAAGCATCACCAGCGCGCCCTTGAGGTAGGCAAACCGCGCGCCCGAAAGTTTGGCGCCGCGCTCCATGTCGATCAGCGGGCCGGCGAGGTCGAGATGATCGCGCGGCTCAAAGTCGAAACTGCGCGGCTCGCCGACCAGGCGCACCACCTCGTCCTCGGGGCCGGACGCGGCAGTCGGATCGGGCAGGTTGGGCAGCCGGGCCAGGCTATCGTCGAGCCTGGCTCTGGCCGCCTCGGCCTGCTCAGCCAGCGCCTTGACCTGCGCGCTCATCTGCTTGCTGGCCTCCAGCAATTCCGTAGCGTCCTGCCCGCTGCGCTTGGCCGCCGCAACCTGCCCGGCGGCCTCCTTCTGCTTGGCTCGCAGCTCCTCGGCGCTGCTGGTCGCCGCACGCCACTGCTGGTCGAGGCCAAGGATCTCATCCACCGCGCCGGCAAGCGCGGTGTCGCGCCGCGCGAGCGCCTGCTTAACCTGCTCGGAGTCCCGCCGGATCAGCCTGAGATCAAGCATCGGCCTGCGGGGGCGCGAGCGCCCCTATTTGGACGCTTCGGCGCTCTGCCCCGGTTCCTTGGGCGCCTTGGAGCCGGAGTATTTGGAGAGGAATTCGGCCACCTGCTGGGCCTGCTGTCCCACCACGACGTTCTCGGGCATGACGTCGCCGGAGAAGCCGCCGTTGCGAATCGCATAAAGCACCTCTTCGACCGTCTCCCTGCGGTAGTTGAAGTTCGGCGCGTTGGTCTTGACGCGGTTCTGAATGCTGGTGGCCGAGCCCTCGGCGCCCACCACGCCGAGCGTGTGGCAGCCGGAGCAGTGGTCGCGGAAGATCACCGCGCCCGAGTAGTCCGGGTTGGACTTGGAGAGCGAGATGCCCTGGGTGCCGCAGGCGGAGATGCCGAGCGCGGCCAGCGGCAGCGCCAGCAGCGCGCCGAGCGCGCGCCTGCGCCTGTTAGATGCGGTGACGGTGCGTGGGGCGGGCATGCGAGCGGGGATATTACGGGACTGTCCCGCGGGTGTGCGCTCAGAACCCTCAGAGCCCGTGGGCCGTTTCCGCGGCGCGCAGCGCGAGGAAGACCACCACGACCGCGGAGAGCGCCATCACGCCCATCTCGCGCCGCAGGATCGTGGTCACGATCAGGCGCTGCTCGTCCTGCGGCAGGCGCCCCACCGCCTGCGCATTCTCCAGCTCGCGGCGATCGAGCACCGTCTGGGCCGAGGCGATCCGCAGCTGCTCAGCGATGAACGCGATCGCCAGCGGCAGCAGCGCATACAGGTAGAAGAGACGTTCGCTGGAGTAGTGGCCGGCGGCCGCGAGCACTCCGACCGCGACGGCGAGCAGCACCGCCGCCGCCTGGCCCACGCGCAGCAGGATCCAGAAGGCCCTGCTCGACTCTCCCTGGCGCCAGCGCCAGGCGCCAAACAGCGCGGGGACGGCGTTCAGCGCCGCGACGAGAATCGCGCCGATCACGACAGCATGCGTCATGAGCGCCGTCCCCAATCCCCGCACGCGCGCGCAAATTCCGCGTAGCAGACAGGAGAGCTCGCGTCAATCGTCACTATGTAACACATTGGCACAAGGGTGATATAAAACAGCGGCTCGTGCTGCGCAGCTACCTTCCAGCAATCGTATTTCTCGCCCTTGGTGGTGCGGTTGCTGTTGCGTTCGCGACGCTCAACTCGAAGATCGGCCCACGCCGGGCGGTTGCCCGCAAGCAGGCCCCGTATGAGTGTGGCCTGCCATCGGAGGTCAAGCGCGGGATGCGCTTCGGGATCAGCTTCTACCTGATCGCGATGCTCTTCATTCTGTTCGACATCGAGGTCGTCTTCCTCTACCCGATCGCGGTTGACCTGCGCGCCTACGGCAGCTTCGCGCTGGCCGAGACGATCGTCTTCATCCTGCTCCTGTTCGCCGCCTTCGCCTACGTGTGGCGCAGAGGGGCACTGCAATGGAAGTGAAGCGTCAGCCGCTCGGCGGCGGCGGGGTGGGTGGGCATCCGGTCGATCCCGATCTGCTGCGCATCCGCGCGACCACCGCGCGCAGACTGCTGCGCGGCGGCGACGTCGAAGGACCCACGCCCGGCGCCCACCTGGATGGGGATCAGATCAAGACCGACGAGCTCGACGAAGAGGAGCTCGAGCGCTACGTCCACGAACGCGTCCTGACCACCACGCTGGACAAGGCGGTCGCCTGGGGGCGCTCCAACTCCTTCTTCCCCGCAACCTTCGGCCTTGCCTGCTGCGCGATCGAGATGATGTCGATCGTCGCCGCCCGCGTCGACGTGGCGCGCTTTGGCTACGAGGCGTTCCGCGCCTCCCCGCGTCAGGCGGACCTGCTGATCCTCTCCGGCCGCGTCTCGATCAAGATGGCGCCGGTCGTGCGCCGCATCTACGACCAGATGCTGGAGCCGAAGTGGACGATCTCGATGGGCGCCTGCTGCTCCTCGATGGGCGTCTTCAACAACTACGCGCTCGTGCCGGCCGACAAGTTCATGCCGATCGACGTGCACGTGCCCGGGTGCCCACCGCGCCCGGAGGCGCTGATGCATGGCGTGCTGAAGCTGCGCAAGATGGTCCAGGAGGACCCCGATATGAGTTGGCGCAAGCGCTACGACGCGATCGGGACCGAGGAGGGGGCTACGGCTGTTGCAAGGGTGACGCGAGCAGCCGATGCCTGACGCAACCGAGCTGGAGCTGATCGCGCAGGAGCTTGCCGCGGTGCCCGAGGTCGGCGCCGAGGGCGTGCTCGAGACGACGTTCTTCCGCGAGCGCGCGGGGATCGAGATCGCGCCCGCCGCGATTCGCCACACCCTCTCCAGGCTGCGCGCGCGGGGATACGGGTTTCTGTCCAGCGTCCACGGCGTGGACTACTACCCGCACGAGCCGCGGCTCGGAGTCCACTACGAGATGCTCGACATGGCCAACGTCGACCGGCTGACCGTGAAGGTGCGCGTGAGCACCGAGGATCCGCACGTGGATTCGGTCGCGCCCGAATGGCCGACCGCCAACCACCAGGAGCGCGAGGTCTACGACATGTTCGGCGTGATCTTCGACGGGCATCCCGACCTGCGCCGGATCCTGATGCCCGAGGACTACGAGGGCCACCCGCAGCGCCGCGACTTCCCGATTGGCGGAGAACCGGTGCTGTTCACCTTCAACGACGTGCCGTTGACCGGAGCCTCGGAGTGAGCACGCCGGCAAAGTCCGCCTACCGCCAGATGGAGGAGAGCCTCACGCTCTCCCCGCTGGGCGAACCCGAGGCCGACCAGTCCGGCCTCTCGCTGGAGGATTGGGGCGGCGGCCACGAGAGCCAGGAGCTGCTGACGCTCAACATGGGCCCCCACCACCCCGCCACCCATGGGGTGCTGCGCCTGCTGATCACCCTCCAGGGCGAGATTGTGCGCGACATCAAGCCGATCATCGGCTACGTCCACACCGGCATCGAGAAGACTGCCGAGGACAAGGCGTACTGGAAGGTGATCCCGGTCCTGGAGCGGATGGACTACCTCTCCTACTTCTTCAACTCGATGGTCTACTGCACCGCGGTCGAGACGATCGCCGAGGTGGAGGTGCCAAAGCGCGCGCAGTACCTGCGGGTGATCCACCTGGAGCTGAACAGGATCATGTCCCACCTGGTCTGGCTGGGGACCTCCGCGCTGGACCTCGGCGCGATCTCGATGTTCTGGTACTGCTTCCGCGAGCGCGAGCAGATCCTCGATCTCTTCGAGATGTCCGCCGGGCAGCGGATGCACACGCGCTACTTCCAGGTCGGTGGCGTGATGGAGGACATCCCGCGCGGCTTCACGCAGAAGCTGAAGGCGTTCGTCGACGTGATGCCCGGGCGCACCGACCAGTACAACGCGCTGTTGCACAGCAACGAGATCGTGCTGCAGCGCCTGCGCGGGACCTGCGCGCTGGACGCCGAGAAACTGCTCGCCTACGGCGTCACCGGCCCGTTGCTGCGCTCCGCCGGCAACCCGTGGGACCTGCGCAAGGCAGCCCCTTACTCCTCATACGACGATTTCGACTTCAAGATCCCGGTCGGCACGGTGGGCGACAACTACGACCGCTTCGCGGTGCGGCTGGCCGAGATCTACGAGTCGGTGAAGATCATCGGCCAGGCGCTGGAGGGCCTTCCTGAGGGTCCCTACATCACCACCGACCGCAAGATCGCGCTGCCGCCGCGGCATGAGCTTGCGACCTCGATGGAGGCGCTGATTCACCACTTCAAGCTCGTCACTGAGGGCATGCGCGTGCCGCCGGGCGAGGTCTACTCCGCGATTGAGTCCCCGCGCGGCGAGGTCGGCTGCTTCGTGCGCTCCGACGGCTCCTCCAAGCCCGCGCGCGTGCACGTGCGCGACCCCAGCTTCGTCAACCTGCAGGCGCTCTCCGAGATGGCGGAGGGGTCCTACATCGCGGATCTGATCGCGACCCTCGCGATGCTCGACCCGGTTCTTGGAGGAATAGACAGATGAGCGGGTTTGCGAGCGGCTGGGACCAGGCGACCGACCAGAACAAGCTGCCAGCTGAGATCCCCTCGCCCGATCAGGTCGAGGTGCCCGCGGCGCTGCGGGCGGAGATCGAAGGGCACATGGAGCTCTACCCCGACCCGACCTCCGCGGCGCTGCCCGCGCTTGCCGCCGCCCAGCGCGTGCATGGCTGGTGCTCGCCGCTTGCGATCGAGCAGGTCGCCTGCGTTATGCAGGTCACGCCTGCATCGCTTGCCGCCGTGGCGACCTTCTACGACATGCTGGAGACCTCCCCGGTCGGCCGCCACTCGGTCTACGTCTGCACGAACATCTCCTGCTCGCTGCGCGGCGCGGATGAGCTGTTCGAGGCGATGAAGGATGCCGCGCAGGGCGATGGGGAGCTCAACGTGCGTGCCTTCGAGTGCCTGGGCGCCTGCGACATCGCGCCGATGGCCTCGGTCGACGGGGTCTACGTAGGGCCGCTTGAGGTCGAGGACGTGCCACAGCTTCTGGACGACGTCCGCAGCGGACGGCCGGTGCTGCCCGAGAAGCAACTCGCGCGGATGCTGGTCGCAGATCCGGGCGCCAACTCTCAGCAGTACCCTTCCCACGCCGTGCAGACAGTTGACAGCCAGGGACAGGGAACATGAGCGCCGCGACAGCCGAGCGCAAGATGCTGCTGCTCAACGACATCGACGAGCCAGGGCTGGCCACGCGCGAGGTCTACGAGCGTCGCGGCGGCTACCAGGCGCTGCGCAAGGCGCTGTCGATGGAGCCCGAGCAGGTGCTCTCCGAGTTGCAGGCGTCGGGGCTGCGCGGCCGCGGTGGGGCAGGCTTTGCGATGGGCACCAAGGTCTCCTTCCTGCCGAAGGGAGCGGCGCAGAAGTACCTGGTCTGCAACGCAGACGAGTCCGAGCCCGGCACCTTCAAGGACCGCGAGCTGATGCAGAAGAGCCCGCACATGCTGGTCGAGGGCATCGTGATCGCGACCTGGGCGGCCGGCATCTCCCGCGCCTTCATCTACATCCGCGGCGAGTACGTGCTGCAGGCGGACATCCTTGACGCGGCAGTTGCCGAAGCCCGGGAGGCGGGCTACATCGGCGAGAACATCCTCGGCTCCGGCCACTCGCTCTCGCTGGTCGTCCACCGCGGCGCCGGCGCTTACATCTGCGGTGAGGAGACCGGCCTGCTCGACTCGCTGGAGGGCAAGCGCGGCAACCCGCGCCTGAAGCCGCCGTTCCCCGCCGTCAACGGCCTCTACCAGGGCCCAACGCTGATCAACAACGTCGAGACGCTCTCCACCGTCCCCACGATCGTGAACATGGGCGGCGAGAACTACGCCAGCATCGGCACCGAAACCTCCAAAGGTACGAAGGTCATTTCGATCTCCGGCCACGTCCAGCACCCCGGCAACTATGAGATCGAGCTCGGCGTCTCCTCGCGCGAGATCATCTACGGCCTCGCGGGCGGCCCCGCCGACGGGCGGCAGGTGAAGTGCTGGTTCCCCGGCGGCTCCTCCTCCCCAGTGCTGACCGGCGATGACCTGGACATCCTCTACGACTTCGACTCTCTGGCCAAGGCCGGCACGATGCTCGGCTCGGGCGCGATCATCGTCGTCGACGACGCGACGCCGATCCTCGACGTGGCGATGAAGGTTGCGAAGTTCTACCGGCACGAGTCCTGCGGCAAGTGCACGCCCTGCCGGGAGGGGACCAACTGGACCGTGAAGATGCTCGAAAGGATCGCCTCCGGCGAGGCCACGCCGATGGACCTGGACATCATGGCCTCGGTTTGCACCAACATCATCGGCAACTGCCTGTGCGTGCTGGGCGACGCGATGGCGATGCCGATCGGCTCGATGATCGCGAAGTTCAGGGGCGAGTTCGAACAGACGATCGAGCAGGCGCGGCTCGCAGCCGAGGGGGTGCTGGTCTGATGCCACGGCCGCAGCAGCGCATGATCACCTTCACGATCGACGGCCGCGAAGCGCAGGCGCCGGAGAACTCGATGCTGGTCGACGCCGCCAAGCACGGCGACGTCGAGATCCCGGTCTTCTGCTACGAGCCGAAGCTCGGCGGGCCGGTCGGCGCCTGCCGCATGTGCCTGGTTGAGATCGAAGGCATCCCGAAGCTGCAGCCCGGCTGTGCCACGCCGGTCAAGGACGGCATGGTCATCAACACCCAGACCGACCGCGTCAAGGAGGCCCAGCGCGGCGTCGTGGAGTTCCTGCTGGTCAACCACCCGCTCGACTGCCCCGTCTGCGACAAGGGCGGCGAGTGCCCGCTGCAGGACATCAGCTTCGGCTGGGGCGGCGGCATCTCCCGCTTCGTGGAGCCCAAGCGCCATTTCGTCAAGCCGGTCGAGCTCTCCTCAAAGATCGCGATCGACCGCGAGCGTTGCATCCTCTGCTATCGCTGCGTGCGCTTCTCACAGGACGTCTCCGAAGACGACCAGCTCGTTCTGCTGGAGCGCGGCGCGCACTCCTATGTGGCCACCTTCGACGGGCATCCCTACGAGGCGCCGTTCTCCGGCAACATCGTCGAGCTCTGCCCCGTCGGCGCGCTGACCGCGCTGCCCTACCGCTTCAAGGCCCGCCCGTGGGATATCGAGGACGCGGGCACCGTCTGCACGCTCTGCCCCTCACAGTGCAACATCACGCTCACCGTCCGTGACGAGAAGGTGCTCCGCGCGCTAGCGCGCGAGAACCCAGAGGTCGACGACGGCTGGCTCTGCAACCGCGGTCGCTTCGTGCGCGATGAGATCCACGGCCCGCAGCGGATCACGCAGCCGCTGATCCGGGATGGCGGCGTGCTGCGGCCGACGACGTGGGAGCGAGCGCTGGAAGAGGCGGCGAAAGCCCTGGGGCGCGCCGGGGAGCACACCGCGGCGCTCGTCGGCGGCCAGGCCACCAACGAGGAAGGCTTCCTGCTTGCGCGCACGCTGCGCGAGGGACTTGGCTCTCCGCACATCGACTCGCGTCCTGCGGGCGCACTGCCGTTGGAGCTGCATCGCAAGCTCGCCGAGCCGGCGCTGCAGGCGCAGGTATCGGACCTCGAGCACGCCCACGCGGTGCTGGTGCTCGACTGCGAGCCTGTGCGCGACATGCCGATCATCGACCTGCGCATCCGCAAGGGCGTGCGCCACAAAGGCATGGCGCTGGCGATCGCGACCGACCGCGAGGGGCCGCTCGATCGCAGGGCAGAGCTGTCGGTCCGCTTCGCGCCCGGCATGGGCGCGGTGTTCGCGCAGGCGCTGGCTGCGGCGATGAATGCCGGCGGCAACGTCGATGCCCTTGCCCAGCAGGCGGGTGCTGACACGGAGGCCGTCCGTTCCCTGGCCGCTCTGCTTGCCGGCGCCGGACAGAGCGAAGGCGAGGGGCAGGCACCCGGCGAGGTCGCGATCGTTTGGGGCGAACGGCTCGCCGCAGGCGAGCAGGGTGTCGCTGGAGCACAAGCACTGCTTGCGATCTCTGAGCGACTTGGCATCGGCTCCGTCTCGGGCGCAGGTCTGCTGGAAGTGCCCGCCGAGCCCAACGGCAGGGGTCTACGCGAGTCGGGGGCACTGCCCAACGCCGGGCCCGGCCTGCAGCCGCCGGCCGAGAGCGGCCTGGACGCGCAGGGCATCGCAGCGGCGCTGGCCTCCGGCGATCTGACCGCGCTTCATCTGCTGCAATGCGACCCGCTCAACGACGGTTACGACAGGACCGTCTGGGGTCCGGCTCTGGAGCGCGCCACCACGGTGATCGCCCACGCGACCACGCTGACAGAGGGCATCGCCGAGCACGCAAACGTCGTCTTCCCCGCCGAGTCCCATGCCGAGAAGGAGGGCACGATCGTGCACCCTGACGGGCGCATTCAGCGCCTGCGGCCCGTGATCGGCAGGCAGGGAGAGACCCGCGCCGGATGGCTTGCGATCGCCGACCTCGCGCTCGCGCTCGGCCTCGACCTAAGCGTCGATAACGGCCCGATGGCAACGGAGCAGCTTGCCGAGGCGGTCCCGTTCTACGCCGGGCTCACGCTGGAGGAGATCGGCGCCAAGGGCGTGCGCTGGCAGGACCGCGACGCAGCTTCCGGGCTGCACGCAGAGAAGGTGGCCGGCTGATGGCTCTCCCGCTCGCCGAGGTCGGCTACTACGAAGAATGGTGGGTGCAGATCCTGAAGGGGATCATCATCTTCGCCGTCGCGTTGCAGCTCGTGCCGATCGTGCTGATCGCAGAGCGCAAGCTACTCGGCCGCTTCCAGGGCCGCTACGGCCCCAACCGCGTCGGCCCCTACGGCCTGCTGCAGCCGCTCGCAGACATCGTCAAGCTGCTGACCAAGGAGCAGTTCCGGCCCAGCACCTCCGCCGGCCTGCTGTTCGCGCTGGCCCCCGGCATCTCGATCGTGACCGCCGTGGCCGCCTTCGCAATCATCCCCTTCGGCGACGTCCAGCACATCGGAGGCGAACGCGTCGGCCTCTACGGCATCGACGTCTCGATCGGCCCGCTGTACCTGTTTGCCTTCGGCGCGATCGCCTTCTACGGGATCATGCTCGGCGGCTGGGCCTCGGGCTCCAAGTACTCCTTCCTCGGTGCGATGCGCGCCGCGGCGCAGCTGATCTCCTACGAGGTCTCTCAGGGGCTGGCCCTCGTGGGCGTGATCTTCACCGCGCAGACGCTCTCGCTCACCGGCATCGTCCACGCGCAGGGCGGCATGTGGTACATCGTGCCCCAATTCGTCGGGTTCCTGATCTTCCTCACCGCGAGCTTCGCGGAGACCAACAGGGCGCCGTTCGATCTCACCGAGGCCGACGCGGAGCTCGTCGGCGGCTACAACACCGAGTTCGGCGGCGGCCGCTTCGCCTCCTACTACTTCGCCGAGTACCTGAACGTGCTCGTCGTCTCCGGGATCGTGACGACCGTCTTCCTCGGCGGCTGGCTGCTGCCGTTCGGCATCCACCCGCCCGGCTGGGTCGATCCGATCGTCGTGCTCGCGAAGATGAGCATCATCACCTTCTTCTTCATCTGGGTGAGGGCGACGCTGCCGCGCCTGCGCTACGACCAGCTGATGAGCTTCGGCTGGAAGGTGCTGCTGCCGCTGGCGACGCTGAACGCGCTGGTGACCGCGGTGATCGTGGTGGTGAGCCACAAATGACCTGGGACCCCGGCAAGGACGTCGTATCGGTCCAGCGCGCGCCCGCACCCGGGCCTACGCGCAGCTTCTGGCGCACCTTCCGCGAGACAATGCGCGGCCTTGGCACCACGATGGCCCGCTGGATCGAAGGTCCGGTCACGATCCAGTATCCCGAGGAGAAGGTACCCGTCTACCCGCGCTTTCGCGGCCGCCACAAGCTGCACAGCTTCGAGGACACGGGTCTCGAGAAGTGCGTGGGCTGCTCGCTGTGCGCCGCCGCCTGCCCGGCCGACTGCATCAGGGTCGTGGCGGCGGAGAACACACCCGAGCACCGCGTCTCGGCCGGCGAGCGCTACGCCGCGGTCTATGAGATCAACATGTCGCGCTGCATCTTCTGCGGCTACTGCGAGGTCGCCTGCCCGTTCGACGCGATCACGATGGGCCATGACTATGAGCTCTCCGCCTACGACCGCTCGGATCTGATCTTCACTAAGGAGATGCTGCTCGCCGAGCCGCTTGAGCGCACGCCGCTGCGCCGGGAGGGCGAGTGAGCGCAGTCATCTTCTTCATCGCCGCGATCGGGGTGATCGCGGGGGCGATCGGCGTGGTGATGGTGCGGGACCCGTTCTACAGCGTGCTCGCGCTCGTCTGCCACCTGGTCAGCCTGGCCGTCCTGTTCCTTCTGCTGCGCGCCGAATTTGTCGCCGCCGTGCAGGTGGTCGTCTACGCCGGCGCGGTGATGGTGCTCTACGTGTTCGTGGTCGCCTACGTGGGCGAGGAGGCTGCCACGATCGGCGACCGGCTGCGCGGCGCCTCCTCCGCGGTGGCGCGCACGCGCACGCTCGCGGTGCTGGTCGGCGGCAGCCTGCTGGCCGAGCTGTTGGTCGCGCTGCTTGGCACCGGCCTGAAGGCGATCGACTCCTACGGCGCCCCCTACCAGCCCGGCCCGAAGACCTTCGGCACGCCGGCCTACATCGGCGAACTGCTGCTGACGCGCTTCCTGATCGCCTTCGAGATCGCCTCCTTCCTGCTGCTGGTCGCGGCCGTCGGCGCGGTCGTGCTCGCTCGCCGGCGCGGCGGCATCGAGGAGCCCGAGACGCACATCTCGCCGCTTCACATCTTCCGTCCGCTTGGCACCGGCACGATGGCCGAGGGCGTCGACGGCAGGCTGCCCACCGCCGAGGCAGGCGCCGGCATCGCGGCAGAACGCGAGCCGGAGGCGGTGGAAGCGCGATGAGCATCGCCTGGTATCTGGTCGTCTCTGCGATCGTGTTCGCGCTTGGCGCCGTCGGCGTGGTCACGCGCCGCAATCCGCTCGTGATGCTGCTCTGCCTGGAGCTGATGCTCAACGGCGCGAACCTCGCCCTGATCGCCTTCTCGCGCATGTGGGGCAACGGTGACGGCCAGATCTTCGCGATCGTCGTGATGACCGTCGCGGCTTGCGAGGTCTGCATCGGCCTCGGCATGATCGTCGCGATCTACCGGCAGCGGCTCCCCATTGACGCCGATGAGCTCAGGGAGCTGCACGGATGAGCCAGACCGCCTACGGCTGGTTCGTGCTCGCGTTCCCGCTCGCGGGCGTGCTCGTGCTCTCGCTCGGCTACAAATCGCTGCCCGGCCGCACCGCCGGCTGGATCGGCAGCGCCGCGATCTTCCTCGCCTTCCTGGCCGCCATCGGCGCGCTGCTGAGCATGCAAAGCCACGCCGCCGACCACCGCCAGCAGGTCTCCTCGCTGTGGGAATACGCGGTCACCAGCGGCATCGACGCGCGCATGTCGATCCTCGTCGACCCGCTCTCGGTCTTCATGATCCTGATCGTCAGCGGGGTCTCGACGCTGATCCACGTCTACTCGGTCTCCTACCTGGACAAGGACCGCGGCTACGTCCGCTACTTCGCCTACCTGAACTTCTTCGTCTTCTCGATGCTGCTGCTCGTGCTGGCAGGCAACTTCCTGCTGCTGATCGTGGGCTGGGCGTTCGTTGGGGCCGCCTCCTACCTGCTGATCTCCTTCTGGTACCGGCGCAAAACCGCGACCAAGGCCGGCATCAAGGCGTTCGTGATCAACGTCGTCGGCGACGCGGGCCTGGTGCTCGGCACGTTCTTCATCCTCGGGCATACCGGCACCCTGGAATTCCTTGGCAGCTTCCACGCCGCCGAAGCCGGCGCCTTCAGCCATGCACACGGCGACCTGGTCGCCGGCTGCATCCTGCTGCTGGTCGGCGCGTTTGCCAAGTCGGCGCAGATCCCACTGCACACCTGGCTCCCGGACGCGATGGAGGGACCGACCCCGGTCTCCGCGCTGATCCACGCCGCCACGATGGTAACCGCCGGCGTCTACCTGATCGCACGCATGCACCCGCTCTTTGAAAGGGCGCCGGCCGCCCAGGACGTGGGCGCAATCGTGGGCGCCGCGACGCTGCTGATCGCCGGCACGATCGGGCTGGTGCAGACCGACATCAAGCGCGTGATCGCCTACTCCACGATGTCCCAGATCGGCTACATGATCATGGGCGTCTCGATCGGCGCCTACGCCGCCGGCCTCTTCCACCTGATGACCCACGCCTTCTTCAAGGCGCTGCTGTTCATGGCCGCTGGCTCGATCATCGGCGCGATGGGGGGCGAGCAGTCGCTGAAGAAGATGAAAGGGTTCCGCAAAGCGATGCCCTTCACTTACGGCTGCTTTTTGATCGGCGGCCTCGCACTCTCGGGCATCCCTCCCTTCTCCGGCTTCTTCTCCAAGGATGAGATCCTGCTGATCACCGGCGAGCGCGGCGGCTGGCATTGGATCCTCTACGGCGTGGGCTACCTCGGCGCGTTCCTGACCGCGCTCTACACGTTCCGGATGATCTTCATCGCCTTCCACGGCAAGCCGTGCCCGGAGGCGCAGGAGCTGGAAGCCGGCCACCTGCACCACGCTGAGCACCCGTTCAACCCGGCAGATGGTGAGATCGAGGACACCGACGTCGGCTTCCCCGGTCCCACCCACGCGATCGCCGAGCGGGCACTGCCGATGCGCTTTGCGATGTCGCTGCTTGCGGTCGGTGCGGTCGGCATCGGCCTGATCCAGATCCCGAACGTCGACTACGTGGTCGACGACTTCCTGAAGCCGAGCTTTGCCACCTCTGCGCTTTATGAAGTGCACACGCGCAACGGTCTGCTGATCGCGGGTCTGATCGGCGGCACGCTGATCGGGCTTGCCGGGATCGCGATCGCCTGGCAGATCTGGGGCGTCCGCCCCGAGCGTGCAACCGCCTTCCAAGAGCGTCTGCGCCCGCTCTACACGCTCTTTGCCGCCAAGTGGTATTTCGACGAGGCGATCGACGTCCTGGTCGTCCATCCCGCCGCTGCATTCGGCCGCTTCGCCCAGGGCACCTTCGAGCGCACCGTGATCAACGATGCGCTCGTGGGCGGCCCCTCCGAGCTGGTGCGGGCCGGCTCGGCGCTCGTGCGCTCGGTGCAGAGCGGCCTGATCCGCTACTACGCGGCGATGATCGTGCTCGGCGTCGCGGCAGTCGGCCTCTACTTCCTGCTGCAGGCCTGAGATATGCCAGCGCTTTCGATCCTCATATGGCTCCCCGCCGCCTGCGGCCTGATCGGTGCGATCGCCTACCGCGCGATGGCCGGCAGCGACTCCGCGCGCGCGGTCCCGGGCGCGCTGGCGCTGATCGGCTCTGTCGCGGCGCTTGCCCTCTCGATCGGCTACATCGTCGAATACGAGCCGGGCACGCAGCTGCTGCATGTGAGCAGCCAAACCTTGCAGCACGTGACAAACGTGACCTGGATCGCCTCGCTTGGAATCCACTACAAGCTCGGCATCGACGGCCTGAACGTGCTGCTCGTCGGACTGACCGCGCTGCTCTTCGCGGTGGCGATGCTCGCCTCCAACCTGCGCCGCGAGAGCCCACCGGATCGTCCACACCTCTACTACCTCTTCTTCATGATCGCCGAGTCGGCGGTGCTCGGCGCCTTCCTGGCCCAGGACCTGATCCTGTTCGTCGCCTTCTTCGACTTGATGCTGATCCCCTTCTACTTCCTGGTCGGGATCTGGGGAGAAGGAGAGCGCTCTCAGCGGATCAAAGCGACGATCAAGCTCGTGATCTACACGCTCGTGGGCTCGCTGCTGATGTTGGCCGCGGCGATCGCCACCGGCGTGCTGGCCTCCCAGCAGCACGGCACGCCGATCACATTCGTGCTCTCGAGCCTCCAGGGCCTGCAGCTGTCCAGGGGCTCCCAGGAGTGGATCTTCCTCTTCTTCGCCGCCGCCTTCCTGGTGAAGATGCCGGCATTCCCGCTGCACGGATGGATGCCCGA
Organism: uncultured Actinomycetota bacterium; assembly: GCA_963708085.1. Taxonomy (GTDB): domain Bacteria; phylum Actinomycetota; class Thermoleophilia; order Solirubrobacterales; family Solirubrobacteraceae; genus Palsa-744. The sequence continues at coordinate 2,913,743 of OY970180.1, read as the reverse complement.
CGGCTACAAGGCGATGCCGATCGAGGTGCTGATGGTCTTCTCCGGCGTGCTCTCGAAGGTCGGCGCCTACGGGTTCTTGGCGATCGTGCTGCCGTTGTTCCCGCAGGCATCGGTGCACTTCCAGATGCTGATGCTGCTGATCGCGCTGAGCTCAATCATCTACGGCACCGCGGTGGCCTTCACGCAGACCGACGCGCGCCTGATCGCCGGGTTCTCCTCGGTGGCTCAACTCGGCTTCATCACGCTGGGCATCTTCTCGCTGCAGCCGCAGGGCGCGCAGGGCGCGCTGCTGCAGATGGTCAACCACGGCCTGGTCGTGGCGCCGATCTTCTTCATCATCCTGCTGCTCTCGCGCAGGGCTGGCGGCTCGGAGGACATCCGGAACATGGGCGGCGTCGCCTTCAGGGCGCCGGTGTTCGCGACCCTCTTCCTGATCGTCGCACTGGCGACGCTGGCGATGCCCGGCTCGGCCAACTTCGTCGGCGAGTTCCTGATCCTGCTCGGCGTCTTCAAATCCAAGCTTGCGATCGCGGTGATCGGCTTCGCCGGCGTGGTGGGCGCAAGTGTCTACGCGCTGCGACTCTTCATCCGCGCCATGCACAACCGCGTCGGCCCTGAGGTGCGCTCGCACGAGATCAGCCTCCGCGACGGCCTGGTGCTGGTGCCGCTGATCGGCGCGATCCTGTTCCTGGCTCTCTACCCCCAGCCGGCGCTCAAGCGCAGCGAACGCTCGACCTCCACAGCCGTGGCCGCGGAGCGTTTGCTGACCGAACCGAACGTGCTGCATATCGCCAGCGCTCCGAGCACGGTCGCGAGCACGGAAGAAGGCAGCCGATGATCCCACTCGCCGTCAGCCACATCCCCACCCCCCACGTCGACTTCGCCGGGCTCTCGCCGCTGATCGCCTTCCTGGGCGGAGCGGTGCTCGTGCTCATGATCGGCCTGCTCAGTCCCCGCAAGATCCGCGAGCACGGAGTGCCCGCGCTCACGCTGGTCGTGCTGGGCGTCGCGACGGGCCTTCTCATCAACCAGTGGCACGCCGACAAGTCGCTGGTCGACGGCGCGATCCGGCTCGACAGCCTCTCGCTCGTGCTCAACCTCGTGCTGATCGCGGCAGGCGTGGCCACGGTGCTACTGGCCTGGCGCTCACGCGCCAGCCACGAAGCCGCCCACGGCGAGCTGCATGCGCTGCTGCTCAGCTCGATCGCCGGCATGTCGCTGCTTGCCAGCGCCGAAAACACGGTCGTCCTGTTCGTCGGCCTGGAGCTCCTGTCGATCCCGCTCTACGTGCTCTGCGCGACCGAACTGCGCCGCGAGCGCTCGCTGGAGTCGGGGCTGAAGTACCTGATCATCGGCTCCGTCGGATCGGCGACGCTCGTCTACGGGCTGGCCTTGGTCTACGGCGCCACCGGCGCCACCGGCTTCTCGGCGATCGCGAGCTCGATCTCCACGAAATCGCTCTACACAGACCCGATGCTGTTGGGCGGGATCGCGCTCTGCGCCGCGGGTTTCTGCTTCAAGTCCTCTGTCGCCCCCTTCCACCAGTGGACGCCCGACGTCTATGAGGGCGCGCCGACGCCGATCACCGCGTTCATGGCCGTCGCGACGAAGGTCGCCGCGCTGGGCGCGTTTCTGCGCTTCTTCGACATCGCGGTGATCGAGGCGCAGAACTCGTGGGCGCCCGCGCTCGCGGTTCTGGCAGCCGTAACGATCATCGTCGGCAATGTCGGCGCGCTGGGCCAGAGCTCGCTCAAGCGGATGCTCGCCTACTCCTCGGTCGCCCAGGCCGGCTACATGCTCGCCGGCGTGGTCGTCGGCTCCACGCTCGGCGTCAAAGCCACCACGCTCTACCTGATCGTCTACCTGCTGATGAACCTCGCCGCCTTCGCGGTGATCGTCGCGCGCGAGCGCGAAACAGAGCTCGGCGACAACATCCAGGCGGTCGCGGGCCTCGGCCGCAGCCGCCCGTGGCTGGCCTGGCCGCTGACGCTCTCGATGCTCGGCCTGGCCGGGATTCCCGCCACGGCAGGGTTCGTGGGGAAGTTCTATTTGATCGACGCAGCGGTGTCCGGCAACTACACCTGGCTCGGCGTGGTGATCGTGATCGGATCGATGATCTCGCTGGGCTACTACCTGCCGGTGGTCGCCGCCATGTGGATGAGGGACGCGCCCGATTTGGAGCCCTCCTCAGAGCCCACACAGACCACCGTTGGTCAGGGCCCGCTGCCCGCCATCGCAGGCGGCTCATCCGAGCTCGACGAGATTCCCGCTCCTACCCGCAGACCGCAGCCTGAGGTGATCGCGGTCGCGCTCATCGCCGGCGCCGCGACGCTGTTCTTCGGGATCGTGCCCCAGCCGCTGTTCGATCTCGTGCAGCACGTCGGCAGCAGCTTCGGGCTGCTCTGAGAAGCCGCCCCTGCGGGGCCTGCACGAACGTCAGCGCCGGTGCCCGTGCCGGTGGACGCGTGCATCGATGGCGCTGGAGCCGGAGTAGTAGCCGGTCCATGCAAAGAGGCTCGTCGTCGCCGCCGCGGTGCGGAACATGCCCGGATGCGTTTCGGGGTCCTTGATCGGGCCGCCCCACCAGCTGGAGAGCCAGAGGCCGTCGCTGCTGGTGGCGTTCTTGGACGCGGCGACGGCGTTGACTTCGGCCAGCCGCACCCAGTAGTTCTCGCCCGTCGCCTTGCCGTAGGCCATCATCCACTGCATGTAGATGGCGTCGTACTCCGGGCCGTAGTTGAATTTGTAGCCGGTGGCGTTGACGCTCTGCTCGGCCGTGGTCGCCGCGACGCGCGCAGCGTGTTCGCAGTAGGACTGGCCCTCGCCATCCTGGCAGAGCAGATACTGGGCGTAGATCAGCGGCGCCTGAACGTAGTCGTTGACCGATTCGGGCTTGTTCGCCTGCTCCAGATAGAGCTGGCGTTCGTCGTGGTTGTCTTCGGCGTTGGCCCAGTCGATGTATGTCTTCGCATCTTCCAGCTGCCAGCTTTCGTGGTCATCGCCGTAGAGCAGCATGCCTAGCAGCGCGTCGGAGGCCAGCGCGGGCCCGGAGTGGTAGGGGTGGGAAGTGTTCCACCACATTCCGCCGCCACCCGCCGCATCCCAGCCCTTGGCGGAGATGAAGTGGAACGCGCGCTGGGCGTCGCGCAGCCAGCGATGTTCCTGGTCGGCTTCGTATGCCTGCGCGAACGCAAGCCCGAGCCAGCCGTTGTCGTCGAAGAACGCCTGCACGCTGCGTTCGCGATCGCCCGGGTAGGGGGCGTAGCCGCCGAGGCCGCGATCCCAGTAGTGCTCGGAGGCCAGGCCGAACTTTTCCACCAGGCGCCTGTGCGAGCTGCTCGGGTCCGCCAGCTGCAGCGCGTCGGCGGTCTCGAACATCGGCACCTCGCCCCAGATCGTCAGCAGCGGATACACGCTGTTGTCGCAACCCAGGTACTCGCAGAACCAGCCGTCGTGGCGCCAGGACGCCGCTTTGCCAACGCCCTGCTGGGCGAGGCCGAGATAGTCCAGAGTGCGCGGTCGCGGCAGCACCACGAGCGGTTTGCGCCAGGGCGTGAGCGGTTCGACGCTGCCAAGGCCGTCGCCGTGTGCAGCCGGCGCAATCGGCAGCGCGAGCAGGCCAGCGGCAAGGATGCCGAGCAGAAGGCACATGCGCCGCGCCGTCGGTCCCATACGCCCAAGAGGTGTGGTGTGCTGTGCTCGCATCTCGCCGCTCACTGCATCGGCATGCCCGCTGCCTCTCGCGAGAGCAACTGGCCGGGTTGGACACTGATCCAATCAGACAGCTAGACGCGGCCGCTGGCCCTGGCGGCCTCTTCGGCCTCCACCAGGCGGCGCTCGAGCAGGTCCAGGCCCGCGTCCCAGAAGCCGGGATCGGCGAGATCGACGTCCACGATCTGGCCCAGCTCCTCCGGGCTGCGCGAACCGCCCGCTTCGAGCAACGCCAGGTAGCGCGGCACGAACTCCTGCCCCTGCTGCTCATAGCGGTGGTAGACGGAGAGCGCCAACAGCTGGCCGTAGGCGTAGGCATAGACGTAGCCCGGCGTGCCGATGAAATGCGGGATGTAGGACCACCAGCTGCGGTAGCCGTCGGTCACCTCCACCGAATCGCCCAGCATCTCGTGCTGGCTGCGCGCCCAAAGCTCGCCGAAGCGATCGACCGAGAGCTCGCCCTGCTCGCGCCGCTCGGTGTGCACGAGGTCCTCGAAGTGGTTCATCGCGATCTGTCGAAAGACGGTCGCGATCGCACCCTCGATGTTCTCGGCCAGCAGCGCGAGCCGCGAGTCGGGGTCGGTGTCCTGCTCCAGCAGGCGGGCGAACACCAGCGTCTCCCCGAACACCGAGGCGGTCTCGGCCAGCGTCAACGGCGTGTGCTGGTGAAACGGTCCCTGGGCGGCGGCAAGCGCGAAGTGCACGCCGTGGCCGAGCTCGTGTGCAAGCGTGAGCACGTCGCGACGGCGCGATGTGTAGTTGAGCAGCACGTAGGGGTGCACCGAGGGCACCGCCGCCGCACAGAAGGCGCCGCCGCGCTTGGCTGGTCGCACCGGGGCGTCGATCCAGGCTCCCTGAAAGAAGGAGCCGACGAGATCGCCGAGCTTCGGCGAGAAAGAGGAGTAGCAGTCGAGCACGATCTCGCGTGCCTGGCCGTAGCCGAAGCTCGCCTCGTCCTGCGTCACCGCCGCCATCCGGTCGTAATCGGCGAGCCGATCGATGCCCAGCAGGCCGGCCTTGAGCCGGTACCAGCGGCGCGCGAGCTCATATCGGCCGCGCACGGCACTTACCAGCGCCGCCACCGAATCGTCGTCGACCTCGTTTGAGAGGTTGCGGGCCGAGAGCCAGCTCGGGTAGCGCCGCAGCCGATCGTCGGTCGCCTTGTCCGCCAGCAGCGTGTTGAAGAGGAACGCGCGCGTGCGCAGGCCGGGCGCGAGCGCCGCAGTGACCGCCTCGGCGGAGGACCGGCGCACCTGCCGATCGGGCGAGGTGAGCTGGGAGAGCGCGACGTCGAGCGCGACGCCCTGCGTCTCGCCGTTTCCGCCGGCGGCCAGCTGCACCTCGATCGCAGAGGTCAGCTCCTCGAAGAGCCTGCCCCAGGCGCTTGCGCCGGTCACCGACTTCTCGGCCAAGATCCGCTCCTCCGGTTCGGAGAGCAGATGATCGCGGTAGCGGCGCACCCGTCGCAGGTGATGAGCGCAGAACTCCAGCCCATCGGCAGCCAGCAGCCGGTCGACCGTCTGCTCATCGAGCGCGGCCCACTCCAGCTCGAAGAACAGCAGCGTCGTCTCGATCTCGGTCTCGCGCTCCTGTACCCGCTGCAGCAGTGCACCGTTGGCCGGGTCCGCCGTATCGGTGGAGAAGCGCAGCGCAGCGTAGGCGCCGGCTCTGCCGATCAGGTCGTGCATCTGCGCGAGCTCCTGCATGGCTGCGCGCAGACCCTCGCCGTCGAGCTCGGCGAGCTTTCCGGCATGGCGCTCGGCGAAGCGCTTGGCCATACTGAGCGCCGCCTGTAGGCGGGCATCCACGCCCTCTGGGCCCTCGCCGTCAAGCAGCGGCGAGAGGTCCCAGGCGGCCTGCTCGGCCTCCGGATCCTCGATCTGATCGGCAGCACTCGCCATCGTTGCGGTGAGCTTATAGCTTCGATGCGGCATGCCCACACGCCTTGCGCCGGGGCCCTGTGGCGCCGTCCGGAGTGAGCCCTAGCATCGTCCGCCCGATGCACGAGACCGCCCCGTCCATCTACCTGATCGCACGGCCCTCGCTCGACCTCGAAGGGCTCACCGCGTATCTGCGAGATGTGGGCGGCGAGTCATGGCTAGGCATGCGGATAGACCAAGGCGAGCAGCCGAATCCCGGTGAGCTGCTGGTCGAGTTCGCGGGCCGCGCCTGCTACCGCAGCTGGGAGCCGGGACTAAACCCGAACGTCACGCGAATCAGGACCGATCAACGCGAGTACCTCGCAAACATCCTGCGCAGCGCTCACGGCAGCGTGCTCGAGCACGCCAGCTATACCTTCGCGCTGCGCAACGTCTCACGTGTTCTAACTCATGAGATTGTTAGGCACAGAGCCGGATCCGCTTTCAGCCAGGAGAGTCTGCGCTACGTGCGCCTGACTGACATCGGCTTCCGCGTACCGCCATCGCTGGAGCCCATGCGCGAGCGCGTGCTCTCAATCGTGGAGCAGCTGGAGGAGTTCCAGCGTGATGCGGCCCAGGAGCTTGGAATCGAAGAGGACGGTGTGCCGTTCCACATCAAGAAGGAGGTCACCTCGGCGCTGCGGCGCCTTGCGCCGATCGGCCTTTCCACGGACATCATCTGGACCGCGAACCTGCGCACGCTTCGCCACGTGATCGAGATGCGCACCGCCCCAGGCGCGGAGGAGGAGTTGCGGCTGGTCTTCAACAAGATCGCCGAGATCATGCTCGTCGAGGCTCCCGGCGTCTTCCAGGACTTCAGCCGCCAGGACGACGGCTCGTGGGTGCCTGAGCACCACAAGGTCTGACGGCAGAGCAGACGCAGAGGCCCTGACGCGACGCCAGTCGGGTCAGCTTCGCCATGCCGGCGCAGGTGTGCAATACTTAAGTAGATGCTTAAGCATTACGAGCCCGCGCCCGCAGGAGCAGAGATCGACCTTCTCTTCCAAGCACTCGCGGACCCCAGCCGCCGCGCGATGGTCGATCGTCTGATCCGCGGGCCGGCGTCGGTCAGCGAGCTCGCCGCGCCGCTGGCAATGTCCCTGCCCGCAGTGGTGCAGCACCTCAACGTGCTCCAGGCCAGCGGCCTCGTGTGCTCGCAGAAGCTCGGGCGGGTTCGCACGTGCTCCATCCAGCCCACCGCGCTGCGGGCCGCGGAGCAGTGGATCGCCGACCGGCGGACCGCATGGGAGCAGAGCCTCGACCGCCTGGGCGAATACCTGGCCGAGCAATCAGACCAACCAGAGCAAGGGAGTACACAGTGAGCCATGCCGAGCAGACCCACCGCGAGCGCTCGACGGTCCATTCCACGTTCGTGATCGAGCGAACCTACGACGCCTCGCCGCAGCGGGTGTTCGATGCCTGGGCCGACCAGGCCGCCAAGTCGAAGTGGTTCGGTCCGCCCGAGAAGCCGGCGGGCTCCTACTCGCTCGACTTCCGCGAAGGCGGTCGCGAGCACCTGACAATCCAGATGGGCGACGGACCGGCCTACAGCTTCGACGCCGTCTACCAGGACATCGTGCCCGGGCAGCGGATCGTCTACACCTACGACATGCACCGCGGCGAGGACCGCATCTCTGTTTCGGTGGCCACGATCGAAATCGAGGCGCACGGCGAGGGCACGCGGCTGACGCTGACCGAGCAGGGCGTATTCCTCGACGGCCTGGACAACCCCGCCGAGCGCGAGCACGGCACCAATGCGCTGATGGATGCGCTGAGGGCTCAGGTGGAGGACGGAGGCCACGGCGCATGAGGGAGCCCGAGCAGCCGCCCCGCGATACGCGCTGGGTCGCGCTCTACGTGCTGTGCGTGGGGATGCTGATGATCGTCCTCGACGTGACTGTCGTCAACGTTGCGCTGCCCTCGATCCAGGATGACCTGCACTTCTCCACCTCCAGCCTCGCCTGGGTGGTCAATGCCTATCTGATCGCTTTCGGCGGCCTGCTCCTGCTGGCGGGGCGCATCGGCGACCTGATCGGACGCCGCGCCGTGTTCCTGGCAGGCGTCGGCGTGTTCACCGCCGGCTCGCTGCTGTGCGGACTTGCGCAGAGCCAGACATGGCTGGTGGCCGCGCGCTTCGCGCAGGGGGTCGGCGGCGCGATGACCTCCGCGGTGATCCTCGGCATGATCGTGACGATGTTCCCGCAGCCGCGCGAGCAGGCCAAGGCAATCGGCGTGTATGCGTTCGTCGCCTCCGCGGGCGGCTCGGTCGGCCTGCTCGCCGGCGGGGTGATCACGCAGTCGATCGACTGGCACTGGATCTTCTTCGTGAACATCCCGATCGGGATCGCCACCGCCGCTTTCGCCGCGCGCCTGCTGAAGCGCGACTCCGGCATCGGCTTCGGCAAGGGCGCCGACGCCTGCGGCGCGATCCTCATCACCTCGGCGCTGATGCTCGGCGTCTACACGATCGTCAAGCCCGCCGCCGAAGACGGCTGGGGCGCGAGCCACACGCTCGTACTCGGTGGCCTCTCGGTCACGCTGCTGGCGGCGTTCCTGATCCGCCAGGCGACCGCGCACAACCCGTTGGTGCCGCTGCGGATCTTCCGCGTGCGCAACGTCGCCGTAGCCAACGTCATCCAGATCCTCTCGGTGGCGGGCATGTTCGGGATGTTCTTCCTCGGAGCGCTGTACCTGCGGCGCGTGCTCGGCTACGACGCGCTGCAGATCGGCTTGGCATTCCTGCCCGTCTCGCTCACGATGGGGCTGCTGTCGATCCGCTACTCCGAGAGACTGGTCACTCGCTTCGGCGCTCACAACGCTCTGCCGCCGGGGCTCGCACTGATCGTGATCGCACTCGTGCTGTTCGCCCAGGCGCCGGTGCATGGCAGCTATCTCACCCACGTGATGCCATCGATGCTGCTGCTCGGCATCGGCGCCGGCGTGTGCTTCCCCGCGCTGATGAACGTTGCGATGTCCGGCATCCAACCGCAGGACGCCGGCCTGGCCTCCGGCCTTGTGAACACCACCGCCCAGGTGGGCGGAGCGCTCGGGCTGGCCGTGCTGGCGACGCTGTCCACCTCCCGCAGCCAGCACCTGCTCGCACAGGGCCATCCCACCGCTACGGCGCTCACGAGCGGCTATCACCTCGCTTTCTGGATCGCGGCAGCCCTCGCCGCCGCGGCGATCGCGATCGTCCCCGCCGTGCTGCGCGATCCGCGGCGCGCTCCAGCGAGCCGCGCTGAGAGCTCAGGCGTCCATAGTTCTGGTGCGCCAGGCGCCGAGGGCGAGGAAGACCGCCAACCACACGACGATCACAACGATCGCGGTGGCGCTGGACATGGTGATCGTCGGCCCGTGACCGCCGCGTAGATCGGCAATCGGCGCGAAGTGCGCAAGCGCCTGGTTGAGCAGAGCTCTGCGCACGCTGCCAAGCGAGGTGATGCTCGCGAGGATCGGGCTGACGAGCAGGTCGACGCCGATCAGCGTGACGATCGCAGCGGGCCTGGAGTTGGTCAGCGACGCGAACCCGAGTGCCACGATGCAGATCACGCCGACCTCGAGCGCGACGAAGCCGGCGCCTTCGAGGACCAGGCCCAGACTCGGCGTTTGCAGGTTGGAGGCGAATGCGAACACGCCGATCAGCATCAAGACGTAGCCGGCCGCTGCGACCAGGAATGTCATCGCCAGCGCCGCCGGCACACGCGTGGCAAACAGCGCGACGCGCGAGCGACCCGTCACCACGAGGTCGCGAAATACGCCGGAGGCCGCGTCTCCGGCACCCGCCTCGACGCCGATCAGGATGCCGGCGAGCGGGCCGAAGAGCATGCCGAGAATGCGCAGCCCATCCTTGAAGGCTTCGATCCCGCCGGCGGGCCCGTGTTCGGCCGGATTTGAGGAGTGCTGCGCCACCTTGACGATGAAATAGATGGCAAGCGGCGCGAGCGCGAGCACCAGCGCCCAGATCAGGATGCTGCGCTTCTTGCGCAGCTTGAGGATGTCCGCGGAGGTCATCCGCAGCGCGATCGCAGTGCTCATGCCGAAACCTCCGTCGTGGGCGCGTCCTGCTCAGCGGAGCCGCCGAGCCGGGAAGTGATGTCGAGGAACCGCTTCTCCAAGCTTTGCCGCACCGGCTCCAGCCGCGTTACCGCAAGCCCCTGGCCGACGAGGGTCGCGTTCACCTGCGCCGCCGTGGACAGATCGCCAGCCAACACGACTCGCAGCCCCTCGTCGGAGCGGCGGGCCTCGCTAACGGCGTCGAGCCCTTCCAGCGCAACCAGGGCCCGCTCCGGGTCATCCACGCCGACGATCAGCTCATTGCGCTGACCGCCGCTGGCGAGCTCTGCGATCGCGCCCTGCATCACGATTTTGCCTTGATCGACGATCGCAGCGTGGTCGCAGATCTTTTCTACCTCGTCGAGCAGGTGCGAGGAGAGGAAGATGGTCCTTCCCTCCTGATCGACCATCGAGCGGATCATCATCCGAAACTCCTGGATACCGCCGGGGTCCAGACCGTTGGTCGGCTCGTCGAGGATCAGCAGCAGCGGGTCCGCCAGCAGGCAGCGTGCCACCCCGAGGCGCTGGCGCATGCCAAGCGAATAGCGCTTGACCTTCTCGTCTGCCCGGTCAGCGAGACCGACGCGCTGCAGCGCCGGGGCGATCCGCGCAGTTGCCTGCGGCCCGCGAACAGCCGCGATTATCTTCAAGTTCTCACGCCCGGAGAGATGCGGATGAAAGCGCGGCTCCTCGACGATCGCGCCCACCCGGGCAAGCGCGGCGGCACGCTGCGCCGGCACGGGACGACCGAGCAGCTGCATCGTCCCGGCGCTTGCATGCGTGAGCCCGAGCAGCATCCTGATCATCGTGGTCTTGCCGGCGCCGTTGGGGCCCAGGAAGCCGAAGGCGCTTCCCAGCGGCACCTTCAGATCGACCTGGTCGATCGCCGCGCGCTCTCCGAAGCGCTTGACCAGTCCGTTGGTCTCGATCGCCATCCCTGTGGCGCCGAGATTTGGTTCAGTCTCGATCGTTTGCATGAGCGGCAGTCTCTTTCATCGGGTCAGAGGAAACTATGGGGGATCGCCCCTACGGGGTCTTACGGGCCGTCGAGGCTGACCAGCTGGCGCTGAACGGCCCAGCGGCTGAGCTCGTGACGGCTAGAGAGCTGCAGCTTGCGCAGCACGGCTGAGACGTGGGCCTCGACGGTCTTGACCGAGATCCCGAGCCGCAGCGCAATCTCCTTATACATGTATCCGCGGGCGATGTGACGCAGCACCTCGCGCTCACGCGGCGTGAGCTGGTCGAGCTCGTCAGACTCGCTGCCGGCAGTCTGCTTGGCGAAAGCATCGAGCACGAAGCCGGCCAGACGGGGCGAGAAGACGGCATCGCCTTCGGCCACCCGCCTGATCGCATCCACGAGCTCATCGCCGGAGATCGTCTTGGTCACATAGCCGCGCGCGCCGGCCCTGATCACGCCGATCACGTCGCTGGCGGCATCAGAGACCGATAGCGCGAGGAACCTCACCCCCGACAACACCCGCGTCACACGCGCGATCACCTCTAGGCCCCCGCCGTCGGGCATGTGCACATCGAGCAGCACAACGTCGGGCTCGCTCTGAAGGATCGTCGCGACCGCATCATCGACGGTACCCGCCTCGCCGAGCACCACGACCCGATCGCCGAGCTCGGCCCTCACGCCCGCGCGGAAGAGCTTGTGATCGTCTACGAGCACAACCCTCACCTCCGTGCGAGAGTCGCTTGCGAGGCCGGCCACACTCATGCCCCCGCCGGCTCCATCACCAGCTCGACCTCCGTGCCCTGGCCCGGCGCGCTGTGGACGGTGCCGCGTCCGCCGTGCCGCTGCATGCGCGCGAGGATCGAGTCGCGTACGCCGCGCCTATCCTGCGGGATGGCGGCCGGATCGAAGCCGACGCCGCGATCGCGTACGAATGCCTCCACACGGCCGTCGCAGACCTCGACGTAGAGGTCGACGCGCCCACTGCCCGCGAACTTCGCAGCATTGGTCATCGCCTCCCGCGCGGCCTGCACGAGCGCGTCAAGGCGTGTGTCCACGGGCACGTCTCCGACCACCACGACCTCGATCGGGATGCCATGCAGCTCCTCGACCTCGGCGGCGACCCGCTCCATCACGGCCTTGATGCTGTCCCCACCCGCGGGGGTGCGATCGAAGAGCCAGCGTCGTAGCTCACGCTCCTGGCGCCGTGCCAGCGTCGCTACCTCGTGCGCGTCGGCGGCCCGGTTCTGAATCAGCGCGAGCGTCTGCAGCACGGAGTCGTGCAGGTGCGCGGCCATCTCCGCGCGCTCCTGCTCGCGGATGCGCGCTGCTCGCTCGGAGGCCAGGCTGCGGCCAAGCCGCACGAACCAGGGCCCGAAAACGACCAGGAACGCGAAGATCGCCAGGGCCAGACCGCGAACCGCGTACCTGTCTGCCCTCAGGATCCCGACCGCGTGCAGCGCCACGAGCGCCACCGCGACCCTCAGCAGCCACCAGCCAAGCAAACGGCTGCTTGCCCTCAGCGGCAAGGACAACCCGCGGAGGGCGCGCGCAATCGGCTTGCGGTCAAGAGGGTGCTCGCCAGATGTGCGCCCGCCAAGGCGGGTGGTGCCCGCGGTCATCGCCCCCAATGATGCCACCGCCGCGCTCGGGAGTCGTCAGGGATCTCCCTTAGGCGCCGAGCGCCCCGCGCGCCGTGCCGACGCGCGGGGCTTGCTCGCGGCGCCCATCGCCGCCGGTCCCCCTGCCTAGTCTTCTGCCGAGTGCAGCTCGCTCACACGCGCTTCCAACTTCGCGGTCACCTCGGGATCACGCAGCGTGGTCACGTCGCCGAGCTCGCGCCCCTCGGCGATGTCGCGCAACAGCCGCCGCATGATCTTGCCCGAGCGGGTCTTGGGCAGATCGTCGGTCCAGATGATCCGCTTCGGGCGCGCAATCTTGCCGATCCGCTGCGCGACCGTCTCGCGGATGCTTTCCTGCTCCTGCTCACTGCCTTCCAGCTCGCCCTGGAGAGTGACGAACGCGACGATCGCCTGCCCGCTGTCCTCGTCGTGCTGGCCGATCACAGCCGCCTCTGCAACGTCCGGGTGCGCGACAATCGCGGACTCGACCTCGGCGGTGGAGAGCCGGTGGCCGGAGACATTGACGACGTCGTCGATGCGGCCGATCACCCAGATGTAGCCATCCGAGTCGCGCCGTGCCGCGTCGCCGACGACGTAAGTCTCCCTGCCGAACCGGTCGAAGTAGGTGCTGACGTAGCGCTCATCTTCCTTGTAAAGCGTGCGCAGCATCGAGGGCCACGGCTGCTTGAGCACCAACAGCCCCTGTCCCTGCTCGATCGGCTCGCCCGTTGTCTCGTCGACCACGTCGGCCACCACGCCCGGGAACGGGTTGGTCGCAGAGCCAGGCTTGGTACGCGTGATGCCCGGCAGCGGGGTGATCATGATCGCGCCAGTCTCCGTCTGCCACCAGGTGTCCACGATCGGGCAGCGTTCGTGGCCGATCACCTTGTGGTACCAGAGCCACGCCTTTGGGTTGATCGGCTCACCGACGGTGCCGAGCAGCCGCAGCGAGGAGAGGTCGTGGCCGTTTGGCCACTCCGCGCCCCACTTGATGCAGGCCCTGATCGCAGTCGGCGCGCAGTAGAGGATGCTGACCTTGTAGCGCTCTACGATCTCCCACCAGATCCCCTTGTTGGGGTAGTCCGGCGCCCCCTCCCACATGACCGAGGTTGCCCCGTTGGCAAGCGGTCCGTAGACGATGTAGGAGTGGCCGGTGACCCAGCCCACATCTGCGGCGCACCAGTAGACGTCCTCGTCGGGTTTCAGATCGAAGACGTATCGGTGGGTGCACGACACTCCCGTCAGATAGCCGCCGGTGGTGTGCAGGATCCCCTTCGGCTTGGCGGTCGAGCCCGAGGTGTAGAGGATGAAGAGCGGGTCCTCGGCGTCCATCGGCTCCGCCGGGCACTCCAGGTCGGCCGCCGCCATCGCCTCGTCGTAGTAGACGTCGCGTCCGGACTGCATCTGGCAGGCGACTCCCTTGCTGCGCACAACCACAATCCGCTCAAGCGTTGCGAGGTCGCCCATCACCTCGTCCACACGATCCTTGACCGCAGCGATCTTGCCCTTGCGCGCCGCCCCGTCGACGGTGATCAGCACCTTCGCATCGGAGAACTCCATCCGCTCGCGCACCGCCTCCGCGGAGAAGCCGCCGAAGACGACGTTGTGCGGAGCGCCGATCCTGGCGCAGGCGAGCATCGCCACCACGACCTCGGGGATCATCGGCAGGTAGATGCCGACGACATCCCCCTTCTTCACGCCCAGGTCCCTCAGCGCGGAAGCGAATCGCTTCACGTCGCCCAGCAGTTCTGCGTAGGTGATCTCGCGCTCGCTGCCGTCCTCGCCGAGCCAGTGGTAGGCGATGCGATGTCCGCGGCCGGCGGCGACGTGACGGTCCAGGCAGTTGTGGCTGACGTTCAGCTTGCCGCCCAGAAACCACTTGTAGAAGGGCGGGTTGGAGTCGTCGAGCACCTGCTCCCACGGCGTGTCCCAATCGAGCGTCGCGGCCTGCTTGGCCCACCACGCCTGCGGATCGGCCGCGGCCTGCGCATAGATCGCCGGATCAGAGAGCAGCGCATGCTCCTTGAAATGCGCAGGGGGCTCGAAGGACTCCACATCCAGCAGCTGCGCCAGCTGCTCGTCGAGCTCCTCTCCGCTAGTCAGCTTCGGCTCAGTAGCCATCCATCCACCTCATTAGGTTGAAAATGCCCGGGCGCCCCTCCGCTTCCCAATCATCCAACATCGCTGCTCTGCCCGCCGCGAGGGCGTGGGTCCAGATGGCCCACGCCCCATGCGGCTCTCCCAGCTGTCGGGAAGACCTGTCTCTTCTCACCTATGTGCCAAAGGCACCGTCGGCAAGATCGTGCGGCCGAAGGTCGAGTTGGTCACGCCCGCAAACGATGCGTACCAGGCGACCGCGGCCGTCGCGAGGCCAAGGTAGCCGCCCCAATGGGTGACGGTCGTATGCGGCCCGGTGGCGCCTATCGCCAGCAGGATGAACGTCGCCGTCAGCAGGATGAACACTGCTGCGACCGCAGCGCTGACACGCAGCGAGGCGACGGTCATGTAGGCGGTGAAGATCGCCCACGCCCACAGGTACAGACCGACGGCGTGCCCGACGTTTCCACCGATGTCCTTCGCGTAGAAGACCTGCAGCGCCCAGAAGGAAAGCCAGAAGGCGCCGAAGGACGTAAACGCGACCGCTCCGAAGGTGTTGCCGTTGCGGAACTCCCACATGCCGGCCAGCAACTGAGCAAGGCCGCCGTAGGCCAGCGCGAGGCTGAGGACCACCGGCAGGCCCTTTTCGCTAACGAGGTTCGCGTTGAACATTGAGAGCACGAACGTCGTCATTGCGAAGCCGGCGAGCCCGAGCGGGGCCGGATCGGCCGGCTTCCAGAGCGCCTCCCGCTCTGGCTCAGCCCCCACCGGCTGAGTCGGCGGCCTGCGCATGCCTTCGCCCTGCGCAGGGTGTGGATGGATCGATGCTGCCTCCATGGGACCCTCCTTCCGGCCGTGCTCTCCGCACGGCCTTCAAAGAATGCTTGCGATGGGATGCGAGCAGGCCTCGTCACTTTGTGACGATAACTACATGCTCACGAGCGATTATTCCCTCACTTACCCATTCGCATGCACCGCGCAAGCGAGCAAAGCAGATGAGCGTAACTACGCTGTCATCTGCGCAGAAATACGCAAGCAGACTCGCCCGGAAGTGCGAGCCCTACCGGGATAGGCCCTTAGCCGCGCGAGCCGCGCTTGCGACGACGCCGGCCGGTGGCGGTGGTGGGCGTGAGATCGGCGCCTGCGCCAGAGCCGTTCTCGATCGCCGGTGCCGCGTCGATGTTCTGGCCAGAGGCGGCCTTCGCGGCAGCGCGCATCTCGGCCTGGCTTGGCCACGGCCGCGACTCCCCCGCCGCCCATGCCGGTGGCTCCTCGCCCGGCCAGCGCCCCATGTAGAGCAGCCCCATCCCCGCCAGCCAGAAGGCTGGCACCAGCGAGAGCGTCTCACCGCCGATCGGCAGAAAGACCAGCAGGGCAGCGAAGATGCCCACGACCCCCATCCACCGTGTGAGCAGGCCGGAGCGCATCGCGCCGAGGTTCGCGGAGATCATGCCGACCGTCAGGGAAAGACCAGCGAGCAGCGAGATGTACTGCATCGCCACGTTCACGCCGGCGTTTGTGAGCGCGTAGTCGACTGCGTGGTTGCTGAAGTCGTGGCCGATCGCGAAGTCGTGCGTGAGGATCGCCCCTGCGATCTGATGCCCGATGCTCACCGCCGCAAAGCCGAAGCCGCCGATCAGCACCAGCGGCAGCGTCGCCGGCCAAGACACTGGGCGCCTGAAGCGCGTGGCCTTGACCAGCACGAACAGGACAGCCGTCAGCGCCAGCAGCGAGACCGCAGAGACCAGGCTGCCCGCGATCAGCCCGAAGGCGTGATGGCTGATGTAGATCACCTCGTCTGCACGCGGGCTGCGTGCAGGGTGGGCTTCGCCTTTGAGCGCAAGGGAGATCGCCTGCAGCAGCCCCACGGTCGGCGCTCCGCTGATCGCCGAGCCGATGATCACCGTCCCGATCAGATAGAGGAAGCCGCCCGCCAATGCGGGCACGCCCAGACGACCGCGCCAGCCACTCTCCAGCTCGAGCTGGTCGCGAACCTCGGCGCTTTGTCCGTTGCTGGATCGCTTGCCGCCGAGCAGCTCGCCTTTGTCCTTGGAGGCCATGCGATGCAGAGTCTATGATGGTGGGATGGAAAGTGGCGGCGGCTTCGGAGATCTGTTCGGCGATCCTGAGGATCTGCAGCGGCGCCTGGCGGAGTTCGCGGAACAGATGCAGGGCCAGCAACGGCTGGCCTGGGCGGACAACGCGATCAAGCTCGCGGTCGACATGACGGTCGCGGCAGTCAACCGCGTCAACCTCCAAGGCGACGCCGAGGCTCAGGCGCAGCAGATCCGGTCCGTGATCGCGGCCGTCTTCCCAGAGGCAGTCACTCTCGTGCGTGAGGCCCGCGAGGGCCTTCAGTAGCGCGCGGCACCGCGCGCTTTGAAGGCTCTGCCGGCCCACTAGAGATCGTCGGGGTCCTCTTCCTCGAGCTCGTCGAGGTCGAGCTCCTCGTCGTCGGTCCCGGGAAGATCCTCCTCGTCGTCCTCATCCCAGTCATCGTCGTCGAATTCATGCTCAAGACGCGTCAGCGTCGCAGTCTTCATGAGGGCTCTCCCTTCTTGGATCGGTGTCCTTGGATGCTCGTCGGCCGGAGGTCTCTGTGTACCCCAAAGCGCGGGCATCATAGACCTGCCGGGCCAAGATCGCGAGCGAGATCATTTTCTATAGCGCGCCTGCCGCAGCCAGCGCGCCGACGATCGCCACCGGCGCAAGCAGAGCTCCCTGGCGCGAGCACTGCAGAGCGGAGGGTGCTGCGCCTGCCGTCTTTGCCGCTCGCCACCAAAGCAGCGCCGAAAGCGAGCCGGTCACGGCCAGGTTCGGGCCGACGTTGAGCCCTATCAGCAGAGCGGCTGTGTGCGCCTGGTGAGAGGCGGATAGCAGAACCGCCGCCGGCAGGTTATTGACGGCCACGCTGGCGACCGCCGCGATCGCAGCCAGGGCCGCCGGGCCCGAGGAGCTAACCGCGTTACCGGGGAAGCCGGTGGCGCGCGCCAATGCCCCGAGCAGTACTGCCAGTGCAAAGAGCGCGAGCAGCGTGGGCGCGCCGAGGTGCTCAAGCGCCCGCACGTGGGAGATCCTGCGCTGATGCACGCGCGTGGCAACCGCCGCCAGCCCCACGCCGAGGACCGGCAGCGCGGGGTTTGTCAGCAGCACCATCAAGACAGCGGCCGCCAGTACCGCGAACAGGCCGACTCCGGGCCGGATCGGATGCGCTGCGACTGCTTGCGGCGCCTCGCCGTGACGGAGGCTGCTTCGGTGGATGATCGCAAGGCCCACCGCCGTGATCGCAGTTGCGCTGAGAGCCGCGGGCAGCATCATCGCCAGGAACGCGCCGCCCGAGAGGCCACGCCCGGAGAGCACCAGCAGGTTGGTCAGGTTGGAGCCCGGCAGATACAGCGAGGAGGCGTTGCACATGAACAGCGCTGCATAGAGGAACGGCGCGATCGCCAGGCCGCGACGGCGCCCGGCGACGATCAGCACCGGCGTCAGGAAGACCGCAGCGGTGTCGAGGTTCAGCAGCGCGGTCGTGACCGCCACCGTCAGGCAGCAGGCGGCAAACAGCACGATCGGCGGTCCCGGCAGGCGCTCAAGCCACGCCGCGGCCGCCTCGAAGAGCCCGTCCTCTCCGGCAACCAGGCCTATCAGCAGCAGGCCGGCTACGAGCACGAACGGCGGCCAGCACTGCTGCAGCGCGGAGATCAGCATTGGGCGCCGAAACGCTAGCGACGACCCACTGTCTTTGCTCGACCGCGTTGGATCCTGGACGGCTCCGTGGCTTTATCTGGCGGTGATCCTCCCGAAGCCGGGTGAGCTTCGCGGAGTGCCGGATCATGCTCGGCGGCGAAGAGGTGCCCGCGGCGCCGTAGGCGGCTAACGTCCGTTGAGAGCTGCGATGACCTGTTCGTCGTGCTGAGCCGGCTTGACTTTGCGCAGCACCTCGGACACGCGGCCGTCGCTGTCGATCACGAATGTGGTGCGCTCGTTGCCCCAGTAGGTGCGCCCGTACATCGACTTCTGCACCCAGACACCATAGGCCTCAGCGACTGCGTGATCCTCGTCGGACAACAGCGGGAACGCGAGGCTCTGGTCGTCGGCGAACTTCTTGATCTTGCGCACCGGGTCCGGCGATATGCCGAGCACGACAGCACCGGCCTTCTTGTAGTCGGCCTCGTGGTCGCGAACGCCACAGGCTTGGACGGTGCATCCTGGGGTTGCAGCCTTCGGATAGAAGTAGACCACAACAGGTTTGCCGCGCAGCTCAGAGAGCTTGACCGGGCGTCCCTCCTGGTCGGGCAGCTCGAAGTCGAGGGCGCTCTCTCCTGGTTCGATCATAAGACGGATCGTATCCGGCGGGGCCGACCCGAGCTACAACGCCAAATGCACGCGCAGTGCGTCTTGCAGCGACGCCATCAACGCATCCAGAAGCCGGCCGAGTTGCTCGCCGATCCGCCCGGCGTCGATCGAGTGCCTTGCCCGCAAGGATCAGATGAAGGCCTCAGGCAAGCGCCTGAGCGACCAGATCCTCCTCGTGGGCGCCATGCGCCACCTGCGCGACAAAGCCGGCGATCACGCTCGCGATCAACTGCGGATCGTCGCCCATCGGCATGTGGCCAAGACCCGGAAGGTCCATCCAGTGCGCAGCGGGAAGAAGGTTTCGCATCCGCTGGGAGTAGCGAGCCGCAGGCAGCAGGCGGTCCTTGGTACCCCATGCCAGCAGCACCGGGCAGGAGACGCCCGCGAAATCGGCTGGCGGCCCGTCGCGCTCGATCGCGCTCATCAAGTCGAAGTAGATCGGACATTCGACGGAGCCCGCCACCATCGCCAGCGCTTGCGCAGGGTCGAGGCGGTCTGCGCGCGCCATCGCGCCGGAGAGCAGCGCGCGGCGCAGTCGCGGGCGCGATAGCAGTCCGGGGGCGCGCGGCAGCATGCGCTGCGCGATCGCGTGGTTGCGCCTGAAGAGGCCCCTCAGCCGCCTTTCCTCGGCGGTTCCCTGTTCCCAGCCTCCGGCGGGTGAGAGCGCGACCACCGAGCGCGCCCTGCCGCGGCGGGCGAGCTCGAGCGCGATCCAGCCGCCAAGCGAGTTGCCGGCGATGTGAGCGGTGTCGAACCCGGCCGCGTCCATTTCCCGCTCGACCGCGTCCACCATGGCCTGCATGCAGACCGGCACATCAGCGGGCAGCGACGGCCCGCCGACGTGTCCAGCAAGCGCCACCGCGAGCACTTCGAAGGAGCCTTCCAGCTCTCCGAGGACCGGGCGCCATACCTGCGGCACGCTCGAGAACCCGTGGACGAGCAGCAGCGGCTCGCCGGACCCTGCGTGCAATGCCCCCTCAACCCTCATCGCGAGAGTGTACTAAGAAGGTCTTTCAAAATAGGCGGTGCGGTCTAAGCGCCTGGGCTCTCAGGCGCCTGCGCTTCCAGCTCAGCGCGCACCCGCTGCAGCGCATCCTGTTCTGCTGCGCAGAGCACGGGATACTGGGGATCGATCTCCATCAGCGCCTGCACGAGCACCGCGCCGACGGCGATGTGCGCAAACCACTTGTGGTTTGCGGGAATCACGTACCACGGCGCCCACTGGGTGCTCGTGTGGCTGAGCATCTCCGAGAAAGCGTCCTGGTAGGCATCCCAGCTTGCACGCTCGTGCGCGTCGGCGGCAGAGAACTTCCAGTTCTTGCGCGCCAGGTCGATCCGCGCCAGGAAGCGTCTGCGCTGCTCCTCTGCGGAGATGTTCAGGAACAGCTTCACGACCGCGATGCCGTTGTCGACCAGATAGCTCTCCCAGTCGTTTATCTCCCTGTAGCGGCGCTGCCATATCTCCTTGCCCGTTGCGCTGGACGGCAGCCGCTCGCGTTCCAGTAGCTCGGGGTGGATGCGCACCACGAGCACCTCCTCGTAGTGAGAGCGGTTGAAGATTCCGATCTGGCCGCGGGCGGGCAAACTCCTTGCATAGCGCCAGAGGAAATCGTGGGCGAGCTCCTCTGCGGAGGGGACCTTGAAGCTGTGGACGCCCACGCCCTGCGGATTGACTCCGCTCATCACGTGCCGGATCGTGCCGTCCTTGCCGGCGGCATCGATCCCCTGCAGCACTACCAGCAGTCCGTGCGTGTCCTGCGCGGCAAGGCGCTCCTGGTATTCGGCCAGCAGCTCCACGCTTGCAGCCAGCTGCGGCTCGGATTCCTGCTTGCTCAGCCATCCCGCCTTGAAAGCCGGGTCGAAGTCCTTGGCGAGGCTCACTTTCGCACCCACAGGCACCCGCAGGGTCTCAACCAGCTTGCTCAGATGCTTCGCGCTCGTGTCAGCCATCCATCCTCCTACTTCAGCAGCCGCGAGAGCCGTCTGTCCTTGAGAGGGCGCCCACCCGTCTGACAGGCCGGACAGTAGGCGATCACGTGCTGCTCGAAGTGGACCGCGAGCAGCGTCTGCGCGCACCGCGGGCACGGCTGCCCCTCCTTGCCGTGCACTTGCAACGGCATTGGCAGTTTGTCCGGGATCGGCAGTTTGAGCACCTGCTCGTAGTGAGCGATCGCCCCGCCCAGCATCTTGGCGATCGCCTCGCGCAGCGCGACGAGCTCCGCTGCCTCCAGATCGCTTCCCCGCTTGTAGGGCGAGAGCTTTGCCTCCCAGAGGATCTCGTCGGCCCATGAGCGGCCGATCCCGGCAATCGTGCGCTGGTCGCGCAGCAGCGCGTTCAGCGGCCTTGGCACCGCAAGCAGCTCCTCCAGGGCCGGCGTGTTCGGCCACGCCTCCGGCCCCAGCTTCGCCAGCGCCTCATCTTGCTCCAGCTGCGCGGTTGGCAGGAGCTTCACCCATGCCGCCTGCCTGGACCCGAACTCCCGCAGGCGCAGCTCGCCCCCGTCCTCCTGGCCTGCCAGACGCACCAGCAGGCGCGAGGTCCGGTCTCTGGGGCCGGCGCGCGTACCGAAGAGCTGTAGCCGCCCGGCGGACATCAGGTGCATCAGCAACGAGAGGCCACCGTCCGCGTCGATGATCAGATGCTTGCCCCGCCTGCGCACCGCGAGCACGTGGCTGCCCGCGAGCGCGCTCAGAGGCGGATCGAAGCTCTTCAGGGCGTTTATGCCGGGAGCGAGCGCCGAGTCGATCTGCGCGCCCTCGAGCTGCTCATCGAGCAGGCGGGCCGTGATCTCGACCTCTGGCAGCTCCGGCATCGCCCTCTCATCGTAGTCAGGGTGCCCTGTTGGCCCCGATCGGCGGGCCTTCGTAGAGCACGCCGGTGGGGCTCGTCCACCGCACGCGCCAGTGCGTGCCGCGCACGTTGGATTTCAGGGTCCAGTAGCCGGCCGGACCGGTGCGGACTTTGCTCAGCACCTGATAGCTGCTGGAGTGTGGGCGCTGAACCAACACAGTTACGGTCGTGGCTTTGCCGGCCAGCCGCGCGTAGCCCCACAGGTTGTAGCCACGTCGTGCGTAGGTGACGGTCAGCGGCACCGGGAAGCCGTAGTAGAGCGGCTTCTTGGCGCCGTTTGCTGACTCCACCCCTGTTTGGAAGGTGACCACGTTGGCTTCTGGGGAGAGCGGGTCGTCGCGCAACAGGTACTGGGAGAAGGACGCCACGCGCGGGTTTTCCCATGCGATCCGCTCGGAGATCGCGTCGTATTCGGCCTGCTGTGCGACCGAGACCCCGACGTAGAGGTTGGGCTTGCTCATCACGCCAAACTCGGTGATGAAGATCGGCAGGCCACGATTGATCGCGCCGGCTTTGCCGGCCATGTTGAGCGCGTTGACGAGTCGACCGAGCGTGACGATCGTGACTTCTTCGGGGTTTTTCGGCTTGCTGAAAAGGTTCAAGGAATTGTTGGCGTAGGGGTGCTGCGCATATCCGTAGGCGGGCAGCTTGGTGCAGGTCGGCGCCTTGCGATAGCTGGCGTTCAGGCACAGAGCGCCGCGCAGGAAGGCCAGCGGCGCCACGCCCGAGTAAGACACGCCCTTGAGGGGTTTCGCCGACCCGCCCGGTGACGTTTCGCCCATGAACACCCGCGGCGATTTGATGCCCGCTGCCTGCAGGCCGGCATACCCTTCCTCGAAGAGTCCGCGGTAAATCGTCCCCGCCATGGGGGCGCCGCTCGCGCTGAACTGAGGCCGCAGCGAGTTGTACTCGTTGGGCTCGTTCCAGATCGCGTAGTAGTTGACCTCGGAGCCATAGTGGCGCCCGACCGCCGTCATGAATTCCTTGAAGTCACGGTCGTCCGGACGCGTGACGTAGGGCGCGACGCCGTTGGAGGTCGCCCACCGGGGCGCCGGCGGGGAGATCGTCAGCAGGATCTGCCAGTGCAGGGCATGGATCTCTTCGATCAGCGAGTCGTAGGCGCCCCATTCGTAGGCGGCCGGTTCGGTCGCGTTGAAGTTGGGGCGCTTGGCGCTTTCGTTCCCCGGCGAAACCGCACTCCAGGAGAGCTCGATCCGCACGGCTTTGACGCCCAGATGCTGCATCTGTTCGATCGCTTCCCCACGCGTGGCCGGGTTCAGCAGCTCGCTTGGGGCCTCGAAGAACAGGATCTGCCCGTGTGAGGCGAGCGCCGGAGCGGCGAGGAGCGCGCCTGTGCCTGCCGAAAGCATCACGGCGAGTAGGGCCAGCATAAAGGTGCGGATGCGAGGCATTTAGTCTCCCATTCGGTGGTTTGCGGTCCAGAGTGCCGGCCGCGCAAGTTAGCGAGATGCCGGCGTTCGTGCGCAACTGGCGCTCGGGCCAAGTCGCCCACATCGCGACATGCACGCCGTGCACTCTGCCCCAACAGACACTTGACTTCGCGCGAGGTTGCGGTGCAAGCAGTGTCATAGCTCGATCGTTCGTCGTCGCAATTGCGCCCCCGCGCATCCGCGTCCGGCTGGGCGTCCGTGTAGCGTGCACGATCGAGATGACGGTCGCTATCGCACCTGATGACATCGTCCGGCGGCGCTCCGAGGTGGCTGCGGGGGCGCGGGAGCCGCTGCTTGTGCTGGAGCCGCTGCAGCGCTTCCTCGATGCGCATGAGCTCGGCGAAGGGCCGATCGAGCCCGCCCCGATCGGCGAGGGCCACAGCAACGTCACCTACCTGATCACGCGCGGCGAGACCGAGGTCGTGCTGCGCCGCCCTCCCCGGGGGCCGCTGCCGCCGAGCGCGCATGACGTGCTGCGCGAGGCAAGGCTGCTGCGGGCGCTTACGCCCACGCCCGCGCGCGTGCCGAAGGTGCTGGCGATCTGCGAGGACCCCGAGCTGATCGGCTGCCCCTTCTACGTGATGGAGCGGATCGCGGGCGAGGTGATCGTGGGCGAGGTGCCATCAGCGCTCGACAGGCCCCAGCAGCGCCGCGCGATCGCCGACGAGCTGATCGACGCGTTGGTTGAGATCCACGCCGTCGACTGGCGCGCTGCGGGCCTGGAGGGCTTCGGCAAGCCCAGCGGCTACCTGGAGCGCCAGGTGCGGCGCTTCTCGGGTCTGTGGGAGATCAACAAGACCCGCGACATCCCCGCTGTCGAGCGCGTGGGCAGCTGGCTGGCCGGCCAGATGCCGGATTCTCCCCCCAGCACGATCGTGCACGGCGACTACAGGCTCGGCAACACGATGTTCGCCTCGCAGCCGCCAGCACACCTGGTCTCCGTGCTCGACTGGGAGATGGCAACGATCGGCGATCCGCTGGCCGACGTCGGCTACATGTGCATGTTCTGGTCGCAGGACGGCGACGCAGATGACTCGCTGCGAGCGCAAGTCGGCCAGGTCACGCGCAGACAGGGATTTCCCAGCCGCCAGGAACTGATCGACCGCTACGAGCAACGTTCTGGCCGCAGCATGCGCGACCTGCGCTGGTACACCGCGCTCGCACTCTGGAAGGCGACAGTCTTCATGGAGGGCAACTACAAGCGGGCTATCGCGGGATCGACGGACGACCCCCACCTGAGGACGTTCGGCGAGGGCGTCGTGGAGCTCGCGCGCCAGGCCGAGAAGGTCGCCTTCGATGACTGAACACGAGCGTCGTCAGGGGCTCCTGATCGACTGGGGCGGCGTGATGACCAGCAACCTGTTCGCCTCCTTCGCAGCCTTCTGCGAAGCGGAGGGCCTCGACCCACAGGCGCTCGCAAGCGCCTTTCGCCAGGATGCGGCCGCGCGCGAATTGCTGATCGGCTTCGAGGAGGGCCGCATCGCCGAGGCCCACTTCGAGAGCGAGCTCAGCCGCCGGCTCGGGCTGTCCACCGCCGACGGGCTAATCGACCGCCTCTTCTCCGGCGCCCAGCCAGAGGAATCGATGGTGCAAGCGGTGCTCACCGCCCGCCGCGAAGGAGTGCGCACCGGCCTGATCTCCAACTCGTGGGGCACGACGCGCTATCCGCGCGACCTGCTCGACGAGCTCTTCGAAGGCATCGTGATCTCCGGCGAGGTCGGCATCCGCAAGCCCGCGCCCCGCATCTACGAGATGGGCGCCGAGTCGATCGGGCTACCGCCGCAGCAGTGCGTCTTCGTCGACGACCTGCCCTTCAACCTGCCGCCCGCCGAAGAGCTCGGGATGGCGGTCGTCCACCACACCGATCCGGCAGCGAGCATCGAGGCGCTGCAGGTGCTGCTCGGCGTGCCGCTGCTGGCGCAGCAGAGCTGAGAATCAGTCGCGCCGCCCGCGCCCGTAGAGCAGCTTGAAGAACCGCTGGATCATCCGCGTCGTCTTGGCTTTGTAGGGGAACATGTGGATCTCGCGCTTGAAAGCGAGCTTGGTCACCACCAGCGACTGCTCCTCGCAGTACTTGCGAATGCCGCCGGCGCCATGTCGCGTCCCGAGTCCTGAGGCCTTGGCCCCGCCCATCGGCAGCTCCAGCGCGGTGTAGTTGATCAGCGCGTCGTTGACGTTCGCCGCACCGGCGTGGATGCGGCGCGCGACCTGCTCGCCCTTGGCCACGTCTTTGGTGAAGACAGAGGCGCCGAGGCCGTAGGGCGACTCGTTTGCAAGGCGGATCGCCTCCTCAGCATCTGCGACCTTCATGATCGGCAGCGTCGGCCCGAAGGTCTCCTCGGTCATCACCTTCATCGTGTGATCGACGTCGACGAGTACGGTCGGCTCGAAGAAGCGGCCGGCGCCGGGAAGCGCATTGCCGCCCACCAGCACCCTCGCGCCCTTCTGCTTGGCGTCGGCGACGTGGTCGGTGATCGTCTCCATCTGCGGCGGGAATGTGATCGCCCCGACCTCGACCGACCCCGGACCCTGCGGCGGCCCGACGCGCAGCGCCCTGACCTTCTCGGTCACTCTGCCCACAAACTCGTCGTAGATTGGCGCCTCCACGTAGGCGCGCTCGATCGAGATGCAGGTCTGGCCCGCGTTCTGCATCGAGTAGTAGACGGCGAGGTTGGCGGCGCGCTCGATGTCGGCATCGGAGAGCACGATCATCGGGTCCTTGCCGCCGAGCTCCAGCGAGCAGGGGATCAGCCGCTTGGCGGCCGCCTGCGCGACCATGCGGCCGGTTCTGGTAGAGCCGGTGAACATCACCATGTCGACCTGCTCGATCAGCGCGGCGCCTGTGGCGCCGCGGCCGGTGGCGATCTGCAGAACGTCCTGCGGCAGCCCGCACTCCTTCAGCGCGTCGGCCATCAGCAGCGAAGTCAGCGGCGTGATCTCCGAGGGCTTGAGGATCACGCTGTTGCCTGCGGCCAGCGCCGGGATGCAGTCGCCGAAGGAGTTCGTGAGCGGATAGTTCCAGGGGCCGATCACGCCGATCAGGCCGAGCGGGCGGTAGCGCACGGTCAGCTTCTTGCCCTTGACCAGCAGCTGGCTTGACTTTACGTGCCGGTCGGCGAGGTACTTGGGCGCGTTCTTGGCCCAGAAGCCGAAGGCGTTGGCTGCGTAGGCGACCTCTGCGAACTCGGCGTCCTCATAGGTCTTGCCGGTCTCGGAGACGATCGTCTCGATCACGCGATCTGTGTTCTGCAGCAACCACTTCTGCGCGCGCCGCAGGACCCGCCCGCGCACCTCGAAGCCGATTGCATTCCACTGGACTTGAGCCTCGCGACCGCGTCTTGCCATCTCGGCAACCGCGTCGGCAGCGAGGTCGGGCACGTTCGCGACGATCGCGCCGGTCGCAGGGTTCTCGACCGGGATTCCCGCGCCGGCGGCGCCGTTGCCGTTGTGCGGCTCCTCGTGGACCTGCTGCTCCTGCTGCTCCTGGACCCCGCCCATTCTCAGCCTCCTTCGCGATCGCGCTCTCGAAGTTCAGAGGCTACTCCGGTGGGCGTGGCGACGCCACCTCCCTGGCTGTCTGGCCAGTCACGGGCCGGTCGCGGCTATGAGAGCTCGATCTTCGCGATCCCGATCGGCTCCACCGGCCGGTCGGAGCCGTCGGTGTCCACGCCTTCCAGGCTATCCACCACGTCCATGCCCGTGGCGACCTCGCCGAAGACGGTGTGTTTGCCGTCCAGCCAGGGGCACGACTTCGCAGTGACAATAAAGAACTGCGAGCCATTGGTGTTCGGCCCCGCGTTGGCCATCGCCAGCGCTCCGCGCACGATCTTGTGCGAGTTGATCTCGTCCTCGAAGGTGTAGCCAGGGCCGCCTGTGCCGGTGCCTAGCGGACAGCCGCCCTGGATCATGAAGTCCTTGATCACGCGGTGGAAGTTCAGCCCGTCGTAGTAGCCGTCGGCTGCGAGCTTGCGAAAGTTCTCCACGGTCTTCGGCGCGTCCTCGTCGAAGAGCGTGAACGTGATCTCGCCCGCGGTCGTCTGCATCGTGGCTGTGGACATCTGCCTCGCACTTCCTCTCGTTCGTGGGGTCTTGCCCGCTGAGATTAGCCTCCCGTCGGCTAGCCGACCCGCTCGGCATGCAGCGGCCGACCGCGCACGCGCTTGCCCGACAGGGCCTCTACCACGCCGTCCGCCTCCGCGGCGGGAACCGACAGGAACGAGAAGCGGTCGAGCACCAGCACGTCGCTGACGGCCTCACCGTCGAGGCCGGTGGCGGCGGTTATGGCGGCGACGATGTCTGCAACCCGCAGTCCAGCCGCGCGTCCGCCGCGCAGCGCGAGCTTTGCGCGCGGCTCTGAGCCATCGCGCGAGATGTGCGGCTTGGAGTGCCTGCGCGGAAGCTCCTTGACGGGGGTGGGCTGCGCCTGCGCCCCGGTCTCCCAGGCGGCGATCGAGGTGCCGATGTGGCGCTCGATTGCGGCGAGCTCTCGCTCTTGGCGGGACTCCACGAACGTGATCGCCCTGCCGGAGCGCCCGATGCGCCCGGTGCGGCCGATGCGGTGCACGTAGGTATCCGGGGAGGTCGGCACGTCGTAATTGACCACGTGCGTGACGGTCGAGATGTCGAGCCCGCGCGCGGCGACGTCTGTGGCCACGAGGATCGGCACGCGGCCGCTCTTGAAGGCGAGCATCACCCCGTCTCGGGCGCCCTGGGTCATGTCTCCGTGCAGCGCCCTGACGTTCATGCCGCGGTCGCGCAGCACCCGAAAGAGCTGGTCGCAGCGCACCTTGGTGCGCACGAACACGATCGCTTGCATGGGCTCCCCATCCGCCCGCCCCCGATCCGCCTTCTCGGCGCTGAGCACCTCGGCCAGCGCCTCCGGCTTGCGGCGCGACTCCACCGCCAGCTGGAACTGGGCCACGGTGTCGATCGTGAGCGTCGCCGCCTCCACCTCCACGTGCACGGGGTCATAGAGGTAGCGGTCGGCGAGCTTGCGGATCGGCGGGGGCATCGTGGCCGAGAACAGCGCCGTCTGGCGGCCGCTCGGGGTGAGCGCGAGGATCCGCTCGACGTCCTCCAGGAAGCCGAGATCGAGCATCTCATCGGCCTCGTCGAGCACCACGAAGCGGCAGTCGTGCAGCAGCAGGGAGTGCCTGGAGATCAGGTCGAGCACGCGCCCCACGGTGCCCACCACGACGTGCCCGCCGGCGCGCAGCTGCGCCTGCTGGGTGCGGATCGGGGCGCCGCCGAAGACCGCGACCACATCCACACGCTTGCGGTGGCCATATGCGCGCAGTGCCTGGGTAACCTGGATGCAGAGCTCCCTGGTCGGGGTGAGCACGAGCGCCTGCACCTCGGCCAGCCCGGGGTCGACGTACTCCATGATCGGCAGCCCGAAAGCCGCGGTCTTGCCGGTACCGGTCTGCGCCTGCCCGATCACGTCACGGCCTTCCAGCAGCGACGGGATCGCCTGTTCCTGGATCGGGCTCGGCGACTCGTAACCGACGTCGTGCAGCGCATCCAGCGTCAGACGGGAAAGACCCAGGTCTTCAAAGCTCTTTTTCGAGGGGTCGACGCTCATGCGAGCAGCAGCTTACGTGCTGGGAGGCTTGACAGCGCAGACGCGCTCAGGCGCAGGGGTCGAGCAGCAGCTTGCCGCTCGTGCGACGCGCCCGCAGGTCGATGTGGGCGTCAGCCGCCCTGCTCAGCGCATAGGTGCCGCCCACGACCGCGTGGATCTGCCCGGAGGCGACGCTGGCGAACAGGTCAGCCAGCGGCTCGCGCAGCATCCCCGGCACCTCGATGCAGTGGAAGAGGTAGAAGCCGATCACCGCGCGGGAGTGACGCAGCAGCGATCCGGTGGAGAGCTTGTTGGGCTGCTCGGAGGCGATGCCGCACACGACGATCCGGCCAAAGTGAGCAAGCGCGCGGTATGAGGCGTCGAACACCTCGCCGCCGGACATGTCGAAGACGAGGTCTACCTCCCGCCCCAGGTTCGCCTCCAGCAACGCCTCCGTGAGCCCTTCCGGGTCTGGCGCGATCGCCACGTCCGCTCCAAGCCGCAAGGCGAGCTGCCTGCGCTCCTCGCTGGAGGCGGTCGCGATCACCCTGCCGGCGCCAAACGGCTTGGCCAACTGCACCGCAAGCGAGCCCACGCCGCCAGCCGCCGAGTGCACGACCACGCTCTCACCGGCCGCCAACCGCCCGGCGCTGCGGTGCAGGTGCCAGGCGGTCAGCCCCTGGATCAGGATCGCAAGCGCAGTGCCGTCGTCGATCTCCTGCGGCACGGGAAAGACGAGCTCTGCCGGCGCAAGCGCATATTCCGCGTAGCCGCCGGTGCCGGTCAGCGCGATCACGCGTTCGCCGGTGTCCGCCACGCGCCCCACGACCTCTCCGCCAGGTACAAGCGGCAGGCTTGCCTTGCGGACATAGGTGTTCGTGCGGGTGTGCGTGTCGCCGAAATTGACCCCCGCCCGATCGACCTCGATCAAGACCTCGCCCGGGCCGGGCTGCGGGACGGGCAGATCGACCAGCTGCAATACCTCCGGGCCGCCGAAACTCTCCATCTGGATTGCGCGCACGCGCGCAGGCTACAGATCATCGATCGCAGCGAAGGCTGTAGGGTGGCGCGCTGGAAATGCCGGCCACCACAGAGCTCTAACCAGATGTCGCTGACCGTCGTCGGCTCGATCGCCTTCGACGCGGTCACCACCCCCTTCGGCAGCCGCGAGCGCATGCTCGGCGGCTCGGCCGTCCATTTCTCCCTCGCCTCCTCCTTCTTTACCGAGGTGCGCGTCGTCGGCCCCGTGGGCGATGACTTCGAGCCGCAGCACCGCGAGGTCCTGCACCGCCGCGGCGTGATCAGCGATGACATCGAGCAGGTGGCCGGCGGCAAGACGTTCTTCTGGCGCGGCCGCTACGACTACGACCTCAACACGGCCCACACCGAGGACACCCAGCTTGGCGTCTTCGGCGACTTCGCGCCGAAGCTCTCGCCAGCGGCGCGGCAGTGCGAGCTGCTGTTCCTGGCCAACATCCAGCCCACGCTGCAGCGCGAAGTCCGCGAGCAGTGCGAGCAGGCCAGATTTGTCGCGCTGGACTCGATGAACCTCTGGATCGACACCGCCAAGGAGGAGTTGCTGGCAACGATCGCCGGCGTGGATTGCCTGCTGCTCAACGACGCGGAGCTGCGGATGCTGACCGGCAAGCCGAGCCTGCTGGCCGCGGCGCGCGAGGTGATGCGCCTCGGCCCGCGCGTGGTGGTGGCCAAGCAGGGCGAGTATGGCGCCGCGCTGTTCACGAGCGAGGGCTTCTTCGGCCTGCCCGCCTTTCCGCTGGAGACCGTCGTCGATCCCACCGGAGCCGGTGACTCCTTCGCCGGTGGCTTCATGGGATTGATCGCCGCCCACAACGGCGAGGTGACACACGAGACGCTCAAGCGGGCGATGGCCTACGGTACCGCGCTGGCCTCCTTCAACGTCGAAGAGTTCGGCACCGAGCGCGTCTCTCGCCTGAGCGCCGAGGAGATTGCAGGCCGCGTGGCCGAGCTGCAGAGCATCACGAGCTTCGTGGACGAACCGGTGGCGCTGCGCGGCTGAGCCGCCGGCGATCGAGCATGCGGCGGGCGCGTTCACATCCACTGCGCCGGAGCACGGCCGACCTGCCCCATAATCGGGTAATCAGAGGAGAGACCGCAGAAAAGACGCCATCCCGTCGACAGGAGGACACATGAGCACCGAGACGCAGACTTCGACGGCACAGCTTGACGGGGGCAAACGGGACACGGTGACCGTCCTGGACAATCGCACCGGCCGCTCATACGAGCTGCCGATCACCGACGGCACGCTGCGCGGACTCGACTTCCGCCAGATGAAGGCCGATGAGGCGGACTTCGGCCTGATGGTCTACGACCCCGGCTACGCCAACGTCGCATCCTGCCGCAGCGCCATCACCTATCTCGACGGCGACGCCGGGATCCTGCAGTACCGGGGTTACCCGATCCAGGATCTCGCCGAACGCTCCACCTACCTCGAGGTCGCCTACCTGCTGATCCACGGCGAGCTGCCCACACAGGCGCAGCTGGAGGAGTGGACCTACCAGATCACCATCCACACCTTCGTGCACGAGAACGTCAAGAGCTTCATGCAGGGCTTTCGCCATGACGCCCACCCGATGGGGATGCTGCTCGGCTCGGTCGGTGCGCTTTCGACCTTCTACCCGGACGCCAATCACATCGACGACTCGGAGAACCGCGACATCCAGACGATCCGACTGATCGCAAAGATGCCGACGCTTGCCGCCTTCGCCTTCCGGCACTCCAGAGGCCAGCCCTACGTCTACCCCGACAACGATCTCTCCTATGCGGGGAACTTCCTGGGGATGATGTACAAGATGACCGAGCTGAAGTACGAGCCCGATCCGCGACTGGAACGGGCGCTCGACGTGCTCTTCATCCTGCACGCCGACCACGAGCAGAACTGCTCCACCAGCGCGGTCCGCGGAGTCGGATCATCTCGCGTGGACCCCTATTCGGCGATCGCCGGCGGCATCGCGGCGCTCTACGGTCCGCTGCACGGCGGCGCCAACGAGGCCGTGCTGCGGATGCTGCACCGGATCGAGCGCAAGGAGAACATCCCCGACTTCCTGCAAGGCGTGCGCGACGGCAAGGAGCGGCTGATGGGCTTCGGCCACCGCGTCTATAAGAACTTCGACCCGCGCGCGACGATCATCAAGTCCGCGGCCGAGGACGTCTTCGACGTGATCGGGGTGCGCAACCCGCTGCTGGACATTGCCTTGGAGCTGGAGAAAATCGCGCTGGAGGACGAGTACTTCATCGCTCACAAGCTCTACCCGAACGTCGACTTCTACTCGGGCCTGATCTACGAGGCGCTCGGCCTCCCGGTGGAGATGTTCCCGGTGATGTTCGCGATCGGCCGCACCTCGGGCTGGATGGCCAACTGGCTCGAGCAGGTGCAGGATTCTGAGCAGCGGATCGCAAGGCCGCGCCAGATCTTCACCGGCGAGATGGATCGCAGCTACGTGCCGATCGAGCAGCGGGGTTAGAGCTCAGAGCACGAGCGTCGCGCCGTTCGCACGCAGCCAGGAACGCTGCTTGCGCCAGTCGGGAAACCGGCTGGCCACCAGCGCCCAGAACCGCGGCGAGTGGTCGCGGATCTCCAGGTGGCAGACCTCGTGCCAGACAACGTATTCGAGCACCTGCTCGGGGGCCAGCAGCAGGCGCCAGTTGAAGCTCATCGCCCCGCTGGCCGAGCATGATGCCCAGCGGCTGCGCTGTCCCCTGATCGACAGGCCCGCGTAGCTCTGCCCGACCGCGGCGGTGGCGGCGTCCAGGCGCAGAGCGATCTCCTCGCGGGCAGCCCGCCGGTAGAAGCGCTCGATCGCGGGCTCGGACTCCACCTCCGGGACCAACAGCCGCCCGCCGTCCCGTCGCACGATCCTGCGCGAGTGCTCGCTGACCAGCTGCAGCGATACGCCGAGATAGGGCAGCGTGCCGGCGCGCCGTTGCAGGGCCGCCTGCGTCGCCGCCACCTGCGCCAGGCGCCGCTCGATCCACGGCGCCAGCTCAAGCACGGCCGCGGCTGCTGCACGCTCTGGCGCCCGGTGCGGGAGCACAACCTCCACCGCCGCGTCGGGGTGAACCTTCACGCTCACGCGCTTGGCGCGCGTCGAGCGGCGCACCCGATAGTCGATCTCAGCTGCCACGCGCGGCGATGCTAGCCCCCACGGCGGGCGCATCCTTCCAGGGGGCGAAGAGCTTCAGCGCAGAGACGATCGCCCGCGTGGCCGGCGAGCGGTTGAGCGTGTAGAAGTGGATGCCCGGCGCGCCGGCCGCGAGCAGTTGCGCGCACTGCAGCGTGGCGTAGGCGACGCCGAAGTCGATCACCGCCTCGGGCTGCTCGGCGCGCAGATGCAGCTCCCGGCGCAGACCCTCGGGTATGGAGGCGCCGCACATCTGCGTCATCCGCTCCAGCTGGCGCACGTGGGTGATCGGCAGGATGCCGGGGATGATCGGGACCTCGATGCCAGCCGCCCGCGCGCGGGCCAGGAAGTCGAAGTAGTGCGCGTTGTCGAAGAACAGCTGGGTGATCAGGAAGTCCGCGCCGGCATTCACCTTCTCTGCCAGGTGGACCAGGTCGTCCTGCGGGCTTGCGGCATGGATGTGCGTCTCGGGGAAGCAGGCCGCACCGATCGCGAATGGGTAGCGCTCGCTGATCATCGCCACCAGCTCGCTGGAGTACTCCAGGCCGCCGTCGGTCTTGACCCACTCCCGCTGGCCCGCGGGCGGGTCTCCGCGCAACGCCAGCACGTTTTCGATCCCGACTGCCTGCATGTCCTGCAGCGTGTCCTGCAGCTCCTGCACGGTCGCGCCCACGCAGGTGAAGTGGGCCATCGCCTCCAGGCCGTACTCGCGCTTTATGTTGCGCACGATCTCGATCGTCTTGGCCCGCGTGGAGCCGCCTGCTCCGTAGGTGACTGAGACGAACGCCGGCTCCAGCGTGCGCAGCTCCTCCAGCGCGTCGTGCAGGTTGCGCTCGCCCTCCGGCGTTTTGGGCGGGAAGAACTCGAAGGAGAAGGAGGGCTCGCCGGAGGCGAGTATCTGGTCTATGCGCATCGCGCGCTCAGTTTGCCAACCAGCGCTGCGGCTCACCCTCGATGCAGCTGGCACGGCCGATGCGCTCCAGGTGCGTGAGCATCGAAAGGGTCTCGGTCAACAGCCAGGGGCCGTTCTCGCGCGGAAGGCTCGAGTCGTAGGCGCGCGGCACCACCTCGAACGCGCTCAGCGGCTCCTTCTCGATCGCCGCCGCCACCCGCGTCAGACGCTGGGCGACCATCTCGCGGTTGGCCTGCACGTGGGCGTCGACGTCGGTGAAGGTGCGACCGTGACCGGCCAGGCACAGCCGGGCGCCGAGCTCGTCGACCGCGGTCAGCGACTCCAGAAATTCGCCCACGGGGTCCGGCGAGTGCCCGTAGTCGAAGTAGGGCGAGACTCGGCCAAGCAGGTGATCGCCTGAGATCAGCAGCTGCTGCTCGGACTGAAAGAGGCAGACGTGGTTGGGCGCGTGCCCGGGCGTCTCGTGCACGCTCCAATCTCCGAGATCGGTCTGCACGCTCACCCCCGGCAGCAGCGCCCGATCGGGCTCGATCGCAGCCGCGATCCCGGGATCGCTGTCCTCGCGCTGATCCATGTAGCGGCGCAGGACCTGCTCCGGCACGCCGCTTGTGCGCGCGACCTCGATGCGGCGCGCAAGCTCACCCTCGCGATCCTCGACCATGCGCCGCATCTGCCCTTCGTCGGGCTTCATCCAGAACTCGCATCCCGCGCGCTCCACGATGCTGGCCGCCTGGCCGCAATGGTCGCTGTGGGAGTGGGTGCAAACGACCAGGATCGCGTCCTCCAAGCGCAGGCCGCACATCTCAAGGGCCCGCTCCAGCTGCTCCATCGACCCGGGCTGGTGCATGCCGGTGTCGAAAAGCACGAAGCCGTCGCCGTGGCTCACCGCCCACGCGTTGCAATGGGGAACGCCCGGCCATGGCAGTGGCAGGCGCAGGCGAAATACCCCAGGTAGGATGCGTTCGCCGCGGCCCAGCTCCCGCTTGCCGCTCCCTCGCGAATCGGACACGGCAAGGGACACTACCGACGCCGCGGCGCCGAGAGGCGCCAGGCGCGAGCGGCGCTGGAATCGGCGGCGCTCCAGGCTCTAGACTTCTCACCCCACCGGGGCGCACGGATCAGGAGGAGCGATGGCGGCAGGCGAGAGTGAGAGCAAGGCGGCCTCCACAGGCGCGGGAGGCGCCTCGAAGGTCCAGGAGGCGGCAGCCCATCTGCACCATCCGTCCCGCGGCAGCGCTCGGGAGGCAGAGGTGGTCGCGCGCGCCTACTTCGAGGCGATCAGCAACCGCGACCTCGACGGCGCCGTGGCGATGTGGGCGCCGGGCGGCAAAGAGCACGTGCGCGGCATCCTGGACGAGCCCGCGCCCGAGGGCGTCAGACACCTGATCGGCGAGATGCTCGAAGCGATGCCCGACATGCGCTTCGAGCTACTTGACACCACAACCGAAGGCGAGCGCTGCGCGGTGCGCTGGCGGCTGACCGGGACCTTCGCCGGCCCGGGCCGCTGGAACCGGATCGCGCCGACCGGAAATCGCGTCGTGCTCGAAGGCATCGACCTGCTGCACGTGCAAGAGGGCCTGATCCGCTCAAACGACGCATACACCGACACGATGACGCTGCCGCGCGAGATCGGGATGATGCCGCCGCTGCACTCCCCCGCGGAGCGACGAATGATCGGCGCCTTCAACGCCAAGACGCGCCTTACGCACGTCGCGCTCAGCGAGGCGCAGCTGATCGCGACCGGAGTCTGGGTGCTACAGGGAAAGCCCGGACGATGCAACGTCTACCTGATCGAGGACGAGGGCGGGGTCACGATGTTCGACGCCGGCGCGCGCACGATGGTGCGCTCGCTGGCAAGCGCCTGCGCGAAGCTCGGCGGCCTGCGCCGAATCGTGCTCGGGCACGGCCACACCGACCACCGCGGTGCCGCGCCCAGCTTCGAGGTTCCAGTGCTCTGCCACCCCGACGAGGTGGTCGACGCGCAAGGCAGCGGCGGGTTCCGTTACTGGCCGGCGGACCTCGCCGGCCTGCCCGCGCCGCAGCGGCAGATCCACCGCGTCCTGCACCGGCTGGCCTGGGACGGAGGCCCGGTCAAGATCTCCGGCACGGTGAAGGAGGGCGACCAGATCGCCGGCTTCACCGTGATCGACCTGCCCGGGCATGCGCCCGGCCTGATCGGGCTCTGGCGGGAGTCCGACCGGCTGGCCCTGGTCACCGACTGCTTCTACACGATTGACGTTGAAATGTGGGGCAAGAGCTGTCCGCCTCGTCTGCCGCTCGACATGTTCAACTTCGACACCGAGCAGGCGCGGGCGAGCCTGCGCAAGCTCGCCGAGATGGAGCCCGCGGCGGCCTGGCCCGGGCATGCGCGCCCGGTCACCGGCGACGTGCGCGGGCAGCTGCTGGCGGCCGCGGAAGGCTGAGCTTTGGCCGGCGCCAAACGAGCCCGCCGGCGCGATCGCGGTCAGGGCGGGGTGCCGGAGAAGCTCACCGCCCCCACCTCCGACTACTGCGACGATCAGGGCAACGTGCTCACTCTGAGGGGCTCGCTGACGGCCGGCGCGCGGCGCGAGTACGAGCAGACTCTCGGCGGTGCGGGCTCCCGTCCGGCGGCCACCCAGCAGGACGTCGCACAGCGCGCGTTCGAGCTGTTGTTCGAGCGCCTAGCGGTTCGCTGGGAGATCTCCGGCGCCGCGATCGAGCGCCAGCGAGAGCTGCTCGCCCGGCTGCGCGCCGCAGATCAGCAGGAGCGGACGTTCGTGCGCGGCGCGCTGCGGGAGCACTGCGCCGAGAACTTCCCCGAGGTTCAGGCGCCCTGAAGCTCCATCTCCGCGCCGTGCGCGGCGCCCACCAGCACGAACTTCGCGGTGGCCGGGCTGAGCGCGAACTCCATCCGCTCGCCGCTCTCGCAGCTGACTTCGACGGTGCGGCCGCCGTCGCCTACCGCGCAGACCGTGCCCATCTCGACGTCCCCGCCGAAGTGCTGGATGCGCGCTCTCGCGCCGATGTGTGGAAGCGGTCTTGTGGAACCGAGCATCGCACTCGCATCCTACGCGCCGTCCCAGCAAGCGTGGCACCGCCCGAGCCTGACAAAGAAGCCCATCGACGTTCTCATCTGCCGGAGAGCCTACTCGGACATCAAATGCACCCGCTACGCAACGCAGCTCGGCAACAAGTCGGCTACGCATGTCCTCCGGCCGACCGCTACCGTGCCGACGATGCGCCGCACCAAGATCGTCGCCACCATCGGCCCCGCCTCGCGCGACCCTCAGGTGCTCCTGCGCATGGTGCAGGCGGGCATGGACGTGGCTCGCCTGAACTACTCGCACGGCACGCTGGAGGAGCACGCCGAGGTCGCGCGGCGCGTGCGCGAGGCGGCGAGCCAGGCCGGCCGGCCGGTCGCGATCCTGCAGGACCTGCCGGGTCCGAAGCTGCGCATCGGGCCGCTGGCCGAGGACGTCGTCGAGCTCAAGCCGGGCGAGACGCTCACGCTCTCCTGCGGCCCCGAGGAGGTCGGCGACGCGCACCGGATGACGGTCTCCTGGGTGGGGCTGGCGAGCGCGCTGCGCAAGGACATGGTGGTTTACCTGGCCGACGGCTCGATCCGGCTGCGCGTGCAGAGCACCCGGCCCGGCGAGGGCGAGGTGGACACGCTGGTCGAGGTCGGCGGCACCGTCGCCTCGCGCCAAGGGCTGAACATCCCCGGGCCTGTGGACAGCCTGCCGTCGGTGCCGGAGGAGGACCTGAAGCTGCTCTACCACGGCGAATCGATCGGCGTGGACATGGTTGCGCTCTCGTTCGTGCGTGACCCGAGCGACGTCGAGTTCGTGCGCCGCCACACGCGGCTGCCGCTGATCGCCAAGATCGAGAAGCCGCAGGCCGTCGAGCGGGCAGAGGAGATCATCAGGGCCGCCGACTGCGTGATGGTCGCGCGCGGCGACCTCGGCATCGAGCTGCCGATCGAGCAGGTGCCGATCGTGCAGAAGCAGCTGCTGCGCACCGCCGGCAAGCTCGCGCGTCCCGCGATCACCGCAACCCAGATGCTCGACTCGATGGTCAACTCCTCACGGCCCACCAGGGCAGAGGTCGCAGACGTCGCCAACGCGATCCTGGACGGAACCGATGCGGTGATGCTCTCCCAGGAGACCGCGGTCGGAGCGCACCCGGTCGAGGCGATCGCGATGATGGCCGCCGTGGCCAAGGAGACCGAGACGGTAGCGCCGTATGAGGACTGGAACGCAAGACGCGTGCTGCGCACCGAGGCGGACCCGGCCTACACGCTCGCGCACAGCCTCTGCCTGGCCGCACGCGAGCTGCGCCTGGACGCGCTGATCGTGCCGACGCTCTCAGGACGCTCGGCGCGGCTGGTCTCCGCTCACCGCCCCATCGTGCCGATCTACGCGCTCTCCCCTGGTCGTGAGACCGTGCGCCGCTGCGGGCTGATGTGGGGGGTGCAGGCGGCCTCGATGCGCCGCCACGAGACCACCGAGGCCCTGATCGCCGATGCAGCACGCCGGGTCGTGGAGCTCGGCTGGTGCGAGCGCGGCCAGCGCGTGGGTATTACCGCCGGCCTGCCCAGTGGCAAGCCGGGCACGACCAGCCTGGTGCAGATTCAGGTCGTCTGACCTTCTAAGCTCCGCTCACCCGCACGCAAACCCGCTGGCCGGCCCCTCAAAGGCCGGCCCTCAAAGAAGATCCATAGAACTCGGCCTCCTGGCGGCCGAGGTCGGTCACCGGGTCATCGCCGTACATCCACTCCCTGGCGATCCGATGCCAGTTGGCCTGGGCGCGAAGCTGGGCGAGCACGGCCAGAACAAGCATCTCCATGCGACGCCCGAAGAGATGCTCGGGACGCATGCTCTGATGGCGCATCTCACGGAAGTGGCTGGAGCGCGGATCGGAACTTTCGATCAGCACCGCCGTTGCGATCTCGGGGCTCAGCTCCACCACTTCATCGGCGGTCGTATACCACCAGATGGCGTCCTGGACGTAGGCCAGCAGGTGATCCGGGTCGACCCTGTCGGGTTCCGGCAGGAAGCCCGAGTCCGCCAGCAGCTTGTGCAGCGTCGCCGCGTCCTGCTCGCTGACCGCCCGCTGGCAGGCCAGCTCCAGCTCGACCGCCGCAGGGTCCATGCGCTTGAACAGGCCGAAGTCGAGGAACGCGACCCGTCCGTCGGCCAGCGCCAGGAAGTTGCCGGGATGGGGGTCGCCGGAGAATTGACGATGGCGGTAGAGGCAACCCAGGAAGAACCGGAAGACGATCTCGCCGATGCGGTCGCGATCGGCCTGGGAGGAGTGCTTGAGCTGCTCGAAGCCCACGCCTTCGATCAGCTCGGAGACCAGCACCCGCTCGCGCGAGAGATCGCTCATCACCTCCGGCACCACGATGAAGGGGTGCCCGCGGAAGATGCGCCCAAGCGCCCGCTGGTTCTGGGCCTCAAGCTCATAGTCAAGCTCCTCCACGATCCGCTCCCTGACCTCGCCCGCGAGCGCCTTGACGTCCAGCTGCGGAGTCATCCGCTTCAGCAGTCGCATGATCATGTCCAGGTTCTGCAGGTCTGCGCGCACCGCCGCCGCCACGCCGGGGTACTGGACCTTGACAGCCACCGCACGGCCGTCCTCTCGCAGGGTCGCCTTGTAGACCTGGCCGATCGAGGCGGCGGCGATCGGCTCCTCGTTGAAGCTCGCGAAGACCTTGCGGATCGGTTCCCCGAGGTCGTCCTCGATCACGCGCCGCATCTGCTTGAAGGACACGGTGGGGGCGGCGTCGCGCAGCTTGGCCAGCTCGTGCTGGAACTCCTCCCTGAACTCCTCCGGCACCAGGCCGACGTCCAGGAAGGACATCACCTGGCCGAGCTTCATCGCGGCGCCCTTCATGGTGCCCAGCACGGCGACGATCTGCTTGGCCGTCTCCAGCTGGCGGCGAGCCAGCGCCGCTTCGGCCGCATCCGCTCCGCGGGTCACGTTCGCCGCTCGCGTGCCGAACTGCTTGACGGCCTCGGTCGCGGCCAGGCGACCAACGGTCGCGGTGCGGCGAACCCTCGATGTGGGAATCTTCTCGGTACCCGCCACGCCTGCATCCTACGAACTGGGCGGCGGTGCGCCGTGCATGCGACGTCAGTCGAGCTGCACCTGGGAGCCGGGCACGATGTCATCGGCCCCGTCGCTCCATCTGACCCACGCCTTCTTGCCGCCGTCGTAATCGGCGCCCAGCAGGATCAGCGTCGCCGGCTGCCCCATCGCGGTGCAGCGCGTGGCACTCTCACAGTCCAGGCCGCGCCAGATCCTGATGAAGCCGTTGCTCTCCCACTCCTGCCCCACGCTCGTGGCCTCGGAGTGGCCGGGATGGATCACCGTGTCGGAGGGAAGTTCCATCAGGGTGCCCATGATCGAGTCCCGCAGGTCGGTGTAGGTCGTATGCCCCGGCGCCCGCACGCCGCCCACCGAGCCCTTGAAGAGCGTGTCGCCGGTGAACACGACCGCCCCCTGGCCGGCGAAGCCGCCAGGTCCGCTGCTTGGTCCACGGCCCGAGGAGCTCGGATGGCTGACCAGGAAGGAGAGCATCCCGGCGGTGTGCCCGGGCGTGTGCAGCGGTCGCACCTCCAGGCCGCCGATCTGGAGCGTGCTGCCGGCGTCCGTCTCCCCGGTCGCCTCCACGCCGCTTAGCAGCTCGCGCTCCAGCGGCTGGATCAGAACCTCGATCGAGGGCCAACGCTGCCGCAACGCGCCCGCCTCGCTTACGT
The DNA here is from genome assembly GCA_963708085.1 of uncultured Actinomycetota bacterium. GTDB lineage: Bacteria > Actinomycetota > Thermoleophilia > Solirubrobacterales > Solirubrobacteraceae > Palsa-744. The sequence continues at coordinate 2,873,355 of OY970180.1, read as the reverse complement.
GGTCGAAGTGGTGGTGGGTGAGCAGCACGTGGCTGGGACGCAGGTCCATCCGCTGCGCGGCCTCGATCAAGGGCTGCACCGGCCCGCCCGCGTCGATAAAGAAGGCGTCTGACCCCTCACCCGCCGCCACGAGGTAGGTGTTGGAAAGGAACTGGGGGTGCATCGAACGTTCGACGATCATGGGCGGATGGTTGCACGAAGCTGAAAGTCGGCGCGGAGTGCAAAGTCGCTGAATGCGGCGCGCAGGCCACAGCGCTTGGCACCTAAACTCATCTCATGGCACTCATCCACACCTGCTACCGGATCACCGACATCGACCGCTCCGTGGCGTTCTACGAAGCCCTCGGCTTTCAGGAGTCCGGCCGCCTGCCAATCGGCGACGAGGCCGTCAACGTGTTTATGAACCAGCCGGGAGACGGCGATATGCCGCGGCTGGAGCTGACCTACAACTTCGGCGTGGACTCATACGAGATCGGCACCGGCTACGGACACATCGCGATCACGAGCCCCGACCTAGACGCGACGCTGCAGCGACTCGCAGAGCAGGGCATCGAGCCAGAGCGTGCGCCCTACAGCGTTAGGGAGGGCGGCTCGCGGCTGTGCTTCGTACGCGATCCGGATGGTTATCGCGTCGAGATATTGGAGATGGGCGCGTAGCGCGCCCCATGTAACCCGGTTCGGTCGGGCGAAGCGACAGGTTGTTGTTGACGCGCCGAAGGCACGGATCGTGCGCTAGCGTCCAGACATGGGCAACGAGATCATCACCGTAGGCGCGCTGAGCGTCCACTTCCTGATCGAGGCGGCAGACTCGAACGGGACTGCGTCGGTGTTCGAGTGCTATGTACCCGCGAACACGAGGATGCCGGCGCCGCACAGCCACGACGGCTTCGAGGAGACGATCTACGGGCTCGAAGGTGTTTCGACGTGGACGATCGACGGAGAGACGGTCGAGATCGGTCCAGGTGAGGGGGTCTGCGTGTTGCGCGGGCAGACCCACGGATTTGACAACCGCGGCAGCGACGATGCGAAGTTCCTCGCGATCGCGACCCCCGCCGTCTTCGGGTCTTCCTACTTCCGCGAGGTCGGCGAGGTGATTGCCGCTTCGTCCGGCGGCCCGCCGGATCTGGCTGCGATCGGCGAGGTGATGCGCCGCCACGGCCTCACGCCGGCCCCGCCGGGCGCTGCCTGAGCGCGACCGAGGGCATCGAACGGGCGGCAGAGGTGAGTTGCAAACCATCCAGTACCTCGCGCAGCAGCGCCGCGGCGTCCGGCTGCGCGCCCCAGCCGCTACGCTTCGCCCTACGGGATGAGCGAGAACGGCAAGATCGCGAAGAACCTCGAGCGGTTCGTCCAGGCAGTGGCCGCGCACGACCGTGAGAACCCAACCCACACCGCGTGGGGCATCGGCCTCTCCCACTTCGACATGGAGCGGCTCGGGTTTGAGGAGGGCGAGGAGATCATCCCCGGCATCATGATCCAGACCGACGGCGGCGTGAGCGGCAACTTCCGCGTGCTTTGCGACGGCCAGCACGACGAGGGCATAGTCGAGTCGCAGGAAGAGGTCGTGGAGGCGGTCTCCACCCGGGAGGTTCCGGTGGCGCCGCTGATACGGCAGATGCCTTAGCGGCCAGGCGCTCGCCGGCGCCGCGAGCTTCGGAGACGCACAGGTGCACGCAGGCCCGCAGGTGCCGCGAGCTTTCAGCGACCCGTTGGCGCAGGCAACCCCGCGCGCGCTGCAACCGCGCGCGCCAGCCGCTCGATCGTCGGGCAGGCAATCCCGTGGCGCGCGCCAGTGCGCAGCACGGCGCCGGGGATCGCGTCGAGCTCCGGGGTGCGCCCGGCAGCGATATCCCTCTGCATCGAGCTGCCGAGGCCGGCGTGCGCGTCTGTGAGTTCCTGAAGCGGGGTCGCGGGGTCGATGCTCGCACCCTCGGCTGCAGCGACCGCGCACCCCTCCTCGATCGCGCCGATCAGCTCGGCACGCAGCTCGGGCGTGTTGCGGATCGCACCGATCGGCATGTCGTAGGCGCTGGTGGTGCAGGCGAGCGCATTCAGGCGCACAAGCTTGCCCCATATCACCTCGGGCTCGGAGTCCAGCACCCGCGCCGGCACCCCGGCCCCCTCCAGCGCGTCGGCGAGCTGCTGCGCGAGCGGGCGCACCGCGGGCGGCGGCGCGATATCCACGCGCAGGAACGGGCTCGTGTGCACGATCACCCCAGGCTGCGGCCGGTCTGACTCCACTCGGATCGCGGCGGCTGCCACCGTCTGCGGGTCGAAGCGCTCCCGCAGCACCGCGAGATGATCCAGGCCGTTGAGCAGCGGCAGCACGAGCGGCGGATCGCTGAGGACCCGGTCAAGCGCATCCTTCAGCCCGATCGCCTTGGTTGCGACGATCAGCGCATCGACCTGCCGATCGAGCTCGGGGCTCACCTGCGGATGCGCGACCAGCTCGCCGAGACGGACACTGCTCAAGCGCAGCCCGTGGGCCCGGATCGTCTCGCAGGTGGGCTCGCGCGCGACCACGAGGACCTGCGTGCCGGCATGATCGAGCGCGGCCGCGATCAGCCCGCCGACGCCGCCGGGACCAAGCACCGCGACCTTCATGACGCCTCGCTCGCCGGGAGGGGGTCGATCAGCACACCCGGGTTCATGATCCCGCGGGGGTCGAGCTGCGCCTTGGCCCCCCGCAGCGCAGCCGCGAAGAGGTCGGGCCGCTGGCGGTCATACCACAGCCGATGATCGCGCCCGACCGCGTGGTGGTGAGTGATCGTCGCGCCCTGCTCGATCAGCGCATCGGAGACGGCCGCCTTGATTGTCTGCCACTGCGAAACCTCCTCGCCACGCACGGCCGGTGCGAGCACCGTGTAGTAGAGAGCCGGCCCGTCGGGGTAGACGTGCGTGAAGCGGCAGGTGAGGTGCGCCTCTCCGTGCCCGGGGCCGCAGGCCACGCCCGTGGTCTGCGCGATCGCGTCCGCAGCGGCGGCGCTGACTCGCTCGTGCAATTGGTCAAAGCGCTCCCAGGTAGTTGCGGTCTCGAAGGTCTCACAGAGCACGCCGGCGGCGACGAGCGTGTCCCGCAGATACGGAGCCTGCATGAACGCATCGCGCCACGTGGAGACTGCGCCGCCTGCACCGCGCGGCTCGCTCGCGCCCGGGCCCGGAGCACTGCGCTTGACCTGGTCCCACTCTCCGCCATGCTCGGCGCAGATCGCGAGCGCGCGGTCGATCAGCGTCTGCACGCTGTGGTCTGCCGACTCAAAGCCGAGCACAAGCAGCGCATGGCGCCCATCTCCGGCACCGGTGAGCCCGGCCTCGATCGGATCGATCAAGCGGCAGTTGGCGGGATGCAGATCCGCCTGGGAGATCTGCTTCACGCACTGCGCACCGGCGTCGAAATCGACGAACCTGACGCCCGCCTGCGCGCGAAAGCCTGGCCGCGGCAGCACCCGCACCCACGCCTCGGTGATCACGCCGAGCGCTCCCTCGGAGCCGATCAGCATCCGGTCAGGGCTCGGCCCGGCCCCCGAGCCTGGCAGCCGTCGCGACTCCCAGACACCCGCCGGCGCGATCGCGCGCACCGACTCGACCATCTCGTCGATATGCGTCCACAGCGTCGCGAAGTGCCCGCCGGCGCGCGTGGCAATCCAGCCGCCAAGAGTCGAGAGCTCGAAGGACTGGGGAAAGTGACGCAAGGTCAGATCGTGCTGGGCAAGCGCCGCCTCGACCGCCGGCCCAGTCGTTCCCGCCCTGATGCGCGCGGCGCGTGAGACCTGGTCCACCTCCAGCAGGCCCTCCATCGCCAGCAGGTCAATCGAGATCGCTCCATTGCAGTGCGCTGGCACCCTTGGCTCCACCCCGCCGACGACGCTGGTGCCGCCGCCGTAGGGGATTGCCGCGACGCGCTGCGTCTCGCACCATTCCAACAGCGCTTCGATCTCAACCTCATCGCGAGGTGCGGCGACGAAGTCAGGTGGATGCGCGAACTGGCCGCGAAACCCCTTGACCACGTCGCAGTAGGACTTGCCAAGCGCATGCGACGCGCGCGCATGGATCTCGCCGTCGCAGATCTCGGCAAGCGCGGCCGGCGGCTGCACGCGAGGCTGCGGCAGCTTCACGTCCTCCAGCGAGAGAGGCATCTCGACCTCCTGTTGGCCGAAGCCGAGATAGGCAACCGCCGCGGCGCCCTGCTCACGTAGCTGCGCGGGAGCAGGCTGCTCGTCCTCATAGCCCCAGCCCCAGTGCTTGCGCCTGCGGGTCTCCATGGGCGCGAGTCTATGGTGCGCAGACGCGAGACAGTCACTGGAGCGCGGGTCACGACATCGAAGCGAAGGACATGATCCTCGGCGCGCACTAGCCTTCTGTGTGAGATGTCCGCCCAACCGCAACCCCTCAGAAGCGAAAGTCAGCTCGCCGACGCATCTGGCACGCCGACGTCGGGGCCGGAGCTGCTCGCGCACGGACCCTGGGAGCTCGAGCAGGTCCGCGCACGATGGCGTGAGGAACACTTCGAGCCCGCCCAGGCGCTGGCCGACGCGGCCGACGCTGCGATCGCAAGTCTGCGAGAGCGGGGCTCGCCGAGTCACGATGGCCTCGCCGCGCGTCTGGTCGACTACAGCGTGCGGCCGGACGGGCTGATGCTCGAGCTGCAGCCGACGCGCTGGGCGCTGCGCCTTGTCGAGGGCGACGCCTCCAGCAGCGTGGCGGCCCTGTGCGTCACCCGCTCTGCCGACGGCCGCTGGCTTGCGGGCCGGCGCGCCACATGGCTCTCATCGTGGGCGGGCAAGTGGGCGCTCGGCGCCGGCGGCGCGGTCGACCTCGGTGAGAACCCTGCCGACACGCTTGCCCGGGAGCTGGAGGAGGAGTGGTCTGTGTCCCCGGCTCAGATCCGAGGTGAGGCGCTGCTGCGGCTACCCCACGGTCTTGTGATGTTCGTCGGGCAGGCCTGGCTGAAGGAGGGCGCCGAGGTCACGCCCGACCATGAGCACGACGCCTACGCCTGGTGGCCCGCAGAGATCGACCAATGGCCCGCCGAGGCGAGCGAGCCGCTGCGGCGAATGGCGCATTGGCTGCATCAGTGAGCGGCTCCGTGGCTTCCTCGGCGAGAGACGCACCCCGTACGCGAGTGCTCGCAAACCACTCGCCGACCGCCTTCAAGACGCTGAAGTGGATCTCCTTCTTCCACTCCTGTGTCTATCTGAGTCTGCTGCTGTGCGCATTCGCGCTGCACAAACCACAACCAGAGACCTTCGTTCTGGGACTCAGCCACGGCCTGCTGTGGATCTTCATGTCGATCGTGTGCCTGGCCGCCGTCCGAGCGCGCGTCGTACCCTTGAGACTGGCGGTCGCGGTCGCTGTGCTCGGAGGCATTGGGCCCTTCTTCGGGAGCTACGAGTTCCTGCGCGAGCAACGGCTGCGCGAGCAGGTCCGATCCGGCTCAATGGCTGACTCTTAATGCGTTCACAACAGCCTGGCGTTTTCCGGCGCTCGCCGCGACGGGCCGCCGCGCTAGAGTGAAGTATCGCGATGGCCGCCGGCACCACGACACAGCAGATAATCGATGTCGTCACGCCAGCAGCAGGGGAGTCCGTCACCGAGGGAACGATCCTCGAATGGCACGTGAAGGTCGGCGACGCGATCAAACTCGACGAGACGATCGTCGAGATCTCCACCGACAAGGTCGACGTCGAGCTTCCCTCACCCGCAACCGGCACCGTCACAGAGATCCTCGTCTCCGAGGGAGAGACCGTCACCGTCGGACAGGTGATCGCGCGCATCGCGGTGGGGGACGCCGCCGGCTCCGGCAATGGAACCCCATCGTCTGGCAACGGCGCGCAGAGCAGCCCCGAGAGCCCTGCTCCTGAGGCCTCAGGCGAGGTCGTGGACGTGGTCACTCCTGCGGCAGGCGAGTCGGTCACCGAGGGAACGATCCTCGAATGGAGAGTGAAAGTCGGCGACGCGATCAAACTCGACGAGACGATCGTCGAGATCTCCACCGACAAGGTCGACGTCGAGCTTCCCTCACCCGCAACCGGCACCGTCACAGAGATCCTCGTCTCCGAGGGAGAGACCGTCACCGTCGGACAGGTGATCGCAAGGATCTCGACAGGAGCCGTGGACGGAGCCGCGCCCGCCACCGTCGAGGATGCGCCGGCGGCAACCACAAGCACCGAGATTCCCGCCGGGACTCGCATCTCCCCGGTGGCCGCAAGGGCGGCCGCCGCCGAGGGCGTCAATCCCGCCGGACTGGCCGGAACCGGACCGGCCGGCCGCATCCTCAAGGGCGACGTGCTCGCGGCCGCAAGAGCAGGCGGCAACGGCCACGCCGCCGCTGCTCCCGCCCCGGCAAGCGCACCCGGCGCTCAGAGCAAGCCGATGCGCGGGGCCGCCGCGATGCTCGCCAAGTACATGGACGAGTCGCGCTCGGTGCCAACGGCCACGAGCTTCAGGACGATCACAGTAAGCGTGCTCGACGCCCGCCGTCGCGATCTGAAGGGCGCAGGTCACAAGGTCTCCTTCACTCACCTGATCGCCTACGCGATCGTGAGCGCCGCGAAGGAGATGCCGGTGATGGCAGACCATTTCGCCGAGATCGACGGCAAGCCGCACCGGGTCAGCGACGGCGTCATCAACCTCGGGCTCGCGGTAGACGTCGAGCGCAAGGACGGCACGCGCACGCTGATGGTGCCCGTAATCAGAGACGCCGGCTCGCTCTCCTTCGACGCCTTCCTGGCCGCCTACGACGCGCTGGTGGAGAAGGCGCGCACCAACACGCTGGCAGCCGACGACCTCGCCGGCGCGAACATTACGCTCACCAACCCCGGCGGCCTTGGCACCGCCGCCTCGGTGCCGCGACTGATGGCCGGGCAGGGCACGATCGTCGCCACCGGCTCGATCGGCTACCCCATCGGCCTCGCTCACATCGGCGCTCAGATCGGCGCCGAGAAGGTGATGAGCATGACCTCGACCTACGACCATCGCGTGATCCAAGGCGCGGAGTCGGGACGCTTCCTGGCGCAGATCGAGGAGCGCCTGCAGGGGCAGAACGGCTTCTACGACCAGGTCTTTGCAGCGCTTGGCGAGGGCCTTGCTCCTGCGCCGGATAAGCCGGCCGCGACGAGCGCGCCTTCACACGTCTCGACGGGCGCATCCGAGGAGCAACTGCTGGTCGCAGTCAACGCGGCCGCGACGATGCTCTCCCGCGTACGCAGCCATGGCCACCTGGCCGCACACCTCGATCCACTCGGCAGCGAGCCGGTGGGCGACCCGCAGCTCGACCCCGCCTCCGTCGGCTTGACGCCCGAGCTGATGGCCCAGCTGCCCACGCGTGTGCTGCACACCAACGCGCCCGGCGAGACGTTCGCGCAGGCGCTGCCTCATCTGCGCGACATCTACTGCGGCACGATCGCCTACGAGGTCGAGCACATCGCATCGCACCGCCAGCGCATCTGGCTGCGGGAGCAGATCGAGTCGGGAACGTTTCACAGGAAGCTCGACTCCGTAAAGCGCGAGGCGCTGCTGAGGCGCCTGGTCGAGGTGGACGCGCTCGAGCGCTTCATGCATAAGGCATATCTGGGCCAGCATCAGTTCTCGATCGAGGGGCTGGACATGACAGTACCGATGCTCGACGAGCTGATCGAGCTCGCCGCCGCCGGGGCCAGCCGGGAAGTGGTGATCGGCATGGCCCACCGCGGCCGGCTGAACGTGCTGGCGCACAACATGAGCCGCCCCTACGACACGATCTTCGCCGAGTTCGAGGGCGCCTCGACCCTAGAGGTCGTCACCACGCTGCCGCAGGGCGGCACCGGGGACGTCAAGTACCACCACGGCGAGCACGGCACCTACAAGCTCCCCGACGGTGGCTCGATCAACGTCAACCTGGAGTCCAACCCATCCCACCTGGAGTACGTGGCGCCGGTGGTCGTGGGCGCCACCAGGGCCAGCCAGACATCGCGCACAGGCCCGCACGCGCAGCAGGACACCAACGCCGCGATCCCGGTCGTGATCCACGGCGACGCCTCCTTCCCGGGCCAGGGCGTCGTGGCCGAGACGTTGAATCTGCAGGCGCTCGACGGCTACAAGGTCGGCGGCACCGTCCACCTGATCATGAACAACCAGATCGGCTTCACCACCGATCCGGAGGACGCGCGCTCCACCCGTTGGGCCTCAGACCTGGCAAAGGGCTTTGACGTGCCGATCATCCACGTCAACGCCGACGACGTGGAAGGCTGCATCAGCGCCGTGCACCTCGCCTTCGCCTTCCGTCAAGAGTTCGGCCACGACGTCCTGATCGACCTGATCGGCTATCGCCGCTTTGGCCACAACGAGTCGGACGAGCCGGCCTACACCCAGCCGGAGATGTACGCGGCGATCAAGGCCAAGAAGCGCGTGTTTGAAGTCTTTGCGCAGCAGCTGGTCGCCGATCGTGTGGTCAGCCAGGAGCAGGTCGACCAGCTCGGGCAGAGCGTGTGGGACAACCTCACGCTGCTGCACCAGCGGCTGAAGGCCAGGATCGCGGCGGCCGCCGAGCACGGCACCGTCGAGCACGGCACCGGCGAGTACCAGCTCGATCGCTCGCCCAGCCCCGACGTCGGTACCGCCGTGCCCGCCGATCAGCTGGTCAGGCTCGGTGAGGAACTGCTGCGGGTGCCGGACGGCTTCACCGTGCACCGCAAGCTCGTGACTCAGCTCGGCCGCCGTCGCGCCGCTCTGCATCCCGACGAGGGGCAGCAGCCAGGCCCGATCGACTGGGCGCACGCCGAGGCGCTCGCGTTCGCCTCGATGCTGACAGAGGGCACCTCAATCCGGCTCACCGGCCAGGACACCGAGCGCGGCACCTTCAGCCAGCGCCACATGGTCCTGCACGACGAGAAGACCGGCAGGGCCTACTGCCCGATCCAGAACCTGACCGACGCGCAGGCGCCGCTGGAGCTGCACAACAGCCCGCTCTCAGAGCTGGCCTGCATGGGCTTCGAGTACGGCTACAGCCAGGAGGCGCCGGACACGCTTGTGCTCTGGGAGGCGCAGTACGGCGACTTCGTCAACTCAGCCCAGGTGATCATCGACCAGTTCATCGTCTCGGGGCTGGCGAAGTGGGGGCAGACCTCGCGCCTGACGCTGCTGCTCCCGCACGGCTACGAGGGCTCTGGGCCCGAGCACTCCTCGGCGCGCCTGGAGCGCTTCCTGGCGCTGGCCGCCGAGGGCAACATTAGGGCCGCAAACCCCACCACCCCGGCCCAGTACTTCCATCTGCTGCGCCGCCAAGCCAGGATCGCCAAGCAGCGACCGCTGATCGTGATGACACCGAAGTCGCTGCTGCGCCTGCCGCAGGCCGTCAGCAGCCTCGCCGAACTCTCCGGGGAGAGCGCTTTCCAGCCGGTGCTCGCAGAGCCGGGCGTACAGAACGAGAAAGTGACTCGCCTCGTGCTCTGCACCGGCAAGATCTACTACGACCTCGTCGGGCACGCCAACCGCGCCGAAGCGCAGGGGCTTGCCGTGGCGCGCGTGGAGCTGCTCTACCCGTTCCCCGAGGCGCAGGTGCTGGAGCTGATCCAGAGCTACCCGAACCTGCGCGAAATTCTGTGGGTGCAGGAGGAGCCGCGCAACATGGGCGCGCGCGCCCACATGTTCCCGCGACTGATGCAGATCATGCCGGCGCGGATCCGCTTCGGCTACGTCGGGCGCCCCGAGCGCGCCAGCCCGGGCGAGGGCTACCCCGCCGCCCACGCATCCGAGCAGAGCAGGATCGTGACCACCGCGATCGATCTCGGCGTCCCGATCTCGCAGTACCCGCGCAAGACGCCGGGCGAGCGCTGAGGGTCTCGGCGCGCAGCGCACGGCCTAACTCGGCTGCTCGCAGGGCGGCGTCATCCCCGCTTCGAGATCCTCCTCCCCGCCAACCGTCTGTGCGGCCAGCACGCGCCAGCCGACGAGGAAGTGCGATCTCGTCTCCGGGCCCATCGCCTCCAGCGCCTTGCGCAGCGGCGCCAACCGCTCGCGCGCAAGCCGCTCGCAATCGTCTCTGAGTCCATCGCTGATGCTGACGATCGTGCGCCGGCGGTCACGCTCGTCGACATGGCGCTCCACCACTCCCGCCTTCGCAAGCTCTCCAACCATCAGGCTCGTAGCGGCGACGCCGAGGCCGATGCGGCGCGCCAGCTCGCTCACAGTCATCGTGCCCTGCAAAGAGAGCGCGACGATCACCGGCAGATGCCTCGGCCCCAGCGCTCCGGCGCTCAGCAGCGCGCGCACCGCTGCCGGCGGCTCGCTCTCCTCCTCGGGCCGCTGCCGCTTCATCGCCCTGATCACCTGCGGCATGATCTGCAGCAGCTCGAGCAGATCCGCATCCGCTCCCCTATCGGTCTCCAACTCCCCCTCGGTCGCCATCTTTCACCCCGTGACCCTTGACAGATTTATATTGAAGTATAAAGTATTTGATTTCCAAAGCAAACAGCTCTCGCGGCCGAAGGAGAATCCATGCTCACCCTTGCCCGCTGGTGCATCGCGCACCGCCGTCGTGTACTTCTGATCTGGATCCTCGCCGCAGTGCTCGTGAGCGTGATCGCCGGCGCCGCGGGCCGCGACTATGCCACCAACTTCTCGCTGCCGGGCACGCAGTCCCAGCGAGCGGTCAACCTGCTGCAACAGCGTTTCCCGAGCCAGAGCGGAGACCTCGATCAGGTCGTCTGGCACGTGCGCGCAGGGTCGGTGGACGCTCCCGCTGTGCGGTCCGCGATCGACTCGCTGCTGGCGAAGGTCAGCAGCGAGCCACACGTCGTCGGCGTCCTCAGCCCCTACTCGCCCGCGGGGGCAGCACAGGTCTCCAAAGATCGGCGCACCGCCTTCGCAACCGTCAGCTACGACAAGCGTGCGAACCTGCTGCCGCACACCACCGGCAAGGCGCTGCTGAACGCGCTGGAAGGCGTGCACGTGCCCGGCATGCGCATCGCCGCCGGCGGTCAGGTGGTCGAGCAGGCCGAGCAGAGCGGCATCGGCTTCGCGACCGCAGTCGGCGTGCTCGCGGCGCTGGCGGTGCTGCTGCTGACCTTCGGCTCGCTGGTGACCGCCGGCATGCCGCTCGTGACCGCTGGGCTAGGGCTGATCATCGGCGTGGCCGGCATCGGCCTGATGACACACGTGCTGAGCGTCACGAACATCGCGCCCGACGTCGCACTGATGATCGGTCTGGGCGTCGGCGTGGACTACGCCCTGTTCATCGTCACGCGCTTCAAGCAGTCCTACGCCCAACACGACGGCGACGTGCAGGCCGCTGTACTCGAAGCGATGGACACCTCCGGACGCGCGATCGTGCTCGCGGGCGCGACGGTGATCATCGCCCTGCTGGGGATGTTCACCCTCGGCGTCTCCTTCCTGAACGGCATCGCGGTCGCGGCCGCGATCACGGTCGCGCTCGTGCTGCTCGCCTCGCTGACGGTCCTGCCCGCGCTGCTCTCGCGCTACGGCGAGAAGGTGGCGCGCGGGGGGAGACTGGCGCGCCGGCGCGGTGAGATCAGGCACGACGGCGATCAGCGCTCACTGTGGCGGCGCTGGGCGATCTGGGTGCAGGCACATCCCTGGCCGGCGCTCGGCGCCTCGCTTGCGGTGATGCTGCTCGTCGCCTCGCCGATCCTCGCGATGCGCCTGGACAGCAGCGACGCCTCCAACGATCCGCCCGGCCACAGCAGCTACGCGGCCTACGAGATGCTCGCCGCCGGGTTCGGCAAGGGCTTCAACGGCCCGCTCTCCATCGTGGTGGAGCTGCCCGGTCGCGGGCAGAGCGCCGGTCTGCCGCTGCTGAGCAGTCGCCTGCGCGGGACGCGAGACGTGGCGGCGGTGCTGCCACCGCGGATCAGCACCTCGGGCGATACGGCCGTGATCCGGGTCTATCCCACCTCGGCGCCGGAGGCCCTTGCCACCACCGAGCTCGTCGAACACCTGCGAAAAAGCGTGATCCCACCCGTGGAAGCGCAGACCGGCACAAAGGTGCTTGTCGGTGGGTTCACCGCGGGATCGATCGACTTCTCCCGCGTGCTCTCCGAAAAGCTGCCGCTCTTCATCGCCGTCGTGGTCGCGCTCTCGGCACTGCTGCTGCTGATCATCTTCCGTTCGCTCGTGATCCCGCTGCAGGCCGCGGCCATGAACCTGCTCTCGATCGGGGGCGCGCTCGGCGTGCTGACCGCGATCTTCCAGTGGGGCTGGCTGAGCGGGATCGTGGGCGTCCGCGGCGGGCCGATCGAACCGTGGCTGCCGGTGTTCATGTTCGCGATCGTGTTCGGGCTCTCGATGGACTACGAGGTTTTCCTCATCTCCCGCGTGCACGAGGAGTGGACCCGCACCCGCGACGCCTCGCGAGCGGTGCTCGACGGCCTCGCCTTCACCGGCAGGGTGATCACCGCCGCGGCGGCGATCATGATCCTCGTCTTCCTCTCCTTCGTGCTGGGCGAAGAAAGAGCGATCAAGGAGTTCGGCCTTGGCCTTGCGGCCGCGGTGCTGCTGGACGCGGTCGTGATCCGCTGCCTGATGCTGCCTGCCGTGTTGCAACTGATCGGCAAGGCCACCTGGTACATGCCCGGTTGGCTGGATCGTCGCCTACCGCGCATCAGCATCGAGGGCTCGCTGGAGCAGGTGCCTGCTGATGCAGAAGCCGTCGAGCCGAGACCGCAACGGGAGCCAGCGGGCGCGCGAGACTAGACCTGCGCTGGTGGATCGTCAGGTCCCGGTCGCCCGCGATCCGTCACCTGCCCGCTTGGCGGCGTGGTGGCGGAGCGATGAAGCTTGCAGGTATGGATTCCCTGTGAACATGCCCATCGGCGAGCACATACTGCACCGCGACCGGGCTGCGGTCTTCCGACTCCACCACGTTGTTGAGCACCGGCACCACGCGCTCAATGCCGTCATGGTCCACTATGGTCGCGCTGCGCACGCCATTTGGCAGCAGCATCCCGATGCGCACCCGCGCATGTGAGAGATGAACGGCGAGAATGCCGTACCGTTCGACCTTTTCCGTAGGCCCGCACACCGTTCCGGACAGTCCGCCCGCTTCCACATCGGTCAGGCACAGGTAGGCACCCTGCGTGAGGTTGCTGTAGGACTGCGCCACGTACTGGCGTGACACATATGCCCAGTTCTCACCCGACACGTCCGCGAGGACGGCCCCGTGCGGCACTTTGACCGCTGGCGGCTGGTACCGGCCCACCAGCGGATGCGCAAAGACGGCCAGTCCCTCGGCGGACGCGGTCTCTGAGGTGTGCCGGCGCGGCCGACTGGATCCGCAGGCCGCAAGCACAGACGCGCCTGCTCCGGTCGCCAGGCACACGCCCGCCAAGGCGGTGGCGGCGCGTGCCCGGCGCCTTGCGCTCGCCCAGGTCACAGCGACCGAGATCTCCTCAGGCCAGCCGGTGAGCACTACACCTAAGCTTGTATGCCTTGGAGGTTGTACAGGAATTCGCTGAACCACCGCCTGACTTCTCCGTGCCCGTTGATCGAGCCAGATTCAGCCCATACGACGCTTCCGCTTTCGGTGCAATTCTGCGCGACGAGCGTATAGCTGCTGCCACCTTCGTACCGCCATAGCTCGGAACAGACGCCTTTGCCCGATTCGTTCACGCCCCTGTTGATGTGGATGGGATTTTGATTTGGCCCGCTTTCTTTAGCGCATGATTTGCATGAATAGGCATATTCGGCGTGAGCGGCTGGCGCGGCGGCAGCAAGCCAAGCCGCGGCGCCAGGGGCGGCGATCGCCGCCGCGGCGATGAGCAGCACGAGACGTTTCATTGCGTTCTCCCTTATGTAACCCGTTTGCACATCAGAGACACAGGCAACCCGGCGGCCGGACGCAACGACGGCTCCTCCCAGCGTCACCAGTGCATCCTGACAGTCAGAAAGACTGTAGCTTGCCTCGCACCTTACGGCAAACGCGCAAGAAACAAACTACCGGGACTCATCCGCTTCGCCGGCGGACACCGAAAGGATTGAAGTGAGCGTGCTGCGACTCACGCGTGCGTGCGCCAGTCTGGTATGCCGGCGCTGCGCCCCTGCCTTGAGACGCTCAGCGCCCCTGCCAGGCGGGCGGACGCTTCTCGGCAAAGGCCTTTGAGCCCTCGATCGCATCCTGCGAGCCGAGGACCGGACTGCTGATCTGACCCTGGCGCTCCCACATCTCCTGTGCCGACCAGTCATGCTGGGATTCGACGATGCGCTTGGAGGCAATCAGCGAGAGCGGCGCGCCTGTCGCGACCTGCTCGGCGAGCTCGAGCGCAACAGCAGTGGCGGCACCCTCGTCCGCAAGCCTGTTGACGAGGCCGATCGCATGGCCGCGCTCGGCGGAGATCGGCTCGCCGGTGAGCGCGAGCTCCATCGCCAGGTGGTAGGGAATGCGCCGCGGTAGCCGCAGCAGCCCGCCGGCGGCGGCGACCAGGCCGCGCTTGACCTCTGGGATGCCGAGCCGCGCGCCTCTAGCGGCGACGATCAGGTCGCAGGCGAGCGCGACCTCCAAGCCGCCAGCGAGCGCGAAGCCCTCGATCGCGGCGATCAGAGGCTTCTCCGGGCCACGCTGGACGATTCCCGCGAAGCCGCGGTCGCCGATCCATGGACGCTGGCCGGTGACGAAGGCCTTCAGGTCCATGCCCGCACAGAAGCCCTTGCCCGCGCCGGCGAGAACGCCGACCGCCAGGTCGGGATCGTCGTCCAGGCGGTCGAGCGCGGCGGCGAGTTCTTCGGCCAAGGGGAGGTTGACCGCATTGCGGGCCTGCGGCCGGTTGAGCGTGATCAGCAACGTCTTGCCGCGCCGCTCGGTGAGCACCTCCGGCTGCGGAGTCTGACTATCTGAGGCAGGAGCAGATGGGACAGGCTGGTCGCTCACGCGCCTCAGACTATCCGCTCGCAGACGAACAGGCGATCAGGGCGAGAACAGCGTGAGCTCAGGCTCGCGTTCCCCGCGCAGCACCTCGAGGTCCACCTCCACACAGTCGATGCCGCGTGCCTGTGCGAGCACGCGCGCCTGCGGCTTTATCTGCTGCGCGGCCAGGATGCCGCGGCAGGACTCGAAGGCCGGGTCGAGCCTGATCCGCTCCAGGTAGCGGGTGAGCTGCTCGACCGCATCGATCGTGGCGATCCGCTTGATCTCCACGGCAACCCATCCCTCCTCCCCTTCCCTGCACATCAGGTCCACCGGGCCGATGTCCGTGGGCCACTCCCGGCGCACGAGCCGAAGACCCTCCCCGCACCATTGCGGCTGATCGGCGAGCAGCTCCTGGATCTCGCGCTCAACGCCCTCCTTTTCCAGCGCGCTGGCGACATCAAGCTCGTGCTCGATGTCCGAGATCACTTCGGCGAGCGAGATCTCGACGCGATCCTCCTGGCGCTGGCGGCGCACGGTCAGCGATCGCAGACGCCCGTCGGCGTCGCGCTCCTCCTCCAAGACCGTGGGCGGGGTCATCCAGTTCAGCGGCTTGACTGCACCCCCGCCATCAGCCCAGACCATGAAGGTGCCATCCGCCTTGATCATCAGCAGGCGCACGGCCTCCGGCAGGGTAGTCGTCAGTCGACCGACATAGGAGACCTCGCAGCGGGCAACGATCAGGCGCATCTCCCGCACCCTACGGCCGGCCGCGGACGCGGGCTACTGGTCCTCTGGCTGCTGCGGCTCTACCTCGCCGCGCAGAACCTCGCTCGCCGTTCCGTTCACGGTCTGACGGAACTCGCGCACGCCCTTGCCCAGCGCCCGCGCGACTTCTGGCAGCTTCTTGGGACCGAGGACCAGCAGAGCGATCACGCCGACGAACAGCAGGTGGACTGGACTGTCGATACCCATGGCTCCAAGAGAGATGGTAGTAGGCGCATCCGCCGCCGCCGGTTTTAGGGTCCACGTCGTGTCCAGCGAACAGATCATGCAGGGTAGGCGCCCATATCCGCCGCCGCCTGCCTCTGAGCCGTTCTGGCCAGTGCAGCTGACGATCCTCGCCGCAATCGCGCTGCAGCTGCTGCTGCCCCAGAAGCTGAGCGCCGGCCCGCGCTGGCTGATTCCCTCGCTGGAGGGTGCGCTGCTGATCGGCATGTTCTTCGCCACGCCGCGGGAGCTTGAGGGCGAGCACCCGGTGCGCAGGGCGGTCGCAATCGGCCTAACCGCCTTCGTCAGCGCCGCGAACGTCTACTCGCTGGCGGCGCTCACCCACTTCCTGCTGCATGGTCACGTAAGCAGCGGCCAGGAGCTGATCGTCTCGGGCGTGCTGATCTGGCTGACCAACTTCCTGATCTTCGGCCTCTGGTACTGGGAGCTCGACCGCGGCGGGCCAGGCAAGCGCGCGGAAGGCAACGATGGCTCGCCGGACTTCCTGTTCCCGCAGATGAGCGACGACACGATCGAGCCGCGTAACTGGCGACCGAGGTTCATCGACTACCTCTACGTCTCGATGACCAACGCAACCGCCTTCTCTCCCACCGACACCATGCCGCTCAGCGGGAAGGCCAAGGGCGTGATGGGCCTGCAGGCGCTCGTCTCGCTGGTGACGATCGGGCTGATCGTCTCGCGTGCGGTGAACATCCTCAGCGGCTGACCGGCTGTCTCAGCGAACCAGCAGCCGCTGCTCAATCTCCGACGCTCTGGCCAGCAGCTCTTCTACCTCGGGATCTGCGTGCAGCTCCAGCGCCCGGTTGCAGGCGGCAATGCACTCGCCGATGCGATCCGAGCGCGCAAGCGCGTGCGCGTAACGGCTCCAGGCACTCGCGGAATCGGGAGCAAGCTGAGTGGCCTGCTCGGCGGCCGAGATCTCGCCGCCGTGGTCGCCGCAAAGGGAGCGCGCAAGCGCCAGGTCGAGCAGGCCTTCGACGGTGGGGGCAAGGCGGACGGCGCGCTCCAGCGCCTCTCGCGCCCCGTCTCGATCCAGCAGCCGCAGGCGCAGGCGGCCAAGTCGCTCCCAGGCACCGGCGTCCTGCGGCCCGCGCTCTGCCGCCCGCCGCGCCGCCTCCTCGGCGAGATCGATCGCGCCCATGTCCTCGTAGATACGCGCGGCGAACCTGTGCGCCGCGGGGCGCTGCCCGTCGGCCCTGGCCCAGTCACGTACCGAGCGCGCGGCCGCGTCGAGCTTGCCGGCCTGCCAGAAGGCGAGCGTCATCAGGCGCAAGACCACGACGTTGCGCGGTTCGGCGTCACGAGCGTAAACCAGGCGCTGGGCGGCCAGCGCGTAGTCGCCCTCGGCCATCGCGTGCTGGGCGGCGGTCATGAAGCGCTCGACGCGCTCGACGGCGGGGTCGGGCTTCGAGAAGTCGACGAACTGCATGCTGCCCGCCGGCACGGTCCGCACGCCGTGGCTGAAACGCACTCTGGCCCACTGCTGGACTTCGTCCTCCTGTCCGCTGAAGTAGATGCCGCTGACCGTCCCCACGCCCCACTCGGGGTAGGAGAGGCAGCGGGCGTAGCGATGCACGATCGAGTGGTCTGGGACCCGGCTGCCAAAGGGGTCGTGCTGGGCGCGCTCCTTGGCTTGTTCGCGGGCGCGCTGCTCGTCCTCGTAGGCCCTGCGCCCCGCCTCCTCGCGCGCCTTGCGCGCCGCGGCCGCGCCGGCTCGCACGGCGTTGCGGCTGACGCGTCCACCGCGTGAGGTCTCGGCCAGGCGCTCGAGGTGGTCGGCCGCCTCGTTGATCGCCTTCAGGTGACGCTCGTGCTCGAACTGCCTGCCGGGAGGCGCGATGTCCGGGTGCCAGCGCTTGGCCATCCGCCGCCGCGCCAGCTGCACGTCGCGCTTGTCGAATGGAGGCTCGAGCTCCAGCAGGAGCATGTGCTGCTCTATGTCCAAAACCCGGGTCGGCATGGATCAGGTCACGTTAGCGCCCCGCTCATCTCCTATCCTGCTGCCGATGTCCTCCCAGTACGTGTTCACGATGCACCGGCTGAGCAAGCTGCACCCGCCGGACAAGACCGTCCTCTCGGATGTCACGCTCGCGTTTCTGCCCGGGGCCAAGATCGGCGTGCTCGGCTACAACGGCGCGGGCAAGTCGACGCTGCTGCGGATCATGGCCGGACGCGACCAGGAGTTCCGCGGGGATGCCGCCCTGGCGCCGGGCGCCTCGGTCGGGCTGCTGGAGCAGGAGCCGCAGCTGGACGAGTCCAAGGACGTGCGCGGCAACGTCGAGGATGGGGTCGCAGAGGTCAAGGCGCTGCTCGATCGCTTCAACCAACTGGCGGCCGAATATTCCGAGGAGAACGCAGATGAGTTCGCTGCGCTGCAGGCGAAGATCGAAGCCGCGGACGCATGGAGCCTGGACACCAAGCTCGACTATGCGATGGACGCGCTGCGACTGCCGCCAGCCGACGCGGATGTCTCCAAGCTTTCGGGCGGCGAGCGGCGCCGAGTCGCGCTCTGCCGGCTTCTGCTGAGCGCGCCGGACCTGCTGCTGCTTGACGAGCCCACCAACCATCTCGATGCCGAGTCGGTGGCGTGGCTTGAGCAGCACCTGGCGCAGTACAAGGGCACGATCGTCGCGGTCACCCACGACCGCTACTTTCTGGACAACGTCGCGGGCTGGATCTTGGAGCTCGACCGTGGCCGGGGCATTCCCTACGAGGGCAACTACTCCAGCTGGCTCGAGCAGAAGCAGGACCGGCTGGCCCAGGAAGAGCGCACCGAAAAGGCGCGTCAGCGCACGATCGCCTCCGAGCTTGAGTGGGTGCGGACCAACCCAAAGGGCCGGCGCACCAAGAGCAAGGCGCGCCTGGCGCGCTACGAGGAGCTGGTCGCTGAGGAGCGCAACGTCAAGCTCGACGAGGTTCAGATCCACATCCCGCCAGGACCGCGCCTCGGAGATGTGGTGCTGCGCACAGAGGGCCTGCGCAAGGGCTTCGGCGATCGCCTGCTGATCGATGATCTCTCCTTCGATCTGCCACGTGCCGGGATCGTTGGCGTGATCGGCGCGAATGGCGCTGGCAAGACGACGCTATTCCGGATGATCGTGGGACAGGAGCAGCCGGACGGCGGCAGTGTCGAGCTGGGCGAGACGGTGGAGCTGGCCTACGTGGACCAGTCGCGCGACGCGCTGAACGCCGACAAGACCGTCTGGGAGGAGATCTCCGAAGGGCTCGATCAGCTGCCCGTCGGAGAGCGGACCATCAACTCGCGCCAGTATGTCGCAAGCTTCAACTTCAAGGGCTCAGATCAGCAGAAGAAGGTCGGCGCGCTCTCAGGCGGCGAGCGCAACAGGGTCCACTTGGCAAAGCTGCTCCGCCGCGGTGGCAACGTGCTGCTGCTGGACGAGCCCACGAACGATCTGGACGTGGACACGCTGCGGGCGCTGGAGCAGGCGCTGCTCTCCTTCCCCGGCTGCGCGGTGATCATCTCCCACGACCGCTGGTTCCTTGATCGTGTTGCCACGCACGTGCTCGCCTTCGAGGGCGACTCTCAGGTCGTGTGGTTCGAGGGCAACTTCGAGGCCTACGAGGAGCACCGGCGCGAGCGGCTGGGCGCGGCCGCCGATCGGCCGCACCGGATCACCTACAAGCGGCTCGTGCGCAGCTGAGTCACTTCGCCATCCCCTTCACAAGACAGGTCTTGGCCAGCCAGCGCCCGCGCTGAGGGGTGGGTGTCAGGGGGAAGGCGAGGTCGTCGAGCAGCGCCCATAGCTCGCTGTCCTGAGCTGAGCTCAGCCAAGTCGGCGGCCAGCGGGTGAAGTCGGCTTCCTGCAGCGTGAAGTGCAGCTGCTCCGCCACCGCATCCACGCCGGGGGTCTTGATCCCCATGCGCTTGCGAAAGCGCTCGACGCAGTGCTGGGAGGCGATCACCTCGTAGACCTCGGGATGGTCCTCTCGTGCGACCCTGATGTGCATCGCGCGAAGCGTATTGGCCGCGGAGCCAGGATGCATTGGCCAGACGCTACCTGCGCAAGAACTGCGTCTGCTCGCCCAGCCGCAGTGCGGCCGCGGCGATCAGCGCGGCGCAGGCATGAACGTCGGCAAGGGCGACAAGCTCGACCGGTGAGTGCATG
Source organism: uncultured Actinomycetota bacterium (assembly GCA_963708085.1). Lineage (GTDB taxonomy): Bacteria > Actinomycetota > Thermoleophilia > Solirubrobacterales > Solirubrobacteraceae > Palsa-744. Next base: position 2,853,384 of record OY970180.1, on the reverse strand, counting down.
TAACGCAGCGGGATCGAGACCAGCGCCGTGGGCACGCCGCCGCGGGAGAGGTGCACCGCGTCCGCATCGGTGCCGGTATTGCGCCCGGAGGCGTCGATCGTGAAGGCGATCCCCCGCTCCTGCCCCGCGTCGCAGAGCAGCTCAAAGAGCTGTGGATGAAGCGTCGTGCCGCGGGTGATGACCGGGCCCGAGCCGAGCTCGTGCTTGCCGGCCTCCTTGACATCGATCCCGGGCGCGTCGGTGGCGTGGGTGACATCGACGACGATCGCCGCGTCAGGCGCCAGCGAGAAGGAGCTCGTGCGCGAGCCGCCGAAGGTGGTCTCCTCCTGCGCCGCGGCGACGGCGACGGTCTCCCAGCCCGGGGCTCCCGCGGCCTGCGCCACGATCCGCGCCGCCTCCAGCACCACGAAGGAGCCGAGCCGATTGTCGAGCGCACGGGAGAGCAGCCGGCCATTTGGCAGCTCGACCGGGTCTGCGTCGAGCACGGCGACGTCGCCGATGCGGACCATCGTCAGCGCCTGCTCCCTGCCGGCGGCGCCGATGTCGATGTGCAGGTCTCTGATCTCAGCCACCTTCTTGCGCTCCTCGTCGCGCAGCAGATGAATGGGCTTCTTGCCGATCGCGCCAGGCAGCTCGCCGCCCCCGGTGATGAGCTTCACCCGCTGGCCGACGAGGATCTGCGCGTCCCAGCCGCCGACCTCCCTGAACCAGAGAAAGCCGTCGTCGTCGACGTGGGTGACGATCAGGCCGATCTCGTCGATGTGACCCATGATCATCAGCCGACGGTGCGGCTCCGCGCTGCCCGCACGCGGCGCAACCACGGCAGAGGGGGTCCCCACGCCGTCGATGCTGGCGCTCGCGAACTGGCTTGCGGCATCGACCCACCTCGCGGCAGGCGCGGTCTCGTGGCCCGAGGGCCCACAGGCATGCAGCAGCTCCCCAAGCAGCGGCGGCAGATCCTTCATGCAAGCAACCGCCGCAGCACGTACTGGAGGATGCCGCCGTGCCTGAAGTAGTCGGCCTCGCGCGGGGTGTCGATGCGCACGCGAGCGTCGAACTCGATCGGCGCCGCACCGTCGCGCGTGGCGCTCACGTAAACCTGCTTGGGCGGCTCTCCCTCGCCTGCCATCCCCTGCGCCAAGCCCTGGATCGAGAAGGTCTCCTGGCCGGCGAGGCCAAGCGACTGTGCGCTCTGCCCCTCCGGGAACTGCAGCGGCAACACGCCCATGCCAACGAGGTTGGAGCGATGGATGCGCTCGAAGCTCTGCGCGATCACGGCCCTGACGCCGAGCAGGCGAGTTCCCTTCGCCGCCCAGTCGCGCGAGGAGCCCGAGCCGTACTCGCGCCCGCCGAGCACGACCAGCGGCACGCCTTCCTGCGCGTATTGCATGGCGGCGTCATAGATCGCCATCTGCTCCGGACCGCCGCCGCCGAAGTGCCAGGTGAACCCACCTTCCGGCAGCGCGGTCGACGCTTGCAGGAGGTTTTTGAGACGGATGTTGGCAAAGGTGCCGCGCATCATCACCTCGTGGTTTCCGCGCCTTGAGCCATAGGAGTTGAAGTCGCGCGGCGCGACGCCCTGCTGCTGCAGGTAGAGGCCGGCGGGACTGTCGCGCTTGATCGAGCCCGCCGGGGAGATGTGGTCGGTCGTGACGCTGTCGCCGAGCAGTGCGAGCACCCTGGCACCCACCACGTCGGCGACCGGCTCCGGCTGCGCGGGCATGCCGACGAAGTAGGGCGGTTCGCGCACGTAGGTCGAGTCGTCCCAAGCGAAGCGCTCACCCGTGGGCACCTGCAGCGTGCGCCAGCTCTCATCGCCGGTGAAGACCTCGGCGTAGCTCTTGCGGAACATGTCCGAGGCGATCGCCTGCTCGACGGTCTGGGCGACCTCGTGCTCATCTGGCCAGATGTCGCGCAGATGAACCTCGTTGCCCTGCGAATCGACACCCAGCGGCTCGTTGACTATGTCGATGTCCATCGTGCCCGCCAGCGCATACGCGACGCACAGCGGCGGCGAGGCCAGGTAGTTCATCTTCACGTCCGGGTTGATCCGGCCCTCGAAGTTGCGGTTGCCGGAGAGCACGGAGACGACCGCGAGGTCGTTCTCGGCAACGGCCTTGGAGATCTCATCCGGCAGCGGGCCGGAGTTGCCGATGCAGGTCGTGCAGCCGTAGCCGACCAGGTTGAAGCCGAGCTGCTCAAGCGGCTGCGTGAGCTCCGCCCGGTCGAGGTATTCGGTGACGACCTTCGAGCCCGGCGCAAGCGAGGTCTTCACCCACGGCTTACGGGTCAGGCCGCGGGCGATCGCGTTGCGCGCGAGGATGCCGGCGCCGATCATCACCGAAGGGTTGGAGGTGTTTGTGCAGCTGGTGATCGCGGCGATCACCACGTCGCCGTTTGCAAGCTCGAACCTCTGCCCGTCCAGCTCGACCTCGGCGCTGGCGCCGCTGCGACGCTGCGACGCAGTTGCGGTCGCCGCGGGTGCCACGGCGCCGACCGCAGGCGTGGGCTTGTGGCCCGGCACGCCATTGGCGGGCGGATCGGATGCGGGGTATGACTCCGCGACCGCCTCGTCATGCGCATCGCAGACCTCGGGCAGATCTTCGACATAGTCCTTCAGAGCGGTGCGGAAGGAGCTCTTGGCGTCGGTCAGCGAGATCCTGTCCTGTGGACGCCGCGGGCCGGCGAGGCTGGGGACGACTTCGTCCAAATCGAGCTCGATGATGTCGGAGAAGATCGGCTCGGGGGCGCCGTCGCCGTGCCAGAGCCATTGCGCCCGCGCGTAGGCCTCGACCAGCTCGATCCGCTCCTGGGAGCGCCCGGAGAACTCCAGGTAGCGCAGCGTCTCCTCGTCGATCGGGAAGATCGCGCAGGTCGAGCCGAACTCCGGGGACATGTTGCCGATCGTCGCCCTGTCGGCTAGCGGCAGCGAGGCGAGACCCTCACCGAAGAACTCGACGAACATGCCCACGACCCCGCGCTGGCGCAGACGCTCTGTCACCGTGAGCACGAGGTCGGTCGCGGTCGCGCCGGGGCGCAGGGCGCCATGCAGCTTGAAGCCGAGCACCTGCGGGATCAGCATCGACATCGGCTGCCCGAGCATCGCCGCCTCCGCCTCGATGCCGCCGACGCCCCAACCCAGGACGCCGAGCCCGTTGACCATCGTGGTGTGCGAGTCGGTTCCCACGAGCGTGTCTGGGTAGGCGCGCGCCGGGGCATCCTCGGTGGCCGGGGTGCTGAAGACGACGCGGGCCAGGTACTCCAGGTTGACCTGATGAACGATGCCCGTATCCGGCGGCACGACCGCAAAGTGCTCGAAGGCCTGCTGGCCCCAACGCAGGAATGCGTAGCGCTCGCGGTTGCGTTCAAGCTCGCGCTCCGCATTGATCCTGAAGGCGTCCGCGCTGCCGAACGCATCGACCTGCACGGAGTGATCGATCACGAGCTCCGCCGGCACGAGCGGGTTGATCTTCTGTGGCTCACCACCCATCGCGGCCATCGCATCGCGCATCGCGGCCAGATCCACGACGGCGGGCACGCCGGTGAAGTCCTGCATCAGCACACGTGCCGGGGCGAAGGCGATCTCCACGCTCGGCTCCGCGTCGGGGCGCCAGCTGGCAAGCGCTTCGATATCGCGCGTGCTCACGGTGCCATCGCCCTCATGCCGCAGCAGGTTCTTGAGCAGCACCTTCAGCGAGAACGGCAGGCGCGCGACGTCGAATCTTTCCTGCAGCGCGTCCACGCGGAAGATCTCATAGCTGGTCCCCCCGACCTGCAAAGAGTCCTTCGCGCCAAAGCTGTTGCTCGATGTGGACATGGGCGCCTCCAGGTGATTCGGGTGGTCAGTGCAGGTCGGGTGCAGGGACAGAGTCTCGCAAAGGCGGGCGCTTGACACCGGCATCGCGGCACAAGCGCACTCTGCGCGTGCCCGGAGTCGATCCTGCGCCGGTTCGGCGACGAGCCAGTGCGCTCAGCGCGCGAGCGTGACTCGATGCTTGCCGGCGCGCTTGCCCGCCAGCAGCGCCTCGTCGCACGCGTCGAGCAGCTGGTCGACGCTCATGCTCGGATGCCACTGCGCGACGCCGATCGAGCACGCGACACCCTCCGGAGCTGCAATCGTGATCCCGGCAAGACGCACGCGAGCTCGCTCAGCCGCGGCCGCCGCGCTGCGGAGATCGGCCTCAGGGAGGATGACGACGAACTCATCGCCGCCATAGCGGGCAACGCGATCAAAGGCACGAAACTCGCCCATCAAGGTCTCCGAGACGCCACGCAGCACGGCGTCGCCCGCGCTGTGGCCGTAGCAGTCGTTGACCAGCTTGAAGTCGTCGAGGTCGATCAACATGCAGGCAAGCTTGGAGCCGACGCGCCCGGCCCGCCCGATCTCCTCTTCTAGTCGGCGTCGCATCGCGCGATGGTTCATGCACCCGGTGACCGCATCGGTCCCAGCCTCCATCCGTGCCTCCACGAGCGCCAGCGCGGTCGCCGCCTGCTCCACCAGACCGGCCGCCTGCTCCAGGCGCTCGCCGCCGAGCCGGCCCTGTTCGCGTGAGACCAAGATGATCACGGCCTGCGTCTCGCCGTGCAGAATCAGCGGCAGCAGCAGTGCGCAGCGCGCCGGCGAGGCGCCCTGAATCAGGCGTGGCACGCTGGCCACCAGCTCACGCTGATCGGCAGCCACGAATCCACGGCCGGTACTCGCCACCCAGCTGACCGCCGCCGGCCGCTCGGTCGTGGGGACGAGATAGCTCAGACGCCCTTCCGCCTCGAACAGATACACGACGACCAGCTCACGCCCGTCCGCATCGGCGTGCAGGTGGTGGAGGATCACCTCTTCGGCGCCAAGCACGCTCATCAGCTCGTGGGCCATCGCGCGATGTACCTCCTCGGGCTCGGAGGCGCGATCGGCCGCCGCGGCAAGCCTTCGCATCGCGGCGATCAGCGCCGCCGGATCCGGGCGGTCTGAGCGCAGAGGCTCCGTGGCGCGTGAGCTCATGCGATCCAATCTAGGGCATCGCGCACCTTCGAGGTAGCGGCCCGAACGGCCGCGGCGCTGCCTTGCGCCGCGGCCGCCGCCCCCGCAGGAAGGCTCAGCTCGTAAAGACGAGCTTCACGAATGCCTTTGATTCGCGTTTGGCCCCCGTCGAAGACTTGAAGCCGACGCGCACCTTCACGTCCAGCCGACGGTAGGTCGCGAGGATCTTTTCGCCCAGTGGCGAGAGCTTCACTGCGATCTGGGCATTTCCGACCGCTTTGCCGAACTTCTTGTGCATCACCGTAAGATCCTGACCGCTCGTCGAGAGCTTGCCGGCCGATGACACGGCCGCTGTGATGCTCGCGCTGCGGCCTTGGACTTTCTGGCCGACCACCCGTACCGGGCATTCGGCGACGTGTATCTGGATCTTTTCGTTGATGGTCTTGCCGTTCTGGCCGACAACGGTCGTGGGCATGTACATCTTGCCCTTGCAGAAGTCGCCGTTTGCGGCCAGCGCAGATTTTCCGCCGGTCGGCAGGTTCATTTCAAAGCTGTCGATCGGCACATCCGGCAGCGCCGCAAACGTCGTGTGGGTGATCCCTTTGCTGATGTTCGTGTTGCCCACGAGGATCACCGTCACGCCGTCGCCTTTGACAACGAGGTCCAGGTCAGGGAACGCCGCGCCTCCGTGCGAAACGAAGTAGGCAGGTCCTTCCAACGTCCCGGGCAGTGTGGGCGTGGTGACCTTCACGGTGCCCACCTGTGCGCCGGCCGGACAGCTGGCCGGGTTGGCCGCGAACGTCTTTTCAAGACACGCTTCTTTGAGCGTGCTCGTCCGCGAGGGCAGCTTCACTGGCAGTGTCACTTTCACCGACTTCATGTTCGCTTCACCAGCCGTCTCGCTCACCTTCACGTTGAGGCTCGCGCCGAACCGTTTGGTCGTATAGGCGTTGGTGGAGTAGCTGAACTTCGGTTTGAAGGCCAGCGAGCTGCAGCCGGTCGCCTGGAACGGCGTCGCGATCGTGGCGCTCGTGCCTTCGGTCGAGGTCAGCGTGGTGTTCGTCGAGAGCATTTCGCAACTGGTTGGGTTGAGCATGAAATTGCCACGCGTCATTGCGATCGTCAGCGCTTTGAGTCGCAGCGGCACCCCGCCCACGATCGTCGGAATCGTGCCCGCCACCGTCACTCGCGCGGTATACGGGTCGACGCTGATACCGGCCTGGGTGACGATCGTGCCGTAGTCGTAGGGACCGACTTCCTGCGCCGGCACCACGATCGACAGCCCGTATGGCGCGCCACCGTAGGGGCCGGTGAGGTAGACGCTGCCCTGCAGCACATATGGGTTGCCACCCGATCCGAGGCTCGTAGTCACCGAGCCGACTTCGCTGGCTGCCGGGCACTTGCCTTCCTTTGCGAGCGGTTCGGCACACAGCGGCACCGACGGGATCTTCGCGACCATCCCCTCCGGCAGCGTGGCGCTCACCTTCTGCAGGTACTGCTGACCGTCGCTGCGGCTCAAACCGAGGGTGAAGCTTGTGGTCGAGCCGCCGCTCGTCGGCAGAGCCTTGACAGTCTGGGACGGCGAGAACGGCGGCGTGCCGCACCCCACTGTGAACGGATCCGTGTCCTGCGCGGTGGCGAGTCCCGTGTAGGGGAAGAACGTCGCCGAGGTAGTCGGCCCGCAGATGAGCGGATTGGCGAGCGGCGTGTGGCCGTCGTTGCTCAGCGTGAGAATGAGTTCGCTGAACGCAACCTGCGGGTTTTCAGAGATCGTGGTCTTGAGTCGCCCGGTCGTTTCATTTGCTTCCACCTTGCCTTCGAGCTGCACGGCCACCCCATAGCGCTTGGATTCCGCGTTGATGAAGATGCGGTAGTCGCTACCCGAGCTTGGCATGTTGTTCAGCGGCTTGCCGACGTAGACATCGCCCACCAGCGAACCCGCTGGCAGCAGGGGTGATTCGATGCGAACCGTGCCGATCTTCGATCCCGCCGGACAGGCCACTTCTCGGCCGGTGCCCTTGCCGAATTGTTCGTCGGTGCACGCTTCCAGGCCATTGGCCGCAGCCGGGTTGAGCGTCATGCCTTCCGGTAGAAGCACTTCGGCCTTCTGTAGTGGCGAGGGGCTGATTTCTTCTCCGTTTTCTTCCTGTGGCATTGTGACGTCAATCGTGACGCCGTTGGGCAGATCGGGAAGCGTTTGACTTGGCGTGACTTCGATTTCAGGCGCGAACGGGACTTTGTCGCAACCGGTGGCTTTCAGTTCCCCAGCAGGCGGGAACACGGCGCTCGCGAACTTGCCGCCATACGATTCCGCTTCGATCCGGTTGACCTGCGGCGTCGCGCATGCGCTCGGCACTGTAAGGAAACGCTTGCCGTTTTCGCCCGCCATGCCATTGTAAATCAGCACGGATTCGAGCAGCGGAGGAGCATTGCCGATGTTGTGGACCTTGAAGAACTCATGCGAGTCGCCGCTGTCTGGGATGGCGCTCACTTTGTCGAGGCCCGTTTCGCTGTGCCAGCTCACGCCACCTTCGATCAGCGTGTGCGAATAAAGGCCTGGGAACCCAAGCGCTTCCAGCGGAAGCGCCACCCCGAACTCCGCCGGTACCCCAGGCGGGCGTTCAAGGTTGTAGACGGTTCCTTCGATCGTCAGGTCGGTCGGCCCTGGCACCACAACCACGACCTTGTTCACGCCGATGACGGTCTTGCTCGAGCAGGTGCTTTCTTCGAAGATGCCGGGCGCAACTTCTTTGCCGAATTCACTTATCGAGCACTGCGGCACCGCTTCAGGGTTGGTGCTGAGGCCCGCGGGCACGTCCACGCGCTCATTCCTGATGTCTTCCACAGGTGCTTCTTTGCCAGCTGTACCGACTGCATTCAGCTTGAACACGGTAAGCCCGACCGGCGGGTGCCCTGCCGCCTGTGTGAATGGCGAGACGCATTCGGCGTCGTTGCAGGTCGCCGACACAAAGTTGCTGAAGCCAAACGGTTCAGCAGCAGCCGCCGATGATGTAGCGACTAGCCCCGAGACGGCGAGAGCGGCAAGCACCGCGACCTGGAGACAGATACCTGCAGAAAGCGACCTCATTCTCCACCTCCCGTGGATATGGCACCCAGGGTAATCCGCTTGTGAGAAGCGCTACCCATGGCCATGCTAGCGTCGTCGACGCCCGCCCCACAAGTGCCCACCGTACGCATTTGCGATATGTACTTTCCCGCAGCGCGCGGGCCTCTCAACTGTGCCGCGCCCGCTTCCCAGGCCTGACTTTGCGGTTTTTTGCTGACTTTCCCTTGCAGCCGAACACCTTCAGCTTTGTTCGCTGCCTGACCGTCTTGCCATTCTGGGCCACGATCGTCGTGGGCATGCGCAGCACGCCCTTGCAGAAGCTCCCGTTGCCCGACAGAGCGGAATTGCTGCTTGTGGGCAGTTTCAGGTTGAAGCTGTGGATGGGCACGTCCGGCAGCGAGGCGAACTTCGAGTGCGTGTAGTCGCCGCTGATATTCGTCTGGCCGACCAGGATGATCGTGACCCCGTCTCCGCTGACCACGAGATCGAGATTCGGGAAGCCGGCACCGCCACGCGAGACGAAGTAGGCAAAGCCAGTCAGGGTTCCCGGCAGCGTGGGTGTGGTCACGCGGGCGCTGCCGACCTTGGACTGCGGCGGACACGAGGACCGGCTCGTGGCGAAGGTCTTTTCGGGGCAGGCGTAGTTGAGCGTTTTGAGGTTCGCGACGATCCTCCTGGGCAGCATCACATCGACCGACTTGATGTTCGCCTGCCCGGGCTTCTCGGTCACGGACACGTCGAGGCTCGCGCCGAACCTGCGCGTGTGCTTGGCGCTGGTGGAGGCGCTGAAGCTGGGTGAGAACGGCAGCGCACTGCAGTCGGTGGCTTTGAACGGCGTCGACACAGTGTCTGTGGCGCCAAAGCTCGACACCAAGCTCGTATCCGTGAAGAGGTCGCCGCAGCTGGTCGGGTCCAGCATGAAGCTCGGGTGGTCGACCGTGACACTGAGCAACCGCAGCCTGATCGGCACCCCGCCGACGATCGTCGGCGGGGCCGCTGCGATCGTGACCCGCGCCGTGAATGGATCGATGTCGATCTTGGCGCGAGTGCTGATCGTGCCGTAGTCGTAGGGGCCGACTTTGCTCGCGTTGGTGAGGATCTCCAGACCGAACGGCGCGCCCTGATAGGGGCCTGTCAGGTAGACGGGGCCGGCCGGCAGCGCAAACGGATCGGGGCCAGAGCCGATCGTCACGCTCGCCGTCCCGACTTGGCTGGACGCCGGGCATTTGTCTGCCGAAGCCTGCGCTTGCTCGCACAGAGGCACTACCGGTATCTGCCCGATCATCCCCTCCGGGAGGGTCGTACTCAGGGAAGAGATGTACTGCTGTCCTTCTGGTCGCGTTAGGCCAAGCGTGAACGTGGTGCTAGAGGCGGCCTTCGTCGAGGCAGCCTTTGCGCTCTGCAGTACCGCGAAACCTGGCGGGCAAGCGGGCGCGATCACCGTGAACGGGCTGGACGGAGCCCCGGTCTGGCCGGCGTAGGAAAGCAGACTGGCTGACGTGGTCACAGCCCCGCAGGAGAGCGGGTTTGCCAGCGGTGCCGTCGGGCCTGCCTTGAACTTGAGGTTGAATTCTTCGAACGGCACGGGCGGCAGATCCGTGAACGTGGTGACCAGGCGCCCAGTGTCAGGATCGGCGCTGACGTGCCCTTCCAGGCGCAGGCCGATGTCGTACTCGGGCGCTTCTGCGGCGATGAGCACCCTGTACTGCAGCCCTGACGCCGGTTCGCTGCTCAGCGGCGTGCCAAGGTAGACATTGCCTACGAGCGAGCCGTTTGGAATGCCCGGCGCGTTGATCGCAACCGTGCCCAGCGTCGACTTTGCCGGACATTCGATCTTTTCATCGGTGCCCATCTTGAACTGGCTGTTGGCGCACGCTTCCAAGCCATTGACCGCCGAGGGATTCAGCGTCATCCCTTCAGGCAGGATGACCTTGGCTTCACGTGGATCAGGGGTGTTGGGCTTTACGGGTTCGTCGGTCCGCTGGGGCACAAGCATCTTTACTTCGGTGCCGTCCGGCGCGTCAGACTGCACGGATTCGGGCTTTTGGCCGATCTGCGGCATGAACTCCAGGCCGCCGCAGCCAGTCGCCCCGACCGGCGTCTGGTTGCTGTAGGCGAGATAGCGTTCCGGTTCTTCATGAGAAGAGACATGCAGGATCGTGGTCTGCGGCCCATTGCAGTTGCTTGGCATCGTGATGAAGGACTTTTCGGGCGCGGCCGCGTTGTACTGGTGTGGATCGCCCCAGAAGATCAGCTTCGACTCCACGAGTTCCGGGGCTTCCGGTATGGTCGGAATCCTGAAGAACTCGTGGAAGTCGCCTGAGGTGACGCGGCTGTTTTCACCGTCGGGCGCTGGCGCTTCGGTGTGCCAGCTGAGGCCGCCGTCGATGTAGATGTGGGCTTCGATTCCAGCCAGTTCAAGCGTCGGGCTCTTGACGAGAATGCCAAAGCGCGCCACCTGCCCGCTTTCGCGTTCCACGTTGTAGACGGCGAATTTTTCGGTGATGGTCAATGCGACTTCGGAACCGGAGAGCAGTTTTCCTACAAGTCCACCGACCGGCAAGATTTTTTCGATCTTTTCCGCAACCACCTGTGACACCTTCACGGTGCCGGTCGCTTCGTCTTCGCCGACCTGCGTGTCCGGTTCACATTTCGAGGCTTCAAATTCCTGCTTGGGACACCTCGGCACCGCTTCCGGGTTGACCGCGAGCCCTTCGGGCAGATCGACGCGCACGTTCTCGACATGCCCGGTCGGGAGCACCGCGCCTGTCACTCCCTGCGTGACCCCGTTCATCCGGAAGTCCGTGATCCCGAAGTTCGGATGGCCCGCGGCCTGCGTGTAGAAGTATTCGGGCGGGCCGCTGTCGGTACAGCCCACCTTCACACAGGTCCCCGCTTCCCACTTGGATACGCCGAATTGTTCCGCGGCGGCAGCCGCGGAGGCCGCAAGCGCGACCGTTGCGAGCGCCGCCACAACTGAGAGGACCGCGGCACGCCTGCGCGTAAGCAACCGACCACTGGACATCATCGACCCCAACCTCTTCCTCCTCTCTCCCAACGAGGTTGTTCCGGAGATACCCTGCCCGAGCACGATGTAATCGTGCTGTCATCCCAGGCGCATGCGAGACTGATGTCTTAGATGCGACTCGAAGGCATACGGATCGGGGACGTCGTGGAGATCGACCGGCATGGCCGGCGCTTTCACGCACTTGTGACGGGCACCGCGCCGGGCGGGCTGATGCTGCAGCCGCTCGACCGGCGCATCAACTACCACAGCTGCCGCAGCCAGCAGGTGATCGGCCACTGGGCCAAGCGTGGGCGACCTAAAGAGACGGACTCCCCGCTCACTCCTTCCCCGCGGCAGCTCGAGCTCTCGCTCGAATGAGCTTATTTGCGACGCCGCCACGGGCCCGCACGAGCGCGCGCCGCAGTGCAAAGACCGCCAGCGCGGGCAGCACCGGCGCGCCAATCGCCCTCAGCACCGCCTCTGAGATGGCGTGGTCGGAGGGCGAGTCCGAACACATGGAGGTGATGTATAAGCTGGCCATCGCGGCGAAGACGATCAGCTGGTTTCCCCCGTCGGGCAAGCTCTGCAGTCGCCGTGTCGCCTGATCGGCGATCAGGCCCATGCGCGATCTCGCCTCCTCGTCCCCGCCGTAGTAGTCGAGCAGGCTGCGCTGCCCGTTCTCGGCGTCCTCGCCACGGTCGACGAGGCTGTCGAGCAGGGTGTGCAGACTGCCGGCCCAGGGAAAGTAGGCCCGCTCGATCTGCGCAGATCGGCTGCGGTCCATGTCCGCGTGCGAGGCCGCCGCGATGAAGCTGAAGATGCCCGTGGAGGATCCCGCCGAGGCGGCAGTCTCCCACCAGCGCAAGCCGGTGCCGTCGGGGGTCTGCTTGCTCGCCCAGGCAGCCAGAGCGAGATGCATGCCCTGGGGATGGCGATGGTTGGCGCCCTGGTAGGCAACGATCCGCTCCACTGCGCGCTCCAGCGGCGCCGCCAGAGCGGCCCGCGCAGGCATCTGCCCATATGCGCTGCGACAGGTGTCGCTGAGGGCGATCAGATAGCCGGCATCGTCGAGAGAGCCGCAGTGGGCGTAGTAGTCGACATGAGGTCCGGCGGCCTCGGCTATGAGCAATAGGGCGCGATGGAGCGTGTGCCCATTGGCGACTGGGTCCTCGCTTCGGCGCTCAGAGAGCACATCGGCATAGTCGTATGCGGTCTGGAAGGCGACCTGGGCCGCTACGACGCTGCCGCGATGCGCTCTGTGCGCGAAGGCGCCGAAGGCAGCGGCGCCCTCCACATTACCCACCTTGCTGTGCTGCATCCCCAACGCAAGCTCACGCAGCAGTGGATCCGGGATCTGCTGCGCCCGCAGCCGCCATCCCGCGACCTCCTCGCGTACCTGCGGAAAGACGTGCAACCAGTAGCGGCGTGCCGCACACGCAAACCGCAGCGGGAGCGGAAGGCGGTCTGAGAGGCAGATCGACACGGCTCAGTCCATTGGGGATCATCAGCGAAACGCCGAATGTCATTCCTGGAAGGCCGTCTGGGGCGAGACCCTCGCCGCTCTGGCGCCCGGAAGCGCGACGATCGCAAGTGCGATGCCGGCCACCAGCGCTAGGACGACGAGCACCTGCGTCTCGCCAAACGCGAATGGCGCAGGAAAGCCGGTACTCATCTCCAGCCAGCGGCTCGCGAGCGCGTGCCCGTAGACGCCCAGCAGCGCCCCAACCAGGCAGCCGACTCCGAGCACGATCGTGCTCTCCCACAGCAGGGTCCGCAGCAACTGGAGGCTGCTGAACCCCTTCGTCTTCAGCGAAGCAAACCAGGCGCGCCGCATCCAGATCGCAGCGCTCAGCGCAGCCGCCACTGCAAGCGCTGCGGTGATCAGCAGCAGCGTCGAGATCTGCCCGAGCGTCCGCAGCCCCTGGCGCGCGCTGGTCTTGTAGACCGCTTCGCGCTGGGCGAGCGTCTGCACCACCAGGCCCGGACGATCGCGCAGTGCCCGGCGCACGGCCTGCCGCCCGGTGGCGGGGCTGACCCCGGGCTTCAAATTCACTTCAAAGGCGGTCGGTGAGCTCGTGCCCCAATACCGCCTGAAGTCCGCGGCGCTGAGCGTGAGCGCCCCCGGAGTCCAGCCGATGTTCGTCGTCACCGCCGCCACACGCAGCCTCGCCGGGCCGCCCGGCGTGGGCAGTGTGAAGGCGTCGCCGACCTTCAGGTGGCGTTCTGTGGCAAACGCGCTGGACACGCTGGCAAAGCCGCTGCCGCGTAGCTGCGCAGCAGCGGCGGCTGCTTCTCCTTCGACGATCTGGCTGGCCTCCAGCTGGCGCGGCGCGGCCGCGGAGCGCGCCCTCACCCACAACCGCCGGTTGCCGACATCCAGCAGTGCTCCTTGATAGGGACGCACGGCCGCCACCCCCGGCGCCCGTGCGATCTTGGCCTGCGCGCCGGCATTGGCGAAGCTGTCGATGTTGAGCGTGTCGTTGCCGGTGCTGACCCAGACATCCGCGGTCGTCAGGTATTCGCTGACGGCGTTGTCGAGCCCGCGCATCAGGTCCTGCCTCGCGCCGAGGATCGCGACGCTGCCGTAGACGGCAAGGGCGGCGACGCTGGCCAACGCGACCGATCGTGTCGCGGTGGCCCGCAGTTCGATCACCGCCAGCGTGAGCATGCTCCCACGCAGCCGCTGCGTCAGCGGTAGGAGCGCCCTCGTCGCCAGCGCGAACAGAGGCAGCACCAGGCAAATGACGGCGATCGAGAGCACGACGCCGCCGATTACCGTGAACGTGGGGACGAGCAGGACGGCGATGCTGACCAGCACGACGATCGCAGCACCGACCGCACCGGCCAAGCCGACCACGCGATCGTCGAGGCGATTGCCGGCCTCGCCGGACTCGCGCATCACCGAGTCCACGCCGCGGCCGCGCCGTAGATCCAGCGCCGGCGGCGCCGAAGCGGCCAGCGCCGCGAACACACCGGCGGCGATCGCGAAGAGCACCGCCAAGACCGGCACGGTCTGCTCTGAGGCGACCGGGAAGACATACGTGAGCACGCGTGGCACCTGGTTGAAAAGGCTGCGTGCAAGCAACTCGCCAAGCGCGACACCCAGTACGGAGCCAACCAGACCAAGGATCAGCGCCTGCGATCCAAGGATCAGCAGCACCTGCCTGGGCCCGAAGCCCTGCGTTCGCAGCTCGGCGACGAAACGGCGGCGCTCAGGCACCGTCAGCAGCATGGCGTTCAGCGCGAGCAGGAATCCGACCATTGCGCTGATCGCGGCGAACAGGGTGGTCGACTGGTCGTTGGGCTTGACCGCCTCGGCGAGCAACTGGAGTTCGTGGTTGGCCGGGCCTACCTCCAAGCGGCTGCCTGCCAGCCGTCGCAGCTCTGAGGCCACCTGGGCCTGCATGCCCGGCCGCGGCTCGATCAGCAGCTCGCTGACTCTGCCGGGTTGGCCGGCAAGCTGCTGCGCGTAAGGGAGGATCGCCACCGCGATGGGGCTCCCGGCAACCGGCCCGATCGTCTGACTGCCCAGCACCGCCGCGACGGTCACCTCGCGCTGCTGCCCGGCGATCATCAGCTTCACCGAGGCGCGCGCTCCAGCACCGACCTCTTCTGCCACTGAGGAAGGCAGCCCGATGCCGCCGGCGGTCAGCTGGACGTCGCTGCTCAGGTTGTGGATCGCATTGCTTTGCAGCGACAGCAGACCTGGCGTGACGCCCTCGAGCAGCACGGGTGTGCGGCCGTGCGGCCCAATGATCGACGCGTCTGCGCGCAGCAGCGCGGCTGCGTGCTCGACACCCGGCAGACGTTCGGCGCGAGTGGCAAGCGCTTCGGAGAAGCCGGCCGAGGAGCGCGCGGTCAGCTGCAGGCGGGCGGAGCCGACCACGCCGTTGATCAGCTGCTTGGCCGATCCGTCGATGCTCGTGTTGGCCACCAGCACGCCGAAGCAGAGCGCGACGCCGACGGCGATGCCAGCCGCCGCCAGCACCTCCTGCATGCCGTGCCGGCGCACCCGCCAGCGATAGAGCGTGAACAGGCCGCTGAGACGCACCTCCATGATCGAAGGGTCCATCACCGAGCGCATGCGGCTCATTGGCCGTGGCCTCCGCTGCGAGCGCTGCCCGGCCCGGGGAACTGCAGGACCTCGGCGTTGCGATCCATCAGACGCACCGCCCCGCCTCCAACCGACATGATCCGGCTTGCTCTGCGTAGCGCCCGCAGATCCTCCGATGCGATCAGCAGGGCGATGCCCTCTTCGCTGCCGATCGACTGCAGCAGGCTGAAGATTTCCGCGGCCTCGCGCATGTTCAGGAACGCGGCTGGCTCGTCGACGAGCAGCAGACGCGGGCGGTGAACAAGTGCCTGCGCGAGCATCACCTTCATCAGCGCATCCCGTGCAAGGCCTGCCACCGGATGTTCCGCAACGCTCAGCGCCTGCACCCGCTCTAGCGCAGCAAGTGCCGGCGGCCGTGCCTCTCTAAGCGACCTGCCGGCGGCGAGCAGCGGCAGCGCGACCAGTTCGACGGCGCGCTGGTTGATCGCCGGACGCCGGTCGGTGAGCACGACGCCGATGCCTCCGTCGCGAAGCAGTGCGGCGCGCCGGTGACCGGACACCTTGCCCAGGTCGTAGCCGTCGAAGCACACCGATCCGCTCTGCGCGAAGTCCAGACCGGCCGCGAGCCGCAGCAGCGTGCTCTTGCCGGAGCGGCGCATACCCCATATCCCCACGAAGTCGTTGGCCTCGACCTCGAAGCTGACGTCGTCGAGCACGACGATCTCGCACCGTCCGTCTCGGTAACTGCGGCTTACGTGCTCAAAGCAGAGCAGCGTCATGGCGCCATCAGCGCCGTAACTGCGCCATGAACTCCTGGATAGCCTGGCGCGCGGTCATCACCCAACGCAGCTCCGCATGGAGATGCTCATCCGCGGCTATCCGCGAAAGCGCCATCGCAAGGCCGGACCAGGAGCCGGTGCCGACCTCGGCCTCAGAAGTCTCCTTCAGCATCTCGAAGCATTCCCGCTCATAGCCGTCAAGGGCGCGCAGCAGACTGGGCACGTCCTTGGTGCGGGAGACGGCGACCTTCGCCTGCAGCTCCTCCCTGACGGGAGACTTCGATCCCCGAGTCTCCATCCACAGGGCAAGCGCCGCCTCCGTGTGCTCGGTGGGGAAGTACACGTCGAGTACGCCACGCCTGGTCAGCGAGGGTTCGCTTGCGACCAGCTTTGCCGCCTGGAGCTGGCTGAGCATTTGGTAGACGCTTTTGCGATCCACCTGCCAGGCGGGGCCCAGCCGACGCGCCATCATCGCGGCCAGCACATAGGCGTGGGTGGGCTGCTCGAGCTCTGCGACCAGCCCAAGCAAAACGCCCTTCAGGGGCGAGCCGCGCATCCATGACCTGTCTACTGCGTCCGCGATCAACGTTGTTCCATCTCCTGGATTGAGTTGGGGCAGGCTAGTCAACCGCCGGGGGCTGCGGCAAGCGGGCATGCAGATGTAAGCCGTCGAGCCCGCGTTCTCAAGCACACCCATCCGAGGAGTCGAACAGCTCAAGCAGAGCGTTGTCTGCAACACGGTCCGGTAACACCGTGAAAACAACTTTGCTGCGCCGGTTCCAAGTTGTAGAGCCACTTTCCGACGTGCGTCTCAAGTCAGCGACGCCAGACAACGGGTTTGTTTCCCACCCGGCTCATTTCCTGGCCGGTCCTGGTTAGCGAGGCCCTGGGGCCTCGGGTTTTCAAGGATCTAGTATCCAAGCACGTGACCAGCGCCTTGGAGAGCCTGAAGATCATCGACTTCTCGCGGGTGCTCGCGGGGCCGCTTGCGACGATGGTGCTGGCCGATCTCGGTGCTGAGGTGGTCAAGGTCGAGCGCCCGGGAGGCGGGGATGAGACCCGCTCATGGGGCCCGCCCTACGACGACACCGGCGCGGCCACCTACTTCCAGGCGGTCAACCGCAACAAGCACAGCATCGCTCTCGACCTGCACGATGCCGACGACCTTCAGCACGCCCGCGAGCTGATCGCCGACGCAGATGTGCTCGTGGAGAACTTCAGGCCCGGCGTGATGGACAGGCTCGGGCTCGACTACAAGACGCTGCGCCAGGAGCACCCGCAGCTCGTCTACTGCTCCATCACCGGCTTCGGCTCCGGGCCGGAGGCCGCGAACGTGCCCGGCTACGATCTGCTGGTGCAGGCGGTCGGAGGGCTGATGAGCATCACGGGGAGCAGCGATGGCGAGCCGCAGAAGGCCGGCGTCGCGCTGGTCGACGTGATCTGCGGCCTGTTCGCCTCGGTGGGCATCCTCGCCGCGCTGCGCCACCGCGAGCGCACGGGAGAGGGCCAGCGCGTCGAGGTCGACCTGCTCACAAGCCTGCTCGCCGCGCTCGTGAACCAGGGATCGGCGTACACACTCGCCGGGCAGGTGGCTACCCGAATGGGCAACGCGCACCCCAGCATCGCCCCTTACGAACTGCTGACGCTTGGAGAGAAACAGATGGTGCTGGCCGTCGGCAACGACAAGCAGTTCGCCGCGCTTACACAGGCGATCGGCGCGCCCGAGCTCGCGCAGCGGCCCCAGTTTGCGACCAACTCACAACGCGTGGCTAACCGCGGGTTGCTGCGAGAAATACTCCAGCAACGCATGACCGGCACCACTGTGGCCGACTGGGTCTCGCGGCTGCTGGCGCTCGGCGTGCCAGCCGGGGAGGTCAATGACATCGAGAGGGCCTTTGCGCTCGCGCAGCGGCTCGGTCTTGAGCCGGTGATCGAGGTACCCCGCCCGGATGGCAGCGCGGCCCGGCTCACGCGCAATCCGATCAGGCTTTCCGCCACCCCCGCCAGCTACCGCAGCGCGCCGCCGCCGATGCCGGCCAGCGCCGGCAGCCGATGAGCGCGCGTCGAGTCCAGCGCTCCTTCGCGTTCATCGACATGTGCGGCTTCACCGCCTACATGGACGAGCGCGGCGATGAGGACGCCGTCCAGGCGCTCTCGGCGATGCGCGCAGCGATACGCAGTGCCGCCGAGGAGCACGGTGTGCGCGTGGCCAAGTGGCTCGGCGACGGCGCGATGATCGTGGGCGTGGAGCACCCGCCGCTGGTGGAGTGCACGCTTGCGATCCAGACGTGGATGCCACCGGGCCCCTGGCCTCAGCTGCGCGGCGGGGTGTGCACGGGCCAGGTGTTGCTCTTCGAAGGCGATGACTACGTAGGTCGCGCGGTCAACATCGCCGCGCGCCTATGCGCCTCCGCGGCGCCGGGGCAGATCCTCGTTGCCGACGAGCGTCCCGGCAACGCCGAGCAAATCGGCCTCGGCAAGCACACCGATGAGCTGATCGAGTCGCAGGCGGAGCTGACGCTGGATGCCGTGCAGGATGGCCGCGAGGGCCATTCGATGGAGGTCCGAGGCATCTCCAGCAGCATCCGTGTGCAGCAGTTCGACCGTCGCCGCCAGCGCCACTGAGCGCTCACGCGGTCCCGGCATTGGGGCTCGCGACCTGTCAACGTTCAGGTGGGACTTGGGATGCATTGAAACCCTCGAAGAGGGCAAGCGCGCGCTCACAGAGACCAAGGAGACATAGATGCGTATTCGATTGGCCCTCGCCGCACTGCTTGGCGCGCTGAGCCTGCTGGGCGCAGGCACGGTGCTGGCCGTCGCCGCCCAGGCCGCGGCGCCCGCTCACCAGGCATCCAGCAAGACCAAGGGCAAAGGCAAGAAGAAAAAGAGCAAAGGCAAGAAGGGCAAGTCCAAAGGCAAGAAGAAAAAAAGCACGCAGCCCGCGAAAAAAGCTCCCAGCGTTACGCTCACCGGCGGAACGGCGACGATCAGCCTGAGCTCCGGCGCGGCAAGCTCGCTCGAAAAAGCCAAAGTCACGCTGACCGCCACGGCGCCTGCGACCCTGCCGGCCGCAACCCAGGTGAGCCTGCCTGTCACGGGCGGGACGCTGACTCCGAGCACCGGCGAAGGCACGGTCGATCTCGGCGGCGGTTTCACGTTCCTTGGCCCCCTAGTGAATCTCATCTTCTTCACGAGCCAGTCGGCCGTGAGCCTCCAGAGCCCCGTGGTGATCAAGCTCGGCAGCGCAAGCTCGTCGAACCTGAGCGCGAACGTCGGCGAACCGCCGCTGGACGCTCCCTTCTTCACGCTCAAGCCGGTCAAAGCGACCAGCTCCTCCTCAACGGTGACGCTGTCGGGGATCGGCGCGAGCCTCGACTCCGCCGCGGCCGAAGTGATGACCAAGGCGTTCAGCGGAGCCACCTTCACCACCAGCGAATCGTTCGCGAGCATCACGATCACCGCGAACACCGCGGGCTGACAGGCGGGCGCAGGCGCGCCGGCGGATCCGTGGCGGGTGCCGCGGAATCCGCCGGCGGACTGCCGCGGCCGGCAGGCAAATGCGATGATGCTGCCAATCTGACTCTGCGCGCCGTCCGGTGATCGCCCGCCACCAGACTGGAGAGATTGGGGGCTCCTACGAGGCGACTGGCGAGACTTGCGAGAGACCGGCCGCGGCGCATGCTGCTCGCTGCAGCCCTGCTGTTCGTGGTCGCAGTCGTGCTCGGCACGCCGGTCACGGGGATGCTCGGCAGCAAAGCACAGGACTTCGAGAACCCAGCCTCGCAGTACGAACGGGCCAACCGGGCGATCGCCAGGGCAACCGGCCAGAACCCCGTCTACGAAGTCGCGGTGCTGATCGGCGCAAAGCGATCGGTCGCCACCGATGCTCAGGCGCGGCACACGATCGCCACGCTCGGCAGGCTGCTCGCCGCACAGCACGGGTTCCAGCGGGAGATCGGCTATGCGACCACACACTCGGCGGTGTGGCTGTCGAGAGACGGCAAGGAGACGATCCTGCTCGCGGCCTTCGCCACCTCCAGCGAGGGCGCAAGCGCGATCTCTCACGTGCGCGCAAGTCTTTCGCGGTCCCCGCTGCGCAGCCAGATCGCCGGAGCGCGCGTGCGCTTCGGCGGGTTCGCGCTCGTCAACCAGGAACTGAACGAACGCACCGCGCAGGACCTCGCAAGAGCCGAGCTCCTCGGCTTCCCCTTGCTTTTGCTGCTCTCGTTCTGGTTCTTCAGGGGCCTCGTCGCGGCGCTGCTGCCGCTGCTTGTCGGCGGGCTGGCGGTGCTGCTCACGTTCCTCGGGCTGCGTCTGATCGATCAGTTCACGCCGGTATCGGTCTTTGCGCTGAACCTCGTCAGTGGAATGGGCCTGGGTCTCGGCATCGACTACAGCCTGTTCGTCCTCTACCGCTACAGGGAGGAGTTGGCAGGTGGCGCGAGTGCGGGCGAGGCGATTGAGCGCACCCTGCAGACCGCTGGGCGCACGGTCCTCTTCAGCTGCATCACCGTGGCGGCAGCGATGCTGAGCCTGCTCGTGTTCCCGCTGCGGTTCCTGTACTCGATGGGGATCAGCGGTGCGCTCGTGACGCTCTGCGCCGGAGCGGTCGCCCTGCTGATGCTGCCCGCTCTACTGATCGTGCTCGGCCCCCGCATCGACGCCCTCTCGCCCCGCTGGCTGCAGGCTCGCGCGGCCCGTTCGGCCAGGGCCACCGGAGACGGGGGATGGTGGAAGCTCTCAAACGCCGTCGTGCGCAGGCCCGCACCGGTCGCGCTGCTGGCAGCGGCCGTCCTGATCCTCGCAGCCATCCCAGCTGCCGGCGTGCGCTTCACATCCCCGGCGGCGAAACTGCTCCCGCCCAACGCCGAAAGCAACGAAGTCGAAACGGCGCTGGCACGCGACTTCCCGCTCAACTCAGGCGAAGCGACGGAAACCGTGATGCATGGATCGCGCGCCTCCGTCAACCGGCTCGCGGCGCAGGCGACGCTCGCTTCCCGCGGCCTGGCGAGCACCGCGCCGCCGAACTACGTCGGCCGGGGCACCTGGCGGATCACCCTCTTTCCGCACGGCAGCCCCTATTCGGACATCCAGCAGCGCCTGCTTTCCCGACTCGACGCCATCGCGCGTCCGTATGACGCCTTGGTCGGCGGCGCCAGCGCCTTCTTCGCAGACCAGAAGGCTGCGATCGCGGCCAGCATCCCGATCGCGCTCCTGATCCTCGTGCCGCTCACCGCGGCGTTCCTGTTCGCGATGACCGGCTCGCTCACGATCCCGATCAAGGCGCTTGCGATGAACGTGCTCAGCGTGGGCGCCGCGGTCGGCCTGCAGGTGCTCATCTTCCAAGACGGCCATCTCTCGGGTCTGCTCAGCTTCAAACCGATCGGCGGGCTGGAAGAGTCGAGCCTCGTGCTGATGGTCGTCCTCACTTTCGCGCTGGCGACCGACTACGAGGTGTTCGTGCTCGCACGCGTCAAGGAGGCCCACGATGCGGGCCTGCCAAACAGGACCGCGATCGCGCTGGGCATCGAGCGCACCGGACGCATCGTGACCGCCGCCGCACTGCTCTTCTGCGTCGCGATCGGCGTACTGGTGACCTCCGACCTCTTCTTCACCAAGCAGATCGGGCTCGGCGCCGCGCTCGCGGTCGCGGTCGACGCAAGCATCGTCAGGGCGCTGCTCGTGCCTGCCCTGATGGCCCTGATGGGCGACTGGAACTGGTGGGCGCCCGCGCCCTTGAAGCGGCTGCATCGACGCATCGGGCTGGCGGAGATGGAGAAGGTCGCCGCCAAAGCGGCGCAGCCCGAGAGAGCTAACGCAGTTTGATCGTACGCGTAACCGTGCCTATGCCGTGCCCGCCCTGAGTGAGGCGCACCGAGACCGTGTATGACCCGCGCGGCAGCGACCCCGGGAGTTCGGTCAGCGGCACGTTGACCGTCTGGCCGGGCACGATCACCTTTTCGCGGGCGGTCGAGCGCAGCGAGTGCCCGGAGCCGCTGATCGAGACGCTGCCACCGATCGGCGCGATCGTGTTGCCTGCGTTGGACACCGGCAACAGCAGCGTGCCGTGCCCAATGGCGCCCTGCTCGACGAGGCCGCCCACCGTCGCATGGAAGCGCTGCTCGCCTTTCGGCGGATCGAGCCGCAGGCTGCTCACCACCCGGTAACCGACATTGATCCCTTGCTTGACCCGACTGGAGGGCAGCGCGATCAATTCGAGTCCTCCGTAGAGCGAGTGCTGAGCCGGTGTGCTCGAAAGCGAAAGGCGGACCGCCTGCGTCGCGCCGGCACCAAGCGTGAACGAGCTCGGACTCAAGCCAACCGCGCCGAGGCTGGAGTGCCGGTTCGGGGAGACTTCACCGCTGCGCGCCTGCAACCAGGGCCGCAGCGCAATACGCACGCTCATCGACCCGTGGGTCGTATTGGAGACCTGCACCACACCGAGCTTGCCCCGCGTTGCGAGATGTTCGAAGATCCCGGGCGAGATCGAGACGCCGCCGGAATATTGCGCGGCAACAGCGCCAATGGCGTCTTGGCCCACCGCACTGCCACTGGTCGCGATCGCGCCGGCGCCGAGAAGGGTCGCCAGGGCGATCGCCGATGGTGTGCTGCTCAGAAGTCTCACGTCAAATCCTCTCTGTCGTGTATTGCGAGATAAAGCGCCATTCGCTAGGGCCCTCCTGCCGTGACGGTGACCAGCAGCAGCTTGTGAAAACGACTCAGACTGTCGGCGCTACCCCGGTATGCCTGGCGCAGGTGGATGCTCGCCGTTTGGTTGGCGATCGGTTCGCTCCACTGCCTCAGTTGGAGATCGACCCCGCTGTCCAGCGAGTGGTAGGGCCCGTGGCCGGCGGCCGCTTCCAGCGGCGGGGATAGGCTCCGGTTTCCCTTCAGAAGACGCCCGCGGCCGCCGCGCAGCGCTTCACCGTCTGTGATGCTCAGCTGTGTCGGCATTTCCGTCGAGGTCACCGAGAGGCCGATCGTCGCGACGTAGAGACGCCCGCGAGGCCCCTTCCGCCCTCCGCCGGCGGCTGTGAAGCCGCTTGGCTGGCTCAGCGACAACGAGAGCATGCTCGGCACAGAGCCGCCCACTTCGGGCCCCTCCGCATGCGCGGCGACGGCAGCCGCAAGCGCAAAAGCTGCGGCAGTGCAGACGGCTAGGGCGCGGCAGGTGCCCGCAGGGCCGCTCACCGGCTCCTCCCCGCGCGGCGCCGGCACCCGCCAACGTCGCGCTGTCGAGGTCCCGGACAACCCCCGCGGTGGCGCATACGCCTAACGGCAACGCGCAGTCTCACCCGCACCGATTCGCCGTGGCTGGGCCGGTAGCGGAAGACGATTGTGCCTCGGTGCACCATGCGCAAGCGTACCCTCAGACGACCTTTGCGCACTGTAATCGTGAGCTTGCGAGAGCGAACCACACAGCGGTGGTGGTCGCGCGTGCAGAGATGGCGCTCGTAGAGCACGTGTACAGTTGTGCCGTTGGGCGCAGAGATGCGTCGGCGGCCATCCAGGCAGGTGAGCCGGCCCGTGAAGCGGTAGCGCCGGCCCTCCCACAGCACCGGCACGCGCCGGTGCGTGCGGCCAAGCGGCCTGCCCGCGAGGCGCATCGCCAGCATCGGCGAGGGACAGATTGGAGGCGGGCTTTCTTCTTTGTACGAAAGGATTCCCTGGCTGGGTTCTTCGGACAGCAGTTCTCCATGCGGGCCGACGCTGCCGTTGGAGATCCCGATCGTGAGCGTGTTGCCTTCCTGCTTCGGCGGCGCCAGGACTTCGATCGTCTGTTCGACGAGGGTGCTGAGGTGCCCGGCCGCATCTGTCACGGTCACGGCCAGCGGGTGCGAGCCTGCGCGCCCGACGTCGATGGACAGCGGGACTTCCGAAACGCTTTCCGGGCATCCGTCGATCGGCTCGCCGCCCGCGGAGGCAGGCACGGGGCAGAGGGACACTGAAGCGCTGCTGCCGCCGATCGAGACGTGCGCGCTCACCAGTCCGGCGCCGGCGTCAGAAGCGTTGATCTTCAGGTTCATCGTTTCGCCTTCGTCCACCGGGCTCCGCACCCCGCCCACGGCACCGCTCGCCGCCGTCGCACTCTGCGCACCGGCGCTCGCCGATGACAGCTTGACCGACACGGTCGGGGTTGATCGCGCGTGGGCTGGTGCAAGCACTGCCGCCGCGACCAGAACGGACGCGGCGGCAGTGGCATTGCCCAGGCGCCTGCATGCGCGCCTGGCGTGACTCATCGAACTTCTACTGCTATGGCGTGGTGGTGGACAGGGTCAGCACGATCGTCTTGGCGTACGTGCCCGTGTGCAGGTGATCGTGCAGGCCGATCTTCTGGTCGAACGTCACCGTCACCGCGTCTTCGCTGAACGGCTTGGCATACGTCAACAGCGTCACCTGGTGTTCCAGCGACGAGAAGGCAGAGCCAATCCCTTCCTGCGTAGATGTCGCCTTGGTTTCGAGGGCGGCAGGCATCTCGTAGGTTTCTTTGAACGCACCGTGCGTGTAGAGCTGTACGAGGTGTCCCTTGTCGACGGCGCTGAGATCTTCAGCCACCAGCTTGCTTTCAGCGGCCGTGCTCGTCGCCTTCAGGGCGCAGGTGTTCGAGTATTCCGCTGCCCGGCCCGGAACGAACGGGCCAAGCACCACCGGCGAGCAGGTCGTCGCCAGCGTCTGCGTGAACGGTACCTTCCCTTCGACGACGATCCCAACGGATGCTTCCACGACCGCTGTCGCGGCCGATGTGGCCGGCGCCGAGACGCCAGTCGCGTTGTCTGCAACAACCAGGACACGAATCGTGTGACCGAGGTCAGATTCAGTCAACGTGTATTCGTTGCCCGTCGCACCGGCGATGGTCGTGCAGGATTCACCGGCCGCGTTGCAGTCCTCCCACTGGTAGGTGTAGGAGGTCGGCGATCCCGTCCACGAGCCGTTGCTCGTGCTCAGCGTCCGCCCACCCTGCGGGGTCCCGCCGCCGATGACCGGCAGACCGGTATTCACCGGCACCGCGCTGAATTCGGCCGAGACGGTCTCGTTTGCGCTCATCGTCACCGAGCATGCGCCGGCGCCTGAGCAGGCGCCGCCCCATGCTGCGAGCGAATAGCCGGTTTCTGGTGCATCTGCCATTTTGACGACTTCGCCTTCAACGAATTCGGCGCTGCAGGTCGAGTGACCCTGTCCGCATTCGATGCCCGCGGGCGCAGAGGTCACGGTGCCGTTGCCGGTCACCGTCACTGTGAGGGTGTGCTTTTTGGCTTCAACCGTGACCGTGAAGGATTTGGTCGCGGTGTTGCCCTGGGTGTCAGTCGCGGTGCAGTTGACTGTCGTGGTGCCGACCGGGAACGTCGAACCCGATGCCGGCAAGCATTTGAACGATTCGACGAAGGCAACAGAGCTGCTCGCCGAGGCGCTGTAGGTCACTGCCGCCCCCGAAGCGCTTTCGGCCGCCCGGGTGATGTTCGATGGGACAGTGATCGTCGGCGCGGTTGCGGAGTATTCGGTTGCGCCGATGGAGCACGGAGTCGAACGAGCGAAGCCACGCTGGTCAGTCGCTGTGCAGGCGCTTGCGTCGCCCGCGCCGATTGCCGGGCTGCCCACCTGCAGCACGTGCGTGGACGTCGGCCCGCCGTTTTCGAACAGTTTTGAGTTGAGCTTCGGGCTTTTGTCGCTCAGCGCACCCACGCCACAGCTGCCGTCACTGTCAAGGCTGTGATCGCTGGACGTCGCGGCAGCTGAGCAGTTGCCGAAGACGCCGTTTTCGGCGACGATCGTATTGGTCAGGTTCAGGATGCCGCTCGTGTTTTCGATACCACCGTGGTTGAACGCGACCGTCACGTTGTCAAGACTCGCCGTGCCGTCGTCGATCAAGCCGTATTCTTTGCCGTCGGACAGCGTCGAGTTGCTCACCGTCCCAGTCGCGCCAGGCTGCACGATAATGCCGGCGCCGTTGTTGCCCGAGATCAACGAGTCTTCGACTGTCAGGCTGCCAAAGTCACTGATCGCGGTCACGCCTGGACCGCCGCCTGTGGTGACGGTGACGTTCTGCAAAGTCACGGACACCCCGGCCTTGATTTCCAGCATTTCCGTCGGGTACGGTTCGACCGCGCCGCCGTTGAGCTTCGCGCCGGGCGCACTGGCGGGCCCAACGATCGTCAACGCCGCTTTCGTGTTTGTGAATTCGATCTTTTTGAGTGGCGAAAAGGCGCCTTTCCCGAGTTCAATCGTGTTCGGGCCAGTAGCGGCGGCGTTCGCGCTGGTCACCGCCGCTTCGAATTCGGCGGTGTTGCTCACTTTGTAAGTGGTGGCGCCTGCGGCGCTTGCAAACGCCAGCGCCACCGCGCCCATCAAGGCGATCGCTGCCGAACAAGTTCGGTAGCGCGCCAGGATTCGATGCAACATTGATGCCTCCAGTCCAGTTGGCACAGTATCGAGGATGTAAAGGCGCAGGCACGGCGGCCGGCAAACCTGCCCCCGAAGCCAGCAGAGCGCTTCTATCAGGCAAGTTAAGCCGCAGGCAAGCCATTTACCGCTTCGTCACGAGTGTTCACCGGGTTGTCACGACTGAGAGTTATCACATTTTATTCACCCACTAAACAAGTTCATCACCTGCACGTCACGTGCGGTTCACCTCGCTATCACAACAGTCTTTGGGCCGGAGCTTTCACGACTTCGTCACGCTTGGGGCTTGACAATCGCTGAGAATGCCCCGCCCATGAAGCTGACCCAAAAGCCCCCACTGAGATGGCTGCGAAGCGGCGCCGCCATGGCGCTCGAGGCGATCCAGAGCAGCCCGATGACGACGGGGCTGGCGGCGACGGCAGCCCTGCTTCTGGTCCTGTTCTTCCTGGGCCTGTCGATCATCTCGCCTCACCCAGCGGGCAAGCAGACCTCGCTCTCCAACGCGACTGTCCTGATCTCGAGCGGGCAGGCGACCCGGGCGGTGCTGCTCGACCAGGACGCGCAACTGGAGCTGCGCACCAGTGGCGGCGAAGAGCTTTGGGCGGCCTACCCGCAGGCAGACTCGTACACCGGCACGCTGCTGACGCTGCTTCAGCAACACCACGTGGTGAGCTCGGTGGATGCGCAGTGGGGCAAGGCCAGCCTGCGCGACGTCGTGCAGTTCCTGCTGCCGATCCTCATCCTCGTGACGCTATTCGCCTTCTTCACGGCGCTGGCCAGAGATCAGGGCGGCGCCTTCGCGGCCTTCTCGAAGTGGACGGGGCGTGGGCAGAAGCCGGGGGAAGGAGAGTTCACATTCGCCGACGTGGCCGGTGCTCCTGAGGCGCTGATAGAGCTGCGTGAGATCTGCGACTATCTGGAGAACCCTGCGCGCTATGCGCAGCTCGGGGCGCGTGCCCCGAAGGGCGTGCTGCTGGTAGGCCCGCCAGGCACAGGCAAGACCCTGCTCGCCCGCGCGGTGGCCGGTGAGGCCAAGGCCAACTTCTTCTCGATCTCGGGTTCTGAGTTCGTGGAGTCTCTCGTCGGCGTGGGCGCGGCGCGCGTGCGCGACCTGTTTCGCCAGGCTCGCAATCAGGCACCCGCGATCATCTTCGTCGACGAGCTCGACGCAGTCGGGCGCCAGCGGGGCGCAGGCATGGGCCAGGGCCACGATGAGCGTGAGCAGACGCTCAACCAGATGCTCGTCGAGATGGACGGCTTCTCCGCCGAGTCGGGCGTGGTGGTGATGGCTGCGACGAACCGGCCCGACATCCTTGACAACGCGCTGCTGCGGCCAGGGCGCTTCGATCGCCAGGTGGTCGTTGACCTCCCTGACGTGAACGGTCGCGCCGAAATACTTGCGTTGCACGGCGACCGGATTCCCATCTCGCCGCGCGCCGATCTCTCGCGCATCGCTCATCAGACGCCCGGATTCTCCGGCGCCGAGCTCGCGAACGTGATCAACGAGGCCGCGCTGCTGGCCGTACGCGCGGAGAAGCCGCTCGTGGAACAGGAAGAGCTCGAAGAGGCGATCGACCGAGTGCTCGCCGGGCCAGAACGCCGCAGCCATCTGCTTTCACTCGACGAGTTGTGGCGAATCGCCGTGCACGAGTCTGGCCACGCGATCGTGGCGCGTGCGATCGACAACTCGGCGGCGCTGCAAAAGCTCTCAGTCGTGGCGCGCGGGCGGGGCCGGGGAGGCGCGACTGTGTATGCGAGCGAGGACAAGCTGGTCTTGACCCATCACGACCTCACCAAGAACCTGATCACCTCGATGGCGGGCGTCTCCGCGGAGGACTACGTGTTCGGAATGCTCTCCACCGGCGGCGAAAGCGACCTCGAGCATGCCACCAAGACGGCACACTCGATGGTCGCCGTGTACGGGATGAGTGAAGCGATCGGTCCGGTGGCGATAGGCGAGAAACCGGGCGAGGTCTTCATCGGACGCGACCTGGCGAACATGAACAACGTGGCTGCCGCGACCCAGGAGCTGGTCGACAGCGAGACGCGACGCTTGGTGCGCGAGGCCGAGGACACCGCGACACAGATCCTGAAGATGAACAGCCAGGTCCTGGACGATCTCGCCAACGCCCTGATCGAGGCCGAGACGCTCGCCGGCCCCGACCTCGAAACCTTCCTGGAGGACGTCCAGCCCTGGCCGCAACCGCTGGTGAAGGGTGTCAACGGCCACGCGCCGGGCGTGATTCTGCGTGAGTCGGTGGACAGCGCCGCCGAGTAACCCAGCGCTTGAACGACCTTCAATAGGAGCAGGCCTCCTGCGAGTGAGCGGGAATCGCGCGCGGACACATCGCCGTCGGGCACGGCTCGTGAGCGCCGCCGACCCAACGGCGCCTGACGGAGATGCTTGACCCTGATCGGCGGCAAAGCGCGGTCGGCGGCGCTTGCACGTCTCGCACGCAGAGGATCGAAGGGTGCATCGGCCACGCGCCGTCAGTTAGCGATGCGTCAGCCGGCCATGGTGCCGCTGCGGGTGCGTGTGGGGCCCCCGCCCGACGGGATGTTCCCGGGGCTTGCTTTCAGCGCCCTGAGGCGTCGCCGCTCGGCACGCCTGCGAACAAGGGCAGGAAGGCGTCAGAGGCGATCTTCTCAATCGCCACTTCGCCGATCGGATTGTGATCCCCCCCTGCCTGGTAGGAGCGGTTGGCCAAGCCGACGCCGGACAGCATGATCCCTCCCTTAAGCGCTCTCTGAATCGCCTGCGGGGCGGCCGAGTGGGCCTTGGCAGCTGCATCGGCCAGCAGGCGTACCGTTTCCAAGCCCACGTCCGCAAAACCGCCCACTGGTGACTTGTGGAACTGCCTGCGGTAATCGGCAGCGAAACGACGCGCGGCAGAGCTTTCGCGCGGAAACCCGAGCGTAGAGAACACCGCGTCGTTAAGAGCTTCTCCGCCCTTTGCCAGCGTCAGGGGAGTGTCCATCACAGCGGTGCCCACCACCGCTTGCGACACCCCGTGAGCCGCCAACCCGGCGGCCAGTCTGTTGACATACGGCGGCGGGAGCGCGGTGAAGATCGCCGACGGCGCGGGATGGGCAGCCTGGATTGCATGGGCCAGGCTCGCGAAGTTGCTCGTGCTCATCGCGACCGATGCGGTGCCCACAACCTGCATATTCCTTGTCTGCGCCGCATTGCGGAACCAGCTGGTGAGCAGCTGGACGTATCGACTGCCCGGCGTTTCGACGATGAACACATTGCCGCGACCGATCACCTGCATGAAGCTGGCAAGCTCCAGGGTTTCGTCGCTCGCCGCGGCGCCGACTGGCCAGTAGGTCGGGAAATCGTGTCCGGCCTGGGGATCCGCGTTACACGGCGCCAGCATGAGCGTCCCGAATCGAGCCGCCTCGGCGGCGATCGTGAATTGCGAGTCCGTGTCGCATGGCAAGATCAGCGCCGCTGCCGCCTCCGACTGGAGCCGGCCCCGGAGAGCGCCAGCCGAGAGACCGTCAAGCCTCTGGCGCACCAGCCTCACATGCACGCGCCGCGCAAGACCGCCACCAGCGTTGAGCTCCCGCGCGGCCACTTCCGCTCCCTGCGTCACAGAGCGGTTCTGTTCGGTGAACAGACCCGGAGGTGGTTGATCTATCACGACCGTCATCCAACCTTTGCGCAACGCATGCAATACGGCCGGACTGCTCGCAACGGAGCTCACCACCCGCGAGCCGCCTGCGGCAGTCGCAGAGGAATGCTGGTCCCGACCTCCGCTGCGGGCCGTATGACCTCCAGCCGATTTACCCGCGAGTTGGTTGGTCGCACCGGACGGGTCCACCCCGGCCACCAGCGCCGGCGCCTGATGCCGGGCCGGGCTCCCCGCGTCCTGGTCTTTACTCGTCAGCCCCTCTGCCAGAGCCACCGCACCGGCAGCCACGACTGCAGCAGCGCCCAGGCGCGCAGCCTCTGATCGTCGCAGCAGCGATACAAGGCGCATGCGTCCCAGGCTGCTCACAGGCGCGCCGGCATCAGCGCCGACTCCGGCGCTTTTTCGTATGACGCGCACGCGGGCGGGGGTGCTTCTTCTTGTGATGCGGCTTCCCGCGCTTTGCTTTTCCTCGCTTCGCGCCTTTGCCTTTGCCTTTGCTCGGGGCCGAGCTTTTGGATTTTGGTGGGGCCAAAGGTTTGGACGCGATCTTTCGGGTCACCGTCACGGTAAATGTGGCGGTGGACGTGTTGCCCGCTTTGTCCGTCGCGCTGCAGGCGATCTTGGTATCGCCGACCGGGAAGTTCTGGCCTGAGGCGGGTGAGCAGATCACCGCATCGTGCCCGTCCACGATGTCCGTAGCCGTCGGAGTCGCGTAGCTCACCGCTGTGCCGGAGGCGCTTTCGGTTTCGACCGTGATGTTGGCCGGGACTTTTTCGATCGCCGGCGGGGTTGTGTCCTTGACCGCAACCTCGAAGGAAGCGCTGGCTTCGTTATCGGCTTTATCGACGCTGGTGCACCTGACCGTGGTTTCACCAATGGGGAACGTCGCGCCCGATCCCGGCAGACACGTCACCGGGTCCATTCCGTCCACATTGTCAGATGCTGTCGGCATCGTGTAGGTGACCACCGCGCCTGAACCGCTCGTTGCAGAGGCGGTGATGCTGGCCGGGACTTTTTCGATCGCCGGTGGAGTCGTGTCCTTGACCTTGACCGTGAACGATCCCTGGGCCGTATTGGCAGCCGGATCTTCCGCCGAGCACGATACCGTCGTTTCGCCCAGCGCGAACGTCGACCCGGACGCGGGAGCACATTTCACCGTCAATTCGCTTTCGGTGTAGTTCGGGTCTGTCGCGGTGACCGTGTAGGGCACCTTGGCACCCGATGCCCCTTCCGCCGACGCAGTGATGTTCGACGGCAGATGGAGTTCGGGTGGGGTGTTATCAGGTTTTGATTGCGGCGTGATGGTCACCGTGAACGATTTGGTCGCGGTGTTCCCCTGAGTGTCGGTGGCGGTGCAGTTGACCGTGGTGGCGCCGACCGGGAACGTCGATTTCGACGCCGGCGTGCATTTGGTGGATTCGACGAAGGCGACGGTGCTGCTCGCTGAAGTGCTATAGGTCACGACCGCCCCCGAATGGCTGGTCGCTTCTTCGGTGATGTTCGAAGGCACCGTGATGCTCGGCGCGGTGGCGTAGTACTCGGTTGCGCCGATGTCGCACGCGGTCGAGGGCACGTCCGGACGAGCCATGCCGCGCTGGTCGGTCGCCGGACAGGCGCCTGCGTCGCCCGCGTCGATCGCCGGGCTGCCCACCTGCAGCACGTGCGTGGACGTCGGCCCGCCGTTTTCGAACAGTTTCGAGTTGAGCTTCGGATTTTGGCCGCTCAGCGCGCCCACGCCGCAGCTGCTGTCGCTGTCAAGGCTGTGATCGCTCGAGGTCGCGACGCCTGTGCAGTTTCCGTCGATGCCGTTCTCGGCGACGATCGTATTGATCAAGTTCAGGGTGCCGCTGGCGTTGTCGATGCCACCGTGGTTGAATGCGACCGTCGCGTCGTACAGGCTCGCCGTGCCGTCGTCGATCAGGCCGTATTCGAGGCCGTCGGAGAGCGTCGAGTTGCGGACCGTGGCGGTCCCGCCAACCTGCACGTCCATGCCGGCGCCGTTATTGCCCGCAATCAGCACGTCTTCAACTGTCAGGCTGCCGAAGTCACTGATGGCCGTAACGCCAGGGCCGCCGCCCGTTGTGATGGTGAGGTCGTGCAGCGTAACGGACGCGTCAGCACCAATTTCGAGGGTTTCCGCCGGGTACGGTTCGACCGAGCCGCCATTGAGCTTTGCGCCGGGCGCCGTCGTCGGCCCTGTGATCGTCAGCGCTGCTTTTGCATTGGTGTATTCAACCTTTTTTTTCGGCGAATATGCGCCTTTTGCCAGTTCGATGGTGTTGGGGCCGGCACTGGCGACATTTGCGCTCGCGACAGCTGTTTCGAATTCAGCGGTCGTAGTTACTTTGTAGGTGGTCGCCGACGCGGAGTCCGCGCCGAGTAGGCTCAGTCCTACGAGCAA
This sequence comes from uncultured Actinomycetota bacterium, assembly GCA_963708085.1. Classification (GTDB taxonomy): domain Bacteria; phylum Actinomycetota; class Thermoleophilia; order Solirubrobacterales; family Solirubrobacteraceae; genus Palsa-744. The sequence goes on along the minus strand of OY970180.1, from coordinate 2,821,068 downwards.
CGCGCTTATGACCCAGCAGCGAAACGACCCTGCGCCGATTCCCATAAAGTGACCACCCACTTGGTTAACTACGTTTGCGATTGTTGGCTGCTGCCTTCTATCAGACGCTGACGCGACGCGGAGTGCTTTGGGACTTGACTTCACCGCATCGACACAAGCTGCATATGTTTTGATAACAAGTGTGAAGATGTTTGCGCTCGGTTTTCACAACTCATGTACAGGTCGATGGAGATCGCGTCGGCGTGTTCCTGCTCTGGCGCGTCTGGCGTCGCGCTTGCATCGTCTCTCGGTGCTCGGCTGCCGCTGTGGGCGAGCCTTTCTGCGCGCGCCATGAGCAGATCGGCGACGGCGTCGATGGGCCGCGGGTCGGCGCCGGCGGTTTGCACGCCGAGACGACCGAATCGCCGTGCAGGCACCGGCGGGATGGCCTGCACTCGCACCGTTGGACGGCGGTGAGCCACTCGAGCTCGCGCCCTGTCCATCCACGGTACCGTCGGTGGCTCTGGCGGTGACACCACTCTGATAGGCGCCGATGTCGCAGTGACCGCTCGGACGCAGGAAGTGACGCTGGTCTTCAGACGGGCAGGCCGTTGGGTCGCCGGCGCCGATCGCCGGACTGCCGGGAGCCAGCGCAAGCGTCTGCGTGGGACCGCCATCGAAAGACAGAGGCATCAGGAGCGGGTCGACATGACCGAGCGCCCCCACACCGCAGCTTCCATCGCCATCGAGGCTGTGATCGCTGCTGCGCGCCGGCCCCGTGCAATCCGATCCGCGGTTGCCCGCCACGATCGTGTTCGTCAGGGCGAGGCTGCCGTTGGCGTCGTCGATGCCGCCCCCACCGTTGCCCGCCACCGTCGCGCTGAACAGGCTCGCGCGACCCAGATCGACGAGGCCGAAGTCCAACCCGTCGCTCAAGGTTGAGTTGCGCACGGTGGCCCCCGCCCCCGGCTGCACCAGCAGGCCGGGACCATTGTTGCCAGAGAGCGTGGAGCTTTCGAGCTCCAGCGTTCCAAAGTCGTCGATCGCGGCCCCGGACCCAGGCCCGCCGGCCGTGGTGAGCTCGAGGTTGCGGATGCTCACCGCTGCGTGCGGTTCGACCACCACTAGATCCGAGGGGAACGGTTGCACCGCCCCGCCATCGAGCTTGACGCCCGGCGGCGTCGACGGCCCAACGATCGTGATCTCGCCGGTGAGCGTCAGCGTCGATTCCGGCGTGTAGCTGCCGGCGCTCAATTCAATCGTGTTCGCACCGGGCCTGGAGTCGGCGGCGATGACCGCGGACTGCAGGGACGCTCCGTCGTGGGCGTAAAACGTGGCGGCCCGTGTCAACGAAGGCGCGAGCAGAGAGCTCATTGCCATCAGGCTCAAGCATCCGAGCAGCGAGATCTTTGCGAACCTGCTGCCCGACGCAGGGGAGAGCCGGTTGCACCGGCTCTCCCCTGTCGGCATATCTTCCAGTGACTTCATTCAGCTCCAGACGATCTTCGTCCGGGTTTCACCAGCAGCTGGTTAGAAGTTTTCCTGGAAGCCTTCGCGGAGCTTTGGCAGCCACGCGGACGGCAGCGACGCGTAGTCCGCCCCGGTCAGCGCGTCCTGCGCGGCCGAGGAGAGGATGAACGTCATGTAGGAGTACAGCGTGCGACGCTGATCGGCGCTCAGGCGACTGATCGCGTTGGCAACCGAACCGTTGTCTAGCCCTGTATAGACCAGGTCGAACGTGAGTCCGCAGATCGGGTACTTGCTGCCCAGATCGGTGGCGTTCTCGTGGTTTTCGCCTTCGTTGTTGTTGGACCAGGTGTCTGTCGCACCAAGACCGACCGCTTCGCCGGCTGAGGAGCCCGGGAGGCTCAGCGCGCCGTAGGTGCAGTTGGCTCCTTTGCCCACGCTGGGCGACTGGTTGGAGGTTTTGGTCGCGTTCTGCACCGTGGGAATGATCAGTCCCTGACCCGCCGCGTCGGCGAGATCGGCGTAGCCGACGGCACCTTCGATCGTCTTCACCTTTGCGATCAGCGCCGGGCCGCCGCTCGTGCCGGCCGTCGTGATTGCGGTGCAGGTGCCGTCGCCGGCGGTCTGGCCCGGCCACAGCGTGTTCGGGCTGCCGTTGTAGAACGTCCAGGTCTTGGTCGGCGAGCCGCCCGTGCAGCTGGTTGTGGTACTCCGTTCGTTGTCGACCCGAATCAGGTAGCTCTTGAAGATCCCCGTCGTGCCCGAGTTGTCAAAGCGCACCACGCGCGTGATCGCGATGTTGCATTTGGCAAGCGATGGGTTGTTCGCGACGAGTTCCGCTTCGTTCCACTTCGCGATGTCGCCGCCAAAGATGCGCGACACCTCGTTTGCATTGAAGTTAAGGCCGCTGGGAGCGGTGCCCCCGCAGTTTGCGGCCGTCAGGTTGATCGGCAGCGCCACAGAGGAGCCGGCGATCGGGAACGACATGACTTTCGCCTGGATGTCTTCGCTGCTGGGGAATGGCGCCGGCTTGGGCTCGAACGGCGGCGTGAAGGTGAGCGAGCAGCCGCCCAATTCACCGGGAGTCCCGTCGAGCTTTGCGAGTTCTTCATTGCTGTACGGGAGGTCAGTGCCCGCGAAAGCGTCCGTGCGGCAGCTCGCCGCCTTCAGCCCGGCGCCTGATCCCGTCGCACCGGCAGCCGTGGCCGACGCATAGTTGTAGGCAATCATGTTGTTGCCAGCTTCGTCCGTCGGGCTACCGGGCGTGCTGCCACAGAAGTCCTGGCCATAGAGTGTTGCGAACAGTTCCTGTGCTTTGTTCTGATAGGTCGAGCCGCGGCCGCTGATCTTGCCTTCCGAGGCCACACAGTTGAGCCCGGACGGTGGCACCGCCGCGGAGCTTGTACTCACGAACACGACGCAGATCAGCGCGGCCAGTCCGGCCACGAGCAGAGCGCGTCGGCGTGAGAGGAATCGTTTTTGAAGGGACATTTCCATATTTCACCCCACCTTTGCACGAGTTGAATAAAAAGGCAGAAGAGGCAGAAGAGGCCGAGCAGCTTCTCAATCTCAGCGGCAGTCCTCGCCCGCTGAGCGAGTCCTCATTCCTGGCTCTAGAAGCCTCCCAGCAACGGAAGCGATTGTTTTGCCCAGGGGGATAGGCGATGTTGCCCTTCAGTGAAGAGCGCTGTTGTATGTTGGTGAACGTCGTGACGCATCTGTGAAGTGATCGTCAATCCACAGTAAAGTTCGCGGCGAAGGGTCCGTAGGGTTGTAAAAGGCACGTATGATTTCTGTGAACGATGGACGCGGGAACGGTTTTCTCAGTAAACATCCTGTAACTGTCTCATTGGGATGGTCCCTCGCGATATAGGATGCGTGGCCATGCTGAGAGACTCACGCTTGGGTCCCGGCGGGTTGCGTCTTGCCCTGGTGCTGGGCCTCTCGCTGGCGTCCATCGGACTCCCCTGTTGCGCAACTGCCAGCGCATCGGTGAATCGGGCGGCCGCCGGCACATCCGCACCTGTGTGCGCTGCGGCCACGACGATGGCGGCCCCGAGCGCAGGCCCTGTATCTGGCTCGAGCACAACCTCCGACTTGAGCCAGCCGACGCCGGAACATCCCTGCTGGACAGAAGTGCAGCCCTACCCGTTCGGCAGCGAAGGAGGACCCGTGGACACCTCCAGCGCCCTGTGCGCACCCGGTCCGAGCGGCGAACAGATCCCCAGTTGCTACCTCACCGTCAGCTCGATGGCGTTCCGCGCCTGGAATCGCGGCCTTGCGGCGACCGAAGCAACGAGTCAGGCCAGCGATCCGTTCGTGGTGTGGCTCTTCAACGGCGCGCGCTGGTATCCGGACCCCACCTTTCCCGGCCAAGCGGTGTGCAAGGGCAACACGATCCTTTGGGCAGGCAAGCTGGACTACTGGCTGATCGGCCCGGGAAGCCAGAATTGGCCGGGCCTCTGCCGCTTCGATGGGGTCAACTTCGTGTGGGAGCCGCTCCCGCTGCCGGAAGCCACCTTGCAGCACGTCGCGGTCCCGGGATCCAATCCGAGGAGACTCGAGCCCGGAGGCATCACCTCGGGCGCCTGCCTTGCGTGGAACAACTGCTGGTTCTTCGGCACTTATGGCACGGTCGTCCACTGGGACGGCAAAACCCTGTCCGACGCCACGCCGCCGTCCTCGCAGGGTTGGCTGCAGACCGAATACACCGATGCCGTGGCGCGCCAGGGAACAGCAGGCCAGGCGCTCGGCCTGGCCGTGGGCGCAACAAGCGAACGGGCGGCTGCGCTCGGACCGCTGCCCTCGCAACCGGGCGGGTCTCCGCCGCCGCAGCTCTTCGCCTGGAATGGGTCGGTCTTCTCGCCGCTTAGCCTTGCTGTGCCGAGCATCCCGCAGCCGGGTGACCCCTACCGAACCGATCTGGTGGCGGTCGACCTCGACGCCGAAGCCCAAGGCTGGGTGGCCGGTAATCCCGAGGGCTACCGAGCGACGTTTGACCCAGGCCCGGACGGGACCCCGGCAAACGGCAGGCTGGTCCCTTCATCGCCACAACCGGCCCCACTGCTGCCGGTCTCCACCTCTGGAGCGGCGACGGGCTGCGCCGGACCTTCTCAGGAACGCTTCTCGTTTACAAGCAGCCCGCTCGCCCCGCTGCCTGCGGAAGCCTTTCCGGGCGCCTTTCTGTGGTCTTCGGTCGGAGTGATGCCAGGGACCGGCGAAGCGCTGGCGGGAGGACGCATGCGGGCGGCAAGCGCCGGGCCCGGGCAAAACGAAGATCAGATCGGCCAGCCGGCGATCGCCCAGGTCGCCTGCGACGGGGCAGCGACAGTTACCCGCTTTCGCTCTATCGATCCCACCTACAGCGGCCCCGAACCGGCGCCCGAAGCCCCTGCGGACCGCGGCGGCACCGTGACGGCGATCGCAGCCAACGCTCCCAACGACGCCTGGGCCGCCACGAGCAGGGGGGCGCTCCAGGTTCCCGGCATCACCACCACCTTGTACTTCCAGCCTCCGCGCCTCTACCGCCTGAGCGACGGCCTGCCTCCAGCTGCTCCCGAAGGCAACGACGAAGAATCGCGGCCTCTCGAATTGCAGGAAGACCCGCCGATCATCGTGGTCGAACCGGAACCACCGCCGCCGCCGGTGCCAACGAGAAAGATCAACAAGACGCGCCGAGTGAAGCTTCGGCCCGCGATCTACGGAGTCAAAGCGAAGCTCGACCGGCAGCTGAGGCTCCATCTGACGTTCAAGCTTCGCCGTCCGGTCACCATCGGGGCAGAGGCGCTCCGATATCGGACAGTGGTGGGCGTGGCGCATCCGCGCCGTTTCGCGGGTCGCGACGGCGCGCTGGTGATCGCCTTGAGCCGCACGCACTGGCCGACCAAGATTCGCTTCATCGTGCCCGCTCACAAGCGTGCTCACAAGCGCGCGAGCAGCTTGATGCGATCGGTTGCGTCTTACACCAAGACCAGGCAACGCGGGCGCCTGGGATGAGAAAGCTGCGCCTGCTGAGCACGGCGATCGTCCTCGCCGGTGTGGTCGCCTTGCTGCCGAGCGCCCACGGCGGTGCGCAGGCGAGCACCGCGATCGAAGAACCCGCGGCCACGGCCTCGCCTTCCGGCGCAACCACGCCGGGGGCGACGAGCATCGAACAGGCGGGCGCTCCCGAACAGCCCGCCGCACCAATCATCGAAACCACGACGACGATCCAGCAGGCTCCCAGAGTGCTCTCGCAGGCGCCTCAGCCCAGTGGCGCGCGGCACTCCCACACAGACTCCCGGCGAGGGGGAGCGCTGCGCGAAGGCGAGAAAACAGGCGGGCCGGCACCGGCGCCCAGCTCCGATGGAGTGCCCGGCGGCACAGCACAGCCGAGCGCGCAGCTCGCCATTCCCCCTGCCCTTACGTTGACGTTCCCGCAGAACAGCAACCTGTTGGACTTCTTCATCGGCGTCTACCGCACACCACCGTTCCTGCTGCCGATCTACTTCGCCGCCGCCGACAGGTACCACGTCCCCTGGCAGGTGCTCGCGGCGATCAACGAAGTGGAGAGCGACTACGGCTACGACCTCGGCGTCTCCGGCGCGGGCGCGGAGGGCTGGATGCAGTTCCTGCCAAGTGAGTGGATGGCATACGGCGTCGACGCAAATGGGGCCGGCGTGCGCGATCCCTACAACCCCGCGGACGCCGTCTTTGCCGCGGCCCGCTACCTGGCAAGCGCCGGCGCAACTCGCGATCTGCGAGCAGCGATCTACGCCTACAACCACTCGCTGAGCTATGTCGAATCGGTGATGTTGCGAGCGCATCTGCTGGGCGTGACCCCAGAAACGATGGTCGGCGCGCTTGGGGCGCTTGCCGATGGGCAGTTCCCGCTTGCCGGCAAGGGCCTCGTGGACGAAGGAAGAGCCGGCGATGGCCTCGCCGACGAAGCGCCCGCGATTACGCCACCTGATCGGCACGGGTACTCCAGCATCGCCGCGAGACCGGGATCTGCTGTCCTGGCCGTGAAGGACGGGGAAGTCGTCCGCACCGGACGCGCTTCAAGGCTGGGCCTGTTCGTTGAGCTGCGCGACGTCTACGGCAACGAGTACACCTACTCACAGCTCGGCTCGCTCGCCCACCCGCGGGGGATGACCCTACGCATAGGCACATGGGTGCCCGCAGGGGCCGTCCTCGGTCAGATCGAGCGGGCGGACGCAGATGGGAGCGCGCAGCTGATGTTCGCCTTGCAGCCCGCGGACGCCAAGTGGATCGACCCACGACCGGCACTCGAAGCGTGGAGGTTGCTTGGAGAGGCAAGCGGCCCGGCACGCCCCACAAGCACTCCTCTGTTTGGACCACGCACCTACAACGCCCTGCGAGCCGAAATGCGGTTGATGAGCGACGCTCAACTTCAGGCGCGCCTGCTCTCCGAGCCGCACCTGGCGGTCTCGCAGTGCACGCGGCAGATGATCGCGACGGGATCGGTCGCCCGCAAGGCGCTCGTCAGACTTCAGCTTCATCTCGCCGAGGGCGTCGTAGAACGCCACACCGCACTGCCTGCCTGCCTGCCGAGGAGCTCGGCGGACGCAGCGCGCAGTCCGGCAGAGATCTTCTCCCTGCGCCCGTCGCAGACGTTGAGCGCAGCCCAGTGGCGCCAGCTTGCAAGGCACCTGTGGCGGCTGGGCAATCCGCGCGTGCCGCATGTTCCCACCAACGCCGCGGTACCGGACACCGCCGGCTCTCCGGCACTATCCTTCACCCCGCAGATCTTTGGTTCGGCGCCAGAAAGCGGGCAGCCATCCGCGGAAGGCGCACTTCAAGCGCAGCCAGACAGCCGCCCAACGGACATCGCCCCCGGGCATCTCGATCTGAGCAGCCTTGCAATGCCCGCGGCTCCGCTGCTCACACCATCGACGGAAAATGCTGCGCCAATCACGCTGAGCGACCCCGGCAGCGTCCTGACCGGTTCAGTGGCGCTCGTGGCCAAGACCGAAGTACCCCCCTCTTCGATCGCCTCGATCCAGTTCCAATATTCGCCGGCGGAAGCGGAAAGCTGGACGGACATCAACAGCGAAAGCCCGACGAGCCCCGTCGCGATCTTCGACACGACCGCGGTCCCCGACGGGTTGTACGACCTGCGCGTCGTGCTGAGAGAAACCTCCGGCGAAACCTACACCTCGCCAACTGTGGCCGACCGCCTGATCGCCAACTCCTCCCCGGTAGTGTCGCTCGCCGACCCCGGCACGCCGCTGAGGGGGACCGTGACGCTCAAGGCAAGCGCACCCGATGAATCGGAAATCGCATCAGTCACGTTCCAGTACAGGCCCTCGGAAGGATCCAACTGGACAACGATCGCCGAGGTGAGCGCTCCCCCCTTCAGGACGAGCTTCAACACGAGCACCGTACCTGACGGCTACTACGACTTCCGCGTGGCTCCGGCAAACGAAGTCGGCGAAACATACGCCTCGATCCCGGTTCGCCGCCGGCTGGTGGACAACACGCCACCGGCCGTCTCGCTGTCCAACCCCGGCTCGCCGGTGCATGGCCGCATCACGCTCTCAGCGAACGCCGAAGACACGGGATCAGGTGTTGCGTCGGTGAGCTTCGAACGCGCCCGCTCGGGGACCAACGCCTGGCTGCAGATCGGCACCTCCACGATTGCCTCTGATGAACACACTTACACCCGGCTGCTCAACACGGCAACGCTCGAAAACGGCGCGTATGACTTCCGCGCCACCGCTGTCGACGTGGCGGGCAACCGCGCCAGCTCGACGGTGGTGAGCGAGATCGAAGTCGAGAATCCCGTCCAGACCGCCACGCCGGCGCCGACGATCACGGGAATGACGGCGCCCGCGCACTCGATCACCATCCTCGGCTCTGTGGCGGGCAGCACGCAGCACGAAACCTGGGCCTACGGCTTCACGAGCGCGCCGCCAGCCGAAGTGCAGGGCAAGCGGCTGCCCTACACCGCCGACGGGGAACAGCTCGTGCTGCTGCGCTACGCCGACGACACCGGCTGGCAGATCGCCGAAGTACTGCGCAATCCCGACGGCACTCCGTTCGAGATGCTCTCACCCGAGGAAGTACAGGCTCCGAACCCCGGTGAAAACGGTGTGCACGTGGACGGCGCGATGACGCCTTCGGGCGAGGCCTGGATGTGGGTCTCCGAGGAGCCCAGAAAGCCGGGCCCGCCGGTGTTCGGCGTATTCCACCGGCTTCCCGGCGGGCAGTTCCAGCTCGATCCACAGGCCACCGCGACCCTCAGCCCGCTGCAGGAAACCAACCGCGGGGGGCTCGGTGTGCTGCACCTGCAGCAGAGCCCCGAAGGGAAGGTGTCCGGCATGCTCACAGCACCAAACCAGCCCGAAGCGCAGGCCACCGTCTCCGGACCGCAGGGAAGCGCGATCTCCATCAAGGAGCGTCTGGGCTACGGGCTGCTGGAAGGCGGCGTCTGGAAGCTACAGAGCGCCGCGCTGCCACCGGCGAGCCTGCTCGCGCCCGAACGGACGGTCACGCTCGAAGTGGGCGACATCCAGGGGCCCGGAGCGGCCTGGGGGGCCTTCACGGTCAAGCAGGGCGCGTTCGCGCCCGCTGGCCTGATTCTCGGACATCTCCAGAACGGACAGTGGACATTCGCCCCCACCGGTCTGGATGCTCTCGACCTCACCGGACCGGTGGCCGACCCGAACGGCTACGTGAAGCCCGAAGCGCTCAAGGCGGAAGGCGAAGCGGTGTGGATCGGAGCACGAGTGGTGCTCTCCTCCGGCAGCGGCCAGGTTGTGGCTCGCTACGACTCATCCACGCACGAAGTCACCAACTCGTGGTGCACGCTGCCAGTTGCCAACTCCTGCGAAGAACCGCTCGACCTGGACCACCCGGCCGCGGTGCCCGACACGATCGTCCAGACTCCCAGCGGCCCAGTGGGTCTGGCGCTCAAGGAAAAACTCATCCACACATATTCCAACGGCAGGTGGACGGCGGTGGCCGCACCCGGCTACACGGAATCCAACGGCGAGGCGTTCACCGGACCCACCGAAGGATGGCTCGGCGGCGAAGAGGCGGTCGGGCGCCTCTCACCGCAGAGCGCTTCGCCAACGCTGGGCTCCTCAGCGTCAGCGCCCTCGACGCCGGAATCAGCGCCGATGGCAAGCTGGCCACTGCCGGACCGCTCACCGCTCACAAGCGTCGCCCTTCCCCCGGCAAGCCAGGGCGGAGTGCAGGAAGGAGGAGCGCTGGCGGTCGGGCTGAACGGAACGACTCTCTCCTACGAACCGTCAGCGGGCTGGATCGTGCAGCCGGCGCCCCCGCGCGCGCACCACATCAACCTCCTGAGCGTCGCCTTCGACGGGCTCTCCGATGCATTTGCGGTCGGCCAGTACGGGGTGATCCTCCGCTGGGATGGGACAAGCTGGTCCGAAGACCCGCAGTCAATCTCGCTGACTCACTCTCAGCTCAATGCGGTGGCATTCTCGGCGTCCGGGGAAGGATGGGCAGTCGGTGTGGACGGCACGATCCTGCACTACGACGGGCATGTTTGGAGCATCGAAGCGCCGCCGGCAGAAGACTCCGGGGTCGACATCACCTCGGTGACGGTGGCCGGCTCGGAAGTCTTCGCAGTCGCCGGCGGCAACCTCATCACGCGCGCGGGTGACGGCACCTGGCAGGAAGTCTCTCCCGCGCTGCTGCCGAGCAACCCGGCGCCCACACCGGGCAGCCTGCGCGTGGTCGCCGGCCTTCCCGACGGGGGCGTGATAGTCGGCGGACGTTCAGTCGTGCTCGTCCGGGAAGCAGCCGGCACAGCGTTCGAATACTCCTCGCAGCCGCTGGAGGGCATCGTGATCGCCCTCGCGCCGTTTCGCGAATCTGACGGGAAGCTGCGCGCGTTCGCCTCGGTGGCATCTCCGGCGCTGAATGGCGATGTGGCTGGGTTCCCTCCCGGCGACGGCGAGCTGCTGCGCCAGACCGATGCCGGCTGGCAGGATCTCAGCCAGGCCGAGTACGCGGGCCTATCCAGCAGCCTGCCGGGAGACGGAGCACTCAAGAGCGACCCCGTGCTCGCGGTGTCAAGCAGTCCCTCCGGCGAACACGCCTGGGCGGTCGGCGGCTACGCGGGCACGCTGGACTCCGCCGGCCGCGGCACCCTCACACCGCTGCCAAGCCGTCCAGCCGGATGGGACACCGCTTCGATCTGGCGCTATGACACAGGGGGCAGCGCCGTTGCCTCGGCCCTGACGAGCAGCGCCCCCGCCCTTCCCGCCAAGCCGGGGGACGTGTCCTTCGCGTTCTTCACGAGCCCGATGTGCCGGGTGCAGTGCGCATCCGCGCCGGACGCACAGCCCGACGTCAACCTCACCGCGGCCGCCGGCGAGATCGCCACCTACGCGCAGCAGCCCGGCGGTCCTGCCTTTGCGATGCTCGGAGGCAACGCGCGGGGGCCGACAGACGAACGCGAACGCGCCGCCGGCGAAGGCGCTGTGGACTTTGCGCATCTGCCGTCGCTGCTTGCGCCACTGCACGATCTGCCAACGTTTGCCGCCCTCGGACCATTCGACTACGTCAAGGGTCAGTCCGACGAAACGCAGCCATGGGCGGAAGCGTTCGCGGACGCTCCAGCCCCGTTTGGCTCGGGACCGCAGGCCAGTGGGATCACGCCCGTCTCCGCCGGCGCACCGACGCCTTCTGGAATCGTGCGCCGTTACTACGCCTTCGACGCAAGCCAGAACGGCGCCACGCTGCGTGTGATCGTGCTCGACAACTCCCGCGGCTCGCTTGAAGGCACCGCACCCGGGCAGATGGCATGGCTCGAACAGCAGTTGGCAAACGCGAACGGGATGCCAATCGTGGTGATCGCCGCAGAGCCCCTGCGCGAAAGCGGCACAGGTGTGGCCAGCGACGGCAACTCGGTTGCGGCGCTGCTCGCCAGGTCGGGGGTGCTCGCGGTGTTCACCGCCAACGGCCTGGCCCAGCTCGACGAACGCCACCTCGTGCCAGAAGACGCGCCATCGGGAGCCCCGCAGATTCCCGAGTACGAAGGAGCCGCGCTCGGCTATCAGGAGCCGGGCAACAACGGTGTCATGTGGTACTCCGTATCCGTCGAAACCCAGGCGCGCCAGGTCAACGTCGAAGCTGTCCCGGTCGTGAGCTCGCTCTCCATCAAGCCACTCGACGGGCTCGCGGTCGCAAGGAGCCTGACGCTGCAGTTCGAAGCGATCGGCAGGCGCCCCGCCGGCACGCTCGCCACCACGCCGTTCACAACCGCGCCTGGGAACGAAAGCGAAGCGTTCCCGGGCTTTGACAATTACGTCGAGATACCCACGCCGAGCTGCGGAGCGCGACCGTGCATCGCACCGAGCTACGCCTTTCACAGCTCAGAACCGACAATCGGGGAATTCGTGGTGCCGAGCGGCCCCGGCTCGCCGCTGCCCAAGCTGGGATCCAACGGGCGCCCGATCCCTTCCGCAAGCTCCGGGCTGTTCTGTGCGTACAATTCGGGCACCACAACGATCTCTGTGACCGCCGGGCTGCTCAGCTACTCCTTGCCCGTGACAGTGAATCCGGGGGGCTTCGGCTCGCCGTGCGGCACCGTCCATCGAGCGGGCGTCGGCACCGTGGTAGTGGTCCATTCGAAGCAGTCGCAGAGCCCGGTTGGGGAAGCCTCCCCCCCGATCGAACCTACGCTGACGACCGGCCGCAGCCTGCCCCCGCTCGTACCCGCTCCGCCTCCTCCTGCAGCCGCGGTCCCGCCGGCGCCACCCGTCCCGGTGCCCGTCTCGCCTCCGCTGATCTCACCTTCGAGGCCGCTCGCAAGCCTGAGCGTGCCACCGGCGGTCCCACCACCAACGCCGCCTCCGATCGAGCCGATCCCGCCGGGCGCCAGCGGCTACGCCCAAAGCCCGTCTGCTGCCGAGCGCAAGGAAAAGGCCCACAAGCACGCGAGCCAGTCGGCTTTCTCGATCAGGCCGGCCGGCAGCGGCCCGGAGTGGTTCTACCTGGCCGTGGCTCTTGCCGCGTTCTTCTCAATGGGCGTGAGCGGATACGGACTGCGCGCCGCAGCGAGATCCCGCCCCGCTCCGGTGCTCAATCGCCCGCCCTCACGCGATCGACGGTAGCGCGGCCGCCTGGAAGCATCGCGGGACCATCAGATCACGCACATACACAAACTTCCGGACAGACCCCCTGGAGGGTCAGTCCTCCGTGTAGTCGTACTCGTCCACATCAATCGACGCACCAAACGCCGCCGCCGCACTGACATGCCGCCGATCCAGCGCCCAACCCAGCCGCAGATCATCGCCGTAGTGCTCGATCCAAATATCCACCACTACCTCAGCATCAGCTGGCAGCCTCTTGAACGCATCCGCTTGCGAGCCAAGCGCAGCCCAAACTGCGTCGAGTTGTGCATCCAGTGAACGCTCAGGGCCATCAGGACGCCACGCCCATCGATGCCTTGCGATGACGACTCTGCGCGTGCGTTTTCCAGGCAGTGGCTCGCCCTTGATGCTTTGCTCAGTAGGCTCGATGCCTACGTGTGCCGCGATTTCCGCCGGGCTCATGTTATCGCTAAAAACCACGATTCCCGCCCTCACCTCGGTGCGTGCGTCGTCGCCGAGCTCAGTGATCGATGTGTCTCTTTCAAGTGTCATTTTCCAAGTCCCGTAGGAATTGCGTCGCCTTGACCCTTATCTGGCTTGAGGTAGATTTCACCCGTTTCCTTATCTCTGTAGTACTCATATGCACCGCCAGCCTCCCGGCCCGACGACGACCTGCGCCTCCAATTCGAGACCACCACCCGCCTCTCAGCCGAGGAGAAGCGCGTCGTAAACCGTAAATCGAGAACATCATCCTCAGCCACGACGAGGCCAAACACTGGGCCGCATAACCCAGCCCGACGAGCCTCGCAACACATCCAGTCAGCGCACCGCGCGCCGCTCCAGCCCCTCCGGGCTTGGAAGATCAGTCCTCCTCCTCCGTGTAGTCGTACTCGTCCACACCGATCGATGCCCCAAACGCCGCCGCGCGTGTCACATGCCGCTGATCCAGCGCCCAGCCTAGTCGCAGATCGTCGCCGTGGTGCTCGATCCATATATCCACAACCACCTCGGCATCAACCGGAAGACCCTTGAACGCATTCGCCCGTAAGCCCAGCGCGTCCCAGATTGCATCCAGTTGGGCATCCAGCGAATGGGCAACCGTCTCAGCGGGTTGCCAAGTCCATTTATGACTAGCCACAACCATGTTTGGGCGGCCTTGTCGCGGCTCACCCTTTATCCTCTGAGCGGTCGGAGCTATCCCCACGTGGGCCGTGACCTCTACAGCAGTCACGGTGTCGCTAAACACCGTCAACGCACATCGGACATCCTCCCACGCACGCACCCACGGCGGCTCTTGTGGCGAGTCACTCATTTGCCCAATTTTGTCGGTATGGGCTCACCGCCGCGCTTAGGCGCCAAATATATTTCACCGGTTTCCTTGTCTCTGTAGTAGTCATATTCACCAGCAGCCTTCTTTCCGACCGTATCTTCCTTGTCTTTATGGGCATCTGTACCGTGTTCTTTGAGAATGCGTTCCAACTCACGAGTTTTAATTTTCTCAAGAGCGCCGGGATTGGGGTTACAGCGCTCTATTTCTTTTAGCTCTGCTTCGCCTTCGTCTTCGCTGGCGTTGGAGGTGACGTATTTAAGAAGGGCGTTGCCGCTTTCTTCAAAGATCTTGCCAATTTCTCTTGCAGCGGGTGGTGGTAGTGGTGGCGCACACCACGGACACGGGACTTCGATTCCTTCAAGCGCCAGGCCGCTTCGATCGGTGTAGGTCAGTGGGTTGTCGTTGGTGTAGATGTAGGGCGTTCGTGTCGCTTCGACGGCTGGGTCGATGCTGAGGAATTGTGCGGTGGTCGGGTCGTACTCCCGCGCCCGCAGGTAGATCAGGCCGGCTTCGGTGCTGGTGAGCTGCCCGTCGTAGAGCAGCGGGGTTGTGGCTGTGCCTCCGCAGGTTGGTGTGCCGTAGGCGCTGTAGCTACACTTGCCTACGGTTTCCCCTTTTTCGTTCGTCAACAGCCGGGTGCTGCCTTGTTGATCGTGATGTAGGTAGGTGGCGTGTTCTTCGCTGCTGATTTGCTCGACCGGCACTTCTTCTGGCCCGTATAGGTAGCTGTTGGGGCCGTTGGAGAGCACTAGCGGTAGGCTGCCGGTGAGTTGCCAGGTCAGGTACTTGGTTTCGCTGCCAATCGTTTCGCTGGCACGCAGGCCGTTGCCGTCGTAGGTATAGCTGTCTTCGATCTTCGGTGTTGATCCTTCTTCGGGCCGTTTGACTGAAGTGAGGTCGCCGGCCTGGTTCCAGCCGTAGGTCGTTGCCGGCCCGGTTTCCGGTGTGGCTTTGGTGCGCTGCCCGACTTCGTTGTAGGCGTAGGTGGTGCTGCCGGCTTTGGTCAGCTCGTCGCCGGCGTTGAATGTCGCTGTGTTTGCGCCTTGTTTTGTGGGGTTGCCGGCGTCGTCGTATTCCCACGAAGTGCTGCCGGAGCTTTCGAGCTGCTCATTCTGGGTGTAGTGGTCTTCGATCGTTTCAGTGCCAGGTAGGCCGGTTTGGGTTTCCTTGGTGACCTGGCCGTTGCTGTCGCGTTTATAAGCGATAGAGGCCAGCGTTTCGCTGCTTTTGAGCATTTTAGTTTCGGTGAGCTGGCCACTGCGATTGTAGGCGTAATGGTCGCTCTCGCCCGATGCTTCGGGAAAGCCGATCGTTGCCGGCTGGGAGTTGGGGTTGTAGGCAAAGTTGATGGTGTGCGATAGCCAGTCGGTCAGGCTGGATAGCCGGCCGGCTTTGTCGTAGCTGTCTTTGACGGTCTTGCCGTTGGGGTAGGTGATTTGCGTGGTCTCGCCCGCAAGATCGTCGGTGTAGGCAACTTTGTCGCCGTGACCGTCTTTGGTTTCGGTCAGCTCGCCAAGCTGGTTATAGCTGTAGCCGGTAGTGCCGGTCCCGTCTTTCATACTTGAGACCTGACCATCGCTGTTGTATTCGTATTCGACGGTCGGCGTGGCTTCTTCGGAGTAGGCCACCTTCGTAGGCTGGTTCTGCTTGTTGTAGCTGTAAGTGGTGGTGCGCCCGGCCATGTCTTTGATCGTCGCAACGTTGCCGTCGTCGTCGTAGGTCTCTGTGGTTTTCTGTTCCAGCGGGTTGACGACTTCGGTGACCTCACCGAGCACGTTACGGATGTATTTGGTGGTGTGTTTGTTGCCGTCGATCTGAGCCACGACTTCCCCAGCGCCGTTGTATTCGGTTTCTTGCTTGGCGCCGCTGGGTTCGGTGATCTTGATCGGCTCGTCTTCGCTGTTGTAGGTCGTGGTCGTTTTGTGGCCGTTAGGGCCCGTAACGCTGGTCTGGTCGCCATCAGCGTTGTATTCGTAGAGCGTTTCCTGACCTTCAGGCTGAGTGACCTTCACCGGCAGCCCCTGGACGTCGCGTTCAGTGGCGGTCGTATATTTGCTTGGTTCGGCGCCTTCAAGATTGCCGGCCGGGCTTACTTCGCTGGTCTGCTCGGAATCTTCGTTGTAGCCCCAAGTGATCTTGTCGCCTTCAGGGTCTGTTTCGCTGGTGCGATCACCAACTTCGTCGTAGCCGTAGATCCATTTGTGTTCCAGCGGATCGATCATCGCTGTCAGCTCGCCGTCGGCGTTGTATTCGTAGCGCGTGATCTGCGTGTGTTCTTCCGGTGCCGGCCGGGAGACCTTGATCGGGTTGCCGTGTCCGTCGTATTCGATCGTGGTCGTCTCACCACTCGGATTGGTTTCCGACGTGATCTGGTGATGGCCGTTGTAAGACCATTTAGATTCGTGACCTTCTGGATCAGTTTCAGCGATCTTGTCACCTGCGCTGTTGTATTCGTAGGTCGTCGTGTAGCCGCGACCATCCGTGGCGGTGACTGGCTCGCCGCGTTCGTTGTAGGTCCATGATTCGGTGGTGGCGTGTTCGGTGCCGTAGCCGCGCGTGATCGCTGCCAGCTGGTATTCGCTGGTGTATTCATCCAGCGTCACGCTACCTGTCGCTTCTTCAGTGATCTTCGTGGAAAAGGGTTCGTATTCCCATTTGGTCGTCGCCCCAGAAGGATCGGTTTGGGAGGTAACCTGGTTTTCGCCGTTGTAGGTATTTTTGGTTTCCCCGCTGATGCCATTGGTGACGTTGGTCATGCGATGCGATTCGTCGTATTTGAACCGCCAGCGCGGTGAGGATTCGCCCGGCATCGTTACACTGATCAGGTTCCCTGATTCATAGGCGTATTTGACGACGTGGCCCATCGGGTCGGTTGCGCTTTCCACCAGCCCTTCGCCGTTATACGCTAGTTTGATTTTTCGGCCCGACGGATCAGTTATAGTCGCGAGCTGGCTTTTTTCGTTGTAGCTGAGCGTGGTGGTGTTGCCGTTGCGGTCCTTCACGCTTTCAAGCGAGCCCGCCCCGGTGAACTTGTAGACCGTCTGATTGCTCATCGTCAGCGTATAGCCCGTTTCGCTGTTGCCAGTCAGTTCGTCTTGGGTCCATTCTGGCGCTACGAGTTTGCTGCCTTCTTCAGTGAAGGTGACCGTGCTGCCTTCTTCCTGCACAACGGTCACCGTGTGCGCTTCGGCGTTGAACGTCAGATGCTCACCGAATGAGCTAGTCCAACCATAGCCAAACGTGCCGTGTTCGCTCGCCGCCGCAGCCTGCGCATTATATGTCCGCGTCAAGTTCAGGTCAACACCACGACCGCCAACCGCGATATCTGTCTGCGTCTCATAGAAGTTCCCGGTTTGACAGTCAACCGGATCGCCGCGTTTGCAAGCATTACTTGACAGCGCCGACTTGTTGCGCTTGCCGTTTTTGGTATTCTTAGAAAAGTTGTGTTCGTGCGGTATGTCGAATTTCCCGGTGGTAGCATGGATCCGGCCGTAGTTCGAGACACTTACTTCAATGGCTGTTTTGCCTGTGCCTTTTGTCTTTTGTATCGTCCCGTGATTGATTAGCTGGCTGTTTCCGTAGAAGCCGACGATTCCGTGATTTTCGGTTGCGGTTTCGCCGTTGACGGTCAAGGTACCATCATTGATGATCTCGCTGTCGGCGTTGGCGACGATCCCAGCATCCTGGTTGATTTCTAGGCTGCCTTCGTTCTTGAGCGTATATTCTTCCATCGGAAGCTGCGCGCCTTCTTCTTCATATGGCGAAGCGATGGTGCCCGACGCTCCATGCTCGATCAGCATGGTCCCTTTGCCATACATGCTTACGGCCCCAGCCACCAGCGTATGCGTGATCTTAAGCGTCCCGGAGCCCTGTATAGACGCACTCCATCCGCGGTCATTTTCCAGTTTCTCGACAGTCAAGTCGCGAATCTTCGATGGTTCGCTGCCGCTTACCATCAATGTCGTGCTGGTCGAGCAACAAGCGGGATTAGTGACGTTGACGCTTGCGTTTTCCGCATGGAGACCGTCTACCGTCAAGGTTTTTGCGACGGCATCGATGTTTCCCACGAACGTGGCTCCGTGACCAACTTCATTGCTGCCGCTGAAAACTATGTTTGCGCCAGATTCCGCCATCCAAGTACCCCCGGAACCTCCCGTTGTTGAACCTCCACCCATGAATGCTAGGGTGCCCACCGCATCGGTAATGTCACCATGGTTATCGATCGGAAAATATATTTCAGTAGAACCGCCTGCTTCTGTACGCTCAATCGTTCCCGTGTTGATGAGCTGTGATTCTTTCGACGCGTTCAGAAAGTGGTTTTCGCCACTATTGTCCGCGTTGACGATAAAGGTACCGGCGTTTTCCAAGATAGCGTGTTCTCCAACGATGCCGCTAGTCTGGCCAACAGTGACCGTACCTTCATTCCTGAACGTCGCGCTCAGGATGTCAAAGACACCAACCGTCCTGGCCGTCGCGGAAGAACCTACAACCAACGACCCGCCACCAGTGACATACCCTTCCCCAACAAGTTCATGCGTCACAACCATTTCGGCGGTAGTACTCACTTCATGGTTTTTTTCGATCGTGAGATTGGCAACCGTAGAAGGTTCCGCCAGCAATCCCCCAACTTCAAAGTGGCTCGAAACCAGCAAGTGACCAGCATCTTGCACCACCGCCGCCGTCCCGCTTCCCGTCCATACCGTAGTGCCTGACCCAAGGCACGCCACCGACGACGACGTAGGCGTACCCGCCGACCAATCCGAAGACGTTGCCCACGAGCCTTCCGCCGGCCCCGTCCACGTATCCGTGCAAAGCGATTCAGCAGCAGCACCCGATGCAGCCAACGCGCTCACGGCCAACAACCCGAGAAGACAAACCGCCACCCACACAGCCTTCAGCCTCATCCGCAACCTCTCCTTATCAGGTTATCCAAATGTGCTCGCGTCTTGATCGGCGCTGCCCAAGGGCTACGATGGCGCAGACTACAAGATCTAATGGACAGATCACGCCTCCGCATAAGGCACCCGATCAGACAGCAGTATCTACCGCAACGTCATCGGCCGACGCGCTAGCAGTTCATCTACTCCAATGTGATTGCCGTGCTTGGCGACTGGCCTGCTGTACCGGCCCCCACGGGCGCAGTCCGGCCGACATTCCGGACGGGCGCCCTCACAGTCGTGCTAGGAGACGGGGTGTGCGGCGAAGGTCGCTGCTCTGGATACGGTGGCGGCAGCCAAGTCTACTTCGAGGCTACTGAGGATTGTGTGGATGGCCATCTCGCGTCGGGTGGCGTGATCGGCCTCATCAGTCTCATTGTCTTCGAGTGCGGCCGCGCGGATCGCGCTTTCGACGCCGGCCTCGTCGCGGAGGATTGAGATCGCGAGCGTGACTTCGGGATGGCTGGTGAGTTTGACGTGGTCGCGATCGTCGCAGTCGGTCCAGCCAATGCGGTTGAGCAGGCTGCCTGTGAATTCCAGTTGCGTGAAGGCTGCCCAGGCATCGCGGCCGCTCTGCGGCGGGTTAGACAGCAGTGCTTGGCCGAGCTGCTCGTTGTTGTACTCCAGACGCCCGTAGCAGGCTTGGCGCAGCAGCGCCAAGGATGATTTGTTGAGCGTGACGTTGATGGGCTTTCGCATTGTGGTTCCTCCGTTGTAGTTCGGGAGGCACCGGGGAGTATTCATGGCGCGGAGGGCCTGCCGGCTGCTGGGATCGGTGCTTGTGGGCCTGTAGGCTGCGCTCCGCATCAAGGGCTGGCTCCTTGGTGCCGGGGGCGGGCCGGTTCCGTCGGCCCGTCCCCGGTTGCGGGTCGTGGTGGCCTAGCGGCCTGTGGTGTCCGGAATCGGCAGCAGCTCTGCCACGCGCCTGGCGGCTCGTGAGAGCTTCACAAGCCGCCCACAGGTGTGGAGCACCTGGGCGCGCTGTAGGCTTTCAAGCGCCTGCTCGAATCTGATGCCGGCCGCTGGAAACTCACGCGCTAGCTCCTCGCGTATCCAGATCGGATCGCTGCCCTCGACTGTAAGAGCAGCGATGATCCCCGTTTCCAAGGCCATCACGGTCAGCCGCTCTGCACGCAGGCAGCGAGGCTCTGTACCTTGATCCTGCATCGAAAGTACTCCTTTCGGTGCCACGCCCCCGGCAGTTGACGCTGCGCGGGGGCACTTTTGTTGGTAGACGGCTCGGGTCTTATCGCATGCACCGGTCGGCCGTGGGGTAGCTTTGGCCGTCGAACGGGATGTTTTGGCTTGCTAGAGCCAAATCTTCCCGCGGGATGTAAAAGAAGTTGGCGCGAGATGGGCATTGGGTGGGGGGTCTGCGTCTGAACGTTCTCGACTCGATGCTGATGGGGCTTGGGCTGGCCAGGCCCGTGTTGGCAAGGAGCGCCAATGTTCGCGATCAAGGATGTGCCGGTTTTTGGGCTGCTGGCTGGCCTGAACCTGGAATGGCTGATAGTGCTGGCCGCGGCACCAGCACAACCGACTGAGCAGCGACTATGGCATGACCGGCCTCCACAGGCCGGAACTGTACTCACGGACTGTACCCACGCTAAAAGATCATCATCCTGTGCGTCTCCCTGGACGCACAGGATCCGCTTGTTCAAGCAGTTTTCGGCTAGCGCGCCCGGAGAGATTCGAACTCCCGACCTTCGGTTCCGTAGGTCGGTGTACGCCAGCGGCCCTTCTTAGGTCGTCGTATTGTAGACGCTGGATCGCCCAATCTAACGAAGGGCGTTAGACTGGCCTACATGCCGACTATCACTGACCTGCCTGACACACTCCTCTCGCAGGGGCGCTACTGGATCAGTTCTGCTGAAGCGGCAGGGATCGCCGGCATTCCTGTCTCGCACGTCTATTCTGGCCTTGCTCGCCTGCGCAATCGCGGTGCGATGTTCTCGCCCACGCGCGGCTTCCACGTCGTTGTGCCCCCGGAGTACCGAGCATGGCGGGTCCTGCCAGGAGAGCTGTTCATCGACGGCATGATGCGGGCCCTCAAACGCGACTACTACGTGAGCCTACTCACGGCTGCGGCCATGCACGGCGCCGCCCACCAGGCGCCGCAGCTCTTTCAGGTCATGGTGCAGCGCCCGCTCGCCGGACGCGACATCGAGGGCATACGGCTGCGCTTCTACCTCAACGAGCACCTGGATCAGATGAGCGTGGAGGAGCGGCAGGTCCACACCGGCCGACTGCGGCTCGCTACACGCGAGAGCACCCTCGTGGACCTGATCGCCCACCCAAGCGCCGGTGGTGGTTTGAGCAATATCGCGACCGTGATGATCGAGATCGGCGACCTCGACGTCGATGAGCTTGCGCGGCTTGCAGCTCTGCGCTCACGGTCGATTGCGCGCCGCCTTGGATGGATGCTGCAGCAGTTCCGCGACGATCTGGCCCTACAGCCTCTGCGTCTAGCCGCAGAGGCTGACAACGGCTATCCGACGCGGCTCGTCCGCGCTCTACCCGCCCGCGGAGGGATCGACCAAGCCTGGGGTGTGCAGATCAACGCCGCCGTGGAGCCGGACCTGTGATCGACCGTCCCGCGCTCGTAGCGTGGCGCTCACACGCGCCATGGCGTAACACCGTTCAGGTAGAGCAGGACCTGCTGCTCTCACGCCTGATGGTGGAGATTGCGACGAACGAGGTGCTGGGCCCTGAGCTCGCGATGCGGGGCGGAACATGCCTGCACAAGCTCCACCTGCCGGTGGCGCAGCGCTATTCGGAGGATCTCGACTACGTCCGCCGCACCCACACCGGCATCAAGCCCTTCACCGAGGCGCTCGCGAAGGTCGCCGACCAGGTGGGCCTTACGCTCACCAACCGACATGCCTCCGGACAGATGGTTCACGTCTACCTCGACGGCACGCCGACCGAAGGACTTGGCCGTCTCCGCATCAAGATCGAGATGAACATAGTCGAGACTCGGGCGTATCTGCCGCGAGCCACAGTGCCTCACATGGTCGAGACATCGTGGTGGAGCGGCGCTGCCGAGATCCCGACTTTCGCGCCAAGCGAGCTGCTTGCAACCAAGCTGCGTGCGCTCTACCAGCGCAGCAAGGGCCGCGACTTGTTCGATCTCTGGCTTGGCCTGACGACGCTACGCGCCGACCCAGACGAAATCATCGCCGCATTCAACCACTACATGGGCGAGGCGAGGTTCAGCTTCCCCCAGCTCCGAGACAACCTCGCCGCAAAGCTTGACGATCCAGAGTTCCGCCACGACCTCGACCCCCTCCTCGCCAACACCCCCGCCGACTACGATCTCGACATCGCTGCCAACCTCGTGACGCGCGAGCTCGGCAGCCGACTACGAAACGCACCACCAATCTCGGACATCCAGCCGTTGCACCGATAGCCCGCCAGCATCGCAGATGCGCGCACGCTCATCTGTAGAGGGGCTGGTGACGCGCCCGCGGAGACACTAACCAAACTCACATCGATCAAGGACCTTGTCAATGCTTACTCGATCCGGCCGGACGTGAGCGTCGACGTCGCGTAGTTCAAGGCCTACAAGGTGGAGCGACCACCGGCTCTTCGGGCGTTCCCGCGCCCGTGCCCAGATCCGCGTATCGGCGCGGTTCGGTGTTGGCTGCAGTCACCGAGGTCCTGAAGGCTGCTGGTCGTCCGATGCAGGCTCGGGCGATCCATGCAGCCGTAAGCAGTTGGCCGGCGAACCGATCGCCTGGTCGTCTGTCAGGGGACTGCCTGGCCACCCACATCGGCGGGCGGTCGCCGCGATTCGAGCGGCTTGGGCGCGGGCGGTATCGCGTAACCGCGCACGGACCACTGTGATCGGGGTTCGACTCGGTTTGCTTGGACGCTGGCGGGCCAAGATTAAGCCGTCGGGCGCGGGTCGAGGCTTTGCGGCAGACGCGAAACTGGCCACACCTTCCCAGGATACTGTGACGCTCCTCGATCATCTCATGGAGCCGGTGGCACTTAAACTTGTTGAGATGATTCCGACCTCTCCTGAGCAGTCCAACCAGAGCAAGTAGAGTACTCGTGGACCGGCGTCATGCTGCTTGGCCTCCTTTGTGCGCGAGGACCTTTGGCTACTCCTGCCAGCGCTTGATGGAGGCGGCCATATCGATGTCCAGCCAGTCGCGCTTCCATTCCGTATGAAAAGCGATGTCGTGAGAATCGGGACGGTTTGTAATGTCGTCTACGCGCACAAGCGACGGCACGCTCACTGAGTCGCCAATCAAAATCGCCTCCTGTCGTTCAAGTGACGGGAGAGAGTCGGTGATTGCGCTTAGGTCGTCTGGCAACAGTCGTCTTACGTACCGCTGATCTGCGGGATTCGTCAGCCGCATGGCTACAAAATTATTACATTGCGAAAAGACAGTCTCTGAGATCTCAGACGGGCGCTGGCTAACAATCATTAGCGAAATGCCATACTTCCGACCCTCCTTGGCGATTCTCTCTATCGCCTTCTTTACAGAACTGTACTTGGCTCCTTCGCTCTGAGGGACATAGTTGTGTGCCTCCTCATATACAAGCAAAAATGGAAGCTCGCGCTCGTCAGCAGACTTGCGTGTCTTCTTTAGATGGAAGTTAAAAGTAAAAATGATACGGGTCATAAGTGACACGACCACGCTCAGGACCTCAAACGGGACACCGCTAAGATCAATAATCGTAACGTTTGCTTCGGCTTTGTTAGGCTCGGCCTTGCCATAGCCGGTGAAATACTGAAGCAGGGCGGTAAAATCACTAGTCATATACCCACCGCCATCGAGCTTAAGGGGGGCGAGCAAGAAGTCCAAGCGGCGGTCGGCTAAGCGTCCTTCTAGCCTCATGAGGAACCGATTGAACTCACCGTGAAACGGGCCATTGCTGGCCTTGGAGTCCTTTGCTGTGGTGGCCGCCACAAAGTCGAGTACTGTGTCGAAATAGTGGTCCGCGCGCTTGTGTATGAGCGTACCATCGGCAAGCTTTGGAAGGCTCTCGCCTTCCAGCTTTCCTATAACCTCGTTATTGAGGTTATGCAAGTAATTGATAACCTCCATCAAGCTAAAATAGACAGGGGAATCGTAGGATATCCTGCCCGTCGCGCTACCAGCGTGACGTTCCTTGTTCTCGATGACAGCTTGACGAAACTGGGATACCTGATTGTGTGAGTTCTCCTCGTTGCTTTCAATGAACATCTCCTCAAGCTCCTCGGAATCCATCAGCCAGTGAGGTAGTCGTAGCTCATCAACCCCCATCACTCGCGCCGTTGGAAAGGCCGGCTTATACTCGCCATGTAGGTCGAAAATAATTATATGGGAATTATTTAGTACGCTTCTTGTCACTTGATCGTCTGACGGCTGGATTCCCTCTTGCAAAATTTTTGCTACTGTGCACGACTTCCCAGCCCCCGTCGACCCCACAACTCCAATATGCTTACCAAAAAACTTGTCGCCATCGACTACTACTCGTACGGCAGAATCTTGTGCGAGCGTGCCAAAGCTAAACTTTTTGTTCGATCCGACTGTGTCATATATCTCTCCGAGCAAGTGACTGGATGCAATCTCTACATGCTTCGGAGGAATAGTAATCTGCTTGCCGCCTCGACGGAACCTCCCATCCTCAAGACGACCTACGGGCTGTGCGTCTACGATAAACTTGGGGGTGGAGATAGTGGTGCTATCCGTTGTCCCGGCATCGTCGCGGATACGATAACTCTGTACAATTGCAACGACGGCCGAGCCTCCATCGTCGGAGATCTTTAGATAGCTGCCTATCTCTAGTTGCTGATCTAGCTGGGCATAATCATCAGTCGAACTGACCTCAATCTGAATCAAGTTGGGCGACACGGCTACGACACTGGCCATATTTGTAATGTCCGTCATTTGGCACCTCCGAGTATGTCGAGGATGTTCTCAGGGTGCCACCCCTGAATATCGAGGGTCTGGACATTCTGATCATCCACATACTCCCGAGCTGACGCAGCAGCGAAGCTCACCGCGACGGTTGGAGGTGCGATCTCATCGTGGTGAGCCAGGTATGTCGCAGATGAGACAATGCGGACATCGTAGGAAGTAGCCTCGATGAGCTTACTGTTCTTCTTAGTATTTATTAGTGGATCACGCTCGAAAAGCGTCGCGCTGAATGCGAGGTGCTCAAAACCATCGTTTGGCATAATGCCTGCGGCAATAAGACGCTTCTTTATTACAGCTACCTCGTCCTCTGATGCGTCGAGCACAACAGTCCAAGGCTTTGCGTCCGACAGCTTTCCCGGCCCGTACATGGTGGTGGCTAGCTTGCAAATGAGATCCACAACGCTGATCAAACCATTTGACTGCGATGCTGGCGACTCAAGCAATATTAGCCTGCGCTTATTTGGCGTAAGGAGATCGGCGGCCTTGATACGACGCTTTAGCAGCCTCTTGAAGCGCTCAAGCCCCACATATTCTTCGTGCCAGCGGGTATACAAGTTTGGACGCATATTAAGGCTATCCAAGAACACTGATCGTGTGATCATTCGGTCATGTAGGGCTGGGCGCATGGCCAAGTCCATGACAAGCGCGACGGCATTTGGGTAATGCAAGTCGCGAACATCATCTGGCGTGGCACTCAGCGCTAGGCGGAGTGCCTCCTGCACTTCTTTCTGCTGTAAGGCAAACGAGTTACCGGCCTGGATTGTGAAGTGCTCGAGGAATGCGATGAGCACGTCATCGGAGAACTCTTGATAGTGCAGGATGGTTACGGCAGGCTTCCTCTTTTTCTCAGTGAGACAGTCCTTTAGTTCGGTGAGACTAAGCACCCCAGGAAGGCCGATCGGATCGCCATAATGCACATATAGTCGATAACTCCATTCTTGTCCATTGGCAAATGCCCGCAACATCGGCAAGATGGGCTTACGAAGGCCGGCGAGTGAGTATTTGGCGGCTTCAAGATACTTGCACTGTACAGCTTCCGCTGTAGTTTCTTTGAGAATGTCAACATCCTCGCAACCCTCAACGGCGATCTGATCGGTATTGTCTGCGCCGAGAATTGTCAGTGTCGTGAGATCAAACTGATAGGCAAACCCAGCAATGGTCGCGTTGGCAGCTCTATTCGGTGGATCGCTGACCACTTCCTCTATTCCTCTTTCGAGCGTGCGCGATCGCACGCAATCTCATCGGGATTATGAGGTCCAACTCCTTGTAGAGCAGCAAGAAGGAGTTTAAGCCGTTCCTCTGTCCCTATCACGTTGTTTTCTTTCACGGGCGGCCTCACTCTTAGTACTAATCTATTATACGCCACCGACTGGACTGTAGATCGGGGTGTGCTCGACTCAAAGGTCACCGAGTCGATGTGCTGAAGAGATTGTTATGGCGTATCGTACAAGCAGCATTTGCCGTTGTGTTTGGCTTTTTGCGAGAGGTCTGCGACCATCGTTTGAACGATGCGAAATGACGACCATGAACCTTGTTACAGTAAATCCACGTCTAGTGTCGGTCAGGCAGGAACTGCTCTTCTTCTCGTTGCGGCGCGTCTGTGTCTGATGCGGGAGGCAAGGCGTATCGTGCCTTGCGGGCGACGAGGCGAGGCGTGTCTGGTGTTTGCGTCCCGCCGGCGGCTGGCGCCAGTGCGGAGGCCACGGAGAGATCGGTGATCCTTGCTGGCTGCTGGGTGATGTCGTCAGCGACCACGACGTCGAGTGCACCTTGCCAGATTGGTTCCTCTATCTCGTTGGCTAGGTGGCCGAGCGTGGACCCAACGCCCTTCCAACTGATGCCGAGGGCACCGATGATTGCCGTCAATGATGCAATCAGCTTTGGGGTCGCTTCATAGGTGGTCACGCCCCATATGCCGGCCCCCAGCAAGATCAGGACGAGAATCACGAACGGCAAGAAGCGCCACAGATAGCCGAGCAGCACTCGTCGCGTGTCGCTTACCGCAAGGCTCACCGCCTTGGCGTAGCCGCCGGTGCCGAGCATGTCCGTAGCGAGCTTTTCGCCGGTCAGCAGCGACCTCCAGATTTCTACCTGCCGGCGCAGCGCGCGATGCAACTGTCCGATCTCCTGAGCTTGAAAGATCTCAGAGGATGTCCCTTCTTGTGCCGCGATCTTCCAGCGCGCCATTGAAATGCGCACCGCGCGGCTCGCGTGATCCGGCAGCCGCGTGGCGAGGTCAGCCAACCGACGTCCGATCTCGTCCAGGCGGTAGCGATTGAGTTGTCGCGCCATCTGGTCGTGATCGATTGCCTCCGGGCAGGTGTCTGCGAGCGCGCGGCCGAGTTCGTAAGCCTGGCCGAGCGCACGCTGCTTGGCAAAAGTCTCACAGAGGATGCCCATGTGCAGCGTATAGACACAGCGCCTAACATCTTCGGTGTCCTTTTCGGTATCTTTGAAAGTGGCGTCGAGTGCTTCCTGTTCCTTGGCGGCACCCCCGAGGTTAAGGCGGTCAAGTGTCGCACCAACCTCCGCAATCGCGAATTCAGTGCGCCTCCCTGCCGAGGCCGAATGAACAGTCGGCAGGTGTCCGGGCAGCTTTGGCTTCCGGCTCGACTGGCAGGTAGCTGTACGAAACAAGCAAGCCATCTGCCAGCCAAGTGATACGGCTTCGCAATAGCGGGACTGCTCGGCAGACACAGGGCTACACCCAACCGGTCATTCGGCACGCTTTCCGCTGTCACGAACCTGACCACGGGCACCCATCGGCATCTCAGGCCAGGTTTCACGTCGCACAAGTGCCATTCTGCGCACTGCCGGGTGAGGCTGACGGCTAAGGGTGCGTGAGCCCGGCAACGCGCAGCAGAGCAGCCGCAGAAGAAGGTGCGGCGATGGTGCAGCGTTGTGGTCCCCTAGCGTCTGTCCCAAGACGTGCTCCCCGGTTGAGATGCGCCTGAGCGCGTGGGCAGGGTATCAGGGCCGCCACGGAGTCGGCTTCTTGCCGCTGGTTTGCAGGGTTCGACTTAGGCGACGGTATGGCGGCGGACGGCAACCTCGGGTATCAACGCTGGCGTAGGCCATCGAGGATGATCGGAAGAAAGGTCGGCCAGACCTCGCCGATGTTGTCGATCGAGTCCATAGGTTCGCTGTCGAGGCTGTCCAGCCGATCAGGCCGTGGAGAGCAGCCAGACTGGAGTAGGCCTGGCTGACGCGCGTACCGGGACGGGCATCATCCACTCGCCGATCTCCCGGGCGGCCCGCGCGATAGCCCGCCAGCCAAAACGGTCGCCAAGCGTCGGCACCCGCGTGACCTCGTAGGTGAAGGCTTTTACGCGCGACCTAAGTGACGTCTCAGCCACCATTTGCCGGGTTGATGGCGCCGCGGATGTGGCGATGAAAGTGGCTTTGCGGTCAAGCAGAGCCCGGCGAACGTTGCCGGGGCCATCGCTAGATCGAGGGGCCAGCGCGTGCTTCGGTACAACGCAGATCGTGTCCACCATCGACCAGGCGCGCCTAGCCCACCACAGGCAAGCTTTGGCAGCCAAGGAACTGCGCAGCATACAACGAGATATCCATGTGGCGTCGACTCAGCCGGCTCAAACCGGTTAGCCCTTGCGCAGGGATTCACGCCGCTGCACAGCGCACCGGACGAAGTTCCTAGCCTGTAGAGCGTAAGGCGCAGCCGCACGGAAGGAGCAGCAAGTTATGCAACCCGCCACGAGCATCCCGCCGACTGGAGCAGCACGCCGGCTGACCGCAGACGACGTCCTCACCGCCAAAGAGGTCGCCGCTCTCCTCCATGCCCCCGTCTCAACGGTCGAACACTGGGCGCGCAGAGGCATCCTCCCCTCTCGCAAGATCGGGCGTCGCCGCCTGTACGTCCGCCAGCAAATTGAATCCATCCTCACCAGCGCCAATAGCTAACCAGGACCAGCCCTACGCGAACGTTCTCAGCAGGGCCGAGCCACGCGTATACGCAGTCAACGACCGCATCGATCCAGATTGCGAGGGTCTCGGGGCCACGCCATCCCGCAACAACGTCGCGATGGATTGGTACCCACATGTGGTACCCATCCTTGCTGGCGAGATCGAACAACCAGCCGAGAAAGCCAGAAACCCGCATGGCCATGCGGGTTTCGCGCGACGCGCCCGGAGAGATTCGAACTCCCGACCTTCGGTTCCGTAGACCGACGCTCTATCCAGCTGAGCTACGGGCGCAGAGACGCTTAGTCTAGTGGGCGGCGCCGCATGCCGCCCGGGAACCTCGCAGCGCAGCGCGCTCCCGAGACCGCGAGCCTCAATGCGAGCCGCGGTCGGACTGCGCGTCCGTGTCGCCGCGCTCAATGGCCTGGGCGAGCCGAGCGCGTTCCTCGGCATCCCTCGAGTCAAGCACGCCCGACCCGGCCGCCCTGGAGATCGCGTCCCCGCCACGCCCACGCAGGACGTACGCAAAGCCCACGGCGATCAAAGCGCCTGCGATCGGTCCCACGACGTAGACCCAGTAGCTCGACCAGTCGCCGCTGACGAGCGCAGGCCCGAACGAGCGGGCCGGATTCATTGAGACGCCGCTGACCGGAGCGGCCCAGAGGCCCGCGAGCGCGATGTAGCCACCGACGCCGAGGGCGGCTATCGCGCCAACGTTCTGCGCCGCCGAGGCGGTGCCGAGTATCACGCTCACCAGGCCTGCCGTGAGGGCGATCTCCATCAGCAGCGCCTGCCAGTCCGCGTAGCCGGGGCCGGGCAGGGTGGCGCCGAGGTGATGCACGTTCCCGAATACCGCGAGCAGGAAGAGGCAGGCGAGCGTCGCGCCGAGCAGCTGGACGACGATGTACCCGGGTACTCGCTTCCAGGGGAAGTCGCCACGCAGCGCGAACGCGATCGAGACGCCCGGGTTCAGGTGGGCGCCGGAGACCGCGCCCATGAAGAGGATGATCGCCATCACCGTCAGGCCAGGCGCGACGACCGCCGCGGCCTGTGAGATCTGGCCCTTGCCGAGCAGGATGCCCCCGCCCGCGGCTGCGAGCACGAGCATGAAGGTGCCAAGCAGCTCGGAGAAGAGGCGCCGCCACTCCCGGCGTGGGTCGTCGAAGTCCCTGCGATCCCCGAACTCGAGCATCAGCAGGTTGTGGGCACGAGGGACGGCCTCCAGCCCGACCGGCGGGCGGTCGGGCATCGTCTTTCCCGCGTTCTCACTCATGTTCGGCGTCGGTGACGCCACCAGCCCTCCAAGCGTCGGTTGGAGTCGATTCTCACCGGCCGCCCAAGCGTGGAGAAACCGGGCCAAGCCGTAGCCCGTACGGGCAGAACTACGTACTTGCCCGGCTCGCCTGGGAAAACCTCTGCCGCGAGGAGCTACGATCCTCAGCATGTGCCGCAACATCCGCACCCTCTACAACTTCGAGCCTCCCGCCCACGAGCAAGAGGTTCACGCCGCCGCGCTTCAGTACGTGCGCAAGATCAGCGGCTTCACCAAGCCCTCACAGGCGAACGCTGCCGCCTTCGAGCGCGCGGTGGCCTCAATCGCCGATATCTCCGAGCAACTGCTCGAGGATCTCGTAACGACGGCGCCACCGAAGGACCGAGAGGTCGAGGCGGCAAAGGCCAGAGTGCGCGCAGAGCAGCGTTTCGCCGCTTGACGGCGGAAAGGCGTGCTTTGTGTAGTGCGTTATGCGCTACCGTGCGATCATGGCATCGGCTCCTCATCCCCTGTCGCTTCGACTTGGACGCGATGGCCTCAGCGCGTTGGATCAAATCGCCCGCCGCCGAGGCATCAGTCGCGCCGAGGCCGCTCGGCAGGCGATCGCCGAGACGGCTGAGCGCGAGCGCCAGCGCGGCGGGCTTGCCGATGAGGCAAGGCGCCTCATGCAAGACAAGCGATATGTGCAGGAAGCACAGGACGTAGCCGAGTTGATGGAGACGCTGCGTGGTTCGCGGTGATCTGCACGAGATCATCCTTCCAGCAAGACGCGGTCATGTTCAGCACGGCCGCCGCTACGCGGTGATCGTCCAGGCGGACGATCTCCTCGCACTCTCAACCGTCGTCATCTGTCCGACGTCGCGCTCCGCTTTCCCCGCCAGCTTCCACCCGGAGGTCGCCGTTCTCGACGAGCCGACACAGGTTCTCTGCGAGATGGTCGGAGCCGTCGATGCGCGTGCGTTGGGAAAGCGCATCATGCATCTCGCGCACCACGAGATGCAGGCCGTCGAAGACGCCCTCCTGCTGGTTCTCGACTTGGCTTGAAGGACCCGCAGACCGACGCTGATGCTCATGCCCCAACAGGGGTGGACGGAGAGGGAGGGACGATCCTCGAAAACGTACCTTGTGTGGAAGCGCATTCGAGAGCTGCACACCCAGCGCTTCGGCGAAAGGCGCGATACATAGAACTTTTGCCGCCGCGAGCGATGCAAACATATGTTCCTGTACTCGCGAGGCCGGGGGCATCAACTGTGGACATCAAGCGTTCATTGCATCGCTTGTCGGCTCACTCGCTTGGCCGGCGGCCGTCGTCTGCATCGCGGTCGTCTTCCGTGATCAGCTCAAGACCTTGTTGACCGACCGCCTGCGTCATATCGAGGCTGGCCCCATCAAGGCCGACTTCGACCGCGCTGCGTCGAAGGTCGAGGCCACGCTCGGCGAGGCAGGCATCCCGGTACCCGCCCACGCCGAAGCACCCGACCTCACAAGCCTCGCATCGCAAGTCCCTGAGATGGTCATTGCCGAGGCGTTCGGTCTCGTTGAACAGGAGCTACGAGGCGCCCTCGAAGCGACCGGCGACGCGCCGCCCGATGATGCCGGGGCCGCTCAGCTGATGCAACTCGCAGCCGATCGAGGCCTCATAAACCGGCTGACGGTCAACGCGATCGAGGGCGTCATCGTCATGCGTAATCTCGCAGTTCACGGGCCTCGCCGTGACATCACCCCCAAGCAGGTAGACGAGTACCTAGCGCTGATCGAAAGTGTCATCTTCGCGATCCATCAGAACGTCAAGCGCTATGAAGCCCATCAACGACCCGCACCGTCGGAAGCGGTGCTGTAAAGGCCGCTCTCGGTCGCACAAGGTGCCTATGCAGCGCTTCGGCGGCTCGGCACGTCGGCCCGCGCATCCATAATCCGCCAGATGGATGCCAGCACCGCCGCGATAGTCGGGCTCGTCGGCGTTGTTCTTGGAGCGACGCTCACGGCGCTATTGACCCGTCGCAATGAGCGACGCTCGCACTCGGATGAGCTACTTGCGCAGGCAGTCAATGACGCCATCGACGCTATAGCCGACGTTGCGGCGGGCACAGCTCCCGATGCCCTGGCCCGCTATGCCTCAGCGGTCTCGCGGATAGCGCTGCATGGCAGTCCACAGGTTGTGGCAGCCTGGCGACGCTTCCAGAATGACGCGACAACCGAGACATATGACGGGCGCGATCGACTCGTCGCCGCTGTCCAGTCAGTCAGGGAGCAACTGGGGCATGGCGATGCGGCCGATGCTGATCTTCCCGTCCTGCTGTTCGGCCCTGGCGGACCTCGGCCTCACGCAGATCACCTTGCAATACGTCACCACCGAGCGAGTGGCCCTCAGCAGTGGTGACGGCGCACAAGGTGCCTTGTGCGCCGCTTCGGCAGCAAAGTCAGGCCGCTTGGGGCCATGGCATCGGCAGCCCCATCCGTATCGCAATATCGCTTTCGATTTTCCGGTGCTCGGCCGGATCATCGGAGAGCGGCAGCTTGATCGAGCAGTTGTGAACCCCGTCCGTTGGATGTTCAATGCGGATTGAGCCATACAGGTCGCCGTGCGGCTCCCGTGAGTAGCTGACTCGGCAACCCTGAGCGCGAACTCCATCAATGACCCGATATATCGCGTTGGGCATGGCGTGTATCAGCGCTAGCTCGATCAGGTCATCGTGGACGGCGAGCTGCTCGGCGGTCTCTCGCCGCAGCGCCTGCATCTCAGCTTCGAGGCGTTCGAGCCGATCAAGAAGGATGTTGGGCTGGTCGGATGATGCTCGACGGCGAAACATGCCGTGACCCTACGGAACACGTCGGTCGGAACCCGGCCATCCGGCATCAGCCGATCGACCTACCAGCCGCGTCCTTGCCGCCGCCGATCGGAGGATGAAAGCTCCCCCACTGCATCATGCGGTTGCTCTCTTGGCACCTCGTGAGCAACAAGGGGATGCTGGATGGACTATGCCGACGCTGCCTCAGGCCACAGCCTGCATCGTCATCTCGATCGTCGTTCTGGCCCCTAAATGGGGTCTTGAAGTAATCGCCCTGGCGGAAGCCGTCCGCCGCTACCGGAAGCGTCGGCGCAAGCGACGGAAGAACGGCAAAAGGCGCCGTGCCCCTGATCCGAGCGGCGCCTGCCCGCCTGTCGTGTACGGCAAATGCTACCGACTCGTCGCAACCCCCACTCTGGACGGCTTTCCCCGTGCCGGTGCCCAGGGCACGGGGGATCGCTTCTCACCAGATGACCGGCACGATCTGCGCGTCGTGGATGGCTTCGTCTCTGGTGACCAGCGGCAGGGCCAGCGCACTGGCGGTCCCGACGATGAAGCGGTCCCAGGGGTCGGCGAGCAGGTCTCGTGCGATCGAGGTCGTGGCGTCCACGACGGCTAGGTCGATCGGCTGAAGGGTGAACACCGTCGAGGACAGCAGTGCGCTTCGCACCACGGCCAGGTGTGCCTCAGTCAGCTTGCGTGTCGTCTGGGTCACGTACCACAGATCGACCAGAGTGGCGATGGAGACCACGATGCCGTCCGCCTCCTCGCACTCCGCGAATGCCTGTGCGGCGCGAGCCGACAGGCGGTCTGAGCCCTGCAAGTACCAGACGACGGCGTGCGAGTCAGCGAGAACCCTCACGTAGCGGTGAGGTCATGCGTTGTGAGCGCGCTCGCCTGCTCGAACTCCTCCCACGTCAGATCCGGGAGTTGCGGCAGCGATCCTGCGAGCGTCCCAGGCAGACTCGTCTGAACCACGCGCAAATGGGTGCCAGGCGAGACGCCAAGGCGCTCAAGCTGATCGGCAGGAATGCTCCCGTCAGGAGCGACAACCAGATCGTGGTCCGCAGGCTTGCTCGCTCTCTCTGTACTCACGGCCTCAGTCTACCGAGCAGAGGGGGCGTTGAAGGCCGTGAACGTTGTGCTCTTACCCGGGCATCGCGTGGGGCATCTCTCGGTCTCCTATCTCCTTCAGTTGGGGTAGAGATGGGGTAGCCAGCGCCCCGTAGGAGCCCTCGCCAGCCGTTCTCAGCGGATACCAAGACGAGCGCGCCTCAACTTGGCCAGCCACACACCGGCTTCCCAGAGCCAAATCTGGCGAAAACGGAGAGGGAGGGATTCGAACCCTCGAACGAGGTCACCCCCGTTACGCGATTTCCAGTCGCGCCCGTTCAACCGCTCCGGCACCTCTCCATGTCGCATATCGATGCAAAGCGGCTACCGAAGGCTACGACACATCGACCTGGCGCGTACGTTCATTGCCGAAGGACACCAGACTGCCGCTCGGCGGTCGCGGCCATGGCTTCCTATGCCATCGACCCGGCGCCCGAGCCACCCTCGACGCCACAGCCCACGCGCGGCGATGGTAGGCTCCGTCTCCGACGCACCCAGGAAACCAGAGACATGCTGCAGACGATCCTCGCCACGAGCCCCGCCTTCACGAAGACATTCGGCCTGCTGGTCGTCTTCATCGGCATCGGCATCATCGTCAATGTGATCATCGCGTTCATTGGCGTCCAGATACACGGCGAGCGCGAGCAGAACCGGCGCGACCGCCAGCAATCCTGACGCTCGGGCACTGAGCGGACCTCGGGTCCGAGGGGAGAGATCTCATGATCATCACGACGATGAACGATCTGCCCGGTTATCAGATCGAAGAGGTGCTGGGCGAGGTCTTCGGCCTCACCGTGCGTTCCCGCAACCTCGGCTCTCAGCTCGGCGCTTCGCTGAAGTCGCTGGTCGGCGGAGAGTTGAAGGGGATGACGAAGATGCTTGCCGAAGGCCGACTCCATGCCCAGCAGCGGCTGGTTGAGGAGGCTGAGGGCAAGGGAGCCAACGCCGTGATCGCGTTCAGGTTCGACACCTCCGAGCTCGGCGCGACCTGGACGGAGATCTGCGCCTACGGCACGGCGGCCAGAGCCCGCAAGCTGTAACGGCGCGGCTCAGCGGGGCTCAAGCACGAATACGGGAATGTCCCTGCTCGTGTGAGCCTGGTAGTCATCGAAGCCTGCGTACTCCTCGTTCATCGCCCGCCAAAGCTCGCTGCGCTCAGGCTCTGCGGCAAGACGCGCCCGCATGGCCCGCCGTCTGCCACGCACCTCGACCTCCGCATCCGGGTTAGCCTTCAGATTCAGAGACCAGGCCGGCGCGCGCGCGTTGCCTGCGTTGGAGCCGATCACGACCAGACGCTCCCCTCGCCGCATGCAGAGGACGGGAGCCGTGCGCGTGGCGCCCGAGCGACGCCCCGTCGTGGTCAGCAAGAGCACCGGCGCGCCCGCGACCGTGCCCCCCAGCCGTCCCTTCGTGGCGCGGTAGACCGGCACATTGAGCATGCCGATCGCGCGCAGCGCCCGACTGCCGATCGCCATCGAGAAACGCGCGTAGAGCCGATCTGCGAACACGTTCTGATTATCACACGGCCAGATCGTTTTATATCGGCCGTCGGCTCAGTGCTCGGTGGGCTCCGCTGCAAGCTGGCTGAGAAGCTGCGGGTGCCGCAGCGCCCACGCCCTGAGGTCGTTCTGCAGCTGATGAGTCATCGCCGCCCATCGCCGACGCCTGTTTACCTTGATCACGCAATGCGAGCCCCAGATCAGCAACAGCGCGAGGACCGTGACCGCGATCGAGGGGTCGAGATGGGCCAGGTAGGCGTGCGTGTGAGCACCGATGATGTCAAGCGCGGTGGCAAGCGAGACCGCGATCAACGCCGCATGGCAGGCACCGAGCGCGTGGTAGATGTCCTCGAGCGCCGCATAGCTGCGCGCTATCTGGCCATCGCCGCTGGAGTAGGTGAGATTCAGGACGCTGTTGAGGACGTTGGCGTTCTCGTCGTGCGCACGCTGGGGGACGGATCCCAGATCGCTGAGAGCCTGCGCGTCGGAGGCGTCATCTGCCCCGGGTATGCCATAGGCGTGCGCAAGCGCCCGCTGCACCGCGGGGATCTCCTGCAGGGCATCGAGCACCGCGCCGCTCGCGTCACGCTCGCCGAAGAGGGGCAAGCGCAGCATGCGCGGCTTCCAGGCGTGGCCGGCAATGGGCAGCCATCGCGGCAGCCCAAACGCGAACGTGACCTGCACGCGCGGGCGGTCGAGCGCGCTGTAGAGCTGGTAGAGCACGAAACCGACCGCAACCGCACCGCCGAGCGTCGTGAAGGCGTCTGCCTTGGTGATCGGGATCAGGCCTTCCACCTGTTCTTTCCAGGCCACTCCGAACACAGCCTCGTAGAACGCCCCGATCATCAGGGCATAGCCGCCGGTGATCGCGTAGCGGGTCAACTGTCGTCTTGGCTCCATCGTCCCTCCTCGCCGGTGTGATGACGCGTGGGTCCTCGAGCACGCGTCGGAGCTTGCTCCGCGTTCTGAGGAGCCGAGGGACCGAACGCAGGCGCTGGACCGGGCCTGCGTCAGCCCGCGGTCGGCTCCCCGGCTAAGGAGTCCCGATCGTCTGCCACGTCGAGGTCGCGCTCGCCGGCTTCGGCCCTTTCAATCAGCTCCGCAGTAGTCAGGTCGAGCACGGGCGCCAGCCGGCGCAAGCTCGAATACATCAGATCTCGCTTGCCGGTCTCGACGTTGGAGATCCACTTCTGCTGAAGGCCCCCGCGCAGGGCAAGCTGCTCTTGTGTGAGGCCCAGCTCGTCGCGACGTGCTTTGACTGCCCGCCCCAGCGCTATCTGAACAGGTGGGGCGAGGGGCACGAGCGAGAAGCCTCACTGCGAGAGACACCCACCTCAATGTCATTGCGGTAGAAGCCCTATAAAGGTCTACTCGTGCGGTGCATGAGCTGAGCGCATCACCACTGGATGAATTGCGCCATATCGGGCAGACTTGAAGGAGTCGAGAGCGCATGGAGCGCTCCTATTGCAGGTGTGGAGATGAGCGAGCATGAAGGTCAGAGATGGTCCCTCAGACAGCTCGAGCAGCGATCGGGCTGATGGCGCCCGAGCGCCCTTGGGACGTCGTGGCACCGGCGCGCTGCTCCTACTTCGCGTCGGCCTGCCCGGCACGCTCGCGACGGCCGGGCTCGTCCTACTGCTTCTCGGCCTGCTCCCTATCGGGATCGTCCTCATCGGCACAGCG
This sequence comes from uncultured Actinomycetota bacterium, assembly GCA_963708085.1. Lineage (GTDB taxonomy): Bacteria > Actinomycetota > Thermoleophilia > Solirubrobacterales > Solirubrobacteraceae > Palsa-744. Next base: position 2,784,093 of record OY970180.1, on the reverse strand, counting down.
ATCATCGCGGCGCTCGTGGACTTCTTTGCCCGTATGACCAACGAGAGCGATCTGGAACGTGGGCGCGAGGAGCAAGCACGGCGCGAGTTCACGTCCACCGGCCGATGGCCGCGCCGACGGGGCTAGCAGTCATAACTCAAGGATCGCCGCCGCCGCAGATGTTGCCGCCGTTTCATAGCGGCAGGCCCTTGAAGCGCTGGCGCTACGTCGCGGTCTTCTGCGAGGACATGATGGCGTGTGCTGCGACCGTCCAGGTGGGCCCTGTCAAGCAGAGCTTCTGGGCGGTCCTCGACCGCCGCAACGGACGCCTGCGCGAGCGCACGCGCCTTCTGCCTCGACGTAAGCTGCTGGAGCTTGGCCCAGGCCGACTTCGGCTGCGCGACGGCGATGTGCGACTGGATCTCGAGCTCGAGGAAAAACCCGGTGTGGAGGCCAGGTGCCCGCATGGTCGCGCGTGGATCTGGACACGCAAGCAAGCGGGTGTTCGCGCGCATGGCACGATCGGCATCGACGACCAGCGGCCGCACGCAATCGATGCGCTGGCGGTGATCGACGACACCGCCGGCTACCACGCTCGCGTCACCGAGTGGCGTTGGGGTGCAGGCGTCGGTGTCGACCCCGATGGCATCCCGCTCGCCTTCAACCTCGTCGAGGGCGTCAACGATCCGCCGACAGGCAGCGAGCGGGCCATATGGGTTGCCGGCGTGCCGCACGAGGCACAACCGGTGCGGTTTGCCGCGGACCTCACCGGCATCTCATGCGCCGATGGGTCCGAACTGCGCTTTGCCGCCGAGGCGGAGCGTGCCCGCAGCGAAGACCTGCTGCTTGTGCGCAGCGAGTACCGAGCACCATTTGGCACCTTCGAGGGAAGGCTGCCCGGCGGGATCGTGCTCGCCCGTGGACTGGGCGTGATGGAGCATCACAAGGCGAGGTGGTAGAGACGCTCGACAGCATCAAACGACGGGCAGTCTGTGCGCCGATCCACTAGCCTTGATGCCCGTCGTCGCCCTGGAGGGGTGGCAGAGCGGTTGAATGCGGCGGTCTCGAAAACCGTTGTGCGTCTTATTGGCGTACCGAGAGTTCGAATCTCTCCCCCTCCGTTTTAGCTAGCCCTTTCAGCGCTGGCTGTCCCGCCAACGAGCAGCTAGCCTTCGCCCATGTCGGGCCTCGCCGGCCATCTCTCAAGCCTCGCCCGCTTCGCGGTCCAGCACCGCCGGCGCGCGGTCGCCGACCAGACCAGCCTCCAGGAGCTGGCCGGACGCGCACCCGGCGCGCTGGGCCTGGCACGCGGCCTGGAGATCGAATGGTTGGGCGTAGCCGGCTACCGGCTCACCTACGAGGGCCAGACGATCTACATCGATCCCTACATCTCGCGGGTGAGCCTGGGCGAGCTGCTGCGAGGGCGCCCGGCGCTGGCTGACAAGGCTGTGCTTACGCGATGGCTGCGGCCCGCCGGCCAGGTGCTCGGCGTGCTCGTGGGCCACACACACTTCGATCACGCGGTCGACGTGCCCGAGATCTGTGCCCGCAACAGATGCAACGCATACGGCTCCAGTTCTCTGGTGAGGCTGATGAGCCTCTACGGGATGGCGGGCCAGGCGGTGCAGGTCACGCCGCACCTGCCGATCGAGCTCGGTCCCTTTCAGATCACCTTCGTGCCGAGCGTCCACTCAAAGCTGCTACTGGGCTACAGGGTGCCCTCGGATGGAGAGCTGACCTGCGAGCATCTCGACGCGCTCTCGCCAAACGCCTACAGGTGCGGGCAGGTGTGGGGCATACACGTCGAGGTGGCAGGCACCACGCTCTACCACCAGGGCAGCGCCAACCTGCTCGACGATCAGGTCCGCCATCGCGGGGTCGACGTCTTCCTAGCCGGCATCGCCGGCCGCCGCTTCACCGACAACTACTGGCAGCGCATCCTTGGCGCGCTGCAGCCGCGGCTGGTGCTGGCAAGCCACTTCGACGACTTCTTCGTGCCGCTGGAGGCACCCGCAGGCTTCTCGCTGAACGTCAACCTGGCCGCCTTCCCGGAAGAGATCGCCGCAGTCAGCAGCGACTTCGCGGTCGCGGCGCTGCGCCCCTTCGAGCCCTACGGCGCCACACCCGATCTCAGCGCCGCGCCGCGAAGAACTCCCTGAGCAGCAGGCCGCACTCATCTGCCAGCAGGCCACCGGCGACCTCGGGCCGGTGGTTTAGCAGTGGCTCGCCGAGTACGTCGAGCACGCTGCCAGCTGCGCCCGCCTTCGGGTCGCTCGCGCCATATACGACGCGCAATACCCGTGCGAGCACGAGCGCCCCGGCGCACATAGCGCAGGGCTCGAGCGTCACGTAGAGCACCGTGTCGAGCAGCCGCCAGGTTCCAAGGGCGGCAGCCGCCTCGCGCACAACCAGAATCTCCGCGTGAGCTGTGGGGTCATCGCGCAGCTCACGCTCATTGTGCGCCGCGCTGCGCACCTCGCCATCATGTACGAGCACCGCACCGATTGGCACATCATCGTGTTCAAGAGCACGCTGGGCCTCTCGCAACGCGAGCCTCATGTAGTACTCGTCGCGGGGAAAGAAGCGCTCGCTCATCAGATCTCGATCCTACGACCACTCGCCTGCTGCCCGCGTGCGGCACGCGGTGCGCCGAGTCCCGCAAGCGATCGCCCAGATAGGGCACGCGGGCTCCGCGAAGAACGCAGCGCAGGCATCATCATTGCGGCGCGAACGCCCCATGTGCCCTCCCGACCTTCCAATTTCAAGACCAGACGCGAGAGCGGCTCGTGCGATCGGCAGCCGCTGCGCGATTTTGGTGGCGCTGATCGCGATCGTGCTCTGGCCGACGGCCACGTTCGCCGCCACAGGCCATCAGCGCACGAGCGCGTTCGCTGCGGGCCGCATCGTCATCTCCTACGAAGAATCGGGCTCGCCGCGCACGCTTGGCCAGCTGACACGCGGCGTCGGCGCCCGCAGCACAGAAGCGATCGCGGTGCAACCGGTACAGCAGGACGCCCCAGAGCTGGGGCGGCGGGGCCGCTCGCACACAGGCATGACGCGCCAGACGCGCGTGCTGACCCTAAAGCCCGGCGTCAGCGTGCAGGCAGCGCTCGCACGCCTGCGGGGCCGCCGCGGCCTGCTATGGGCAAAGCCGGACTACGTCGCCCACGAGGCCGCGACCGGCTTCATTCCCGACGACCCCGGCATCAGCCACACCGCAGGCGACTGGCGCGCGCTGCAGTGGAACTTCGACGGGCCGTTCGGGGTGGGCGCGCCTGAAGCTTGGGCGAACCTGATCGCCGACAGTGCGCCCGGTGGTCGCGGCGTGGTTGTCGCGGTGCTCGACACCGGGGTCGCCTACGAGAACCGCGGCAGGTTCCTGCGCTCGCCGGACTTTGAAGCCTCGCAGTTCGTCAAAGGCTACGACTTCGTCGCGAACAACCCATATCCCGACGACCGCAACGGCCACGGCACCTTCGTCGCGGGCACGATCGCCGAGGCGACCAACAATGGGCGCGGGCTGACCGGCCTGGCCTACGGGGTCAAGCTCATGCCGGTGAGGGTGTTGGACGCAAGCGGCGAAGGCGACGCATCCACGATCGCCAAGGGCGTGCGCTTCGCGGTGCAGCACGGCGCCAAGGTGATCAACCTCAGCCTCGAGTTCACCGACGAAGTGACCGCAGCGGACGTGCCAGAGCTCGTCTCCGCCATGAACTACGCCCACGAACACGGCGTCGTGATAGTTGCGGCCGCGGGCAACGAGGGCTCCACGAACATTCCCTACCCCGCGCGTGACCGCTTTGCGATCGCAGTCGGCGCCACCACCGAACATGGCTGCATCGCCGACTACTCCAATTACGGGCGCGGCATCGACATGGTCGCGCCCGGGGGCGGCGCGGACGCCGACCTACCGGGAGACCCAGACTGCCGGCCCGACGGCCCCCCTGGTCGAGACGTCTATCAGGAGACCTTCACAGGCACCTCACCCCGCATCTTCGGCTTTCCGGAAGGCTACGAAGGGACCTCGATGGCCTCACCCGTCGTGGCAGCCACCGCGGCGCTCGTGATCGCAAGCGGAGTGCTTGGCCCCAACCCGGCCCCGGCGGCGGTGCGCTGGCGCCTGGAGCAGACCGACCGCCCACTCGGCAGCCCATCCGACGCCGCCGACTACGGCCACGGGCTGGTTGACGCCGCCGCGGCCACCGCGGCCGACGGCCCGGGCGCAGTGGCAAGCAGGCGCACGGGCACGCTCGTCGCCGGCTGACTCTCAACGCTGCGCTTCTTCGGGCTCCTCATACCAGCGCTTGCGCTCGCCGATGCGTGCCCGCATTCGCCACGCACGGCTCTTCTGCACATTCTCCATCGCCTGCTGCAGCGCCTGGATGCGCTGCGCCACCCGCGCCTGTGCCTGATCGTCGAGCCCGGTTGAGCCGATCTGCTCCAGCAGGCGCTGCAGGTTCAACTCGAAGGTGTGGTGCAGGCCCCAGTCCGCACCGGTCAGCTGAGCGATGCGATCGGCGTTGATCGCGTCCTGATCGTGCGATGCGACCTCCAACGCATCCAACAGCGCGTAGAGATCTCCCATGTCCTTGGCATTGAGCTGCACGATCTGCAGCTTGCTCATCAAAAGCTCGGCCGCCGGCAGCGTCTGCGGGCGCGCCCCGATGCGCTCGGCCAGCGGCAGCGTGTGGCACATCTCAAAACGCTCGACGAACACATCTACCTTGCGCTCGCCCGCCGGCTCATGGAAGAGCAGTCTGCGGTGGCCGTGCAGCGTGTTGAAGCGGCTCTCAGGCTCCCAGCCCGCATGCTCCAGCAGGCGCTCGACCTCTCGGCTTGCCTTGCGCGTGGTGATGAAGTCGAGATCGTCGATCTGGCGGTGGAAACGCTCATCGATGCGATCGCCCAGCAGCAGCCGCACCGCCATGCCGCCCAGCAGACGCATCGGCACATCGCGACGGTCGGCCTCCGCCAACAGCCTCCTCGCCTCGTCGATCAGCGAGTCCTCGATGCTGGCGCTCCCTGTCTCCATGTCGGGCGTCAGCCTGTCACGAACTGATGACGTACGTCAGAGCCGCGCACCGCGATCAGGCAGCCGGCGATGCGACCGGTGTGGTAATCGCTGCCGGGGTTGATGCAGAGCGTGCGGCCGATCCGCTTGGCACCCGCGCTCTCGTGCACGTGCCCGTGCAGGGAGATCAGCGGCTGGTAGTGCTCGATCAGCTCGCGCACCGCTGTTGAGCCAATCGGGATGATCTTTGGCTCCGAGCCCTGCATCACCACGCCGAGATCCTCGTCCAGTTCGGCAGCGTTGTCGAGGGTTGAGTCATACGGAGGGACGTGGAGGTTGAAGACCGCCGATGCGGGATCGTCGAGCTGGCAGGCAAGCGCGTCCACCCGCCTGTAGAGCTCGTCCTCATCGAGCTCCCTGGGCGAGTGAAACGGCGTGATGTTCGAATAGCCGAGCGAAATCATCGCATGCCCCTCGAACTCGACGATACGGTCGTCACACGCCTCGACGCGGACCGCACGCTCGATCGCCTCGTCGACGCCCGGCGGGTCGTCGTTGCCGGGCATCAGAAAGCAGCGCACCTCGGTCCCGGCCAGGCGTTCGTCGGCCAGCGTCAGCCAGCGCTCGAAGGTCAACAGCATCACATCCGCAAACCAGACCTCCCGCTCCTGCTCAGAGAACGCCTGCACCGCCGCAAGCTCCTCGTAGTCCATCTTGTGCGGGTACATCCCGTTGGCGCCGATCCTCGTTTCGGCGTCCTTGACCTGCTCCTCGTCGCTCAGCAGCTCGCGGTGGCCGAAGAGATCCATCTCATAGCCACCGCCGGGCTGCTCCACCAGCGGCACGATCGCCTTGCCGGTGACGTCCCCGCCCATCACGATCACAGGCGCCTCGTAGACCTTCGCGGCGTTCAGGAACTTGCGCCACAGACGCTCGGAGCCGTGGATGTCCGAGGCGTAGTAGATGCGCTGCGGCTTGGAGGCGCCCTCAGGCCCCCTGTTCCTCCAAAGCCGCAGCGCCATCCGTTCTACTCCGGCGGCAGTTCGCGGTGGGCCAGCGAGAGATCGATGCCCTGCGTGCGCCTGATCGCCCTGGCGATGAAGTAGATCGCAAAGCCCGCGGCGTAGACGATGCCCGTCAGCTCGATCTTGCCCGGGTCCTTGGACAGCGAGGCGCCCGAGCCTTCGTCCCAGAGCAGGATGAAGATTGCGGTCGCAAAGCCCAGGAACGAGAACCCTCCCACCAGCGTGAACAGCGGTATGCCCATCACCTTGCGCGCATAGGGAGAGGCGTCGACCATCGCTTTCTGGGTGAATGGCAGCACCATCCCCGAGATCGAGGTCACAAGCAGCGTGAAGGTCAGGCCGAGCAGGATCGCCAGCGTGCTGAACCAGGTCGTAAAGGCATAGATCGCGGTGCTGCCGATCGCCAGCACCAGCACGATCGCGATCGCAAGCAGCGGCGAGCGACTGCGCGGCTCGATCGCCGAGAGCTTGTCGGGCATGATCCGATCGAACGACCAGGCGAACATGCTGCGACTGATCAGGATCATCGTCTGCGGCAGCCAGATCAGGAGGCCGGCGGTGAAGCCGACGATCATGATCACGCCCAAGACGGCGCTGCCGGATGCGATGCCCATGATCTCGGGGTAGGCGGGCGCGCCGGAGGCGAAGCCGTAGGCGGCCGGTTCGGCGACCCCAAGCATGCCGTTGAAGGTGTAGCTCGCCGCATGGGTGAAGGTCGGGATCATCACGAACAGCGCGACCACGACCAGCAGCAGCGCGCCGGGCATCGACTTCATGTGCACGCGCTTCTGCAGCCTGATCTCACCCGCGAAGTACGTGCTCGCGTAGATGTAGCCGAAGATGAACCAGAAGACCGAGACCGAGCGCAGCGAGTATTCGAGGCTGAATTTGGTCGGCGCGAAGCCCGCTTTCTGCGCGGAGCCGACGAGCTTGCCGTAAGCGTGCGGGGTGCCGAGATTGGCCGCGTAGGAGTTGAAGTTGGCGATGAAGCCGCTGTGGCTCTGGAAGAGGCCGACAAGCGCCGGCATCAGCAGCGCACCGATCACGTACAGCGCGAACGCGCCGACCTGGATCTTGAAGAAGAGGCGTGTGCCGCCGACGGCGAACAGCGCCGCGGAAAGCAGCAGCACCACCGAGCCGGTGATGAACAGACCCCAATGGGTCGAGAACCATTCGCCGAATTCGAGCCATCCATGTGAGCCGGTGAAGCCGGCCATCGTGCGGCCGAAGGCACCGAAGCCGTAGCTTGCGATGTAGGTGCTGTAGAGGCCGAACACAAGCGCCAGCCAGCCGCAGTAGCTGAAGTTCGCCGCGAACCCGATCGAGGGGTGAAGCGCGCGGCTGTTGAAGACGTAGTCGCCGCCGGTGCGCGGCATCACCTGCGTGAGCATTGCGTAGAGGAATGCCCCGGGCACCCCGAGGATCGCCGCGAAGGCCACGCCCAGCACCGCGTTGGAGCCCGGATAGAAGCCTATGAACAGCCAGTAGAAGGCGAACGTGAGCGCCACGCTCGACCACATCACATTGTAGAAGAGCGCGTCCCTGGTCTTGCCTTCGCGCACCAGGCCCGTGGCCTTGCGCGTGAAGAGCCGCGGCGCCCCCGCCATATCACCCGTCGTAGTGCTCATCTGCTTTCTCCTCCATCTCCCGTTTGAGTGATTGCCGCCCGGATCCCTCGACCTGCCCCTCGTAGGTGCTTCAGATAATCAATATCCGATCCGACATCCTGCCAGCTTGCGGGTACCTCCACCTCGAGCACCTGCTCGGCCTCTCCCGCGATCGTCGCGATCTGCCCCCGAGCGTCGATCGCAGCGCTGCCTCCGACAAACTCCAGCGGCCCGCTGCGTCCCACGGCGTTCACATACAGGTGTGGGCGCCTGTTCTCCAGCGCCCTGGCCCTGCATGCAAGCTCCTGTTCGGGGCCGTAGGGCTTCATGTTCGCCGCGATCGTAACGAGCAGGTCGGCGCCCGCGAGAGCGAGTGCGCGGGCCGGCTCGGGAAACTCGATCTCAAAGCAGATCAGCGGCGCCACGACACGACCAGCCAGACCGATCAGAATCAGATCGTCCCCCTCGCGGAAGACCCGCTGCTCGGCGGCGCCGAATAGCTGGGTCTTGCGGGCTACGCCGGCAAGACGGCCGTCGACGTCCACACAGGCGGCCGCGTTTGCGACCCCACCGTCGGGCAGGCGCTCGGCGAAGCCCACGATCACGGCGGTGCCGGCGCGCGCCGCGGCCGCTCTGATGCAATCTATCTGCTGGCTGTCGGCGGCAATCGCCAGCTCGGCCGCGCCGCGCAGCTCATAGCCCTGCAGGAACATCTCCGGAAAGACCGCCAGGTCGACCCCGCGATGCTGCGCAAGGAGATCTTCCAGGCGTGCGAGATTCTGCTCGACGGCGCCGGCCCTGCAGGCAAGCTGGGCAAGCAGCGCGCGCAACTCTCAGCCCCCGGCTCCCTCGTCGGGATCTCTGTGAGAAGCGGCGCTCATTTGCGCCGGCGCCGACATCGCCTCAGGCGCCCATCCCCGCATGGCTGGCCATCGCTTCCAGGGCGATCCGGCATGCCATCAGCGCCGTCGCCGGCGTGGGCTCAAGGCTCGGAGCCACCTCGACGACGTCCACGCCGATCAGCCCACCGCGGCTTACGCCGCGCACGATCTCGATCGCCTCGCGGCTGGTGAGGCCACTGGGCGTGGGACAACAGGTCGCCGAGGCATAGGCGGCGTCGAGCGAGTCGATGTCGAAGGAGAGGTAGACGCCGTCAGCGGCGGCCCTGCTGACCTCTCTGGCGCGCTGCACCGCCCACGCGGTGCCGTGCTCCCAGATCTGATCCAGCCAGATGATCGTGATGCCGCGCTCGCGGCAGTATTCGAGCTCGGCGCGCGGGTTCATCCATCCGGAGATGCCCACCAGCACGATCTTGCTCGGGTCAAAGCCGGCATCCACCGCCCTGGTGATCGGACAGCAGTGGTTGAGTTCCTCGCCGCCAACGTCCTGCGCCGTGTCGAGGTGGGTGTCGAGCAAGATCAGACCCGGATCCTCGAACTGGCTGCGCACGGCTCTGACCGCGGGGATCGTGATCGAGTGATCGCCGCCGAAGGTGACCGGCAGCACGCCGGCGGCGAGGATCTCGGCTATGTCGGCCTGGGCGTTCTCGAACGTGCGCTGCGCGTTGGCGAGCACGATCTGAGCATCGCCGCAGTCGACGGGGTTGAGTGCGCTCAGCAGGTTGAAGTCGAAGCTCGCGTTGTAGGGCAGGAACTGACAGGAGACCTCCCTGATGCCGCGCGGCCCGTAGTTGGCGCCGCTTCGGCTCACGCTCGTGGCGTCGAAGGGGATGCCATAGATGGCGGCGCCGGCGCGATGCGATCGCAGCTCCTGCTCACTCGCGGCAACGTGGGGCAGACCCATGAAGGAGCCGGCCAAGCCGGCGTGCAGCAGCGTATTCCACATCGTCGGATCGACCGATGCCCCGGCACTCATGTGTGCATGCCTCCTCGTCCGTTTCCCCAGGCTGACCGACCGTACGATTGCAGATCGGCAGATACTTGCTCATCCTTGCATCCATGATTGCAAAAACGGTTTGCTCTCATGATGTCAATATAGAGACACAGATCCCATTCGCCTCGTTATGCTGGACCGGTGGCAATGAGGAGGTCAGTCGGCATCAGAGAGGTGGCGGCGGAGGCAGGTGTCTCGATCACTACCGTCTCGCACGCGCTCAACGGCAAGGGCCGGCTGAGCAATCAGACACGCGAGCACGTCAAGGAGGTGGCGCATCGGCTCGGCTACCGTCCGAACGCCGTCGCGCGCAACCTCGCCGGCGGGCGCTCGGGGCTGATCGGGCTCTCCGTCGCGCAGATGATCGAGGGTCAGTTCGCGATCGCGGACTTCGCCTACTACGCCCAGCTGATGAACGCCGCCACCGTGGCCGCGTTCGATCGCGGCTTTGCGCTCGTGCTCGCCTCGGGCACCAAGGAGAGCGCGTGGAACAACCTCATGCTCGACGGCCTGATCGTGGTGGACCCGATCCGCGACGATCCGGTGTGGGCGGAGTTCAGCAGCCGCGGTATCCCGGTCGTGACCACCGGCCGCGTGCCGGGCGACCCCGACGGCTACTGGATCGACAACGATCACTTCGAGGCCACGCCGGCGATCCTCGACCATCTCGCCGCACGCGGCGCGGAGCGGATCGCGCTGATCGGCACACCGCCCGTGACCACCTACGCAACCGACTCCAGGGAAGCGTACGAGCGCTGGTGCATCCGCAACGGCAAGGAGTCGATGGTCGTGATCGCCAGGCACGACCTCACCGAGGTCGCAGGCTACGAAGCCACGCTGAAGCTGCTGCGGCGCAACGACCCGCCCGACGCGATCTACGCGATGCTCGACCGGATGGCGATCGGCGCGCTCCTGGCCGGCCGCGCGGAGGGCTTCGCGGTGCCGCGCCAGCTGCAGATCGCCGGCTGCACCGACAGCGAAGCGGGGCGGCTGGCGCGTCCGTCGCTGACGGCGCTGGCGCTCAACCCCGAGCAGATCGGGCGCGAGGCGGTCAGCATGATCGCAACCCTGATCGAGGGTGGACAGCCACCCAATCCGCACGTGATGGTTCCAACGAAAATCATCCCGCGCGGCTCCACGCGCAAGAAGACGTTCGCGGCGACGCCGCCGCTTGCAGCGCCTCAGCCCTAACCTTAGGCCCTCACAAGCTCTGCGTGAGCGCGCTCCATCTCGCTGAGCGCCTTCCCCACCGCGGTCGCGATCATCGCGAAGTGCTCGGGAGTCGCCGTCAGCGGCGGAGAGACGGCTATCCCGCGGCCCAAGGAGCGCACGATCACTCCGTGCCTGCGCGCGATCGCCGCGACCTGCGCCACGGCCGATGGGTCGCGCTCCAACAGGTCGGGCGCCAGCTCGACGGCGGCCATCGTCCCCACGCCGCCTCGGACCTGTGCCACGAGCGGGCTCTGCGCCAGCGGCAGCAGCGCCGCGAGCAGGTCCTGCTCGAGATCAGCGCCCCTGCGGATCAGATCCTCGCGCTCCATGATCGCCAGGTTTGCGAGCGCTGCGGCACAGCAGGCCGCGTGGCCGGCGTAGGTCGCGCCATGACGAAAGACGGGCGCGCCAGGCGCGAAGAACGGCTCGCTCACCCGCGCGCCGACGATCACGCCACCGAGCGGCAGGTAGCCGCTGGTGACCCCCTTTGCGAAGCAGATCATGTCCGGCTTCACCGTGGGCCAGCGCTCGATCGCGAACCAGGTGCCAAGGCGGCCGAAGCCGCAGATCACCGAGTCGACGATCAGCAGCACGCCGGTCTGCTCGCAGATCGAGGCGACTTGCTCGATGTACCCGTCGCTGGGCGGGTGGACCCCGCCGGCGCCGATCACAGGCTCCAGGAAGAAGGCGGCCACGTTCTCGGCGCCCTGCGCCTCGATCGCCCGCGCAAGCGCAGCGGCCGAGTCGTGGGCGACCTGGACGGTGGGCATCAGCTGCCCAAAGCCCTCTCTGTTGGCGTCGATCCCGGCAAGCGAGGTGCCGTAGCCGTGCGTGCCGTGGTAGCCGGCGGTGCGGCTGATCAGCACCTGACGCGCCGGAGAGCCGACCTGCGCCCAGTAGCGCCGCGCTAGCTTGGCGGCGGTATCGACGGCATCGCCGCCGCCGCTGCCCAGGAACACCCGCGCATCCGGCATCGGCGCGAGCTCGGCGAGCTTGCGTGTGAGCTCCTGCGCCGGGCGGGTGACGAAGTCGCCGAAGGCAGAGTAGGTCTCGATGCGACCCATCTGCTGCGCGACCGCCTCGGCGATCTCACGCCGGCCGTGACCGACGTTGGCATACCAGAGACTCGCAGTCGCATCGAGCAGCCGCCTGCCGTCCGAGTCGAAGACCCAGACGTCCTGCCCGCGCTCGATCAACAGCTCCGCCTCCGCGACCGAGCCCATCGCTGCGAATGGATGCCAGAAGCTCGTGCTCACTATCTCCGGTGCGCCTGCCTGCGCGTCCGCGCCCGTTGGTCAGCGCTCGTCCTCATGGGTTCAAGCATCGCGGTTGAGGAAGCGTTTTGCAACTGGGGGGATGCGAATTCGGATCGTTACGCCGCTGGCAAGGATCATCGATATATAATTTTGTGTATGTCGTCTTCAAACGCAAGCGACGTCGTCGTCGCGCCACTTCTCAGGGATGCACGCCGCGCTGCCGACATCACTCAGCTCCAGCTCGCCGAGCGTGCCGGCACCACTCAGCCTGCGATCGCTGCCTATGAGTCGGCCAAGCGAATACCCAGCATCGCCACGCTTGAGCGCCTGCTCGACGCCTGCGACCAGGACCTCGAGATCGCGGCGCGTCCTCGGGTGCGCCGAGGAGCTGCGTCGTTGCAAGAGCTGGCGCAGCAGATCCGCGAGGACGTGGAGCAGGGACGAGACCGGGACGCGCTCCGTCTGATCTTCGGATTCGCCGACGATTTCAGAGCATCCTCGCGCGCCGGCAAGCTCGCGCTGATCGAGCAGGAGCCGCCGACGACCGGCGATGCGCGATTCGACGCGGCGCTTGCAGGCGTGGCAGAGCACTTCGCACGCGAGGCGGGAATCGCTGCTCCAGCATGGGCGCAGAAGCCCGGCCGCTGCGTGGAGCCGTGGTGGTTCGTTTCGAGCAGACCCGAGCTCGATGCCTACACGCTCGCTCACACCCCGGCAGTGTTCGTCCGCCACGGCGTCTTCATCGCCCGTGAGGTCTTCGACCGTGCCTGAGCGCTCGTATCGTCAGCTCTCGCGTACGAAGATCGTCCAAGCGCTTCAAGCGCTCGGAGATGAGCTGGGCAGACGCGATATTCGAGGCCAAGTCTTCATCGTCGGAGGCGCAGCCATGGCGCTTGCATACTCGACGCGGCGAGTGACGGTCGACGTTGACGCCATCTTTGAGCCGAAGGCCGTGATCTACGAGGCGGCGAGCAAGGTCGCCGAAGACCTCGGGCTGCCAGCCGACTGGCTGAACGACGCGGCAAAGGGCTTCATGCCAGGCTCAGACGAGGACGCCCGCCCCTTGCCGGAGGTGGAGGGCATCGAAATCACGACCGCGTCTCCCCGCTACCTGCTCGCGATGAAGCTGATGGCGATGCGCATCGGAGAGGACGACGAGGACATCGAAATCCTCATCCGGGAGTGCGGCATCCAAAGTGCCGAGGAAGCAATGGAGCTCCTGACGAAGATGTACCCAAGGGCAAAGCCTGCACCCAAGGCTCGCTTCTTCCTCGAAGCATTGCTTGATGAGCCCGCCGAATCCAGCTGACGCACCTGCGTCGGCGCCAGCCGCAGCCCCTCAGGTTGTCCTGATGATCAGCACCGAGCAGGGCGCGTGGTGGGAGACCTTGTTCGGCACCGAGCCGAGCAGGAAGCGCTTGGCGCCGGTCATGCCCTTGTTGCCCACGATGATCAGGTCGGCCTCGGTCTCCTCGGCGACGTCGAGGATCGCATCGGCCGGATCGCCCTGGCGCGGGTAGACGTTGACGGGCACGCCGGCCTCCCGCGCGGGCGCTGCCGCTGTCTCCAGCGCCGCGTCGACCTCGCTGCGCGGACTGATCGCCCATTGCAAATCCTCGGGCGCCTCGCGCTTGATCTCGTTGAGCTTCTGCGCGGGCACTGGCTCATAGGCGCTCACGATCTGCAGCGTCGCGCCGACGGCCTTGGCCAGCTCGATCGCCTCACGCGTCGCCTCGGCCGCGGTGTGCGAGCCATCAGTGCCAACCACGATCGACTTGAACATCAAAGACCTCCTCGGGTCACGGCTACGTGTCCTGCCCGCGACAGCGGCAAGACCCCGCCGCCGCGCGCAGCGATCATACCCGGGCCATCACGCGGCCCGCCGACAGACGCAAACCTTGCAACTTGTTGAGGCGCTGCTCAGTCAAGCAACTTCGAGTTCCTCACCCTTACGCAGCGCGCACAAGAGCGAACTGACGCGGATCGTGGAGCAGAGGGGCGGTCTGCGTGAGCTCAGGGCTGCCGCGTATCTGGGATGCCGTCCGCCGAGACGTCGATCAGCGAACCTTGCGCTGATAGAGGAGCACGTCCAGGCCAGTGAATCGTGGCTGCGTTTCGCCCTGAGGTTCGTATGTGTCCGAAAGGCTTCTCTTGATGTTTTCAGTCACCGTCGATGAGGCGCCCGCGTCCCGGACCACCAACCATAGCCGCGCCGGCTTAGCGGCAGGCGGGCTGCCGAGACGGTACGCGATCTGTGCCGGTCCCATCTTCCCTGACAGCTCGCTGTAGTAGCTGACGCCATAGCTGACCGTCTGCGCCGGGTAGTAGATCGCGCCGTCCCCCGCCTGCGCGTGCCCAAGGATGTAGCGCGTGAGGCCGCGATAGTCTTCGACGCTCGAGCTGTCGTACCAGTCACGCAGGCCGATCGTCGATAGTGCAACCAGCAGCACGAGCGCGATGGCGCTCAGCGGCGCCACCGGCAGCCCCCTCGCCATCCCCACCGCCGGCAGCTTCGCGACACCCAGCGCCGCCAGCAGCAGGAACGCCGGCAGGACGATGATCAGATAGTAGTTGACGAATAGCGGGTGGCCGAGCTTGGAGACGACGAAGACGAGCAGGACGGGGCCCAGCAGCCACGTGGCGAGGAAGCCCGACTGCCAGCGGCCACCGGCTCTCATCGCACACGCAAAGCCCCAACAAGCGAGCACCGCAAGAACCGCGGCGAGCGCGTGCGTGCCGGCAAGCGCGGAAGGCAGGCGGAAGAGGCTGCCAAAAGTCGGATCCGGTATCCAAGCGATCCCGCCGTTGCCCTTCCGCAGCGCGAAAACCGCCTCTGGGCTGCAGAGGACGACGATCGCGCCGGCGGCTGTCCACCACGAGCGCGTAAGGGCCTCGCGCCGCCGCAGCGTCAGCAGTGTCGCCAGCTGCACGATCAGCACGAGCGCGGCGAAGTACTGAGCGTAGACCGCAAGCGTGCTTGCGATCACATAGCCGATCAGCAGGGCCCTCGTCGGCTTCTCCAGCATTCGTACGAAGAAGTAGGAGGAGAGCACGACGAGCAGCACGAGCAATCCGTAGGAGCGTGCCGTCTGCTCGTACTGGACGAAGAAGGGGGCGAGCGCGAGCAGCAGCCCGGCGATCAGGCCCGTCGCGGCTCCGAACAGCCTCCGGCCGAGCGCGACGATCGCCGGCACCGCCCATGCGGCCAGGACGACCGACATGCTGCGCACGGCGGCTTC
The DNA here is from genome assembly GCA_963708085.1 of uncultured Actinomycetota bacterium. GTDB lineage: Bacteria > Actinomycetota > Thermoleophilia > Solirubrobacterales > Solirubrobacteraceae > Palsa-744. The sequence continues at coordinate 2,768,871 of OY970180.1, read as the reverse complement.
GCCATACCCGAAGATCCGCACCCAGAAGTGCAGCAGCACGTAGTAGAGGCCCATGTTCGGGTCGCCGCCGCTGAGCACTTTCCACAAGCCGCTGAAGCCGAGCCGCGCATGATCTGCACTTACGGCTTCGTCCAGCCACATGCTCTTCGTGCCTAGGTGATAGGACGCCACGGCGAATGCGAGCACCGTGAGAGCAGCTGTCGCGGCCGTGGTCAGATCGATGCGACGCGTGAGCCTGTCCGCAGGGACCGTGCGATCGGGCATCGAGTCCGTCGAGGTTGCCATGGCAGGTGTCTGATCCTATAGGGAGCCGGCGCCAGGAATCAGTAGGCGCCGCGAGCGGTGACCATCGCGGGCACGGTCAGCAGCATGATCTCGAAGTCGCGCGCAAGCGACCACTTCGCGACGTACTGGTAATCGAAGCGCAGCATGTCCTGGAATGGGATCGTCGAGCGTCCGTACACCTGCCACAGTCCCGTCAGGCCGGGCCGCAGGTCGAGGCGGCGCTCGTGCCAATGCTGGCTGACCGCTTCGGCCTCCTCGGGGATCAGCGGGCGCGGACCGACGAGGCTCATGTCGCCTCGCAAAACGTTGAACAGCTGCGGCAGCTCGTCTATCGATGTCTTGCGCAGCAGGCGGCCCACGCGCGTCACCCGCGGGTCGTCGTGGATCTTGAACATCACCCCATCGCCGACGTCGTTCAACTTCATGTACTCGCGCTTGCGCTCATCGGCATCGAGAAACATCGAGCGGTACTTGTAGATGCGAAACGGCCGGCCGCCCCTGCCGACGCGCCGCTGGGCGAAGAAGACAGGGCCCCTCGAGTCAAGCTTGATCAGGATCGCGACGAGCAGCAGCAGGGGGCATGCGAGCGTCAGCGCGACGAGGCTGAGCACGACGTCGCTCACCCTCTTCACGGCCTGCGCGGAGCGGCTGAGCTGCGGAGCCGTGATCGAGAGCAGCGGCAGCCCGCCGACCTGATCGATCGCACGCGCGCCGTCCAGGAACTCGAACAGCCGCGGCACGATGTCGATCGCGACATCGCTGTCCCAGCAGACCCTGATGCAGCGCAGCAGCTCATCGTGCCCACTGCGGGTGAAGGCGACTATCACCCTGTCGACGTCATGCGCGGCGATCACGCTCTGCAGGTCGTCAAGCCGGCCCAGCAGCGGCAGATCTGGAGAGACCTCGACGTGAACGTCGTCGTCCAGGAGCCCGATCGGTTCCAGCGAAAGATGCGGGAAGTGCTCAAGCCGCTCTACGACCTGGCACGCGACCACGCCCGACCCGATGATCAGCGTGCGCTGGCGCCGGTGTGAACGATAGACGAGCATCCGCGAGATGCTCCTGCCAAGAATCGAGACCGCGGTCGCGACCGCGGCAGCGAGGATCGCCGCCGGTGCGACGCTGCTCGCGCCTAGCACTGCCAGCAGACCAGCGGTGGGCCAGGAGATTGCGAGGCCAACGAAGATCGTCGTCCTCACAGCGTGCAGCGTGCTCGTCCAGGGACGAGCGTCTCGATCGCCGTCCGCGCCGGAGACCGTCACCAGCAGCAGCCATGCGAGCGCGTAGCCGAGGATCGCGAGAAACCTTTCCAGCGGCTCTGCTTGCGTCATGGCGCCGAGCGCGGCGCCGCCGAGCGCACCGCCCACGAGCGTGCTGAGGCGCACGCCGACCAGCAGCCTGTTGCGCAGACGCGCGCGCGCGTCCAGACGCGGATGCACTTGCCCGGGGGAGGGCGAGTGCAGGAGCAGCTCCTGGAAGGAGTCCCAACCCCGGGCTGCCTCTGGAGCGCTCGAATAGACGATCCGTGGGATCTGTCGCGTGTCAGGCATCTTGGCCAATTTCCTCTCTCTCCCTAACGGCATCCAAGACGCAGGACTTGAGACGTCAAGCCGCTTCGCGAAGATAGATGCAGCCTTTGAGCGGAGAGCCCGCAGAGCAGCGATCCCATCCTGCGCCCGTGCCCAGAGAGCTCGGAAGGCTGACGCCCTGAGATCATTGCCTGCAATGCCAGGCCAACCACGCCTCCACGGGCGCCAGATCGTCTGCGTCGGCTTTGCGGATTGGCAGACCGAGCTCTGGACCAACCAGCACCACCTGATGTCCCGCCTCGCGCAGGACAACGACGTGCTGTTCGTGGAGTCGCTGGGTCTGCGCCAGCCACAGCTGGCCGGAAGAGACCTCGCCCGGATGAGCAGGCGCCTGCGCAGAGGGCTCGCCCCACCTCGCGCCACCGACGGGCTGCACGTGCTCTCACCGCTCGTCGTTCCTGCCCATCGCTACGCGGCGGTGCGGAGGCTGAACGCGCGGCTGCTGCCGCTGCTCGTCGGGCGAGCCGCACGCAGGCTGGGGATGAGCCGGCCGATCCTCTGGGGCTACGCCCCGCAGGCGGAGGTCCTGGTCGAGACGCTCGCCCCCTCGCTGATCGTCTATCACTGCGTGGACGACATCGCCGCCCAGCGCGGCGTCGACGCGGCCAGCTTCCGCGCCGCTGAGCAGCGCTTTGCGAGCAGCGCAGATCTCGTGCTGGCGAGCTCGCCCCCGCTTGCCGCCCGTCTGCGCGAGCTCTCCGGCAATGTCCTCTATGCGCCCAACGTGGCGGACGTCGAGCTGTTCTGCACCGCGTTGGACGCCGGTCCGGGAGACGAGGCCATGCAGGCGCTGCCGCACCCGCGGATCGTGTTCACCGGCGCCATCGTGCAGACGAAGCTCGACTTCGATCTGATCCGCGACCTCGCCCGGATGCGAAGGGACTGGTCGATCGCGCTCGTTGGACCGATCGGCCCCGGCGATCCGAGCACGGACGTATCGGGCCTGCGCGCCGAGCCCAACGTGCACCTGCTCGGGCACCGCCCGCACGCCCAGCTGCCTGCTGTGCTGCGCGAGGCCGATGTCGCGTTCATCCCTTACGCGATCAACCCGCTGACCGAAAGCGTCTTCCCGATGAAGGTCTACGAGTACCTGGCGGCAGGTCTGGCGGTGGTCTCCACGCCGCTGCCATCGCTGAGCGAGGTCTCAGAGGTGCATCTAGGGGCGAGCGCCAACGAGGTCGCGGATCTGCTCGAGCGGGCGCTTGCAGATAATGGCCAGGAGGCGCGTGCAGCTCGCTCGCAGGCGTCGATGAAGCACTCGTGGAGCTGTCGGCTGCAGGAAATCGCCGTGGCAGTGCAGGCGCTGCGGCCCCGAGCCCCGAGCCGCCGGTGAGCATGACTCGCCAAGACATCGCCGGCACGCCGCGAGCCGATACGACCGGTGCCGCAAGCGCACCCGCCGCCGGCGGGCGATCCGAGCTGAGGGATCTGCTCGTCACGACCCAGACACCCGTTCTGCGCTCAGGCAGGGCGATGCGCACCTATGCGGTCGCAAGAGCGCTTGCCGGCAGACGGCCACTCGATCTCCTCTACGTGCGATTCGGCGCGCAGGAGCCCGATCGCGCATTCCGCGAGATCGAGGGGATCGAGCTGCACGAGGCGATCGCCTCCCGCGGTCCGCGCCGCGCCCTCGCGTACATGAGGGCGCGTGGCGAAGGGGTGCCGCGGACCCTGGCCAGAGCCGTCTCGCCGGAGCTGACGCGCACCGCAGCGAGGATGGCCAGGACGCCGGGAAGGGGGCGCGTGATCGCTGACGGTCCAGACGCGGCAACCGCGCTGATGGGCCTCGCGCGGCGGCAAGCCGTGATCTACAACGCGCACAACCTTGAGTCCGCGTTCAGACACGAGCTCATGGACATGAGCGAACGCGACCGCAAGCAGCTGACACGCTTCGAGACGCGCTTGCTGCAGCGGTTCGCGCAGTCTTGGATGGTGAGCGACGCCGACATCGAGGGCGCAAGGGCGCTCTGCCCGCAGGCAGAGATCAGATACGCGCCAAATGCGGTTGACGTGAGCGGCATCGCGCCCGCGGCGCCAAACCTCGCCGCACGACAGGCGGTGTTCGTCGCGAGCTTCGCCTATCTGCCCAACCGGCACGCCCTCGACTTCCTGGTCAAGGAGGTGATGCCGCGAGTCTGGTCGCAGATGCCAGAGGCGAAGCTGGCCGTCGCGGGCAGCGGGCTGACTGAGCCACCGAGCACCGATCCCAGGGTGAACGTGCTTGGCTTCGTCGAGGATCTCGACAAGCTCTACGCAAGCTCGTCCTGCGCCGTCGTGCCGCTGCTGCAGGGTGGCGGCTCCCCGTTGAAGCTGGTGGAGGCCCTCGCTCACGGCTTGCCGGCGATCGCCACCCCGCGGGCGTGCGCGGGCCTGCGGCTTCGTGACGGCGTCGACTGCGTGGTCGCCGATGGGGCGGCCGGCTTCGCGCAGGCGCTTGCACGTGTGCTCCGCGAAGGAGCGCCCGAGATCGCCGCCGAGGGCCGCAGGGCCGCTGAGCGCCTTTATTCGATCGAGGCGCTCAGCGAGCTGATCGCCCCGTAGGACCACACGCCTGCCTGGCGCCTCTGGACATGCGTCCACAGGCCAGCCGTCCGCTCACAGACCGCGACTCAGCGTCCGAAAGCTCGCTTGCAGGCATAAAGAAACGGGGATGACCGGCCTGGGACTCTGAGCAAAGCTCAGGGTCACCTCAATCGGCCGGCCTCAGCTCCCGACAACGGCACCCCCGTCGCGAGGCGGGCCCGCAAAGCCAGGGATCTCTCTCACAGAGACCGCCCAGCTACCGAAGGAGAACTCGATGAGAACGCAATGCACTCGTCGCGGCTTCGTGCTGCGCGGGCTCTACACAACGCTGCTCCTCTGCGCATGCACGGCAGCGCTGGGCTCCGGCGCAGCAGCCGCAAGCGCAACCGGCGCCCCACGCGCCGTCGCGGCCTCGGTGCACACCGCCGATGCCAAGCTGACCACCGAGACGAAGGCTCTGCGCCATTGCAGGCGCGAGCGTCCAGGGCACTGCTCCAGCCAGTTGAAGGCAGTCAAGCGTGCCCGCCGGCATCTACGGAGCACAAAGGCCGAGTTTGCAAAGTTCCAGAGGCGGACCTTCGGGAGCAGCAACAGCAGCGAAGACGAGGCTGCACCGACGCTCAGCGTCTCCGGCCAGGAGCTCAATTGGACCAAGGTCGGCAGCGTCAGCAGCTACGTCGTGCAGCGCAGGATCTCAGGGCAAGCCAACGCCGAAAGCACCGTGACCGGTACCTCAGTGACTCCAACGGTCCAGGCAGGCGTGACCGCCCACTACGTCGTCCGCACCAATGTGAGCGGAAGCAGCTGGTCTCACGAAGTGTCGGTCGCCTATCCGGCTTCAAGCAAAACCGAAACGGCAAAGACGGAATCGGTAGAAGCCACCAAAACCGAAACGAGCGGCAGCGGCGCAAATCTCGAAATCGGCATCAACGCAGGGTCGGCACTCATGTACGAGCTGCCGTTCATCTCGAAGCTGCACGGCCACACGGCGCGGCTGGCATTCAACATCACGACGCCCGTCTCCGAAATGGCGCCGATCGTCGAAGCCTACGCCAAGGCCGGCGTGAAGCCGCTGCTGCTTGCATGCTTCACCGGCTACGTGCCAAGCGCCACAGAAGCGAAGGACCTCGGCGCCTGGGCGGCAGCGTTCGGCCCCGGCGGGTCGCTGTGGAAGGGCAAGACAATGCCGGCCAAAACCGCGGTCACCGACATCGAGTTCGGAAACGAGACGAGCTACAGCTACCAGTTCTCCTCCTCCGAAGACACGGACGCCGGCTATGCCGCACGGGCCCAGGCCTACGGCGTGAGCCTGAAGGAAGCCTACGGGGCGATCCAGAGCACCGGCATCAAAGTCGGGATCCTCGCCCAGGGCGATCTCGGCAACGCCGGCCCCTCCTGGGAGGAAAACATGTTCAAGGCCGTTCCGAGCGTCGGCAGCATGATCGCCGGGTGGACGATTCACCCCTATGGCCCCAAATGGGAATCGTTCATCAACTCGATGATCTCGGCCACGAACGCTGTGAAAGCACCGAGCAGCATCCCGATCTACATCACAGAGTGGGGCGTAAGCTCTGACAACGGGCGTTGCCTGAGCGAAAATTACGGGTGGAACGCGTGCATGACCTACAGCGAAGCGGCGAGCACGCTCTCCTCCACTTTCGCTGCCATCCGCGCGAAATACGGTGCGCGCCTGGGCGGGTTCTACATATTCCAGGCACACGACCAGGACATGACCGGCACGAGCACCGACCGTGAGGGTTACTTCGGCGCGCTGCAGGCAAACGCAGAACCGAAGGGCGCTTACACAACCGAGGTGGAGTCGCTGCTGGCAGAAGACGAACTCCTCGCCTAGCCACGAGCGCATAGCTCGTACAACGGAGCGGCCGCGTCAGGTTTGACGCGGCCGCTTCTGTCTTAAGGGGTTGATATGCGCTGATCGTGCTCAGCGCCGCAACGCGACGAAGGGGCCCTGCCCATCCCTGATGTTCTGCTCAACGACCTGGTGGCCGACAAGCGAAGCGAACAGCCCCTCGGCGCCTGCGTCTGGAATTGGATGTATCTCTCCGACGATGCAGCCGACCCGATCGAGGTTCTTGCAGGCCGACAGCACCTCGTACTCTGCGCCCTCGACGTCGATCTTGAGGATGTCGAGCGTCACCGCCTCGGTGAGAAAGGTTTCGCTCACCATCTGTTTGGTGATGAACGCGGAGGTGCCCCAGCTTCCGCCGGGGAAGCGGTGCAGCGTCATGCTGCCGGCGCTGTCTGCAGCCGCGCAATTGCGCAGCGTGACCTGGGGATGGCCGCGCAGGTTGAGCTGCGCGAGGCGCATGATCTCAGGGTCCGGCTCGTATACGATCACCCTCGCGGCGGGGTAGCACTCGCTCAGGTACCTCGCGGACAGACCACGATCACCTTCACGCAGAGCGCAGGGCGTAACACACGCAGCCACATCCTCCCGAGCAGCCCGCGCCCGAGCTGCTCGCCGCCGGCGCTTTCGCGCCAGAAGAAGCGCGAGCGCTTCCACCAGCGCCGCGCGCGACCCCCCAGCCGCCTCAAGGCGCTGTGCTCACTCGCCTCCACCGCGCAGAGGCTAGTTGGACCGAGCCGATCTAGCGCCAGTTGCCCGCGGCGAGCGGTTCCCTGCGCCTGATGCGCAGCTTCGCGGGCTCCCATGCCGTGGCGCCACCTGGCACAGCTCCCTTCGCGAGCAGGGCGAGCAGGCCCACCTGGATGCAGGCCACAACGGTGAAGCGCGCTTCCACACCCGTGAAGCTCGCCGTCACCTCAATCGGCAGCAGTCCGAGGAACGCGGCCAACGAGGCGAGGCCAAAGGCGCGCATGGGTCCCTCAGGACTTCGACGCCACACCCGCCACGAGAGCAGCAGGGCACCAAGTATGAAGGACACGTAGGCGGCCAGCCCGAGGATGCCGAGCTTCAACCAGAACCACAACGCCCCCACTTCCACGTATTCGCGGCCTTCGGTGTTTTCCAGCGACAGCGTCCGCGCCGTCGCCGCCCAGGGCACCTTCATCCCCAGGCCGGTGATCGGGTTTTCGGAGATTGCGGCCAGCACGTTGGCGCGCTCGTCGTTTCGATACCTGGCCTCCGGGCTCTGTTCGAGCTTGGCTGGAGAGAGCGATTCGGCCCGCTTGACGATCGGAGACTGGGATTGGACCGACACCGACCCCACCATCCACATCGCGACTGCCACCAGCACGACGGTCGGCAGCAGCAGCCTCCTGCCCAGCGGAGAGAGGCCGAGCAGGACGACGATCAGCAATCCGAGCACCGCGGCGATCCAGAATGACCGCCTGTAGGAGAGCAGCAGGCAGGCCAGCAGCAGCGGAGCGCTGAGCGGCATCCACCGCGGCAGCCGCACTTTGCCTGCCAGCGCAGCGCAGATGCTCAGCAGCGCCATCATGATCACCCAGTTCGCCGTCGGTTCGTAGTAGGTGAGCGTCGAGCGCCCTTCGATCGAGGGGCCATAGTGGCCGACCACCTCGACCAGGCCGAGCAGCGCCTTGAGATCCGCGAGCGCCACCATCGCGCCGAGGAAGATGATGATGTGGCGGCGGTCTACCTGAAGATTTGCGACCACCATCGGCAGGAGCAGCATGTATACGAGCACGTGCTCGGCGAGTGCGGTGGTGCGCAGGCTCTGACCATGCTCGGAGCCGATCACAATGCCACTGATCATCCCGAGCAGCAGCGTGAGCACGGCTGGGACAAGCGGCCTTGGGATGAAGACTCGACGTTTCGTGGCGATCACGTTGAAGGCGCAGGCAAGCAGCGTGATCGCGACCAAGATATCCAGCGGCGTCATTCCCTTGTAGGCCTGCGCGTAGAGGCGCGCACCGAAGCTGAGCAGACCGAAGTCCTTGCCCTCGAAGAGGATCGTGATCACGCACAGCGCCGCCATCATGCCGACCGGCCGCCGCAGCATGAACGCGACGAGCACGACGGCGGCAGGAGTAAGCAGTCCGACGACGCCGAACTTGCCGATCCCGTAGTAGGCGAGCAGCGCCACCCCCGCCGCGATCAGCGCGCCCCTGACTGCCTCGCCCCGCTCCGGCAGCGCTTGCGAGATCGCGCGCACCGTGGACATCGCCGTGCCTACAGCGAGAGTCGTTGCCGCGTAGCGGAGCCGCTGGGTCGCGCGATGCCTGCCGCCGAGGACCGATCCTCGCCACCGCGCTGCGGCTGCCCGATGTGCGTCGTCTTGCCGTTGGCGGGATAGCCGTATTTCGCGCCATAGGCGAGCGAGCCGTGCGCACCGGCGATCACCAGACCGACAGGTCGGACGGCGTGCCGGTCGAGGATCTCGCGCGCGCGACGCACGTCGTCGCGCTTGGTGCGGTCGAGCCTTGCGACGAGCAGCACGCCATTCACCGCATCGCTGTTCAGAAGTATCTGAGCGTCAGCGACCGGGTTCAGAGGCGGCACGTCGATGATCACCATCTCAGCCATCTGAGCCAGTTCGTTGATGATCTCGCTCGTACGCTGCGAGCCGAGCAGCTCCGCCGGATTGTGCGGCAGGCGACCGGCCGGCAGCACCTGCAACGTGCTCAGCCCCTCGATCGGCTCGACCAGCAAGCTCTCCAGGGTCGCGCTGCCGACGAGCGCCGCCGAGACGCCGCCGCGCTCTTCGACGTCGAGCTGGTTGGCAAAGCTCGGGCGGCGCAGGTCCATCTCCACCAGGATGGTCTGGCGTCCGGTCAGCGCGACGGCGTGAGCAAAGTCGATCGCCACCGTCGTCTTGCCCTCAGAGGAGACCGCGCTCGTCACCATCAGCGTCCTCAGCGTGCGCGCGGCGGCGGTGAATTCCAGCGCGCTGCGCAGCATCCGGTATGGCTCGAGCTCATCGCCACGGGCGGCGGCGCGGCGCTCGCGGAAAGCCGAGCGTGGCACGATCGTGAGGGTGGGCAGCCGGTACTCGCGCTCAAACTGCTCCGGCGAGCGCACGCGACGATCGAGCGACTCGAGGAAGAACACGACGAGCACCGCGGTCGCGAGCCCGATCAGCAGGCCGATGATCACCCACGACTTCAGCGTGGTCCCAGACGGGCTGCCCGGCGCGCTCGCTCTACCGATGATGCTCGCCCCTCCGCCGGCGATCGCCCGCTCCTCGCTCAGGCGCTGCTGCGACTGCACGAGGTTGGTCCGTTCGGCGGAGTTCGCCGGCAGCGCTTCGATCTGCTTCTGCAGGCGGCTCTGCGCCTGGTCGATTTCGCCGAACTTAGATTCGGATCTGAACGCGATGTACTGTTCGGCAAACGCGTTGGCGAGCTTTGCCGATTCTGCGGGATCGCCGGTCGAGGCGATGATGTTCAGCACGTTGGCGGTGGGCGCGACTTCAGCCTGGACTTCGCTCAGCAGCTCGCTTGGCGTCACATTGAGGTGCAGCTCCTTGACGACGTTGCGCGCGACTTCCGGGGAGTGCGCGATCAGCACTTCGGTGTTCGCTTCGCGCTGCGGTTCTGTGCTGCCACCGGTGCCAAGCTGCAGCGCCGCAGCCGAGGCAGAGCTGCTCTGGAAGGAGACGCTCGCGGTCGCCTTGTAGATCTTCGTGCCGCGCTCCGAGTGGATCACCGCCGCCACCATGCAGGCGAGGACGATCACGACGATCAGCACCCACCGTCGACGCAGAGTGTCCATCAGCCCGAGAACGCTGCCGCCCTCTCGCTGTTCGTCGAAGTGTTGGGGAGAGCTCAAGAGTCGTGGAGTGCGTTGATGAAGGGGCCCCCCGCGATCGACGGGCTCGGCCGGTGGAGGTCATATCGTCCGTGCGCGCGCGCAGCTTGAGTGGCGGAGGACGATCCGTGAGGCCTCATCGGCTGATGATAGCCCGGAGCCTCCTGCGCGCAGGATGTCGCCACGGCGTCTTGACAGCGCTCTTGCAAGGGCGCATTCGGCCCTGTCGGCGCCCTCGGGCGCATGGGTGATCCTCAGGAGGCCGGCGGCGCTTGCGAGCTGAAGAAGTCAGGGGCTCCACCCGCGAGCGGATAGACCGCGCGGCAGCCCTCACAGCGAAGCTCAGACGCAGACTCCTGCGTGCTCAAGGGACCGTGGCAGGTTGGGCAGCGCCACTGCGGCTGGCCCTCCCCGGCACCGACGCCTGAGATGGTGATCAGCCAATCCCTGTTGCGCAGCGCCGCAAGCCGGCTGTCGTCTTTGCCGATGCGCGTGGCGAGCGTGTGGTCGAAGTCGTAGAAGGCGTCCCGCAACGGGGCGGGCAGGTAGCGTCCGAAGCCCTTCACGAGCGCGAAGCTGGCGTTGCAGCGGAAGCTGTCGAGCTTTGCCTGTGGGCCGAAGATCCGTTCCACGGTCCTGCGATCGAAGTTGTTGACGTGCCCCTCGTCCTTGATCTCGTAGTCAGGCTCGTGCTCGTCCTCGCTCCCGCTCACGGGCGTCGTGACCAGGACGATCCCGCGTGAGACTCGTCTCATCTCCGCAAGCATCAGGTCTGGATCGAGCACGTGCTCGATCACCTCGGTCGCGTAGACGAGGTCGAAACTGCCATCTGCGAACGGCAGTTTGGTGGCCTCCGCAGCCGCGGCGGGCATGCCGGCGGCATGCACCTTCTCCGCCGCGATGTTCGAGATGTCGACGCCCCACACCTCGGCGCCGAAGCGCTCGCCGATCGCGCGCATGAAGAAGCCTTCGGCGCAACCGACGTCGAGCGCGGTCTTGAAGGTGGTCCGCTGCAGCGTCTTCAGCAGCGCGATCCGCCTTATGTAGTGGCGGAAGGCCTGGGGCGTGTAGAGATCGTCAGGGTGATGGGTGTGATCGGCGAGATCGTCGTTCATGTGCGCACGCACATGCGCGGCGTACTCCGATCGTGAAAGCTGCTCTCTGTCCATTGGCTTGACAGTCGGCGCAGATCCCCCAGATGCTCGCTTCTGCACCGCGTGTTGCAGTCTAACCGAGCATGCTCTCGTAGACAGCTTCGTAGCGTCTGGCCATCGCGATGTCGGTGTAGAGCTCTCTGGCGAGCGTGCGCCCGGCCGCTCCCATTCGCTGGCACAGCTCCGCGTCGCTCAGCAGAGCGCCGAGGCGCGCGCACAGCAGCGAATGGTCCTCGGCCGGCACGATATACCCTGTGACTCCCTCTCTGACGGCCTCGGCGACGCTGCCCACATCGCTTGCGAGCACCGGCAGGCCGGCGTGCATCGCCTCGAGGATGCCAAGCGGCATGCCCTCCCAGCGCGAGGGCAGCGCGAAGATGTCAAACGTGGGCAGATAGGCGCGCGCGTCCGGCTTCCACCCCGTGACGATCAGCCTCCCGCCGACGCCAAGGTCCGCAGCCAGCTCCTGCAGGCTCCCACGTTGCGGGCCATCGCCGACGAGCACGAGCGTCGCCCCAGGCAGCTGCGGCAGCGCGCGCACCAGCAGGTCGTAGCCCTTCTGCTCAGTGATGCGGCCGAGCGAGCCGATCACCCGCCCTCCGCCCCATGAGGCCTGCGCCGGCGCCGGGGCGGCGGCAGGCACGCCGTTGGCCACGGCGGTGACCGAGCCGTCCCTGATGCCGACTATCTGCTCGACCATCCGCGCACATCGCTCGCCGACGGCCACGTGTGCGCTCAGGCCCCGCGCGAGCAGGCGCCGCCCCAGCAGCCGCCGTCGCGGCACCGAGCTTCGCAGCGGCAGGTGGTCGACCGCGAGCACGCGCACACCGCCGAGCAGGATGCCCGCAAGCTCGCCATAGGCGCAGCCCCACGGCCACGCCTGATTTGCGTGCAGGATGTCCGGAGCGAACGCGCGCACCGCCCGCAGATGAGCCCGCAGACAGCGCAGGTCGCTTATGCCTTGCGGCGCCGGCGCGCTTAGCAGGCGCGTGCCGGGCCGACTTGTCGCGATCGCCGCTCCCACATCCGTATCGGTCGCAAGCACGCCGACCTCGATCTCTGCGCGAAGCGCGCCAAGCAGGTAGCCGAGCGCGATCTCGGCGCCCCCCACCTCAGAGGACTCGGTGTAGGCGAGCAGTCGCAGCGGCGGCATTTCGCTCAGGCGAGCATCTGCTCGTAGAGGTTGACCACGGGCACGGCCGCGGGTCCAGGCGTGTGGTGCTCCTCGAAGCTGCGCAGCGCAGCGCTGCCGGCCGCCCTGCGCTCATGCGGGGACCCGATCAGCCTGACCGCGGCCTTCACCAGCGCGTCGTCATCGCCGGCGACTGTGATCCCGCCGTCCCCGACAATTCCCTCCGCGCCTTTTGCCGTGGTGACCACGGGAAGGCCGATTGCCAGCGCCTCGAGCACCTTCACCTTCGCCCCGCTGCCCGCGGTGAGCGGATACAGCAGCAGCCCGAGCTCGCGCAGGAAGTCGGAGGCGGAGTCGACGGTGCCCCTCCACTCCACTCCGCGCAGCTGGGGCAGATGGGAAAAGCGCGATTGCTCCATCCCAAACCCGGCGAGCACCAGACGCGCGTCGGGGCTGCGCTGCAGCACCAGCGGCCAGACCTCACGCAGCAGACGCTCGACCGCGTTCGCGGTCGGGGGCCAGGCGGCGCTTCCGATCAGGCCGGCGGCCGAGCTATCGAGCGTCGCGCTGGGCGTATAGGAACCCGAGTCGAGCGAAAGCGGCGCAAGCACCACCTCACTGCCGGGCGCAGCCGACCTCAGATGCCCCGCCACATCTGCTGAGTTCACCAGCAGCCAGCGCGCGCGGCGGCACACCCTGCGCTCGGCCATCAGAAGCTCGATTGACGTCCGTCCCTGCGCCCGCAGCGGGTTCCACACCCGCGGGTCGAGGTTCGCAAGGCAGTGAAGCTGCACCAGCGCGGGACGGTCGACGAGCCCGATTGCAGACGCCGGCTCGATCTCCAGGAAATGGACGACGTCCGCCTTACGTGCGCGCGAGCGCAAATGCGTCGCGAACGGCTCCCGCGTCAGCTCGCCGTACGGCATCCGCAGCCGCCGCCAGCGCATCCGCCAGCCGGGCTCGAGCTCAAGCGGCACGAACTCGATGTCGATGTCAGCGGGGACGCCCCGCCCGCGCTCCGCCTCTGCGCCAGGACAGAGAACACTCGCCTGCACACCGTGTGCGCGCAGTCCTCGCAGCAGACCGAGCAGGCAGCGAGCAGCGGCGCCACCCTCGGCCGCAGGCGGCACCACAGAGACGATCAGAACACGCAAGGCTGCAAGAGTATGGCGCACATGATCAGCCAAGCCAGAGCGCTTCCGCGGCGCATCTTGGGCGGAGGTGCCGCCGGAGACGCCGGGGTCGCGGGCAGGCGTCGCATCGTCTCGAACGTCGCCGTCCAGCTCGTCTCGAGGGTGATCATGATGGCGCTCAGCGTCATCACCGTGTCGCTGGCCGCTCGCACCCTGCACCCGACCGGCTACGGAGTATGGAACGGCGTCTCCGCGTTCGTCGGGCTGTTCGGCGTGCTCACGAGCCTCGGCTTCACCACGGCGGCCACGCAGCGGATGGCGGCTGAACCTGAGCGCGAGGGGCAGTGGCTCGGCGCGCTCGTGGTGACGAGGACCTGCCTCTCGATCGTGACCGTCGTGATCTGCGCCGTCTGCGTGCCGCTGTTCCTCAGCGACGCTCACGACGCTCACCTCGTCGCCTTCATCATGATCGCGACCATCCCACTGGCGGGTGCGGCAGCTCTCACCACCGTATTTGAAACCCGCCTGCGCGCCGGCCTGCTCTCGTTCCTGAACGTGCTGCAGAGCCTGATCTGGCTTGCGATCGTGCTCGGGCTCGCGCTCACCAAAGGGAGCGTCGTCGCCTTTGCCGTGGCCGACACCGCGCTGCTGGTGTTGATGACCGCGATTCAGGTGAGCGTCACTCGCCGGTTCGCGCACGTCGACTGGCGCGCCGGGATGAAGCTGTGGCGCTCCCTTGCCCGCACGGCCGTGCCGCTGGCCATCGCGGGCCTTGCGATCTCGATCTACTGGCAGCTCGACTCCGTGCTGCTGCTGCAGCTTGGCGGGCCGCGCGAGTCGGGCCTGTACGGAGCCGCCTACGGCTTCCTCAGCCCTCTCACCTTCCTGCCCGCGGCGGTGATGAGCACCCTGTTTCCGGTGATGGCCGCCGTGCACGGCAGGGATCCCGCCCGCTCCCGGCGCCTGGTGCAGATGGGCGCTGACGCGATGGCGGTGCTCGCGCTGCCGATCCTCGCGGGTACAATCGCGCTCTCGGGTCCGATCGTTCACCTCCTGTATGGCAATGAATTCCAACGCGCGGCAGGTTTGCTTCCGATCCTGATGCTCGCGTTCGTGTCGATCTGCTACGGCTCGCTGGCTGGATACCTCGCGCCCGTGATCGGCAAGCAGTGGCGGCTTGCGACCTTCTCCGCGATCGGCGCGGTCGCGAACATCGCTCTGAACGTGCTGCTGATCCCGCCGTACGGCGCCTACGGCTCCGCGTGGGCCACAGTCGTGACCGAGCTGCTGACGATGATCCCGATGTTGAGCACCTCTCTGCGGACGCTGCGGATCAGGCTCGTGCCCTGGCGGATGCTGCGCACCCTCGCCCTCGCGGCGGCAATGACCGGCGTGATGGTGCTCGCAAGGCCACTCGGGCTATTTCCCGCCGGCCTGATCGGCGTCCTCTTCTATGCAGCCGGCCTGCTCGCGCTGCGAATCGTCAACTGGCAAGAGCTGCGCGCCATGCGCGCCTTGCGCGCCTAGAGCCAATGAGCGAGGAGGGGCAAGCGGGGAGAGGCGGCGAGGCGCAGGATGCCCTCGCCGAGGGCCTCGCGATCGCCAGAGCCGGTGTGGCGCCGCCGGCGGTGCCGAAAGTGAAAGGCATGCGTCTGTGGCTCGGCACCTCGCCCGCGGCCAGAGCGATGCTGCCGACCGCAGCGATGGTGCGCCGCTCCCGCATCCTCGCCGAGGCGGAGTGGCGCGAGAACGAGGCCGTGCGAGCAGACGCGATCGCACAGATGTCCGTTGTGATCGGCAACACGGAGCTGGCCGGCAAGATCGAGGAGCTCGCGCGGATGTGCGTGATCGAGCGCAAGGTGCACGACACCCTCTTCTGGCAGCCGTGGCATCCGCGCATGGATGAGGAGAGTCGCGCGCGGCTGCGAGCGGCCATGCAGTCGCGGCGCGGCGTGCTGCTCAGCGCCTGCCATCTCGGACAGTTCTTCATGCTCTCCGGCGCGGTTGGCACGATCGGTGTCGTGGCGCATCATCTCGGGGGCCAATGGCTGTTCGAGGTGCCCTCGCAGGACCGCTGGGGTCGCAGGCAGGTCCACTGGTCTCGCTCTTTGCACAGGCACGGGGTGCGCCTGAGCCCGGCACGCGGCTCATTCGCGATCGTCTGCACGCTGCTGCGGGAGGGCGAGGCGGTCTTCAACCTCTTCGACGTCCCGGGGCCCGATCAAACCGCGTTCCTCGGCAGGCCGACGATGATGCTGCCCGGCACGGCGCGCATGGCGCGCACGGCCGACGCGCTCGTAGCGCCGCTTCGTGCTCGCCGGCAGGGTCATCTCGTGTGGGTGGACGTGGGGCAGCCGCTCGATCCAAGAGACTTCGAGAGCGAGCAGCAGCTGCACGACGCGCTAGCCGCGGTGCACACGCGCTGGATCCTCGATGCGCCCTGGAGCCTGGAGGATCCCCGTCGCCCCGGATCCTGGGAAGAGGGCGCCACCGCCGCGGCCTGGACCCTGCCGGCGAGGGCACTGCAAGGCGGCGCAGGTAATCGTGAGTTGCCCTAACAGGCACCTTCCTGAGCTGTCATCGCACTAACCATGTTCTGGACGCGGGCCGGATGTGACTGGCCCGGTCCTTAGAATCGCCGCCAACATGGGGACCACTCAGACGCAGCCGCAGACATCGATCGCCGAGCGGATCGCGGCGGCCAGGCACCTGCCATCACCCCCGAAGATGCCCCCGGTCGATCTGCGCACGCGGCTTGCCACCTCGCATCCGATCAGGAGGCTGTTGCCGACGTCACTGATGGTCGGGCGAGCCGAAGCCCAGGCCCGCGTCGAGTGGGAGTCGACGTCGAAGGTGCGCGCAGATGCGATCGAGGTGATGTCCGCGGTCCTCGGCAACACTGAGCGCGAGGGCGAACTGATGCAGATCGCGCCCCTGTACGTCGAGGAGCTGAAGGTCCACGAAACGCTGTTCTGGCAGCCCTGGCCCTTTCCGAGCCTCGATCAGCCTTCGCGCGAGCGCCTGCAGCGAGCGATCGACAGTAAACGTGGCGCGGTGTTGAGCGGATGCCACTTCGGTCAGTGGTTCTTGCTCTCCTCGGCGGTGAGAGCAGTCGGCGGGTTCTCCTTCGCACTCGGAGGGGCATGGTTCTACGAGCCGCCGTCTCATGACCGCTGGGGTCGCAGGCAGGCGCACTGGCAGCGATGGCTGCACCGTCGCCACGTGCGCACGATCCCAGCGGTCGGCTCCTTCCCAGTCGCTCAGCAGATGCTCGAAGAAGGCGAGTTGATCCTCAACATGTTCGACATGCCAGGCCGGCATGAGACGAGCTTCCTTGCCAAGAGCGTGATGCTCGCCGACGGCAGCGCGCGGCTGGCGTTCGCGGCCGACGCGCCCGTGCTGCCGCTGCGCGCGCGGCGCGAGGGCCACCACATATGGGTGGATGTCGAGGAGCCGCTGGAGCCGCAGGGATTCAACGACGCCGATGCCCTACATGACCGGCTCGCCGAAGTGCATACGCGATGGATCCTGCAGGCACCCTGGACACTGGAGAGCCCACGGCGTGCAGGAGCATGGGAAGAGGCGGCCACGCCGACGGCCTGGACGCTGCCCGCAAGACCTCCGAAGCGCTGAGCGCTTCACGCCGCGCCGCCGAATACCTTGGCAAGCATGCGTGTGCTGTTCTTCAACGAGGGCAACTTCGGCTCTCACATCATGGGCCAGGGGCAGCTAGACGCCGCGCTTCACACCGGAGCACAAGAGCGGCCTGAGATTGAGCTGCGCTTCGCGGGCCTTCCCCCGATCGGCCGCTTCGCCAACGCCGCGATCTACCATCGGCTCGGCCCGCTCAGCGACCGGCGGCTCGACTTCCCGACGCTGCGATGGCACCTCGTCCAGTCGGCGCGCGCCCGGCGCGCGCTGCGCGCCACGCTCGCGGAGTGGCCGGCAGACGTCGTTCAGTTGCACACCCAGTCCATCTCGCTGCTGATGGGGGGTCTGCTGCGACGCCGCCACGTCGCGCTCTCGGTCGACACCACGATCGACGACTGGTGGTCGATGCCGGCTTGGGCGTCATCGAACCGCGAAGCAGAGCCCTCAATCGCGCCGAGTGTCGCGCTTGAGCGGTATGCATTTACGCGTGCAAGGCTCGTGCTCGCCTGGACCGCGTGGGCGGCGCGCGCGGTCGCAGCCACCGCGCCGAAGGCCAACGTGGTGGAGCACCACCCAGGCATCGACCTTACGAGGTACCGCCCAGCCAGCCGCCGCGAGCGCACGCGGATGCGGGTTCTGTTCGTCGGCGGCAGGTTCATCGAGAAGGGTGGCGAGGATCTGCTCGCAGCGCTTGGCGAGCAGCTCGGAAGCAACGTCGAACTCGACCTCGTCACGCCGGCGGAGGTACCCGAGCGCGACGGCGTGCGCGTGCACCGGCTGAGCGCCTCTGACCCGCAGCTGCTCGACCTCCAACAGCAAGCGGACCTCTTCTGCCTGCCCACGCACGGCGACGCGGCGCCCTGGGCGGTGCTCGAGTCGATGGCCTGCGGGACGCCTGTGATCTCCACGCACATTGGTGGGATACCGGACCTGCTCGATCGCGGCCGAGCCGGAGTGCTCGTCCCGCATGGCGATCTGCGCGAGCTGGGAGACGCGCTGCGGGCGCTTTTGCAGAACCCGCAGCGGCGCGCGCAGCTGGCCGCCGCGGCGCGTGAGCGCTGCGAGCGCGAATACGACGCCCGGCGCCAGTTCGGGCGACTGGTGCAGCGGCTTTCGGCGATCGTCCCTCAAGGCGCGCGTGGGCCATGCCGATAGCGCGGTTACCATTGACCATGGCCTGACGATTGCCGGCGGGAGGCCCGCTGTCGATCGTTGCGGCAGACCGGCATCGAGCTGGAGCGAGAACGAGCGCCGACGGCTCCGCGCTCAGCGCAAACCAGGACTCGCGAGCAGAAGGGACATCATCGGGTGAGCAAGACGACGTTGGTAACCGGTGGCAGCGGCTACATCGGAGCGATGCTGGTGGGAGAGCTGCTTGAGGCAGGGCAACAGGTGCGAGTGCTCGATTCGCTGCTGCACGGCCAGGAGGACATCGCCGCCGAGCAGGAGCGGGCGGGAGTGAGCGTGATCCGCGGCGACGTGCGCGACGCCGATGCGCGGGCCAAGGCGCTGCAGGGTGCCGATGCGGTCGTGCACCTCGCTGCGATCGTCGGCGATCCCGCCTGCGCGCGCGATCCGCAGGTCTCAGATGAGGTGAACGTCCAGGCCACCAAGAGCCTGGTGGCGGACGCAGGACAGGCGGGCGTGAAGCATCTCGTTTTTGCCTCCACGTGCTCCAACTATGGTCGCATGGCCGACCCCACGATGCCGATCACCGAGGAGGGCGAGCTGCGTCCCGTCTCGCTCTACGCCGAGCAGAAGGTCGGCATGGAGCAGGCGATCCTCGCCAGCGAGAACGGCCCGACGCCGACCTGCCTGCGCTTCGCGACCGTCTATGGCGTTGGCCGCAGGATGCGCTTCGACCTCACCGTCAACGAGTTCACACGAGAACTGTGGGCCGACCGTGAGCTCGAAGTCTTCGGCGAGCAGTTCTGGCGTCCTTACATCCATGTTCGCGACGCCGCGCGCGCGGTTGCGACCGTGTTGCAGGCGCCTGCCGAGAAGGTCGCCGGCAAAGTCTTCAACGCCGGCCGCTCGGGCGAGAACTACCGCAAGCTCGATCTCGTGCAGGAGATCGGCAAGCAGATCGACCGCGGCAAGGTGAGTTACGTGCACCGCGACGAGGACCCCCGCGATTACAAGGTGAGCTTCGACAAGATCCGCGCCGAGCTTGGGTTCGAGACGCTGATGACGGTGCCTGACGGCATCGCCGAGGTGATCGCCGCGCTCGATGAGGGCCGCTTCGGGGACCCCTTCGACAGCCGCTATCGCAATGTCCCCTGAGCGTTCGCGCGCTGCGCGCATCCCCCTCCTCGGTCGCGGGGCACGATGGCGATAGCCGAATCCGCCCCAGAGCTGCCGCTCTTCGACCTGCGTCTTGAGCCTCAGGACTTCGAGGCGGTCGCGCAGACGCTGCGCTCAGGGTGGCTGACCTTGGGTCCGCGCACAGCCGAGTTCGAGCAGGCGTTTGCCGAGCACCTAGGCGCCAGGCATGCGATCGCGGTTTCCAGCTGCACCGCGGCGCTGCACCTCTCCTACCTGGCGGCGGGCGTGGGGCCCGGCGACGAGGTGATCGTGCCCGCCTTCACCTTCGCGGCCACCGCAACCGCAGCGATCTACTGCGGCGCCACGCCGGTGTTCGCGGAGATCTCATCGCGCGAGCAGCCGATGCTTGACCCGGAGGACGTTGCTGCGAAGATCACTGCCCGCACGAAGGCGGTCTGCGTCGTGCACTACGCGGGTTACGCCGCCGCGGTCGACCGCCTCAAGGAGCTCTGCGACGCCCATCAGATCGCCCTGATCGAGGACGTCGCCCACGCTCCGAGCGCAAGCCATCAAGGCCGCAAGCTCGGCACGTGGGGCCTAGCGGGCGCGTTCAGCTTCTTCTCCAACAAGGTGCTCTCGGTGGGTGAGGGCGGGCTCGTCTGCACCGACGACGACGAGGTTGCCGCCTTCGTGCGCTCGCGCCGTTCACAGGCGATGACAAGCGGCACCTGGGACAGGCATAGCGGCCGCACCGATACCTACGACGTCGTCGCGCTCGGCTACAACTATCGCCTCGACGAGCCTCGCTCGGCGCTGCTGCTATCGCGCCTGCAGCGCCTGGAGAGCGAAATCGAGCGGCGTAGGGAGCTCACCTACCGCTATCGCGAGCTGCTCTCTCAGGTTCCTGGGATCATCGTCCCCTTCGAGGACTCGCAGGTGCCGGAGTCCTGCTGCTACGTGATCCCGATCATGCTCGAGCAAGACGGACGCCAGTCGGAAGTGAGCGCAGGGCTGCGGGACCGCGGCATCCAGACGAGCATCTTCTATCCCTCGATCCACAAGTTCACCGCCTACCGCGAGCGCTTTCCCGACATCTCGCTGCCGGTCACCGAGCTCGCCTCGCGCACCGAGCTGACGCTTCCCTTCTACCCGCACATGAGCAACGCCGACCAGGATCGCGTCGCAGGAGCTCTCACGGAGGTGATCGGAGCATGAGCGAGTGGCGCATGCCGCTGACGGACATCAAGGTCCCCGAGCAGGACATCGAGGCAGTGCTCGACTGCCTGCGCTCCGGCTGGCTGACGATGGGTCCGCGCACGCAGGCCTTCGAGGCTGCGCTCGCGGAGTTCATCGGCACGCCCCACGCCGTCGCCGTCTCCAGCGGGACCGCGGCGCTGCACCTCGCCTGCCTCGCGGCCGGCATCGGGGAGGGGGACGAGGTGATCGTGCCCGCGCTCACGTTCGTGGCGAGCGCGAGCGCCGCGCGCTATGTCGGCGCGCAGCCGGTGCTCTGCGACGTGCTTGGACCCCACGACTTCAACATCGACGTGCAGGACGTGGAGCGTCGGATCACTCCCCGCACACGGGCTGTGGTCGCCGTGCACTTCTGCGGCTACCCGGCACAGGCGCTCGCGCTACGCGAGCTCTGCGACCGGCACGACTTGATCCTGATCGAGGACTGCGCGCAGGCGATCGGCGCGGTCGTGGACGAGAACGGGCGCCAGGTCGGCACGGTCGGCGAGCTTGGCGCATTCAGCTTCTTCTCCAAGAAGCAGCTGTGCGTGGGCGAGGGCGGAATGGTCAGCTCAGCCGACCCCGAGCTCGCGGGCAAGGTGCGCCAGCTGCGCTCGCACGCGATGACGAGCGGCACCTGGGACCGCCACCGCGGCCACGACCCCGCATATGACATCGTCGACATCGGCTTCAACTTCCGCCTCGACGAGCCCCGCGCCGCGCTCGGGCTCAGCCGGCTGCCGCGCCTGCAGCAGGACATCGCCCGGCGTCGCGCACTCGTGCGCGCCTATCGCGAGCGGCTCGCCGGCACGCCGGGGATCGAGGTGCCTTGGAGCGATCTCGCCGTCGAGCGCTCCAGCCACTTCGCCTTCCCCGTGCTGCTGCCCGACCGCGAGGCTCGCGACCGCTTCCGGGACGATCTGAAGCAGGCGGGAGTGCAGAGCACCTGGTACCCGGCGCTACACACCTTCACCGGCTGCAGGCACCTCGCGCCGCAGGGCGGCCTCCCAGGCGCCGAGCAGGCCTCCTGGCGCCACTGCGCCCTGCCGCTCAGCTCGAGCATGCAGGAGAGCGATGTCGACCTCGTGGTCGAGGTCGTGCGCAACGCCGTCGCACAGCTCGCCTAGCAGCGCAGGCTCAGCTCGCCCGGCGCCGGCTCTGCGCTCAATCCGGCGGGATCAGCCGGTCGCGCACGGAGGCGAACTCCTCCTGCGCCTGCTCGTAGTCTTCGTGGCGCCCTATGTCGAGCCAGTAGTCATCGCTTGGCCAGGCGCGCACGACCTCGCCGGCCGCGATCAGCCGCAGGATCAGGTCGGGGAAGTCGAGTCGCTCGCCAGGCTCGATGAAGGAGAGCGCGCGCGGCGCGAAGCAGTAGACGCCCATGCTCGCTGTGAAGTCGATCTCCGGCTTCTCGTCGTAGCCGGTCAGGCGTGTGGGGTCGCCGTTGTCGCCAAAGCGGAGGACTCCGAGCGATATCTGGATGTGGCGCAGCTTCGTGGCGATCGTCGCCGCGGCGCCGCTCTGTGTGTGGCCGCGCATCAGCGCTGCGTAGTCCATGTCGGTCAGCACGTCTCCGTTCATCACCATCACGTGATTGGAGGCAAGGCCATCTATCAGCGCGAGCGCCCCGACCGTACCCAGCGGCTCCCGCTCGCGGAAGTAGTCGATCGGCACGCCGTAGCCGGCGCCATCCCTGAAGAAGGCCTCGATCAGCTCCGCGAGATAGCCGGTAGCCATCGTGATCCGCTCGATCCCGTTGGCCTTCAGCTGGCGCACGACTATGTCGAGCACGGGGCGATCGCCGATCGGCATCAGCGGCTTTGGCAGCACGGTCGTGTAGGGCCGCAGGCGAGTGCCCTCGCCGCCGGCCAGGATCACCGCGCGCGTCACGTCAACGGCCTCAGGGTTGCGGGCAGCCCGCCCAGCGAGAGCCACAGGCTTAGCCGCACTGGGCTTGCCCACGTGCGTTTCATCGGGTGTGAGCATAGATGCGGAGAGATTCAGGCGCATACGAAGGCATCGCCCAGATCGCGACCGACCTTGAGCCCTGGAATCGCAGTCGCCGTTTGTCAGAGCGCGTGGCCGCGCGAAGCGTCTGAGACGCCTGCGAGCACCTCGCGGTAGACCTCGCCCGTGCTCCGAGCGATCGCGGGCCATCCGAAGCGATCGTTGGCCATCCGCTCGCCTGCGAGCCCACGCCGAGCGCACTCCTCTGATCCGCGGGCGACGCTGTCTGCGAGTGCCCGCGCAAGCGCCTGCGGGTCGCAGGCAGCGCACAGCCAGCCGGTCTCGCCGTCCTGCACCGCCTCGATCAGCCCTCCCACGGGGTAGGCGATCACTGGGCGCCGAAAGCCGTAGGCCAGCAGCAGCACGCCGCTCTGGCTGGCGACCTCGTAGGGCAGCGCGACGGTGTCCGTCGCGGCGAAGAGCTCGGCCGCCTGCGCCATCTCCAGGAAGCCCTCTCTCAGGATCACCCTGCCGCTCAGCTTGGAGCTGCGCAGCAGCTGCTCGTTGGCCTGCAGCGCGCCGAGGTCTTCGCCGGCGATGATCAGCCATAGCCCGGGCACACTGCTCACCGCGACCAGCAGATCGTCGAGTCCCTTATCCAGGCGCAACTGGCCGAACATCATCGTGACTGGCGCATCGACCGGGATCCCCAAGGCCGCACGCGCCTGACCGCGGTCGGCCGCGCCTCCGGTGCGTGCCAGGCCACCGTACTCGCCGTGTGGGATCACGACCGTGCGTGCCGCCACATCGCTTGGGATGCGTGCGAGATCGGCTTGCGTGTGGACGATCGTGCGTGCCGTGATCCGCGCCAGCAGTCGCCGCAGCGCGCGGTTGGTGGCAGCCAGCGACTGCTGCCTTTCGAAGGTGTTGTGCCAGGTCTGCACGATCGGCCTGCCGCAGAGGCGGATCGAAAGCACGGCGATCAGCCCCAGCGACTGGCGCTCCCAGCCCTGGACGTGGACGACATCGCAGCGGCGGGCGAGCCTCATCAGCCGCGGCACGGCGGCGAGGAAGCGCAGGCCGTTGCTCGCCCACCCCAGCCCAAGACGACGAACGGCCCGCCCGAACCCGCTGTGCCCACGCGTGTAATGGAAGACGTGGTTGACGTGCACTCCCTCCACGGGCCGGTAGAGGTGGTCGTCAGCCGTCGCGAGCTCGACGCTCCAGCCCTGCTGCGCAAGCGCGCGGGTCAGCAACGCCGTGTAGTCGGCCTCGCCGCCGCGCCCCCCCTGCTCCACCATCAGCAGCTTCGTCGCGGTGCCCTGCGCCTGCGAGATCGCAGGAGACGTGGGTGCAGAGGGGCTCGCCATCGCCGCGCAGTGGCGCTAACGCGCCGCCGGCTGCTGCGGAGTCCCACCGGCGATCGCGGTGTTCAGCAGGCCCTCGATCATCTCTGCGACCACGGGCGCGGCGTACGTGCGCTCGGCATAGGTGCGGCCAGCCGCACCGTGTCGGGCCACGAGCTCGGGGGCGTCGACGTAGGGCCGCAGCATCTCGCACAGCGCCTGCGGATCGTTCTCCGGCGAGGAGATCGCCCCCAACTCGGGGGTGATCATGTCCGCCACGCCCATCGCCCCGGTCGAGAGGCATGGGCGCGAGGCGAGCATCCCGAGGATCACCGCCCGCGGCGCGCCCTCGGCCGGGCTCGGGCAGAACACCGACACGTCGAAGGCCGAGAGCACGTCGGGAACCTCTTTGCCGGGAGTCGAGATGAAATGCGCCCGCCCGCCGAGCGGAGCAGCGAGTGCACGCAGCTGCTCGCCGGTCTCCCCGTCGCCTGCGAGGATCAGGTGCACGCGAGGGTCTTCGAGCTCCCGCACCGCTTCCACGACCACGTCGTTGCGCTTCTTTGGATGAAAGCGCGAGATGCAGCCCACCACGAACGCATCTGCCGGTATCCCGAGCTGCTCGCGCACCCGACGCCGTCCGCTCTCGGTGTATTCGATTTCCTGCGTGCGCAGCACGTTCGGGACGACCACCACCTTGCTCGGATCCACGCCCACCTCGGCAACCGAGCGCTTGGTCCCCTCGGAGACCGCCATCACCAGCGGCACCCTGCGGGCCGCAGCAAGGTAGGCACGTCGGGTCGGTCCTGAGCGCATCTGCACCGGCACAGGGCCCCACTCCGCCCAGACTGTGCATGCCCGCAGCGAGGACGGCAATGTCGGCGCTAGCAGCTGCTCCTTCTTGTAGTGGAGCAGCAGCACGTCATAAGGGGCCTGGGCCCTCAAAGCGCGCCGCAGCCCCCGGGCCAGCAACGGCCACTGCAGAGCCAGCGAGGGCCAGGTCCGGCCAGAGAGCTTCGGGCCGAGGGAGATCGGATGCACCTCCACTTCGGTGTCCCGGCCGATGCTCGGCAGATCGGAGAGGATCACTGTCTGATGTCCGCGTTCGCGCAGCGCTTGGAGCATCTCGATCGCCGCGAACTCCGCGCCGCCGCTGGCGTCGCTGGTCATCACACTCACGATCTTCATCGCAACACCCCGCTGCTCATCGTTGCGAGGATATTGACCCCGCACGACGCTCGCAGTCGCCATGGGAAGCTGGCGAAGTCGCTTGGCGTATCATCCCGCGCGGCGCTGGGCCGCTGTCAGCCGCGGGCAGACCCCGCCTCCGCGAGAGCGGCGCACACGAATCGCTGCCGGCTTTCAGTCCTGCCCCGCAACGGTCGAAGGAGAAAGGTATGAGCGACGGTTCAAGACCTCTGGTCGTGCAATACCTGTACGTCCACCAGCCGGGCGAGGAGTTCTATTACCCGACGGTGCGCACCAGCTCCTCGATCGCGCGGGTCGCCGAGCGCTACCTGGAGTGCACGCTCAGCCAGGCCGCAACGCTCAGGCTCCAGGACGCCGCCTGCGATCTCGCGCTCGCCACCAATGTGGAGGACCGCTCGGCGCTCGGCAGGCGCGGCCAGGCGCTGCTGGAGAAGATCGAGGACCTGGGCGTAAGGATCCTGCCGACCCCCTATCTGCATCGACCGGCCGACGACGGCGCCAATTACATCTCCTCCCGCTACGTGCTCGACGCGATCCTCACCGCCAGCGAGGGCGAGTCCCCAGAGCGCCAGCTGTGGCTCACCGATCTCGACTGCGTCTGGGTGGACGCGGAGAAGACGTTCGCCGCGGCGCCCGCCGGCGACCAGGTCGGCTGCATCTTCAT
Organism: uncultured Actinomycetota bacterium; assembly: GCA_963708085.1. Taxonomy (GTDB): domain Bacteria; phylum Actinomycetota; class Thermoleophilia; order Solirubrobacterales; family Solirubrobacteraceae; genus Palsa-744. The sequence continues at coordinate 2,743,048 of OY970180.1, read as the reverse complement.
CGGCTACTCGCCTGACGAACAGGCGGGGATCACCCCTGGAGGCGACACGCGGCGGGCCGTCGGCGCACTGGCCGTGGAGATGGGCGCAGAGCCCTGGCCAGAGGCTCCTCCCTGGGTGGGTGGCGAGCTGCTCACCGGAACCGCGCAGACGCTGCGTGAGCTCGTGCGAGCCTGCGAGCTCCTCGACGCTCAGCTATCGAGCCGAGATCGGCTGCTGGCCGCCGAGGAGGAGGTGCTCAGCCTCAGCGGCGCGCTGAGGCTCGTGCGCTTCGTCGATCTCTCCCCGCTCGCCCGTCGGATAACCACCGGGCCGCGCGCGCAAGCCTCTGCCCCGGAGGACCCGCTCTCGCTGGGCCTCTGGCATCTACCCGCCGAGAAGGGCCTCAGCTTCCGGCGCACCGCTCAGGAGATGCTGCACGGCAGGCGCAGACGGCTGCGTCTGGATCTGACCGACCCGTCTCGCCTCGCGCGACGGTTCAACGTCTCCGGAGCGGGGCCGCTGAGACGGATCCAAGATGATGGCTGGATCGCCTTCCAGCGCATCCGCGATGCGGGCTTTGCAAGGTTGAAGCTCACAAAGTCCTGAAAGACCGTTCGATGCGCGCACTGCTGATAGACGAGGGCCTCAACCGCGCCACGCTCGTGGGCGCGAAAGGGCTCGTGCACGACGGCTGGACGGTGGGCTGCGCCGCCTCGATACCAAGCCTCGCCTCGCGCTCTCGCTCCTGCAGCGAGTTTCACCTCATAGCCTCGCTGCGAGACGATCCCGAGCGCTTCTGCGCGGATGTAGCCAAGACGATCGCGGAGGGCCGCTACGACGTAGTCTTCCCCACCTGGGAGGCGGCAACGAGCGCGCTCTCCAGCGCGCGGGAGCAGCTGCCGGGGGTGTTCCCCTTCCCCGACCACGAGGTCGTGCTTACGAGCTTCGACAAGTATGCCCTCTCTGAGATCGCTCAGGCGAGTGGGATCGCTTCGCCGGCCACCACTCATGCCAGCGATCAGACGCTCTCGTCCTTCCGGTACCCGGCGCTGGTGAAGCCGGCAAGCCACGCCGACGCCTACTTTCCCGCGCTCGTCGTCGACGGCCCGGACGCCGCACGCGCCCGTGCGCGCGAAATCGAAGCGGCGGGCGGATCGCCGCCGTTGCTGCAGGAACACGTGCAGGGAGCGCTCGTGGCAGTCGCGTTCGTCGCCGACCGCGACGGCAGGCTGCTCAGCATCAGCCAACAGCGAGCAGAGCTCGTCTGGCCGCCGCAGACGGGCATCACCGCCCGCGGAGTCACAGAGCCGATCGACCCCGACCTGCTGGAGCGGGTCACCGACTTCGTCGGCAGGGTGGGCTGGTGGGGACTCGCGCAGCTGCAGTTCCTGCGCGGCCCGGACGGCGTCGAGCGCTTGATCGACTTCAATGGCCGCTACTACGGCTCAATGGCCCTCGCCCTGCGCGCCGGTGTCAACCACCCCGCGACGTGGGCACGGGTTGCCCTTGGGATGCCTGTGGCGCAAACGACGCAGATCACTGGCGTGAGATACCAGTGGCTGACCAGAGACCTGCGCGCGAGCGCAAAGAGCACGCATCCGGTCAGAGAGCTGCTCCGCGCACTGCTGCGCGCGCCACGCTCGGCACACAGCCTGTTCTCGCCATCAGAGCCGTGGCTGGCGCCGCGCTTTCTGGCAGAACAACTGCGTCGCTCGATCCAGCGCCGGCTGCGCTCTGCCTGATCAAGCCCGTCGAGTACCGTTCCAACCGTGTCATCGGGCTCAGACAACGCTCGCAACCTGCGACTGCATCTGGGCGAGCATGCGAACAACAATCCCAAACCGCCTGCGGCGCTGCGCTCGCGGAGAGTCCCCCCCGCCCCAGTCAGAGCCGCCCAACGCGTGCAGATGAAGCTCGGCCGGCTCGATTGGCAGCAGGCGTGGCTTGAGCCTCTGATCGCAGCGCGCCGCGCGGCGCTCGGCGACGCGGCGCAGGGACCGCCGCGCTTCCTCGTGCGCGTCGACGAGTTTCCCTACTACACGACCTTCGACGAACCCCAGCAGCAGGGCGTGGAGATGTCGCGGCGCTTCCATGCGGTGATGGCGGAGGAGGGCGTGCCGCACCTGATGTCGATCCTGCCTCAGCTCACGCACGCGCCACTGGATCCCGACTCGCAAGGCGGCAGGCCGCTCGGCGATGTCGAGCTCGCGCTGATCGAGCAGATGCGCCATGACGGCGTCACCTTTGCGCAGCATGGCACGACTCACCGCACGCGCTACGCAAACCCGCGCCGCCGCTCAGAGCTCTGCGGCCTCTCCGCTGCCGACACCGAGGCGCTGCTCGAGGAAGGCCGCCTCAGGCTGCTCGCGGCCGGGATCGACGCAAGGGTGTTCGTGCCGCCCTTCAACCGCTTCGACGCCGCCCAGTACGAGCTGCTGAGCACTCGCTTCGACGTCGTCTGCGGCGGGCCTGAGAGCGTCGCGCTGCTCGGCTTCCACGGCGGGCCGCTGTGGCGTGGAGATTCGGTCTACCTGCCCTGCTACGCGCCTCTCTACGCCGACGCGAAGACGGTGATCGGCGCCGCCGAGCAGCTGATCGACGCCGCCCCCGGCACCTGGGTGCCGATCGTGCTGCATACCTCTTGGGAGCAGGAGAACGGCTTTGCGGCGCTACGTGCGCTCGCGCGGCGGATCGCTCCCTACGCCGCGAGCTGGGAGCAGTTGCTCACAGAGGTCGACCGCAGCCGCAACGCAGAGCCCGCCGCGCCGGCCTCAGAGCAGGCGTGAGAGCCGCAGGCAGCAGGCTCCGCGGATGGGCCATCACCGCGCTCAGCGGGCTGCTTGCGGCGCTGCTGCGCGGCCTTGCGCGCGCTCCCAGGATCAGACAAGCACTGCGAGCGCGTGCCACACACGCGCTCGCAGAGGGCGATCTGCTGTTCATCTGTCACGGCAACATCAACCGCAGCGCGTTCGCCGCCGAGCTCGCCCGTCGCCGCTGGCCCACTCGTAACGTCAGCGAGGCGGGCACGCGGGCGCGCCCTGGCCGGCCTTCTTCGCCGCTGGCGATCTCCGCCGCAGAGCGCTGGCAAATCGACCTTCGCTCCCACCGATCGGCGCCGCTTGACGGCACGCTGCTGAGTGGCGCTGCAGCCATGTTCGTCTTCGACGCCCGCAACCTCGTGGAGCTCGCCCTGCGCCACCCTCTCGCGCTGCGTCGCGCCCACCTGCTCGGATGGCTCTGCAGCGCGACGGGTGGGCCCGAGATCGCCGATCCCCACGGTGGGCCGCCCAGCGCCTACGAGGCCGCCTTTGGCCAGATAGCCGCGGCGCTGCTGGACGGCGGTCAGCACGATCGCCCGCGTCCAGTCGCCGATGCCTAATGTTGGCGGTGGGATGATCGATCTGCACTGCCATGTGCTCCCTGGCATCGACGATGGCCCGGCCACGATGCAGGAGGCGCTTGCGCTCACCGGGATGGCCAGCGCGGCCGGCATCCGCCGGATCGTGGCCACTCCTCACGTCAGCTGGCGCTACCCCAATGACGCGGAGACCGTGCGCAGGCTCACGGTGGAGTTGAACGACCGACTCGCGCAGGCAGACATGGAGATCGACGTGATCGCCGGCGCCGAGATCGCGATGACGCGGGTGCCTGACACTCCATTCGAGGAGCTTGAGGGACTCACCCTCGGCTCCAGCCGCTGGCTGCTGTTGGAGCCGCCCTTCGCCTCCGTCGCCCACGGCCTTGACGCGATCGCGATCGACCTCATGCAGAAGGGCTTCAAGGTTCTGATCGCCCATCCAGAGCGCTGCGCGGCGCTGCAACGGGAGCCTTCGCTGCTTGGCACGCTCGTGCGCGCCGGCGCGCTCACATCGATCACCGCGGGCTCTCTCAGCGGGCGCTTCGGCGGGCAGGCGCGCCGGTTCGCGCTGCAGATGCTCGAGGAGGAGATCGCGCACAATGTCGCCTCGGACGCGCACGACACCGCGCAGCGCCCGCCGGCGATCGAGTCTGAGATCGACCAGGCCGGCTATCGCGATCTGACCGAGTGGCTGACCGAGCTCGTCCCCGCAGCGATCCTGGCCGATCAGGAGCCGCCACCAAGACCACCCCACGCCCGCCCTGGGAGCGCAAGGCGCAGGGGACTGCTCTCACGCCTGCGCGGAGCGTGAGTGAACGGCACTCAGGCGAGGCGCACGATCGCGATCACGATCCCGACCAGCACGAAGAAGACGATCGCGATCTGCAGCCAGATCCAGGTCGGTGACATGCGCCGCAAGCCTAGCGGCTCTGCCGCTCCACATGATCGACTAAAGTCGTATCGATGGTGGCGCGCTTGCTCCGGCTGACCGCTGCGATCGCGCTCTGCTGCTGCCTGGTCGCGGCGTCGGCTTCATCGGTCTCAGTCGCGCAGGCAAGCGGTCAGGCAGGACCGCTGCGCGGCTTGAACATCGCCGGCCTCAGCGGCAGCTCGAGCACGGCTGCGATCAATCGCGAAATATCCACCGCCCGCTCGCTCAACGCCCAGATCGTGCGGGTCGAGTTCCCGTGGTCGTTCTTCCAACCGACGGGACCCGGAACCGAGAGCCCCACCGCGGTGAACGCCGCCAACGCCCTCTTCGCGGCCGCAGCCTCCGCCCACATCAAGGTGATAGCACTCGTCGACGACACGCCCTGCTGGGCCTCCTCCGCACCCGCCTCGGCGCTCGCCAGCTGTGGACATGGAGGCATAGGCAGCACGGCTGAAGCCTGGCCGCCGACGCAGCCGCTCTACCTTGGATCCTTCATGGGTTGGCTCGCGAAGCAGTATGGCTCGCAGATCACCGCGATCGAAGTCTGGAACGAGCCCGACCAGGCCAACCAGGACTATCTCGCCGGTCCGCAAAAGCCCAAGCACTATGCCGAAATGCTGCGCGTCTCCTACACCGCGATCAAGAGCGTCGCGCCGAACGTGACGGTGCTTGCGGGCTCGCTCGTCGGTTCCAACGGCGGCTTCATGCGCGCCCTCTACGCGCAGGGTGTAAAGGGCTATTACGACGCTGTGGCCGTCCACTTCTACAACCTGGTGCTCGGCTCGGTGCGCCGCTTCCACGAAGTCCAGCTCGAAAACGGCGACCACACGCCACTCTGGCTCGACGAGTTCGGCTGGAGCAGCTGCTGGCCCGGTCGCAAGGTCGAGCAGGAACAGGGGTGCGTCACCCGGGCGGCGCAGGCGCAGAACATCACCAGCTCGTTCCGCGAGCTCGCGCGTGCTCCCTACGTCGCCGCGCTGCTCACATATGGCTTCCAGGACCACCCTGGAGAAGAATTCGGCGTGCTGGGCGCGCAGGGCAAGCGCAAGCCATCGTTCTACGCGCTCGCGGGCGCACTGCGCTCCCCGTTTGGCCCGCCGAGCCCCGTGACGCTGAGCCTGCGCCGCAGCGGGAGGAGCGTGATCGCGAGCGGCTCAGCGCCGGTGGGCGACTACCTGAAACTCGAAGCCTTCGTCCGCGGCGTGCTGCGCTACAGGGCGATATTCACGCTCAACCGCTTCAACGGCTACTCGATCACGCTGCCGAGCGTGATCGGCACGCGCAACATGCGCGTCCGCGTATACCAGTACTGGCTCGGCGCGGGCAGCGATGCGCAGCGCAACATCTGAGCCGGCGCCTTCCCTCGGCATGCGAATCGCGACAGGCGCCCGGTAACCTGCCAAGGCGTGTCGCGCCGAGTCAGCCTCGTTCACGACTATCTGCTCGTGATGCGCGGCGCGGAGCGGACCTTCGCCGCGATCGCACAGATGTTCCCGCAGGCGCCAATCTGCACCCTGCTCTACGACGAGCAGGGCACGAACGCCCGCTTTGCCGGACGCAGGGTCGTGCCGTCGGCACTGCAGCGTCTACGTGTGAAGCAGAGCTCGTTTCGGCGCCTGTTGCCGTTCTACCCCTACGCGATCGGCCACCTGAAGGTGCCCGACTGCGATCTCGTGATCAGCAGCAGCAGCGCCTTCGCCCACGGCATCGAGAAGCCGCGCGGCTCGATTCACGTCTGCTATTGCCATGCGCCCTTTCGGTACGCCTGGTATGAGCAGGCGCGCGCGCTCGCCGAGACGCCGCCGCCGTTGCGGCCTCTGCTGCGCGTTCAGCTTGCGCGCATGCGCAGGTGGGATCTCGCAGCCGCTGGCCGAGTGGACTCCTACGTCGCCAACTCGATGCTCACGCAGGAGCGGATCAGACGCTATTACGGCCGCGAGTCGGTGCTCATACACCCGCCCGTGGAGACGCATCGCTTCTCGATCGGTGAGCCGGGCAAGAGACTACTCGTCGTCTCTGAGGTGGTCGCCCACAAGCGGGTGCATATAGCGCTGGAGGCGGCACGTCGGGCGAAGGCCCCGATCGCGATCGTCGGCTCCGGCCCCGATCACGCTGCGCTGCGCGCCGCCTACCCGGAGGCAGATTTCCTGGGACGAGCATCTGACGCCGACCTCGTGGATCTGTACGCGAGCGCGAGGGCGGTGATCGTTCCGAGCATGGAGGAGTTCGGCATCACCGCAGTCGAGGCTCAGGCAGCAGGCCGGCCGGTGATCGCGGCTGCCACGGGCGGGGCGCTTGAGACGGTGATCGACGGGCAGACGGGGCTACTCGCGACCCTCGACGACCCCGACTCCTTCGCAAGTGCGATCGAAAGCATCGACGCGCTGCCCTTTGAGCCGGCGCGTGCGCGCCAGAACGCAGAGCGCTTCTCGGTCGCCGAATTCCAGCGCCGCCTTGCCGAGCACGTGAACACCCTGTTCCCACGGGAAGAATCTGGACGTATGTAGGAGGCTGGCGAGGGATGTTGAAGTCTTAATGGGAGTTCGACGATTCAAATCGCAGAAATGGGTAACACCGTCTGGCGAGCATGTTGATAGCGATCGCATCAGTGCTGTTGGTCTGGGTCCTGCTCGGGGCGCTTTGCGTCGCGTTGTGCCGCGTCGCGGCAAGTGGCCAGCGGCAGCGCGCCCTCACCGCGCAGGCGCCGGTCGCCTGCGACGCCAGGCGTGAGGGTATCCCGGCTTCGCTTGAGAGCGGACTCGTGATCTGGGAGAACGCAGAGCAGCCGATCGCCGAAGCTCAGAGGCCGCGGCGTTCAAGGACGTGGGCGACGGTTCGCAGCAAGATCTTCATGTCGCTCCACAAAGACCAGTTCGCCACGTACAGGTAGTCCATCGAGCCCATCTGCTGCAGTGGCACGCGGGTGGGCCCAAGGATCTGCCATGGCCCGGTCACGCCCGGCATCAAATCGAGCCTGCGCCGATCCCAGCCCTCGATCTTGTGATCCTCCTCGATCACGAGCGGCCTTGGCCCGACGAGGCTCATCTCCCCGCGAATCACGTTCAAAAGCTGGGGAAGCTCATCGAGCGAGCTTTTGCGCAGGAAGCGCCCCACGCGCGTCACGCGCGGGTCGTCGGCAATCTTGAAGAGGCCGTCCTGCGCCTCGTTGAGTGCTCGCAGCTCGTCCTTCAGCGCGTCGGCATCCGGGACCATGGTGCGGAACTTGATCATCCAGAAGTGCCTTCCGTGCTGCCCGACCCGCTGCTGGCGAAAGAGCACCGGGCCGCGCCCATCGAGCTTGATCGCGGCTGCGATCACAAGCATCAGCGGACCCATCACGAGCAGCCCGACTCCCGCCGCGAGCAGATCGAACGCGCGCTTGACCGCCACTGAGACGGGGCTCAGATCGAACGGCCTCACCCCGAGCACGGTCAGCCCGTGCAGGTCGTCGAACTCCACCGAGCTGCCGACGACCTCGAGCAGCCGTGGCACGACGCTCACGCGCACGCCGACGGCTTTCAGACTGCGAACGAGGTCAAGCGTCTCCTCCGCATCCACGCTGCCGGAGAGAATGATCGCCCTGTCGACCTCGAGCACGCTCGCGAGGTCACGGATCTCGCCGAGCCGCGAGGCAGAGTATTCGTCAGTCGACCAGGCCGAGACCTTGCCGGGATCGAGGTGGGCGACCATGCTTGCCTTGATGCCCGCGTGGTTGACAAGCTTCGCGCGGACGGCGCTAACCGGCTCCTCCTCTCCGATCAGCAGGCAGCGCTCAGCCGGCGAGAGCCGCAGCGCGAGCGAGCGAGCGACGGTACGCACCATCGCCAGCAGGCCGATGAGGAAGATCCACAGCAGTAGTGCACCGGCGCGCGGGGCACCGTCATCGAGGAAGCTGCCGCTCACGATCCAGGTCGCGAGCACACAGAAGGTCGCCGCACTGAACAGCCTGGGGACCTCATCGAGCGTCGTCTTTCGCAGCAGCGCCTCGTCGCGATCATAGAGCCCGAGCAGCTTCGAGCAGGCAAGGAGCACTGGGATCGCCACCGCAATCCCAACGGTGATGTGCGGGTTGCGCGCGAGCACAGCCTCCATCAGCACGAAGGAGCCCACCACCGCGATCACATCGGCAAGCAGGAGCAGGCAACGAAACAGAGCGTCCCGCTGCACGTTCGTGCTCGAGCCGCGCGCCTGCGCTCGATGCAGCGGTCGCGTGCCGCGGTGGGCGAGGCTGCGTCCGCCCGCAAGCGATCCAGGGGCCCCGCCAAGCGGCACGGCCTGCTCTGCAGCGCTCTGTCTGCTGACTTCGACGCGACCGCTCAACTGCCGGCCCCTCTGATCTCACGGGCGCCTGGCCCGGGTCTGCCAGGGCCGCCGCGCCCGAGCCGCCAGGTCAGCGCCGCGATCAAAGCGAGCCCGAGCGCGAGCGCAGCGGCCAGCAGCATCTCTGAGCCGGAGAGACCTGCGGTCGTGGAGCTTCCCGCCGGCGGCGAGGGCGGTGGAGATGAGCCGCCGCCTGGCACGGCCGCCGCGACATGGCTTTCGCCCGACCGTGAGCCCTTGCCGGTCTTGCTTTCACTGCCCCCCTTGGAGGCGCCGCCTGCTTGGCCATCGCCACTTCCGCCCGCTGCGCCCGGCTGTCTCCCACCCGTGCTCGAGGACCCGGATCCCGAGACGCCCGATTCGCCTTCGCCGAGGCCGCTGGACGCAGGCGTTTCACCGCCTCCGCGCGAGGAGCCGCCCCCATTCACGAGCCCCGATCCGATGATCTGCTGCTCTCCGGCGCCTGGGCCGCCATATCCGCTCAGCAGTGGCGCTTCAGCGGCTGCAGATGACTGCGCGCACGCAAGCGCCGCGGCTATCGCGATTGTGATGATGGTCGCGGTTTGGGATCTCACGTTTCCCCGCCTTGGGATTTTTCTGTGGCTCGCGCAACTTGCCGTTCGCTCTCCGTGCCCTGCCCCTAGTCGCCCCTCGTAACCGGCGCGTCCGCAACGAATCTGTGGTTTTGCCGAAGCGGCTAGCCCGCTTTCCGGGTCAAACGTTAGCGAAGCTACGCGAAGGTGTCGAGCGTGGAAGTCCCACAAATGACCGTCGGCAACTTACGGAAGCGTTTTGCCCACTTATGAGAACTGTTGAGCTTCGTGGAGGATCAGTCGGTTCAGCTGCTGCACGCTCACGCGCCCTCCGTGGCGCGCGATCGCCAGCGCCTGAGTAATCAAGCCGTCTCTGGGGGCGAGTCGCGATGCCCGCGCCAAGAGCACAAGCGCGGCGCCACGTTGCCCCCGCGTAGAGGCGATCGCGCCCCGCTCGAGCGTTGCGTAGACATCTCCAGGCGTGCGTCCCAGCGCCAGCTCGAACTCGCGGTCGGCACGCTGAAGCTCGCCGCGCCTGAGCGCGATGCTGCCAGCCACCAGGTACGGTTCGTCGCTCAGCGGGTTCAGAGCAGCGGCTTCATCGAGATCGGCGTAGGCTGAGGCCGTCGCGGTCGGCCAGGTACGAGCGGCGCTCTGCACCTCCATGCGCGAGAGCCAGGGCAGCGCCAGCGAGACAGCGGCGGCGGCGACCAGCGCGAGCCCGAGCGCGATCGTGCCGATCCGCAACAAGATACGGAGCTTTCCCGCCTGTGAGTTGAACCAGCGCACCCGCCGCGAGTGTTCGGCGGCCTCAGCCGTGTACAGCGAGCAGCTCAGGCCGAGCAGCGCGAACGCGGCGGCGCCGAGGCCCGCGTACTCGAAGAACCAGTCGAAGGAGCCGTGGATCACCCAGTAGGCGAAGCCGGCAACGGCGGCCGCGGCCGCGGCTTTTGCGAGCGGGTCGACACGCCGGAGCGCCCGGCGGGTCGCGGCCAGGCTTGCGATCAGACCGCAGAGCGCGATCAGCGCCCCAATCAACCCGGTCTCCGCGAGCGTTCGCAACTCGACGCTATGGGGGTAATGAGGCGTCTCTTCGCTGTGTCCCAGCCGCAGGTACTGCTCGGCGAAATTGTCAGCGCCAATACCGGTCAGCGGATGGGAGAGGAACTCGTGCCAGGCGACACGGTAGAAGTCGTAGCGGTTGCTGCCAAAGCCGCCGGTGAGCCTGCTCTGACCGGAGGAGTCGGCGGCATAGCCTTTTAGGCTTGTGAACGTATTCCATGCGTGTTCCACCCGCCCAACTGGCCGACCGACCGCAGCGAGCACGCCAACAACAAGCACTACGGCGGCAAGCACGCCCGCAAATCCAACCCCCGTGCGCAGGCGGCCCCGCATCGGCGAGGCGGCCGGCCACCTCACCTCTAGCATCGCGATCAGCGCGCTCACGAGCGTGACGGCAACGGCCGCGAGCAACACCGAGAACGTCGCAGAGTGGGCCGCGGAGGCCGCGGAGCCGCCCGATTCGATCCGTTTGGCCAGGTGCAGCACGGCGGGCGCGCAGGCGCCGGCGCCCAGCCCGATCGGGATCAGCGTGATGAGGTTGCGCACGCGGCCCGGAAGCAGCACCAATACGAGCACCAGCATGATCGGAATCGAGTAGACAGCGCCCCTGCTCTGGCTGTAGAGCGCTACGGCCGCGAGCGCGGTCGCGCTGCCTGCAAGCAGTCCGCGCAGGAGCGCCGGCAGACGGCGGGAGGCGGCCATCAGCCACGCCGGGTAGAACGCCATCATCCACATTGCCGCGTTGGCGTTCGTGTAGCCGGCTGGAGAGGTGAGACGCCCTTCGGGCATCAGTTGCTGCACGGCGGCGGCGCTGCCTGAGGCGGCGTTGACGCGCAAAACCGTGTACACCGCAAGCCCCGCCATTGCCAGCGTCCAGGCACCGAGCAGCAGCGCTGCGCTCGCGCCGGTGCGCCTGAAGCTCGCAAACAGCGCGAACACGACCAGGTAGACGAGGGTGCGATCTGCACCTTCCCAGGCATCCCCGGGCACGTTCGCCCACAGGATCGAGAGGAAGCTCCATGCCGTGTAGGCCGCCAGCGCCGCTATCGCAATGCGGACCGGCCACGGGATCGAGGCGGCTCGCAGGCCGGTCGCCGCCACCGCGATCACCAACAGCGCGAGCAAGATGATGCCCCCGGGCGCCCAATGTGTTTGCGGGAAGCCGGCCTGGTTGGCCGCCCAGGCGATCAGCAGCGCAAGCGCACCGAGCGCGGGGAGCGCACTCGCATCCTCAGCGAGGATCCGCAGGGGCGCACCGAGCAGACCACGCATCGCACCGCCAGGTGAAGGCGCGCCGCCATCTGGACGCTCGTCGGCAACGCTGCTTCGGGCGGGCATCTGCGCCGAGGATAATGGCCGCGCGGGCGACGCGGTGGCCGGACTGAAGTCAGCCCTGCGTCGCGCCCCGCGCCGCCCCCGCCAGCAGCAGCGAGATCACTCGCCCCATCAGATCGTCGGGAACCGCAGCTGGGTCCGCCAGCTTCTGCCGCGCGATGCCATCCGCGAGCGCGTCGATCGCGATCGCAAGCTGCTCGGCCGGGATCTCCAGCTGCAGGTTGAACTCGCGCGCGCCGTCGCTGATCAGCCTGGTCAGCACCTGCCTGGCCTTAGCGAAACTGGCGGCCACCCGCTCGCGGGCGCCTGGGTCGCGTGCGGCGTAGGCCCAGAACTCGATGAACAGCATCAGCATCTCGGGCTCGCGCTCGACGATCTCCATCCAGTGCCGCGCGCCGCCGCGGGCCCGCTCGGCGATGGTGCTGACACCGTCGACCTCGGCCGCGATCTCAGCGCAGTAGGCATCGGTGACATCGTCCATCAGGGCGAGGAAAAGGTCCTCCTTGCCGCCGAAGTTCGAGTACAGCGCGCCTGTCGAGAAGCCGGCCTCCGCCGCGATCTCCTCCACGGAGGCTCCGTGGTAGCCGCGCCTGGCGAAGACGGTGCGCGCGGCGAGCAGCAGTCGCTGCCGCGTCTTGGCCTTGCTCTGCTCACGGGTGAGCCGCGTTGCGATGGCTGGGGCTGCCTCGGTCATGGCTTCACATTCTAGTTAAGGGAGCAATTGCTATTGCAATAATGTCCATTATCTATAGAATGGCCGGGCGCGCAACCGACAGAGGAGCGAAGAGATGGCGAGCACCATGGCGCAGGGTCCAGGGAGCACGAAAGCGCAGAGCAACGGGGCGGCCGCCGGCAGCAACGGCGCCCAGATCGGCAGCCTGCCCGCAGACGCGATCTCCTACGAGGATCTCTACAGGCGCTGGGAGCACGGCAACTGGAGCGCGATGGACGTCGACTTCAGCGAGGACGCCAAGCAGTGGCAGGAGCGCTTCACCGAGTTCGAGCGCACGGCCGCGATCTGGAACTACGCCCTCTTCTTCTGGGGCGAGGACGCCGTCGCCGACAACCTCTCTCCCTACATCGACGCCGCGCCGCTTGAGGAGCAGAAGTACTTCCTGACCACCCAGCAGGTCGACGAGGCCAGGCACGCGGTCTTCTTCAAGCGCTTCATGAAGGAGGTCTGCGGCATCGGCGACGGATCGCCCGCCAGCGGCCTTGCCGCGATCCGGCCTCAGCTCTCGCCTGGCTTCGTAAAGATCTTCGAGCGGCTTGACAGCATGGCCGCGGAGCTGCGCAAGGACCGCTCCCGCCCCAAGCTCGCCGCCGCGGTCACGCTCTACCACGTGATCATCGAGGCAACCATGGCCCAGCCGGGCCAGCACATGATCTGCAGCTACCTGGAGGAGCGCGACGTCCTGCCCGCCTTCAGGGCCGGCATGGCGAACATCGCCGCCGACGAGCAGCGCCACATCGGCTTTGGCGTGAAGCTGATCTCCGACCTAGCGCGCGAAGACCCGCGTGTCCCCGCCGCCGTCGCGGGCCTGCTGCGCGAAGTGACGCCTTATCTCGCTCAGGTGATGATGCCGCCTGGCTGGGACGAGCGCTACATCAGCTGCTTTGGCTACGACTTCGACACGATCAGCGTCGAGGCCGCGACCTCGATGCGCACCAAGCTGCGCTCCGCGGGCCTGCCGCTGGAGGAGCTGCCCGGTCCGCCGGTCTTGCCGCCGGGACTCACGATTGAGGAGACGAGCAGGCGCGGCCGCAGGCTGGCGCAGGCGGGCGTGATCGGCGTGCGCCAGGGGCCCACGCAGCGCGACCCCGAAACCGTCGAGCTGCTGTTCGACACGATCAGAAGGCAGGTCAACCCACAGCACGGCCTGCGCCGGCCCACGACCCTGCAGTGGGAGTTCACCGATCCTGACGTGCCCACCTGGCATCTGACCGTGGAGAACGGATCGAGCCGCGTGGAGCAGGGAGCGGCGGCCAGTCCCGATGTGCGCATGAAGGTCGCCTACCAGGACTTCGTCGACATCATCGGCAACCGCCTGAACCCGATGCGGGCGATCGCCACGGGCAAGCTGCGGCCGCGCGGCAACCCGCTTGTGCTCAGCAAGATGGGCAGGATCTTCCCGCGCGCTTAGGGTTGCGCGGGCCTGTCCGCCTCTATTCGATCCCGAATTCGCGCTGCGCCTGCGACGCGGCGGGCGCCGGCCCTGCGAGCGGCGTGCCGGTCGAGATTCGCGGAGAGCGTTCGATCCCGAACTCGCGCACAGCAGGTGGCAACGAGGAAGCGTCGTTCCGAGACTGCCCCGCCGAGCCGTGGCGGGCATCGTGCCGAGGACTGGCCTGCCGCCGCTTGCTTTCCCGGCCGCTCCGCGGCAGCGCCTCCGCCCTACTCGCGGGAGCGGTGTTGCTGCCGAGCACGTCGCGGTGAGCAGGATGCGAATGCGCCCCGGAGAAGGTGGCCGTGATCGCCACGCCCGCGGCGCCACCGCCCAGCAGGACCAAGCCCGCGGCCGCGATCTTCACCCCGCTCGCGCCACTGCCAGCAACACGTCCGCCGATGCCTCGAAGGCGCCCGGCTGCCTTCATCGCGTGCGCCGCACCCCCGGCACCGCCTCCACCAAGCTCCAGGCCCCCCAGCAGCCCCGGGAGGAACACCGGTGGTAGCACCGCGGAGAGGCCGCGCAGCGAGAGCACGTACGCACGGCAAGCCGGGCAGTTCCTGCGATGCGCCAGCGCGATCTGGTGGCGCTCGCCCTCGGGGTCGAGCACCCCGAACGCAAAGGCCCGCATCAGCGAGGCGTGCTCCTCGCAGAAGCGCCCCTCCGAGATCGATCGCGTCAGTGCGCCCACCTTCGCCGCCACGCCCGGACGCCCGTCGCCGCGACCCTCCATCAGCTTCTGCATCCGCTTTGGCGCGATGCCCATGCGTCTAGCGGCCTGCTCGCGGGTGAGCCCCTGCAGGTAGCAGAGCGCCGCCGCCTGCCGCTCGCGCTCTGAGAGGTCGACGCTCAGGCCCTCGATCAGTCGCCGCAGCTTGAGCCGGTCGTCGAGCTCGGCGGCAAAATCTGGGTCAGCCACAGCCGCATCCGGGTGCAGCTGCCCTGCGTGCCGGCGCGTGCGCTGCTCGTCGATGGCGCGGCGGTAGGTGACGAGAATCAGCCACCCGGCGGGATTCTCGATCTCCTCCCCACCGATGATCGCGGCGTAGAGCCCCTGCCAGGCCTGCGAGTAGCACGCCTCCAGATCGGCTTCGTCGAGCGCCACAGAGCCAAGACGCGCCCGGACGGCGCGCAGAACGCCGGCACGGAGCTCTTCAAACTGAGAGCGCAGCAAACGCTCCGCGCGATAGCGACGCAGGTGCAGCGGGCTCATGCCCGCGGCATCTTACGAATTATAAGAATAGATTAGAAATGCAGATTGTTGTCTGCGTCCGCCATGAACCGCTCCACCTGCTGCTCGCTGATCTGCCGCGCGTCGCGGCCCGCGAGCTGTGCGCGGTGCCAGTCCACTAGCTCGGCCAGCCCCCGGCCGAGCTCCCACACCGGGCGCCAGCCCAGCCGCCGAGTCGCCTTGGAGGAGTCCAGCGCAAGCCAGGCAGCCTCCTTCGGGCTCGCGTTGCCGTCCGTCTCCCAGATGGGCATCCCGTCCCAGAGATCCTGCACGCGCGCCAGCACGTCGGCCACCGTTCGCGCATCGGCCTGCGGCGGGCCGAAGTTCCACGCCTCACAGGCGTCTGCGTCCTCCAGCAGCCGCTGCGCCAGCATCAGGTAGCCCATCAGCGGGTTGAGCACGTGCTGCCAGGGACGCACGGCCTGCGGGTTGCGGACCGCAAGCGGCGCCGACGCGATCCCGCTGGCCACCCGTACCGCGTCTGGCAGTAGGCGATCCTCGCCCCAGTCGCCGCCGCCGATCACGTTGCCGGCGCGTGCGGTTGCCAGCCGCGGCTCGCCCTGTCGCGAGAAGAACGAGCGGTAGTAGGAGGACGCCACGATCTCGGCGCACGCCTTGGAGGCCGAGTAGGGATCGCTGCCGCCCAGCGGATCGCCCTCGACAAACGCCCGCCCGCCGACTCCCGAGTTCTCGTAGCACTTGTCCGAGGTCACGACCACGACCGCCTGCACGCAGCCCGCCGCGCGCACCGCCTCCAGCACGTTCACCGTGCCGATCACGTTGGTCTCGAAGGTCCCGGCGGGGTCGATCAGCGAGCGCCGCACCATCGGCTGGGCGGCGAGATGGATCACGACCTCCGGCTGCGCGGCCGCGAGCGCATGCGCCAGGCCCTGCCGGTCGCGCACGTCGACCGGGTGCTCGCCGGCCATGCCGCGGCTGACGTCGGCAAGCCCGTAGAGGGAGGGCTCGCTCGGCGCGCCCGGCGCCACGCCGCTCACGCGGGCGCCGAGGCGTTGCAGCCACAGCGAGAGCCAGGCACCCTTGAAGCCGGTGTGGCCGGTGAGCAGGACGCGCCTGCCGCGCCAGCAATCCTCCTCGATGAGCATCGGCGGGCAGCCTATCTGCGCGCCGAGAGGCCGGGCGCTGCGGGTACCCTGCGTGACGATGATCGAGCAGAGCACCGCACCGCCGCAGCTGCCACGCGCCGAGGTGCTGGGCGCCCCGCTTGCGATTTCTGACTATTCCGGAGTGCTCGCCTGGATGGAGTCGGCGATCTCGCAGGGCAGACGCGAGTGGGTCAGCGCCGCTGCGGTCAACCTCGTGATGTCGGCGGTGGATCGGCCCGAGGTGCGCGCCGCGCTCGACAGTGCGAACCTGCTCGTGCCCGACGGGCAGCCGCTGGTCTGGGCGCTGCACGCGCTCGGGCACCGTTCTGCGACACGGATCTACGGCCCGGAGCTAATGGCGCGCTTCTGCGCCCGGGCGGCCACCAAGGGGATCCCGATCTACCTCTACGGCGGACGCGACCCGAGCAGGCTCGCGCTGCTGGGAAAGCGCCTGCGCGAGAGATTCCCCGGGCTGCCGATCGCCGGCGCCTTCTCACCCCCGTTTGCGCCGATGAGCGAGCAGGAACGCAAGCAGATCGCGGCGCAGATCGACGCATCGGGCGCGCAGGTCATATGGGTGGGCACCGGCCAGCCCAAGCAGGAGCTGTGGATGGCGCAGATGCGGCCGCTGCTGGCCGCGCCGCTGCTGGTCGGCGTCGGGGCGGCATTCGACTTCCACGCAGGCCTTTTGGCCCAGGCGCCGGCGTGGATGCAGCAGCGTGGCCTGGAGTGGCTGTTCAGGCTCTCGCGTGAGCCGCGGCGCCTGTGGCGACGCTACGCAAGCCAGAACCCGCGCTTCCTGGTCGGCTTTGCGCGCCAGTACGCAGGCCGCCGCCGGTAATCTGGCGGGCATGGAGCAATCGTCATTCTCCGCTGACGCGGCGGTCGTGGGCCTCGGCCGCGTCGGGCTGCCACTGGCGCTCACGCTCGCCGACCGGGGCCTGAGCGTGATCGGCATCGACAACGACCAGGCGCGCTTGGGTGCGATCCGCGACGCTCGCATGCCATTCAGCGAGCCGGGCGCGCAGGAGGTGCTCACGCGGGTGAGCGCAAACGGCACGCTCTCCCTGGACGACCACGTCGCAAGCGCCGCCGCCGCGCGCCACATCGTGATCACGCTCGGCACACCGTCCTTCTCCCACATCGAGATCGACATGCGCGACATCCGCTCTGCGCTGGACGACCTGCTCGGAGTGCTCGTTCCGGGTCACGTGCTGACGCTGCGCTCAACCGTCGCCCCCGGCACGACCGAGTTCGTCGCCGGCTACCTGGCCAAGCACAGGGGCTTTCGGATCGGCGAGGAGGTGTTCGTCGCCCACGTCCCCGAGCGGATCGCCGCCGGGCGCTTCCTGGCCGAGATCGACACGCTGCCATGCATCGTCGGCGGCGTCGGCGAGCGCTCTGGCGATGTGGCCGCCGAGCTTTTTGAGAATTTCTCGGCGCCGATCGTGAAGACCACCCCGGTGCAGGCCGAGCTGGCGAAGATCTGGGCCAACATCCTGCGCTACACGCACTTCGCGCTGCCCAACCTGCTGATGATGGACTGCGAGCGCTACGGCGCCAACGTCTTTACGGTGATTGACCTGATCAACCGCGACTACCCGCGCGGTGGCATCGCCAAGCCGGGCCTGACGGCCGGCACCTGCCTGCGCAAGGACTTCGCCTTCTCCGAGGAGCGCTCCAACGCGCCCGGAATGCTGCTCGCGGTCTCACGCGTCAACGAGTCGGTACCGCTGTTCCTGCTGGAAGGCGCAAAGCGCCGCCTGGGCACGCTCGCGGGGCGCAGGGTTGCGGTGCTCGGCCTGGCCTTCAAGGCCGACACCGACGACGAGCGCGACTCGCTCTCGCACAAGCTGATCCGCATGCTGGAGCGCGAGCTGGCCGACGTTGCCGTCCACGACCCCCACGTCGCAAGCCCCACTGTGACCCTGGATGCGGCGCTGCAGGACGCCGAGGCCGTCTTCCTGGCGACCAACCACTCCGAGTTTCGCGACGCTCGGCTGCTGGAGCGGATGGCGCAGGAGTGCTCCAAGCACTGCCTGGTGATCGACCCCTGGGACTGCTGGGGAGCGGGGCAGGTCTTCGGCTACGCCTCCGAGCTGGTCGCGCTCGCGGGAGCGGCATCGTGAGTCGGGTCCTAGTCACCGGCGGCGTGGGCACGATCGGCGGCGCTGTGGTCAGGCGCCTGCTGGCCGACCCCGATTACGAGGTGCGTGTCTCAGACCAGCGCCAGGCGCCGACGTGGATGCGCGAGGGCTGCGAGGTCCACACCGGAGATCTGCGCGAGCTGGCGCAGGCGCGCGCAGCAACCAAGGGCTGCACCCACGTGATCCACCTCGCCGCGATCGTCGGCGGTATCGCCAACTTCCACCGCCTGCCCTACACGCTCACCGAGGTCAACTCCGCGCTCTACAACGCCGTCGTGCGCGCCGCGATCGAGGAGCAGGTGCAGCGCTTCACCTACGTCTCCTCCTCGATGGTCTTCGAGCGCGCCACGCAGTTCCCCACCACCGAGGACCACATCGAGAACTGCCCACCGCCACACTCCGCCTACGGCTTCTCCAAGCTCACCGGCGAGATCTACTGCCGCGCCGCCCACGAAGAGCACGACCTGCCCTTCACGATCTGCCGCCCGTTCAACGCCTACGGCCCCGGCGAGATGCCCGAGAACGAGCCCGGCATCGCCCACGCCGTACCCGACCTGATCCGCAAGGTGCTCTCTGGCCAGCGCCCGCTGCAGATCTTCGGCGACGGCACTCAGACCCGCACGCTCACGCACGTCGACGACATCGCCGACGGCATCGTCACCGCGATGGGCTCACCCGCCGGGCTGGGCGAGACCTTCAACATCTCCGCATCCGACGAGCTCACCGTCAAGCAGATCGCGCAGATCGTCTGGGCCGCCTGCGGGCAGGACCCCGACGAGCTCGAGCTCGAGCACCTGCCGAGCTTCACCGTGGACGTGCAGCGCCGCTGGCCCTCTGTGGAGAAGGCAAAGACGCTGCTCGGCTGGGAGGCGAAGATCGGCGCGGAGGAGGGCATCGCCGCGACCGTCGCGTGGCTGGCGGACCGGCTCGGCGCGGACGCGCAGGTCCGCTAACGCCACCGCTCCAGCAGATCCTCCTCGCCCACCTCGCGCACGACCCGCGCCGGCACGCCCATTGCCACCGCGCGCGAGGGCAGGTCCCTGGTCAGCACCGCGCCGGCGGCCAGAAACGCCTCCTCGCCCACTTCCACGCCGGGCGTGAGCACGGCGCCGCCGCCGATGCGGCAGGCACGCCGCAGGATCGCGCCGCGCAGCGGCATCTCGGAGCCGTGGCGGGACATCGTGTCGTCGTTGGTGGTGGTGGCGCCCGGGCCGACGAACACGTCATCCTCCACCAGCGTGAAGGCCGTCAGATAGACGCTGGTCTGCACGCGCACGCGCCGCCCGATCTGCACGTCGTTATCCACGACGCTGCCGCGACCGATCACCGAGCCGGCGCCGACAGTTGAGCGCTCGCGCACGAAGGACTGATCGCCGATGATGGCCTCCGCGCCGATGCTCGCGCCGGCGAAGACCACGGCGCCGCAGCAGACGGTCACGCGCTCGGCGATCCGCAGGGCACCGACTTCGCCTTTGGCCGAAGAGCCCCGGGCCAGTCGCGGGCGCTTGCCGAGCACCGTATGGTCCTCGATCACGCAGCCGTCGCCGATGGTGGTGCCGTCGTGGACGACCACGTAGGCGCCGAAGCTCACGTCGCGGCCGATCTGCACGTCGTGGCCGACCAGCAGCCCGGGCCCGCGGTCGTCCGGCCTCAGCGCCATTGCGCCGTCCCAATCGCCGCACGCAATCTCACAGCCGTATCACGTGAGCAGGAGCGTTTGGATCCCCGCGCGTCACGCCGCGCAGGTCGAGCACCACCTTCGCGCTGCGCAGTGCCAGATCGTGATCGACGCCCGGGTGGGCGGTGACGATCAGCGCGAGGTCGGCCTCGGCGAGCGCATCCTGCAGCGGCACGCTGGCGAGACCAAGCTCGGGCAGCGAGGGCACGTGTGGGTCGTGGTAACGGATCTGCCCACCCAGGGCGCGCAGCAGCTCGATGATCTTCAGCGCAGGCGACTCGCGCGTGTCACCGACGCCGGCCTTGTAGCTGACCCCGAGCACTGCGATCTTGGCGCCGTTGACCGGCAGCCCGGCGTCGTTAAGCGCCCGCTGGGCC
Organism: uncultured Actinomycetota bacterium; assembly: GCA_963708085.1. GTDB lineage: Bacteria > Actinomycetota > Thermoleophilia > Solirubrobacterales > Solirubrobacteraceae > Palsa-744. Next base: position 2,722,822 of record OY970180.1, on the reverse strand, counting down.
TTGGCCACGCAGTGGTAGGGCATCTGCTGGTTGATCTTGCCCGCGAGCTCGATGAACTCGACGCTCATGTCGAACTCGCGTGCCCGCCAGGCCAGGTAGAAGGGATCGACGGGCAGGCAGTGACCGCCCATGCCGGGCCCGGGCTCGAAGCGCATGAAGCCGTAGGGCTTGGTCGCGGCGGCGTCGACCACCTCCCAGATGTCGATCCCCATGCGGTCGGTCAGCATCGCCATCTCGTTGACCAGCGCGATGTTCACCGAGCGGAAGATGTTCTCCAGCAGCTTGGTCAGCTCCGCCGCCTCGGGACTGGAGACCTCGACGATCTGATCGCATATCAGGCAGTAAAGCTCCCGCGCCCGCTGTGCGCAGGCGGGCGTGAGCCCACCGAGCACCTTGGGCGTATTGCGCAGCGTGTAGTCGGTGCGACCGGGGTCCACACGCTCGGGGCTGAAGGCGAGGTTGAAGTCACGACCGGCCGTCAGGCCCGACTCCTCCAGCACCGGCGCCAGCCGCTCCCTGGTCGTGCCGGGATAGGTCGTGGACTCGATCACCACGAGTTGCCCCGTCCTCAGCACGGCCGAGAGTCCTCGCGCCGCATCAACCAGTGGCCCGAGCTCCGGCTCGCGGTTGGCGCTCAGCGGCGTAGGCACGCACACGATCACCGCGTCGGCATCCGCCAGCGCTGCGGGGCTGGTGCCGGCGCTAATCTGGCCGCTGACCGCAGCCAACCGCTGCGAAGGGACATCCTCGATATAGGAGCGCCCGGCGGCGATCATCTCCACCTTGCGGTGGTCAACGTCGAGGGCCACGATCTCGCAGCCCTGCTCCGCGAAAGCGACCGCCAGTGGCAGCCCGACATAGCCGAGCCCGATGATGCCGACCGTGGTCATAGCCGGCCCAGTCTACGCGGCCGCGAGATCGTCATAGACCTCGGCAAGCGCCTTGGCAACCACCGCGGGGTCGCAGATCTCGCCCACCCGGCTGCGATTGCGCGCCCCGGCGGCCAGGTCGCCCCACAGCGCCTGCATCCTCTCCGCAAGCGCAACCGGATCGCCGGCAGGGACGAGCGCAGCGGGCTCGAGCAGCTCTGAGAGCGCACCCAAGTCGCTTGCAATTACCGGCCGGCCCGCGGCCATCGCCTCCGCCGCCGCGATCCCGAAGGTCTCATCGGTGCGCGAGGGCACGAGCGCGACCGCGGCGCCTGCGCGCAGCCGGGAAAGCTCGAGCTGGGAGATCGCGCCGAGCAGCTCGATCTGGCCGGCGGGGGCACGGGCAGCCAGATGCGCAAGCCGCTCCCGCTCAGGGCCCTCGCCGGCGACCAGCAGCCGCCGGCCGGCGGCGATGCAGGCTTCGATTGCAACGTCGATGCCCTTCTCCGGCGCAAGTCGCGAGGCGATCAGCGCGTAATGGTCGGCCTGCGAGGCGCCTGCCCCCGATCCCTCTCCTGGTCCGACGGGGCCTGGCTCGGCAAGACCCCGCAACGGCGGGGCGAGCACGCGCACGCGATCGAAGCGCAGCGGCGCCCCGAGCTCGCGCAGGCGCCGCAAGGCAAAGGCGCTGGGGACGATCACCGCGTCGGCGAGCTCGGCGATCCGGCTCTGCCAGAGCGAGAGGGCGGCCGCATAGGAGACCGCCTCGGCTGCACTGCCACGGCAGTTGCGCCGCAGTCCGGGCAGCGTGTTGCGGCCGTGGCAGCGAGTGCAGCGCTCACCGTCGGTGAAGCAAACCCCCACGGCACAGACGAGCCGGTACTGATGCAGGTGCAGCACGACCTTGGCGCCCGCCTCGCGTGCAGCAGCGAGCGCGCGCCAGCCAAGCAGTGGGTTCAGGTTGTGGGCATGCACGATCCGGGCGCCGCTCTCCCGCACGGCCGCAGCCACCTCTGCTGGACGCTCCCCGCCCCGCAGCAGCGCGATCGCCGCACGCGATCTGGGTAGCGAGGCCGAGTCGCCCCCGAGCAGCTGCGCCGGCTCACCCAGCCGGTCCTGGACAAGCCAAATCAGGTCCTCGACGGCGCGCTCCTCGCCACCGGCCGTGCGGTAGCGGTTGTGCAGGAAGAGGATCATCGATGCCCGAAACCTAGACTCTCCATCTGTCATGAGCGCCAACGACGCAGGCAGGGATGAGCAGATCGCGCCCGAGAGCCCCAAAGCGGGCCGGGCGACGCCTGCTGCGGCGTCAATCGTGATCCCCACCCGGGACCGGCCGCAATATCTTGGTGCGACGCTGGCATCGATCCTCCCACAGGCGCGTGCTGAGGGCTGCGATGTGTTCGTAATCGACGACTCCGCCGCCCAGACCGCGAAGGAGACTGCGATGCGCTCCGGCGCACGCTACATCGCCCACGACCGGCCGCTCGGCGCAAATGCGGCCCGCAACACCGGCCTGCAGATGACCTCCAGTGAGCTGATCGTGTTCACCGACGACGACGTGATCGCATGCGATGGATGGCTGAAGACGCTGCTGGCCGCAGCGCAGGCGCATCCGGAGGTCGAGGTCTTCGCCGGCGCGATCGACCCGCTGTTGGAAGGCCACCCGCCACGCTCATGCGGCCGCGAGGCGCCCCCGATCACCACCCTGCAGCTGGGAGGTCAGAATGCGCCGACCCGGTTTGCATGGAGCGCAAACATGGCGCTGCGGCGCTCTGCGGTGCAGCGCGCCGGTGAGCTCGATGCCTCGCTGCATGGCCAGGGCGAGGAGCAAGAGTGGCAGGAACGCCTGGAGGCCGTGGGTCCTGCGAGGGCGGGCGCGGTAGGCGCCCGCCACCAAGCGCTCTACGTCGCGGGTGCAAGGGTCGCACATCGCCGGACGCCCGCAGACTCGCGGCTGCGGGCCCTCGTGCTAGTGGCGCTGAGGCGCGGCGCGGAGAGCCGCCGCTTCGACTCGCGCAGAGATGAGGCCCCCTCGATCGTCCGGGAGGCGTGGACGCTGCTCGGCTGCGCGGGACATGTCCTCCGCTACCGCTGCCCTAACGGGCTGACGATGCTCGCCCACTCAGCCGGCCGGCTGCGACAGGCGCTCGCCGAGCGGGCGGCCTCCACGCCGGAGGGGCAGGCGAGCGCCGCCTCGCCCCTGGCCCAGCGGTCCCCGCCGGACGACTTCCTCTCCGGCGAGAGCGGCACCGTGGGAGGCGTGGACGCCGTGCGCCGAGAGATCGCCGACCGCGCGCAGGACGGCTTGGACCTCATCAGCGGGCGCAGGATGCGACTTGCGCGCGCCTCTAGGAGCCTGCCTACGCTCAGCGTGCTTGCCATCGGCGTGACCCGCGAGCAGCACCGCGCGCGGGCGCAGGCGATCCTGGCCGAGTTGCGCAGCTCGCGCCACACGGTCGAGATCGCGACGATCGGCCCGGGGCAACGCGGCAAGTTCGAGAACCTCAACGTGCTGTTGGCGGAGCACCCGGTCGCCGGGCACGACTGGCTGATCGTCTTCGACGACGACATCCAGCTGCCGCGCGGCTTCCTCGACCACTTTCTGTTCCTGGCGCAGCGCTTCGGGCTGGACCTCGCCCAGCCGGCCCACAGGCGCGCCTCCCACGCCGCCTGGCGGGTGACCAGGCGCCAAAGGCGCAGCGTCGTGCACGAGACGCAGTTCGTGGAGACCGGCCCGCTGAGCGCGTTTGCGGACAGTACCTTCGCCACCTTGCTTCCGTTCCCGCCACTGCGGATGGGATGGGGCCTTGACGCCCACTGGGCGGCGATCGCAAGGCAGCATGGCTGGCGCTGCGGGGTCATCGACGCCGTGCCAATCAAGCACCGCATCGCCCCCGCTGCATCGACGTACTCGCGTCAGCAGACGATCGCCGAGGCGCGCGCCTTCCTTGCGCAGCACCCTTACCTGCCCGCCCACGAGGCGCAGCGCACGCTCGCCGTCCACCGCCGCTGGTGAGCGCATGCGAGTGACCGTTCTCACCATCTCTGGCCGGGCCGGCGAGAACACGATCGTCGAGGTCTGGGCGCGCCGGCAGGCGCTCGCCGCAGGAGCCGCCGGGGTGCAGGTCGATCTCGCCACCCCGCGCATGCCGCTCGCACTGACGCTGAGGGCGCTGCGGCGCCGGCGCGACTTCGATCTCCTGCACGTTCACGGCATCCCGGCCGCCGAAGCGCTGCGGCACGCGCGGCTGGATGTGCCGGTCGTCGTCTCGGTCTACGGTCCCGACGTGTTCGGCGCCGCCGAACGCTCCGGTGCGCCGAGCGCCGCCAAGGCAGGGGAGCTGGCCCCACTGCCGCCCTGCCCGGGCCTGAGCTGCGCGCGACTGACGCTTGCCGGCAGCGAGGGGGCGGCGGCGCTGGCCAGTACCCGCGGCGCCCGAGAGACACGCGTGGTGCACCTCGGCGCCGAGCTGCCCACGCGCACGCCGAGGTCGCTGCTCGGGCAATCCGATCTTGGTCGAACGCTCACGCTGGTGACGGCCGGCCGCCTGTCCGCGCGCAAGCGCCACGCGGACGTGCTGCGCGCGCTGGCGGTGCTTGCAGAGCGGCATCCGGGTCTGCGCTACCTGGTGATCGGCGCCGGATCGGAGCGGATCGCGATCGAAGGGCTGGCGTGCCGGCTGGGAGTCGCCGAGCGAGTGCAGATCACCGGAGCGCTGCCACAAGAGCAGACGATCGAGCGTGTCCGCTCCTGCACTGTGTTCGTGATGCCGTCGACCGAGGAGGCCTTCGGCGTCGCCTATCTGGAGGCGATGGCAGCCGGCGTGCCCGCGATCGGCTGCCGGGGAGAGCCTGGGCCTGAGGAGATCGCCGCTGCCGGCGACGGCTTCGTGCTTGTGCCGCCCGGCGACGTCGAGCGGCTCTGCCAGCGCATCGATGAGCTGATCTCCGACCCGCACAGGCTGCGTGAAGCCGGCCAGCATGCGCGCGAGACAGTCACCGCGCACTTCACCTGGAAGCGTTGCGGCGAGCAGACCGCGCAGGCCTACGAGGACGCGCTGCGTTGAGGGCTTGTCCCCGCCAGATCCTGGAAAGCCGGATGGGCCACTAGATGCGGGTGCTCGTGGTCGCCGAGTGGTATCCCTCGCCGGCCGATTCAGTTCACGGCATCTGGGCGCACCGGCAGGCGCTTGCGAGCCAGGCGGCCGGCGCGCAGGTGCGCGTGCTCGCGCTGCGGCGGCCGGTGCCCCCGCTCTCGGTCGCGCGGGCAGGCCCGGCGGCGGTCGCGCGCTGGGCCAAAACCATCCCATCGACGCTGCAGCCGACGCAGCTCGACGGCCTTGAAATCCAGCCAGTCCCCTTCCTGGCTCCGCCGCGGCCCTGGTCATACGGAAGCTGGGGCGCCTGGATCGCGCCGGCATTGCGTCACGCCCTCGCGCGGGAGCGATATGACCTGATCCACGCCCACAACGTGCTCCCGACCGGCGAGGCGGTCGCGCGCTCTGCCGGTGGCGTGCCGTTCGTCGTCTCGACCCACGGGCCAGACATCATCCACGTCGCACGGCGCAGCTCGCGCGCAGCACGCGCCACCTCCAAGACGCTGCGCAGCGCCGCGCTCGTGATCGCCAACAGCCACTGGGCCGCCGAGCGATGCAGGCAGCTCGCAGGCGTCGCGACTCGCTGCGAGGTGGTCCACCTCGGCGCAGCAGTACCGCCGCTGCGCCCGCAGCAACATTCGCGTCCCACGATCGTGACCGTCGCCCACCTGCAAGAGCGCAAGCGCCATGCGGTCGTGATGCGCGCGCTGGCGAGCATGCAGATCTCGCAGCGTCCCGACTATGTGATCGTCGGCGATGGCGAGATGCGCAAGCCACTGGAGCGCCTGCGCGACGAGCTCGGCCTGCGGGACTCGGTGCGCTTCCTGGGGCAGCTGCCCCACGAGCAAGCGCTCACGGAGATGTGGCGCGCTCACGTCTGCGTGATGCCGAGCGTCGAGGAGCCGTTCGGCGTGGCCTACGTTGAGGCGATGGCCGGCGGGGTGCCGGCGATCGGCTGCGAAGACGAGGGCGGACCGCAGGACATTGCCGCTGCCGGCGCCGGCATGGTGCTCGTGCCACCCGACAATCACCTCGCGCTGGCGGGCGCGATCGAGCGCTGCATGTGCGAATGCGATCAGCTCGGCGCCGCCGCGCGCGAGACCGTGCAGCGCTGCTTCACCTGGGAGCGCTGCGGCCAGCTCACGGTGGCCGCCTACGAACACGCGCTGCGATGAGCCGGTCTTCGGAGATCCAGCGCGTCGACGTCCTGCTGCTCTCACTGGGCACGACGATCGGCCTGCGCGCCGGCGATCAGGCGCTGGCGCAGAGCATCCGACAGGCAGGGGCCTCCGTCGAGGTCGTGCGCGTGACGATCGGCGCCACGGCAGCTCTGCGCCGCGCCTATCCGATCACGGATCTGGTGGAGGCGCTTGCAGCACGACGTGCGCTCGCTGGCGCGCTTGGTCGTCTGTCCCCGCGCGCGGTGATCTTCTCCTCGACCACCTCCTCGCTGCTGGCGAGCCGCATGCGCATCCCATACGCGGTCAGGCTCGACGCGCCCGCGCGCCTGAACCGGCCGGGCGCGCGCAACGCCATCCAACACGCGCTGGAGCGCCGCAGGCTGCGCGACGCGACGCTCGTTTTGCCCTTCAGCAGCCTCGCAGCGCAGGCGCTGCCGGCCGGGTCCGCGCCTGTGGTGGTGCTGCCACAGCCGATCGAGCCGTCGGGCCCGCTGAGCGAGCAGCGCGAGCGGCTTGCCGTCGCGTACACCCCGGACCCGAAGGCCAAGGGCCTGGACATCGTGATCTCTGCGTGGGCGCAGGCCAATCTGCCCGACGCCCGCCTTGATGTTTTCGGCATCGATCCGGCACTTGCGCGCAGGCACCTGGCACGACACGGGCTGCACGAGCCCGAGGACGTGACCTGGCGCGGCCGTGTGCCGGCACAGGAGTTTCGCGCGGCGCTGCGCAGCGCCCAGGTCTTCATCACCGGCGCGCGCTGGGAGGACTTCGGCTTTGCTCAGCTTGAGGCGCTGCTCGACGGCGCGCTCCTGGCCTGCGCGGCGACCGGCGGGCCGTTTGAAGCGCTCGCGCTCGCGCACGAGCTCGCGCCGCAGCTGTGCGCGCCTGACATGCGCCCCGAGTCGCTCGCCGGCGCACTCAGGCTCGCCTTCTCAATGCCCGAGCAGGATCTGGCGCGCTACCGGCTGGCGGCCGTGGAGCGCATGGCTGCCTGCCGGCCGCCAGCGGTCGACGCGCTGATCCATGAGCGCGTGCTGCCGATGCTGCTGCGCTGAGCGCACTTACGGCCTTAGCCCACCCTGCCACGCCGCGCCGCGGCCTGCCGGATCATCGCGGCGAATGCCTCGACGTCGTCCTGCAACGGATGCTGCCGCGCCACACGGACGCTCGCACAGGCCATCGCCTCGCGCAGCGCAGCGTCCCGGCAGACGCGCGCAAGCGCCTCGCTCAGAGCGCCCACGTCGCCAGGCGCCACCAGGATCGCGTTGCCACCCGAGAGCGCCAGATCGCCGGCAGCGCCCACGGCGGTGCTGCACACGACGGGCAGTCCCGCGACGACCGCCTCCCGCAACGCAACCCCGAAGGGCTCATACAGCGAGGGCAACACGAAAACGCCCGCCTGCGCATAGCGTGCGGGCAGCTCGCCGGCGGGCCTGGCACCAAGGAATCTCGCGGGCACGCCAAGCCTCTGAGCGCGCTTGCGCAGCTGATCCTCAAGCGGCCCCCCGCCGACGATGCACAGCCTCGCCTGCTCCTCCCTCAGGCCAGCCCGCGAGAAAGCATCCAGCAGCACGTCGATCCCCTTGTCAGGCACAAGACGGGCCACAGTGAGCACCTCGACCGGCAAAGCCCGCGGGCGCGGTCGCGCGGCGGTCGCTGCCTGCAGCGCATCCTCATCCACCGGCTGCAGGCTCACGATCACCCGGTCCTGCTGGACGCCCAGCTCCAGAAGCCGCTCACGCGCAGCGGTGCTCACCGCGATCAGCCCGTCAACCCGCCGAGCGAGTAGGCCGTGCAGAGCGCGCTGGGGCGCGCTCAGGGTGCGCTGCGCATCGCGCGTGACCTCGCTCAGCACGACCAGGGCTCGCCGGCGCGCTCTGCACCAAGCCAGCGCCCGCAGGCTCGCCGGACCGAACTCCGAGACCACCACCACGTCCGGGGCAAAACGCGAGAGCGCACGCTCCAGGCCGCGCGGCCAGGTGATCGGGCTACGGCCGCTGCGCGCGATGTGCAGCGGCCGCAGATGCACGGCTTCGTAGCCATGGTCGGCCGGAAACCAGCCCGCAGCCTGGTCCCAGCTGCGCTGGGAGGACGCCTGGTAGATCACTGCGATCGTCAGCTCAGGCCGCTGCGAGAGGCATTGGAAGAGCGGCTCCCTGTAGGGAACCGGCACCGGCGGGACGATCGCGCACCTGAGCATCAACCGGCAAGTCTTCCGTACCGGCGTCAAAGAGACTCCGCGCCCTGCGCGTTTGGGGATGCTCGATCCGGGGAATACGCACCCGGGGCGCTGGTCGAGGCCTGGCAGCTGCCAGGCCTTGGAGCGCTTACCGCCGCGCTCGTCCTCGTCGGCGTGGGGCCCGCCCCCCCTTGGGTCCCCGCCGGCGGCGCGGTGGCAGGGAGATCTTCAACCTTTCTGGCCCTGGCCGGGGTTTTAGGCTCTATGCAAGCGGCTGAGACCCCCGCAATGCAGCGTCAACGTCTCCCGGGGGCGCTGGTAGGTTGGTGATCGCTCGATGATTCGGAACTTTGCAGCCCGCAAATCCAGCAGCGCGCGCGTGCTCGCCGCCGCGATCTTCGCATGTCTCTGCCTCGCAGCCGCCGTGCCCGCCGGCGCCCGCGCCAACCTCGGCACGAAGATGTACGAACTCTGCAGCCAGGGCAAGTCGCTCGCCGGCTTCACCGTCAAGCAGTACCAGATCGCGCTGGCACAATTGCCCACGGAAGCTCGCGAGTACTCCTCCCCCTGTGTCGAAGAAATAGTGAATGCCGAGCTGGCGGCTGCGGCTCACAAAGGCCACACGGTCGACGGTCAAAGCAGCGGCTCATCCACGGGCGTTGCCACGCCTGGCGCCGGGCAGCACGTTGAACCCACACCGGCTCAGCAGCAGATTCTGGAACAGACGCGCAAGAGCGGCGTGGGGCCCGTGCACCTCGGCGGCGGCGGGGAAGGATCGGTGGTGCCCGGCGTCGTGCACCCGGATCTCGCCTCGGCGGCGAGCGACCTGCCCACGCCGGTGCTGGCGGTGATTGCGGCGGTGATCGCCGGGATCGCGCTGCTCGCCGGCAAGGAGATCAACACGCGTATGCGGCGCTCGCGGCGCGGCTGAGAGGATCTCGTGTCGACCTACGCGCCGGCGCCCCGATCGAAGGAGCCGATGTCTGCTGCCGCCCCCGCCAGCGGTGCGCAGCAACGCCCGAGAGATCGCTCCACGTTGCGCAGATCGGCCAATGGCGCGGCGGCGGCGTTGACCGCAGGGCTGATCTGCGCCTGCACTTTCATCGCCACCGGCGGCCTGACCCCAGGACCCAGGACCACCGTCGAGCTGCTGCTCACACTGCTTGCAGGAGCGGCCGCCGCGGCGTCGATCCTGCTCGCACCTCGCGGCAAGCGCTTCAGCGGCGCCTGGCCCACCGCCCTGCTGTTCGGCTTCACCGCGCTGACTGCGATCTCAGTCGCCTGGTCGGTCACACCGGACACAAGCTGGCAGGAAGCGGGGCAGTTGCTCGCCTACAGCGCCCTGTTCGGGGCGGTGGTCCTGCTCGCAAGGGCCACGCCCGGCAACTCGAGCGGAGTGCTCAGCGGGATCGTGATCGCGACGGTGGTCATCTGCGGCTACGCGCTGCTGAGCAAGGTGTTCCCCGCCGACCTTGCCGCCGGCGAATCGATTGCGCGGCTGCGAGCGCCATTCGGCTACTGGAACGCAACCGGACTCTGCGCCGCGATTGGCATCGTCGGATGCCTGTGGCTTGGCACCAGACGCTCCGGACACGCGCTGATCGGCGCGCTCGCCTACCCGGCGATGAGCCTGCTGATGGTGGCGCTGATGCTCGCCTACTCGCGCGGGTCGCTTGCTGTCGCTCTGATCGGCGCAGCCGCCTGGCTGTGCCTGGTCCCCCTACGCCTGCGCGGCGCACTGATGTTGATCGTCTGCGGCGCGTTCGCCGCAATCCCGGTTGCGTTCGACTTCTCAAGCGCAGCGCTCAGCTCCGAAGGCGCCGAACTGCCCGCGCGTGTGAGCGCCGGGCACCAGCTAGGGCTGTTGCTGGCCGCGATCGCGATCGCGCTGCTCGCCGTCGGGATCGGGATCGGCTTTGCCCTGGCGCGGCGGCCACCCTCTGCGCAGACCCGCCGCCGCGCCGCCGCCGCGCTGCTGGCGACTCTTGCGCTCCTCGTGCTGGCGGGAGTCGCCGCTCTGGCTCACAGCCAGCGCGGCTTCACGGGCACCATCTCACACCAGATCTCCACGCTCACCAACCCCAACGTCTCGATCCCCAACACCCCCGGCAGGCTCACCGCGATCGCCAGCGTCCGCGCCAGGTACTGGAAGCAGGCGCTCCAGGTCTTTGAAGCGCACCCTGCGCTCGGCGTCGGCGGCGGCGGTTACGCCACCGCCCGCAAGCAGTACGAAACGGGGACGCTGGAAGTCACCCACGCCCACGGCTACATCGTCCAGACGCTGGCCGATCTCGGGCTGGCTGGCATCGCGGTCACGATCGCGTTGCTGATCGGCTGGATGATCGCCGCCGGCAACGCGACCCACCCGTTCAACCGGCGCTGGTCGCGCGGGCGCTGGCGCTCGATCGATCTGCCCTACACGCCTGAGCGGCACGGCCTGCTGAGCATGCTCTGCATCGTGATCACCTTCGGCGTTCACTCCTTCGTGGACTGGACCTGGTACGTACCCGGTACCGCATGCATCGCGCTGATCTGCGCGGGCTGGCTGGCCGGGCGCGGGCCAATCGAGGCGCCCACGACGGCGCCTGCAGGCCCATGGCGTCACCTGCTGCCGTGGCGAGTCAGCCCGGCGCGCGCCGGCGCCGCCGCCGCCGTGGTAGTCCTTGCGCTGCTTGCGGCATGGAGCGAGTGGCAGCCACAGCGCTCCACCAAAGCCTCCGAAGAAGCGCTGCGGCTCTCCGGCGGCGCGGCGCTCACGGCTGCACGGACCGGTGTAAGCCGTGACCCGCTCTCGGCAGGCGCGCTGCGCACGCTGGCCGCCGTCCAGGAATCGCTCGGGCAGATCGGCCCGGCCCGCGCGACGCGGCTGCGTGCCGTGCACCAGCAGCCGGCCAATCCAGCCACTTGGGAAGACCTGGGCGAACACGATCTGGCCACAGATCCTCGCGCCGCACTTGCCGAGCTGCGCGCCGCCTACTACCTGTACCCGAGCGGGAAAAACCGCGAGAGCTACGTGATCGCGCTGAATGAGGTCGCGGCGCTCAAAACCGCGCCCGCCGCGCACACGCCAGCAGGCAGGCGCGCCCTCCGGGGATCCCTCCCGCGCGGTCGATCTTGACCTCCTCGAAACGAAAGTCCGCCAGCAATGCGCACAGGCTGGAAACGGTGTAGAAGCGCAGATGATCGCTGCGGGGGTCGAAATGAGCCTCGAAGGCGCCTGGCAACAGCGCGAGCCCCAGCCTGCGCAGCAGCCCGTGAGCAGGAGTGCTGAGCAACAGCGTGCCCTCCGGCGCCAGCACCCGACGCAACTCCGAGAGCCACGCCGCCGTGTCCGCAACGTGCTCGATCACCTCCCCCGCCCACACGGCATCGAACTCGGCAACCGCAAAGGGCCACTGCTCCTCCCGCGTGATCAGCTCCAGGCGCAGGCCGGGATGGTGCGCACGGGCGCGCCGCAACGGCTCCCCGGCGACGTCCGCACCCACGACCTGCATGCCGCGCTGCGCAAGCTGCTGCGCAAACCAGCCCTCCCCGCAGCCCACATCCAGTACCCGCCGCCCCGGCGTCAGGTGCTCCAGTAGGTAGGCCAGGCGCAAATTGGCAAGCGGCGGCTGCCCCCCCTCTGGGACCGCCTCCCATACAGCTTCGTGAAGATCGCTGCGCGGCATCGCAATTCCGCACGCTAGCCGTGCATGCGGACTTGCATATCTTCGCTTAGACCGAGAAACCTTTGCGTAGATATTGCGTCCTATCCAGCAAAGGCACTATGGTGCGCGTGTGCAACTCCCGGCCGTGAGGCGCCAAGGCAGGTGAGGGTCGCATTCGACAGCCGGCCGTCCTCAGGGGCGGGGGGCGTTGGCCGCTATGCGCGCTGTCTACTGCGCGCTCTGCGCGACACCAAGGGCGAGCGCTCGGAGATCTTCGAGACGCACCGGCCCCGCCATACGGATGTCTTCCACGCCCCTTGGATGCAGGGGGCAATCCTGCGCAGCCCCTGCCCGATGGTGGTCACTCTGCACGATCTGGCCGCGCTCAAGCGCCGCAGCGAGCACCTGCGAATGGCGTGCGTGCCGTATCTGAAGCATCTCGCAGTGCAGCGGGCGACGAAAGTGATCGTGCCCACGAAGGCGGTCGCAGCCGACGCGGTGAGCCGGCTCGGGCTGGAGGAGGGACGAATCACGATCATCCCGGAGGCGCCAGATCCTGCCTTCTACCCTCGCCATCAGCAGCAGATCCATGCCGTGCAAAAGCGCTTTGGCCTGCCAGAGTCCTATCTGCTCTGGGTCGGCTCGCTGCAGCGCCCCGATCCGCGCCGGCCGCTCCGCAAGCTCGCCACCACGCATCGCGAGCTGCCGCTGGTGCTGGTCGGCCCGGCGGGCCCATGGACGCGCGAGCTGCCGAACGTGACGCTCACGGGCAAGGTCTCAGACGACGAGCTGGCCGCGATCTACAGCGGCGCCCATGCGCTGCTGCTGCCTTCCGCCGAGGAGGGCTTCGGCCTGCCGGCCGTCGAGGCGCTGGCCTGCGGGGCACCGGTGGCCGCCTTTGACCTGCCGGCGCTGCGAGAGGTGCTCGACGGCCGTGCCGCGCTCGTGGAGCCAGGCGATCTGGTGGGGCTGGTGCAGGCGGCCCAGCAGCTGACACGCCCCGCCCCGAAGCCGCCGCGCTGGTCCTGGCAGGACGCGGGCAGGGCGACGTGGCAGGTCTATGATCGCGCGATCGCCCGGGGCGATGCGGCGTTCATGCCCGCTGGTCCCCGTGCCAGCCGTCGCAGCCAGATGGCCGAGTCCCGGTAGGAATTGCAGACGACCCTTCTCGGCGCGCAGGGCGCCTAGGTCAGAAGGCCCCGCGGCGCGAGAGCACGGCGGGCAGCGTCTTTACGATGATCGCGAAGTCGAGCGCCAGCGACCAGCGCTCCAGATAGACGAAGTCGAGTCGCACCAGATCGTCGAAGTCGAGTTCGGAGCGCCCGGAGACCTGCCAGAGTCCTGTCATCCCCGGGAGCACGAGGTAGCGCTTGCGGTGCCAGTCCTCCAGCAGCTCGAAGTCGCGCACCGGCAGCGGGCGCGGTCCGACCAGCGACATCTCACCCCGCAGCACGTTGATCAGTTGCGGCAGCTCGTCCAGCGAGAAGCGGCGCAGAAAGCGTCCCACTCGTGTCAGGCGCGGGTCCTCCCGGATCTTGAACAGAGCGCCGGAGGCCTCGTTGAGCGATTCCAGGTCAGCGAGCCGCTGTTCGGCATCGGTCTGCATCGTCCTGAACTTCAGGCACTGGAACGGCTGCTGGCCGATCCCCGGCCGCACCGAGCCGAACAGTGCCGGACCGCGCGAGGAGAGGCGCACCGCCAGCGCCAGCACCAACAGCAGTGGGCTGAGCAAAATCAGCAGAAAGCCCGCGCCCACGATGTCGAAGGCCCGCTTCAGCGCGAAGTCGACGCCCTCGAACACCGGCGGGGTCAGCTCGAACAGCGGCACCGACTCACCGGGCACGAACTCGGCGCGATGCATCAAGAGCTCCATCGTGGAAGGGGCGATCTTCACCCGCACGCCGCGTCGGTGGCAGCTATCCACAAGCTCGACCGCCTGCGCCTCGGGGAAGTCTGGGTCGGCGATGATCACCTCGTCCACGTGCTCGGCGGCGAGCACATCGTCGAGCCGATCCAGCGTGCCCAGCGACCTGAGCCCGTTGGCTGGCAGCGTCTGCGGGGAGAGGAAGCCCACGACGTCGATTGGCGCGGGCGATCTGGAGCCGCCGTCGCGCAGCGCATGGGCGACGTCTTTGATCTGCTCGCCGGTGCCGACCAGCACCGCCCTGCGCCGGTAGCCCGCGGCTCGCAGCAAAGCGCCGGTGATCTGCTCGTAGAAGTGCCTGATGCTCGCTACGTAGACGACGGCGAAGGCGAAGGAGCCGTAGAAGATGTAGTAGCTGGAGAAATGCATGCCATCCACGAGGCCTAGCAGCAGCAGCATCAGCATCACCTGGAAAAGACAGGCGACGATGCGCGTGAGCCCCGGGCGTTGTCCACGATCCGCGTAGAGCCCAGAGCGTGCGAACAGGAGCGCTGTGATCAGGTAAGCGAGCGCCACGTATCCTCTCGTGCCCGCGACGACTGCTTGGAAGCTGATGGTGGACAGCAGCACCGCCTTCAGCGCCAGCGCGGTGAAGATCGCCAGTGAGACGCCCAGGAAGTCGAGCGCCAACAGCGAGAGCACCCGCGCCGCGCGCCGTCCTGTGTCGAGCCGCAGCACGAAAGAGATGGCCGGCGGGCGCTTGCGGCGCATGTCCTGTCCCGACGGCGCCGCGGGGGCGATCACAGCGGAGGCGATCGCCTCTGCGGCCGTCAGTCCCCGGCGCGGCAGACGCGGCTCGTGTGGCGGGCTCGCCACGACATCCGGATGCGAGCTCGTCGCGGCGCGAAGGGGCGCCTCTTTTGCGGCCGACGCCGGCTCTGGTGGCGTGCGCAGCGTTGACGCCCCGGGGGCACGTGATGCCATCTCACTGCTCACAACTCTCAAGGGTTCCATATGTAGCGGTCGGGAAACCCGCAATTTGGCCGCAAAGAACCGAATTCAAGCACCGTCCCGTCCGCGTCGCGGGCCAGGGCGGGCGCTCTCAGCCGACAAGTGTCTGCACGCCCGCAGAGTCGATCGTATGCCGCAGACCGTCTTGCAGGGCGACCTCCGGCGACCATCCCAGCAGGTCGCGCGCCAGCCCAATGTCTGGGCGGCGCTGCTTGGGATCGTCCACAGGCAGCGCCTCGAAGACGATCTCCGATTGCGAGCCGGTCAGCTCCAGCACCATCTTGGCAAGCTCCAGCAGCGTGAACTCGTCGGGGTTGCCGACATTGACCGGGTCGTGGTAGCCAGACTCGGCCAGCGCGATCATCCCCCTGATCAGGTCGCTGACGTAGCAGAAGGAGCGCGTCTGGCTGCCGTCGCCAAAGACGGTGATCGGTCGGTTGGCCAGCGCCTGGCGCAGGAAGGTGGGGATCGCGCGGCCGTCGTGCGGGCGCATGCGCGCCCCGTAGGTGTTGAAGATCCGGATGATCGCTGTGTCCACACCCTGCTGGCGGTGATAGGCCATCGTCAGCGCCTCCGCATAGCGCTTGGCCTCGTCATAGACGCCCCGCGGGCCGATCGGGTTGACGTGGCCCCAGTAGCTCTCGGGCTGGGGGTGCACGTGGGGATCCCCGTAGACCTCGCTGGTGGAGGCGATCAGGAAACGTGCGCGCTTGGCCTTCGCCAGGCCGAGAGTGTGGTGGGTGCCGTAGGAGCCGACCTTCAGCGTGTGCAGCGGCAGACGCAGGTAGTCGATCGGAGACGCTGGCGACGCGAGGTGGTAGACGAAGTCGACCGGCTCATCGACGTAATAGGGCTCGATGATGTCGATATTCAGATTGACGAACCGCTCGGGGTCGCGGATGTGCTCGATGTTCACGAGCGACCCGGTCTCCAGGTTGTCAACGCAGATCACGCGATGCTCGCGCTTCAGCAGCTCGTCGCAGAGATGAGACCCGAGGAACCCGGCGCCGCCGGTAACGAGACAGGTGGGCACAGGGGAAGGATAACCTCTCAAGGAGATGACGCAGAGCAACGAGCACATGACCGTCGCCCCGATCGTCGGTCCCGAGGATCCGCGCCGGTTCACCGACTCGGGCATTGAGATCGAGCCGCTCTACACCGAGGCGGACCTGCCGGCGGAGCTCGACCTCGGCGAGCCGGGCCAGTTTCCCTACGCCAGGGGCGTGCATCGCGAGATGTACCGCAAACAGATCTGGACGATGCGCCAGTACGCCGGATACGCCTCCGCTAAGGAGTCAAACGAACGCTACCGCTACCTGCTCTCCAAGGGCTCGACCGGGCTCTCGATGGCCTTCGATCTGCCGACCCAACTCGGCCTCGATTCCGACAACCCCCGCTGCCTTGGAGAGGTCGGCCGCACCGGGGTGGCGATCGACACGATCGACGACATGCGCACCGCCTTCGACGGCATCCCGCTGGACCAGGTCTCCACCTCGATGACGATCAACGCGCCGGCGGCCTGCCTGCTGTGCCTCTACGAGTTGGTCGGTGAGGAGCAGGGAGTACCGAGCGAGAAGCTGCGCGGCACCACCCAGAACGACGTGCTCAAGGAGTACATAGCGCGCGGCAACTACATCTACCCGCCGCAGCCCACGATGCGGCTGACGACCGACATCTTCGAGTATTGCCATGAGAGGGTGCCGCGCTGGAACACGATCTCGATCTCCGGCTACCACTTCCGCGAGAAGGGCTGCTCGGCAGTGCAGGAGGTCGCCTTCACGCTCTCCTCGGGCATCGCCTACGTGCAGGCCGCGATCGAGCGGGGCCTGCCCGTCGACGACTTCGCCCCGCGCCTGGCCTTCTTCTTCAACGGCCACAACAACGTCTTCCAGGAGGTGGCGAAGTTCAGGGCCGCCCGCCGGATGTGGGCGCACATCATGCGCGATCGCTTCGGCGCCACCAACCCGAAGTCGATGATGCTGCGCTTCCACACCCAGACCGGCGGCGTGACGCTGACCGCACAGCAGCCGGAGAACAACATCGTTCGGGTCGCCCTGCAGGGCTTCGCCGCCGTCTGCGGCGGCACCCAGTCGCTGCACACCAACGGCTTCGACGAGGCACTGGCGCTGCCTACCGAGCGCGCCGCAAAGATCGCCCTTCGCACCCAGCAGATCCTCGCCAACGAGTCGGGCGCGGCCGACACCGTCGATCCGTTTGCCGGGTCCTACTTCGTGGAGGCGCTGACCGACGAGATCGAAGAGCGCGCGAACGAGCTGATCGCCAAGGTGGACGCGCTCGGCGGGTCAGTCAACGCGATCCAGTTCATCACCGGCGAGATCGACGAGTCGGCCTGGGGCTACCAGGAGCGCTATCGAACGGGTCAGGACATCGTGGTCGGCGTCAACGCCTTCGAGGAGGAGGAGCTCGAGGTGCCCGACCTGCTGCGCGTCGATCCGGAGTCCGAGCGCGAACAGCTGGAGCGGCTGAAGGCGTTCAAGGCGGGACGGGACCAGGCGCTGGTGCAGACCCGCCTGCAGGAGCTGCGCGACGCGGCTGCCGGCACGCAGAACCTCGTTCCGTTCATCAAGCAGGCACTGGGCGACCGCTGCTCGCTGGGTGAGGTCTGCGGCGCGATGCAAGACGTCTTCGGCAAGTACGCGCCGACCTTCTAAACGCAGCGTCTCCGGCGCCCAATACGATCCGTCCGATGGCGATCACCGCCTACAACGTCGTCTTGGCGATCCACATCATGGGCGTCGTGATCGCCTTCGGCGTCACCTTCGCCTACCCGATCATGTTCGCGATCGCCGCCAAGCAGGACCCCCGCAGCCTGCCCGTGATGCACCGGATCGAGCGAACGATCGACCGGGCGCTGATCAACGGAGCGCTGCTGGTCGTGCTCGGCGCCGGTCTCTACCTGGCAGCTGAAGGCAAAGACTTCAAAGAGTTCTTCGTGCAGTGGGGCATCGGCGCAATCGTCGTGATCGGAGCGCTCGTCGGCGCGGTCATGATCCCCACCAGCAAGAAGGCGCAGGAGACGATCGAACGCGACCTGGCGACGGGCGACGGCGCGCCCAGCGAGGAGTACCGGCGCCTGACGCGGCGCCTCGGGATCGTCGGCAGCCTGCTCAGCCTGCTCGTGCTCGTGAGCATCTTCATCATGGCTGTCAAGCCGTAAAGGAAGTGCGGAGGCGATTTGAGCTGGGCTGGGCTTGCGCGATACGCTGGTCCTGATGAGCAGCGAGGGCTACAGAGTCGCCGTCGTGGGCGCCAGCGGCCAGGTGGGCACGCTGATGCTGCGCCTGCTCAAGGAGCGGAGTTTCCCCGCGCGCGTGATCGTGCCATTCGCCTCGGAGCGCTCGGTCGGGCGGCAGCTGGAGGACGGGCTGGTGGTCCAGGGGCTGACCGAGGAGTCCATCCAGGGCTTCGATATCGCGATCTTCTCCGCCGGCGGCTCGACCTCCGGCGAGTGGGCGCCCCGGTTCGCGGCCGCAGGCGCGATCGTGATCGACAACTCCTCGCGCTGGCGGATGAACGACGACGTTCCGCTGGTCGTCGCCGAGGTCAACCCGGATGCGCTCAGCGGCCATCGCGGAATCATCGCCAACCCCAACTGCTCCACGATGCAGATGGTGCTCGCGCTGAAGCCGATCCACGATGCCGCCGGCATCGAGCGGC
This sequence comes from uncultured Actinomycetota bacterium, assembly GCA_963708085.1. Lineage (GTDB taxonomy): Bacteria > Actinomycetota > Thermoleophilia > Solirubrobacterales > Solirubrobacteraceae > Palsa-744. Next base: position 2,704,293 of record OY970180.1, on the reverse strand, counting down.
TGGTGATCTCCACCTACCAGGCGGTCTCGGGCACCGGACGGGCGGCCGTCGAGGAGTTGGTGGCGCAGTCGCATGCGCTGCTGCATGACCAGGAGCCGCCGGCGGCCGCCGCCTATGCGCACCAGATCGCCTTCAACGCGCTGCCGCACGCCGGCTCCTTCGCGCAGGGAGACGACCACACCGACGAGGAGCGCAAGCTGATCAACGAGACCCGCAAGATTCTCGGCGACCCGAATATCGCGGTCAGCGCTACCTGCGTGCGAGTGCCGGTGATCAACTCCCATTCCGAGGCGGTCAACGTGCAGACGCGGCAGCCGCTCTCTGCGCTGCAGGCGCGTGAGCTGTTGGCCAGCGCCCCCGGCGTCACGGTGCTCGACGACCCGGGCGCCGCGCTCTATCCGCTCGCGATCGACGCCGACGGCTCCGACGAGGTGTTCGTCGGGCGCATCCGCCAGGACGCGGGGCACCCGGGCGCGATCGACATGTGGATCGTCGCCGACAACCTGCGCAAGGGTGCGGCCACGAACGCGGTGCAGATCGCGGAGTTGCTGTATGAGCGGGGGATGATCGGCAGCCGCAACGCCGCCGCGTCCGCCTAAATCATCGCAACGCGCGTTGCGAGCCGGTCTTCGCGCGGAAGGAGTCCTAAGACGCCGCTCGAACCTCGTGGCGATGATCTCCTCCGAGGTGCAACGCACGCTCGTCAAGTCGCCGCCCGAGTTGTGGGCGGAGCTGAGCGACCCCACGGCGCTGGCGCGCCACCTGGGCGAACTGGGAGAGGTCAAGATCACGAAGATCGAGCCCGAGCAGACCGTCGAATGGGAGGCGGAGGCTGCAAAGGGCAAGGTCGAGCTGAAGCCGTCAGGCTGGGGTACAAAGGTGACGTTGAGCGTCACCCAGGAGTTGCCTGACGGCTGCGACGGCGGCGCCGAGGCAGCGCCGGAGGCCGCCGACTGCGAGGCGGATGCGGTCCCGCCTGACGCAGAGGCGGAAGCTCCAGAGGATGCGCAAGCGCCCGAAGCCCAGGCCACAAGCGTGGCCGAGACAGCCGACTGCGACCCGGCTGTGCCCGACGAGGCAGCGCCGGACGGCGTGCCTGAGGAGCAGCAGATGCCACGGCCCGGCTTCTTCGCGCGGCTTTTCCGCCGCAAGGCCAAGGCCGCCAAGGCTCTCACGCCTGCCCCGGAGGATGCCGGAGCCTCGCAGAGCGACGCGGATGGAGCCCCTGCACAGCCGCAGGCCACCACAGTCGCCGCAGAGGCCGTCGAGGACCAGGTCCCAGCCGCCACCGATGAAATCGAGCAGGCCGACGAGCAGGTGGGGCAGCCCGTCGAGCCCGTCGATCTCGCCGCAGAGCTCCTGGCCGCCGAGGAGGCGCTGGCGGCACAGACGACCGAGATGCTGAGAACCGTGCTCGACCGTCTCGGCGCCGCGCACCACCGGCCCTTCTCGCGCGCCTGACGTCCCCGACGCCTTGCCGGCGCGAGCGCGGATAACATCCCGCGCCCATGCGCCAGAAGGCCCCTGAGACATACGAGGAGAAGCTCGAGCAGCTGAAGGAGCTGCGCGCGGCCGCGCTGCACTCGGCGCCGGAGGCTGAGGAGAAGCAGCACGCGCGCGGCAAGTACACCGCCAGAGAGCGGGTGGAGAAGCTGCTTGACGAGGGCTCTTTCCAAGAGCTCGACACCTTTGTGCGCCACCGCACCTACGACTTCGACATGCAGAAGAACCGGCCCTGGGGCGACGCGGTGGTGACCGGCACCGGCACTATCGACGGGCGCACCGTCTGCGTCTTCAGCCAGGACTTCACGGTCTTCGGCGGGTCGCTGGGCGAGGTGATGGGCGAGAAGATGTGCAAGATCATGGATCTGGCCGCCAAGATCGGCTGCCCCGTGATCGGCATCAACGACTCCGGCGGCGCGCGCATCCAGGAGGGCGTGGTCTCGCTGGGCGCCTACGGCGACGTGTTCGTGCGCAACGTGCGCAGCTCGGGCGTGATCCCACAGATCAGCCTCGTGATGGGCCCGTGCGCCGGCGGCGCCGTCTACTCCCCCGCGATCACCGATTTCATCTTCATGGTGAAGGAGACCTCGCACATGTTCATCACGGGCCCCGACGTGATCAGGACCGTGACCGGCGAGGAAGTTGGCTTCGAGGAGCTAGGCGGCGCGATGTCCCACAACACCAAGTCGGGCGTAGCCCAGTTCGCCTCCGAGGACGAGGATGCCTGCCTGGAGGACTGCCGCTACCTGCTGAGCTTCCTGCCCTCCAACAATCTGCAGAGCGCTCCGCGGATGGTGAGCGGAGATGACCCGGGCCGGATGGACGAGGAGCTCGACCACGTCGTCCCGGACAACCCGAACAAGCCGTATGACATGCGTGACGTCGTCAAGCTGATCGTCGACGACGGCGAGTTCTTCGAGGTCCACGAGCACCACGCCAAGAACATCATCTGCGGCTTCTCGCGTCTGGACGGGTACTCGATCGGGATCGTCGGCAACCAGCCAAACCAGCTTGCGGGCGTGCTCGACATCGCCGCGTCGGCGAAGGCCGCCCGCTTCGTGCGCACCTGCGACGCCTTCAACATCCCGATCCTGACCTTCTGCGACGTGCCCGGCTTTTTGCCCGGCACCGCCCAGGAGTGGGGCGGGATCATCCGCCACGGCGCCAAGCTGCTCTACGCCTACGCCGAGGCGACGGTGCCAAAGATCACCGTGATCACGCGCAAGGCCTACGGCGGCGCCTACGACGTGATGGCCTCAAAGCACCTGCTCGCTGACTTCAACTTCGCCTGGCCGACGGCCGAGGTCGCCGTGATGGGTCCCGAGGGCGCGGTCAACATCATCTACCGTCGCGACATCGCCGCAAGCCCTACGCCCGACGAGCGCCGCCAGAAGCTCATGGATGACTACAAGGCGCGCTTCGCCAACCCCTACACCGCCGCCGAGCGGGGCTACATCGACGACGTGATCGTCCCGCACGAGACCCGCCCGCGCCTGATCGGCGCCCTGCACACGCTGCACGGCAAGCGCGAACCGGGACCCAAGCGCAAGCACGGCAACATTCCGCTCTAGGCGCGCCGCCCACGCCTAACGCCAAGGCGCAACCAGAGCGGATAGGTCGCGAAGATCGCGGCCGATACCAGGTGCGTCCTTGCGCCCGCCTTGCGCCAGTCGATCCTCAACACCCCCGAGTTGAGCATCCAGTCACGCCCGGAGGCGGCTCTGCAGGCACGCCAGATTGGCCTCGTCCAGGGAAGGTCCAGATAGAGCGAGATGCTGGTCGCAAGGAAAGCCCCGATCGTCGCGGTCTCCACCGCCTTTGCCGCCTTCTCCTGCTTGGGCATCAGCCGCCCGTAGGCGCGTCCGGTCGCGTACAGCCAGGGCGGGTCTATCAGGAATGACATTCGATCTCCTCGGTTTCAGGATGGACAGGGGATATCCACGTGCTCGGGCTCGGCCCTGGACCCAGGCACCGGCGCTCCCAGCAGATGGAAGGCAAGCCTGCTGGCAAGCGCCATGATCGTCAACTGTGGGTTGACGCCAAGCGAGCTCGGCACCACCGACCCATCGGCTACGTGCACGCCCTTCACGCCGTGCAGCGCGAGATTCGAGTCGACCACACCCTCGCCGGCGCGGGAATGGGCTCTCGCGGTTCCGAGCGGATGAAAGGCCATCAGCCGCAGATCGTTGCGCCGCGCGCTCGCCGGCGCCACGCCCTCGGGCAGCGGCAGGTAGACCTCGCGCGCGCCGGCCGCGTGGAAGAGCTCCTGCAGCCGCTGCAAACCCGACCGAAAGCGAGCGAGATCGGCGTCGTCGAGGTCGTAGCGGATGACCGGCGCCTGACCCAGCCGCGAGACCAGGCGACCGGCGGCCCCGGGCAGCAGCCGCGCAGCGGCTGCCGGCGCGTGCACGCTGCCGCGCGAGGAGTCGCTGACCATCAGGCCGAACTGGGCAAGGTAGGGGTAGCGCGCCATCGCCTGCGCGTGCTTTGCGCCGCTCAGCGGCAGCGACATCGCGGCATAGCTCGGGGGGCCGGCGACCCCCTCGAAGATGATGCCCTGCGCGGCGAACTCGTCGACGTAGAAGCTCTGCGGCACCCCCCGCCCCATGTCGACGCGCTCGTCCATCAATGCGAAGCCGGCAGTTGCGGGGTGGATCGAGAGATTGCGTCCAAGCTGCCCGGAGGCAAGCCCGAGCCCGCTGGCGGCCAGCAAGCCGGGGGTGTGAATCGTGCCGGCGGCGATCACGGCGCGGTCGGCCTGCACCGCCAGCGCGCCGCCGTCTGCTAGCTGGGCCTCCACGTGGGAGAAGCGCCCGCCGCGCGTGGCGATCCGCTGCACGCATGCGCCTGTCAGCACCTGCGCGCCGGCGGCCTTGGCGCGCGGCACGTACGTGATCCCGGTGTGCTGCTTGGCCGACGTGGGGCAGCCGAAGGCGCAGACGCCCGAGCCTACGCAGCCCTTGGCGTTGCGCCGCAGATAGCCGTGAGACCAGCCCAGCCGCTCCGCTCCGCGCCGTGCGACGGCCGCATTGCCACCGGCCAGCTCGGGAGTGACCTCGGCCACCGAGATCGCCTCTTCCACGCGCGTGAAGCAGCGATCCAGCTCCTGCTCGTCGACCTGCAGGCCAAACTGCTGCCGCCAAGCATCCAGCACGGCCGGCGGAGTCCGAAAGCAGGTGCCCGAGTTGACGAGCGTGGTGCCGCCCAGCCCGCTGCCGAGCGGCAGCAGGATCGGCGGGTTGCCGAGCGTGATCGTTTGGCCGGCATCCCTGTAGAGGCTTGCGAGCATCTGCGGCGGCCTTGCGGTGAAGCTGTCGGCGTCGTGATGAGGGCCTTGATCGAGCAGCACGACGCTCGCGCCGCCCTCCGCAAGCTCGGCCGCCACGACGGCGCCGCCCGCGCCCGCGCCAATCACGCACACATCGCAATCGATCGTGCTCCTCATGGCCGTCCCTCCGCGCGCCGCAGCGCACGACCGCGCGCCACGACCTGCTGCGCGTCGAAGCCGAGCGCCGCCGAAAGCGCAGGATCGTCGTAGCGCTCCATCGCCAGCAGCGACCGCACGACCTGCGAGAGCGCCGGCACGGCAGTCAGAAACGCGGCCCCCCGCGGCCGCCGCCCCAGCGCAAGCAGGAGTCGCAGACCCAGCCGCTGCGGAAGCGGAGCGGCTGCGAGGAAGCTCTGCAGCGGGCGGGCGGGCTCCGCGTCCACGCGCGGCAGTCTATCCGTCACACTGTGGCCAATGGAGACGGAAACGCACCGGATAGAGCTGCTGGGCGGTAGCGACTCCGCCACGCCGGCGCAGGCCGCGGCGGTGCTCGCCGCGCTGCAGCGCTTCACGGCAGACACGGCGCCGTCCGCGCCAGCGCCTCAGGGCAGTCCCGATCGGTGGCGCCAAGCGGCGCTGCTGGAAGGCGTCAGCCGCGAGCCGCACACCGTTGTTCCCGACTCCTGGATAAATGCCTAAAAGTCGCTAGGATTTCCAGGGTCTTGGTTCAGGTCAGCCGGGACGGACTCCAAACCCCTCATCTCGACCAGGTCAAAGCAGCCGGCTGCGACCAGGAGGTTCGCCACATGGAGCCAGTTTCACTGCCAACGCAAAAGGGAACGCTCGAGGATCCAGAGATCCTCCAGCACGTCCCTGGGCACGTGATTCCGATCCTGCAAAGGGAGTACGACGACTTCAAGACCGAGGCGACCAAGTTCCTCGCGGGTGGAACCGAGGAAGACGAGTTCATCAAGTTCCGCCTCAGGCAGGGCGTCTACGGGCAGCGCCAGCCCGACGTGCAGATGATCCGCTGCAAGCTCCCCTTCGGCGGCATCACCCCTGAGCAGCTGGACAAGTTCGCCGACGTGGTGGAGAAGTACGCGCCGCTGCGCAAGGGCCACGTCACGACTCGCCAGAACGTCCAGATCCACCACATCCCGCTGATCGAAGCCGAGAAGGCGATCCGCGAGCTCGGCGAGGCCGGGCTCTCCAGCCGCGAGGGCTGCGGCAACACGGTCCGCAACGTGACCGCCGACCCGTGGGCGGGCGTGGCCAGCGACGAGCTCTACGACCTCACCCCCTACGCGGCCGCCTACGTCCGCTACTTCGTGCGCAACCCGATCACCCAGGGGATGCCGCGCAAGATCAAGACCTCCTTCGACGCTAGCGAGGCGGGCCGCGCGATCAGCGAAATCCACGACATCGCCTATCGTGCGCGCGTCAAGGAGATCGATGGCCGACAGGTGCGCGGCGTGCAGATGCTGGTCGGCGGCGGCACCTCGATCATGCCGCGCGTGGCGCCAGTGCTCTACGAGTTCCTGGAGGTCGACAACGGCGAATACCTGAAGGTCGCCGAAGCCGTCTTTCGGATCTTCGACCGCCAGGACTGGCTGCGCGTCAACCGTGCCCGCGCCCGGATCAAGGTCTTCGTCGACAAGTACGGCATCGATGAGCTGCGCGCGCAGGTCGAGGAGGAGCTGAAGGGCGACTGGGTCGCAGAGCGCGACTTCTCGATCGAGGAGCTGATCTTCGAGTACGACGAGCAGGACGACGCGCCCGGCCCGCGCGAGAGCTACGGCACGCCCAATGGCGACCTATCCGAGTTCGAGCGCTTCCAGGCGGCCAACGTCGCCCCGCAGCGCCAGGACGGCTTCGTCACCGTCGAGATCAAGATCACCCGCGGCGATCTGACCCCCGAGCAGTTCCGCGGCCTGGCGGCCATCATGCGCGAGCACTCCGGCCCCTACGCTCGCACGACCGTACAGCAGAACCTGGTGCTGCGTTGGGTACGCCCAGAGAGCGTCTATGACATCTGGCGTGCGCTGAAGCAGCTCGACCTGGGAGCCGCCGGCAGCCGCGAAATAGACGACGTGGTCTCCTGCCCCGGCACCGACTCCTGCAAGCTCGGGATCACGAGCTCGATGGGCCTTAACAAGGCGATCCAGGAGCGGATCGAATCGATGCAGCTCACCGACCCGCTGACGCGCAAGATCCACATCAAGATGAGCGGCTGCCCCAACGGCTGCGGCCAGCACCATCTCGGCTCGATCGGCTTCTACGGAGCCTCGATCAAGGTCGGCGAGCACACGATCCCCGCCTACATCCCGCACGTCGGTGGCGTCTTTGAAGGCGAGAAGATCGCTTTCGGCCAGCGCCTGAAGCTGCGCCTGCCCGCAAAGCGCGTGCCCGAGGCGATCGAGCGCTGGGTGCGCCACTACGAGGGCAACCGCAATGAGGGCGAGACGTGGGGCGCCTTCGTGCAGCGCACCGGCACCGGCGAGCTGGAAGGGCTCGTGAAGGAGCTCTCGATGCCGGTCGAGTTCGGTCTGGAGACGATGAGCCAGTTCATCGACTGGAACAGGGACGTGCCGTTCCAGGTGATCCGAGGCGAGGGCGAGTGCGCAGTCTGAGCCAAACCAGCGCCGATCCGCAAGCGGTCCTCAGCGACACGCTGCGGTCCGCTGTGGAGCGCCACGGCGAGCGCGCCGTGATGCTCTGCTCCTTCCAGAAGGAGGAGTCGGTGCTGATCGACGAGCTGCTTGCCATCGGCGAGGGCGTAACGCCGGTGCGGATCGTCACGATCGACACCGGCGTCCTGTTCCCGGAGACCCTGGAGACATGGAAGCGCTTCGAGGAGCGCTTCGGCGTCGCGGTGGAGGTGCAGGACGCAAGCGGGCCGGGCGGGGCCTGGACAGGCCCCGAGCACTGCTGCTCGGCGGCCAAGGTCGCCGCGCTTGCGCGTGCTCTGCACGGGGCGGAGGCATGGATCACCGGCATCAGGCGCGAGCAAGGCCCCACGCGGGCCACGGCGATGCCGATCGAAGAGGATCCCGCTCGCGGCCTAATCAAGTACAACCCGCTCGCGCACTGGAGCGACAAGGACATCTGGCGCGCGATCCACGAGCGGGAGCTGCCCTACAACCCACTGCACGACCAAGGATTCGACTCGATCGGCTGCGCCCCGTGCACGCGTCCTGGCAGCGGTCGCGACGGCCGCTGGGCCGGCACAGAGAAGACCGAGTGCGGCCTTCACGTCGACCCCGCAGCGCTCTCGGCGGTCGCCGCCGGCGAGGGCTCACGGTAAACATCATGCTCCTCAACCACCCGCATTTGCCCCCGGTTGGGGCATATTAACGCTGTGTTAGGGTGATTTGGTGCTTGGCGTCAAACCTGAGGTCGTGGCGTTCGGGCTCGCCGTGGGCGTGCTGATCGGGCTGACCGGAATCGGCGGCGGCTCGCTGATGACGCCGCTGATGATTATCGTGCTGGGCGTCTCTCCCGTGACCGCGATTGGCACCGACATCGCCTACAGCGCGGTCACCAAGACCTTCGGCGGTGTCAACCACTTCCGCAGGGGCAACGCCGATCTCAAAGTCGCGCTCTGGCTGGGCTACGGCGGCGTCCCGGGCACCTTGCTCGGTGCGATCCTCGTCGACCATCTCAAGGTCGCAGACGGCAAGAACTTCGAGCAGGTACTGCTGGCCTGCGTCGCGGGTGCGCTGCTGATCGTCGCCATCGTCGTGCTCGTGCGAGGTCTCGTGCTAACGCATCTGAATAGCCGCGAGCGCGAGAGCTTCGAGTTCACCACCACCCCCCAAAAGGTCGCCGCAGTGGCGCTTGGCTTCGTGCTCGGCGGGATCCTCGGGCTGACCTCGGTCGGCACCGGCGCACTGATCGGGGTAGCGATGCTCGTGATCTACCGGCTCACCCCTCAGCGCGTCGCGGGCACGAGCGTGTTCCTCGGCGCCGTACTGCTGTGGGTCGCCGCCGCGGGCTACGCGGCCGGGGCCAACGTCAACTTCGGGCTGGCCGGCAACCTGCTGATCGGCTCGATCCCCGGCGTCTGGCTTGGATCGCAGTTCGTGGACCGCATCCCCGCCCAGGCGCTGCGCGTGACCCTCGGCGTCGTGCTGCTCGGATCGGCACTGGCGATGGCCAGCAAGGCGGGTCTGAAGCTTCCCGCGGGCGTGATCATCGGCGTGCCGGTAGCGATTGGGCTGCTCGGCTCTCTGCTCTACCGTGTGCGGTCCACCGGCGCCAAGCCGGTGGTGAGCGCCGCCAAGTCGGCGGCACCCGCGATCGCAGGCCCTGCGCTGGCGGCGGGGAGCACTCAACTGAGGGCCGAGGAGCGATGAGCATCACAGCACGACCCGAGCTGACCCATCTGCAGGCGCTGGAGTCCGAGGCGATCCACGTGATGCGCGAGGTCGCGGCCGAGTTCGAGCGCCCGGTGATGCTCTTCAGCGGAGGCAAGGACTCGATCGTGATGCTGCGGCTGGCGGAGAAGGCGTTTCGGCCGGGGCGCTTCCCGTTCCCGCTGATGCACGTCGACACCGAGCACAACTTCCCCGAGGTGATCGAGTTCCGCGACCGCCGCGTCGCAGAGCTCGGCGAGCGCCTGATCGTCGTCTCCGTCCAGGACTCGATCGACCAGGGCCGTGCGATCGAGGAGACCGGCCCACGCGCCTCCCGCAACCGCCTGCAGACCGTCACGCTGCTCGACGCGATCGCCGAGCACGGCTTCGACGCCGCCTTCGGCGGCGCCCGTCGCGACGAGGAGCGTGCGCGCGCCAAGGAGCGCGTGATGTCCTTCCGCGACGACTTCGGCCAGTGGGACCCCAAGAATCAGCGCCCGGAGCTCTGGAACCTCTACAACGGCCGCATCAGCAAGGGCGAGCACGTGCGGGTCTTCCCAATCTCCAACTGGACCGAGCTCGACGTGTGGGAGTACATCGACCGCGAGCAGCTGGAGGTTCCCTCGATCTACTTCGCACACGAGCGCGAGGTCTTCGAGCGTGACGGCATGCTCTACGCCTATCGCGAGGGCACCGAGCTGATCGACGGCGAGCAGATCTTCTCTGAGACGGTTCGCTACCGGACCGTCGGCGACATGAGCTGCACCGGCGGCGTGCGCTCACTTGCCGCAACGCTGGCCGAAGTGGTGACGGAGATCGCTTCCACGAGGATCACCGAGCGAGGTGAGACGCGCGCCGACGATCGAGTGTCGGAGGCAGCCATGGAGGATCGTAAGAAGGCTGGGTACTTCTGATGACCCTCGATCTTCTGCGTTTCACCACCGCCGGCTCGGTCGATGACGGCAAGAGCACGCTGATCGGCCGGCTGCTCTACGACACCAAGCAGGTCTTCGACGACCAGCTCGAACACGTTGCGGAGGCGAGCATCCGACGTGGCGGCGAGGGCGCGCTGGACTTGGCGCTGATCACCGACGGCCTGCGCGCCGAGCGCGAGCAAGGCATCACGATCGACGTCGCCTACCGCTACTTCTCCACCGTAGGCCGCCAAGGCTCGCCCGGCCGGCGCTTCATCATCGCCGACTGCCCGGGCCATCAGCAGTACACGCGCAACATGGTCACCGGCGCCTCGACAGCCGACCTCGCCGTGGTCCTGCTGGATGCGCGCCGCGGCGTGCTGGAGCAGTCCAAGCGCCACGCGTTCATCAGCGCACTGCTCGGCATTCCCCACCTCGTGGTCGCCGTCAACAAGATGGACCTCGTGGACTACTCCCAGGAGCGCTTCGATGAGATCGTCACGGAGTTCTCCCAGTTCGCGGGCAAGCTCGGCGCGCGCGCCGAGCTGATCTACATCCCGATCTCCGCGTTGCTCGGCGACAACGTCGTCGATCGCTCCGAAAACCTCTCCTGGTACGAGGGTCCCACGCTGCTGCAGCTGCTGGACACCGTCGAGGTCGCCTACGACCATCCCTTCCAGACCCCAGCCCGCTTCCCGGTCCAGTGGGTGATCCGGCCCCAGAGAGTCGACGGCGCGCAGGACTACCGCGGCTACGCGGGACAGCTCGCCTCAGGGGCATTGCGGGTGGGCGAGGAGATCGTCGTGCTACCCGGCGGCCAGCGCACGAAGATCGCAGCGATCGACACCTACGACGGCGAGCTGGAGGCGGCGCTTGCGCCGATGTCGGTGACGCTGCGCCTTCAGGACGAGATCGACATCTCCCGCGGGGAGATGATCTGCCGGCCAGAGGAGGCGCCCGAGCCCGTGCGCGAGCTTGAGGCGGACATCTGCTGGATGACCGATCGGCCACTTGCCCCCGGCAGCCGCTACCAGCTCAAGCACACGACGCGCTCTGCATCGGCGGTCGTGGACTCGATCGTTGACATGGTTGACGTCCACACTCTGCAACGGAGGCCGGCGCCCCAACAGCTGGTGCTCAACGACATCGGCAGGGTCCGCCTGCGAACAAGCGTGCCGCTGCTCGTCGACCCGTACCTCCGCAATCGTCGCACCGGCAGCTTCATCCTGATCGATGAGGCGACCAACGGCACCGTGGGAGCAGGAATGATCTGCGCGCCCGACACCTGATACGCGCCGCAGGCTAAGCTTCCCGCCGCATGTTCTCGAAGGTATTGGTAGCCAACCGCGGCGAGATCGCGATCCGCATCGTCAGGGCGCTGGAGGAGATGGGCATCGCCTCCGTCGCCGTCTACTCCGAGCTCGATCGCGAGGCGCTGCACGCAAAGCGCGCGCAGGAGTCCTACAACCTCGGTGACGGCCCCGCCTCCGAGAACTACCTCGACGTCGCCAAGATCCTCGACACCGCCAAGCGCTCCGGCGCGGAGGCGATCCACCCCGGCTACGGGTTCCTGGCCGAGAACGCGGCCTTCGCAAAGGCCTGCGAGGACGCAGGGATCGTCTTCATCGGCCCGCCCGCCTCTGCGATCGACGCGATGGGCTCCAAGACCAAGGCACGCGAGCTGATGAAGGCCGCCAGCGTGCCGATCGTGCCAGGCACCACAGAGCCAGTCGCAAATCCCAAGGACGCGCTGAAGATCATCAAGGCCGACATCGGCTTCCCCGTCGCGGTCAAGGCTGCGGGCGGCGGCGGCGGCAAGGGCTTCCGGGTCGCGCTCTCGCTGGACGAGCTCGAGGGCGCCTTCGAGGGCGCAAGCCGCGAAGGCGCGAAGTTCTTTTCCGACGGCACCGTCTATATCGAGCGCTACCTGCCCGACCCGCGCCACGTCGAGATCCAGATCCTCGCCGACCGCCACGGCAACGTGATCCACCTCGGCGAGCGCGACTGCTCGATCCAGCGCCGCCACCAGAAGCTGATCGAGGAGTCCCCGGCGCCGATCGTCGACGAGGTGCTGCGCGCGCACATCGGCAGCATCGGCGTGGAGGCGGCGCGCGCCGTGGACTACGTCGGCGCCGGCACGATCGAGGGTCTGCTGCAGGACGGCGAGTACTTCTTCCTGGAGATGAACACTCGCGTCCAGGTCGAGCATTGCGTGACCGAGATGACGACGGGGATAGACATTGTCAAGGAAGGGATACGCGCGGCGGCAGGTGAGGCGCTGTCGGTCTCCCAGGAGCAGGTTGTGCTCCGCGGCCACGCGATCGAGTGTCGGATCAATGCCGAGGACGCCTCCAAGAACTTCGCTCCCGCGCCGGGGAAGATAGGCCGCTACCGAGAGCCTTCCGGCCCCGGCGTGCGCGTCGACTCGGGCGTCGGCGAGTACAGCGAAGTCTCACCCATGTACGACCCGATGGTCGCCAAGTTGATCGTCTGGGACGCCGACCGCGAGCAGGCGACAAAGCGCATGCTGCGGGCGCTTGCGGAATACGAGATCGAGGAGCTGAAGACCCTCATCCCCTTCCACAAGGCGCTGCTTGGCACCGAGCAGTGGGCACGCGGCGAGACCTGCAGAGACCTCGTGGAGGACCGCAAGTGGCTCAAGCAGCTCGCGTTCGAGCCGGTTGCCCTGGTGCAGGAGGACGAGCAGGAGGGCAAGGTCGAGCACTCCTACACGGTCGAGGTCTCCGGCCAGCGCTTCGATGTACGTGTGATCGGTCCGCCTGCGGCCGGGCTCGCTGGGCCCGCAACAGGCATGAACGGCAGCACTCCCGCATCCGCCGGCCGCGGCAAGCCCAGGCGCGCGCAGCGCGGCTCCTCCAGCGCCGGGGGGCCCGACACGCTGCCATCCCCGCTGCAGGGCAACATGTGGAAGGTGCTCGTCAGCAAGGGCGACACCGTGCAGGAGGGCCAGCTGCTCTGCATCATCGAGGCGATGAAGATGGAGAACGAGATCACCGCCCACAAGTCGGGCGTGATCGTCGAGCTGCCGATCACCGAGGGCGCGCCGATAGCGGCGGGCGCGCCGATCGTCACTATCTCTTCAGAGTCGGCCGAGTAACAGCTACGACGATCTGACGTTCGAGAGCCAAGCGAGACAAGGACGCAGGGAGCGTGGCGTACTCCGTACGCGAGCGACCGAGGACGCCGCCTATCGGGCGTCAGATCACGCCTCTTCTATTAGCTTGACGGCCTCGCGGAGGCTGCTCGCTTCCGCGGTCGGCTTCTTCTGGGAGCTCTCAAGCGGCTGCTTTGAGCGGTTGATGAAGACCACCGGCACCCGCTGCTTGAGGCACGGGACCACGTCGTGGTGGTGGCTGGCCGTGACGTGGACCCAGCCCTTCTTGCCGCCGATGCGGCGCGCGAACTCGGTGAAGTGCGCCGGTTCCGGCTTGTAAGCGCGCACCTGCTGGGCGGTGACGACAAGGTCGAAGTCGGTCTGGATGTGCCGGCGGGTGAGCCCGAGCAGCTTGTCGTCGATGTTGGCGATCAGCCCGAGCTGATGCTTCTTGGCGATCTTCTGCAGCTGGGGAGCCGTTTCCTTGAACGGCAGCCAGCGCGGGATCGAGTCGGGCAGGAAGCCCGAGCGCGAGGGTTCGAGGTCCCACTCCATGCGGCTTGCCATCTCCAGCGCCGTGCGACGCAGAACCTCGGCATAGAGCTCGTAGGAGCCGGCCTCGATCTCGCGTGAGACCTCGTGGAATATCGCGATCAGCTCCACGCGATCGGGCAGCTGGAAGCCGTCGCGTTGCGCCTCGCGATCGAACGCGTCGTAGATCCCTGTCTCCCAGTCGATCAGGGTGCCGTAGACGTCGAAGGTGACCCAGGTGAGATTCTTCGGAATGGGCATGGACCGGAGCATTATGCCTTCCTACGGCGACGGCTGCCTCCGCCAGGCTCGCTTGGCTTGAGCCCGTCACGCCGCCACAGCCCATGGGTTAGAGTTCCGCGCCACATGGACCTACTCGAGTATCAGGGCAAGCAGCTGTTCGCCCGCCACGGGCTGGCGGTCTCCGACGGCAAGCCGGTCACCACCGTGGAGGAAGCGGTCTCCGCCGCACAGCAGATCGGCTATCCGGTCGTCGTGAAGGCGCAGGTGCTGATCGGCGGCCGCGGCAAGGCCGGCGGCGTCAAGCTCGCAAACAACGCCGATGAGGCGCGTGAGCACGCAAGCAAAATTCTCGGCCTGGACATCCGCGGCCACATCGTTCACAAGCTCTGGATCGAGCACGCATCCGACATCGCCACCGAGTATTACGCCTCGGTGCTACTGGACCGCTCCGCCAAGCAGCCGCTGGTGATCTTCAGCACGCAGGGCGGCGTTGAGATCGAGCAGATCGCGGAGGAGAGCCCCGAGAAGCTCGTGCGTCACCATGTCGATTCGCTGCAGGGCCTCTCCCGCCAGGAGGCGCTGCAAATCGCCACCCAGGGCGGCGCCGATGAGGACGTGCGCGAGGGCGTGGCCGACGCTTTGGTGGCCCTCTATGAGGTCTGGGATAAGGAGGACGCGACACTCGCTGAGATCAACCCGCTGATCGTCACGCCGGATCGCGAGGTCAAGGCGCTCGACGCGAAGGTCTCGCTCGACGGCAACGCGCTCTACCGCCACCCTGAGAACCAGGATCTCTCCGACACCGAGAACGAAGATCCGATCGAGCGCCGGGCCAAAGAGCAGGGCGTCCAATACGTAAAGCTCGACGGCAACATCGGGATTCTCGGCAATGGCGCCGGGCTCGTGATGTCGACGCTCGACGTCGTCGCCCAGGCGGGCGGCGAGCCGGCTAACTTCCTGGACGCCGGCGGCGGCTCTGACGCCGATAAGGTCAAGCAGGCAGTTGAGCTGATCCTCGCCAACGACTCCGTGAAGGCCGTGCTCTTCAACATCTTCGGCGGGATCACCCGCTGCGATGAGGTCGCCAAGGGCCTGATCGCCGCCTTCGGAGAGATCAAGCCTGCGGTCCCGTTCGTGGTGCGGCTCGACGGGACCAACGACGTGCAGGGCAGGGCGCTGCTGGAGGAGGCGAAACTGCCAAACGTCCATGCGGCCAAGACGATGAATGAGGCCGCCGAGAAGGTCGTAGAGCTTGCACGGCAAAGCGAAGGAACGGGTGCCTGATGGCCGTACTGGTCGACACGAATACGCGACTGGCGGTCGCCGGCATCACCGGGCGCGAGGGCTCCTTCCACGCGCTGAACAACCGCCGCTACGGGACCAACGTCGTCGGCGGGGTCACGCCCGGCAAGGGCGGACAGGACGTCGAGGGCATCCCCGTCTTCGACAGCTGGGCAGACGCGGTGCGCGAGACCCAGCCCAATACGGCGATGATCTTCGTCCCGCCGCGGTTCGCGGCCAACTCGATCCTGGAGGCAGCCGCCGCAGGCGTGCAGCTGATCATCGCGATCACCGAGGGCATCCCCGCGCACGACGAGCTTCGGGTCTACAACACCCTCAAGCGCGATCACTCGGGCACACGCCTGGTCGGGCCCAACTGCCCGGGCATCCTCTCGCCCGGCAAGGCGAGCGTGGGCATCATCCCCGCCTCATTCTTCACGCCCGGCAACGTCGGCGTTGTCTCCCGGTCGGGCACGCTCACCTACCAGATCGGCAACGAGATCGCTCAGGCCGGCTTCGGCTGCAGCTCAATCGTCGGCATCGGCGGCGATCCCGTACCCGGCTCCTCCTTCGTGGACATCCTGGAGCTCTTTCAGGCAGACGATGAGACCGAGCTGATCGTGCTCTCCGGCGAGATCGGCGGCTCCGCCGAGGAGGAGGCGGCCGACTACATCGCAGAGTCGGTGACCAAGCCGGTCGTGGCCTACATCGCGGGCTTCACCGCGCCGCCCGGCAAGCAGATGGGTCACGCCGGCGCGATCGTCTCCGGCTCGGCCGGCACCGCCGCCGCGAAGGCGCAGGCGCTCGAAGCCAAGGGCGTGCGCGTAGGGCGCACCCCAACCGAAGTGGCGCAGATCGCAGTGCAGACGCTGGGCGCTTCGCCTTCCCCGTCTGTACGCTAAGGCGTGTGGACAGCGAGGTCGCAAGGACCCTTGCCGAGCTGGAGCGCAAGCTGCAGGATCTGGAGCGCGCGCTAGGCGCCGGCAGCCGCGAGCATCGGCCGCAGGAGACACCAGCCTACGAGCCCGCGCCTGCGAGCGGCGCGATGGGCACGTTCACGGGCTCCGGCGCGCGCCTGGTGGATGAGCGCCTGGAGAGCGCCTCCCCAGTCCCAGGGCCACCGCAGACCTACGCCGAGCGCCAGGCACCGAATGCGCCTGCACCCACGCCGCCACGCGGCTTCGAGGACTCAATCGATCTCGTCGAGCTGGCCCGGTTCCGCGATCGCCTCGACCAGACCATGCGCGATCTGCTGGCCGACTACGAGCGCATCATCCGGCTGCGCAGCCTCTCGCAGGGCCGGGATCCGGTCGAGTAGACCTGAGCCTTCGGGCCTGTCCTTATAAGCTTCCAGCCGATGGCCGTCTTGACCACCATCTCATTTGCGCGCGGCGCACCCTCTCTCGACATCGTCGACGTCGATGGCCTGAAGGCCGCGGCAACGCGCGCATTCGACAGCGATCCGGGCGGCGCCACTGCCTACGGCACGGCAGTCGGCTATCCCCGCCTGCGTGCCTGGATCGCGGACAAGCACGGCGTCGAGCCCGAGCGCGTGCTGGTGACCAACGGCTCGATGCAGGCCGACGCCTTCCTGTTCGAGCACCTGGTCAGACCGCAGGACGACGTGATCGTCGAGCGTCCCACCTACGACCGCACACTCCTCTCGCTGCGCACCCGTGGCGCCAACATCCATGCGGTGGAGCTGCAGGACGACGGGATCGACACCGCTGCGCTCTCGCGTCTGCTGAGCGGCCAGGACGGAGCGCCGGTCAAGCCGAAGCTCGCGCACATCATCCCCAACTTCCAGAATCCCGCGGGATACACGCTCTGCGATGCCAAGCGCCGCGAGCTGGTCTCGCTGGCCGCCACGCATGGCTTCACGATCTTCGAGGACGACCCCTACGTCGAGCTGCGCTTCAGCGGGCAGTCCCTGCCGACGATGCTCTCGCTCGATCCCGAGCACGTGATCTACGCCTCCTCGTTCTCAAAGACGGTCTGTCCGGGCATCCGCGTCGGCTACCTCGTCGGCCCGCCGCAGGACATCGCCGCGATCGCCCGGCTGGCCACCAACACCTACATCTCTCCCAACATGGTCGCCCAGGCGATCGTGTACGAGTTCTGCGCCTCTGGAGCCGTCGAGCGCTCGATCGAGACGGTGAAGTCGGCACTGGCCCAGCGTGCCGGCGCCCTGGGCCAGGCGCTGCGCAGGGAGCTGCCCGACGCAGAGTTCATCGCGCCGGAGGGCGGCTACTTCATGTGGGTGACGTTGCCGCAGGGCACCCACGTGGGTGCGCTCTTCAGCGCTGCGGCAAACCTTGGCGTCGCGTTCGTGAAGGGCACCGACTTTCTGCTGCAGGGCGGAGAGAACACGCTGCGGCTCGCCTACTCCGGCGTGACCGTCGAGCAGATCGACGAGGGCGTGGAGCGCCTCGCCGAGGCATACCACTCGCTCTGAGATCCGATAGGCAGCGCACTGCTGCGTCCTCGCTCGCTCATGTGCTGTTCGCACACTTCGCTCACTGCGTCCTTGCATCGCTTGCCTCTCGAACCTCAGAGGCGACTTATCTCCCGTAGCGCTGTCCAAGCACTAGCTGCTCCGGCAGCGCAGTGCGCGGCGCCGGCGAAGGATCGGCGATCACCGAGACGGTCTCTGCAACGCTCGGGGTCACCTCGCAGCGGGCTCCCTCGGCGGTCTCGATCAGCACATACTGCTCGTTGCGCTCGATCAGCTTGCCCGCCAGGCCCGGCTCGATCCCTGAGTCCTTGAGGTAGCGCAGCAGATCCTCCGCCTCGTTCTCAAAGCGCAGGATCCTGACCGACGCGCCCACCTCAACGTCGGCGAGCGGCACGCCCGCGATCCGCGCGCCGGCGACGATCGGATGACCGTGCGGGCACGTCTTTGCGTCGCCGATCGCCGCAAGCATCCGCTCTTCGAGCACCGGCGACATCGCGTGCTCCAGGCGCTCGGCCTCCTCGTGCACCTCGTCCCAAGGGATGCCGAGCACGTCGGTCAGAAAGCGCTCGATTAGGCGGTGGCGGCGCACGATCGCCTCCGCGTGAGCGGCGCCCGACTGCGTGAAGGAGATCGTCCGGTTCGCGCTCCTGGTGATGTAGCCGTCGCGCTCCAGCCGGCCAATCATCTCGTGGACCGTCGGGGCCGAGAGCTGCATCGCCCGGGCGACGTTTGCGCCAGTCATCGACAGACCGGCCTCAAACAGCCAGAAGAGGCTCTGCAGGTACTCCTCCTCCGCGACCGTGGCTTCCTGTCCCGCCATGGTCGCTGATGCTAGTGGTTCAGGAGGGGCCACTATTGGACGGGAACCGCATCAAGGCCGGCGGCGGCCCGCTCGAACGTGGTCGCAAAGGCCTCCGCGCGGCTGCGAGGGACGTTCCTGGCTCGCCATGCTAGGTGCACCGCGATGGCCTCCAGCCCAGTGACAGGTATCCAGCAAAGGTCTGCGCGGGCGAAGCGGCGCTGGGCGCCGTCGGGAGCGAGGATGATGCCGTGGCCGGCAGCCACGAGGTCAAACGCCTCGGAGAGCAGCGTGAAGTCGCCACCCCGGACCACGGACTCCCCAGTCAGGCTCGCGATCGACCACTGCATCGTCCACTCGGGACAGGCTCCGCGGGCGCGCAGCTCGGGCTCTCCCCGCAGCTCCGGCAGTGAGATGAAGTCACAGTCGGCCAGAGGATGGTCTACCGCCGCCACGGCGAAACGCTGGCAGCGACCGACGATCACCGAACGCATGCCCGGATCCTCCAAGGGCTGCGCTCCCACGAGCGCGAAGTCGGCACTACCGTCGGCCAGCAGCTCAGCCGCCCCCGCGCCATAGGGCGCGCTACGAATGCGCACCTCGGCATCGGGCGCAAGCTCGCGGTACTCGCGTATCGCGGTGGCGAGCAGCAGGCCGGCAAATCCGTCGTCCGCCACGATGGTCACGGAGGTTGGGTGCTGCCTGCCGAGCCGGCGGATCTCCTGCACGACCGCCTCGTGACGGCTCAGCAGCTCGACGCTGCGCGCGAGCATCGCCTCGCCGGTCGGCGTCAGCTGCAGCTGCGTGGCGCCCCTGGCCAGCAGGTCCACCCCAAGCCGACGCTCGAGCTGGCTGACGCTGCGGCTGAGCGCCGACTGGCCGATGCCCAGCCTCTGTGCCGCACGAGCGAGATGCCGTTCCTCCGCGAGCGCGACAAAGCACTCGAGCAGCCGCAGCTCGGTGATTGAGGCGGCCGCCGGCGCAGGCGCGGCTCCCGGTCGCTCAGCGGGCAACGGAGTTCGAGCTCCAGCTCATCCGCAGGCGCTGCAACCCGCGGCTGACGCGCTTTCTCACGACAGCTTTGGAGATCTGCAGCTCGGCGGCGATCTCGTCGTAGTCGCGCTCGTCGAGCACGTGAGCCTTGATCGCCGAGAGCTGCTCGGCGGGCAGCAGGTCGAGCAGTCGTGGCAGATCCTGCGTCTGCGCGGTCATCCGCTCGACCGCCTCCAGATCCTCGTCTGTGAGCTCGAGCCGCTCCAGGTGCAGCCTGGACCTCGCCGCGTCCTCCACGCGGCCGCGACGCAGACTGTCGATCAGCTTGTTGCGCGCGATCGTCAGCAGCCAGGCGATCGCGCTCGGGGGCAGCGCGCCGCCCGACTGCAGGTAGCTGAGCGCCGCGACGAACGTCTCCGCGGCAAGATCCGCCGCCACCTCGGCCGTCGCGGTGTGGCGGCGTAGAAAGCCGACGACGATAGGCAGGCGCCGCCGGTAGAGCTCGGCGAATGCCTCCCCGTCCCCGGCGGCGGCCAGGCGCAGCAACGACTCGTCACTTGCGCCGGCGGGTGCGCGACGCAGCGCGCAGCGAAGCGAAAGACCCTCTCTCATGGCTGCCTGCCACCCCGAGGCGGGTTTGCGTGCTCGCAGGGCTGCAACGAATCCCGCGCGAGGGCGCCCGCCTGCCGACTTTCGTCGTCGATGAACCGATCTGTCGCGCCCTGCGCTGGCAGGCTGAGGGCGCCCGGGCACTTGGATCGGCCCTTGTGGGCGGCGCCTCGGCTGACGCAGACGAGTTCTTGACGATGCCCATCGTTCGCATCCACGGCGTGTCGGCCCCCGATCGCATTCGACTCTCCGACCGGCACGCTGCTGCCACAGGAGGCCGCGGGTGGCGCGATACGAGCCAGATCGGCGGTCCCGCTGCCGGGCAGCGCGACATCGAGCGAGTGTGAGCGTGAGATCGGTGCCACGCTGGTTCGCATCGCGGCAAGCAGCGAGCCTTTCGCGCTCGCCGCATCGTCGACGAGGTGTGGAAGCAGCAAGCTGCCCGCCACACACGCAGTCAGACAGAGCACGGTGACTGTGCCGACCGCGACTCTGCGCCTGGCCCGCACGCGCGGGGTCATGCGTGGCGTTTGCATCGACAGCGCTACGAGCTGACGTTCGAGCGCGTCAAAGAACTGGGTCATCTCATCTACTTAAACGAACGTGGAGACATTTTGTGACAGCGATCGACCTGTGATGATGCAGGCCGATGCAGACAGCGGCCTCCCAGCGCGATCGATTGCCGGTCGGGATCAGCCTGACCGTGCTGCTCGCCGCCCAGGATCTCGGGCCCAGATTGGGCGCACAGGCTGCTGCCGAGGCGGTCGGCGCAGGGCTCACTGAGACTGGGCGCCTGCGCCCAGATCCATACCCGCTAAGCAGCAAGTTGAGTGATGACTTCGACGCGCGGATGAAGGCCGCCCGAGCCGTAGTGATCATCGCGCCGCGGCTGGATGAGCAGACCCTGCTCGGCAGCCTGCCGTTCGAGATCGCGACACGTGCGCGCCAGTCGGGCGTCCCCGCCTACGCGATCACGCGCGAAAACGAACTGTGTGCCTTCGATGCACGCATCCTCGACCTGCAGCTGGTGATCCAGGCGCGATCGGCGCGGTCACTGACACGGGCCGGCGTGCGGCTGGCCGAAGTGATCTGAGCAACCACCCAGCCGCTACAGGAAGCAGCGGCCCTCGCCTCTGTAGGTGGGCAGCTCGTCGACCACGTTGTCTGCCTCGATTGCGAGCAGTGTGTTGAAGCGCTCGCAGAGCTCGCCCGCCTTGGCGTGCCGAAACCAGACGCGATCGCCGATCCGCAGGCCGCCCGCCGCCGCGCCGAGCAGCGGCGTCTGCACCTCGCCCGCGCCCTCCATCCCGTCCAGCCGCAGCCCGCGCGGCAGATACGGCCGCGGCAGGCGCGCGGAGTCCGCCGGCCCGGAGGCCAGATAGCCGCCGCCGAGCGCAGTGGCGATCCCTGGGGCGGGCTTGCGCACAACCGGCAGCGCGAACATCGCCGCCGGGCGTGGCCGGAAGGCCGTATAGACATCGAAGAGCGTCGGGCCGTAGAGCCCCGAGCCCGCGCCGAGCTCGGTGACCGCGGGCTCTGAGGCGGTCGTCGAGAGACTGCCCGTACCGCCGCCGTTGATGAACTCGAGCGCAGCGACCTCGCGCACCGCAGCCACGATCTGCGCGCGCCGCTGCGCGAGCTCACGCCTGGAGCGCGCCTGCAGCGCCTGGATCGCCAGCGCCCGCAGCGGCCTGCCGGCCGGCGCGTCACCGAGGCCCGCGATCTGCGCCTCGTAGGCCATCAGGCCGACCAGCTTCACGGCGGGCCTGGCGGCGATCGCCTGCGCAAGCGCGCGCGCCTGGTCAGCGGTGTGGACGGGGGAGCGCTTGGCACCGATCTTCAGTCTGCCGCCCAGCGCCCACCAGCCCGCGTCGATGTCGATGCAGACGCGCACAGGCGCCTGCTCGCTTGCGCCCGCAGCCTCGATCGCAGCGACGTGCGCGATGCAGTCGACCATCACCGTGACCCGCGCCTCGGGGCGCTCGGCGGTGATGAGCGCAAGCTCGCTCAGCGCACCCGAATCAGCGGTGGGGTAGGCGACGAGGACGTCCTGAAAGCCCTCGCTGTCCAGCCACAGCGCCTCCGGCAGGGTGTACGCGAGCGTTCCCACAAAGCCCTCGCGCCCGAGCAACTGCGCCTGCAGTACTCGGCAGCGCACCGACTTGCTCGCAAGCCGGATCGGCTTCCCGCCCGCCAGCCGTTCCATGCTCTGTGCGTTAGCCCACAGCGCATCCAGGTCGAGCACCGCAAACGGCGGTTGCAGATCGGCCGTGGCACGTTCCAGTCGCTGCAGCTGACGCTCTGCGTCGGCCGCGCCGGAGGTGGCGACGACGCTCACGCTGCCTGCTCCGAGGAGGGCTCGCCCACCGGCCCGAGCACGCGATCGGTCCACGCATTTGAGAACAGCCCGTGGGGGTCGAGACGCGCGCGCACAGCCTGAAAGCGGTCCCAATCTGGGTAGCGTGGCCCCAGCGTCTGCGCGGTCTGGAAGTGGCGCTTGCCCCAGTGCGGCCTGCCTGCAAGCTCGTCCATGATCGCCTCCACCGCGCGGAAGTAGGTCTCAAAGGCCATCCCCTCGAACATGTGCACCGCCACGAAACCGCTGTCGCGCCCTGCGGCGGTGGACAGGAACGCGTCGTCGGCGGCAACCGTGCGGACCTCAATCGGGAAGGGCACTGGCAGCTGCTCGCGCTGCACCATCGCGAGCACCCGCCGCACGGCCTCGGGCACGTTGGCACGCGGCAGCGCGTACTCCATCTCGGTGAACCTGACAAGGCGTGGAGTGGCGAACACGCGGTCGGATCGGTCCACCCGCACGCGGTCACCCGCCAGCTTCGTGACAAGCCTATTGATGCGCGGGATCTGCGAGGGCAGGCCCCGGCCAATCCGGCAGAAGAGGCCGAAGGCGCCGTTGACCAGCAGCACGTCGTTGAGGTACGCGTTCAGTGCGCTTGGTGGCCGCGGCGACTCATCGGTGCGGTTGTTGGTCCTTGTGAGCGCAGTCTGCGCATAGGGGAAGACGTAGAATTCGAAATGGTCGTTGGCCTGCGAGAGATCCTCGAAGCGCTCCAGCGTCTGCTTCAGCGGCGCCGATCCGTCGACGCCCCGCAGGCAGAACGCAGGCATGCAGCGCAGCGTGACATCCGCGATCACGCCCAGCACGCCTAGGCCGACGCGCGCCGCGCGAAAGACCTCCGGGTTGCTGGCAGCCGAGCAGCGCAGGACGCCGCCGTCGGCGAGCACGAGCGTGATCTCCTCTAGCTGCGCGGGGATATTCGGCAGCCGCGACCCGGTGCCGTGGGTGGCCGTGGAGATCGCGCCCGAGATCGTCTGCGCGTCGATGTCGCCGAGGTTCTGCAACGCCAGGCCGTGCTGCGCCAGGCGCTGGTTCAGCGCTCGAATCGTGATCCCGGCCTGCACCCGCACAAGACCGGATTCGCGGTCGATGTCGAGCACCTGGCAGAGCCCATCGAGCTGCAGCTGCATCCCGTCGGTGCACGCGATGTCGCTGAACGAATGCCCCGATCCGGCAACTCTCGCCGTCATCCCCGACGCGGTGGCGCGGCTCAGCGCAGCGGAGATCTCCTCTATGCTCCACGGCCGCTCGATCGCCGCGGGAGCGCAGCGCTGATCACCGGCCCAGTTGCGCCAGGAGAAGGCGCTCGCAGTTGGATCCGGTGGGCGGGTCTTCTTCCATCGTTGATCGCTAGGGTCGTGCACCGAATGCCCGATCCCCAGCCTACCCTCTCGCGTGCGCGCTCGCTGCCAACCCCCGGAGCGCCACGCGCGAGCGTGATCGGCGCCGGATCGTTTGGAACGGCGCTTGCGGTGCTGCTCTCGCGCGGCGGGCTGCGCACCACGCTGCAGGCACGCACGCAGGAGCAGGCGCAGACGCTCGACTCCCAGCGCGAGAACGCCACCTACCTGCCTGGCGTCGAGCTGCCGCCACAGCTTCGCATCGAGCCGATGTCGGCAGGAGTCGCCAAGGCCGACTACGTGTTTCTTGCCGTTCCCTCCAAGGAGATCGGCGGCGCGCTGCAAACGCTCGACCACTCCGGGCTGGGCAAGAGAACCGCTGTCGTCTCCGTCGCCAAGGGGCTCGTGCCGCCCGGGGGCGACGCCCCGACCACCGTGCTTGCCCTCACGCTGGAGGGACACAGGATCGCGTGCATCGGCGGACCCGCGCACGCGCAAGAGATGGTCCGCTCCGGCGCGGGACTGGTCGTGGCCTCCCGCAGCGAAGACCTGGCGCGCGAGCTGGCGCAGGTGTTTACGCGCGCCGGCGTGGTCTGCGAGGTCTCAGACGATCCGATCGGAGTCGAGCTCGCGGGAGCCGCGAAGAACGCGGCCGCGCTTGCGACCGGCGCCACCGAAGCACAGGGACCAAACGCGGCCGGCGCCGCAGCCGGGCACATCTTCGCCGAGGTCTGGCGCTACGCCGAGCAACTGGGCGCCCGGCCCGAGTCGATGATCGGGCTTGCCGGCACCGGCGATCTGGTCGCCACCGCGCTCGCGCGTGAGAGCCGCAATCGGCGGGCCGGCGAGCTGCTCGCGCAGGGTGTGCCGGCGGCGGAGATTCCGGAGCGGATTGGACAGGCGGTCGAGGCGCTGGAGTCGGTGCCGCTACTTGCGCAGACGCTCGAGCGCGCGGGCGTGCCTTCGCCGGTCACCAGTGCGCTGGGGCGACTGATCTCCGGGGAGCTGCCGCTGCAGGAGTGGGTCGCGCTGGTGCGAGCGACCGTTCCTCCCCCGGCGCGCTGGCGCCGGCCCCAGCCGGGGTTCTGGCGGCGCGTGTGGCGCTACCTCTCCAACCGCTGACGGTTTCTCAGCGGGCAATCAGCGTGCTCACAACGGCCTCGTAGACGCCGGAGCCGTGCGCCGCCTGCGCAACACTGACATTGTTCATCCCTGCGATCGCCTGCGCCATGCTCGGGTCGCGCTCTAGCGCGTTGGCCACCAGCCAGAAGGCGTCGACATGCTGGGCGCACGCCAGATCCTCGCGGGAGTCGCCGACCGCGAAGAGCTGATCGCGCCCGTAGCCGCGCATACGCGCGTGAGCGGCCACGGCAGCCGCCTTGGAGGCGCTCCCGGCCACCAGGTGGTAGCCGCGCACGTGCGGCAGCTCCGCCAACGCGGGCGATCGGCGGCTGACCACGCCGTTGTCAACGAGCCGCAGCGCACCGTGGCCGTGCCGGGCGAGCACGGCGTCAACCTCGGCCGAGTCGACCAGACCCCTGAACAGGTGCGAGGCGTCCCGTTCCAAATGCCAGGGCTCGTGGTACTCAAGCCGTCCCGGGTAGAGCTCGAGCAGCAGCTCAGGCGCCCCCGAACGGCCGATCTGCTCGAACACGTTCAGCCGCCCCGGCACCATTTCGCCCGTCAGCCAGTGCTCCTCGCCGTCGAATACCAGGCAGGAGCCAGCCTCGTAGATGAAACACCGCTGGCCGAAAAGGCGTGCGTCCTCGGCCACCTGTGCGCGCCGGCGGCCTGACATCAGGACGATCTCCACGTCTGCGCGCAGGCAGGCCTGCAGCGCGCGGACGCCGTCGATGCTCACCGACCCCTCGCCATCGTGCAGCAGCGAGGCGCCCATTCCCAGCACGGTGCCGTCGAGATCGAGGTAGAGGCAGCGGATCGACATTGCCCGCTCTACTATCGCAATCCGTGGCAACGCAGCAGCCAACCGCGCCGGCCGCATCGCCCAAGGACCGCTGGCGCGAGATCCTCGCGCAAGGGCGAGCGGACGGACGGCTTGTGGGCGAGGCCCACAACGGCCGCGGCGAGCCACGCTTCACGCCACCGCCCGACTACCTGCATCAGGACCTGCGCGGCGCGCTCTCACGCCTTGGCATAGAGCAGCTCTACTCCCACCAGGCACAGGCGCTGGCGGCCGCCTGGGAGCACCCGGTGATCATCACCACCGGCACCGCCTCTGGCAAGTCGATGTGCTTCAACCTGCCCACGATCGAGGTGCTCTGCCGGGACGCGCGGGCGCGGGCGCTCTACCTCTACCCGACTAAGGCGCTGGCCCAGGATCAGGCCAGGGCGCTGAACGCCTTCGGGCTGCCGCAGCGCATAAGGCCGGCGATCTACGACGGCGACACGCCCCGTGAGGCGCGCAGCGAGATCAGGCGCAAAGCCAACGTCGTGCTCACCAACCCGGACATGCTGCACGTGGGCATCCTGCCCAACCATCAAGCGTGGACGGAGCTGTTCGCCAACCTCGCCTTCGTGGTGGTCGACGAGGCCCACGTCTACCGGGGCGTCTTCGGCTCCCACGTCGCCAACGTGCTGCGACGCCTGCGCCGGATGGCGGCAGCCTACGGCACCACTCCCCGCTTCCTGCTCACTTCCGCCACGATCGCCAACCCTGTGGAGCTGGCGCAGCGGCTGACGGGCTTGGATGACTTCACGCTAGTCGATCAGGACGGCTCGCCCACGCCCGCCAGGCAGATCGCGATGTGGAACCCGCCGCTGATCGACGAGCAGCTCGGCAGCAGGCTGCCCGCGGCCGCCGAGGGCTCGGAGCTGCTCGGAAAGCTGGTGATCGCGGGCGCCAGGTCGATCTGCTTCGTGCGCTCCAGGCGCGGCGTTGAGCTGCTGACACGGCTGACCAGGCAGCGCCTGCAGGCGCACGACCCCGAGCTCGCCGAGCTCGTGGCTCCCTACAGGGCCGGCTACACCGCCCAGCAGCGGCGCGATCTGGAGGCACGCCTTCTCAGCGGACAGCTGCGCGCCGTGATCACGACAGACGCGCTGGAGCTGGGCATCGACATCGGCAAGCTCGACGCCGCGATCGTGGTCACCTTCCCCGGCACCGTGGCCTCGCTGAAGCAGATGTGGGGCAGGGCCGGCCGCCGCGGCGATGGCCTTGCCATCTACATCGCCGGCGAGGACGCGCTCGACCAGTTCTTCTGCCGGCACCCCGAGGACTTCCTGGAGCGGCCGGTGGAGGCGGCGATCCTCGACCACGAGAACCTACAGATCCACCTCTCCCACCTGCTCTGCGCCGCGCACGAGGGTCCGCTCTCGGCGACCGATGCCGAGGTCCTCGGCCCGCGCTGGGAGGCATACGCGGAGATGCTGGTGGGCAGCGGCGCGCTGCGCGCCAGGCAGATGCGGGTACCCGCGTCGGGGTCCACGGCTGGCGCGATCCCGCCGGTCAGCTACGTGCCGAGGCGCCCGGGCTCATATCCGGCCGGAGATGTCTCGCTGCGCTCCGCCTCCGCGGAGCGTTTTGCGATCGTGGAGACGAGCTCGGGTGAGATGCTCGGCACCGTCGAGGCGGCAAGAGCGCACTCGACCGTCCAC
Source organism: uncultured Actinomycetota bacterium (assembly GCA_963708085.1). Classification (GTDB taxonomy): domain Bacteria; phylum Actinomycetota; class Thermoleophilia; order Solirubrobacterales; family Solirubrobacteraceae; genus Palsa-744. Next base: position 2,676,916 of record OY970180.1, on the reverse strand, counting down.
CAGGGCGCGATCTACCTGCACTTGGGCAACGCCTACGAAGTGCTGGAGCTCGACCTGGAGCGCCGCCGGGCGCTTGTGCGCTCATTCGACGGCGACTGGTACACCCAGCCAAAGACCGAGACCGACACGAACATCGAGCGGCTGCTGGACCGCCGCACCGCGCTCGGTGTCACGGTCTCCTTTGGCCAGGTCTCGGTTACCGAGACGGTAGTCGCCTACCAGCGCAAGCGGATCAGCGATCATGCCCAGATCGACCTGGTCGCGCTGGATCTCCCGGAAACCACGTTTGCCACCCAGGCGCTGTGGTTCGAGCCGGGCCCGGCGTTGGGCGGCCTCGGCGAAGCGGAGATCCCCTTGGAGTCGGTGCTGGGCGCCCTGCACGCCACCGAGCACGCCCAGATCGCGGTGCTGCCGCTGATCGCGATGTGCGACCGCTGGGACATCGGCGGCCTCTCCACCAACCTGCACCCCCAGACCGGCGGCCCGGTCATCTTCATCTACGACGGCCATCCCGGCGGCGTTGGCATCGCGCGTACCGCGTTTACGCGCTTCGAGGAGCTCTGCGGGGACGCCCACCGGCTGATTGCCGGCTGCAAATGCAGCCGCGGCTGCCCTTCCTGCGTGCAGTCGCCAAAGTGCGGCAACCTCAATGAGCCGCTCTCCAAGGCAGGGGCAAGGATGCTGCTGGAGCGGATGATTGATTGATAGATATTTTCTATCATCAGACGGGGAGCGCTTTATCCATTAGCCTGAGTGAGCAACTTCATAGTCGGCAGTGGCGTAGCCGTCGATTGACCTATGACGAGGGACCGGTGTGCCGCCGTGCGAAGCGGCGGCACACCGGTCTATTGCTCATCCTCCGCGCCGCAAGAGAAGGACGGCGCGCTTGCGCAAGCTGTTTGCGCCGGCTAACCCATCAGCACCGCGACGCTCGTGGAGATCGCACCGCCATGGCGCGGCAGGAACCGCAGATGCACGAGCACCTTCAGCCGGCGACCCGGATGGCGGGAGAGCAGGCTTTCCGCATGCGGCAAGAGCTGTACGGCGACGCGCGCGTTTCCAGCGTGCACCTGCTTGCGCGCGCCGGTCACGCCTGATCCCGACGCGATCAGGGTGCCCGCAGCGGGGACCCGCACGTGGATGTACGCGTGGCCCCCGTGCACCGTGCGACCGAGCACCCGGACTTCCGGCTTGCAGCCTTCCACGGCAATCTTGGTCTTCTGGGTCCTGACCGCCCCGTTCTGCCCAGTGAGGACGGCCGGCATATACAGCGGTTCGCTGCACATGTCCCCGTTGCCGCCGAGCGCCGAGTGGGGCCCGGCCGGCAGCACCACGTCGATCTGGCTGACGGGCACGTCGGCCACACCGGCGAACGTCGAGCTGGTGATGCTCTTGCCGTTGATGTACGTGTCGCCGACGAGCTCGACCGTGACGCCGTCGCCCTGCATCACCAGATCGAGATTCGGGAAGCCCGCGCCGCCGTGACTGACGAAGATCGCCGGCCCCGTCAACGGCACTGGCAGCACGGGAGTGTGCGCGATCGCCGTGCCGACGAACGAGCCGGCCGGACATCCCGCAGGGTTCTCGGCGAACTGCGCTTCGGTGCATGCCAGTTTCAGCGTTTCAAGCTGAGCAGGCAGCTTGGCCGGCAACGTGACGTGCACCTTTGCCACATTGGCGTCCCCTCCCGGCGTCCGCACGGTCACGTGTAGGTACTCGCCGTCGCTTTTGGTGTGGTCGGCATGGATGGCGGCAGAGAACTTCGGTTCAAACGGCAGCTCGCCGCAGCCCGCGGCCTGGAAGCGAGTGGACACCGATGTGGTGGCACCTTCTGCCGAGCCGATCGTGCCGGAGACCGCCATCGGTTCGCAACTGGTCGGGTTGACCATGAACCCGGGCTTGTCGATTTCGACGTGAACCGCCCTCACGTCGACGGGAACGCCCTGCAGCATCCTCGGCAGCGGGCCGGAGATCACCGAGACTTGCCCGGTGGTGGGGTCGATCTCGAGCTTCGATCGCATGATCACATCGCCAAGATTGAACGGCCCCGCTTCGCCCGGCACCACGATCGCGAGCCCGAAGGGCGCGCCATCGTATTTTTCGGTCAGGTAGACAGGGTCTTCCGGCTTGCCGGCTTCCGGCAGCGTGATCGGATCGCTGCCGACCCCCGCCTCCACGACCACGTGACCGACCTTCGAGGCGGCCGGGCAGTCGTCCGCTTCCGCCTGCGCATTCGGGCAGGGCGTCACCTTCGCAATCATTCCCTCGACGCCGGGCGGCATCTTCACCGATACGGTGCTGAGTCGCTGTTCGCCATCCTGCCGCCTCAACGTCATCGCAAAGGCGCCGAACGCACCAGCCTGGTTGTTCACCATGCCCGCTTCGAATGCGGGCGCAAACGATGGCGCGCCGCATGCCGTACCACCCGGTGCGCTCGTGATTTCAAATGGCCTTATGACGGGTTCGGCGTCGGGCGTGCCTTCTTCACCCACCGCGCCCTCATGCGACCAGGGTTCCAGCAGGCTGCTCGACTGATAGGAGCCGCAGAGGGGCGGCGTCGCCAGGGTCGCGCGTTCACCGCCAAAGAAGTCGAGCTTCAAGGCTTCGAACGGCAGTTGGGGGTTTTCGTCGAACGTCGCGGTCAGCTGTCCTGTGGTCGGATTCAGTTCGACGCGCCCGGCAAGCTTGATCACCACGCCGCGTTCTGGGGCTTCGGCGGCAACATAGAGCGCCAGCAGCGATTTGAATGGGTTGGCGTCTTGCTGCGCGACGTATATGCCGCCTTCCAGTTCTTCTTCTATCAGCGGCGTCGTGATCTCGGCCGTGCCTATCCTCGATGCATTCGGACAATTGGCGCCTTCGCCGTTTTCGAGGTCGATTCCCGACTGTCCCGGACGACCTTCTTTTCCACTCAGCAGCGGACAGCCGACCAGACCATTGGCCCCCGCGGGGTTGACCGTCACGCCGGCAGGCAGGATCACCTTCGCTTCCTTCAGCTCGGCTTCTGCCAGCCCATTTGGGTTTTCGCTCTGACGGACCTTCAAGCCCAATTCGAACCCGCTCGGGGAGTCGCTGCTGTGCGATTCCGGCGTGATCGTGAGCTGCGGAGCAAACGGCACATGTTCACAGCCTCCCAGAGCGGCGTCCTCGAAGCTTCCTTCCCCAAGGTCATCCACTGTTATCGCTTCAAACGCCAGATTCTTCCACGATCGCAGATCCAGCTCGGTGACAAACGGCTGACTGCATGCAGTCCCGAGCTCCAGCAGCGGACTGTCTGCTGCAGATGCCGCGTAGTTGCACGGCTGCACGGCTTTGTTAAGTGCAGTCATCAACCCGCCGTCCACACAGCTCCAACCCCGCGCCGCATCGTGCAAATGGTCGTTGGGAGCTCCCCACAGCGTGACCTGCGTGGCAATAATGCCAGCCAACTCGCTGATATTGGTCGCTTGCACCTCAGCTCGATAGACACCATCCGGATCCTGCTTTATCGCAGTGCTCATCACGACCGGCACGTTGGACACCTCAAAGCCGAATCGCGCCGGTTCACCTGGTTCGGGCACCAAATTAAACAGCGGCACAGCCAGCGTAACCACCTTCTTTAGCAGCGTTGGTTCGTTCAGCGTCACACTCACCACGCCAATCGCCGCAGCGGCGCCACATTCATTGACACCATTATACACCGCAAAGAATTCGCTGGTGGCGCACGTCGCGCTTTTCGTGGCATTCGTTACCGTGCCGGCCGGCAAGGTAAACAGCAAGTCCTTTGGCAGCGCCGCAGGCATCGCAGCCCCGCCTTCGCCCACAACATTGACGGCGACATTTGTGGTGAGTTGGAACGGGTATGAGCCGGCTTGGCGGTCAACAGTGCCATCGCTATCTTCCGGGACCACCGTCAGTTCGGACAGACCAAACGCTGTCGGAGCACCATTTACCACGACACCGGCGGATGCCGTGCTTTCTGTCACTGCTATTTTGGAAAGCGTGCGTTCAAAGCTCCCACTGCCTTCAACGCTGCAGTGGGGATCGCCGAATTTGCCTTTTTTCACGCCAACTTCAGCGCACACCATCGCTTCGCCACCGGCCACGGTCGCCGTGGCTACCCCGCTTTCAGCCACGCTGCCAGCCTTTACCTTGACATCGATTTCCACGCGTTCATAAGACGGCAGCATGCCACTGAACGTGCACGGTCCCGCCGGCTCCGTGCATTGGGTCGCGCCACGAAGACCAGAATACCCCGCGATCCCCGTCGACGACACCGCCGCCACGTTAGAAGGAAGCGTGTATGCCATTGTGACGGGCGTCGCAGCGCCAGATATGGGCGCATCCCCGAGATTCGTCGCGGCAAGCACGATGGTGCCTTCACCATTTGGCGGCAGGTGCGCCGGCTCGCTTACGATCCCCACATGCCACCAGGCCGCTTCCCCAGCAAGTGCGCTGGACACAATCAACGTCTGAAGAGCGAACGCAATCACCATCGCCGCCCCAAAGCGCCACTTTGCCTTGACAAGCATCACCTCCCCTCCCCAGCCCTGCCAGTCCGCACCGTCGATCGACTCTGCCTTCGTCCCGCTTTCCGCTTGCACGCCTGCAGCTTGTGCCTCTTCGCGCGACTAGCCGCGCAGGGCTTAAGCGCCCGTCCACGTCTACGCTGAGCGCTTGCTTTGCCGTCCGTCGATGCGGCCGGTTTCAGGTTGGCCGGACCGAAGAATGTGGCGCTGGAAGGTGGCCCCCATTCAATCCTCTGCGGCGTAGACGTCGCACGGCACCCTTCGATGTTCGTGCACGACGTCGGGCTGGCTGCAGGTTCCTGGACACATGGCAATTCACTTGTGCACACGTGCGCGTCGTAAATATCAAGCGTGCCGTCGCGGTCTTGTGGCGTTATTTCCGCGATTGTCGCAAAGAACACGTCGTTTCCGTCCGAGCTGGCATCCACAAACGCCGATTCGGCACCGGATGTGCCGGTCGACACGAGAGCCGTGCAACCGTCAAGACCGGGCTCGAAGGTGCTGCTATCGACCGTACACGACCCGACGTCGGTGGGCTCATACTCATAGACGTCCCAGGTTCCGTCTGAGTCTTGCGGCACCAACGAAGCGCTGGTGTTGAAGAAGAGTCTTCCAGAATCTGCCAGATATCGCGGTTGGTATGGCGTTTCGGTAAACGCAGGTTCAACCCACCCGGGGATGTTGGCGGCTAGCCAATGGCCCTTCCACACGCCATATCGATCGACGAGCGGGGGAGCGCCGATGCTGTTCGTTGTGTCCAACATGCCGATGGGCGGCCGGCCAGAGGAGCTGCAGGATGGGCAAATCAGCCTGCTACTGTCCGCGTTATAGAGGTAAACCTCCTCGTCCGGCTGCTCGCTGACTGCATCGATCGGCGAATAGCCAACCAAGTCGTTGCTGGACATGAAGGCCAGGTATTCGCCGTCGCCAGACACCCGCACCGTCATGTGGCCAAGCCCGCTGCCGTTTAGGCCCAGCCAATCTGGCTGATCTTCCGGCGAAAGCGTGGCGATGAACGTCGGCGGCATCCATCCGTCTTCGGTCTTTTCGACCACGTATAGATTGTCTTCTTTCGCCGTCGCCACCGCCCCCTGCTCATTGGCATGACCGGTCAGGACGCCCGTAGCGACAAAGTAGACTCGATTGCCGTTTGTGCTGATTCCCAGTACGCGACCCTGAACGTTTGCGTATTCGCCAGCGTTGAGGTCAGCGGTCAGGTCTCGTAGCGTGTTGCTTTCCGCTTCATACACGTATAGATCGGATGCTTCTGGCGATGTGGTCGCATCAGACGTCAGATTCGCGGCTGCCGTGAAGAAGACTCGAGACCCATCCGGCGTCCCAGCTTGAAACGCCAAGCTCTCAAGTTCTGTTGGTTCCGCGATGCCATGGGCTTGGTCAACCTGAACAGTTTCGCCAGTCTTGGCGTCCCACATGTAGAGATGAGTGTGTCCGGCAGAGTCTTCGCCGCTCCAAATAACTGAGCCGTCGCTTGAGACGGCGTTCCGCGTATCATTATGGCCGCCGGCATCGTATTCTCCGCCTAGGCTGGGATTGCTGCTGTCTTTTCCGTCGGGCAGCACGCTTATGAGTCGTAGCCGATCTGGCGGAGCGGAATTTGCAGTCCACTCATAGAGTCCAGCGCCTTCTGCCGCCGCTATCAGAGGCACACCAGAGTATATGACGACATCCGCCAAGCTCGCATTGGCGCCCGCGAATTCGATCGTGGTTGCGCCACCGAAAGCTTCGGAGGATGTGATGTCTTCAGCGTTTAGCAGTGGGATGAATTGTCCGGACGTATCATCGCGCACGTAGGGGGTGCGTTCAGGCACATTCGGCGCCAGCGCCGTGGCGTTGGGCGGCATCACCAAAGCAGCGCTCAAGTCTGCCGAAAACGCTCTGTACTCGGCCTGAAACAGGCCGGTGGCTGTTTCCGTCGCAGTCGCTATGTCGCGTGACCTCCAACCTTCCAACTTGCTGCGCTGGGAGAGGTTTTGTGATAGTTCCAAGCTGCGGTTGCCCGCCGGCAGCGCTTCAGTAGATCCACGAGACAGCCAAGCAAGCGCCTGCCCGTTTTCCGCTGCTTGCCATGCTCCATGTTTGTTTTCCGGCAGCTCCACCACAGCACTACACTTGCTGACTGGCGTCACTTGTTCCCACATGCGTCCGTCGAGGAGCGTCGGCCCCTCCACGGCAAATGTTGCAGTTGGTCGGAATTGGCAGGCAGTTTCGGTTTCTTCTGCGCTAGTCGCGGCCGAGCTCACGCCGACTCCGCCGATGAGCCCACAGGCGCACGCAACCCCAACTGCATCTAGGATCAACCTCACCCGCCGTTGTATCCGCATCTTTGGCTCTCTCCTCCAGGAAACAGTCGCCTACGCTCATCTTATCATAGCCTTGGCGGCCTTTATCGCGAGGGCGTATGCCGCGAGATAGAGCCATAGGCGGGCTAACGGGCGCAGACGTTGCCTGCACTTCAGCTGGAGCGTGCGCGCCATTGCCGCCACGCTCCAGCCGATCTAGTCGCCTCTACTGCAATCAGGCTTTTACTTCAATTGCTTCTTTGAACGTCAGAGTTTCCGTTACTTCGAGTGCCGCAGGTTCGCTGAGTGCAGTGAGGTGATGTTCTTCACTACCTTCTTCGATTTTTGTCCATCGCTGTTTTCCTGCCGACGTTGCCTTGAACACCAGTTCCCCGGTGGTCGATAGTTTATTAGTTGCCGCTGCGGGTACTTCGCCTATCAAGTGGCCCGTCACTGTCGCGGATACGAGGAAGCAGCTGAATTTGGCAAATTCGCTGCCAGATTCTGGTTCAAGATGCACGCCTGCGGGCAGGCCTTTGGATTTTTTCAGGTAGACAAGTAAACCCTGAATTGATGCGGTCACAATCGTGCCCGATCCGATTTCACTTTCGCACGAAAAGCCGGACGATTCACATTCTTTATACGTGACGACGGTTTTCTTGATCATATTGGGGCCTTCGATTTCGCCCGTTGCGACGCTGGATTTGCATTTTACTTCCGTTCCGCCAGCGGTTGTCAAATGGCCTTCGCCGCCCGTCGATTTAAAGCTTACTTTTGTTCCGCTGCCGAGCGGTCCTTTGGAGTTTACGAATTCGGGTAGAGCCGCCGATGCGCTTGTCGCTCCGACCGCCGCGACGATCAGCATAGGCATGGCGACCATGACGGTCGCGAGGCTCAGCATTGTCTTGGTTGTCTTGTACATCTCGTCCCCTTGCTCCCTTACTTTCGCTGTAGAGCTGATGACCCAGCGATCGGACTGTGCATTGACCGGTTCGTGTGGGCCGGTCATCGGCGCGCTATCCGTGCCGAGAGACCATGGAACAGTGTCTTAGAAATGACACCCGCAGAGCAAGTGGAAGTAGCAAGTCGTTTCTGGTTGGTTCGAACTTGCGACAGCGAAGAAGACGCGCACATTTGTTCCCATTTCGCCTGTAAGATGGCGCTGCCTCCTACCGGCCCCTTGGTGGGCCGAACTGGACGGTAGAGTGCCGGGCCGGGGCGTACTGTGCAATCCCAAAGAGCGCCCCGGTCCGATCAATGCCCGGCTTGCAATCGGCGCGCCTTGGCTGCCCCGGGGCCATTCGACAGCGCGGCGATCCCGGGTAAATGCACAATATCCTAGAGTTGGCAAAACCGCTGGCCCAAATGGGGCGATTGCGAGCGGCGATTTGGCACCCATTGGTAGGCCCCGCCGCCTCAGCGGAAGGCGGGCGCGCTAAGCGCCGCTGGGGCAAGCAGTAGCGCCTCGGCGTGCGTGGCAAGCTCGTGGATGCGGCTAGGGCCGAAGTCCGCCACATGTGCTGCGATCAGGCCCGCTGCCGCCGCAACGCTCGCCTCGCACACCACTGCAGAAGACACTGCGCCAACGGGCATCGTTTGCTGCAGCGTCTGTGTGGCGCGGGCGAGGAGCTCGGCCCTGACTGCGTGCGCACGTACCCCGAACGAGAGCGACTCGACAAATAGCACGCGTGCGAGCGCGGGGTGCGTGCGAAGGCCGGCAAGCAGCGCGAGCACGCCCGCGCGGAGCGCTTGCTGCCACTCCATCTGCTGCTTGCCGACCTCGATTGCATCCCGCAGCAGTTGCGCTCCGCCATCGTGAATCGCCTCGTGCAAACACTGCTGCTCGTCGCCGAACAGCGCACGCAAGCGCCGGGCGGGCACGCCCGAGTGGTTTGCGAGGGATTCAGGGTGCAAGCGCAGCCTGCCGCCCCCTGCGACAAGGACAAGCGCCGATTCCATTAGCAGCGCACGGTCGTCGCGCTGGAGAAAGAGCTTTCCGGTCTGCTGGAGACACCGGTCCCGGACGCAGGTAGCACCGGCGTGCAGCTGATACACCTTGGCGACCGCTCGCGACTGCGCGTTCGACAGGCGCGCGACACAGGAAAGCGCCCACGCGGTGAGGTCGGGGGCGAGCAGCGGCAGCTCCGCTGCGCGGCCGTCAATGAGACGCGTGCGAATCACGTGAGAGAGTCCCGCCACGATTGCCCGCAGCGCGAGCTGGCTGACCGGCGCCTCCCCGGCATATCGGAGCCGATGGGCGATCTCACGCTGGATCTGCCGCGCCGCCCACCCCTGACGTTCGAGCGCAGCCGAAGTGGCGTCGATTGCTTCGAGCAGCGCAAAGCGCGCCGCGTCCGGCCTATGCATCGCCTCCGCGAACAGAGCCGCAATCCCGGCCTGCAGCGACTCCTGCGGCCAGCCCTCGACCGCAGGGGCGTAGCGTATACGTTGGACGGCCTGGCAGACGATGCGCTCGTGCGCCGCGGCAAGGCACTCCTGCTTGCTGGCGAAGATCTCGTAGAACGTCCGCTTGGAGACACCCGCGAGCAGGCATAGCTCTCCGACGGTGACGCGTTCGCAGCCCTCCTCAGCAGCTGCCGCGACCATCGCGCGACAGAGACGCTCCCGCTGATGGGAGACAACCTGCTCGTGCGGAAGCCCGTTGGGACGGGGAGATAGCTTCTCGAACATGCTTGCCGTCGCGGTCATCGCAAGCCGATCGTCCCTCACCCGCGCGATGCCAAACAAGCCATGACCTAGAAGATTCTAGGTTGTGAGTATCGCCACTACCGACCCTCAGCGGACCGTCTTCTAAAACCAGAAACTTCTAGTTTGTGAGTATTCCCACCTACTCCTTGTTTCGGAGTAGTCTGGAAGTGCTATGGGCGGCAGAGAGGCTTCTGAGAGAAGCGCCTTGGCGATGCGCTCGCCGGTCAACTGGGCGCTGCTTGGACTGGTCATCCAGCGTCCAAGCTACGGCTACGAGCTCGTGCAGCGCTTCGAGCGCACCTTCACCGAGGCGCTCGAGCTCTCCAGCCCCTCGCAGATCTACACCGCGCTCGACAGCCTCGCCAGGCGCAGCCTGATCGAGGAGATGCTCCCCGCGGGCGAGCGCGACGTCGTGCGTCAGCCCAAGCCACACTACAGAGCGACGCGCACGGGCGTGCGCAGCTACTCCGACTGGCTGCTCGCCCAGCTGGACGACGAGCACAGGCGCTGCCGGCTGGTCGCTCAGCAGCTCGCCCTGCTTCCCCCGCAGGAGGCGCTCTGCGTGATAGACCGCTACGAGCAGGCGTGCTTGAAGGACGCGAGCGTGCTGCGTGCGAGCCCGCAGCGACGCGAGAGCTCGCCCGACGGGTCTTCCGCGCTCGTCGAGCGTCTCGCCGTCGAGGATGACCGGCTCAAAGTTGGGGCGCGCCTGGCCTGGCTCGAATATGCCCGTCGCGAGCTGGAGGCGCGGGCCGCGCCCTCAGTGCTGAAGTGAGCACGCTGCGATGAGGACGCACACGCCCACGGGCACCATGCTGCCGTCTGGAGATATGCGCCGATGAGCCTCTTCGAGCTGGATTGCGTCAGCCGCGCCTTCACCCAGGGCGCACATCGACGGACCGTGCTGAGCGATGTGAGCCTGCAGATCGAGGCGGGCGAAGTCGTCGCGGTCTGGGGTTTGCGCCGCTCCGGCCGCTCGACCCTGCTGCGCGTCGCGGCCGGCATCGAACCCGTCGATCGAGGGGTCGTCCGTTTCCAAGGCGTCGACATCTCTTCCCGCGGCATCCACACGCTCGGCCAAGGCATCGGCTACTGCCAGCGGTCGATTCAGGCGACCGAGGGGCGCGTAGTGCTCGAAGAGCTGATGGTGGGCCAGCTCGCACGTGGGATTCCGCCCGCGCTGGCGCGTAGATGCGCCGCTGACGCACTGCAGCGTGTCGCCGCCTCCCATTGCACCACGCGTCTGCTGCCTGAGCTCGACGCCGGCGAGGCGGTGCGCGTCGAGCTCGCACGCGCACTGTCGCTCTCGCCTTCGCTGATCGTGATCGACGAGCCTGTGAAGGGAGTCGACCTGCTCGAGCGCGACGAAATCCTCATGCTGCTGCGCAGCATCGCCGACGAGGGCATCGCCGTGCTGATGAGCGCCGGCGAAGCGACGGCGCTGCTAGGGGCCGACAGAGCGCTCTCGCTCGCGGATGGGCAGCTGCGCGGGAGCGTCGCGCCGCAGCTCGCCGAGGTGCTGCCGCTGCCCCGGCGCAGGGCCGTCTGAGCAAAGAAACGCTCGCGTGAGTTTTTGTCACGTGTCCCTATCGCCGTTAGCGTGATGGTATGGACATGCTCGAGCTCGAAGGAGTCGTCAAGCGCTTCAGGACCGGGGGCGAGGAGGTGCAGGCTGTCAATGGCGTCACGCTCACCGTGCAGGCGGGCGAGATGGTCGCGCTGCACGGACCTAGCGGCTCGGGCAAGACGACGCTGCTGCTGTTGATCGCCGCGCTGCTGCGCGCCGACGAGGGCAGCATCCGCTTCGACGGCCGCGAGCTCGCCCGCCTCTCCGAGGGACAGGCTTCCCAGTATCTGCACCATGACGTCGGCTTCATCTATCAGAGCCCTCAGCTGATGCCGCGGGTGAGCGTGATCGAAAACGCTGCGATGAAGCTGATGATCGGCGGTCTCAGCATGCGGCGGGCCAAGGCACGGGCGCTGCCCTGGCTGAGCAGCGTCGGCCTCGGCGAGCGCCTTGCCCACACCCCTGAGCAGCTCTCCAGCGGCGAGCGCCAGCGTGTGGCGATCGCCAGAGCGCTCGCCGGCGAGCCGCGCCTGTTGCTCGCGGATGAGCCGACCGGCAACCTCGACAGCGCACGCAGCGGAGAGATTGTCGCGCTGTTGCGGCAGTTCGCCCATGAGCGTGGCGCGGCGGTGCTGCTGGTCACGCACGACCTCGAGGCGGCGGTGATCGCCGATCGTCGCTGCACACTGCGTGACGGCAGGCTGCTCGAAGAGGCCGTCACACACACCGCGCAGGATCCGGAGCCCCCGCGCAGGACGGGAGCGGGCATTGGCGAGCGCTGAGACCGAGACGGTCGGCGCCAGAACGCTGATCGGCCCCCACGCGCTGTTGTGGTTCTACCGGCGCCGCCTGCGCGTGCACGGCGTCCAGGAGCTGCTGGCCGGACTTGGCGTCGCGATTGCTGTGGCGCTCGTGCTCGGAACCCTGATCGCAGCAGGCAGCATCGCCGGCTCAGCACGGGCGGTGGTCGACACGGTGATCGGGCCAGCCAGCCTGCAGCTGCACGCCCGCAGTCCGCAAGGCATGCCGCAGCGTCTGCTTGCAAGCGTCGAAGCACTGCCGGCGGTCGCACACGCCGCACCGCTGCTGGAAGAATCCGCAACGCTCTCTGGACCTCAGGGCAACCGTGTCTCGATCAACCTGGCGGGCGCCGATGCCAGCCTCGTGCTGCTGGACGGCCTTGGGCACACGTTGCCGCGCCAGACCCTGCAGGCGGGCGGGATCGGCCTCAGCGCGAGAACCGCCGCGGCGCTGGGTATCGGGCGCAGCGCGACGGGGGCGCAAGGCGACGGGGCAGCGACGCACGTCACGCTCACGCTCGCCGGAGCGACGCTGCACCTGCCGGTTTCGGCTGTGCTGGGGCCGGAAGCCTTCGGCGCGCTCTCAAATGCGCTCGTCGCAGTGATGCCACTGGAAGAATTGCAGCGCGTGGCCGGCCTGCCGCAGCGCATCTCGCGCGTCCTGGTGCAGCCACGACCGCACCGCGCAGCGCAGGCGCGGGCGCAGCTGTCGAGGCTTGCGGCAGGCCGCCTCGACGTCGCCGCCGCCGATCAGGACGTGGCGCTGCTCTCGCAGGCGCTGCGCCCAAGCAATCAGGCAAACGTCTTCTTTGCGACGGTCGCGGCGCTGCTCGGGCTGCTGCTGGCCTTCGACGCGCTGCTGCTCACCGTACCCGAGCGCAGACGCTCGATCGCCGATCTGCGCCTGGTCGGCATGAGGCCGAGCGCCATCGCACAGATGCTCATCTTTCAGGCACTGGCGCTCGGAGTGGCCGCATCGATCGTCGGGCTGGCCGCCGGCTACCTGCTCTCGCTGCACGCCTTTGCGCAGTCCACCGGCTACCTGGCGGAGGCATTCACGCTCAGCGGCAGCACCGTCGTGGGCTTGGCACCCATCCTGCTGGCGCTCGGCGGCGGGATATGCGCGGCCTGCCTGGCCTCCGCGGTGCCGCTGCTCGATCTGCGACGCGGGCGGGCGATCGATGCCGTCTATCAGGACAAGGAGCCCTCGGACGGCCTGCCTCCAAGGACACGATGGCCGATCGCGTTGGCCAGCCTCGCCCTGCTGGCGGCAGCGGGCATGCTCTTTGCGCTCTCCCCCTCGCGCGCGCTGATCGCATGCGTGCTGCTTGCCGGCGCCGCGATGCTGCTCGTTCCGCTTGCGCTTGCAGCGGTGATCGACCTCACCCGCCGCTTCGCCAGGCGCTTCGAGCGCTTCGAGCGCTTCGCGATCCTGCCCGCCGCGCTGAGCTCGCTGCGCTCCACGGCGCTGCGCTCGATCGCGCTCGCGGGCACGGGCGCGATCGCGTTGTTCGGCAGCGTCGCGCTCGGCGGCGCGCGTTCAGATCTCACGCACGGCATCGAAGGCTTTGCGCGCAGCTACTCGGCCGACGCGAGCATCTGGGTGGGCAACCCGGGCGACAACCAGGCCGTGGAGCCATTTGCGCCCAGCGACCTGCAAAGCAAGATCGCGGCGCTGCCGACAGTGAGCTCGGTGCAGAGCTTCCAGGGCGGCTTCCTGCAGCTTTACGGCAGGCGCGTTTGGGTGCTCGCGCGCCCACCCGGATACGAGCGCCACGTGCTCGCAAGCCAGATCGAAGAAGGGTCACTGGCCGATGCGCTGGCCCGGATCGGCAGCGGCAACTTCGTAGCGGTCTCCAAGCAGATCATGCAGCAGGCGCACACCCGGGTCGGAGGCACGATCACGCTCCCAACCCCGAGCGGCCCTGCGCGCATGCGGATCGTGGCCAGCACGACCAACCTCGCCTGGAGCCCCGGAGCGATCTTCATCGGCAGCGGCGCATACCGCAGGCTTTGGCGCACCGCGCAGCCCACCGCGCTCGCGGTCGAGCTTGTGCCGGGGGCGCGTGCACAGAGCACGACGCACGCCATCCGGCGCCTGCTGGCAGCACGCTCCAGCGGCCTGCAGGCGCTCACCGCCCGCCAGCGCAACGCGAGCATCGACGTGTTGACGAGCGAAGGGCTCGGCCGGCTTGGCGAGATATCGACGCTGCTGTTGATCGCCGCGATCCTCGCGCTCGCAGCCGCCCTCACCTCGGCAATCTGGCAGCGGCGCCCGGCGCTCGCGGGATTGCGCCTCTCCGGCGTAAGGCCACGCCGGCTACGCCTGATCCTGTTTCTCGAGTCGAGCATGATGCTCGCCGCCGGGTGCCTCACCGGCGCGCTGGCAGGCGTATGCGGCCAGATCGTGATCGACGGTTATCTCACGCACGTAACCGGCTTCCCCGTTGCGCGGCTCGGCACGAGTCTGCGCCCGTTCGAGATCCTCGCGATAGTCGCGGTCGCGACGCTCGCGATCGTCTCGGTCCCCGGCTGGATCGCCTCCCGCGTCTCGCCGACAGTCGCTTTCAATGAGTAGCGCATGCGTAAAGCCCCGGCCCACAGCGACGCCGTCGCGCGCCAGCGCGTTTCACGCCGCCTCGTCTTCTAGGACAGCACGGCGCCTGTCCCAGCCAGCGGTCGTTCTGGCGCTGTTGCGTGCAAATGTCCGCTACTGGAGCTCTGTGGCGCCTGCCGTCAGGACCAATCTGGCGCGCTGGCAGCAGCGCGCCCGCTCGATCCCGGATCCCCCGCTACGGCGCATCGCGCTCGGCAAGCTCACGCAGGAGCGCTTCAATGTCGAGGTCGCCGCGACGCTCGCCACGCTCGCACCGCGAGAGCGCCGGGCGGAGGCGGTCGAGGCAATAGTCGCGCTCCAGATCGCATACGACTACCTGGATCTGCTGACGGAGTGCCCGACGCTGGCGGGAAGCGAGCGCGGCGTTTCTCTCCTCGACGAGCTGGCCACCGCAATGGGCGCCGAGCGCTCCGGGACCGCCGGCGAGAGCTACCTTCACGCTCTCCTTGATGCCGTCCAGGCTACCTTCGCGGAGCTGCCCAGTGCTGCAAGAGTGAGGGCGGTGGCAGCTCGCAGCGCCGCGCGCTGCGCGCAGGCACAAGCACTCACCCATGCCTCCGCAAGCGCCGCCGGGGAGCAGGCGTTCAGGGATTGGGCGATGCAGCAGGCGCAGCTGCATCCGCTTGGCTGGCGGGAGCTTGCGGCCGGATCGAGCGCCTCGGTGCTCTGCCTGCACGCGCTCATCGCTGCCGCTACTCAGAAACATTTTGATACGCAGGACGCGGAGACTCTCGAGCAGCTTTATCTGACGATCGGGGCGCTGAGCATGCTCGACAGCCTACTCGACGAAGAGGCCGACCTAGCGGCCGGCGCGCGGTCGTGGCGCTCTCGCTATCGGGACGAGCACGAAATGGCGCAAGCGCTTGCGCACACCGCGGCAACGGCAAAGGCCTGTGCGCTCCATGCGCCGGACGGCGCCCACCATCTGCTCACAATCGGAGGAATAGTCGCCTACTACGCCTCTGCCAAGCCTCCCGGCCTGAGAAAGGGAGACCCTCTGGCGCGCGCCCTGGGCGCCGAGCTTGGAGCGACGCTCGCCGGGCCCATGCTCGTGATGAGACTTTGGCGCCTCGCCAAGGCAATCCGGCGCTCGCAGGCGTAGCCTCCGCAACGGTTGAAGCTCACAGCCTTCAGCGTGTATCGTCGGTTGGCAGGATCGCGAGATATCGCGGAGCAGCCCTCGGCGTCCAGGGTTCGGGCAAGGAGGTTGAGGATGGGGGAGAGTCACAGGGGAGCACTCACAGCCGCAGCGACTGTGGCCTTTGCGCTTGTGACGCTCGGCGGCACCGGAGGGGCGAGCGCAGAGCAGCCTGGCGTCCGTGCGACGAATACGCCGCGCGCCAGAGCAGCCAAGGCGCTTCAAGCGCACGACTCCGCCAATCTGCGCTACATCTCAGCGTCGGGATCGACGCTCTTCGAGATGGGCAAAGCGTCAGGCACGCTGCCGGGCAGCATGCGCGTGCACATGCAGCTCTCGGCAAAGTTCACCGGCAGCTTCGTGATCGATATCCCCGGCGGCAGCATCACAGGACGCGGCACCGCGACGCCGCATGGCTCCGGCAGGTATGAAAGCTTCGCCGGCACGCTGTCGGTGACCGGCGGCACCGGACGCTTCAGACACGCCAGCGGCACGGCGAAGCTCTATGGCGTCTTCGACCGCAAGAGCTACTCGCTCAGTATCCAGACGGCGGGCACCCTCTACTACTGAAGCACACAAACGGGGGAAGGTCTCATCACAGCACCGCAGCTGAGAAGGCAACCGGCCAAGCCGTTTCTCGCGGGCCTGTTCTGCGTGCTTTGGCTGCTGCTGGCGCCCACGTCAGCATGGGCGAGCACGAGCGCGCGCCTCTTCGCCTCCTTCTCGCCCTATCGCCTCGGTGGCAGGACGACGCTGAACTTCGGCTTCACCCTCTCGGCGCCCCCCGGCCAGGTGCCGCCCCCACTCACCCAGATCCAACTGCGCTACCCAAGCAACCTCGGCATCGACCTGAGTGGACTTGGTCTTTCCATCTGCACTGCGCAGACCCTCACCGCCTCCGGCCCACGCGCCTGCCCGCCCAACTCGGTGATGGGCCATGGGGTCGTGCGCACCGGGATCGTGCTCGGCACCACGACCGTCACCGAGAACGCCCCAATCACGATCCTGCGCGCGCCCTACGCCCATGACAGCAACCTCGCCCTGCTCTTCTATGCCGACGGGACCGAGCCGGTCGCAACGGACACCGTCTTCTCCGGGCTGCTCGTGCCTGCGCCGGTGCCATTCGGCGGACAGGTCAACATCGGCGTGCCGCTAGTGGAAACGCTGCCCGGCGCACCCTACATCTCGGTCATCCATCTGCACGCCACGCTTGGCCCCCAAGGCGTCACCTACTACGAACGGGTCGCGGGTGTCACCCTGGCCTACCGTCCCCCCGGCATACTGCTGCCCCCGCGTTGCCCCCGCGCCGGCTTTCAGTTCTCCGCCGAATTCGCCTTTGCCGATGGCAGCCACGCGGGGGCGCACACAGCTGTCCGCTGCTCGCTTCAGCGCCGCCGCTGACTTCCTTCAGGCCGCGTTCCCCGCCGCGATCTTACGCAGGTCGATCGTCTCGTCATACAGCTTGGCGTCCACTCCCTCCTCCAGCGCGACCTCACGCAGCGGGCGGCCGGACTCGGTCGCCTTTTTGACGATCGTGGCCGCCCTGTCGTAGCCAATCGCCAAGTTCAGCGCGGTGGCGACCGCAAGCGTCGCGCCCGCGGAGGCGTCGGTGCCGGCCTTGCTGGCCTTGATCCCGTCGATGCACTTAGTCGCGAACGCGGTGCTGGCGGCACTCAGCAGCTGAATCGACTGAATCAGGTTCCTAGCGATCAGCGGGATCCGCACGTTGAGCTCGAACTGACCTTGCATACCACCGATGGTGATCGCGGTGTCGTTGCCGATCACCTGCGCGGAGACCTGCAGCACGACCTCAGGCAACACAGGGTTGACCTTGCCAGGCATGATCGAGGAGCCCTTCTGCAGCTCCGGCAGATACAGCTCGCCGATGCCGGCGCGTGGACCGGAGCCCATCAGCGCGATGTCGTTTGCGATCTTGGTCAGCGAGACGGCGATCACCTTCAGCGCGCCGGAGAGCTCGACCAGCGCGTCCCTGGCCGCCTGCGCCTCGAAGCGATCGGCGGGCGCGGCGATCTGGCGCAGACCCGACTCCTTCTTCAGCCGCGCGCGCACCTTCTCGGCGAACTTCGGGTGGGTGTTCAGGCCGGTGCCGGTCGCGGTGCCGCCGAGCGGGATCTGGCCGACATGCACAAGGGCGTCCCTGACGCGCTCCTGGCCGAGCGCTATCTGTGCCGCGTAGCCGGCGAACTCCTGGCCCAGCGTGACGGGCACCGCGTCCATCAGGTGCGTGCGGCCCGACTTGACGACATTCTGGAAGCTCTTGGCCTTGCGCGTGAGCGAGCGCTCCAGCGTCTTCAGGGCCGGCAGCAACTCGTTGGAAGCCAGATCGAGCGCGGCCAGATGCACGGCGGAGGGGAATACGTCGTTGGAGGACTGGCCCATGTTGACGTGATCATTGGGATGCACGGCCTCGCCCGCGAGCGTCGCGATCACCTCGTTGGCGTTCATGTTGGTAGAGGTTCCGGACCCGGTCTGGAAGACGTCGATCGGGAACTGCCCATCGTGCTTGCCGGCTGCGATCTCCGCGGCGGCTTTCTCGATCTTGCCCGCCCTGCGCTCGTCCAGGCCGCCAAGCTCGGCGTTGACGGCTGCCGCCGCGCCCTTGATGCGCGCAAGCCAGTGGACGACCGCGATCGGCACCGTCTCGCCTGAGATCGGAAAGTTCTCAACGGCCTTGGCGGTCTCCCCGCCCCAGAGCTGCTTGTCTGTCATCGAGTCTCCTTGTTGCGTTTGCGCGCTCGGGACGTTATCCGCAGAAGGCGGATATCTCCCTCGCCACCCCAACGGGGTCGTCGTAGGCGATCAGGAAACCAGTGGTCTGAAGCACCCGCAGGTGCGCGGACGGGAGCAACTCGAGCGCCTCTTCGGCGATCGCCAGCGGGTAAAGACGATCGCGATCGGCCCACAGCAGCAGCGCAGGCATCGTCAGCTTCGGGTAGAGCGCAAGCAGATGATCCTGGGACCCATGCGGCCAGCGCCGCGCGCACTTCGACCACGCCCGCGCGAGGTTCGCGTTGCCGCCCACGTCAGCGAAGGACTGCCGCACCAGGTCGCTCGCCCCTGGATCCGCTCGCGCGGAGAGGCGCATTCCGCGCTGCGGCGTCATCACCGTCTTCATGGCGTGGGTGAGCACCCGGTCGACCCCCGGGATCGCCCCTGTGCTTGCCGCCAGCCGCCACGCCCGCAGCGCCTGCGGCCGCTGTGGCGCGCGGTGCATCCTGCTCGGCATCAGAATGAGCTTGCTCGGCGTGAGCCTCCCCCCCTGCAGCGCGTGCAGCAGGATCTCGGCGCCGGCGCCGTGGCCGCCGATCATCGGACGCGGACCGAGCACATCGGCCGCAAAGCCGCAAAGCACGTCCGCAAACCAGTCCAGCGTATAGGGATGGAAGGGTCTGTCCTCGGAGTCCCCGTGCAGCGGCAGGTCGGGCAGCACCACCCTGAAGCGCTCCGACAGCGCGCCTGCAACCGGGGTCCACTCCTGATGTGTGAGCATCGCAGAGTGCAGCAGCGCGATCGGCGGGCCCGAGCCAAGCTCCCTGTAGGCGATGCGAGCGCCGTCGGAGTGGTGGTAGAGGCGCAGCCGCATGCATGGATTCTTGCGAGATGCAGCCCTACTTGCAGAGCTTGCCAAAGGCCCTCATCAAACCTCAACATCTCTGCAATGAGCCCTCAATGCATCTCGCGCGCCGGAGCACGCGTGCCATGAGCCAGGTCCGCACCAACGCGGCCGCCGCGATCCTCGGCGTCAGCGCAAACACCCTGCGCAGTTGGGAGCAGCGCTTCGGCCACCCCCTGCCGCGCCGCACCGAGGGAGGGCACAGGATCTTCGAGCTGGGCGAGATCGAAGCGCTCAGAGACGCGCTCAGCGAGACGGGCGAGATCGCCGCCGCCGTCTCGATCGTGCGCGAACGCGGCGAGAGCCCATGCAGCGCTCAGCGCCTGCGGCTCGCATTCGACGACTTCAACGAGGCCAAGGTGGACAGGCTGCTGGAGGAGAGCATGCTCACGCGCTCGCTGGAGCGCACGGTGCAGGACGTGCTGCTCCCCGGCGTGGAGCTTGTCGGCGATGACACCCCCGAGCGCTGCTTCGCCTGGCGCTACGCGACCGGCTGGCTCGCGGCCGCCAAGCGCCTGGCTCCTCCCGCTGTCAGGGATGAGGGCGTGATGATCTTCGACGCGAGCTTGCCAGGATCGCTCGACGCGCTCCACGCCCAGGCGCTGGAGCTGCTGCTGCGCCGGGCCGGCCTGCGCACCCTCTCGCTCCCGGTCGGCATGCGTCAGGATCGGATCGGCAACGCGCTGCGTGCCCTTGGACCGGCCGCGATCGTGCTCGCAGGTTCAAGCAGCGACCTGCACGCGGTGAGCCGGCTCGTCTACGCCACCCGCCAGAGCTGCGGCCAGATCGCCGTCTACGACTTCAGGGGCGCGGTGCCCGACACCGGCGCGAGCACCGTGACGCGGCTGGGTGAGAGCCCGCTTGTGGCCGTGCAGACGCTCAGGGAGCGGATGCAGGCGAGTCCTCAGACGAGCTTTGTGAGCGCAATCGACAGCTCCAGCCCGTCGATGCTTGCGCTCTCCCG
The DNA here is from genome assembly GCA_963708085.1 of uncultured Actinomycetota bacterium. Lineage (GTDB taxonomy): Bacteria > Actinomycetota > Thermoleophilia > Solirubrobacterales > Solirubrobacteraceae > Palsa-744. The sequence goes on along the minus strand of OY970180.1, from coordinate 2,656,679 downwards.
GTAGGGACTTTCGCCTACGCCTCCGTTGCTCGACGGCTCAGAGCCTCTCTGTGCCTCCCCGGCGAGGTCCAGCTCGATCGTCAGGGTCTCCCCCTTCAGATAGTCGCGGTGAGCATCAGCGGCGCTGAGCAACTCCCCGTCGCCCGAGAGCGTGAGCGAGATCCTGTCCTCCACTTCGAGCCCCGCGTTCTTGCGCGCGTTCTGGACGGCATGGACGATCTCGCGGGCTTGGCCCTCGCGGCGCAGGTCATCGTCGATCGCGAGGTCCAGCGCGACCGCGTGCGCGCCCTCGCGCTCGACGGAGTAGCCATCGGGGGCGGACATCGTGAGGATCACGTCCTCAGCGCTGAGCGTGTGCTCCCTGCCGGCAACCGAGATGCCGAGCGCTCCTCCGTTCTCGCCGGAGAGCACGACACCCGCGACGTGCTGCGGGTCGAGCGCGACGATCGCATCCGCCGCCAGCGGCATGTCTTTGCCGAAGATCGGGCCGAGGCGTCGGTAGTTGGCCTTCACCTCGTAGCGTCCGAGCTCCTCCGCGGCGTCCACGAAGCGTACGCGGCGCACGTTGAGCTCCTCTCTGATGATCTCCGAGAGTCGCTCAATCGCCGCTCGCTCGAGGCCATCGGCGACCACCACCGCCTCCGCCAGCGGCTGGCGCACCTTCGCCTTCGCCTTCGCCCGCGCGCCGAGGCCGAGCCTCACCGTCTGGCGGGCCGTGGCCATCGCCTCCTCCAGCTCGACGTCGCGGGCGGGCAGCTCCTCGCCGATGGGGAAGTCGCAGAGGTGAACACTCGGCAGCGTCCCGTCGAGGTTGTCGTAGACCTCGTCTGCGATGAACGGACAGAAGGGCGCAAGCAGCTTGCTGACGATCAGCAGGCACTGACGCAGCGTCGCAAACGCCGCCGGCTCCCCATCCCAGAAGCGCCGCCGCGAGCGCCGCACGTACCAGTTTGAGAGATCGTCGAGCAGTTCCGCGATCGCCCTGCCGGCCGCGGTGGCGTCGTAGTCGTCGAGCTTCTGTGCGACCAGCTCCGCGGTGCCGGCTGTGCGTGAGAGCGCCCAGCGGTCAAGCTCTGCGCCGTGGTCCCCGCCGAAGGAGCCGGCGCCCTGACCGTTCCCGGCGACCAGGTCGAGGTCGTGGGGCGCCGCTTCCAGCCGCGGAGCGTTGGCGTTCGCGTAGAGGACGTAGAAGAAGTAGGTCGACCACAGCTGCTTGAGGAACAGGCGCACCCCCTCGCCGATCGCCTCCTGGGAGAAGCGGTAGCCGTCCCACGGCTGCTTGGAGGTGAAGAAGTACCAGCGGAAGGCATCGGCGCCGTGCTCATCGAGCACCTGCCAAGGCTCGACCGTGTTGCCCTTGCTCTTGCTCATCTTCTGACCTTCGGCGTCGAGGATCAGGCCGAGGCAAACTACGTTGCGGTACGGCGCCTGCTCGAAGAGCAGCGTTGAGACTGCAAGCAGCGAGTAGAACCAGCCGCGAGTCTGGTCCAACGCCTCGCATACGAAGTCAGCCGGGAAGTGCTCCTGGAAGACGTCCTGCCGCTCAAAGGGGGCGTGGTGCTGAGCGAACGGCATCGCGCCCGAGTCAAACCAGACGTCGATCACCTCCGGCACGCGCCGCATCGGCTCGCCGCAGGACTCGCAGGGAATCTCGACCTCGTCCACGTATGGACGGTGATGATCATCCAGCGCCTTGCCCGAAAGACGCGCAAGATCCGCGAAGGAGCCGATCACCTTCAGATGCCCGGCGGCGCAGCGCCAGACCGGCAGCGGCGTGCCCCAGTAACGCTCACGCGAAAGCGCCCAGTCGACGTTGCCCTTCAGCCACTCGCCGAAGCGCCCGTGCTTAATGTGGGACGGATGCCATGAAACCGTCTCGTTGCCTGCCAGCATCGCCTCTTTGACCGCAGTGGTCCGGATGTACCAGGAGGCCTTGGCGTAGTAGATCAGCGGTGTGCCGCAGCGCCAGCAGTGCGGATATGAGTGCTCGTAGTCGGTCCGCCGCAAGAGCAGCCCGCGGGCCTTCAGATCGGCGATCAGCTCCTCAGCCAGAGCCGGATCCTTGACGAAGCGGCCCTCATAGCCGACCACGCGATCGGTGTAGGTCCCGTCCAGGGCGACCGGATTGAACAGCGTGCTTGGATCGGTCGCGTCGATCAGCCCGGCGACGCCGGCGACGTCGAAGTCGTCCTCCCCGAAGGCGGGCGCGATGTGAACGAGGCCCGTGCCGTCATCGGTGGTCACGAAGTCCCCGGCGATGACCGGCAGCTCGCGGCGCGGGCGGGCGGGACCCGAATCAAAGATCGGCCCTTCATAACTCTGCCCGATCAGGTCGGCGCCGGTCAGCTGCTGCACCACCTCCGCCTGATCGCCGAGCACCTTCTCCACCAGCGCGGCGGCGAGGATGAAGGTCTCATCACGGAAGCGAACCTTCGCGTACTCGATCCCCGGGCCCACCGCGACCGCGACGTTTCCAGGGAGCGTCCAGGGCGTCGTGGTCCAGATCAGCAGGCTCTCATCGCTGTCGGTGAGCCGCAGCTTTACGTAGACGCTTGGATCGACCACATCCTTGTAGCCAAGCGCCACCTCATGCGAGGAAAGGGCGGTGCCGCAGCGAGGGCAGTAGGGCACCACCTTGTGCCCCTCGTAGAGCAGCCCCTTGGCGTCGATCTGCGAGAGCGCCCACCACACCGACTCGATGTAGCTCTCATCGAGGGTCCTGTAGGCGTCGTCCAGGTCGATCCAGAAGCCGATCCGCTCCGTCAGCCGATCCCACTCCTGCAGGTAGGTGAAGACCGATTCGCGGCACTTGGCGTTGAACGCCTCGATGCCGTAATTCTCGACCTCCTTCTTGGACCTCAGCCCGAGCTGCTCTTCGACGCCGATCTCGACCGGTAGCCCATGGCAGTCCCAGCCGCCCTTGCGGTCGACCCTGTAGCCCCGCATCGTCTTATAGCGGGGATAGATGTCCTTGAAGACGCGCGATAGGACGTGGTGGGAGCCCGGTCTTCCATTCGCGGTCGGCGGGCCCTCGTAGAAGACCCAAGGCTGCGCCCCCTCGCGCGCCTGCAGCGAGCGCTTGAACACCTCGCGATCGCGCCAGCGCCGCATCACCTCCAGCTCCAGGTCGGGCAGCTCACGGCGCGCGTCGACCGGGCGCGGGGGAACCAGGGGATGTTTGCGGCTGCTGCTCACAGGGCGGCCAATTCTAGGACCGCCCCGTATTTGCGTCGATCAGGCGGCGAGGGCCGGCTCCAGCTCGGCCTCTAGGCGCTTCTTTGGATAGGCGCCCACGACGGTCTTCACCGGTGCGCCATTCTTGAAGAGGATCATCGTCGGGATCGAGAGAACCTGATAAGCCGCAGCCGTCTGCTGGTTCTCGTCCACGTTGAGCTTCACGATCCGCAGCTCTGGCCGCTCGCCGGCGATCTCCTCTAGCACGGGGGCGACGACCCTGCAAGGGCCACACCAGGGTGCCCAGAAGTCGACCAGCACGGGCTTGTCGGACTCGATCACCTCTGCCTGGAAGTTGACGTCTGTGACTTCGTTGAGGCTGCCTGCCATCGGGGTCTCCTGTCGTGCGCGTTGCCTGCCACTTACTATACAAAGTGAAGCAAGGCGCGCGGCAAGGCCGCTCTACTTCACCCGGTCCTGGACGATCATGCCTCCCACTTCCCGCACGATCGGCGGATGGATGTCGGTCAGTGTCGTGAAGAGGTGCGGCGAGACGTAGACCTCGATCAGAGCCGCAATCAGAAGCAGCGGAACCGCGATCGCGACGGTCACAAGCGTCGCGGCCAGCAGCTCGTCCCACTGACCCCTGCGGCTGGCCAGGATCCACGCCGCGAGCGGCAGGAACAGCGCGATCAGCTCGGGCACGGCGTGGGGCAACACCCCCACCAGCAGCATCTCCGGCGAGACGCGCAGGAAGTGCGCGACCCCGGCGAGCGTGTGCCCGAGTACGTAGGCCTGGATCGAGAGTGAGAACGCCGTCGCGCAGGCGACGAAGCCGATCGCGATCTTCCCGCCGTGCTCGTGGATCCAGCGCGAGAGGCCGCTGTGGGCGGAAGCTTGCAGCGGCAGCTCGCTGCCGGCGATGAAGCCGGCCACGCACGCCAGCGCGTGCAACGCCAGCACGAGCAGGTTGCTCTTCAGCACCTCCCCGACCGAGCCCCAGTCGCCGACCGCGAACGGTGGCTGCAGGGTGACGATCTGCGTGTAGCCGCCTGACAGCGCCGCGACCGCAAGCACCGCGAGCAGCAGGCCGGTGGCCGCCACCGCCGAGCCGGCGACCCAGCGCCCGATCACTGGCAGCGGATGCCGGCTCCAGCGGGAAAGCGCCGAGCGGGTGTGGCGGACTCCGTGGTAGAAGGCGTACGCGGATGCGTCCACCCGCACTGGATCGGCTTTCAGACGCCGCGACGTGAGCGCAGACGCGCTCAGACGAGCGCAATCTCAGTGAAGCGCTGCGCTCTTGCTCTCGGCCTCAGGGGAGGCAGAGCGCCGGTGGCGACCGAAGCGCAGTCCGGGCACCAGCCACATCGCCTCCACTGTGATCCGCCAGGACATCTTGCTGGCGCCATGTTCGCGGTCGCGGAAGACGATCGGGACCTCCTGCACCGTAAAGCCATTGCGTACCGCCCTGTAGGTCAGCTCGACCTGGAAGGCGTAGCCCTGGGCGCGCACACTGTCGAGGTCGATCGCCTCGAGCACCTCGCGTCTGAAGCACTTGAAGCCGCCCGTGAGGTCCTTGACTTTCAGACCCAGGATGATGCGGGCGTAGGTAGAGCCGCCGTAGCTGATGAAGCGGCGCAGCAGACCCCAATCGGTGACCCCGCCGCCAGGTGTGTAGCGCGAGCCGAGCGCCAGGTCGGCCTCGCCGCCGCCGACGCGGTCGACCGCCGCCAGCAGGCGGGCCAGATCGGCCGGGTCGTGGGAGAAGTCGCAGTCCATCTCCATCACGTAGTCGGCGCCATGGGCGAGCGCGTACTTAAAGCCGGCGATGTACGCCGGGCCGATGCCTTCCTTTTTGGTGCGGTGCAGCACGTGCACCCACTCGTGCTCTGCGGCGAGCCGATCGGCGATCTGGCCGGTGCCATCGGGCGAGCTGTCGTCCGCGACCAGGATCGCGAAGCCGTCGCTCGTGGCGCTCTCCAGCACGCTGCCGGCGGCAGCGATCATCTTCTCCAGATTCTCTGCCTCGTTGTAGGTAGGCAGCACAAGCCAAGGCACTCCGCTCATCGCCGACGTACCCTAGAGCAGATGGCCGCCACTGAACTCCAGAACTCGGTCATCGCCGACGCCCTCGACGAGCTCGCAGACCTTAACGAGCTCGACGGCGCGATCGTGCACCGGGTGCTCGCGTACCGTAACGCAGCACGCAGAGTGCGTGAATCTCCGGTGTCCGTCGCCTCGCTCGCGCAGGCCGGCAAGGCGACCGAGCTGCCGGGAATCGGCGCCACGATCCAGGAGAAGATCGTTGCGCTGCAGCAGACAGGGACGATCCCAGCGCTTGCGCGCCTGCGCGAGCGCTTTCCGCCGGGGCTGCTGGCGATCATGCGCCTGCCCGGAATCGGCGCCAAGCGGGCGCGGCTGCTCCACGACCAGCTCGGCGTCGACTCGCCGGAGGCGCTGCGGCAGGCGGCGCTTGATCAGCGCGTCCGGGGCGTCAAGGGTCTTGGCCCGAAGTTCGAGCAGACGGTCCTGGAGGCGCTGGCCGCCGGCACCTCGGTGCAGGCCAAGCGCCGCGTGACGCTGCCCGCCGCCCTGCAGATCGCCCAGGAGATCGCAGAGGAGCTGGTGGCGCTCGGGCCATCGGACGCGCGAGTGGAGATCGCCGGCTCGATCAGGCGCACGGTGGATGCCGTCAAGGACATCGACCTGGTCGCCGTCACCTCGCAGCCGCAGCAGCTCAGCGAGGCCGTTGAAGGACTGGAGCGGATCGAGGCCGTCAGCTCTTCCAGCCCCACCGGCGTCAGGGGCCGCTCGCACGCCGGGCTCTCGATCGACCTGCGCATCGCGGCCCCAGACCAACTCGGCAACCTGCTCCAGCACTTCACGGGCTCCGGCGCGCACAATGCTGCGCTGCGCGAAGCCGCCGTGCGCAAGGGCCTGCACGTCAGCGAGTACGGGGTCGAGGACGAACGCAGGGGACGCACGCTTCGCTGCGCTGACGAGCAGGCCGTATATGAGTCGCTTGGGCTTGCATGGATCCCGCCTGAGCTGCGCGAGGACCGAGGCGAGCTGGCCGCGGCGGCATTTGACGGCGGGCCGGGCCTCCCCGAACTGATCACAGAGCATGACATTCGGGGCGACCTGCACTGCCACACCACCGCCTCCGACGGACAGGCCAGCATCCAGGAGATGGCCGCCGCCGCGATCCAGCGCGGCTACGGCTACCTGGCGATCACCGACCACTCCGCCTCGCACGGCTTCGGCAACGACGTCTCTCCAGATGAGCTGCGCCGCCAGATCGAGCGCGTGCGGGAGTGCAATGCGCAACTGGACGGCATTGAGCTGCTGGCCGGCAGCGAGGTCAACGTGCTGGGCGACGGCTCGCTGGACTACGAGGACGATCTGCTGGAGCAGTTGGACTGGGTGGTGGCCAGCGTCCACACCTCCTTCGCGATGGGCAGGGAGCAGATGACCAAGCGGATGGTGTCAGCGATCGAGCACCCCCTGGTCGATGCGATCGGCCATCCCACCGGCAGGCTGATCGAACGCCGTGAGCCTTACGCGCTCGACCTTGACGAGGTCTTCGAGGCTGCCGCGCGCACGGGCACGCTGCTCGAGATCAACGGCAACCCCGACCGGCGCGACCTGCCGGACACTGCTGCGCGGGCAGCGGCCGCGATGGGTGTGCGGCTCGTGATCGACTCAGACGCCCACCGGTTTGCCACGCTTGCCAATGTGCGCTGGGGCGTTGCGACCGCAAGACGCGCCTGGCTGACCAAGCACGACGTGGCCAATACGCTTGAGTGGCCGCAGCTGAAGGCGTTGCGCAAGCGGGCGCGGTAGGAGGGCCGCTCAGACCGGGAGGTACTCCGACCGCACCGCCTTGAAACCCGGCGTGCGCAGCAGCTCCATCGGCCTGATCGGCGAGGTGTGCTTGACGTAGAAGCGCACCCCGTCACGATCCTCGATCGCAGCCACGGCGGCGTGCTGGCGGCGCCAGGCCAGCGTCCAGATCAGCGCGAAACCCGCGCCGATGCCGGGTATCTGAGGCGCGAGGAAGCCAAGGCCGCCCGCGATGATCGCGAAAGCGAGCAGCGGCCAGAGCCTGTTGATCAGCGTCAGGCCGGGCCGCTGCTGCGGCAGCGCCGTGCTCGACTTCGCGCCGGCGAGCAGGCCCCCAATCGAGGCGCTGACTCCGGCGCGGCGGCCGAGCCAAAACCCAATCGCAGTCGAGATCGCCCACCACCCCACCATCAAGCCAACAAAGTCCGTCCTGCTCTTCACCGCGGCGGAGAGGACCGCTATCGCCGCCAGCGCTGAAGCCGCGCCGGCGCTCAGCAGGACGGTGGTCTTGAGGAAGTCGACGAAGCGCACCCGGCTTAGATCAATGCCTCGAGCAGACCCCGCACGCCGCTCTGCCCGTCCACCACCAGATCGGCCCGCTCAACGAGCTCTGGCGGCGCCTCCTCCGAACTCACAGCGACGCAGACCACTGTCTTCAGCTCGGTCCGCGCAGCCAGCTCGCGCAGGCCGCGAAACGCGTCCAGATCAGTGACGTCGTCGCCCACGTACACCGCCCCAGACAGCGGCTCGCCGCCGCCCTCCGCGCTTAGCCGCAGCAGCTGCTCGATGCCGACGCTCTTGTCAAAGCTGACCGGTGGGCGCACCTCCAGGACCTTACGGCCCCAGTGGACTGCGAAGCCCTCCTGCTCGGCGGTCCGCGCCAGCTCGGCGACCGCGGCCGCAGCGGTATCCTCGTCAGGCACCCCGCGCCAGTGCAGCGCAACGATCGCGCCCTTGTCCTCCATCCTGATCCGCAGCCGCATCCGCTCCTGCGTGTACGCGCTCCTGGCGAATCGCTGCACGCGCTCGGTCCACTGCGCGAGCTCGGGCGCCACGATCGCGCTCGTCGCGCCTGGGGCCAGCAGCTCGCCGCCGTGGTTGCCAACATAGGCGATGCTGCCGATCGCCACGATCTGGCGGGCGGTGCTCGCGCGCCGCCCGCTGATGCATCCGACGACTGCGTAGCGCTTGGCAATCTCGATCAGCAGCGTCCGCGTCGCCTCCGGCACGTGGGCATCCTCGGCATGGCGCACGATCGGCGCCAGCGTCCCGTCTATGTCGAGCAGCACCGCGGAGTGCAGCGGGTCTGAGCGCAGAGGCTCAAGCGCCTCCATGAGCGTCGCGGCGGGGGACACGCCTCTTAGTATGCCCACGTTTCACATCCCAGCGCACGGTCTACCGCGCTGGGCGGCATATCCCAAGCGCGCTCCCGCGCCCTCAGGAGCCCGTAACCGGAGGTAGCACCTGCGTGACCTGCTCGGGGCGCGCCTCGTGCTGCAGTCCCGCACCGCAGTGCCAGCAGAAAGAGGAACCGCGGCTATAGACAGCTCCGCAAGAGCGGCACTGGCCGTCGATGCCGGCCTGAGCGTCGGAGAGCAGCCGTTCCAGCGCGCCGAGCTCGGCGTCGGCCTGCTGCAGCTCCGCAGCGCGGCGCGAGAGCACGTCGAGACGGTAGTGGTCGCGGATCGCCATCTCGTAGGTCAGACCGCCCAGGTCGACCGTCAGCGCGGCGACCCGCTTGGCCAGCTCTATGTAGCGCTCGCGCATCTGCGCTCGCGTCGCGGCGGGGCCGGCGAGATCAGCGCCCTGGGCGCCGCCGCTTCCGTTCAGCACTTGCAACCTCTGTCTCATCTGGTCCTCGAAGGCTCACATTCCGCAGCTTGACAGGATCAGCCGCCGGTTTCGATCGGGGCTGGGCTGTTGGCAAGTTCGTTGATTTTTTCCTCGTACTTCTTGCCGGTCTCTTTGCTCAATTCTTTGATCGCCGAGGAGTCTTTTTTCGGCGGCGGGAGTTTGGCTTCTTTGGTTTCTTTTGCTTCCTGTTTGGTTTCGTGTTCGGAGGACTTCGCTTCGGAGCCATTCGAGGCGCTGGCGGTGGCGCTGGTGGTCGTTTCGGTAGTGCCGCCACTCTGCGTGCCGGTGCTCGCCAGACCTTCGATCTTGACCACCTGGGGGCCGTTGCCGGTGCCGCTGCTTGAGCCGAACGCCCAGTGCCCGATCAGCAGGCCGATCACCGTAGTCAGAAGCAGCACGCCGATCAGCGTGAAGAGCCCGGTGTAGCGCTGCAATGGGCCCCCGGGGCTGCTCTGCGGAAGCGGCGGCAGGTAGCCGTTGCCGGCATACCCTGATCCCTGCACCTGCTGCCCCGGAGGTCCGCTCTGCAACACCTCAAGGAACGGCAGTCGCAGCGGCGAGCACGGCCGGCCGCAGTTCAGGCAGTAATGCTGGTCGGCAGCGACCGCGGCCCCGCAGTTGGGGCAGCTTGCTTGCACAGGGTCGTTCTGCTGGATCGGGACGATGCTCAACTTGGCCTCCTGTTCAGGCAACCGGAGCAGCGGTCGCCTGGATGCTCGTGCCGGCCGGGTTGCCGACGAGGAAGATCTGGAAGGGAACGCCGCTTGCATGCGCGGCAAGCGAGGAGACAATCGCACGCCCGGCAGCCCGCACGCGGCCGCCCGCCAGGCCGACGGCAAACACCGCGACCTTGCCCTGCGGCGTGGCGGAGCGGTTGGCAATGACGCCGCTGAGAACCTCCAAGCCGTTCTGCTGGGAGACGTGCACGCCGCTGAGAGATGTCGCGCCCGTGCCGGCAGCGGAAGCGCTCGCCTTGCCCGAGCTTCCGACGCGCACGCCGACGCGCGCCGGCTTGCCGGAGAAGGTGACCTGGTCATCCACCCACCACAGCGTCGCGTGCGCAGGCAGCGAGGGCAAGCGTTGCAGCGCCGGTTCCAAGCCGCCCGTGGAGTTGGTGTAGAGCGCCTTGCCGCCGGCGTCGTGGACTTCGAGCAGCAGCGGCGCGCCCTGCTTGGCCACGCCCGAGGTGTTGGTCAGGTGCACGACGACCGCGTCTTTTTCGGAGCCCTGCAGCAGCGTGACATCGGAAACCCGCACGCTCCTGTCGATCGCCCCGACGTGAAGGTTCTGCGCGACGGCAACCGCTTTGGCCTGCCTGCCGATGCGGGCGCTTTCTTCCTGCGTGCTCTCGCAGGCGCTCACGCTCACGGCCAGAAGGCCGCCGCCGAGCAGCGCCATCAGCGTGCGCGCAGTGGGCGACATGCCCGCGATGCTCACACGGGGACCCTGAGACGCCTGATTCATCCGAATGTCCCCGTCACGTAGTCGCGCGTGCGCGTGGCCCGCGGTGCCTCGAAGACCTCCTCGGCGGTCCCGTACTCGATCAGGTCGCCGAGGTACATGAAGGCGACCTTGTCGGCGACCCGTCGCGCCTGGGCGAGGTTGTGGGTCACGATCACGACCGCCAGATCGCGTCGCAGCTCGTGGATCAGCTCCTCGATCACGCCGGTGGAGATCGGGTCCAGGGCAGAGCAGGGCTCGTCCATCAGCAGCACCTCGGGCCGTGAGGCGATCGCACGGGCGATGCACAGCCGCTGCTGCTGGCCGCCGGAGAGGCGCAGCGCCGGCTTGTGCAGGTCCTCCGCCACCTCGTCATGCAGGCCGGCACGACGCAGCGCGTCCAGCACCTGCGGCTCGAGCTCCTTGCGGCGGGGCCGCTTGCGCGCCTGTTCGCGCAGCGCGAAGGCGACGTTGTCGAAGATCGACATCGGGAAGGGATTCGGCTGCTGGAAGATCATCGCCACGCGCGAGCGCAGCGTTGTGTCCTGGATCTCGTGGATGTCTGTCCCGTCGAGCAGGATCTCACCGCTGCGAGCGGAGCCCGGCGTCAGCTCGGTGAGGCGATTGAGCGTCCGCAGCAGTGAGGTCTTGCCGCAGCCTGAGGGCCCGATCAGAGCCAGCACCTCGCCCTCGTGGATCGAAAGCGAGACGGACTTCACGGCCAGCTTGGCGCCATATGCGACGCTCAGATCGCGCACCTGTAGACGCTGCGGGCCAGCGGCGGCCAGACTCCTGCGCACAGCCTCACGCTCCGGGACCGGGCGCACCGGGACGGGCTCGCGGTCGAGCACGATAGTGCGCACCGGAGGCACCGGCGAGCCGAGCCGCCGATCTGAGTCAGAGGCGTCGGAGAGCAGCCGTCGAGCCTCGCGGTCGATGTGCTCGGCGCCGATGCGCGTTGTGTCCTCGCTTCCGATGGGAAAGCCGCCGCTGCTCATACGTACGCTCCTGTGACCGTGTGATCGTTCCCCTTGCCGATCCTGCTGACGACCGCATTCAGCAGCAGAATCAGGATCAGCAGCACGAACGCGGCCGCATAGGCCTTCTGCGGCGCCCCTCCTTCGCCGGCCGGGGAGTTGCCGAAGATGTAGCTCGTCAGCGTCGACCCTTCGCCCCGCAGCAGGCTCAACACCGGCGTGGAGCCCTCCGGCGTCATCCGCAGCGTTCCGCCCAGCACCAGCAGCACGATCGCGGTATCTCCGATGATGCGGCTGACGCCGAGCGTGACGCCGGTGGCGATGTTGGCGCGCACCCGCGGGATCAGCACCCTGCGAATCGTGGCAATCCGAGTCTTGCCCAGCGCGAAGGCCGCCTCGCGCATGTGCCTTGGAACCGCCTGCAGCCCATCGCGAGTTGCGGTGAAGATCGGCGGAAGCGCGATCAGCGACATCATCGCCCCGGCTGCGATGAAGGAGCGGCCCACCACGCCGCCCCCTTCGCCGGTGGCCGAGAAGGGAGCCATCAGGTGCAGCTGGAAGAGCGCGAGGCCGAAGACCGCGATCAGAATGTCGGGGGTGCCAGCGACGATCTCGATGGTCGATTCCACGACCCGCGCAAGCCACGAAGGCCGCCCGTACTCCACGATCCAGACGGCCGTCGCGATCGACAGGGGCATAGCGAGCGCGATCCCGATCACGGTCAGCAGAGCAGTGCCCTCGATCGGGTCGAGGAAGCCACCGCTGCCGGCCTGGCTGGTGGCGGCCTGGGGATGGCTCACGAGCATCGAGGGCCTCAGGTATTGGATGCCCCTGACCGCCATGTAGACGACGATCCCGGCGGCAATCAGACAGAGGCCGAGGCCCGCCGCCCAGGCGCCGAGGAACACGAGCCGGTCAACCCAGCGCCAAGTGCGCAGGGAGGAGCGCTTGCCGTGACGACGTGGCTGCCGACCCGTGATCAGGCCGGTGGGCGCTGTGGCGCTCATGCGCGCACCTCGTACTTGCGCAGCGGCAGCTTCACCAGATAGCCGGCCACGGACAGCGTGAACGCCGAGAAGAGCAGCAGCAGCGCGAACGCGTAGACAGCCGCGTGCAGCGCCGGCGCGCCGAGGCCTTCGGCGGATTCGACGATCGAGGCCGCGAGCGTCTTCAGCGGCTCGAAGAAGAAGATCGCCCCATCGACCGGCTTCGGCGCAAAGCCCACCGATCCGGCGACCATGTAGAGCATCACGGCCTCGCCAAGAGCACGCGCGGTCGCGAGCACCGCGGCGGCCACGATCGCCGGCCTGATCGCGCGCACGCTCACTGCGAGCGTCGCCCGCAACGGATTGAGGCCCAGCGCCACGGCCCCCTCGCGCCATGCTCGCGGCACCGTGTTCAGCGCGTCGGTGATCAGCGCGACCATGATCGGCGTGATCATCACCGCCAGCACGACCGCCGCCACGCCGAGTCCGGCGCCCGTCAGCTCGACGACATTCTGGACTGAGGTCTTCTCCGAGGCGGTGATCAGGTCATTGCCCACGAATGGCACGAGCACGAGGATTCCGATCAACCCGTAGATCACGGAGGGCACAGAGGCCAGCAGCCGGATCACCGGGATCATCACCCGGCGCAGGAAGGCAGGTGCGAACTCGACGATGAAGATCGATGAGAGCAGCGCCGTGGGCAGCGCCAGCGCCACCGCTATGCCGGTGGTCAGCAGCGTGCCGTAGATCAGAGGCCAGGCGCGCAGGTAGTAGCCGGATGAGGACGGGTGCACGCCCGCGTGTTCCAGGTTGCCGAGCTGCGAGTCCACGTTGCCGCCGGAGCCAAGCCAGGACAGCCCCTGGTGCTGGAACATCGGCCAGGCCTGCACGGCGACGAAGACGAGCATCCCCACCACGCAGACGCCCACAAGCAGACTAGCCGCGCCGAGCGTTCGCTCGGCGCGGCTGTCAGGCCAGGGCTGCAAGGCGCGTTTGATCATGCGCCTGGGAACTGAGCGGCAGTGGCTTGGGTCATTCGTTCAGCGGCACCCACTCGGACGCGATGATCGACTGAGCCGCTTTGGCTTTATCGATCCAGGAGATGAATGAGGCAGCAGCGCCTTTCGCTGCTCCGTTGGTCACCTCGTAGAAGTGCGCGATGCCCGCATACTGGCCGGAGGCGGCGTTGGCCCTCGTGCAGCCGATGCCGTTGTAGGCCACGGAGTTGACCCCGCCGCTGTCAGCGTTGTAGTTGGACAGGAAGCCGATCGAGTTCGAGTCGGCTTCGACCGCCTGCTTGAGCAGACCCTCGGAGGTCTTCTGAGCGGCCAGCGTAGAGACTTTCTTGCCACCGTTGAGCAGCGTTTCGAAGCTGCTCAGCACGCCTGCTGCGGAGGTGCGGCTGATCAGGTCGATCGTGCCGCTGGCTTTCGCACCCGGCACTTCGGACCAGTTGCGCGTCTTGCCGGTGAAGATCGCGAGCACCTGCGCCGCGGTCAGGTTTGAGATCGGGTTGGAATCGTTGGTCACCACGCAAACCGCGTACTTGGCGATCGGGTAGAAGTCGAGGCCTTTCGGATCGGTCGACTTCGGATCGCGCGAGACGTCGGCGATGCTCACGCGGCCGAAGGTGACGTCGTTGATGCCCGCCTGCGAGCCGCCCTGCGCGATCTTGAACTTGACTTTGTTTTTCTCGACCTTGCGGTACTTGTTCGCGAGCAGCGAGACGAGGGGATAGGAAGCTGTCGACCCGCTGATCGTGATCAGGCTTGTTGCAAGAGCGGCCGCTGGTATTGCGACCCCAAGCACACCGACCACCGCAAAGGCGACCGCTATACGGCGTATTCGACTCATGTGCAGAGGACTCCGTTGTCTGGTTTGACTTGCGTTTGGACTTGCTGGAGGCGGGCAGATTAGCAGATTCCCAACAACATCGATCGACTTTAGATATTTTATGAGCGATGTGGGGTTTCTTCCATCGCTCACGCTCGCGTGCACAGGACGGCGGCGCGGCCTCCGCGCACGACTCGGAGGCCGCGCCGCGCTCGGGCCAGACGCAGGTCGGGCCGCGGCTGCCATCGCGCAGGAGCACCGCGGCGATCGCAGGCGTCGTGCTGCTGGGGAGCATCGGCCTCGGCGCCGCGCTGCCTGGCGGAAGAGCCGCCGGCGCAAGGTCTCCGCTGAGCGCCTCACTGCTTGCCGCGCTCGCAGCACAGCGGGACCAGAAGGGCAGCGCCGCCCCCAACACGCCGTCCAGCACCGGCAGCTCCGAACCGGAAAGCGGCAGCGGCCAGGAAGAAATGTCTGCCAAAGAATCCTCGCCGGCCAGCGGCGGCAAATCCTCCAGCAGCAAAGAAACATCTGAAACGAGCCCAGAAACAAACGAAGGCGGCTCCTCAGGGGCCTCCGGCAAAGGCGAAGCCGATTCCGGATCAGGTTCCAAAGGCGCCGCCGCTCCCGTCCCCGCCTCGCTGCTGGCCCAGATCCAGCACGTGTGGGTGATCTCGCTCTCGGGCGACAGCTTCGCCGCCGCGCTGGCCAGCCAGTCGAGCGCCCCCTACCTCACAAAGCAACTGATCCCGCAGGGCACACTGCTGGCCCACTACTCGCTGGTGGCTGCCAGCCCGGCCGCCAACGACATCGCGCTGCTCTCAGGGCAAGGGCCAAACCCCGAAACCGAAAAGGGATGCCCCACCTACACGGCGCTCACGCCGGCAACCCTCGACTCGAAAAGACTCGCAGAGGGCTCCGGATGTGTCTATCCCTCGAGCGCCCACACGCTCGCCGACCAGGCCGCCGAAGCGGCGCTGACCTGGCGCGCCTATATCCAGGACATGGCCCCCGCCGCGTCGGGCTCACAGTCGGCAGCCGCCGGCTCGACGTGCAGGCACCCCGTCCTCGGCGGCTCCGAACCGGCGTCGTCGAGCCTCAGCCCCGGCAACGACTACCAACTCGCCCGCAACCCCTTTGTCTTCTTCGACTCGCTGATCGAAAGTCAGGCGTGCACCAAGGACGACGTCGACCTGACCCAGCTGAGCGCCGACCTCGCAAGCGCCACGAATACGCCCAACCTCAGCTGGATCGTGCCCGCCGCCTGCGACGATGGCGCCGCGGCCAGCTGCGGCGAAGGCGTGCAGAGCGGCCTGGCTGGCGCCGACGCCTTCCTCAAGCAGGTCGTGCCGGAGATCACGGCCACCGCCGACTACAAGCAGCACGGCCTGATCCTGATCTCCTTCGACTCCGCCGCCTCGGCCTCCGGCAAAGGCGCGGAACAGGTCGGAGCGCTGCTGCTCTCCCCGTTCGTGAACATCGGGAAGCGCAACGAAGAAGCTTTCAACACTTATTCCCTGCTGAGGAGCCTAGATCGGCTCTTCGGGGTGCCCCTGTTGGGCCATGCTGCCGACCAAGGTGTCAGCGAACTGAACACCGAGGTCTACCGCAGCGCCACCAACACGACCCTCGCCCGGACCGCTCTTGCCAGAACCGTGCCCGGGCGAGGGACCGCTAAGGCGGGCGGCTGAGAGGCCAACCGTCTCGCAATCAATAACCGAAAGGATCGGAGACCGCGTTGCACATCAACCCACCCGCCCAAAGGCTAACGCTGCGCCTGCTTGCAGCGATCCTGAGCGTCATGGCGCTCAGCCTCGCCACGGCAGTCGTAAGCCACGCCGAAGAATTCAGCGGGACAGACGACCCGAACAACTACCAATGCCAAGGCCACGTCGAAGCCGGCCAGCCAGAAATCCCAGGCGAAGAAGAACACCAGGTGAAGTATCGGTTTGCCTGCGACGGTCCGATCACCGGTTACCAACTCGAGAGCAATGACGAAGTCACGGGTATCGGGGCTTCGCCGCTGGTCACCTTCTACCTCAAAGAAGAACCGCTGACGGACACGTTCAGCTGCGGTGGGGAAATCACGGGCTGGGCCGTCAACTGCGTCGGCTCGACCAAAGGCGCCGGCGAGTACATCACCGGCCAGTTCTCAATCGAAACACCGATCTGCACCGAGCCGCGGGTCAACCCGCTGCTCACGGTGACCTACGCCTACGTGGAAAAGGAAGTGCTCACGCAGGCGATCTCCGGGCCGTTTGAACTCGGCCGCCCGTGGCACTGCAAGGCCGACAAGTACGGCAAAGATCCCAGACTTGTTCCCCAGACACTGCCGGGCGAAAAGGCCGGCAAGGGCAAGGGCAGCAAGAAGAAAGGCAAGAAAGGCAAGGGCGGCAAAGCCAAAGCGAAGACCAAGGCGAAAAAGTCCTGACTGGCAGACCGTGAAGGTCTGAGAAGCCAGGAGACGCGCGCCGGCGGACTAGGGGCCGCCGGCGCGCCTCTTGCTAGGCCCATACCATGCCTGCGGTGCCAGGCAACCGATCCCTGCGACTGATGGCGATCGGCACCGCGGCGGGGCTTTTCAGCGGCCTCTTCGGCGTCGGTGGCGGCTCGGTGATCGTGCCGCTGCTCGTGCTCTGGCTGGGCTACGAGACACGCGAGGCAACCGGTACCTCACTGGCGGCGATCGTCTTCGTCGCGGCCTTTGCGGCCGCGCTCCAGGCCGCCTATGGCAACGTCAACGTCGAGGACGCGGCGCTGATCGGCCTGCCTGCCGTCGGCGGCGTACTGCTTGGCACTTGGTTGCAGCAGCGCGTGCAAACCAGAGCCATCGCGCTCATGTTCGCGGCGCTGCTGATCGCGAGCGCCGTGGAGCTGATCCTTCAATGAGCGCCGGCAGCATCGCGGCACTTGTCCTCGTTGGCCTACTCGCCGGGGTGATCGCGGGGCTGCTCGGCGTCGGCGGCGGAATCGTATTCATACCCGGCCTCGTGCTGGTGCTCGGCGTAAGCCAGCACGTCGCGGAGGGCACCTCGCTGCTGGCGATCCTGCCCGTCGTGATCGTTGGCGCCGCCAGCCAGCGCCGCTATGGCAACGTTCGCCAGCGGGACGCGCTGCTGGTCGGCATGCTCTCGCTAGGCGGGGCGACCGGAGGAGTCGCGCTCGCCAACGCCCTCTCTGGGAAGGCCCTGCAGATCGCCTTCGCCGCGTTGATGCTGCTGATCGCCGTGCATCTACTGCGACGCTCGTTGCCACGACCCTGATGACCCAGCGCGCCAAAGCGCTACCATCGTTGCAATGGGACTAGACAACCCCCTTCACATCCTCCTTCTGCTTCTGATCGTGCTTCTCGTCTTCGGCGCGAAGCGGCTGCCTGAGATCGGCCGCTCGCTCGGAACGGGCTTGCATGAGTTCAAGCAGTCGGTCACAGGCGATCACCAGCAGCCGACCCTGACCGCCGCTGCGCCGCCCGCGCAGCCGCAGCCGGCACCGGCACAGCAGGCGGCTCCACCGGCAGCCCAGCAGGCGCCGACGCCCCCGCCCGCCGGCTAGCTTCGCCGCTCCAGCCTGGAGCGAAGCGCGAGTGCGCTTCACTGAAGCGCACCTCAAAACGCCCCAGCAGCGTCAGAGCACGCTGGCGGTGATCCGCTCGATCTCAGCGATTGAGGTCAGTCCTGCGCGCACCTTGGCCAGGCCGTCGTCGCGCAGCCGATGCATGCCACGCTCCTGCGCAACGCGCCCGATCTCCTCCACCCGCGCGCGCTCAAGCACCATGGCCTTCAGCTCCTGACTCATGCTCATCACCTCGTATACGCCGATTCGGCCGCGGTAGCCGGTGCTCCCACAGCGCTGGCAGCCCGCCGGCTCGAACACCTCGGCGCTTTGCAGACCGTAGCGCTCGGCGAGCTGGTCTGAGATCTGCATCGGCCGCTTGCAATGCGGGCACAGCAGCCTTACGAGCCGCTGCGCGACGATGCAGTCGACCGCCGCGGAGACCAGGAACGGCTCGATGCCCATATCGATCAGGCGGCTGAGCGCGCTCGGCGCATCGCGCGTGTGCAGCGTGGAGAGCAGCAGATGCCCGGTCAGCGCCGCCTCGACTGAGATCTGAGCGGTCGCCGCATCCCTGATCTCGCCCACCATGATCACGTCCGGGTCGGCGCGCAGCATCGAGCGCAGCCCTGTTGCGAAGCTCATGCCCGCACGCGGGGCAACCTGGATCTGCTTGGTTCCCGGCAGCCGCGACTCGACCGGATCCTCGATCGTGATCACGCTGCGCTCGCCGCCGGCCAGCGCGCCGAGCGCCGCATACAGCGTGGTCGACTTGCCGGATCCGGTCGGGCCGGTCACCAGCACCGCGCCGTGGGGACGGGCGAGCGCGCTCTGCAGGATCTCCAGCTCGCCGGGAGCGATCCCAAGCGTGGAGAGCTCGCGCACGACCGCGCCGCCGTCGAGGATCCGCATCACCGCTCCCTCGCCGCCGACCAGCGGCAGCGTCACCACGCGGATGTCCACGCGCGAGGAGTCGACCGTCAGCGCGAGCCTCCCGTCCTGCGGGATGCGGCGCTCGGAGATATCCAGGTCGGCCATGATCTTGATCCGGGAGATCACCCCCGGGGTCATCCGCCGCCTGATCGTCGCTGTGCGGTGCAGGACGCCATCTACTCGCAGCTCGACCGCGGTGTCGCCCTCCTGGGGGGTGATGTGGATGTCGGAGGCGCCCTGGGCGACGGCCTGGGCGATCAACGAGTGCACGAGCTTGATGATTGGCGCGTCCTCGTCGGCGGACTGCGAAAGCGTCTCCTCCTGCTCCTCCTGCTCGTCCTGCGAGATGTCCTCGATCGACTCGGCGATGCCCTCAAAGCGACTTGCGACCTGGAGCACGTCCTCGGCGGAAGCGGCCAGCACCCTCACTCTGCGCGCGGTGATCATCGCCACGTCGTCCGCGGTCAGGACGTTGGCGGGGTCGGCCATCGCCAGCAGCAGCGCCCCGTCCGGTGCCAGGCCGATCGGTATCGCCTGGTAGCGCCTGATCGCCTCCGGGCTGAGCATGCTCGCAACGCCCATGTCGATCTCAGCCGCGGAGAGGTCGATGTAATCCACCCCGAACCGCTCCGCCAGCACCTTGGCCAACTGGTCGTGGCGCAGTACCTTGCGCTCCACGAGTACCTGCCCGGTCGGCATTCCGCGCTCGCGCGCTGCCAGTGCAGCCGCCTCGACCTGTTCTCGCGTCGCGAACCCCATATCCACGGCGACGTCGCCGAGCAGGCGCCCCGGTCGGCGGGTCAGCGCAGTGGCGCCATACGCGCTCGAGGACTCCATAGATCATGTGATCGGCATGCGGCGAAGACGACTTGATCGCAGGAGCCGCCCTCGCGCCGCCGAGTCTCTACTGCTGCGCGCCCTGGCCCCGCTCCAACATGCCCTTGACGTGCGCGTCGAGCGCATTGATACGGTAGAGCGCCGCTGCCTCCGCGGAGACGAAACGCACCTCCGAGCCCGAATCGGGCCCGTGGTGCAGCGCCACGCAATGCTCCAGCGCGAGCCTGCGCCGCTGATCGAGGCTGCTCGGGGCCGCCATGCCGATCAGGCGCAGCCCGAGCTCCACGTGACCGAGCATCCTGCCCTGCTCGGTGCGCTCGATCTGCGCGCCGTAAGAGAACTCCTGCGTCTTGCCGATGTCGTGCAGTACCGCCGCGCACAGCAGCAGATCGCGGTCGAGGCGGGCATGGACGGCGCAGAGCTCCAGGGCCATGCTGCAGACCGCCACGGTGTGCTCGAGCAGGCCGCCGAGGTAGGCGTGGTGGCGGCCGCTGCGCGGCCCCTCTTGTCCCGGCAGCGAGCAGGGTGCGCGCCGAAGCTGCTCCCGCAGGGCCTTGTCGGTGAGCAGCCGATCGCAGAGCCCGCGCAGACCAGGGTCGTAGATCTCTCTGACCAGGTGCTCGAGGAATCCCTCCAGTTCCTCCATATCCAGCCTGGAGCTCGGCAGGAAGCGCGCCAGCTCCTGCTCGGGAAGATCGGCGCGCTCGATCTGCGTGAGCTCCAGCTGCAGCTCCTCTTTGAAGCTGCCCACCTTGCCCTTGACGCGGACGATGTCCCCGCGCTCGAAACGGCCGGCAAGCAGGTCCGCTTCGTTGAAGGCGCGCGCCAGCACGCTGCCCGTGCTGTCGCGCAGCTCCAGCGTCAGGTAGGGATTGCCGGTGCGCGCGAGCAGGCGCTCCTTGCGCACGCACGCGAAGACGCCCTCTACCTGCTCACCCTGTCTAAGCGTCGCAACCGTGCTCTCACCGGACATAGGCCATCCATGATGTACGGTGGTTCGGATGCAGCCATTGATATGGGATCACCGGCCCAGCGGCCTGCGCGACCCTGCAATGGTGTGTGCCTTCCAGGGCTGGAACGACGCTGGGGACGCGGCCTCGGGGGCGACCTCGTATCTCACCACGGAGCTCGACGCCAAGCGTTTCGCCAGCGTGGACATCGAGGAGTTCTACGATTTCCAGGCCAACCGTCCGCGGATCGCACTCTCCGGCGAGCACGGCCGCAAGATCAGCTGGCCCGCGATCGAGGTCTTCGAGGCACGCTCGCCAACCGGCTCGCGCGATCTGGTACTCGTGCAGGGCGTGGAGCCCTCGCTGCGCTGGAAGACCTTCAGCTCGCTGATCGTCGA
Source organism: uncultured Actinomycetota bacterium (assembly GCA_963708085.1). Taxonomy (GTDB): domain Bacteria; phylum Actinomycetota; class Thermoleophilia; order Solirubrobacterales; family Solirubrobacteraceae; genus Palsa-744. The sequence continues at coordinate 2,635,905 of OY970180.1, read as the reverse complement.
CCTCGCGGACGCGCTCGGCGTGCAGCTCGTGATCACGCTGGGCGCGCTGCTGGCGGACGTGCCCCACTCGCGACCGGTGAGTATGACCGGGAGCGCGTCGGACCCGGCGATCATGGACCGTCTTGGGCTCCACACCTCTAGCTACGAGGGCATGACCGGAATCATCGGTGTGCTGCACGCCGCCTGCACCGAGGCCGGACTGCGTACGGCGAGCATCTGGGCCAGCGTGCCCCACTACGTCGCCGCCGCCGCGAACCCGAAGGCCACACTCGCGCTGCTGCGCAAGGTGGAGATGATCGCTGGCCCCTCGGTCGAGCTCTCCGAGCTGGAGCTGGCCGCCGCCGAGTACGAGCGCCAGGTCGGCCTGGCGGTCCAGAGCGACCCGGACATCCAGGCGTTCGTCGAGCGCCTTGAACGCGACAGCGACACCGAAAACGAAGATCTCGGCCCCGAAGACCTGCCCTCCGGCGAGTCCCTGGCGCGCGAATTCCAGCGCTTCCTGCGGCAGCGCGGCGACGACCGCTGACCCAGACTCTTAGCCTTCGGCGACGGGGCAGACGATCCGGAAGTCGCACATGCCACAGACAGTGGGCGAGGGAGTGGGCTCGAAGCGTTCCTGCAGGATCGCCTCGGCGATGTCAATTGCTGTCTGGCGCACCCATTCAGACTCTCCGCCGCCGCGCGGCAGCGGCATCTTGACGTCGTCGAGCAGGTAGTAGTAAGCCTGGCTTGCGGCCTCCAGCTGCCAGGACTCCTTTGCCGCGATCGCGTATAGCGATAGCTGGATGTCCTGCTGCAGCTGCTGCTCACTCTTGGGTCGGCCGGTCTTGTAGTCGATCAGCTCGTAGCCGCCGTCAGGCAGCCGGTCGACGCGATCGACGCGGCCGCGCACATGGTGGCGGCCGAGGCTGAATGAGAAGGCGCGCTCGAACCAGACCGGCTGCGAGCGCTGCTGCGCGAGCCGCTCGTGGTAGCGGCGCAGGGCCGCAGTTGCCTTCTCGTGCAGATCCCGATCATCCTCGTGCAAGCCGAAGCCCGCCCGGCGCCAGGATTCCTCGAGCAGGCTGAGCAGCTGCTCCAGCGTGCCCGCGCCCTGTGCGTGGTAGCGCTCGAGCACCTGGTGCACCGCGATCCCGAAGCGCTGGTGGCGCGTGGTCTGCGTAGGAATTCGCAGTACCCGTCCGAACTTGTAGCGCAGCGGACAGCTGCGGTATGTCTCGATGTCGGAGGCGGAGAGCAGCAGCCCATCGCCACGCCGCGGCAGGAAGCGTTGCAGCGACGGCGCACCAGCCTGCGCCCGGCCGAGCGCGGGCGCGGCCTGCGCCAGCCCGCGGCCGGCCAGCAGTTCCTCGTCCAGGCTCTGAGCTTTCCAGGATCTCCCTCTGCAGCGGCGTGACCGCGGCGCTCAGACGCGCGTTCACGTCCGCGAGCGCCTCGGCGATGCTCTGGCCCGAGGGCCGTTCCAGCAACGCGGCCAGCTTGACCAGCTCGAGATAACGCACGATTCCGTGCGAGACGTCGATGTCCGTGTCAAGCCGCAGCTCGCGCAGGCGCCCGCCGATGCTTGCCACGCCGTCGAGCAGCTCCTGGCGCATGGCCCGCAGCGCCGCTTCGATCGCCTGGTCGGGGTCGGCGGCAGCGACCTGCATCTCCTCCCACTGCGCGCCGATCGCGCTGCGCATGCGCTCGATCGCCGGCTGTGGCGCGCAGGTGCCTCCGTCCCGCCGGTCCACCGAATAGGAGAGCACCACGCCGCGAGCGCCGATCTCCACCAGCCGCGCCAGCGCCGCATCGGTGGCGATCGCCGAAGGCCCCTCGGGGTCCTGCCCGCACAGCCCTACGAGGTAGGCGTGGTCGACCTCGCCGCCCAGCCGTGAGTCGACTCGCATCAGCCGCACGAGCCCCTCGCCTTGCTGCGCATGTGCCGGCGCCTGATCGTGCCCCTCCATCTGCGAGTGCTCCTGACCCGACTCGGCCGCCTGCAACAGATGCAGGACCATCTCCCGCCCGTCCGCCCAGGGATAGCGGCGGCAGAAGGCGCGCGCCTGCGCCTGCAGCCAGGCGAGGCTCGCGCTGCGCTCCGCCACCTGAGAGGAGGCGCTCAGCGGCCCTTCTCGGGCGGCACCGAGCCGGTCCAGAAGCTGATCGAGGAACCGCTGGGGCTCCATCTCGGCCAGCGCGATCGCGGCCTCGCTGTGCAGCTCCAAGAAGCGATGGATCCGTTCGCGTGCCTGCGGCGGCACCTGCGGGGACTCCACCGCGGCAGGTAGCGCCGCGACCACGTCCAGGCGGCGGCGACGGGCGATCTGCACGACCTGAGCGAGGTCCACGTGCGGCATCTCTATCGGGGGCCTGATCAGCGCCCTCACCGCGGCGCCGGCATCGCCCGGATCGATCAGCAGCCGCATCCATGCCAACGCGTCTCTGACCTCGGCGCGCGCCAGCATCGCCCCGGCGCCGTGCGGGCGGTGTGGGATCGCACGCTCCTGCAGCGCACTCAGCAGCTCGCGCTCCTGCCCGTCGCCGTCGGGCAGCAGAACCGCGATCCGACGTGGCGAGACCTGCTCGTGGAAGACCAGCCGCTCGATGTCGGCCGCGACCGCCAGCGCCTGCACGCGCTCCTCAGCGCACCGCCAGAAGCGGATCTGCCCGCCGGTGCGGCGGAGATCCTCGACCACGGATGCAACCGTTGACACAGACCTACGATACGACCGTCTCCCGCTGCGCGCAGGCCGCTGTGCGGCGCCTTCGTGGCGGCGCCGTCCTACGCTCTGTGCATGGGCACGATCGACTGGCGACTGGCACAACACGTCGGCGAGCTCGTCTCCGGCATCTCCGGACGCGGCTCGGCCACACCACCGCCGCTGGCGGGCGCCGACCTCGGCATCGACCCCGAGGCGTTGCAGGCCCCCGAGCTCGCCGGCCGGATCACCTCCTACACGGGCCTTGCGCCGCGCGACGCTGTGCCGGCGCTGGAGCTGGTCGACCGTCCGCGATGGATCGCCGCCAACCTGGCCACGATGCGGCCGCTGTTGGAGCCGCTGAGCGAGCGGATGGGAAGCGGCCTCGGGCCGCTCGCGGGCATGGCGCGGTCGGCCTCCGGAGCGCTGATCGGCGTCCAGATCGGCGTGCTGACGGGCATGCTTTCCCAGCGGGTGCTGGGCCAGTACGACATCGCACTGCTCGACCCCTCCCCCGAGCCGCGACTGCTGCTGGTCTCCCCGAACCTGGCGCAGGCGGCGCAGAACCTGCGGGTCGACCGCGAGGAGCTCGTGCGATGGGTGACCATCCACGAGGTCACGCACGCGGTCCAGTTCGGCGGCGCCCCCTGGCTGCGCGAGCACCTGGCCGGGATCATCCGCGAACTGATGGACAGCATGCAGCTGGACGTCGAGAAGAGCGGCGGCATGGGGCTGCGCGATCTGCTCGCGCTCGGCGATCTGGCCAGCAGGCCAGACGTGGCTGCGATGCGCAGGCAGATCTCGGACATGCTTGCCAAGGCCCGCAGCGGCGAGCTGCTGCGGATCACTCTCGGCGAGGACCGCTGGCAGCTGATCGACCGGATGCAGGCCACGATGTCGCTGATCGAGGGACACGCCGAGCACGTGATGGATGCCGTCGGAGCCGAGCTTCTGCCCTCGTTGCCGCGCCTGCGCTCCGCGATGACGCGCAGGCGTCAGATGAGGCCGCTGCCCTGGAGGGTGCTCGAGCGCCTGCTCGGACTGGAGCTGAAGATGCGCCAGTACGAGGTCGGCAGACGCTTCTGCGACACGGTCGTCAGCGAGGCGGGACCTGCGGCGCTGGCTCCCGCGTGGCGCTCGCCGGAAGGGCTGCCCACCAGCGCGGAGCTGGAGAGCCCGCTCTCCTGGCTGGCACGCACCGCCTAAGAGCGCGCCGGAGCACAAAACCCCGCAAAGTCGGACATATGGATCGGCGGGCCGCTGCGAACGACTCGAACGCATGTTCCTGGTGTCACAATCTCCTGGGCCACCTGTCCAGATTTCACGGCACGTTCACGTGATCTGACAGGCCAGGTGTAACAATCTCTCCTGCGTGGTTTACAAACAGATGTTCGGTGCTACGCTCAGACCGACATCAAAGCGAAGAAAGAGACCGACCATCAGAGAGCAGGAGAACTCTTCAGAAATCATGAGTCCCACCGCGAACACATCCCCCAGCACGCCCACGACCGCGAAGAAGCCCGCCTCTAAGGCGAGCGGCGCCAAGCGGGCGAGCACGGCCGGCAAGAAGCCGGCGAGCGCCCGCAACGCCACCATCGCCAACGCTCGCGCCAACACAGGCACAATTGGGACCGTCGGCAGCTACGCAGAACGCGCAGTGCTGATCCCCGTCGGCGCGGCGCTGATCGCACGCGACAAACTGGCCGCGGGCGTCAGCGATCTGCCCCGTGACCCCGCGACCGCAAACGCCAAGGCTGCCGCCCAGTTGCGCAAGTTCGAGCGCCGCGGCACGAGCGCCCGCAACGGCCTGGAGCGCGAGGCGCGCAGGACGAGGGTCCGGCTCGAGCGCGAGTTGCGCAAGCGCCGTGGCGATCTCGACCGCACCGTCAGCGACCTCGACAAGCGTCGCAATTCGCTCACGGGCAAGGTCCAGGACCGGCTCCCGGGGGTCCGCAAGGACCGCGCCGCCTGAGCGACCGATCTTCCCCCGCGCCCTGAATCGGAGAGACGGGACGCGGGAAGGTCTACCGGCCCATACCCCCTGCCGGTGGAAGTAGGACCCTCTCCTCCCTCATGCCAGCGGGGCGGCCCAGCCGCCCCGCTGGTTTTTTGTGGAGCCTCCTCAACACGGCCGGATCAGCCCTCTACCATGGTGTAGACTGAGGATCTACATGGCAAGTGTCGCGACCACAACCATTCGCGTATCCAGCGAGACTCGCAACCGTCTGAAGGCTCTCAGCGCACGTGAGGGCAGGCCCGCCGGCGAGATCGTGGCCGAGCTGGTCAGCGCCGCCGATGACGAGCGGCTGCTGCGAGACGCCGAGTCGGCGTTTGCCTCGATGGAACCGGCGGCGCTGGCCGCCTATCGCAGAGAAGCGCAGGAGATCGAGACCGGCTTCGGAGATCCCGCGCCGCCATGGTGATCGCCGCGGATCGCTCAGCGGTGAGCTTTGAGCACGCCTGAGCAGGGCGATGTCTACTGGGCCGACCCAGATCCAACGAGGGGGTCTGAGCAGGCCAAGCCGCGCCCGTTCGTCGTCGTGTCCGTGAACCAGCTGAACCGGTCGCCGCTGCAGGTATCGCTTGCAGCGCCGCTGACGCGCACGAATTGGGGTAATCCACTGCATGTGCCGGTATCGCCTCCGGAGGGCGGGCTCCGCGAGCAAAGCTACGCGATGCCGGAGCAGCTCCGTGCCCTCGCTCACGAGCGCTTCACGCGGCGGCTGGGTAGCCTGCGACCCACGACGATGGATGAACTGTTGCGACGCTGTCGGCTGCTCCTGCGCTGAGGCAAGGCCCCGCTTCTGCCAGAATGACCCCATGAGCAGCGAGGCAACGATCAAGGACGCTCTGCGCTCGGTGATCGACCCGGAGCTTCGGCGATCGATCGTCGAGCTCGACATGGTGCGCGAGATCAAGATCGGCGCAAACGGCGTCGTCGACGTAACCGTGTCGCTGACCACCCCCGGATGCCCGATCAAGGGTCATTTCCAGACGTCGGTGACCGAAGCTGTCGCGGCGCTTGAGGGCGTCAGCCACGTCAACGTCTACTTCGACGTGCTCGACGACACGCAGAAGGCGGCGCTGCGCCAGAAGCTCGGCCGCGGCAGCCTGCCGGACGGTGCGCTGGCGCAGGTCGGCGCGATCACGTGCGTCGGCTCTGGCAAGGGCGGCGTGGGCAAGTCGACGTTGACCGCAAACCTGGCCGCGGCGCTTGCGGCGGAAGGCAAGCAGGTGGGCATTCTCGACGCGGACGTGTGGGGCTACTCGATCCCGCGCATGTACGGCCTGGGCGCCACCAGGCCCTCCGTATCCGCGGCCAGGAAGATCATCCCGCTGGAAGCGCACGGCGTGAAGGTGATGTCGATCGGCTTCTTCGTGGAGGAGGACTCGGCGGTCGTCTGGCGCGGCCCGATGTTGCACAAGGCGCTGACCCAGTTCCTGCAGGACGTGGAGTGGGGCGCGATCGACCATCTGCTGATCGACCTGCCGCCGGGCACCGGAGACGTCTCGATGACGCTCGCCCAGCTGCTGCCCCAGGCGCGCTTCGTGATCGTCACCACGCCACAGCCGACCGCGCAGAAGGTCGCCCGCCGCTCGGCGGAGATGGCGCGCAAGCTCTCCCTGGAGATCTCGGGCGTGATCGAGAACATGTCGGGCTTTACGACGCCCTCCGGCGAGCGCTTTCAGATCTTCGGGCAGGGCGGCGGCCAGGAGCTTGCCGACGAGCTCGACGTGCCATTGCTGGGCAAGGTGCCGCTGACGATGCCGCTGCGCGAGCACGCAGACGGCGGCGTGCCGCTCGTACTCGAGAATCCCGACGACCCGGCCGCCCAGGCGATCCGCCATGCGGCACGAGGCCTGATCGCGCTCACCCCCGCCGCTCCCGCCTCTCTGCCGGTGCTCCCCGTGCAGCAGGTTCCCGCAGCGTCTGCCTCACCCAAACCGGTGGGGATGTCGCTGCCGATGGCCTGACCAGGCCAGGCGCGCATCCCCGCCCCACCGCGAGCGCGCCGGCGCAAGCCGCCTCAGACGGAAACACGCCTGATCGGCTTGCGCGCACCGCCGCCCTCGCACCCGGCAGCCCGCTTGCAGCACAGGCGCCAGACTTGCAAATGGGCCACCGACTGGTGAGAGTACGCCCGTCCTGCAGGCGGCAAAGAAATTCGAGAACGGACCGAATACACGATTGACATGTCAGGCACACCAGCAGACACAGACAGCCTCGACTCCAACGCCCCCACCGAAGAGGCGCTGCAGGCCGGCACCGACGAACGGCTGGCCAAGATGCAGCGGCTGCGCGCCGAAGGGGTCGAGCCGTTCCCATACGCCGAGGTGCAACAGCGCACGCCGGTGCAGGCGATCGCCGCCGCCCACGACCCCGCGCAACTGGCCCACGGCGAGCACGAGGACATCACCTACACGGTCGCCGGCCGACTCGTGGGACGGCGCGGACACGGCAAGAAGACCTTCCTGGACCTCCAGGACGGATCGGGCCAAGTCCAGCTCTACGCCACCCTCGACACTCTCGGCGAGGAGGTATACGCACGCGTGCTGGATCTGGACATCGGAGACATCGTCAGCACGAGTGGCGCTCTGTACGTGACCCAGCGCGGCCAGCTCGCGCTCAGCGTGCGCGCGATCACATTGCTGACCAAGTCGCTGCGCACTCCGCCGGCCCGCTTTCACGGCGTGCAGGACGACGGCACCCGCCACCGCTATCGCGAGCTGGACCTGATGGCCAACCAGGAGACGCGCGACCTGTTCCTGCTGCGCACCAGGATCGTCGAGGCGCTGCGCGCCTTCCTGCACGAGCAGGGCTTCATCGAGGTCGAAACGCCGGTGCTGCAGAGCCTCGCCGGCGGCGCCTCGGCGCGACCCTTCACCACACATCACAACGCGCTGGACAGCGATCTCTCGCTGCGGATCTCCGTCGAGCTCTACCTCAACCGCTGCCTGATCGGGGGCCTGGAGAACGTCTACGACCTGGGCAAGTGCTTTCGCAACGAGGGCATCTCCTACCGGCACAGCCCCGAGTTCACGATGCTCGAGTGGCTGCAGAGCTACTCCGACTACCGTGACGTCGCCCGCCTGACGCAGGAGATGGTCGCCGACGTCGCCCGCAGGGTGCTCGGCACCACGAAGGTGATGCGCGGCGGCCAGGAGATAGACCTCGCCGTCTGGACGCACACGACCATGCAGCAGGAGGTGGGGCGGGTCACCGGCGTGGACATCCTGGCCAGCGACCGCGAGGGCCTGATCGAGCTGCTGCATGAGCACGACGAGAAGATCCACCCGGAGGCGAGTTGGGCGCAGGCAGTCCACGTGATCTACACCAAGCTCGTCGAGCAGACGATTCTCGCCCCCACGATCGTCTTCGACTTTCCCGTCGAGCCGTTCGTGATCACCAAGAGCCATACAGAGCACCCGCAGCTGGCCGAGCACTTCGACGCAGTGATCGGCGGCATCGAGCTGGTCAGCGGCGATAGCGAGCTGACCGACCCCGTCGAGCAACACCGACGCTTCGTCGAGCAGCGACGCGGGCGAGGCGATGAGGCCGACGAGGCTCACCCCCACGACGAGGAGTACGTCAAGTCGCTCGAATACGGCCTCGCGCCCTCGGCCAGCGGCGGGATGGGCGTTGACCGGCTGATCATGATCCTCAGCGGGCACGAGACGCTGCGCGAGGTGCTTCCCTTCCCCACGATGAAGGAGCTGCGATGAGCACAACCGAGGATCATGTGGCGATGAGGCAGGCGGCAACCGAAGCGGAGCTCGCAAGCCTGCACTTCGATCCTGCACCAGCGGTTACTGGCGAGGTGCCGGGCCCACGCTCTCGCGAGCTGCTGGCGCGCCAGGCGGAATTGGAGAGCAACGCGCGCTCCTACCCGCGCAGCGTGCCGATCGCGATTGAGGAGGGCTTCGGCGCGACCATGAAGGATGCCGACGGCAACACCTTCCTGGACTTCTTTGGCGGCGCAGGGGTGCTGAACTTCGGTCATGGCAACCCGGAGGTGATCGCGGCGGCCGGCGAGCAGCAGCGCAAGCTCGTGCATGCGCTCGACTTTCCCACCAGGACCAAGCTCGACCTGATGGCCAAGCTCAAGCGACTGCTGCCGGGTCGCCTGCGCGACAGCGCTCGCTTCCACTTCGGTGGGCCGACCGGATCGGACGCGGTCGAGTCGGCGATCAAGCTCACCCGCTCCCACACGGGCCGTACGCCGGTGATCGCCTTCCAGGGCTCCTACCACGGCATGACCTCCGAAGCGCTCGCTCTCACCAGCGACGTCGACTGCGGCGGGCCGCTCAGCAGCCCGGTGCACTTCATGCCCTACCCATATTGCTACCGTTGCCCGCTCGGCCTGACGCCCGACAACTGTGGCACGGCCTGCGCGAAGCTGCTGGAGAACAGCCTGCAGGACCCCCACAGCGGCATCCCAAAGCCCGCAGCCGTGATTATCGAGCCGATTCAGGGAGAGGGCGGCACGATCGTGCCGCCGGCGGGCTATCTGACCGAGGTGCGCCGGATCACCCGTGAGCAGGGGGTGCCAATGATCGTCGATGAGATCCAGTCCGGCTTCGGTCGCACAGGGCGCATGTTCGCCTGCGAACACGACGAGGTCGTCCCCGACGTGATCACGATGTCCAAGGCGCTCGGCGGCGCCGGCTTCCCGCTCTCCTGCATCGCCTACGACTCCGAGCTGGACACATGGGGCCCCGGCTCGCACATCGGCACCTTCCGCGGCCACCAGGTCGCGATGGCCGCCGGCTCGGCCGCGATCGACTTCATGCAGCGGACCGATCTGGTCGCCCACGCCGATATCCTCGGCGAGCTGGCGCTCGCGACGCTGCGCGAGGCAGCCCTCGGCATGCCCTCGATCGGCGAGGTCCGCGGACGCGGTCTGATGATCGGGATCGAGCTCGTGTCAGATCGCGCCGCCAAGACCCCGTGGCCCGAGCTGGCCGCCGGCCTGCGCCGGGCGTGCTGCGAGCGCGGCCTGATCATCGAGGTCGGAGGCCACTACCGCAACGTCGCCCGCTTCCTGCCGCCGCTGGTCATCACCCGGCAGCTGCTGAGCAGCGGTATCGAGATCTTCCTGCAGACGCTGCACGAGCTCGAAGGCGTGCTCTCGCCGGCGAGCACGGGGCCCGCGGACTGATCTCTGCGGCCCCCGCCGGCGGCGGCAAGCCACAGGCGTGGTCTTGCCGCCCAGCTGAGGCTACTTGCTGGTCGTGAAGTACTCGGCGTTGATCTGCGCGAACTTCTGCCACTCGTCGGGCAGCTGATCCTCCGCGAAGCAGGCGTCGACCGGGCACGCCTCCACGCATGCGTCGCAGTCGATGCACTCCTCCGGATCGATGTAGAGCTGCTCGGCGGGGTCGTAGCCGGGCTCGTCAGGCGTCGGATGGATGCAGTCCACGGGGCAGACCTCGACACAGGAGTTGTCCTTGGTGCCGATGCAAGGCTCAGCTATCACGTAGGCCATACGGTTGTTCCCTGGTTCCTATCTCGGTTCGTGTCGTCGGCTTCTCTTGGGAGAGGAAGCGCACATTTTAGGGCGGGAGCGGGCAGCGCCCCCACGGGCGGCGCGATGGCGTGCTCCCCACGCCTTCGCGGCCGAAGGTCCGATCCTATCGAGCCGCGACCGGGAAGCATGGCTTCGGTAGGGTCAGGCCATGCTGTTGCTGACCGGTGCTACCGGCCAGGTCGGGTCCGCGCTGCTTGGGCGTCTACTTGCCGATGGCGTCCAGGTGCGCTGCCTGGTGCGCGATCCGCGCCGCCTAGGCGCCCAGCGGGTGCGGGTCCAGATCGCGCTCGGCGACCTCGCCGACCCTCCGTCCTTCCGCAACGCTATGCGGGGTGTGGACACGGTGGTGCATCTCGCCGCCGCGATCAGAGACCAGCCTCAGGGCTCAATCGAGGAGCTGAACGCGATCGCGACCTGGCGGATGGTCCAGGCCGCCCGCCAGGCGGGCGTGCAGCGTTTCCTGTTCTTCTCGGCGATCGGCGCAAGCCCGCACCACAGATGCCGCTTCTTCAGGGCGAAGGCGCTCGCGGAGCGGGCGGTGATCGAGGCCGGCATCGACTGCGTCATATTCGCGCCATCGATCGTTTACGCCCCAGCCGATCACTGGCTCACGTTGATCGAGCGGCTCTCGCTGCTGGGACTCACTGCCGTCCCTGGCAACGGCAGGGCCACCTTTCAGCCGATCTGGACCGAGGACGTCGCCGACTGCGTGATGGCCGCGCTCAGGGCCGGCGTCCCACATGGCACGCCAGACGGCCACCCGGTCGCGACTGGCGGCGCGCACCTTTGCTACGAACTGGCCGGCCCGCAGACGCTCAGCCATGACGACATCATTCGCCTTGTGCTGCGGTCGCACGGACGGCGCACGACACCCCTGCACGTTCCATCGGGCGTGGTTGCAGCAGCGCTGCGCACGCTGGAGCGGGCGATGGGCGAGAGGGCTCCCGTCACCTGGGATGAGGCCGAGTTGATGCAAGTGCCGATGTTGGCGGCGCGGGGGGCGGCCGACTGCGAAGCGCTTGGGGTGCTGCCCCAACATATGCAGGCGGTGCTGGGAACGAGCTGAAAAGGCAGATTTGCGCTCTTTGCCTGCGGAAGGTAGCGTCATCGGACGTTTCGTCGTGAGTCCTCGCCGGCGGCTCGCCTTCATGCATATCGATACGACACGCCTACCGAGCAGAGCAACTATGACGGCAGAAGTCGCTGTCGTCGGCGCCGGCCCAGCGGGCATAACGCTCGCGCTCGAGCTTGCAGACGCCGGCCACCAGGTTCTGCTGATCGAGAGCGGAAGCGACTCCTACAGCCGTGACATCCAGCGTCTCGGCGACACCGTCGGAAACGACGCTTCACATGCGCCGATGTCAATGGCGACACGCCGCCAGATCGGAGGCACCTCCAATCTGTGGGTCCGGGCGCTGCGTGCCCTTCGACCCGGTGGACTTTCAACGCCGCGAGGTCGTTGGAGATGCTCGCTGGCCGGTCGGCTATGCCGAGCTGGAACGGTACTTTGCGCGAGCCTGCAGGTGGTTCAAGTGCGGAGCGCCGGTGTTCGACGCCGGCCAGGTGCCGAATCTGGCTGGGTGCAGCCTGATCCCGGGCTGGCCTGATGGCGAGGTTCGCGCCAGCTCGCTGGAGCGTTGGTCATTGCCCACCAACTTCGGTCGCGCCTATAGAGCAAGGCTCAAGTGCTCGCCGCTGCTCACGCTTCTGAGCGGCCTGACGTGCACAGAGATCGTCTGCCGTCCCGACGGCGGTAGCGTCGAGCACTTGGCCGCACGAACGCTGAGCGGCAATGAGGTGCGGATACGCGCGCAGCGGTACGTGCTCGCGGCCGGTGGAGTCGAATCCACCCGTCTGCTCTTTGCCTCCACCCGCCACCACCCTGGCGGCATAGGCAATCACTCCGGTCATCTCGGCCGCTGGTATATGAGCCACGTACGCGCCTCCATTGCGCGCGCACTTCAACACCCCACCACAATCGACGATCTACGGCTTCGAGCGAGACGTCGAAGGGGTCTACGTACGTCGACGCTTCACTTTCTCGCAGGACTTCCTGATCGAACACGATCTGCCGACTGTCGCGATGTGGCTCGAAAACCCGGATATGAGCGACCCCTCCCATCGCAACGAGATCCTGTCGGCGATCTATCTGATCCTGGCCTCGCCGCTCGGGCCTCACGTCATCAGCGAAGGCGTCCGGCAAAGCAAGATCGACACCGGCAGATCGGCCTCGACGTGGCTGCACCTCCGCAACGTCGTGCGTCACCTTCCGCGGGCGAGCAGGTTCGCCTTGACATTCGGGTACGAGCGCTTTCTCAGGCCAGGTCGCAAGGTGCCTGGGTTCGTCGTACCCAGCGCTGCAAACGTCTACCCGCTCTACTACCACGGCGAGCATCTGCCAAGCCGCGAGAGCTACATCGCGCCTACAAGCGAGACGGATGCACTCGGGATGCCCCGCATGAGAACCAAACTGCATTTTGCGGAGAAGGACATTCGAAACGCCATCCGCGCCCATGAGCACCTCGATCGTTATCTGCGCCGATCTGGCCTTGGACGTTTGGAATACCTGTTCGAGGACCCGGCGGATGGCCTTCGCAAGGAGCTGATCGACGGATACCACCAAGCCGGCACTACGCGTATGTCAGACCGACCCGAGGACGGGGTGCTGAATTCGGACCTTGCGGTACACGGGTTCGAAGATCTGTTCGTGGCCAGCAGCTCTGCGTTCGTGACCTCGGGACAGGCCAACTCGACATTCATGATTGTCGTGTTCGCACTGCGGCTGGCCGACCATCTGCGCCATGGCCTGCGTCCATACGCACAAGCGCCGGCATCCGTGGCGTAGTGGAGCCGCAGGCCAGATCAATGCCGGGTATCTGTGCGATCACGGGCGCCAGCGGATATGTCGGCTCTTGCGTGGCAGGCAGACTGGCAGGCGCCGGATGGGAGGTGAGAGCGCTCGGCAGGCACCGACCTGGTCGCAGACAGACTGCGTTTGCGCAGGCGCACTTCGAGCTCGGCCGGCAAGTCGATCCACAGGCGCTGGCGGGCGTCGACGCGCTCATACATCTGGCCTACGACTTCAGCCTGAACCGCTGGATCGACATCGAGCGCGTCAATGTGGAGGGATCGAGACGGTTGTTCGCCGCCGCGCGGGAGGCTGGTGTCGATCGCATCGTCTATGTGAGCAGTGTCGCGGCATTCTCAGGAGCAAGATCGATGTACGGCCGCGCCAAGCTTGCTACCGAGCAGGCGGCGCTGGCTGCCGGCGCGGCGATCGTCCGCCCCGGACGTGTATGGGGCCCACAGGGCACCGCAACCTTTGGGCCGCTGCAAAGGGCAGCGCAACGCCTGCCCATCGTGCCGCTGCCCGTGCCCAGAGAGCTCGAGTTATTCCTCATCCACGAGGACGATCTCACAGCGCTAGTGGAAGGCCTGCTCGACCTCTGGCCGGCGGGCATAGGGAAGCTGTATGTGGCCGCATCTGCAGACTGGATCCAATTCGGAGAGTTGCTGCGCTCGCTGGCGCTGAAGACTGGCAAGCGACCCCGCCTGATACAGCTCCCCTGGAGGCCCTTCCGGATCGGGCTGAGAATCCTCGAGGACATCGGAGCCAAACCACCGTTCCGCAGCGACGGCATCCTGAGCCTGGTCGAGAGCGATAGGCAGCCGCTGGCCCACGCCACTGACCACACCGACCGCTACGGCGTGACCTTCCGCCCCTACACGCTCACCTGAGCGCTCTTGGCGGGCTCAGACGATCGGCGGGCGCCTCTCATGCCACGGATGCGCCGCCTCGATCTGGGCCGCCAGAGAGAGCAGCTGCGCCTCCTGTGCCGGCCTGGCGACAAGCTGAATCCCCAGCGGCAGACCATCGTCTCCCTGGAAGAGCGGCAACGATATCCCCGGCTGCCCGGTCGCGTTGAAGATCGGGGTAAACGGCGTAAACAGCCCTGAGCGGGTGAACGTCTGCATCGGCTGCTCGGCGGCGCTGTCGAGCGTTCCGAGCGGCAGTGGCCGCTCCGCCAGCGAGGGGGTGAGCAGGGCGTCGTAGGGGTCAAGGAAGGAGATCAGCGCGCGCGAGAATGCCTGCAGCTGCGTCGTGGCCGCGAGCCCTTCGATCGCACCGATCCCCTGGACCATCGAATAGATCGCCCAGCTGAGCGGCTCCATCTCCCCGGAAGCAGGCTCTCTGCCGGCAACAGAGGCCGAGAAGGCGATCGAGAGCGCGAGATGGACACAGAAGACCGATCCGAACAGCTCAGAGAGACCCTCGACCTGCCATGGCGGATCGACCTCCTCGACTACGTGCCCGAGCCCGCGCAGCAGCTCTGTGGCGTCGGCGACCGCCTGCTGGCACGCCGGGTCTACGACGGCGTCCGGGACCGGCGGCAGCGTGGTGCAGGCGATCCTGAGCGGTTGCAGATGGCGCGCAGCCGCCCGCGCGAAGGGCTCGCTGCTCGGCGGCGCCCAGGTCGCATCACCGAGCTCGTAGCCCGCCAGCACGTCCAGCGCGGCGGCGGTGTCGGCGACTGTGCGCGTCAGCATGCCGTCGGCCACCAGCAGCGAGTCACCCAGTTCAGGCGCGTTGGAAGTGCGGCCGCGCTGAGGCTTGAGTCCCACAAGGCCACAGCAGGCAGCGGGGATCCGAATCGAGCCGCCGCCGTCGTTTCCATGAGCGATCGGCAGCATCCCCGCAGCCACGGCCGCCGCGGCGCCGCCGGATGAGCCGCCAGGCGTGCGTTCCAGGTCCCACGGGTTGCGGGTGGGGCCGAAAACGTGCGCCTCGGAGGTCGGCAGGATCCCGTACTCGGGCATCGTCGTGGTGCCCACGATCACGAACCCGGCGTCCCTGATCCGGCGCACAAGCGAATGGTCATAGACCGCGACATGCTCGGCCATCAGCTTGCAGCCCAGGCTCCAGCGCAGTCCCTGCACCGGCCGGTTGTCCTTGATCGCGATCGGCACGCCCGCGAAAGGACGCTCATCGCCCGGCGAAATCTCTGCCGCGGTGGCAAGCGCGCGCTCCTCGTCGATCTCCACGAACGCGTTGATCTGCGGGTTGAGCTCCTCGATGCGCCGCAGCGACACTTCGACCAGCTCGCGCGCCGAGATCTCGCCGGAGCGGACCATGTGCGCCAGCTGCAGCGCGGGCTTGAACATCAGATCGGCGTCAGACACCAGACCCTCCTCAGGGGACGCGATGCCGCAGCGATCGGCCGCGCCGGCGCGGCGGGACTGCGGCGGGACCCGGCGGAGCCTATCGGCCCGGTTCTTGCGACGATATGAGCCTGCCCACAAGGCAGCCGGGTCGACCAGGCTGAGATCCAGCCGGATCGACTCATGCCCGGTCATCAGCGAGAAAGCGAGTCCAATGAGCGAGGTTTCATCCCCTCCGCAGCCACCGGTCGCAGGTGCCGCAGGAGCTACCCCGCACCCCGAGGTGCAGTCCGGCCTGGAGGGCGTCGTCGCGTTCGCGACCGACATCGCCGAGCCCGACAGGGCCGGCGGCTCCCTGCGCTATCGCGGAGTCGACATCGAGGAGCTGGTGGGCAAAGTCGGATACGAGAAGGTTTGGGGCCTGCTCGTGGACGATCATTTCGAGCCCGGTCTGCCCCCCGCGCAACCCCACCCGCTCACGGTCCGCTCCGGCGACCCGCGAGTGGACGTGCAGTCCGCATTGGCGATGCTCGCCCCCGAGTGGGGCTTTGGCCAGCTGATCGACATCAGCGACGAGCAGGCCCGCGAGGACCTCGCCCGCGCTTCGGTGATGGCGCTCTCCTTCGTGGCCCAGTCTGCCCGCGGAGCCGGCCAGCCGCCGGTGCCACAGGAGGAGATCGACAAAGCCACCTCGATTCCGGAGCGCTTCGTGATGCGCTGGCGGGGCGAGGCCAATCCCGATCACGTGCGTGCGATCGACGCCTACTGGACATCGGCGGCCGAGCACGGCATGAACGCCTCCACGTTCACGGCGAGAGTCGTCGCCTCCACCGGCGCTGACGGCGCGGCCGCGCTCTCCTCAGCCGTGGGCGCGCTCTCAGGCCCGCTGCACGGCGGCGCGCCCTCCCGCGTGCTGAAGATGATCGACGAAGTGGAAGCCACCGGCGACGCCGAGGGCTGGGTCAGGGATGCGCTCGACCGCGGCGAGCGGCTGATGGGCTTCGGGCACCGCGTCTACCGCGCCGAAGACCCACGCGCGCGGGTTCTGAGGCGCACCTGCCGTGAGCTCGGCTCGCCCCGCTTCGAGGTCGCCGAGGCGCTCGAGAAGGCAGCTCTGGCCGAGCTGCAGGCACGCCGGCCAGACCGCGTGCTGGCCACAAACGTCGAGTTCTGGTCGGCCGTGATCCTCGATCTCGCCGAAGTGCCGGCGGAGCTGTTCACGTCGATGTTCACCTGTGCGAGGGTCGCCGGCTGGTCGGCGCACATCCTCGAGCAGAAGCGGGAGAAAAGGCTGATCAGGCCAACCGCGAAGTACGTGGGGCACCCGCCCCGGCCTCTCAGCGCCGTGTCCTGAAACCGCGGGACAAACGGCAAGCGCCGCAGGAGGCAGCGAGCGCTTGCCGCCGATGGGGGAGCACGCCGGCCCTAAGAAGGTCCTTCAAAACGAAAGAGGGCCCGGCATCCATGCCAGGCCCTCCCCTGCAATGCGTCGCAGACGCGCAGTCAGATCACTTCTGACTACATCATCCCGCTCATGTCGGGCATGCCGCCACCGCCGCCGCCCATGCCTTCCTTCTCGGGCACCTCGGCCACGATCGCCTCGGTGGTGAGGATGTTCTTGGCAATCGAGGCCGCGTTCTGCAGCGCCGAGCGCGTCACCATCGCCGGGTCGATCACGCCGGCCGCGACGAGATCGACGATCTCGTTGCTGGCGGCGTTGAGCCCTTCGCCGGCCTTTGCCTTGCGGACGTCGTTGACGACGACCGAGCCCTCCAGGCCCGCGTTCTCGGCGATCTGACGCAGCGGCTCCTCCAGCGCGCGCAGCACGATGCGAGCGCCCGTCTTCTCGTCGTCATCGAGCTCGTCGACATTCACCTTGGTGGATGCCTGCAGCAGCGCCACGCCGCCGCCGGGCACGATGCCCTCCTCCAGCGCCGCCCTGGTTGCCTGCAGCGCGTCCTCGACGCGGTGCTTCTTCTCCTTCATCTCGGTCTCGGTCGCAGCGCCGACCTTCACGACGGCAACTCCGCCGGAGAGCTTTGCGAGCCGCTCCTGGAGCTTTTCGCGATCGAAGTCCGAGTCGGTGTTCTCGATCTCGTTCTTGATCTGGGTGATGCGGCCCTTGATCGCATCCGCATCGCCGGCGCCGTCCACCACCGTGGTGTTGTCCTTGGCGACCACGACGCGCCGAGCGCGACCGAGCTGTGAGACCTGAGTGTTCTCGAGCTTGAGGCCCATCTCCTCGGTGATCACCTCGGCTTTGGTGAGGATCGCGATGTCCTCCAGCATCCGCTTGCGGCGGTCGCCGAAGCCGGGGGCCTTGACCGCGACGCCGGTGAAGGTGCCGCGCAGCTTGTTGACCACGAGGGTCGCAAGCGACTCGCCCTCGACGTCCTCAGCGATGATCAGCAGCGGCTTGCCGCTCTGGATCACCTGCTCGAGCACCGGCAGGATGTCCCGCACGGACCCGATCTTCTGGTTGGCGATCAGGATGTAAGGGTCCTCGAGGACTGCCTCCATCCGATCCTGGTCGGTGACCATGTAGGGCGAGATGTAGCCCTTGTCGAACTGCATGCCCTCGGTGAACTCGAGGTCCATACCGAACGTCTGGCCCTCCTCGACGTTCACGACGCCGTCCTTGCCGACCTTCTCGATCGCGTCGGCGATCACGTCGCCGATCTCCTCGTCACCGGCCGAGATGGTCGCCACGCGGGCGATCTGGTCCTTGCCGGAGACCTCCTTGGACTGTGCGCCGATGTTGGCGACCACCTGGTCGACCGCCTTCTCGATGCCGCGCTTGAGCGCCAGCGGGTTCGCGCCCGCCGCCACGTTCTTCAGGCCCTGCTTGACGATCGCCTGCGCGAGCACGGTCGCCGTGGTGGTGCCGTCGCCGGCGACGTCGTTGGTCGCCGTGGCAACCTCGCGCACCAGCTGGGCGCCCTGGTTCTCGAAGACGTCCTCGACCTCGATCTCCCGAGCGATCGTGACGCCGTCGTTGGTGATCGTCGGCGCCCCGAACTTCTTGTCGAGCACGACATAGCGGCCCTTGGGTCCGAGCGTCACCTTCACCGCGTTGGCCACGGCGTCGACGCCCACCTCCAGCGCCTTGCGCGCCTCGGCGCTGTACTTCAGCTCCTTATGTGCCATATCTCCTTCAATCTCCTTCGCGTATCGGGCTTAGGGCTGCCTAGGCGACCTTCGCGAGCACGTCGGACTCGCGCAGGACGAGCAGCTCCTCGCCGTCGACCTTGATCTCGGTGCCGCCGTACTTGCTGTAAAGGACCTCGTCGCCCTCGGCAACGTCGAGCGGGATCCGCTTGCCGTTGTCGTCGAGCTTGCCGTCGCCGACGGCCAGGACCTTGCCCTTCTGGGGCTTCTCCTTCGCGGTGTCGGGAAGGACGAGGCCGCTCGCGGTCGTCTCCTCCTCGTCGACTGCCCGCACGATCAGACGATCGCCCAGGGGCTTCAGTTTCATCTTGTGACCTCCGCTTCTCGAAGAGTACTCTCGCGCCTGCGGAGCCCTTCGATCGGGTCCCGCAGTGTCGGCACTCTCCCGTTGAGAGTGCCAGCGCTCGCCTCAATATATACGAGGCGCGGCGAAGATCAAGAATTTGTTGGCACTCTTCACAAGAGAGTGCCAACAAGGATCTATCCCGAGGAGGACGTGCGTCCGTCCGGGCGTGCGGACCCGACGGGATAGGTCCTTAGTTCTGCGCGCCCCCGAAACCCTTCATGGCCTCGGTCATGCCCGAGGGCTGGTCCACGATCTGCGAGAAGCGCACGACCGTGACCGTGTCCTCCATGGACACTTTGCGCCCGTAGATCTGCTCCAGAAAGCTGGTCAGCTCCTCGTGGCGGCGAAACTCGGGGTTGTCGTGCTTGATATCGCGCGGCGAGAGGTCCGCCACCCGCGTCACCTCGACGTGATCGATCACCGCCTCGAAGATGCGTTCCCGCGGCGAGTACTGGTAGCCGATCGTGACCAGCACGAGCTGGTTCTTGCGGTACTTGCCCGACTTGTCGCCGAGCCGGATCGTCGCCGTCTTGCGGCCCCGCTTGAGCTCGTCGGCGAAGATCGTGGAGTAGAAGTTGAGGACCTGCACCGCAGGAGAGGCTACCGGTCTTTGCGGGCGAGCAGCGCAATCGCGCGGGACACCATCTCGCGTTCTCCGGGATAGGAGAGCTCCTGCCGCGCCTGCTGCAAGGGCATCCAGCGCGCCTCCTGCACCTCCTCGTCGTGATCGGCGACATCCCCATCCACGTAGCCGAAGAGGAAGAAATGCACCGCCTTGGCGATCCGCTGCCCTTTGCGCGTGTACCAGTAGCGCACCTCACCGAGATCGGCGAGGTGCGCTACCACCACGCCCGCCTCCTCGCGTACCTCGCGAGTCGCGGCCTGCAGCGGCGTCTCGCCCTCGTCGATGTGCCCCTTCGGCAGCGCCAACACGCTGCTGCCGTCGGCCGCCCGGCGGGTGGGCACGATCGCGATCACCTCCTGCCCGCGCACGACCACACCCCCGGCGGAGACCTCCGACGGCGCGCGCGGCTCCGGGCGGCCTTCAGCGCCCGGCACGCGCCCTCAGAGAGAGGTGCTCAGTAGACATAGGACTCCAGCGCATCGGGGTCGTGCACCACCAGCCGGCCGCGCCCCTGGGAGATCACGCCGGCACGCTCCAGGACCGCAAGGAAGCGGCTCGCCGACTCGCGCGAGGAGCCCGCCAGCTGGGCGATGTCCGCCTGGGTCGTGACGACGGTCACCTCGCTGGAGGCCGAGCCCTCGGCGACCTCGCGCGCGACCATCTCGCTGAGCACGACCGCGACGCGGCTCTGGACCGTCTGGAAGGACTGCCGTGCAAGCCGCTCGTTGGTTTCCCTCAGGCGCCTGCCGAGCGCGATCGCAAGCCGCATTGAGATCTGGGGGTGGATCGACATCAGCCGCCGCATGTCAGGGCCCAGCACCGCCACAGCGCTGGTCTGCTCGATCGCCTCCACGGTCGCCGAGCGGCGCTCGTCCTCGAACATCGCAAGCTCTCCGAAGATGTCCCCGGGGCCAAACGTCGCCAGCGTGATGGTGCGGCCGTCCGGGTGCTCCCGCACAGCTCTGGCGTGTCCTGCGCGAACGATGTAACAGGTGTCGCTCTGATCGCCCTTGCGGAAGACGACCTGGCCGGGCTCGAACTGGCGCGGGACCGCCAGCGGCGCGATCCGCTGCAGGTCATCGCGCTCGAGCGTGGCGAAGACCGGTACTCGCGTCAGCAGCTCCACCACTTCGCCGGATGTGAGAGCGCTCGACATCTGTGAGGAGATATCACACCCAACCCATCGCTATCGTCTGGTTACGTGCGCCGGGAGAGTTCGCGCGCGGGAAAGATGAAGCACACACAGATATCCGTCAAGCACACCGCGATCGGGCTCGCGACCCCGCTGCTTGCGCTGCTTGCCGGATGGGGGCTTGCTTCCGCGAGCCTCGCGGCCGGCACGGCTGCGCCAACGACTACAACGGGACCCGGCCCCTCGCAACCTCCGGCGCTGCGCAACGGCCATGAGCTTTGGGCGACCGTCGACGTGTGCGCCTCCAAGCCGCACCCGCAGGTGGGCATCCGCGGATCGATGCCCCCAGACGGCCATGCGCAGGAAACGATGTACATGAGCTTCAGGGTCCAGTACGTGGATGCCAAGACCAAGCAGTGGACCAATCTGCCCAAAGGCGGCCAGTCGGAACCGGTGAAGGTAGGTTCCGCCGGCGCAACCCGTCAGGCGGGCAGGACCTTCGAGCTGGCCAGTCCGCCGCACGGCGGCTCCTTCCAGCTGCGCGGGATCGTGGAATTCCAGTGGCGGCAAGGCACGAAGGTGACTTTGTCGGCGACGCGCCCCACAAGTGGCGGGCACCCCAGCGTGGCAGGCTCGGTGCCGCGTGGCTTCAGCTCCGCGACCTGCACCGTCGACTAAGAAGGACCCGCGGCATCGCGCAGGCAGCGGCGACCTGAATCAGGCCGCCGTGGCGCGGTCTGCGAACAGACGCGGGTCGTTGGTGATGATCCCGTCCACGCCCATCTCGATCAGCCGATCGATCAGCGGAGCCTCGTCCACCGTCCACGCGTAGAGCTCCCCGCCGCCTTCCCGCACGACGCTCACCAGCGCGTCGCTCACCAGGCGCCAGTGCGCCATGACGGCATCGAAGCGGCCGGCCCGCAGCGCAGCGGCAGCCGCCACAGGCAGCCATGCGCGCAGCCCCTGCAGCAGCACCAGCGCCGGCAGCGCGGTCAGCGAGTGGGCGGTGTAGTCGCGGCGTGCCCGGGGCACCGACCAGCCCACCCGGATCTCCGGCGCCTGGCGTTTGACGAGATCGAGCTCGCGCCTGTAGGTGGCGCTGATCAGCGTGCGCTGCGCCAAGCCCACCTCGCGCAGCGCCTCAACCACCTTGCCCGCATAGCCCGGCAGCTTCACGTCGACATCCAACTGCACGGCGGCGAACTCATGCTGGGCCAGGTGAGCCAGTGCAGCCTGGAGCGTGAGGGGCTCCTGCGCCTGCCGCAGCGCCTCGTAGTCGTGGGCGACCAGCAGCCTTCCGCCGCCGTCGCGGCGCTCGCTGAGCACGTCGAACTCGATCATGTCCACGCCCGCCTGCAACGCGGCGTCGAAGGCGGCTAGCGTATTGCCGGGGGCAAGCAGCGCAGCGCCCTTGTGGCCGACACGCTGTATCCGACGCCCCTGCGTGCTGGAGCGCTTGGCCGCTGCGGTACTCATCTCAACACCCAAGATGCCACAGCTTCGGCCGGACGACTGCGTTCAGAGCCCCTCTGGGGGCCGGCGGCCTCAAGCGCTCTCGGGCACGCCCTCGCTGAGCTCCACTTCGTCTTCCAGCAGCTCCGGCTCTGGAGCGTGCTCGCGGACAAGCGAGCGCAGCGGCGGCGACGGCGGTGAGGGCTGTTGCGCCGGCGAGCGCGATGTAGCAGCGCCCCGCGCGCCGCCGATCGTGCGCGCACCTGTCTTGCCGGCCGCCTCTTCGATCGCCTCGATGGCCGCGCGTGGACCCGTATAGGGAGCCAGCACGGTAAAGGTGAGGTGGTCGAGCGTCGCGGGCAGGAACCGCAGCCGGCCGCTGGCCACCGAGCTTCCCACCACGGCCCACAGCGCCCCGGTGAGCGCCTCCAGCGCAACGGTCGGAGCACGCTGCGGAGTGGCGCCCGAGTCGGCGAGGAAGTCCGTGAACGCCTCGCTGACCGAAGCCTGATGGTTGGCCGCGCCGGCGCCCACGCCGAAGAGCTCGACGAACGCCACGCGCGATACCCCTGGGTGACGCGCGATGCAATCTATGTAGGCGGCCATGCCAAGCCTGACGCCCTCGGTCCAGGAGGAGCCCTGACTGGCGGCCCGCACCACAGCGGAGCGCAGTTCGGCGCAGAATTCCTCGACCACCGCCAGCAGCGCTTGTTCCTTGGTGCGGAACTGCTTGTGGAACGCTTCGGTGGTCATGCCTGCCCGGTGGGCGACCTGCGGGTCTGTCAGCTCCTCGAATCCGTGCTCGAGCGTAAGGTCGATAATCGCCCTCATCGCGCAGGCCCGCCTGCTCTCGCCCGTCAAGAAACGCGGCGGGTGGCCGAGCTGCTCGCGCGGCAGCGGCGGCTGCTGGGGAAGGCCGCCGAGCCGCTCGACGGCGGGGGTGCGGCAGCATGCGATCCAGTCGAGCAGTTCGTCGGTCAGACCGGGGATCCGCTTCCAGCGGGTCGTGTCGATGCGTGCGCCCAGGACGTGACGCACACCGCCGACGATCGCGCGCGGCGCCACCGGCGAGCACATCGCGCCGTCGGGCGAGAGCACGAAGCCGGTCACGAGCGAGCGTTCGAAGAGGGCGTTGTAAGCGCGCACACAGTCATAGGCCTTGCGCCCCAGGCCGAGCACGTCGACCATCACCAGGTGCGAGCTCTTGGGGTGAGACTCGATGTCGGTGAGCATCGCCCGGCAGGCGGCGTGCAGCCGGTTGGCCCATCCGCGCTCGGACTCCCAGCCGTACAGCATCGCCTTGCTCGTGCGTCGGGCAGCGATGTTGTGCGTGGCGATGACGCACGCCTCCTTGTTGGCGAAGTGTTCGTAGAAGGCGCGCCTGGAGACGCCCGCCAGCGCAATCACGTCGGCCACGGAGGTCTTTGCGTAACCCTTGCCGGCGACGGACTCAATCACCGCCCCGTACATGCGCACGCGCTGGTTGCGCGCAACTGCGCTGCGGTCCATCCCATGCGGACCGTGGGGAAGCTTTTTGTAGAGCGCAGCTCCCCTGGCGCGACATCGTGCCTGCTCGTCCTGCGCGGTGCTCACACCGTCGCGGACCTTGATCTCAACGACCTCGCCAGCGGGGAGTCCGGATGCACATGCACCCTCCAAGTCGGACCCCTCCCCGATGCGTGCCGTTGGTTGCCTGTCAGCCTCCATCCTGGCCTCGCTCCCGATTCGGCTTATCCCGACAATTCCACCTTAACGCATTCGCCCGGCCGAGTCAAGATCTGCGAAGAGGTCGCGTCCAATGTTTCCGACTTGCCTCTGCGCTGGAAACGCCTCTCGCTGTTTCCGACTCCGACGGCCCGTCGCCCGCTCTGTGGAGCGATCCGATGGGGCAGTTCCGCGCGTTTGCAGGACTTTCATCTCCTTGTCACATATTCGGATTTGCTGCTCACACGCAGTCTGCCACGAATACACGCAGCGTGCGTAAAGAATTGTCGATAGACCACACGTATTCGAGGAGACCGTCACGCGTCCCCGCGACTCGTTATGCACCTGACACCTGCGTTGGGTCTAGGAGTCTGTCCGAGAGCTCGGGTGCGTGGATGGCGTGTGCAAGACCAAGTGCCGCCAGGACGCAGGACCGAAGGCTTGGCGGCGCCAAGTCGAGGTCCGAGGACGCCGCGGCACGCCGTGTCAGGCGCCGCCAGGCGCGTGCACGAGTTCTCGGACAGACTCTAGGAGCTTGCACGCAGGGTCAGCCGCCGGGGTCCGGCGCTGAAGCCGAGCTCGGTGAGGGCGCTCTCGATCGGTGAGCCGAGCACAGACTCGCCGTCCACCCGCTCGATCGCCAGCTTGCCCGTGCGTCCCTCGCGGGCGGCGCTCGCCAGCGCGCCAAGGGCGAGACGGATGCGCGGTGCAAGCGCCCCAGGCGTCTGCTCACGCGGCGCGGACAAGCTCAGCAGGCCGCGGCCGCCCCGCTCCACATACAGCGCAGGCTCCCAATCGACGAGCACCACATAGGCGCCCGGCACTCTTACCGGACCCCGCCCACCCCTGCCGGAGCGACGAGCGCCGGCTGGCCACGCGAGCGCGGCCCCGTAGGGCTGGGCCGGATCGGTCGCGGCCAGCACGAGCGTGTGGGACGTCTGCGAGCCCCCGTCGGCCGCCACCTCAATGTGCTCACCGGCGCGAATGCGAGTGTGTTCCGGGCGTGCCTCTCGCAGCCGCTCGACCGCGCCGGGAAGCGCGAACTGAGCCCCGCCAAGCCCCTCGACGAAGTAGCCACGACGTACGGCGCCGACGGTCTCCAGACGACTCAGCTGGTCATAGAGCGCGGCAAACCCACCCTCGACCCCCTCGCTGAGCACCAGCTCCCTGCTGAGCACGCCGTAGCGCTCCAGCAACAGCTCGGCGTTGGCCCTGCGCCTGGTGCTCGGATCGGCGGACAGCGGGCCCGCGAAGAGCGCCTGCGTCAGCGACCAGCGCCCGGGCGGGTGCGCCGCGCCGGCGTTGCCGCGCCGCGCCGCAAACCGCCCGCCGGAGCGCCGATTGCGCGCGGCGTGAGAGATCGCCTGTGAGGCGGGAGTCAGTCGGGGGCTCCGGAGCACCGCGAAGGCGTCGTTGGTCACCACGCCGGCCCACGCCAGATCCCACAGCGCATCCTGAATCTCCTGTGGCCTTGGCGGCTCGCCGGCATCGCCGCTGCTCAGCGCCACCAACAGGTCGGTGAAGAAGCAGGCCCCCATTTGCAGGCGCTCGCAGATCGCAGCGTGCAGCTCTCCCTCCGGGGGCGCCGGCCGACCGGGTGGCGGGCCGAGCGCCTGCGCGTCCTCGCGAAAATAAAGGGCGACGCGGCCATCGGAGCGACCAAGCGCGCCCGCGCCGATCCAGACCAGCTCCCCGCTGACGCACAGTGCGTCCATCCATGCCGCCGAGTAGGCGCCAAGCCGGCGTGGCAGCACGTCACGCTCCCAGGTGGCGGCGGTGAGCGGCAGCCCCTGCAAGCAGATGAGCGCCTCGCGCAGGCGCTCGACCCCGGCGCCCGTGGCGGGCTTTGCGTCTATGCCTTGCCAGGAGGCCTGGAAGGCCGCGAAGACACGCGCGTCCACCGGCTCTATCTCCTTGCGCAGAGCAGCCAGCGAGGCACGCCGCAGCCGGCGCAGGACGTTGACCTCGCACCACTCGCGCTCGCCCGGCACTCCGCCCGGGCGCAGTTCTCCCCGCACGAGCTCGCCGGCGTCCTGCAGCTCACCCAGCGCGCTCTCCGCTACCGCCCGCCCGAGCCGGTAGCGCTGTGCCGGCGCCGCCGAGACGAATGGTCCGTTGCTGGCGGCATATCTGCGCAGCAGCAGCTTCAAGGCGTCGGGCCGCTCTGCGAGGAAGGCGGCGGGCAGGCCGCCGGGCGGAGCTGCGCCTACCGCGTCGCGGTAGAGCCCCGCGTCGGCGGCATCTATCCAGCGCTCCTCACCGCCGACCCGCAGCGATATCGCCCGCCGCTGCCGGCGTAGTGCACGCAGCAGCGCCGGCGGATCGAGGTCTGCTGCCAGGCGCCGTGCGACCTCTGCGACGCTGAGGTCGCCGATCTGCCGCAGCAGGTCGTGCAGCTCGTCTGCGTCCCGCGCGGCCTGCTCGGGGCGCTCGCGCTGCAGGCTCGCCTCCACCTCGGCCAGCGCGCCGGGGTCGATCAGATCGCGCAGCTCCTCCTGACCGAGCAGTTCGCGCAGCAGGTCGCGGTCGAGCGAGAGCGCGGCGGCGCGGCGCTCTGCGCTCGGCGTGTCGCCCTCGTACATGTGCGTGGCCAGGAAGTCGAAGAGCAGGCCGGAGGCAAACGGAGAGGCGGTCGGAGTCTCCACCTCGACCAGCGAGATCTCGCGCCGGTGAAGCTTGGCGAGCAGCTCTCGCAGCCCCGCGAGATCGAGCACGTCGCTCAGGCACTCCCTGTAGGTCTCCAAGATGATCGGGAACTGGCTGTAGCGCTGGGCAACCTGGAGCAGCGACTGGGCCTTGAGCCGCTGCTGCCACAGCGGCGTGCGCCGGCCCGGCATCGCGCGCGGAATCAGCAGCGCTCTGGCCGCGCTCTCGCGAAAGCGCGCGCCGAACAGCGCCGAGCCGGAAAGCTCGGCGACGATCAGGTCCTCGATCTGATCGGGCTCAGGCAGCGCCAGCTCCGCACGCGGCGGCTCCTCGGTGTCGGGCAGGTGGATCACGATGCCGTCGTCGGAGGCGATCGCGTCACACTCCAGGCCGAGCTGGGCGCGGATCTGCGCTGAGAGCGCCAGGCCCCAGGCGGTGTGGATGCGGCCGCCGTAGGGAGAGAGCACGCACAGCCGCCAGTCGCCGATCTCATCGCGGAAGCGCTCGACCACGATCGTGCGATCGCTCGGTATCACGCCCGTCGCCTCGCGCTGCTCGCGCAGTAGCTCCAGCAGGTTGGCCGCCGCATGGGCGTCGAGGTCGTAGTCGCGCTCCAGCACCTCCGCGGGCTGGTCGACCGCCCAGCGCGAGAAGGCGCCGATCGCCTCGCCGAGCTGCTTGGGCCGCCCGACCCCGTCTCCCTTCCAAAACGGGACGGCGCCTGGCGCCCCCGGCGCGGGGGTGACGATCACACGATCGCGGCCGATTTCCTCGATTCGCCAGGTGGAGGCGCCGAGCAGGAACGCCTGTCCCGGGCGCGCCTCGTAGACCATCTCCTCGTCGAGCTCGCCGACGCGGCGGCCGTCCGGCAGCGTGACCAGGTAGAGGCCGCGGTCGGGGATCGTGCCGGCGTTGGTGGCAGCCAGCCGGCCGGCGCCCTGCCGCGGCGTGATCGTGGCGTCGAGACGATCCCAGACCACCCGCGGCCGCAGCTCCGCAAACTCGCTGGAGGGATAGCGCCCGTCGAGCATGTCGAGCACGTTCTCCAGTTGGGCGAGCGAGAGCTCTGCGTAGCTGTGGGTGCGCTGCGCCCTGCGGTGAAGCTCGGCGACGCTCACGCTGCCCTCGATCGCCACGCTGGCCACGATCTGCTGCGCCAGCACATCCAGCGCGTTGCGCGGCACGACTGTGGGCTCGATCTCACCTTCGCGCATCCGCTTGGCCAGCACCGCGCACTCCAGCAGGTCGCCGCGGAAGCGGGGGAAGATGCGTCCCTTGGACGGCTCGCCGACGGAGTGGCCCGCCCGTCCGATCCGTTGCAGGCCGGAGGCGACCGACTTCGGCGAGGAGATCTGGATCACGAGGTCGACGGCGCCCATGTCGATCCCCAGCTCCAGGCTGGAGGTCGCCACCAGGCACGGCAGCTCGCCGGCCTTCAGCATCTCCTCCACCAGCGTGCGCTCCTCACGGGAGAGCGAGCCGTGGTGGGCACGTGCGATCTCGCGGGGCGCCGCGGGCTCGTGTTGCCCCGTGGGCTCGTCCTGCCCCACTCCGTTTCCCTGCCCCGCAAGCTCGTTCAGCCGCGTGGCCACCCGCTCGGCCGTACGCCTGCTGTTCACGAAGACGATCGTCGAGCGGTGCTCCTGCACCAGCGCCAGCAGGCGTGGGTAGATCGCCGGCCAGATCGAGCCGGTCAGCGACTCGCCGCCGGCGAGAGGCACAAGACCATCGGCGCCGCCGAGCAGCGGGTCTTGCGGCTGTGCCTCACCGTCAGGCGTAACGGCCGGCGCGGGTTGCCCAGGCGCACGCATCGACTCGACCGGCACTTCGATGCGCAGGTCCAACGCCTTGCGCGTGCCCGCATCGAGGATCGTGCACTTGCGCTGTGGCCCGACCAGGAAACGAGCCACCTCCTCCAGCGGCCGCTGGGTGGCCGAGAGGCCGATCCGCTGCACCTCGCGGCCAACCAGCGCATCCAGGCGCTCGAGCGTAAGCGCGAGGTGGGAGCCGCGCTTGGTGGAGGCCATCGCGTGGATCTCATCAACGATCACGCTCTGCACCCCGCCGAGCATCTTGCGCGCCTGCGAGGTGAGCAGCAGAAACAGCGACTCCGGAGTAGTGATGAGGATGTCCGGCGGCCGGCGCACCATCGCTGCGCGCTCGCGCTGCGGCGTATCGCCCGTCCTGATCGCGACCCGCAGGTCGGACCCGACGCCACGCAACGGCGTGCGCAGGTTGCGCTCGATGTCGTAGGAGAGCGCCTTCAGCGGCGATATGTAGAGCAGGCGGGTGCGCTCGGCTTCCGGCAGTTGGCTGAGCGTGTCGATGCCCCAGAGGAAGGCCGCGAGCGTCTTGCCGGAGCCGGTCGGGGCGCATAGCAGCACGTGCTCGCCCGCCGCGATCGCCGGCCATGCCTTTGCCTGCGCCGGCGTGGGAGCCGCGAAGGCGCCGGTGAACCAGCTGCGCACCGGCTCGCTGAAGCCGGCAAGCGGATCGGCCTTGCTCTTGCTCACCCGATCGAGGCTAGCGTCGGCTCAGGCATCGATGGGTGCAGGCGGAGCGAGTCCCGCCAGCTCTCTGGCGACAAGCAGCACCTGATCCAGCATCTCCTCTGTCAGGCGGCCGGTGAAGGTGTTCTGCTGGCTTGGGTGGTAGCAGCCGAGCAGCGAGAGTCGTGCCCCCTGCGATACGGCGCCATGCGCGAACTTCGGACGCTCGCGGGCTACACCCCGAGCCGGCCCACCGCCCACCGGCCCGTCCGTTTGCACGTCGACCTGAGCGCGCAGCCGCAGCGCGGCATCCCAGGCAAAAGCGCCGAGGCAGAGCAGCACCCTCGTCTGCCCAAGCAGCCGCAGCTCGCGAACGCTCCAGGGCAGGCACTGGTCTCTCTCCTGCGTGGTGGGCTTGTTCGCAGGCGGTGCGCAGCGCACCGCCGCCGTTACCCATGCGTCCTGCAGCCGCAACCCGTCGTCGCGGCCGACGGAGGTGGGCACGTTGGCAAAGCCCGTCCGCCAGAGCGCGGCGAACAGGAAGTCTCCAGAGCGATCGCCGGTGAATATGCGGCCGGTGCGGTTGCCGCCATGCGCGGCCGGCGCAAGCCCGAGCAGCACGACTCGTGCGCGCGGATCCCCGAACCCCGCCACGGGCCGGCCCCAGTAGGTCTGATCGCGGTAGGCGGCCCTACGCTCGCGCGCGACCTGCTCGCGCCATGAGACCAGCCGGGGACAGCGTCTGCATGCGGTGACCTCGGCGGCAAGTGCTTGCAGGCTGTCGGGCACGCGCGCACGGTAGCGCAGGGCGCTCGCACGTGCGAGGGCCGCGGCCCGCTGCCTAGGCGTGGACCGCGGCCCCCTGAGGAGCCTCGGCACGTGGAAGAGGAGGGTCACGCGCCGGGGCCTCCTTGAGCGTCGCTGGAGAGGTGAGGGCGACGCTCAAGGAGAAGCTGTATGAAGTTCCATAAATCAGGCCGATATCCGGTCGCGGGACGATACCAGGAACAGCCAGATGCGCGAATGGATTTGGCGATCGAACTATGGCGTTCCCTTACAGACGGAAGTCTGTAGACATGTCGTCAGCAGTCTGCGACAGTTGCCTTCATGAGTTACGCGGGTCCTGAGCAAGCCATGTCGGCGGAGCAGGTGCGTCGCCAGTTTGCATACAACCTTCGTCTCCTGCGCGAGCGCGCCGGAATATCTCAGGAGGGCCTTGCGAAGGCGTGCGATCTACATCGCACCGAGGTGAGTCTGCTGGAGCGCTGCCTGCGCTCGCCGAGACTCGACACGATGATCATCATCGCGGAGGGTCTGCAGTTGAAATCGCTCGCAGATCTGGTGGAGGGAATCGAGTAGCGCCCTGCCGCGTGGGCGCGTGTAGCTGCTCGGCGGCGAGCAGCGCCCAGTAGGGATTGCGCAGCAGCGGCCTGCCGACGGTCAGGAGGCTTGCGCCCGCCGTCTGCAGCAGATGCTGCGCGGACGGGCCGCCGTCCACGCCTCCGCCGATCGCGGTGGCGATGCGCGGCGCACTGCAACTCAGCGTCCGCGCAAAGGCAAGCATCGTCTGCGAGTCCACGTGCGGCCCCCGGAACAGCGGCGAGCCGCCAGAGATGTCGATCAGGTCCGCGCCGCGTCTCACGCAGCCAAGCGCAACCTGCACCATCTCCTGCAGCGTGCTCCCGCCCTGTACCCCGTCGCCCGCGGGCAGCCTCACCAACAGTGGTCGCTCTGGCGGCCAGTTCTGACGCACCGCCTCCACCACGTCCAGCAGCAGTCGCGCTCTGCCCGCCGGCGATCCTCCGTATCCGTCTTCTCGTGTATTCACCAACGGCGAAAGGAACTGATGCAGCAGAAAGCCATGACCGGCGTGCACCTCGACCGCGTCGAAGCCGGCATCGGCGGCCAGCCGGGCCGCGCGGGCGAAGCTGCAGAGCACATCGGCGATCGCCGACTCGTCCGCCGGCTGCGGCAAACGCCAGCCGTCCGCAAATCGCTGGGCGGTGGGAGCGAGCATCTCGGCCGCGCCGCGCGTGTCGGCAAGGGCCTTGCGGCCGGCGTGGGCAAGCTGAATGCCGACAGCCGCTCCCTGTTGCTGACAAAAAGTGACAATCCGAGCCAGCGCATCCGCTTGCGCGCGCTCGTAGAGCCCAAGTGAAGCGGTGTCTGTGCGCCCCTGCGGGCAAACCGCCGTGTCCTCGAGCATCACCAGCCCGCAGCCGCCAACCGCCCGCGAGCCGTAGTGGACCAGGTGCCAGTCGGTCGGCAGCGCCGCCGCAGTCGCCCTGCGCTGGGTCATCGGAGACATCGCGATCCGGTTTGGCAAGCGGCAGGAGCGCAGCTCGAAGGGCTCAAAGACGATCATTCAACGTCCGAATTAGTGGATTCGCAACTATTTATATAGACAGCCGTGAATCTCCACGGGTCCCAGCGAGATCCCGAGAAGACGATTGCTCGGACGTAGCGTCGATCTTCGATATGCCGCATCGTCAAGCCACTTTCGAGCGCTCCGACTACGCCGATCATCGCGCACGATGTTCTATCGCGATGCGCGTCCGGGCGCGTCGCGATGCGCCAGCGGCGGCAGCCTTGCATGGACCTACCCCCAAACCTCGTGGTAACCGTGTCTATAATCGCCGTCGTTGCCACTGCATAACCGTTTTGGCTACTGGTTGCGACTGCAGATGGCGGCAACGTCAGGACTCCAAGCTCCGAGCAACAGCACCTACCGATGAGGCCGCACAAATGCCAAGAATGAGCTCTAAACCCCTAAAGCGCCGAGGCATAGACGGGGAGGAATTATGGTCGGTGCCGAGCCTGCGAGAGCCACGCTATTCGCAGTCGCTGGAGCGTGGCCTGGCGATCCTCGGCTGTTTTACTCCTGAGCGTCCCGTGCTCGGCATCGCGGACATCGCGGACGAGCTGGGCATGAGCCGCAGCACGACGCACCGCTATGTGATCACGCTGGTGGCACTCGGATATCTCGAACAGGGCGCCTCGCGCAAGTACCGCCTCGGGCTGCGCGTCACCGACCTCGGGATGTCGGCGCTCTCCTCGACCGGCCTGCGGGAGCATTCGCACGCCTACATCGAAGAGCTGCGTCAGCAGACCTCCTATACGGTCAATCTCGCGATCCTCGACGGGGTCGAGATCCTCTATGTCGACCGCGCCCGCAGCTTCAGGCGCGGCCAGAGCAAGATCGATCTCAGCCTCCGGCCCGGCTCGCGTCTGCCTGCCTACTGCACCGCGATGGGCAAGGTCCTGCTCGCCTACCTGCCGGACGAGGACCAGCGCGATCTGATCGCCAAGATGCAGCTGACCAAGCATGCGCCGAACACGATCACGAGCAAGAAGGGTCTGCGCGCGGAGCTGGAGCAGGTTCGTGAGGAGAGCTTCGCCGTCAACGACGAAGAGCTGGCTCCCGAACTGATCTCGATCGCAGCACCCGTGCGTGCCGAGAGCGGCGACGTGATCGCGGCGGTCAACATGGCCGCGCACACCTCGATGATCCCGCTCGAAGAGCTCGTCGGGGCGCTTGGCCCGCACCTCGTGGCAACAGCCGACCGGATATCCGCCCGGCTTGGCTTCCGCCGCCAGGACGAGCGCGACCAGATCGTGCAGCCGGCGGTCATGCAGGTTTAGGAGAGGTCGGGGGCGCACGCCAAGCGCACGTCGGATCCTGCGCCAGATGCACTGGATGGCGCGGGATCCGACGTGCCGCCGCGAGGTTCCGATCTCGCATAACCTGACGCCAATGAAGCTGAGATGCAAAGCCCCGATCGCCGCGCTGGGCGCGCTTTGCGTTGCCGCCGGCATTGCCGGCTGCGGCGCAACCTCATCGACGGGCAGCTACAAAGGCGAAAGCAAGAAGGTCGCGCAGACGATTAGCAACCTGCAGAGCGACGCGACCAGCGCCAACGCGAGCAAGCTCTGCAGCCGGGATCTGGCGGCGAGCGTACTCAAGCGCCTGGAAGCGAGTGGCACCAATTGCAAGAAGGCGCTCGAAGGCCAGCTCAAGGAGATCGACACCTACGCGCTGAGCGTCGAATCGATCTCGGTGCAGGGGCAAGACGCCACCGCGAAGGTCAAGAGCACGTGGTCGGGCAAGGAAAGCATCCATGAGCTTTCCTTCGTCAGGGAAGGCGGCGCCTGGAAGGTCTCCGATCTGCAGTGAGGCCGGTTCTCAGCGCAACGCGCTTCCGTACTGTCGCTCGTAGTAGTCGAGGTACTCCCCCGAGCGGATCGGCTGCCACCACCACTCGTTGTCCCGATACCAGTCGACCGTCGCGGCGATGCCGTCAGCGAAGCGCACCTGCGGTTCCCAGCCAAGCCCCCTGACGCGATCGGAGGAAAGCGAGTAGCGGCGGTCGTGGCCGGGTCTGTCCCTAACGTGCTCGATCAGCTCATCGCTTGCCCCGGTGAGCTCGATGATCCGCCCCACCACCTCGATGTTCGGACACTCGTCTGGCCCGCCGGCGTTGTAGACCTCACCGGGCGCCCCCTCGCTCAGCACGCAGGCGATCGCCCGCGCGAAGTCGGTGACGTGAATCCAGTTGCGGACCTGGAGGCCATCTCCGTAGACGGGCAGCCGTTGCCCGTGCATCGCGTTCAGGATCATCAGCGGAATCAACTTCTCCGGGTACTGGTAGGGCCCGTAGTTGTTGGAGCCGCGAGCGATGCTCGCGCTCAGCCCATGCGTGTGCGCGTAGCTCGCCACCAACAGGTCGGCCGCTGCCTTGCTTGCCGAGTACGGCGATGAAGGCGCAAGCGGCGAGTCCTCGGTGAAGGTGCCCTGCTCGATCGAGCCGTACACCTCGTCGGTGGAGACCTGGACGTAGCGCAGCTTGTGCGCAAGCGCGGCGTCGAGCAGCACGCTGGTGCCGACGACGTTGGTTTGGACGAAGTCGTGCGAGGAGGAGATCGAGCGGTCGACGTGGGTCTCGGCGGCAAAGCTGACGATCGCCTCCGCGCCGGCGCTCTCGATCGCCGCGCGCACCGCCTCGGCATCCTCAATCGCCGCGTGGACGAATTTGAACCCGGGGTCCCCAGCGAGATCTTGGAGGTTCTCCTCGCGGCCCGCGTAGGTGAGCTTGTCGAGCACGGTCACCCGATCGCCGTGCTCGCGCAGGCGTATGCGCGTGAAGTGCGAGCCGATGAAGCCGGCGCCGCCGCAAACCAAGATCCTCATGCCCTCATCATCCCATCCCGGGCCGCAAGGTACCCCGCCAGCCCGTCGCGCCAGTCGGGCAGGGGCAGGAGATCGTCGCGCTCGCTGCCAAGCACCGACCACGCGGGCCGCGGGGCCGGCCGCGCCATCTGCGCGCTGCCGATCGCCTGTACGTCGCAGTCCCTCTCGGCCTGCCGGAAGATCTCCTTGGCGAAGGCGTTCCAGGTCACCTCACCGCTGCCCGCGAGGTGCGCCAGCCCGCGCACCTCACGTTCGATCAGGCCGATCAGCGCCGGCGCAAGGTGCCCTGTCCAGGTCGGACAGCCGGTCTGGTCCTCGACGACCTGCACGGTGTCGCGCTCTCCCGCCAGCCGCAGCATCGTTGCCACGAAGTTGCCTCCGTCGACGCCGAAGAGCCATGCGGTCCTGACCACCAGGTGCCTTGGGGAGGCGGCGAGCACGAGACGCTCTCCCTGAAGCTTCGTGGCGCCGTATGCCGACAGAGGCCCGGTCGGGTCGGACTCGAGGTAGGGACGCGGGCGGCCATGCGCGTCAAGCGGCGCGCTGCCGTTGAAGACGTAGTCAGTGGAGACGTGCACGAGCGGAACCGCCGCATCCGCGGCCGCCTGGGCGAGGTTGCCGGCGCCCGCCGCGTTGACCGCGGCGGCCTGCTGCGGGTGCGACTGCGCGCCGTCCACGTCAGTCCACGCCGCGCAGTTGATCACCGCATCGGGCTTGGCCTGCGCGATCGCGCGCGCGACCGAGCTTGGATCGGCCACGTCCAGCTGCGCCCTGCCCGTGGCAATCGGCCGGTGCCCAGCCCGCTGCGCGGCGCGAACGACGTCACGCCCGAGCATGCCCTCTCCGCCCGCGATCAGGACGTTCACTACAGGATCGAGATGTCCGAGTTGTCGCCGACCATGAAGCGGTAGGCCCGCGGCTGCCGCTCCCCGCGCCGGACAGTCACGTTGCGGCCGAGCAGAGACGACTCCATCCGCCCGTCGAGGTCGCAGACCGAGGAGCCCGCGAGCAAGATCGAATGCTCAACCTCCGCGCCGGTCACGACGCAGTCCTCGCCGATCGCGGTGTAGGGGCCGATGTAGCAGTCGCGCAGCCTCGCTCCCGGCCCGATGATCGCGGGGCCGCGGACGGTGGCGCGTTCCAGCGTCGCGCCCCGCTCGATCACGACGCGCCCTTCAACTTGGGAGTCGATCAGCTGCCCGTCGGTGCGCGCATCGAGGTTGTCGAGAATCAGACGGTTGGCTTCCAGCATGTCCTGCAGGCGGCCGGTGTCCTTCCACCAGCCCTGCACGATGTGCGGCTCCACCCGCATGCCGGCGTCCACGAGGTGCTGGATCGCGTCGGTGATCTCCAGCTCGCCGCGGCCGGAGGGCTCGATCGCCCGTGCCGCCTCGTGGATCTGAGAGGTGAACATGTAGACGCCGACCAGCGCGAGATCGCTCTTGGGTTGGCTCGGCTTCTCGACCAGATGCACGACCCTGCCGGGCAGCTCGGCGCCCTCGATGGGGCCATCGAGCTCGGCGATCCCGTAGTTCTGCGGGTCCTTGACCGGCGTGAGCAGGATCAGGGCGTCCGGCTCGCGCTCGCGGAAGGACTGCACCAGCTCGACGATCCCGCCCTGGAGCAGGTTATCGCCGAGGTACATCACGAACGGGCTCTCGCCGAGGAAGGGCTCCGCGGTCAGCACCGCGTGGGCCAGCCCGAGCGGCTCGTCCTGGACGATGTACTGAATGCTGATGCCGAAGCGAGAGCCATCGCCTGCCGCAGCCCTGATCTCATCCCCGGTCTCGGGCGCGATGATGATCCCCACCTGCTCGATGCCCGCCTGCGCCATCGCCTCGATTCCATAGAAGAGGACCGGCTTGTTGGCGACGGGAACGAGTTGCTTAGCGCTCGTGTGGGTGATCGGACGCAGGCGCGTGCCCTTGCCCCCCGAGAGAATGAGTCCCTTCAATGGCTTCATCTGAAGGAGAGGAGACTAATAGACGCCGCCGAGCTTGCGGTGATCCCAGGTTGCACGGCGGCGCTCGACGAACTGCAGGCCCACGCGCTTTGGCGCCTGGGCCGAGATGGTGGCCGCAGCCTGCGGATCGAGCTCTGTGACCGGTGGCTGACCTGGCGGCACCGCGTTGTGCGTGAGGATCTCTACACCGAGCGCCGCCACGACCTCCTGCTCGCGGTGGATCGCCGTCTCGCACTCCAGCACCACACCCCGCAGCTCATGGTAGGCGTGGCCCGTCTCGATCTGCAGGCTCGCCCTCGGGTCGCGTTCCAGGTTTGCCACCTTCTGCGAGGCGCCATAGGTCCAGGCCCAGATCTCCGGTCCGCCACCGGCAGCCTCCCGCACCACGTACCACAGCGGCATCAGATGCGGCCATCCGCGCGGCCCGATCGTGCCGCATGTGACCGTCCGCTCCTGCTCCAGGAACGCGGCCACCTCCACGGCGTTCATCTTGATCTGCTCGCGTCTGCTCACGAGAAAGCACTCAGGAGACGGCGAGGATCGCGTCCTTGCGATCGGCGAGCCTGGCCGCCAAGGCATGGACCGCGTCGCGTGCGTCCTGCGGCTCCAGCACGACCGCGTCGCCTGCTTCCTTGAGGATCTCGCGTACGAGCCAGTCCGTTCCGGCGAAGCCGAGCGCGACCACGACCGAGCCGTCCTTGCGCTCCTCGACCACGTTGCGCGACTCGCGCGCCCACCTGGCCCGCGCGGGCGAGATCCACACGCGCGCGGTGCGCGAAGCCGGCACCTCGCCCGTGCGCATCCAGCCGTCGATGTCGGCGGCGGGGTTGACCTCCGGCCGCGGCGTAAATCGCTGCTCGCTGATCTGCGCGCGCCTGATGCGGTCGAGCCTGAAGTGCCTCATCGCGTCCTTTTCGGGATCGAATGAGGCCACGTACCAGCCCTCGCGGCCGTTGACCAGCGCGTAGGGCTCCACGCGCCTGTGCGAGAACTCGTCTTCGCTCTCCTTGTAGTAGTCGATTTCCACCAGCCGGTGCTCGACGATCGCCGTGGAGATCGAGCGCGCCAGCTCAGCATCGTCGCCGCCGCCATGGGCGACCTGCAGGCCCTGCTCCATCGGATCCTCGCCGAGCGCTTGGACGATCCGCTTACGCGCGGAGGCCAGCGAGCCCTCGGGGATATGCTCGCCGACCAGATCGATCGCGGCGATCAGCGCCTTGGCCTCCACCGGCAGCAGCCGCGCAGGACGATCGAAGTTGTCGCTGTAGGGCTCGGGGTCGACCTCGATCTCGCCCTCATCCTCGAGGATCTCGGCGTAGAGCACGTAGGAGCCGCCGCCGAAGTTGACGACGTTCAGCACCGCGATGTCCTCGCGCAGCTCCTCCTCTGAGATCTGCAGGCGCTCGCAGACGTCCACGACCGAGAGCCGCCGCGCGGCACGGCCGGCGTCGATCAGGATGCCGGCCAACGTGACCAGGCGAGCGAAGCGCTCGGGCCTGATTACCGTGTCCGCCCGGCTCTCGCTCTCGCCGCCCCGGCGCGAGGCCGAGTGGCGCGGCCTGCCATGCTCGCCGGCACGCGCAGCGGCAATGCGTGGCGCGAGATCGGGCACCTCTGCGTGACGGTCGCGCACGAGCACGATCCGGCGCTGCATCTCCTCCAGCAGGCTGGGCGGCCCGAGCAACTGCGCCTGCTCCCCGAGGCCGAGCACCCAGGCGATGATCAGCCGCGGGTTGGCGTAGGGGGTAAGGAAGATCCGCTGCTCGCGATCGCCGTCGTGCGGCGTCCTCATCTCCCCGTAGCGTCCGAAGTGGCGTTCTATCTGCCAGGCGATGCGGCTCGAGAGCAGGATCTCTGCGGTGCCCTGCTCCTCTCCGAGCTGCCAACCGGCTCTGTCGGCGTAGGCGCGCGGATCGAAATCGACCGGCCGCCTGAAGTCGTGCTCGGCCTTGGTGGCGTAGGAGACCTTGCCCTGGATCCGCGAGAGCCTAAAGACCCTCACCGCCTCGCGCTCATGCGCGTAGCCGAGCAGGTAGAACTGCCCGCCCTGGAAGAGCAGGTGGTAGGGATCCACCTTGCGCGCGCCGACCTCGTCACGCTCCATCGTGTAGTAGTCGAAGGTGATCGTCTTGTTGCGGAAGATCGCAGTCTCGATCTTCGCGAGGCGCGCGGAAAGCTCGTGGCCACCGGCAGAGGCGGTGATGCCGAGCGCGACGGTCTGCTGCTCGGGCGCCTGCAACGGCGAGGGGCGCCCCCAGGTGATCTGCTGTAGCGCCAGCCGCAGCGGCTCGGCGTAGGCGAACTCTCCATCGAGCAGATGAAGAGCGGTGCGCAGCGCCGCAAGCTCCTGGTCGGTGAACGCGATCGGCGGCAGATGGAAGCTCTCCGAGCGCAGCGAGTAATTCTCCTGCTCGGCGGCGCCTTCGGCGGCGCGCTCGACCGTCAGGCGGATGCCAAGCGACTCGAGCTCGGCCCGGTCGGCATAGAAGCGCCGCGCGAACGCGTCCTCGTTCATGCCGCTGTAGCCCTCGACGTCGCGCCTTATCTCCATCGCGGTAACCGGACGGCGCTCGGCCATCAGATAGGAGATCAGCGAGAGCTGTCGGATCAGCTTCTCCGTGTCCTTTGCCATCGCGCCACAAGATAGAACGCCGACACCGTCGGCCTGCGGCGGGCGGCGCGGCGCGCTCGCTATTTGCGGACTGCCTGGGACGTTGGCGGCTTTTGCGACCGGGCGCGCCCGGCCACGCTACGCGGCTTGCCGCTGCGCGGCCTGTGCGCCCGCTGCCTCCTGGCCGCGCGCGAAGTAGGCACTTGCGCGCAGGGCACGATCGAAGGCGGCCCAGCGCTGGCCCGGGTGCAGGTCACGCTGCACGCGGTC
The DNA here is from genome assembly GCA_963708085.1 of uncultured Actinomycetota bacterium. Taxonomy (GTDB): domain Bacteria; phylum Actinomycetota; class Thermoleophilia; order Solirubrobacterales; family Solirubrobacteraceae; genus Palsa-744. The sequence goes on along the minus strand of OY970180.1, from coordinate 2,596,941 downwards.
GAAGCTGCCCAAGCGCCCACCGAGGTTGTCGATCATGTGCACCAGCGTCGCCTCTCTGGTGCACGGGACGACCGGGCTGCCGTGCTCCAGCGAACCGTGGTGGGAGAGCACGATGTGCAGTACCTCCCACGCCAGCTCCTGCGAGAAGCCCTCGATCTGCTCGATCTCGCGGCGGACTATGTAGTAGCCGAGCGCGATCTCGCCCTGCAGGCGGCCGACGTCGGTGAGATCGATCGCCGCAGCGTCGTCGCTATATGCCTCCAACTTTCCGATGTCATGCAGCAGCGCGCCCGTGACCGCAACGTCATGGTCGACCTCCGGGAACGTGGCTGCGACGGCGCTCACGGCTTCGGCAACTGTGAGGCTGTGCTCCAGCAGGCCGTGCCTGTAGGCCTGGTGATAGCGCTTGGCCGCCGGAGCAACCCTGTAGCGCGCCCACAACGAGGAGGCATCTCCGAAGACGCGGCCCAGCAGCAGTGCGAGATGCGGCTCCTCGATGCCGGCTAGCAGCACGCGCAGATCGGCCTCCATTGCGTGGATCGACCGCGCCGGCCCGTGCAACTGCTCCTCCACGTCGCTGGTGCCGGCAGTCGCGCTCATCGAGCAGGAAGCTAGAACCGACCCCGGACGTCATACGCCCTTGCAATGCGCCGGTTGGCGTGCTAGAGGCGGCAGCTTAGAGCTAAGGCTCCAGCCGGTTCGGCCCGCGGTAGAGGAAGGTCACCTCGCGCACGTTCTCCTGGCCAAGCATCTGCATCAGCAGCCGCGTGAGCCCGAAGCCGAAGCCGCCGTGCGGGGGCGCCCCGTAGCGGAAGAAGTCCAGGTAGTAGCCGATCGGACCGATCTCCACGTCCTTCTGCTGCGCCTGCGCAAGCAACTGTTCGTAACGGTGCTCGCGCTGCGCGCCGGTGGTGATCTCGATGCCGCGCCAGAGCAGATCGAAGCTCCTGGTCAGATCCTGATTCTCAGGATGACGCATGTGGTAGAAGGGCCGCACGGCGACCGGATAGTCGGTCACGAACGCGAACTCGTGGCCCTGCTCACGCTTGACGATCGCCGAGAGCGCACGCTCGCTGCCCGGGTCAAGATCGTCTCCGGGCCCTGGCGGCTCGTGGTCGTTTACGCGCAGCAGATCCTTCGCATCTTCCAGCGTGATCCGGGGAAACGGCAGGCTCGGGACCACCACCTCCACGCCGAAGGTCTCCTCGATGTCCTTCCCGTGACGCTCTGAGACCACCTTGAAGACCTCGTGCAGCCAGCGCTCCTCGAAGGCCATCACGTCCTCGTGGGAGTCCACCCATGCGATCTCGACGTCGACGCTCGTGAACTCGGTGTCGTGCCTGGAGGTGAACGACGGGTTGGCCCTGAACACGGGGGCGATCTCGAACACCTTTTCAAAGCCGCCCGACATCGCCATCTGCTTGTAGAACTGGGGCGACTGGGCCAGGTATGCGGTCGTGTCGAAGTACTCCACGCGGAAGAGCTCGGCGCCGGACTCGCTGGCCGAGCCCATGAACTTCGGCGTGTGGATCTCGAGAAAGCCCTCGCGGCGCCAGTGCTCGCGCATCGCATGCTCGACCGTGGTCTGGACTTCGAAGATCAGCCGGCGATCCGGCCTGCGCAGGTCGAGGTAGCGCCAGTCCATCCGCTTCTCCAGGGATGAATCCGCGGCCACCGGCAGCTCCGGCTGCGCCGCCGAGGCCACCTGCAACGCCTGCAGACGCACCTCCACCCCGCCGAGCTTCACTCGCGGATCGGCAACCGCCTCGCCCTCCAGCGCGATCGCCGACTCCGGCGTCAGCGCCGAGACCGCCTCGTTGAGTTCGCTCGGCTGCTCCGACTTCTCCAGCACCACCTGGGCCAGCCCGGTTCTGTCTCTGAGGATCACGAACTGGACCCGCTTCTGGTCGCGCACCGAATGCACCCATCCCTGCAGCTGGACCGTCTGGCCAACGTGATCACCGAGCTGCGAGATGTGGACGCGCTTCACGGCTGTGAGCCTATCTGAGGCGCGAGGGCCGCGGCCACGCGCCGCGGGCGCAAGGGTTATGGCACCACTCATGCGTTCACCTCGATCAGGCCGGCTCGCGCCACATCGGCCACATCGGAGGCCCCCCTCCGGGCAGATGCAGCTCTTCGGTCACCCTAAACCCGAAACGAGCATAGAAGTCGAGGTTGCGCTCCTTCGAGGACTCAAGGAAAGCGGGCAGGCCTTCGGCGTCGGCGAACTCAAGCCCGGGGGCGATCGCAGCGGAGCCAAACCCACGGCCCTGCGCCTCGGGCTCGCAGCCGAGCACGCTCAGGTACATGTGCGGCGCCCGCGGATGCCTGCGCTCGAGCATCATGATCGAGGCAGTTACCCGCGGCAGGCGCCTGGCCACTGCTGGCAGCATCTGCAGCGCGAGACTGAGCCCCTCGCCCGAGGTCTCGCGCCAGCGGTTGGGCAGGGCCCAGATCGCCGCGGCGCGGCCCTCGCCGGCGACGTGCACCTGCTCTCCGGGCAGCAGTCGCCGCAGCTGCCAGGCGAAGAAGCGGCGCGCATAGTGGTCGCGACGCCGCGGGCTGGCCAGCATGAAGCGCAGCACCGGATCGTCCTCAAACGCACGCGCGAGCATTGCCGCGAGCGGATCGACATCGGCCGGCACGGCCCTTGCAGCCTCGATCGGCTCCATCGAACTGAGTATTCCAGCCTTTGCGCCAAGCGCGCCTCAGCGGGACATGGCGACGGTTGCATCTGTCACACGGCTGTGGGACCATCCACCGCGATGGCGACCAAGCCTGAGCACGAGCACGGCACACTATCCAACCTGCCGCGCGGCGCTTGGCGCACCGAAGTGGATCTGCGGGTGCGCGAACTGCGCTCCCGGCTGAAGGCGGCGGAAGCTGGGGAAGGGACAGAAGGCGTCGAGCATCAGAACGCCAGCGCTGCCGCCAGTGGTTCCGAAAACGCTCCGGCAACCGCGCAGCGCCTGCAGACGAGTACCCGCGGAGCCCTGGTCACAGTCGATGTCCACGAGGTCGCCACCGAGCCGCCGCCTCCGCTGCCGCAGAAGGTTCACGAGGCACGCATCGCCGCGATCGGGGAAGCGATCGAGCATGCCACGGAAGCGATCAGGGACGCGTCGATAACCCAACGCCTCGCCGAGTGGTGGACCGGCTCTGCGATCACAGCCGGCTGGGAATCGGTTCATACCGCAGAAGCCGAACTGGTCGACGTCGAGAGCGAAGCCGACGTGCGCGCCTGCCTGCCGCATCTGGTCGCCTGGCTTTCGCAGGTGATGCCGACCGGCGAACCGCGCAAGCGCTACGAAGGCGAGCTCGGCTCCTACATCGAAGCGTCCAAGCCGCTCGATCGCACCACTGTGCGACTCACCTACAAGGACGTCGTCAAAGCCAACAACGAATCGAAGGCGAACTTGCGGGCCTTCAGGAATCTGCTTACGGTGCTCACTGGCGTGCTTGCACTCCTGCTCGTCGTGGTCGCCATCTGGCACGCGATCAACCCGGAATTCGTCTCGCTCTGCAGCACTAGCGGCAGCGGCGCAAGCGGCTCCACCACCTGCATCAGTGGCTCGAGCCCGCGCGGCCAGGACGTGCTGGCGGTCGAGCTGCTGGGCGCAATCGGCGGCCTGCTCAGCCTCGCCGTGGCCTTCAGCGGCAGTACCGAAACGCCACCGTCCCGCTATAACGTGCGCCCCCAGCAGGCGGCCCTGAAGGTGGTCGCAGGCGGCGCCACCGGCCTGATCGGCGTGCTCATCGTCCAGTCGGGGATCATCGTCTCGCCCGCCACCCAGACCAGTTCGGAGGCGCTGTTCCTGGTCTATGCGGCCGTCTTCGGCTTCTCCCAACAGCTGTTCACGAAGTTCGTGGACAAGCGCGCCGAATCGCTGCTCGGCGAATCCGAAGAAAAAAAGGAAACGAAGGGCTCCTCCAGTTCCACTGCCGCAAAGGCTTGAGCTTTCAGCCGACTACCGCGCTGACATACGATCGCCTGCGACAGGCGCGCCGGCGCAGAGCAGATCCGAGGAGGAAACGGTGAAGGCGATTCAGATCGTGCAGGAGACCGGGCCGCAGGAGGCGCTGCAGGCCGCCGAGCTGCCGCAGCCGAGCGCAGGCGCGGCGGGGGTCCTGATCGAGGTTCACGCAGCGGGCGTCTCCTTCCCGGAGCTGCTGCAGACCAGGGGTCTCTACCAGATCAAACCTCCGTTGCCGTTCGTCCCCGGCAGTGAGGTGGCCGGCGTGGTGATCAGCGCGCCCGACGGCCTGGGGCTCGCGCCGGGCGATAGGGCGTTCGGCTTCTGCGGCCTCGGCGGCTTCGCCGAGACCGCGGTCTGCCTGCCGCATCTGACCTTCCCGCTCTCTTCGCGCCTGGACTACGCGCAGGGCGCCGGCATCGTCCTCAACTACCACACCGCCTACTTCGCGCTTGCGGTGCGCGGCCGCTTGCGCGCCGGCGAGACCGTGCTGATCCAGGGCGCCGCGGGCGGCGTGGGCACAGCCAGCATCCAGGTCGCCAAGGGCATGGGGGCGAGGACTCTCGCGCTGGTCTCCAGTGAGCGAAAGCGCGAGGTCGCTCTGCAGGCCGGGGCGGACGAGGTGCTGATGGCCGGCGAGGGCTGGAAGGACGAGGTCAAGCGAGTCTCAGATGGCGGCGTGGATCTCGTGCTCGACCCGGTTGGCGGGGAGCGCTTCCTCGACAGCCTGCGCAGCCTGCGCGAGGACGGGCGCCTGGTGGTGGTGGGGTTCACCGGCGGCTCGATCCCCGAGCTGCGGGTCAACAGGCTGCTGCTGAAGAACACTGAGGTGATCGGCGCCGGCTGGGGCGCCTACGCGCTTTCAAAGCCTGAGCTCTGCCGCGAGATCCAGGACGCGCTGGATCCGATGATCGAGCAGGGCATCGTCGACCCGGTCGTCGGCGCGCGCTATCCGCTGGAGCAGGCTGCGGAGGCGGTCACGAGCCTGGAAACACGTGAGGCGGTGGGCAAGGTCGTGCTGGAGCCGCGTCGCTGCAGCGACGGTTGAGGCGGAGCGACAGATGCAGGTGAGGATCCTCACTAGAAGGGAGCGAGCGGCGTGAACTTCGCGATCGACGTGGTGGAGAAAGCCGATCCCGCAGCGCGTGCTCTACTGGAGCTGGCGGCCGATGGCACCCGCCGCGAATGGAACTTTGGCGCGGTGGCGCAGCGCAGCGGCGCGCTGGCCGGCACGCTCGCCGAGCGTGGCGTGCGGCGCGGCGATGTCGTGATGACGTTGATCGGCAACCGGCCCGAGTGGGTCTTTGCGATGGTCGCCTGCTTTCGCATCGGCGCGGTCGTGCTGCCCTGCACCGAGCAGCTGCGCGCCGCCGACCTGCGGCTTCGGATCGATGCGGTGAATCCCGCGGCAGTGCTCGTCGATGAGCGCAACCTCCCAGTGCTCGGTCAGGCTTTGCGCGGTCGCGAGCAGGTCGCGGTGCTGGCGATGCCGGACGCGTCGCTCTTCGCGGCGCGGGCCGCGCCGGCGGCGGATCTGGATGCGCAGGACCCCTGTCTGATCACATTCACGAGCGGCACATCCGGCAAGCCCAAGCCGGTGCTTCACGCCCAGAGGTACCTGTCCGGACAGGCGCTGCAGGCACAACACTGGCTGGGAGCCGCGCCGGGCGAGCTGGTCTGGTGCACGGCCTCCAGCGGCTGGTCGAAGTCCGCCCGCAACGTCTTCATCGCGCCGTGGCTGACCGGAGCCGCGGGGCTGCTCCACGACGGTCGCTTCGATACCTCAGAGCGTCTGGAGATCCTCGCCCGCGAGCAGGTCAACGTGCTCTGCATGGCGCCGACGGAGTACCGGATGATCGCCAAGCGCGAGACCTTGCGCCCTTGCGCTTGCCTGCGCGATCTGGTCGCGGCCGGTGAGGCGCTTGGCGCCGACGCGCTCGCTGCGTGGCAGGAGGGCACCGGGCTGGCCGTGCGCGACGGCTACGGACAGACGGAGACCGGTCAGATGACCGGCAATCCGCCGGATCGCCAGCCCCGTCCAGGCTCGATGGGACTGCCGCTCCCGGGCGTTGAGATGTGGGTTCAGGACGGCGAGCTGGTCGTCGATCCCGCCACCGTGCCAACGTTCTTCCTCGGCTACATGAACGAGCCGCCACACAACGGCGCCGAGCCGTGGCACACGGGGGACCGCGTCTCCCGGGACGAAGATGGCTACCTCTTCTTCGAGGGCAGAGCGGACGACGTGATCATCAGCTCGGGCTACCGGATCGGCCCATTCGAGGTGGAGTCGGCGCTCGCCTCCCACCCGGCAGTCGCCGAGGCGGCTGTCGTGGCCGCGCCCGACCAGGAACGTGGATCGATCGTGCGCGCGGTCGTGGTGCTGCGCAACGGCTTTACGGCTGGCGAGCAGCTTGCGTGCGAGCTGCAGGAGCACGTGAAGGGGACGACCGCCCCGTACAAGTACCCGCGAATCGTCGAGTTCCGGGACGTGCTGCCGAAGACCTCCAGCGGCAAGATCCAGCGGGCGAGCCTACGCGCGGAGAGCGCCGGCTAGAGCGGAGAGGTGCGAGGAGGCTTGGCCGGTATCTCTTGAAGATGCCGGCTCTCCGACTAGGCCGCACGGATCCCGCCTAGCAGCATGTCGCAGTAGAGATCCGCAATCTGCTCCGGGGAGAGCCTGCCTTTGAGCGCGAACCATTGCGGCGTGTAATTGACCGCGCCCAGCAGCATCAGCATTGCCAATTGGGGGTCGGCCATCCGGAAGCTGCCCTCTTCGGCGCCGCGGTCCATCACCTCCGCGAGCATCCGCTCGAAGCGCCTGCGCGCCTCTCGAACCTCGCTCCAGCCGGGACCGCGCGAGAGCGTGCGCCGCTCCTGGCTGAAGACGATCATGTGGTTGCGGTGTGTGGCGACGTGCGCCAGCCACAGGCGCATCAGCTGCCGCAGGTGGACCTCCGCGGGCTGCGGCCGCTCGATCAGCTCGCGAGCCTGACTCAGCAGCGGCTGCATCAGCTCGTCGATCACTGCCAAGAGCAGGTCGCGCTTGCTGGCGGTGTAGTGGTAGAGCCCGCCGCGGGTCATGCCGCTCGCCGCAATCAGATCCTCGATCGTGGTCTCGTGGTAGCCGCGCTGCGCGAAGACCATCGCCGCCGCTTCGATCACTTCGAGTCTGCGCCGCTCGTAGCGCTCGCGCAGCGCCGGGCGCGTGGGCGGAGTGGCCATCTTCGGCAAGCTAGCACACGCAAATACCGTCCGTCCGGTATAACTTTTTCCATGGACTTCGCCCTCTCACCCGACCACCAGCTGATCCAGCGCACCGTGCGCGAGTTTGCCGAAGACGAGATCGCGTCCGTGGCCGAGGAGCTCGACCGCACCAAGGCATTTCCCTACGAGATCGTGGCCAAGCTCGCCGGCCTTGGCCTGATGGGCATCCCCTTCCCGCAGAGCTACGGCGGCGGGGGCGGCGACACGCTCGCCTACGTGCTGGCGGTTGAAGAGCTCGCGCGCGTTGACTCCTCGGTGGCGATCACGCTCTGTGCCCACACTTCGCTCGGCACCCAGCCGATCTACCTGTTCGGCAACGAGCAACAGAAGCAGGATTGGCTGCCCAGGCTCTGCTCCGGCGAGATCCTCGGCGCCTTCGGCCTGACTGAGCCTGAGGCCGGCTCGGATGCCGGCAACGTCCGCACCCGGGCACGCCTGGACGGCGGCGAGTGGGTGATAGACGGCGCCAAGCAGTTCATCACCAACGCCGGCACCGACATCTCCGGCGTGGTCTGCATCACCGCGCTCACGGGCGAGCAGAGCGGCGCCAAGGAGATCTCCAACATCATCGTCGCCAACGGCACGCCCGGCTACGAGCAGGGACAGCCCTACCGCAAGATGGGCTGGAACGCCTCTGACACCAGGCCGCTCAGCTTCGCCGACTGCCGCGTCCCGCAGGAGAGCCTGCTCGGCCCTCGTGGGCAGGGCTTTCACCAGTTCCTGAAAGTGCTCGACATCGGCCGCATCGGCGTGGCCGCGATGGGCGTGGGCCTGGCCCAGGGGGCGCTCGACCAGGCCCTGGCCTACGCCAAGCAGCGCCGCGCCTTCGGCCGGCCGATCTCCAAGTACCAGGCAATCCAGGCCAAGCTCGCCGACATGTCGACTGAGATCGCTGCCGGCCGCCTGCTTGTGCACAAGGCGGCGCTGGAGAAGGACGCGGGCGAGAACTTCACGCTCACTGCCGCGCAGGCGAAGCTGAAGACCGGTCGCCTGGCGGTCCGCTGCGCCGAGGAGGCCGTCCAGATCCATGGCGGCTACGGCTACATCGAGGAGTACCCCGTCTGCCGCTTCTACCGCGACGCGAAGATCCTCACGATCGGCGAGGGCACAGACGAGGTGCAACAGATGGTGATCGCGAGGGCGCTCGGCGCCTAGTGTCGTGAGTCAGAAATTCGACGGCATTTCCCGGCGCCTGATCGCGCCTGACGCCCGCCGACGACGCTTACGTACTCCCGGTACGCGCCGCGCCGCCGTCGAACGTCAGACACGACCATCCACTCGGCAAACCCACCCCGAATTTCTGACTCACGACACTGGAAGCGGCGCCGGCGGCCCGCCATGTTCGAGCGCGTCCTGATCGCAAACCGAGGCGAGATTGCCGTGCGCATCCAGCGCACGCTGCATCGGCTCGGGATCGAATCGGTCGCGGTCTTCAGCGACGCAGACGAGGATGCGCCGCACGTGCGCGGCGCCGAGGTTGCGGTGCGGATCGGGCCCGCTCCCGCCGCAGAGTCGTATCTGAATATCGAGCGGATCATCGCCGCCGCCAAGACTACCGGCGCGCAGGCGGTGCATCCCGGCTACGGCTTCCTCTCCGAGCGCGCCGACTTCGCGCGCGCATGCGCAGGAGCCGGGCTCGCGTTCATCGGGCCGACCCCGGAGGCGATCGCGCTGCTGGGCGACAAGGCTGCCGCCAAGCAGGCCGCGCAGGACGCCGGGGTGCCGGTCGTGCCGGGACTCAGCGGCGAGCGCCTCAGCGACCAGGAGATCGCAAGCTGGGTGGCGGAGCAGCCGCTGCCCGTCCTGCTGAAGGCCGCCGGCGGCGGGGGGGGCAAGGGCATGCGCGTCGTGCACAACCTCTCCGACCTGCCTGAGTGCCTCGCGGCGGCACGCCGCGAGGCACGCTCAGCATTCGGCGACGAGCGGCTGATCGTCGAGCGCTACATCGAACGCGCAAGGCACATCGAGGTGCAGGTGATCGCCGATGCGCACGGGAACGTGTTGCACCTCGGGGAGCGCGAGTGCAGCCTCCAGCGCCGCCACCAGAAGGTGATCGAGGAGTCGCCCTCGCCGGTCGTCGACGAGAGCCTGCGCGAGCGGCTTGGCGGTGCCGCAGTCGCGCTGGCACGCGCGTGCGGGTACCGCGGCGCCGGGACCGTCGAGCTGATCGCAGACCGCGACGATCCGCAGAGCTTCTACTTCCTGGAGATGAATGCCCGCTTGCAGGTCGAGCATCCCGTCACCGAGGCGGTCACAGGCCTCGACCTGGTCGAGCTGCAGCTGCGCATCGCCGCGGGACAGCCGCTCGGCCTGCGCCAGCATGACGTGAAGCTGACCGGGCACGCCATCGAGGCGCGCCTCTATGCCGAGGACCCGGCGCACGGCTTCCTGCCCAGTGCCGGCAGGGTGGGGCTCTACCGCGAGCCAAGCGAGATTCGCTTCGACAGCGGCATCGCCGACGGCAGCGAGATCGGCACCCACTACGACCCGATGCTGGCAAAGGCCATCGCCCACGCGGAGGACCGCACCGTCGCGCTGCGCCGCCTGAGAGCCGGTCTGCGCGAGACCCGCATCCTCGGCGAGCCGGACCTGGCCACCAACATCGGCTGGCTGCTGGCGCTGCTCGAGCGCCCCGAGGTGCAGACGGGCGCGATCGACACCACGCTGCTGGAGCGGATCGCGCCCGAGCTCGCACAGCCGCCGCAGGATCGGGAGCTGGCCGCCGGTCTTGCCGCGGCTGCGCTGCTCGGCCAGACCTGCGACGGGGATCCATGGGACGCGCGCGACGGCTTCACCTTGTCCGGCCGCAGCGAGGTCTTCATGCGCCTCGCAGGCCACGACGAAGAGAGCGAGGTGCGCCTGACGCCGGAGGGGGAGAGCGCCTGGCGCCTGGGCGCAGCGATCGTTGACACAGCCGATGGCCTACTGCGCGTCAACCAATCGGATGGCCTGGCGCGCATCGTCGAGGCGCACCGGTTCGGCGACGGCATCTGGATCGTCGACGAAGGCAATCCCTCGTACTTCACCGAGCCCCGGGAGCGTTCCGTGTACCACGCGGGCACCGACTCCCTGCAGGCTCCGATGCCAGGCGTGGTGCTGGAGGTGCGCACCCAGCAGGGCAATGAGGTCGGCGAGGGCGATGTGCTGGTCGTGCTCGAGTCGATGAAGATGGAGTTGAGCGTCTCAAGCCCCGAGGACGGCGTTGTCGGCGCGGTCCATGTCAGCGTTGGCGACCGCGTCGCCCAGGGACAGGCGCTGCTGGAGATGGAGGGCGCGTGAGTCTTCTCCAAAGCCACGTAGCTCCTGGCAGCCGCGAGTTCCAGGCCAACGAGTCCGAGCACCGCAGGCTGGTGGCCGACCTGCGGATTCGCATGCGGCGGGTCGCCCTGGGCGGCGGACAGCGCTCGCGCGCGCGCCACCTGGCCCGCGGCAAGCTCCTGCCCCGTGAGCGCGTGAGCCGCCTCTGCGACCTGGGCGCGCCATTTCTGGAGCTCTGTCCGCTGGCCGCGGAGGATCTCTACGACGGAGATGCCCCCAGCGCCGGGGTGATCGCCGGCATCGGCCTGATCGGCGGCAGGCACACGCTGATCATCGCCAACGACGCGACCGTGAAGGGCGGCACCTACTACCCCGAGACGGTCAAGAAGCATCTGCGCGCCCAGCGGGTCGCGCTGGAGAACCGCCTGCCCTGCATCTACCTTGTCGACTCCGGCGGCGCCTTCCTGCCGCGCCAGGACGAGGTCTTCCCCGACCGCGAGCACTTCGGGCGGATCTTCTTCAACCAGGCCAACATGTCGGCGGCGGGCATCCCTCAGATCGCGGCCGTGATGGGCTCCTGCACCGCAGGCGGCGCCTACGTCCCAGCGATGAGCGACGAGACGGTGATCGTCGCGCAGCAGGGCACGATCTTCCTCGGCGGCCCGCCGCTGGTGAAGGCCGCCACAGGCGAGATCGTCAGTGCCGAGGAGCTCGGCGGCGGCGAGCTGCACGCAAAGCGCTCCGGCGTCGTGGACCACCTCGCGCGCGACGACGAGCACGCGCTGGCGATCGTGCGCTCGATCGTGGCCACGCTCGGCCCCGCGCCCAAGCCGGCGTGGGAGCGGATCGCCACACACGAGCCGGCGGTAGGTGTGGAGAGCCTCTACGGCGCGATCCCGCCGGACAGCAGGACGCCGTACGACCCGCGCGAGCTGCTGGCGCGTCTGCTCGACGCGAGCGAGATGCACGAGTTCAAGGCCGCCTACGGTGCCACCGTGGTCTGCGGCTTTGGGCACATCCACGGCCACCCGGTCGGCGTGATCGCAAACCACGGCATCCTCTTCAGCGAGAGCGCGCTGAAGGCCGCGCACTTCGTCGAGCTCTGCGACCAACGCGGCGTGCCGCTTCTCTTCCTGCAGAACATCAGCGGGTTCATGGTCGGCCGCGATTACGAGGCGGGCGGGATCGCCAAGGACGGCGCCAAGATGGTCGCGGCCGTCTCCACCACCCGGGTGCCGAAGCTGACCGTGATCGTAGGCGGCTCCTTCGGCGCAGGCAACTACGGGATGTGCGGGCGCGCGTATGACCCGCGCTTTCTATGGATGTGGCCGAACGCCCGAATCTCGGTGATGGGGGGCGAGCAGGCGGCAATGGTGCTCTCCACAGTGCGTGCCGAGCAAGCGGCCGCGGCCGGTGAGCAGGTTCCCGAGCAGGAGCTGGAGGCGATGCGCGCGCAGTTGCGAGAGCAGTACGAGCACCAGGGCCATCCCTACTACGCCACCGCGCGGCTCTGGGACGACGGTGTGATCGACCCGATGGACACACGGCGGGTGCTTGGGTTGGCGCTCAGCGTCTGCGCAAACGCGCCGCTGGCACAGCGGCAGGCGCCGGTCTTTCGGATGTAGCACAGCGGAAGGAGCCGCCGCATCTGGAATGCTGCCGGCTCCGGCGATGTTGGGATTCGATCCGATAGCGGAGGCCGCCAGGCAGTGGCGCAAGCACTGGGGTGCGAGCCCCGTGCCGGCGATGTCCGCAGTGACCTCGGTGATGCGAACCCACCAGATCCTGATCGCGCGACTCAACGAGGCGCTCGCGCCATACGAGCTCTCCTTTGCCCGCTACGAGGCTCTGATGCTGCTCTTCTTCAGCGGCAAGGGGTCGCTTCCGCTCGGCAAGATGGGCGTGCGACTGCAGGTCCATCCCGCCAGCGTGACCAACCTGATCGACGGCCTGGAGAAGCTCGGGTACGCGACACGCAAACCACACCCCACCGATCGCCGCACGACCCTCGCGGCGATCACGCCCCGCGGCCGCGAGGTGGCGCAGCAGGCAACCCGGGCGCTGCACGAGATCAAGTTCGGCACCGCCCCGCTGCGGCGCGGCGAGCTCGATGCGATCACGCAGACGCTGTGCCACCTGCGGGAGGGCGCGGGCGACTTCAGTTCGCCCGACCAGGCATGAGCGGGGCGCGCCCTTCAAAATACTTTGACCTCCGACTATCGTATGCCATATCCTTCAACTTGCCATGACGACGACCAAGCTGCCCCTGACTGAGCAGGAGTGGCGGCAGGCCTACGCCGCCGCCCCCGAGCGAGACGCGCCGTTCACCACCCTCTCGGGCGAGCCGGTCGAGCCGCTCTATACGGCCACGGATCTGCCTGAGGACCAGGACGCGATTGGCCTGCCGGGTCAGTACCCCTTCACGCGCGGCGTCTATCCCTCGATGTACAGGGGCCGGCTCTGGACCATGCGGCAGTTCGCCGGCTTCGGCACCCCCGAGGAGACCAACGAGCGCTTTCGCTACCTGATCGACCATGGCCAGACCGGGCTATCGACCGCCTTTGACATGCCCTCGCTGATGGGCCACGACTCCGACCACCCGCGCAGCCTCGGCGAGGTCGGACGCGAGGGCGTAGCCGTGGACACCGTTGAAGACATGAAGACGTTGTTCGGCGGGATCGACCTCGGGCAGGCGACCGTCTCGATGACGATCAACGCGCCGGCGCCGATCATGCTCGCCTTCTATGTGGTCGCAGCCCAGGCTGCGGGCGTGCCGGCGGAGCGCCTCGGCGGCACGATCCAGGCAGACATCCTCAAGGAGTACATCGCACAGAAGGAGTGGTGCTTTCCGATCGACCCGGCAATGCGCTTCCTCGGCGACATGATCGAGTGGTGCTCGGGCCACATGCCCCGCTGGCACCCGGTCTCGATCTCTGGTTACCACATCAGGGAGGCAGGGGCGACCGCCGCACAGGAGCTCGCGTTCACGCTCAAGGACGGGCTCACCTACGTCGAGCAGGCGGTGGAGAGAGGACTCGACGTCGATGACTTCGCGCCCCGCCTCTCCTTCTTCTTCAACGCTCAGATTGACTTCTTCGAGGAGATCGCCAAGTACAGGGCGGCGCGCCGGATTTGGGCGCGCGAGCTGCGCGAGACCTTCGGCGCCAAGGATCCGCGCAGCTGGTTGATGCGCTTCCACACCCAGACCGCGGGCGTCTCGCTGACCGCCCAGCAGCCGCTGAACAACATCGTGCGAACGGCGATCGAGGCGCTTGCGGGCGTGCTCGGCGGCACCCAATCGCTGCACACCAATAGCTATGACGAGGCGCTGGCCCTGCCGACCGAGGAGGCGGTGCGGATTGCGCTTCGCACCCAGCAGATCATCGCGCAGGAGACCGGCGTGACCAACACGATCGATCCGCTCGGCGGCTCCTACTTCGTCGAGGCGCTGACTGACAGGATGGAGCAGCACGCCTACGAGTACTTCGCCAAGATCGACGAGCTTGGCGGGATGGTCGCCGCCGTCAAGGAAAGCTACCCCCAGCGCGAGATCGCGGACGCCAGCTTCACGTTGCAGTCGGAGATCGACTCCGGCCGGCGGATCGTCGTGGGCGTCAACGCCTTCACCGAGGGCGACGACAACCAGACCCCGATCCTGCGGATCGACCCGGCGTTGGAACGCAAGCAGATCGCGCGCTTGCAGTCCGCGCGCGCCGGCCGCGACGCCGATGCGGCACAGGCAAGCCTGATCGCGCTCAGCCAAGCGGCGGCCAAGCCGGATGCGAACCTGATGCCGCCGTTGCTGGAGGCCGCGGCGGCCTGCGCCAGCGAGGGGGAGATCATCGAGGCGCTGCAGCGGGTCTGGGGCTCCTACACCGAGACGCCCGTGTACTGATCCATCGCAGTTATTCTCGGTCCCGTGAGCCTCCTCACCGTCGCCGAGCGGCCGTCCCTCGGCCAGGCCCAGGGCCTGCTCGTGCTGCACCACGGCCGCGGGTCCGACGAGCATGACCTGATCGGATTGGCCGACGTGCTCGACCCGCAGCGCCGTCTGCACGTCGTCGCCCCGCGGGCTCCATTGCAGCTGTCCGGCTGGTCCGGCAACCACTGGTACCTCGTCCCGCGCGTGGGCCACCCCGACCACGACACCTTCCACGCCGCCAGGGCTACGCTGGCGCAGCTGCACGACGAGCTCTGGCAGCGCACCGGGATTTCGCCCGCCCAGACGGTGCTCGGAGGCTTCTCGATGGGGTCGGCGATGAGCTACGCGCTCGGCCTCTCCTCAGAGAGACCTGGCCCCGCCGGCCTGCTTATCTTCTCCGGTTTCATCCCGGCGGTCGACGACTGGCAGCCATCGATCGCCGACCGCCGGGAGTTGCGCGTCTTCATCGCACACGGCCGCCAGGACCAGGTGATCGGCGTCGAGCTGGCGCGTAGCGCCAGGGATCGCCTTGCGCAGGGAGGCATCGAGGTCTCCTACCACGAGTCCGACGTGGCGCACCACATCGATCCTGCCCACCTGCCGCTCGCGGTCGACTGGCTGGCGGCAACGATCCCGACCTAGCCGTCGACCCCGCTTCGGTTTGCTGGAGCGCCAACGACGGGCATGCATCCAGATAACGCCCGTTATGATAACGTCCGTTATCTGATGTCAGCCTCTCCTCTCAAAGGAGTGCCCGTGGACGCTGAGCATGTCGACGTTCTGATCGTAGGAGCTGGCCTCTCGGGGATCGGCGCCGCCTGCCATCTCAAGCGCGAATGCCCGGGAAAGACCCTCGCGATCCTGGAGGGCCGGGACTCGATCGGGGGCACGTGGGACCTGTTCCGCTACCCGGGCATCCGCTCGGACTCGGACATGTTCACGCTGGGCTACTCGTTTGCCCCCTGGCACGAGGCCAAGGCGATCGCCGACGGCCACTCGATCCTTGCCTACGTCAAGGAGACCGCCCGCGAACACGGCGTGGAGCAGGCGATCCGCTACGGGCACAGGGTGATCGGCGCCCAATGGGCGACCGAGCAGGCGCGTTGGACCGTGCAGGCGCAGCGCGCCGACACCGGCAAGACGGTGCAGCTGACCTGCGATTTCCTCTACGCCTGCACCGGTTACTACCGCTACGACGAAGGCCATACGCCCCACTTCGAGGGCCAGGAGAGCTTCACGGGCCAGATCATCCACCCCCAGCACTGGCCGGAGGACCTCGACTGGTCGGGCAAGCGCGTGGTGGTGATCGGCAGCGGCGCGACCGCGGTCACGCTCGTACCCGCGCTGGCCCAGACGGCACAGCACGTCACGATGCTGCAGCGCTCCCCCACTTACATCCTCTCGCTGCCTGCCCACGACCCGATCGCCGACGCGCTGCGGCGCAGGCTGCCCGCCAAGCTCGCCTACTCGATCGTGAGATGGAAGAACGTGCTGCTGGCGATGACCAACTTCCAGCTCAGCCGCCGCGCGCCGCGCCAGATGCGCAACCTGATCCGTCGGCTCGTGGCCAAGCAGTTGCCCGACGGCTACGACGTGCAGCAACATTTCAGCCCCACCTACGACCCGTGGGACCAGCGCCTGTGCCTGGTGCCCGACGGCGACCTCTTCAAGGCGCTGTCCGGCGGCTCTGCCTCCGTTGCCACGGGCAAGATCAGCCACATCGATCAGACCGGCGTCACGCTGTCCACCGGCGAGCATCTGGACGCGGAGATCATCGTCACCGCGACCGGGCTGAACCTACTGCTGCTCGGCGGCATCGAGCTGAGCGTCGACGGGCGCAAGATCGACACCGGCGACACGGTCGCCTACAAGGGCATGATGCTCTGCGGCGTGCCGAACATGGCGATGACGCTCGGCTACACCAACGCCTCCTGGACGCTAAAGGCCGACCTCGTTGCCCAGTACGTCTGCCGGGTGCTCGCGCACATGGACGCGCAGGGCGTATCGATCTGCACGCCGCAGGCCCCGCACCCCGCGCTGCCGACCGACCCGATCATCGATCTGCAGTCCGGCTACGTGCTGCGCTCGATCGAGAAGCTGCCAAAGCAGGGCCCAAGCGCCCCCTGGCGTCTGCATCAGAACTACGTCAAGGACGTACGGCTGCTGCGGCGCGGGCCGATCGACGACGCAATGGCCTTCTCAAACCCACCACCACGACCCACGTCAACCGCCACGGACTCCGGCAGCAGCACAGACAGGGTCGCCGTCCCCGCCTAGCCGGCGGTGACCCCAAAGCGATCGAGGAGCTGACATGAGCACATCTCTCGCCGACCCACCAGCCGCCATCGGCCAGCGCCCCGCCACAGCGATCGAGGGCATTCCTCCCGGACCCAAGCCGCCGGTCGCACTGCAAACGCTTGCGATGCGCACCCGTCAGCGGCCCTACCTGGAGCGCGCCCGACGCCGCTACGGGCAGATGTTCTCGATCAAAGTGGTCGGGCTGGGCACCACCGTGATCATCTCCGACCCGGCGCTGATCAAGCAGGCCTTCCGCGCCGACCCGACCGTGCTGCATGCCGGCACCGGCAGCCCGATACGCACCGTGCTCGGCAACAACTCGCTACTCAGCATCGACGAGGACCAGCACATGCAGCAGCGCAAGCTGCTGCTACCGCCCTTCAAGGGACAGCGGATGAAGAGCTACGAGTCGCTGATCGCCGAGATCGCGGCGGAGGAGATCGACCACTGGCCGCGCGGCGTGGAGTTCGAGACCACGCGCTCGATGCAGCGCATCACGCTGCGCGCGATCCTGCGCGCAGTCTTCGGCGCCGAGGGCGCGCAGCTGCACGAGCTGGAAGAGCTGCTGCCCCCATGGACGGTGCTGGGCACGCGGCTGGTGCTGACGCCGTGGCTCCAGCACGACCTCGGTCGCCTCTCTCCGTGGAACAAGTTCCAGCGGATGCGAGCAAGGATCGATGAGATCCTCGCGCAGATGATCGCCGCCGCGAAGGCGGATCCGCATCTGGAGGACCGCACCGACGTGCTCGCGCTGATGGTCCAGGCCCACCACGAGGACGGCAGCCCGATGAGCAACCCCGAGATCTGCGACCAGCTGGTGACGATGCTCGTGGCCGGGCACGAGACCACCGCGAACACGCTCTCCTGGGCGGTGGAGCGCCTGCGCCGGCATCCCGAGGTGCTGGAGCGCCTTGCGCAAGAGGCCGACGAAGGCGGCAAGGCGCTGCGCGAAGCGACGATCCGCGAGGTCCAGCGCATGCGCCCGGTGATCGCATTCGCCGGCAGGGTCGTGCGCAAGCAGCCCTACGAGATAGGCGGCTATCGCCTGCCCGTGGGTACGCGCATGCTGCTCGCGGCCTGCCTGACCCACTTCGATCCCAATCTCTTCCCGCATCCCGACCGCTTCGACCCCGACCGCTTTCTGGACACCATGCCTGACACCTACTCCTGGATCCCCTTCGGCGGAGGCATCCGCCGCTGCATCGGCGCGACCTTCGCCCACATGGAGATGGACGTCGTGTTGCGGGTGATGCTGGAACGCGTCGAGCTGCTGCCAACGGAGGAGCCGGATGAGCCGTGGGCTTTTCGTGGCATCGTTTGGGCGGCGGGACGCAACGGCAGGGCCGCAGTTGCGCCTCGCCAGGGTGCGCGCGAGCCTGCGCTCGCCAGCGCCGCGCAGAGCTAGCCGCCCTCGCGGCACGCCGGCGCCGTGGCGCGCCGGCGCTCGGCCGCCTCAGTGTTTGTGTTTGGCGGGGCTGATTTTGATCGTCTTGGTGGTCTGCAGGGTGCGACCGTTGAGCTTCTCGGCTGCCACCAGGGAGGCAGTCAGCCGGCCATGATGGCGACCAAGCAGCTTGCGGCCTTCTTTGGTGAGGTGCACCGACAGCCGCTGCGCGCCGTGCTTGCGGATCGTGAACGTGCCGCTGGCGAGCGTGATCTTGTGGGGTTTGCCGTGGCCCTTGCGCGCGGAGCTCGCTCCGCTGATGGTGATCGTGATCGTGACGGTGCAGGGAACCGACGTGCAGGTGATCGTCACCGTCACGCTCGTAGAGGTGCTGGTGGCCGCGCCTTCGACGTGCGGCGCGCTGGCGGCTGCAGTCGCTTGCGCCGCGTCGAAGGGCTGCGCGTAGACCGAGCCGTTGTCACTCCAGGCCGCCCATCCCTGGCCCGCCGCGTTGACCGAGCTCACCAGTTCGGATACGCCGCCATCGCTGTCTGAGTTGAGCACCGCAGGGCCAGCCCAGGTTTTGCCGCCGTCTTTGCTGTAGGCGAGGCTGACTGGCCCACCGACGCCCCCGCCGAGGAAGGTGGCGTAGATGCCGCCGGCGCCGTCCTGGGAAAGCGCGGGCTGCTCCTCGAATTCGTTTGCGACCGTCACCTTGGGCGTGCCGAAGCTGTGCGTAGCTTCGTCGAAAGCGTGGTAGACGGTGTGATTGGTGGCCAGTTCGTCCTCCAGCACGCCGAAGCCGCTGGGACCGCCGGCCACCGCCGGATACTCGACGTTGCAGTCGGCCTGCGTGACCGGAGTGACCCAGGCGCTGCCAGACTTGCCGGGAGAGACGTTGTAATTGTTGGTGGAGCTCTGCGCGCCAGCGCCGTAGGCAAAGGCGGTACCGAAGCTGGCGGTGCCGCTGCCGGAGCAGCCCAGCGGGCCGTTGGTGAAATCGGTGTTGAAGACGCCGATGATGCCCGGATGGGACCCGGACTGGGAGGCGAACTGGCCGCCGGCGTTGCTGATCTGGTCGGGATTGGTGTTCGGCTCTAGTTCGGCGAAGCCGGTCGGGCAGCTTTCCGTCGAGCACACAGGCGGTGAGCTGAGCGGGAATGAGTTGAAGGTCGGCGGCGAGCCGCCAGCTGTGTTCCAGCCGTAGCCGAGCACGCCGGTACCAGGCACGATCACCGCACCCAGCGGCGCCGTGTCGGCGTTGAGGATTCCGTTGGCGACCGACTTGCCGGCGTTCGGGATCGTGAACGTCGCCCCTTCATCTGTCGATTGCCACTCCTGCTCGGGCTCATATTCGCGCGCGCTTTCGCCGGCGGCGCCATAGACGTCCGCGAGTATCACGACCGTGGATCCGTCGCTCAGAACCTGCACGTCATCGATGTTGGTGGTCGAGTCCGCCGGCATCAGGTCTCCGCTGTGCGAGCACGCAGTCGCGCCCAGCGGCAGCACGCAGTACTGCACGAAGTTGCTTGCACCAGCCAGGTCCTTGGTATTCGCCCACGCCACGACCGCGGTGCCCGAGGAGGTGACGGCGACCGCCTGCCCGCCGCTCTCAAACGGTTCTCCCACCTTCACGGTTGCGCCGGCTGCCGCCGCGCTATCCGCCAGCACCAGCGCCAAGATGCCTGCCAGCGCACCGGCCAGCAGCGCTTGCCGCAGCGCACCAGCGCCGATTCCGTAAGTCCCTCGCCGGCCACTGCGCATAACCACGGCCTCCGCTTCGTCGATTCCCAGGCTGTGAGCAATCAAAGCAGACCGTCGGGCATCTGACAACGCTACTCATTGCTGGGCAATTTCGTTCGCACTGGACCTCTGACCATACGGTGGCCAGCGAATCCTGGACGTTTGGCTCAGGCGCGGTAGCCGCAGCGGTGGGAATGTTCGATCTGCGAACCGGGCCGACGCGGGCGGTCTGCTGAGGCGTCGCGACACGACCGGGCTGCCGGGGCTGGCACTGCCATCCCCGGCGTGCCTGACGCGTAGTGGCGCAGACCTTCTAAGTTGCAGGTGAGCTCCAGCGGACGCTGGAGGACCGCCCGCCAAAGGAGAGCCACATGTCGCGATTTGCCAGCGTGAACCTGCTCGAGGTCGAGAACGCCGTCGGGGATCGCGCCCCGGGCATCGAGGGCCGCTTCGGACGCAAACACCTCGACTCGCGCGATCTCGGCGTCAGCCTCTTTCGCTACGCACCGAACATGCGCAGCCCCTTCGCGCACAGCCATCGCGAGCAGGAGGAGGCATACCTCGTGGTATCCGGCTCCGGTCGCGTGCTGCTCGATGACGAGGTCCATGAGCTGCGCCAGTGGGATCTCATGCGCGTCTCACCCGAGGTCGTGCGCGCCTTCGAGGCGGGCCCGGACGGTCTCGACCTGGTCGCGGTCGGTGGCCCGCGGCCGGAGGACGGCGACGGCGTGATGGCCACCGCCAACTGGCCCGACGCGTCTTAGGGAAGCCCTGGGGCCGCACCCGCTCCCACGCATCCGGGAGCTCGAGCGCAAGTTATTCGACTCCTGTGTAGTCGGCCACTTTTCTGCGGGTGCGCATGCGGCTGCGCACCCGCAGACCGAACACCGCCCTCAGGCGGCGCTCGGCGTGTGATAGGCCGCCAGGTCGAGCCACTCCAGGCGGCTTGGCGGCCCGGAGACGCCGCTCTGCTGAAGCGCCCTTCCGAGACGATCCTGCATGAAGCGCTCCTGGTCCTCGTGCGACTCCCAGATCTCCATCACAACCCACCCGCCCGGCTTCGGGCCACCGGCATGCGAGATCAACCCCGGCGGCCAAACCCCCTGCCCGGTGACCATGTCGATGCCCATCTGCTCGTTGACCGCTTCGTAGGTGTCTCGGCCAAAGCCGTCGAACTCCAAGATCAGTCCCTGCGCCATCTCACACCCCAATCGTCGCTGTTACTCTCCTCATCGACGATTCTTCTTGCCAGAGCCGGGGGCTTCAACCGTCAGAACCCGCAGAGAGAACGCGGCTCGCCGGTTGACCGAGGCAGCTAGAGCGTCCGTCGAAGGATCTCGTGCAGCGCGACTCTGGCTTGCTGGGAAGGCCCTAGGAGGGTCTAGCGAAACTCGCTAGCCCTGTTGTGGTGCGGGGTTCTGGATTGGCTCGCATCGCTGGTACCTCGCTTTCGGGTTGAAGCTACCCCATCAACGGATGGCGGACGCCCACGCCTGCTCTACCAAACCGAGCTACCTACCATCGCATCGTGATCGGGCAAGGCCGCCTATAGGAGACGGGAACGGAATACGCTTTACGACGCGAATCCGTTTTGTGATCTTCCGAAATGCCTGTAAATAAGCCGTAGTTGCGCTACCGGGGATTCATCTGGTAGAGTCCCTGCTGTGAGCACGTCACCACCAACCAAGACGCCCCCATACGTATCCTTCAGGACGTTCTGGAACTTCATCGAAGAGCTTCATGAGCATCAGCCCGTACCGCAGCTCATCGAGGGCAGCATCCTTGGGAGCAACCGCTCTGGCGCTGCTCGCTCGCAGATCTTGGGGGCACTTCGATTCTTCGATCTCGTGGATAGCGAACGGCGCCCCACGGAAGCACTTCGTGGGCTTGTCGCCGACCCATCTACTGACGTACTACGGTCGCTACTTGATCGACACTACGGGTCCGTTATCAACCTTGGCCTTGACACTGCCACGCCGGGCCAACTTGAGGCAGCGCTACGTGATCTTGGGGCCGGACAGGGCTCGACGATGGCGAAGACAAAAGCCTTCTTCCTACATGCGGCGACGGAGGCTGGATTCGAGTTGGGTCGCCATCTCAAGGCTTCTTCCGGCTCGTCTGGAGCTTCCAGCCGTCGCCCGAAAGCAAAGAGAAAGAAGGCGCCGAAAGAAGGGGCAGACGGCACCCCGCAGCGCGAGAATCCTCCAGCAGGCGACTACCCCCTCCTGATCAAGGGTCTGTTGGAGCAGCTACCCAAGGGCGAGAATAAGTGGAGCCCGGCCGAGTTCGAGAGCTGGAGGCCGATGTGGGAAGGTGCGCTGCGGAACCTCTACGTAGACGAGTCTAAGAAATGAGCCCGGACACCGCCTCCAAAACGGTGATCCAGCCGGGCTACAGAGCCGGGCGGAGGAGCAGTGGGTACCGCTCCGTTCCGGTGTCTCCGCACATGGTGAGGGCGGTCGTTGACGCGGCCGTCCTCACCGGAGATCCTACAGACAATCCGCCTACAAATCAACAGAAACTGACCCCCGCGCGGTTGGCGCCGCCGGGGGCCTGGACCAACGAGGTGAAAGCTCGATGGCCACATTCACGTTATCAAGCCGTTCGGCATCCGCTCAACTTGGGCGCATCCTTGAGTCGGCGCAGATCACGCGCCTCATAAACGACCTTCAAGCGACCCGCTGGACCGGCCGACCCGGCTACTCGCTCAGGAGCATGATCGGGATGGCTCTGGCGAAGTCGCTCTACGCGCTGCCGACATGGACGCGGGTCGTGGCGCTCGTCAACGAGCACGCCGCACTCGCGGCCGTGATCGCTCCCGATGGCGAAGTGCCCTCGGTCTATGCCTGTTATCGCTTCACGGCGAAGTTGCGGGCGCACAAGCACCTGCTGGATGCCTGCATCGCCTCCGTGGTCGAAGCGCTCAAGCGCGCCGACCCGCTGCTCGGCTGGGATGTCGCGATCGACGCCTCCGACATGCCCGCGTATGCCAACGGGCAGCGGTTCGTGTCCAACGGTGGACGCGAACGCTCGGATGACGAGTTCTCCGACCCCGACGCCTCCTGGGGGCACCGCTCCGCCGTCTCGACACGCAAGGGCGGCGGGTTCTACGGCTATAGACTACATCTTGCGGTCTGCTCCAAGACCGACCTGCCGCTCGCGTGGACCGTCGAGACGGCTAAAGCGCACGAAACGCTCTCGGTCGCACCGCTGCTCGACAAGCTGCGCTCGCTCGGCATCAACCCCGAGACCTGTGCGCTGGACAAGGGCTACGACAACAACCGTGTCTACGCCGACTGCGCCGAGCGCAACATCGCTCCGGTGATCCCGCTGCGGAAGACGCCCGACGTGAAGCGCGGCAAGGACGCGCCGCCGTGCTGTGAGCACGGCACCTGGAGCTTCGCTGGAGCCGACCGCAAGCGCGGCGCTACCAAGTGGCGCTGCCCGACCGGCGAGTGCAAGCCCGCATCTGTGTGGGTCAAGGCCGACCGACTCCACCCGCTGATCCCCCGAGAGACGCTGCGCTGGAAGGGCCTCTACCGCCGCCGCGCGTCCGTCGAGCGCGCGTTCGGCCGCCTCAAGAACGAATGGAGCCTCACGCCACTGCGAGTGCGCCGAATCGAGCGAGTGCGCCTCCACGCCGACCTCACGATCCTCTCCCAGCTTTCGAGCGCGCTAAACCGGGAGCGGGCCTCAAAGAGAGAGACCCGCCGAAGCGGGTCTCTCTACAAAGAACTGCCTCCCGTGGCAGCAGCGGCCGAAAGATCGACCTCTACCGCTCAGCGCAAAGCAGCGCCTTTCGTAGGAACGTCGATTATATCGGATTCCCAAAGCGAAAACTGAAGCCCCCGAGCGGGATTCGAACCCGCGACCTCCGCCCTACGAAAGGCGCGCTCTACCAGCCCAGCCCTGCGGCGTGGCGCTCAGGCGGACGGCTACTGCATGATGATTTCCTCTGCGAGCAGAGCGGCACGCGACGCGAACACGAAGCCATCGAGGCGATGAACGAGACCGCCTCTGGCGAGCCGTTTCAAGCCGTCCGATGCCGCGATCGGGTCTTCGATCTCGCGGGCGACCTCCTCCTCAGACCACGGCCGCTGCGCATCGTCTCCGAGCAGGACCGACAGGATTACGCCATCGGTGTGTACCTCCCGCTCGACCTCGCTCATCGGCGGGATATTCTGGGCTTGCATCAGGACTAACCTCCTGGTGTCACGCCCCCGGCCGTTAGCGCGGTGCGGGGGCACTTTGATAGGGATGCAGCGAACGTAGACTGTGCCCGTGGCCCCATCAACCCGTTTCGCTAGCCGTTTCGCTAGACCCTCCTAGGTGGGGCTGAGGTCGCTCGCCCGCCCAGAATGCCACCGAGCCACCACAGCCCGTGTTTTCGTCAATCTTCACCCTCACGACGGGGCGCCTGTCGCTTGTGGTGGCAAACGCGAGGTCGATCACCGGTTCCAACCGCTTGCCATCCATCATGGCCCCACCGGCGCAGGTGCCGCCTTGCGGCGGTCGCTGCAACGCTTCGATCGTTGCGACGATCGCGCGTACCTGCGCAGGATTAGTGACGCTCATCGCGAGAGAGATGTGCCGGCGCCGATCGGTCGCCCTGATCTTCACGATCCGCACGCCGGCGGGTATGTGCTCGGCCGGCGGCCGCGGACGCGTCCACACCACCAAAGCGTCGGCCTGCAGCGCAGTACCCCCACCGGCGGCCCGCGCTACGCCGACCGAAAGCCACACCGTGGCCAGCTTGCCACTCGTGTCGGTGAACGAGAACGTCGCGCCCCAACTGGTCGTCTGACCTGCCGTTCCCGAGCTGCCCGAGCTCATCAGCTTCGCTCCCTGCGGCGGATGCTGCTCGATCCATTGGATCGCCTGTTCAGGCTGCCCCGGCACCCGCCAGAAGGCGTGTGCCTGGACAAGCTGCGAGGTCACCGGCGTGGATTCAGGGCCCCCGACCGCGTGGTTGAAGCTTTCGTTGGAGCTCGTTGCCACCGCGTCTTCCGGCAGCGGAACCTCTTCCAGCATCCGTTGCGCTGTCATCTGGGCGTAGAGCTGGTTCCCCGAGATGCTCGTGGACTGACTGTCGCTGGCCAGACCAAGAGTCACTGCAGAGAGCAAGCCCACGCAGGCGACGAGTAGCACGCGAGCGCAGATCAGCGCCGAAGCTCGCAGCCGATCAGGCATAAGCGCAGTATTGCAGTGTCGCGCCGCGATACGGAGACGCCGGGGCTGCGCTCAGGCGTCAGCCGCTCTGCCCGCGGCAAGCGCGATAAACGGCGCAAGCGCATCCGGATCGGCCAGCGATTCGCGGCTGGCCGCCCGCTCCGGGTCGACGCCGAGCAGGATCCGCTTCACGGGCACCTCGAGCACCTTGCCGGTGCGCGTGCGCGGGATCGCCGGCACGGCGAAGATCTCGTTCGGGACGTGCCGGGGGGAGCACTCTTCGCGCACGCGCCGCTTGATCTCGCTCTGCAGCTGATCGTCCAGGCTCGCGCCGTCGCGCAGCTTCACGAACAGCGGCATCCAGCCGTCGACGTCGACGACCAGCGCGTCCTCGATCTGTGGCAGCGCCAGCACGGAGCGGTAGATCTCGCTGCTGCCCATGCGAATCCCGCCCCGATTGATGGTCGCGTCGCTACGCCCGTGCAGCACCGCGGCGCCATCGGCGAAGAGCTCCAGCCAGTCGCCGTGACGCCAGATGCCGGGGTAGAGCGAGAAGTAGCTTTCGCGGTAGCGCTCTCCGTCGGGGTCGTTCCAGAAGTAGAGCGGCATCGACGGCATCGGCTCGGTGATGACAAGCTCACCGAGCTCTTCGATCACGGGGTGCCCATCCTCATCGAATGCCTGCACGTTGGCCCCCAGCGCTCTGCACTGCAGCTCGCCGCGGCGCACCGGCAAGAGCGGGCAGCCGCCGATGAATGCGGTGCACACGTCGGTGCCGCCGCTGGTCGAGAACAGCCATGTGTCGTCTTCCAGATGCTCATAGATCCAGTCAAAGCCCTCCGGCGCGAGCGTGGAGCCGGTCGAGCCGACGCTGCGCAGCGCGCTGAGATCGCGGCCCTCTGCAGGTCGCACGCCCTCCTTCATGCAGCCGGCGATGTAGCTGGCGCTGGTGCCAAAGCAGGTGACGCCCACCTCGGCGGCCAGATCCCAAAGCGCATTCATGTCAGGGAAGGCGGGGTTGCCGTCGTAGAGCACGATCGTGGCCGGCGTCAGCAGCGCGCCCATCAGGAAGTTCCACATCATCCAGCCGGTGGTGGTGAACCAGAGCAGACGGTCGCCGGCATGCAGGTCGACCTGGAGGTTCAGTTTCTTCACGTGCTCCATCAGGATGCCGCCCTGGCCCTGCACGATTGCCTTCGGCAGGCCAGTGGTGCCAGAGGAGTAGAGCACCCACAGCGGGTGATCGAAGGACAGCTGTGCGAAGGCGAGGGCTGCCGGGGCGGCGCGCAGTTGCTCCCAGTCGATCGCGCCCTTCACGCCCGCCTCCTCATTCAGGTAGCGGAGCAGCACCGTGTGCTGCAGCGAGCTCATCTCGCCCATCAGGCTCGCCACCACCTCCCGGCGGTCGTGCTCACGACCCTGGTAGGCGTAGCCATCCACTGCCAGCAGAACCTTCGGCTCGATCTGAGCGAAGCGGTCGAGCACCCCGCGGGCGCCGAAGTCCGGTGAGCAGCTCGACCAGACAGCACCAATCGAGGCACACGCAAGGAAGGCGGCCGCCGTCTCTGGCGCGTTTGGCATGTAGGCGGCGACGCGATCGCCGGGGCCGACGCCGAGATTGCGCAATCCGCCCGCGATCCGCGCCGCCTCCTGCCGCAAAGTGCCCCAACTCCACTCCCGCCGCCGCCCACGCTCGTCGGCGAACACGAGCGCCAGATCGCCGTCGGCCTTGCCCGCGAACACGTTCTCCGCGTAGTTGAGCCGTGCGCCCGGAAACCACTGCGCGCCCGGCATCTCGCGGCTGCCGAGCACACGCTCGTAAGGCTGCGAGGCACGCACGTCAAAGTAATCCCAGATCGAAGCCCAGAAGGCGTCCAGCTCATCGACCGACCAGCGCCACAGCGCGTCGTAGTCGGCCAGATCCAAGTCACGCTGCTCACCAAGCCAGCGCATGTAGGAGGTCAGGTTTGCGCGTTGGATGCGTTGCTGCGACGGTGTCCAAAGTGGCTCTCGTGCCCCCATGGCCCCAAGGCTACATCACCCTCCATCGAGCCTCGACCTGGGCGCAAACGCTGCGCGGTGAGCACAGATGCCACTATGCGAGAGGTGACGCAGGGGCCGTGACCACGCCCCTATGAGCTCTGAGCGTTCTGGCGTCGGCCATCTGGCGGCTGGCCAGCAGATCCTCGAGGTCCCGCTGTTTCAAGCCATACCACTTCTCCAGGAAGCCGCGCGCCTCCGCCTCCCTCAACACCGCTTGGGCGATCGACGCGCCCCCGACGGCCTCCGTGCGGATGCCGCCCTGCTCCATCGCCTGAATCGATCGCTCGAATCCTCCGTACTCGAGCTCATACGCGTTAATGAAACTGACTGTCGCCTGAGCCTTCCCGTCGAGCGCGTGTGGCTCGACGAGAAGGCTGATCAGGACTCGCCAATAGGCAGATGAATCAGCCGGCGAACGAGTGGAATTCGCCGAGGGGGCTCGGCAGCTTGGGCGTGAATGGTTCGAACTCGTACGGTTTAGTGGCGTCGAAACCGGCTTTTTCGGCCGCCTTTGGTTCCGCGAACGGCAGCAGCGCTTCTACCGCTTGACCGATATTCTTCAGCAGTAGCGTGCGCTCGTAGCCGTTGTTGTTGGGCGGTGCGGTGGACTCGGCGACTTTCTGGATCCCGGTGATCGATTCGATTGGACCGCCATCTTTGCTCGCCACGTCGGGCCCAACGACGCGCGCGAGGGTCCGGTGATCGGACTCGATGCCCATGATTCGCGCCGCCGTGACTCTCAGGTCCGGGGTGCTGAACTGGCGTACACCGACCAGATAGGCGGCGATGAACGCGTCCTCGAGCGTCACGAGGATGTTGAGGGTCGTCTGCGCATCACTGAACATCTTGGCCGGGTAGTAGAACTTCGTAAACGGTGCGGGCTTCTTCGTGAGGCTTTCCTCGAGCAAGTAATGAGACATCTCCTCCTGACGCGCCGCTGTCAAATAACCCTGGTCATCGTCTGGAATGTTCTTGAAGAACGGCGCTGTGTTGACGATATTGGTGTACGTCGTGATCGCGAGCGCCTCGGCGATCTGTGCAGCTTTCAATATTTCCAGGTCAGTGGCGGTGAGGCCACCGCTCTTGCGGTGTCGACGTCTGCCATGCGCGAGCGCAGCGGCAGGACCCAGTGCACCAAGACCGGCCGCTCCCGCGCCCGCGGCCGCAGCACCCTTCAGAAAGCCTTTACGGGTAGAGGGTGCCGTCCATGGGTCTGCGACGGTCTCCAACTCTGAGTAACCATCCCGCTCGTAGTGCTTGTCTTGCATATCGGTCTCCTGTCTATTGGCTTTGGGATATTGCGGACACGATCGCCGCACGTAGAAGCCTCCGCGATGGAGACATGCCCCGACGGTGATCAGGAGCGCTCTCAGTCGATCGCGGTCCCTTATTACGAACCATGCGCAGTAGGACCGCGAGCGGATCACCCTGCCGCCTCCCGGGGCTTTTGCTCCAACGCGTAATGAGAGCGTCGTTCGCCAGATCCGGCGCTAGCGCAAAGGACGACACGTGAGGGCGACTCGACACCGTTGGTCGTGGGTCCCAGGGTCGGACCCGCGCGCCATGGCGAGACCCAGACTCGAACTGGGGACATCACGATTTTCAGGCGCGGGATGAGGAGCCGAAGGAGTACGGGCTATCAACTCGTGACCGTGGCCATATACACGGTCCGTGCTTACGGCTCGAGTCGCCTGCTGCTGAAGGGCCGCTGCACGCGGTGGCCTGCCCACCGGTCGGCATTCCGTCCCTCTTCGGCGAGTGGGGCCCTGGCTGGGGATAATGCGACGCTATGAAGATGCCGACCGTCGGCGCGAAGCGGCAGGGCGATGCGGCATCGATGGCTGGCTCGTCGGCGTGGGCGCCGTTTCGCTCGCCGGATTTCGCGAGGATGGCATCGGCGCAGTTCGTCAGCAACGTCGGTAGCTGGATGCAGACGGTCGGCGCTCAGGAGCTGATGCTGACGCTGACGACGTCGGCTGCGCTGGTGGCGTTGATTCAGACGGCGGCGGGCCTTCCGGTTGTCCTGCTCGCCGTGCCTGCGGGCGCGATCGGCGATCTCGTCGATCGTCGTCGACTGCTGGTCGTATCGCAGTCGTTCATGCTGCTCGCCGCCCTTGCGCTTGCTGGATTGGCGCTTGCCGGGCTGGTGACGCCATGGGTTCTGCTCGCGCTGATCTTCGCTGTCGGTGCCGGGCAGACACTGACCTCGCCGACGTGGCAGACATTGCAGCCCGAGCTCGTCGCGCCGGAGGACCGTCCGCAGGCGATCGCGCTCGGGGCCGTCAATCAGAACCTCAGCCGGGCGATCGGCCCGGCGATCGGTGGTGCGCTGTACGCGGCGAGCAGCGCCGCGGCCCTGTTCCTCGTAAACGCATTGAGCTTCGTGCCCGTCATCGGCGCGGTGGCACGCTGGCGCGGGCACACGCGGCCCACCGGCACTGCTGCACCCGAGCACGTCGTCGAGGCGATACGGGCGGGCGCACGCTATGTCGCCGGCAGCCCGGCCCTGCGGGTGATCCTGCTTCGCTCCGGCCTCTTCATGCTCTTCGCCAACTCGCTCTGGGCGCTGCTTCCGCTGGTGGCGCGCACGCGGCTGCACCTCGGCTCCGGCGGCTACGGGTTGCTGCTCGCCGGCGTCGGCATCGGCGCGGTGACTGGCGCGGCAACGCTGCCGCGCGTGCGCGCGCGGGTCACAGCGCAGGCGATTATGACCAGCGGCACAGCCGTGTTCGCTGCCGTCACGCTCGCCCTCAGCTATGTGCGCGCCAGTGCGCTGGCCGCCCTGGTGCTGGTGGTCGGCGGCGTCGCGTGGATCCTCGTGCTCTCGACGCTGAACTCCCAGTATCAAACGACGCTGCCCGGCTGGGCCAAGGCACGCGGCATGTCCTACTACCTGGTGATCTTCCAGGGCGGCGGCGCGCTCGGCAGCGCCGCGTTCGGTGTAATCGCGCAGAACGCCGGACTCAGCGAGGCGCTCCTTGCCGCGGCCATCGGGCTCGCGTTTGTCGCCCTCGCCGGTCTGTGGCTGCCGTTCAAGGCGATCGCCGCTGCAGACCTGTTGCCGGCCGGTGACTGGCCAGACCCGCAACTCCTAGACGCCGACACGACTGGCGGACCGGTACTCGTAACACTCGAATACCGGCCAAGGCCGGGGCAGGAGCAAAACCTCGTTGACGCGCTCTATGCCGGGCGCCACGCCCGGCGACGTACAGGCGCGGTGAGTTGGCGCGTGTGGCGCGACGCGGCCAATCCCGGACGTGTGCTCGAGCAGTTCGTCGTCGGCTCATGGGACGAACACCTCCGCCAGCACGAACGCGTCAGCCGCCGCGACCAGGAGCGCCTCGACGAGGTCAAGGGCATAACCGACCCAAGCCTGCCTACCGTAGTCACCCACTGGCTGGCGCCCCACGTCAACCGAAATCCTCCCCCCACGCCACCGTCCAATGGGCAGCCCTGAACACCGCTCGAAGTCATTGTCAGCCACCAGAGCATCGCAGCCAGCGACAAAGCTAGAACGCAGGCCCGCCAACGGTTACCAATCCCTCAGCGATCTGGCCGAACGAGATACCATCGGCCACAAGTTCCACGGCAAACGGCAGTCGCCGACCCGACTCGGACGGCGTTATCTGCAGTGTGCATTCGACCTCGGCCCTTGCCCTCGCGCGGCAGGTCACAGGAGGCCCAGCCAACCACCCGGCCGGCACCGCCGCAGAGAGCCGCAATCGCGCGTCGTGGGGCAAGGGGTTCCGCGCAACAACCCGTACCGCAAACATCTCCGGTCCCGCCAGATGCGTGCGATAAGGGAACACGGCGCCACCTGTCGCGTCGACGCCGAAGTGCGCATCGGTGGGACCAAGAGCCGCGGTCCTCTCGTATACGCTCATCGCGTGCCCAGCCCACTCCCCGATCCTCTGAAAGAACGAATCATTGGTGTGAATAGGAGGATGATGCCCGGAAAGCACTATGTCAGGGCGCCAATCGAGCAGCCAATCTATGCTGCGCGCATACCCGTCCCACGTGACTTTTGACCGGAACATCTCGTTGCGCCAGATACGTTCAGCGCTCCAATCCTGAGGCGCCGTTTTACCTGTCTCGCCCGACCAGAAGTAGAGCTCGTCTCCGGTATGCGCGTAGCGAAGCCCATCACATTCGAAGCCAAGGAGCACTCCCAGTCGGGTATGGGCGCCGGTCTGGGGGCCAACCTCAATTATGATCTCGTCAAACTGAATCTGTTTGTTCGCCTGAAGGCGGCGGGTGACGTCGATGGAAGCCGGGCACACTGCTGTGAGCGCCAGCTCCTCGGGACGCTCGAGCGCCTCGGCGAAGAAGTCCGGGGCCCAGCATTCAGTCCCGAAAAGGCGCTGGAGCGCGGGGATGCCAGCAACGTGGTCGTCGTGGTAGTGCGTCACAAGCACACAGCGCACACCCATCGTGCCGGTCAATCGTGCGAGAGCGTCCAGGCTATGAAGCACTGCGCGCCGCCGTCCGGGCCGTGCAGTGAAATGGCCCTCGAAGACTTGGCCTGTCAGGGCGTCGTAGCCATAGTCGATCGCCAGCACATCGCCTGAACGAGAGACCAAAAACGTGCTGACGGCGTTTGCGTTCGTGGACTGCCATACGTGATCGCTGACCTTGGCGAGGTCATCCTCGCCAGATTTCACGATCAGATCGTGAACAGTCCTGAGCGGTGAAGACGATAGCTGGCGATCCGTCGCGAGCTCCTGCAGGTTGCTTTGCAAGTCAGCCAGCGCGTCGTCCGCCTCAGAGAGGATGGGCGCGCCCATGCTTGGCAGGAGACAATCGGGCCGCAGCAATCGCAGTCTACGTGCTGCACCCCAGGCGCCAGCGGCGCCGTCGAGGTCGGTGAGCCCATACTGGAGTGGTGCAATCCGTGCCAGCCGGCCGCGAGAGTGGATGGCCTCGCCACAGAAGACAAGTTTGCGATTCGCCTTATCCGTGACGACTTCGATGCCAATCTGTCCCACCGTAACGCCTGGAAGGGGGATCACCCGGAACGTGAGCCCAGCGAGCTGGTACTCAGCGTAGTCAAGAAGCGGGATGGCTCCTGGAACACCTTCGATCGGAGCAAAGTGGTCCCAGTAGTGGGAGTACACGTCATACGTTTCGCGCCCGAGGAAATGCAGCCTTGGATCTGTGAAGATCGCGTGCTCGGCTTCGGGGACGTAGACAGGGAGACCAAGCTCCGAGGCACGCCTCGCCCCGGCGCTGTGATCTCGGAAGAAGTGTGTGCAGACAAGCGCAGCAGGCCGCCCAGGCAACTGAGCCAAATGGTCGAACCAACCTCCACTGCCTGGGTTGACAATGAGGATACCCCCTGACCCACCGATCGCGTACACGTTGCAGCTGTCTTCGAATAGATGGACCCCTGGGAGAACGTCTTGCCAGGAACCGCAACCGGGCATCACGCTTGAGCCCTTGTCGCTTGCCCCACTACAGACATATAGTCACTGTACTACAAGCCGTTAGGCCTTTGAAGAACTCGGCATTGGCTTGTGCGGACCACCGCTCATGTGGTCTGCTCGGGCGCTCTAGGAGGGTTTGGCGAAACGTGTAGCGAAACTCGTTGATCTGGCTGCCGGGGCGGCTAGGTTCGCTGGGTCCCTATCAAAGTGCCCCCGCACCGCGCTAACGGCCGGGGGCGTGGCAAAGGAGCGTGAACTCCAATGCAGCACCAGCCTATTCCCATGAGCGAGATCGAGCGGGAGAAGCACACTGACGGCGTGATCCTGTCGTTCCTGCTCGCTGACGATGCGCAGCGTCCGTGGTCTGAGGAGGAGGTCGCCCGCGAGATCGAAGACCGGGCGGCAGCGTCCGACGGCTTGAAACGGCTCGCCAGGGGCGGTCTCGTTCACCGCCTTGACGGCTTCGTGTTCGCGTCGCGCGCCGCGCAGGTCGCGGAGGAAATCGCGCAGTAGACGCCTGCCTGAGCGCCACGTCGCAGTGCGGGGCGTGGCGCTCACTGCTTGCGTAGCTCCGTGGCGATATGCCTGATTTGAGCTACGCAGAAGTCGATCATCTGGCGCGCGGCCTCGGGGCTGCTGAACCGCAGCAGCATCGGGTTCGGCGGATTTTGGCGCCAATGGTCCATGTAGCCGTTGGCGCTACGCCGGATCTCCGCATCCGCCCTGTCCTGCCAGTGGTTGAAGACATGAGTGCAGCGGCGGAGGGCCGTCCCCCAGTCATCGCCTGCGGGCACCTCGTTGTCCCTGATGATGAGCGCCTCGTTGGCCAGGTCTTCCAGGCGGCGCGCAGCCGCCTCGGTGCTGTTCTCGTCTTCCAGCAACCGTCGCGCCCGATCGCGTTCCTGCGCGACTTGACGTAGTCGCAGTCCGAGCGCCAGCGCGAGTGCCGTCATCGCCCAGAACCCCCAGAACCAGATCGACTCGCCACGGGCTCCCCTGATGGCCTGAACGATGGCCACAACGCCGAACGCGCCGCCCGGCACGAGCACCCACCAAACCTTCGCAATCTCCCAAACCTCTCGACGGACCCCACGCACGCCAGCATCATCGCTGACCGCTGCGAATTGCAGCTTTTCCGTCCGGTCTGACCTGTAGTTTTTGGCTCTGGAAAGCAAAAACTGACCCCCGCGCGATTGGCGTCGCCGGGGGTCTGGATCAAGGAGATAGCGCTCCGTGACCACGCAGAAAGTACCACGGCGACCCGTCGCCGAATCCCTGTCGGACATCCTCGCCTCACCAGAGGTCTCCCGACTCATAGACGAGCTTCAAGAGACCCGCTGGACGGGCAGGCCGGGCTACCCGATCCGGTCGATGGTCGGCATGGCGCTCGCGAAGTCGCTCTACGCGCTGCCGACCTGGACGCGCACCGTGGCGCTCGTCAAAGAGCACCGAGAGCTTGCGGCCATAATCGCTCCTGACGGCGACGTGCCCTCGCATTGGGCGTGCTACCGATTCCTGGGGAAGCTCCGCGAGCACAAGCCGCTGCTCGCCGACTGCATCGCCTCGGTCGTCGAAGCGCTCAAGCGCGCTAACCCGCTGCTCGGATGGGATGTCGCGATCGACGCCTCCGACATGCCCGCGTATGCGAACGGGCAGCGGTTCAAGTCCAAGAACGGGCCAGAACGCGAGAAGTACAGCGATCCTGACGCCTCCTGGGGGCACCGCTCCGCAGTCTCGACGCGCAAGGGCGGCGGGTTCTACGGCTATCGGCTGCACATGGCGGTGTGCTCCAAGACGGACCTGCCGCTCGCGTGGACCGTCGAGACCGCAAAGAAGCAGGAAACGCTGACCGTCGCGCCGCTGCTGGACAAGCTCAAGGCGCACGGCATCAACCCGGAGACGTGCGCTATGGACAAGGGGTACGACAACGGCACCGTCCACGACGCCTGCACCGACCGGGAAGTGCTGCCCGTCACGGCGCTGCGTCAGACCCCGGCCGTCAAGCGCGGCGACCACGAACCGCCGTCCTGCGAGCACGGAAACTGGAAGTTCGCGGGAGCCGACCGCAAGCGCGCTGCTACCAAGTGGCGCTGCCCGACCGGGGAGTGCAAGCCCGCGTCCGTCTGGGTCAAGGCCGACCGGCTGCATCCGTTGATCCCGAGGGAGACCGTGCGTTGGAAAGGTCTCTACCGCCGCCGCGCGTCCGTCGAGCGCGCCTTCGGACGCCTCAAGAACGAATGGGCTCTCGCGCCGCTGCGAGTGCGTCAGATCGAGCGTGTGCAGCTTCACGCCGACCTCACGATCCTCTCGCAGTTGACGGGGACGCTGAACCGTTCACGTCATCCGTCGTTTGCCGTGTAGGCTCCGCGGCATGACCGCCAACATGCACGGGGTCTATGCCAAGTGGGAGCGCGCTGTAGAGCAACTGACAACCTTGGACAAGGAAATCGACGCCTTCTGTAGCGAGCCGCACCCCTACACCATCTACTCGCACGATCACCGTAAAAATGGTCGCTATCGCTTCGAGATCATGCCCGCCTGGCCATCGAATCTCCCGTATCGGTGGGGAGCCATCCTTGGCGAGATCGTTCACGACTTCCGTTCGGCCCTGGACAGTCTCGTCTGCCAACTCGCGATCCTCAACAGTGGGAAGACCTACAGAAGCCACACCTTCCCTGTCTGCGCCGAGGAGCCAAAGAAGGGTTTTGCGGCTGAGATGCGCAGGGAATGGGTCGATAGCAACGGCAAGACGCGGCGCGGCGCGCTGTTTGGCCTCAGCGATCAGGCGGTGGCAATCATCGAGGCGTGTCAGCCGTATGTTCGAGACGACGGCCTCCTGCTGCAACGGCTGCACGCCCTCTGGAACTTCGACAAGCACCGGCATTTGACCCCAATAACGATCGCAGCGCCGCCCGCTCGGCTCATACCCGAGGACGTGCCCGTTCTGTCCAGAGACGACCGCCTCGAACGCGGCACATACATCCTGGAAATCACCGTGTCGCCCGATACGCAAGTGGAAGTGGAGCCTCAGCCGCCCACAGACATAACGCTGAGCGACGGTTCCCCAGCGGTCTCCGAGCTTAAGGCAATCGGCAAGCTCATCCTGATCGGCCTGCTGATGCCCGCAGGCGACCTGTTTCCCGAAATGCTCGGCGTTGGGATGCCCGGCCCCAAATACTCCGCGCATCAGTGGCCGCCCTGGGGTAGATCGGCCCTCAATCCGGGGTAGCACGCCGAAGCTACCCCGTAGGATCTGAGGCTATGACTCGCCTGACAAGTTTCGCCAAACCCTCCTAGAGGAGAAGGCGAATGGAGCAGATTGTCCCCGGAGCGCCAGCGAGTCTGCGATCGCCTGTGAGCAGCTCGCATCCGAGCAGCTCGGCCAAAGCTATGTAGGCCGAGTCGTAGGCAGTGACGTTGGCGCGCAGCTCGAAGGCGCGGCGCATCAGTGGCAGGGCAGGGTAGCGGTCCAGCTCCAGGTCTTCGAGATCCTCAATGGCAACAGCAAACCGCTGCTCAGAGAGGGTCCCGGCCAGCCAGCGCTTGCGCAGCACCGCAGTCGTCTCGATGTCGACCAGATCAGGCGCTGCCAACCCTTCGGCAGTACGCATCTCCTCCCGTGCGCGATGCCCGTCAGCGCCGTCATCAGCAATCGCATTCGCGAGCACGCTCGCGTCGAGGACGATCAGCGCCGCGAGCGCTCCTCGGCGAGATCGCTGGCGGCACGGTCAAGCCCGACCGCGCCGCCTGCACGCCGCTCTATTCGGTCCAGCACCTCGCCCAGACTCGGCCGCTGAGCGATCCTCATCAGCTCCTGCGTGAGGTACTGCTGCAGTGACTGCCCCTGCCGCCTAGCCTTCTGCTGAAGAGCAGCATGCACGTCATCTGGCAAGTCACGGACGAGCAAGTTAGCCATTGCTTGCAAAATGATAGCAATATCGCTGGCTGGCCCAGTGAACCACGCGAGCGTGACGACAGCGCCAAACTGGGTCACAGGGCTCGACAATGTCAGGAGCACACGCTGATGCTCGTGATCGATGAGTGTCACGGCCGCGATGCCGGCAGACAGCTGGCGGTACGACGGGACCGGGACCGTTGCTAGGTCATGGCTGTGCGGTATATGGCGCGGTAAGCTGGCTGCAATGAGCTTTGTGAGGATCTCCGTGCGAGCCGACCAGATGGGCGGCGTGCCTTGCATCCGTGGCCTGCGGATCCCAGTCGCGACGGTCGTGGGAATGCTCGCGGACGGCATGAGCATCGAGGAGGTCCTGGCCGCCTACCCCGACCTCGAGGCCGAGGACGTTCGCGAGGCCATGCGCTACGCCGCTGAGGCCGTCCGCGAGCGAGAGCTGCCACTCGCCGCCTCTGCGTGAGGTTCCTCATCGACAACGCGCTCTCGCCGCTGGTCGCCGAGAGACTTCGCGCCGCCGGTCACGACGCGGTACATGTACGGTACTACGGGTTGCAAGCTGCGAGCGACGAAGTTATCTTCGAGCGCGCGCAGCAAGAGCAGCGAACGGTCGTCTCCGCAGACACGGACTTCGGGACGCTGCTCGCCCTACGCCGAGAGCGATCCCCCTCCGTCATTCTGTTTCGACACGGGACGCAGCGGCGGCCGGAGGAGCAAACCCAGATGCTGCTCGCCAACCTCACGGCGGTCGAGCACGATCTGATCGATGGCAGCATGGTCGTCATCGAGCCAGAACGCATGAGGGTTCGACGACTGCCGTTGATCCCTTAAACCCCTTTTCAGTCGACGATGGCGAGACCCAGACTCGAACTGGGGACACCACGATTTTCAGAGAACCCTGAGGATGGCGCCTAATGTGCGCATTTGCTTGAGGTTTCGATCCGGCGTGCCGCGGCTGATACATGCGGATTTGCGGGGATTTGCGGGGGTTGTGGTCACCAGCGGGGTGGCGGTGACCTAAACCTGCCGGCCTCAGATCCCGACATCGGCGCCATCACGGTGGACGTAACGGACATACGCGGTAGTCTTCCTCGGGATGGGCACGATTCAAGACCTGGCCACTGATTTGGGCGCCCAGGAGCGTACGCTAAGGCGTGCCGCCGCCCAAGGGGCGTTGCGTGCCAGCCGTCCCGGACCGCGGAGACTTCGACTAGCCGACGGCGAGCGCGAGTACCTGCTCGCACATTGGCCGCTCCTCTCCGCGCTTCGCCGTACGCTGCGAACAGAGCATCAGGTTCGCCTAGCGGTGCTCTACGGCTCGCTTGCGCGAGGAGACGAGGACACAACCTCCGATCTGGACCTCCTCGTCTCGCTCGCTGATGATCACCCCTCCGCGGCCTCCCACCTCGGCGCGCGCCTGCAGCAGGTGAGCGGTCGCCACGTCGACGTTGCCGTCCTGGAGCGAGTGGAGGCACGCGCGCCGCTGCTGCTGGATTGCGTACTTGATGAGGGACGAGTCCTCATCGATCGAGACGGGCAGTGGCACACGCTGAGCAAGCGGCGCCCGCAGATCCGCGCCCACGCGCTAAGCGCCCACCGCGACCAGATGGCTGACGCCGCACGCGCGATCGAGGAACTGACCGCATGAGCGACAAACCTGTGCCGGCGATCGGTCACGATGCACTTGAGGTCGAGCGAGCGCGCGTGGCCCGCTTCTTCCAAACCATCAACAAGCACCGTAAGGCGCTGAACCTAGCCATCGAAGAGGACTTCGGCGGGACACTCGATCCCGCCAAATGGCGGCAAGCCTTCGAGTCGACAGAGCCACGAGACGCCAACCGTACGATGGTCGTGACCGGCGACTACTCGGCTATTCTCAACGCCTACGTCGAGATTCTCAAGGCGTGCGCAGGCTCACGCATGATCGGGCTGCTCCCCCATCGCCGCCCCCACGCTCAGCAGACATTCGATGCTGTCGCTGCCGACAACGGGCTGACGGCAGCTCAGGCCACCCTACTGAACGAGTTGTACGTCCTTGAGGGCAGGCTTGAGCACGCTTCACCCGACGTCGATGCCGATGACGTCCTCAATGCCATCAATCGACTTCGCACTGCGCTTCCCGGATTGATCGAAAGCGCTCGCATATGGCTGCGACGCCATAGCATTGAGCTTCGATAGCTGGCTCCTGGACCGATCCTTTAGACGCGGCTGGCGACGTGCCCGCAAAGCCAAAATGGCGGCCGGTAACCTCACAACTAAGCTCCACGGACTGTGGCAGTCAGCGTGATCAGCCTGATCGTTGGAGGACTCAGCCTCGGGGTTGGCATGGTCGGCCTGACCATTGCGTTTCGCCAGCTGCGCAAAGTCGGAACGGTCGCGGACGCCGCAGCCGCTACCGCGGCACGAAACGAGAAGCAAGTGTCTGGCGCGGTTGCCCTTTCGCGCATTCCGGATCTCGAACGGACAACCAGCGCTCTGCGATCAGTGGCCAACAGTGGAGACCGAGAGCGTGCAAAGGAGTACATACACGATTGGGGACGATACGCGCCCGAATACCAAGCTCTCCTGGCATCGGCGGGCGTGTCTGACCCAGCACTGGATGAGCACCTTGAGATGTCACTCGGCCTCGTCGAGGAAACTCTCGGCGAGCTCGACAACATTCAAATCGCTCCCGAGGACGCTTGCCGGTACATCCTTCGCCATATGGGTCCTGCCTGTAGGGACGGTCGTAGGATCGCGACTGCGATGATGGTTTCCACAAGCCTATGACCGACCCACGAGACACTCTGATCACTGCGCTCCTCGACGGCACGGAAGCTGGAACCATCAAGTGGGAGCAAGCAAACACCGGCGCGACTGCATTCATAGCGAAGCGTCCGAGCGGGACGGTCACGATCCACGGTGCACGCGGGTCGCTCAGCACGGGGCCGATCAGCATAGGCTCGCTCCTAGGAGAGGCCTCGGCGAAGCTCATCATCAAGAATCCAGCCGGCAAGACGCTGGAGGAGATCGACTCACCGGAGCCCGCGAGCATCGGTGCGGCACTCGCCAACAACCCAGCAGCCCGACTACCTAAGCTCTACGACCTCGTCCATGAGCAGGTCACTCGGGCCGAGGCGACCATGAAGGGCCTGTCGCAGGAGTTTCGAGAGCCCGACTAGCTGACGTACTAGCGGGAGGTGGATCCGAGAGCCATGTGTACGCAGCTCCGACCATCATGACCTGTCCGCGTTGCGCCCTACGCTGATCGGATGTTGAAACTGCTGCTCGAGGCCGTGCTTGGCCGGCGAAGGGTCAGGACGCTCAGAAGACTCTTGGCGGCTGTGACTGCCGCGGTGATTCTCGTCCCGGGGGCTGCTGCAGCGGTCTTCCTCACTGTGATCTATGTAGAGCAGGCGCAGATCACTCCGGTGCTCAAGCAGATGGTGCACCACCTATCCGAACGACTTGATCGCGGTCAACTTCAGCATCCGCTTCACGCTTTGCAGCCGCGCCTGCACTAATACGGGCGATGCGGTGGCAGACGGACAGTTTCGCCGCGGCCGTGGTGACACCTACTGCCAGCGTGGATCCGCGCATTGCCCTGGCAACGTCTCTGTAGGCGTCACCTGGTGTGTGTATGCGGTGCTCAGCACGGAGCGGCCCATCGAGTGCGGCAGGCATCCGCACTGGCTGGCAAGTGACTCAGGATCTGGTGCACAGGGTCGTCTTGGCGGAGGGCGTGCCAACGGCGGAGCTTGGGGAAGCTCCCGAGCGCTGGTGGATCAGCCAGGGCCGCATCAACCAAACCCGACCGGCGAACACCACATTGGCCAGGGGATAGGATCTCTCGTAAGCACTTGCCGGTCGCCCCTCGGATCAAGAGATGAGGGCCGAACACCGATCTTGCCCACTTTGCGACTGGACAACAAATTGCAGGCGCTGTGTCAAGAATCGAACGGAGGACACCACGATTCAGCCTCGTGGCCGGCATGGTCTATATGCCCGCGGATTGCTGTTCTTCCGCATGGATCCGGTCTCGGCGGGTCGAAACCGGGCGGGTTTGGGTCACGAGGACCCTGCTCCGTGACCTAAACCAGCGGCCTCAGATAACAAAACGCTATCTCAAACCTCTCCATTTGCAGGGATTTTTCGATGGCGAGACCCGGACTCGAACCGGGGACACCACGATTTTCAGTCGTGGGACAACCAGCCCTGACCCGCTCGGCTGAGCGTAGCAAAAAGCGGCCGTTTGCTGGCAGTTTTGGGACGCCATCAGCAGTCGCCGCCGGCCGTAAGATCCACCGAGATACCTGCGGATACGTCCGGATTCCGGTGGGTTTGTGCCGCGATGCGGGGGTCGGCGGCACAAACCCCGGGGTCGGGCCCAGCTGGCTGCGGGCGTCAGGTCGCTGACTACTCGCGCGGCAGTGGGAAGGATCTCCGAGATTCGAGTCACGTTCGCGCCCGCGTAGAGCGGGCCCCATCAGCACTCGCACCCACGCCGGACGCGCGGCGGCTCCCGGACCGCAATGAGCTGGAGCGCGGCCAAGATCGTGGGACGCTCATCCTGCTTGAACGCCTCCAACTGCTGCTCGGCAACCACCACGGCATGCGCGTAGGGCAGCGCCGTCTCATATACAGCCGCCATCAGGCCATCCACTCGCTGCGTGTACAGGTCGGCCCGCTCATTCCATTGGGGCGCTGTCTCGCCGTCCAGCGGCCGAAGCGATATCCAGTTCGGACCGCCGTTAGGTCTCAGTTGGCCCTCCAGCATCCCCATCACCTGACCGCCTGCGGTGGGCGGTGCGTTGGTGAACCCGTCCCACGCGAGATGCGGCACCTCCTGGACCTGACCGCGAGCGCGCGCCATAGCGAGCGCGCGAGCGTATTTCGTGATCTCCTGGATGTTGTAGCCGACCACCATCTCCGCATCCGTCACGCCCCACTCGGCCATCGTCGTATCGATCTGCCGCTCGAGAGCACCTTGCGCCTGGGCGGGCACGACCACCAGCCCATCCCAGGCCATCAGCCGCTCCCCCAGCTTCGGGAAGTGCTTATGGAAAGCCAGGTCCGGCCGATACCCCTCGCCGTAGTCGCAGGCACGATCGCCCTGGATGCTCCGAGCTACGTTCAAAGCAGATGCCTTGAGGGTGGCGCAATGGCTATCGGACACAGGCTGCGTGACGAACGCCCCAACGCCAGCGACCACGGCCACCGCCGCTGCTACAGCCGTAACTACGATCACTGCCACGAGTGCGACCGTCCATAGCGTGCTGTGCGTTTCCGGGTGCGTCGCGGCGAGCAACGCGCCACCAGGTAGCCCGATACCTACCACGAACGCACCGCCCAGTGCCGACGCCCGGAACCAGCGACGATGCCACCGCGAGCGCGTCCAGCGAAGCAGCAAGGGGGGCCTACCCATCCGCGCAGCCTATTCCCGCTCGGGCGGATAAGGCTTGGAGCGAGCTAGGCGTTCCACTGAGCTTCGGGCTCAAGATACGTCCCGAATCGCACCGCCTGAACAGCGACGGCCTGCGGCAGAAGGTACACGCCGCACCCATTCTCACGAGATTCGGGGAGGAGCGAGTATTCACCGAGTCGGCAACGGCGACTCGGGCGGTGGTGGCGATTATGGGCAGCAACTCGACGGTGCGTGGCGGGGACGTGGACGTTACGTGGTGGGGATGGCGGGTGGCAACCGTCCGAGGCCGTGTAGGGCGCGGGCGTGCGGACGCTACGTGGTGCGAACGGCGCGGGGCGCGACTCTTCCGTGCAAACAGATTGCGGTCACTGCCTACCTCTGCCAGATAGTCCCTACTCTGGTCCGAATGGACCCCAACACCAGCACCTTCCAGCACATCTTCCCAGTGCGGGCACCCCTTGGCACGACATTCACCGGGGGTACCATCTCGCTCCTCCCCTGGAGCGCGGCAGCGTTCTACGGCCTGCTCGGCACCACCGGAGCAGGTGCGCCATTGCTCGCGGTCGCATCTGAGTGGCCGCTGATCTGGGTGCGGACCGCCGCGCCGCTGTCGAAGTTCGAGCGTGAGTTGCTCTATCTCCGGCGGTACAGCAGCGACCAGGCGATCGCGACGCGGGGCAACCACGCGTGGGGGGATGTCCAGCCGGGCGACGACCCTCCCGATGCGACCGTGCTGACGGACGCCGGCCGCATGGGCGTGGAGTCGACCTCGTTGACGGTCGAGGGCCGACGAGGGGTCCACGGTCTCTTCGCGCAACTGCGCAGGGGCCTCCAGGAAGCCGAGCCCTCGGAGTTCGCGAAGCTCGCTGGCCATGTCGTGTATGTGTGGTTCCAAGAGCCCGACGTGGCTGGGCCGCCCGTCATGCCGCACAAGCGGTCTGACATTCCGGCAATCGACGCGCTGATCCAAGCGCTCGCCGAGTACGAGCCTGAAACTCAGCAGCTCCTACACGAGCCCGGGCCGCCGCCGCAGACCATGCCCGAGCTTCCTCTGTCCGACACCACCGCCGGTGCGAGATTCTATGCAGTGCCCTTGCTCGGCGGCGCACCGGGCTCCATGTTGTTCACACTTGCCG
Source organism: uncultured Actinomycetota bacterium (assembly GCA_963708085.1). Lineage (GTDB taxonomy): Bacteria > Actinomycetota > Thermoleophilia > Solirubrobacterales > Solirubrobacteraceae > Palsa-744. The sequence goes on along the minus strand of OY970180.1, from coordinate 2,554,013 downwards.
GTTTTGACATCGCCTTGGCGTACACGACGCTGCTGACCGCCGAAGCGGCGTGGAGCGAGGTACAGCGGCTCGTCGACAGTCATGACAAGCCCGGCGTCGATCTCCTCCTGGTGACCGCTGGCGGCCCGGACGCCAACGGCAACGTGTTCCCCGCCGAGGAGGCGGTCGCCAACTTCATCGTCGAGCACCCAATTGAACTCAGTCACCAGCCAGAGCACATCCAGAGGGTGATTCTTCACTCGTGGGGTACGGGCCGCGCCACGGCGTTGTATCCAGACATGCAGCTGATCTTCGGTCCGCTCTATCAATCGATGACGCCCCTCCACCACCCGTTCGCGGCTCCTCCGACCGACACGAGCGAGTTCGTCGGAGCGTAAGCGCGGGATCTGCAATGAATCGTTGGGACGAGACGTGGCACCGGCTGCGCGAGTGGACGAACGGTCAGGCTCCGTCAGAGCGCCTTGCCGCCCAACTGCTTCTGGCTGACGGTTTCTCGGAGGTTAAGCCCAGCCACCCGTTGGGAGGACCCGATGGCGGCAAGGACGCGCTTGCGACCAAGGACGGTAAGGAGTGGGTCATGGCCGTGTACTTTCCGAGAGGGCAACAGTCATTCTCTAAGGTCCGGCGCAAGTTTCGCAAGGACCATCAGGGCACGGTGTCTCACGACATCGGCGGCCTGGTGTTTGTCACGAACCAAGAGCTAACTCTGAGTCAACGCGCCGAGCTGTGCAACTCGGTGTCCACCGCTGTGGAGCTCTACGATCTCGAGCGGGTTACGACGCTGCTCGATCAGCCTGCGATGTACGGCGTGAGTAGCCAGTTTCTCGGTATCGACAAGACAGAGTCCTCGATCGCGGAGCTGCTCAAGGCCCAAACACGGCTTGAGGGTCTCCAAACTGGCGGAGACACCTTTTGCTACCTAATGCTCTACCACTTTGACTTGCAGGAAGCAATCGCCCACGATTTCGCCGTGATTCGTGAAGGAGAGTTTCCGCTCTACGATGTGCGCTTGCGTATTGTGGATATGGACCGAGGTGTCGATATCGTAGAGGAGCGATGGGGCGAGCTACACAGCCCAGCCAGCTACAAGCTAGTCCGTTGGTCATTGCGTGATGCGGTGTATTACAGGATCTTCTTCGACGCCCGAAACGGAGACTGGACCCAAGACTTGCAGTTGCGCAAATCAGTCCAGGACGAGTGCTGGCTTGCTGCGACGCGGGTCCGCGCTCGACGCGGTGAGATCCGTCTCGAACATATAGACGGTCAGTTCATCGACAAATTTGGACAACCTGAGTGGCGCTCGTAGCTGCGCGACTACCCGACACGACTTCGCCGATATAGCCGCGGCTACCTCGTTGTCGAGCCAGAGGCGCAGACGTCCTCCGCGCGCTTGCGAACAGTCCTTCAGCTGGCTTTGAGTGCGGTGATCGCCATATGATTGAGACCTTCAGTATCGGCCCACCGAAGCGTTTCTGCTGATGCCGGCCCGAGTCCGAGATCAGCAACGAGTCGAAGCCCGCCGTCGCTGAAATCTACGGCACCCGTGACCCGTCCGGCCTCTACGAGTGCCCAGTTGGTTGGGCCGCGACGGTCATCTCGCGGGCAAGCCTACAGCCGAGGTGTTGTCGCCCGCGGCTTCTAAGCTGGGTGTTCTATATGCCTTCAGTTGCCTCCCGCCGGACTTTGCGCCCTGGCCTCGACCGGCCGCAGACGCAGTATGCGTGGCCCTCGTCGCTGTTGAGGTCCGGAGGCGATAGGCCGCTGGTGTACCTCGACATGAATCAGTGGATCTATCTGGCGCAGGCTGCGACTGGACACTCCAACGGCAAGCGCTACGAGAAGGCGCTTGAAGCGCTGCGGAGCGCCGGGGGGAGCGTGGTGATTCCGCTCGCGTCGGCGCACTACATGGAGGTCGACGGCATTCGGGACGCGGGACGGCGCTCGGACTTGGCGAGGCTCATGGAGGAGTTGAGCGGCTTCGTGTGCGTCATGCCCCGGTCGAGCGTCATGCGGGTCGAGCTAGACGCCGCGCTCGCACAGCTCCTCGGCACGACCTCCCTTTTCCCGAGCGCGCCGCTCCTGGGCTGGGGGGCCATTCAAGCCTTCGGCCGGCGCGGCGGCCTGACCGTACACTCTGAGGAGGAGGGGGATGTCACTGCTCGGGTGCGGCAGGAGTGGCCGGGCGGGCCGGCTGCGTATGACGCTTTCTCGCGCGCCGCGGACCTCCAGGTCACACGCGATGTACTGCGCGGACCCACGGGCGAGCAGGAGGTCGCTGAGATGCGTGCGCGGGGGTGGGATCCGACCGTTGCTCGCCAGATCGCCGAGGACCGCGCCGAAGGCGAGCGAGAACTGGCGCAACGGCTCGTCGCCCGCCCGGAGTATCGCGATCGTGTGCGCGATGTTGTCGCGGGCCGCTACCTAGCGTTTGAGCTCGTCAACGCATTCGAGGAAGCCTGTCACGCCCACCGCCGAGTGGACCTGGTTGCCGAACTCACCGACGACATCGAAAGGGCGCGTCGGCTAACCGATTCGATGCCGAGCGCCGACGCTTGGATATCGTTGCTCACCGCGGCCCACCGCAATCCGCAGAGCCGCTGGGAGCCCAACGATATCTTCGACTTCGACGCTCTGAGCGTGGCGATCCCCTACTGCGACGTGGTGGTGACCGACAGGCACGCGTGCAGCCTCGCGAACGCCGCGCGCCTACCTCAGCGTCTTGGCACGAAGGTCATCCCCACGCTCGACCAGCTCGTCCCGGCGCTCGGCGGCATGCTCTGACACACGCCGAAAGCCTGTCTGACCACAGCTAGAAACCATGACCGGCCCTGTCAGCGTGCGAGCATCAGTGGCGTGGTCACGATCTACCTCGACCAGGCCAAGTGGATTGATCTCGGGCGCGCAATGCACGGCCGCCCGGGAGGCGAGGGATTCCGAGCCGCGCTGGATGTAGCACGGCACTGCGTGGCGATGGAACTTGTGGAGTTCCCGCTGTCGGTCGGCCACTACATCGAGACTTGGAGGGACGGGAAACCCAGCCGGCGCCGACGGCTGGCGCAGACGATGCTCGAACTCTCGCGCGGGCGGACGCTGGCGCGTCCGCCTGACCTGTGCAACAACGAGCTCGACGCTGTGATCTCTCGGCTGGCGGAGGTGAATCTTCCTCGCACTCCGTACCCGGCACTTGGCTGGGGGTTTGCTCACGCTTCCGGCTTGAATCCCATCGTGACGCGCGAGGCTCTCGACCTCACGATCGAGCTGGAGCACCTCGCTAACCGCCCGCCCGGCTTTGACGACTATGGGCGGGGTCACCGGGAGTTCGGTGACTTGTACCGCCACGGTGAGGAGGTGCTGGCCGCGGGCCGGCAGCGGGACGCCAGGTCGCCGGAGATGGGCGAGGCGGTGGTCGCCGTCAGTGCGGTGATGGAGATTTGGGAAAACATCGACTGGGCATTGCAGAGAGCCGGACTGCCCCGAGACGCGCTGGGGCCGATCGGCCGGGCCCGCCCGGATCTCTCACAGGAGGACGGCGGTAAGTTGCTCATAGAGCTACTGCCGCTGGCGCGCAACTTCATCGCTGAGCTGCCAACGCGAGATGCAGCGCTGCGACTCAGACTAGAGCGCCACCGCAACCCGGCGAACACATGGGAGTCCAACGACATGATTGACATCGCCTACCTCGCATGCGCGACGGTTCACTGCGACATCGTCGTGACCGAGCGACAGTGGGTTCACGAGCTAAGCCAGTCTCAGCTGCTCGGTCGCCATGACACGATCGCGCTGCATGACGTCGCGGTCCTACCGCAGACGCTCGAAGATGTTGTCGGGTAACGACCTCCCTTGCGCGAGCGTCGCGAGTTTGTCCTAGCCGACGATCAGGCCAGCCTCGTGTAGTGCCTTTAGCGTGACCAGGACCGGGCTGTCGCGGTACTGCGTGTCGCCAGCAGCCTCGCGCACGATTCGGACAACGTCGTGGACGTCGATGACCTGGATCGGGCCGCCCCCGACGCGTTGTTTTGCCGCCCAGGCACGAACTCGCTGCTCGTGCGCGCCGGCCTTACGGCCGGAGAAGCGCCCTACGTAGAGGCGAAGCTGCACCTGATTGATGGGGTAGCCGTAGCGCTTGGCCGCCTCAGCGACGACGCGCGACCGCACAACCTTGTCATTCAGGAGCCGGTAGCGGCGGCTCGCGGCCTGGTTTGAGGTTTCGCCGGTGACGTGCTCGGCGACAACACCACGGGAGCCAAAGGCAGACTTCACGCTCGCGAGCACAAGACGGTCGGCGCGGGCGCCGACGAGATCGACCTCGTAGCCGTGGGTTTGTTCCTCGGTGTAGGCGGCCTTGCGAGTCGGGAGCTTGACGCGAAACTTCACGCCACCGGATACCACGAAGTCGTCTGCTTCGAGCGCCACAGCGACGAAAGACTCGAACGCCTCCACGGTCGGGGAAGCCTATCCCACCTTTCCTATGCCGCTGTGCCGGGGCCGTCGTGACGGTCGACGTCGTCGCCTATCGCCTTGCACGCCTGCCTCCGCGAGGGCGTAGCTCCCCATTGGCGCGAAGATCAGGATTCCTCTATATTCTGATGATCGTGCCAAACTCTATCGTGGACATAGACGATGTAGCGCGCGCCGTCGGAGCGACGGCTACCGAGCACGGCGGCGCCGTGACGGTCGCACAACTCCGCGACAAGCTCGGGCTGTCCGAGCGCACCCTGCAGCGAGCCCTCGGCCGCCTGGTCGCGACCGGCGAGATCTTTCGTCTGAGCCGCGACCGATACGCCGACCGAGCATCCGGCGCCTCGCCCAGCAGCACACCGGCGAGTGACATCGTGCGCGTGATCAAGCACCTGGAAGCCGAAGCACACCTCTCGGGCTACGACGTGCTCGCCGGCTTCACCCACCAGTTTGTCTTCGACTACCCGCACCTCGTCTGCTGCCACCCATCACACGCCGACGGTCTCGGCGCAGCGCTGGCGAAGAAGAAGTTCATCGTCCTGCCCGCCGGGCCCAGCGCGGCGATCGACGCCCCCCTGCAGAAGACAGTGCTGCTGCGCCGCCAGCCTGCGATCCACTCTCGTGCGCTGGTACAGGGCGCGATCGCGACGCCCGAGAAGGCATGGGTTGACCTGCTGCGCGAGACACGCCGCAGCGCAGCGCCATTTGACTACGGCGAGCTCGGACGGCTGCTGCGTGCGATGAGCGAGCAGACGCTTAACCTCCGTGCTCTCCGCTCCTACGCCGCCAGGCTCGGCTACCAGGACTGGCTCGCTGCCGCCATCGACCAGCGCCCGCCCAAGGGGCCTGGGCAGCGCCGCCTCGCGGCAGGCTACGCCGCGTGAGCATTCCCGCAGAACACCTCTCGCTGTTCAAGGCCGACTGGATCGGCGACCCCAACCGCCTGAAGGCGCTCGCACGCCGCTACAAGTACAACGACCTCTTCACCGCCGAGCTGGCCGCGTGGTGCGCAGAGGTGCATGAGCACCTCCACGACCTGGAGGACACCGTCGGCGTCGAACTGCTGCTCATGGGCGGCAACGCGGCGTCCTTGCGCTTCGACGCGATACAGCAACGCGGCTCTCGCGACAATGACTACCTTACGGCAGCGAGCCATGCCGATATCGGGCGGCTCATGGACGCCTTCGCCGAGCGCTTCAAGGCACTCCACCCTCTGTTCAAGCCCAAGGTCTACGAGCCCGAAAACCCAACGGACGAGCTGAACATGATCACCTACGTCGTCCCTGTCGCCCTGCTGCTGGACCACGGCAAAGCAACGAACAACACGGTCAAGATCGAGTTTCACTTCGAGCCTGACCTGCCGCCGGCTGAGACGGTCAGCGGGAATGTCGGCCCCACCCGGCGCCAGATCCGTGCGCGCCTGCCCGAGCTGCCCTACCAATTCGTGCTGAAGCTGATGACCCTGGCCGCCTCGCCGGTGGGGATCGATGAAGAACGCCGAGGCGATGCGATACCCCGGCAGCTATACGACCTCGACATCCTGCTCGCGAGCTTCACCGAGCCGAGCCGGTGGGAAGCGATGGTCGCCTACTGCTCTGCACGCTACGCCCGCGAATGCGAGACCTGGACGATCGACATCGCCGCGGGAGAGCCCAACGCAGGGATTCGCCATCGTCTGCAGCACTGGGCCTCGTGCAGCGATAGCTCATCCGGACCCTGGAGGACGATCCGCGCGGTACAGCAGTCGCAACTGCGCCAGCAGGTTCACCGCGAGCCGTGGGGCTGGCGTGCCCGCTGTCTGCGGCTAGCGCTCGCCGTCGAGTGCATCGACGTCGAGGATGGCTGGGTCATTTGGCAGCAGGCCCTCGCCACAGCCGCGCTCGTACCGGCTAGCAAAGCCAAGCGGTTCAAGAACACTCTCGCGGAGCTGGCGAATGTGGACGCACGATTGCTGCCGCTCGAGCTGCACGACTTCGTGTGGGAGGTGCTCAGCAACGGAACGACGCCGCTTGCCGAGCGAGTCGCCAACGCATACACAACGCTCAGCTCCGCCTGATCCGTATCGATCCCAGACCGGGTTATAAGGGGTTTAGCGGGGTTTATCGAGATCGCGTAAACCCCGTAAACTCGGTCAAACGCCCAGGAAATCGAACTGATGACATCACGATTCCAAACTGATGTTGTCTTTGATTCGAGGCTCGCCCATAAGTTCGGTTCTCCATGTCGATACCGCATAGATAAGCCATTTACCGCCCAGACACGCCCTCGCAAGGCTTCTCAAGACGGCCGATTGGGTCCGGAACAGGGCCTATTGTCAAGGGTTTGTGCCGAGGTTTGTGCCGCGACGACCAAACGTGGGCGGCCGAGATAGCGATCATTATCTCAAAAACATGCTCATTTGCAGCGCTTTCCCGATGGCGAGACCGGGACTCGAACCCGGGACACCACGATTTTCAGTCGTGTGCTCTACCAACTGAGCTATCTCGCCGCGAGCCCTTGATGGTACCGTCTGCTTAGCGCGCTGCGCACGCCAGCGCAGCAGGCAAACCCCGATGCGACCGAGCACGCACGCCCGCTGCCCATGCCTCTCAGGCCGGCTAATCGCCGCGAAATTCGCTGACCAGCGCCTCGTAGGTCCTACGCAGCCCCTCCTGGATGCTGACCTGAGGGCGCCAGCCAAGCTCGCTTGCCGCGTGGCTGATATCGAGTCTGCTTTTCTGCAGCTCCCCCGGGCGCAACTCGGCGAGCTCCGGCTCCAGGTCCGAGCCCGAGAACTGCTTGAGCTCCACCCAGAGGGTGGCGACATCCGTCTCCACTCCGGTCGCAATGTTGTAGGTGTCCCTGCGGCCGGAGCTCGCGATCAGGGCGCTCACGACATCCTGCACGTAGACGTAGTCCCGCGTGGGCTTGCCATGCCCGAAGATCTTCGGCGCCCGTCCCTCGTGGATGGCGCCTGAGAAGATCGCGACGACTCCGGCCTCGCCGTGCGGGCTTTGCCGGGGGCCGTAGACGTTGCCCAGGCGGCAGATCGCGTTCGGTATGCCGCAGGAGAGCGACCAGGTGTTGACGTATGCCTCGGCTGCCCACTTCGAGGCGCCATAGGGCGCGAGCGGGGCCGGGATCCAGCTCTCCGCGGTGGGCAGTGGCGCCGCATCGCCATAGAGCGCACCGCCCGTCGAGGTGAACACGACCGGAGCGCCAGCCGCAACCGCGGCATCGAGCACGTTCAGCGTGCCGGCGACGTTGACCTGAAGATCGCGCAGCGGATCCTTTACCGAAGCCGTCACACTCGCTTGAGCTGCCAAATGGAAGACCGCGTCGGGGCTGGCCGCAGAGATCGCCTCCAGGAGGGCCTCCCGGTCGACGATGTCGATCTGCAGCAGCTTGGCCGCAGGAGCTACCCGGCTCTCCTTCCCAGAGGAGAGATCGTCGATCACGGTCACCTGCCGGCCTTCGGCCAGCAGGGCGTCCACGAGATGGGAGCCGATGAAGCCAGCCCCGCCGGTGACTATCGCGCTACCTGACACGCCAGGGAATCTAGCCGAGTGTGCGCGCCCGGGCAGCGAGCAACTGCTCGACCGTCGGCACCGCCTCATCGACGCGACGCAGGAACCGCACGTCACCACGCTCGCGCAGCGAGGTCGGGATCGCCGAGCCGCCAAGCAGGACGGGTATCGAGGGGTGCCGGCGTCGCAGCTCCTGCACGAGCTGCTCGGCTGCCTCGGCGGCCGAGGCGACGTTGGCGCCCAGCACGACCACCTCGGGCGCCTGGCTCTGGATCGCCGCCTCCAGGGCATCGAGACCCAGCTCCAGGTCGAGCGTGGTCTGGAAGCCGGCCGCGGCGAGCTGGTCGTGGACCATCTGCAGCGAGAGCGTGTGGTCGTCGTCCTCCAGACCGGCGATCAGGACGCGCTCCCGGTCAGGCTCGGCGTGTTTGAGCATGTACCTGTGCATCGTGGCGAGGATCCGCCGGCTGATCCCGGTCGCCAGCTGTTGGGAGCCGGCATCGATCTCGCCCTGCTCCCAGAGCTCGCCGATCCGCCGCATCGAGGCGCCGATCACCTCCTCGTGGATCATCGAGGGCGGGATGCCGTCCTCGATCGCCTGTGCGATCACGCCCTCGGCGGTCTCAGCGTCTCCGCGCTCGATCGCGGCGCAGAAGCGCAGGAAAACGTCTCCGACCAGTTCCGTCGGCTCGGCGTCGGGCCGCATTCGAGCTTGAGGTCCGGTGCTGCCGAGCACTTCCAGGAAGGCGTCGAGCAGCGTGGGGTCGAAGTGCTTGCCGCGCTGGGCGACCATCATCGCGACGGCCTCGTCAACCGAGAAGGCGAGCCGGTAGACCCGATCGGAGGTGAGCGCGTCAAAGACGTCAGCGATTGCCACGATTCGGCCCTCGATCGGGATCGTCTCGCCGCCCAGCCCGCGCGGGTAGCCGCTGCCGTCCCACTTCTCGTGGTGGCTGAGCGCAATCGAGGCTGCGAGGTCGAGAATCGAGGATGAGGAGCCGCGCAGCAGCCTGTGCCCCTCCTCGGTGTGGGTCTCGACGATCGAGCGCTCCTGCTCGGTCAGCGGCCCCGGCTTGAGCAGGATCGCGTCGGGGATCGCCACCTTGCCGACATCGTGCAGCGGAGCGGCGTGGCTGATGCGCTCGCAGAACTCCGGGTTCATTCCCAGTTGGGCCGAGAGGAGCGCAGAGAAGCGTCCAATTCGCTCGATGTGGGCGCCCGTGTCCTCGTCCCGGAACTCGACAGCCATAGAGAGGCGCCTAACCGTCTCGGCCTGAGCGACCTCGAGCTCGGAAAGCGCTCTGCCCAACTCGCTGGTCCTGTGCTCGATCTCCCGCTGAAGTCCCGCCCGCCGCTGCTCACCCGCAAACCAGCCAAGCAACCCCGTCAGACCGGCAAGCAGCACCGCCACGGCGGCGACCACAGGTGCCGAAGGTCTGGACACCAGGACCGCTATCGCGGCCGCCGCAACGAGCAGGCCGAGTGGGCCCGTCCATCTCAGAGCAGCAGGCAGGGCCAGCCTGAAGCTGCCCAGATGGGCGAACAGGCGCCTAAGCCAGACGGGTGGAAAGCTTGGGCGTCCCGAGCCCTGCGGTCCTGCGCCGCCGGCCGGCCCGCCGCCGCTTGGCGGGAGTCCGCCGCCTGAGTCGCTGCCCCGGCCCCCGGAGCCACGCCCACCGGCACCAGATGAGCCGCCGGACCAGGCGCCGCCCTGCCCCCCGCCGGAGCCGCCCGCGGACCCGTTGGAGCCGCCCAGGAAAAGTCGCAGCAGACGACCGCCGGCCAGATCTCGCCCAGCAAGCTCGGTCGATACCAGGTGGGTCAATCCGCGGCCCGACAATCTCCGTCCTTCTTGGCTCTCGCTTTCTCGACGACGAGGCCCTCACGAGGAGGTCCTCCCGACTGCTTCGGCTTTTGCGCCCGCGCCCGGAGGACCACGTGCGCAACTCCACCGCTTCGATCGACAGATCCCGGAAAAACTTGAGCAGGGCAGGCGGCAAGCCGCCGATCGACTCGATCGCGTCGGCAGACGAGGCGCAATGCTGCGATCCGAACCGTCGGTTACGATCGCCCGCATGCACACCCGCAAGCTGCTCACCACGCTCACCACGATCGCCCTGGCGGGCGGCACGCTCGCCGGCTGCGGCGGCTCCTCGACCAACGGCGTCGAATCCAAGAGCCCGACCGAAATCATCTCGGCTGCCCAGAAAGCCGCAGAAGGCGCGAAATCCGTGAAAGTCGCCGGCTCGGTCAGCAGTGCCGGGACAGCGCTCACGCTCAACCTGCAGATTGCGCATGGCCAGGGAGCGAAGGGCACCATCTCCGAGGGGCCGCTGAGCTTCGAACTGATACGCGTGGGCAGCAGCGTCTACATCAAGGGCAGTGCCGCCTTCTACGAACACTTCGCCGGCAGCGAAGCCGCGAAGCTGCTGCAGGGCAAGTGGCTGCAGGCGCCCGCCACGAGCGGCGAATTTGCCCAGCTGGGCAGCCTTACCAACATGAGCCAGCTGCTGAGCACCGTACTCGGCCAGCACGGCTCCCTCACAAAGACCGGCACCAGCACCGTAGAGGGCAAGAAGGTCGTGGGCGTCAAGGACGCCTCTACGGGCGGCGTGCTCTATGTCGCCACGGCAGGCAAGCCCTATCCGGTGCAGATCTCAAAGACCGGCAGCACCGGCGGCCAGGTCACCTTCCAGGACTGGAACGCGTCGCTGACGATCACCGCGCCATCGGGCGCGATCAACATCGAAAAGCTGAAGTCGGCGGGCTGAGGTCAGTCCTCATTCGCCTCGCGTTCGTTAGGCTCGGCGCGTAGGCTGGCGCCCGAGCGCCAACAGACTGCAACCCGAGGCGTGCAGTCCAGTCAGAAACGATGCTCTCTCTGGAGATTCAGCCTGCGCGCGGGATTTCAAGGCCCATAGCACGACAAGTCAAGCGCTTTGGCTAGCATCGCTCGCCGTGTTGGTTCGTAGGCTTCCAAGCGCATGCATAGCTGTGGCAACGATTGCCGTCGCTCTGGCGGGCTGCGGAGGCGACCAGTCGAGCACCAGCAACGCGCAGAGCCCCGCCGCGATCGTGGCAGCTTCCAAGCGGGCCGCCGAACGCTACACGTCTGTCCTGGCCGCCGGCGTGGTGCCAGGAACCGAAATCCGCGTGGATCTGCGCATCTTGCGGGGCAAGGGAGTGGTGGGCCACATCACCGACAGCCCGTATAGCCTCGAGGTCGTCAAGATCGGCGAAAACCTCTACTTGAAGGGACACCTCAACTTCTACGAACAGATCACCAGCCACAAGCTCGCGACGCAACTGCAGGAAAAATGGATACTCACTTCAGCCAACGGGCCAAGCCTGGTCCGGAGAATGAACGCGTTTACCGAACTACGGACCCTCATTGATGGCTTCTTTGATCAACGCGGGAAACTGTCGCTGGAGGGCACGGCTGGAGTCGAGGGCATGATGACTAGGGAAGTCAAGAATGACGCAACGGGTGAGGTACTTTATATTTACACTTCAGGCAAGCCGTACCCAGCCCAGATCTTGCGGAGCGGTGCGATACCCGTAGATGGGATCGCCTTCGACCACTGGGGTCGCCCCGTGACGCTCATCGCTCCATCCAAAGCAGTAGATATCGAAAAGCTGGACGCAAAGACCTGATCGTGCTTTGCCGAGGGTAGGCAAAAACACCTAAAGCGCAAGCGCCACGTACTTCGTCTCGAGGTACTCCTCGATGCCCTCGAAGCCGCCCTCACGGCCGAACCCTGACTGCTTGACGCCGCCGAAGGGCGCGGCGGGGTTGGACACGATGCCCTGGTTGAGGCCGACCATCCCAAACTCGATCGTCTCGCTGACACGGAAGGCACGCCTCAGATCGTTGGTGTAGAGATAGGCAACGAGACCGTACTCGGTCGCGTTGGCAATCTCGATCGCCTCCTGCTCGCTACCGAAGGTCACGATCGGCGCAACCGGGCCAAAGATCTCCTCGCCGAGCACCCTCGCGTGCGGCGGGACCTGCGAGAGCACGGTGGGTTCGTAGAACCAGCCGGGCCCGTCGATCGCCCTGCCACCAGCCAATGCCTTAGCGCCGCCACCGAGCGCGTCATCCACAAGCTCCTGCACCTTCTCCCGTGCGGCGCTGTCAATCAGCGGGCCGACCTGGGCGTCATCTGCCGTGCCCCGCCCCACCTTCTGCGCCGCCATCCGCTGTGCAAGCCGCGCTCCGAACTCATCCGCAAGCGGCTCCGCGACCAGGAACCTGTTGGCCGCCGTGCAGGCCTCGCCCACGTTTCGCATCTTCGCGAGCATTGCGCCCTCGATCGCATCGTCGAGATTGGCGTCCTCGAAGACAATAAACGGCGCGTTGCCGCCGAGCTCCATCGAGACGCGCAGCACCTGCTGTGCGGACTGTTCGATCAGCGCCCGCCCAACCTCCGTCGATCCGGTGAAGGAGAGCTTGCGGGTACGCGGATCCTTCAACAGCGGCTCCACCACGGCGCCGGCTTTACTCGCGCAGATCACGTTCAGCACGCCGTCTGGCAGCCCCGCCTGCTGCAGGATCTGAGCCAGCGCGAACATCGACAGAGGGGTCTGCTTGGCGGGCTTTACGACCATCGTGCAGCCCGCTGCCACGGCCGGCGCGATCTTGCGCGCGCCCATCGCCGCGGGGAAGTTCCACGGCGTGACAAAGACGCAGGGCCCGACCGGCCGGTGCATCGTCAGCAGCCGCCCGCTGCCGTTCGGACTGGTCATGTAGCGACCGTGGATGCGCACCGACTCCTCTGAGAACCAGCGGAAGAACTCGGCTGCATAGGCGATCTCGGCACGCGACTCGGCCAGCGCCTTGCCCATCTCCAGGGTCATCAGCAGCGCGAGCTCGTCGATCCGCTCGCTGAGCTGCTCGTAGACGCGCCGCAGGATCTCACCCCGCTCCCGCGGCGGATGCTGCGCCCATGTGGTCTGCGCCTCGGCGGCCGCGCTCAGCGCATCCAGCGCGTCTTGGGCCTGCGCGTCCGCGACCTCGGCGATCGTCTCCCCGGTCGACGGATCTTCCACTTGCAGCGTCCCGCCGCCTCGCGCAGGACGCCACGTCCCTCCGATCAGCAGGTCCTTGGGTACCTGCTCAAGAACCGTAATCTCTCTCGTCTCTAGAGTGGCCATAGCCCGAAACTGCCGCCCTCATCTGCTGTTGCACGGCTCATAGGAATTCGTTCCGGCTCCGATGCAGAGTCGGTCAAGGTCATGAGGTCAACTTACCACCGGACATCGATGGTGCTCCGGCGCCCGACCGGCGCCCTGGCCAGCACGCTTGCGCTGCTGTCCGGCGTGGGCATGCTCGCGCCGCTCGCTTGCGCGAAGAGCCCAACCGGCAAGCGCACACAAGCGACGCTGCTGATCGAAGGAGGCGGGGACGGACACGGGATCGGCATGAGCCAGTGGGGAGCGCTGGGATATGCCGAACATGGCTTCGACTATCAGTCGATCCTCGCCCATTACTTCAGCGGCACCACGCTGGGGGAGACCTCACAGAAGCGCGTCGTGAAGGTGCTCATGGCCGGCGGCGTGCGCAAGGTACCAATCGAAGCCTACGTGCGCGGTGTGGTCGCGGCAGAGATGCCCTCCAGCTGGCCCGAGGCGGCGCTGGAGGCACAGGCGATCGCCAGCAGGACCTTCGCGATCACAGACCACGCGGGAGGCGCCAGCTTCGACGTCTATTCGGACACGCGCTCGCAGGTCTACCTCGGCAAAGCGGCTGAAACGACCGCCTCCAACGAAGCCGTGAAGGCGACCGCCGGACAGGTGGTCACCTACCAAGGAAAGCCTGTGATCACATACTTCTTCTCCAGCTCCGGCGGCCGCACCGAGAGCATCCAGAACTCGTTCATCGGCGCCTCGCCGGAGCCATGGCTGCAGGGAGTCCTCGACCCATACGACAGCGGGCCCCTGCACCACTGGACGATGAGGCTCTCTTTTGCTCAGGCCGCAAGCGACCTGCAAGGGCTCGTGAAGGGCGCCTTCGACGGCATCGAAGTGCTAAAGCGCGGCTTCTCGCCCCGGATCGTCCAGGCTGAGGTGCTCGGCTCCAAAGGCAAGACGCAAGTCGACGGTCCGGAACTCGCAGCCCGCCTTGGCCTTTACGACGCCTGGGCTTATTTCAGCGTGCAGCGTGGTGGCAAGGTGCTCAAGGAGCCGGAACGCAGCGGCCCGCTGCCCAGCGCGGGCGAAGAATCCTCCGCGCCCACGCCGCCCGCTACGGGCAGCGAAGGCGGGGTCGAGGCGCCTTAGAGTCTGTCCGGAAACATGCCTGCCGTCAGACCACTGCTGATCGCCGACGTCCCTTGGCTGCTCTACCGCTCCTTCTTCGGACTGCCGAAGTCGATCAAGGGCGCCGATGGAGAGCCGGTCAACGCGCTGCTTGGCACGGTCAACGCGCTGCTCGCAGCAATCGACGCTCACCGCCCTAGAGCTATCGCCGCCTGCACGGGCGCCGAGGAGGCACGCTACCGGGTGCAGCTGTATCCGCGATATCACGCTCACCGCGACCCGATGCCGGCCCAGCTTGCGACCCAGTGGCGGCAGGCGCCCGGGCTGCTTGCGAGCTTCGGCTGGACCGTGTTCGACGCGGGCGATCTGGAGGCCGACGACGCGATGGGCTCCTATGCGCGAGAGGAGGCGGATGCGGGCGGGCGGGCGCTTCTGCTGACCGCCGACCGCGATCTGCATCAGGCCGTCGGCGACCGGGTCCAAGCGCTCGACCTGAAAAGCGGCGCATTCACTGTTATCGGCCCGGACCAGGTACGCGAACGCGTGGGCGTGGAGCCCGCGCTCGTGCCCGACCTGATCGCGCTGCGCGGGGATCCATCCGACGGGCTGCCTGGGGCGCCAGGCATAGGCGCGAAGACAGCCGCCGCACTGCTGTCCGACTACGGGTCGCTTGAGCGGGTACTCGCCGCCGCAGAGCGGGACGACCCCGGCATGAGCATGAAGACCGCGGTAAAGCTGCGCGACAGCGCCGCGCAGCTGCGTGACTTCAAGGAGATCGCAACGCTGGTAAGTATCGACGTCGAGCGCCCCGAGGATGGCGAGACCGACTTCGCGGCTGGTGCCGCGACGGCGCAGGCGCTGGGCATGCAGGCTCTCGCCAAGCGGCTGCGCGAACGCGCCGAGGCACGCCCTTAGGGTGTGAACTTCACCGTGATCACGTCGCCGTCGCGCATCGCGTAGTCGCGTCCCTCAAGGCGCAGCACGCCGCGCTCGCGCGCGCCGGCGTAACCGCCCGCGTCCACCAGGTCCTTCCAGCCGATCACTTCGGCGCGCACGAACCCTTTCTGGATGTCGCTGTGGATCTCGCCGGCGGCGTGCCAGGCGGTGAGTCCATCGCGCAGGTGCCAGGACTGGGCCGGCTTGCCCTCACCGGCGGTGAAGAACGCAATCAGGTGCAGCAGGCCAAAGGCGCCCGCGACCACGCGTTGCAGGCCCGATTCGCTGAGGCCGAGCTCCTGACGCATCGCGGCGGCCTCCTCCTCATCGAGCGCGGCAAGCTCCGCCTCCAGACGGGCGGACACCGCAACGGCCTTGGCTCCCACGGACTCGGCATGCGCAGCAATCTCCGGCGGCACCTCGTCTGCGCCTTCGTCGACGTTTGCCACGAACAGCACAGGCTTGCCTGTGAGCGCGCCGAGGTCCCGCGCCGCGTTCGGGGCGTCCTGCGGCGCAGGCACGTTCCTGGCCGGCTCCCCGCGCTGCAGCACGGCGATCACCTCCGTCAGCCACACCTCTTCGGCCGCGGCGACCCTGTCTCCTGACTTCGCGACGCGCGATACGCGCTGCAGCCGACGTTCGGCCTGCTCCAGGTCGGCGAGCGCAAGCTCGGCCTCGATCGTCTCGATGTCGCGCAGTGGGCCGACCTCGCCCTCGGGGTGGATTACGCCGTCGTCGGTGTGAGCCCTGACCACGTGGACGATCGCGTCGGTCTCACGAATGTTGGCCAGGAACTTGTTGCCCAGGCCCTCGCCCTGATGTGCACCGGCGACCAGGCCCGCGATGTCATGGAAATCGATCGTGTCGTAGACGATGTCCGATGCGCCGACGGTCGCCACGACTTCGTCCAGGCGCCTGTCCACCACGGGCACGACGGCGACGTTGGGCTCGATCGTGGTGAAGGGATAGTTCGCTGCCTCCGCGCCGGCCTTGGTCAGCGCGTTGAAGAGCGATGACTTGCCCGCGTTGGGCATGCCCACGATCCCGATTCGAGTGCTCACGCAATCCCTTCGAGCGCCGCTGCGACCGCCGTCCCGAGGGCTGCGCCCGCGATCACGTCAGAGGGATAGTGCAGCCCTAGATAGGGCCGCGAGACCGCCGTGGCCACCGCCAGGCCGTACAGCGGCCCCGCAGGCAGGCCAAGCCGCGAGTATGAGAGCGCACCCGCGAATGCCGTCGCAGTGTGAGCACTCGGGAAGCTCAGCTTCGTCGGTGTGTGCGCAAGCGGCGGCAGCCCATCGAGTTGCGGCCGCCGGCGCCGGCACACGAACTTGATCGCCGTGTTGAGCGCGTAGGCATCGGCGACACAGACCAGCGCCCGCGCCCAGCGCGAGCGCCGCGACGGGTCCGCAGCCCACCCGCAAGCCCCGATTGCCAGCCAAAGAGCACCGTGCTCGCCGAGCCGAGAGAACCGAGCCACCGCCCGCTCTGCGGCCGGTGCATGCCCAGTGGTGCGCATGAAGCGAAGTAGCCGCTCGTCCATATCGGCAAAGGACATCAACGTCGCGTAGGGGTCGAAGACCAAGCAGGACAAGGACACAGCAAGCGTGGCGTACTCCGTACGCGAGCGAGCGAGGACGCCGTCATGCGCCGGTCAGCGGCCCCTACGCGCGGAAGCCGACGCGGTGCTCGCCATCATCGCCACGCACGAAGGCGACCTGGGCGAGATCGATACGCACCGAACCATCCTCGGCGTCCAGGACATGCCACCCGCTGGAGCCAAGCATTTGGTAGAGCCCCTCGACCTGCTTCTCCTCGACGCGAACAGCGATCACCTGGCCGCCGTTGAAGCCGATGCTGAGGCTGCGCGTTGCCATCAGGTGTGTCCTCCTGGTTGGACGATCTCGGTGAGCACCCCGCCTGTGCCCTTGGGATGCAGGAAGGCGACCCGCGAGCCGCGGATGCCGGTACGCGGCTGCTGGTCGATCAGCGGCACGCCGGCCGCGGTCAGGCTAGCCAGAGTCTCGTCTATGTCACTCACCTGATAGGCGACGTGATGCAGGCCGGGGCCACGCTTGGCTAGGAACTTACCGACCGGTGTGTCCGGGCCAAGCGGATAGAGCAACTCGACGTGCCCCTCGCCGACGTCGAGCAGCGCCGCCTCCACGCCCTGCTCCTGCACAACCTCGCGATGGGCGAGCCGCATCTCCATGCGCTCGCCCCAGACCTGAAGCGAAGACTCCAAATCCTCCACCGCAATGCCGACGTGATCTATCCGCGTAAACACGCCGCGAAGTCTAGACGGCCGATAGCCGGCGCGATGCTGCGTCCTCGCTCGCTCGCGTATGCCGAATACACCACGCTCACTGCGTCCTTGCCTCGCTTGGCGCTCGACCGTCTTACAGCCCAGCGTCCGAGGTGGCGACCACCCGCAGCCCGACGCCCGGTGCGCGCTCCAGCCGCGGCACACCCGCCATGATCCGCTCGATTGCCTCCCGGTCGAGCACCTCGCCCTCCAGCAGCTCGCCGGCGAGCGCATCCAGCTGGGCGCGGTGCGTGACGATCAGGCGCTGCGCGGCCCTCCTTGCCTCCTCCACCAGATCGTGGCGCTCCTCGTCGCGCAGCCGCAGCGAGCTCTCCGAGAGCTGCAGGTCGCCGCCGGGCGCGCGGCCGGCCCCGGAGGTGCCCATCGCGTAGTCCTCGAGCATCGCCCTGGAGATGTCGGTCACGCGTTTGAGGTCATCGGCGGCACCGGTGGTCACCTGGCCGAAGACGATCTGCTCGGCAGCGCGCCCGCCCATCAGGACGGTTATGTAGTCGATCAGCTCCTCGCGGGTCTTCAGGTAGCGATCCTCGGCGGGCAGGTTGAGCGTGTAGCCAAGCGCGCGCCCGCGCGGCACGATCGAAATCCTGTGCACTCGGTCCACCGAGGGCAGCAACTCGCCGCAGAGCGCGTGCCCCGCCTCGTGGTAGGCGACCACGCGCTTCTCATGCCCGGTCAGTACCCGGCGGGACTGAACGCCTGCAATCACGCGCTCCAGCGCCTGGTCGAAGTCGGCGCCTTCAATGTGTCCGGCGTCGCGGCGGGCGGCGAAGATCGCGGCCTCGTTGCAGATGTTCGCCAGGTCAGCCCCGGTCAGCCCGCTGGTCTGCTGCGCCACGAGCGAGAGGTCGACGTTCTTCAGCGGCTTGCCCTTAGTGTGCACCGCGAGCACGCCCTGGCGGCCCTTGACGTCCGGCGGCGCGACGAAGACCTGGCGGTCGAAGCGGCCGGGGCGAAGCAGCGCCGGGTCGAGCTTCTCAAGCAGGTTTGAGGCGGCAATCACGACCAGGCGCCCGCCCTGGCTCCTGAAACCGTCCATCTCGACCAGCAGCTGGTTGAGCGTCTGGTCCTTCTCGCCGGAGATGTCCGCGCCGCGGCGACCGCCGACGGCGTCGAGCTCGTCGATGAAGATGATCGCCGGTTCGTGCTTGCGCGCCACGGCGAACAGCCGTCTGATGCGTGCGGCGCCCAGCCCCGCGAACATCTCCACGAACGAGGCTGCGGACTGCGCGAAGAACTGCGCGCCGGACTCGTGCGCGACCGCCTTGGCCAGCAGCGTCTTGCCTGTGCCTGGCGGCCCGTGCAGCAGGATGCCCTTGGGCACCTTGGCGCCCATCTTCGCGAAGCGCGCGGGGTCGCGCAGAAACTCGACTATCTCCTGCAGCTCGGCCTTGGCCTCATCCACGCCCGCGATCTCGTTCCAGCCCACCGCCTGTTTTGAGGCCGGCTTGATCTGCTGCGGCTTGACGCGCGGCATCGCTTTGACGGTGCGCCACATCAGGTAGATCAGCGCCGCGAAGAACAGGATCATCACGACGCTCGACCACTGCAGGGACCAGTTCTGGATGTCCTGCACGATCGAGGTGGCAGGGGTCAGCGTCCCACCGGGCATCTCAGACCCCACCCTGCTTGGCCGTCCGTGGCCTCATGCCTTGGAGTATGCCGATTATCGGTGGCGCGTGTCGAGCGGATGGTGTCGCGCCTGTCGCAATAAGCGGGCAGCAGGCGTCGGCCGAAACGGGCAGGGCCGCCGATGAAGCACCCGCCGCTCAGCCGAGCAGTCTCACCACCAAGTCGCGGTAGCACTGCGTGGCGAGCTCAAGATCCCTCACGTCGATGCGCTCGTTTGCGCTGTGGATTAGCGGCCACGCCTCAAGCAGCGACTGGTGGCGCTGCGGAAAGAAGCCGTAGGCGACGCACTCGGGGAAAGCTGCCCTGAAGTGCCGGGAGTCGGTGAATCCGGGCATGGCCGTGGGCACCGTGCTCGCGCCCGGATCGTGCTCTGCGATCCACCCTGAGATCGTGTCCATCAGCGGCGAGGTGGTGGGAGAGCTGTTTCCCTCCA
Source organism: uncultured Actinomycetota bacterium (assembly GCA_963708085.1). GTDB lineage: Bacteria > Actinomycetota > Thermoleophilia > Solirubrobacterales > Solirubrobacteraceae > Palsa-744. The sequence continues at coordinate 2,534,467 of OY970180.1, read as the reverse complement.
CCTGCTCGGTGAACTCGATCTGAAAGCCCTCCTGCTGCTCGTCCCCCAACACCTCGGCGATCGCGGCTCGGACCGCCTGCTCGCCGAAGCCAGGCGGCACCCGGCAGTCGATCCGCAGGCGCGCCGCGCTGGGAATGACGTTGATCTTCTCCGAGGCGGAGATCCGCGTAGGCGAGAGCGTCACGCCCAGGATCGGCTCGATCAGCGGCAGCAGGCGGGCGTCCTCTGCGCCGATATGGCGCACGGCCGCGATCGGATCCTGCGGATCCTCGCCCAGCCCGACAAGCAGCGCCCGAGCCTGGTCGCTGAGCAGATAGGAGGGGTTGCGTTGTGCCAGGCGCCCCAGCAACGGCGCCATCTTCAGCAGCGCGTTCTCTCCCATCCGCGGCGTGGAGGCGTGAGCCGCGACGCCGCGTGTGGTGAGAGTGAAGCGAAAGACGCCCTTCTCAGCGCAGCAGACGCCGTAGCGACGCCGCCCACCATAGGAGAAGCATTGGCCGGCGCCCTCGTTGAGCAGCATGTCGCAGCGGACCTTCTCCGGATGTGTCTCGGTCAGCCACTTGGCGCCCAGCTCACCGCCGGTCTCCTCGTCGGCAACCGCGACGATCAGCAGCGCACCACGCGCCGGGCGCCATCCCGCTGCGGCCAACGATGCGCCGGCGATGACCTCCGCAGCAACCTGAGACTTCATGTCAATCGCGCCCCGGCCCCAGATGAAGCCGTCGGCGAGATCTCCCGACCAGGGGTCGTGACTCCACTCATCCGGGTCCGCGAGCACGGTGTCGGTGTGCCCGAGCAGACAGAGCGTGGGCCCCGGCTCGACGCCGTCGAGACGCGCAATGAGGTTGGGGCGCTCAGGCTCTGCGCTCAGCAGCTCGCATGCAAACCCGGCCTCCGCAAGCATCTGCGCCAGCAGCTCCTGCGCCGGGCGCTCGTGGCCGGGCGGGTTGACCGTGTCGATACGCACGAGTCGCCCCAGCAGCGCGCTCGCCTGCTCGCCGAGGGATGGCAAGGTTGCGGTTCTCTGCATCCGGAGGATGGTACGCAAGCCCGGCCGCGGTAAGAGTCTGTCCGGAAACTCGGGTGCGTGAATGGCGTGCGCAAGACCAAGTGCCGCCAGGACGCAGGACCGAAGGCTTGGCGGCGCCAAGTCGAGGTCCGAGGACGCCGCGGCACGCCGTGTCAGGCGCCGCCAGGCGCGTGCACGAGTTTTCCGGACAGACTCTATAAGTGCCTCAGACGGCGGCGTGCGTTTGCGGCGCCGCGCTGAGCGGGCTGGCCGGCGAGACCTCCGCGGCAACGGCCTGCACCTCGTTCACTCCCAGCGGATGGTGGCACGCGGCGAGCCGGCCGTCGGGATAACGCACCAGCGGCGGCTCGACCGCGGCGCAAACCTCGCTCGCGTGCGGGCAGCGCGGATGAAAGCGGCAACCGCTCGGCGGTGTAGTCGCGCTCGGCGGCTCGCCCGCCAGCTGCGCGTCGGGCAGTACGGCTCCGGGGTCCGCCGTGGGCACAGCCGATAGCAAAGCCTGCGTGTAGGGATGCATCGGCGCGCGGCACAGTTGCTCTGCGGGCCCGCTCTCCACGATCTTGCCGAGGTACATCACAGCGATCCGGTCGCTGACCTGACGCACGATCGCAAGGTCGTGGGCGACGAACAGCATCGCCAGCGGCACGACGCCCGGCGCAACCTGCTCGCGCAGGTCCGCCAGCAGGTTGACGATCTGGGCCCGCACCGAGACGTCCAGCGCGGAGACCGGCTCGTCGAGCAGCAGCAGACGCGGCTGCATCGCAAGCGCGCGTGCGATCCCGACCCGCTGGCGCTGCCCGCCGGAGAGCTCGTGCGGATGGCTGTGCATGTGCTCACGCTCCAGACCGACTTCGCTGAGCAGCGCCACTGCCTCCGCCTCCAGCCGGTCCCGCTCCACGTCGCGCAGGCGCAGCGGGGTGGCAAGGATCTGCCCGACGCTGCGGCGCGGGTTCAGCGAGGCCTCGGGGTCCTGGAAGACCATCTGCATACGCCGGCGTACCGGCGCGAGCGTCCGCCGCGAGGCGCGTGTGATCTCGCTGCCTTCGAAGCGAATGCTGCCGGCTGTCGCGTCCACGAGCCGCGCGGCGCAACGGATCAGGGTGCTCTTGCCGCAGCCCGACTCGCCGACGATGCCAAGCGACTCGCCGGGAGCGACCGCGATCGTGACGTCGTCGAGCGCGTGGACGACCTCACGTGCACCCCGTCCGAAGCCCCGCCCGACCGGAAAGTGGACACTCAGATGCGAGATCTCCAGCAGCGGGGTCTGGTCCGCGCCAACCCGCCCACGGCTTGGGCGGCCGATGCCCACCGCACCCGCGGCGAGCCCGTCCTTCGGCTCCGCCGGCCGACCGCTCACAGCCCGATCCCTCCCTCACGCATGCGCAGAGAGCGCTTGGCGTCGACCTCCAGCAGGCAGCGGTCGAGATGCTCGCCGTCCCCCACACGGGAAAGCAGCTCGACGTCCGCAAGGCAAGCCTCATATGCATGTGGACAGCGCGGGTGAAAGCGGCACCCCGACGGAGGGCGTTGCAGCGACGGCGGCGCGCCCGAGATCGCGGGCAGCCGCCGCGGACGCTCAGCGGTCATGTCGGCGATCGAGCCGAGCAGTCCCCAGGTGTAGGGATGCTGCGGATCCTCGAATATCTCGCTCACGCTGCCCTGCTCGACGATCTGGCCGGCGTACATCACGAGCACCCGGTCGGCGAAGCCCGCGACCACGCCGAGATCGTGCGTGACGAGGATCACCGCCATCCCCGTCTGCTCCCGCAGTCGCCGCAGCTCGGCCAGGATCTGGGCCTGGACGGTCACGTCGAGCGCGGTTGTGGGCTCGTCGGCCACGAGCAGCCGAGGCGAGCAGGAGAGCGCCATCGCGATCATCGCGCGCTGGCGCATCCCACCGGAGAGCTCGTGCGGATAGGACCGCGAGCGCAGCTGCGGCTCGGGCACGCCCGCCGCCTGCAGCGCCGCCACCGCCCGTTCGCCGGCCTGTGCCTTGGAGATGTCCCCATGCGCGCGCACCTGCTCTGCGATCTGGCTGCCGATCCGTTGAACTGGGTTCAGCGCGCTCATCGGGTCTTGAAAGACCATTGCGATCCCCGCACCACGGACCTGCCGCAGCTGTGTCTGCGAGGCGCTCATCAGATCGGCCCCCTCGAACTCGATGCTGCCGCGCAGCTGCGCGCCCGCCTCGCGCGTCAGGCCGGTGAGGCTGAGCGCCGTCGCCGACTTGCCCGACCCGGACTCGCCGACGATCGCGAGCGCTTCCCCCGGCGCCACCGAGAAGGAGACGCCGGCGACGGCCTGCACGACACCACGGCCGCCGTGGAAGGTGACACTCAGATCCCGCACGCTAAGCAGCGGCGCCCCCTGCGCGGGCGTAGAGGGCTCCGTGTGCGCCGCGCTCACGGGCTGCGCTTCAGTCGACGCCTGCATCAGCGGAGCCTCACCCGCGGGTCCAGCGCCGCCTGCAGCAGGTCGGTGAGAGCGCTCAGCACCACGACCAGGAACGCGGTCAGCAGCGTGATCACGAGGATCGGCGGGATATCCAGGCGCTGGGTCGATTCGGCCGCATACTGTCCCACCCCGTGGAGGTTGAAAACGGTCTCGGTCAGCAGCGCACCGCCGCCGAGCACGGCCGCGAAGTCAAGGCCCCACAGTGAAACGATCGGCAGCAGACTGTTGCGCAGCACGTGCGCGAACATCACCCGCCGGGAGGAGATGCCCTTCGCGCGCGCGGTGCGCACGTAGCTCTCGCCCATAGTGTCAAGGATGCTCGCGCGCAGGACCCTGGAGTAGAAGCCGGCGAAGAGCACCGTCAGCGAGAGCCAGGGCAGGATCATGTGGGTAAGCCACTGCCAAGGGTCTTCTGTCAGCGGCACGTAGCCGCCCAGCGGGAAGAGGCGCAGCTTGTAGCCCAGGTAGAAGAGCAGCAGATCACCGACCAGGAAGGCGGGCATCGAGATGCCCGTCATCGCCAGCGCGCCGAGCGCGCGGTCGCCGATGCGCGCAAGGCGCCCACCGCGCGCCAGCAGCGCGCCCATCAGACCGAGGCCGACGCCCAGCATCAGCCACAGCACGCTGGCCCCCACGGTCAGGGAGATCGTCGCCGGCAGCGCTTCGCCCACCTCGTCGATCACGTTCACCCGCTGTGTGTAGGAGATCACTTTGCCGGTGAAGATCTGTTCCATCATCCGCAGGTACTGCACCCAGATCGGCTTGTCGAACCCCCACTGAATGCGGATGTCCTTGATCTCCTGCCGGCTCGCCAGACGGCCGGCCAGCCGCAGCGCCGGATCGCCGTTGGGAATCACCTGGAAGATCAGGAAGGTCAGCAGCGAGATCGCAAACAGCACGAGCACCATCGCGGCCAAGCGGCGGACGGCAAAGGCCAACAACGGATGCCCACCCCCGCGTGCCGGCAGCGCGCGCGCCTGCGCCACCGCGCTCATGCCGCCTGCCCTTCGATCAATGCCGGGGCGCCGTCCTGCGCGCCCTCGGGAGCGCCTCTATCAAGGCCGCCCGCCGTCGGGCGCACCTGCAAACGCTGCGAGCGCGGGTCCAGCGCGTCGCGCGTCGCCTCTGCCAGCACGTTCGCGCTGACGACGGCGGCGAGCAGCATCAGGCCGGGCGCGAGCACCAGGTGGATCGCTTCAGGCATCAGGCGCGTGCCTTCGGCGATCATCGTGCCCCAGGAGGGGGCGGGCGCCTGGACGCCGGCGCCGAGGAAGGAGAGCCCGGACTCCAGCAGGATCGCGTTGGCCAGCAGCAGCGGGGTGAAGACGAGGATGCTGCTGGCGAGGTTGGGCAGGATCTCGCCGAGCATGATCCTCAGCCCGGAGAGGCCCTGCTGGCGGGCGGCGTCGATGAACTCGCGGCGACGCAGCTCGATCGTCTGGGCGCGCAGCGGCCGGGCCATGTAGGGGACGTAGACCACGCCGATGATCAGCGCCGGCAACAGCAGCGAGCCGCCACGCAACGTCGTGAAGCCGAGATCTATGCCCGAGACAGCGAGCGTGACGCCGAGCGCCACCCCGAGCAGCAGCACCGGGTAGGACCAGATCAGGTCCATGGCGCGCGAGAGCAACGTGTCCAGCAGACCGCCGAACCACCCTGCCAGCAGCGCCACCACCACCGCCAGCACGATCGTCAGCACCGTGGCGATCGCCGCGATCTCAAGCGAGTTGCGCCCGCCGTAGAGCAGCCGCACCGCCACGTCGCGGCCGTTGGGGTCGGCACCGAGCAGGAAGCGTCCGGTCCAAGTCGGCCCGATCGGCACGCCCGTGGGGGAGACGACTTCCAGCCGTTTGCCGGAGACGGCGATCTTCTCGGTTATGTGGTTGGCGTCCGGGCCCGTGTGGGCGATGTCGCTCGCATAGACGGGCGCCAGCAGGCAGGCGAGCACGATCGCGGCCAGGACGGTGCCCGCGATCACGGCGGAGCGCTCGTGCAGCAGCCGCCTCAGTGCGCCGCGCTGACCCAAACCCACCCCTTATTTCAGCTTCAGGGTGGTCCAGTCGGGCCCGTAGACGGGACTGAAGACCAGTGCCCCAAAGTCGACGCGGTCCGAGGTGAGCTTCGGCGCCTCTTGATAGCCGATCACCGCAACGTAGGCATTGTGGGAGATGTGATCGGTCAGTTCTTCGGCTCGCGTCGCCACCGAGGGCAGCTGCGAGGCCGGCACCTTGCCGAGCGCTTCGATTTCAGAGTCGATGTAGCTGTCGCGCGCCAGGCTGAAGTCGTGGTTGGCTTCCGGCTGAATCGAGCTGCCGTCGACCAGCTGGTCGAAGTCGACCGGGTTGGGGAAGTCCTGGGTGTATTCGGCGAAGCCCGCCTGGGCCTTGGTGGCAACTTTGGCAACCGTCGGGTAATAGGTGGACGGCGAGATCACGCGCTCGCTGGCCTTGTAGCCGATCGCGTCGAGCATCTGCGTGAAGTTGTCGACGAATTCGCGATGCGGAGAGTCGCTTGGACCCCAGACAGTGACGGACTGTCCCGCCGTGCCCGATTCGCGCACCATCTGCTTCGCCTTGGCGATATCGCCTTCCCCGGTCGGTTCCCCGCCCGGGCAGGAGGAGTGGGAGTACCCGATGATCTGCGGCGGCACCAGGTAGCAGCCCGGCCGCAGGTAGCCGGAGGCAAGCCGCACGTAAGCAGCGCGGTTGAGCGCCGTCTCCACTGCCATGCGCGCCGACAGGCTGTTGAATGGCGCCACCGAAGTGTTCAAGAAGAAGAAGCTGACCTGCGCGACCGGTTCCACGCTGTAACGGTCAGAGGCTTCCTGCTTGGCCTGCCGTACGGACGTGGGCGGCAGCGGCGTGTTCCAGTCGAACAGGTCCGCGGAGTTGGAGAGCACTTCGTCGGCCTGCGAGCCGGGGTTGCTCTGAACCTTCACCTGAATCGCGACGCTCGGCGTGGGAATCCCCGGGATCGCCTGCGCAGCCCAGTGCGGGTTGATCTGCTCTTCGAAGGAGCGCCCGGGCAGCACGTGCGCGATCACATAGGGACCGACGCCCGGCGGCGGGTCGTTCGGCAGCGCCTTGATCGGCGTGGTCGACGGGATCAGCCCCGCGGCCGGAAATGCGAGCACGTTCAGAAACGGCCCGTACGGCGCGGTCAGCTTGATCTGAATCGCTCCGGTGGCGTCGTCGGTGCTGATCCCGGCAATGGAGCTGGCCTTGCCCTGGTCGTAGGCTTCGGCGCCGGCGATGTGTTCGGTGAGAAAGCTCTTGTTTTCCCAGTTGAGCTTGATCGCGCGCTCGATCGCGTAGGTAAAGTCGCTGGCCTTGACAGGCGTCCCGTCGGAAAACACGAGCCCTTTGCGCAGGGTCGTGCTGTAGAGGGCGCCGCCGTCGGTGATGCGCGGCAGGCCGTCGGCAAGCGCCGGGATCACCTTCGTGCCCGCGGTGCCGTTGGCGTGCGCGTAGGTGTAAAGACCGAGATAGACGTTCCAGGTCGCCTCGGTGGAGGAGGTCGTCACACCGACCTGCGGGTCGAGCGAGTCCGGTGCGCTGGCGGCCACAACCGTGGCCGGGCCGACCGCAGAGCTGGTTTTGCCGGTTCCGCCGCTGCCCCCACAAGCGGCAAGACCGATCGCCGCAGCGCACCCCAGCGCCGCTATTGCCAGCCGTTGAGTCCTGCCAAACAATTGAGCCTCCTCTTCCGCGTGCCGCGACCTGGCAGCACCTCCGCAACCTGTCGCATACGTCTTCGACCCTCCTCGTCGGCAACCTGCCAAGAAAACTGAAGCGCTGGCCGTCTTTGACCGCGCCGGTGCAGGCGGAATAATCGCTTCATGGCGCAGGCGCAATCCGCCGGGCCGGTGCAGGCCGGATCCGTCAGCCAGGAACAGATCGAGTCCCGCAGCCCCGCAAACGGGAGGCTGCTGGGGACGGTGTTGGCTACAGCACCGGAGTGCGTGGCCGCCGAGGTCGCGGCCGCAAGGGAGGTGCAGCCGCTTTGGGCGCTGCTGCGTATCTCCGACCGAGCCCGCTATGTACGGGCGATGGCGCAGGCGATCATCGACGAGTTGGACGAGATCGTGGAGACGCTCTGCGCCGAGCAGGGCCGCCCGGCGGCCGAGGTCGCGGCGCTCGAGGCGCTGGCCGCCGTCGACGCGCTGATCTGGATCGCCGACAGCGGCGCGCGGGCGCTCACTGGTCGCAGAGTGCCCGTGCACCGCTCGATCGCCCCCGCCAAGCGCGCCCGCGTGGAGCAGGAGCCCTTCGGGGTAATCGCGGTGATCGGCGCCGGCAGCGCACCGCTGGCCCAACCGCTCGGACAGATCGCCGGTGCGCTGCTGGCCGGCAACGGCGTGATCTTCAAGCCGGCCAGACGAGCGTGCATGACGGCGCAGCGAATCGCGGCGATCGTGCGCAGAGCCGGCTTGCCGGAGGGGCTCGTGCGAGTGCTGCACGGCGATGCCGACGTCGGCGTCGCGCTCACCCAGGCGCCCGTGGATAAGGTCCTCTTCACCGGCTCGCCGGCGACCGGCCGGATGCTCGCGCGCGAATGCGTCGCGCGAGAGACAGAGGTCACGCTCAAGCTCGGCGGCAAGGACGCGATGCTCGTGTTGGCAGACGCCGACGTGGACCGTGCGGTCGCCGGCGCGCTGTGGGCGGGCACCGCCGGCGCCGGTCAGGCGCGCGGCTGCGTCGAGCGCATCTACGTCGCGCGCGAGCTGCAGGCGCGATTCCTGGATCGCCTGGTCGCGGGCGCCGGCGCGATGCGAGTCGGCGATCCGGCCAACCCGCGCACCCAGGTCGGCCCGCTGGCATCCCAACGACGGCTGCAGCGGGTGCAGGAGCTGGTCGACGGCGCGCTCGCCGAAGGCGCGCGAATGTTGTGCGGCGGGCCGCTGCCACAGATGCCGCCTGGCTGCAACGGCGCCTTCTACTCACCGACGGTGCTCGTGGACGTGACCCCGCAGATGCAGCTTATGCAGACCGCGATCGATGGCCCGGCGATCGCTGTTACGTCAGTGGAGTCGGTGCACGAAGCGATCGCATTGGCCAACATGGGCGACCCGGGACTGGGCGCCTCGGTCTGGAGCGCCGACAAGCACGGCGCGCTGCGAATCGCCCGCGAGCTGCGCGCCGGAATGGTGTGGCTCAACGACCATCTCCCCAGCCCGATGGTCACGGGCGGGCCCTGGGGCGCCGCAGCCGGCGGCGGCCTCGGCCGCACGCTCGGTCAGGCGGGGCTGCGAGCCTGCGCCCAGGAAAAGCTGATCACCTGGGACCCGCCGCGGCTGCGCGGGCTGTGGTGGGGGCCCTACGGCAGCAGCCTGGAGCGGGCGGCCAAGACGGCGGTGCGGCTGCGCTCGGCGCGGGAATCCGATCGCAGCATGGCGTGGCGCGGCGGAGCGATTGCGCTGGCCCGGGCGGGGGCTCGAACGTTCGTAAAGCGTCGAGGAGCGTAAGCCGCCGATAACTCAGGCGGCGACCGTCCCAGCCACGTGGTGAGGCGCCGGCAGCTTTTGCCCGCGCCTTTGCAGGTCATCGACGTAGGCGGCAAGAGCCTCCTGTATGCGCTCCGCAGCCTCCGAGCGCGTGGCGCCGAGCCCGACTACGCCGGGAAGGTCGGGCATGTATGCCCCCCAGCCACCATCCTCGCCCTGCTCATAGATCACCACGTACTCGCTCATCGCAAATGCTCCAAGCCGCTCGCTCGTCGAATGCTACCGAGCGTTCCCACAGGGACAGTATCGCTGTCCCTGCCCGCAACCACGATGTGCTCACCGCGGTCGGAGTGAGCCCACACCTCGTGTGAGCCCGCTTGCCGCACCACACGCCATCCTGCGACCGCGAGCGCCTGCCGGACTTCTCGATACTTCTTCGCCATCGCGTGCACGCTACTCACGGGTTGGGATGGCTCACAGGCGGCGCGAGCCAGCGCCACCAATCGGCTGTCTTGCCCCTAACCTGTAAGCGATGCCGGCCCAGGCCTATGCAGGTAAGGAGTGCGTCTGTCAGCTGCGCAGAGGGATCTGCGACCAGAGCTGCGTGGCGGACATGCTGCAGACGCCGTTCTACATCGCCTGCCTGAAGCTCACGGACAGGCGCTGCGTTGTGGTCGGCGGCGGCGAGATCGGCCTGGAGAAGGTCGAGGGACTGCTTGCCTGCTCGGCACATCTCACGCTGATCGCACCTGATGCCAACCAAGAGCTGCAGCAACTTGCAGCCGAGGGCTCGATCTCCTGGGAGCAGCGCGCCTACGATGGCCCAGCGGACCTGGAGGGCGTCTTCCTGGCGATCGCGGCCACGGACGACACCGACGTCAACATCGCCGTCTACGAGGACGCCGAGCGGCGGGCGATGCTCGTCAACGTCGTCGATGTGCCGCCGTTGTGCAACTTCATTCTGCCGGCGATCGTGCGCACCGGCCCGCTGGCGATCGCGATTTCGACAGCAGGAGCCTCGCCCGCGCTGGCCAAGCGCATGAAGCGGGAGATCTCGCAGATGTTCGGTGAGCACTATGCGCAACTGGCGGTGATGCTCAACGACGTGCGCGGATGGGCGAAGGCGACGCTGCCCACCTACCAGGAGCGCAGAGACTTCTTCGAGGGGATCGTGGGCGGCGACCCCGATCCGGTGCAGCTGCTGGCAGCCGGCGAGACCTCGCGCGTGCGGGAGCTGATCGCCGCCGCGCAGGAGGCGCAGGAATCGCGCCTGTCCCGCGCTTAAGTGGTCCACTAGCGTGCTGGCACTGAAGCTCGACCGGGTCGTCCGCCGCTACGGCGAACGCGAGGCGCTCGCAGGAGTTTCGCTGGAGCTCGTGCAGGGACAGACGCTCGGTGTGTTGGGCGCAAACGGCGCCGGCAAGACCACGCTGCTGAGGCTGCTGGCGACGCTGCTTCGCCCGCATGAAGGCGGCGTGCAGGTGCTGGGGGTGAGCCTGCCCGATCAGGCGTGGGCGGTGCGCGGCCGGATCGGGCTGCTCACGCACGAGCCGCTGCTCTACCGAGAGTTGACGGCGCGCGAGAACCTCACCTTTCACGCGCGCCTGCACGGCGTGTGCGCGCAGCGAGTGCAGGAGGTGCTCGACGCGGTGGGGATGAGCAGGCGTGCCGAGGAGCCCGTGCGGACCCTCTCGCGTGGCATGGTCCAGCGCGTGGCAGTCGCAAGGACGGTGCTGCACGATCCGGAGCTGCTGCTGCTCGATGAGCCGCGCGCGAATCTCGACCCGGCCGCTGCCGAGCTGGTCGAGCCGCTGATCGGCCGTGGAACCGACCCCGATCGACCCCGCACCCGCGTGATCGTCAGCCACGACCCGCGCAGCGCGATCGCCGAGGCCGACGTGGTACTCGGCCTGCGTGGTGGGCGCATGGCTCTGATCGCACCAGCCGAGCAGGTGCATCAGGAGGAGCTGATGGAGCTATATCGATGAGCGTCCAGGCCGCTCAACGGCAGGGCGCCGAGGCTCCTGCCGCCCAGCCCAGGCATCCCCCGCGCCTGAGGGCAGTCGTGCTCGCCCTGCTGCGCAAGGAGCTGCTGGTCGAGCTGCGCACGCTGGAGTCGGTGCCGGGCATGGCGCTGTTCTCGCTGAGCACGTTCGTGGTCTTCCACTTCGCGCTAAACCGCAATTCGGTCGAAGGCGACCTGGCGGCGGGCATCCTGCTGGTCACATTGCTGTTCGCCGGCATGCTCGGCATCAACCGACTGTTCGTGGCAGATGAGGAGCAGGGCGGCTTCGACGCGCTGCTGCTTGCCCCCGTGGACCGCTCGGCGATGCTGATCGCCAAGGTCTGTGCGCTTGGCATCTACCTGGTCGTGCTGGAGATCGTCGCGGTGCCGGCCTTCGCGCTGCTGCTGCTCGGCTCCTCGCTGGCAAACGCGCTGCCCGATCTGATCGGGGTGCTGGCGCTGGTGGATCTCGGCCTCGCGGTGATCGGCACGTTCGTGGCCGCGCTTGCGGTCAGAACGCGGGCGCGGGACCTGATCGGCCCGTTGATCGCGCTGCCGCTGCTGGTCCCGATCGCGATCGGCGGCTCGCGCGCATGCTCGCCGCTGCTCTCAAGCGGCCACCACGGCGGACCGGGAGCGCGATGGCTGTTGCTGATCGGCCTCTATGATCTTGTGTTCGGGCTGATCGCCTATGCAGTGTTCGACTTCCTCCTGGAGGATTAGCGGTGAGTACTGGCAGCCGGCAGCCGGCCGGCTCCACTGAGATGCGGCGGCGCCGGGATGAGCGGAGCCGCCAGCCAGATCGCAGGCAAACGCTCTACGGCGGCAGCCTGCGCACCCTGGCCATCGCCACGGTGGTGATGATCGGTCTGGCCCTTGGGCTCGCATTCTTCTACGCGCCGGAAGAAGCCACCGAAGGCTTCCTGCAGCGGATCTTCTACCTGCACGTGCCACTGGCGATCGTCTGCCTGGCCGGCTTCGTGGCAGCCGGGGCGATGGCGATCATGCATCTGCGCACGCGCGACCCGCGCTGGGATCTGCGCTCATATGTGGCGATCCACATGAGCCTGATCTTCGGCATCGGCGTGCTGATCTGCGGCTCGATCTGGGCCAAGGGGTCCTGGGGGCACTGGTGGGTGTGGAGCGAGCCGACGCTCGTCTCCTTCCTGATCATCATCCTGCTCTACGCCACCTACCAGCCCCTGCGCTTCTCGATCGAGGACCCTGAGCGCCAGGCCCGCTACGCCTCGGTGTTCGCGATCACCGCGGGCGCATTCGTGCCGCTGAACTTCATCGCGGTGCGGCTCTCCACCGCCTACCTGCACCCCCGCGTGCTGGGCAGCTCCAAACTGCCGGGTCCGATGGCCTTCACGTTCCTGATCTCGCTGATCGCCTTCGCGCTGCTCTACATCACGCTCTGGCGCTTTGAGATGACCGCCAAGCACGCACGCTGGCAGCTCAAGGCGCTGCGCCGCAAGCTATCCGGCGAGGAGGCTCCGGCCAGGCGCCGCAGCGTCGAGCCGGAGCTCGGCGCGCCGTCCGGGTCCTCCAGCGCGCCCTTGGGAGAGCCGGCGCTCACCACGCCGATGATCGGAAGGCAGGCCCCCTGATGCCGCTCAAAGAAGCCGTCGGCTACGTCGCCGCCGCATACATAGCCGTGTTCCTGATCGTGCTGATCTACGTCGCGATCATGTCCGTGCGCGTACGCCGCGTTGAGCGCGAGCTGGCCGACCTGCTGGACAGCGCAGACGCGCGCGAGGAGGCGTCGTGACCTCCGAGCTGCTCGCATTGGGCGTCTCGCACAAGACCGCGCCGGTGGCGCTGCGCGAACGGCTGGCCTTTACCGATGCGCACGCCACCGACTTCGCAAGGCAGGCAATCGGCAGCGAGCACGTGCATGAGGCGGTGCTGATCTGCACCTGCAACCGCACCGAGATCTACCTCGTCGTCGGCGATCCGGTCAAGGCGGAGGCGGAGGTGCTCTGCCTGCTCTGTGAGCGGGCCGGCATCCGCCCCACGGAGCTGACCGACGCGATCTACTCCCCGCGCAACTGCGATGCCGCCCGTCAGCTCTATCGCGTCGCCTCCGGCCTGGAGTCGATGGTGGTCGGCGAGGCGGAGATCCAGGGCCAGATCCGTCGCGCGCACGAGCTGGCAAGCCAGGCAGGTACAGCCGGCCCGTTGACCAACAGGCTCTTCGCCGCAGCACTTACGACCGGCAAGCGGGTGCGCTCGGAAACCGGGATCGGCGAGCGCCGCGTGAGCGTCCCCTCGGTCGCGGTCGACCTGGCGACCGGCGTACTGGGAGCGCTACAGGAGCGCCACGTGGTGATCATCGGCGCCGGCGAGACCAGCGAGCTGACCGCCCAGGCGCTGGCCGACCAGGGCGCGGGCACGGTGTTCGTGGCCAACCGCCACGCCGACCGCGCGCTTGGCATCGCCAACCGCTTCGGCGGCTCGGTGGTCGGTCTGGACCGGCTGCCCGAGCAGCTGGACCAGGCCGACATCGTCGTCTCCTCTACCTCCTCGCCGCACCCAATCGTGGGCGAGGAGGAGCTCTCGCAGGTGATGACCGGCCGCACAGGGCGGCCGCTGCTTTTGATCGACATCGCCGTGCCCCGCGACGTGGACCCGCGCTGCGCGCAGATCGACGGCGTGATCCTCTACGACATCGACGACCTGCAGGCGGTGATCGCGCGCAATCTGGGCGCGCGCGCAGAGATCCTTCCGCAAGCGGAAGAGATAGTCGAGGAGGAGATCAGGCGCTTCGCGCGCTGGCTGGGCCACCAGGACGCGCTGCCGACCGTAAGCGCCCTGCACGAGCAGGCCGACAGCCTCGTCGCCCAGATCCTGGCCGAGAACTCCGGCCGGTGGGAGAGCGCCTCTGAGCGGGATCTCGCACGCGTTGAGGCGATCGCCAAAGCGGTTGCCAACCGGCTGCTGCACGAGCCCACGCTGAGGCTGCGCAGCCTCTCAGAGCGCCGCAGCCACGCCGGCCTGCAACTGGTCAGGGAGCTGTTCGGCCTCGACGACGCCCAGGAGGCGCCGCCCGCGGCTGAGGATCAGCCGTCCTCGCCGCTGGCGGAAGTGCGGCCGCTGCGTTCAGGTCGCGAACGCGGATGAGGATCGGCTCGCGCGGGAGCAGCCTCGCGCGCGTCCAGGCAGATCACGTCGCGAAGCTCCTTGGAGGGGCAGAGGTCGTGGTGATCAGGACGAGCGGCGATCAGCGATCAGGTGCCGGCGGCGACAAGTCGCGCTGGGTGGACACGATCGAGCAGGCACTGCTGGAGGGCGAGATCGACCTCGCAGTGCACTCGGCCAAGGACGTCCCGGGCGAGCTTGCGTCCGGGCTCGCTCTACTCGGCGTGCCCGAGCGTGGCCCCGTGGAAGATGTGATCTGCGGCGCAGGCCGCGTTACTGAGCTGCCTTATGGTGCAACGGTCGGCACGAGCAGCCTGAGACGTGCCGCACAGCTCTTGGCCGCGCGCCCGGACCTCCAGGTCTGCGAGCTCAACGGCAATGTCGACACGCGGCTGGCCAAGCTCTCCAGTCACTTCGACGCGATCGTGCTCGCCCGCGCAGGCCTGGAGCGCCTGCAGCGTGAGCAGGAGATCGGCGCCCTGCTGGACCCTGAGACCTTCGTGCCCTCTCCAGGCCAGGGAGCGCTTGCACTCGAGGGACGCGCCGATGATCAGCGCGCCGCTGCAGCCGCCGAGGCGATCACCGACGCCACCGCGCTGCCCTGCCTGCAGGCCGAGCGCGAGCTTGCACGGGTGTTGCAGGCCAGCTGCAACACCCCGCTGGGCGCATGGTGCGCTCCAGATGGCGTGGGCATGCTGCGGCTGCGCGGATGGGTGGGGTTGCCGGATGGCTCGGCCTGGATCGCAGACGAGCTGGAGGGCGAGGACCCAGTGCAGCTGGCGCAGGCGCTCGGCGGGCGGATGATCTCGGTCGGCGCGAAGGAGATGCTCGCCCAGGCGGAGGCAATGGCGCCGTGAGCGACGCCACGCAACAGCCGGGCCGCGTGTACCTGGTCGGGGCCGGCCCTGGCGACCCCGGACTGCTGACGGCCAGGGCGCTGGAGCTGATCGCCACGGCAGACGTGATCCTCTACGACCGCCTGATCCCGTCCAGTGCCCTTGATGGCGCAAGGCCTGACGCCGAGCTGCTGTTCGTCGGGAAGCAGGGCGGCGGCCCCTCTGTGCCCCAGGATCAGACGCAGGCGTTGATGATCGATCGCGCCAAACAGGGCCGCAGTGTGCTGCGCCTGAAGGGCGGCGACCCGTTCGTCTTCGGCCGCGGTGGCGAGGAGGCGCTTGCGCTGCGCGAGCTTGGCATCCCGTTCGAGATCGTCCCTGGCGTGACCGCCGGCGTCGCCGCCCCCGCCTACGCGGGCGTCCCCGTTACCCATCGTGGGCTCTCGACCGCGGTCGCGCTGATCACGGGGGCGACAGAAAAGCAGACCGAGCTCGACTGGCCGGCGCTCGCCGCCTTCCCAGGGACGCTGGTCTTCTACATGGGCATCGGCTCCCTGCCGCAGATCGCTGCGGGCCTGATCGCAGCGGGTCGGCCCGCGCAGCAGCCGGCGGCGGTCGTCGAACACGGCACGCTCCCACAACAGCGCGTCGTGACCGGCGCGCTCACCGACATCGCACAGCGGGCCGCCGACGCCGAGATCAAAGCGCCCGCCATCACCGTCGTGGGCGAGGTCGCGCAGCTGGCTGATCAGCTTTCCTGGCGTCAGATCGCTCCACTCGCCGGCAAGGTGATCGCGGTCACGCGCGCCCGCGCTCAGGCCAGCGGCCTAGCCCGGCGCCTGCGTGAGCTGGGCGCCGATGTGATCCAGGCGCCGTCGATCAGAATCTCGCCACTGCCAGGCCCGCCGCTTGACCCCAGCCCGTACGACCTGATCTGCCTGACCAGCCCAAACGGCGCAGAGCTCTTCTTCGATCGGCTGGCCGGCGGCGGCCGCGACGCGCGCTCGCTCGCCGGGGCACAGATCGCCGCGATCGGCCCTGGCACCGTCGCGGCGCTTGCCGCACACGGCATCACGCCCGACGTCGTGCCACCGCGGTTCGTGGCCGAGTCGCTCGCAGAGTCGCTTCGCGAGATGAAGATCGGCAGGGCTCTGATCGCCCGCGCCGCGGAGGCCCGCGACGTGCTGCCGGACGCACTGCGCGCCCAGGGCGCGGAGGTAGACGTGCTGGCGTTGTATGAGACCGTCGCAGAACCGCTTTCGCAACAGGCGCTGAGCGCCGCGAGGAGCGCCGACTACATCACCTTCACCTCGTCATCGACTGTGCGCTTCTTCCTGGAGTCGGTGCAGCGCAGCGGTGTGATCGCGGACGGCACCCCCCTGCTGTCCGAGTCGACGCGGGTCATCTCGATCGGCCCGGTCACGAGCCGGACACTGCACGAGCGTGGTCTGCCTCCGCATGTGGAGGCAAAACAGCACGACGTCGACGGCCTGATCGACGCCCTGCTGGCGGAGGCCGTCGTCCTCCCGCGCCACCACTGAACCGCGTACCGTGCATCGCGTGAGCACACGCGAGCCATTCATAACCTTCCTCTCCGACTACGGCCTGCAGGATGAGTTCGTTGGCATCTGCCACGGCGTGATCGCCCGGCGCTGCCCGCGGGCGCGCGTGATCGACATCACTCACGAGATCCCACCCCAGGACGTGCTGGTCGGGGCCCGCACGCTACGCGACAGTGTGCGCTTCATGCCGGCCGGTGTGCACCTCGCGGTCGTGGACCCCGGCGTGGGCGCGGGCGGCGCGATGGCACGCAGGGCAGTTGCACTGCGGACCCGACATGAGGACCGCTGGCTCGTGGGCCCCGACAACGGACTGCTGGCCCCTGCCGCCGACGCGCTGGGCGGCGTCAGCGAGGCGTTTGATCTCGGCGCCTCGCCTGAACGTCTGCTGCCGGTCTCCGACACCTTCCACGGCCGAGACGTCTTCGCCCCGGTTGCCGCCGCACTCGCGGACGGCGCCCAGCCGGAGTCGGTCGGCAAGCCTCTCGATCCCACCGGGTTGAAGGGTCTCCTGCTGCCCGCGGCGGGAACCTTGGGTGGGACTCTGCACGCGCACGTGGTGAACGTCGACCACTTCGGAAACGTCGCGCTGGACGGCACCGCAGAGCAGCTGGAGTCGATCGGCCTACGACTGGCATCAGAGGTGCAGATCGAGGCGCATGGACAGCTCGGTGCAGCGATCCACGCCCGTACCTTCGCCGACGTGCCTCCGGGTGCCCTGCTGCTCTACCTGGATGCACGCGAGATGGTTGCGCTCGCAGTCAACGAAGGCTCGGCGGCGCAGACGCTCGGTCTCTGCCACGGCGACACCGTCGAGGTGCGGCCGCGATGAGCAGCGCACTGCCGGCCAGCTCCGAGCCCTGGACACCCGGCCCCTGCAACCGGCTGGGTCATCCCCGCGTCCACCTGCGCAGGACCGACTCGACCAACGACCGCGCACGCGAGCTGGCGCAGCGAGGCGCTCCACACGGAACGCTCGTGACCGCGGAGGAGCAGACGGCAGGGCGCGGGCGCCACGGCCGTAGGTGGGCGGCTACGCCACGCAGCGCGCTGTTGATGTCCCTGCTACTGCGCTGGAGCGCGTCGGAGCGGGAGCCCGCGTTGCTGCCGCTCGCAGCCGCAGTGGCGGTGTGCGACATCGTCGGCCCGCAGGCGCTTGTGAAGTGGCCAAACGACGTGGTGCTCAGAAGAGGAGCCACCGACGCACCGACACCCGCCACCGCGGGCGGATCGGCGACATCGGGCAGCTATGCAGATCTCGCCAAGTTGGCCGGCATCCTGATCGAGGGGCGCCCCCAGGAGCGCTGGTTCGTGCTCGGCATCGGCGTGAACGTGGCGGTGGATCTCGCAGGCCTGCCCCAGGAGGTCCGGGGCACCGCGGCCACGCTGGGCAAGCCTTCAGATGAGATCGAGCCAACGCTGGCTGCTCTGCTGCAAGCGTTGGAAGAACGCCTGGCCGACCCTGTCGCGCAGACCCTCGCCGCCTGGCGCAGCCGCGACGCGCTGATCGGCAGCCAGGTCGCCTGGCAGCACGGCGTGGGACGCGCCGAAGGAGTCAGCGATCGCGGCGGATTGCTGCTCAGAACGCAGGATGGCTCGACTGTGGAGCTCGATTCGGGAGAGGTCACGCTGGCGAACCCAGCGCGCGTGTCGGAGCGCTGCGCCTAGACGGTCTCGAGCGCGTCCGGATCCGCTGAGGAATCGGAGCCGTTCTCTGCGCCTGCGGCGCTCGGCTTGACGGCCTTCGTCCGCGGTTTGGCTGTCCGCCGCCGCGCCGGCTTGGCTGCATCCGCGGCCGCCTGCGCATCCTCGACCTCTCCATTCGCGGATGCAGCGGCCTTGGCGACCCTTGCCCTCGACCGCGTCTTGGCGGGAGCTGTCTTCTCGCTCGCGCCCTCGCTCGTCGCGGGCTTCCTGGCGCTCGCGCGCCTGCGGGGCGTTGCCGGCTGTGTCTCCCCGTTCTCCGCAGACTCCCCGGCGACCTGCTCCGCGACCGCCTCGCCGGTGGTCGAGCCCACATTGACCTTCCGCGTCCGCCTGGCAGACCTGGGCTTCTCTCGGACCGTCTCGCGCGCCTGTTCTGCGCCGTTCACACTCGCAACTTCGGCCTCCAGACCGCCGGCCACAGACTCACGCGACGGCGCGCCATCCAACTCGCCGCCATGCCCTGTGGCTGCCTGTCCCACGGTTGCCTGCACCGCGACCTGGCCCGCAGCGCCCCTGCCCTGCGCGCCATCCTCGATCCTGCGCCGTTTGCGCCGCGCCCCCTTGCCGCGCCGCTTGGGGAAGTTGCGCAGCAGCTCGCGTGCAAGCGCCTGCGGCTTGCGCGACATGCGCGTGCGCGCCCCGCGCAGCACCTCCTCGGCCTCGGGCGTGTGCGCGAGCGCCGCAGCCAGCAGCGCGGCGGCCAGGCGCCGATCCTGCTTGCGCGAGGCCTGCACAAGCTTGCGCGCATTGCGGGCGTGCGCGGCGCCGGAGGAGTTGACGAGCAGTCCCAGCAGCCGCTTGGTCTCCGGCCAGCGCTGCACGGCGTACTCCTCGTGGATCTCGCGCGTGTACTCCGCCATCCGCCAGATCCATGCGTTGGCCTGGTCGCGACGGCCGATCCGCCGCTCGGCCAGCGCCCGCATCAGCACCTTCACGCCCTCGCGGCGCTCCTCGCGCTGCCAGCCGCCGACGATGTCCACGGCGGTGTCGAAGGCGTCGGCGTTGCGCAGCGTGGCCACATCGGTCAGCGCCCGCAGTCGCAGCTGGGCGTTCTTGTTGCGCTGCACCGCGGTGATCAGGAACCTGCTCTTCAGCTCTCCGGATTTGTCGAAGTGCAGCATCGCGCGCGCCTTGCGCCAGCCGCCCGGCTGCACGCGCGCACCCGCCAGCGCCGCCCAGAGGTGCTGCTCGCCCCAGTCGAGGTTCTCCACCGCGATCCGCCAGAGCTCGCGCTCGAAGACCTGGAAGCGCCGCTCCTCATCCGCACAAACCGGCAGCACGCGGCGCTCCACGCGCATCCGCCGGCCCCGCCCACGCCGCACCGGCCCCACGACGATCGCGCCGCCGCGGTAGACGTCGCGGTCGAGCAGTGAGTGCAGCGTGACGACGGGGTCGTCGTGCTTTGTCGCCGGGTGCACGAAGTCGACGACGATTCCCGCCTCCTTGCCGGGGTGCCGGCGAGTGACTCGGCCCACTCGCTGCTGGTAGATGCGCTTGGAGGCGGTCGGCGCCAGGTGCATGCACAGCGTCGCGCGCGGGCTGTTCCATCCCTCGGCCAGCAGCTGCGCGTTGATCAGCACATCGACGTCGCCGTTCTCATAGCGGGCGAGGATTGAGGCCAGCTCGCGCTTGGGCGTCTCGCCCGAGACCGCCTGCGCCTTGATGCCTTCGGCCCTGAAGGCCTCGGCCAGGTTGTAAGCGTGTTTGACGCCGGCGGCGTAGACCACGCCCGGCACGTTGTTGAAGCGGGTCTTGTAGAGGTCGGCTGTGGCCATGTTGAACGGCTGCTGATCGAGCAGCTGCGCCAGCTCCTCCTGGTCGAACTCGGTGTCCACCTCGCCGCGCCGCAGCGGCACCTTCGCGATCGTGCGCACGCCCACGCCCGGCGGAATCCGCACGCACCGCAGCGGCGAGATCACGCCGCGCCGTGCCGCCTGCGCCAGATCGAAGCGGGAGGTCTGGGTGGGGAAGAGATCGGTGACGTGGCGGGCGATCAGCGCGCCGGTCGCAGTCATGCCGATGAAGATCGGTCCCGTCCACTCCCTGATCGCGGCGCTCGTCTTATCGCCCAGGGCGGTGTGCGCCTCGTCGCAGATCACGATCGTGTAGGCGGAGGAGATGCGGCCCGCGTTGCGCACGAACCACTGGTAGGTCTCGACGGTCACAGGGCCCTTCGTGGAGTCCTCACCGACGTACAGCGGCCGCGAGATCCGCTTGGAGTAGCCCCTGTCTTTGAGCTCGCCGATGAACTGGTCGACGAGGTTGCGGCGGTGGGTGAGAATCAGGATGCCGCCCGTCTGCGAGGCCTCCACGAAGCCAAGCGCGGCCACGGTCTTGCCGGCGCCGGTCGCGTGCTCGAACCAGAAGCGCTTAGCCGCGTTGGGGTCCTCGGGCTGCTCGGCGACGATCTCCTCTTCGTCCTCCTCGACCCAGTCCTGCGGCTCCTCCTCGGCGTCGGCAGAGACGTCCTCAGGCTCCTCTTCCTCGTCTTCGTCTTCGTCCTCGTCCTCTTCGTCCTCGTCGAGGTCGACCGCGGGCTCCTCGTCGTCCTCCTCGTCGTCTTCCGGCTCCTCATCCACGGCCTCGGACTCAATGCCTGCGCCGTTCATCGGACCCGGGACGGTGTCTGCGACCGAGATCAGCTCCGGGGCCTCCTCGGCCAGCGCCCGTCCGCCGTTGCCCTGCGCGTCGATAGCGCGCTGCGCCTCGGCAAGCAGCGCCGTCAGCGTGCCCGAAAGCGCATCGACCTGGTGTGCGGAGAGGACAGTCCCGTCGGCTAGCTTCGGCTCCTCCTGGGAGAGCAGCCGTTCCAGCCCCAGCATCAGCGAGTAGCGCCGACGCCATTTGGTGGATGGGTGCTTGGCACCCTGCTCGAGCTCGGCCAGCGCGCCATCCAGCGCCCTGCGCCGTGGCGTGCCGGGGGCCAGCGCGACAGCGGGATCCTCGCCCTCGTGCACGAAGTGCTCGCGCACGAGCTTCTGTGCGCGCGTTATCTCAGCGGTGCTTGGAATGGGCGCGGCCGCGAGGGCCACTGACGTGGACTCGGCCATGGATGGCTCTAAGGCTTCGAGATGGAGTCGCCGAAGGAAGCAGGGTTCGGCTGGACTCGGAACGCCGGCTCCCACCGGCATGCTCACCGGATGCGGACGCATCACGTCTGCGAGCTAGCCCCAGGATATAGCAGGTCGAGGCGGCAGGGGAGAGCGCCTGCCTCTCTGCGAATCTTCAGCTCCCCGCCCGCCACCTCAAAGAGGAGCCATCACGATTGCCTGAGATCCGCATCGACCCGCTCAGCGGCGACCGTGTGATCGTCGCCGGCGAGCGCTCCAGGCGCCCGGGAGGCGCCCCTGGCTGCGCCCCGCCGCAGCCGATCGATTCTGAGTCCGACCCCTTCGCCGAGGGACACGAGCAGCAAACGCCGCCCGAGCTCTTCGCGCTGCGATCCCCGCAGTCCGTTCCCGACTCCCCCGGCTGGAGCGTGCGAGTCGTGCCGAACCTATACCCGGCGCTTGGCCCGGACGGCGTGCAGGCGGCCTCCCCTGCCGAGGAGCCGGGCCAGCGCCACACCGGCAGAGTCGCCCCCGCGGCCGCGGATCTCTTCAGCAGGATGCCGGCCGCCGGCGCGCACGAGGTGATCGTCAACGCGCCGGCACCGGTGCTTAGCCTTGCGCAGCTGAGCGCCGAGCAGGTGCAACTGGCGATGGAGGCCTGGCGCGAGCGGATGCGGACGCACGCCAAGGACGCCGCCTACGTACAGCTGATCGTCAACGAGCGCCGCGAGGCCGGCGCCTCGCTGCCACACACCCACGCCCAGCTCTACGCGCTGCCGTTCGTGCCCGCAGGCGTCGCGCGCGAGCGCGAGCGCTTCGGCGCCTACGCAAATCGCGCAATGGGCCAGAACCTGCTCGGCGACCTGCTGCAAGAGGAGGTCAGGCGAAAGGAGCGGGTCGTCGCAATCGACCAGGAGGCGGTCCTGATCGCCCCCTACGCCTCCAAGCTGCCCTTTCAGATGATGCTGATCCCGCGCCGCCCGCGCCCGCGCTTTGAGGAAGATGGCCCGCTGGGCGCAAAGCTCCTGCACGATGGCCTGACGCGGCTCGCGCGTCACCTCGGCTCCAGTCCGCCACTGAACATGTGGGTCAGGACGGCCCCGCAGGGAGCGGAGCACTTCTGCTGGCGCATAGACGTGATGCCGCGGCTGACGCACCTCGCGGGCCTGGAGCTCTCCACCGGGCTGAGCTTGAACATCGTCGCGCCGGAGGACGCCGCGCAGATGCTGCGGGATGCATAGATGAGAGCGCTCATCCAGCGCGTCAGCCGAGCGGCGGTGCGCGTCGACGGGGAGCAGGTCTCCGCAATCGGCCCCGGCCTGCTCGTGCTGCTCGGGATCGCTCCGCAAGACACCGAGGCACATGTCGACAAGCTCGCCGCGAAGGTGCTCGCGCTGCGCATCTTCGCGGACAAGCAGGGCCGCATGAACGAGCCGCTTGGCGATCGCCAGATCCTCTGCGTCAGCCAATTCACGCTCTACGGAGATGCCCGCAAGGGCAATCGCCCGAGCTTCATCGGCGCGGCCTCCCCCGAGCACGCAGAGCCGCTCTACCGCCGCTTCTGCGAGCGCACCGAGGCGGCGGTGGGGACCTTCGGCGCGCACATGGAGGTCGAGCTCCTAAACGACGGGCCGGTCACGCTCTTGCTGGAGACATAGACTCCAGCGCCGATGCCGCCCGCCGACCGCTTCATCCCCCGCTTCGTGGCCGAGCCGCCGCAGGAGGGATTGCCATACGGGCGCTGGGCCGACAGGCTGGCCGAGGAGTTTCTGGCCGCGTGCGCACAGGCCACCGACGGCGAGAGCGAAGTGGGAGCGCCCGGAGATATCGCCTGGTACCCGGACAGGACCTGGAACGGTCTCACGTACGTGCCCGCAAGCGCGCTCACCGACCGCGGGCACGAGCTCTTTGGCTACGTGCGCTTCACCCCCACAGAGCAGGAGGGCGGCGAGCCGGAGCGCTTTGCGGCGCTCGCCGACTACACCGAGGAGACCGCCGAGCGCAATCCCAACTGGAAGCTCGACGTCTGCGATGAGGTGATCGGCTCATGGCGCGGGCATAGCGGCCGCCAGGCGCAGATGACGCTCGTCTGGGGACGGGCGCTTACGCCCGGCGGCCGCATCGCGACTGCCGAGCTAGGCGGTGTCGTGGTCGACCAGTGCGAGCTCGATCAGGAGCGCTTCACGCTGATCGCCCCCGACGACTACGGATCGGATCTGCTCGAGATCGCGCTCTTCGACGGCCGCGGCCGCGAGCTTGCACGGGAGTCGCTCTACGCGCAGGACGAGGAGCAGGACTGAGCGCTCCCCACGCTGATCCCGCCTGCGCCAGCAATATGCGCGAAGTCGGAGACGATCGGTTCAGAGCCGGCAGCGCAGACCAAGATCAGACCGACGGCGGCTCATGTGGACCAGATCGCCGCCCGCAATGTGATCTTTTGTCATCAACCTAACATTCTGATCCCCTACGGGCCGAAGGAAGCAAGCAAAGTGGTGGTTACGGTACGCATGCCGAGGCTTGACACGTAACAATTCAGGCATGCCGGTCGGAACATCGAAGTCACGTACTGCCAACCGGCCGAGCGCGCGAGGCGCCAAGAGCGGCGCAGATCCGCGGTCGCGGATCTGCGCCGCGATGCTCGAGCTGGTCTCCAAGCAAGGGTACGAGACCAGCACCGTGTCGGAGGTCATCTCGCTGATCGGCATGTCCCGCAAGACCTTCTACGAACATTTCGAGGACCGCCGGAGCTGCTTCATGTGGGTTGCGGAGACGGTGGGTTCGCAGTGGCTGGCGCAGGCCGAAGAGGCCGTGCATGCCACGCCTGAGGGAGAGTCTCGCGCGCTGACGCTGGTGACCGCGCTCTTTGAGCGCGCGATCGATCAGCCCGGCGCGCTGCGCACCGTCATGCTCAAGCCTGCGGTCGTGCGACCCGGCGGCCCCGAGCTGCGCGAGCGCACGATCAGAAGCTGGTCAGTGCTGTTTGCTCGCACGCTGAAGGACGACGACGCCTCAGCGGCGCAGCTGAGCCCGGAGCTCGCCGCGGCGATCTTCGGCGGTCTCGTCAGGGTGCTGCAGGTCCTTCTGCCGGCCGGCGTCAAGCCGCGCGCGCCACGCCGGCGCCAGCTGATGGATCTGGTACCGCAGCTGATCTCCTGGGCAAGCGCTTACGTCGATCACCCTCCCCCTGCACGACCTCTGCCCAGTCACGAGACAGGCGCGCCGACCCCGCTGCTATTCGGCGGCCGCGCGCCCGGCAGCCTCGCGCTCAGCTCTCGCTCCAACGCCCGGCGCGGGCTGCCTCGCGGCGAGAACTCGATCTCGCGCAGCTTCGTCATTCACAGCCAGCGTGAGCGGATCCTCGACGCCGTCGCCAACCTCGCCGCCGCGAAGGGCTACGCCGACCTGACGATCCCCGAGATCGTGCAGGAGGCGGCCGTCTCGGTGCAGGCTTTCTACGAGCACTTCTCCGGTAAGGAAGATGCGTTCTTGGTCGCCTACGAGGTCGGGCACCGCCGCGCGCTGGTGGCCTTCGAGCGCGCTTTCGAGTCCCAGCAGGATTGGCCGAACGCGATCCATGCCGGCCTGCAGGCGCTGTTCGGCTTCTTCGCGGCCGAGCCCTCCTTCGCCCACTGCGCGCTGGTGGACGCGCCCAGCGCCAGCGAGCGCGCCGCGACGCTGCTGCTGCAGGGCATGGCCAACTATGTGCCGATGTTCGCCGCCGGCTTCGAGGAGGCCGACGCCAAGCACCCGCCACCAGCGATATCTGCGAAGGCGGTCGTCGCGGCGTTGCATGAGCTCTGCTTTGCACACGTCGCCAAGGAACGCGCGAGAGAGCTTGCGGATCTGGTGCCCGAGGGAGCATTCATAGCGCTTGCACCCTTCATCGGAGGCGAAGCCGCGGCAGAGATCGTAGGCGCGGTCGGAGAGGCGCGATCGAACGGCAACTCACATAAGGCGCTTGTAGCTAGGCAACGCAAGAGTCGTTCTCGGTAGCGGAGCTCGGGCTTCTCCTAGCCTGCTCGCGGAGCATCTTCACGGCCCCATGTGCGTCTCTGGCGGAGTGAGAGACGACCGTGCCCCGCCCGCCGACGCCGCGATTCGGCGAGCGCCCACTCCGCGCAAACCGGCGGGTGAGCCGTTCTCGGGCTCGTGCTCGCCGAATGGTCGGCACGTACGGCTACCAGAGAGCAGCGCCGCCCAACACCAAAGTCAGTGTATGTTTACGAGCGTGCTACGCACCGCTTCCCCGCCGAACAGAGATGCTCAACAGTCTGATGACGATCTGCTGGTCAGAACTTTGACCTTGGTCGCCCCCTGATGTACACATCCTTACTCGATCCGCCACGCAGCAAATTGGAGTCGCAAAGCTAATGTCGACATCCAGCAGCAGCGGCGGACGTCGCGGCCTTCCGCGCGGACCTCACGGCCTCACGCCGAGCGAGGTTGCGCGCAATCAGCGCGAACGGCTGATCGCGGCTATGACAGAGGCCGTCGCCGAGCGTGGCTACACCGACACTCCGGTCTCTGAGGTAATCGAGCGCGCCGGCGTCTCGCGCAAGACCTTCTACGTTCACTTCAAGGACCGGCGCGACTGTCTGATTGCCGCATACGAGGTCGCTGCCGAGAATACCCTCAGCCGGCTCGAAGCTGCCAGGCGTAGCAGAGAGGCTGGGCGCGACAAGCTGAGCGCGACGGTCACGGCGCTTTGCGAAGCCGCGGCGGAGAACCCGGGCGCATGGCGCCTGCAGGTGAGCGAGATTGCCGCTGCCGGCCAGAGCGCCCTGCTCGCCCGCGAGCAGCTGATCCTCACACTCAGCGGGCACCTTCGCGATGGGCTCTCGCCTTCAGCCAGCGCGCCGCCGATCCCGCTGCTGGGCCTGATCTTCGAGCGCGCTGCTGCAGGTGATCGAACAGCGCGCCCTTACAGGGCAGCTCGAGCAGTCCGCAGAACTCGTAAGCGAACTGGCTCGCTGGGTCCGCAGCTACCATCCCGCTCCAGCCGTGATCGCAAGCACCGATGGGCACGGCGATCACGATGCCCGGTCGATGCTCAGCTGGAGCACGCCGATCGGCGGCCGCGCCCCGGGCACGCTCTCGCTGACCTCACGGCGGCCGAGCGACACCGGCCGCAGCGTCTCCGCGAGCTTCACCGCCCATAGCCAGCGCGAGCGAATACTCGACGCCGTCGCGAACCTGTGTGCGAGCAAAGGGTATGTCGCGCTCACGGTGGATGAGATCGTCGCGGTCGCGGGCGTTTCGCTGAACACCTTCTACGAACACTTCAAGGACAAGGACGACGCCTTCCTGGTCGCCAACGAGCTCGGGCATCTGCGAGGCACCGCGATCCTGCAGCAGACGCTTGACGGCGCAAGCAGCTGGGATGCAGCGGTCCGAGAAGGGCTCGCGGCGCTGCTCGGCTTCTTCTTCTCCGAGCCCGCCTTTGCGCGCATGGCCGCGATCGATGCGCCGATCGCCTCACCGCAGATCGCGGCGCGCGTGCGCGCCCACCTTGCCACCTACGCGGAACTGCTGTTCGACGGCGCGCCGCGCTCACGCAGGCCTCCGCCAGTGGCCCAGGAGGCGATCGCTTCCGCGCTTCACGCTGCCGTCTTCACCTACGCCGTGCGCGGTGTCATCCGCCATCCGGCCCGAGCTCACAGCTACGCGACCTACCTTGTCCTCGCCCCCTTCCTCGGGCCTCAGAAGACATTCGGCTCGCCGAGTCGGCGGCAGGCAGGGCGGCGGCGCAGCTGAGCTCTGCGAACGTCCCGCGCGCACGCTCCCGGTCGGATAAAAGAGCGTGCCCTTCACAGGGAGCAAGCCCACAGCGCCTGAACAAACCTTCGGCGAGTTCGCGTGGCATTGGTTTGAGGCCAGCAAGCTCGAATGGCGCCCCAAGACCCAGCTCGACTATTCCTGGCAGCTGCGCTGCCACCTGGTGCCCTTTTTCGGCCAGCACACGCTCTCGCAGATCACGATCGCGGAGGTCGACCGCTACAGACACAGCCTGCTGGCCACCGGCAAGCTGTCAGCCAGTTCGATTAACAAGACGATCACCCGTCTAGCCCAGATCCTCGAGGTCGCGCTGGAGTACGGCCTGATCGAGCGAAATCCAGCCAGAGGGCGCAGAAGGAAGCTGCGAGCCGCTCGCCCGCCTGCGATCTGGCTCGATCGCGCCGAGCAGATCGAGGCGCTGCTGAGCGCCGCCGCCGAGCTCGATAGACGCGCCGCTGAGCATGGCGGACGCGAGCATCGCGGAGGCCCTGTCTACCGGCGCGCGCTGCTGAGCACGCTCGTGCTGGCGGGTCTGCGCATGGGGGAGCTGATCGAGCTGCGCTGGCGCGATCTCGATTTCGCCGGCGAGCGGATCGCTGTGCAGGCGGCCAAGACGGACGCCGGGATCCGCCACGTCGAGATGCTGCCCGCGCTGCGAGCTGAGCTCGAAGGGCGCAGGGCGCGTCGAGCCGATGCAGGCCCTGAGGACTTCGTGTTTGCCAGCGCTCGTGGCTCCCCCGCGATCCACGGCAACATCCGCCGGCGCGCGTTTGACCCGGCGGTCCAGCTTGCCAACCGCAATCTGGTGCAGGCTGGCGAGGTACCACTGCCGCAGGGCCTCACCCCGCACAAGCTACGCCACACCTTCGCCTCGATCCTGATCGCGATCGGCGTCGACTCTGGCAGCGTGATGGAACAGCTCGGGCACGCCGACCCCGGCTTCACGCTGCGCGTCTACAGGCATGGCATGCGCCGAGACGAGGCGTCTCGCGGGCGGCTGGCGCGGCTGGTTGGGGTCGGGTCGAGGGGCCGTTAGCGTGCAATGGTGGAATACAGGGGTGCTCATAGAAGCCAGGACCTGGCCCGTCGTTGCCCTAAACTTAACGATATGGACAGTGTGCTTTCCGCTTCAGCAGTCGCGGAAGAGCTGGGTACCAGCGTGCCCAGAGTTGCTCGCGCTGCACGTCGTTTGGGGCTGGATACCCGCTCAGGACGGGGGCGGTTCGCGTTCGATCCGGACGCCGTGCGGCGCTTGCGCGAGGAGCTGGGACGCCACAAGCATCTCGCCGGGCTCACTCGTCCTCAGGTCGCCGTGCTCGCGGCGCTCTTCCGTTCTCCGCTGGGCATTCCCTCCGCCCGGGCCGTGGCCCTCAGGGCGGGCATCTCTCCGACATCGGCGTCGCGAGCGGTGCGATCTCTACTCGACCCGGGGCTCATCCGGCAGCGGCCAGAGGTCATCGCTGCCGGAGCACCCCGCCACGTGCTCATGCTCTACGCCAACCGCGAGCACCCGCGATGGAGAGAGCTTGTCCCGCACCTGCGCCGCGTCACGGCGCCCAAGGCCCAGCGGGATGAACGCGTGCCCGCTCGCCTTGACCATCTCTTCTGGAACAGCAGTCCAGCACAGCTGGAGGTAGCCCGAGGCGGGCCTTATATCGCTCGTCGCCTGCTGCGTACGCTCGACCCTGCTGGACTCTCGTGGGGTGCCCGAAATCTCGATGCTGAAGACTGGCTCCAAGCGGCGCATGCCCGCGGCCTTGACCCGGCCACCAGGACGCTGGCTCGCAATCTTGCTGCGGAGAGCGAAGCGAAGGTGAAGTTCCTCCATGCCGATGAGAAGGCGCCCCCGCACCAGGTCGAGAAGCCGAAGGAGGTCGGCGGAGCGCCATTGGACAGCCTCCGCCACATCATGGCGACGAAGCTCAATGTACTCGCAGAGCGCGGCGAGCTCCGCGACTACTACGACGTGATGCAGATCGACAAACGCGGCGGCGTCTCCGTCGAGGACGGGATAGCGCTTTTTCTCGATCGCTACCGTCTTGACGCAGCCAGCGAGCCGCTGCATCGCCTCATACGCGCGCTCGGCTACCTCGACGACTGCGAGGATGACCAGGAGTTGCCGGTCAGCAAGCGCGAGCTCGTCGCCTGGTGGCGCGTACGCCAGGCCGAAGTCATCTACAACCTATAGAGACCCGGCCGGCTGGCATAGGTGTAATCCGCCGGGCCTCCGCCTATATATGGTAGACTGACCGCATATATCCGTTGCAAGTACGGATATAGACGCCTTACAGACGGTCTATCCATGTATTATGTACGGTGATCCGCGAAAAGCACGGGATTGCACATATCTCACACCACACCGATTCCTCCTCGCGAGCTCGCTGATCGCTTCCTCTCGCATGGTCGCTACGCGTTTACGCTCGACGACGCTGCGGCGGCGACCGGCACGAGCCGTGGTGCGGCGGCTGACGCTTTGGAGCGGCTGCATCGCCGTGGGCAGGTGTTCTCTCCGGCGCGTGGCATGTATGTCGCGATCCCGCCGGAATATCGCAGCTGGAGAGTGCTGCCAGGCGAATGGTTTATCGACGCGATGATGGCCCATCTGGGCCGCTCGTACTACGTTGCGCTTCTGAGCGCCGCTGCAATCCACGGCGCGTCCCATCAAGCGCCACAGGTTTTCCAAGTGATGACTGACGGCGCCTCTCCTGTTCGCGATCGCGACATCGGGCGAGTGCGCCTGCGCTTTTACGCGAGCAAGCACCTGAGCGAGGCCGATGTCGAACGGGCTACGGTGCCTACCGGCTACATGGCGCTCTCAACGAGAGAGACGACGGTCGTCGATCTCGTCAGCCACTACCAGACTGCAGGCGGCTACAGCAACGTCGCGACGATCCTCAAGGAGATCGGCCAACTGAGCGGCTCGGCGGTTGCGCGGATGGCTAGTCCTCGCGGCCGGGCGGTGGTGCGCCGCGCAGGCTGGCTTCTGGAGCGCTATGGGCAGGCGGATGATCTGGAGGCGCTTCGCCAGGCGGCTCGTCTCGATCTCGGCGAGCCGGCGCTGCTCGCTCCGGCCGGCGGCAGACGCGGCAAGACCGACCGCGACTGGCGTCTGCGCATCAACACAGCGGTCGAGCCTGACCTGTGATCCCGGCCGCGTTCATCACCGAATGGCAGGCGCAGGTGCCATGGCCGGAGCGCTATCAAGTCGAGCAGGATCTCATCCTCTCGCGGCTCATGATCGAGATCGCAAGCGAGGAGCTGCTCGCCAGCGAGCTCGTGATGCGCGGCGGCACCTGCCTGCACAAGCTGCACCTGAGAAGCCCTCGCCGCTACAGCGAGGACCTCGACTACGTTCGGCGCACCACCGGGCCGGTCGGCTCCTATCTCGACGCGCTGCGAGCGATCGCCGAGCGTATGGGCCTCGAGGTCGCCGGCGTCAATCGCAGCGGCCAGATGGTCCACGTGATCCTAGATGCGGAGGCCACCGACGCTCCGCAGCGGATTCGGATCAAGATCGAGACAAATATCGCGGAGACCAAATCTTTCAGGCCGATAACGAGCATCGACCATGCCCTATCTTCACGCTGGTGGAGCGGACACGCGACCGTCCCAACGTTCATGCTGGACGAGATGATGGCGACGAAGCTCCGCGCGCTCTATCAGCGGCGCAAGGGCCGCGACCTATTCGATCTCTGGCTTGTCCTGACTACCCAGGAGACGATGCCGGCCGCGATTATAGATGGCTTGCGCCATTACATGGGCGAGGCTGTTTTCACGTATCCGCAACTGCGGCTGAACCTGCTCGACAAGCTCGCTGACACCGGGGTTCGTGCCGACTTGCAGAGTCTGCTCGTCGACTTGCCAGACGGCTACGACATCGACGCGGCAGCCGACATCGTCATGGCACGCCTCGGAGCCCTCCTCCACAACGCCCCGTCCGTACAGCAGATCGCTGATGGCGGCTGGCGAAGCAAGGACTGAGGCTGCACATCTGCTGATGCGGACGAGCTTCAGGCCCACCGCAGCGACCGCCAGCAAGCTCAGACCGCACCGGGGCAAAGGATCGACAGACCAGCGATGCCCCCGCCAGGAATCGAACCTGGATCTACCGCTTAGGAGGCGGTCGTCTTATCCATTGGACTACGAGGGCTCGGGCGGAAGGCTAGCGGCCGCGGGAGGTGCCCGCAGATCGCTGGCGGGGCACAAGAGAGCGCCTCGGCCATGGACTAACGACAGACGGTGGCCGGCTAGGAAACCGCAGACCCCACAGACGCCGGCGGGCCGCCCGGCCGGATCAGCCCGATCCGCCGCGCGGCCAGCACCACCAGCGCGATGCACGCAAGCGAGAGCACGAGCAGGACGAGGGTCTGCCAGCCCCAGCCTTCGAGGCCGCCGAAGGCGATCGAGTTGTTGATCGCGTGGACGGCCACGCAGGGGTAGAGCGAGCCTGTGGCGCGGTAGATCAGACAGAGCACGAAGCCAAGGACGGCCAGCGGCAGCAGGTCTTCGGCCGGCGCGGAGGTGCTGTGGACGGCGCCGAAGATCAGCGCGGTGAGCACAGCCGCCGGCCAGGGGCCCTTCCAGTTGCGAAGCGAGGTAAAGATGAAGCCGCGGAAGAGGAACTCCTCGCAGATCGGGGCGACCACGCACGTCAGCGCGGCGCTTGCGATCAGCAACGCGGCCCCTTCTTTGGCGCCGAGTTTTTCGAGCACCTTGTCGGTTTCGCTGTGCACCAGCTGCCCCCAGATTGCGGCGAAGACCACGAACGCCACGAAGGCGAGCAGAACCAATCCCACGGCCCGCCACAGCGGCGTGACGCGCAGACCGAACTGCCACGAGTGGACCGTGCGGGCGCCCCAGCCGGCCAGCATCACGGCTGTGACAACGAAGATCATGTCCTGCGCTGCGGTGTCGAGGATCAGCACTCCGCCAGGCGGTTTGGAGGAGTCGGCATGGTGGACCCCGAGGGCGGTCAGCGGCAGAGCGATGATCAGCCCGATGAAGACGGCGATCACGAGTGCCACCACCAGCGCCAGCGGCCCAAGCCATGGCTGCCAGTCTGTGATCGGCGAGTCGAAGTGCCGCTTGGGCGGCCGAGCGGCCTGCGTGGGCGCGCTCGGCGGAGATGACTGCTGTGTCATGCGCACATCATCGCCGCAGCGGCAGGCTGGAGGCGCCAGCCCTCGCCGAGCCGTTTTCAGAGCCGCGCCGGCGCATGACGGGCCCATGCGAGGCGCCACCGCTCCACCTGACCGCCGCGCTTCAGCGCAGCGACACCGCCCAGACGCCGTGGTCTCTGTCAGCGTGGCCCACGCGGGCAAAGCCAGCGCGTTGAGCCAGCTGCAGGCCCTTGCTGTCGGCGTGAGCGATGTGGGTCGCCATGCGCTTGTAGCCATTGCTCGTCGCAAAGCGCATCGTTGCTTCGAGCGCGAGCACACAGAGCGGCTGCCGTGGCGCTGCGCGCAGATGGCAGCCGCGCATTTCCTGGTGCAGGATCAGGGTGATCAGCTGCGAGAGCTCAGGCTCCATCGCACGCCGAAGCGCCGAGGCGGCCACAATCTCGCGGTCGATCTCAAACAGCAAGATGTTCGTGTCCCTGGCGTCCGCCTGCTCGGTGCCAAGCGAGAGCGCCGTCGCCCGAAGCGCAATGGACGCCTCCTTGACGTGACGCCACCGGCCCGCGGAGGGCATCGCGCAAATCGATGTCGCGTCGCCCGGTCTGGCGATGTGCATCGTCGGCGTCGAGAGCAGCCGGTGGTGGGGCATGTCCTACCTGACCAGGGCCAGCGCTAGCTTCCTTGCACTCCCCGCTTCGCTCAGTTCCGTAGCGGCGGCCGCTGCGACTGGAACTTCAGCATCTGGTTGCATCGCAGCGCTCTCGCTGAACCACAGGCCGGCACGCTAGCCAATGGAGCGCGATCCCTCAAGTGATGTTTCCCACTCCTCGATCCGCATATCGCAATCGTCGCAGCCACCGCACGATGAGAGAGCATGCCCGCGAACGTCTGTTCATGCGACGGCGGCGATGGCTAGCAGCAGACTCCTCGCCGCAGACAGGCATCCTCGCACGCGCCCACATTGGCGCAAGCAATCAAGGCCCGACAGCACCCATCAGGACGGCATGTCGCCTGATGGAAACACCGCCGCTTCCTCAATATAGCTTAGTTGCTGGCGCCCGCAAGCCAACGACGCACCGTCGCGGGGCGCGTGCAACCATTCACAACCGGGTCCAAGGGAACGGCGTCGCTGCGCGCCGATCACCGACAAGCGGAGGAATCAGATGTCACGCATAGCTCACTTCGACCGGACGCTCGTGGCCGTACTTGGCATTTCAACAGCTCTCTGGCTGGGCGGATGCGGCAGCTCGGCGAAAACTACGAGTCAGACCACGAGTTCGCACACCGCGACTGCCGCCGTCACGACCGCGCGGTCGACCTCGGTGACTCAGAGCACAACGACGTCCGCTTCCTCGACCGACGAGGCGCGCATCGAAACAGCTCGGACTATCGCGCTCGCGATGTACGTCAACTGCCTGCGCGCCGAAGGCATCAAACTGCCGTCGCCAAACACCTCCGGCAAGGGGCCGATCGTAAATTTCAAGGGCGTCAATACATCGAGCCCCCAGTTCAAGCAGGCTGGCTCCAAATGTGCGCCTACCGCAGAAGCGTACATCAAGTCTGCCACGCGGTAACACGGGCGTCCGTCCGCTTGTAGGTCGGACGCGACGTCGGGGGTCTGTCCGGATCTTTGTGTATTTGGCGTGATCTGAAGGCTCGCAGTGGGCGGGCCGTGAAGGAGGATCGTGCCGATGAGCGATGTAGGGGACTGTCAGTTTCTTTGTGTAAATGGCTTTGTTGGTGGTGGCTGTCCTAGCTTGTGGTGGCGAGCCTGTCGCCGTAGTGGATGGTCAGGATATTCAGTGCTTGCTTCCAGTTGCTGATTTTGCCGGTCAGGTTCTCGCGGTTGGGGCGGCGGGCTGTCGCGACGAGGTAGAGTACCTTCATCGCGGCTTGCTCGTTGGGGAAGTGCCCGCGGTGCCTGACGGCCCTGCGAAAACGCGCATTCAGCGACTCGATCGCGTTGGTCGTGTAGACAATCCTTCGCAGCTCAACTGGGAACTCCAGGAACGGCACGAACTCCTCCCACGCGTTCTCCCAGGAGGCGATCATCGCCGGATAGAGCGCTCGCCAATCCTCGGCGAACTCTCCGAAGCGCGCTTCGGCGGCCTCGACGGTCGGGGCGGTGTAGATCTCCCGCAGGCTTTTTGCGATCTGCCCCCAGTACTTCTTTGAGGCATAGCGCAAGCTGTTGCGAACGAGATGCACCACGCAGGTTTGGACGGTCGCGTTTGGCCATGTCACGCGGATCGCTTCAGGCAGGCCCTTCAAGCCATCGCAGCAAACGACCAGCGCGTCCGCGACGCCGCGGTTGCGGAGCTCGGTGAGTATGCTCATCCACTGCTTGGCTCCCTCGCCGCCCGCAGGGCCGAGCCATAGCCCCAGCACGTCGCGTTCGCCGTCGAGGTTCACGCCGATCGCGACATAGACAGGCCGGTTAGCGACCTGGCTATCGCGTGTCAAGGCCGGTTGAAATGTAGGCCGGTTTCGTCGGTTGAAAACTAGGCCACTTGAGGGTTGTTGCGCTGGCGGTTTCTGGAGCTTGCCGTAGGCGAGCGCAGGAAACTGCCGGCGGCGCGGCCGTCAGGGGAGGTCTGCTGGTGGTGTGGGTGGGGGTCCGAGGTCATTGCCGCGTAGGCGGTAGCTGTCGCCCTTCAGGCTGAGGATGTCGGCGTGGTGGATGAGTCTGTCGATCATTGCGGTGGCGACGGCGTCGTCGCCGAAGATCTCGCCCCAGCCGCTGAAGGGCTTGTTGGAAGTGACGATCATTGAGGCGCGCTCGTAGCGGGAGCTGACGAGCGCGAACATGAGGTTCGCTGCCTCGGGGTCAAACGGGATGTAGCCGACCTCGTCAACGATGAGCAGTGGGATTAGCGTGAGGCGCTTTAGTTCGGTCTCCAGCTGGCCTTGGCGCTTGGCTTGCGCGAGCTTGGCGACCCACTCTGTGGCGGTCGCGAATTGGACTCGCTGTCCGGCCAGGCACGCTCTGACGCCGAGCGCGGTGGCGAGGTGTGTCTTGCCGGTGCCGGGCGGCCCGAGCAGGATCACGTTTTGGCGTCCGTGGAGAAAGTCGAGCTGGCCGAGATGCTCGACGAGCTGCTTCTTGATCGCGCGCAGCCGGCGCTCCGGGCTCAGAAGTTTCCCCCGGCCATCTCCTACAAGCCTCGATACCTGGGAGGGCGCCACAGTGGCGCCCTCCCATTTTCTATGGTATCGCTGGATTGGCCAGCCTATTTCACAGAGACTTCGTCCGGAGAACCAGCTTCGGTTTCGCCCGAGCCCGTATCTTCACCTGAGTACGTGGATTCTTCGCCTTCTTTCGGGCAGCCAAGCCCTGATTTGGTGACTTTATACGCAATTTTGGTGAGTTTTAGGTTAGCGACCACTGTGCCGTTGGATTCGTTTGTGAATGTAACGCCGCTCAGGCCGCTCTGCACTCCAATTGTGATTTCACAGCCAGTTGTGGGGGTCCTGATCGAAATTGGTTTTTCTTCGCAGGATTTAGTGGAACCGCTGTTCTTGATATCTAAAGTACCAGTTGACGTTCCATTGAGCATCAGTAAGTATAAGCAACCTAAGATCGTTATTTCTGAGCTGAAGCCGAACGCTTTACATTTGCCATAGGTCGCGTTTAATAACAGAGATTTGGTCGGCCCTGGTAGGAACATCGGTTCTTGACCCATGAATGAGGCTGTTTCGCATTCAATGGCCGGGCTGCTGCCGACTTTGAGCACGTTTACGGTCTTTTGAACAGCCTTGACTAATACAGGATAGGTTTTCGCTTCGAAATTTTCGAGCGCGGATGCCGGTGAAACGCACGCAGCGAGCGCAAGCGCGACAGTGAAAGCGAAGCAGAGCACATTGATGATACGCATATTGTCCCCTCTTTATTGGATGACGAATACGCCCTCGCCAGGCCGGATACCCGTCGATATCCGCTGGTAAGTATCCCATTCTGGGACCGTATGTCAAACCGAAAAACCGACTTGAGCAGGTTCTTGATCTGACGAGGGGTTGGGGTGGTCTGGCGGCCGGTGGCCCATTTCGGGTGGGAAGCCGAGCGTCTACTTTTTCGTTTTCTTTTTGCTGGCGGCGCAGCCTTCGACCGTGATTTTTGTTGCTTGTCTGAGAACGTCGCCGTTTTGGCCGGTGATAGTCGTTGGCATCGTGATGGTGCGTGGCTTCTTCACGCTGCGTTTGCGGTGAACAGTTTGGCCGTGAATCTTGGTCTTGATTTGCTTGGTAACGATCTCGGAGCATAGGTTGGCGGTTGCCGCCAGCGCCGAGTGCGGGCCCTCTGGCAGGGTGAGTTCGATGCTGCTGATAGGCGCGTCGGGCACCGACTTGAAGTCGACGCTGGTGATGCCTTTGACGATGTTGACGGTGCCTGTCTGCTCAAGAGTCACGCCGTCGCCCTGCAGCACGATCTCAAGGTCCGGGAACGCCGCTCCTCCGTGGGAAACCAGGAGCGCCGGGCCAGTCAGCGGAACTGGCAGCACGGGCGTGTGCACGATGGCGACGCCCACGTGCGAGTCCACGGGGCAGCCCGCAGGGTTGGCCGCGAACTGCACTTCCGAGCACGCAAGTTTGAGGGTTTCGGCCCTGGACGGCAGCAGTTTCGGCAGTTCTGTGAAGACGCTCCTGATGTGCGCCTGCTCGGACCCAGGCATGGTGAGGCTCACGTGCAGGTAGGCACCGAAGCGTCGCGTGTGGTGGGCGTGCGTGGCAACCTTGAACGCTGGTTTGAACGCCAAGCCCGCGCATCCAGCGGCCTGAAAGCGACTCGAAACACTTGCGAGCGTGCCTTCGAAGGAGCCGATCACGCCGGTCACGCTCATGGGGTCGCAGCTAGTCGGGTTGTACATGAATTCGGGCCTATCGATGGTTGCGTTGATCGTCCGCAGGTCGACGGGAATGCCCTGTAGGATATGCGGCGCCGGTTCGCTTTCGATCGAGACCTGTGCGGTGTGTGGGTCCACATTCACCTTGCCGCGCACGACCACCGTGCCAAGATCGAAGGGGCCAGCTTGCGCGGGCACCACGATCGATACGCCGAAGGGTGCGCCCTTATATGGGCCAGTGATATAGATGGGGTCCTCAGGCTTGCCTGCTTCGGGCAGAGTGATCGGGTCACCGCCCACGCCAGCGGTGACGGTCACGTGTCCGATCATGCTCGACGCTGGGCAGTCGCCCGTGTCGGCTTGTGCTTCCCCGCAAAGCTCCACCTTGGAGATCATGCCTGCCACACCGTTCGGCAGCCGCGCCGACACCGTGCTGAGCGCCTGTTCGCCGTCCTGCCGCGCAAGCGTAAGCGTGAACGGGCTGAACGCCCCCGCTTGGTTGCTGATTGTGCCGGCCGTCAACGAAGGTGCGAACCTGCGCGGACCACAGGCCGCCGCGCCGGTGCCAGAAACTACTTCAAAGAAGCTGGACGGCTGCGCGTCCTGCCCTTCCGGCGAGCTCCACGGAGTAAAGGTGGTTGTCGTCGTCTTCACGCCACACGTTTCGGGGGTGACAAGGGCGGCGCGCTGGCCGCCGAAGAAGTCAAGCTTGAAATCTTCGAAGGGAAGCTGGGGACTGTCCGTAACCGTTGTACTCAGTTGGCCCGTCACCGGGTTGGGTTCGACATGCCCAGCGAGCTTGACCACCAGACCTGTCATTGGGTCGTCTACCACGATGTAGATCGCCAACAAGCTGCCGAACGGATTGTCGCCCTGCGCGGCCAGATACACCGCCCCAGGCAACGGATGGTCCAGCAGCGGAGTATCGATTTCCACCGCGCCGATCTTCGACGCCTCCGGACAATCCCCCGATCCCGGACTCGAGAGCGCGATCTGCGCCGACGAACACGCAGCCAAGCCATTTGCCGACGCCGGATTGACCACCAAACCTTCGGGCAGCGTCACGGTCGCGTCCTTAAGGTCCGCCTCCCCCGGCCCTTCCAAGCTGTCGAGCCCCTGCTGGGGATTGTGCACCTCTACTTTCAGGCCAGCAGGCGTATCCGCAACGTCCGTTTCCGGCTCGACGCTGATCGACGGTTGAAATTCGATGCCTCCACAGCCGCTCAAGCCTTCGCTGGCGAAGCCTTCACTGGTGAATGCGCCGGGATCACTCCACGAATCGATCCTCAATGTGCTTAGGAGCGGTGCTTGCGCGCACGACGTCGGCATCCTCAGCAGCGCACGCAACGGCGCTTCGGCCGGACACAAAGCACCACTCGGCCCCATGGTACCCTCGCACACCCCTCGTTCAGCGTCATGACTGGCTTCCGCCGGCACACCCCAAACAGTCACCGTGCTCGCAATCGCCGACGCGACCTGAGAGACGTTTTCAACGTAGGCATCGACGCCGTAGTCGCCTCCAGTGCGCACCGAGAACACCACGTGATCGAGCCCGTATTTCAGAAGGTTGAAACCAAACTCTGCTGGCATGCCTGGCGGCGGCACCATGTTGTACACCGGCGCATAGAACACTTCACCATCCGCAAAATGAACCGTAATCACGCCAATAGCGGCGTTATTGGGACATTCCGTGCGGCTTTCTTCCACAGTTGTCTCAAGCAGTATCTCGCTGCACTCCGGCACAGCCGTGACATCGCCCACGAGCCCAGGCGGGACTTGCACTTCGATGTCCTTCAAGTTGCCACCTTCCGGCCTCGTTTCCCCAAGGCTGTCAGGTGCTTCGACGTTCAACGCCAAAGTGGTCGTAAACGCATAGGGATGCGAACCCGCAACAAGATCGGGCGTGCCAGTCCTGTTGGTGGCAGCGATGCTCTCCGAACCCGGACGAATACCGAACGCTGCCATCGCCGCAGTAGGCAACACAAGCGCGCAACACACCGCGCCAGTAGCCACTGCTAGCTTCCAGCCGGCGAACACCTCCACTCCCCTCCTCATCATCGCTTTCCACTCTTCTCACTCTTCTTGATCTTAGCCCGCCTCCGGCGCGACCCTCTCGCCTTCATGCACCCGCTTCGCCTACGCCTACTAGCGCAGCGTTTGGTCGCGTGCCCACGTTTTTTCGCGGGCTTGACGTGGGGAGGTGGCAACAAGGCGTTGGCCGGACCTTCAAAGACCTCGCTCGACGGCGCCTGAAACACGGGCGCCGACGAAGCCAGCGGCTTGCAGTCTTCCCCAACGCATGGCGACGCGGGCGGCGAGGACGTTGCAAACCCGCCACCGGCACGCGCGTCATACAAAGTCACGTTGTTGTTGTCAGAATCATGTGCGATAAGCGGATCCGCTGTCGTAAAGAACACATCACGACCATCGGCGCTCGCATCCGCAAACGTCGATTCTTCTGCATCAGCACCATTCGAAATCAAATAGACGCACCCAACGTTGCCGCGGCAGCTGCCTTCACCATTCTGCTCCCACTCATACACGTCCTGCACACCATTGACATCACCCGGCACGAGCGCGTCCTCGCTGTCGAAGAACAAGCGGCTCCCATTAGTCGTCAAGAACCGTGGCTGATAGTTGGCCGTCTCACCGCCGACCAGGGTCGAGCCGCCCAGCGGCCGCTCTCCGCTCGGATTGCACGATATGCACGTCAGCGCGTTTGCCACAAAATTGTACAAATACACCTCGGGGCAGCGCGACGTCGCGCCTCCGTTTTCTATCGTAAAGCACTTGGCGCCGTCCAAGCGTGCGTTATCATAGCCTGTCAAGCTTTCGATAGACTGAAATGCCAGCGCTGTTCCGCTCGGCGTCACTGCCGCCGTCTGCTGCTGGAGCCCATTGTCAGAGCCATGCCAGTCGTGAGTGTCCGCCGCGGCAAGGTTCGCCACGAATCTGATACTGCCTTCGTGCCAGACGAAGAGATGATCTTCGCCAGCAGGCGTTCCCGGCGCGAGTGCCGCATGTGCAACGAAATAGACATAGGAGCCGTCTTCGCTGATGCCGACAACGCCTCCGACTTTGGCGCCGCCAGGGCCGGCGGCATCGGCCGTGAGGTTAGTAAGCGTCTGCGTTTCCAGATTGTATTCGTACAGTTCCTGTCCACCCACCGCGTTTGCCGTCAACTTTCGCGCATCCATGAAGAACACCCGCTCTCCATCTGCCGACGCGCCAGCAAAAATGCCGCCGCCTCCGCCTTTCGGTTCTATCGTAGAGGCATCGAGCTCTATCGTTTCGGTGCCGTTGATGCGGTCTAACAGCTCTTCGTCGACCGAGTCGGTCCACACGATATGCGAACCATCTCCACTGATCGCGCCCACGTACTCGCCTTCAATCCGAGGCCCGCCGCCTACGCTAGTGAAGCTGCTCTCCGGCGACACATTCCCTGCTGGGGTGATGTTGACCAAGCGAAGTTCGCCGTCCGACCATTCATATAGATTCAATTTTTCGCCTTTGAGCGACCCGACGGCGCCCGGGTAATAATCGCCGTTGCTCGCGAACACCACATGGCTGAAGGTCGGCGTGGCGCCCTCAAAATAGAACGACGGATCTTGTTCACCCAATTTTATATTAGAATTTGTAGGTGCCTCGGCCGTTATTGGCACATAGATACCAGCTTCGTTATTGCGCATATAGAGATCGTTATAGCCTGCGGGCGCGCCTGCGAGAGGCGGTTCTAGCGCATTCAGAACCGCATTTGTAAGTTCAGTGGAGAAGGCTAGATATGCTGTGGCGGCGGTGGGTTCACCGTCGGCGAAGTGGTTTGGCGCCTGCGGCACGTTGAGCGGCGTGGTTGACCAGCCCGCTGCGTTACGCGATGCGAGGTACTGATTTACGATCAGGCTTCCAGCCGACCCTGGAAACGCGGTGAATGACTCGTAGGTGATACTTTCTCCGCTAGCGGCGGCCTGCGAGCCGTTACGTGGTTCGGTATAGCCGCCGATCGTATATGGTGTGACATCCGGCAGAACTGAGCCGTTGTTCTTGGCGAGTGGCGAGACCGCTTCGTACGCGCGACAATCAGGCAGATATTCGGCGCCTTGCTGGCTGCGAAGCGCGGCATTTGGGCATGCTGCAACCGCGCGTGGCACAGAGAACGTCGTAAACGTGTGTTCGAGCCCAGTCGTCGTACCGGCTGAGCTGGTCGCGACAAAACGATAGTGATACGTCGTGCCAGACGCCAGATCGGCGAGCGCGACACTACCGGGCACCTCCGCTCCCCGCAGCGAGCTCAGTGGCGTTCCTGGCGCTGCCGGCAGATCGATGCATGACCCTTCTTCACAGCTGGCAGTTCCGTACTGCAAATAGTAGGAGGTGGGGAAAAAGTGCGGATTTATCTCGCCGCTCAAGGTGGCCGAGCTTGTTCCCACTGACTGTGCGAACTCTTCCGCAACCGATGGGTCCACCGATGGCGGCTGTCCCGGCGGTGGTTCGCCATAGGCACGAATAAAGCTGTTGGTTTCAGCAGCGTTCGCAACGTATATGTCGCCTATTTTATTGTTCGTAGCGATCGACGTACTGTAAAGCCCGCTGTGGAATTCGCCACCACCGAAACTGGTGATCTGCGCTCCTTCGTTGTTGTACTCGATGATTTCGGTGGTACCAGTACTGCCACCCGTGCCACCCGTCTGATTGGTAACGTAGAGCGTTTCGCCAGCGCCAACACCGACAGCAGTCGGCTTGCCGGCCCCGTCCAGTACGCTGCTCACCGCGCCTTGCGGACTCAGCTTGCGCACGCCGGGCGCTTCTTCACTTATCTCATACAATGCACCCGTGGCTTCGTTGACAGCCAATGCCAAAGTGGCGCCCGCGCCCGCCATTGGGATTTCGGAGCTGTAGACACCGTCCGGTTCGAACGTCTCGATCCGATCGTTGTCCCCTACATATATGAGTTTTGTCTTTGCGTCGACCGCAATATAAGGGCCCCTAGCCCTGTTTTCGCGTCCTTGCCACGTAAAATCGCCCGGCCCGTCTCCGCTCACCCCAGCGCCGCACGAAGCTCCACCTTTAACTTCTGCCTCGGTGCAGACGTTTGTTTTGGCCGTCTTATTTACGTCCCCGCCGAACATCAGCAAGAATTCACCGCTTTCCGTGAACTTCTCGACGCGCAGATTGGCAAGATCCACCACGTACACATCGTGTGTGAGCGGTTCGACGGCAATGCCGATGTTGCTTTCGGCACCAAACTCGCCAACACCAGTGCCCGTGCGGCCCGCGAAGCATTTCGCTTCACATGTTTGCAGCGCTTCGCTGCTGCCATCGGCCACCCCCCATCCAAATGCTCTGATGAATTGGCCCCATTCAGTAAACTCGTCGATCCGCGCGTTGCCTTCGTCATTTACGAAGATGTTGTCCGTTTCTGGGTCCGGCGCTATGCCACGTGGGCGGAATGTCTGACCCGCACTGTGCCCGGTTTCGCCAAACTGAACCAGGAGTTCAGGTTGGTGGTCAGCGGCGGCAACCGTGCTGCCGCTGACCACCAATGCGATGGAGAGCATAAAGATGAAGGCGATCAAGCGGCGCGGCCTCAGCGGCCTCAGCCTGGGCACCGCGCAACGAGCGTTGGCGCGAGCGGACCACTTGTGATGCTTATTATACAAGGCGTGGTCTGCTTTAGCTCTTTTAGTTGCCAAGTCGAGCCTATTCTTCAGCCTTGACAGCCCAAGTGCCGGCAGCAAATTCGTTTTCTACCAAACCGAACTCCAAAAGCACGCCCGCTGTGTAGCTGAGTGCGAATTCAAATTTCACTTTGCCGGAATTGACTGCTTCGAATAGGCAAAGCACCCCAGGCTTTGCGAGCGGTTCAGCAGCCGTACCAGGACATTCAGTGGTTTTGCCATTTTCATTCACCACTTCGATCTTTGCCGGCTTTTCGCTCAACGGAATGGCGAAAGAGACAGACACCAGTGGCAACGACGGCACCTTTGTGACGGCGATCTGCCACGTTCCGGTCTCGCTGTCGCCCTTTGGCAGTGTCTGCGTGAAGCCCGTCTGGCCATTACACGCAAACGTAGGCGTGGCGCTTCCCACTGTGAACTTAGCGCCGCCCAGTTTGCAATGTGCGTCGCCGACTTTGAGTTCTTCTGTCGTCACACTTTCGCCAGTTTTGCCCGCGGCTCCTTCTTTCCCCATCAGCCCTTCTTTGCCTGCAACGCCCGCCAGACCAGAACTACCATTCGTGCCATTCACGCCGTTCTTGCCATTGGCGCCTTTGAGCATGCTCCGCACCGAGGGACTGATCTGTCCAAGGCTGCTGATCACGTAGGACGGCTTGTGCTTCGTGGTCCTGGCCCGCGGATTCTGGGGCGCCGCCGCCGCCACCGCGCCGCCACTCATGGCGAGGAGCAGCGCGAACGCCATTGCGGCCTTTGGGTAGCTGATATGACGCCGCACCGCCAAGAAGGTGCCCGCACACCGATGCCGCCATGAGCCCGCGTCCGTATTCGTCGGCTTCTTCCAAAACATCCCCAACCTCCCCTGTTTTCACAACTGTTTCTGGCCGAATGGTTTCTGGCCGAACGGGCGACCCTGATCATTGTGCCGCCTAGGAGGGATCGATCTGAATAAACAGATGACCCCTCCCAAGCGTTACATATCAGTTAGACCCATGATATGCACATGGCAGCCAGTGTGGTTACTGGTCCTCTATTTCACGGACACTTCGTCCGCTGCACCAGCTTCGGTTTCACCCGAGCCTGTGACTTCACCTGAGTACGTGGATTCTTCGCCTTCTTTCGGGCAGCCAACACCCGATTTGGTGACTTTGTAAGCAACTTTGGTGAGTTTGAAGTTAGCGACCACTGTGCCGTTGGATTCGTTTGTGAATGTAACGCCGCTCAGACCGCTCTGCACTCCAACTGTAAGTTCACAGCCCGTGGTGGGAACCTTGATCGTGATTGGTTTTTCTTCGCAGGATTTAGTGGAACCGCTGTTCTTGATATCGACAGTACCAGTTGACGTTCCGTTGAGCATCACTAAGTATAAGCAACCTAAGATCGTTACTTCTGCGGCGAAGCCGAACGCTTTACATTTGCCATAGGTTGCGTTTAATAACAGAGATTTGGTCGGCCCTGGTATGAACATCGGTTCTTGACCCATGAATGAGGCTGTTTCGCATTCAACGGCCGGGCTGCTGCCGACTTTGAACACGTTTACGGTCTTTTGAACAGCCTTGGCTAACACAGGATATGTTTTCGCTTCGAAGTTTTCGAGCGCAAACGCCGACGACGCATACGCACCGAAGACCAGCACGGCCACTATGGCCATACCGAGAACCTTAATAGTCCGCATATGGATTCCTTCTCCTTGTCGATCTGGCAGAGCTTCCCAGGCCAACACGAGATTTAGCTTACGCCATGTGTCGCACGTGCGTCAAGAGATGTTTCCCACTAGCCGTAAGACTAGGTACTGACTGCCATGCAATGCCCACCCTTGGACGCGCTTACGACGTGAACTCCAGGCTCAGCCTTTCTTCGCACCGGCGTTGGGACCCCTGCTTTATTGGTCTTGGGGTTTTGAGGTCCGCGTCTGGATGCGGTCCTCGGGCT
Source organism: uncultured Actinomycetota bacterium (assembly GCA_963708085.1). Classification (GTDB taxonomy): domain Bacteria; phylum Actinomycetota; class Thermoleophilia; order Solirubrobacterales; family Solirubrobacteraceae; genus Palsa-744. The sequence continues at coordinate 2,489,905 of OY970180.1, read as the reverse complement.
CTACACCACGCCGTGGTTGAGATCCCACTAGCGCGGTCGGATGAGCGTGCCATGACTGTGGCAAGCTGTCAAGTGCAGCGTAAGCTGCCGTTTCGCGCCGGGCCGACTGGGCGGGCAGATTTGGCTCTGCAATGGGCCTACGAGCCCTGGAGACAAATGCATGAAGAGGTGTTGCTAGAACGTCTGAGTTGTTTACCAGCGTGGCTGGCTAGGTCGACGCTGGCTGCTCGCCCAGACGACCGCAGACGAGGGGACGAGGCCACGAGGGCCTCGTCCCCTGCTGCTACGTGTGTATGCGACGACTTATGGTCAGCCGCCGTGCTTTTCGACGGCGGTGGTCGGCGCGATTTCCTGAGATCCGTTCAGAATCGCCGTGTTGTGCCCGGAAGCGGAGGGCAGGCCGAGCTCTGCGTCGACTGCTTCGTCGATCAGGAACGCGAAGAAGCCGCCGCAGCCTTCGGCCTTGGGAGCTGCGAAGGTGTTGTTCACGAGCGAGTTTTTCTTGATGACAAGCAGTTCGCCTTCGGCACGGAATTCAGGTTCACCGAAGGCGCCTTTGATGGCTTTGTTGGGTGGGGGCGGGCTGGTCGTGCCAGTCGTGAAGTCGACCGTGATTGGTTTCGAGGCCGAGCCGACATAGCAGCCGCTTCCGAGGAAGGTGTTTTCCAGATGCACGCGTGTGGGCAGTTCCAGTGCCGTACCGCTTTCAGCGAAGGCGTTGTTGACGTTCAACCGCGCCGTGCCCACCAGTTCCGTGGTAGCCGTCACGCCGGTAATGCCTTTGTTGATGAATTCGTTGAAGATTTCCTGCAAGAATTTGGGCAGGAATGCGGGCGCCAGAATTTTGAGCAGACCGCCAGGCACGGTCTGCGGTGTCTTCGACAGCGTTTCGCCGTTGGCTGCCGGTACGATCGTGCTGTAGCCTTCCGCGTTTGCTTCCGACAAGCCGCCCTGCAGCGTCTGCGGTTTGCTCAGCGGCACCGTCGTGCTGCCAATCGCGAATTCACCGCTGGTTGACGTCGCGTAAAGGCACTGCTGGACCGAATGATTGCTCAATGGGCATTGCGCGAAATTCGCGAATTCGCCCGTCGGCGCAGCCGAAGCCACACCTCCGAGCGTGAGGGCTGCCAGCGTCGCCAGGCCCAGCGATGGCAGCAGGCGCCTTGCGACACTATTTCCGATGCGTTTCATGGTCCTCCTCTGATCGTTCAATGACCTGAGCGGGCTGGTTGCCTACTCGGCATCGAAGCTACACAAGCCGGTCTGGGTTCGGCTGCCGTCTGCCGTCGACATGGCAGCAACTTGCCCCGCGCACGTCGTGGCGTGTGGACTAAATCCCTGCAAACACACTATTTTTTAGTGTGCGCCGAAATGGTGGCGTAGTTGGAGACATGCCTTGGCTACTTGCCGCTTAGTGGTGGTCTGTTCTGGTGTAGCCAGCCGTTGGCGCGCCGTCACTAGAAACGAACCATGACGGCGGTGCTGACCTCTAGACTGTGGTGATCAGGCCACCCAGTGCCACGTAGAGAACTGCGCCGTGAAGAACACCAAAGCCATCGCTGAGATCACGAGCACCCCGATCCGCGCCCACCTGCGCGTGGCGAGATAACCGGCGAGCCACATGTTTAGCGGGAACAGCACGAGGATGAAGCGCGGGATCGACATCAGCGGCTGGGTGGAGACCGGGTAGGAGAGCGGCAGCGCAAGCGCCGCGATCGTGTAGAGGCCGTAGGCCGGCGGCAGCCTGCGCAGCACCCCGATGCTCAGCGGCACCGCGATCGCAAGGAATGCGAAGAGCACGATGTTGTGCCCCGCCTCGATGTCCGGGCTCTTGCCTTCGAGCGGGAAGTAGAGATGGCTGCTCTGCCCCGAGAGGATCTGGCGCGCGCCCTCGAAGGCGGCCCTGGCCGCGTCCCAGCTGGCCACGAACGGCCCCGCGAACTGCCTTCCCCACAGCGCCTGGGCGTGAAAGGGTGCCATCGGTTCGCCGCCAGCCAGCCAGAACCAGGCCATGAACGCCGCCAGGCCGGCGGGGATCAGCAGCAGCCACAGCGCGTCGGCGTGCAGCCGGTAACGCGGGGTGAGCATCCTCGCAAGCCAGGCGGTCAGGCCGGCGAGCCCAAAGGCCGCGGCCGGAGCTGGATCGAGCATCCGATCGGCCTCACGATCGGTGCGCGGCCCAAGCAAGTACAGCGCCGCCGCCGGCAGCACGAGCAGCACCCCCGTGCTCCTAGTCGCCGCGGCAAGGCCGCCCAGCACGCCCACCCACATCCACCGACCCCTCCTGGCCTGCAGGAAGACCCCAATCGAGAGCGCGAGATAAAGCGACTCCGAGTAGTCGGCCGAGAGGAAGAAGGCCATCGGCCCGAAGGCTATGCTCGCCAGCGCGATGCGCGCCACCTTGCGCTCAGAGATCGTGCTGCGCAGCCGCTGGGTCATCTCGGGCAGCAGATAACCAGCTGACAGCTCCAGCGTAGTCAGGCGGTGCAGCGCATACATCGCGCCAAGCAGCGCCGCCAGCGAGACGAGCACGCCGGCCAGGGCGCCCGCCATCCCGACCAGTGAGACCACCCAGATCAGAAGCGGATACAACGGGAAGAAGGCGGCCCGCTGCGCGGTGAACGGTCCCAGCTCCGGCAGGTAGCCGTAGTGAGCGATCGTCAGATACCAGGCCGCATCCCAGCGCGCCGCCGGCGCCGCCAGCACGTCCCCGACTGACCCGAAGCCGGCCGTCAGGCCGGGCGGATGGAAGGCCGAGCGCGTGGGGCCGAAGCCGAACAACAGCACGACGCCGACGCCGGCGATCCACACCAGCGCCCGCGAGGAGATCAGCAGCGAAATGGCGTCGCGCAACGCCTGTGCCTGCGCAGTGGTCAGGCGCAGCCCGCCCAGCAGCACTCGCCAGGAGGGCAACGCCGCGGGGCGGCGCTGACGCATAGACTCGGCGCCGGCCGACAGTGGCAGCGGCGCCGAGTGCGACGCAGGCGGCGAGCCGATGCCCGCAGGGCTCGGCAGCAGCGCGTCGGCGGGGACTGCAGCGGCAGGGGAGGCCACTGCAGCCATCTCGGCAGTGTCGGGGCTCATCGCAGACAGAACGGCAGATTCTCGCACGTAGAAAGGCGCAGCGGCCCACGATTCGCGCCACTGGAAGAGCTCCGCACCCGATCCGAGTCGCAGAGGGCGCTAAATGCGAGCTTTTTCGCCCATCAGCGTGCGCAGGCAGCTGTTTTCTCAGTCCCAACTTCGAGGCGGGCAGCGGCTTGCAGATGCCTCTTGGGCACATAAGACCTAAACTGCTCTTGCGCCGACCCCTTTCGGTCGGAGACCATTACATCTGGTGGTGGACGACAAGCGACCCCTTCGAGGACATGGCTGATACAGAAGACGACATCACAGAGCAGGATGGCACCGGGGATCCCAACGATCCCGGGGCGCCAGCAGACCGCGTCAACCTGGGCGCGAGCATCCGTACGATGCGCAGGCGGATCGGAATCACCCAGGAAGCGCTCGCAGACCGGCTGGGTGTACACACCACGTTCGTTGGGCGCCTGGAGCGCGGCGAGCGAGGGGCGCAGTGGCGCACCGTCAGGCGCGTACTGCGTGCGCTCGAGCTGACGCCGGCCGACTTCGCGGCCACACTCGAACAGATCGAGAGCGAACCGCAGGTGCCGCCGCGCGGGCGGGCCGCGAACCCGAACGCTCGCTAGGCCAGCGCGGCACGCGCGGCGCTGCGAAGCGGCCTGCAACTGGAGGAGATCGCCCGCTTTGGCGGTAATCTCGATCGGCGTCCCGCTGCGCGCCCATCGTGGGCGCACAGGCGTCTGGGGCGCTGACCGCAGATCACCTTCGAGATGTCAAGACAGGCACGAAAGCGTCGGAGCAGGCACAACCGCGGCGGCGGCGCGCGGATGGTCGGCGTCGGCTTGATCGTCGCGCTGGTCGGCGCGCTGGCGCTCGCGATCGGCGGCGGCGTCTACGTGCTCGCGGTCGCCTCAACGATCCACAAGCTCGCCGGGCGCAAGGCGATCGTCGCCGGCGCCTCCTCGGAAGTGTTCGCGGCCGAAGGCACGCGCCTTGGCTTCATCCAATCCGAAGTGCTGCGCACGCCCGTGGGCACCGATGAGATGCCGAAATACCTGCGACAGGCGACGATCTCGATCGAGGACCAGCGCTTCTACGAAAACGACGGCGTCGACCTCACCGGCATCTTCCGCAGCGCCGCGCGCGACGCGATCCAGGGGGAAGCGCTGCAGGGCGCCTCCACGATCACGATGCAGCTGGTCCGCAACCTCTACCTCGGCGGCGACGTGAAGTCGATCAAGCAGAAGATCGCCGAGGCCAAGCTTGCGCTCGAATACAACAAAGCCCACAGCAAGCGGGAAATCCTCACGCAGTACCTCAACACGGTCCCCTATACGACCGTTGGCGGGCAGACCGCGCTGGGCGTGCAGGCCGCCTCCAGGATCCTCTTCAACAAGCCGGTCTCGCAGCTCGACCTGGAGCAGTGCGCGCTGCTGGCCGGCCTGCCGCAGGCGCCCTCGCAGTACAACCCGTTCCTGGACCCGCAGGAAGCGCGCAAGCGCCGCAACGAGGTGCTCTCCAAGATGGCCGAACTGCACTACATAAGCAAGGCCACCGCCAGGCAGACCAAGGCGATGGGGCTTCAGGTGCAGCGCGGCTACTACTACCAGCGCCGGCGCGAAAACTATTTCTTCGAATACGTGCGCCAGCTGCTGATCGAACGCTACGGCCGCGCTACCGTCGACCGCGGCGGGCTGAAGGTCTACACCACGATCAACCTGCACATGCAGGAACTGGCCAAGAAGGCGATTTCCGAAGTGCTGTATGAGCCCGAAGACCCCTCCTCGGCGATTGTGACGATAAACCCGCACAACGGCTACATCGAGGCAATGGCGCAGTCCGGCACCTATGCGCAGTCGCAGTACAACCTCGCCGCCGAAGGGCACCGCCAGGCGGGCTCCACCTTCAAGGCGATCGACCTCGCCGAGGCGCTCTCGCGCGGGGTCGACCCGAACAGCACCTACTACGTCTCCCACACGCTGACCCCTGGCTGGCTGCCGGCCTACCCCACATATGAAGTCAAAACGTTTGAGAACACCTCGCTGAACTCGGCGATCAGCCTCGTCGCAGCGACCCTCACCTCCGACAACACCGTCTATGCCCAGCTGGCCGCGGATCTGGGCGAGGAATCGATCACCGAAATGGCCTACAAGATGGGGGTCAAGGTCCACCTCGACAGCTACCCTTCCGAGGCGCTCGGCGGGCTTACGATCGGGGTCAGCCCGTTGGAAATGGCAGACGTCTACGCCACCCTGGCCGACGGCGGCTACCGCAACAAGCCGATCGCGATCACCAAGGTCGTCTTCCCTGACGGGCACGTCGACAGCAGCTGGGGCAGGCCGCATCGGACCAAGGTGCTGAGCAACGGGGTCACCGCGGAGGAGACCAAGATCCTGGAAGAGAACGTGCAGGCCGGCACCGCGGTGCGCTCGAAAATCTCCTGCCCCACCGCCGCCAAGACCGGCACCACCGAGGAACTGGTCGACGCATGGCTCGACGGCTACACACCCGAATACGCCACCGCGGTGTGGATGGGCTACCCGAACAAGCGCGTGCCGATGACCGACGTGCAGGGCGAACCCCAGCAGGGCGGCGCGCTGCCCGCCGAGATCTGGCACACCTACATGGAACCGGTGGTCGACGGCCGCTGCGTGCCCTTCGCCGAATCGACCGAACCGCTGATCTACAAGCCCTTCTATGGCAAGTTCGCGCTGGCCGGGCAGACGGCGGCCTCCACCGCCACGACTGCGCCGGGCGGCAGCGAACATGGACACAAGACCTCTCCAAAGACCGGTACGGGGCATGAAAATGGGCAGGGGACGGGCGGTGGGGCCGAAGAACCCGAAACGCACACCGAACCGGGCGCGCAGCCGGGGACCGGCACTCCGGGCACCGGCAACACCGGTACGCCCGGCGCGGGCGCGGGCGGCGCCCCGGGGGTCGGCGCGGGCGGCGGAACAGCGCCGGGGCACTGACTCAAGCTGCGAGCGTGCGACCTTCAGCGAGCACCGAGCAGCGGGCGTCGCTTGCCGATGAGATAGCGCGCCCAGGACACCTGCTCAGCGCTCCTCTCTCAGCGGGAAGCGTCGCCTGATAAACGTGTCGAAGTGTGGGACGGTGAACTCCGTCAGGCCGTAGGCGGGACTGTAGATGAGTCCCTTCTCGATCAGCCGTGCGCGGGTAGGTGCGATGCTCTCAGGGCCGCTGCGCCCGAGTGTGCTCGCGATCTCACCTGAGCGGTGTGGTCCTGTGCCGAGATGCGCCATCGCCGATAGGTAGCCGAGCTCAGCCTTGGTCGCTCGGCCGATACGCACCTGAAAGAAGCTCTCGTCGAGATCAAGCTGGACGAGGTCGTGTGAGCGTTCGACGTCGGCCAGCTTGACTATGGGGCCGGCGGCGATGTTCCAGATGTGCTTGCCGTACTCCTGCAGGAAGTAGGGGTAGCCGTCTGTCAGTTGCAGGATGCGGTCGGTCGCGCGGCGCTGGTAGCTGACGCCCTCGGCCTTGGCGGGCAACTCGATAGCGTCGCGGGCGGCACGGTCGGGGAGCCTATCGATCGTGGGAAAGTGAAATAGCCGCTCGGAGTAGGACTTGGCCGCGCCAGTGAGCGCAGGCAGCTGGGGAAGGCCCGCGCCAGCGAGGGTCAGCGGCAGCTCACGTTGGGACACCTGGTGCAGCGCAGCGATCAGCGCCTCGAGCTCTGGGCGGGCGAGGAACTGCACCTCGTCCAGCAGGAACACGACACCTGTCTCGTGCTCGGCGGCAGCCTCACCGAGCGCGACGAACAGGTCGGAAAGGTCCTCGCCCAGATCGCCGGAGTCGCCACGGCCGAGTAGCGCGTCGACGTCCACGCCGATCTCGATGCCTTCTGGCAGGCGCAGCGTGAACGCCTTAAAGATCGCCGCGGCGCGGCGCGCGCGCTCACGCATGCGGCTTGCGGGACTGATCGAAAGCAGCGCCCTTCGCGCCAGCCGGGCGACCAGTGGGCGAAGCTCGGTCTCATGAGTGATCTCGCTCTTGGCGGTACGGAACCCGGCCTCCTCGGCGATAGCCTCGAAGGTGTTCAGCAACACCGTCTTTCCCACGCCCCTCAGCCCGGTGATCAGCATGCTCTTTTCTGGTCGGCCGATGCGCAATCGAGCGAGGAGCACCCTAAAGTCCTCGATCTGCTCGTTGCGGCCGGTGAGCGCTGGAGGTCGCGAGCCGGCACCTGGAGTGTAAGGATTGCGGATCGGGTCGATCACGCAACTATATCAACCTATACATGGTTTAGCGAAAATAAGTAAACCAAGCAGAACTCGCTACAACTACTGATCACCAGCCCATTACGCGCGATGGTGCGACTATTCCTGGTCCGCGTCGCCGATCCGCAACGGCCCCTGGTCATCCCGGCTGATAGGTTGAGCTGCACAAATCGCGAGAGTCGACGGCAGCGCCGTCGTCAGATACGGAATCCGAAAACGTGGCCAAGGAAGACAAGATCGAACTCGAGGGCGAGGTCGTTGAGGCCCTGCCCAACGCGATGTTCAAGGTCAAGCTCGACAACGGGCACGAAGTGCTCGGGCACGTCGCCGGCAAGATGCGCCGTTTCCGGATCAGGATCCTGCCCGGGGACCGTGTTCGCTGCGAGCTTTCCCCTTACGACCTCGATCGCGCCCGCATCACCTACCGCCACCGGTGAGCGCCGATGCACGGCGGGGCTGAGCGCTCGCTGATCGAGGCGCTGGCGCGGCGGCTGCCGGCCTGCGGGCCGCGCGTGCTTAATGGGCCGGGCGATGACACGTCGGTCGTGCTTGCGCGGCCGGTTAGCTTCACTTCGGTGGACGCGGTCGTGGAGGACGTCCATTTTCGCCTTGGCGAGGGCCGCTTCAGCCATGCTGACGTGGGATTCAAGGCGCTTGCCAGCGCGCTCTCCGACATGGCTGCAATGGGCGTGCAGGCGGGAGAGGCGTATATCGTGCTCGGCGCGAGCCCTGGCCTGACGCAGGATCAGGCGCTGAGCCTGATCGACGGGGTGTGCGAGATCGCCACGGAGGCGGCAGTCTGCGTGGCCGGCGGCGACGTGGTGCGCTCGCCTGTACTCAGCCTCTGCGTCACGGTCGTCGGCTGGGCCGACTCGGCGCAGTCTGCTGTGTATCGCTCGGGTGCCGTCGCGGGCGACTTGGTAGGGGTGACGGGCACGCTCGGTAGTGCGGCCGCCGGCGTCGCGCTGATGGACGGCCGGATCTCGTTGCCGCAGGAACTCACCGCGGACGTGCTCTCGCGCACTCGCCGGCCGCAGCCACGCCTCGCTCAGGGGCTTGCCCTGGCCGGCGCGGGCGCGCGAGCAATGATCGACCTCTCAGACGGCCTTGCCACCGACGCAGGCCACATCGGCCGCGCCAGCGGGCTGACGCTGGAGATAGATCTTTCACTGCTGCCGCTGGATGCCGGCGTGGAGCAGGCGGCAGCGCAGCTGGATCTCGAGCCCTGGCGGCTCGCGGCCACCGGCGGCGAGGACTACGAGCTCTGCTTCTGCGCCGCCCCGGAGCGGCGTACCGATATCGAGCAGGCGCTCGACAAGGCCGGCGAGGTGAGCGTGAGCTGGATCGGCGAGGTGCTGGCCGCCGACGAGGGCGGCGCCGGCGCACGCTTCAGGAGCGAGGCAGGGCCCGTGCAGATGAGCGGCTTCGAGCACCGCTGGTGATTTCCGATTCGCTCTGACCAGCGGCCAGCTCGCTCGGGGTGAGCGTCTTTGCGAACGCGCCGGTGTGGCTGTGTTCGTGGATCACCGCGGCCCCGCGGGGCTGGATGCTTACCAGCCGCGCGAAGACGAGGATCCGCTTTTCGGCGCTGAAGAGCGGGTAGCAGGCCGAGAGCACGACGTGAGGGGTGCGGCTGGGCGCGACCACCGCTTCCACGTCCGCTTCGGGCACGATCCGGTCGTGGGTGACGATGTAGGTGAAGCGGCCGTAGGGCATAGTCACGAAGATCCTGTCTCCGCGATGCAGTTCGTTGATGCGCCGAAACGGCGCAAGCCATGTCGTCCGGTGTCCCGCAATCGCGGTCGTGTTGCCCACCCCCGGAAACGAGGTGGTCGGGAAATTCGTCTTGGAGTAGACGCCAGGACCGAGCTCCAGTTCGGCCTCGCCGCTGCCCTTGACCATCGCGTAGGAGATGTGGATGTGGGGGATCGTGATCCTGCCCACCGCGCTGCCGGCGGCGGCACGAGCTTCCAGGCGCTGCGCCAGGAAACGCACGCGGCGGCGCTCGGCACGCAGGCTCTGCAGCACTTCGCTTTCGCGCTGCGAGGGCGCCTCGTGTTCGACCACCGCCAGCTGGTGTTCTGTGCCTTCCTGGCGGATCGAGGCAATCAGCGCGGTGATTGGCTCACGCCAGGCCAGGGTGACGGCGGCGTCCGCGAGCGCGAGTACGCCGAAGAAGATCAGCAGCCATGAAAGTGCGCGCGCGAACCGCAAGCGACGGCGCCTGGGTTTGCGCATAGTGAACAGGATCTCCGACACCCTGCCACCTATCTCAGCACGCTTTCGAGGCCGGCGGGCACCCTGCTGCTGTAGAGCACGGGCACGCGGTCCTCGGGCGGCGGGTGCACGCGCGGCGCCGAGCTGGTGGCGCCAAGCGTCGCGATCCCCATCGCCACCAGCAGCCCGAACGCGAGGCTCCACAGCAGCAGGCCGCCGATGTTCACGTAGCCCCCGCCAACCATCACCACCCCCTCCAGCAGCATCTGCGCGGGTCCGAGGCCAAGCGAGAGGGAATAGAAGGCCAGCAGCAGCGCCAGCGGAAGCAGCGCCGGAACCAGCAGCAAGGCCACCTTTGCGGGGCGCTGCTTCGGCGCAAGCTCCGGCGAGATCGCGATCAGCCAGAGATGGAGCGCCGGGATCAGCAGCAGCGCCGCGTAGGGATCGATCAGCCACACGAGCAGCGCGAGCAGGCAGCCGGCGCAGAGCGCCGCCACGCCCGCGACGCCTGAGGCCGGCGCCTTGTGCGGGCCACCGGCGCTGCTGAGCCTGTGCCAGCCCCACCAGGATCCGGCAAGCACTGCGAGCGCAAGGATCAGCGCCACGACCGTCCCCGCGTCGAAGCTCAGCGCAGAGGCGCCTACCGGGTTGGGCGGGCTGTGCAGCAGGCCGGCGATCGAGAGCAGCTTCAGGGCCGCAGCGCAGAGCGCGAACGGCCACGCGCACAGCAGCGGCGCAAGCAGCCAGCGCCGAATCCGCCGACGGCGCCCGCGCGCCAACCGCACGAGCGCATCCCCGGCCGTGAGCGCCGGCCCCAGGATCAGCGTGAACGCAATCAGCGCCACCGCCCACTCGGGGAGTACGCGCCCTTCGATGCGCAGCCCGGTGCTGCGAGCAGTGCTCACGTCGCCGCTGTGGTCGATCGCGTAGAAGGCGCTCAGCACGCCCCGACCGGCCGCCTGCAGATGGCTCTCACTGATGCCTTCGCCGGCCCGCGGGCCGCGTTCGCCGGCCAGGCTCACACCCACGGCGGGGATGCCGATCCCGTTCAGCGGCCCCTGTTCCCCGATGCTGATCGGGAATGCAAGGTGCGCCAGCTGCGATGCGACGCTGGGAGCGCCGCCGCTGGTGCCCATCGCGCCCGAGAGCGCCGAGGAGACCGTGTCGGTGAGGACTTCGGGAGCCAGGCCAAAGCCTGTCGAGAACGGCTGAACCAGCGGCTTGGCGAGACTCCTTCCGCCGAGGTCGCCGAGCGCGATCGCGGCGTCCAGGCGCCCGCCGAGCGCGGACTGCAGCCAGCTCACGATCGCCGCGTCGCCGTTGCTGCCGCCATCGGAGAAGATCGCGTACAGCGGGTGCCTTGTCTCCCCCTGCGCCAGCACCGAGGCGACTTCCAGCAGCGCGGCGGTGCCCGAAAGCTGCGCCCTGGCTCCGCGCGCCGCCGAGTCGCGCGAGGCAATCAGGGCGATCGGCGCCTGCGTGCCGGTGCCCGAGCGGTGGCCGATCAGCAGCGTCTGGGGCATCGTCCCCCAGGTCGTCTGACCGCTGCTGCGCACCATGCTGACCGCGTAGCCGCCGCTGGCCGAAGAGCCCAGCGAAGCCAGCTGCGAGCGCAGATAGGCCAGCAGGCGCGCATCCCCGGCGCTGCCCGGGCGCCTATTCGGTGCGATCTGCGCCATGTGCGAGAGCTCCGAATACGCGCGAGCGCCTTCAAAGGCTTCGGCGACCGCGTTGGAGCTCAGCGGCGGAGCGGCACTGCCAAGCGAGAAGGAGGCGACCAGCACCGCCGCGACCACCGGCGCCAGGCAGAGGCGGTAGATGCGCCAGTTCAGCGACGCCTGTGGCGGCCGTGAGCGGCCGCCAGCGCTCTCCTCCATGGGCTTTGCTGCTGCCATGGACACTGGACGATAATGACCGATGGTGCGGCGGGCCGCATCGGCTATCGTGCCCGCGGTGCTCCAGCCCGTCGCCGTAGGCCACAAGCAGCTATCCGATTACACGCACATCTGCGGCCGCGGGCTGATCGACGAGATCAGGGAGCTGGCGGAGCCGCTGAAAGGCAGGCGCGTGGTGCACGTCTCCGCCACGGCGTTCGGCGGAGGCGTCTCGGAGATCCTCTACACGCTGGTGCCGCTGATGCGCGACGTGGGCCTGGACTGCGAATGGCAGGTGATCTACGGCCGCGAGGAGTTCTTCAACGCCACCAAGCTGATGCACAACGCGCTGCAGGGCTCCCCGCAGGACCTCGACGAGGAGCAGTGGGACACCTGGCGGCGCTACAACGAGATGAACGCGCGCGAGCTCTCCGGCGGCTGGGACGTCTGCCTGGTGCACGACCCGCAACCAGCCGCGCTCTACTCGCTGGTGCCGGAGAAGGCGCAGGGGTGGCTGTGGCGCTGCCACATCGACATCTCCACTCCAAACCCCCAGACGATCGAGCGCCTGCTTCCCTACATTCGCGACTACCCGCAGTCGATCTTCCACATGCCGAGCTACGTGCCCGCTGGCATGAACGGCCACGTCAACGTCGTGCCGCCCGCGATCGATCCGCTGACGCCCAAGAACATGGCGCTCTCCCCTGAGGACGCCACCTACGTCTGCGATCAGTTCGGGATCGACGTCGACCGGCCGCTGCTCTGCCAGGTCTCGCGCTTTGATCCCTGGAAGGACCCGCTCGGCGTGATCGACGCCTACCGCCTGGTCAAGGAGCGGATCCCGGAGGTGCAGCTCGCGCTCGTGGGCTCGATGGCCTCCGATGACCCCGAGGGCTGGGACTACTTCAACTCCACGATCGCGCATGCCGACGGCGACCCCGACGTGCACATCCTCAACAATTTCAACAACGTCGGCGCGATCGAGGTCAACGCCTTCCAGTCCCACGCCGACGTGCTGATCCAGAAGTCCACCCGCGAGGGCTTCGGCCTGACCGTCTCGGAGGCGATCTGGAAGGCCCGCCCGTTCATCGGCGGCGATGTCGGCGGCATCCCGCTGCAGATCGAAGACGGCATCACCGGATTCCTGGTCTCCAGCGCCGAGGAATGCGCGCAGCGCTCGCTTGAGATCCTTGCCGACCCGGCCCTGGGCAAGTCGCTCGGCCGCCGCGGCAAGGAGCACGTGCGGGCTCACTTTCTCACGCCGCGCTACCTGCGCGACTACCTGAGAATCTTCGGCGAACTCTTGCTGGAGAGCTGAAGCGAAGATGGCGCCCGGCACCGCAGAAGACCCGGCGGCGCCACTGCCACAACGGCCTGCCTCGCCGCTCGTGCTGGTCTCAAACCGCGGGCCCGTCACCTTCCACGAGAATGGCGAGGTGCGGCGCGGCAGCGGCGGCCTCGTGACAGCGCTGACCGGCCTTGCCTCCCACCGCGAGGCGATCTGGATCGCCTCGGCGATGAATGAGCACGACGTCGCGGTCTCCCGCTCCCACGGCGGGCGCGCCTTCCCGGTGCGCTCCCCCGCCGGCGGCGAGTACGAGGTGCGCCTGGTGGCCTCCGACCCGCAGGCCTACGACCGCTTCTACAACGTCTTTGCCAACCCGATGCTGTGGTTCATCCAGCATTACCTTTGGGATCTCTCCAACGCGCCCGACATCCGGCGCGAGGAGATCGAGGCGTTTGAGTTCGGCTACAACGCCGTCAACGAAGACCTCGCTGGCGCGGTGATCGAGGAGATCGAGGGCAAGGAGAGCCCGGTCGTGATGATCCACGACTACCACCTCTACACGCTGCCGCGCATGGTGCGAAGCGCCCGCCCGGACGCCTTCCTGCACCACTTCGTCCACATCCCCTGGACCCAGCCCGACGCCTGGCGCGTGCTGCCGGCAAGGATCAGGGAGGAGATTTACGCGGGCATCCTCTGCAACGACATCGTCGGCTTCCACACCCGCTCCTACCGCCGCAACTTCCTGCAGTGCTGCCGCGACCTGATGGACCTAGAGGTCGACTTTGAGCGAGGCCTCGTGGTCTTTGGCGACCGCGAGGTGTGGGTGCGCGCCTACCCCCTGCCGATCGACCACAAGGCCACTCTGCAGATCGCGCAGGGGCCGCGCGTGGCGGCATTTGAGCGGGAGATCCTGCGACGGCGCAGGGACTTCCTGATCCTGCGCGTGGACCGTGCCGACCTCTCAAAGAACGTGCTGCGCGGCTTCTCCGCCTTCGACCTGTTCCTGGAGCAACACCCGGAGTTCAGCGAGCGGGTGACGTTCATGGCCCAGATGATGCCCTCGCGTACCGACGTGCCCCAGTATCAGGAGTACCTGGAGCGGATCGAGGCGCTGGTCGCCGTCGTCAACCACCGCCACGGCACCCCCGACTGGATGCCGATTCAGCTCAAGCTGCGCGACGACATCGACGAGGCGATGGCCGCCTATCGCCACTACGACGTGCTGCTGGTCAACGCGATGTTCGACGGCATGAACCTCGTCGCCAAGGAGGGTCCGATCGTCAACACCCGCGACGGCGTCTGCATCCTCTCCGAGAACACCGGCGCCCACGAGGAGCTAGCCGAGCACGCCCTCTCGGTCAACCCCTTCGACATCCAGGAGCTCGCCAACTGCATCCACGCCGCGCTCTCGATGCCGGCGGCGCAGCGCAGCGCCCGCGCGGCCGGCCTGCGTCAGATCGTGACCTCCCGCGACCCCGGCGACTGGATCGAGACGCAGCTGGCCGACATCGCCGCGAAGAGGGACGCCCACCCACCCGCGCGGTAGCGCTGGTATCATCGGCGGCCGCTCATGAGCAACGCACCGATCACATACGACCTCGTCGTACTGCTGGACCCGCAGGCCGATGAGCCTGCGCGGGCCAAGGTGCTGGCCGATGCGAAGGCGGCCATCGAGGCGCACGGAGAGCTGCTGCGCCAAGACCAGTGGGGTCTGCGCACACTGACCTACCCGATCGCGCACCGCACCGAGGCCGAGTACCACCTCTTCCAGTTCCACGTCAGCGACAAGAGCGTGCTCGAGTCGCTGGACCGCTCGCTGCACCTCTCCGACGAGGTGCTGCGCTTCATGATCAGCAAGCTGGCGCCCGGCACGCCCGAGGCGCCGCCGAACCCGGACACGCGGGCGGCGCGGCAAGCGCCGGCTGAGCCGGAGCCGGCTGCCGCGGCTTAGCCGGCTGCTCCCATCTCGCTAAACTCGCGCCATGGCGGGCGGACAGATAGGCGAGCGTCCGGGGGCATCGGAGATGCAGGGGGTGCGTAGGACGGACGTCCTGAAGGCCTCGCCGCCGATGTTCGATTCGCGGCTGCTCGACTTCTTCTCGCGCGTGCATCCCTCCGTGCCCGTGTTCATTTTCGTGCCGGCGATCGTGGCGATGGAGGTCTGGAGCCTTTCGAAGGTCTACGTGCTTGCAAGCATCGGCCTCTTCGCCGGCGGCTACATGCTCTGGACGCTGTTCGAGTACTGGCTGCACCGCCTCATCTTCCACTTCGAGCCCCAGGACGGAATCGGCGCTCGCCTGCACTGGATCATCCACGGCGTCCACCACGACCACCCCAACGACCCGCTGCGGCTGGTGATGCCGCCGGCGGTGAGCGTGCCGCTCGCGGCGATCGTGTTCGGCGTGATGTGGCTGGTGCTCGGTGACTCCTACGCCCCCGGTCTGGCGTCCGGCTTCTTCGCCGGCTACCTCGTCTACGACATGCTCCACTACGCGCTGCACCACGCAGTGCCGAGCAGCCGACTCGGCAAGGCGCTGCGCGAGCGCCACATGCGCCATCACTTCCAGGACGATACGAAGGGCTTTGGCATCAGCGCGCCCTACTGGGACGAGGTGTTCAGGACCTCGCCGACGGGCAGCGAGCATACGCAGGGCAACGCCGGGCAGCGCTGAGCGTTCGCCCCTCCGAGTGTCCGTCTTTTTGACTTAGGCGAGGTCCGCTGCAAGACTCAGCGCGCGCTCGCGGTGCCAGCCGTGTCGTTCTCATGGCGTATCAGCTTGCACCGCGGGGGCGGCAAGTCATCGATACGAGGAGAATCTCATGCGAATCAGAAGCGTATTGGGCGCGGCCGCGATCGCCGTGCTCGCTCTGGGCATCTCGGTTTCACAAGCGCTCGCAGCCGTCGAATTCAGAGCGAACTTATACCCGACCAAGGTCACCGCGACCCAGAAAACAGCCACTAAGTTCAAAGTCGGCTCCGCTACTGTGGAATGCAAAAAAGGCACATTCACCAGCGCGGAACCGGAATTCATCAACGCATCTTCCACGAGCATATTATTTACGGCAGCATTCACCGAATGCACAGCATTGGGAGTCGCCGCCGAAGTAGCCATAAATGGATGTTTATACTTATTAATGACAGGCACCGCGACCGAAGGCACCCTGGACATCAAGGGCCACGGAGCGACCAAATCATGTGCAGAAAAACCAATCACGATCAAGGTTCCGCTCGTCGGCTGTGAAGTGACCGTCGGCGAACAGAGCGGCCTGAAAACCACTGAATACTCGAACAGCAGCGCGCTTGGCGTAACCACTAAGTTCAAAGTCAAAACGCTCGCCTACCACAGCAACGAAAAAGGCCTGGGCTGTCCGAAAAACGGCGAAGAAGGCTCCTACGAAGGCGAACTGGAAGCCAAAGGAGCCAACGAAAAAGGCGAAACCGTGGGAATCAGCGTAGGCGAAGGCGCCCCGAAATGGTCGGCAGGCGAATTCGAAGGCTTCCCGATATGGCTGATCAACGGCCTGGAACTGAAAGCGGGCGAAAAAGTGGGCACAAAAGCCACCGCGTTCTCGTTCTTCGTAGAAGTAGAAGGCACCACACTCGTGATCCTCTGCGAAGCGACCGCCAGCGTGGAACTCATTGGCGGAAGGCCGGGGACGGACAAAAGCACGATGAGCTTCACGAAATGCAAAGTAGAAAAACCCGCCGGATGCACGATGGCGGGCGAAGGTGCCGGGAAAGCCGAATTCGATCTGAAATCGAGCAGCAAACTGGTCAGCGAAGGTGGGAAAATCTATGACGTATTTGCCGAAGACGAAGAAGACAAAATCGTCATTGAAGGAGGCGGTTGCGCCTTAGCGGGGACCCTGTCCCTCGTTGGTTCATTCTATGGCGAAGTCACAGGAGAAACAATCAAGTTCGTCAAAGAACGGGGCACGCTGGAAATGGTGCGCAAGCTCGAAGGCAAAGAATTCAAATATCCGGCCGCAGTCGCTGACGGGTCGGGGATGGTACTGAAAATGTGACTCTGACGTTTAGCGCGCTTCTTTGACTGAGCGCAGCAGACAATCGCTGGGTGGGCTTCGGCATCGGAGCCCACCCGGTGACCCTGAGCACCGATGTGGTGCACGCCCCCCGGCCTGGCCGGACACAGCGCTTGCCCAGGCCCGCAAACAGCGGCTTGCCACGTGGCAGAAGGACACATGCCGCCCGGGTACGCTCTAGAATCGCACGTATCCCGCAGACCGCGGAGATGGGCGCAGGGTAGAGACAAAGAGCACAGAGACAGCAAACCAGAGCAGAGGAGCAGCCGTGGCCGCCACCAACATCAACCGCGTGATCATCACCGGCAACCTGACCAGGGACCCCGAGCTGCGGGCGCTGCCCAGCGGCAGCTCGGTCTGTGAGCTGCGGATCGCCTGCAACACGCGCCGCAAGAACGGCTCGACCGGCGAGTGGGAGGACAAGCCCAACTACTTCAACGTCAAGGTCTGGGGCGCGCAGGGCGAGAACTGCTCCCGCTTCCTGGCCAAGGGACGGCCGGTCGCGATCGACGGGCGCCTTGAATGGCGAGAGTGGGAGACCCCTGAGGGCGCAAAGCGGCAGTCGATCGATATAATCGCCGACTCGGTGCAGTTCCTAGGCTCACGCGATGAAGGCCAGGGCGGCGGATTCGCGGGGTCGGGAGGCTCCCGTGGCGGTGAGGTTCCGGTCGACGAGCGGGACTACGAGCCAAGCCCCGTCGGCTCAGTGGCCGACGAGGACATCCCCTTCTAGACCTTTCAGCAAGCGAAAATAGCGAGGAATCGACTCCGTATGGCCAAGGCACGCGGACGCAGCAAGCCCAGCAGGCGCAAGGAGAAGCGCGGCCTCCAATCCGGTGGCAGGCGCAAGTCCTGCCCGCAGTGCCGCGACAAGATCGAGCAGGTCGATTACAAGGACATCGCCTCCCTGCGCCGCTTCGTCTCCGACAAGGGCAAGATCCGCTCGCGGAGGATCACAGGTGCCTGCAGGCGGCATCAGAGCCAGATCGCCAAGGCCGTCAAGCGCGCGCGCACGCTTGCGCTGCTGCCCTACGTCAACGAGGGCGGCCGTGACGACGCCACCGGCGGTCGTCGCGAACGCGGCGACCGCGAACGTTAGGAACAAGCTGTGCCTGACGCGATCCTGCTCCAAGACGTCGAGCCGCTCGGCACCAAGGGTGCCGTCGTCGACGTCTCCAAGGGCTACCTGCGCAACTTCCTGATCCCGCGCCGGCTCGCACAGCCGGCGACCAAGGGCGCGATCGAGGATGTCCGCAGGCGCCAGATGGCCGCCGAGCGCGCTGAGCGCTACGCCGAGGAGAAGGCGCAGGAGAACGCGGCGCTGCTCGGCAAGACCGTGATCACGATCTCAGCCCAGGCCGGCCCCGACGGGCGGCTGTTCGGCTCGGTCGGTCCGCAGGACATCTCCGCGGCGATCAAGGATGCGCGCGGCCTGAAGCTCGACCGCAACAAGGTCTTCCTGCCGGAGCCGATCAAGAACCTCGGTACCTACATGGTTGTAGTCGAAGTCGTGGATGGCGTGACCGCCACGGTCAAGACGATGGTGGTCGCACAGAAGTAGGCGACTCGGGCGAGGAGGCCTCCTGCAGTCTCATCGCCAGCAGCGGGTTTACGACCCTCCAGCTGTCTTCGTGGCGCAGCAGGCCGGCAAGCCGCAGGCGCTTCAGCGCCTTGCTGAGCTCCTGGGTGGTGGTCGTGCCGCGCTGGGCTGTCGCGTAGGGCCGCTGTCCCAGCGCCGCCTGCGTCAGCGCCTGGCCTCCGAGGCGGTGAAGTGAGCGCGCATGTTCCATCGCCCGTGCCGCCAGCCCATCGTCGCGCTCGGCCAGCGCCAGCAGGACCTGCTGGGCGGGCGGCGGCGCCTTCTGACCGGCAATGCTCGCAAGCGCCAGCAGCATCGTGCGCGGATGCCCAGCCGTCATATCGACAAGCTCAGCGACGAGAGCGCCGCTGGCGTCCAGCAGCTCCGCGACCTGCCGCCAGGCGTCGGCTGATGGCGCGTGCAGCGAGAGCCAGCGGCCGCGATCGCTGAAGGCCGCCCTGGGCGCGTCGACCTCCGCCCTTGCCGCCTCGCGGCCGGAGAGAAGCAGACGCAGGTTTGGCGCCCGCTCCACCAGCTCGCTGATGCTCCAGAGCAGCGGTGCGAGCTTCAGCGGATGCCGGAATGACAGACGCGGAGCCTCAAGATGATCGACCCACAGCAATGCCTCCTGGGTCTGGCCGAGCACCTCGAGGCTCTCCAGCGCGGCGGGCCAGTCGTAGCGGCCGGAGGGCCAGAGCCGCATGGCCTCCTGAAGGCCGCCGCCGAGCGTCTCCACCAGTCGTGACCGCGCCTGCTCGACCGCTGATGGCAGCCGCCCGCCATAGGCGAGGCTCGCAGGCGCAAGTCCCGGCGCCAATGCTCTGGCCATCTCGCAGGCCAGCAGAAACCCGAGGTGCTCGTTGCTGGCCGCCCAACGCAGGTCGAGTCGCAACACGCGCATTGCGCTTCCGCCAAGCGCCTGCCGGATCGTCTGCGTCTTGCCCACCTCGGCCTCTCCGAAGACGCCGAGTACCTGGTCAGCAAGCAGGCAGTCGCGGATGAGGCGAGCCTCCCGCGAGCGGGCCCTCGCCAGTGCTGCTCTGAAGGGATCGTGAGTGGGCCGGCTCTCCATGGACCGATGGTACACGAACATATGTTCGTGTGTGGGCGGTGCTGCGCCGAGCCCCCACTTTGCGGCAACGGCCTGCCTGGACGCCCGCCCGCCCGCCTAAACTCGGCCAGGTGAGCACCACGACGACAAACGGGGGCGGCCCAACTACGAGCGGCGCCGGCAGCGCCCCGATCGTGCCTCCGCACAACTTGGACGCAGAGCAGTCGGTGCTGGGCGCGATCCTGCTCTCCGACCGCTCGCTGTACGCGCTTGTGATCGAAGAGGGCCTGAAAGCCGAGGACTTCTACCACGAGCGCAACGGCCTGATCTACGCCGCGATGCTCGCGCTTTACAACGAGAACGAGCCGGTAGACGTACTTACCGTCACCGACCGGCTGCGCCAGGGCGGCGCGTTGGAGAAGGTCGGCGGGCAGGCCGCCGTCGATGAGCTCACCGCAGCGGTCCCCGCCGCCGGCCACGCCCGCCGCTACGCCCAGATCGTGCGCGAGAACGCGCTGCTGAGGCGCCTGCTCAGCGCCTCCTATGAGATCCAGGGCAGCGTGCTAGGCCATGGCACCGCACCGCGGGAGCTCGTCGAGCAGGCCGAGAAGGCGATCCTCGAGGTGGCGCGCGACGATCGCCAACAGGACTTCCGCCGGATCGAGGAAGTGCTGCACGAGGAGTTGGACAAGCTGCACCGGCTCTCCACCGAAGGCACCTCCCTGACGGGCACGCCATCTGGCTTCAAGGACCTCGACGAGCTCACCGGCGGCTTTCAGCCCGGTAACCTGATCATCATCGCCGCGCGCCCTGCGATGGGAAAGAGTGCGCTGGTGTGCAACATCGCCGAGAACGCCGCCGTGGAGCACGGGCGCCCCGTCGCCCTGTTCTCGCTTGAGATGGCAGAGGCGGAGCTCGCGCAGCGGTTCGTCGCCTCCCAGGCGCGGATCAAGGGCGAGGAGCTGCGCAAGGGCCGCGTCGCCGAGCAGCGCTGGCCGAAGATCCTGAAGGCCTCCGAGCGGCTTGCCGAGTCGCCGCTGTGGGTCGACGACTCCAGCGACGTGGGGATGCTCGAACTTCGGGCCAAGGCGCGGCGGCTGCACACCCAGGCTCCCGGCGGCCTGGGCCTGATCATCATCGACTACTTGCAGCTGATGCGCACCGACAGTCGCTACGACAGCCGGGTCACCGCCGTGGGCGAGCTCTCCCGCGGCCTGAAGATTCTGGCCAGGGAGCTTGGGGTGCCGGTGATCGCGCTCTCCCAGCTCTCCCGCGCGGTGGAGACGCGCCCGGACAAGCGCCCGCAGCTCTCCGACCTGCGCGAGTCGGGGAATCTGGAGCAGGACGCCGACCTGGTGATGTTCATATACAGGGACGAGTACTACGACAAGGAGTCAGAACGTCCCGGCGAGGCCGACCTGATCATCGCCAAGCACAGGAACGGCGCTACCGGCGATGTCACGCTGACGTTCCAAAAGGAGTATCCGAAGTTCATGAACTACGCCGGCGAGCGCTACGCGGCGTGATCGAACCGTCCGCACAGCCGGCGTCCGAGCCGGGCGAACCCTGCCCCTTCGGCCTATGCGACGGCGGCGGCTTCATCATCGACGAGCAGACCAACACCGCCTCTGACTGCCGCTGCCGGGCGCGCCGAATCTCGCAGGCGCGGGCGGCTCGGCTGGAGGCGAGGATCCCACGCCGCTACGCGGGCCTCTCCTTCGAGCAGCTGGAGGGCGACATGCTGGCTGCGTTCCCCGAGCAGATCCGGGTGGTGAGGCGCTTCGCCGGCCACATCTCCGAGAACCTCGAGCAGGGCCGCGGCGTGTGGATCATGGGCGACGTCGGCACGGGCAAGACCGCGCTTGCGATGATGATCTCCCGCGCGGCGCTGGAGGCAGGGCACACCGTCGCGATCTACTCCCTGCCGCGGCTGCTCAACCTGATCAGGGAGTCCATCGAGCAGGAGGAGGGGGTGGTCGGCTTCCTCGACAGGCTCTCCACGGTCGATCTGCTGCATGTAGACGACGTCGGGGCCGAGAACAGGACCGACTGGGCACTGGAGCAGCTCTACTCGATCGTCAACACCCGCTACGAGGACTCCCGCTCGATCGTGGTCACGACCAACCTTGACCCGAGCGAGCTCGGCGAGCAGATCGGGCAGCGCACCGTCTCGCGGCTGGTGGAGATGTGCGGCGATCCACTACCGTTGTTCGGGCAGGACCGCAGGCGGGAGCTGCGGCTGCCTTCGCAGCTGGGCTGATACCCGGTTCCCCGGCAAGTCGGCTTGACCCCTTAAACTCTGGACCTCATGCCAGGCATCGTGATAGTCGGCGCCCAGTGGGGCGACGAGGGCAAGGGCAAGATCACCGACCTGCTCGCCGAGCGGGGCGACGCCGTCGTGCGCTTTCAGGGCGGAAACAACGCGGGACATACGATCGTCAGGGACGGCGTGCAGTGGAAGCTGCACCTGATCCCCTCGGGGATCCTGCACCCCGGCAAGACCTGCGTGATCGGCAACGGCGTCGTGATCGACCCGAAGGTGCTGATCGACGAGCTCGACACGCTGCGCACCCGCGGGGTCGACGTGTCCGGGCTGCGGATCTCCGCCAACGCACACCTGATCATGCCCTACCACCTGCTGCTGGACTCAGCCGGCGAGGCGAAGCTCGGCAGCCTGCAGATCGGCACCACCAGGCGCGGCATCGGACCCTGCTACGCCGACAAGGCGGCACGCCTTGGAATCAGGGTGCAGGACCTGCTGGACGAGAAGATCCTGAAGAAGAAGATCGTCGCTGCGATGGAGCCTAAGAGGCTGTCGCTGCGACCGTTCGAGAAGGACCCCTCGCTCGATCTTAAGGCGATGACCGAGGAATACCTCACCTATGGCCACCAGCTGGAGAGGCACATCGCGGACACCAGCAAGCTGCTTTGGGAGATGCTCGAAGACGACGCGACGGTGATCTTCGAGGGCGCTCAGGGCGCGATGCTCGACATCGACCACGGGACCTATCCGTTTGTGACGTCCTCCAACCCAGTCGCCGGCGCTGCGTGCGTTGGCGCGGGAGTCGGCCCCGGCGCGATCGACGAGGTGTGGGGCGTGAGCAAGGCCTACACTACGCGCGTCGGCGCCGGACCTTTCCCGAGCGAGTTGCATGACGACACAGCCGAGGAGATCAGGCAGCGCGGCGGCGAGTTCGGAACCACCACGGGGCGTCCGCGGCGCACCGGCTGGCTCGACCTGGTCGCGCTGAGGTACGCGGCGCGCCTCAACACGCTCACCGCACTCTCGATCACCAAGCTCGACGTACTCTCGGGCTTCGAGAAGATTCAGGTCTGCACCAGCTACAGAGGTGCCGAGGGTGCTGAGTTTGACGACTTTCCCTACCACCAGACCGTGCTGCACCATTCCTCAGCGGAGCTCACCGAGCTCCCAGGATGGGCGGAGGACATCGGCGAGTGCCGCTCAATGTCTGATCTGCCCTCCGCCGCGGTCGACTACCTGAGCTTCATTGAGGAGCGCCTTGGGGTGCCGGTTGCCCTGATTGGCGTCGGCCCGGGACGCGAGCAGGTGATCTGGACCGACGCGGGGCGCTCGACGGCGCTCGCGCAAGCGCCCGGCGCGTCTGTCTGAGCCTGCTCTCCGGGTCTTGGCGGGGGGCTGGGCCTGCGTTATCGTGCGCAGCCACCGCAAGCGTGCTTGCTCGCATCAGCGCCCCTGCTCAGTGCGCGGTCTTGGGTTTTAGACAGCCTTCAACCGCGATCGCGGTGTTCTCTTTGATTACGTCACCGTTCTGTCCGGTGATCGTGGTGGGCATGAGCAGCGTGCGCTTCCTCTTGATCGTATGTCTGCGCCAGATGGTCTTGCCGTGTGCTTTGATCTTCACGCGCTTAGTCACCATTTCAGTGCAGAAGCTCGCGGTGCCCGCAAGCGCCGAGTACGGCCCCGTCGGCAGGGCAAGTTCGAAGCTGCTGATGGGCACATCCGGCACTGCCGCAAAGCTGGAGCTGGTTATTCCCTTGACGATGTTGGTCACGCCGGTGAGCACCACGGTCACACCCTCTCCCTGCAGCACGACGTCGAGGTCCGGGAACGCTGCGCCGCCATGGCTCACGAAGAGCGCCGGACCGCTCAGCGGCGTTGCCAGCACTGGCGTGTGGGCGGTGGCAGTGCCGACATAGGAGCTCGCCGGGCAGCTGGCTGGATTGGCCGTGAACTGTGCCGCTGGGCAAGCCATTTTCAGCGTTTCGGCGCGTGCGGGCATTATTTTGGGAAGTTCGACAAACACGCTTTTGATGTTCGCCTGTCCGGCGCCCGAGGTCACATTCACGCGCAGGTCGGCTCCGAACCTTCTGGTGTGCGTGGCCTCAGTCGTGACTTTGAACCCAGGTTTGAATGTGAGATCGCTGCAGTGCGCCGCTTGGTAGCGACTGGAGACCGCAGCGCTCGCGCCTTCCGCGGAGCCGATGCTCCCAGTCACACTCATCGGTTCGCAACTCGTTGCGTTGAACGTGAAATCTGGTCTGTCGACAGTGACCTCGACCGCCTTCACGTCGACCGGAATGCCCTGCAGTATCGTCGGCAGCGGATTGCTCACGATCGTGACCTGAGCAGTGCTGGGGTTGACCTCTATCTTCGCTCGAACGACGACCGGTTCTTCCTGCGGCGTGCCGGCGTGGTTTGCGAGGTTGAATGGACCGGCTTCCGGATGCACCACGATCGAAAGGCCAAACGGCGCCCCTTCATAGGGTCCCGTGAGGTACACGGGGTCTTCGCGGCCGCCCGGCTGGGGCAGAGTCAGCGGACTGCCGCCCGCGCCAGCCTGCGTGACCACATGGCCGATCTGGGATCCGCTGGGGCAGCTGCCGACGTTGGCCTGCGCTTCGCCGCATAGCGGCACCCCTGCGAGAATGGCCGCAAGGCCCTTGGGCATCGTCATCGACACCGTGCCAAAGCGCTGTTCCCCATCTTTGCGTTGGAGGATCATCGTGAAGGCGCCGAAGCCCCCTGCGCTGTTATTGGCGGTGCCTGCCTGCAGCAGAGGCGCAAACGCCGGACTGCCACACGCCGCTCCGCCAGCGCCCGAAGTGATCGCAAACGGTGCTGACGGCGTGGCATCTGGCGTGCCGCTTTCGCCTTCCGCACCCTGATGGGACCACGGTTCGAGCACGCTTTCGACTTCATAGTCGCCGCAGCTCTTTGGCGTCACGAGTGCGGCTCTTTCCCCGCCAGTGAAGTTCAGTCTCAGATTTTCAAACGGCAACTGCGGGTTTTCTTCAAATGTCGTCGTCAGCTGCCCGGTGGCCTGATTCGCGACCACGTGCCCAGCGAGCTTTACTACGACGCCCGTCGTCGGTTCGTCGATCGCCAGATAGATGGCGAGCAGCGATCCGAACGGATTCGAGCCGTAGGCGGCACCGGCGTTGCCTTGCTGGGCCAGGTAAATGGCGCCGTGGAACACGATTTCCGGGTACAGCGGCGTTTCGAGTTCGACGCTGCCGATGTTCGAGCCACCAGGGCATTTCGCCGGTTCAGTCGATTCCAGGTCGATCCCCGATTCGCCTGCGTGGCTTACGCTGTCGCCGCCGTGCAATAGCGGACAGCCCACAAGACCCGAGGCGGCCGACGGATTGACGGTCATGCCCGCCGGCAGCGTAACTGTCGCGTCCTTGAGATCCGCCTCCGCCAGTTCGGTCGGGCTGTCGTTCTGCGGCACGTGCAGTTGCACTTTCAAGCCCGCCGGCGAGTCCGCGCTGCTGGGTTCAGGCGCGACTTCGAGCGTTGGGTTGAAATGGAGCCTTTCGCAGCCGGTCATACCAGCTGTCTGCGAGGTTGCGCTCAGGAATTCGCCCGGGTTCTGATAGGAGTCGACCGCCAGCCTCGTAGCCAAAGGCCCCACACATGACGTCGGCGCGGTGAGAAACGGCGTTTGAGGCTCCGGCTTTTCGCCTTCTTTACA
Source organism: uncultured Actinomycetota bacterium (assembly GCA_963708085.1). Lineage (GTDB taxonomy): Bacteria > Actinomycetota > Thermoleophilia > Solirubrobacterales > Solirubrobacteraceae > Palsa-744. The sequence goes on along the minus strand of OY970180.1, from coordinate 2,464,570 downwards.
TGGCGGCACATGATAAGACGCACCAATTTTTGATTCGAGGCAATAGCGTTCAGCATTGTGCTTTTCGCTGCCGGGCACGCCCCACATCGTTACGGATGCTGAGATCACGCTCGCGATATTGGTGACGTTGAGACTATCGGCGTTGACCCCATAGTCTTCGCCCGTGCGAAGCTTCGCTTCGATGAACGCGTTGGCTTGATTGTTGAACCGCACGCCAAACTCGGCTGCGACACCAGGCGGTGGCACCAAGTTATAGATCGGCTTTGTGAAGGTTTCGTTTTTTTGCGGCGTTCCTTCAACTTCACCAACCGTGAGTTTCATGATCCCCACCTGTGCATCCGCCGGACACTGAAATCTTTCGGATTCAAGGCGGCCGCACTTGGCGGCGGTGGCTGAAGGATCGCCAACCAAGCCTGGCGGAAGATTGACCTCGACGTCCTTCAGCGCGCCATCCGGACTCGAGTATGTCAGGTAAGGTGTCGTGTTGAACGCAATCGTCGTGTTCAGCTCGTAAGGATGCCCACCCGCTTGTGTATAGGGTTCGAGACCTTCGCCCAGGAGTTCCGATCCGAAGCTCTCAATCCCGAACGTGCCAAAAGTTTGGTCGGGCGTATCTGTTGGGCCCGAGCCGTCCGAAAGCACAAAACGAAAATGGTAACGGGTATCCACCTTCAGATCGACGACGGTGACACTCACCGGTTCTCCGCTGGAAGCGCCGTTCACAGTCGCAGGCGAGCATGGCACAGGCGTCACACCAGCATATTGCGTGCTTTCATATTGCGTCTGGCTGACGTACTGCAATTCGCATTTGGTCGTTTCGCCGTTCGGCTTAAGCGTCGCTTTGAACGTCGCCGTGGTCGCGCCCGCGGCCGCCAACTCTTCTTCCAGCGTCGGCGTCGCAGCCGCAGCGGATGCCGATACCAAGAGCAGCACGCATGCGCTTAGCGCCGCCGCCATCGTCCACCGCACCAGGACACGACCAGATCCGCAACGGTTGCCGAACATCAGCGACCACCTTTCGGGCGACTGTTTGCCTTGTGCGCCGCTTTGCGTCCGTACTTCTTACGAGCCGCCGCTTCGCAGGATCTCCGCCGTTTGGCTAGCTTCTTCTTGCAGGCGCTCAACGCCTTCAGGAGCTTTTGGTGTCGGCTGAGCGTCGTTTTCAGCACCGGCTCCATCGCGTTGCCAGGCCCAGAGAATCCCGCGCTGATGGGCGCCGTGAACACGGGCTGCGTTGGCGCCTGTCCTCGACATTCTTCGCCTTTGCACGCGGGCGATTCTTCCGCGGGTTCGGCAAAGCCGCCTTCCACGCGCACGTCATAGATGCTCATCGCCCCATCCGCGTCGCGTTTGACCAATTCCTGCGCGGTCGCGATGAATACGTCGTCACCGCTTTCGCTGGCGTCGACGAGCCACGCACCTCCGCCACCGCCGCTGGACAGCAGATGCAACGAACCTTCGCTGGAATATTCGTAAACGTTGAACACATTGGGAGTAGCCTGCGCCAGCAAGGGTTCGTCAGTCTGGAAGAAAACGGTGCCGTCATTCAGCACATACCGCTGCAGATACCCAGGCCCCTCTTCGGCAAGTGACGCTGAAATAGATGGCTGTAGAATTGTCGCGCCGCCATCTTGCGGCGAAGTGCCGTTTGGACGGCACGACAAGCAGCTCAGTGCTTGCGTCTGCGCATTGTAAAGGTAAATCTCGTTCTGGCCAGCGTTGTTATAGCCCGTCGGGAAATTAACGGTCTCCTGCGCATGGGCCGACGTGAAAGCGACCAAATGACCATCAGGAGACGTGCGCACCGCCAAGATATTGGGCGACCAGTCCTCTGAATCAGAGACGGCAAGCGGCGCTACCAGGACCGGCGCGGCGCTGTCATGTACTACATAGAGGTTTGGCTTTCCTTCCACAGCGCCGGTCGCGAACGCGCCGTCCGCCACGAAATAGAGATAAGACGAGCCCGCCGCTTCTCCGAGCCCGGCGAAACCCACAATTTGCGCTTTGCTCACAGCAGTCAGATCAGTGAGATGTCCGCCGTCTGGTTCGAACTCGTACAGGTTCTCTCCGCTGCCGCTGACCGTGTTTTCAGTCAGCTTGGCTGAAGCTTCGTCCATGAAGAACACCCGTGAGCCATCGGCAGAAGCCGCAACGAACACGCCGCTTCCGCCAATCCCACCAGCGGCCTGCGACGCGTCGATCTGCACAGTACAAGGCTCAGTCGTCGTCATGCATTCCCCTTTTTCGCGCGACTGTTCTGCATTGAGACGCATGAACAGCTTTTCACTGGCCTTGAAAACCACGCGCGCTCCCCCATCCGATACCGAGTTTGCATACATGGCGCTGCTGTTGGGAAGCTCACCCTGGGCCACGTTCGCGCCCGCGGCGTCGGCAATGTAGCCTTCGACGCCTTGTCCGTTGGGCAGCACACTTACCAGGTGGACCGCACCGTCGTACCACTCGTATAGCGCTTCTCCCGTCGCCGGTGCTTCAGGCGTCAGCTTCGCGTCCTCTGAGAACACTACGTGGCTGAGATCTGGCGAGGCCGCTTGCAGGTTGGCATCCTGTGGCTGCGTTGTCAGCGGGGTCTGATTAACCAGCTGGTAGCTGGGCGCACCTTCGAACGAGTCTCTTAGGAAGATGCTCTTGAATTCCATTTCGGCTTCGGTGCGCCAGCCCGCGCCCTGGTCTCCCGTGATGGCGGGTTCGTTGTGCCCGCAATACGGTCGTCCTGTCTGGTAGCCACCGTCGCTGAGAACGCCCGAGGTCAGTTCTGGCGAGAAGATCATCACGGTGGGACAGCCTGTGCGAGATGAAGGTGAAAGCGAAGGCAGCACCTGTTCGCTTTCCCAACCGCCGGCTCCGCGTACCGCGAGATAACGGCCGTTGGGCTTCGTCGATCTCCATGCCGGGTAGAGCGACGAGAACACAAGACGTTCGCCGTCCCGCGACGCTTGTGCACCCTCGATCGCCAACCCTCCTTTAGCGGCACCGTCTTCGAGCACTTCGGCGAATTCCGGAACGGCGCCAGCGGGGCCCACCAGCTCGTAGGCGCGACATCTTGGCAAGTACGTCGCTTCCTGTTGAGCGCGAATCGTGCTGTTTTCGCAAGCGCCGCCTTCCTCAGCGATTGCAGGCACGGCACGGACGACCGCGCAAGCCAGCAGCCCAATGGCCACCGCCGCAATAACGAAGCGGTTGTTCGCGTCGCTTCGCCATCCTCCATGGCGAAGGTTTTGCCCACCTCTCCACAGCATGACCCTTGAGACGCCGTCAGTCACCTTCATGATTTCCCGGTTCTCCCTCCTACATCGCCTACGACGTTACCAATATAGCACGTCGCTGCTGCGATACCGAACAATTAGGAAAGGGGTCGCCGACCATCAGCGACCCCTTCCCACACCTACACCGTCATTACGCTCACCCAACTCGGAGTTGAGTCCGGTGAGCGCCACTGAGCACTATTTGACTTCGATTGTGCCGCCTTCGAGTTCGACTTCGGAGTTGCCAGTGTAGGTGCCTTTGGTATTTTTTTCACCAACGGTGCCACAGAACAGCGAGCTACCGGATTCGACGATTTCGGACGCGATGCCGGTAACTTTGGCTTCGACTTCAACCTTGCCTGTCTTGTTGTTGTATTTGAGCCCTGACAATGACTGACCTGACGCTACGGTGATCTTGCATTTAACTGGGCTGCTTACGGTGATGTCGATTAAGTTTAACGTCATCACTGACGGCGGCCCGGTGAAGAACGTGTAATCAGCTAAGCTGATCGTCGCTGATCCGCCAAGACCTTCGACTTCGCATTCTTCGTACTGAATCGATGCAGCCTGTTCGGTGGCTTTGAGTACGGTGACCGTGCCTGTTACCGAGAGTTTTTTACAGGCGACGGTCGCGAACCCGCCGGTGTTGAACTTCTGCGTATTGAGGGCTTTGCCTTTCAGGCTGCCGGTTTTGCTGGCAATGAATTCTTCAGCCGATGCGCCAGCAGCAGCGACAGCGGCAAACGCCAGCACTGCGACGATCGCAAGACCGACCATCTTGATCCTTCGCATGTTATTACTTCTCCTTGTTGTCCTAGGTTGACGGCCCGTCACGGCGCACCCTCGTCTTCAACCAGAGAGACGTCCGTGTGGCCTCACTGCAGGTGCGTTGATGAATCATCGACGCTTGTCCCTGCCGCCAAGCAGGTTAGCGACCTGATCCAGGCTTGTAAAGAGATGTTTCTAACAAGTTTGACCCGCTGCCCGAGCACCCTCGCGCAACCTCTCATCGCCCGCACAAGATGTTCGTGACAGGCCCATCCGCAGCGGCACCGGGCGAGGTGCATGTGACTCTCGCGGGGCGCGCAAGCAGGCAACGAACTGAGGTCCGGGGCGCTATCGCACACCCCGGACCCGCGAATAGTCAGGCTTTATTTGGCGATCTGTGATCTGATCGTCATTCGGCTGTGAGAGCCCAAGTGCCCCACACGAAGCCGACTGGTTTTGGGTTCAGGAAGATGGCGACGGTGCCAAATTCCTCCTTTGGTGTTGCCGTAAAGAATTCTGTTTCAGCTATAGCAGCGAGCCCGTATAGGCAGAGATTGCCTTCGGTCGCTTCTGGGCTGGACTCAGAGCCTTTGCATTCGGTAGTTTCTTCACCCCGCGCCAGATAGTGCACTTTGGGGGTCGACTGCACCTCTGGACTGAACCTGATTGGCGCGAAGCCGGCGAACTCGCCGGCGACGCCAGGGTATTCGCTTGCAGAGATGGTCGCTGACCAGGTCCCGTACTCCGAGTGTCCTTGCTTTAGGAAGCCCGTCGCTGATTCGCCGTTGCAGGCATAGGTCGGCGTGCCGCTTCCGACGGTGAGTTCGGCACCGCCTTCCGCGCAATTGGCGTTGCCCGAGGCCAGCGGCGTGTTGGTTACGCTTTCGCCGTTGGTGCCGTCTTTGCCGGCGGTGCCGTCTTTGCCGTCGGTGCCGTTAGTGCCATTGGTCCCATTTTTGCCGGCGGCGCCTTCTTTGCCCTGTAGACCCTGCGGGCCCTGCGAACCCGTTGCGCCCGTGGCACCGCGCAACTGTTTCAAGACCTTTGGGCTGATCTGTTTGGTTGAGGTGATTATGTATTTGCTTGCGGCATAGGCGCCGCCGCTCATCGCCAGCAGCAATGCGACTGTCAGCGCGATGTTCGCAAACGTCAGGCGTCTGCGTATGAATGTGAGCATCGTCTCCCCATCTCCTTTAGCTGGCCCCCCCGGCATCTACCTGGAGGCTCCCTCTCCGCCCCTCTGGCCAGACGCTAGAACGACGCCGCCAAAGGATGCTCAAGTACGTTTGCGTATGTGCCTGTAGCGTCAAAGGTTCGGCAGTCCGTTGTTATCGGTGACACGGCGCGTACGCCGAAAGTTCCCGTATGACCTTCGTCTGACGATTGGCTGTGTGCCTACTGCTGCGGCGAGCAACCGTCCGCTGATGCGTCGATCCTCCCTGCCGAATCGGATCACGTGGCGTGTCCATTGTTGGCGCTATGCGCCTGTATCGCGACCTCCTCTCCTGCTTCTTTTGTCCACGAAGCGCGCATATGTCAGGCCGTTAGATAGGCATGACGCCGCCTACCATTGACGCTAGCGGTGTCGTGAGCGGTTGTAAAGACGTGTTTCTGACCCGTGTCTTCGTTATTGGCCGGCGTGCGGCCGCATCCAGCTACTTCTGCGACATTATCGACGCCGCAACGACACGCAGGCTGAGCAGCGCAGCAGCAGCGCGGGCTCTTTATGATGGGTGATGTCCATCACCGGTCTCGGCCGGTGGGGTTGCGGCCGGCCCCGGGGCGCTCGTCTTCAACATCACAGAGACGCCCCGGTGCCGGTCCATCAGATGTCCGTGGGGGACATCTGATTCCTATCACTGGGGTACGTCACGATTGGGACGCGGGGCGCCGATTTGGCGCCGGGGCGCGGGAAATCGTGTCGGAAGATGTTTCTCATTTTCTTTTTCATCTCGCCTTGCAGAGCGAGGCGGCAGCTTGCTGATCGGCCATCGTTTGGCTAAGCGGCGCCGCCAGTTGCCCCAATCGTCCAGCGTTCCGAACTAGTCTTGACCACGGACCGGATCTCTGCGACAGTTCGCCGAAGCATGACCCCAGGAGACCAGTTCGGCCCAGTCCTGCGTCGCGTTCGCACCGAGCGCGGCCTGACCCAGGAGCAGCTTGCCGAGGTCAGCGGCCTGCACCGCACTGAGATCAGTCTGCTTGAGCGCAGCCAGCGCAAGCCGCTGCTGGAAACAGTTGTTGCCCTGTGCCGCGGGCTTGGCGTGACGCCTGCCGAACTTCTGCATGAAGTCAATATCTAGGAATTGACTGACTTGTGCGCAAAGTCTCAAGATCTGCTGTAAGCTGGCCCTAATCCTTGACAGATCAGCGGGCGCCCGCTGGACGCAGAGCCGCTTGCGCCGGCACCCCACCGAGGAGGGAGCGAGGCGGTGCGCTACACCGACATCGTGAAGGCAAGGGCACTCAGGCGCGCAGGTCGTGCGTGCGAGATGTGCGGTGCACCGGTTGGCTTTGAGTCAGCGCGATTCGTCAGCGCGCATCCGATCTTCGGCATCCTGTTCGACCAGGACGATTGTTGCGTGCTTTGCGGCGAGTGCCTCGCAGAACTGGATCCCGACACTCGAGCAGCGGCGCAGCACGGGCCGCGCGACGGCTTTCTAGGTCACGAAACCTGTCCGGAGCCACCCACCCGGAGCCATGTCGGTTCTGAGACCTCGCAGGCAGGGAAGGGCGACGAGCAGGATGGCCCGCGGCCGCAGCGACGTGACGAGTCGGGCTCTCGGACGCTGCCTCGGAACGCCCGCGAGGCGTGGTTCCCCAAGCAGGACCCCGACGGCGGCATGTGTGCCTGAGGCGCGCGCTGCCCCGGGGCACTTACGGAGCCACCGCTTCAGGACCTGGACGATCCGAGCACGATGTGCGATCGTTGGCTGCGTGAGACAGATCGACGCGCTCGGGATGCGCTCATCTGGAATACGGGGACGGCGATGAGAATCTGCGCCGCAGGACGGCTGCTCGCGCTCGATCCCGACCACCCTGCGATCATGGGCATCGTCAACGTGGGCGATGACTCGGTGGCCGATCCGCTGCGGCTGTGGACCCTCGAGGACCAGTTGCGCGTGGCGCGAGCGCAGATCGCCGCGGGCGCCGCGATCATCGACATAGGCGCCCAATCCGGCCGCACCGATACGCGGCTCATTCCCGTCGAGCGTGAGATCGAGTTGCTGAGCCCACTCGTGGAGGCGCTCGCTCGCGAGGGCGCCATGGTCTCGGTTGACACATGGCGCGCGCCAGTTGCGAAGGCGGTCGTGCAAGCCGGCGCGGCAATCATCAACGACGTCAGCGGCCTCACTGACCCGGACCTCGCAGCAGTGGCGGCGCAGACCGGCGCCGCGCTCGTGCTCATGCACACCAGAGCAGCGCCCAAGACCGCGCGCTTCCCCGGCTACGAGGACCCGGTGGCCGACGTGAAGTCGATGCTGGGGGCGCTGATGGAGACGGCGCTGGCGGCAGGCGTGCGGCACGAGCAACTCATTCTCGATCCAGGTTTGGACTTCGCCAAGACCCCCCAGGAGTCGATCGAGGTGCTGCGTCGCCTTCCCGAACTTCAGAGCTTCGGCCGCCCGCTGCTGCTCGCCGTCTCGCGCAAGTACTTCCTGGGCATGCTCACCGGCCGCAGCCCGGTCGACCGTCTCGCCGGCACCCTGGCGGCGCTGTCCTTCGGGGTGGAAGCCGGCGCGCAGATCGTGCGGGTGCACGACGTCGAGCAGGCCGCAGATTTCCTGGCTGTCAAGGCGGCGCTTGCCGGCCAGAGTCCCGTGGATCTGGTCGGCGACCCCGCCGACCAGAAGTTGAAGTGGCTGCCGCCGAAGCTCGGAGCGATCTGAAAGCGACCTGAGGGAGCACGGACATGGCGATCAAACCGCAGGCCGCGACAAGGGAATGCTTCGCGCTCAACCTCCAGGCCGCACGCCTACAACTGGGGCTCTCCCAGCATCAGCTCGCCCGCCGCTGCGGCCTGAGCCGAACAGAGGTCAGCCTCTTCGAGCGACGCGCTCGCTCCCCACGGCTGGAGATGATCGTCGCGCTCTCCAGGGCGCTCGGGGTGGAGCCCGGTGAGCTTCTGCAAGGCATCGACTGATGCGCCTGCCCAGGCTCTACCGCCGGCCCCCGCGAGGCTGGGCGGACGTCAAGCGCGAATTGGAAGCGGCCGGGGTGCCGCGCGTCGACCGCGAGCCCGAGCAGGACACGATCGATGTACACGACCTCCGGTCGGCGCCGAGCACTCGCAGCCGCCGACCACAGAGCGAGGCGTTGCCGAACTCTGCGAAGCAGCGGGATCGACGCTTCCACGCGAGCTGGATGAGGCCGACCTTCTCACCCCATACGCCGTGGCGGCACGCTACGACCAGGCACCGCTAGCCACAGTGCAGCGCGAGGAGGCAGAGCGCTTCGCAAATGCCGCCGTCACGTGGGCACGGCAGGTGATCGACGGTGAGCCGCCAGTAGCCGGGTCAGGCGAGAGCTCCTAGTGTGGGCCTGTCAGTTTCTTTGTGTAAATGGCCTTGTTGGTGGTGGCTGTCCTTAGCTGGTGGTGGCGAGCCTGTCGCCGTAGTGGATGGGTCAGGATGTTTAGGCTCACGGCTCGCCCACTGCGAGCCTTCAGATCACGCCAAATACACAAAATCCGGACAGACCCTCCATCTCAGCGCCGCAGACGCGACCCGACACCGGGGAAGCTACTCGGGCTCCACGGAGCGCCCGAGCCATTCCGCGTCGGCCGAGGCGATCACCTTCTCAGCGGCGCGCTCACCGCCGAGGTGAGGCGCAAGCAGGAAGAAGGCGATCTGGTCGGCAAGCGCGGGCAGGCGGGCGAACGCACCGGCCGCGATGGTCCAGGTGAGCAGCTCGTTGACCGTGCCCGGCAGCGCGTCCGCGATGAGTCGCCTTGCGTGCAACGGCTCCGGCGCGCCGTCGAGCGCCACCGAGACGATGCACTCGGCCAGGGCAGCGTGTCGTACGCCGCAGACCTCGGGCACGAGCGCGAGCCGCAGGAGGGTGAGCCGGGAAAGCTCGCGGTTGGCGTCGATGTGGGCAAGGCTGTGCACGATCGCGAGCCGCACCGACTCCGGCCAGCTCTTCCCCTGCTGCGCTCCTGTGCGCAGTGCTGCGTTATTCGCGCACACGAAGTCGTCGACAACCTGGGTGGCGCAGGTCTGCACTCCGCCATAGTCCGCCTGAAAGCGCACGGCCGAGATGCCGGCGAAGCGGGCGACTGTGGCACCGTCGAGCGTCTCGCGGCCCGGCTGGAGCATCAAACGGACGACAGTGTCCAGCACGCGCAAGCGCTCGTCCTGGTCCCGGAGGATCGACTCCGCCTGCACACCCTCCTGCGGCCGCGGCGGTGCAACCGAGCAGCCCCGCATCTTGCCGCCGGCGATGAGCGGCAGCCGGGCCGCGGCGGTCGAGTGGTGGCATTCGATCCATTCATGCAGATCGTCGGCCAGCTCCGCGATCTGCCGCTCCCTGCCTTCGCGCATCCTCAAGTGCAGGACGTGTCGCATCCCGCCTGTGAGCGCCCGTGGGGTCAGACGCGAGGTGACAAAGCCCTGCGGATGCAGCTGGAAGGCCATCACCAGCGCACGCTCGTGAAAGGCAATCGTCTCGCGCACGTGGTCGGCCACCTCGGGACCGCTGGACAGCGCTGCGACCAGCACCGCTCTGGCAGCGTCCGGATGCTCCTCGACGTGGGTGAGCAGCGCATGGCAGGCGCGTCGCAGCCGCTCGCTCCAACCGTGCACGGCCAGCCACGCCGCGACCGTCGCCGAGCGCGACTCCTGCAGCGAATAGGAGCAGGCGTCGCGATAGCAGTCGAGCAGGTCCTCGTAGTGACGGTGGAAGGTCTCCCGCGAGCACCCAGAGAGCTCGCTCACCCGCGCGATCGTGATCGTCTCGTAGCCGCCGTCGGCCATCGCCTGCACGAAGGCGACACAGAGCCGCTCACGCTGGCGCTGCTCCCTGTATTCGGGACTGTCGATGTAGTCGTCGCTCACGAGACTCCCCTCCGGGTGCAAGGCCAGCCGCCGAGCATCGCGGTCAGCACGGTGACGCTTGTCTCCCGGGACCTCCATCCGATCCAGCCATCCAAAGCTAGGCCATGCCCGCAGGTCCGTCAAGAGTCGGAAACATCGAACTCAATCTAAGTCATGGGCAGACGACGGCGGTCCCGCGCACAAGTACCTGTTCAGCAGTTACCCGATTGCGGCCTCGGCCAAATCCGGATGACCGACAGGCGGCGCGCTGGCACGCTCCGGGCGACCGTTATGCTTGCCGCCGAGGATGACCGAGATCCTGCGCACACCCGAGGAGGTGCTCGACGGACTCCCCGACTTCCCGTTCCAGCCGCACTATCGCGATCTCGACGTACTTCGCTTGGCGCACCTGGACGAGGGACAAGGAGCGCCGGTGCTCTTCGTGCACGGAGAGCCAACCTGGTCGTTCTTGTGGCGCAAGGTGATCCCGCCGGTGCGGGACGCGGGCTTTCGCTGCATCGCCCCCGACCTCGCCGGGTTCGGACGCTCCGACAAGCCGACCGACATCGGCTGGTACAGCTACGACAGACACACGCAGCTGGCCTCCACCCTGCTCACCGATCTCGACCTGCGCGGCGCGACGATCGTCGTCCACGACTGGGGCGGCCCGATCGGGCTGCGAATGGCCATCGAGCACCCCGATCGGATCGAGAAGATCGTGATCCTGGACACAGGCCTGTTCACTGGCCAGCAGCGCATGAGCGACGCCTGGATCGCTTTCCGCGACTTCGTGGAGCGCACCGAGGACCTGCCCGTCGGCTTCCTGGTCAAGAGCGCATGCAAGCAGGACCCGGGCGATGAGGTGATCGCTGCCTACGACGCGCCCTTCCCCACCGCTGCGAGCAAGGCTGGCGCGCGGGCATTCCCCCTGCTGATCCCGCAGGAGCCGGACGCCCCCGGAGCGGCCGCGGGACTCGAGGTGCTGCATGCGCTGCGCGAGGATAAGCGGCCGACCCTGATGCTCTGGGCCGACTCCGACCCGGTGCTGCCGCTGGCCGCAGGAGAGCACTTCGCCGCCTCGATCGGCAGGCAGCCGCCGCGCGTTATCCAGAACGCCTCCCACTTCATGCAGGAGGACCAGGGTCCGCAGATCGGCGCGCTGATAGCCGAGTGGCTAACGGCGTAGGTACGTTGTCGCATTAGCGCAGGAACGACAGCAACCGTGACGTCGCGCTCCTTCGCCGAGCCGCCTGCGCTCCGGCTCAGATCGACGGTGCCACTACCGGGTCGCCTTGCGAAACGACTCTTCGGCCCCAGGCAGACATTCGGCGCTGGCTGCCTTGAACAGCCGGCTCGACGTGTTGACACCTTGGGTTTTGAGTATTTCGAGATTGCCGCCGTGTGGATTCACGGGCGGCAGCTTGAAGCCTCGTACACGCAGACAGCTCGCGTATAGTTCGATAGACCGTACGCGGGCGGCATGCACTTGGGCTTCGCTGAGCGAGTGGGTGGAGTTTGTTGAGGTCGCGGTCCCAGTTGTCGTCCGATTGGCTGTCGGGCTCTGTCCGGAGGTTTTCCCATTGGAGCTTCCGCATCCCGCCAGCCAGAGCGCCATCGTCGCTGCAGCGACCGGAATGGCCAAACGGCTGACATGAAATACAGATGACATCTTGCGCTCCTTCGATGACCCTTAGCTGAGCGTGCCCGCTCCCTGACGTGCGGATTCTCTCGACGTTCTCGCACGATCGTCCATACAGGCTCCGGAATCGGCACCGCAGAGCCGAATCCAATAGAGCGCTATGTTTCTAGCCTCGAATGAAGCTGCACGCAGATGTGTGCTAACGATCAGACTGCGTTCCCGTCTCGAGCTCCGCGAGCTGCGAGCCTCCGCCCTCGAGGCGCGGCTCCGAAGCCGCCGCGCGCACTTCATAGTTATGCCGCGCCGAGGCGTCAGCGCCGGCCAGCACCATGTCGGCCTTCATCGCGCGCGAAACCGCCTCGGAGAGCCGCCGCGGCAGCAGCGAGCCGAGCGTCTGCGTGGCGCGCGAGGACCTCGGCACCCACACGTCGACCATCCGCCGCCGCAGTGCATCGAGGATCGCCTCGGCCACGTCCGAGGGCTGCAGGCTGCGCATCCCGCGTGCCTGACCAAGGCCCGAGCCGAGCTCGGTGTTCACGACGAAAGGCATCACGTAGCTGACGTCGATGTCCGCCTTCATCAGGCGCAGCTCGCCCCTGACCGCCTCGGTGAGGCCGATCACTGCGTGCTTGGTCGCCGAGTAGGTGGCGCCCCCCGGCGCGCCGTACTTGCCTGCCTGGGAGGAGATGTTGACAATGTGGCCGCGGTTGCGCGGGACCATCCGCTGAAGAGCGAGCTTGGTGCCCAGGATCACGCCCCCGAGATTGATATCGATCATCCGCCGGGAGGTCGTGTCCTCCTCGTCGATGAACCGGCCCACCTGCATGATCCCCGCGTTGTTGATCAGTACCTCCAGCGGGCCGAGCTGCTGCTCGGCTCCGTCCAGGAACGCGGTGAAGGAGGCCCTGTCGGTGACGTCGAGCGGCAGCGCCACGGCACTGGGGCCGATCTCTGCGGCGGCATGCCGCGCGGCGGGCAGGTCGAGATCGCCGATCGCAACCCTCATGCCCGTGCCGGCGAGCACGCCCGCGGTCGCGCGACCGATGCCGCGTGCGCCTCCGGTGATAGCGACGGTCTTTCCAGCCAGTACCCGAAGCTGCCTTGCCATATGTCCCTCCTCGAAAGAGCCGGCCTGTGAGATGAAGGCTACAGGCCCGGTCGCAGACCTGGCGCTGCGCCAGTCCAACGTGTGTGTTTCTGACCACAGCGATCTTGTCCGAGTATCCCGAAAGCGCTGATTTGCTCGCACTTTATGAAGTCGCCGCAGGTTCCGGGCACCCAACCTCCAGCAAAGTCGCAGCCACCAAAAACTGAGTTGTGTAGCGTCGTGTTTGTCGGATCGTCACGACCCGGCACATGAACAATCGATCGAGGAGGACAGACATGCAGAAGCACTTGGGGCTCCCTGCCGTTCCAACCCGGTGCATGCTTGCCGTGCTTGCGATAGTGGTCGCGTCGCTCGTAGCGGTGGCGCCGGCCTCGGCAGCGCCAAAAGGCGAATTCGCCAACTTCGCGCAGTGCCCGCTCAGCAACCCTGCCACCAAGGGCTGTGTGTACGCTCAGTCCACAAGCGGCGAATTCGACATCGGCTCAACGAACGTGCCGCTGACCAAAACGATCACACTCCAGGGCGGTCTAACCGGTGCAAATGCCGAAGGATATGCCGAAGTTCTCCCCGCGACGAATGGCGAAACTCTCTCTAAAACGTCCCAAACCGTCCCGGGCGGTCTGCTCAAAATCATGGCACCATCGTTTCTGCCCGGCTGGCTTCAGGCTATCTTCAACGAATTCATCGACAAAGGAATCACTGGGGTCACGGCCACGACCGAACTCGTAGGCACCGCAGAGATCGGCCTTCTCAACGCAATCACGGCTAAAGGCAACGCGCTCATCCTGCCAACGCGTGTGCATCTGGAAAACCCGTTGCTGGGCGGTAGCTGCTACATAGGGTCGAGCTCAAAACCGGTGACCGTCGAATTCACGACGGGCACGACCAGCCCGCCCGCGCCGAACAAACCGATCACCGGCTCACCCGGCGAAGTGTCGTTCGGAGCTGGCGGCGCGATCGTCGTCGTGAAGAACAACTCCCTGGTGAACAACTCATTCGCCGCCCCCGAAGCCGAAGGTTGCGGAGGCCTCCTCTCGTTCCTGATCGACCCTGCCGTGGACGCAGAGATTGGTCTGCCGTCCGCATCCGGTCACAACACGGCGATCCTGAACGGAAGCCAGGAAATCGGTGACAACGTCGAATCGATTCGCGAAAGCGAAAAATAGGAAGCGCCGGAGGCGCTGACCTCCAGCAACATGGCGTTAGTGGCCGGGGTTGACGCCCCGGCCACTACGGTCTCTTGCCGACAGATCTTGTGGCAGACCGCACCTTCTGCGCAGCCGTCGTGTTCTGGCAGTCGAAGGACCTGTGGGAGCAAGGTCCGCTGGAGAGGGGCATCCGCCGCCCGGACGCAACTGGAGGGAGCGTCCGGGCTCGGATGCCGGGGCCACACGATCCCACAGCTGCCGCGGCGCCTTCGGGGCTTCCGTGCTAGGCGCCGCGCGCCGGTTCCGGCGTCCTGGCGCGCCGATGTCTCTTAGTCGAGCTGCAGCTCGACCAGCAACGCCTGCACCACGCCCGTGTCGAGCTGCGCGCCCGCCACGCGCCGCAGCTCGATCGCTGCCTCCCGCGGCTCGCGGCCGGGGCGGTATGGCCGGTCGGTCACGATCGCGTCGAAGGTGTCGCAGGCGGCGATGATCCGGGCCGCAAGCGGGATGCTCTCGCCGGCTATGCCATCGGGGTAGCCGCCGCCGTCGACCCGCTCGTGGCTGGAGCGCACCGCGGGGGCGAGGTGGGCGAAGGTCTCCACGCGGCCGACCAGCTCGCCGCCGACCTCGGCGTGACGGCGCATCAGAACCCACTCCTCGTCGGTGAGCGGGCCCGGCTTGGTCAGGATCTCGGTCGGGACCGCGATCTTGCCGATGTCGTGCAGCATCGCCGCGTAGCGGACGTCGGCGGCCTCGCGCGGCGCCAGGCCCATCCGCAGCGCCACGCGCTCGGCCAGGTCTGCGACGTCCTGGCCGTGGTTGGCGGTGTAGACGTCCTTGGCCTCCACGGTGCTGACCAGCACCGAAAGCATCGTGGTGAAGGCGCACTCCAGATCGGCGAGCAGCGAGACGCGGTGAAGCGCCGAGCCCAGGCTCGCGGCGACCGCCTCGACCAGCACGGCCTCGGCCTCTCCGAAAGCGCCCGGCTCGGCCGCCTCAATGTTCAGCACCCCCCAGACCCTCCCGTCGAGCAGGATCGGCACCGCCAACTCGCTGCGCGGGTCGGTGAGCGGGTCGCGCACGACATAGTCGGGCTCCTGCCGCGTGTCGGCGACCAGGGCCGTCTGGCCGGTGCGGGCGACGCGGCCGTTGACGCCTTGCGCAATCGGCTGCTCTACCAGCAGGAACTCGGTCATCACCTCCGCCAGCGGACCCCGCCCGGCGATCAGGCGCAGCGTGTCCCCCTCCAAGCGTTGGATCGCAGCCAGATAGAAGGAGAAGGTGCTGTGCAGATCCTGCACGACCACGCGCGCCATCTCATCCACGTCGCGCATGGACGCCAGCCGCGCGGTCAGGCGCGAGGCCAGGCGCAGTTGGGAGCGCAGGTAGCCGAGCTCGTCGCCGGCCAGGCGCAGGCTCGGGTTTGCGCGGTGGCGGCGCAGCGCCTCGGCACGGCGCTCGCGCTCCCGCACGCTGGCAGGCTGCATCGTGTTGGCCACGCGCGCAGACATGGCCTGTAAATCGGTCGTCCGATGCACACACTTGAGCGCGGATCGGCGCCCTCGGCGCAATATGTCCAGATCCTCAGGCGCCGACCGGGAGGCAGTCACGCCACCGGCGGCGCCACGTCATCGGGCCGCGCTATCCGCGCGGGCTTATCGTTCGCTTGCATGCGCGTGGAGATCGTCGACCCATCGGCCTACACCCCGCCCTACGACCATGCGCTCTGCAGCGCGCTGGCCGCGGCAGGCGCGCAGGTCGAGCTGCTCACCAGCCGCTTCCCCTATGGGCCTCTGGCGCCGCCCGACGGATATGCGCGGCGCGAGATTTTCTACCGTCACTCCCACGCCGGGGCGGCGGCGGGCGCCCGCTCGCGCGGTGGACTCGCACTGAAGCTGGCCGAGCACGTACCAGGGATGCTGCGCTGCCGCCGCATCGCACAAGGCGCCGACATCGCCCACTTCCAATGGCTGCCGGTGCAGCAGCTCGACGCGCATCTGCTGCCCATGCGGCGGCGTGGCAGGGGCCCGCGGCTGGTGATCACTGCGCACGACGTGATGCCGCGCGAGCCGCGCCGGGGCCAGTTGCGCGGCCAGCGGCTCCTCTACGAGCGCTTCGACGCGATCGTGGTGCACTCCCAGCACGGCGCGCAGCGCCTGACCACCGAGCTCGGCGTCGATCCCCAGAAGGTGCAAGTAATCCCTCATGGCGCCTTCGCCCACCTCGCGAGCGCCCCTGTGGCCCCACCGCCTTTCGGTCAGGAGCCGCCAGGGCCTGTCGTACTGTTCTTCGGCCTGATCCGGCCCTATAAGGGGCTGGATGTGCTGCTGCAGGCATGGCGATCGCTGAGCGCCGCACAGCGCGGGCAGGCGCAGCTCTGGGTGGCGGGCATGCCGCGCATGGATCTCGGCCAGTACGGCCTGGCCGGCATCGAGACGCCGGCAGGTCGGAGTGCCGCTGCGCAGGAAGGCATCCATGTCGCGCCTCACTTCATCGCCGACGCCGACCTGCCCGCCTACTTCGCGCGTACGGACTTGGTCGTGCTGCCCTACCGCGAGATCGACCAGTCCGGCGTGCTGTTCACGGCGCTTGCGTTCGGCAAGCCGCTGCTGCTCAGCGACATCGGCGGCTTTCCGGAGATCGCGGCTACCGGCGCCGCTACGACCGTGCCCGCGGGCGATCCAGAGGTGCTGGCCGGTGCGCTCACGCAGCTGCTCGGCGATCCCGCCGCGCTTACGCGGATGGCTGCCGCCGCGCAGGCGGCCGCGGACGGCCCCTACTCGTGGGTGGAGGTCGCCCACGCACACATGCGCCTATACGAGCGGCTGCTCGACGCCCCGTTGGGCGAGAATGGCGCCGCGACATGGACCTCGCCCTAGAAATCGTCTTCTGGCTCTGCGCCGGGCTGATCGTCTGGACGCAGCTCGGCTATGGCCTTGCGCTATGGCTCGCCGCTTCTGTGCGTGGCACACGTCAGGTCGCTGGCACAGGCGCCGCGCAGCTTCCAAGCGTCTGCCTGATCGTCGCGGCCCACGACGAGGAGTCTGTGATCCAGGCCAAGGTGGACAACGCGCTGAGCCTGCGCTATCCGCGGCAGCTGCTGGAGATCGTGGTCGCCTGCGACGGCTGCTGCGACCAGACCGCCGCGCGAGCCAGGGCCGCCGGCGCAGACGTCGTGCTGGAGCTGCCCAGAGGCGGCAAGATCAGGGCGCAGGACGCAGCAGTGGAACGCGCGCAAGCGCAGATCGTCGCCTTCTCGGACGCAAACTCGCTCTGGCAGCCCGACGCGCTGGCGGAGCTCGTGGGGGCCTTCGCGGACCCCGACGTCGGGTATGCCTGCGGACAGGTGCGCTTCACTCAGGCCGCCGCTGGCGTGCAGGCGACCAATCAGGAGGGCGCTTACTGGCGATATGAGATGGTGCTGCGTGGCTTCGAGTCCCGCCTGGCCTCGATCACAGCCGGCAACGGCGCGATCTATGCGACCCGGCGCGAGGACTACATCGTCGTTGACCCTGTGATGGGCCACGACCTTTCCTTCCCGTTCAACATGGTCAAGCGGGGCAGGCGCGCCGTGTACGTGCCGAGTGCTCTGGCAAGCGAGAAGATGGTGCCCTCTATCGAGGGTGAGCGGCAGCGCAAGCGGCGGATGATGGCCCACACCTGGGCGATCGTCTTCCGCGGCGGGATGCTCTCCCCTCGCGGCTATGGCCCCGACTACGCGATCATGATCCTCTCCCACAGGCTGCTGCGCTACTTCACCCCCTTTCTGCATCTGCTCGCTCTAGCGAGCAACATCGCGCTGGTGGCGATCTACGCCGGCCAGGGCGGAGCTCAGACGATCCTCTACGCGGTGACGCTCGCCGTCCAGCTCGCGCTGCTTGCGGCCGCGCTGCTCGGCGGCGCGCTGCGCTGGAGGACGTTGCTGGTCGCGCGTTACTACGTGCTGACCACCGCTTCGCTTGCGACTGGGCTCTTCGACTGGTTGCGACACGGTGCCGCAGCATCATGGGAGGCCGCGGAGGGCACCAGATGATCCGGCGCACGATCGACATCGTCGTCTCCGCGAGCGCACTGGCGCTTGCCTCCCCGCTGCTGGCCGCAGCGATGCTCGCGATCAGGCTCGAGTCGCCGGGCTCGGCGATCTACCGGCAGCGGCGGGTCGGCAAGGACGGACGCCCTTTCGACATGCTCAAGCTGCGCACGATGGTGCAGGGCGCCGAGCACATCGGCGCCGGGCTGGCCGTGAACGAGAACGACTCTCGCATCACGCGGGTGGGCGCGCTGCTGCGGCGCACCTCGCTCGACGAGCTGCCCAACCTTCTCAACGTGCTGCGCGGCGATATGTCGCTGATCGGCCCGCGCCCCACGATCCCGGTGCAGGTGCAGCAGTACACGCCGCGCCAGCGACGCCGGTTGGAGGTCAAGCCCGGCATCACCGGCTGGGCGCAGGTCAACGGGCGCGCCTCGCTGCCCTGGAGCGAGCGGATCGAGCTCGACCTGCACTACATCGAGCACCGCGGCCTGGCCCTGGACCTGCAGATCCTGCTGCGGACGCTGCAGCTCGTGTTCGCAGGCGAGGACCTTTATAAGGGGCAGACGGGAGGATGGAGATGAGGCCGGCGATAATGCTGACCGGGGTCGGCAAGCGCTACGACATCGTCTCGTGCTTTGCGGCGCTCACGCAGACGATCGCGGTGGACCCGAATCCGCTGGCACCCGCCCAGTACGCGGCGCAGATCCGCAGCGCCCCGCCGCCGATCAGCGATCCAGGCTACGTGCCGTTTCTGCAGGAGCTCTGCGAGCAGCATGCCGTAGGGGCGGTGCTGCCGCTCACCGACCTCGACATCGAGGTGCTGGCCCTGGCGCGCGAGCAGGGGCTGCTGCCATCTTTGACCCCATCCTCGGAGGTCGCGCGGGCGACCTATGACAAGTACGAGACGCACCTGATGCTGGGGCGGCTGGGCCTGCCCTCCCCGCCGACGGTGCTGCCGCAGAACGACCTTGACACGCTGCGCTACCCCGTGATGGTCAAGCCCAGGCGCGGCTCGGGCGCACGCTCGATCCACCTGGCGCACACGCCCGACCAGGCCCGCTTCTTCATCGACTACGTGCAGGAGCCGACGATGGTGCAGTGGGCGATGGGCGGCGATGAGATGTCGATCGACTGCCTGGGCGACATCGACGGCCGCTGCCTCAACGCGATCCCGCGCACGATGCTGGAGTCGCGCGGCGGCGAGTCGATCAAGGGGACAGTCGTCCACGACGAGGAGCTGATCGAGCTGGGCGCCCGCGTGATGGAGGCGCTGGCTGTGCGTGGACCGGCCACGATCCAGGTCTTCCGTGACCCCGAGATCGGCCTCGGCATAACCGACATGAACACCCGCTTCGGCGGTGCCTTCCCCGGGCCGGCGTACGCGGCACGGCCCGGCATGAGCTACCCGGAGCTGATCGTCAAGCTTGCGGCCGGTGAGCGGATCGAGCCGCATCTGGGCGACTTCGTCTCCGGGATGACCTTCACCCGCTACTACTGGCAGCTGGAGCTCGACCCGCGGATGCAGCCGACGGGCAGGGAGCTCGTGGAGAACGGGCCTGCGCCCCCAACCGCCTGAGGCTGCCAGAATGGTTGCGATGAGTGGCGAGCGGACCTGCTCCCATTGCGGCGCATCGATGCAGGATGGCCAGGACTGGTGCTTGCAGTGCGGCGCCGGCGCACCCGGCGGCTCCCGTACCGGGCCGGGCTGGCGCTCGGCCGCAGCCGTGCTCGGCGCCACCGGCGTACTGGTGCTCGGCGCCGCAGCAGCGGCTTACGCCGCGCTGCAGCAGGGCACGCCGGCCAAGCCGCCCGTGCCGGTCGCGCAGACGCCGGCGACCACCACGACGACGACCACGTCTGCGACGACGACGCCTCCACCCGTCACGACGCCCACGCAGACACCCAGCGCGAAATCGCCATCGCTGAACACGCTGAGCACGCCACCGAAGATTCCCGGGAGTACCGCGACGCCCGGCAGCACGAAATCGACAACGACGTCCACCAGCACGAAATCGAGCAGCACGACCACCACGAGCACCTCCAGCAACACCTCCTCGACCAGCGGGCAGGAAGGCAGCAGCCAGCCGGTGCTGCTCGACACCAACGCTTCCCAGATCTACAACCCAAGCAATTTCCCCGCAAGCCGTTTCGGCGACCCCAGCCTGGCGATCGATGGCGACACCACGACCGCTTGGACGGTGCAGCTAGAAGAAAGCGAAGCCCCGTCTGTCGGCGCCGGACTGACCCTGAACCTCAACGCGCCGCTGAAGGTCGCCCAGGTGACGCTGATCACCGAAACGACCGGCATCACCGTCCAGATCTACGGGACCAAGTCCAGCAAGATGCCGCAGTCGCTGCACTCCGAAGAATGGGTGCCGCTCAGCCACATCCATCTCGTCCAGAAGCGCAAGGCGACGATCAAACTGATGGAAGCGAGCAAGAGCTTCCGACAGCTGCTGGTGTGGATCCTCAAGGCGCCGACTTCGACCACTGGCCAGTTCACCGGCAGCGACGCCGCTATCAACGAGATCCAGCTCTACGAACCGAGCGGCAGCGGCTCGCAGGGCTAAGGGCCCCTCCTAAGAGGCCCGCGGGCTGCGGCGAGGCGAGCTCGCGCGGCGGCGGGGACTGCGCGCCGACCAGAGCTCGTCGAGGAAGCCGGCGATTTCGTTGGTCAGGCGCGCCGGTTTGAGCCTCAACTCCACCAGCGAGTTGGCTTCGATCAGGCGTGAGTTGGGGAGCTCTTCGGCGAGCATCCCCGCGTCGGAGAAGGGGTGGACCGGGTCGCGCCTGTGGCCGATCACCAGAGTGCGCGTCTGGAATGCGCGCCGTTCGCTGCGATGCGGGGCGATCCGGCCGAAGAACAGGCCCTGCAGAACCGCGGCGCCCGGGCCCGGGTCCTGGCGCACCAGGTCGAGCAGGACGTTGCCGTAGTGCGGCAGCAGGCGGCGTGGCACCACGCCGGCACCGCGCTGCACCAGCTTCATCACCGGCTCGCCGAAGGTGAGCGCCACCAGGATCGGCGTGAACGCGAGCGCGCTGGAGAGCAGCGCGTTATCCAGCACCGGCATCTCGATCACCATTCCGCGCAGGCGCTGCGGCGCGGCGGCTGCGACCTCCAGGGCGGCGTTTGCGCCAAGCGAGGCGCCCATCAGGACCGCTTCCTCGATGGCGAGGTGGTCCATCAGCGCAATCAGTTGCGCTCCGAACGCCTGCATCGAGTAGAGCCACATGTCGCGCGGGCGATCGGATTCCCCGTGCCCGAGCAGATCTACGGTGATCACCCGGTTGCCGCGCGCGGCAAGGTCTTCAGCTAGCCGCTGGTTCATGGTCTGGGAGAGCAGCAGGCCGTGGACGAGGATCAGGGGCCGCTGCAGCGCCTTGGAGGAGCGCGCGGTGCGCCCGCGCGTGCCGGACTCGGTTACCGCCGCAGGGCCGCCGCCGTACTCCGTATAGGCGATCCGGTGCCGGTCCCTGAACTTGAAATAGTCCACGCCTCGCAGGCTACACCGGCCGCCGGAGAAGCGGGCGTGCTACACGCGCAAGCGTACGATCCGGACCAGGAAGCCGACGCCGAATCCGTAGATCAGCAACACCAAGAGTAGATCCAAGCCGTGGATCACCCAGGGGCTGCGGCCCGAGATCAGGCTTGCAAAGGGGGAGGTCACGGCTTTGGCCACTTCGTCGAGCGTCTTGGTGGCGCCGCTCTGCTTTGCGGGCGGCTTGCTCTGTACCTGGTGGGCGGTGCCGGCGAGCTCGCCGAGTTGGTGGTTGGCGGCGACTTTCGACTGGTCGACGGCGAAGACCACAAACCACGCGAGCACGATCAGGCAAACGATTCGTGAGGCGAGCAGCGCCAGCCCCGTCAGGCCGGAAAATGCACGAAGCGCGAACACGAGATGACGATAATGGACGCTGCGGAGGCTCAAACGGCGCTCTCGGCGCATCTTCTAGCCACGGCACCTAACGGGAGCGCGCGTGAGCGCGAAACGGTGAAGCAGTCGAGTACCCAGCGGGCTGCCGGCTGTCCGGCGGATGGTGCGAGACCGTCATCCGACGATCGGCGGTAGCGTGCCCGCGATGAGGGACATCGAGCTCAGTTTCTGCGTGGTCAACACCGCCCAGCGGGACCTGCTGGTGCAGGGGCTGGACGCGATCGCCCAGCAGAAGCGCGCGCTTGTGTTTCCCACCGAGGCGATCGTGCTCGACAATTGCTCACAGGACGGCTCCGTGGACGCTGCGCAAGCCCACCCCGCGGCCGACCGCGTGATCGCGCTGCCCAGACGGCAGGGCAAGGCGCTCAACGACTCGCTCCTGCTGCAGGAGGCGCAGGGCACATATGCGCTGCTGCTCAACGAGGACGCCGAGCTGCTGCCGGGCGCGACGCTCGCACTCCACGAAGCGTTGCAGCGCGATCCACAGGCAGCGTGTGCGGGCGCCGCGCTGCGACGCCCTGACGGTGCCCCGCAGCCCTGCGCCTGGCGCTTTCCGACGCTCTGGACGGCGCTCGCAGGCGCGCTGTTCCTGCACCGCCGGGTCACGGTCCAGAGCCGCGGCCAGCGCACGCGCAGGGTCGACTGGTGTCAGTCCTCCGCGCTGCTGGTAAGGCGGGACGCGGCCGCGCAGGTCGGCTATCTGGACCCCGACTTCTTCGTCTACTCCGACGAGGTCGACTTCGCCAAGCGGCTGCATGACGCAGGCTGGCACAGCCTCTACGTGCCAGCGGCGATCGCCGTCCACCACGAGCAGCTTTCGACGGGAACGGTGCCGCAGCGCAGGATCGTCGAGTTCTCGCGCAACCGGGATTTGTATATGCGAAAGCACCACGGCGCCGTTGCAGCGCTCGCATTCAGGTGGCTGACCGCGATGCCCTACGCGCTGCGCGCGATGGCCGCGCTCGTGCTGCCGGGCCACTCCTCGCAGCGCTACCTGGCTCACGTAACCGCGACTCTGTGGCCTCAGCGCGGCGAGGGGCTGCGGGAGGCGGCGGAGGCATTCAACCGGGGACTTGACGCGCGCGGTTCGCGATAGGGCCTATTCCAGCAAGTCCTCACGCCCGGCTGCGCCCGCGCACAGCGCCTCCAATCGCGTGGCCGCAGAGCTCTCCTGACCCTGGAAGTGGCGCAGCCAGAGAGTCGCGCGGGACACGTCGAGCGATCCCGCCGCAATCATCTCCTCCATGTCCGCCCAATCTCTCGTGCGGTCGAATAGCGCCTTGAACACAGCTAGCGCGGTGCAGTCCACAACCGGTATCGCGCGATCCATAAACGGTCGCTCGCGGACGCCCGCGGCGACCTCGACGTGGAAGTCGTGGACGTCGAGGAAGATGTCGATCGGCGTCTCCTCCCACCACAGGCGGACCTGCCCGTCGCGCATCGCCCGCTCCACATCCGCGGGGCTTACCGCCACGCCCGCCGGCAGTGCGGCGAGTGCCACGCCGGCCGCGGCGGGGGAGACGAAGATGTTGACGTCGAGGTCGCGCGTGCCGCGCGGCTCTTGCGTGCAGTAGGCGAGCGCAATCGCCCCTCCAAACGCGTGAGGCAGGCCGGCGGCGGACAGAGCGTCGTGGATCTCCAGCAGCCGCTCACCGAGCAGGCTCAAGTCAAGCCGCCCGCCAGCTCAGCACGGGGTAGGCGAGCGGCCCGCGCCGGCGCTGCGGAAGCGCCTCGGCAAGGTCGAGGACCTGAGCCAGGATGCGCCCCGCCTTCTCGAAGTCCACGTGGGGACGCGGAACCGCCCGCAGCTCCATGCCGGCCGCAGCCGCGATCCGCGCCAGTGCGTCCGCACGCGGCTGCCTGGTGCCGTGCTCGTAGGCGTTGATCACAGATCTCGGCATGCCGGCCCGCCGCGCAAGCTCGGCCTGGCTGAGGTGCGCGTTGGTCCGTATCTCGTGCACGAGCAGCGCGCCGGTGCGGTCACCGTCCATGCCCAGATGTTAGCGGATACGCGAACGCATTTGAGAGCGCGCAGCGTGGCCGCCCGCAGCGGCTGCGCGCAGCGTGGCCGCCCGCAGCCGCTCTCTCGATTCACTCAAGACAACCCAAGCGCGGAGTAGACCTCAGTACATGAAGATTCACATTCAGATCGATCCATGCCAAAGCGGGTGATGGCATGGCGGTAGCATGATCCCGTGGCCGCCGCACCCACAACGACGCTGCCCTTGCACAGGCTCGACGTCGAGACCTACAACCGGATCGTGGCCTCTGGCGCGCTGGAGGGTCAGCACATCGAGCTGCTCGACGGGACGATCGTCGACATGAGCCCGCAGTCACCGGCACATGCGGCCGTGGTCGAGGTGCTCACCAGGCACTTTGCGGACGCCACGGAGAGGCTCCGGGTGCAACTGCCGCTTGAAGTGAGCGGCGACTCAGAGCCCGAGCCCGATTTGGCACTCGTGCGAGAGCCGGCACAAGCAGGGCACCACCCCCGCAGCGCTGTGCTGGTGATCGAGGTGGCAGTCAGCTCACAGCCGATCGACCGCAACGTCAAGGCGCGCCTGTACGCGCGCGCGGGCATACCCACCTACTGGCTGATCGACGTGCCGGCGCGGGCCGTGGAGGTGCGCACCAAGCCTGGCGAGAAAGGATACGAGAGCCTCAAGACCTGCAAGCTCGGCGAAACGGTGCCCTGCCCGCTCGACGGCGTGCCAGACCTCGACATCGCCGCGCTGCTCGCAAACGTCGCCGACTGACGGCGGCAGAGCCGGCTCAGCGTGCCCGCAACTGCCCCGCAAGCTGACGCCACCGCCGCGCGGAGCGCAGTAGCAGTCGCAGCTGGACCATCTCACGCGGCGCGAGGAAGCGGGTCAGCAGCAGCAGGGCCGGGATCAAGCAAAACCACAGCGTGCGGGCAATGAAGCCGGCCGCGCCCGAGGTGGGCAGAAGCAGGTTCCCTGAGACCGCCACCCCGCCGAGAATCGCCGTCAGGCGCGCAAGGCGCGCCCATTCAAAGGAGATCCGGAAGACTCTGCTCGTGATCGTGTGGATCACGAGCAGCATCGCCACGTAGGCGCCGCAGAGCGCCATCCCGGCGCCGGCGATGCCGAGGCCGGCTCCGCCGCCGGGCAGCGGCCCTGGGTGGGCGGGACCTGGAACAAGCCACAGTAGAAGCAGCACGTTGACCGCGAGCCCGACGCTCGCGGCCGGGATGTTCCGGCGGGTGACCCCCGCCCTGCCCGTGATCACGATCGCCATCTGGTAGAGGCCATAGAGCGTCCAGCCGAGCGCCAGCCACGGGAGCGCCGAGTGCGCGCCGAAGTATTCGGCGGAGGACAGCAGCCGCACCAGCCAGCGTCCAAGCAGCGCCACGCCCGCCACCACGACGCCGGTGGCCAGCACGAACCAGGTCGCCACCAGCGAGTAGAGCCGCGCGACCGCGGCGTCGCTCTTGATCGAGTAGGCGACCGGCGGCCAGGCGTACTGGAACCCGCGCACCGCGACGAACACGACGGTCGCAAGCTGCAGCGCGATCGCGTACTGGCCGGCGGCTGAGGCGCTGTAGAAGCGCAGCAGGTAGAAGCGATCGGCCACCTGCAGGCAGTAGACGATCGCGTCCGCCGGCACGGTGGGCGCGCCGAAGGACAGCATCGCCTTGAAGTCTGACCACCTCACGCGCAGCGAGAAGCGGGAGCGCAGTGCGACCCACAGCCCGAGCACCACCAGGCCAGAGGCGCCGAAGTTGCCAAGCAGAAGGCCCTTGGCGCCAAAGCCGCCGATCACCACAAGGCTGACGGTGATCAGCACCGTCAGCGCGACATTTGTGATCGAGGCGATCAGGTAGGCACGGGCGCGTTCGTCCACCCGCAACTGCGCGTAAGCGATTTCGAGGTTGGTGAACGCCCACAGGCCGAGCACCGCGCAGTCCAGCAGCAGCGGCTCGTGGTGGCCGAGCACCGCTTGCGAGACCGGCCCGGCGAATGCGATCAGCAGCGCCGAGCTGAGCGTCGTGGTCCAGGCGACGGTGGCGATCGTGGTCTTGGCGATCCGCCTGCGCCGCTCCGGATCCTCGTCGTGGTAGTAGAAGCGCACGAACGCCTCTCCCACGCCGAAGCGCACGATGATTGAGGCGAGGATGACCGCGGTCAGCAGCGAGCTGTAGGCGCCGTATTCGCTGCTTGAGACGTGCGCCGTGTAGAGCGGCAGCGTGAAGACCGCGATCCCCTTGGCGAGGATGTCCGCCGCCTGGTAGGCGGCGCCAGTCTTTATCAGCCGCTTGAGATGGTCGAGCACGGGGACCCCGCGGCGGCTACCCGGCGGCGGTCGCCTGATGGGGCGACCGCGCCGCCGACACGGGCTCTCTCCCGACGCTCATCGAAAGCGCGTGCTGCGCGCCGCGCCCGTGGGCCTCGGCGGCGGCCAGCGCCATCCCGATCCCCAGCAGCGTCCATGTGATCGGGTCTTCCAGAAAGTCGGCGTAGGCCATCGTGTGCACGAGCAGCGCTGTGAAGCAGGCGGCGATCGCAATCCGCGGCGGCGAACGGCCCGCCCAGGCGAACAGCACCGAAAGCGAGCACAGCACGAGCGCAAGGTAGAGGATCAACCCCAGAATGCCCTGCTCGGCGGCGACGGTGATCGGGATCGTGTGGGAGGCTGAGGTTGAGCTGGCGACGCTTGCGGCCTGATGGGATCTGTACTGGCTGGCGAAGGAGCCCGAGCCGAAGCCCGCCAGTGGACGGTCGGCGAACAGGTCGATCCCGCCGCGGATCAGATTCGCGCGGCCGCTGGTGGCGTTGTTGACCGAGCCGCCCTTGCCTTTGAGCCCGAAGTGCAGCGAGGAGGGGGCTGCCAGCAGCACGAGCACTGCCACCGCGATCAGGGCCGCGGCGGCGTAGGCCGCCTTGCGGGCGCCAAAGCGCCATCCGGCCAGCACCGCCAGACCAACCAGCAGCGCGACCATGCTCGTCTGCGAGATGCTCGTGATCAGGCCCGCCCAGAGCCAGACCAGCGCGCCGGCGCAGATCAGCACGTGCCGGCGCTCGCGGGCGCAGAGCACGATGCAGGCCAGCAGCAGCATCACCAGCGCCAGATAGCGGCCGTAGATGTTGGGGTCGTAGAAGACGGAGTTGACCCTGAAATAGTTGCCGTAGACGTTCGCGGCGACCAGAGAGGAGTTCAGAAGCAGCGATTTGCGCGCGTCCTCCACAAAGCCGATGGCCACGAAGACCACCGCCAGCGTGACCGACAACGCCACGCAGCGCAGCAGCAGCTCCCGGCTCCAGCGGACCTGCGCCAGCAGCGCGAGCATCAGCGCAAACGGGAGGTAGAAGAAGAGCACGTTCTGCAACGCCTTGGAGAAGTCCTCCGAATAGGTGGCCTGGATCGCATAGAGCACCACGGAGGCCATCAGCAGCCATTCCAGGGTGCGCACGGAGATGAGGGCTGAGCGCCAGCCACGACCGTCGCGGCCATCGGCGATGGGGTCGGCCGCCTCAGTGCCCACCGCAAGCAGCCGTATGGCGTGGGCGATCACGCCTGCCACAACCACCGCGTAGAGCGGGACCAGCAGGTTTGAGGTGTCACCGCCCGAGGCGATCGGGACGCGGAAAGGGAGCGTGAACACGACCGCCAGCGGGAACGCCCACGCCCGCCTCAAGAAGATCCCGCTCAGCACTGCGATCAGCGCCATCGCGGCCAGGACCGCCCCAACGGCTAGCGCAGGATGCCCGCGCAGATGACGCATCGGCGAGCTGCCCCAGATGTCGGCCGCGAGCAGCGCCGGCGTGAGCAGCACCGTCCCGAGCAGCAGGGCGGCCCTCAGCCGAGTAGGCGCCTGCGTGGGCGCAAGCAGCACCGCCGCCGCGGCCAGCAACGCCAACGCGATCAGCGCGATCTCATAGCCGGCGCCCGAGGCGCCCTGCACGCTGGCCAGGATCGAGGTCATCGCGACACTCTTTCCAGCCGTACCGCAGAGGGGGAGCGAACTTCCACTTTGCGGTGGGTGAGGATCACCTGCACGCGGTATTCCCCGCGGGGCGCAGGCGAGCCGGGGGGCTGGCCCTCCGGCCCCGGCGCTCCGCGCAGCCCGTTCCAGGAGACCGAGTAGGTGGTGTAAGCGGCCAGATGGTGTTCGCTTGCCAACGTCGCGACGAGCGCGCCCTTGGCGCTCAGCACCCTTACCGTGACGCGATCCGCGCGTTCGATCTGAAATGAGATCGGCTCTGCGGCGGGCGTGCCGCCGCCTTCGGGGTAGAACGCGGCGTCGAAGCGCAACTGCTGCACCGCGGTGGGGATGTGCTTCAGGCGTTGGGCGAGAAAGAACGCCGCGAAGCTCGCCAGCACGAGCAGGCCAAAGACGAGCACTCCGAGCCGTCCGGCCGGCGGATTGGCGGAGGCATCCGTGGCGCTCGCGGCGCTCACGAGCCCCGATCGCCGTTGAGGCGCCCGACGGTGTCGGCGCGCAGGCCGAGGCGCAGGGTCTCCAGTGAGAGCACGTCGTCGGGTGCGACGTTGCCGAGGTTGCATTCGCGCCCGAAGTATTCGAGCAGCCACACCTGCTGCTCCTTCTGCGGAGCCTCGAAGATCATGCGCTCGCAGTCGATCACGTGCGCAATCTCGTCGATCAGGCCGCTGCGGACCTCGCCGTCTGCGCGGTAGATCCCGGCGTTGCCGGACTCGCGCGCCTCGGCGATCACCTTCCACGCTCCGGCTGCAAGCTCGCCCTGGATGCGTTCGATCCATACATAGGGCGCCATGATCGCGTGGGCGTCCTTGGAGCCGACCTCCGAGAGCACGGTGAACTCTCGCGACAGACGCTCGATCAGCTCCTGCTTGCGCTGCGGCTCCATCTCGATCGTCCCGTCGGAGACCTCCACGTGCCGCAGGCCGAGCTCGTGCAACCAGGCGATCAGCCCCTCCACGCGTCCCTGCTTGATCGCGATCTCGGTCAGCGTGCCGCCGAGTACCACCGGCACCTCGTAGGCCGCGTAGCGCTGCAGCTTGGGCTTCAGGTTCTCGCTCACCAGCGCCGTGCCCCAGCCGAGCTTGACGATGTCCACGCTGCCGCCGACCGACTCCATCAGGCCCTCCACCGCGGCGATCGAGAGGCCCTTGTCGATCACGTGGGTGATGCCCTGCTGCCGCGGCTTGGCCGACCGTGCGGGTATGTCCAGGAAGTTCACGCGCCCGGTTCGGCGGCCTGGGATTCGGAGCCGACTTCGCCGCCGCCAGCGGTTTCCCCGCCCGCTTGCCCTTCGGTGTTGCCCGTCTTTTCTTCGCTGCCCGAGCCGCTGCCTTCGGTACCGGAGCCGCCGATGACCACGGTCACCGGCGCTCCGCCGGAGAGCGGCGCGACAGACGAGCTGATCGGTTGGACCTCGGACGTAGGCACTTTCAACGCGCTTGCGACTCCCCTGGCTTCGGCAGCGTGGCCTTCTGCGTACTGCACCGTGGTGCTCGAGTAGGAGCCAGATGGCGTGCCGTAGAGCGCGGCCGCCTGGCCGTAGCCGTGGCTCTTGAGCGTGCTTGCGACTTTGCCTGCGAGGCCGTTGGTCTGGGTGGCGTTCAACACGACCACGCGCAGTGAACGCGGTTCGATCGCGGTCGAGGTCTTGCGTGCAGCGTGCGAGGAGGCCGTCGAGGAGCCAGCGCCATTGCCGGAGCCCGTGCTCGAAGCCTTTCGAGAGCACCGAGGCGAGCACCACCACCACGGCGACGAGCACCACTATCGCGCCGAGCACCACCGCGAGGATCCTGCCGGTCGAGCGCTCGCGTCGATAGATGGTGGGTGAGCGTCCGTCTTCGCCGTCGCGACGGCCCGCGGCCGGCTTCGCCGGGGGCTGCGTGGGAGCGCCGTTGGCGCTTGGTCTTGCGGCGGCGCTCATGCGCGGTGGCGCCGGTGGAAGCGCAGGACGGGGCGGTCCGCCCGCCGACGGTGCAGGCGGACCTTGGCGCGGCGCTTCGATTGGGGGCGCAGCGCCCCCACCCAAGGCAGGGCTTGGCGCCGTCGCAGTCGGCCCGGCAGCAGGTACGCCAGCCGCCGCCGGCGGAGCAGCAGCAGTCGACGGGGTCAGCGCCGCCGGAGCATCGACGGACGCAGCCGCGGGGCTCGCAGCGCGCGAGGTGGCGGCAAGACCGCTTGCGACGGCGGCAGCGGCAGCCACACGAGGCACGGGCCGCCCGCCGGGACCGGCGGCCAGCGCACCTTCCTGTTGGGGCGGCGCAGAACCCTCGGCAGCCAATGCGACGCCCGCCGGCAGCCCCGCGATCGCTGCCGCGGCAGCAGGCGCGAGCTCTCCCGCGACGGGCAGTCCTGCCACCGCGGTCCCGGGGCTGGTCGGTAGCAGCGCCGTGCCGGCGATGGCGGTCGCGGCGCGGGGGATGACCTGGACCGCGCGCGGTCGCGCCGCGCCCTTCGCCGCCTGCGCCTGCGTTGCCTGGGCCTGGCGCTGGGCGAGCTGGTTGGCCCGCATCGCGATCTGGGTCTGTTCGCGCGTGAGCTCGGCGAGCCTGTCGGAGGCTTCGGTGCCCCACTCCCGCAGCCGCTTGACTTCGCGCGCGTGAGCAAAGAACAACAGCGTGAGCACCATCACGCCGAGCAAAGCCGCGCCGGCGACGATGACGCTGACCTGCGAGACGGAGCCTGAGAGGGAGAGCGCTAGCACCAAGGCCATTGATGCGGGAGTCTACGAGGAGGGCAGACGCACAGGCGCGGCTTCACCGCTCTGTGCGGGGCTCGCCGCCGGGGAGGGCGGCGGCGTGAGCGCGCCCGCAGCCCCTCCCGCGGGGCTCGGGCCGGCGTCCTTGGCCGGCAACGCGGCCGGGCTTGCCCAGGGCGAGGTGGCGATGCTCGCCATCCGCGCACAAAGGGTGTCCGCGTCCGCCTCGGCCAGCATCGCCTCAACCGAGCCGAAGGCAGACTCCACGACCGCCGCCGCCGCCCGCCTGCGCTCCACGCGCATGATCTTCTCGGCCTCGGTGGACATCAGGCGCTCGTAATCGGCGACCAGCTCCTCGCTCAGCTTCTCGCCGGGACGGGCGCCGACGATCTCGATCTCGATGTCGCGCTCGGGGGTCAGCCCGGAGAGCTCGATCATCGCCCGCGCCAGATCGACGATCTTCACCGGCTCGCCCATGTCGAGCACGAACAACTCCGCGCCCCGCCCGCCGCTGCGAGGCGAGACCAGCGACCCGGAGCGGATGATCAGCTGCACCGCCTCGGGGATCGTCATGAAGTAGCGCTCCATCCGCTCATCGGTGACGCTCACCGGCCCGCCGCGCTCGATCTGGCGCCTGAAGATCGGCACCACGCTGCCCGAGGAGCCGAGCACGTTGCCGAAGCGCACGCCCGCGTAGCGGGTGTCGGGATGGGCCGCCGTCGCGGCCTCCAGCGCCAGCTCCGCCAGCGCCTTGGAGGCGCCCATCACGGTCGCAGGCGCAACGGCCTTGTCGGTGGAGACCAGCACGAAGCGCTCCACCCCGTGCTCGCCGGCGAGCATCGCCACCAGGCGCGTGGCCAGCGCGTTGTTGCGCACCGCCTCGATCGGGTTGGCCTCCATCAGGCCCACGTGCTTGTAGGCAGCGGCGTGGAAGACGACGGCGGGAGAGTGCTCGGCGAAGACCTCCCTCATCCGCGCGGGCTCCTTGCAGTCGGCTAGCACGGCGCAGATCACGGCAGGCGGCACGTGGCGCTCCTGCTCAAGCTCCCTGGCAATCGCGAACAGGTTGTCCTCGGCGTGGTCGACGAGCACCAGGCGGCGTGGGCGCACCTGGGCGATCTGGCGGCAGAGCTCTGAGCCGATCGAGCCGCCCGCACCGGTCACCAGCACCGTCTCGCCGGTCAGATAGGCGCCGGCGGTGCGCAGCTCCACGTGGACCGGGTCGCGGCCGAGCACGTCCTCGACGCGCACCTCGCGCACCTGCTTTGCGATCGCGCCGCCGCTGGAGGCGTCCTGGTCGCGCAGCAGCTCAAAGACGGTGGGCAGCGTGCGCACCGGCACACCCCGTTCGCGGCAGGCGCGCACGACGCGGGCCCGCGTGGAGCCGGGCGCGGAGGGGATCGCGATGATCGTTTCGTCCGGCTCGGCCTCATCCAGGATACGGCCGAGGTCGCCGTGCGTGTCCCCGTGCACCTTCACGCCGTCGATCCGCAGCCCGTGCTTGCGCTGGTCGTCGTCGAGGAAGCCGACGGGGACAAGACCCAGCTCACGGTTGCGCAGGATCTCGCGCAGCACCAGCCGGCCGCCGTCGCCGGCGCCGACGATCAGCACACTGCGCTGCGCGGTGGAAGCGGCTTTCAGCGCCGCCAGCGGGCGACGCTCGTGCAGCGAGCGAGCGGCCACCCGCAGGCTGCAGAGGAACGCCAGGCCAAGCAGCAGGAACAGCACGCTGACGCCGTCGGGGACGTCCAACCCCACCAGCTTGTGCCCCAGACCTCGGCCGCTCGGGGAGACCAAGACCGGGTGCAGCACGGCCACGCCGAGCACCGCGAGAACCGTGAGCACAAGCATCCCGCGCCCCAGCGCCACGTAGTCGCGCTGGGAGGAGTAGCGCCACTGGCGCTCGTAGACACCGCTTGCGGCCAGCACGACCAGGCCACCGACCACGACCCAGGGCAGGGTGCGTTCCAGCAGATGCTGGTAGCGGCCCTGCGGGCCGTGGTTGAAACGCAGCTCGAACGCCAGATACCAGGCGAGCGCGATCAACGCCCCGTCGACGGCTATCTGGGGCAGCGAGTGCCTATGGATCGGCATGGCCGCCGAGCGAATACGTCGGCGCATCCGCCTGATTGTAAGGGTTAGGTGGACAGGGGATACCCGCGGTCTGAGTGCGGCTATATGCGCAGTCAGCGCGAAGCAGCCGCTGGAGAGAGCAACAGGTCGATTAGCACCTGCACCTCGCGCCGCACCCGCGTGCTCGAAAGGCCCGGGCGGCGCGGCTCGCCGAGGTCCAGATCGACCGCGCCGGCGTCGCTCAGCAGCCGCAGCCGGCCTTCGGCGATCAGGCGCTCGTCCACGCCGCCCAGCCGCCCGGCGAAGGTCGAATAGACCGGCACGCCGAGCGCCACCGCCTCCCTGTTCATCGTGCCGCCGGCGGAGATGACCAGCTCCGAGAAGCAGATCAGCGACTGAGCGTCGATCGCCCTGTCCGGGACCGTGAGCTCGCTGACGTCATGCAGCTGCTCGCGTTGGGCCTGCGTTCGCGGCAGCACCACGGTTTGCAGCCCGCGTTTGGCGGCCGCCGCGCGCAGCCGCTGCAGCACTGCGCCGAAGAGGTCGTTCTCGAAGCGGTGGTAGAGCGCGAGCTCCGGCGGCGTCCTGACGGTGAGGATCGGGCGAGAGGGATCCAGGCCAAGCTCGGCCAGCACAGCGTCGTCTGGCTCGAAGTCGGCAAGGTAGTACTCCTCCTTCAGACCCGCATAGCGGCGCAGCTTGCCGGCGGCTCCGTAGCGGGAAAGGCGCTGCGGCGGGATCGCCTCCGGAACGACCACCGCCTGCGCCAGGCGGCAGTTGACGTTGTGCTGGATGCTCGCCCACTCATAGTCGAACATCGTCGAGCTGGGGAGGCGCAGCAGCGCCGCGGCCACGCTGACGTCGTTTGAGCCGTGGCCGAGCGCGATGTCGAAGGGGCCGTGACGGCGCGCCCAGCGCGTGAGCGCAGCCGAGCGAGAGGCGATGCCGCGCGCCTTGCCCAGCATGCTGCCGCCGCGGTGGCGCCCGATCGCGGTGTGATCGATCTGAAAGCGCTCCAGCAGGCCGAGCGTCTGCGCGAAGTCGCGCGCGGTCACCTGCACCTCGTGGCCCTGCTTACACAGGCGCTCGATAACAGGGCGCATGACGAGCACGTGCGGGCTGTTGGTGAGGTCGATCCAGACGCGCACGGGGCTCCAAGTAAACACCGCGCGCGGGCGCGTCGCCGTGCTAAGCGAAATCTCACGGCGGATGCGTGCGAGGCGCGGGGCACCGGCAGGTATCGTTTGACGCGATGCACCTTGTGATCGCCTCGATCTCCGGGGCGCTGGTCAACGAAATCTCGCACTTCATCCGCGAAGCCGGG
This sequence comes from uncultured Actinomycetota bacterium, assembly GCA_963708085.1. GTDB lineage: Bacteria > Actinomycetota > Thermoleophilia > Solirubrobacterales > Solirubrobacteraceae > Palsa-744. The sequence continues at coordinate 2,430,587 of OY970180.1, read as the reverse complement.
CTGCCCGGCATCTTCGCGTTGATGGCGATCTCCGCCGCCTGCATCCCGATCCCCTCCGAGGTGGTGATGCTCTTCGCCGGCTTTGCGGTCGCCGATCCGGCTTCCAGCGGCTCCAGCCACCATCTGGCGCTGGTGGGGATCGTGCTCGCCGGAGTTGCCGGTTCGATGGTCGGCTCCTGGATCGCCTACGGCGTGGGCCGCGGCGGCCGGCTGGAGCTGCTGGAACGCCACGGGGCAAAGTTGCACATGGGCCCCAACCAGATCGAACGCGCAGACCGGTGGTTTGCGCGCTACGGCGACTGGGCGGTGCTCTTCGGCAGGATGGTCCCGTTCGTGCGCGCCTTCGTCTCGCTGCCGGCCGGCGTCTCGAAGATGCCGCTGGCGCGCTTCAGCGTGCTCTCGCTGATCGGCACCGTCCCCTGGGTGCTGGGGCTCGCGCTGGCCGGTGAAGCGGTGGGCTCTGACTGGACCAAGATCCGCACCGGCTTCGAGTACGTCGACTATGCGATCGTCGCGCTGATCGTGGCCGGCATCGTCTGGTCTCTGTGGCGCCGCCGGGGGCGCCAGCCGTCGGCGGCCGAGCCGGAGGTCACGCGCAGCGGCACGAACGCCGGCTGAGACGATGCGCCGTGCGATCCTGCTCGGCCTGCTGCAGGGGCCGACCGAGATGGCGCCGGTCTCCTCTTCGGCGCACACGGCTCTGCTGCAGCGGAGCTTGGGGCGCTCGTCGCAGGACCACTCGTTTGAGAAGAGCTTCGAGGTTGCCCTGCACGGCGGCACGGCACTCGCGCTCGCGCTGCAGATGGGAGGCAGGCTGCGGCGCAGCGGCAAGCGCGCCTGCGCAGACGCGGACGCGCGGGCGTCGAAGCAGCGACTCACCCTCCTTGGTCTGAGCGCGCTGCCACCGGCATTGGCCGGATACCTGCTGGAGGGTCCGATAGAGCGACGCGGCAGTGGGCCGCAGTCGATCGCGGCCGGCCTCGTGGTCGGAGCGGTGGCCATGGGGATCGCGGACCGGCGCGGCGGGCAACGTCGGATCGAGCAGGCGGGCGCCGCGGACGCGCTCGCGCTCGGCCTCGCGCAGGCAAGCGCCCTGATGCCCGGCGTCTCGCGCCGCGGCGCGACGCTGGCCGCGGCGCGGCTGCGGGGCTTCTCGCGCGCCGACGCGGACGAGCTCTCCTGGCTTGTAGCGATCCCGGTGATCCTCGGTGCCTGCGCGCTGAAGGGATCGCGGCTACTGTGCAAGCCACCCTCCGGCGAGCAGCGCGTTGCCCTGCTGGCAGGCGCGAGCACGGCCTTCGCCTCGACGCTCGCAAGCGCGCAGGTGCAGTCGCGCCTGCGCATGGGTCGCGGGCCGCTGGCTCCATTCTGCGTCTACCGACTGCTGCTGGCGCTTTGGACGCTGCGCGGCCGCTCCGATAACCCTCCAGGGTCTTAGAGCCCCTAGGGACTCTAAGCTGACATGAGAGACTGACCTTCGGCCTCACATCGATGAGCGGGTCACCGACAGGCAACCAGGCGGGCATCGGCACCGCGCTCGGCGGGCGCTATCGGCTCGACGCCGAGATCGGCCGTGGCGGGATGTCGACGGTCTACAAGGCGTTCGACACGGTGCTCGAACGGCCGGTCGCGGTGAAGGTGATGCACCGGGACGTCGCCACCGACTCCGATCAGCACGAGCGCTTCCGGCGCGAGGCGCGCGCGGTGGCGCAGCTCTCCCATCCCCATATCGTGACCGTGATCGACTTCGACGACGGGGATGCCGGCTCCAACGGCAGCGTCGGCGAGGACAGGGCTCCGTACATCGTCTTCGAGCACGTCGAAGGCGAGACGCTCAAGCGCCTGATCCGGCGCGAGGGCCAGCTTGCGAGTACCGAGGCGCTCGCTTATGCGCTTGAGATCGCGCGGGCGCTGGCGGCCGCGCACGAGCACCTGATCGTTCACCGTGACGTCAAGCCGCAGAATGTGCTGGTGGGAGGCGAAGGCACCGCGAAGATCACCGACTTCGGGATCGCGCGCACGCTCACCGAGCAGGGGCTGACGATGGACGGGCGCGTGCTGGGCACGACCGACTACGTCTCCCCCGAGCAGGCGCTCGGGCAGGCCGTCACCGTCCAGTCGGACATCTATTCGCTCGGGATCGTCCTCTACGAGATGCTGATCGGAGAGGTGCCCTTCTGCGGGCAGACGCCCGTCGCGGTGGCGATGCGGCACGTGCGCGAGGAGGTGCCCGACGTGCAGCTACGCAGGCCCGAGCTCTCGGCCGCCACCGCGGCCGTGGTCGACCGCGCGACCGCCAAGGACCTCTCGCGCCGCTACCCGGACATGGAGAGCATGATCGCCGACCTGGAGGAGGCGCTGGCGATCGAGGCGGCGCGCACCGGCCACGCCGGCGGCGAGGTCACCAGCGTGCTGCGCACGCTCCCGGCGCCCGCGCGGCGACGGCTGCCCTGGCGCATGCGCCACCCGATGCGTTGGCTCGCCAGCATCGGCCTGATCGGCGTTGCGGTTGCGGCAGTACTGATCTTTGCGCTCGGGCACGCCAAACGGGGCACGGGCACGCCGCCGGAAGTGCACGGCAGCGCGGGCCTTACGCCGGTGGACCTGGCCCAGACCTCAGCGCACGGCTACAACCCGTTCGGCACCGAAGAAGAAGACGCGCCGCAGATCGGCAACTTGGTCGACGGCGACCCCGGCACCAGCTGGAGCACCCAGCAGTACCGGGAAGACACGCTGCGGCCCAAGCCGGGAACCGGGTTCTATGTCGACGCCGCCCCCGGGGTCGCCGCACGCGCAGTCGTCGTGCAAACGCCATCGCCGGGCTTTGAGATGGCGATCTACGCGGCCCACGAATTCGACGCATCGCTGCCGTTCGGGAACACGACGCCGCTGAACAGGCGCGGGTGGGTGCGCGTCGCGGCGCCGGTGCCGATCACGAGCCCCACGAAGATCGCGCTCAGCACGAGCGGCATCAGCTACCGCTACTACCTCTTCTGGATCACGCGGCTGCCTGCGGGAAGCGCCTCGGCGCAGGTCTCCGATGTGACGCTGCTGCGCTGAGGGGCACGACGCATCAGCCGGGCGGGCTCGATTTGGTGGATGAGGTGGTCGTGGAGCTGGTGGTCGTATCGGAGCCCGAGGTTGTGGTGGAGCTCGTGGTCGTGGACGATTCGGCGCCCACGTAGATCTTCACCTTGGAGCCCTTGCTCACGCGGGTGCCGGCCGGCGGTTCCTGCTTGATCACGTAGCCCACGCGACCGGCGCCTGAAATCGCTTCCGAAATTTCTTCCGGCTTCAGGCCGGCCGCGCGCAACGTGGCCAGAGCGGCTTCGCTGCCGTCTTCGATTACGCTCGGCACCACGACCTTGGCCGGGCCGTGAGCCTTGGCGATCACGAGCGCAACGCTGGTGCCCTTGGTGACCTGCTGCCCGGCGTGCGGGGTCTGTTCGAGCACCGTGCCGGCGCTCGCTGTTTCGCTGCTGCGTTCGGCGATCGTGACGGATAGGCCGTGTTCTTCGAGTATTTCTTCAGCGCTTTTCTGCGATTCGCCGACCACCCTTGGCACCTTCACCTTCACCGCGCCGTCTGAGACCGTGACCGTCACCGAGGTGCCCTCCTTCACGCCGTGGCCGGCGGGCGGGCTGGTCGAGATCACAAACCCGCTCTTGACCGTTTCGCTGTGCTGGTGGACGACGTTGGGATGAAGCCCGCGGGCGTTCAGGCTTTCGAGAGCCGCTTCCTCGGATAGGCCCACGACCTTCGGCACCGACGTAGCGCCCGCGCCCGTCGAGACCACGATGCCGACCGTGGTGTGGGGCTTGACCTGGCTGCCCGAGCCGGGCGACTGGGTGACGACGTGTTCTGCGGGCACGCTCGTACTGGAGGCCGTGGAGGGATCGACCTTCAACCCGAGGCTGTGCAGCCTGGCGACGGCGACGGCCCTAGTCAGCCCTTCCAGCTTTGGCACCGTCACGCTGCGGGGAGAGGTGAGCAGCACGATCAGCACCGCTGCCACAGCCAGGGGGATGAGCACCGCAGCCGCCAACAGAGCGCGCCTGCGGCGGCGGTCGGCGTCCCCGTCGGGGGGCTGATCGCCGTTGCCGGCTCCGTCGGCCGCGACCGTCGTGGGAGCGTAGGGGGCGAGTTGGCCGGTCGACGGATGCCAGGAGCCGGTCGCGGTCGGGGCCGCTCGCCCCTGGCGCAGGGTGCTGAGTCCCGGCTGTACCAATCCGGCAACAGCAGCAAGACCGGCTGCCGCGCTGGTACCGGCAAGCGCGTGCTCGTCACGCGGCCCGGGCAGCGTGGATCGCACCTCCTCCAGCGCGGCAATCATCTCATCGGCGCTCTGGTAGCGCTGCGCCGGGTCCTTGCTCAGCGCGCGCAGCACGGTCGCGTCGAGCGCCTGCGGCACCGCGGGGTTGATCTGGCTTGGCGGTGGTGGCTCCTTGGAGATGTGTGCCAGCGCGATCGCGACCGCGGTCTCGCCCTCGAAGGGGACTTTGCCGGTCAGCAGCTCGTAGAGCACGACGCCGATCGCGTAGATATCCGAGGACTCGGTCACAGCGTGGCCCTGCGCCTGCTCCGGCGAGAGGTATTGCGCGGTGCCCATGATCGAGCCGGTCAGGGTCATATCGGAGGCGCCCGCGCGCGCGATACCGAAGTCGGTGACCTTCGCCCTGCCCTCTTCGTCGAGGATCACGTTGTGGGGCTTCAGGTCCCGATGGATCACCCCGCGACGGTGGGCAAAGCGGGCCGCGCGCAGGATCTGCACGACGATGTCGATCGCGGCTGCCGGATCGAGCGGGCCGCGTTCGCGCACGATCGCCTTCAGTGTCCTGCCGGGCAGGTACTCCATCGCGATGTAGTAGGTGCCGTCCCACTCGCCGCGGTCGAAGACCGAGACCACGTTGGGGTGCGAGAGGCCGGCGGCGCTGGATGCCTCGCGCCGGAAGCGCTCGACAAACTCCTGGTCCTCGGCGAAGCGGTGGTGCAGCACCTTGACCGCGACCTTGCGGCCGAGCAGCTGGTCGGAGGCCAGGTAGACGTCGGCCATTCCGCCGGAGCCGACACGCTCCAGCACCTCGTAGCGACTGTCTATGACGGTGCCTGGCTCGATCATCGAAGCAGCGCTTCCATCACCTGCTTGGCCACCGGAGCGGCGAACGTGGCGCCGTAGCCGGGCACGCCTGCGACGGTCGCCGCGACCGCGACGGTCGGGTCCGAGGCGGGGGCGAAGGCGATGAACCAGGCGTTGTTGGTCGACTGGCCCTGCACGATTTCCGCGGTGCCGGTCTTGCCCGCGACCTGGATGCCGGGAATCTTGGCCGTTTCGCCGGTGCCTTCGTTGACCACCGCTTCCATCATCTTGGTCACCTCGGCCGCCGTGGAGGGCTTCATCACCACCGACTGGACCTTGGGTTGAATCCGTTCCACGGTCTGCCCTTCGGAGTTGATGATCGCCCGGGTGAGATGCGGCACCATCAGCGTGCCGTGGTTTGCGACCGCGGCGGCGACCTGGGCCATCTGCAGCGGCGTGGCCTGCATGTGGTCCTGGCCGATGCCCAGGCGACCGAGGTCGACCAGTTCGCTGGTCGGGGGGGTCAGCCGTTCTTCGAAGTACTCGCCGCTGGCGCTCATCTCGTCACTCGGGAAGTCCAACGGCGGCTTTGCGTCGAAACCGAAACGCTGCATGTAGCGTTCCATCGTGGGCTTGCCGACGCGCTCTGCCACCTGCGCATAGACCGTGTTGACCGACTGCGCCAGCGCCTGGGTGAGCGTGATCTGGCCGTAGCTCTCGTCCTGGTCGTTATTCAGCGGCACGCCCGAGATGAGGATGCCGTTGCGGCCGTCTACCGTGGATTGAGAGGTATACAGGCCGGTGTCGAGCGCCGCAGTGGCCGTAACGATCTTGAAGGTCGAGCCAGGCGCGTAGCCGTCCAGCGTGGCGCGGTTGAACTCCGATTCCCCAGGCCTGAGGCCCGCATGCGAGTTGACCAAGTTCGGGTCAAAGTCGGGCGAGGAAGCCAGCGCCTCCACCGCGCCCGTGCGCGGGTCGAGCGCCACGACCGCGCCGTCGCGGCCGGCCAGGGCGGACACCGCGGCACGCTGAGCAGAGGGGACGAGCGTGGTCTGCACCGTGTCGCCGCCGGGTTCGATGCCCTGCAGCTGGTTGAGCAGCCGCTGCAGGCCGCCGCCGAGCTGGCCTTCGAGCGCTTCGTTGCGGTAGAGCTCCAGGCCCGTGCTGCCCTCGGTCACGAACGAGTAGCCGATCGGCGTGGCGAACAGCGAGCCTGTCGGATAGCGGCGTTCGTAGGTGCCGTTGCTTGTACGCACGCTCTTGGCAAGCACCGCGCCATTGGCGGCGAGGATCTCGCCGCGCGCGACACGTTCGCGCGCCAGTTCCGCCCGCTTGTTGAGGCCGTTGCCACGCAGCGAGGCGGCTTCGAAGACCGTCCAGCGCGAGGTGAATGCGATCAGCAGGGCGAACAGCACCGCAACCAGCGCGTAGAGGCGGACGATCGGCTTGTTCACGGCGTGCGATCACCCACCGCTGATCTGGCCCAGTTCGAGCTGATGTATGAGCGCGCTCACGTTCGCTTCGGTGCGCAGGGCGTGATTGAGCAAGGTGTGGCGGCGCTGCGAGGTGATCGTCGAGGCGCTCACGCCGGAGACGTAGTCGACCGTGTAGAGGTCGATGCCGAGCGGAAGCTGGTAGGGGACGCCCTGATAGACGGTGACCAGCCCGTTTGAGTCGGTCCCGAGAAAGAACACGGTCTGGCTCGCCAGATAAGCCGCGGCGAGGATCACGCCCAACACTGTCAGCAGGCTCAGCGACACCACCGCACGCCGTATGCGCCGACCTCGTCGCGGGCGCTCCCCGGCGCGGGGCGCCGCCGCCCTTGGCAGGCGTCTGTGGACGATAGGCCGCGCGGGCGCCTGCGCAAGCGCCGCGCCGGCGGCGGTCTGTGGTTGCAACGGCGCGGAGTCCTGCGGCGGCGGCGCATCACCATCGGCCGGCTCCGCGGCCGGCATGCCAACCACAGTCTGATGCTCGGGCTCATAAGGCGAGTCCGAGAGATCGACCTCCTCCAGGCGCGCCAGCACGACGGTGATGTTGTCCCTGCCGCCCTCGCGATTTGCCTCGGCGATCAGCGCCTTGCCCATCTCGGTCAGGCGATCGTGCTGGGACATCAGCTCGCTCATCCGCGGCTCGCCGACCATCGAGGTCAGGCCGTCGCTGCAGAGCAGGTAGATGTCCCCGGCGCGCGCTTTAAAGGAGCGTGTATCCACCTCCACGCTGGCCTCGGGACCGAGCGCCCGGGTGATGATCGAGCGCTGGGGATGCTCCTCGGCTTCCTCGGGCGTCAGCCGGCCCTGGCGGATCAGCTCGTCGACGAGCGAGTGATCGTCAGTCAGCCGCAGCAGCTCCTCATCGCGTAGGCAGTAAACCCTGCTGTCGCCCACGTGAGCGATCGTCACGTCCTGCTCGCCCACGTAGATGGCCGAGAGCGTGGTGCCCATGCCTGCGTGGGCGGCATCGCTATGAGAGAGCTCGTGGATGCGAGCGTTGGCGGCGTGCGTGTAGGCGGCGAGCGTCTGCTCAGGGTCGGAGAAGTCCTGCCCGTCCTCGCCGAAGGTCTCCACCGCGATCCGCGAGGCGACCTCGCCCGCCTGCGCGCCGCCCATCCCGTCGGCCACCACGAACAGGGGCGAGCGGGCGAGCATCGAGTCCTCGTTGGCGCGGCGCTGCAGACCCGTATCGGTGATCGCGTAGTGCTCTGCCACTCGGAGCATCAGTCGACCTCGAATGTGAATTCAGAGTCCCCGATCCGCAGGCGGTCGCCTGGATGCAGGGGCCGCGGGCTCTCCAGCAGCTCCTCGTTGAGATAGGTGCCGTTGGTCGAGCCGAGATCCTCGACGGCGAGGATACCCCCCTGCTCGAAGATGCGGGTGTGCTCGGAGGAGGCGTAGGGGTCCTCCAGCCGGATCTCGGCCTCGCCGCCGCGGCCGAGCAGCACCGGTCCGTCGAGGTCGTAGATCATTCCGGGCTGGTGTCCGGGAGCGCGCTCGACGACCAGCCGCGGAGCTCTTGAGAGCACGTCGACCGGGCCGAGCGTAGAGGCCGAGAACATGCCTGTCGCATCCGGTGCGGCGACCGCCGCCGCCATCCCTGCGGGCACGTGCTCGCCCACGCGCGCGGTGGAAGTCCGTTCGCGGCCGCGCATGTCCTTTAGCGCGCTGCGGGCGACCCAGAGCAGGAACAGGTAGAGCACGATTACGAAGCCGTACTTCAGCGCCACCGACACAGGCTCCACGGAGGAGGTCATCGCCTTACCGCAGCTCGAAGACGATCTCAGTCGAGCCCATCTCGACGCGATCGCCCCCCTGCAGCTGCGCGGAGCCCTGGACGCGGCGCCCGTTCACACGCAGCCCATTGGTGGAGCCGAGATCCTCGATCCTCCAGCCCCCCGCGGCGGGCATGATCTGGGCGTGGCGGCGAGAGATGCCGCTGTCGTCGAGCACGATGTCGCATTCTCGGCTACGGCCGATGACCGCGCCCTGCGGCGGCACGAGCAGCTGCCGGCCCGCCAGCAGCAGCAGCGCGCTCGCGGTCCTCGGAGTCGCCGCGGCTGCGCCGCCGCGGCCGCGTGAACGCTGGATCATCGTGCGCCCGGCCTCCTCCTCCGCGGACTCGGCACGCGGCGGCTCGCGCGCCGGGACGGGCGCGAAAGCCTCCTGCGACCACGCTTCCTGCTGCGGGGCGCGCGGCGGGCGGGCCTGCTCCTCGCCGTCGAGGCGCACCGGGTGGGTCTGGATGCCGAATTCGCCCAGCGCGAGATCGTGGTCGGTTTGCAGGCGGATCACCGGGCGTGCGGCGAGCACGAGCTGCTCACGACGGGCGTGCTCGAGCAGGTAGGCACAGAGCTCGTCTATCACCTCGCCCTCGATGCCCTCGTAGTGGTCACGGTCGGCCGGCGAGAGCCAGAGGTCGTATTCGTGGGGCACATAGACGCGCGAGACCGACGGGGTACGGTGCTCGTCCATCTCCTTTACGAGCTTGCGCGCGAGCTCGATCGGGCGCACCTCCGAGCGGAAGACGCGACCGAACGTCCCCTCGACGAGGCCTTCGATCTTCGACTCCAGGGTTCTGAGCAGGCTCATGTGACCGCGTACTCTCAGGCTACGGAAGGGCAGCCCTGCCATCACAACTTTAAGGGTGCGGCGGCTCCGCGGCGTACCCACGATACGGCGGATCGACTCGCAGCGCACCGGCGACGAGCAGAAGCGCGCCCAGCACGGCGCCGAGGATCGCGCTCGCCGGCGGGGCGGGAGTGCTCGATCCGGCCTGCAGGATGCCGGCGATCAGGGTCGGGCCGGCAAGCATCGCCGCGCTCCAGAGGCCGGCCAGCAGCAGGTCGAGCGCCACCCCGCGCTTGCGCACGAGCCAGGGCGCGAGCACGGCGCCGAGCGCCCACAGCGCTGCGCCGGCGATCGTCGCAGGGCGCAGCAGAGGGCCGATCGCATGCGCGGTGGCAGTCAGCGAGCGCTCCCAATCCGGCCGCGCCCAGGTGCTGCCCGCGTTGGCCGAGGGGAAGCCGGTCGAGAAGGCGACCGCCGGCGCAAGGCCGCGTTGCAGGCCGACCTGCGCCAGGCACAGCCACCAGTAGCCGAGCGCACCGAGCCACGCGCGCGTACGCGGCGTGGATGGGAGGCTTGCGATCGCTGGGAAGGCGGTGGCAAGTCCGATCAGCCCCAGCAGTGGGGCAAGCGCCGGGGCCAGCCAGCCGAGGCTGGCCCGACGTGGCATGGCGACCAGCAGCGGCAGCGCACCGGCCGCCAGCAGCAGCGTCAGGCCGGAGTGCCCGCCGATCGTCTGCCAGGCCAGCAGCGCGATCGTGGCGGCAGCCCACACAAGCCGTGGAAGCGAAGGCAACCAGATGCTCGGCCGCGTACTGGCAGCGAATCGGCTCTCAGCCGCTGTCTGCTGCTGCTCGATTGGTGCCCGCGCGCAGCCCGGGCGCTGCACCGGCACGAGGTCGGGCTGTCGCGGCGACGTCCTGGCCGCATGAAGCTGCGGGCCGATCGAAGTCGCCGCAGACCCGATCGGATCGTCGGCGTCGCTGCGCGAGCGCTCCTGCTCGAAATCCTCCTGCCCGTGCTCCCAGTCGGCCTCAGCGGCAGGACCGAGACCGATCCGCAGCCCTGCCGCCAGCTCGGCGATCTCTCCCCGGTCCTCGGGCTCGCCCGCAAGCGCACGGTCGATCGCGTCGGTCAGCTCGCGCGGGAGGTCCCGACGCTGGCGGCGCAAAGACGGCAGCTCGCTGCCGATCCGGCGCACCGTCGCGGCGGGCGTGGCAGCGCGCACCGGATTCTCGCCCGTGAGCGCCTCGTAGAGCACAAGCGCAAGCGAGTAGAGGTCTGCCGGCGGCCCGGCTGGCTGGCCTTCGCTCTGCTCGGGGGCCATGTAGGCCAGCGTGCCAAGCACGTCACCGGTCGCCGTCAGAGCCTCCTCGCCGTCCAGGCGCGCGCCACCGAAGTCGGTCAGCTTGGCCACGCCGGAGCGGTCGACGGGCTCGTCCGGCACGAGGATGTTCTGCGGCTTTACGTCGCGGTGGATCACCCCGCGACTGTGGGCGTGGCGCAGCGCGTCGCAGAGCGCGAGGCCGACCTCCAGGATCTCCTCGTCGCACAGGGCGTCCTGGGCGATCAGCCGCGCAAGTGTCTGCCCCTGCACCAGCTCGGAGGTGAGGTAGAAGCAGCCGTCTTGCTCAGCGGCCTCATACAGGGCGACGATCGCCGGATGTGAGAGTCGCGCGGCGGCCTGGGCCTCGCGCGCTGCGCGCTCGCCGATGCCGTCCGGCTCACATCGGATGCGCTTGACTGCCACCTGCCGGCGCAACAGTTCGTCCTGCGCCCTGAAGACCTCTCCAAAACCGCCCGAGCCGAGCCGCTGCAGCAGCAGATAGCGCCCGAGCACCCGCACGGGTGCGGCGCGCCCCCCATCGCCTGCAGCAGCGATTGCCGTGTCCACCGTCGTGAACGCTTCGCCGCGATCGGCGTCGACCCTGCCCGCTTCAGGCAGGAGATCGTGGTTTGAGCGAGAAGTTGCAGAACTCACAGGGAGGCACCAATGCGCAGCATTCATACTGGTGCCTGGCCAGCAGTTCTGCAAGGAGCAAGTGCGTGTCGTTCTTCGACGACGACGAAGGTTCAACCCCACCCTCGGCAACCAGGCAGCGGCGAACGCCGGCCGGGTCGCGGCCGCGCCCGCGGCGGCCGCAGCCGATCGGATCGCATCGGTCGGCAGACAAGCATGCGCTGATGATGCGCCGCCGGGTCGCGGCCGGCGTCGGCGTGTTGCTGCTGATTGCGATCGTGCTGATCGTGAGCGCGATCGTCAAGGGCCAGAAAACTTCGGCGCTCGAAAAATACAACCACGACGTCGGCCAGATCGCGCACGAATCCGAAGAAGAAGTGTCCAAGCCGCTGTTCAGCGCGCTCGTGGGCGCAGGCGGCCAGGAATCGATCAAAGTCGACCAGCAGATCAATGAACTTCACAGCACCGCGCAGCGGATGGTCGAACACGCCCGCGAAATGAGCGTACCGGGCGAAATGTCCGAAGCCCAGCGCAACCTGCTGCTGGCGCTGCAGATGCGCGCCGAAGCGCTCGAAAAGATCGAGGGCCTGCTGCACAAGCTCACCGGCTCCGAAGCCAAAGCCGCGTCGCAGCATCTTGCCGGCGCGATGGAGATCCTGCTCGCCTCAGATGTGATCTGGTCCCAGCGCGTGCAGCCGCTCGTGCACGAAGAGCTCTCCGCCAGCGGAGTGCACGACCTCACCACCGCAGACAGCCGCTCGCTGCCCAACCTCGGCTGGCTGAACGCCGAAACTGCGGTGGCCCGGATCACCGGCAAAGAAGAAGCGGAATCCTCGGGCCACGTAAGCGCCGGCACGCACGGCGACGCACTCACAGGCCTGGCAGTGGGTGGCATCACGCTGGCGGCCGAACCGGCGGAAAACCACCTCTCCGGCGGTGCCAACCCCACCTTCACGCTCACCTTCCAGAACACCGGCGAAAACTCCGAGACCAACACGAAGGTGCTCGTCTCGGTGACCAGCGCCGGCAATACCGTCTCCGCCTCCCACACGGTGGAAAAGACCGAACCGGGCCAGACCTACAACGTCAACGTGACCGTCAAAGGGGTCACCACCGGCGTCCCTGCCAAGGTTGAAGCGAAGGTCGAAAAGGTGGCGGGCGAGACGAACCTCGAAAACAACAAGGCCAGCTATCTCGCTGTCTTCGAATAGCGCCGAGGGATCTGTGCATCCAGGACGGCAGATATCGTGAGCAGCGGGCCGATGCTCGCCTCCTCGCTGACAGATACCCAGGGAATCCTCGCCATCGCAGCCGCGGCGGTCGCGGTGGTTGCGTTGCTTGGCTGCGCCGGCCTTGCCGCTTCGGTGCGGCGGATGCGGCGCGCGCAGAGCCTGGTCGTGGGGGCGGCGGGCGAGCGTGACCTGATCGAGCACGCCGCCGGCCTGGAGGAGGCATTTGAAGCGCTGCGCGCCTACAGCGCGCAGGTCGCGCAGGCGCTGGAGGCGCGGCTGGCGGACGTTGAGCAGTCGCTGATCGAGGCAATCTCAAACTGGGCACTCGTGCATTACGACGCCTACAACGAGCTCTCCGGCAGGCAGTCCATGTCGATCGCCCTGCTGGACGGCACGCGCTCGGGGATCGTGATCACCTGCATCCACCATCGCGACCAGGCGCGCGTCTACGCCAAGCGCGTCCGCCAGGGCGTTGGCGATGTCGAGCTATCCCCCGAGGAGGCCGAAGCGGTGCAGCGCGCGAGCGAGACCAGTGCAATCGGAGACGATGGCGTCCGGCGCGCAAGCTGAGGCGCGCTCGCGTGTAGGCCACCTCGGGCCCGCCGGCACCTTCACTGAGGAGGCTCTGCTAGCCAGCGCGGCACCGGGGTCGGTGCAGCCGGTTGCGCTGGAGACGATCTACGACACGGCGATGGCGGTGATCGCCGGCGAGGTGTCCTGGGCGGTGCTGCCGATCGAGAACTCGCTGGAGGGCTCGGTGACGGTCACGCTCGACCTGCTTGCCGACCACGCCGATGAGCTGCAGATCGTTGCCGAGCAGCTGCTGGCTGTGCGCCATTTCCTGGCCGCCAGTGCGGAGATGCCGCTGGCGCAGATCCGCACGGTGCTCACGCACCCGCAGGTTCCAGGCCAGTGCCGTGAGTTCCTGCGGCAGGAGCTGCCTGAGGCGAGGGTGGTGCCGGCCAGCTCCACGGCTGAGGCAGTGCGGATGGCGGCGAGCGCCGCCCCCTCCGAGGGCGCGGCGGCGATTGGTCCGCGGCTGGCCGCCGAGCTTTACGGGGCGGTGGTGCTGCGCCAGGACGTCCAGGATCGCGACGACAACCTCACGCGCTTCGTCTGGCTTGGCCCCAGATCGGCAGACCCTCGGCAGGCCCCGGTGGCTCGCGATCCTGGCGCCAGGAGCAAGACTTCGCTGGTGTTCTGGGGCGCCGGCGCCGACCGAGCTGGCTGGCTGGTGCTTTGCCTGGACCAGTTCGCGCACCGCGGGATCAACCTCACCAAGATCGAGTCGCGACCGCGGCGGGAGCGAATGGGCCACTACATGTTCTTCGTCGATCTGGAGGGCGATGCGGCGGAGCCAGACGTGGCGGAGGCGATCGCGGGCCTGCACGAGCTCTGCGAGCAGGTGTGGGTGCTGGGGTCATATCCCGCGGATACCAGCCAGTAGACGGCCGATAGGCGACACCATCGGGCCGTCTACGCCGCTACACTGCGGCCTGAAGCGATGGATACCAGCGCGCCATCCGGACTAGCAGGGTCCGCGCCGGCAGCAGAGCACCCGCGGCGTGGACCTGACCCGCTCCCCATCGGGGTGAGCGGCAGGGTGCTCGTCCTCAACGCGACCTACGAGCCGATCAACGTCTGCTCGGTGCGCAGAGCGGTCGTGCTGCTGCTCAAGGACAAGGCGGAGGTCGTGGAGCGGGGTGCGTGGGAGTTGCACTCCGAGCGCTCCTCGATCACGCGCCCGATCGTGATCCGCCTAGTCAGCTACGTGCACGTGCCGCGCGACATGCACAGGCGCAAGATCACCCGCCGCGCGGTGTTCGCCCGCGACGGCTGGGCCTGCCAGTACTGCGGCTCGCGCTCGAACCTCACGGTCGACCACGTGGTCCCGCGCTCCAAGGGCGGCAGCTCCAGTTGGGAGAACATCGTCGCCTCCTGCGCCCCCTGCAACCGCCGCAAGGGAGACCGGCTCCCGCGCCAAGCCGGCATGCATCCGCGCCGCACGCCACGCGCGCCGCACGCCGAGATCTTCATCCAGGTCGCCAGCCCGACGATCCCGTCGGCATGGCAGGCGTACCTGCCGCAGGCAGCGTAGAAAGCCTTCTTAACAACGAAGGGCGCCTCGACGGGGGCGCCCTTCGCATGCTGCTTTGAACTGGAATGCCGAGACGGCCATCTCAGCGCCGGGGGGACCAGTCCGGCGGCCCTCTCGGGGTGTCCCGGGTTGGACTCCGCTAAGCGGTCCAGCCATCCGACCTAGCGGCCGGACACCTCCAGGGTCCCGGAAGAACTGTCACTAGACGTGAGGACCACCTCCTTTCTCTGGTCCAACCAGACTAGCGAACCCTATGGACGCAATGCAAGGGGCAAGGGCTCAGCCGACGACGCCGTCGGGCGACTCGCCGCTCGGGTCGGGCTCCGTGATCCCGGCGCCATCTTCAACCTCCTCGGCGGCGCCCTCGACGACGAGCGCGACTGCCGAGACGGCGTCGTCGTTCTTGAGGTTCATCACGCGCACGCCGGTCGCCGCGCGGCCCTGGCGGGAGATCCCGGCCACAGAGGTGCGCTGGACCATGCCGCCGACGGAGATGAATACGAGTTCCTGGTGCTCGCGCACCACCAGCGCGCCCGCGAGGGCGCCCTTCTGCTCGGTCAGGCCGATCGTCTTTACGCCCTTGGCGCCGCGATTGGTCTTGCGGTACTGGTCGATCAGGGTGCGCTTGCCGTAGCCGTTCTCGGTCACCACGAGCAGGTCCATGTCGTCTCTAGCCACGTCCATCGCGATCACCTGCCCATCGCCCACATCCATCCCGCGCACGCCGGTCGTGTCGCGGCCCATCGAGCGCGCCGCGGACTCTGGGTAGCGCACCGCCAGGCCGGCCTTTGAGACCATGATCACCTCCTCGCCCTCGTCCACACCACGGACGGCGAGCAGCTCGTCGTCGTCGCGGATGTTGATCGCGATAATCCCGTCCGCCCTGATCGGCGAGTTGT
Source organism: uncultured Actinomycetota bacterium (assembly GCA_963708085.1). Taxonomy (GTDB): domain Bacteria; phylum Actinomycetota; class Thermoleophilia; order Solirubrobacterales; family Solirubrobacteraceae; genus Palsa-744. The sequence continues at coordinate 2,415,260 of OY970180.1, read as the reverse complement.
AGGCAATCAGCTCGGTCTTCTTGATGGTCCCGTTGCGGGTCGCGAAGACGAGGTACTTGGTCTCGGAGAAGTCGCGGGTGGAGAGCACCGCCTGGATGCGCTCCCCCTCGCGCAGCGGCAGCACGTTCACGAGCGCCCTGCCCTTAGCGGTGCGCGAGGCCTCCGGCAGTTCGTAGACCTTGGAGCGGTACACCTTGCCGCGATTAGAGAAGAACAGCAGGTAGTCGTGGGAGGAACAGACGAAGAGGTGCTCGATGAAGTCGCCGTCCTTCATGTCCATCCCGGTCACGCCGCGGCCGCCGCGCTGCTGCTGGCGGTAGGTCGCAAGCGGCAGCGACTTGATGTAGCCGGTCTGGGTGATCGTGATCACCATCTGCTGGTCGGCGATCAGGTCCTCAATGTCGATCTCGTCGCTGGAGGGGCTGATCTCGGTGCGCCGCTCGTCGGCGAAGCGCTCTGAGATCTCCGAGAGCTCGTCCTTGATCACGCCCAGCACGCGCGATTCGTCACCGAGGATCGCGCGTAGCTCGGCGATCCTCTCCTCCACGTCGGCGTGCTCGCGCTTGATCGAGTCTGCCTCCAGCGCGGTCAGCTGAGAGAGGCGCAGGTCGAGGATCGCGGAGGCCTGGATCGCGCTGAACTCGAAGCGCTCGATCAGTTGCTCACGGGCACTGTCGCGGTCGCGTGAAGCCCTGATCAATTCGATGATCTCGTCGAGGTGCTCCAGCGCCAGCAGTAGCCCTTGCAGGATGTGCGCGCGCGCCTCCTTCTCGGAGAGCTCGTGCTTGGTGCGGCGCACGATCACCTCGCGCTGGTGGGCGACATAGTTGTGGATCACGGCGCGCAGGTTCAGCGTGCGCGGCACGTTGTCCACGAGTGCGACCATGTTCACGCCGAAGGTGGTCTGCAGCGAGGTGTGCTTGTAGAGCTTGTTCAGCACGACCTTTGGGATCGCGTCGCGCTTGAGCTCGATCACCAGCCGCATGCCGCGCTTGTCGGACTCGTCGCGGATGTCGGAGATCTCGGGGATCTTCTTCTCGTGCACGAGGTCGGCGATCTTTTCGATCAGGCCGCCGGGCCCACCCTTCTTGACCATGTAGGGCAGCTCGGTGACGACGATCGCCTCCTTGCCCTGCTTGAGCGGCTCGATGTGGGCCTTGGCCTGCACCCGCACGCGACCGCGGCCGGTCTCATAGGCATCCTTGATGCCCGCCATGCCGAGAATGATCCCGCCGGTCGGAAAGTCGGGGCCCTTGACGTGCGCCATCAGCCCCTCGAGCGTGATGTCGGGGTCCTCGATGTAGGCCACCGTCGCGTCGATCACCTCGCGCAGGTTGTGCGGCGGAATGTTTGTGGCCATTCCCACCGCGATCCCAGAGGAGCCGTTGACGAGCAGGTTCGGGAATCGCGCAGGCAGCACCAGCGGTTCGCGCTTGGAACCGTCGTAGTTGGGCGCGAAGTCGACCGTGTCCATGTCGAGGTCGCGCAGCATCTCGGTGGCGATGCGGGCCAGGCGGGCCTCTGTGTTGTGGCTGACGAAGCCGTTTGTGAGGAAGGAGTGGTCTTCCGTGTCGACCCGGATCGAGTAGACGGACTGGATGCCGGCCTGGGTCACGGACTCGACCGCGGCGTAGTAGTAGTCGCCGGTCACGAGCGGCGCGAGCACCTCTCGGACCTCCTCGGACTGGATGCGCTCCAGGATCGCCGTTGACCCCCTCTCCCAGCGCTCGATCCGATCGATGTTGTGACGTTGAAGCCATTCACCCTGCTTGCCGGCCGCCTCTGCCCTTATGTAGCCGGCCATGTAAGGCACGTGATCGTGACTGAGCGCACGACTCGTCAGCGGGACCTGAGCAAGCTCGTTTTCAAGCTTGGCCTGCTTGACGCCAAAGAACCCGACCCGATCCGCAAACAGACGCGCATCACGCCTGTTCGTGATGACCACCTTGATCTCGCCGCGTGCCGATGTGGCCAACCGGGAGACAATCCCAAACTCCAGCAGGAGCTCCTGCACATCCCTCGCGAGGAGCGGGCTCCGTGTCGAGTAGGAGATCTGCATCGTGCTGCGCGGCAGCAGCGATGAGGAGCCGTCGCCCTCAAACATCGCCTGCATGAACACACGCTTGAAGGCGGCATCGCCAGACCACACGCATTGCGGTACGCGCTTGCTCGCGCTGAGACAGCCCTCGAGCTCTGCAAGTGGGCTCGAGCGCAGCGCATTCAGGTTCTGCACGTCGAGCTCGTGACACAGGCTGCCGGACTTGATCGTGCGCGAGTTGACGTAGCGGGGCCCGCCTATCACGCCGTCGTATGCACCTACCACAGCGTCGAAGAAGTCCTTGTCAATGTTGTTGAAGCCCGCCCGGCGAGCCCCGAACCAACCCTCCGACACGAGCGCTCCAGCTAGAAGCGCGAGTTGACGTGAGCTCTCATCCGGCTGCCGCGCGTCAGCCCTCTGGCCAGTGCGATTGAGCAGCACACGGTCGCCCGGCTGGACCTCCTCCAAGAGCTTCCACATGAGCAAGGGCACGCCCATCATGTCCACAAGGCACAGCACTGGATGGTTGTGTGTGCCCGTCAGCTCATAGCCCTCGCGCGTGCGGAGCCTCAGCGTTGGGTGCTCGCCTGAATGAAAGACGCGCGAAGCGCGCACCGGGCGCCCGAGGCGATCGAGCACGGTGAGGTCAATGTCGCGCTCGCTGTCGGACTCCAAGCCGTCTGCGATGTCCGAGATGCGCGCCGTCCCGCTGGCCAACCGCACGCGAGTGTCGCCCACCACGCAGTACCTCATGGCGGCTGCCGGGTCGTCGTCGACCGAGCCGAAGTTGCCCTGCCCGTCGACCAGCAACGCGCGCATCGAAAAATCCTGAGCCATGCGCACGAGCGTGTCGTAGATCGCCGAGTCACCGTGGGGGTGGTACTTGCCCATGACCTCGCCGACGATCAGCGCGCACTTGGAGTAGGAGCGGGTCGGGCCGAGGCCGAGCTCGTTCATCGCGTAGAGCACGCGCCGGTGCACGGGCTTCAGGCCATCGCGCACGTCGGGCAGCGCCCTGCCCACGATCACGGACATCGCGTAGTCGAGATACGCGGTGCGCATCTCGTCCTCCAGCGCGCGCGGTTCGACGTTGCCGCCGCTTATGACATCAACACTGGCCATGTTTCACCTCCCTGCTTAAACGTCGAGGTTGGCGACGGTCCGGGCATTCTCTTCGATGAAGTCGCGCCGCGGCTCGACCTGATCGCCCATCAGCATCGCGAAGATGCGGTCGGCTGCCGCGGCGTCCTCCAGCGTCACCTGTGCCAACGTGCGGCTCGCGGGATTCATCGTCGTTTCACCGAGCTGGTCGGCGTTCATCTCCCCGAGCCCCTTGAAGCGCTGGAGCTTGATGCCCTTCTGTGCGACGGTGAGCACCGCCTCGCGCAGCGCATCGAAACTCGCAGCGGTCTCCAGGGAGTCGCCGAGCCGGACCTCGAAGGCTGGCGTGCCCGCGAGCTCGATCAGCTGGCGGTGCACCTGCACCAGCTTGCGGTACTCCTGGGAGTCGAACATCTCCCGCCGCAGCCTATGCACGCGCGCGAAGCCCGTCCGGGCTTCCACCGCCTTCACCCTTATCTCCAGCGGATCCTGCCCCAAGAGCTCTGTTGCGTGCGTCTCGCCCTCCAGGCCCTCGCGTGAGAGCAGCTCGATCGCCGCCTCGGCGGAGAGCACCTGCTCGCCAAGCAGCGAGGACTCCTCCAGGAACTGGACCACGTCATGGCCGTGGCCGGCCCTCAGCGAGGAGGCCCAGCCCTCGTACTCCTTCAGGCGTCTGGTGAAGCTCTGCCACCGCGTCTCGGTGAGCTTGAAGCGGTTGCCGTTGCGGTCGACGATCTCGATCTTGTCCCACTTGTCGGAGAGAAGTATTTCCTCCAATTCGTGCTCGCGCTCGATGTAACGCTCACGCGATCCCTGCTTGAGCTTGTACAGCGGCGGCTTGGCGATATAGACATAGCCGGCCTCGATCAGCTCCTGCATCTCACGGAACAAAAGTGTGAGTGCAAGGGTCCTGATGTGGGCTCCGTCCACGTCAGCATCTGTCATGAGGATCACCTTGTGATAACGCGCGTTCTCGATGTTGAACTCGTCGCGCACACCCGTTCCGATCGCGGTGATCAGCGCCTGGATCTCGGTGTTCTGGAGCACCTTGTCGATCCGGCTCTTCTCGACGTTGAGGATCTTGCCGCGCAGCGGCAGCACCGCCTGGGTGTTGCGGTCGCGGCCCTGCTTGGCCGAGCCGCCGGCGGAGTCGCCCTCGACCACGAACAGCTCAGCCAGACTCGGGTCCTTGACCGCGCAGTCGGCGAGCTTGCCCGGCAACATCGAGTTCTCAAGCGCCGACTTGCGCCTGGTCAGGTCGCGGGCCTTGCGCGCCGCCTCGCGGGCTCGCTGCGCCTGCACCGCCTTGAGGATCACCGAGCGCGCCTCGCTCGGATTCTCCTCCAAGAACTCAGAGAGCCCGGCGTTGACGATCGACTCCACGAAGCCCGCCATGCCGGGGTTGCCGAGCTTGGTCTTGGTCTGGCCCTCGAACTGCGGGTCGCGCAGCTTGACCGAGATCACGGCGGTCAGGCCCTCGCGCACGTCCTCTCCGGAGAGGTTGTCCTCCTTCTCCTTGAGCAGGTTGTGCTCGCGCGCGTACTTGTTCAGCGTCCGCGTCAGGGCGGAGCGGAAGCCGGACATGTGGGTGCCGCCCTCGCGCGTGTTGATGTTGTTGGCGAAGGAGTGGATCGAGTCCTGGTAGGAGGAGTTCCATTGCATCGCGACCTCGGCGGCGCCTTCCTCTCCGTCGCCGGTGAAGAAGATCACCTTGCGGTGCACCGGATCGCGGTTTTCGTTGAGGTAGGCGACGAAGTCCTCGATCCCGCCCTCGTAGCGGAACTCGACGGCGCGGCCCTCGGCGCGCTCGTCGATCAGCGAAATCAGCAGGCCGCGCGTCAGGAAAGCCGTCTCCCGCAGGCGCTCCTCCAGCGTGCGGAAGTCGAAGTCGAGCGTCTCGAAGATGTCGGCATCGGGCAGGAAGGTGACGCTCGTGCCGGTTGGGGCATCTTTGGCGAGCGCGTCGCCCTGCGCCAGCTCGGCCAGCGGCACGCCTCGCGAGTAGTCCTGGCTGAAGACGTGACCATCGCGGCGGACCTCGACGTGCAGTCGCTCGGAGAGCGCGTTGACGACAGAGACGCCGACGCCATGCAGGCCGCCGGAGACCTTATAGCCTCCGCCCTGGCCGAACTTGCCGCCGGAGTGAAGGACGGTGAGCACGACCTCGACGGCCGGCTTTTTCTCCTTCTCCATCACGGCGACCGGGATGCCACGGCCGTTGTCGACCTCCGTGACCGAGTTGTCGGGGTGGATCGTGACCGAGACCTCGTTGCAGTGGCCGGCGAGCGCCTCGTCGACGGAGTTGTCGACGAGCTCGTAGACGAGGTGGTGCAGCCCCATCACGCCCGTGGAGCCGATGTACATGCCGGGCCGCTTGCGTACCGCTTCAAGGCCCTCGAGGACGGTGATGTCCTGTGCGTCGTAGCTGGCGGCCTCAGAGCCCGCGGGCTCCTGCCCCTCGCTGTTGGTTCCCGTTGCCAATGGTCCTTCCACTCGCCCGCCGATTACGTGAGAACGCCCCGGCGTCCGGGGCGAGAAAGCGCGGGCCGGGGCGAGTTCGTTGTGCTCGCCACGATATCACAGAGACCCCCTGAATCCGCCTCAAACACGCTGCAAATGGCGGAAATTCCAGCGCTTTTGGCGCGCGCGGGCAAGACGGTCTCAGCGCACGCGAAAACGCACCGCGGCGAGCTCGCTACCGGGCGCAAGAGCGGCGTTGAGGCTCTCGAGCACTTCGACCGCGCGCATGTTCATCTCCTGCGCCCATACGGCCTCGTCGCAATCGACCGTGAGCGTGCCCGAACGCTCGAACGCCGGCTGACAGTGAGCGGCAGCAGGGCCGCCGACCGCCTTCTCCCACGCCGCCTGCGCCCTGGCCAGCGGCGTCTGCGGGGCGAGCTCTTGCCCGAGCACGCTCAGCGCGGCTGCCAGCGGTCTGGGTGCGCGGCGTCGCATGCTTTCAATCATCGGCGAGAATCGCGCCGTCAGCAACCCGAAGCCGCCTCACGTCCGCCGCGAGCGCTCCGGGCACGTGCCCTAGATCCGTGGTCGCGATCACGCTTTGCCCGCCGCTACCGCCGAGATCCGCAAGTAGCGCGGCCCGGCGCTGCTCGTCGAGCTCACTCATCACGTCGTCAAGCAACACAAGCGGCGCGCGTCCGCGGGCGTCGGCCAGGGCCGCGCGCTCGGAAAGCAGCAGCGCCAGCAGCGCCAGCCGGCGCTCGCCTTGGGAGCCGTATGTGCGCAGCTGGCGGCCGTCACGCAGAATCGCGACGTCGTCGCGGTGCGGGCCGTGGGTGCTGTAGCCGCGTTGCAAGTCCTCAGGCAATCGCTGCTGAAGCTCCTCGGCCAGCTCCTCCGGCGTGCTCGCCTTGGTGCGCGGTCGATACTCGAGCCTCGCAGCGCCGGCAAGCCCAAGTGCCTGGCATCGGAGCGTGAAGCCAGCGGAGATCTGCTCGATCGCGGCTGCCCGATCTGCGCATAGGACCAACGCGTGGCGCGCCAACTCGAGATTCCAGCTCTGCAAGGCGGCGTCGGAGGCCGCGCCCGACCTGATCCGGGAGATCAGCGCGTTGCGCTGCGCGAGCGCACGCGCATACTCGGCGCGGTCCGCAGCGCGAGATGGCCACAGCGCAGCGACGAGGTGGTCGAGGTGGCCTCGCCGTATCGCTGGGCCGCCGTTGATCAGCTCCAGTCGGTCGGGTACGAAGACGACTACCAGGGGACGGTCGGGGATCTGATCTACACGTTCGATCGTCGCGCCGTCGAAGCGGATGCGCTTCTGCAGTGAGGTCTGGCCCTCCAGCGCCCCGAACCCGATCGCGATCGTGTGCTCGGTATCGCGGTCGTCACTCAGGCGTAGGGTCACCCGCGCCGCGGGGGCCCCGAAGCGAATCAGCTCACGGTCGTTGCGCGTGCGTGGAGAGCGAGCCGTACATCCAAAGCAGATCCCTTCGAGCAGGTTGGACTTTCCTGAGCCATTGTGGCCGTGGATCACGGTGAGCCCAGCACCAAGCTCAGCTTCGGCTGCCTGGTAGCTGCGGAAGTCGCGCAGCTCGAGCGCGCTTAGCTGCATCGGCCCGCTGCCGGCCGCAGCGCACTGGTCAGGCGGTGAGCCTGATCGGCATGATCAGGTAGATGAAGTCGCTCGTGTCAGGCGACTCGATCAAACCTGGACGGACGGGGCTGATCAGCTTCAGAACGAGCTCGTCGGTCTCAACGCTCTCCAACCCGTCGCGCAGGAACTCGGCGTTGAAGCCGATCTCGAACGGCTCACCCTGGAATGGTACGGGGATCGACTCGGTTGCCTCACCCACATCCGGAGTCTGCGCTGTGACCGTGAGCTGACCCTCTGCGAATCGCAGCCGCAGAGGAGAGTTCTTCTGTGCAAGCAGGCTGATCCGCCGAACGACGCTTGCCAGCTCTGCCGTCGAAAGCCGCAATTCGTGCTCGACGGAGTCGGGCAACAGCTGGCGGTAGTTGGGGAACTGGCCATCGATCAGCCTCGAGGAAAGCACCGCGCCGGCAGCCTCGAAGACGACTTGGCCCTCCTGCACCCCAACGCTGAGCTGCGCCTCTGAGGCGGCGGCTGCGATGCGAGCCAGCTCCTGCAGTGCGCGGGCTGGCACGTTTGCCTCGAAGCTGCCGTTCAGCGGCGAGTCGAGCGTCGTCCGCTTGACGCTCAGTCGATAGGAGTCGGTGGCGACCATCACGAGCTCCTGCCCGGATGCGGATACGAGAATGCCCGTCAGCACAGGACGCGTCTCGTCGTGCGATGCCGAGCGGGAGACCTTGGTCACTGTGTCGACGAAGGCCTGAGTCGGCAGCGAGATTCGGCCCTCGCCTGCAGGCCGAGGCAGCGCCGGGAAGTCTTCGGCGCGGAGTGTGCGGAAGTGGAAGGTGGCGCCGCCGCAGACGATCTCGACATCGTTTTCGGCCGCGCGGAGCTCGATGTCGAGTGTTTGCGCGGTCAACGAGCGGACTACGTCGAGGAGAAGACGAGCGGGTAGGACGGCAAAGCCCTCGGAGGAGACCTCAGCCGGGATGGAGACCTGCAGAGAGACCTCTACGTCAGTAGCCATGAGCTCACATGCACCTGCCGTAGCGCGGAGCATGACGCCAGAGAGCGCCTGCACGGCGCTACGCGTAGATGCGATCCGCGAGACGTTTTGCAGCTGCGAGAGAAGGTCTTGTGTGGAGAGAGTCAGCTTCACAGGTCACCTACGACTGGTTGATCTCTAAGTAGAAGAAGGGGTTGTGGATTTGTGGATGGTGTGCGGAAAGACAAGTGGCGGGAGGCGATGCCCGAGACAGAAGGCTGTGGGGAGGCTGTGGAGTGAGGTGGATAAGTGTGCCAGGAGCTACGGTCGGCGCAGCGCGCGGGTCTACTGGAGGAGGTCTCGCAGCGAAGCGATAGCCGATTGCGTACGCAGGTCTGAGTCGAGCCTTGCGGTAGTGCGCCGCCATGCGTGTAGCACGGTAGTGTGGTCTCGACCCCCGAATTGACGGCCGATAGCGGGCAGAGATTCGTGGGTCAGCTCGCGAGAGAGGTACATGGCCAGCTGTCGTGGCCAGGCAACCCGCGTTGAGCGAGCAGTGGAGACGAGCTCCTCGTCGGTGATGCCGAAGTGCTGGCAGGCGGCACGCTGGATCTCCGAGACCGAACGCTCTGGCGCCTCGGTGCGGAGGATGGGATAAAGCCCATCAAGGACCTCTGTGGCCAGCTCTTGAGTCAATAGCTTGCCAGTCAGGGACCCGAATGCCACGATGCGGATCAAAGCGCCCTCCAGCGAGCGAACGTTGATCGTGATGCGATCGGCAAGAACATGGAGGACCCCAGGGTCGGCGAGGGCGATGCCGTCCTGTGCGACGCGCTTGCGGAGGATCGCTAGGCGGGTGGCGCGATCGGGAGGTTGGATGTCAGCGACCAAGCCGCAGGCGAAGCGCTCCCGTAGGCGATCCTCGAGATCCTCGAGACTGCGGGGCGGTCGGTCGGAGGTGAGGACTATCTGGCTACCCGCGTCGTGGAGAGCGTTGAAGGTATGGAAGAACTCCTCCTCGGTGCGTGTCTTGCGCTCGAGGAACTGGACGTCGTCGATGAGCAGGACGTCGACGTGGCGAAAGCGAGCCTTGAACTCGTCTGTATGACGAGAGGAGAGGGCTGTGAGGAAGTCGGTTGTGAACTGCTCCCCGGTGATCGCGCGGACGATCAACGTGGGGTCATGGGAGAGCAAAAGAGCTCCGATTGCCCGCAGCAGGTGGGTCTTGCCGACTCCGGGGGGGCCGCAGAGGAAGAGCGGGTTGTATGCCTGGGAGGGCATCTCAGCGACCGTGAGTGCGGCGGCGTGAGCCAGGCGGTTGCAGTCGCCGATCACGAACTGCTCAAAGGAGAGCTTGGGGTTGGAGAGCAGTTCGGCGTCGGTTGCTGGGCGGCGTGCAGGCGCTACAGCGGCTGGGGTATGACTGGCCGCGACGGTCTGAGCGTCTGCGGAGGAGGTGACCTCGACGGTCATGTGCGGGCCGAGGGTGGCGGCGACTGCCGTTTGCAGGAGGCGGCCGAAGCGGTCTCGCACCCATCCACAGGTCTGTGGAGGAGCTGTGAGGTGCAGTGTTGTGTCTGTGAGGCCGACGGGTCGCAGCGGGGCCAGCCAGATGCGGAATGTCGGCTCGTCGACGGCCGCTGCGAGATGGCGTTGAATGAGCGACCAGATGTGATCGACGTCAGCGTTCAAGGGGGTGTTGGGTGCAGATGGTGGAGGCGAGAGCAGGCGTGAGCGCGCGGACGCTCCCAGCTGGGAGCGTCGCGGGCGGAACTTGAAGAGGGGGCCGTCAAAAGCCCGGCGCAGGCGAATATAGCCAACGCCCGCCGGTGGTTGCAGGCCCCAGGACACGGTCTCCGCAAATGGCGAGAAAAACGGAGAGTCTGTATCAAAAGTCGGTACGCCAGACCTGGAATGAGCGATGAAGACAGGGATGGTGCATGTACCTGGGTCGCCACCCAGGCTTGCGAGGTCTCTTCGGCCGGCGCTGCGCCTTGCGCCTCGCGACGTGGGTCGGCTAGGCGCGCCACGCGCCGTTATACTTCGCTGTTCGGAGCGCGGTCGGCGTGACCTGCCGTGTGCTTCAGACGCGACTAGACGCAGGAAGAGACGATGAAGCGGACCTATCAGCCGAAGAAACGCAAGCGCGCCAGGACCCACGGGTTTCGTGCCCGGATGCGGACGCGCGCTGGGCGGCTCACGCTCAAGCGCCGTCGCGGCAAGGGACGCAAGCGCCTGTCAGTGTGACGGCGTGGGGATGAAGCCGCGTCAAGCAGGCCGCGGTCGCCTCACGCGCAGCGCGGAGTTTGAGCGCGTCTACCGACAGGGCCGCTCGCACGCGAATCGGTATCTGGTGCTCTACACGTTCCCGAACCCGAGCGTATCCGAGCCGCGCGTGGGGTTCTCTGTGTCCAGACGCGTAGGTGGTGCGGTACAGCGCAACCGCGTCAAGCGGCTGCTGCGGGAAGCCGTGGCATCCAGTGGCGCTCAGTTGCCGGGCGGGTGTGATGTTGTGCTCGTCGCCAGGCCGGACGTCCTCAGGCTGGCCGAGTCGGAGGGGCTTGCCGGGGTCGCACGGGCCCTTGCAGAGCTGGTCGCCAAGGCCCAGCCGCAGGAGCGAGAGCAGAGGCGCCGGGCGGCATGAGGCAAGTACAGCACTGGCAGCGGGAGCGGGAGCTCTCCAGCCTTCGACGCTCGCTCGATTTCATCGGTGGTGGCCTGCGGTCGGTTGCGCTGGCGCCGCTGATCCTCTATTCGAGGCTGATCTCGCCGGCGCTGCCCAGGCGATGCCGCTACGAGCCGACCTGCTCGGCGTACGCAATCCAGGCGGTGAAGCGGTTCGGGGTCCTGCGCGGTGCGGTGCTTGCCGCTTGGAGGCTGCTGAGGTGCAACCCGTTCAGCGATGGCGGATACGATCCAGTCGACGCCCAGCGGCTGTTCAAGCACGACCGCCGCGCACATGCCTGACGGGCTGCGTACCGCGGTGCCCAGATGACCCTGATCCTCGCCACGAACATCATCGAAAGCGCGTTTTCGCCGCTGATTTCCATCTTCCAGGAAATCCTGGTCTTCATCCACAACAGCGTTCTGGGCGGCAGTTGGGGCCTTGCGATCGTCGGCCTGACCGTCGTGGTGCGGGCCGTGATGGTGCCGCTGACCGTCAAGCAGTTCCACTCCATGCAGCGCCTTCAGCAGCACATGCCGCGGATGAAGGAAATCCAGGAGAAGTACAAGGACGACAAGCAGCGCCAGCAGCAGGAGCTGATGAAGTTCTACCAGGAGAACAAAATCAACCCGTTTGCCTCCTGCCTACCGCTCGTCCTGCAGCTGCCGGTCTTCATCTCGCTGTTCTACATGCTGCGGGTAGACCTCAAGAAGCACATCTGCGGGGAAAGCCTCGTCTCGCACTACAACGCGACGCACAGCCCGGCCGTCGCCAACGCCGCGCACCTACCGGCCAAGTACCTGGAAAAGACGACCTGCGAACAGGTCGCGCCGCACTCGGCGAAATTCCTCTTCATCCCCGACATCACCAACCACGCCAGCGGCGTGGTGCTGGTGGTCCTGATCCTGCTCTACGTGAGCTCACAGCTCGGCTCGACGATGCTGATGAGCGCCACAGTGGACAAGAACCAGCGCCGCATGATGATGCTGCTGCCGCTGGTATTCGTCCTCTTCGTCTTCAAATTCCCAGCAGGGCTGCTGGTCTACTGGATCACGACCAACATCTGGACGGTGGTTCAGCAGTACATCATCCGCCGCCGGGTTGGCCCGCCGCCGGTGGCCGGCGGAGATCTGGCGCCGAAAGGCAAGCCGGAGCGCACGCTGGAGCCTGCGATGGCGGCGGTGTCGTCGTCGGGCGCCGCCCCGCCGCCCCCTCCCCGCAAGCGCAAGAAGCGTTCGGGGAGAAGACGATGAGTGGGCAGGAGGACCCGAAGGCGGCGCTGGGCGAGCTGCTGGATGTGATTGCGCAGAGCAGCGGGCTCGACGTCGAGGTTGCGGTGCAGGAGACCGACGAGGCGATAGTAGGGCGCTTCGAGGGCGAAGAGGTCGGTCCTCTGATCGGCAAGAGAGGCCAGACGATCGATGCGATCCAGCACCTGGCTCGCCGGATCGTGTTCAAGGCCGGCGAGAGCCCGACGCGGGTGATCGTCGACGCCGACGGATACCGTGAGCGGCGCGAGGTAGCGCTTTGCGAGGAGGCCGACGAGGCGGCGGACGAAGCGGTCGAGCTCGGCGAAGCGATCGAGCTCGATCCGATGCCGGCCTACGATCGACGCGTCGTGCACGAGCATTTGCGGCTGCGGGGCGATGTGGGGACGCACAGCGAGGGCGAGGAGCCGGAGAGGTTCCTCGTGATCTCGCCCCTAGCTTCGTAGTCGCGGCTCCGCCCGGCCCCGACCGTTTCACGTTTTTCTCTACGGTGAAACAATCCGCGCGATGACCGACCAGGACGTGCCCATGCCGATCACGGAGGTCGAGCGCGGCCTCGTGGTCGGGCTGCTGATCGGCGAGGGGCACTTTGGCGGCGACGGCAAGAACCCGCACATCACGCTGCGTATGCACGTCCGCCACGAGGCGGTGTTCCGTTGGCTGCTGCGGCTGTTCCCGCGCTCAAGGCTCTATGGCCCATACCACCACGGCGATCGCCACTACTACCAATGGATGGCCCGCGGACCGGCGCTCGCGGAGGACGTGCTGCCCCTCGTCGAGAGCGTGCTCACCGACGAGATCGACGCCCATGTCAACGGGCGTGTCCGCGAGATGAAGGACAGGTACGCGAGCTTCTTTGCCCGATATGAACGGTGAGGTGGAGCGGCGCCTGGCCGAGATCGCCGATCGTCATGGCCTGCCACTCGCCACCGCGACCTCACTGAGGGCGATTCTCACGATTCTCGCCGACGACGATCAGGCGCCTACCAGCGTTCGTGAGCCTTCGCGTGCAGTCGATGTCCACATCGCCGACGCGCTCGTCGCCTTGGAGGTGGACACGGTGCGCGCTGCGTCGCGGGTGGTGGACCTCGGTGCCGGCGCCGGAATTCCCGGACTTCCGCTTGCCGCCGTCCTGCCACACGGTGCCTTCACGCTGGTCGAGAGCCAGTCGCGCAAGTGTGGCTTCATGGAGCGGGCCCGGACTCTGGCCGGCATCTCCAATGCACGGGTGGTCTGTGCTCGCATCGAGGAGTGGGCATCTGGCGCGGGCGGCCACGATCTCGCCCTTGCCCGTGCCGTCGCACCGGCCCCGGTCGTGCTCGAGTACGCCGCGCCGCTGCTCGAGCTGGGCGGGGTGCTCGTCGACTGGCGTGGCAGGCGCAACTCCGAGGAGGAGCGTCAGGCGGGCCTGGCAGGCGCGGAGCTTGGGCTCACGCTGCAGGAGGTGCGCCACGTCCAGCCCTTCCCAGCCGCCACCGACCATCACCTCCACATCTACCGCAAGATCGCACCGACCCCGAACCGCTACCCACGCCGTCCGGGCGTAGCTCGCAAGCGGCCGCTCGGCGGCGCAGGCACAGGCGGTACCCGGCTCGACCGCGATCGGCGATAGCTTGCAGTGCTCATGGGACGCGTCTTCGCGATAGCCAACCAGAAGGGTGGGGTCGGCAAGACCACGACAGCAGTCAACCTCAGCGCATGCATCGCCGAGGCCGGCTGCACGACGCTGATCGTCGACGCGGATCCGCAGGCCAACGCGACGGTCGGCCTCGGCGTGCCGCGCTCCCAGGAACCCGGTCTCTACGACGTGCTCTGCGGGCAGGCAAGCGCCACTGAGGCTGTCGTCGACTCATCCGTGGCCGGGTTGCGGCTGCTGCCGGCAGGCCCTGGCCTGGCAGGCGCCAACATCGAGCTTCCCCGTCTCGATCACTTCGAGTTGCGCCTGCGCGAGGCGCTCGCCCCGCTGCGCGCGGACTTCGAGTACATCCTGATCGATTGCCCGCCGTCGCTCGGTCCGCTCACCGTGGGCGCGCTCGCGGCCGCAGACGAGGTGATCGTTCCGGTGCAGACCGAGTACTTCGCGCTGGAGGGCCTCGCGGGCCTACTGGACACGCTCGCGCGAGTGCGGCGCGAGATCAATCCAAAGCTTACGATCGCCGGGATGCTGCTGACCATGCACGATGCCCGCACACGGCTGGGGCAGGACGTCGAGCAGGAGGTCCGAAAGCACTTCCCCGACCTCGTCTACGAGACCATCATCCCGCGCAACGTGCGTGTCGGCGAGGCGCCGAGCTACGGCCTGCCCGTCACCCACCACGACCCGCACAGCGCCGGCGCCGAGGCCTACTTCGAGCTTGCCAGGGAGCTACTGGTGGGAGGACCGGCGTGACCCCGCCACGCCGCGGAATGGGCCGTGGCCTCGACGCGATCCTCTCGGTCACCCGCGACCAGGAGGCTGAGCAGGAGTTGCGCAACGTCCCCGTCGACCTGGTGGCGCCGAGTGCCAGCCAGCCCAGGCGCCGTTTCGACGAGGAGCCGTTGAACGCGCTGGCCGCCTCACTTGGCGAAAGGGGCGTCCTTCAGCCCGTGCTGCTGCGGCCGCTCCCTGACGGCAGGTATGAGATGATCGCTGGAGAGCGCCGCTGGCGGGCCGCCAAGATCGCGGGTCTGGCAGAGATCCCGGCGATCGTGCGCTCCCACGGGGACGCCGAGGCGCTGGAGATCGCGCTGATCGAGAACATGGCGCGCGAGGACCTCAACCCCGTCGAGGAGGCCAGAGCCTGCGCCGCCCTGGTCGAGGAGCTCGGCCTGACCAGGGAGCAGGTCGGCACCAGGGTCGGCCGCAGCAGGGTCGCGGTCTCCAACCTCATGCGCCTGCTAGATCTGCCGGATGAGGCACTTGCCCTAATCGAGGAGGGCGGCCTCAGTGAGGGCCACGGCCGCGCTCTGCTGCTCGCCGAGGACCACGCGGCCCGCCGCCGGCTGGCGCGGGAGTGTGCTGGTCGGGAATGGTCTGTCCGGACGCTCGAGGCGCAGGCGCGCAACGCGAACGGCGTGCAGGCGACGACGCGCAAGACGCTACGCCGTCGCAAGCCGACGCCCGACGCGGATCAGCTGGCCGCATCATCGGAAATCGCCGAGTTGCTCGAACAGGCAATGGGGGCGGAGGTCAAGGTCAGCAGCGAGGCCCAGGGGCGCTATCGGGCAGAGCTGGTCTTTGAGTCGGTGCAGGAGGCCCAAGAGCTTGCGCGCCGGCTGGGAGGCGCCGTCGCAGACGGTCAAGCGGGGCGGTAGCGGCGAGGTTGTCCGGCGGCGCCCTGTGATCGCCGTCGCGCGCCAGCGAAACTCATACCTCGGCTGCGCGCTACGATGGCCCCCGGCGGCGCGTGCAAACGCGCCGATGCAGCGGGCGATTAGCTCAGTCGGTTAGAGCGCTTCTCTGATAAGGAAGAGGTCCCTGGTTCGAATCCAGGATCGCCCATCGAACGTTTGGTCAGAGGGCGCCTTTGTGATCGCGTCATGGCGCGATCCACGCCTCCGCGGAAGCTCCACCTTCCCATCTCTCGGCCAGATCCTCCATTGCGGCGGGGTGTTCGAGGATCCACTGCTCGTGTTGCGCGAGAAGCGCGGCCTGCACGGCTGCGGCGCCGCCGAGATCGCGGGGATCTATGGGCTCGGCGGCGTCGATCCACACGCGATGGCGATCACGCCGGGCTCGAACCGGGATCACAATTGCGTCGGCGCGCGCCGCCAATTGCGCCGTGCCGTCAGCGAGAGCCGCCGGCTTTCCCAAGAAGCGCGCCTCCCGCTGCCCCGGCATGTCGAAGAACAAGAACACCGCCTGACCGTCCTGCAGCAGCGCCTGAAGGAGAGGGAACGAACCGTTTCCTGGCACCAGGCGAGCCTTCGTGCCGCGTCGCCATCGCGCGAGCCGCAAGCCCCAGTGGTCAGCACTGGGGGGCGCAAAAAACCATTCTCCAGGAACAAGATATGTCGCCTGACGCATGAACGGCTTCGCGCAACCCAGCCGGTAATACGGCCCGAGGTGACAGGCGCTGAGCAAGATGCCGCGATCTCCCGAGAGCGCAGCGTCCAGCCGTGCCGTTGAGGACGGATCGATCTCCGCTACCCAGGGTCGCTGCCAGAAGAGCGCTTTGTCGACGATGCTCTCAATCAGATGGAGCTCTGCGAGGTCGCGGCATTCGTGGGCACGCGAGGTGCCACTCACTATGCTTTCCATCGCTTCGATGTGGCGCTTGCGCGCTTGCGGATCTTGCCGCCAGATCGACTGGCCCTGCCGTTGCGCCCTCGCGACGATGAGGCGATCAGGCAGCGCGGCGCGCAGCCAGGGCGCGGTTTTCAAGCGCAAGGCGACGCCCGCGCGCGGCAGTGGTGGCGGCGAGGACAAGGCGACGATCGCCCGGACCGCGACCGCGAGGTCGGAGGTCTGCTCGGTCGTGCCAACGACCGGCATGAGTGTCTGTGCGCCAAGGCCGTGCTTCTCGTCGGCCTGCTCGTCGCCTGTCTGCGCCGCTATGAGCAAAGGATTCAGAAGGCGTGCCACAGCCCTTGGAGAGGGATGATCGTAGACGAGCGTTGACGGGAGTTGCACTGCAGTGGCGCGCCCGAGACGATTTCGCAGCTCGACTGCCGTCACCGAATCGAGGCCGAGCTCCTTGAAGCTCCGCTCAGGATCCACTTCGCTGGCGCTCTCCTGGTCGAGCACGGCAGCCACCTGGGAGCAGACGAAGTTCGACAACGCCAACTCGCGCTCGCTCTCCGCCAGATCGGCAAGTTGTGGCAGGCTCGCGCCTTGCTGCGGCACCGCCGCCTCGTCGTCGGCTTGATTTGTCGGCTGCGCGCGATCCGGTGTCGCGCCCTGCTCTGCAGCGATCATCTCCCGTAGCTCAAAGCGCTGAATCTTGCCTGTCTTCGTCTTGGGAAGCTCCTCGACGAATCGGACGAGATGAGGGAACTCGTTATCGCGCATGCGCTCCTTGCACCACGACCGCAACGAATCTCGGAGGCGATCGTCCGGCTTTGCACCTTGCGAGCAAGCCACAAAAGCAGCAATGCGACTGTAGTCATCGATCCTCACACCTACTATCGCCACGTCGGCGACCGCCGGGTGCTCACGCAACACCTGCTCCATATCCAAGGGCGAGACCCACAGCCCAGATATCTTGAGCATGTCGTCGTCGCGGGCTACATACCGGTAGGTTCCGTCCTCGCGCCGCTCGACGCGATCTCCCGTAACAAACCACTCTCCCCGCATCGCGCGCTTCGTCAACTCACTCTGATGCCAGTAGAAGGCGGCGCGAGACTCACCTCTTACCTCGAGGACGCCTTCTGCAGGTCCTTCGAGCTCGCGGCCAGCATCGTCGAGGAGCCGCAGGTCATATCCGGGCACCGGACGCCCCATCGTGCCTGAAACGACCGCGCCGGGGCGGTTCGAGCAATAGGCTTGAAGCATCTCGGTGGAGCCGATCGAGTCGACGATTTCCAGGCCAAACCGCTCTCGCCAGCGGTCGAATATACGGGTAGGCAGGGGCTCTGCTGCTGACACACACAACCGCAGAGAGGCGAGCTTGCCATCCGCGTCAGAGTCGCCGACCAGCAGCGAATAGAGGGCGGGCACGGAGAAGAGGACGGTTGGCTGCAGCTCCTGCAGTACTTGCAATATTCGCTCCGGCGCGGGTGCGCCGTCGAGCAGCGTGCACGTCGCTCCGAAATAGAGAGGAAACAAGAGGCTGTTGCCCAAGCCGTAGGCGTGGTAGAACTTCGTAGTCGAGAAGATGCGATCGCTCTCGCCGATGGTGAGGACGCGCTGGGCGAACATCTCGCATACCACATCGATGCTCTTGTGCAGGTGAACGACACCCTTCGGCCTGCCGGTCGAGCCGGAGCTGTAGAGCCAAAACGCCACGTCATCGCCCGCAAGCGCCGTTGCGGTGAGCTCGTTGCTCTGCGCGCTCAGCGCTACATCCAAGTCCATTGTGTGAGGGCCCCCGCCAGGCGCGAGGTAGCGGACGTTCCGATTTTCCAACGCCTCCTGAACGCGGGGCAAGCAGGACTGGTCGCACACCACGAGTCTGGTGTAGGAGTCCTCGACAACGTGTCTGAGGTTGGCGTCGGTCTCCAGAACGCTGACCGGCACAGGAACGGCGCCGACGCGCAGCGCCCCAAGGAACACGATCGGAAACGTCGTCGTGTTGTCCAGAACGAGCAGAACTCGCTCTTCTCGCCGTACGCCGAGCTCGTGCAGGAGGTTGCCCATGCGGTTGATGGAACGGTGCAGCTCCTCGTAGGACAGATCGTCTCCTAGCGACGCGTAAGCGACCTTCTGCCCATGGCCGGCTTCTATGACACGATCGACCATCAGGCTGGCGTTACAGCGTGTCATTAGGCACCTTCGACGTTACCGTTGCGGTCTTAAGCTCTGGAGGAGACGATGCGTCGACACCCGGTCGGCCGTGGCTGCGGTGATCGGCAGGTGCCTCAAGTGGTCTTCGCCAAGCCCTTCAGGTGGTACAGGCCGGAATCGATCTCAATGGGGAATGTCTCAGCGATCAGCAGCGTAGGTCTGTTTTGCGTGATGATCCGATAGAAGCGGGTAAGTCCACTGCTCGATCTCCTCGGAGCCCACTGTGGTGGTGGCCCAATTCCGCACGTGAGAAGCTCGCGCACGCTCTCGAGCCTCGCTCGCTGAAGAAACTCCCCGATTCCACGGTGGGCGCTGTCAAGCATCTCGGCGAAGCCCGCCGGCATTCTCTCGGGGACGATAAAGGACTCAGCCCAAACCATCGGTATGTCTGCAGCAGTTATCGCAACTCGACGCCGCAGAGCCAGAGCCCCCTCGTCCATCTCCAGGAAGGTCGCAGTCTGCTCTGGCACTCGAACCATGATCTGTTCGACGCATTCGACGTTCGCCCGCTGCAGGACGTGCGCTTCGAGCGCACGAGTAACTGTGCCGTCGGTGAACAGCAGCGCCCGGAGAAAGGGGTCGAGGACATCAATCGCGACATCCTCAAGATGCGGCATCCGCGCTGCCTGGCGCGTGAAATAGGCATCGAGCATCCAACCTCGGTCCTCGGCACCCGGATCGGACCGCATGGCTATCAGCTTGCTTTCAAACGATGGTGCCGTCACGCGGTGTTCTGGTCCCTGGGGCTCGACAACGCCCATTGCGTGAGCCTCTGTCAAAGCGTCCGTCCGAGGGCGGCCCACAGCGACACGCACGGTAGCATGAGCTGCGCGCCGATACCTAGCGCGAGGTCAGCTTCGGGCTCCGTGCGCGCTGCGCTGGTTGCCGCCCGATACAGCGCCAACGAGTAATCTCGGCATCGCCATCGACGAGGAAAGGAGCAGCAAATGCTGGGAATCCCGCGCCTGCGTGCATGGCGCCGCCATCCACTTGCAACCACCATCGCGCTGGGCTTGCTCATCGCGCTTGCGCTGGCCGCTACGGCGCTCGCCGCCTCCAATAGCGTCCACGTGAGCGCCACCAAAAAACAGCTTTCGATCACCGGTATCGCTGCCGCGTCGGGCGATTCGGTGCAAGTCAACTTCGATCCGCACAAGTGCGCTTCCAGCTACACGGCGGAGACCAAACGGACCAAAGTGGGGTTCACGGACTTCCAGGCCAAAGGCGCCGGGCACTTCAAGTTCACGCTCCACCTTCCGATTCCGCCTCCCTCAGGCGACAAGCCCGGGCATTACGCCTGCACGTACCTACTCGAAATCGTTGGCCAGAACATCAAGCCGGTCGCCTCGACCAGCGCCAAATACTGATCAGGGCAGCGGCCGCGGCGAGGCTCGCCACCGCGGTCGCGACTGCAGGATGCGATGTGCCTTCAGGCCCAGGCCGAGCTGCTCGCGGTGCTCGGCCTGGCGCGGGTCAAGGCCGGTGAGCTCCTGGATGCGATCCAGCCGGTAGGCGACGGTGTGGCGGTGGGCGAGCAGCGCCTCCGCGGTCGCGTTCATGCTGCAGTTGTTGGCCAGGTAGGTCTTCAGCGTGCCGAGCAGGTCGGTCTTGTACTGCTCGTCGTAAGCCAGCAAGGGTGCGATCGTCTCGTCCAGGAACGCCTCGATCTCGGCCGGACTGGACACCAGCACGCGGAAGAGCAGCCGATATGTGCCCATGCTCGGCATCGCCTGCGCGATCGGCGTCTCGGAGTCCGACTTCAACAGCACGTCGAGCATCAGTTCGGCCTCCTGCACCGCGCGTCCAAGCTCGGCCGGCTCAGGGCAGAACGAGGAGATCCCGACGAGTCCGTGGCGGCCGATCCGCACTGCGAGCCGGCGGGCGAGCGCACGGGTGTCGGCCGCGAGCTCGGCTCCCGTGGCGGGGATGAGCACGTACAGCCGTCGGGGAGCGTCTGGCCCATGAGCGCTGAGGTACTCGGCAAGCGCCTCGGGACACTCGCTGCTCACCAGCGAGAGCGTCTGCCGCGCCTGGCCTTGGTCGACCTCCGCGCAGAGCGCGACCGCGCCTGCCTGCAGGCTCGCGCCCAACCTTGCCGCCTTGCGCAGCAGCTCCTCGCCGTCGATCTCGCCCTTGTCGCGAAGCTCTTCCAGTAGCGAGCGGCGTACGCGCTGCTCGCCCTCCAAGCGCGCCTTGAGGATCGCGTGCTGCGTCACCGCGGCAAGCGCCGCAAAGCGCATCAGCTCCCATATGGCAGGCTGGACCGACGCGCCCGTATCCAGCAGCAGCACTGCTCCAAGCGCCTCATCTGCTGCCGTGATCGGCACCTCCGCGGCAATTCCCGCCGGCGCCTGAGCCTCCCGGCCGAGCAGTCCCCGCGCAACGTAGCGCTCCAACGCGCCGCGCTTGGCGTCGGAGACCGCGGCGACCGGCGCCGCCCAGCAGCCGCCGGCCTGGGGCGCGACTATCACGACCGTCGCCCCCACCGCTAAGGCGGCGAGTTCTGCCACGCGTCCCAGACCCTCGCCGTCCAGCACGGCGGCGAGCATGCCTAGCTGGACCCTCTGCTCGGGCCCTGCGAGGTCCGTCGCAGGCGTACTGCTCACATCCGCGCTCGCATCACCGAAGCTCTCAGTTTGGGCCAGTGCGGCCCACCAGCGTTTGTACGTGTGTATGAAACTTCGCCTGGCGCTTTGTACGAACGGGGAGCCGGGCAGGCGCGAGCACACAGCTCCCGAAGCCCGGCGGCCGGTTGGCCTGCTTCGGTCACCGGCGTGCAGCGCGCCTTGCGGGCCAGCGGACTTGGGAGCGATCGCCACGACGATCGTGGCGCGGGCCGTCCTGCTCCCGGCCGCAAGCAGGATCTCCACGGCCTGGGGGCCGGCCGCTGAGCAGGCGGGGTAGCGAAGCTAAGGCAACCCGGAGGCGGTGCCGATGAGAGCAGCGTGGCACGCTGCCCGAGACCATCCAAGAGCGCCCCTGGCAAGGGATACCGCCTCCACCCGTGGCTGATCGCGCTGACGGTGTTGGCCGTGCTGACGGGCGCGGCGCCCGCAGCCGCGCAGGTGCAGACCGTCGGCTCAGAGCAGGTCGGGCTACAGCCACGCGAGACCAACGTCCACGAAGCCGGCCTGTATGAGACTCACTCACGCAAAGTCGGCGGCAAGCGGGTAGAAAGCGAAGGCGCCTTCCAATTCTCAAACCCGGCAGGTATGCCCGTGGTCTCCACCGCGAAGGTGTATGCGATCTACTGGGATCCCGGGGACGTCTACGACGGCAACTGGCAGCACCTGGTCAACCAGTTCTTCGCCGGCATGGCGGGGGCCAGCGGCGCGCTCGGAGATCCCTTCGCCGTGGACACCCAGTACACCGACGCCGCTGGGCAGCACGCAAGCTCGCACGTCTTCGCCGGCTCCTACACCGACACCGACCCCTACCCACTGCCGGCCGGCTGCCCGGATCCCGCGCCGCTGGTCGTGGGCAAGATCACCTGTCTGTCCAGCGAACAGATTGAAACGGAGCTGAAGAGCTTCATCGCCGATCACACGCTGCCGCAGGGCATGAGCACGATCTACTACCTGCTCACCCCGCCGGGTGTGACCGACTGCCTGGCCGCCGGCGTCGGCAAATACGATTGCTCCGACTACTCCGGCGCCGCCGTAACGGGGAACGAAAGTTACGAAGACAGCTTCTGCAGCTACCACGCCGCGATCAATCCCGGCGGCAGCCCGCAAGGAAGCGCCGAAACCGTCTTGTACGCAGCCATCCCCTGGACCGCAGGCGGCCTCGGCGATTACCATGTCTCGCCTCGCAGCCCCGCCACCGAATGTCAGGATGGCGGCTGGGAACCGGTCGTTGAAGGCCAGGAAGCGGAAACCGAGACGCCCGAGATAGAACCGGTTGAGCAGGAGCCAAACCAGAGCGGCCTGGGCCCGGACGGGTCATACGATGCCGGCCTGGCGGACCTCATCATCGGCCAGATAGCCACCGAGCAGCAGAACATCCTCACGGACCCGCTGCTCAATGCCTGGCAGACACAGGGCGGCGGGCAGGACGAAGGCCAGGAGGTGACCGATCTCTGCCGCAACTTCTTCGCGCCTGCGCTCGGCGGCGACAGCGGCGTCGAAAGCGCCGAAGAAGTGGCCGCCAGGAAACTGGAAGAAGGAGAACTAATCAAGAAGTTCGAAGAAGGCGGCATGTCCTCGACGGAAGCCAAAGAAGAAGCGAAGAAGCTGGCCAATAAGAAGCCGCACCACGGCGAGAAGGGCACCGAAGCCGGCACGCTCTACGACGCCGAACTTGCGGGTGGCCACTATTACCTCAACAACGCCTTCAACCTAGCCGCGATCAAGGTTCCATACCCCGGCGTGCCTTGCCTGAAAGGCGCCTCGCTGGAAGCAAGCTTCACGGCCCCCGTCAATGTGAACGCAGGCGAAATCGTCGGCTTCAACGGCATGGAGTCGAACATCACCCTCGATGAGGGCACCGCGTATGTGAGCGGCAAACCGACCGCGACCTATCCGACATACGAATGGAGCTTTGGTGACGGCTCCACGGTAAAGGGATATGCGCCCGGAGCTCCAAGCAAGAATTCGCCCGAAACCACTCCCTGCGAACTGCCGTGGCTCAGCCCCTGCGCCGCCAGCGCATTTCACTCCTACACCTACGGCGGCAAGTATCAGGTCACGCTCACCGCGACCGACGTTGGTGGCAACGTCTCCACCGTGACTAAGGAGATTGACGTCGCCGGCCCGCCGTCTCCATCCGTCTCCAGTGGCGGTGGCACCTTGGGCGGTGGCACGCTCTCAGGTGGCGCGGGCAGCCCGGGAGGACTTAGCACCTCCACATCCTCCAAATCGAAGTCGGCGGGCAAATCGAGCGGCTCGACGTCGCCGCTGCCCAAACCCGTAGCTACCGCGATCGTGACGACGACCTCTTTGGAAAAAGCGGTCGAATCTGGGCTCGACGTGCGCTATTCGGTCAATCAGCAGGTCGCGGGCCACTTTGAAGTGCTGATGCCAGCACGGATCGCCAAACGCCTGAAAATCAAGGGCAAGCCCGCCAAGGGACTGCCGCCGGGCGCGCAAGCGCAGACCGTGATCGCCTACGCCCTGCTGATCACCGTCCGGGGCGCGCATGGAGCCATGAGCATCGCGATTCCGCCGGGAACCGGCTCGCGCCTTGGCCGCCTGCACCACGTGACTCTCACGCTGCGCCTGGTCGTGCGCAACGCCGACCGCAGCAACCCGAAGAGCACGCTGCTGCAGACCGCGGTCAAACTGCGTCGCTGAGCGCTCCTCACAAGCTCGCCCGCCAGGGGCTAGGATCGACCTGACGGTATTCGGCAGACGCTGCCGAGGCATCAAAAGCGACGCTTCCGGGCAGAGGAGCCCAGCAAATGCAAGAGCCAGAACGCGAGGATCAGCTGCGGCGCCTTTCGATCGACACGATCAGGGCGCTGGCGATGGATGCCGTTCAGAAGGCGAACGCGGGCCATCCCGGCACCGCGATGGCGCTTGCGCCGCTCGCCCACACCCTCTTCCGGGAGGAGATGCGACTGAGCCCGCAGGACCCCTCCTGGCCCGACCGCGACCGCTTCGTGCTCAGTGCCGGGCACGCCTGCGTGCTCCAGTACGCGCTGCTGCACCTGACCGGCTTCGACCTCGGACTGGATGACCTGAAGCAGTTTCGTCAGTGGGGTTCGCGCACTCCGGGACATCCCGAGCGCAGCCACACGCCGGGGGTCGAGGTGACCACGGGTCCGCTTGGGCAGGGGATCGCAAACGCGGTCGGCATGGCGATCGCCGAGCGCTTTCTCGCAGACACCTTCAACCGGCCAGGCATCAGCGTGGTCGACCACCGTACCTACGCGATCTGCTCCGACGGTGACCTGATGGAGGGGATCTCCCAGGAGGCCGCCTCGATCGCCGGCCAATTCGGCCTTGGCAAGCTCACCGTCTGCTACGACGAAAACCACATCACGATCGACGGTTCCACCGCGATCTCCTTCGACGGCGAGGATCACACCGCGCGGTTTGCGGCGAGTGGATGGCACGTCCAGCGCGTGAGCGATGCCGAGGACGTCGATGCGATCAAGGCGGCACTGGCGGCCGCGCGGCAGGAGCACGAGCGCCCGTCGTTCATCGCGATCCGCTCGCACATCGCCTACCCGGCGCCAAACGCGGTCGACACGGCCAAAGCCCACGGCGCGCCGCTCGGCGAGCAGGAGGTCGCTCTGGCCAAGCAGGCGATGGGCATGGACCCGGAGAAGAGCTTCGAGGTCGATCCAGCCGTGTACGAGCACATGAGCTTGCGTGAGCAGGGGCTGGCCGACCAGCAGGAGTGGGAGGAGCGCTTCGCACAGTGGCGGGGACAGTTCCCGGAGATGGCCGCGGACTGGGATCTTGCATGGGCAGGCCGCCTGCGCGAGGGCTGGCAGGAGAGTCTGCCGAGCTTCGCCGCCGGTCAGCAGATCGCGACACGCTCGGCGGGACAGAAGACGATGGCTGCCTTCTCGCAGTTCGCGCCCACGTCGATCGGCGGGGCCGCGGACCTCGTCGAGTCGACCAAGACCCTCTACGAGGGCGCCGGCGTGTTCAGCCGCGCGCACAGTGGCCGCAACGTGCCGTTCGGCATCCGCGAGCACGCGATGGGCGCGATCGTCAACGGTGCCGCGGCGCACGGGGGAATTGTCAAGCCGTACGGCTCGACGTTCCTGATGTTCTCCGACTACATGCGCGGCAGCGTGAGGCTCTCCGCGCTGATGGGGTTGCCGGTGGTGTGGGTCTGGACCCACGACTCGGTCGGCCTGGGCGAGGACGGGCCCACACACCAGCCGGTCGAGCACGCCGCCGCACTGCGCGCGATCCCCGACCTGTGGGTGATGCGGCCGGGGGACGCGAACGAGACCGCGGAGGCTTGGCGGGTGGCTTTGGAGCGTGAGAACGGCCCCGTCGCACTGCTGCTCTCGCGCCAGAACCTGCCCGTGTTCGACCGCTCCGCGGGCCTCGCGCCGGCGCAGGATCTCGCGCGCGGCGGCTACGTCCTCTGGGACTCGCGCGCGACTGCCGGCTCCGACGGCGGTCAGGCCAAGCTGGATCTGGTGCTGATCGCGACTGGGTCCGAGGTCGCGCCGACGCTTGGCGCCGCACAGACGCTCGCCACCGAAAGGGCAGCGGTGCGCGTCGTCTCGATGCCGTGCATGGACCTCTTCGAAGAGCAGCCGCAGGAGTACAGGCACCAGGTGATCCCCCCAGATGTTCCCGGCCGGATGGCTGTGGAGGCGGCAGCCAGCATGAGCTGGTGGAAGTGGGTGGGAGACGACGGCGAGGTGGTCGGCATAGACCGCTTCGGCGCATCGGCGCCTGGGCCCGTCGTGCTCGAGCACTTCGGTTTCAGCCAGGATGCGATCACCGACCGCGCCCGCGCGCTGTGGCGGCGGCTGCGCGACCGTGCGCATGCCGACGTGTGAGGCGCGGCCAGCCGCACACGCCCTACCCTTGAACTAGCCCGAGCTCCCAGAGCACGAGGCCCCCGAAGCAAGGAGAACCATGACCGACGTCCAGCTCTCACCGCTGCATAACCTCTCGGCGCTTGGTCAGAGCGTCTGGGTCGACTACCTCTCCCGTGACCTGATCCATGGCGGCGGGTTGGCGGCGATGATCGCTCGCGACGCGGTCGTGGGCGCGACCTCCAACCCCACGATCCTGCAGAAGGCGATGACTTCCGGCGATGCCTACGACGCCCAGATGCGCGAGCTCTCCCAGCAGGGACTCAGCGTGCAGGAGTGCTTCTGGGAGCTGGCCAAGCGGGACATCGCCGATGCGTGCGACGTTTTCCGTCCGGTGTGGGAGGCCGGCGATGGCCGCGACGGCTACGTCTCGCTGGAGGTCGACCCGACATTGGCCTACGACACGCTTGCCAGCTACCGCGAGGCGATCGGCCTGCACGAGGCCGTCAACAGGCCCAACCTGATGGTGAAGATCCCGGCCACGCGCCCCGGCCTTGCCGCGATCGAGGACGTGATCGCCAAGGGCCGCTCGGTGAACGTGACGCTGATCTTCTCGCTGCAGCGCTACGCCGATGTCGCCGAGTCCTACGTGCGCGGCATCGAGCGCCTGGTCGCCGAGGGCGGCAACCCCGCACAGGTCGCATCGGTCGCAAGCTTCTTCGTTTCCAGGATCGACACCGAGACCGACCGCCGGCTGGAAGAGGTCGGCGCCGATCCGCGGCTGCGCGGGCGCCTGGCGATCGAGAACGCGCGGCTGGCCTATAAGCATTGGGAAGAGACGTTCCATGGCCCGCGCTTTGACTACCTCGCCTCCAAGGGCGCCACTCCCCAGCGGCTGCTGTGGGCGTCGACCTCGACTAAGAACCCCGCCTACCCGGACACGCTCTACGTCGAGCAGCTGATCGGGCCGGACACCGTCAACACGATGCCGCAGGAGACGATCGAGGCCTACCAGGATCACGGTGCCCCGACCCAGACGCTGCGCAAGGGCCTGGCCGACGCGGAAGCGCTGATCGACGAACTTGCGCGTGCCGGCGTGGACTATGAGGACGTGACCCAGACACTGGAGCGCGAGGGCGTGCAGAAGTTCTCCGACTCCTTTACGCAGCTGCTCGACGGTCTGCAGGAGAAGCTGGGCGCGCTGAGCGCAGCCTGAGGCGGAGATGGGCGCGGAGATCGACGGGAAAGTTCCCGCTCCGCCGTCTCAGCGGGGCAACTGGGCGCTCGCCGCCACGGTCGCTGCGCTCGGCGCCGGGACGCTGGCAGCGGTGCTCAGCGGCCTGGTGGGAAGCAGGAGCGTGAGTGCGCCAGAGGTGGCGGTGCGAGCGGTCGTGCCCGCTCCGGCGCAGGCCACGGTTGATCCCGTCACCGGTAAGCGCATCTACGCCTCCGACACGACAGCTGCCGCCAGGCGCGCAGCGATCGTCTCGCATCCACCGCCAAAGAGCGGCGCTGCGCCCAAACGCTTCATCGCAAGCTCGGCGTCTGTGCAGGATGTGCTCGGCAGCCCGGTGCCGGCGAGCTGGATGGAAGGCTTCTACCCAATCTATGAAACGGCGCAGAAGACCTTCGGCGTCAACTGGCTGCTGATCGCCTCGATCCATGCTCAGGAGACCGCATTCTCGACCGCGCCGGGTACCTACCACGGCCTCAACTTCGCCCACTGCTGCGGCGGGCCGATGCAGTTCAACGTCACCGACGGGGGGGTGGGTAGTCCATCGACGTGGGAATTGGTCGCCGACTCCTATCGGGACGGGCCGCGGCCGGCTCACTATGACCACATGACCGCGCAGCACCCATCGATCTACGACGACTTCGACTCGATCATGGCGGCGGCTCATCTGCTGCAGCTCAACAGCGCCGGCTACGCCCTGGACGACTCCGCCTGGTGGGCTGCCTACGACTACTACGGCCACGACGCCTACGGCGTCACCTACGCCGACCAGGTGCTCGCCCGCGCGATCGGCTGGTCCCAGCACGGCTTCTGCACCGGCTGCGGCGTCTCAAGCACGCTGGTAAACGCCGTCCAGGCGGCATACGGTGCGCCCGTGGATGCGCAGATCGAAGCTGAAGAAGAAGCGGCGGCGCAGGCGCGCCGCGCAAAGGAACGCCGCCGCGATGCGCATGCGCACTCCGAAGAAGCCACCGCCTCACAGAGCAGGAGCCTGCGCGGCCGCTGAGGCGCTGCGCGGCGTTCAGGCGGCGGCCTGGGCGATCAGCTCACCCGCGACCCTGTCCGTCGCTGCGCCGGTGCCGCCGAGTAGCCTGCGCGTGAGCTGGCTGCGGCGGAAGTAGAGCGGCGCGTCGTGCTCCCAGGTGGCGCCGATCCCGCCGTGGACGGAGATCATCGTCCGCGAGGCGAAGTCCAGCGCCCGCCCGCAGACCGAGCGCGCGGCGTTGGCGGCCAGCGGGAACTCTGCGGGCGCGCCGTGCCGTGACCACCCTGCGTAGTAGAGCAGCGAGCGGCCGTTCTCCTGCTGGCGCAGGACCTCGGTCAGTGAGTGCTTGACGGCCTGGTAGGAGCCGATCGGACGTCCGAATGTGTAGCGCTCCTTGGCGTAGGCGACCGAGACCTCTAGCGCGCTCTCCACTGCCCCCAGCGACTCCGCGGCGATCAGTGCTTGGGCCAGATGCCAGGCGGAGGCGAGCGCCGGCGCCGCGCCAGTGAGCACCTGCGCTTGCGCACCGTCGAGCTTGACGTGGCCGAGCGAGCGCGTGGAGTCATAGCGCGTCACCTCCTCCACGCTCACGCCGGCCTGTGCGGCCTCGATCACGACTGCGACGATCTCGCCGTCCAGCGACGCGGCGCCTGCCAGCACATCGGCGCCGGGAGCGTCGGGCACGAAGGCGATCGCGCCGCTGACGCGCGCGCCCTCCGCACCGTCGCGCTCGGCGGTCGCAAGTGGGGCTCGCGTCGCGCCATGAGCCGGGTCTGCGCTCCACTCCTGGCTCATGTCGCTCGGCGGCTGTGCCGGCAGGTAGGCGGCACGGCGCTCGCCGCTGGCCAGAGCCTGAAGCAGCCCGCTCCCCGCACCCGCTTCTTCCAGCGCCGCCGTGGCTGGCAGATGGCCGAGCAGCGGCACACCCGCCAGCACACGCCCGCACTCGCTGAGCACGAGCATCGCGTCGAAGGCGTCAAGGCCGGCGCCACCGTTTGCCTCGCTGATCAGCAGGCCCGGCCAGCCAGCCTCCTTGGCAGCCGCCCACAAATCCGGCAGCGCGCCTTGTCCGTCCAGCGCCTCCCGGGCCGCTTCGAGAGTTTTATAGCGCGAGAGCGTCCCGCGCGCCGCCTCGCGCAGCAGCACCTGCTCGTCTGAGAGTGCGAGATTCATGCCCGGGTCGCCTCCTTGCTGCGCAGCTCCGAAAACGGGATGCCCTTGTCCAGGCGCGGCTCCGGTGGCAGGCCAAGCACGCGCTCTCCGATCGTGTTGCGAAGGATCTCTTCGGTTCCGCCCGCCGACTTCAGGCCCGGCAGGAAGGAGATCATGTAAGCCCACTCGCTGTGCTCATCCAGCGCGTCGGGCCCAAGCACGTCGGCGATCAGCTCGCCGGCTTTGATCGCGCCGTTGACGATCGTGACCTTCGCCAGGCCCGCCTCGGGGCCGGGGATCTGGCCTCGCTGCAACGCGCTCAGCGTGCGGTATCCGGTGAAGCGCACCGCCATCAGTTCGCTTGTCAGCTCGCCGAGCCGCGCGCGCACCTCGAGGTCTCTGCTTGCATGTGGATCGGAGGCGACCGCCGCCGCAAAGCGGCCCGAGTTGTACCCGAGTCCCTCGCCGCCGAGACCGATCGTGACCCGCTCGAACATCAGCGTGGTCAGCGCGGTGCCCCAGCCGGAGCCCACGCCGCCGACCACCGCCTCTGCGTCGAGCGCGACGTCGTCGAAGAAGACCTCGTTGAACTCCGCCTCGCCGGAGATCTGCCTAAGGCCCCGCACCGTCACGCCTTCCGCGTCCATCGGCACGATGAACATCGTCAGGCCCTTGTGCTTGGCCACGTCCGGGTCGGTCCTGGCCAGCAGCAGGCCGTAGGAGGCGAACTGCGCGTTGGTGGTCCACACCTTCTGGCCGTTCAGGCGCCAGCGGCCATCGTCGGTCTGCTGGGCGCGGGTCTGCACCGCAGCCAGGTCGGAGCCGGCCGCGGGCTCGGAGAAGAGCTGGCACCAGACCTCGTCGCCGTGCAGCATCGGGCCCAGGTAGCGGGCCTTCTGCGCCGGTGAACCATGGGCGATGATCGTGGGGCCGAGCATCCCAACGCCGATCGCATCGAGGATCCCCGGCACCCCGGCGGCGGCGATCTCCTGGTTGGAGATCACCTGCTCGATCGGGCCAAGGCCCTGGCCGCCGTACTCCTTGGGCCAGGTCACCCCGGCCAGGCCGCCCTCTGCGAGCTTGCCCTGCCAGGCCCGTCTTGCCGCGATTATCTCCTGCTCGTCGGTGAGCGCATCGGGGCCGCGTAGGATCGGCGCTTCACTGCGGTGCTGCTGCAGCCACGCGCGGGCCTGCGCTCTATATGCCGCCTGCTCCGGTGTGTCGTCGAGATCCACCCCATGCCTCCTTTGGCTGTCCGGCCAGTCTCCGGACTGGGAAGCCTACACGCCGGCGGGAATCGGCGGGTGAGGCACGGGGGGCAGGTGGTAGACGTGCTCGAACGCCGCGTCGAGCAGGGAGGCCGCCTGCGTGCCGGGGGCCATCGAGTCCAGCAGCACCACTGCCAGGCGCACCCCGTCTCGCTGCGCGGTGGCCACCAGGCACGGGCCGGCGGCTTCGGTGTACCCGGTCTTCAGCCCTGTGGTGTCTGGGTAGCCGTAGAGCAACAGCGGGTTGTTGTTGGTCAAGAACAGCTTGTGGCCCTTGATCGGGAAGGGCAGCACCGCGTTGGCGGTGCGGGTGATCGCGGCGATTCGGGGCTGGGCGAGATCGTCGTGGGCCAGCTCCGCCAGGTCCGCGGCGCAGGAGAAGTTGCCCGCGTCGTAGTAGCCGGAGGGAGAGGAGTAGCGCGTGCAACCAAGCCCGAGTCGTGCCGCTTCTTCGTTCATCTTCTTCACGAACAGGGGCACGGTGCCTGCGACGTGCTGTGCGAGCGCCACCGCCGCGTCGTTTCCAGACGGCAGCAGCAGCCCATAGAGCACCGGTTCGATGTCCACGCGCTTACCGAGCGGCAGCAGGCCCACTTTCGAGCCCGGCATGTCCTCGGCCTGTCTGGTGATCAGCACACGCGTCTGTGGGTTGCTCGACTTCGCGGCGATCAGTGCGGTCATCATCTTGGTCAGGCTCGCGATCCGCAACCGTCGCAGCGGGTGGATCTGCCACAGCACGGCGCCGGTGTCCAGGTTGACCACGATGCCCGCGCGCGGAGGTTGCGCAAAGCCCAGGTGCATCGGGTCGGCTGCGTCGGCGCCGAGTTGCAGCGGCAACAGCGGCTTGCCAAGCGGCATGGCGTCTGCGGAGAGAAAGCGAGTCGCCGCCTTGGCATGGATGACATTGCCGTGCCGCTGTGGGGTCGAGCCATGAATGGAGCCGCCTATGAGATTGCTCGCCTGCGCCGCGAGCGCGATGACGATGCCGAGAGGGATTACAGCCACGGAGACGATGCGCCTCGCCGCCCGTCTCCATGGCGAGCGCCGCCTTCTCGGCCGGCGCGGTGGCGGGATGAAGGGTGAGCCGGCCATCTCAGTGAGGATCGCGCAGAGCCCCGACGATGCCAACGACGATCAGCGCGATCACGAATAGCGACACAGCCGCTGCGGCAACGCCGCCGATGGAGAACCCCGCGCGCTCCACGACGGTCAGCGTAAGGAAGCCGAAGCCGCCGACGAACACGACTCCGACGAGCAAGATCAGCAGCCTCCGCATGACTATGCGGTGCGCGCTGTCGGCGTGAGCGGCCTGCGGCGTGCGAGCACCCGCGCCGCCAGGGCACCCGCTGCGATCGCGACCAGGTGCGCAAACCAGGCGCCGCCGATGCTCGCAAGCGGTTCGTCGAGGCCGAGCCCCAGCGCGATCTGCAGCGCCAACCAGAAGCCGATCAGCAGCGCTGCCGGCACCGCGAGCACGGTGGAGAACAGCGGCGCGAAGAGCACCGAGTGTACGAGCGCGGTGGGACGCAGCGTCAGATAGGCGGCAAGCACGGCTGCAACGACACCGACGCAGGCAAGCGTGGCCGCGCCCGCATGAGGGCCGGTGGCGAGCTGCGCGGCAAGGGCGACTGCCGCGCCGAACAGCATCAAGAGCACGTAGGAGATGCGACCCAGCACATCCTCGACGCTCTGCCCGAAGATCGCCAGCGCCGCCAGGCAGGCCAGCATCTGCAGCAGTCCGCCGTGCAGCAGTCCGGCAAGCCAGGCCGCCGCGCCGATCGCGATCACGACCAGCGTCAGGAGCGGGAAGCGCTCATGCGAGACGTTGTCCTTGAGCGGGACGAGGATCGATCGAGCTTACCGGCGCCGCCCGCCGCGCCGCTGCAATGCCCTATGAGGAGGCGCTGCCGGCGGCGAGCGGACCCTGGCCGGGGAGCAGCTGCACGCCGGCGCCGTCGGCGTGGCGGTCGGCGTGGTAGGAGGAGCGCACCAGCGGGCCCGCGGCCACATGATCGAAGCCGAGCTCATAGCCGGCGCGCTCCAGCGCTGCGAACTCGTCCGGGTGCCAGTAGCGCACGATCGGCAGGTGGCGCTCGGACGGGCGCAGGTACTGGCCGACCGTTAGCACCTGCACGCCGTGCTCGCGCAGTGCGCCGAAGGTCTCCACCATCTCCTCGTGGGTCTCGCCAAGTCCGACCATCAGGCCCGACTTGGTCACCACCTCATCGCCGCCCATCTCCTTTGCGAGCTGCAGCACCCGGCAGGAGCGGGCGAACTCCGACCCGCGCCGCGCGACCGGATAGAGGCGCGGCACCACCTCGACGTTGTGATTGAAGACGTCGGGCCGCTCGGCGATCACCTTCGCCAGCGGCATCTCCTGTCCTTGGAAGTCGGGCGTAAGCACCTCGACCCGGCAGCCGGGCGCCTGCCGGCGCACCTGGCGGATCACGCCGACGAACGCGGAGGCGCCCTTGTCGGGGAGGTCGTCGCGGTCTACGGAGGTGATCACCGCGTGCCGCAGCCCCATCCGCGCGATCGAGCGCGCGACGCGCGCGGGCTCAAGCGGATCGTTCCAGGTCGGCTTGCCGGTCTTGACGTTGCAAAAGCCGCAGCGGCGAGTGCAGGTGTCGCCGAGAATCATGAACGTCGCGGTGCCGCGCTCCCAGCACTCGCCGACGTTCGGGCACGCCGCCTCCTGGCAGACCGTGTGCAGGTTCTCGGCTTTGATCATCTCGGTCAGCGCGCGGTAGCGCGCGCCGCCCGGCGCCGGCACCTTGAACCACGGCGGCTTGCGCTCGCGCAAAGGCCGCACTTCGGGGCCGAGCACCTTCAGCACGTCCATGCCGCCGGGGTTGGAGCGCGAACGGGTGGGACTCATGCGGCCACCGCCAAGCTACGGTCGATGTCGAGCGCCGCGGGCGTGACCTCGTGAGCCACTCGCCCATGCATCTCAGAGAAGTTGGCCACGACACGCTCAGTGAGGCGCTCGAAGTCGGCCGCCTCGCCGATCTCGCCGGCGACCGAAGTCATGCTCACGCCGGAGAGCCCGCAGGGCACGATCCAGGTAAAAGGCGTGAGGTCGTTGACGATGTTGATCGCGAACCCGTGGGTGCTCACGCCGCGGGAGACGTGAATGCCGAGCGAGGCGATCTTGCGCTGCCCCACCCATACGCCGGTCCAGTCGGGGCCCTCATCGCAGCGCGAGCGAGCCTCGACGCCCTCCTGTGAGAGGGCGGCCACAATCGCGGCCTCGATCCGACGCAGGTGCGCGAGCACGTCGTCGACGCCGACGATCGGGTACCCCACGAGCTGTCCGGGGCCGTGGTAGGTGACGCGTCCGCCCCTGTCCGTGGCCACGATCTCGATCCCCTGCCGGCGGTAGAAGTCCTCCCCCAGCGTGAGCTCCTCGTCCTTGGAGCGCCGTCCGCGTGTGTAGACGGGCGGATGCTCGAGCAGCAACAGCGTGTCCGGTATCTGCTCCGCGCGACGCTGCGCCGCCACGCGTTCCTGGATCTCAACCCCCTCTCGGTAGGGGACGGTACCGAGGCGGCAGACCCACAGCTCGGGGGTGTTCGGCGCCAGCGTGCTCATGTGCTCGCCTCAGCCTAGCGTGCTGCGCTCAATCGCTGACCGCGATCCAGCGGTCCAGGAAGTCGGCCGCCTCCATCTGGGAGAGCTCTTCGCGCAACATGCGCACGAGCTGCCTGGCGCGCTGGGCCGGGCAGTCCCAGTAGAGCACCACCTCGCCGCTGTCGACCTCCACGATCTCGACGTGGTCGACGCGCTCGTGGTGGGCGAGAATCGCCGGCATCAGGCCGCCGCGACGCACGATCAGCCGGTAGGCCTCGCGCGCTCTCATCCGGTCCACGCCTCCACTGTGAACGGCCGGTCATCGGCAGGCGCAGCGCTCCTCCCGTGTGCACTCGCCGCCTCGCCCCCGACACTCACGCGCTCCAAGATCCAGTCGAGGGCCTGCTCGCCGCAGAGCGCAACCTCGCCGTGCACCACCGCGGGCAGCTCGCTGACGCCACGATCCACGGCGATCTGGCCGGCGCTCCGCAGCCGCTGCGCGGTAGACGAAGATCCGATCGCGCTCAGCACCGCACGCGGGTGCATCTCGCAGGCCGCCGCGGCCACCAGCACGAAGTCCTCGTGGTCGAGTGGATGGCCACCGGCAAAGGACTGTCTGAACGCCGCCTGCGAGAACGGCACCACACGCCCGATCTCCTTCGCGTACGTGGCGGCGAGCATCGCGAGCTCGCCGTCGAATGGAAACCGATCCGGCCAGCGAATCGGCTGCAGGTCGAGCCGCCGCGCCATACGCTCCACGTCCTCCTGGAAGCACTCCAGCTCCGCCTGGCATCGAAACGACTCCAGTCGCCCTGCCTGCGGCAGGCTGCCCGCGCTGACGGGAAGCCACTCCAGTGGCCCATCTGTGGCTGCCTGCAGCGCCCGTTCGGCCGCGAGGTAGCACAGCGGGTCGGCGAGGTCGAAGCAGAAGAGTCTTGCGGGCGACTCGCTCACGTCATGAGCCTAGCCGCAGCAGCGCAGACCAGGGGACTCTCCAGCGGCCGATTCCCGCTGTGTCGGGGATCGACTTTCCGCTGCTCGGGGGCTCAGCCGTGTATCAGCCAGCCGTCGGCTGCGCGACCGGCTTCCATCACGGCCTCCGAGAGCGTCGGATGGCCGTGGATGATGCGTGCGAGCTCGGGGTAGCCGCCCTCGAGCACGCGGATGTTGACGAGCTCCTGAATCAGCTCGGTTGCCTTGCTGCCGACGATGTGAGCGCCCAGCAGCTCGCCGTACTTGGTCTCGCCCACGACCTTCACCAGGCCGGTACGATCGCCGTATACGGTGCCGCCACCGACGGCGCCATAAGGCACCTTGCCAACGACTACGTCATAGCCTTGCTCGCGGGCCTGCTCCTCGGTCAGGCCGAAGGAGCCCACGTTGGGGGTGCAGAACGTCGCCCGCGGGATGTCCACATAGGAAAGCGGATGTGTGGGCCGCCCGGCTGCATCCTCGACCGCGATGATGCCCTCGTCGGAGGCCTTGTGGGCAAGCGCCGGTCCCGGGACGATGTCGCCGATCGCGTACACGCCCGACCTGCTGGTTTTCAGCGCGCCGTCGACCTTCACCAAGCCGCGCTCGTCGAGCTCGACGCCTGCGCCGGCGAGACCCAAAGCCTCCACGTCCGGGCCCCGGCCGGCGGCGATCACCAGGCGGTCGACCTCGGCGTTCTGGGAGCCGTAGGTGAAGCGCACCGAATCCGCGCCCGCCTCCACGTTCTCGATCGGTGCGCCGGTTGCGATCGTCATCCCCTGACGCTTGAGGCCGCGCTCGACCAGCCGCGAGATGTCGGCATCCTCGGTCGGCAGCACCCGCTCAAGCGCCTCCAGCAGCACGACCTCGCTGCCCAGCCGCGCGAAACCTGAGGCGATCTCTGCGCCGGAGGCGCCCGCGCCCACGACCGCAAGGCGCTTGGGCAGCTCGGAGAGCGCCCATGCCTCCTCGGTGCCGATCACCGCGCCGCCGAACTGCACGCCGGGGATGCTTCGCTTCACAGAACCCACTGCGAGGATTACGGTGCGGGCGGCGATCTGGCGGCCGTTCACGATCACACCTACGCCCTCGCCGGTGCCGTTGGCGCCGGCCTTGGGGGCGAGCGAAGCCTCGCCCCCGATCAGCTCGATCCCGTTCTTCTTAAACAGGCCGGCGACGCCGCCGGTGAGCGTTGAGACCACCTTCTCGCGGCGGGCCTGGATCGCCGCGTAGTCGACCTCAACGCCGCTGACGTTCAGGCCGAACTCGCTCGCGTCACGCACCTCGGCAAGCAGGTCGGCGCTGCGCAGGACCGCCTTGGCGGGAATGCAGGCGTAGTTCAGGCAGCGCCCGCCGATCTTGTCCTTCTCGATTACGGCCGTCTTCATCCCCAGCTGCGCCGCCCGGATCGCGGCGACATAGCCGCCAGGTCCGGTACCGATGACTACGCAATCAAAGGTCTGCTCTGCCATGTGCAGGCGCGAGACTATCAGCCGTCAACTGTCAAACGTCGTGCTGCGCTCGGTGGCCTGGATGCGGCCCATCACGCGCACGAGCTTCCAGAAAAGCACCCCGCCGATTGCGATCGCCGCCAGGCAGGCGCCGGCCGCCAGAAGTGTGCGCGCGAGGATCAGCGCAAGAGAGGCGATCAGCACCTGGAAGGCCAACAGACCCTCGAAGCCGAGCACCGCCCAATAACGCAGCCGCAGCATGTTGAGCGCCAGCAGCAGCAGCACCGCGGCCAGGAAGATGCCGCCGGGCACGGAGCCGCCCTGTTTAGAGAGGTCGTGGCTGGTGAGCACGCCCGCGATCACGGCGAGCGCGAGGACGATTGCCACCGCCACCGAGACCAACAGCGCTGCCGGCCGCTCGCCCGGCGCAAGCGGCGTCAGCGCGGCGCGTGCCAGATCGTTGCGGGCCTCGCTGCTGAGGCGTTCACGCTGCGTGCCTGCGGCCTGCTCGTGGCCGCGCTCATGCCGCTCCATGTCAACCCTCGCGATCGAGCAGCGCGACGCACTCGACGTGGTGAGTCTGGGGAAACATGTCGACCGGGCGCACCTTTGTGAGCCTCCACCCCGCCTCCACCAATTGTGCGGCGTTCGGCGCAAGCGTGGTCGGGTTGCAGGAGACGTAGACGATCCGCTTGGGCTGGCAGTCGATGATCCGGCGCACGACTTTCTGTGAGAGCCCGGCCCGCGGGGGATCGATCACGATCACATCCGGTCGGCCCGCCTGCTCCAGCAGCTGCGGCAGCACCAGACGCGCGTCGCCGGTGAGGAAATGGACGCCCGCCACCCCGTTGCGCTCCGCGGCCTGTTCGGCGTCGGAGATGGCCTCGGGGACTATCTCGATGCCCCACAGCTCCCCCGCCCGCGGCGCTAGCGTGAGCGCGATCGTGCCGGTGCCGCAGTAGAGGTCGAAGACGCGCTCATAGCCGGTGAGGCCCGCGAACTCCGTGGCGATGCCGTAGAGCACCTCCGCCATCTCGGTGTTGGTCTGAAAGAACGCCTGCGGCGAGATCCGCAGATCGAGATCGCCCAATTGCTCTGGCAGCTGCGCATCGCCATAGACCAGCTCGGTTTCGCCGCCACCGGTGCTCTCGGCGAGGCTGCGGGAGCGAGTCCACAGAACACCCGAGACCGCATGTTCGCCAAGCGCGTCGGTGAGCGCGTGCGCAAACGAGTCGATCTCGAGCTCACCCGGGGTCGAGACCAGGCGAATCTGCAGCTTGCCGGTGCGCCTGCCCTCACGGACGACCAGGTTGCGCAGCCGCGCCCGCCCGTCGGGCCCCGGGTCCGTCCTTGCATCCGTATGCAGCCGGCGGCGATCGGCGCCCGGCGTGCCGTCGCCATCCGTCTCGATCGCCGCGCCGACCGCGCGCTCCCAGGGGCGCAGCCCCTCCGCCAGCGCCCAGCGCAGCGCGACCTCTCGCGCGCGGTTGCCGAGCTCGGAGGCCAGCAGGCAGTCCTCGATCGCAACGACCCTGTTCCAGCCGGCCGGTGCGTGGAAGCCGCACACCAGCTCACCGCCAGGTCCGGCGCCGAAGGAGTACTTCGAGCTTGTTGCGATAGCGCCACTGCTGCTGCGCGGGGACGATCTCCTGCAGCTCATAGCCCTCCAGGTGTCCGATCCGCGAAAGCGCGTCGTCGATCTGCTCGCGCTTTATCTCCAGCTGGCGCTCGTAGGGCAGCACCTGCCAGGGCACGCCCGGGTGGGGCGCCCTGGGCTCGATCCGCTCGGGGCCCGGCTGCAGGATCTCCACTGCGCGTGCATGGGCGTAGGCGCGCTTGCGCTTGTGCACGAACGCGCGCACG
Organism: uncultured Actinomycetota bacterium; assembly: GCA_963708085.1. Lineage (GTDB taxonomy): Bacteria > Actinomycetota > Thermoleophilia > Solirubrobacterales > Solirubrobacteraceae > Palsa-744. The sequence continues at coordinate 2,376,780 of OY970180.1, read as the reverse complement.
CGGTCGCCCGGGATCGCGCCGGCGACGAAGACGACGTATCCGTCCTGGCCGAATCGGGCCACCCCCTCGCCGCCGTGAGCGAGCGAGTCGATCGTGACCTCGATCTCCTCGCCGCGCTCGGGTCGCCGCGTTGGCGTGGCGGCAGCGCTCACGCCGTTGCTCCCGCGGCGCTGTCCGCCGACGCCGCGGCAGGATGCTCGCCTGCTGGCTGCAGCAGTAGCTCCAGCAGCGCCTTCTGGGCGTGACGGCGATTCTCGGCCTGGTCCCAGATCCGTTGGCGCTGTCCGTAGAGCACCTCGGCGGTGATCTCCTGCCCGGGGTGCGCCGGCAGGCAGTGCAGAGCGAAGGCGCCGGGCGCCGCAGCGTCTAGCAGCGCATCGTCGAGCCGGTAGGCAGCAAGCGCTGCGAGCCGATCGGCATCTTCCTCCTGGCCCATGCTCACCCACACGTCCGTGCAGATCGCCTGCGCTCCGGCGACTGCCTCATAGGGGTTCTCGTAGAGCATGAGCGTGCCGCTCGCCTCATCGGGCAGGGCGAGATCGCCCTCCAGCGCGTAGCCGGGCGGGGAAGCGACGGTGACGTGCATGCCTGCGAGCGCTCCGAGCACCGCCAGCGAGCGCGCCACGTTGGTCCCGTCGCCCAGGTAGGCGACGCGTACGCCCTCCAGCGTGCCACATGCCTCTTGGATCGTGAGCAGATCCGCGAGCGCTTGGCAGGGGTGGTGCAGCTCGCTCAGCATGTTGAAGATCGGGATGGAGGCGTGATTGGCGAGATCCTGCAGCACGTGGTCCGGACCAGTGCGCATGCCCGCCGCCGCGACCTGGCGCGAGAGCACGAGCGCGGTGTCGCGAATCGACTCGCCGCGGGAGAGCTGCATTTCCCCTGAGCGCAGCACAACTGGATGTCCGCCGAGCTCGTGAATGCCGACCTCGAAGGAGATCCGCGTGCGCGTCGAGGGCTTCTCGAAGATCAGCGCGACGCTCGCGCCCGCAAGCGCCTGGGAGCTCAGCGGATTGGCCTTCAGCTCGGCGGCTCTTTGGAGCAAGGCGCCGAGCTCCACGGCGGAGATCTCGGCGCCGGTGAGGAAATGGCGTGGCACGCCTGCCAGTCTACGCGCCGAGTGCGTAGGTGCCGTGCGCTCGAGCAGGCGGGATATGCTCGTGCAAAGGGTCCAAGCAAGGAGGGGTAGTTGAGAAAGGCACGTACGATCGTGCTGCCGCTCGCATGCGTCTCGGTGGCGCTGCTGGTCGCGGGCTGCGGGGGCAGCGGGTCGCCGGCAGGCGCGAGCTCCAGCACCACCACAACGAGCAAGGCGAGCAAGCCCAAGCGCGAAACCGGCCTGGAAGTGAACACCGGCAAAACGCCGGACTGGGCGAAGGTACCCGCCTCGGCGCCGACCCAGAGCGGCACCGTCCAGATCGCCTACCGCAACATCGCGATCGAACCCGACGCGGTGCGGGTGAAGGTGGGCAGCACGATCAAGTGGACCAACTACGATTCGGTGCCCCACAACGTCGTCAGCGAGGGTGGCCCGATGCGCTTCTCCTCGGGCGACTTCGGCGAAGGCCACACCTACGAGCTGAAGGTGACCAAGACCGGGGTGATCCACTATGAGTGCACGCTGCAGCCGACGACGATGAACGGCACGATCGAAGTCGTCGAATAGGCCCTAAATGAAGGCCGGCCTTTGAGGGCCGGCCAGCGGGTTTGCGTCGTGCTCTAAAGCTGCGCCAGCCCCTCCTCGGGCGTGGAGGCGGTCGCGTACAAGCGCCGCGGGATCCTGCCGGCCAGGCGCGCAAGCCGCCCCGCCTGCACCGCCGCCCTCATCGCCTGCGCCATCTTCACCGGGTCGGCTGCGCGCGAGATCGCGCTTGCAACCATCACCGCGTCGCAGCCGAGCTCCATCGCGATCGCCGCATCGGAGGCTGTGCCGACGCCGGCGTCCAGCACCACCGGAACGCTCACCGCCTCCCGGATCAGCGTCAGGTTGTAAGGGTTGCGGATGCCCATGCCGCTGCCGATCGGCGCGCCCAGGGGCATCACCGCCGCGCAGCCGACGTCCTGCAGGCGGCGGGCGAGCACGGGGTCGTCGGTCGTGTACGGCAGCACCACGAAACCGTCGTCCACGAGCTCCTCGGCGGCGGCAAGCAGCTCGGGCGCGTCGGGCAGCAGAGTCTCCTCGTCGCCGATCACCTCCAGCTTCACCCAGTCGGTGCCAAACGCCTCGCGCGCGAGCTTGGCGGTCAGCACCGCGTCGCGCGCGGTGTGACAGCCGGCGGTGTTGGGCAGCACCTCCACGCCCGCCCTGGCCAGCACGTCCACCAGCGAGCCCCGCTGCCCGGCGCCCGTCTTTGGCACCTCGATCCGACGTAGCGCGATGGTGGCGATCTCGCTGCCGCTGGCCGTGAGCGCCTGCGCCAACAGCTCCATCGAGGCGAAGCCGCCGGTGCCCGAGATCAGCCGGGAGCCAAGCGTTCTGCCGCCGATCACCAGCGGGTCCTCGATGCTCTGGCTCTGCTCCAGCGCGCTCATCGGGATCATCATCCTCCCTGCATCGCGGTCAGCGCCTCGACCCGCGCTCCGTCGTGCAGCGAGTACGCTTCCCAGTGAGTGCGCGGCACGACCTCGCCGTCGACCGCTACCGCCACGCCCTTGCTCTCGTCGGTGATGCCGATGCTCTGCAGCGTCGCGAGCAGGCTCACGCCCTGCGGCAGCTCCACCTGCTCCCCGTTGAGCACGATCACGCCGCCACCGCCCCGGTCAGCGACCCGCACACCAGCTCCGCCGTCAGCGGCGCCAGCAGGATGCCGTTGCGGTAGTGCCCCGTAGCCCAGATCAGGCCCGCAGGCCCGGCGGGGCCGATCAGCGGCACGTTGTCCGGCGTGCCGGGGCGGAAGGAGACACCGATCTCCTCGATCGCAAGCTCGGCGACACCCGGAACCAGCTCCCACGCCTCCTTGAGCAGTTCGTAGATGCCGCCAGCCGTGGGGTGCTCGTCGAAGCCCTGCTCCTCGACGGTGGCGCCGAGCACGTAGCGGCCGTCTCCGCGGGGCACGATGTAGCCGCCCTCGTAGCGCAGCACGCGCGTGATCAGGCCCGGGCCGGAGGGGTCGCGCAGCCGCAGGATCTGGCCCTTCACCGGACGCACCTCCGGCAGGCCGATATCGGAGAGCCCCGACACAGCACCGCTCCAGGCGCCCGCCGCGAGCACCACCGTGCCCGCATGCACGAACGAGCCATCCGGCAGCCGCAAGCCGCTCACCGCGTCGCCACCGATCGCCACGGCCGCCTCGCCCGCACCCTCCAGCACCTGCACGCCAGCGTGCTCGCACGCACTGGCGAGTGCCCCCACGACCGCGCGCGGGTCGATGCTGTGATCCTCCGGTGCTTCCAGCGCGAGCCTTACCCGCGGCGCAAGTGCCGACTCGAGCGCGCGTGCCTGGCTGCCGCGCAGGCGCCTGGTCTGCAGGCCGAGACTGTCGCGCAACTCGCTCTGGCGCTCGAGCGCGCGCGCCTCGTCGGAGTCCCTTGCCAGCATCAGCGTGCCGCTGCGGTGCAACTGCACATCGACACGGCTCTCTTGGCGAAGCTCCGCGGCGAAGCTCGGCCACATCTCCGCCGAGCGCAGGTTCATCTCCAGCACCGCCTGCGCCGCCGGGCCGAACTCGGCCTCGCTGACGGGGGCGAGCATGCCCGCTGCGACGCCTGAGGCGCCGCAGCCGAGTCGATCGCGCTCGACCACTAGCACGCTGTGGCCGCGCTGCCGCGCCCTCCAGGCGCAGACCAGGCCGATCACACCGCCCCCCAGCACCGCTATGTCCACGTCATGGCGCAGCCCCGATGGCATGGCTCTGATGCTAGCCCCGGCGCTCTACAGCGTGCGCGTGGAAGACTTGATGGCATGACCACAGCAGCCACAGACGCTGCCGCCACGGGCGAAGATCGCCGCCGACGCCTGGCCGGCGCGCGGCTTTACCTGGTCTGCGACGCTCGCCCCGGCGGCCGTCCTCTAGCAGACGTGCTCCCAGCTGCGATCGCGGGCGGCGTCGATGTCTTTCAGCTGCGCGAGAAGGAGCTCTCTGAAAGCGAGCTGCTGCCGATCGCGCGCGAGGCGGTGGAGATCTGCCAAAGCCATGGCGCATTGGCGATCGTCAACGATTGGCCGCAGGTCGCGCTTGCCTGTCAAGCCGACGGCATCCACGTCGGCCAGGAGGACATGGCGCCGGCGCGAGTGCGTGGGATCTGCGGGCCGCAGATGCTGGTCGGGCTCTCCACCCATGCGCCCGGCGAGATCGACGCCGCCGGCGAGCAGCCCGTTGACTACATCGGCGTGGGCCCGGTCCACGAGACGCCCACCAAGCTCGGCCGGCCCGCCGTGGGGACCGAGCTCGTGGAATACGCGGCCGCGAACGCCCGCTTTCCCTTCTTCGCGATCGGTGGGATCGACACCGGCAATATCGGCACGGTGCTGGCGGCGGGTGCAGGTCGTGTGTGCGTGCTGCGGGCGATTGCGGTCGCCGAAGACCCCGCAGATGCCGCCCGTCGGCTGCGCGCGCAGATCGATGCCGTCCCGCTTCGCTAGCCTCTGCCCGGCAATGCGCGCAGCGACCGTCCGCGACGGCGAGATAGTCATCGAGGAGCACCCTGACCCACTGCCGGGCGCCGGGGAGGTGCTCGTGAGGGTGCATGCCGCCGGCCTCAACGGGGCGGACATGATGCAGAAGCGCGGGCTCTACCCTGCGCCGCAGGGCTCCCCACAGGAGATCCCGGGCCTGGAGCTGGCGGGCGAGGTGGCCGCGCTGGGCGAGGGTGCGCAGCGGTTGCGCCTCGGCGACCGCGTGATGGCGATCGTCGGCGGCGGCGGGCAGGCGGAGCTCGCGGTCGTGCACGAGCGCCAGTTGATGCCTGTGCCGCAGCACCTCTCCTGGGCGCAGGCCGGAGGCCTGCCGGAGGTCTTCACCACTGCCCACGACGCGCTCTTTACGCAGGCGCAGCTGCGCTGCGGCGAGCGGCTGCTCGTGCACGGCGGCGCCGGCGGCGTGGGCACCGCGGCGATCCAGATCGCCGCCGCAGCGGGCGCACAGGTAACCGCGACGGTCCGCAACGAGTCGCTGCGCGAGCAGGTCGCTGCGCTGGGCGCAGACGCGATCGCGCCCGAGGGCTTCGAGCAGACCGGCCCCTACGACGTGATCCTCGAGCTGGTCGGCGCCCCGAACCTCGCCGGGAACCTGCAGGCGCTTGCCACGGGCGGGCGAATCGTCGTGATCGGCGTGTCCGCCGGTGCCAAGGCCGAGATCAACCTGCTCGCTCTGATGGGAAAGCGCGCCAGGATCCACGGCTCCACGCTGCGCGCAAGGCCGCTGGAGGAGAAGGCGCTCGCCGCTCGCGGCCTGGAGCGCGAAGTGCTGCCGCTGCTGGCGTCGGGCAAGGTCAGCGTGCCGGTCGCCGAGGTTTTCCCGCTGGATCAGGCTGCCGCCGCCTACGACCGCTTCGCCGCGGGCGGCAAGCTCGGCAAGCTCGTGCTGGAGATGTAGGGCGCTCCGCTAGTACGGCGGCTGCGCCGCGTACCAGTCGCCGAGCTTTCTGAAGGCATCCCAGAACTCGCGCTTGGCGCCCTGCTCGTCCAGCGAGTCGTCGATGCTCGGCACATAGAGCGCCTCGATACTCGGCGTCAGGCGCTGCACCTCACCCAGCCTCGGCTCCAGCTCGAGCGCCAACGGCAGCTCCAGGTCGTTGAGCGTCTGAAGCGCCTCTAGCCCCATCACCACCACGATCTTCGGTTGCACGATCGCGATCTCCTTGAGCACGCGGCCGACGCAGCCGAAGTCGGCCAGGGAGGGGTCGGGCAGCGGACACTTCGCGCATAGCGTCCCGTAGACGCTCAGCGGGTCGATCGAAAGGCGCTTGAAGGCCTTCATCAGCGCGCCGCCGGCGCGGCCATAGAAGGCGACGCCCTCCTCGATCTCCGACGGCGTCGGCGCGTACTTCAGCAGCATCACATCCGCCTGCGGATGCCCCGAGCCGAGCACCGGCATCAGGTTGCCGCGGGGGCACAGCTCGCAGCCCTGCACCTCGCGGGTGAGACTGTTCAGCTCGCGGATCGCCCGCTCGAGGTACTTCTCGCGGATCTCGTCATCTGTCAGCGGCATGGGACGCGAAGGGTTTTGACAGCTCGGCCGTGTCTCCTTGCCGGTGCATCAACGCTTGCGCGGCTGCGTGGCCTTGCGCACCCGTCGCGCGCGGCTGGCGCGGCGCGCGGAGGGCGGCGTAGCCCGTGTTTGCAGGAACTTCAGCGCCTGCACGTAGAGCAGGCTCTTCGGCTTGGTGAGGATGTCGGCGTCGCGCAGCGACTGCAGGAACTCGTGCGGCCCGTCGAAGTCCCTCATCCTGATCCGCACCGACCCGAGCCCTTGGGCGACGTGGGAGTCCGAGCCGGCGCCCGCCGTCAGCCGGTACTTGGCGGCGAATCGGGCAGCCTCCTCGTTGAAGGCGCCGATCGCCACGCGCGGATTGAACACCTCGATCGCGTCGATGTCCTGGAGGATGCCCAGCATATGCTCGTAGTCGGGCACGGAGTGCAGCCGATCGAAAGGGTGGGGCACGTAGACCACGCCTCCCTGCCGCTTGATCTCCGCCACCGTCTGCTCCAGCGTCAGCCCGCGGGGGATGCGCTCCTGGATGAAGAGGCCGATCACCTCTCCCTGCGAGGCGGTCTTGACCTCCTCGCCGACGATTACCTTCACGCCGAACTCAGCCGCCTTCTCCTGTGCCTCCAGCGCCCCGGATATCTCGTTGTGGTCGGTGACCGCGATCGCACCGAGCCCCTGTTCGCGTGCTGTGGCGAGCAGCACCTCCACTGGCGTTGCGCAGTCGTGGGAGTGGTCGGTGTGCATGTGCAGGTCGACGTCGATCAACGGGTGCCGGGCGATCCGCTGGGCAAGCGCCGGATCGCCGCTGGTGGAGTGCCGGCGGGCGGCCACCTGCTCGTAGATCGCCTGTACCGCGTCGACCGGCTCGCCGGAGAGCAGCTGGTATTCGCCGGGGAAGAAGCGCTGCATCAGCGCTGCGGTCTGCGCGCTGGTGGCGGTGCGCGCGTCCAGGCGGCCGAGGAAGGTCTCCACGAAGCGACGTGCGATCAGCGTTGAGAGCAGCCGCTCGGTGGGCGCATGAAAGGTCGCCACGTTCAGTGAGCGGGAGTGGCGCAGCGCCGCATTGGAGGCGCTTGGCGCAAACGGCTCGTGCACGTGCACGAAATCGAGCGCAACGGCGCCGAGCACCTCCTCGATCGTGCGCGAGACGTCGAGCGGCACCGCCGCGGGCGGCCTAAGGCGCGTATGCCCGCCGCCGGGCACATCAAGCATCTCCCCCACGGCGAGCACGCGGGGGGTGCCGGTATCGGTGCCCCCCAGGAGCTGCCTGGGATCTTCGCGCGCCTCGCGCAGCAGGCGCCTGCTCGCACGCACGGCCTCGCTGGAGCGCGAGGGCGCCAGTATCAGGACGCGATGGCCACGCGCCGAGAGCTCGCCGCAGAGCTCGCGCACGTAAGCGGCCAGATCGCTGCGCTCCGCCTCCAAAGGAAGCGGGCAGACGTGGGCGATCGAGAACCGTGGCGAGGCCACGCCGCCATTATCGCGCCTGCCGTCAAGCTCGCCGCCGGCACGGAGCGGGCAGCGAGCCTGAGCGCTGCCCGCCGCTCAGCCGCCGCCGGCCGCGACGCGCTTGGCGGGCGTCCTGCGCTTGCTCGCAGCACGCTTGGTCGGCGCGGCCTTGCTTGCGGGGGTGGCAGCGCTCGCGCGGCGTTCATGCTTGGCGATGAACTTCTCGGTATCCGCCTTGGCGAGGTGGTCCTCGCGCTGGTTGTGCGGCGACTTCATCAGGTAGGAGCTGGGCCCGTCGAGCTGCCCGCCGATGCCGTGGTTGAGCGCGAGCTTGCAGCAGCGCACCGCGTCGATCACGATCCCGGCCGAGTTGGGCGAGTCCCACACCTCGAGCTTGAGCTCCACGTTCAGCGGCACGTCGCCGAAAGCCTGCCCCTCGACGCGGATGTGTGCCCACTTGCGGTCTGTCAGCCACGGCACATAGTCCGATGGGCCGATGTAGACGTCGCCGGCTGGCAGCACTTCGTCCATGATCGAGGTGACGGCGTTGGTCTTTGAGATCTTCTTGGACTCCAGCCGCTCGCGCTCGAGCATGTTGTAGAAGTCCATGTTGCCGCCGACGTTCAGCTGCGAGGTGCGCTGGATCGCAACGCCGCGGTCGTCGAACAGACGCGCGAGCGTGCGGTGCACGATCGTGGCGCCGACCTGGGACTTGATGTCGTCACCGACGATCGGCAGTTTGGCCTTCTTGAAGCGCCGGTCCCAGTAGTCCTCGCGGGCGATGAAGACGGGGATGCAGTTGACGAAGCCGCAGCCGGCCTCGAGCACCTGCTCGACATACCACTTGGTCGCCTGCTCGGAGCCGACGGGCAGATAGGAGACCACCACGTCGGTGTGGGTGTCCTGCAGGATTTTGACGATGTCAGCAGTCTCGCCGGGCGCCTTGACGATCTTCTCCTTGAGGTACTTGCCAAGGCCGTCATGGGTCATGCCGCGGTAGACGGGAACGCCCAAGTTCTTCGGCACCTTCGCGAACTTGATCGTGTTGTTCTGGCCTGCCCAGATCGCCTGGCCGAGGTCCTTGCCGACCTTGGTGCGGTCGATGTCGAAGGCGGCCGTGAACTCGATGTCTTTGACGTGGTAGCCGCCGAGATCGACGTGCATCAGGCCGGGAACGCGCTGGTCCGGGTCGGCGTTCGTGTAGTAGTGCACTCCCTGCACGAAGGCGGAGGCGCAGTTGCCCACGCCGATGATCGCGACCCTGACTTTGTCCTCGGCATAGCGTGCCGCGCCATTGGTGGAGACGCCGTTGGCGGACGCCCTGCCGTTGCTCTGATGTGCGCTCACTTGAAAAATTCCTTGGTCGATGAACTTTGGAGAGTACCCCGCCGCCCGCGCGAGGTGACGCGTGCTGGGCCGCCGGGCTGCCGCGGGCGGCTTAGTGCAGCGCCTTGCGCACGTGCCAGATCCGTTGCAGGACCGTCACGACGCTGAGCGCCGCCAGCACGTAGACCGCGGGCGCGAGCAAGCTGAAGTGCGCGATCGACGCGCCGCGCGCAAAGACCAGTCCGATCGAGAGGATCACCACCCGCACAGGCCTTGTGGCAAGCCCCACCTTGCATTCCACGCCCAGCGCCTCGGCGCGGGCGCGGGTGTAGGAGACGATCAGCGAGGCCAGCACCGCCACTACGACCGCGGCCGCTGCGCCGGAGCGGCCTTCGGCGGCAAACACCGCGGCGACCGCCGTCAGCACGATGCCCTCCTCGATCCGGTCGAGCGTGGAGTCGAGGAACGCGCCGAAGGGGGTGCCCTTGCCCGACATCCGCGAGTAGCGCCCGTCGAGCGTGTCCATGATCGAGCCGACGATGAACGAGACCCCCCCTAGGAAGAACAGTCGTTCCCACACCAGCACCGCCGCGATCACGTTCAACACCAGGCCGGTGAGCGAGATCGCGTTCGGAGTGAGGCGCGACTCGATCAGCCGGTTGCGCACCATCTCGCGCCGCTCCGGGGCAATCAGCGGCGTGCGGGCACCGCCGCGCAGCGGACGCTCCCGGTGGGCACTGCCACGGCGCCGTCGCGGCGTCGCGCTGCGCTGAGGCTGTGTGCGGGGACTATCAGCCATCGCCGCTCACGTTATCCGTTCGCCTGCGCCGGCGTGTTCGAGAAGCGCCAGGCAACCGGCCGCAACCGCGCCAGACCGTGCGCCGCGAACGCCGAGATGCCGGCCGTCACCACGCCCAGCAGCGCATCGAAGATGAAGTGGTTGGCGGTCGCGACGATCACGAAGGCGATCAGGAATGGATACAGAGCCCACGCCACCTTCGCGATCTTCAGCTTGACCAGCCCCACCAGCCGCCAGCCGATCATCACCGCGAAGGCGACGTGCATGGAGGGCACGGCCGCATACGGGTTGAACAGGGCGCTCATCGAGGCGGTTTCATGCCCGACGTGCGTGCCGGCGAGCGAGGCGACGGTGTCCACGAAACCCCATTCCGGCATGAACCGCGGCGGCGCGGTGGGAAAGACCGCGTAGCCGATCAGTGCGATCGCCATCGAGATCATCAGCATGTTGCGCACGAAGTAGAAGGAGCGGTTGTGGCGCAGATAGATGTAGGCCAGAGCAGCGATCGTCACCGTCGTCTGTGCGTTGACGTAGAGCCAGCTGGCGATGTCGATTAGCGCGTGGCTGCCCATCGCCCAGGCCTGGATCGAGGGCTCGACGAATATGTGCAGCGTCCGCTCGAGTTGGATCACCTCGCGCGTGTGGTCGAAGGCGACGGCCGTCTGTACCTCGGCCATGGCGCGGACCGCGCTGTAGCAGAGGTAGGCAGCGCCGAAGAGTGCGATCTGGCGCAGCAGGTCGAGCCAGCCGTTAGGCAGCAGACGCGCCTGCAGTCCCCGAAACGTGAGGGACCGTGGCCGCATGGCGCGAGGCTGGGCGTCCATCGGGAGCAAAGGCTAGTGCATGGCCCTGCGGCAGCGGCGCATCAATTTACGCAGCGCGGGCTATGCGAGAAGATGCGATCCAGGGCGAACTGGATTTCGACGCGGATCGTGCCTGCTGCGCGCGCCTGCACCTCAGTGAAGCCACCGAGGGCTGCCGAGACGCAACCGGCTGCCGGGGAGGCGAGAGCCCAGTAGGGAGTCCAGTGCAGCCGCACCTCGTAGCTACCGGGGCGCGGCGCCTGCAGCGTGAACGAGTCGGCGCCGATCTGGAGCATCTGCGCCGGGGCCTGCACCAGTGGTGTTGCGTCGTGGACCGCGAAAAGGCGCCACCGGGAGCTGTGCCAGACCTGCCCGAGGTACGGCAGACCGCCCTCGATCAGGCGCCGCTCTTCCTGGCCGGCGGAGTCGAGCTCGGCGGCTGGCAGCGCCACGTAGGCGATGGCGTTTTCGTTCAGCCAGTGCCGGTAGGCGCTCCTGCTCAACCGGCCGCCGTAGAAGAGAGCGTCATAGCGGGTGTCGAGCTGGCGCTCCCAGCCCCTGGCGATCGAGATCGAGCCGCCCGGGAGGTACACGGATTCCCAATGGGCGTTGGTCATCGGCACCTCGACCCTGATTGGATGCCCGCCCGCCCCGTGCCCGCCCGTCTCGCGTGAGAGCCGCAGCAGCTCGGCTTTCAGAGGCGCGTAGAAGGAGGCGTGGACCGTGGGATCTCCCGCCAATGCCACCTGGTCGTCGATCGCGGTTGCAAGCTGCCAGTAGAGCAGCAGGGGTGCGAGCAGCAGAAGCAGGAGCCGACCGGCGTTGGCGCGCCGCCCGAACGATACGCCCGTGCCGGACCAAAGCACGCCGACCACGATCGGGGCTCCGAACATCGCCCCCAGCCTTGTGACGTTGCTTCCCGCCGGAGTTTGAATCAGGAAGCTGGCGGTCAGTGCGATCGCGTAGAGACAGGCACCGATGCGCACCGTTCGCCTGCCGAGAACGCTGAGAGCTCCCGCAGGCAACAGCGCGGCGATCGCGACAGCGGCTGCGAGCTCCGGCCAGAAGGCGCTGGCGGCGAAGGGCTCGTAGCCGCCCTCCGGAAAGAGCAGCGCGAGCAGCATGATCGTTGCGAGTGCCGCGGCGGCCGCAAGCAGGCCATCCCGCATACGCGCCTGCCCGCCGCTGAGCCGCGTGGCGAGGGCGACCGCGACGCCGGCCAGAGCGAGGAAGGCGCCGGCCACCGGGCTGGCCGCGGAGGTCGCGACCGCGAGTACGACGGTTGCAGGCCACGCAGCGAGAGTCATCGCGAGCGTCGCGGCGAGCGCGAGCGCGACGCCGAGGTCGTAGGGGACGCGTCCAGATGGCAGCTCAGCACAGAAGCCGAACGCGAAGACGAGCGTCGCGGCGCGTGCCGCGCTGCGGGGCAGAGCGCGCGGTGAGATGAGGCCAAAGAGCGTGGATGCGACTACCGCGCAGAGCGCCAGCAAGACCCGCACTCCCAGCAACGCTCCGAGCGCGGGAGCCAGCAGCGAGTAGGCGGGCAGCGCGTGGCCGAGGTACCAGCCGTCGTCCCAGACGGTCAAGCCGGCGCGTGCGAACAGGTCGGATCGATACGTGGCGGCGGCCAGGTCGCCACTCGGGGGAGCAACGAGAAGGTAGACGCCGCCGAGTAGGGCCGTAAGGAGGGCGCCCCAAAGCCAAGTCGGTGCCTGCCGGCTTTGCTTGACGGTCTTGGGTGAGAGCCGCTTGTGGGCCGATGTGCTTTCAAGCGCGGAGGCTGCCACCGGATGATCTTCCCATCGCCGCAGGGCTCGCGAGCAGCCAAGCTGCTGGCGGGGCCGGTCGGCTAGCGTGCAACGCGTGCCCGCATCGACGGTGAGAGCGAACGGCAAGTCCGACTGGCGTCTGCCATCGCGCAGGCGTGTGCTGGGGATCTCAGAGCGCCTGCGTGAGATATATGGCGTGCCGCTGATGGCACCGCATGGGGACCCACTGGCCGAGCTGGTGCTCACCGTGCTCTCTCAGAGCACCAACGACCGCAACCGCGACGTGGCCTTCCTGCGACTGCGCCGGAGGCTGCCGAGCTGGGAGGCGGTGAGGCGGGCGCCCGTCGAGGTGGTGGAGGAGGCGATCAGGCCAGGCGGCATCTCGAAGGTCAAGTCGGCGCGGATCAAGGCGATCCTGGACGCGATCGCCGCCACGGCGCCTGCGCGGTCGGATCCGCTGTCGCTGGAGTGGATGCGCCAAGCGCCACTGGGGCAGGCGCGCGACTATCTGACCTCCCTGCCCGGCGTCGGGCGCAAGACCGCGGCCTGCGTACTGCTGTTTACGTGGGGTCTGCGCGATGTGCCCGTCGATACGCACGTCTCGCGCGTGGGCATGCGCCTAGAGCTGTTACGCCCGGGAGCAGGTTTCGATGAGCTGCACGACCAGATGCTTGCGATCACGCCGCCCGGGCAGGAGCTGGAGCTCCATGTCAATCTGCTGCGCCACGGCCGGCGCACCTGCAGCGCTCGCTCTCCAGCGTGTGAGCGCTGCGCGCTGGCGCGGATGTGCCCGAGCAGGGGCGCCTTCTGAGATGGCGGCGAATTTGCCGGCGGGCCGAAGCTAGGAAAGCTCGACGGCCGACCCAGGGCCGCCGGTCTGCGCGATCTTCTCGCGCTGGCTCTCTGCGCTGACTCTGACGACGTCCCAGGCCAAGCCAATCCTGGCCATCCCAAGGATCAGCCACCCGGAGGGGTCGAGCTCCCACCAGCGCAGGCCGTGGAAGGCCGAGCGGGGAAAGGCGTGGTGGTTGTGGTGCCAGGCCTCTCCAAGCGAAGGCAGCGCAAGCCAGAAGACGTTCGTCGAATGGTCTTCGATGGGGAAGCGGCGCGTGCCGAAGAAGTGGCAGATCGAGTTGATGCTCCACGTGACGTGGTGCACGAGGAAGATCCGTACGAGCCCTCCCCACAACAGTGCCGCCAGGGCCACGGTGAGCGATCCGCCGCTCAGGGCCAGGCCGAGCAGGAACGGGATCAGCAGGCTGGCCAGCACGAGCAGCGGGAAGGCTCGGTTCAGGACCCGCATCACGGGGTCTTCGAGCAGGTCGGGCGCGAAGCGTTTGGAGGAGGCTTGGCCGTGGGTGCTGAACAGCCAGCCGACGTGCGCGTGCCAGAGCCCGCGCAGCATGCCGCCGACGCCGGCGCCCTGACCCGCATGCGGGCTGTGAGGGTCGCCCTCCTCATCGGTGAAGGTGTGGTGCTTGCGATGATCGGCCACCCAGTCGATCGCCGGCCCCTGGACTGCCATCGAGCCGAGGATCGCGAGCGTGTAGCGAGTGATCCGATGGGTCTTGAACGCCCTGTGGGTGAGCAGCCGGTGGAAGCCGACCGTAATGCCGACCGCCGTCAGCATGTACATGCCCGCGAAGATGGCGAGGTCGCTTGCCCCGAGGAAGTGGTGCCAGAGCAGGACGCCGGCGGCGATCACGGCCAGGAACGGCAGCACGACCGCGGCGATGTTGGCGTTGCGCTCCAAGCGCGTCACGCTTTGAGCGTAGGCGATGCAATTGACCGTTTTTCATCAGTTCTGCGACTATCTATGGCTGATTTCTTGTGACGTTGCAACAAAAGAGCAAGCCGGCTGAGCCTCCGCGGGCGCCTTCGGCCGCAGATCGTCCCTGGGAACTTCTGCAGCGCGAGCTAGCCGCGGCGCTGGAGCCCGCGCTGCCCGCGCTTGCCGACGAGGTGATCGTGGCGGTCGGCGAGGCGGTGCCCGAGTACCGCCGGCCGCTCGAGGGCGCCTTCGGCCGCGGCCTGCGAGCAGGAGTGCGTCGCTCGCTGCAGCAGTTCGTGGACCTGATCGGCCGCCCGGGCGAGGTCTCGGCGGCCAGCCGCGAGGTGTACCGCGAGCTGGGGCGCGGCGAGCACCGCTCCGGCAGAACCCTCGACGCGCTGCAGGCTGCCTACCGCCTCGGCGCGCGGCTCTCCTGGCGGCGGCTTTCGGTGCTCGCGCGCGAGCAGGGCGCCGACGCCGAGACGGTCTCGCTGCTGGCAGAGTCGATCTTCGCCTACATCGATGAGGTCTCCGCGACTTCCGTCGAGGGCTACGCCCAGGCTCAGGCCGAGCTCGCGGGCGAGCGGGAGCGTCGTCGCCGCCGTCTCGTGCGGCTATTGGTGGAAGAGCAGGCCGCCGCCGATCTCGACCTCGGCGCGGCCGCGCACGACGCGGGCTGGAAGCTGCCGGAAAGCCTTGCCGTGCTCGCGTGCGAGTGCCCCGACGTGAGCCGCCTAAGCACGCTGATCGGCGGAGGAGCGATCGGCACGCAGTTGGATGAGACCGCATGCGTGCTGGTGCCCGGCACGGGCGCACGCCGGACGCGCGATGTGCGGTCGGCCGTGGAGCGGATCGGCGGCCGGGACGGGATGCTGGCCGCGCTCGGGCCGACGAGCACCCTGAGCGAAGCTCCAGTCAGCTATGCGCGCGCACGGGCAGCGCTCGCGCTTCGGCGTGCCGGCATCCTGCCCGCCGAGGGGCTGACCGTCGCCTCAGAGCATCTGCTGATGCTGATGCTGCACCGCGACCCGTCGCTGACCGCGGAGCTGGCCGCGCGCAGCCTCCTGCCGCTCCAGGCGCTGGCGCCACGATCGCGCGAGCGCCTGGAGCAGACGCTGCTTGCATGGTTGCGCCACGGTGGCAACGTCCCCGCCGCCGCGGCAGAGCTGCACGTGCACCGACAGACCGTCCGCTACCGCCTGGGGCGCCTGCGCGAGCTGCTCGGCGACGCGCTGGACGATCCCGACCGGCGGCTGGAGCTCGCGCTCGCGCTGCGCGGCCGGGGGCTGGAAGGCTCATAAAAATCTGTCATACTGGCACTCAGATTTGTAAAGCGACGATCTCGTAGGGCGCCGCCAGACGCGGCCCCGGAAGCGGTCGAAGGGCTCCGCAGAGCCCTGCACAGCGGCCGGCGAGATCTCATCGACACGAAGGAGCCCCTCCAATCATGGCCAAGACCATAGGCATCGATCTCGGCACGACGAACTCGTGCATGGCCGTGCTCGAGGGCGGCGAGCCGACGGTGATCGAGAACGCCGAGGGCGGGCGCACAACCCCCTCGGTCGTCGCGTTCGCCTCCTCCGGCGAGCGCCTCGTCGGCACAGTCGCCAAGCGACAGGCGGTCACCAACCCGCAGAACACGATCTTCTCCATAAAGCGCTTCATGGGGCGCAAGGAGGGCGAGGTTCGCGAGGAGGAGTCGATCGTCCCCTACAAGGTCGTCTCCGGCCCCAACGGCGACGCGCGCGTGGAAGCTGACGGCGAGCAGTACTCCCCGCCGCAGATCTCCGCGATGATCCTGCAGAAGCTCAAGGCGGACGCGGAAGCGTACCTGGGCGAGACCGTCGACTCGGCGGTCATCACCGTTCCCGCCTACTTCAACGACGACCAGCGCCAGGCGACCAAGGACGCCGGCAAGATCGCCGGGCTGGACGTCAAGCGCATCATCAACGAGCCCACCGCGGCCTCGCTTGCGTACGGGCTGGACAAGGAGCACGACCAGACGATTCTCGTCTTCGACCTCGGTGGTGGCACGTTCGACGTCTCGGTGCTGGAGATCGGCGACGGCGTCTTCGAGGTCAAGTCCACCGCCGGCGACAACCATCTCGGCGGCGACAACTTCGACAAGGCGATCGTCGACTGGCTGGTGGCCGACTTCAAGCGCGACAAGGGCATCGACCTGGCCGCGGACCCGATGGCTCTGCAGCGGCTCTACGAGGCGGCCGAGAAGGCGAAGATCGAGCTCTCCACCACCCAGGAGACGCAGATCAACCTGCCCTTCATCACCGCGGATGCCAGCGGGCCCAAGCACCTCGACACGCGGCTGACCCGGGCCAAGCTCTCTGAATTGACGAGCGCGCTGCTCGACAGGGTCGTGGCGCCGGTGCGCCAGGCGCTCGACGACGCTAAGGACAAGGGTGCCGCCGAGATCGACCACGTCGTGCTGGTCGGTGGCATGACCCGCATGCCCGCTGTGCAGGAGAAGGTCAAGGAGCTGACCGGCAAGGAGCCGCATCGCGGGGTCAACCCCGACGAGGTGGTCGCCGTCGGCGCCGCGATCCAGGCCGGCGTGCTGGCCGGCGACGTCAAGGACGTGCTGCTGCTCGACGTGACCCCGCTCACGCTGGGCATCGAGACCAAGGGCGGCGTGATGACGCGGCTGATTGAGCGCAACACGACGATCCCCACGCGCAAGGCGGAGGTCTTCTCCACCGCGGAGGACAACCAGCCATCGGTGGAGATCCACGTGCTGCAGGGCGAGCGCGAGATGGCGGCCTACAACAAGTCGCTGGGCAAGTTCCAGCTCACCGGCATCCCGCCGGCGCCGCGTGGCATCCCGCAGATCGAGGTCGCCTTCGACATCGACGCCAACGGCATCCTCAACGTCTCCGCGAAGGACCTCGGTACCGGCAAGGAGCAGAAGATCGAGATCAAGGCCGGCTCCGGGCTCTCCGAGGACGAGATCAAGCGGATGGTCACAGACGCCGAGTCTCACGCCGATGAGGACCGCAAGGCGCGCGAGCTTGCGGAGGCGCGCAACAACGGCGAGAACGCCGCCTACCAGGCCGAGCGTCAGCTGACCGAGCTCGGCGACCAGGTGGACGCCGACTCAAAGCAGCGGATCGAGGCTGCGATCAAGGACGTGCGCGAGTCGCTCACGAGCGAGGACCCGCAGGCGATCGCCGCCAAGACCGAGGCGCTGCAG
Source organism: uncultured Actinomycetota bacterium (assembly GCA_963708085.1). Lineage (GTDB taxonomy): Bacteria > Actinomycetota > Thermoleophilia > Solirubrobacterales > Solirubrobacteraceae > Palsa-744. The sequence goes on along the minus strand of OY970180.1, from coordinate 2,359,509 downwards.
AGCGCCTTCCACGCGGTCTCCGAGGCGATGTACCAGCACGCCCAGGAACAGGTCGCGGCCGCGGGGGCGCCTGGCGCAGGCGCTGCCGACGGAGCCTCCGGCGCAGACGAGCCCTCCGAAGAGGAGGACGTCGTCGACGCCGAGGTGGTCGAGGACCCGAAGGGCTGATCGATGTCAGATATAGAGCAGCAGATCGAGGATCGCGCAGAGCGTCCTGCCGGCGCATCGCAGGATGCGTCGGCAGCGGCGCACGATGCGTCAGCGGCGGCGCAGGGCGTGGCAGACGCAGCGGACCAGGAGCACGGCGGATCTGAGCCCGAGCGCGACGCGCTCCAGGGCGACGTCGAGGAGCTCGTGCAGGCGCTGGCCAAGCGCGATGAGTACCTCGCGCTGGCCCAGCGCACGCAGGCCGACTTCGAGAACTACCGCAAGCGAGTTGCCAAGGAGTCGCTGGCCGCGCAGAGGAAGGGCGCTGCCAAGCTCGCACGCGAGCTGCTGCCCGCCCTGGACAACCTCGACCGCGCGCTTGAGGCGGCAGCCGAGGAAGACCCGCTGCTCGACGGCGTCAAGCTCGTGCGGAGCGAGCTACACGCTGCGCTGGCACGGGCCGGGATCGAGTCCTTCTCGCCGAAGGGGGAGCGCTTTGACCCCACAGAGCACGAGGCGATGGCCCAGCAGCCGGTCGACGGCGTCGACGGGGGCCTGGTGGCCGAGGTCTACCAGCCCGGCTACCGGATGGGCGATGAGGTGATCCGGCCGGCGCGGGTGCTCGTAGCCGCATAAGCGCGGAGGAACGATGGCCGCACGTCCCGACTACTACGCCACGCTCGGCGTCGCCCAGAACGCCTCTCAGGAGGAGATAAAGAAGGCGTACCGCAAGCTGGCGCGCAAGCACCATCCCGATCGCAATGCCGGCGACAAGGACGCCGAAGCGCGCTTCAAGGAGATCTCCCAGGCAAACGACGTGCTGGGCGACCCCGACAAGCGCAAGCAGTACGACGCCGGGACCGGCCCGTTCGCGACCGGTGGCGGCATGGGCGGCGCCGGCGGACCGGGCGGTTTCGCCGGAGGTTTCGACTTCGATTCCGGCAGCATGGGCGACATCCTCTCCAACCTCTTCGGTGGGGGCGGAGGTGGCCGCGGCAGGCGCGCACGCCAGCAGTCACAGCGCGGTCGGGACCTGGAAGCGGAGGTGCAGATCTCCTTCGACCAGGCGATCCACGGCGCGCAGGTCTCGCTGTCGGTGCCCACCAGCGGCACCTGCCCCAACTGCCACGGCACGGGCGCCAAGCCCGGCACCACGCCGAAGGTGTGCCCGCGCTGCGAAGGGCGCGGCATCGAGACCGAGGGCCAGGGCATGTTCTCGATCTCCCAGCCCTGCTCGCGCTGCGGCGGCGCGGGCACGGTGATCGAAGACCCCTGCCCGACCTGCAAGGGCGCGGGGTCGGTGCGGACGGTCAAGCGCTACCGCGTCAACATCCCCGCCGGCGTCAAGGACGGCGGACGCATCCGCCTCGCCGGCAAGGGCGAACCGGGGCGCCGCGGCGGCCCGGCCGGCGACCTCTTCGTGCTCACCCACGTCACGCCCTCCCCGATCTTCAAGCGCAAGGGCGAGCACCTGGAGGTCGAGGTGCCGCTGACGGTGCCCGAGGCGCTGCTCGGCGCCGAGGTCGAGGTGCCCACGCTCGACGGCCGCAAGACGCTGCGGGTGCCGGCGGGCACCAAGCACGGCACCATCCAGCGCCTGCGTGGCGAGGGGCCGCCGAAGGCCGGCAGCGATCAGCGGGGCGACATCCACTATCGCTTTGTGATCGAAGTCCCAAGCAAGTTGACAAACGAGCAGCAGGAGGCCGTCGATGCGCTCTCACACGTGCTCGACGGCAATCCGCGGGCGCGACTGTTTGAAGGGGTGGCGTGATGAGCGCGCACGGGCCGGATCACCGTCTTGAGCACGGCATGATCGGATCCGCAGAGGTCGCACGCATCCGAGTGGCGACCGATCGCGGCGTCTTCATGATCTCCGTCGCGGCCGAGCTTGCGAACATGCACCCGCAGACGCTTCGCACCTACGAGGCCCGCGGCCTGATCACGCCGAAGCGCTCGCCGAAGGGCACACGCCTCTACTCGCAGCGCGACGTCGAGCGGCTGCGGCGAATCCAAGAGATGACGGCCGAGCTTGGCCTCAACCTCGCCGGGGTCGAGCGCGTGCTGGCGCTCGAGTCGGAGGTGCGGGAGATGAACCAGCGGATCGAGGAGCTCGAGACCCAGGCGCTGGCCGCCGAGGTGAAGCTGGCGCAGGAGCTTGAGGCGGTGCGGCGCTCCTTCAGGGCCGAGCTGGTGCCTTACTCAGACCCGGGCCAGCCGGGCAGGGAGGTCGTGTTGGCCTCCCAGGCGCGCCGCTGGGCCGGGCGGCTCCCCATCAACCGGCGGCGGGATCGAATGGGAGGTGGCGATGCAGGCTGACAGGTTCACGATCAAGGCTCAGGAGGCGCTGGCCGCCGCGATGCGCCTTGCCCAGGAGCGGCGCAACCCGCAGGCCACCCCGGCGCACCTGCTGGCGGTCCTGCTGGAGAGCGACAGCGGCGTCGTGCTGCCCGTCCTGAACAAGCTGGGCGTCAACGTCGGCGCGCTGCGCTCCCAGGTGGGCGCCGCGCTGGACGCGCAGCCCACGCTGGCCGGAGGATCCGGCCAGGTCGCCTCCACAGAGCCCGTCGGACCCTCCTCGGAGCTGGTCGCGGTGCTTCAGGCCGCGGAAGCCGAGGCCCGGGAGCTGGGTGACGAGTATGTCTCCACGGAGCACCTGCTGCTCGCGCTCGCGCAGAGCAAAGGCACCCCTGGCGACCCGCTGCGCGCCTACGGCGCCGGCAAGGAGCCCCTGCTGAAGGCGATCGCAGAGGTGCGCGGCCCGCACAAGGTCACAGACCAGAACCCCGAGGACAAGTATCAGGCGCTGGAGCGCTACGGCCGCGACCTGACCAAGGTGGCCGAGGAAGGCAAGCTCGACCCGGTGATCGGCCGCGACGAGGAGATCCGGCGCGTAATCCAGGTGCTCTCCCGCCGCACCAAGAACAACCCTGTGCTGATCGGTGAGCCAGGGGTCGGCAAGACCGCGATCGTGGAGGGTCTGGCGCAGCGGGTCATCTCCGGCGATGTGCCCGAGTCGCTGAGGGATCGCCGCGTGATTGCGCTCGACATCGGCTCGCTGATCGCGGGCGCGAAGTACAGGGGAGAGTTCGAGGATCGGCTGAAGGCTGTGCTGAAGGAGGTCTCAGATGCCCAGGGCACCGTGATCCTGTTCCTCGACGAGCTTCACACGATTGTGGGCGCCGGCGCCGCCGAAGGCGCCGTGGACGCCGCCAACCTGCTCAAGCCGATGCTCGCGCGCGGCGAACTGCGCGCGGTTGGTGCCACGACGCTCGACGAGTACAGAAAGCACATCGAGAAGGACGCTGCCCTGGAGCGTCGCTTCCAGCCGGTGATGGTCGGCGAGCCGTCGGTCACCGACACGATCGCAATCCTGCGCGGGCTGAAGGAGCGCTACGAAGTCCACCACCAGGTCCGGATCCAGGACAACGCGCTGATCGCCGCGGCGACACTCTCAGACCGCTACATCGCAGACCGCTTCCTGCCCGACAAGGCGATTGACCTGATCGACGAGGCAGCCTCGCGGCTGCGGATCGAGATCGACTCGCTGCCGACCGAGATAGACGAGGTCGACCGCCGCGTGATGCAGCTTGAGATCGAGCGCACGTCGCTGCAGCGCGAGACCGACGAGTCCTCCGCGCAGCGTCGCGAGGCGATCGAGCGCGAGCTGGCAGAGCTGCGCGAGCGCTCGGACGCAATGAAGGCGCAGTGGCAGGCCGAGAAGGAGGCGATCAAAGGCGCAAGCGAGACGAAGGCGCGCCTGGAGGAGGCCAAGACTGAGCTTGAGCGCGCCGAACGCACCTCCGACCTTCAGCGCGCCGCCGAACTGCGCTATGGCGAGATCCCCGAGCTGGAGAAGCAGATCGCGGCGCTGGAGGGCGGCGGCGATCGGGAGTCGCCCGACGGCAAGCCCGCGGCGCCGGTGTTCCTGAAGGAGGAGGTCGACGCGGACGACGTCGCCGAGGTGGTCGCGCGCTGGACCGGAATCCCGGTCACCCGCCTGCTGGAGGGCGAAGTGGAGAAGTTGATCCACATGGAGCAGCGCCTGCACGAAAGGGTGATCGGCCAGGACGAGGCGGTCGAGGCCGTGGCCACCGCGCTGCGCCGCTCCCGCGCCGGCCTGCAGGACCCCAACCGCCCGATTGGCACCTTCCTGTTCCTCGGCCCAACCGGCGTGGGTAAGACAGAGCTCGCACGTGCGCTGGCCGAGTTCATGTTCGACTCCCAGGACGCGATGATCAGGATCGACATGTCCGAGTACATGGAGCGCCACGCCGTCTCACGATTGATCGGCGCCCCGCCCGGCTACGTCGGCTACGAGGAGGGCGGCCAGCTGACGGAGGCCGTCCGTCGCCGTCCCTACTCGGTGGTGCTGCTCGACGAGATCGAGAAGGCCCACGGCGACGTGTTCAACACGCTGCTGCAGGTGATGGACGACGGCCGCCTCACCGACGGCCAGGGCAGGACTGTGGATTTCAAGAACGCGGTGCTGATCATGACCTCGAACATCGGGGTGGGTGGGAACCGGGTCGATCCGGCTGGCGCCAGCGAGGAACAGGTCTCAGACGCCGAGGTCCGCGCCGCGCTGCTCTCCCACTTCAAGCCCGAGTTCATCAACCGCCTCGACGACATCGTCCGCTTCCATCCGCTGAGCCGGGAGCAGATCTCAGAGATCGTCGACCTCCAGGCCCACCAGCTGGTCGAGCGTGTGCGCGAGCGCGGCGTCGAGGTCGTGCTAAGCGACGCCGCCAAGCAGCTGCTCGGCGACCTCGGCTACGACCCGGCCTACGGCGCCAGGCCGCTGCGGCGCGTGATCCAGAAGCAGCTGGTGGACCGGCTGGCGCTGTCGCTGCTGCAGGGCGAGTTCAGGGAAGGGGACACCGTGAAGGTGGATGCGGCGGATGGGGAGTTGGTGTTCGAGAAGGCTGGTGCCGCCACTGCCGTGTAGGGCGGGCTGGACTGAAGTACGACACTCGTCCGTCATATGGCTGACGGCGTGTCATAGATCTGCCACCATGCCACCTGCCAGCGGGCTGATCGGCCTTGCCGGCATGTCACGGCCGTCCCGATGGATGGCCCACTCGCACCTAGGAGGCAGAACTGATGTCAGGACCCATCAATCGACGGCTGCTGGGCTTGCTCGCGACCGTCGGTGCGTCGTTGCTGCTCATCGCGCTGGGCACGGCCGCCAGCGCGAGCGCGGCGACGATCTACGCGTGCCAGAAGAAGAAAGGTGGGACGATCCGCATCGTCTCGGCCAAAACGAAGTGCAACAAGAAAACCGAAAAGAAGATCTCGTGGAATACCGAAGGTCCCGCTGGGAAAAATGGGAGCAATGGCGCCAACGGCGCCAACGGCAAAGAAGGCGCGGCCGGACAGCCGCAGAAAGCCGTGAAATTCAGCGCGAGCGAGGAAAACACGGGTTCGCCGACCCCTATCGCCCTCTTCAGCGCCGACGGGATCAACTACACGTTCATGTGTCAGAACGTGATCTTTTTTGATGACGCGCTTCTCGACGCAGCCGGATCAGCGGGGCAGTCATACGCGCTTGGCAACTTCGGCAGGCCGTCTGGGATCGCGGAACTCTCCTCCGACCTGAAGAGCGAGGTTCAGGTGGCGACAATCGGCAGCTCGCCGACCTCCATAGCAACGACTCCGAGCGCCGCAACAAGCGAAGGAAGCATCGAGCACTACGGCGTCTGGACGATCACGGTCGAAGGTCCGACCAGCACTACCTGGATCCACGCGTGGTTCGACACGACCGCGACCTGCAAGATCCACGGCACCGCGATAACGGTGCCCAACTAGCACTGGCAGAAGCAGACGGGAAGAGCCAGAAAGCGGCCCTTCCCGTCTGTGCCCTGATGTTGTACCGCGGCGATCGCTAGTGCTTGCGTTCGCGAAGCCACTGTTCCGCGGCCGCGCGGATCGCGGCTACACGTGTGCGCTCCGAAGACGCCGCCGCGCACTGCACACTCATTATCGCCGCTAGGCGAAGGCGTTTCGTCTGACGGCAACATCGCCCGCTTTTACTTCTTCGACGACGAGTTGCACTGCGGCCTTTGCGACCTCTCCGGCTACGGCGTGGCCTTGTCGTTTGAGCATGACACTACGGCCCGTGGCCACAAGATGCTCGACGAGCACCTCTCGGCTAGTGCTCTTCTAGCAGATGTGCCCGATCCGCGGCTTCGACGAAAAGACCGAGCGCCAGTAGGAGGCCGCGCACATCGGCCTCAGATTAGGCCGCATCATGCTAGGTGATAGTTAGTGACGCCAATCTAACTGATCGTTGGATCTACAAAAGTAGTGATCCATCGCTCATTCCGCTTCGGGCTTCCATTCCTCTATGCGGTTATTGATGCCGTCTGTAACGTATGCTACGCCCATCGCATTGACTGCCACCCCAGCCGGTTCCTTGAATTCACCAGCCCCGGTCCCGTCGGTGCCAAACTTCTGAAGGTACGTTCCCCGAGGCGTGAATATCTCGACCCGCGCATTTCCGGTGTCGGTTACATAGAGGTCGCCGTTTACGGGATCGCTGGTGATATCGATCGGTTTCGATAGCTGTCCTGCGCCTGTGCCTTTAGTTCCAATTTGCCTTATCAAGGATCCGCTCGGCGCATACTCATATATCAGACCTCCTGTGCCAATCGTGTAAAGATTGCTGCCGGAGAAAGCTATGCCGCCGAATCCGCCTGATGCTATGCGTGCAATGTAGCTTCCTTCGGAGGTGAACTCCTCAACGCCTCCGCCAAGCGCGTTAGTGACCCAGACGTCTCCATTGGGATCGATAGCTATGCCGTCGGGATACTCAAACTCTCCTGCTTCGCTTCCGAGTGATCCCCAGGCTCGAATAAACGAGCCCGTTGAGGTGAACTCCTCAACGCGCTGGTTGAGCGTATCGACGACGTAGAGGTTTCCGGTTGAAGGGTTGATGGCGACGGCAGCCGGAGATTTGAATTGGCCATTACCAGTCCCTGCGGAGCCAACAGACCTCACGTATTCGTCGGACGCCGAAAACTCCTCAACCCTGTTGTTTTCTGAATCAGCAACCCAGATGTCTCCGCTAGGATCAACCGCATCCATAAGCGGCCTATCCATATCACCAGCCCCTGAACCAAGAGAGCCAAACTCATTCGCGTACGCGGGTGCAGGTGTAATGTTCGCAAGGGTCTCGGTCGTCCACTTCTCAACGCGGTCGTTTACGCCGTCGGTCACGTAGATTTCGCCCTTGACGTTGATAGTGACTCCTGTGGGTTCCTCAAATTGACCTGGCCCAGTGCCAGCCGCGCCAAAGTTGCTCACATATGTACCCACAGAGGTAAATACGTCAAGACGCGCATTTCCCGTGTCGGTTACATAGAGGTGGCCATTAACGGGATCGCTGGTGATATCGATAGGTACCGATAGCTGTCCTGCGCCCGTGCCTTTAGTACCGAATCGCCTGATCAAGGATCCGCTGGTCGTATACTCGGCTATCAGACCCGATGTGCCAATCATGTAGAGATTGCTGCCGGAGAAAGCTATGCCGCCGAATCCGCCTGATGCTATGCGTGCAATGTAGCTTCCTTCGGAGGTGAACTCCTCAACGCCTCCGCCAAGTGCGTTGGCGACCCAGACGTCTCCATTGGGGTCGATCGCTATGCCGTCGGGGTATTCGAACTCTCCTGCTTCGCTTCCGTGTGATCCCCAGGCTCGAATAACGAGCCCGTTGAGGTGAACTGCTCAACGCGCTGGTTGAGCGTATCGACGACGTAGAGGTTTCCGGTTGAAGGGTTGATGGCGACGGCAGTCGGATATTTGAATTGGCCATTCCCAGACCCTTCGGAGCCGACAGACCGCAAGTATTCGCCGGATGCCGAAAACTCCTCAACCCTGTTGTTTTCTGAATCAGCAACCCAGATATTTCCGCTCGGATCGACCGCGTCCATCAGCGGTCTACGCACCTCACCGGGCCCCGAACCCAGAGAACCAAACTCCGCAGCGTAGGTCGCAGGTTTTAGCGCAAACGCAAATTCGTCGAGCGCCTGACCCTGTGTCGTAAGAAGGCCGTCGCCCACTTGCATCGCCCACCCGCCGTCATTCCGAGAAAACACAAGTAGGGCCTTGAGCCAACCGGCCTGCCTATAGGGCAGCGCGTTATCCAGCATCGTCGTCAGATCTTCGGCGGCTTCACTGCCGTGAGCCACTTGCGGCGCGCCGCAGGCGATGCCTTCATTGACGTCGAGAGCGCAGTAGCCCACCTCGGACACGATTATGTTGTTCTGCCCGGAAGTCATTTCGGCCTGTACGAGAGGCAGGGATTGGATGCCTTGGCTGTCTTCTTCTTCGACGCCTTCGGGCGGGCCATACGGATGGAAGTACCATCCCTTTATTTCGGTCTCAAGTTTGGGGTCGGCACCATACATCGCCGCGACCCATTTGACGGTGCTGCATTCGCCGCCTTCTTTTAGGCAGTCCTTGCCGGTGGCGCCCACATATATGTCAGCAAGAGGAATGCCCGCTTCGGCTGCTGCTGGCAGCAACTTTGCGATGACGTTGCCGTACTCGGCGCCGCTGAACTGCGGTGTGGTGTAGCCCCAAGGCTCGTTGATTGGTTCAAAGAGGATTTGCTGACCGGGGTATTTTTCGAGAATCGCCGATGCTGTTTTCACGAAGCCGGTGACGTATTCGCTGAGCGTTTTTGAGCCCCCTGCTTCGGTCGGAAAATGAAGATCCGGTTTGAAGTTGCCTTCGTACCCTTTGTACTCGATCGCCACCACCGGTATGAGAGGGACCGGTTTATCGTCCATATCTGCTTCGAGCGTATCTCCAGCTTTGGGAAGCTGGCCGGCTTCGAAGTCAATCGGGCCGCTGCGATCGTAGACCACTCCCTGTTCGGCGAAGGCATCGACAGGCCCAAGATAGGTGCTGTTGTTGCCATCCAGCCCAAGCCACGATCCCGACGGCGGGGTGTCATAGGCGAACTGGTCGTTCGGTACGGCGGAGGAAGTCCCGTTGCTGTTCGTCACCTTGATGTCCACCAAGCCGCTGCCGGCAGGGCTGGTCGCAGCGATCGAAGTGCTGTTATTGATGACCACGCCTGACGCGGCCGTGGAGCCAAACTTAACGGTAGAGCCTGCAATGAAGCCGGTTCCGGTTATGGTTACGGCTGCGCCGCCTGCTTCCGAGCCGTTATTGGGGCTAATGCCGGTCACGGCTGGTGCGGCTGCGGCCACCGCCGGTCCCGCCAGACATGCGACACAGATAAGCACCCATATCGGGCTGCGACGTAGAAAATTGCGCGCCATCCTCCACTCCCCCTCTTGATCAGATCTTCAGCGCGAGACATGGCTGAATCGGCGGCTATTCAAGCAGATGGCGTGCAGGCAAGTAGTTTGGTCGATGATGTGCGCGTAGATAGAAGGCATCTACCAAAGCGGCGGAGTGCGATCCGGGGCGGATGGTCGAGCAAATTGGGGTCTATCGCCGGCACGGCCCCGACGAGCTGGATTGGTGGGCCCCTTGCGCTCCGAATACTTGTATGCAAGTATGTGTGAGTGGCGACCAGCAGGGACATGCGCATCTCGATCTCCGAGCGCGCCTCCGGCACCAGCCGCGCCCGAGGCCGCGTCTACGCGATCCTGCGCGACGCGATCGTAAGCGCCGAGTTCGAGCCGGGGCAGCGGCTCTCGGAGTCCGAGCTGGCCGAGCGCCTGGGCGTGAGCCGCACGCCGATCAGGGAGGCGCTCGTGCGTCTGCGCGACGACCGGCTGGTGGAGATCGTGCCGCAGCTTGGCACCTATGTCAGCCGCATCAGCCGCCAGGCGATCGACGACGCCCAGTTCGTGCGCTCCGCGCTGGAGGGCGCAGCGGTCCGCATCGCCGCTACGCGCGCGCGCCCCGAAGACGTCGCCGCGCTTGACGCGATCATCGTGCGTCAGCGCGACGCTTTCCGCGACAGCGACGTCGCCCGCTTCTACTTCTTCGACGACGAGTTGCACCGCTCGCTCTGCGACCTGAGCGGGCACGGCGTGGCGTGGTCGCTCTCACAGCGCGCCAGCGGCCACCTCAACCGCATCCGGCGGTTGAGCATGACGTTGCCCGCCTATATCGATGAGATGATCGAGGAGCACGCCATGGTCGTCGATGCCGTTCGTCGCGGTGAGCCCGAGGAGGCAGAGGTCGCTCTGCGCGAGCACCTGAAGATGGTCGTGTCCGCGGTCCCGGACATCGAGCGCTCGCATCCCGACTACTTCGAAAGCTGAGGAGCCGATGCCTTCGACGCGCACCCGTGGCAGATCCAAGCCGACCTCACCTGAGATCCAGGCGGTGCCGGTCTCCGCCGAGGCGATCGCCTCTCGGCTTGCCCTCTTCGAGCAGATGTGCCTGATCCGCGACTTCGAGGAAGAGGCCGAGCGCCAGTACAAGGCGGCGCGCATAGGCGGCTACTGTCACCTCTCCTCTGGCCAGGAGGCGATGACCGTCGGGACGGTGCACGCGATGCGCGAGCACGACCTGCTGGTCACCGGCTACCGCTGTCACGGCTTCGCACTTGCGCGCGGCGTTCCGCCGCAGGCCGTGATGGCCGAGCTGTTCGGCCGCCGCGACGGCTGCGCCCACGGACGCGGCGGCTCGATGCACATGCTCGATGTCGACCGCGGCTTCCTCGGCGGCTGGGGCATCGTCGCGGGCCAGCTGCCGGTCGCCACCGGCCTTGCGCTCGGCCTCGTGCGCCGCGGCCGCACCGCCGCGGTCCTCTGCGAGCTTGGCGATGGCGCGGTAAACATGGGCGCCTGGCACGAGTCGCTGAACCTCGCGTCGCTGTGGCACCTGCCGATCGTCTACCTGGTCGTCAACAACGAGTACGGGATGGGCACCAGCGTGGAGCGCGCCTCCACCGAGCCCGAAGCGTTCCGCCGCGCAGCCGCCTTTCGCATGCACGGTGAGCGTGTCGACGGGGACGACCTCGATGCCGTGGCCGACGCCGCCGAGCGGCTGCTGTCGATCGCGCGCACCGACCGCAAGCCGGCTGTGCTGGAGGCGATCACCTACCGCTACCGCGGCCATTCGGTCGCCGACGCCGGTCTTGCCTACAGGACGCGGGAGGAGATCGCCGCTCACAAGGAGCATGACCCGATTGAGCGGGTGGCCGAGAGCCTGCGCGCGATCGGCGCGGAGGAGAGCGAGCTCGACCAGGCCCGCGAGCGCGCCGCGGAGGCAGTTACCGATGCAGTGCGCTTCGCCGAGCAGAGTCCCGCACCGGAGCTCTCGACGCTTGCCGAGGGCGTCTACAGCCACGGCAGCGACGTGCAGTTCGCGCGCATGCGCCCCGGCAGCCCGTTCGGCGAGCAGGAGCTCGTCTTCGACGCGGGACTCGGACGATGAGCGCCGTCACCGAGGCGCCGGCCGGCGTGGAGGGGCAGAGCGGCACGCAGCGGATGACCTACCGCGAGGCGCTGCGGATGGCGATGCGGGAGGAGATGCAGCGCGACGATCGCGTCTTTCTGATGGGCGAGGAGGTCGGCGTCTTTGAAGGCGCCTACAAGGTCTCCGCCGGCCTGCTGGCCGAGTTCGGCCCCGACCGCGTGCGTGACACGCCGATATCCGAGGAGGGATTCGTCGGCGCCGGGGTCGGCGCGGCGATGCTCGGCGAGCGTCCGATCGTGGAGATCATGACCCTCAACTTCCTGCTGGTGGCGATGGACCAGGTGATAAACCACGCCGCTAAGATCCGGGCGATGTTCGGCGGCGAGGTCGGCTGCCCGATCGTGATCAGGACGCCCAACGGAGCCGGCAACCAGCTCACCGCACAGCACTCGCAGTCGTTTGAGGGCTGGTTCGCGGGGACGCCCGGCCTGAAGGTGGTGGCTCCCGCCAACCCGGCCGACGCAAAGGGCCTGCTGAAGGCGGCGATCAGGGACGATGACCCCGTGCTGGTGATCGAGAACCTGCCCATTTACAAGGAGAAGGGGGAGGTGCCCCTGGACCCCGACTTCGTCGTGCCGATCGGCCGCGCCGCGATCGCCCGACCCGGCAGCGACATCACACTGATCGCGCACTCCTACGCGACGGTGCGGACGCTCGCGGTTGCGCAGCGACTCGCGGAGCGGCACGGCGTGAATGCCGAGGTCGTGGACCTGAGATCGCTGCGTCCGCTCGACGTCGAGACGGTTGCTGAGTCGGTCGCAAAGACCAACAGAGCGGTGTGCATAGAGGAGGGATGGCCCTCCTACGGCGTGACCGCCGAGCTTGCCGCCAGAATCCAAAATGCCTGCTTCGATGATCTCGACGCGCCCGTGGAGCGCGTGGGCATGGCCGAGGTGCCGCTGCCCTACGCCAAGAACCTCGAGCTTGCTGCGATGCCCGGCGAGGACCGGATCGAAGCGGCCGTCCTACACACTCTGGGAATCTCATGATCGACATCTCCATGCCACGCCTCTCCGACTCGATGGAGGAGGGCACGATCCTGAAATGGCTGGCGGCCGAGGGTGCGCAGATAAAACGCGGCGACGAACTGGCCGAGATCGAGACCGACAAGGCCTCGATGGTCTACGAAGCCGATCAGGAGGGATCCCTGCACATCCTCGCTGGCGAGGGCGACACGCTTCCGGTGGGAGCGCCGATCGCCCAGCTGCTCGCGGAGGGCGAGCAGCCCTCGCAGGCGGGTAGCGCGGACACCGGGACCGCGGCGCCGGAGCCGGCGGCAGAGCAGGCTTCGGTGGAGTCGGCTCCCGTCCCTGAGGCGGCTGCGGTGAGCGCCGTCGCCCAGGCAGACAATGCCGCGGGCGCTCGTGTGAAGGCCTCTCCGCTCGCCCGGCGGCTTGCCGCCGGAGCAGGAATCGAGCTGACCGCGCTTGCGGGCAGCGGCCCCGGCGGACGGGTCGTCAAGGCGGACGTCGAGCGCGCGCTGCAGGCCGGCACGGCGCCGGCAGTGGCGCCGCAATCAAATGGCCCGGCACCTTCGCCGCTCGCCCCGCCCAAGGGCGAGGTCGAGATCGTCGAGCTCAGCCGCACCCAGTCGCTGATCGCGCGTCGCATGGCCGAGGCGAAGGCGACGATCCCCGAGTTCACGCTTCAGTGCGAGATCGACATGGAGGCGGCGGTCGCGCTGCGCACCCAGCTGAAGGGTCTCGCCGAGCGCCAGGAGCGCCAGGTGCCGTCGTTCAACGACATGGTGCTCAAGGCGTGCGCGCTGGCGCTGCGCGAATACCCGCGCGCGAATGGCACCTACAAGGACGGCCGCTTTGAACTGCACCCGCGCGTGAACGTCGGCGTCGCGGTCGCAGCGGCCGACGCGCTGCTGGTGCCCGTCGTACGCGACGCCGACACCAGTTCGCTGTGGAGCATCGCGGCCGAGTCGCGGCGGCTGGCGCTGGCGGCTCGCGACGGCACGATCACGCCGCCCGACCTCGCGGGCGGCACCTTCAGCGTCTCGAACCTCGGCATGTTCGGCATTGACGCCTTCACCGCCGTGATCAACCCGCCGCAGGCGGCGATCCTCGCAGTCGGCTCGCTTGCTCAGCGCGCGGTCGTGCGCGATGGACAGTTGGTCGTGCGGCACACGATGACCGTCACTCTCACCTGCGACCACCGCATCCTCTACGGTGCGGACGCCGCGGAGTTCCTGGGCTCCATCCGCGAGCTGCTGGAGCAGCCGCTGGCGCTGATGGGCTGAGGCCAGTCTGTGCCGAGACGGCTGCGGCGCTCAGGCTGCAAGCAGTCCGTCTGGAAGCGCTTCGGCCACAGCGCGTCGCTGAGGGTCTCCAAGGGAGCTCGCCAGTCGCCTGATCTCCAGCGCGTCGTTGAATGCCTGAATGAACGCGGTCTCCGAGGTGTCCGGGATCGGCTCGCGGAGCGTCTGGTCGAACCAGGCGGCCACGTCGGTGAGGCGCCAAACCCTCGTACGAGCATCCAAGCGTCCCGCAGCGGGAGGAAACCCGCCAGGACCACGCCTGCCGTTGACCAGCAGCCGAACGCTCTCTGCAGTTCTTCCACAGCGGCGCGCGATGTCCGCCAGCGTCGCCAGATCGTCAGCCTCGACTCGCAGCACGATCGCTCGTGGCGCTGCGCGCAGCAGGTCGCGCAGCGCGCAGGCAACCGCAGCGGGCAGCGTTGGCGCGCACCTGTCGAACTCAGACAAGAAAGACCCGTCCTCGTCCGGTCCCATCAGCGAGACGTCGTCGACCGCCTCGTAGAGGCACACCGAAAGCTCGTCTGCGCTGAGACCCGGCGCCAGGAACCGCAGCATGAATTTGTGATCGTTGGTCATGGGCTCTTGTGTGGGCATCGGGTTAGGAAATGATCGATCCGCCGAGGGCGACCTCGACGGGCTTCTTCGGATGTCTTGGGCGTGATCGTACCAAGACCGTTGTAAGTTCGCAACACCCACGGCGCCCGCCCGGCGGGACATGCCAGGATCGAGGTGCCTCGATCGTTTATCCGACGACAGCCAGCCGAACGTGACGGGCCGCAGCGCAGGGCGCCCTCAGGCGCCGAGAATCTGCGCGGCCAGCACGGCCGCGTTGCGGGCGTTATCCAGGCCCACGCATGCGACAGGCACGCCGGGCGGCATCTGCACGATCGAGAGGATCGCGTCCAGGCCGCCCGCAGCTGTCAGCCGTCCCGAGAGCGGCACGCCGATCACGGGCAGGTCGGTGTGCGCCGCCACCGCGCCCGGCAGCGCGGCGGAGATGCCGGCGCCGGCGATGATCACCCGCAGGCCCCGGGACTTGGCGGCCTTTGCGTACTGGGCGACCGTGTCCGGTTCGCGGTGCGCGGACATCACGTTGATCTCGTGCGGGATGCCGCGCCCCTGCAGCTCGCTGGCTGCCTTTTCCATCGTCTCCATGTCGCTGGCAGAGCCCATCACGATCCCCACCAGCGGCGCATCCACGTCGAACTCCTCCAACTGCGCCTGCGTCTCTACATCCTGCATGGGCTCGCTCTCGGCGAGCCTGATCGGTACCGGCCCTGAGTCGCTCAAGCTGGGTCTCTCTTGGTCTGGGTGGGATCTCTCAGCGATCGACGCTTGCGGGTTGCCCTGCGACGGCGGCGGCGACGTCCCAACGCAGCTGCATCCCCGCAAACGAGATGCGCTGAGCGGCAGCATACGCGGCCTCGCGGGCGGACCCCCAGTCGTCTCCAAGCGCGGTCAGGTTGAGCACGCGGCCGCCTGCCGTGACCAGCGAGCCGTCCCGCATCGCGGTGCCGGCGTGGGTGACCTCGATCCCATCCAGTGCATCCTCGACGCCGGCGATCACGTCGCCGCTGGAGGAGGAGGCGGGGTAGCCCGCGCTTGCAAGCACGATGGTGACCGCGCACTGCGAGCGCCATGCAAGCTCCGCCTCCGCAAGCCCGCCTTCGCGCGTGCAGCCCAGCAGCAGATCCAGCAGGTCGGAGCGTAGCCGGGGTAGCACCGCCTGGGTCTCCGGGTCGCCGAAGCGGACGTTGAACTCGAGCACCTTCGGGCCCTGCTCGGTGAGCATCAGCCCGGCGTAGAGCACGCCGTGGAAAGGCGTGCCGCGCGAGCGCATCAGATCCACGATCGGCTGGTGCACGACGGCGGCCATCTGCGCTACCTCCGCCTCGCCGTAGCCGGGCACCGGAGAGAAGGAGCCCATGCCGCCGGTGTTGGGCCCCTCATCGCCGTCGAAGATCCGCTTGTAGTCGCGCGCGGAGGCCATAGGCACCGCCCGTTGCCCGTCGCAGAGCGCCAGCAGCGAGAGCTCCTGGCCTGCGAGGTGCTCCTCGACCACGACCGTCTGGGAGCCGAAACGCTTGGCGATCAGCATCTCCTCCAGCGCCTCGCGGGCGGTCCGCTCGTCGCCCGCGATCACCACGCCCTTGCCGGCGGCCAGCCCGTCGGCCTTGATTACGACCGGGTAGCGCTCGATCGCGGCCATGCCCTCCTCCACGCCGCTGACCTCGGCGAATGCGGCGGTGGGCACGCCCGCGTCGATCATGGCGCGCTTGGCAAAGGCCTTAGAGCCCTCCAACTGCGCCGCCGCTGCGCTTGGCCCGAACGCCGGCACGTCCGCGGCCACGCAGGCGTCGACGAGCCCCGCGACAAGCGGCGCCTCGGGGCCCACGACCACCAGGTCTACGCCTTCGCAGCGGGCCGCGGAGACGATCCCCTCGACATCCTCACCACCAATGTCGAGCAGCCGCGCGTCCTTGGCGATGCCGGCGTTGCCGGGGGCGCACAGTAGCTGCGGGCGCTGGGGCGAGCGCGCAAGCGCCCGTACGATCGCGTGCTCGCGCCCACCGGCTCCGACAACGAGAACCTTCACAGAGATGAGATGAACTCGTCCATCGGTATGGCCGCGAGCGTCTCGTAGCGGCCGGTGCCGCGCGATCCCAGCTCCAGCGAGACGCGCGCCATCGTCTTCTCGTCCGGCGCCTCCACGATCGAGATGAAGTCGAACTCGCCGAGCGTCGCCCACTGGGCCTTGACGATTGCGCCGAGCTGCTCCACCTCGCTGTTGACCTCGAGGATCCGGCGCGGGTTGTTCTTCACGGTCTGGACGCCGTCAGGTGTCAGCGTGCACATCATGATGTAGGTAGGCATGTCTCCTCCGTCGGTCGAGAATCCGAGAATCGCGCGCGAGCAAGGATAATCCCACTGTGATCGATCGCTACACGCGCCCGCAGCTTCGCGAGATCTGGACAGATGAGGCCCGGATGGAGACCTGGCGCAAGGTCGAGGTCGCGGCCTGCGAGGAGCTGCCGTGGCTGCTGGGCGAGGGCGAGGGGCCAAGCGGGGCCGACCTGGCCGCGATCAGCCAGGCGAGCTTCACCGTGGAGGCGGTTGCAGAGCGTGAGCGCGTCACAGACCACGACGTCGCCGCCTTCGTGGACGTGCTCGCCGCCTCAGCAGGCCCATCTGGTCGCTGGATCCACTTTGGCCTGACCTCCTCGGATGTGCTCGACACCGCACTGGCGCTGCAGCTTAAGGCCGCGGGCGAGGTGATCCTGCCCGGCGCCGCCGAGCTTGCGCAGGTGCTTGCGGCGCGCGCGCGTGAGCACGTGCAGACGCTCTGCGTGGGACGCACCCACGGCGTTCACGCCGAGCCGACGACCTTCGGGATCAAGCTTGCCGGCTTCGCGTTCGAGGCGCACCGCAACGCGAGCAGGCTGCGCGAGGCATTCGAGCAAGTCCAGTACGGCGCGATCTCCGGCGCTGTGGGCACCTACGCCGCGACCGCGCCGGGCTTCGAGGTGCGAGTGCTGACGCGGCTTGAGCTGCGGGGCGAGCCGGTCTCCACGCAGGTCGTGCCTCGTGACCGCCACGCGCAGCTGCTCTCCGCGATCGCGCTCGCAGGCGCGGGCCTGGAGCGGCTGGCGACCGAGATCCGGCACCTGCAGCGCACCGAGGTGCGCGAGGTGCAGGAGGCCTTCCGCGCCGGGCAGAAGGGCAGTAGCGCCATGCCTCACAAGCGCAACCCGATCAAGAGCGAGCAGATCGCGGGCCTGGCACGCGTGCTGCGCGGCAACGCTCAGGCTGCGCTGGAGAACGTGGCGCTCTGGCATGAGCGCGACATCTCCCACTCCTCGGTGGAGCGCGTGATCCTGCCGGACTCCACGATCCTGATCGACTACCTGCAGCATCGCGCGATTGCGCTGGTCAGAGATCTCGTTGTGGACAAGGAGAGGATGCGCGCCAACCTCGAGCTCACCCACGGCGCGCTGTTCTCCCAGCGGGTGCTGCTCGCGCTGGTCGAGCAGCAGGGCCTGGCCCGAGACGACGCCTACCGGATCGCCCAGGAGCTCGCCCAGCGGGCCTTCGATACCGGCGTGCCGCTGAAGGATCTGCTGGCCGCCGATCCGCGCGCCGCGGGTCTGGATCTGGACGCGATCTTCGACTACGGCCACTTCGTCCGCCACGCGCAGGAGATACTCACGCGGCTGGATGAGATCGCCTGAGCCTCGACTTCGGCCAGCGCCGGGTTCGCCCGCCGGAGCGGATATCTTGCCGGCCATGAGCGCACTTGCGGAGTTGCCCCTTATCGCCAGCGGAAAGGTCCGCGAGCTGTACGACCTCGGCGCCGAGGGCGGCCGGGCGCGCCTGCTGATGGTTGCAAGCGACCGCATCTCCACCTACGACGCGGTCCATCCCACGCCGATCCCCGACAAGGGCAAGGTGCTCGCGGGCCTCTCGGTGTTCTGGTTTGGGCTGACCCGGCACATCGTCCCCAACCACTTCATCTCGGCCACCGAGGGCGTGCCGCAGGAGGCGCTTGGCAGGGGGATGGTCGTCTCCCGCCTGAAAATGCTGCCGGTTGAGTGCGTCGTGCGCGGCTACATCACCGGCTCGGGCTGGAAGGACTACCAGGCCACCGGCTCGGTCTCCGGCATCCAGCTGCCGGCGGGCCTGCGCGAGAGCGAGCGGCTGCCGCAGCCGATCTTCACCCCCAGCACCAAGGCCGAGGTCGGGCACGACGAGGCGATCGACTTCGCGGGCGCCGCAGAGCTGGTCGGCGACGAGCAGCTGATGCGCCGGGTCAAGGACGTCTCGATCGAGCTCTACTCCTTTGCCGCCCAGCACGCGCTGGAGCGAGGCGTGATCCTCGCCGACACCAAGTTCGAGCTCGGCCTGGACGAGGATGGCCAGCTCACGCTCGGAGATGAGGTGTTGACCCCCGACTCCTCCCGCTACTGGCCGGCGGACGGCTACGAGTCGGGCAAAGGCCAGCCGAGCTTTGACAAGCAGTACGTGCGCGACTGGGCCAGCTCGACCGGCTGGGACCGGCTTCCGCCCGCGCCCGAGATCCCGCAGGACGTTGTGCAAGGCACGCGCGATCGCTACGTCGAGGCCTACGAGCGGATCGCCGGCGAGCCTTTCTCGGCCTGGCTGTCCCGCACGGGCTCGGCCGCGTGAGGGCGCGGGTGCTGATCCGCCCGAAGGCGGGCATCCTCGACCCCCAGGGCATCGCGGTGGAGCAGGCGCTGCCGTCGCTCGGCTTCCAGAGCGTGACCAATGTCCATGTCGGTCGCCTGATCGAGCTCGATGTGCCCGACCCCGACCAGCTGCCGCAGATGTGCGAGAGGCTGCTCGCCAACCCGCTGGTGGAGGACTACGAGATCATCGTGCCGGCGTAGGTGCGCACCTGCACATGTGTGTTGCTGGTAGTATGTGTGTATGCCCACGCTCACACATCGGACGCAGATCCTGCTGGACGACGAGCTGCACCAGCGTCTGCGCGAGATCGCGGCTGAGCGCGAAGTCTCCCTCGGTGCGCTGATTCGCGAGGCGATAGAGGAGAAGCTTGCGCGCGTCCAAGAGACGCGCGCCGAGGCGTTCGCAAAACTGCTCGAAGCAGAGTCGACGCCCGGCGAGGACTGGCCGACAATGAAGAAGCAGATGCTCGAAGACAGGTACGCGAAAGTCATGAAACTCAACGACGAGCAGTCCTGAAGCGAGCAAGTGCGCCGCTTCCTGTTCGACACGGGCGTATTCGTCTATGCGCTCGGCGGTGACCACCCTTATCGCGAGCCCTGTCGCGCCATCATGAGCGCCGGCCGGCGTGGTCTGCTCGCAGCCGAGGCGAGCGTGGAGTTGGTCCACGAGTTTGCCTACGTTCGACTCAGAAAAGGCACGACTCGCCAGGTGGCGGCCCAAGATGCGCGTGACATCGCGGCCACGTCGCGGCTGCACACCGTGGAGCCGCGGGACGTCGAGCGTGCCCTGGAGCTCTGGTGCGAGCACGAGCAGCTGGACATGCGCGACGCGATCTTCGCAGCGCAGGCGCTCAATCGAGGCATCGACGCGATCCTCAGCCCTGACCAGGACTTCGACGGCATCCCCGGCCTGCAGCGCATCGACCCCGCCGACGCCGAGGCCGTTGCGTCGCTGACCGAGCAATGAAGTTCGGCGTCCTGCGATTCCCGGGCTCCTGCGACGAGATCGACGCCGCGCTGGCTGCCGGCAGGGTCGGGGAGGCGGAGATCCTCTGGCACGGCGACCGTGACCTGAAGGGCGTCGACGCGGTGATCGTGCCCGGCGGCTTCTCCTACGGCGACTACCTGCGCGCCGGCGCGATCGCCCGCTTCTCGCCGGTGATGGAGTCGGTGATCTCCTTCGCGCAGGAGGGAGGGCTCGTGCTCGGCATCTGCAACGGCTTCCAGGTGCTCTGCGAGGCCCGCCTGCTGCCGGGCGCGCTGCTGCCCAACGTCAACAGGCGCTTCACCTTCAGGCAGGTGGACCTGGAGCTGGTCAACCCGGACACTCCGTTCACGCGCGAGTGCCCCGCATCGCTCTCGATACCCGCCAAGCACTCCTGGGGCCGCTGGTACGCGTCGCCGCAGACCGTTGCGGAGATGCGAGAGAAGGGCCAGATCGTGCTGCGCTATGCGGCGGGGGAGAACTTCAACGGCTCGATCGAGGACGTCGCGGGCGTCTGCAACGAGCGGGGCAACGTCTTCGGGCTGATGCCCCACCTCGAGCACGCCGTCGACGAGCTCACGGGCTCCACGGACGGCCTCTGCGTATTTGAGTCGATGCGTCGTAGCGTGGAGGGCGCCCATGTCTGAGGCCTCCGTGCTGCCGGGCCTGCAGGATGCGCTGGCGCTTGGCCTCACCGAGGAGGAGTACCGCCTGGTGTGCGTCAAGCAGGGCGGCCCACCCAACGCCGTCGAGCTGGCGATGTACTCGCTGCTCTGGAGCGAGCACTGTGCTTACAAGCACTCCAAGAAGCTGCTGCGGACGCTGCCGACCGAGAGCGCGCACGTCGTGCTGGGGCCGGGTGAGAACGCGGGCGCCGTCGACATCGGTGACGGGCTGGTGTGTGCTTTCAAGGTGGAGTCCCACAACCATCCAAGCGCCGTGGAGCCCTTCCAGGGCGCGGCCACCGGCGTCGGCGGCATCCTGCGCGACATCTTCGCGATCGGCGCGCGGCCGATCGCGGTGCTCGACTCTCTGCGCTTTGGCGAGCCGGAGGGCCGCTCACGGTATCTGCTCGACGGCGCGGTGGCCGGGATCGCTCACTACGGCAACTCCGTCGGCGTGCCGACGATCGGCGGCGAGGTCTACTTCGAGGAGCCTTACGCGCAGAACTGCCTTGTGAACGCAATGGCGCTTGGGATCGCGCCGCGGGAGCGCCTGATGAGCGCCGCGGCCGCGGGGCCCGGCAACCTGCTCGTGCTCTTTGGCGCCTCCACGGGCCGCGACGGGATCGGCGGCGCCTCGGTGCTCGCCTCCGCCGAGTTCGGCGAGGACGACGGCGGCAAGCGCCCTACGGTGCAGGTCGGTGACCCGTTCGAGGGCAAGAAGCTGCTGGAGTGCTCGCTCGATCTGCTCGACCGCGGCCTGCTGGTATCGCTGCAGGATCTCGGCGCCGCCGGCCTGACCTCATCGGCGGCGGAGATGGCCTCCAAGGGCGGCGTGGGGGTCGACATCGACGTTGCCAGGGTGCCGCTGCGGGAGGCCGACATGGAGCCCTTTGAGGTGATGGTCTCCGAGTCCCAGGAGCGGATGCTGTGCGTGGTGGAGCCCGACCGCGTGCAGGACGTGCTGGCTGTATGTGAACGCTGGGAGGTCGGTGGCGCGGTGATCGGCGAGGTCACCGACGCGGGCACGGTCAGGGTGCTGCGGGGAGAGGAGGTGCTGGGCGAGATGCCGGTCGCGGCGCTGGTCGATGACTGTCCGCTCTATGCCCTTCGCCCGGAGCGGCCGGCGGGCTCGATCTACCCGGCGCCCAAGGCGTCACTCCCGGCCGACGCCTCACCGGCGCAGAGCCTGCTCGCGCTGCTCGCCTGCCCGAACATCGCCTCTCGCCGGCCGCTTTTCGAGCACTACGACCCCGTCGTGCAGTCGCGCACGGTACGCCGCCCGGGGACCGCGGATGCCGCCGTGCTTGTGATCCATTCGCTCGGAAGCGTCGCCACTGGCGGGCCACAGCCCGCGATCGCAGTGTCCATCGACTGCAACGGCCGGCGCGTCGCGGCCGACCCGTATCTCGGCACAGTGGCCGCG
The DNA here is from genome assembly GCA_963708085.1 of uncultured Actinomycetota bacterium. Classification (GTDB taxonomy): domain Bacteria; phylum Actinomycetota; class Thermoleophilia; order Solirubrobacterales; family Solirubrobacteraceae; genus Palsa-744. The sequence goes on along the minus strand of OY970180.1, from coordinate 2,337,413 downwards.
GTGCTGGAGTGCGCGGCCAACCTCGCCTGTGTCGGCGCAGAGCCGCTGGGCGTCACGAACAACCTCAACTTCGGCAACCCAGAGAAGCCCCACGTGGCCTGGCAGCTTGAGTCGTCGGTGCGCGGGCTGGGCGATGCATGCAGGGCACTTGGCGCGGCGATCGTCGGCGGCAACGTCTCGCTCTACAACGAGAGCACTTCCGGGCCGATCTACCCCACGCCGGTGATCGGGATGGTCGGTGCGCTGCCGGATGTGCGCCGCGCTGGCCGGATGGGCTTCGCCCGCGAGGGGGACGCGATCGCGCTGGTGGGCGCGTTCTCGCCAGCACTGCCCGCGAGCGAGCTGGCGAAGCTGTACGGCCGGCCGCTGCCCTCCGAGCTGCCGGAGCTGAACCTGGATGCGGCGATCGCGGCGATCGCGGCAGTGAAGGAGGCGGTGCGCGGTGGCAGGATCGCAAGCGCACACGACATCGCCGAGGGCGGGCTCGCGGTCGCGCTGGCGGAGTGCTGCCTGGCGGGCGGAATCGGCGCCGTGGTCTCATTGCCGGCTGCCGAGGCAGACCTCCTTAGCCTGCTTTTCGGCGAGGCCCCGGGCGGCTTCCTGCTCAGCGGGCCGGAGGATGAGCTGCGCAAGATCTCCCGTACCCAGGTGCAGATCGTCGGCCGCGTCGGCGGCCATCGTCTGCAGATCGGGGGTGCCCTGGAGGCCACGCTGGGAGAGTTGGAGCGGTCTCATGGCGCCCTTGCCGGGCTCTTCCAATGATTCGCGCTGCTAGCGTGAAGGGAGCGATGGCTTTCGCGGAGGCTTCCATGCCGGGTCGTGACGGGCCGCGCGATGAGTGCGGCGTCTTTGGGCTATACGCGCCCGGCCACGACGTCTCGCGCCTCTCCTACTTCGCGCTCTATGCGCTGCAGCACAGAGGCCAAGAGTCCGCAGGCATCGCCGCGGCCGACCGCGGCGGGCACATCATGACCCGCCGGGAGCTCGGACTCGTCAACCAGGTCTTCAGCGAGAACGACCTGCGTACGCTCGCAGGCGAGCTTGCGATCGCGCACGTGCGCTACTCGACCACCGGCTCAAACGCCTGGGAGAACTCCCAGCCGGTGCAGCGCTCGGAGGGCACCGGCGGCTCGCTGCGCGAGATCGCGCTCGGCCACAACGGCAACCTGATCAACGCGGTGGAGCTGCATGCCGAGCTGGCCGCGCAGGGCGTCAGCTTCAGCTCCACCTCCGACTCGGAGATCGCAGCGGCGCTGATCGCTGCGCATCCCGCCGGTCAGCTCGAGGACGCGATCGCAGAGGTGCTGCCGCGCCTGAAGGGCGCTTTCTCGATTGTCGTGATGGGCCGAGACCGGGTCGTGGCCTTCAGGGACCCGCAGGGCCTGCGGCCGCTCTCGATTGGCACGCTTGACCCGGTGGCTCCCGGGGAGCCGGTGCGCTACTGCGTGGCTAGCGAGTCGTGCGCGTTCGACATCATCGGTGGACAGCACCTCCGCGAAGTGGAGCCGGGCGAGATCGTCACCCTGGACGAGCGCGGGCTCTCAAGCCGCCAGGTGGGCACCGCCGCTCGCAAGGCGTTCTGCGTCTTTGAGTACATCTACTTCGCTCGCCCGGACTCGCGCATGAACGGCCAGGTGCTGCAGGTCGTGCGCTCGAAAATGGGCGAAATCCTCTGGCGCGAGGCGCCTGTGGAGGCTGACCTTGTGATCGCCGTGCCCGACTCCGGCAATGCTGCCGCCAGGGGCCTCGCGCGGGCCGCCGGCCTGCCCCAGGACGATGGCTTCGTCAAGAACCGCTACGTCGCGCGGACCTTCATCCAGCCGGGCCAGGAGCTGCGCAAGCACGGCCTGCGCCTGAAGTTCAACCCGCTGCCGGAGGTGGTAGTCGGCAAGCGGCTGGTGGTCGTCGACGACTCGATTGTGCGCGGCAACACGACCAGGCAGATTGTGCAGATGCTCAGAGAGGCCGGCGCCGCCGAGGTGCACCTGCGCATCACCGCGCCGCCGATCAAGCACCCCTGTCACTACGGCATCGACATGTCAACGCGCGAGGAGATGATCGCCCACGGCCGCGACGTCGAGCAGATAGCCGCCGAGCTCGCATGCGACTCGCTGCACTACCTCTCCCTCGACGGAGTCTACGAGGCGGTCGGCTCCGGCCGGGAGACCCACTGCGACGCCTGCTTCACGGGCGAGTACCCGCTCACCGGCACCGAGGACGCGAACGGCAAGTTCGCGCTGGAGGATCAGGGGCTGCCGCTCGTGCAGGCTTAGCCCGCCGGTCGACTTCCTGCGCCGCGCGGGCGCGCTGCTAGTCAGTCGTGCCAGCAGTCGTCGCGAGCCGCGGTAGCGTCGCTGTAACGGTTGTTGTAGGGGCGCCTGTTGATCAGCTGCTCATCTCGCGGCCACCGGAGTGCGATGCCGAGGGAAAGGGCAAGCACGATGGGTACAAAGATTGATGCGAGCATCGAGGCCTTCCTGTGATTGTCGATTACCCCCTGACTCTCTTTCCTCATCATGGATTGAACAAGGGAAAGCGCCCAGGCTCTGTGAATTGCGTCACATCGGTATCGTCAGCGGCCGATGCCCCCACAGCCGCTGCCGATCGCCGTGCTCGTGTCAGGTGTCGGCACGAACCTGCAGGCGTTGCTGGACACCGTGCACGGCCGCGAGGCGCAGATCGTCGCGGTCGCCTCCTCGCGGTACGGCGCTCCTGCGCTGGCGCGGGCAGAGCAAGTGGGTGTGCCAACTGCCGTCTTCTCCCGCTCAGAGCATCTTGATCGGGCGACCCGCGACACCGCGCTCGCCGGCTGGTTGCATGCTCAAGGCGCGCAGCTGATCGTGCTCGCCGGCTACATGGAGCTGCTGGGCGAGCAGCTGCTTGGCCGCTTTCCGAGGGCGGTGATAAACGTGCACCCCTCGCTGTTGCCCGCCTTTCCGGGGCTACATGCGATCGAGCAGGCGCTCGCCTACGGCGTCAAGCTGTTCGGCGTCACCGTCCACTTCGTCGACGGCGGCGTTGACACGGGCCCGGTGATCGCCCAGCGGGCAATCGAGCTGCCAGGCGTGCAGGACCCGGATGCGGTGCTCGCCGCGCTGCACCCGATCGAGCACGAGCTGCTGGCGGACGTGGTGCGGCTGGTCGCGAGGGGGGCGGTCAGCTTTGACCCTGTCAACCCTCGCAGGGTCCTGCTCGCTGGATAGGCTGCCGGAGATGGCGCCTGAGAGTCAGATCACGCATGGAGTGGAGCCCGCCGCGGCCGCAGAGTCGCGTGTGCGCAGGGCGCTGATCTCGGTCTCCGACAAGGCGGGCGTGGTCGAGCTGGCCAAGGGCCTTGTCGAGCTCGGCGTGGAGATCGTCTCCACCGGCGGGACCGCCCGCGAGCTCGCCGGGGACGGTATCTCCGTACGGGCGATAGAGGACTTCACCGGCTTTCCCGAGATGATGGACGGGCGCGTGAAGACGCTTCACCCGCGGCTGTACGCGGGTCTGCTTGCCCGTCGCGACGAGGACTCCCACCTTGCGGCAGCCGCGGAGCACGGGATCGAGCAGGTCGACCTTGTCTGCGTGAACCTCTACCCCTTCGAGCAGACGATCGCGCGCAGCGATGCGACCGACGCTCAGGCAATCGAGAACATCGACATCGGCGGCCCGACCATGATCCGCGCGGCGGCCAAGAACCACGACTACGTGGCGGTGCTCGTCGATCCGGCCGACTACGAGCCGGTGCTTGCCGAGCTGCGTGCGAGCGAGAACCGCCTCTCGCCGACCACGCGGCGGCGTCTGGCGGGCAAGGCGTTTGCGGTCACGGCTCGCTACGACTCCGCGATCTCGAGCTGGTTCGCGCAACGGCAAGCCGTCGAGGAGGAGGAGCCCTCTGTGCTGCCCTCGCGGCGCGTGCTGGCCTACGAGAAGGCGATCGACCTGCGTTACGGCGAGAACCCTCACCAGCGCGGCGCCTACTACACGCAGATCGGCGCCTCCGCGCATCTGCTGGCGGGCGTCACGCAGCTGCATGGCAAGGAGCTCTCCTACAACAACCTGCTCGACCTCGCCGCGGCCCGCGAGCTGGTCTTTGACTTCGATGCGCCCGCGTGCGCGATCGTCAAGCACAACAACCCGTGCGGCTGCGCGCTGGGGCAGGACTCCCTGTCCGCCTACCAGCGCGCATTCGCCTGTGACCCGACCAGCGCCTTCGGCGGCGTGATCGCGCTCAACCGCAGGGTCGACGCGGCGTGCGCGCAGGCGATCGCCAAGCAGTTCGTCGAGGTGCTGATCGCGCCCGGCTTCGATCGGGACGCGCTGGAGATCCTGATGCAGAGCAAGAACGTGCGTCTGTTGGACCTGGCTGCGGACGCGGCCGTGGTCGCGCAAACGGATGGACTCGATTCCAGGCCCGTACTGGGCGGGCTGCTCGTCCAGGATCGTGACGCCGTTTCCGAGACGCGGGAGCAGATGCGAGTCACAAGCGAGCGGGAGCCCACCGAAGGTGAGTGGCAGGACATGCTCTTTGCCTGGCGGGTCTGCATGCGGGTGCGCTCCAACGCGATCGTGATCGCCAAGGACGGCGCAACGATCGGCGTCGGCGCGGGCCAGATGAGCCGTGTGGACGCGGTCAAGATCGCCGTCGAGAAGGCCAAGGAGTTTCAGCCGCAGATGCTGACCGGCTCCGCGCTGGCCTCAGACGCCTACTTTCCGTTCCCTGACGGGCCGCAGCTCGGCATGGACGCGGGCGTGAGCGCAATCATCCAGCCGGCCGGGTCGATCAGGGACGATCTGACCGTCGAGGCTGTCAACGCGGCCGAGGTGACGATGGTCGCGACCGGCGTCAGGCACTTCAGGCACTGAGGCCTGACGCTAGCTGCTCACAGGCGCCTTCGCCTTCACGGCGACCCCCAGCAGCGGGTCCTGGGTGTCGGTCTCGTGGCTCTCCTGCGCGAGCGCGATCGCCTCCTGCATGGAGGCTGGGTCGGAGAACACGCGCCGTTCGGTGAGCGGCTGCATCAGGGTGCGCAGGTAGAGCGCGGCGCCAACCCAACGCGGGGCCCACACCTTCGCCGCGCGCCGTGTGACGCCCTGCTCGATCGCGTCGATCGCCTTGGAGAGCGGCGCCGGATCCCCGATGAACTTCGGCAGCTGCGACCTGATTCCGCCCGCCGAGGGCTGGCTGAAGCCGCCTCTGACCAGGTCGGTGTCGATGAAGCCGAAGTAGGCGCAGCCGACCCTCGCGCCAGAGGGGAAGAGCTCCTGGCGCAACACGTCGCTGAGCGCCTCGACCCCTGCCTTGGTGGAGGAGTAGGGGCCCATCATCGGCGCGTGGGATGCGGCCGCCAGCGAGGCGATGTTCAGCAGGTAGCCGCGTTTGGCCGTGATCTGCGGCAGCAGGGCCCTGTCGGTGCGCCAAACGCCGAGCAGGTTGACCGCGAAGGTCCTCTCCACCTGCTCGATCGGCGCGCTCGCCAGCGGGCCGGTGAAGGAGATGCCGGCGTTGGCGATGCCCACGTCGATCCCGCCGAAGCGCTCGACCGTGACGGCGACCGCCTCCTGCAGGCCGTCGAAGTCAGTGACGTCCACGTCGATCGCCAGCGCCCGCTCGCCCAGACGATCGGCGAGCGCATGCAGGAGATCGGGCTCCAGGCCCGCCAGCGCGACGTTGGCTCCCCTGGCATACAGGCGCTCGGCCGCGCCCGCGCCGATGCCACGCGCGGCGCCAGTGATAAAGACCGTCTTGCCTGCGATCTGGAAGTGATCCTGGTTGCTCATGCACCCTCCATGCCGATCGAGCCGTTAGACGCTGGGCACCCAACGGTTTGGATAACAGTCGTTATCGGCAATCTTCGCAGATTGAGGGCAGAGCCGGTTGCGCAAGAACGTGGGCAGGGCATAGGATCCACACTGTTGGTGTAACGCCGGTCCATCGGAAACAAGGGACGAACGATTGAGCGATTGGCAACCACCGAGCTCCTGCCCGCGCTGCGGCACCGCATGCGAGGGGCAGGCCTGGTGTCAGAAGTGCGGCCTGAATCTGCGTATGCCCTTCGGTGCATCGACGGCGGCCGGTGGAGCACCGCCCGCAGATCCGCTTGCCGGTACTCCGTTCAGACGGGCGTGGGATCGGCTCACCGCCAGGGTCGATCCGATGGTGCTGACCGGCGGGGCCGTGGTGGTGGCGGTTGGGGCGGTGATCGCGGTTGTCGTGCTCGCAAGCGGTGGTGGAGGCGGCACGCCGTCGCCCGTGATCCCGGCGGCGAGCTCGGTCCTAACTGAGACCACCTCGACTGAAGCGACCGAATCGACCGCCAGCGAAGGCAGTGCCAGCGAAGCCGGTTCGGCCACCGTCGAATCCTCGACGGTCGAACAGGAGCTGAGCGAATACGCAGAGGACTACTCCAACGAGGACGTCGAAGGTCTCAAAGACCTCTTCGCGGAAGACCTCGAACGTCACGAAGAAAGCCATGCGCCCGAAGATCTCGCGGCCGCGCTTGCAAACTACGAAAAACAGTTCGGAGAGCTAGAACACCCGGTCTATACGCTCACCGACGAGCAGATAGAACCGGGCGCCGGCGAAGCGAGCGTGACCGCGCACTGGAGCGTCACGAGCCAGAACCCCACGAGGCAGGGCACGATCCACTTTCACCTCGTGCAGCAGGAAGAACGCCTGCTGATCGACCGCCTTGCGATCGAAGATGTCAAATGACCGACGCGGTTGAGGACATTCCCGAGCAGGCCAGGGTGTGTCCGCGCTGTGGTGTGCCCGCCGGAATCGAGGAGACCTGTGGCGGCTGCGGCCTGGAGATGGGCCTGCTGCGGGAGCTGCCGAGCAGGGCGCAGTGGCTTGCCGCCAGCGCAGCGGCCACGACGCAGAGCCACGAGCCTCGTCCCGATCCCCCGCCCGCTGAGACGGTTGCGCAGCCGTGGGTCGCTCCCACCCACCGCGCTGCCGGCCATGCCACGCCGTCGATCGCTCCCCTGTTGCATCCGACCGAGCCTTCTCGGCTGCTGCTGGCGCTGGTTGCCTCGGCGCTGGCATTGCTCGTGCCGATCGTGATCCTGGTCAAGGCCGGCGGCGTAACCGAGATCGTCGAGGTGCTGGTGATCCTGATCGTGGCGATCTGGATCGGCATCCAGCTCAGCCGCGCACGCCTGCTCGGGCGCTCGGTGCGCGTCGATGCGAGCACGTTTCCCGAGGTCCAGGCGATCGTGGAGGACGTGTGTCAGACGCTGGATTACCGTCGCCGGCTCGAGGTCTACATCACCGACAGCGTGACCGGCGGCATCGTCACGACGAGCCTGCTGGGGACGCGACTGATCGTGATCGAAGGAGACCTCGTGGCCGATCTGCTGCCACCAGCCAAGCGGCCGCAGCTGACCTTCCTGATCGGTCGCTCGATCGGCGCGCTGCGTGCAAAGCACATGCGCCTGGAGGTTGTGATCCGGATACTCCAGGCTGCAGAAGTGCTCAAGTACGTGGCGCCCTTCATCCGCCCTTACTACAGGGCCACCGCCTACTCGGGGGATCAGATCGGGATGATGTGCTGCAGCGATCTGGCGGCCGCGCTGGAGGCCACGCGCCGGCTGCTCGTAGGCGGCGACATGGCCTCCGCGCTTACGCCCGGAGCGGTGGTGCCCCAGGCGTTGGTGGTCAGGCAACGCGTGCTGCCACGGCTCGTGCAGCTGCTCGCGGTCGAGCCTCACGTGACCAATCGCTACGCGAACCTGCTTTGCTTCGGCCGCTACCACGCGCCAGAGCTCTTCTCGCGGCTGACCGCCTCGATGGACGAGCGTGAGCAGCGATGCCTGGAGCAGCTCTGGCAGCGCTCTCCCTACCGCTATCGCGTGGCTGCCGGCGCCTAGATGCGTTAGCGCAGTGCGCCGTGCGGGACTCGAACCCGCCCCACCGGATTAAAAGTCCGGGGCTCTACCCGATGAGCTAACGGCGCGTGCGGTGGCAGTGTCGCACAAGCGCCGCCGGGCGCGACGCGCAGCGAGCCTTCTTGCGGGCAGGAGGCGGCGGGGCGCCCTGGATGCTCGGACGCCCCGCCGGGACCGTTGCTACTTGAACAGCAGCGCCGCCGACAGGCTGGATCGCGCGCCGTGGGAGGGCGTGAAGGACGCGTTCAGCCGCAGCTGCAGGCGGTGGTGGTGTCGTCGCAACGCCGTCTTGCCTGCTCGGGAGAGCCTTGCCTGAATCCGCACGCGCCCGGCGTGACCGACCCTGCGGGTGATGGGGCGGATGTCTCCGTTTCTGAGCGTCAACGCCCCCGCGCTTGGCACCGAGAAGACGAGCGTTGCGATGCCGTCGTGCACGCTGTGACCGATCAGCCTTACGCGCCCGCCTTTGCCGGATGATGCTGTGCCGGCCTGGGTCGAGCTCGATGAGGGTATCTCGACGACGACTCCAGCGCCCCCGGGGCCCCCTGGCCCGCCGGAGCCGCCTGATCCGCTGCCGGATGCGCCCGAGCCGCCGCTCGAGGACCCGGAGCCGCTGCCTCCCGAGCCGCCGCCAGAGCCAGAGCCAGAGCCAGAGCCTTTGCCTTCGCCGGAGCCGCCTTCTGGCGTCAGCGTGCCGAGCGTGCCCATGATCGCTTTGTCGGCTCCATCGAGGACGCTCAGAACCTTGCCGTCTGCGAGGGGCGTCGTCAGTGCCTTCGCGGAGGCGGGAAGTTCAGATGTCGTCTCGTCAGCCGACTGCGCGAGATCCGTCGCATTCGTGCCCAGCTCGCCCGCGAGTTCTTCGACGGTCTGTTCGGTAACGGGTTCCGTTGCCAGGCCACTGCCCAGCGGCGCTTCCAGCGTCGATGCGGGCAGTGCCTTCAGGAGAGCTTCGAGAGCCTTGCCCGGCCCTTCGGTACCGGTGCCGAGCAGTTCGTGGAGCAGTTCGCCTGCGTCGACTTTTTCGAGCGCTTCCTGAAGCGCCTGGGCAGGTGGCTTTCCGAGCAAGAGTTCGAGTTTGAGCAATTCGCTCAGCGACAGCAGTCCTTTGACGCTCTGCAGGACGGTGCTCGCGAGGCTGGAGGGATTCTTCAGCGCCTCTTCGAGCATCGCGCCCGCGCCGGAGCTTTCGAGCGACTGCTTGAGCGCTTCTTCCAGATGCGGGATCGCAAGCGCTTGCAGCGGCGGCAGATGTGAGAGCACCGTGGCGAGCTGCGCGGGCGAGAGCGGCCCGGTCTTCACCGGCAGCTTGCTCAGCAGTTCCTTCAGCTGTTCGCCGGAGAGATTCCCTTCCAGCGTGTAGGAGGGTGTCGTGCTGCTCGGGTGTATCTGCGCCGAACCTCGCAGAGCCCCCGATATCGAGCTCGCACTTGCGGGACAGGCCGGCAGTGCTGCGAGGACACCGAGCAGCGAGGTGCTGAGCGCGAGCGCTGAGCACCGCTCCAGACGTGAGTACATCCCAAGCTCCTTTCCCAGGTGGTATTGGAGCTGTTACGGCGACTTTATCGATAAGGGTTCACTAAGTGGAACTTCTTCAAACAAACGTTGAGACAACCCGCACAATCGAGGGAGGCCAGCCATGATTGTTTCTAACTATCAACCCTCTGCGGGTCTCAACGCAGGCCGAGCGTGTCCAGCGGCTCGTCGCTGGGGGTCTCCGCGGCGGCGATGCGGAGCATCTGCTCGATGTCGGTGAGCTTCACGCGGGGCCTGCCCGCCGGCTCGCCGAGCGCCCGCTCGTGACGATCGATCTCAGACCAGCCCGCGTATGTGACCAGGGCCGGCTGGCGAGCGAGCAGCAGCTCATGGACGCTCTCCGGGTCGGGCAAGGCGGGCTCGTGCAGCGCCCCCGCATCGATGTCCTGCAGGATCGCGTCGACGGTCTCCTGCGCGTCCTTCTTGTTGGTGCCGATCACGCCGGTGGGGCCGCGCTTAATCCAGCCGACGACGTACTCGCCGCGGCGGAATGTGCCGTCGAGATTGCTGACGCGGCCCGCGACGTTTGCGATCACCGAGCGTCGCTCGTCGAAGGGCACCCCGGGCAGCGGCTTGCCCTGGTAGCCGATCGCGCGCAGCACCAGGCCGGCCTGCAGCGTCTCGGTCTCCCCAGTCGGCCTGGCTCGCAGCGCGCCGCTCTCATCGGCGACCAGCTCGTTCTCCGCGAGCATCACGCCCGCAACCGCGCCGGACTGATCGCCGAGCAGCTCGGTGGGCGAGAGCAGGAAGCGCAGCACAATTCGGCGTGGGCGGCCCTCCGGCTGCTTGGCCGCATACTCGCGCAGCACCTTCACGTTGCGCTGCGCTGTTGGGTCCATGCTCTCGTCCTGTACGGCGAGCGCACGCTCGAGCTCCTGCTGCTCGACGATCACGTCGACTTCGTCCATCTCGCCGAGCTCGAGCAGCTCGGGGTTGGTGAACGCCGCCTGAGCAGGCCCGCGGCGGCCCACCACCACGACCTCGCGGATCGCGCTGTCCTGCAAGCATTCCAGTGCGTGGTCGGCCGTGTCGGTCACGCTCAGCTCGTGGTGGGAAAGCGTCAGCATCCGCGCGACATCGAGCGCGACGTTGCCGTTACCGATCACGACCGCCCGCTCGCAGGAGAGGTTGAAGTCCAGGTCGCGATGATCTGGGTGGCCGTTGTACCAGCCCACGAAGTCGGTCGCCGCCCAGCTGCCGGGCAGATCCTCGCCTGAGATGCCAAGCGGGCGATCGCCCGGGGCTCCGGTTGCATAGACGATCGCGTGGTAGTAGCCGAGCAGGTCCTCGCGATCGATCTCCCGCCCGAGCTCGACGTTGCCGTAGTAGCGGAAGTGCTCCTTTGCGGCCGTCTTCTCATACACGCGCGTGACCGACTTGATCTTCGGATGATCCGGCGCCACGCCGGAGCGCACGAGCCCCCACGGCGTCGGCAGCCGCTCGATCATGTCGACCTCGATGTTGCGCTCGGGAGCGCTCAGCAGATGGCCTGCCGCATAGAAGCCGGCAGGGCCAGAGCCGATCACGGCTATGCGAATGGGAGCCTCGTCAGTCATTTCAGGGGGATGGGCGCGGCCCGACTCGAACGGGCGACCCCCTCGGTGTAAACGAGGTGCTCTAGCCAACTGAGCTACGCGCCCCTGATCGGGACTCTAAGACTAGCGAGCGTACGAAGGCAAGTCGGGCGTCGTGAGCTGCGAGGCGTGCGATGCTGGTGGCATGCGGAGAGGCGGGGAGGGTCGATGATGGACGGCGGGCAGACGATCGCCGGCACCTCGCGCCGGCGCCTGTCGTCCGTGCGCGGGCTGGGCGTGCGCGGACTGCTCGGGCTGCTGCTGATCGCGCTCGCGCTGGTGCTGGGGATATCGCAGCTCGTGCTGCCGGCGATCGCTGCGCGAGTGCTGCGCGATCGCGTGGCCAGGTACGGCGAGGTACAGAGCGCTAGCGTGACCGCGGTGCCGGCCGTCGAGCTGCTGTGGGGCAGCGCAGAATCGGCGAGCCTGGACGCCGGGCAGCTCTCGATCACGGCGAGCGAGTTGGTCGCGCTGCTGGTGGAATCAAGGCCGGTGCGCGACCTCACCGTCAGGGCGCAGGAAGTGAGGCTGCTCGACCCCGGCTTCGGCGCAGGCGCCGTCTCGCTGTCGGACGCGGTGCTCCAAAAGCGTGGCGAAGAAGTGCACGTGCGGGCGCTGCTGACGAGCGCCGCGCTGCAGGCGGCGCTTCCCGCGGGGGTTGACGTGGGCCTGCTCGCAGGCACAGGCGGCAGCATCGACGTGCAGGCCAGCGGCGAGCTGTTTGGCTTCAGTGCCTCTCTGGATGCGCGGGTGCAGGCGGTCGAAGGCAAGGTGCTGCTGGTGCCCACGCAGTCGCTGCTGTCGGGTCTGGCCCGGATCACGCTGTTCTCCGACCCGCGGCTGCAGGTTCTCGGGGTGAGCGCGAGCGACGATCCAAGGCAAGGCGGCGGCGCTCAGAACGCCTGGGAGCTGAGCCTGCGGGCGCGTTTGCGTTGAGCGCGGCGGCGCGTACGACGCCGGTCGCTTTCAGACGAGCTGCGCCTGCACGTCCGCTGCGTGTGAAGCCCGTCGCCGGACGATCATCGGCATTCCGTCGCGTGGGCTGAGCGTCGGCATTTGGCGGATCGAGAGCTCGTAACTCGCGGGCAGATCCAACTGAAAGCGGCTGAGGATCGCCGTCGCGATCGTGCGGATCTCAAGCTGCCCGAAGCGCATCCCGATGCAGGTGCGCGAGCCGCCGCCGAACGGGATGTAGGCGCCCTTTGGCATCGCGGCCTTCGCGGTCGGCGCAAACCGTTGCGGCAGGAACCGATCGGGCTCTCCGAACACCTCGGGCAGGTGGTGGGAAGCCCAGGAGGAGTAGTTGACGTATGCCTCGCCGGGCACCGGCACGCCCTCGAACTCGAAGCTCTGGATCGAGCGGCGCGGCCCGATCCAAGCCGGCGGGTACTTGCGCAGCGTCTCCTCCAGGGCCATCTCCAGCTCCGGCAGCGACTCGCCGGACAAGTCGCTGGCGCTGGGTGTCGATCCGGCCAGCGCTTGGTCCTGCTCGGCCAGCAGCCGCGCGAGCGCTTGCGGGTTGCGCGCGAGCTCATAGAAGAGGAACGTCACGGTCGAGGTGGTGGTGTCGTGGCCGGCGAACAGCAGCGTCATCACCTCGTCGCGGATCTGGCCGTTGCTGAGCGCGGCGCCCTGCTCGTCGGTCGCGTCCAGCAGCAGGCTCATCACGTCCTGCCCGCGCTGCCCGCTTGCGCGCCGCTGCTTGATCTCCGCGTAGATCATCCGGTTCAGGCGCCGGGAGGCGTTGATCAGCCGCGTCCAGGGCGTGCGGGGGCCGCGTAGCAGTCGCGCCGGATAGGGCGTCGAGTAGAAGGAGAGCGCCTGCTCGAAGAGGCCGGCCGCGTCGATCTCCTTGGCGCTCTGCCCGTCGGGGTCCAGGCCGAAGAGCGCCCGCATCGCGATCCGCAGCGCCAGGCGTCTGGTCCAGAAGTAGATGTCGACCTGCCCGCCGATCTCGAAGTCCTGCAGGGCGCGCTCTGTCTCCTGCCGCATCACCCCAATCGCCGCGGCGATTCGCTCCCGGTGGAAGGCCGGGAGCATGATCAGCCGCGAGCGGCGGTGGAACTCGCCGTCTGTCGTAAGCAGACCATTTCCCATCAGGGCCGTTAGGTCTCTGAAGTGCGACTCGCGCCAGATGAAGTTCGAGGCGTGCGAGACGGTCATGTAGTGGTTGGCCGCCGGCCCGAGCATGAAGACCACGAGCCCATGGAAGACGCGCAATGAGAAGACCGGCCCGTACTTCTCGTATGCATCCAGCAGGATCGGCAACGGATCTTCGGAGAAGCGCATCGTGCGCGTGAGCGAGAAGTCCGTCTCGCCGGGCGGGTAGGGAACCTCCGGCGAGCGCTGCCTGCGCAGGTCGCTGAACACCATCGCGAACGGGTTTTCGTGCTCGAGCGGCGGCGGCGGCGGGATCGCCATGCCGCGCACCATACCCCAAAACTGGCTGGCTGGCCAGTTAGCTTCAGAACCGGCCAGCCGCCTGCGTCTTTCAGTCCTGCTGGGGTGGGCTGTCCTGGCCCTCGCTCGGCTCCCCGTCCTCTTGCCCGGCAAGGATCCGGTAGAGGTCGCGACGTGTGTTTGCCAGCACCGCCCGCGCCTGTGCCATCTGACGCTCATCGCCGGTGCGCATCACCTGAGCAAAGGCCACCATCACCGAGCGGGCTGCCTGCCCGAGCTCGTGCGCGGTCTCGCCGACGTCGCTGCTCATCTGATCCCACGGCGCCGGCGCCTCCGCATCGCGCGCCTGCACCGCGTCCCTGCCCGCGTCGGTGAGCCCGAAGAGCTTGCGGCCCTCGCTCTCCTGTGAGCGAATCAGCCCTTCGTCCTCCAGCTGCTGCAGCGCGGGATAGACCGAGCCGGGACTCGGACGCCAGACGCCGTCGCTGCGCTCCTCAATCTCCTGCATGATCTGGTAGCCGTTGCGCGGCTCCTCGGCGAGCAGCAGCAGCGCGGCGGTCCTGATGTCGCCCCGACGCGCCTTGCGCCCGCGCCCGAAGCGTCCGCCGCCCGGCCGCTGCGGCGGCCAGCCGAACGGCCCGAAGTCGCCGAAGTCCCGGCCGTGCCGCCTGTGCCTGCGGGGGCCATATTCGCGCTCGCCGGCCTCCTCGCGGCTCATCATCGCTCGCAGCAGCGCGAGCGCCCTCTCGTCGATGCCGCGGCTGCTGGCCCCGCACCGTCCGTGTCCATGTCGATATGTCGCCTCGGCGTACATGTCGGTCCTCCTTGGTCTAGGCTTTTCGATATGTCTACGATATATCGTGATGTGTCGGACGTCAAGGGGCGCTTGGGAAGCGGCATCGTTCTTCGACTGCGGCCGGCGGAGCACGCCAGGTCTTGGCATACTTGTGCTCTCGCGCGTGGAGGTGGCCAATCGCCCCGCGCCTGCGCGGGGGCGTAGCTCAGTTGGTTAGAGCGCCGGCCTGTCACGCCGGAGGTCGCGGGTTCGAGTCCCGTCGCTCCCGTACTTTGCGCCCCTTCGTAGGAGCCCTAAGTGGCTCCACATTGGGGAAATCTTACGGGCATGGAGATTGACGAGACGACAATCAACGAGGCCGGAAAGCGCCTAGTCGGCGCTTCGCCAGCCGGCACGCGTGTGATTCTCTTTGGCTCCCACGCGAGGGGCGAGGCGGGCAGGAACAGCGACCTTGACTTCCTTGTGATCGAGCCATCGGTGGAGCACCCTGCGTCCGAGTCGGTGCGGTTGCGCAGGGCGCTGGGCGATCTGGTTGTCGCGGCGGATGTCATCGTGGTCAGCGAGCAGCGAGTTGACGAGTGGCGCGATGTGCGTGGAAGTCTGATCCACGCGGCTCTCGCCGAGGGACGAGAGCTGGCTGCCTGATGGCCAGCCAGCGCGACCTCGCAAAGCAGTTGCTGCAGCGTGCCGGTGACGATGAGGCTGCCGCCAAGGCGATGCTGCCGGTCAAGGCGGTCACTAATGCAATTGTTGGAATGCTTGCTCAGCAGGGAGTCGAGAAGTCGATCAAGGCCGTCCTTGCTGCTCGCAGCGTTGACTTCCCCTTTACGCATGACATCGGCGGCTTGGTCCGTATCTGCAACAACGCTGGGATCTCTCTGCCGGACGACCTGCGTGATGTGGATCAACTCACCCCTTATGCGGGCGCCCTGCGATACGACGCCGAGGATCCGAAGCTGGTCGATCGCGAGACGGCGCTGCGCTGGGCCACTATTGCCGTCACATGGGCGCGAGCTCAACTCGAGGCTGCCGGGGAGCCGGTGGTCGCTGATGATGAGGGCGTGGACTGATCCTCGGCGGCTGGGTGAGCTGGTTATCTCGGCCGACATTATCGTGGTCAGTGAGCGGCAGACCGGCAAGTGGCGTGATGTGCGTGGAAGCCTGATCCATGCAGCACTCGCCGAGGGCCGCTCGCTGGTGGCCTGATGGCCGGGCGGCGGCTCGCGCCGGATTCGATGCATTGGCATCGTCTGCCGCCATCAGTACGGTCCTGATAAGTCATGTGGCGGACGTTCGCGTTGATAGCGACCTCGTGGTGAGGCCGGAGGCCGACATGAACGAGGATGGCGGCGACTTGGAAGGCAACGCTAAATGCGCCACAGAGATCCGGCTGCCGCCAGGTGCGGTCGATCCGATCGACCGGGATGCGCTCGTGCGGCTGTGCTCGCCGCCGCCACGGTGGGGCTACGAGCGGGTCGAACCGCCGCCGCCGGCGCCTTCGCGGGAGCGCCAGAACCCGCCCAAGCGCAGACAGGTACGCAAGATCGCGCGCTCGCGCGCATCAGGTCTGTGGGAGGCAACGCTGCTAGCTGCCGTTGGCGGGGCGCTGGCGATCGCGCTGGACATCAACTTTGGCCTCTTCTCGCGCGGCGCTCACGGGACGTCGTCGGGGCGGGTTTTGGCAACCAACGCGGTCGCGGCTGTGATCGCCTTCTTCGCAGCACGGGCGTGGTATCGCTCCCCACAGGAGAACAGGGTACTGACGACTCTCCCCGCGCAAGCGGGCAGGCGCTGGGTGGCGCCGCTGCTAAACGCCTGCTGTGCCTTCGCCGCTCCCTACCTCGTGCTTCCGGTGGAGGCGATCCGCGGCTGGCGGCGCATCCGTCGCGAGAGTGGCGAGCTTGTCTTCCATCCGCGAGAGGCCCGTCGCGCCGAGGTCGACTACGCCGCCGCCGTTGCGGCATGGCAGGAGCGTGTCGCTCAGTTCGAGGAAGCCGAGCGCCGGCGCGTCGAGGGCTCATCTCTCTGGCGTCCGGTCCGCTTTGACTCGAATGGAGGTGTTGCCTGCATATTCGGCGGCACCGCGCTGGGATGGACGGCCGCACTCACCACGCTTGGTGTGTCGTTGCTCGGCGCGGGTGCCAGGCTGACGGTGTGCGACCTGTCGCGGCGCCTTACCCTTGACGTGCTCGTGGGCCTTGCACGCGCCGCAGGCGTGAGAAGCAGCGAAACGGTCCTCCCAGGTGCGGACTTGGAGTGCGAACTGCTCGATGACATCAACTGGTCCGAGCTCGCCACCGTGCTCGTCGAGGCGCTTCATTCCCGCCAGCGTGATCCCGACGTCTCCCGTCGCGAGCGCCAGAATGACCGCTCGGTCATCCGCGAGGTCGCCGACTGTTTGGACCCGTCCGGCCCGGTGTCGATCGCGCGACTACGTTCGGCGCTACTGGTGGTACAGGGCGCCGCGAATGGCATCGCGCGGATTGACCCCGCCGAGCGCGAGCGGCTATCGGTGCTTTTCAACGAAATTCAACGCACCCATGGCGGCGTGTTTGAGCGGGTGATCCGCATCGAGCGTGCGCTGCGCGATTTCGAGCGGCTCGATCCCGCTTCTCCCGCAGGCGCCGCAAAGCCGGGCATCGAGGATCGGGGCGACCCGGGCACCGGCGTCGCGCGGTTGCAAGTGATCGGGGTCGACAAGCGCGCCGAAGAGCTTGAGAACGACTTCTTGGTCGACCTGCTCTTCCAGCTGCTCGCGCGCCGCCTGCGCTCGGGCTTGGCGTCGGAGGACACGGTGATCGTGCTTGGAGCCGACCGCATCCGCCGGGAGGCGCTGGAGACGTTGATCGACCATGCGGCCCACATGCGGACCGCGGTTGTCTTGATGTTCGAGCATCTGCGCCAGGACGCCATCGAGATGGTGGGCGCAGGCGGCACAGCAGCCTTCATGGCACTCGCCAACCACCGTGAAGCGGCGGAGGCGAGCGACTTCATCGGCTCGGAGTATCGATGGGTCGAATCCAGTCACACGGCGTCCGTCAGCCGCAAGCTCACGCGCACCGCCGGTGAAAGCAGGGACATATCCGGCGGCGTGTCGTTTGGCCTCCCGCCCAACCTCTCGCTCACCGGCTCGCTCACACGCTCCCGCACCTACGCGCAGGCGCTTGGCGACGGTGCGCAATACTCGGTCGCCGAGACGCGCGAGCGCGAAGCCATCGTCGACTCCGCCACGCTCGCTTCGCTCCCAGTCACCGGCATGATCCAGGTCTCGGTTCTCCCTGGCGGGGGACGCACGATCACAGGCGTCGACTGTCACCCGAGCATCGCGCTTGGACAGCGCGTCGCGCGGTGACTGCCTGGGCGATCACGGACCGTTGAGCTCCTCTTGGCGCGCCGGCGTGGTCCGCGGCCTGACGGATTATCGGCCCAGGCTACTCGACAAATGTTCTATCCCCGGAAGTGCACGATAGTAGAACTTAAAGTACCATCAGGCAGCTTCAAATGAACGCGGACCCCTCCTCACCCCAGCGCCGTCCGCCGCCTCCGCCCGTGCCTCCCACACGCGACGGAGGGCCGGTGGTGAGGGATGTGTGGACAGGGCCGACGACCAACCCGATGGCGATCGGCTCGCTCGTCTTGAGCCTGCTCTGGTTGGGGGGCCTCGGATCGGTGGGAGCCGTAGTGCTTGGGCACATGTCGAAGCGCGAGATAGCGCGCTCGCATGGACGCCAGTCGGGAGACAACCTGGCCACGGCCGGGCTGGTCATCGGTTACATCGGGCTGGCGATCATGGTTATCTACCTGCTCATCTACGTCGCGGCGCTGGCGAATGCGTGAGGAGGCCGCCCGTCGGCTGGCGCTGTTCAGGGTCTTGGCTGGAGCTTATGTCCTGTTCGCTGCCATCGCCCCTCTCACGCGACTTCCGTCATTGTGCCCATTCAGGCGCGTGACGGGACTTCGCTGCCCGCTTTGCGGGCTCACCCGCGCCACGCGCGCACTCACGCGTGGCGACATTGGCAATGCGGTGGCCCTACACCCGTTTGCGCCGCTGCTGTGGGCCGTTGCAGCGTTGGCTCTTACGCGGCGGCAAGAGACCTCTTGATATAGCCCACGAGGAAGGAGAAGAAGTGGCCGCAAACGTGCAGCAGATCAACGTCGCCTCCCAGGAGGAATTGGAGAGCACGATCATGAGCTACATCGCGCAGGGCTTCGCCGTCTCCAATCGCTCTGCCGAATCAGTGACACTCTTCAAGAAGAAGGAATTCAACATCATATGGGCGGTGATTGGCTTCTTTCTGTGTCTGCTGCCGCTTCTGGTCTACTGCATCGTCTATGCGACCCAAAGCGACCAGATGATCGTGATCAAGGTCGCCTCCGCCGACTCTGAGTTGGGCGCCGTCTTCAGCGTCACCTGGTCGGACGATCGGCAGTGGTGGTGGGATGGATCGCGCTGGCGCGACACACAGCTGGAACTGCCACCGGACGTGATCACCGCCGAGGACGGGCACACCTGGTGGGACGGCATGGAGTGGCGTGCGGTGCCGGCCCAGGACACGCAGACGACGGAGTCGCGCGCGGAGGCGCCGACCGGACCCCCGGAACCTCCTCATGCGCTAGACGCCTGAGATTAGAAGGCGAGCATTGGAGGCCGTTTGGAAGGACGGCACGAATGTTGCTCCATGCCCGGTGTGGTTGGCGCCGGCCGCTACGCGCCCAGTCCCAGCGGCCCCCTTCACATCGGCAACCTGCGCACCGCGCTGATCGCCTGGCTTGCTGCCCGCTCGCGTGGCGCGCCCTTCGTCCTGCGCATCGAGGATCTCGACCGCGAGCGCTCTCGCCCCGACCATGAGCGTTCGCAGCTCGCCGACCTCGCCGCGCTCGGCCTGGACTGGGACGGTCCTGTCATGCGGCAGTCCGAGCGCCTGGAGGAGCACCGCGACGCCTTCGAGCGGCTGCGCGCCGCCGGCCGCGTCTACCCCTGCTGGTGCACCCGTGCCGATGTCCGTGAAGCGGCCTCGGCGCCCCACGCTGCCGCCGGCCCTGGCCGCTACCCGGGCACCTGCCGGCATCTCAGCCACGATCAGCGCCGGCGCCGTGTGCGCGAGGCCGGCCGTAAGCCCGTCTGGCGTTTGGATGGGCGCGCCGAGCGCATGCGCTTCCACGATCTCCTGCGTGGGCCATGTGAGGGCGTAGCCGATGACGTCGTTCTTTGGCGCGCGGACGATGCGCCCGCCTACAACCTTGCCGTCGTCGTAGATGACGACGCCCAATCGGTCGGAGAGGTCGTCCGTGGCGATGACCTGATCGACTCCACCGCGACACAGATCTCCATCGCAGGCATCCTCGGGCTGACCCGTCCCGCCTATCTGCACGTTCCCCTCGTCCTCAGTCCCGGGCGGCGCAGACTGGCCAAGCGGGACGGAGCCGTTACCCTCGGGCAGCGCCTGGCCGCCGGCGAGACAGTCCCGCAGATCATCGCCTGGATGGCGCGCAGCGCAGGGCTCGCCAACTCTGAGCAGCCCACCAATCTCAATGCTCTGCTCTGCACCTTCGACCCGCAGCGCCTCGCCCGCGAGCCCGTCATCCTGCCGCCGACAGGCTCGCTCTAACGGTGCGTCAGGCAACATCGTTCGCGTAGTATGGGCCGCTCGCCAAGGTCGGGCGAGCAAAACGAGGTCAAGACGTGAACGAGCCGCAGGCAATCATTGTTGGAGCCGGTCTGGCCGGGCTCGTGGCGGCACATGAGCTCGTCAAGGCGGGACGGCGCGTTCTGATCCTCGAGCAGGAGAATCGCAACAACCTCGGTGGCCAGGCCTTCTGGTCGCTTGGCGGGCTGTTCTTCGTCGACAGTCCCGAGCAGCGTCGCTTGCGAGTCAAGGACTCCTATGAGCTCGCGCTCCAGGACTGGATGGGCTCAGCGCAGTTTGACCGCGAGCGCGAGGACCTCTGGCCGCGCAGGTGGGCGCAGGCCTACGTTCGCTTCGCCGCCACCGAAAAGCGCGCCTACCTCCATGATCTGGGACTAAGAGTGGTCCCTCTGGTCGGCTGGGCCGAGCGCGGTGGCGGCCACGCAGATGGGCACGGCAACTCGGTCCCGCGATTTCACCTCACCTGGGGCACCGGACCAGAGGTCGTGAGGGTCTTTGCGGAGGGCGTGCTGGCCGCTGAGCGCCAGGGTCTTGTTGAGTTCGCGTTTCGCCACCGCGTCGACGAGCTGATCGTGCAAGACGGCGCCGTGCTCGGCGTCCGCGGCGCGGTGCTGAAAGCCACCGGCGCGGAGCGAGGTCAGGCATCCGATCGCGAGGTCACCGGCGAGTTCGAGCATCGCGCTGCGGCAGTCGTCCTCACAACCGGCGGGATCGGCCACAACTTTGATCTGATCCGGCGCAACTGGCCCACGCAGCGACTTGGAGCAGCGCCACAGCACATGATCGCCGGCGTGCCCGCCCACGTCGACGGGCGGATGCTCGAGATCGCACAGGACGCAGGCGCGAGTGTGATCAACAGCGATCGCATGTGGCACTACACGGAGGGAATCCACAACTGGAGCCCGGTCTGGCCAAACCACGCGATCCGCATCATCCCGGGACCATCCTCGCTCTGGCTCGACGCCAATGGCGACCGGATGGAGGCGCCGAACTTCCCCGGCTTCGACACGCTGAGCACGCTCAGGCGCATTCTCTCCACCGGGCATGACTACTCCTGGTTCATTCTGACCCAGAGCATCATCGAAAAGGAGTTCGCGCTCTCAGGATCCGAGCAGAACCCCGACATCACCGGCAAGGACGTGAAGCTGCTTGCCCGCAGCCGGATCGCCAAGGGCGCACCGGGCCCGGTGGAGGCCTTCAAGCAGCACGGCGTCGACTTCGTCGTTCGCGAGAACCTCGATGACCTCGTCAGCGCCATGAACGATCTCTCGCGCGGACCCCAACTGGACATCGAGCACGTGCGCGCGCAGATGCAGGCGCGCGACAGGGAGATCGAGAACCGCTACAGCAAGGACGCGCAGCTGATGGCGATCGCCAGCGCACGTCGCTACCAGGCCGACAAGATCGGCCGCGTGGCAAAGCCGCACCGGCTGCTCGACCCAGCGCATGGCCCCCTGATAGCGGTGCGCCTGAACATCCTCACCCGCAAGTCGCTCGGAGGTCTGGAGACAAACCTCGACTCGCAGGTGATGCGCCCCGACGGCTCACCGTTCGATGGCCTCTATGCGGCTGGCGAGGCCGCGGGCTTCGGCGGCGGGGGCGTGCACGGCTACAACGCACTGGAGGGAACCTTCCTCGGCGGCTGCATCTTCTCCGGCCGCGCCGCGGGCCGGGCCATTGTCGGCGCGCGAGCGTTCTGATGGCGATGTCGGAGCGCCATCCACGTCCCGCGGTAGCCTCGGCCCCATGGCCACCGCTCCACAGCTGCCGCAGGTCAATCTCGATCACGCCGACTCGCTTTCCGCGTCCCTGCTAGAGGACGCCGACGAGTACGGCGCGGTCTTTACGCGGCGATGGGTGGTTGAGCTGATTCTCGACCTTGCTGGCTATACGAGGGATTGCGACCTAGCTCTCGCGCGAGCCATCGAGCCCGCGTGCGGCGCCGGTGCCTTCCTCGGACCGATGGTTGAGCGTCTGTCCCGTTCTTGCCGTGCGCACGGCCATGCGATCACCGACGCGGCTGACGCGATTCGCGCGTGTGACCTGCAGCCGGCCAAAGTGAAAGCCAGTCGCCGGATGGTACGGGAAGTCCTCGTCGCGGAGGGGTGGGCGCGTGCAGACGCGAGCGATCTGGCTGAGAGGTGGGTCAAGCATGAAGATTTTCTGTTGGGGGAGCGCGAGCGCGGCGCGGCCGACTTCGTGATCGGCAATCCCCCCTACATCCGCTTGGAGGCCGTCTCGAGCGCTCGCAGCGCTGCCTATCGCCGTGTGTGCGAGACGATGGCTGGCCGCGCAGACGTCTACGTCGGGTTCTTTGAGGTTGCGCTTGAAGCTCTGCGGCCCGGCGGCGCGCTCGGGTTCATCTGCGCCGATCGTTGGATGCGCAATCAGTACGGACAGCGCCTGCGCGCGATGGTCGCCTCGAAGTTCTCGGTGGAAGCGGTCATCGAGATGCATGACGTCAACGCCTTCGAGGAGGAGGTGAGCGCATACCCGTCGGTGACGATCCTGCGCAGGCAGCAGCAGGGCCCGGCGCTGGTCGCGACCACTAGCAGCGGCTTTGATGAGAAGGCGGCGCGCCGCGTGCGGATCTGGGCGAGCGCCAAGGACGATCGCAGGCTGGATGAGCCGACGGTCGCGGCTGCGCGGCTGCCGGCCTGGTTCGGCGGCGCGAGCTCGTGGCCGGCCGGATCGCCCGAGCGGCTTTCACTCCTGGCGCGCCTTGAGCGCGAGCTTCCTGCGTTGGAGGACGGAACTACCGGTACCCGGGTGGGGATAGGCGTGGCGACCGGCGCCGACAAGGTCTTCGTCGTCACGGATACGGACACCGTCGAGCGTGAGCGCCTGCTGCCACTGGCGATGGCCCGCGACACGATGACAGGCAGTCTCCGATGGTCGGGGCACTATCTGGTCGATCCATGGGAAGGCGACACAGGCACGCTTGTCACGCTTGAGGACTACCCTCGCCTGCGCGACTATTTGGAGACCAACGCGGCGGCGCTGCTGAAGCGCAACGTCGCTGGACGGCGCCCGCAGCAGTGGTATAGGACGATTGATCGCGTCAGCCACTCCCTGACCGGGGCGCCGAAGCTGATGATCCCTGACATCAAGGCGGCAATCCATCCGGTGCTCGATCCTGGCGAGCTCTACCCGCACCACAATCTCTATTGGGTGGCCAGCGAGCACTGGGATCCGGAGGTGCTCGGGGGTCTCTTGCTATCGCGTGTCGCGCAGATGTTCGTCGAGTGCTATGCGGTGAAGATGCGTGGCGGCTATCTGCGTTTCCAGGCGCAATACCTGCGCCGAATTCGCGTGCCGCATCTCGACAGGCTCACGGAGCGGTCCTCCAGCGATCTGCGGAGGGCATTTGCGGATCGCGACGTCGAACGCGCTACGAGCGCAGCGCTGCGGGCATACCGGATAGACCAGCTTCCTCAATAGACGGGACTCGCCGCCCCGCGAAGTAGCCTTCCGGCTCGAATGGACCAGGAGACATTCGAAGCTGCGGTCCGCCAATACTGGGTGGTGCGGGACGCGCAATCCCAAAAGCAGCGTGCTGGGGGCCGGGTCGATGCCGGCACCAGAGGTGCCGTTACCGGCGGCGCGCACATGGATGCGATGGCGGAGCTGGTGGAATCGATCTTCATCGACGCCGGATTTCCGCCGTCGAGCATCACGCGGGGGTCCTCCGTCGAGTTGCCCGGTTACTTCCGTCCCGAGAAGAAGTGGGATCTGGTGGTCGTCCACGGCGACGCGCTGGCCGCGGCGATCGAGTTCAAGAGTCAGGTCGGCCCCTCGTTTGGCAACAACCAGAACAACCGCACGGAGGAGGCGATCGGCAACGCCACCGACATCTGGACCGCCTATCGGGAAGGACGCTTCGGCACGATCCGGCCCTGGCTTGGCTACCTCTTCCTGTTGGAGGAGGCGCCCGGCTCCACAAAGCCCGTGCGCGTCAAGCAGCCCCTGTTCGAGGTCGACCCCGCCTTCGTGGGTGCCTCCTATAAGCGGCGATACGAACTGCTGTGTCGTCGATTGGTGCTCGAGCGTCTTTACGACGCGGCGTGCTTCGTGACCGCAGCCGCTGGCCTGACGACTCCCATATACGAGCCCGCTCCTGATCTCAGTTTCAATGCCTTCGATAGGGCAATCCGTGGCCGAGCGGCGGCTCTGCTGGCGGCCGAGAGATAGCGTTATCGCCGGCCTGGCGTGTAGGCGGCGGGTACGACCAGGCTTCCTACTGAAAGTCAGTAACCGAATAAACGGCCGACTGACGCAGCACAAGCGGGTCGGGCGACTGGCTCGGCTCCGTGCCCAGATGGTGCACCGTGTAGGTGTCTCGCCCGAGCTGAAAGATGGCCGCCACCGTCTGTCCGTTGCCGGGGTCGAGCTCGCCGACGCGCAACATGCAGTCGTGTCCGCTTCGCCGGCACAGGACGCCTTCGATGCGGCGCTTGCGGGAGATGGCTCCGGTGCACACCTCGGCCTGGTCACGCAGCTCCTGGTAGGCGCGCTCGGCCGCTGGGCCGCTGTCGGCAACGGGCGGGATGAAGAATCGGCTCATCTGCGCCGCTTCGTGCGGCCGCCCGCCAGCTCTGGGTCGCGTCGCGGGAAGCGCTTGCGCTCGTCCGGTGTCATCTGCCGGATCACGAGCGTGCCTTCCTCCACCTGCTCTTGGATTCTCCTGAGCTTCTCTTCATGCTGCTCCTGCTGGCGGAGTTGGTTGGCGCTTGGCACATGAGGACTTGGCACATGGCCTCCCGGCGCTTGCGCGCCTTCAGAGCTGACCCGTGCTCCGGCGCTGATTTAGCGAGTCGGCGCGAAGGAGGATTCCTTCGCCGCAGGCGCCACGCCGGCGTGGGTTGCGCCGCCTCGCCGAATGTTCAAATCAGCACAATCCTACCGCACCATGCCCCTCCCGCCGGGGCAGTGCCCAAGGACGGCACTGCAAGAGCACTCGCGGGCCCGCCGGCGAGTGTCTGTTACCGTCTGGGACGGCGGTCGAATCCTTCGGCCGCGAGGTTAGCTCGCTTGAGTCCCGCCAAGAGCGGTTCGGGTCAGCAAGAGCCTCCGAACCGCAGGCGCCAGCGAGCGCCGTTAGGAGCAGTAGATGTCTAAGCAGTCTTTCGCCGATCTCGGCGTGTCCGGTGCCGTGTGCGGTGCCCTGTCCCGCCGTGGAATAACGGCACCGTTCCCTGTCCAGCAACTCGTCCTGCAGGATGTGCTCGCCGGGCACGACGTCCTTGTCAAGGCGCCGACCGGCTCGGGTAAGACGCTCGCCTTCGGTATCCCGCTCGCCGAACGCGTGAAGACCGGACCGGCACCCAGTGCTCTGGTGCTGGCCCCCACGCGTGAGCTCGCCGCCCAGATCGTGGCCGAGCTCGAGGACCTCGCAGCAGCCAAGGGCCTGCGAGTTGCCGCCGTCTACGGCGGCGTCGGCATCACGGCGCAGGCGGCGCGGGCCAAGCGCGCGCACATCCTTGTCGCCACTCCCGGCCGCCTTGAGGACCTCCTCGCACGAGGTACCTTCACGCTGCAGCGGATCGGGATGCTCGTGCTCGACGAGGCCGACCGCATGCTCGACATGGGATTTCGACCTGCGATCGACCGCATCGTCGGCGCGTGTCCGAAGGTGCGGCAGACGCTGTTCTTCTCTGCCACGCTCGACGGGGTGGTCGGCGACGTCGCCGGCCGCTACACCTCCCGCGCAATCGTTCGCGAGCACGGTGAGCCGGGTCACTACGAGAAGGCGCTGGTGGAGCATCGCTTTGTTGCGATCCGCGACGAGCAGCGGCTCGAGGCGCTGATCGAGGAGCTGCAGGTCGACCGCGACAGGGCGATCGTGTTCGTGCGCACCAAGCGCGGAGCCGACCGACTTGTCAAGCGCCTGACCACGCATGGCCTGAAAGTGGTCGCGATCCACGGCGACAAGTCCCAAGGCCAGCGCGACCGCGCGCTCGCCCGCTTTCAGTCAGGCGATGTCGACACGCTCGTCGCAACCGACCTCGCCGCGCGCGGGATCGACATCGACGGGATCTCACACGTGATCAACTTCGACCCGCCCGGCGACCACGAGACCTACGTTCACCGGGTTGGACGAACCGGACGCGCTGGCAACCGCGGGGTGGGAGTGACACTGGTCGGCGCAGGCCAGCGCCACGAGATGCGCCAGCTCGCCCAACGCCTGGGCCTGCACCACGGCCTTGGCGGCGATGAGCGCCACGCAGAGCAGGCCGCCGGCAAGCCGCGTCGGCCACGGCGGCGCCGTCCGCGGGCAGTGACGCGCTGAGCGCCTGACTCGCAGCGGGCCGGCTCACCGGCAGCGGCTGGACGGGGCACTGGCTGCGCAGCCAAACCTGTCAAGCTGTCTGTCGATGAGCGGACTGCCCCCGGGACCCTCCGAGCCGCGGATCATCCAGACGCTGTGGTGGCTGACCCGCCCGGTCTCCTTCATGGAGTCGTGCAGGCGTCGCTACGGCGACGCGTTCAGCGTGCGCTTCATCGGGTTCGAGCGCCCGACGGTGTTCCTCTCCGATCCGACTGCGATCAGGGCCCTCTACACCGAGCAGTCCAACGGCCTGCCGCGGGGACGCACGATCGCGCTGCGCCCGATCCTCGGCGCCGACTCTGTGCTGTTGCTCGAGGGTGCCGAGCACATCGCGCGCCGACGGCTGATGCTGCCGCCCTTTCACGGCGAGCGGATGCGCTCCTACCAGTCGATCGTGGAGGAGGTGGCCGGCGCGGAGATCGCAAGCTGGCCGCTGGGCGAGACGTTCCCGCTGCACCCGCGGATGCAGGCGATCACGCTGGAGGTGATCCTGCGAGCGGTCTTCGGAGTGGTCGACGCAGAGCGCCGCGAGCAGCTGCGGAATCGCCTGCCACTGCTGCTGAGCGAAAACTCCTCGCTGTGGCTGCAGCTGCGCGTGCTGTTCTCTGCGCGCGTCCAGGGCAGCAGCGACCCGCGCGAACGCCTGCAGCAGCTGCTGAGCGAGATCGACGAGCTGCTGCTGGCGGAGATCGCCGAGCGGCGAGTCGACCCGACGCTTACCCAGCGCGAGGACATCCTCTCCCTGCTGATCAATGCCCGATTCGAGGACGGCAGCCAGATGAGCGATCGCGATCTGCGCGACCAGCTGCTGACCCTGCTGCTGGCCGGCCATGAGACGACCGCCACCGCGCTTGCGTGGACGATCGACCTGCTGCTGCGCCATCCGCAAGCGCTCGCGCGCCTTAGGCAGGAGGTGCAGGCGGGCGAGCAGGACGAGTACCTGCGCGCGACCATCACCGAGGCGCTGCGACTGCGGCCCGTTGTGCCGCTCGCCGGGCGCAGGCTCGCCGTGGACCTCGACATCGACGGCCTGCATCTGCCGAGCGGCACCGACGTGACGCCGGCGATCTGGCTCACGCACATGCGCAGCGACCTCTACCCGCAGCCGCACGAGTTCCGGCCCGAGCGTTTCCTGGAGGAGCAGCCAACCACTTATGGCTGGGTTCCCTTCGGCGGCGGAATTCGCCGTTGCCTGGGCGCGGCTTTCGCCGAATTCGAGATGCGGATCGTGCTGCAGAAGCTGCTTGCCGGCTGCGATCTGCGCCCGGTGGGGCGTCGCCTGGAACCGATCGCCCGCCGCAACGTGACCTTCTCGCCGCGGCATGGGACCAGGGTGCGTCTGGTCTCCCGTTCCCCCGCGCGCATCGCCCCTGCGGCCGGCGAGCGCAGCGTCCAGCCCGTCGGCGCTTAGAAGGTCTTCTTAGACTGCCGTGCCGGCAGGGAGGCCGCCGGGGGACTGAAGCTGCATGCCAAGGCTCTGCAGCAGAGGCACCCCGCCGTCCACGACGTGGATGACCTCCTCGGCGCCGTGGCGCTTGAGCAGGCTCGCGGCCGTCGCCGCCCTTACGCCGGCGGCGCAGATGACTGCGATCGGCCGCGCGGGGTCAAGCCCATCCGGAATGCCGCTGATGTCATGCCAGGGGGTGGATGTCGAGCCCGGCACGTGGCCGCTCTCCCACTCGCGCCGCTCGCGCACGTCAAGCAGCTGAAGCTGAGGGTCACGCGCGAGCCAGCCGATCAGATCTGCGGCGGCCAGACGGTCGGTGTGGCCGGCCGGATGGCGTTCCTGGCGCCAGTTGGTCATTCCGCCGGCGAGCAGACCCGCGATCCGGCGCACTCCGACCGCGAGCGCAAGCCGTGCGGCACGCCGTCCGTCAGCGTCATCGCGGCCGATGAAGATGACCTCCTGCTCGTGATCGGCGACCCACGCGAGCTTGGACCCGAAACCCGGCCCGAAGGAGGGGATGCAAATCGAGCCTTCTATGTGCACGTCGTCGAACTGCAAGTCGGTGCGCACATCGATCAGCAGCGCGCCCTCATCGCGCGCCCGCTGCACCTGGTGCGGGTAGAGCGCCGGCGCCTCGACACCGCTCCCAACCAGCGGGCCGCGGTTGAGCGCGACGATCTTCTCGAAGCTGGGCGGCTGCGGCCCGAGCTTCGCGATCGCCTGCGCGACGAACTCCTCCTCATTCTCGATCGCGAGGCTCGGGTTGTGCTTGCGCTCATATCCGATCGTCGAGCAGATCTTCATGTCCATGCTCGCACCGCCGCACATCGACCCGCCCAGGTGTGAGGGCCACACCTCGCACTCGTCCGGCAGGCCAAGCAGCTTCTCGCGCACCGAGCGGAAGATCTGGCGCGCACCCTGCGAGCTCTCCACCGCGAGATCGGTGCGCGCGACGTCTCCGACGAACAGGCTGTCGCCGCTCAGAAGCGCCCATGGCTGCGGCCCGCGCGTGGTGTCGATCAGCAGGAATGCTGTGTGCTCGGGGCGGTGGCCGGGGGTGTGCAGGGCGCGCACCAGCAGCGAGCCGAGCTGCAGCTGCCAGCCGTCCTCGAAGGGCTCGTGCTCGTATCGCGCCTGCGCGGCCCGATGGATGTGGATCGTTGCGCCGGTGGCGGCAACCAGCCGTCCGTGACCTGAGACGTGGTCTGCGTGGTTGTGGCTCTCCAGCACGTGCGCGATCGCCACGCCGCGGTAGCGCGCCAGTTCCAGGTACTCGTCTATCTCGAAGCGTGGGTCGACGACTGCAGCCACGCCGGCCTTATCGTCTCCGATCAGGTAGGAGGCACAGCCCAGGTCGTCGTGGGTGATCTGCTTGAAGAGCATGATTGGCTCAAGCGCAGGGAAGCACGATTGCCGGCGTCCCGCAAGCGCGATATTACCTCACCTATTAAGTGCGCAAAGCCGATTCGCCTCGGCAATGCCGATGGCTCTCATGTGTAGTAGTGATTGCCCGATGGCCGACGCCACCGCCACAGAGAGCCGTGAGCAGCCGGCAAAGCGCGACAGGCTGCTGCCATGGATCGCCGCCGAGCGCGGCGTGCGCGCATTGGTGCTGATCGTGCTCGGGGTCGTGCTGCTGACCCACCCTCACACCAACTGGGCCAGGGAAGTCAGGGAGCTCGCAAACGACTCGGGGCTGAACCCCAGCAGCAACGTGGTGCGCAAGATCCTGGAGGTCGTGCGCAAGTTCCCGGCGCGCGAGACGGTGGTCTTCGGGGCGATCGCGATCGCCTACGGCGCGCTGGAGGCCGCCGAGTCCTACGGCCTGGCGCGCCGGCGGCGGTGGGGTGAGTGGCTGACGCTGATTGCCACCTCGATCCTGATCGTGCCGGAGGTGTGGGAGCTGATCCGCAAGGCCACGCCGCTGAAGGTCGGCGCGCTGATCGTCAACGTGCTCGTGGTCGCCTATCTCTACTGGCGGCTACGGCGCCGTGGCGGGGGGCCGGCGGACACCGGGCAGCCGGCACGTATGCCCTGAGCTCGCCCGCCGACTGGCGCTTTCGGCGCTCCAGTGAGCCTCCAAATGCCCGGGTTTCAGCCTGTTGCCGAGACCTCGGCCTCCTCTGGCTGCACAGCCGGCAGCACCTCTTGGCGCGCGGCGTCATCGGGCGGCGGCGCGGGCAAGGCCCGCAGCATCGACCCGCCGATCGCTGCCGCAAGCGCAGCAATGAGCCCGCCTGTGAGGAAGGCCAGGCGATAGCCACCGGCAAGCGCGGCAGCGTGCCCGGCTCCGGAGCCGAGCAGACTGCTGGTGTGCGAGGCGGCGAGGCTTGCGAGGATCGCCAGGCCAAGCGCGCCGCCCATCATGAAGGAGGTGTTGAGCACCCCGGAGGCAAGGCCCGACTCCGAAGGCGCAACGTCGTCCATGGCCGCGAGTAGCAGCGGATTGAATGCCATCCCGTCGCCGATGCCAAGCAGCACCATGCTCGGGAGGATGTCGGCCAGGAAGGACCCGTGCACCGGGGCACGCGCGAACAGCAGCAGTCCGAGTGCTGCAAGCGCCATGCCGATCGCAAGCGGGCGCCTGACCCCCACGCGCATCACCACTCGCGCGGAGAGCCCGAGCGAGAAGATGCCCATGATCAGATCCGCGGGCAGAAAGGCCAGCCCGACTTGGAGCGGGCTGTAGGAGAGCACGAGCTGCATGTAGAGCGCGGAGAGGAAGAACCACGCGAACAGTGCCGCTGCCCACAGCGCCGAGACGGCGTTTGCGGTGGCCAGGTTGCGCAGCTTGAAGATTGCAAGCGGCATCAGCGGGGCGCTTACCCGCGACTCGTTCAGTGCGAAGGCGCAGAGCAACGCCAGCGCTGCGGCGAGCAGGCCCAGGGTCTGCGCCGAGGTCCAGCCTGCGGCATTGCCGCCTACGATCGCATAGACGGCGAGCATCAACGCGGACGTCACCAGGACCGCGCCGGCGACGTCCAGACGCGCACTGCCCCCTGCTTCTCTGTGCGCGGGTAGGAGCCGCAGAGATATCGGGCAGACCGCGATCCCGATCGGCACGTTGACCAGGAAGATCCAGTGCCAGCTCAAGAGGTCGGTGATGACGCCGCCCGCCAGCACGCCGAGGATGCCGCCGCCGGCCATGACGAAGCCGAAGACGCCCATCGCCTTTGCCCGCTCCGCCGGCTCTACGAACAGCGACATCATCAGCGAGAGCGAAACGGCCGAGACCACGGCGCCGCCGAAGCCCTGGACGGCGCGCGCGGCGACCAGCAGACCGCGAGAGCCGGAGAGGCCACAGGCCAGCGAAGCCACCGTGAAGAGCACGATCCCACTGATGAACAGCCGGCGATGCCCGAACAGGTCACCGAGGCGGCCGCCGAGCAGAAGGAACCCACCGAAGGTGAGCAGGTAACCGTTGACCACCCACGCCAGCGAGGTGGAGGAGAAGTGCAGCTGCGCCCTGATCGAGGGCAGCGCGACGTTCACGATCGTGGCGTCGAGCACGATCATCAGCGACCCCATGCAGAGGACGATGAGGGCCAACCAGCGCGTGCGGCTCGGCAAGATGGTCATTCGATCTCTCCCCATCTTGGCGGGTCGCCGGCCTCGACACCGCCAGGCGACGCCCGCCGCTCCCATCTGCGCTGCGGTGAGCAGCGCGACCTGCCCGCCCCGCTCAGCCTTTGAGCAGCCCGCTCACGATCGCGCCCGCGACGCCGCCCGCGGCGGCCGCATCGCCGTTGCCGCCACTGCTTGTGCCACCGTTCTCCTGCGCCTCATCCGGCGAGATGAACATCGTCTGGATCGCCAGCCGGCCGGGGCCCGTGAAGCGGTTGAAGGTGAGCTTGCCGCCACCGCCGAACACGCCGGTCTTCAGGCCCATCGTGACCGCCTCAAGTGTCACGCTCGGGTCCTTGAACAGCCAGGAGCCCGCCTCAACGTCGATCTGCTCGCCGACCTGCAACTGCACCTCGAAGATGTTGCCGTGGCCGTGTAGCCAGACGATCGCATCGCCGTCGCTGGCGCGGAACTTGTCGATGAAGAAGCCCG
Source organism: uncultured Actinomycetota bacterium (assembly GCA_963708085.1). Classification (GTDB taxonomy): domain Bacteria; phylum Actinomycetota; class Thermoleophilia; order Solirubrobacterales; family Solirubrobacteraceae; genus Palsa-744. The sequence goes on along the minus strand of OY970180.1, from coordinate 2,305,756 downwards.
AGCCGCCGCGCAGCATGTTCGAGATGCCCTTGACCCGTTCAAAGCCGTAATCGAAGTTGTCGGTGGCGGCCAGGAACTGGTGCTCGCGCACGTCGACGCCTTCCCCGTGGGCGAGATGAATCGGCAGGCACTGCCCGGCGCTGTCGCGCGAGAAGGCGATGTGGCCTGCGCCCGATGTCTTGGTGACGAAGAAGTCGAGCCCCGCGATCTTGCGTTTGACTGCGCCCGGCAGCTTCTTCAGCTCCACGTTCACGCTGGTCTGCTTCCACAGCAGCACGTGGTGTTCGAACATCACGGAGGCGGGGCCCACTTCGATCTGAAGCTCGGGCACGAGCTCTCCCCTGACGCGGTAGCTGATCCCCGCAAAGCTCTCTTCACGGGCGGCGGCGACCGGCTCTGGAATCTGCATTCTGGCTCTCCTGGTAGTGCGTAGCGCGCTTGCGGTTCGTGCTTTATCGGCAGTGTCTGGCGGGAGATGAAACTCGTTGGCGGCGCCTCTCATATGATCGGCCGATGAGCAACGCCGACGAGATGCTCGCGCTCGCCGCCGCGAAAGTACAGGAACTCGCAGCTCCCGGCCTGAGCCCGCGACCACGACGCAAGGTGGCGGTGCTCGCTTGCATGGACACGCGGATTGACCTGTTCCCGATGCTCGGCATCGCACGCGGCGACGCGCACATCATCCGCAACGCCGGCGGCCTGGCAAGCGACGACGCGATCCGCTCGCTCAGCATCTCCCAGAGGCTGCTCGGGACCGAGGAGGTGCTCGTCGTGATGCACGAGGGCTGCGGGCTCTGCGGCGCCTCCGAGGACGACTTCGGCCGCGCCCTGGCCGCAGACGGGGCACTGCCGAACTGGAGGATCGGCGCCTTTCAGGACGTGCAGGCGACGCTGCGCCAAGGGCTCGCTCGCCTGCGATCCAGTCCCGAGCTGAGCGCGCGCGATCGCATCCGCGGCCTGATCTTCAACCCGGAGAGCGGCACGCTGGTGGACGTGGAGCGCTCCTCAGAGCAGTAGCGGCTCTCCGCCGGCCGAGAGCGTCTGTGTGACCAGGTGCGCAGCCGCTGCGCGGGTGCTGACGCCGAGGCGGCGGTAGATCTCTTCGAGGTGGTGGCGCACGGTGTGCTCGCTGATGCACAGTGCGAGCGCGACCTCGGCGTTCGTGGCGCCCTTCCAGATCATCTCCAGCACGTCTGCCTGGCGGCGGGTGAGCCCGAGCGCGCGCAGTGCGGTCGCCGCCTCGACGGCCATGCGCTGCAGGGTGATTGCATCCAGCATGCCGGGCTGGCCGTGCACGTAGCGCGCCTGCAGGCGGGTCGCGCTGCAGTCGAGAAGCAGGGGAGTGGGGTCCGCCTGGCAGCGCCCACGGCGCTGCTCACGCGCCCACTCCCGCAGCGCTGAGAGCGCCCCGGGCTGCCCGGAGATCTCGCCGAGCACCTGCTCGGCGCGCTCGTGGCCCGGCCGCAGCATCCCGCTGGTCTCGACCAGCGCGACGCACAGCGGGCCCTCGCCCGCCTGGTCGAGAGCCCTGCTGACCGCATCCAGGCGGGCACGATCGTGGAGGTTGCGAAATGCGCTCACGATCATGCCGCGGGAGGCTTCCAGCAGTCCCAGCTCGCGATCGTCGAAGTCGCGGCCGTCTCTGCTGACGGTGATCCCGATCAGCTGTCCGGCGTCGGGCACCGTGAAAGCCAGCTGGTGCTCGATCTCGATCTGCCTGTAGACGTACTCGTAGATCTCCAGCGCGTGCAGGCGTCGGCGGCTGATGAAGTCGGAGAGGCGCAGCGCGCGCGGATCGCGGGTGCGCATGGTGTGCGCCGCGAGCGGGTTCTGCAACACGAGATCCGCGAACGCCGCGAACGCCGGATGCTCGTGCATGTCTTCCAGCGGGTCGGCGACCACGAACACCTCGCCGGGCCCGTCGCCGATCTCGTTGTAGGAGGCGATGTCGCAGCCGATCATCTCCCGCAGCAGCGTGAGCACACCGGTGCGGAAGCTGGGCAGGCAGTCCAGCTCCCACAGCCCCCTGGACATGTTGGCAAGCAGGTCATCGTCTGAGCGACGCTGCGCAGACATTCCTCTCCAAAGATAGGCAAAACGTCCGATGTAAGACGTTCACGTCGCGTTTACGCTGCCAGTCGGGAACGAGCGGCCGACGGGCCGGTTGATGTTGTCGCGCTCCTCGGGCGCTCGCTCGCAGCAAACCCAAGCACCCCATGTCTCAAAACGGGGCCAGGCCGTGCCGGACTGCGCGCTCGGCGCGGCCTCTCCGTTTTGCGCGAAAGGATCCACGGATGACGAAGACCGCAGGCTCGCTGGTGCCCATGAAGATCCCGAGGCTGCGTATGGCGGGCGCGCTGATCGCGCTTGCATGCGCGGGCGGGGTCGGCCTTCCCGCAGCGGCGCAGTCGAGCTCGCTGCCGACTCTCTCGGTAGCGATCACAAGTTCCTCCGCGACAGTCAGCGGCGCGCTCGCCTCCGGCGCGGTGAACGTTGTCTCCACGGACACGGGCGTAAAGGAAGCGGCGGTGATCATCTTTCGCCAGAACCCGGGTGTGAGCACCGCGGAAATCGAAGCGTTTTCGAAATCCAAGAAGCAGTCCGACCCGAACAACGCAGACAAGTACGGCTCGATCGTCCTTGACCTCGAAGACAACCCCGGCGCGACATCTGAAGCGCAGACCTATCTGCAGCCGGGGCAGTACATCGAGCTCACGGCGGCCGGCGAAAAACAGGCCCAGATCGAGGCGCACTTCACGATCGCCGCGGCCGCCTCGCCGGTCGCGCTGCCCACGCCTGAAGCGACGGTGCGCTCGATCGAGTTCGGCTTTCGCGGGCCCACGACCCTGAAGGACGGGGAGCTCGTTCGCTTCGAAAACGAAGGCTTCCTCGTGCACATGGACATCGCCTTCCCGGTGAAGAACATGAAGGATGCCCAGAAGGTGGTCAAGGCGCTGAAGACCGGAAAGGAAAAGGGCCTGGAAAAGCTGGTGGCTGGCGCCCCCGTCACCTTCGCCGGCCCCCTCTCCCCGGGCTCCTACCAGCAGGAGACCATCTCCGCCAAGCCCGGCATCTACGTGCAGGCCTGTTTCATGGACACGCAGGACGGGCGCAGCCACACGTTGCTGGGGATGGAGCGGATCTTCAAAATCGTGAAGTAGGCGGCGGGCGGGGCGCCCCGGTTGTTCAGGGGCGCCCCGTGCCTTGCGGGTGGATCGTCTCCCCGCGGGAGAGCATCTCCACGAACTGCTCGATCCGGCGCGTGCGCGTCTGCGCCTGCTTGGCCGTCGCGATCCGGTACAGAATCGCGTAGCGGTTCTGGCCGCTGAGCTTGCTGAACGTCTCGCTAGCGGCGGGGCTGGCGGCCAAGGCTGCCGCCAGCTCGGTGGGCACCTCGATGCTCGCCGGACCGGCGTAGGCCGCCTCCCAGCGTCCGTCGGCCTGGGCGCGCTCGATCTCCGCGGCGCCCGGCGGCTTCATCCTGCCTTCGGCGATCAGGCGCTGCGCGATCCCGACGTTGCGCTGCGACCACGCGCTGCGAGGGCGCCTGCGGGTGAAGCGCTGGCGGAATGTGACCTCATCGCGGCGGCGCACCTGGCCATCGATCCATCCGTGGCAGAGCGCCTCCTCCAGGGCCTGATCGTAGGTGAGGCTGGTCGGCTCCATGGTCCCCTTCTTGGCCAGCACCAGCCAGACGGCGCCGGCGTGGGCGTGCTGCGTCGCCAGCCAGGCGCCCCAGGCGGCCACGTCGAGCATCAGCAGCTCCTCGATCTCCTCCATGAAGCGAGCCTACCCGCCCGCTTCTCCTAAGATCGAAAGATGAGCAGCCTGCCTGCAAGCACGCGCATGGGCGCGGTCGAGCTGGCGGTCGCCGACCTGCCGCGCTCGATCTCCTATTACGAGCAGGCGGTCGGGCTGCAGGTCCAGCAGCGAGGCTCCGGCGAGGCCCGCCTCGGGGCCGGCGGACAGGAGCTGCTGCGCTTGGTTGAGCGTCTCGGCGCCAAGCCCGCCCGCGGCTTCAGCGGCCTCTACCATTTCGCCCTGCTGCTACCGCAGCGCGCTGACCTGGCCCGCTGGCTGGCTCACGCCGCCCGCGAGCGCGTGCCGCTCGTCGGCCTCTCCGACCACTTCGTCAGCGAGGCGATCTATCTCAGCGACCCGGACGAGCACGGGATCGAGATCTACTGGGATCGGCCGCGCGAGGTCTGGGAGGGCCAGGTCGCGAAGCGGATGACAACGCTGCCGCTCGACGTATCGAGCCTGATGGGCGAGCTGCAGGACCCGGCGTCAGAGCCCTTCGAGGGCCTGCCGGCGGGCACGAGCATGGGCCACGTCCACCTGCGCGTCAGCGACGTCCCGGCCACCCTGGCCTTCTATCGCGACGCGCTCGGCTTCGATCTCACGGCTGCGGTGGGCGGACAGGCCGCCTTTCTGGCCGCGGGTGGCTACCACCATCACATCGGGGCGAACACCTGGGAGAGCGCCGGCGCCGGCCAGGCCCCCGAGAGCAGCGCCACGCTGCTGCGCGCAAGCGTGCTGCTGCCCGACGCGCAGGCTGTGCGGGCCGCCGCCGATTCGGCTGCCGCAGCCGGCTATGAGCCGGTGAGCGTAGCCGATGGGGTCCAGATTGCCGATCCCTCCGGCAACCCGTTGCTGCTTGCACACCCAGCATGAGCGCGGAGCGCTCGCGCTAGGCTGGCGCTCGTGCGTCACGTGCCGACAGCGCCGGTGGCCGCGGCGTCCTTTCTGGCGAGTTGGGGCGTGGTTGCCGCCAGCGGCTCACGCACCGCCGGCGGCCTGGTGCTCGCGGCGGGTGGGATCTGGTGCATCGGCGCCTGGCGGCGGCGGCAGGGCACCCGCACGGCAGTCGCCCTCAGCGGCGCCGGCCTTGCCGGCTTCGTGCTCTCCCACCTGCTAGGGCTGGCGATCGGCCCCTGGCCCGCGGTGATCGTGGTCGCGATCGCGGTCGGCGCGCTGGCCTGGATCTACGCCGACGCATGCGCGGAGGGCGGGAGCGCTAGTCCGCGGCAAGCGGCAGCGTGAAGCGCACGCGTGTGCCCTGCATCGCGTCGGCCAGCCAGATGCGGCCGCCGTGCGCCTCGACGATCGCCCGGCAGATCGCAAGGCCAAGGCCGCTGCCGGCGCCCGTGCGCGCCGCCTCCTGCCCGCCGCGGTAGAACGGCTCGAAGACGTGCGGCAGGTCGGCCTCCGCGATACCAAGGCCGGTGTCGGCGACCTCGACCTCAACACTCCCGTGCAGCTGCTCGGCGCGCACCTGCACGCTGCCATCCGGCGGCGTGTGCCTGATCGCGTTCTGCAGCAGGTTGCACAGCGCCCGCTGCAGCTTCTCCGGGTTCGCCTGCGCGGGGGGCAGGGCTGCCGGCACATCGCTGAGCAGCGCGACACGGTGGCGCTCGGCCTGCGCTCTCATCGCCAGCAGCGCCTCGTCCACCAGCTGCGCCAGCGGTACCGCCTCTGTGCTCCAGGCGTAGTCGCCGGCCTCAAGGCGCGAGAGCTCGAAGAGGTCATCGACCAGCGTCGAGAGCGCCCTCACGTTCGCGCCCATCGTGGCGATGTAGCGCTGCTGGGTCTGCTCGTCGACCAGGTCGTCGCCCAGCGCCTCGGCCAGCAGCCGTAGCGAGGTCAGCGGCGTGCGCAGGTCGTGGGAGACCGCGGCGATCACCTGGCGGCGGGCAGCGTCAGCGGCGTCGCGCGAGCGCTCCTCGGCCTGCAGCGCAGCAATCATGCGGTTGGTCGTCTGCGCCAGCTGTGCGAGCTCCGCGCTCGAGCTTGCCTGCACCTGCACGTCGCGGCGGCCGTGCTCGACGGCGCGCAGCCCATCGCGGATCGCGCGCACGTCCGCCAGCACGCCGTCGGAGAGTAGGCGCGCGGCCCGGCCGGCCAACAGCGCCGCGAAGATCACGATTCCGATCGTCGCCCAGGCGTCGTGCTTGGAGACGTACATCACGATCGCCGCGACCACCACCGCGATCAGCAGCTGGCCGAGCGCGATCGCCAGACCCAGGTCGAAGCGGCGGGAGAGGCCCTGCGTGCGCCAGCCGCGGTCAGCGGCCAGGTGCGCGAGCGCCAGTGCGAGCAGGCCGATCGGCGCCAGGATCTCCAGCGTCAGCAGTGCGCCCGCGCCCCCGCCCACGCTTGCGGTGATCGCGACCGCGGCGCCCAGCGCAAGCGCCAGCACCAGCAGCGATCGCAGGATGGCGGCGGGCGCCTTCACGGCGCGAGCCTGTAGCCGACGCCCCACACCGTCTGGATGAAGCGTGGCTGGCTGGGGTCGGGCTCGATCTTCGCGCGCAGCCGCCGCACGTGCACGGTGACCGTCGAGCTGTCGTTGCAGAAGGGCAGCCGCCAGACCAGGTCGATCAGCTGGTCGCGGGAGAAGACGCGGCCGGGATGCCGGGCCAGGAACAGCAGTAGGTCAAACTCGCGCTGGGTGAGTCCGATCTCCTGGCCGTGCAGACTCACGCTGCGAGCGGCGGGATCGATCCGCAGCCCATCGAAGGTGAGCGGCGCCCCGTCGCGATCCTCCGGCGTCGCGGTGCTGCGGCGCAGCACCGCCTGCACCCTGGCCAGCAGCTCGCCGGGCGAAAACGGCTTGACCACATAGTCGTCTGCGCCGCGACGCAGCCCGACGATGCGGTCAGACTCCTCGCCCTTGGCGGTGAGCAGAATCACTGCCGGCTTGGGGTGGCTGGGGTCCTCAGATTCATGCAGCCTGCGCATCACCTCCAGGCCGTCGATGCCGGGGAGCATGATGTCGAGAATTATGAGATCGGGTTTGCGCTGCGTGCTCATCGCAATCGCCTGCGGCCCATCGCCGGCGACCCCTGCTTGGAAGCCCGCTCGCTCCAGATAGCGGCAGACCACCTCGCCGATCGTGGGCTCGTCGTCTACGACGAGCACGAATGCGCTCCGATCAGCCGAAGGTGAAGGCATAGCCAGTGACTCCCGGTTCCAGTTCCAATGTCAGCACATGGTGTTGCACGTTTGGCAGTTCCACGAGCCGGTAGAGGCGCTGGAAGGAGACCGTGACGCTGGAGTCGTGCACGTCTGAGCCGGAGAGCGAGGCGGGTATCGGCCTGCCGTCCAGCAGCACCTTGACGTGGCGCGCCTCTTCTGGTGAGCCGAGCACGAAGAAGACGCGGCGGGCGTTGAAGCTCAGCCGCAGCTGGGCGCCGGAGACTGCCGTGCCCGACTGCCGCGCGATTCGCCAGGTGCCCGAGTAGCGCAGGTCTTCGGCCGGCGGCGGCGCGGTGGAGGCGCCGTAGTCATGCAGCCCTTCGGTGATTTCCCCATTGATGAAGCGTTCGGCGCGTTCTGCGCCGATGTAGGACTCGGGCGTCGTCTGTACTTCGGAGGGCGCCTGCGCGTGCACGACCGCTTCCCCACCGAGGCCGCCCGCGCCGGATTCGGCGAGCAGATCCCTGATCGCCTTCTGCTTGGCTTCGTAGTCGCCCTCGCCGAAGTCGGCCAGGCGGACCCGGCCCTGCGCGTCGATCAGATACTCGGCCGGCCAGTATTCGTTGTGGTAGGCGTTCCAGGTGCCGTAGTCGTTGTCCTGCACCACCGGGTATTCGATTCCGTTTTCCTTGACCGCCGCTGCGACGTTGGCGGCCGAGTGCTCGAACGGGAACTCCGGGGTGTGCACCCCCACGATCACGAATCCCTTGCTGCGGTACTTGCGATACCAGGCGTTCAGGTAGGGCAGCGTGCGGATGCAGTTGATGCAGCTGTAGGTCCAGAAGTCGACCAGCACGACGTGGCCGCGCAGGCCCTTCAGGCTGAGCGGTTTCTGACCCGGCGTGTTGAACCATTTCTGGGTGTCGACGAATTCGGGCGCCACGCCCAGCACCGGCAGCGCGCGCCCCGCGTTGGCCTGCGCCACCCCGCCGGTGGCGCGTGCCTTGTGCCCGCGCAGTTCCGCCAAGCCGCTGGCGGCCGCCTTGCTCGTCTCCAGGCCGTGCGACGGGTCGATCAGGAATGAGGGCAGATCGCTTGCGATAGCGGTCTCAAAGCGCGTGTCGTAGTTGCCGAGCATCGCCAGCGCGACCAGCACCATCACTGCGCCCATCGCCATCTGGAAGCGGGGGCTGCGGCGAGAAAGACGCGAGGTCAGGCGCCGCCCGCCGAGCATCAGCACGTACAGCGTCGCGGCCGAGCCGATCCCGTAGGCCAGCGCGACCGCCAGGCGCCCGGCGCTGAAGCTCTGGGAGGCCGAGACCGTGATCACGCCGGCGAGGATCGGGCCGGCGCAGGGGGCGTAGACGAAGCCAAGGACGCCGCCGGCGAGCAGCCCCGACCAGAACCCGCCACCGCCGGGCCCCGTGCGCTTGGGCGCGATGCGGCTGATCAGTGCCTCCAGCCGGTCGCCCAGCGGCGGGATCATCAGGCTCGCGCCGAAGCAGATCAGCACCACGATTGCGATCTCCCGCAGCAGGTCGTCCGGCAGCCCCAGCGCCGAGATCAGGTATACGAGCGCGACAGTGGCGAACGTGAACGAGAGCGCAAGGCCGGTCACGACGCCGAGCGGCCGTGCGCGTCCGCCGGTCACGCCGGCCGAGAGCGCGACGGGCAACACCGGCAGCACGCACGGCGAGACAGCGGTCGCCGCACCGGCAACGAACCCGAAGACGATCAGCAGCAGCATCGGCGGCTCGCTTCAGCTGGAAGGACGTTGTGCATGGCAGTGAGCATGGACCACAGATGTTGCAGCTTCATTACGCATCTTGCGCCTGCCGCGTCCGTAATGGATCGGTAATGCGGGTGCGGTGAAGTGGGGAGCGAAACCACGCATCAAGGAGGATCGATGAGCATCGGCACCCGTACACGCACTCTGCCCACTCTCGCCGTCTGTGCGCTGCTCGCGCTCGCGCCGGGCTCGGCGCTGGCTGCAAACCACGCGATGAAGCACCATGCGATGAAGCACCACAGCAAACACGCGATGAAGCACCATGCGATGAAAAAGGGCAAATAACGAGCGATAGCGGACGTCGGGATCCTGACGTCCGCTATCCTTCCGCGTCTCTTGTGTGCAAGCCCTTGGGAGGGGATGTGACCCGCTTTCTGATCAGGATGTTTGCTCTGCTCGTGCTCGTCGTGGCACTTGCGACCGCGGCCGGAGTGGCAGTAGCTGCTGCATCGACGTCCTCTGCGCGCGCGCGCACCGCTGCCGCGAGCAAAAAAGCCGCCAAAAAATCGAAAGCCGGTAAAAAATCCAAAGCGGGCAAGAAAAAAGGCAAACCGGGCAAGAAAAAACCGGCGACCACGAAAGAAGAAAAGCTGCCCTCGGGCCCCTCGATGTCGGTCATCGGCTTCGGCGTCAACCGTCTGTGGGTCCCCGACGGCAAGACGGTGAAGTCCAATGCCGAATGCAGCGAAATGGTCGTTGGCAACGGCGGGCCGATCGGTCCTCCGCAGAACGTATTCATCACCGTCTACGTGCAGGCGGGCCACATCCCCTCAAACGCGCCCACGAAGTTCAAGGACGAACTGACCGAGGACTATGAGGGCAACCAGCCTGAGCTCAGCGAAGCGATCGAATGGGACAAGCTCTTTACCTCCGGCCCGGGCTTCGCCGGCGCGCCACCCGAGAAGAAGGTCGGCCTGTTCCATTTCACGGTCGTGTCCTATCTCTCTGAATTTGGCCCCAACGAGGGGCCCTCTGCCGAAGAATTCGACGGCAAGTACACCTTCACGGCGCAGGTCGAAGCGGGCGGCGGCCCCATCACCTCGACCGCGTCGGTGGACATCGAATGTCCGTATCTGCGCTGAGGCTGCGCTCAGCCGCGGCCGCGCCTACGGCGTGGCGCTGCGGCTGAGCACGTTCAGCTCATCCACCTGCAGCCTGCCGACCGTCAGCTCCTCGATCCGCAGCGAGCCGACGGTGCCGCGCTTGATTGCGAGCCTGCCGACCGCCAGCGCGCCGATAGCGCCCGCGCCCATCGAGACTGCACCGAGCGCGAGCGCGCCGATCGAGGCGGCGCCCACCGATTGTGCCCGCCCCGCCCGCCGGCAGCGGCCGCGGCGTCCGTGCTGCGTGCTGAGCTGAGTGAGCAGCGAGCGGGCGAGAACGATCGCGATCGCCTTCTTGGCCTTGCGCTGCCTTGCTGACTTCCGAGCGCCATGAGCCATGGAGCCTCCTTCTCGTGTTCGCGGATCTCTGGTTAACCCTACCGTCGATGCTCTGGCCTGCCGGAGGATGCGGGTGGGGGGCGCTGCGCAAGCTCGGTGGCCGGCCTCAATGCAAGCGTCAGCCGATGTCGTCAGGCTTCGTTGCATGAGCTCGATTGCGCCGCCGGCGCCTTCTACCACGGAGACAGAGACGCAGTGCTCTGCCGGCCAGGGCACAGCTGAGGACTGCCTCGATGGCCTCGGCACCCCGATCGTCGTCAAAACGATCGACCGCGTCCTCACCGCTACGATCACGATCCTGCCGCTGTTGCTGCTCGGCTTCGCCGTATGGCAGACCTGGAATCGCGAGCTGCGCTGGAGCGACGTGGCGATCTTCGTGGTCATGTACGTGCCCTGCGGGCTCGGCGTCACTGTCGGATTCCATCGCCTGCTGACCCACCGCAGCTTCAAGACCTCGCGCTGGCTGCGGGGACTCTTTGCGATCTGCGGCACGATGGCGGTCGAGGGGCCCGTGATCAACTGGGTCACCTTCCACCGTCAGCACCATGCCTACTCCGATCAGCCAGGTGATCCGCACAGCCCGCACGTCGGCCACGGCGAGGGCCTGCGCGGCGCGCTCGCTGGCCTTGCGCACGCCCACCTGGGCTGGCTCTTCGAGCAGGTCGAGCGAGGTTCCAACGAGCGCTACGCCCGCGACCTGCTCGCCGACCCGGTGATCAACTTCATCGACAAGACCTTCCTTCTCTGGACGCTGCTAGGCCTGGCGATCCCCTTCGGCCTGGGTGTGCTGCTCGGCGGCACCCTGACAGCCGGCCTGTGGGGTCTTGTGTGGGGCGGCGCGGTGCGCATGTTCGTGCTGCACCACGTCACCTACTCGATCAACTCGCTCTGCCACTTCTTCGGCCGTCGTCGCTTTGACACCGGCGATGAGTCTCGCAACCTGCTCTGGCTGGCTCCCTTCTCGCTCGGCGAGTCCTGGCACAACAACCATCACGCATTCCCCACTTCCGCCTTCCACGGCATGCGCGGCTACGAGGTCGACATATCCGGGCTGCTGATTGCCACGCTGGAGCGCCTCGGCCTGGCCTGGGACGTGCAGCGGATCGGCGCTGAGCGCATGGCCGCCAAGGCAATCGCTTAGAGCTTTCTCAGCGCCGGGCGGCGCACGTCGGACTCTGAGGGTGGAGCGGCGTACGCCACGTTTGCGGCCTGCCCGCGCGCGCGTCGCGCGGGCGTGCCACCATCCATGCATGAGCGAACCGGCGCGCGCGCAAGCCGCCATCCCCGCCCCGCCGCGGAGCGGCGTGCGACGGTGGATGCCGACGCTTGCCGCCGGGCTCTCGATCGGGCAATACGCAAGCCATCTGATGCGCCGGATGGCAGCGCTGACGGCACTCTTGCTGATCGGCATCTGGGGCCTCGGCAGCCAGGGCTACTTCTGGCCGGCGTGGGTCTGGCTGGGGCTCTCGGTGCCGGTCAGCCTCGACATCGCCGGGCGCTGGGCGTGGGCTCGGCAGCGCGGCGCCTCCCGCCGCGTGGCGTGCGTATGGGCGCTGATCCTCGTGGCCACCGGCATCCTCGTATTCACCTGGATCATCACGCGGCTACTCGACGGCGTAACCGAGTTCTGGCCGGCGTGGGCGCTGCTCGGCCTCGGCACCGCAGGCGCCGGCTACTCGCTGATCGCTATGCACGATCGCGTGCTGGTCGCGCGCGGCAGACGTGCGCTGCGGGCGCGCATAGAGATGCTCACGCGCACGCGCCGGGAGGCCGTGGACGCGCAGGCCGCGCAGCTGCGCCGGATCGAGCGCGACCTGCACGATGGGGCGCAGGCGCGGCTGGTCGCGCTTACGCTGCAACTCGGTCGCGCCGAGCTCAAGCTCGAAGACCGGCCCGACGTGCTCGCGCTGATCCACGAGGCGCGGCGCGAGGCGCACAGCGCGATCGCGGAGCTGCGCGACCTGGCGCGCGGGATCGTGCCCCCGCTGCTGATCGAGCGCGGGTTGCTGGCCGCCGTGCGCTCGCTGGCCTCGCGCTACGGCCTCGGCACGACCGTCCACGCGCAGATGCCCCGTCCGCTGGCGCCGCGGATCGAGAGCGCCGCCTACTTCGTGATCGCCGAGTCGTTGACCAACACCGCCAAGCACTCGCGCTGCACTCGCAGCTGGGTCCAGATGGTCGACGACGGCCAGGCGCTCCGCATCCTCGTCGGCGACGACGGCTGCGGCGGTGCGGACCCGCTGGGCGGCGGGCTGGCCGGCCTGCGCGCCCGGGTGCAGGCGCTCGACGGGACGATGAGCATCGACAGCCCTCTCGATGGGGGCACCACGGTGCTCGTCAGCCTGCCCACGGCGGAGCGCCGGCGTGGCGCCGTGCCGGCGCTTGCAGGTTCGGCCGACTCTGCGGGCAGCCCGCGATGAGGGTCGTGATAGCCGAGGATCTCGCGCTGCTGCGTGAGGGGATCGTCGCGCTTCTGCGTGAGAGCTCGATCGAGGTGGTCGCGCAGGTGGAGGACGGCCCCTCGCTGCTGCGTGCGATCGCCGGGCATCGCCCAGACCTCGCGATCGTCGACGTGCGGTTGCCGCCCACCTTCACCGACGAGGGGCTGCGGGCGGCGATCGAGGCCCGGCACCGCCAGCCGCAGCTGGGCGTGCTCGTGCTCTCCCAGTACGTCGAGACCGCCTATGCAAGCGAGCTGATCGGCGAGAACACAGCCGGCATCGGCTACCTGCTCAAGGAGCGGATCGGTGACGTGCGCGCCTTTCTGGACGCGCTGGAGCGGGTGGCCGCCGGCGGCACCGTGCTCGACCGCCAGGTCGTCACCCAACTACTGGCGCGCAACGGCTCGCAGGACGCGCTCAGCGCGCTGAGCCCGCGCGAGCGCGAGGTGCTCGAGCTGATGGCCGAGGGGCGCTCCAACGTCGCGATCGCCGAGACGCTCGTGGTCACGCCGGGCGCGGTCGAGAAGCACATCACCAACATCTACACAAAGCTTCAGCTGCCGGCGTGCGAGGTGGACCATCGCCGCGTGCTGGCGGTGCTCACATACCTGCGGCTCGCGCGCTGAAACGAACGACTCGAGCGCTGAAGCCGGCGAGCGCAGCGGCTAACCTCGACGCGTGCTCGCACTGACGGCTGCTCCCGATGCTCCCGGACGCGTCTCGCTGCGCCAGGTCAGCGATCCGCAGCCACTTCCGTCGCAGGCGCTCGTGAGGGTGCAGGCGATCTCGCTGAACCGGGGCGAGTGCCGCCGTCTCCTCGACATGCAGGACGGCCAGGTGATGGGCTGGGACCTTGCCGGCACGGTGGAGCGCGCGGCCGCGGACGGCTCCGGTCCGCCGCAGGGAGCGCGCGTGGTCGGGCTCGTCGGCGCCGGGGCGTGGGCGCAGCTGGCAGCCGTGCCGACCGAGGCGCTGGCGCAGGTGCCGAGTGAGGTCTCCTTTGCCCAGGCGGCTTGCCTGCCGGTCGCGGGGCTGACCGCGCTGCTGGCGCTCGATCGGATCGGCTGCGCGATCGGTAGGCGCGTGCTGGTCACCGGGGCCTCCGGCGGCGTGGGCCGCTTCGCGGTGCAGCTGGCGCGCATCGGCGGAGCGCACGTGACCGCTGTCTCGGCCAGCCCTCAGCGCGCCGCCGGCCTGCGAGAGCTGGGCGCACAGGAGATCCTCCATGAGCTCGCGCCCCAGGGCGAGACGTTCGCCGGCATAGTGGAGGGCGTGGGCGGCGCGACCCTCGGCGCCGCGATCCAGCGGATCGACGCCGGCGGCACGGTCGTCTCCTTCGCCTCCAGCGACCCCGAGCCGGTCGCCTACCCCGCGCGCGAGCTCTTCGCGCGCGCCCCCGGCGCGCGCCTGTACGGCTTCTACCTGTTCGCCGAGCTGGCACACAGTCGCTCCGGTGCGCGCGACCTGCGCCGCCTGGCCGATCTGGTGGCGGCCGGGAGGCTCGACTGCTCAATCGACCATGAGGCGTCCTGGCGCCAGGCGCCAGAGGCGATTGAGGCGCTGATGGACAGACGGATCGCCGGCAAGGCAGTGCTGACGCTCGACTGATTGATCCTTACGTAACCGTCAAGTTGCTAGGGTGGGTCCGATGGCTCGCTCCACGCTCACCCAAGCGCCATCGGGCATAGCGCCAAGCGTGAACGGCCACGGAGCCAGCGCCGGCAGCGACAGCTACAAGTGGATCGCGCTGTCCAACACGACGCTCGGGGTGCTGCTGGCCACGCTCGATGCCTCGATCACGCTGATCGCGATGCCCGCGATCTTCCGCGGCATCAAACTCGATCCGCTGCAGAGCGGCAACAGCTTCTACCTGTTGTGGATGATCCTTGGCTTCCTGGTCGTCTCCAGCGTTTTGGTGGTCTCGCTGGGGCGCTTGGGCGACATGTTCGGGCGAGTGAAGATGTACAACCTCGGCTTCGTCATCTACACGCTGGCCTCGCTGATCCTCACCGTCGACTGGATGACTGGCAGGGCCGGCGCGCTGTATCTGATCGCCTTCCGCATCGTCCAGGGCATCGGCGCCGCGTTCCTGCTGGCAAACGCGGCCGCGATCATCACCGACGCCTTCCCCTCCGACCAGCGCGGGATGGCGCTTGGGATCAACAACATCGTCGGCGTCTCGGGCATGTTCATTGGCCTGATCCTCGGTGGCATCCTGGCCCCGATCGACTGGCGCCTGGTGTTCCTGATCTCCGTGCCGGTCGGCCTGTTCGGGACCGTCTGGGCCTACCTGAAGCTGGAGGAGCGCTCGCGGCCCAAACCGGCGCGGATCGACTGGGCCGGCAACCTCCTCTTCGCCGCCGGGCTGATCCTGGTGATGGTCTCCGTCACCTACGGCATCAGGCCCTACGGCGGCTCCGCGACCGGCTGGGGCAACCCGGTCACGATCGCGCTGCTCGCCGCCGGTACGCTCAGCCTGATCGGCTTCGGGCTGGTCGAGCGCTTCGTGGCGCAGCCGATGTTCAAGCTGCCCCTCTTCCGCATCCGAGCCTTCACCTTCGGCACCCTCTCCACGTTCCTCTCCGCCGTGGCCCGCGGCGGGCTGATGTTCATGCTGATCATCTGGTTGCAGGGCATCTGGCTGCCGCTGCACGGCTACAGCTTCACCCAGACGCCGCTGTGGGCCGGCATCTACATCCTGCCGCTGACCTTCGGCATGCTGATCGCCGGCCCCACGTCCGGATACCTCTCCGATCGCTTCGGCGCGCGGCTGTTTGCGACTGGCGGGATGATCGGCGCCGCAATCAGCTTCGGCCTTCTGATGCTGTTGCCGATCGACTTCTCATATCCCGTCTTCGCAGTCGTGCTCGCTCTCAATGGCATCTCGATGGGCATGTTCGCCGCGCCCAACAGGGCGGCGGTGATGAACAGCCTGCCACCAGAGGACCGCGGCGCCGGCGGCGGGATGAACCAGACCTTCCAGAACTCCGCCCAGGTGCTCTCGGTTGGCATCTTCTTCACGCTGATGGTGCTCGGACTGGCCGCCGGCCTGCCGCATGCGCTTGCCAGCGGCCTGCTCGCGCACGGCGTAAGCAGCGCCGGTGCGCATAGGGTCGCGGCGCTGCCGCCGATCTCGATCCTGTTCGCCGCGTTCCTGGGCTACAACCCGCTGGCGCACCTGGCCGGCAAAAGTGTTCTGGCCGGGATCGGTGCCTCCAACAGGGCAATCCTGACCGGCCACTCGTTCCTGCCGCGTCTGATCTCGGGGTCGTTTCAGAAAGGGCTGCACGAGGCGTTCGTGTTTGCGATCGTGGCCTGCCTGATCGCGGCGCTTGCGTCGCTGATGCGAGGTGGGCGCTACCGGCACGGCGAGCAGCAGTCGTCGGACGGCGAGCTCGCCTCGATCGGCGCCGACATAACGACAAGGGAGGAGCAGCATGCGCGTTGAGTGGTATGGACAGTCGGCGTTTGCCCTGCAGGGGCAGGACGTCTCGGTGTTCATCGACCCGTTCGGCGACATCGCCGCGGCGATGGGCGATCGCGGAGTGCAGTTCGAGTACCCGACGATCGAGGGCGTGAGCGCCGATCTGCTGTTGATCACCCACGAGCATCTCGACCACAACGCTGCAGAGGCGATCGGCGGCGAGCCCGCGGTGATCCGCTCGACCGCGGGCAAGCTCGACTCACCCGCCGGCGAGGTGATCGCGATCGCCTCCGAGCACGACGATGCCGCCGGCACCCAGCGGGGGCCGAACACGATCTTCAAGCTCACGCTCGACGGCCTGCGCGTCTGCCACTTCGGCGACTTTGGCCAGGGAGCGCTGCGCGACTCCCAGCGAGAGGCGATCGGCGAGGTCGACCTGTTGATCGTGCCGGTGGGAGGCGGCCCGACGATCGGCGCGCAGGGCGCGCACGAGCTGGTTGCGCAGCTGCGGCCGCGGTGGGTGCTGCCGATGCACTACCGCACCAGGCGCATCGGCTTCCTGGAGGGGCCCGAGGAGTTCCTGGGCGGCGTCGAGCGCTTGGTTGCTCTGGATGGTCCCGCGTTCGATACCGGCGATCTGCCGAGCGACGGTGCGGCCGCGGTCACGGTCGTGCCGTCGGCGCCGTAAAGGGCTGCGAAGTTCACGGCCGCGCGGGTGTTTGCCCGCGCGGCCGCACCTCTCCACCCGGACTGCCGGCTCACCTCGGACCGGCAGCCGCCACGCGTGGACCGGTCAGGTCTTGCCGTCCCGCAGCCACTCCGCCACTTCGGCGGCGTGCGTTGCCGGGTCGGGGACCGGATAGAAGACCTTCTCCACGCGCCCGTCCCTCACGATCAAAGTCAGCCTCTCATACAGGCACATGCCGTCCACCTCGAAGGTCGGCAGGCCCATCTCCTCGGCCAGCTCGAGCCGGTCGTCGCTGAGCACGACGTGCGGCAGCGCCTCGGCACTCGCCAGGCGCAGCGTGGCGGAGGCGCTCTGTGAGCTGACGCCCACCACACGGTGGCGCAGGCAGGCGAGCTCGAGGCTGTGCTCAGCGAACCCCCTGCACTCCGCCGCATCCGCGCCGAGAGTCTGCTCCTCGCAATCGAGCACCACGGCGTCGGGCTCGGCTCCTGGATGGCAATAGAGCACAAGCGGATCGCTGCCCAGCGCACTGATGTCGATCCACTCGCCGGGCATCCACTCCATCTCCAGCGCCGGCAGCGGCTTGCTGAGCAGGCCGTCGATCACCGCGAGTTGCCGCTGGGCGTCCACCTCACCCACCAAGGCCACCGGCGCGTGGCGGCGCTGCGCGACGTAGGACACTTCGTCCAGCTCCGCGAGGCCGTCGATCTCGCCGATCCAAAGCTCGAGCTCGTCCTGATGTGCCGCTTCACGAGTACGCTTCCTGGGCCCTTGTGCCACGGTGCGGGGCTGCTTGGCGACGTGCCCCTCGCTGGGACGCCGCAGCCGCTGCTCGGTGTCGTGTGGCTGTTGCCGGCTCTCTCGCTCTCCCTGGACGGGGGAGGAGGACGGGGTCGACCTGCGCCTACGCCGTGCCATCAGGACCGGCTCTCCGTCCGGCGCTGCGTGCCGCCGCGAGCGCTATCGCAGGCTGGCGCCTGCAGAGTGATCTTCTGGTGAATGGATGCCACGGCCATCATGATTCCGTGCGCTCTCCCGGATCGATAGTCGTCCAAGGATTACTCCCACGTTGACTACCCCCTGGCGCCAATATCTACACCTTTAGATGTGCAAAAACGTCTAGGCAACCATTTCAGATTGTTTCCAACTGCCGTACGAGGCCGTCGGCAGGCCCTGGCGCGACTCAAACGAGAGTCGGAGGACGGCGGTCCTGCCAGCGCTCCACCTGCTCCAGCTGCGCGGCGAGCGCGATCAGCAGCGGCTCCGAGCACGCCGGGCCGAGCAGTTGCACGCCGAGCGGCAGGCCCTGCGGGGTCAGGCCAGCGGGCACGTTGATCCCAGGCCAGCCGAGCACGTTCCACGGCCACGCGTAGGGGCAGGCGCCGACGACCACCTTGTCGGTGTCCCAGTGCCCAAGGCCATCCAGCGAGCCCAGCGGCTGAGGCGGCTTTGCGGTGGTGGGCGTGAGCACCACGTCGGCCTTGTCGAAGATGCTCCCAACCAGGCGCTGCATCGGCCTCTCCAGCGCTCGTGAGAGCCTCAACGCCGGCCCCCTGCAGAGCTTGCCCATGCGCGCGTTGTGGCGCGTGCGATGATCGAGCAGCGCCTGGTCAGGGACGCGGCCCACCCACTCGTGCAGCGCCGCCGTTGAGCGCGGGAAGAAGGTGAGGCCGATCGGCCCGTATGGCGGGTCCGCCTCGATGATCTCGTGGTCGAGCCCCTCCAACACCGAGGCGATCCTCTGCGTCGCGCTTGCGACCGCCGGATCGAGCGTTGCCGGGGCGAGGCTGAAGGGGATTCTCAGCGAGAGCGCGATCCGCAGCCGGCGCGGCTGATCGCCGCTCGCCGCCGCGAATGGCCGCAGAGGTGCCGGCGGCCGGTGCAGATCGCCTGGCCGGTTGCCGCTCAGGACGTCCAGCAGCAGCGCCGCGTCCCCCACCGTGCGGGTCAATGGTCCCAGGCACGTCAGGCCGTTGAAGGACTCGGGTTCGGGCCAACTGGAGATCCGGCCGCGTTGGGGCTTTATCCCGACCAGCCCCGTCCAGGCGGCCGGGATGCGCACCGAGCCAGCTCCGTCGGAGCCGATGGCGCCCGCCACCAGGCCCGCAGCGACGGCTGCTGCGGCTCCACCGGAGGAGCCGCCCGGGGTGTGCGCAAGGCTCCAGGGATTACGCGTGACTCCGAAGGATGGACCTTCGGTGAAGGGCCATTGGCCGAGCTCCGGCGTGTTGGTCTTGCCGATGATCACCGCTCCCGCTGCGCGCAGCCGGGCGACCGCCTCGCAGTCGCGCTCGCTGCGCGCGAAGCGCCCGGGGCAGCCGAAGCGCGTCTCCTCGCCGGCGATGTCCACGTCGTCCTTGATCGCGATCGGCACGCCCAGCAGCGGCAGCCGCTCTCCGGCTCTGAGGCGCGCGTCGGCGCTCTCGGCTTCCGCCAGCGCATGCTCGCTGCGCAGGCACCGAAACGCGCCCAGATCGGAGCGCTCCTCGATCCTGCGCAGGCAGACCTCGACCAGGTCGTGCGAGCTGACCTGTCCCGTCGCGAGCATGTGGGCCTGCGCGGCCAGCCCGGCGAAGGCGAGCTCCTCGTCTTCTGCGGCGCGGATCGTCGATGTGGACATCTACCTCTCCTCCGGCGTTTGCGTAGTGGCGGGTGAGTCGTGGCGGGTCCGCCCCGGAAACGCCTCGCTCGTTCGAACGAACGATGTC
This sequence comes from uncultured Actinomycetota bacterium, assembly GCA_963708085.1. Lineage (GTDB taxonomy): Bacteria > Actinomycetota > Thermoleophilia > Solirubrobacterales > Solirubrobacteraceae > Palsa-744. The sequence goes on along the minus strand of OY970180.1, from coordinate 2,286,346 downwards.
ATAAGCGGTACCCTCGCACAACTCCGCCAACCTCCGGCCGGCACGATCGACATGGCTACAGCAACCGCAAACGAAACCCGCGAGCGAATCCTGCGCGCGACGCTGCGGCTGATCGGCGAGCACGGCATCGGCGCGATCAGTAACAGGCGCATCGCGGCTGCCAGCGAAGTCGCACTGGGGTCGCTCACCTACCACTTCCCCAGTCAGTCGGAGCTGCTGCGCGAGGCGCTGCTGCTCTACGTGCACGAGGAGGTGGGGCGGATGCAGGAGATCGCGGCCGAGCTTCGCCGCGCCGCGCCGACGCCCGCAAGTGCCGCGGCGGAAGTCGAGGCGATCGTGGCGATTTCCTCCAGCCGGCTGGAGGAAATCGCAGAGCTCGAAGCTGCACTTGCAGGCAAGCCGCGACCCCGCGCTGCAAGAGGCTTCCGAGCGCTGCTTCGTTGCGTATGAAGAGCTCGCCGTGGTCGCGCTGTCCGCGCTGAACGTTCCCGACCCGCAGCGGCACGCACGCGCGGTCGTGGCTGTGATGTGCGGGCTCGGGGTGCGCCGTCTGGGATCCGGTCGCAGCGACGCGGAGGGCGTCGCGCAGGCGCTGCTGACGATCGTCGCCGGCGCGAGCGTGCAGGGGCAGGTATGAGCGCAATGCAGGAAGCGCTCCCCGGTTTGTTTCACTGGCGCAGTGACGCGGGCTAGCATGGCTGCACATGCTTGGAACTGCAAGCAGCGCTGAAGGGGCGTCCCAGATCGCGCGTTTCGCCTCGGCGCGCGCTGCGCTGATCCTGCTGCTCTCCATCTCGCTCTGGGCCGCAGCGATCGGGGCCGCGGGTGCCGCCACGACGGGCTCGGGGGTCTCGCGCGCGCAAGCCCTCAAGGACCTGCAGCGCATCCTGCACAGCCGCTCTGCGCGCACCACCGGCGGATCGGCAGGCACGCCCAGCACGAGCACGAGCACGACGCCCAAGACGAGCAATGCGCGGGGCGCGGGCACTGCGCCCGGGGCAACCACCACACCCGGGGCGAGCACTGCGCCGGGGTCCACGGGCGCCACAACCACGACCACCACGGGCTCGGTCTCGACGCTGGGAACCCTCACGCTCACGAGCACGGCCGCGGCTCACTCCCGTGCGACCGGATCGACCACCTCCACGCCCGCGATCGTGCTGGCGGCGATTGCGGCGGTGCTCGTGCTGCTCAGCCTGATCTGGGCGCTGGCGCGTGCGCTGGCCTATGAGCCTTCCTGGATGCCCGTCCTGCGCCACTCCTTCGCGGAGGCCGGATTCAGGCTCTCGGGCACCTTCGCGGAACTTCGCGACTGGCTGCGCCTCGGCCGCTGAACGCCCCTTAAAAGCGTGGCTTTGCGGCCTACAATTGAGTGAGGGAGCGCCCTGCGCAGGATGCCCCGCCTGCCGATGTTTTTCCGTCCGAGCGCCGCGCAACGATGCTCGACCCCACAACACCGCTGCCAACGGACGCCGCAGGAGGAAGACCGATGGACCAAGTCACGCAGCCCGCCACCGCAGAGCACACAGTCGCAGGCGAGGCGATGCGCGTGAAGCGCGTCTTCACCTCCCCCGATACCCACCCGTTTGACACCGTCGAGTGGGAGGTCCGTGACGCCCGCATCGGCCACGGCGATCGCGTCGCCTTCGAGCAGAAGGACGTCGAGTTCCCCAAGAGCTGGTCCCAGAACGCGACCAACATCGTCACGCAGAAGTACTTCCGCGGCCAGCTTGGTCACCCCGCCCGCGAGAGCTCGGTTAAGCAGATGGTCGGCCGCGTCGCCGGCACGATCGCCACATGGGGACGCGAGCGCGGCTACTTCGCAAGCGATGATGACGGCGACGCCTTCGAGGCCGAGCTTACGCACATCCTGCTGCACCAGTTGGCGGCGTTCAACTCGCCGGTGTGGTTCAACGTAGGCTTCGAGGAGAGCCCGCAGTGCTCGGCGTGCCAGCCCTATCACGCGCTTGTCTCCACGCCGCATGGCATGGTTCCGATCGGCGAGCTAGTCGAGAACGATCTCGTGGGCCACGAGGTCTACGACGCGGGTGGCGTGACGCGCGTGCTTGCCACCAAGGCCAACGGCCGCAAGCGGGTGCTTCGTGCCAAGCTGCGCAATGGCAGCTTTGTGGAAGCGACCCCGGACCACGTGGTCAAGGCGGTCGCCGAGCGGCGCACAGCCCCCGCCTGGCTGCGTATGGATCAGCTGCGGGTAGGGATGAGGATGCACCTCCACCCTCATCGCGCGAAGGTCTGTGACCCGGTCCGCGTCGCGGTCGGCGCAGGTGCAGCCGAATCGGTGCTCGAAGATCTTGCCGAGGTTGACCGCGTCAAGGTGGCCGAGGCGGCGCTGGCGGGCTGGCTGCAGGCTGACGGCTTTGTGGGACAGTACGACGGAACCAACCGCTCGCTGACGATCGAGTTCCAGGTCGCAAGTGACGACGAGTACGCCTGGGTGATGGAGAATCTGGACACCGCTCTGCCCGACGTGCATCGCAAGGTGCGCGAGGCGGATACCGATCACGTGCGCGTGCGACGCGTTCGTCTCTACGGCGAGGTCCTGCGTCCGTTTGTCGAGTCATGGGGACTGCTCGCTCGCGGCGTCGACATTCGGGTGCCGGAGCGTCTTTACAGCGCCTCGCACGATGAGGTCGTCGCCTACCTGCGGAGCGTCTTCCAGGCCGATGGTTATGTCAGCATCCGCCGCGCCCGCGGCTGCGAGAACGGACGCATCGGCTTCTCCGTGATCGGCGAGCGTTGGACCGAGGATGTTCAGCTGCTGCTCAGCATGCTCGGGATCTACTCTCGTCGCACGCATAAGCATGAGCAGCGGGCGGATCGCCATGACCTCCACGAGGTCGCGATCTCGATCGGCTCAGAGCGAGCGCGCTTTGCCGAGATGATCGGCTTCGTGGATGCTCGTAAGCAGCGCAAGCTGCTCGAGTCGCTGGAGCTGCGCAACCCCAAGCGCTGTCCTGATCTGCGCGAGGAGGAGATCGTCTCGATCGAGGATCTCGGCGAGATGGATGTATATGACATCCAGACCGAGTCTGGCGAGTACCTCTCCAACAACGTTGCCGTGCACAACTGCTTCATCCTCTCCGTGCAGGACACGATGGAGTCGATCCTGGAGTGGAACACCAAGGAGGGCATGATCTTCCGCGGCGGCTCAGGCTCCGGGATCAACCTCTCCACCATCCGCGGCTCGATGGAGCCGCTGGCCAAGGGCGGCACGGCCTCCGGGCCGGTCTCCTTCATGCGCGGTGCAGACGCCTGGGCGGGCACGATCAAGTCAGGCGGCAAGACCCGCCGCGCCGCCAAGATGGTCGTCCTGAACGTCGACCACCCGGACATCCGCGAGTTCATCAACTGCAAGGCGATGGAGGAGGACAAGGCTCAGGCGCTGCGCGACGCCGGCTTTGACATGTCGATCGATGGATCCGGCTTCCTCTCGATCCAGTACCAGAACGCCAACAACTCCGTGCGCGTCACCGACGAGTTCATGCAGGCCGTGCAACAGGACGGCGATTGGCACCTGACCGCACGCGCGACCGGCGCGCCCGTCGGCGAGCCGGTCAGGGCGCGCGAGCTGATGGGCGAAATCGCTCAGGCGGCCTGGCGCTGCGCCGATCCCGGCGTGCAGTACGACACCACGATCAACCGCTGGCACACCTGCCCCGAGTCGGGCCGGATCAACGCCTCTAATCCGTGCTCCGAGTACATGCATGTCGACGATTCCGCCTGCAACCTAGCCTCGATCAACCTGATGAAGTTCCGCCGCGCCGACGGCAGCTTCGACGTGGCGAGCTTCGAGCACGTCGTCGATGTGATGCTGCTGGCTCAGGAGATCGTCGTCGGGCCCTCCAGCTATCCCACGGAGGAGATCGGCGTCAATGCGCGCGCCTTTCGCCAGCTCGGACTCGGCTACGCCAACCTCGGCGCCTACCTGATGGCCGACGGCATGCCATACGACTCCGACGCCGGCCGCGGCATCGCGGCGGCGATCACCGCGCTGATGACCGGGCGCGCCTACCGCCGCTCGGCACAGGTCGCCGCCGCGATCGGTCCCTATGAGCGTTATGCGGAGAACAGCGAGGCCCACAACGCGGTGATGCGTATGCATCGCGACGCCGCCTATGAGATCGCCGATCAGACCTGCGCCGACAAGGAACTGCTGGCCGCCGCGCGGCGCTCGTGGGATGAGGCCGTCGAGCTGGGAGAGCGTTTCGGCTATCGCAACGCGCAGGCCACGGTGCTTGCGCCCACCGGCACGATCTCCTTCCTGATGGACTGCGACACGACCGGCGTTGAGCCCGACTTCTCGCTGGTCAAGTACAAGGAGCTGGTCGGTGGTGGCTCGATGACGATCGCCAACAGGACGATCCCGCTCGCCCTGACGACGCTCGGCTACTCAGCCCAGCAGGTCGAGCAGATCGAGGCCTACGTAGCAGAGCACGGGACGATCGTCGGTGCTCCAGGCCTGTCCGATCAGCACCTGCCCGTCTTCGACGTAGCGGTCGGCGAGCGCGCCATCTCCCACATGGGCCACATCAAGATGATGGGCGCGATTCAGCCCTTCATCTCCGGCGCGATCTCAAAGACCGTCAACCTGCCGCAGAGCGCCACCACGCAGGACATCGCCGATGCCTACATGCAGGCATGGAAGCTCGGGGTCAAGGCGCTTGCGATCTACAGGGATGGCTCCAAGACCGCCCAGGCGCTGCGCACCGATGCCCAGCAGGAGGCGCAGCAGCCCGTGGACGTAGACAAGGTCGTCGAGGAGGCCGTCACCAAGGCGCTCGCCGAGGCCGGCCCGATGCGTAAGCGGATGCCGCGCGAGCGCCAGTCGATCACGCACAAGTTCTCGATCGGCGGCCACGAGGGCTACATCACCGCAGGCATGTACGAGGACGGCACGGTCGGGGAGATCTTCCTCACCGACATCGGCAAGGAGGGCTCGACGCTACGCGGGATGATGAACTCCTTCGCCACCGCGATCTCGATCGCGCTGCAGTACGGCGTGCCGCTTGAGACGCTCGTGCGCAAGTTCAGCTATATGCGCTTCGAGCCGGAGGGCATCACCGGCAACCCGGAGATTCCGTTCGCGAAGTCGATGCCCGACTACATCATGCGCTGGCTGGCCTCGCGCTTCCTGGACCCGGACGTGCAGGAGGAGCTCGGCATCCTCACCCCCGAGGTCAGAGCGCGCAAGGCCGCGCAGGAGGCGGGCCAGGCGATCGTCGCCTCCGACACCGCCGGCCCGAGCGCCGCAAGCCAAGGCCCAAGGGCCCAGGCGCCCGGAGTCAGCGTCCCGGCCGTCGGCGCGATGACGCAGACTCCGCCGGTGGTGCCCGCAAAGATGCAGGGCCTCGATCTTGGTCCGGCGTGCAGCCAGTGCGGCGGGATGATGCAGCGGACGGGGTCTTGCTACACATGTTCATCCTGCGGCAACAACACCGGCTGCGGCTGACGGCCAATGGTCGGCGCATATCTGCGTCCTCGCTCGCTCGCGTACGGAGTACGCCACGCTCGCTGCGTCCTTGATCTGCTTGACCCTTGACCGTCAGGGGCGCAGTGGCTGAGTCACGGTTGACTGGCGGCTGCCTGTGTGGGTCGGTTCGCTTCGAGGTGAGCGGGCCGATCCTCTCGGCTGGATACTGCCACTGCACGCACTGCCAGAAGCGGACGGGCACGGGGTCCTCCGCCAACTGTCGCGTGGCTCAGGCCGACTTCGGACTCATCGAGGGCGCTGAGCTGCTGTCCAGCTTCCAGCCGCCGACGGGAGTGCCGAAGCTGTTCTGCTCGCGCTGCGGGTCGGCGCTTTTCAGCGGGGACCCTTTCTCCGATCGGGAGGTGGCGATCAGGCTCGGTGCGTTCGACGTCGATCCTGGCATCAGGCCGCAGGTCAGGCAGTTCGTCGATTCTGCCGCGGCGTGGGAGCCCTTGCCGGACGATGGGCTGCCGCGCTACTCGCGCTCGCGCTACGCCTAAGCCGCGGCGCGGCCTGGTGATGCCGGTTCAGTAATAACTACGTGCACGGCAGGGGCGTTGCCGGGGATGTCTCACCATGTGGCACCGGCGATGCTTGACGGATGTCCACACCATCAGCAGGCCCAATCACAGGCGATGCCTACCCTGTGCAGTTCTCCGTCGACTATCCAGACCGACCCCTGAACCGGCTGACGACGCTGCTGCGGATCTTCACGATCATCCCGATTGTGATCCTTGTTGGGACGATCAACGGCGCCACCTACGAGGCCGGCGCTCGGTACGGGATCGTCGCGGCGGGCGGCCTGCTGTTCGCGGGGCCGCTGCTGATGATCCTCTTCCGCGAGAAGTACCCGCGATGGTGGTTTGACTGGAACCGCGAACTTGTGCGCTTCCACAACCGCATAGGCGTCTATGCGGCGCTGATGGAGGACCGCTACCCCTCCACCGAGGAGATGCAGGCGGTGCATCTGAAGCTTCCGCGCCCCTACGAAGAGAGCGAGATCAACCGCTGGATGCCGCTCGTTAAGTGGCTGCTGGCGATACCGCACTACATCGTGCTGTGGGTGCTCTCGATCGGCGCCGTGATCGCGGTCATCGTCGCCTGGTTTGCGATCCTCTTCACGGGTCACTTCCCACGCGGCCTCTTCGACTACCTGGTCGGTGTCGGGCGCTGGTACAACCGTGTGCTCGGATACGCCGTGCTGCTGGTCACAGACCGCTACCCGCCGTTTCGGCTCTCGCCGTAGAGCGGGCCCAGCTCAAGCCTGGTGTGCTCAGCTCGCGGCGCGCTCGAGCAGCGCGTCGTGCGCGTCTGAGCGGCTGAGCATGCTGACGAAGACAGCGGCGAAGGCGATGCCGAAGACCAGGAACTCGACGAAGCACATCCCTGCGCCGGCGAGGTGCTGATCGGTTGCGGCCGAGATCCCGTAGCCGCGGGGCGCCATCGCATAGAGCGGGTACTCGAGTTTGCTCAGCCACGTCAGCGGCAGGCACACGCCCGCGGAGACGATCCGGGTGAAGCCGAGCATCCCAAGGCGCTGGCCGTTGGTGCGCAGTCGTGCGCGCGGCAGCGGGTCTACTATCAGCCACCAGACGGCAAGGCCGGTGTAGAACAGCGTCGCGTGCTCGATCGCGTGCACCACCGGGTGCTGGGCTGCGTAGTCGAAGACGCTGGGGATCGCCCAGCCGAGTGTCGCCACAGACCACAGCGGCAGCGCCACCCACGGTGAGGTGAGGATGCCGATCAGGCGCCCGTAACGTCCGCCGGGGGCGATCGCGGCGAGCGCGCCGCGGGGCAGACCCAGCGGCAGCAGCGGCGCACGCAGGCCGAGCACCAACAGCGCCGGCGCGATGTCCGAAAGCAGGATGTGCTGCGCCATGTGCGCGGAGAGCAGCCAGCTGTCGCCGATCGCATCGAGCGGCGAGCAGAGCGCCGCGATCAGGGCGACGATGCCGGCGGCGTAGAAGATCCAGTGGCCGGCTCCGACTGCGTCGGAGCGGCGGCGGGCGCGCCTATAGGCGTTGACGTAGAGGCCGCTCGCAGCCACCAGTATCGCGAGCACCCACGGTTCGAAGGTCCATGAGCCCCAGCCGGGTGGATTGCCGGAGCGGCCGCTGCCGGCCGCTCCGCCTTGATGGTGGGCGCTCAGCACGGCTGCGACATGGTGCGCTGCGGTATTCACGCGCCCAATCCTATACATGCCGCGGCGGCGGCGTGGCGAGGCCGACGCGTCTGATCGGACGCCATCGAGAGGCCGTTAGGAGTAAGAGGACGGCGGCGGCGGATCGTGTTCGGTGGCTTCGATCAGTTCCACGAGACCATGGCCGCTGGTGCCGCCGAGCACCCGCAGCCGCGGCAGCCTGTAAGCGTCGCTGCCGGGGCCGGCCCAGCCGGGGACCACCGTCGTTGAGCCGAGATAGCCGGCCTGCTTGACCGCCTGCACCACCGCCGCGTCGTAGTGGCCTGAGGGGTAGCAGAACCAGTTCACCGGGACGTGGTAGCGATGCTGGATCGCCTGCCTTGCGACCGCCACCTGGTAGTGCAGCTGCGAGGGCGTGACCGTGATCAGGTCGGCGTGGCTTATGCCCTGGGTGTCCAGTTCCCAGCCGGCCGCGATCAGCCCTCTGATCTGCGCGTCGGAAAGACCGCCCTGCGAGGGCGGAAGACCCGTGAGCTGCATGTTCTCCACTGCCTTCCAGCCGAGCTTTCGCAGGATCGGCAGCGCGTTGCTGTACTGGGACTGGTAGCCGTTGTCGAAGGTGATCACGACCGGCTTGACCGGCAGGGCCACGCTCTGCTGCCAGTGCCGCCACAGCTGCTGCAGGGTGACCGCATGGAAGCCTGCGCTCGCAAGCGCCCGCATCTGCGCTTCAAACTCCGGCGCGGGAACGTACAGGCCTGGGAAGGGAGCTCCGGCCGGCGCTGGGTTGATCACGTGGTACATCAGCACCGGCGCCGCGACGTCGCGCGCTGCTGGGGCGACGCCGGCCGGAAGCGCGCTTTCGCTGCCTTTGCGCGAGCCCCCACGGTAGTGGCTTGCGTCGACCTTCCGCCCGACGTGGCGGTTGGTGGGGCGGGCGCCGCCAGCGCTCCGTTTGGAGCCACCGGCGATTGTCACGATCGCTGCCACGAGCACGATCACGGCGGCCAAGCCGCCGAGCGCAGCCAGCCGTCGGCGCCGACGCAGCTCCTGACGCCGTCGCCGTCGCCGCGCAACGCGCCAGTCTGCATCGGCTCGATCTGGCGGCCTACCGCTCTGCATCTGGCACTCCATACTCGCGCATGGCGCCACAAGCGCGCATCACAAAGCCGACGAAGCTCTTCTCGCCTTGCCCTGCACGCTCCCGGGCGGCGCGCCCTACGATCCGCCTGAGCTCTGCAAGCGACCGGGCCCCTCACCACGGCCGCAGGGTGTCAGTTCAGCCGCTTCTTCAATGCGCTCGCGGCCGAGAATTTCGCGCTGTTGCTTGCTGCGATGGAGATCGTCTCGCCGGTAGCCGGATTGCGTCCCTCACGCGCGGCGCGCTTGCTGACGCTGAACTTCCCGAATCCTGCAAGTGAGACCTCGCTCCCGCCAGCCAGCTGGTTGGAGACCACCTCCAGCGCCGTATCAAGCGCCTGCCGTGCCTGTCCGGCACTGAGACCTGTCCGTTGCGCTACCTCGTCTGCCAACTCATTCTTCGTCATCGCACCCTCCTGATGGTGTGGTCGATCGAGAAAGGCTAGCGGCGGAGCAGGACGTCTTATCCGAGCCGGCTGCGCCTCGGCGCGAGAAGCCGGCTCTCAGCCGGGCTGAACGCCGTTCAGCCAGCCGAGTGCCTGGGCCGCGCTACGACGCGGGGAGACCGGATAGAACGCGGCTGCCACCACGCCGGCTTCGCAGATCAGCGTCAGGCGGCGAAAGCGTCTGACGCCGAGATCCAGGAAGGTGGGCAGCTCTAGGGCGTCGGCAAGATGACAGTCCCGGTCGCTGATCAGCGGAAACGGCAGGCGCTCACGCTCGGCAGCTGCGACCTGGGTCTCGTGCGGCTCGCTGCTGAGGCCCGCGATCCGGGCGCCCTCCGCGGCGAAGTCCAGCGCGTAGTCGCGGAAGATGGCCCGCTGCACGGCACAGCTGCTCGGCTCTGCCTGCGGGCCCTCGGGCGTCGAATCGTCCCCGGGATACAGGTAGACGACGGATCGTCCTGCTGAGAGCGCTGTCCATCCGCCCTCGCCACCCGTGGTCGACGACAGCGCAAGCGGCGGCAGTTGCATGCCGACCAGGTGCTCCATCGAGCGCATCCCGTGCACCTGCTCCCTTCCTAGTTCCAATCCCTCGACAGATGTCGGCTGCAAACGATATCCAAGATCGAAGACATAAGACTTCTTGGGCAAAATGATTCAAACAATGAACACTCTTTGACCTGACCTGGAAAGACGCCAATTGTGGGTCGCGGAGGCGCCGGCGGCGGGCGTAGCCGAGCGGCGATATCGTGCGTCGATGCCGCCTTCCGGCGCAATCGACGTATGGGTCGCCGACCTATCAGGCGTGCCAGAGAGCCTGCTTTCAGTGCTCTGCGAGCAGGAGCGCGAGCGCGCCTCACGGCAGCTGGATGAGCGCGCTGCCGTCTATTGGTCAGCTTCCAGAGCGGTGCTTCGCGACCTACTCGGCCGGGCGACCGGGCAGGATCCCGCGATGCTCCGATTCGAGCTTGGGCCCTATGGTAAGCCGGAGCTTGGGTGTTTCTTTCATGGTGTGCTCAACTTCAACCTCTCCCACTCCGGCACGCTGGCTCTCTATGCGCTCAGCCGAGAGCGCGAGGTGGGTGTCGACATCGAGATCGTGGATCGCGGTCGTTCCGCGGCTCGGGACGAGGTGGCGATCGCGCGGAGAATGCTCGGGGATGAGGTGGCGGATCGGCTGGCGGAGATGGACCCCGACCAGCGCCACCGTGAGTTCCTTGCCGCCTGGGTGGCGTACGAGGCGACCGTGAAGTGCATCGGCCACGGTCTTGGTCAGGCGGAGGCGCGGGCTCACGCTGGAGCGCTAGAGGTGGACCCCCAACCGGAGCCCTGGGTCACGCCGATCGACCTCGGTGAGCAGGCGCTTGCGGCGCTGGCGGTGCAGGGCGGAGAGGCCGAAATGCACCTGCAGCGGTGGCGGGCGCTCTGAGGGCCAAGCGGTATCGCGCCGACTCAGCTTTGCGCAGTGCCACCCTCGTCGTAGACGAAGGGCAGTTCCTGGGCGATCTCGCCGAGCCGCGGCGCGTCAGCATCGCGCGGGGACACGCTGAGCCCGATGTCCTGCGGCCAGCCGATCGCGATCTCGGGATCGTCCCAGGCGATGCCGCGTTCCACCGCGCCGTCGTAGTAGCGGGTCTGCTTGTAGACCACGTCCGCGACCTGCGAGAGCACGCAGAAGCCGTGCGCGAAGCCGACGGGCACATAGAGCGCTCGCATCGCGACGTCGTCGAGCTCGAAGCCCTCCCAGTCGCCGTAGGTCGGTGACCCCCGGCGCAGATCCACCACCACGTCGAGGATCTGGCCCCTGCTGCAGCGGACCAGCTTCGCCACGCCCTCGCCGACCTGGAAGTGCATGCCCCGCACCACGCCTATGGATGAGCGGGAGTGGTTGTCCTGCACGAACTGATCGTGCTCGGGGATGCCGGCGGCCAGATGCCACTCGCGGCGGTAGGTCTCACAGAAGAAGCCGCGGTCGTCGCGGTGAACGGCGGGCTCGATCAGGACTGGGCCGGACAGGCGGGTTGGGAGGACCTGCATCGGGCGCGGAGACTATCGCGGGCGATGAGGCTTCGGCGTCAGCGTAATCCACACCCGTGACCGTGACTTCCGCCGTTACGAGGGCATTGAGAATCACCGCCAACTGTTGGGAGATTCGGGCGTGCCGCACCTCAGGCGCGGGGACCGCTTGAGATGCCGGGGACCGCTTGAGATGCCTCGCGCGGCCAGTCAACTGACGCGACTCAGTCAAGCTTGGAACGTTGGAGGATCGCCTTGGCGCTGCGCAGCGGCCGCGTGATGCGCCAGCTGAGCGATCGGTCCATGCTCTCGATGGTCACCGCATGGTGGTCGCGTTCGGAGCGCACGATCTCCAGATCAGAGCTGACGCTCTGCGCCCAGCCGATCGCATCGTCACGGATCTGCTCCAGCTCGCCGATCCTGGAAAGCAGCTTGCGCCCATCGAGCAGCGCCGCTGCGAGCGCCGGCTGGCCGACCGGCTCATCGGCGCCGTTGAAAGGAGCGGCCGCCGCCTCGGCGGCCCGCTGCGCGACCCACTCCTGAAAGCGCTCCGAGCCGTCTGAGAACGGGTTTGGCGGCTCGGTCGCACCGCGCTCTTCGGCCTCGATCAGCGCCGCCCGATAGCTCTCGCGCATCCAGTCGGCGATCGGCGTGCCGTCCGGCATCAGGTCGAGCAGCGGCGGCGCGGAGCGCACCTGTCGATACCCGTTGTCCAGCAGGTCCCGCGCGTACTGCGCCACCAGCCGCGCTGCTCCAGGGCGCTGCTCCAGCTTTGCCCACCAGCTCGCCAGGTGCTCTATCGGCGTGATCGTCTCCGGGTGCTCAGGATCGAAGCTGCCCGCGAAATGGAAGTGGCGCAATGGCCCGCCGTCGATGTGCGGGACATCGCCCTCCCACTCCACGTCGCGCGTATGCAGATTCCAGCCGGCCACGTTGCAGCCACGGTCGCGCAGGATGCGATGCTCGAAGTACAGCGGCATCAGCGTCAGCCAGGTCTGATCCAAGACGAGGCCTAGGCTTTCGTCGTAGATGCATCTGCGCGCGGTCCGCTGAGCCCACCAGTCAAGCGCGCCGGCCGCGCCGGCGCCGGCGCCCAGCAGGCCGCTATTGAAGACTCCTACGCGCAGGATCACCTGCTCCGGACTATCGAGCCCCGTTACGGGGTGGGGGTCGAGCATGTGCGGGCTGAGCAGCAGCTTGGCCCCGCCGCAGGCTTCGGTGAGCGGCGTCAGGTCGGCGTAGACGCAGCTGTCTGCGTCGAGGAACAGGACGGGTCCCTGCACGCGCTCCAGCAGCGCGCGTGCCAGCACCGGCTTGAGCGAGCACGCGAGCGCCTGGGCTGTGTACATCGTGGCTCTTCTATGCAGCTCATCCCGATCGATGCCGACCTGCTCCGGGGTGAGCACCTCGAATGGCTCATCGCTGTGGTTGGTGGCAGCCCCTGGCGTCTCGTCGACGACCAGCACCCAGAGCGTTGCGCCGGGGTTGTGCGCGAGGAAGGATCTCGCCAGCACGCGCGCATGGGCGATGTACGCGTTGCTCGCGACGGTGCACCCATGCATCCTGTTGGTGGCCTCCAAGCGCCTGAGCATACGCGGTGCGCAATCCGACCTGCCCACCCTGGGGCACTGCGCGATGCGCCTGCCGCGCCTCGCACGCAGATACCCTCTGGGGGGAGTATGCGCACGAGCTCGTTGCCTTCCGTCGTCGCCGACGGCGTCCACAAGCGCTTTGAAATCCCTCGCGAGCAGATCAGCACGCTCAAGGAGCGCGTGCTGCATCCCTTCCGGCGCAGCCAGATGGACGTGCTGCAGGCCCTGCGCGGGATCTCCTTCCAGGTCGCGCCGGGCGAGTTCTTCGGCATCGTCGGCCGCAACGGATCGGGCAAGTCGACCCTGCTCAAGTGCCTGGCCGGCATCTACAGCGTCGACGGGGGCGGCATCTACGTCAACGGGCGCATGTCGATGTTCATCGAGCTCGGCGTCGGCTTCAACCCCGACCTGCCCGCGCGCGATAACGCGATGCTCAACGCGACGATGCTGGGACTGAGCCCGCGCGAGGCCCGCCGCCGCTTCGACAGCGTGATCGACTTCGCCGAACTGCGCGACTTCGTCGACCTGAAGATCAAGAACTACTCATCGGGGATGCTGGTGCGGCTCGCCTTCTCGGTGATGATCCACGTCGACGCCGAGATCCTGCTGATCGACGAGGTGCTCGCCGTCGGCGACGCCGCCTTCCAGCAGAAGTGCTTCGACGAGTTCGAGCGGATCCGCGCAAGCGGCTCCACGGTGCTGTTCGTGACTCACGACATGTCTGCCGTGCAGCGGTTCTGCGACCGCGCGTTGCTGCTGGAGCACGGCAGGCCGGTGCTGCTGGGGGACCCGCAGAGCGTCGGCAACCGCTACCTGGAGCTGAACTTCTCCGAGCAGGCGCGTCAGGCCGAGGCGGCGGCACAGGAGAGCGAGTCGGCAGTGCCCGAGGCGCCCGTCGAGATCGCCCCGCCCTTGACCGAGGAGGGCGCGCAGGAGCCGGCCATGCGCCGCGAAGGCGACGGGCGTGCCGAGATCGTCGAGGCCTGGTTCGAGGACCAGGACGGTCACCGCACCGAGACGCTCCCCAACGGGCGGCGCTGCACATTTGCCGCCACAGTGCGCTTCCGTGAGGACGTCGAGAACCCACTGTTCGCGCTCGCGATGCGCAACGCCCATCGCGACAACGTGCTCTCGCTCGCCAGCGAGCACGAGGAATCCCGCGCTAGCCGCTTCCGCGGCGGGGAGATCGTCACATTCCGCGTCAGCTTCGAGAACGTGCTTGCGCCCGATCGCTATCACGTCACTCCAGGAGTGATGCGGCGCGGGGGCGCGTGGATCGACCGTTGCGAGGATCTGCTCTCGATCGTGGTCACGGGCGCGCGCCGCTCCGGCGGCCTGATCGAGCTGCCGTATGAGCTCTCGTTGCAGCGCGGCGCCGATGTGCCGGCCGCCCAGCTCGAGGCGACGCGGTGAGCGCGCAGGTTTTCGCGCAGGATGCCGAGAGCGGCGCCGAGCTGGCTGCGGATGCGGTCTACGGTCATCGCATCAAGGGGCCCTCGGCGCTCGGCAGCAATCCGCGCAGGCTCTGGCAGCTGACCTGGGCGCTTGCCAAGACCGAGTTCAAGCTCGCCTACTTCGGCTCGGTGCTCGGCTACCTCTGGCAGCTGATGCGCCCGTTGATGCTCTTCGGCGTGATCTTCGGGGTGATCTACGCGGTCGACAACAAAATCGGCTCCGGCGTGCCCTTCTTCCCCGTGTCGGTGCTGCTGGGGATCGTCTCGTTCAACTTCCTCAGCGAATCCAGCGGTGGCGCCGTCGCCAGCCTGATCAACCGCGAGAACCTCGTGCGCAAGATCGAGTTCCCGCGGCTCGCGGTGCCGCTGTCGATCGTGATCACCGCCCTGATGAACTACTCGCTGAACCTGGTCCCGGTGGTCGCGTTCCTGCTCGCAACAGGCGGTGCGGTGCGGCTCAGCTGGCTGGAGATGCCGGTGCTGACCGCGCTCTTCATGCTGTTCTGTGGCGGCCTGGCGACGATCCTCTCCGCCAGCTATGTGCGCTACCGCGACGTGCGTCCGATCTGGGAAGTCGTCCTGCAGATGATCTTCTACGCCTCGCCGATCTTCTATCCGATCACCAAGGTCGACAAGCCCTACGACATTCTGGGACTGCACGTCAACATCGCGCACGTGTTGATGCTCAACCCCTTCGTGTCGCTCCTCGTGCAGGCCAGGCATGTCCTGATTGACCCGAAGTACCCGAGCGCGGCTCACGCGATCGGCGGCTACGGGATGTTGATGATCCCGATCGGGATCGCGCTGGCCGTGATCCTGATCGGCTTCTTCGTCTTCGACAGGCAGGCGCCGAAGATCGCCGAGCGGCTGTAGTGGCGGTGGAGAGCGGCCGAATGGAGGACGTGGGCGGGCAGCGGCCGCTCCGGGTCGCGTTTGTCGGCCAGGAGGTCTACTTCCGGCAGTGCGCGATGGACGGCTCGGCCGATAGCGTGGCGTCGTTCTTCGTGGATTTCAGGGCCGCTGCGCAGCCGGGGCCGCTGATGGGTGCGCTGGAGGATCTTGACCCCGACATCGTGCTCGTCTTCAGGCCCGAGATCATCCCGCAGGGTCTGTTCGGGGATCTGCGAGCGGTCACGCTCGGCTATCTGACAGAGCCGTTGCCTCGCGGCCGGGGCCGCGATCACTCGGACCTGGACGCGAGGATGTCCGCGCTCAGGAAGGTCGATCCGACCAACTTCGACCGCATAGTCTCCTTTGACCCCCTGATCGCGCAGACCGCGGCGGCGGTTCTGCATGTCTGGCAATCGGCGCCGCTGCCTGTCGCGGACTGCATGTTCATGGATGTGCGCAAGCGATCCGATCCACCGTCGCTGCTGTTCATCGGGCGCTCGACTGAGCACCGCGAGCACATGCTGGGGCCGATCAAGCAAACCCAGGAGGTCATCCACATCGGGCACGGCCTCTTCGGCGCGGCGCTCACGCGGTTCCTCGCGGCTGCGGACGTGCAGGTGAACCTCCACAACAACCCCTATCCGACGTTCGAGAATCGGGTCACGATCGCGCTCGCCGCGGGCCATCTCGTGATTTCAGAGCCGCTGAGCCCGTCGCACGGATTGAGGGCAGGGGTCGACTACCTCGAGGTGCAGACGCCAGAGCAGCTACTGGGGGTCGCCGAAGAGATCGCCACCGACCGCGACGCGTATGCGGCAGTCCAGGCGGCTGGCCGCGAGCAGGCAGAGCGATTCCGCGCCTCACGGGTGTACCCACCGCTGTTGCGCGCCGCTCTGGAGGACGTGCAGAGTCGCGGAGGCCGGCACTAGCGAGGTCAGGGTGCTGCGGCTCTGCGGCCTCCGAAGGCTCCTACATCGAGCAGGGCGTCGTGAACGAGCCTCGCAAACACTCGCGAGGCTCGAAAGTGCTCGGCCTTGAGACGTCCGCGGATCTGGGTCCGCCTGTGCATCTCGGGGAAGCTCGCAAGTCTGTCGAGCATCACGAGGAGATCCTCTGGAGATTTGAACTGCATGTAGTCGATGTCGGCCTCCAGACCGTGTGCGGGTCGCAGAGGCTCGGAGAGCAGCAAGTGCCCTGCCGCGAGATGGAGTGCCGCTTGCCAGCCGAACTCGCCGCCGGATCCTCGACCGACATGGACGCCGACGTCGTATTCTGCCAGCACCTCTGCCAGCAGCGGACCGCCAAGGCCATGGATCGCCTGCATCAGATCGTGGTGGTGCTTGGCAGGCATGAGAAACCACTCTCGGTAGTCAGTTGAGCGCCCCAGGGAGATCGCGCGTGGCGCTCGGTTCGGCGGCTTGCAAGCGTTGAAGAAAGCGTCGCTGACCGGCGGGGGGATCGCACGCCAAATCTCCAGGCCGCCGACCGTCCTGCCGGTGAGCGCCGGGTCGAACGTGACCACGCGGTCGAGTGTGGCGCACGAGCGCGCCTGCTCTCCCGCGGACGGGGGCGCGTCCAGCAGGACTCCGACTGTAATGCAGGGCAGCTGCGCCAGCGCATCGGCAGGGAAGGTTGGCGGGTCCAGCACCACCATGAGATCGCAGCGGAGCTCGCGCGCCTGCGCAAACAGCTCTCCAGCGTCCTCTCGCGGCTTCAGCGCTAGCTGCCGATGACTGAATCCGAGCTGCCCCGCGGACGGGGCACAGCGGTCGAGCGCCGCCGCTGAGCCGAGAAACGTGACGGCCGGTTGTGTTCCCGCAAGCTGCGTCGTCGCGTGCGGCAGCGGCGCGGCACTGACCTGGGCGTCCGGCTCCGCGGTGGAATGGCCTCCGCTCGCGAGCGGCTCCTGCGGTGATCCGAGGACGGCGCGGGGGGTCTCGCTCATCGGCCTCGATACGATACCGACGCTTGTGGAAAGCTCCTTGCGTATGCCTGGGGACGGCTGACCGTGAAGGTCGCGTTCATCCTCCATGACCTGCAGCTCTCCGGTGGTGTCGGCGTAGTGATCGAGCACGCCCGCCGGCTCAGCGAGCTCGACGGGTGGGATGTGACGCTGGTCCTCTCGCGGGAGCAGAAGCAGACCAGCTGGCGAGGATACGAGCATCTCTCCCGCATTTACCTCTGCCCTCGCGAGCAGGCGCTGCAGCAGCACTTCGACGTTGCCGTGGCGACGTGGTGGGAGACCGCGTTCACCCTGTTCGAGCTCAAAGCAGAGCGTTACGCCTACTTCGTGCAGAGCCTGGAGGATCGCTTCTACCGGCATGACGAAGCGGAGCGGATCGGAGCCGGGCTCACCCTCGACCTGCCGGTCTCGTTCATCACGGAGGCACGATGGATCGCCGACACGCTGGCCCTGGTCAGGCCCGGCGCGCCCTGCCACCTGGTCCGCAACGGCATCGACAAGGATCTCTTCGCTCCACTGGATCGGGTCACGCCGCACGATGGGCCTCTGCGCGTCCTGGTCGAGGGTCCTCTCCAGGTCTGGTTCAAGCAGGTGCCGGAGGCTCTGCGCGCCGCCGCCGCGATGCGAGAGCCACATCACGTCACACTCATCAGCAGCGCCGGCGAGCGCACTGGCTTGCCGGCCCCGGTCGATGAGGTCATCGGGCCGCTCAGTCACCGCGAGATGGCTGAGGTCTACACGCAGACCGACGTGCTGCTGAAGCTCTCGAGCGTGGAGGGCATGTTCGGGCCGCCGCTGGAGGGCTTTCATCGCGGTGCGACATGCGTGGTCACCCCCGTGACCGGGCATGACGAGTACATCCGCCACGGTTTCAATGCGCTGCTGACCGACTGGGAAGACCTGCGCGGCACCGCCAGGCAGCTCGACCTCCTGGCCCGCGATCGCGAGCTGCTGTACCACCTGCGCTGCAATGCGTTGGAGACTGCCAGGCAGTGGCCCGACTGGGGGCACGCGAGCGAGCTGATGGCTGCGGCTCTGCTGGAGATCAGGCAGGCGCCGCCTCCCGACAGCGTCGGCGCGAGTGCACAGTTGATGGCCGACTTGCGCGCCGCGATAGAGATCCATCGCGGGCACCTGATCGAGCGCAGCAGATTTGGTCGCATAGCGATTCGCGTCGAACACCTGATTTCGCGCGTGCGGGCCTTGCGCAGGTTCAGGCTGGTGCGGGGGGCGGCGTGGCTGCTGCGGCCGCTAACGCGCCGCCTAAAGCGAGCGCTATCTGGCGCGAGCAAGGTTACGAGCGGAGATACCTGACAGATACCTTCCGGCGGCTGCTCGTGCGACTAGCGCAGGCACGTTGCTCCGCCTTCCGCGGGCATGATCTGCACTTCGGAAAGCATCGCCGCGAGCTCGCGTCCGGCCAACTCAGCGGAGCGGAGTGGGCGTAGGGCTCCATGCGTAGAGGTGGCGCCCGCTGACAGGCAAGCGTATGCGGTCACTCTACGTGACTGTCCGGGCCGCAGCAAGATCAGCCGGCGGATAGAGCCAAAACGGAGCTCGACTGCCGTCATCTGATGCGTCGTCGGAGTTGCGGCCGGTGGGCCAACGAGCGTGAGCCGCACACTTACGGCCTGTGGCGTCGACGAGCGCACCACAAACGCTGACAGCTGTGCTGGCGTGCCCGCGGCGATGTAGCCGTCGGGCTGCAGGCCGCGTGTCAGCCAGGTCGCACGGACTGGATCGGACAGGCTGGTCAGTGTGAGCACGCCATCGGGTGAGTGAGCAGTCGGGCTGCCTGCGACCTGCACAAACGCTGAATTGGTAGCGCCCACGACCTCGTGCATTGGGGCCACAGTAGCGGTAGGCCCGATCAGGCCAGTTGATTCGTCGACCGTCAGTGATGGATCGTTAGGCAGAGCGTTCATCGGCCATTCGGGAACAGGCAGGCCTGTGGCGGGGAGCGCGATCCAACTGGTGAGGTGGGAGTTCCAGAAGAGAGTGGTTCGCGCCTGATCTTCGGTCGGCGCGGCCACGCCCGCCGGTGGCGCCGCCAGCGAAAGGTTGTCGAGCCACGAGACCTGGCCCGGCTTGGCATGGGCGTCAACCCATCCCAACGCGGTCACGCTCCCGGTGGTGCGCCCAACGGTTCCTGAGAGATGCCCGCTTATCACTGCGTATGCGTAGCCCGTGAATAGAAGTTGAATGATCGCTGCGGCGCCGAGGATCAGCCATCCGCGCAGCCTCGGCGTCTGCTTCCAGGCGGACGCGGCGAGGATGCCGACGATGACCGTAAACAGAGCCAGCGCGTCCTGCAGGGTCAGTCCGGTAAGCCCCGCTGCTGCCTCGCGTTGCGCGAATACGTGTGCGGAGATTGACTCTACAGGGGCAAGAAACGCGATTTCCTGACCAAAGGGGGACGTGACGAATGGTATCGCTCCGTACAGGAACGCGAACGCCAACGCACAGATCACAATCTCGCCGGGTCGGATGTTGCGATCCTCAATTGCGGCAAATGTCCCGATCCAGAATACCGGGACGATGTAGAAAAAGTACCGCTCCTCTGTCATGCCGCCGATGTAGCCGAGCTGCGAGAATACGGTGAGAAGAAGGAAAGCGGCCAGGATGATCCCCAGGGCCATGAGAATGATCCTTCTGTCTCCGCGGGACGGCGTGGCGATCGATTTGATATACCAAACGATCGAGATCAGGGCCGGCAGCAGGCCGACTCCAAGCGCTAGCGCGAGCAGCTCGACACCAAGCGCCTCAACCATGTTAGGCGGTATCGTTTTGTTCACTATTACGTTGCTGTAGGAGCCGAGGAGCGTTTCCACGTGCCGGGTCCACTCGCCTGTGAGTTGTGCGTACGCAAAGACGGCTAGGCTGCCGATCACTAGCAGCGTCGTGAGAGTGCATCGACGGCTGAGCGCCATTACGGCACCGGCGCTCCTACGCAGGGGACTATTGGCTGCAGGTGTTCGCCAATAGGACACGGCGATAAGGGCGAGCAGATAGCCGATGAACACTGCCGCGAACTGCACGCGTGTGCAGACCAGGAGGCCAATGCAAACGAGAGTGAGAACGTCGCGCCTGCGCGATGGCTGAGAGATTGTGCGTGTAGCAGCGAGCATGGCCCACCAGAACAGCGGATAGGACAGGTTCTCGGTGAACAGCGCTGAGGTTATCGCCAACCATGGCACGACGATGCTCAACACTGCAGCGCTGGCAGCGGCCAGGTCGGACCGCAGCAGGATCTTTGCCAACACGTAGATCGGGGCTGCGGCGCTGACGAACAGGATTACGCTCAACACGTGATCAATGGCGATTGCGTTTGCGGCGGGGAAGAGGTGGAATGCCAGCGAGAGGACGAGGGAGTAAAGGCGATCGGTCGCTCTCGCGTCGACGTCATGCAGCAACGAGTGCGGCAGGTTACTCGTGTAGTGAACTGCCGACTGCTCGATCAGCGACTCGTCGAGTGTGAATGCCGTGACATGGAACGCCACAAGGCCGGCGCCGATGGCGACGGCTGCGCATCCTGCGCTCATCAGGAACAGCGGCGAAAGGATCCACGTGCGCAGACCGCCGTGCAACGGCGCCTTCACCGGCCGCGTGCGGGTGCGAGTGCTGGCCTCCACGTCAGCTGCGCCGCAGCCCAAGAATGCTGAGCAGGAACGACGAGAAGAAGATCTGGATGCCGACGATCAAAAGCGATGCCGCGATCACGGCCAGGTGTTCGTCGGACAGCGAGCCGAAGCCGTGGGAGATCCAGGTCGCCACGATGATTGCTCCGAGCACGACGCCCATGAGGATGAAGACGCCGCCGAGCATCAGCCCGTGCTCGAGCCGGAACCGCGCTCGGGCGCGGTCAAACCACCGATCCCGCTCGCCCATGAAATAGGTCCCATACGCGTGCGCGCAGAGCCCGAGCGCCAGCACCTGGGTGCCGATGATCATCAGCAGTGCGCCGCCGATCAGCGCGTGGATGCCCCACGTGCGCCCGAACAGGTCCAAGCCACCGCCGACGAGGCCCACGATCAACGTGCCAATGACGGCCATGACGGCGCCCGGCAGGATGAACAGGTGCGTCGGGCTGTGCACGAGCAGGAAGCGCAGGTGCCGCCAGCCGTCCCTGAAGCTTGAGAGCTTGCTCTCGCCGCCGCGTGGGTGGTACTCGATCGGAAACTCGGCGATCTTCAGCTTCTCCTTGGAGGCCCTGATCACCATCTCGGAGGCGAACTCCATGCCCGTGGTGCGCAGGTCCAGTCGTGGCAGCACGTCCTTGCGCAGCGCGCGCATGCCGCAGTGGGCGTCGTTGACGCCGGTTTTGAAGAGCACGTTGAGCAGGCCGGTGAGGATCGGGTTGCCGACGTACTGGTGCAGCCATGGCATTGCGCCGGGGTGGATGTTCTCCATCCGGTCGCCCATCACCAGCTCCGCGCCGCCATCCAGTTCGGCAACGAAGCGGGGGATCTCGTCGAAGTCGTAGGTGAGGTCGGCGTCGGCCATCACGATGTAAGCGCCCCGTGCCGCGGCGAAGCCGGCCAGGTAGGCGCTGCCGTAGCCGCGGCGCGGCTCGTGGATGACCCTGGCACCGGCGGCGGCAGCCAGCTCGGCCGAGCGGTCCTCCGAAGCGTTGTCGACGACCAGCACCTCGCCTGCCACGTCCATGCCCTCGATCGCCGCGACCGCGGCGCTGACGCAGCGCTCGATGTTCTCCTCCTCGTTGAGGCAGGGGATCACGACCGAGACCACGGGACTCGGCGAGCGCTCTGAGCCGTTCGCTGCGGGAGTTGTCTGCTCGACGGTGCTCATCGTGTGCCTGATGCAGGCGCGCCTTGGCGGCGCGTCATCTCGCTATAACGCGCCGTCGCACCAAAGTGGCGCGTTGACGATCCGGAAAGATGGTATCGGACCGGGCGGGCGGGGCTGCCGTCCTTCGCCGGCCTCGGCATGGGCGCGCGGCGAACCGGGTAAGCACCCGGGATGCCAGATCAAAGCAGCGCTGCCACAGAGCAGTCGATCATCGAGGACCTTTCGGCGCTGCCGCCGACCAAGACCCAGGCTCTGAGCCCAGCCCTCTCAGAGGCGGACTTCTCGGTCGTGCTCCGCGGCTATGACCGCGAGGCGGTCGATGTCTACGTCATGCGCACGAACCAGCTCATCGCAGAGCTGAGGGTCACCCAGACGACAGAGGGCGCCGTGCAGCGCGCGCTCGAGCGGGTCGGCGACGAGGTGGCCGGCATCCTGCGCAGAGCGCACGAGACCGCGGATGAGGTCACGGCAAAGTCCCGCAGCGAGGCGGACGACCGGCTGCAGGCCGCGATTGTGGAGTCACGTGAGATCACGGCCGGCGCCAGGGCCGGACTTCGCGAGCTCGATGCCGACACCGACCGCGTTTGGGCCGAGCGCCATCGCATCATCGAAGATGCAAGGGCGCTTGCAGAGGAGCTGCTCGGCCTCGCAGATGCCGCCGCTGAACGGTTTCCGCCGACCGAGGAGACTGGCGTGGAGGATGTCACGCCGCTTGATGCCGGGCGCTCGTTGCAGAATGGGGAGGCGATCGCAGAGGACCACGACGAGCCGGTTGCATGACGGCGTTTGCCGCCGCAGCGCGCCGTGTACGCCCGCGAGGCATCCTTTGCCGCCATGCGCATATGCGTCGTCTACGACTGCCTGTTCCCGCATACCGTCGGCGGAGCCGAGCGCTGGTATCGCAACCTGGCGCAGCGGCTGGCGGCCGAGGGGCACGAGGTCACATACCTGACGCTGCGGCAGTGGGGCCGCGGCGAGCAGCCGGACATCGATCCGCGCGTCCGCGTCGCGATCGCCGGACCGCGGATGGCGCTCTACACCGGAGGGCGGCGACGCATCCTGCCGCCGCTGGTCTTCGGACTCGGCGTGTTGGTCCATCTGCTTCGCCATCGCCGCGACTACGACGTCATTCACACATGCTCCTTCCCCTACTTCTCGCTGCTGGCTGCGGCGCTGGTGCGGCCGCTCGGCCGTTTCGGGCTGGTCGTCGATTGGTTTGAGGTCTGGAGCGAGGACTACTGGCGCTCCTACCTCGGCGGCCTCGGCGGCCGGATCGGCGCGAGCGTTCAGCGGTTGTGCGCGCGGGTTCCCCAGCGTTCCTTCTGCTTCTCGGACCTGCATGCCGCCCGCCTGCGCGATCTTGGCCTGCGCGGCGAGATCACTGTGCTGCGAGGCCTTTACGCGGGAGGTGCGGAGCCTGCTAAGCCGAGGCCGGCGGATCTACTGGTGCTCTTCGCCGGGCGCCTGATCCCCGAGAAGCGCGTCATGATCGGCGTCGCCGCGGTCGCGGCGGCGGCCAAGGCAATACCCGGGTTGCAGGGCGTCTTCTACGGCGACGGCCCCGATCGGCAGGCGCTGCTGGATGCGATCGTTGCCCACGAGGCGCAGGAGAGCATCCAGGCGCCTGGATTCGCCGACGGCGATCAAGTGGATCGCGATATGAGCCGCGCGCTTTGCGTGCTGCTGCCCTCGGTGCGGGAGGGCTACGGGATGGTCGTGGTCGAGGCGTGCGCACATGCCACCCCAGCGGTGGTGGTGCCGGCGCCGGATAATGCCGCGGTCGAGCTGATCCAGGACGGCGTCAACGGCGTGATCGCAGCCAGCGCAGAGCCGCAGGCGATCGCGCAGGCGATAGAGCGCGTGCATCGCGCCGGCTTTGCATTGCGCCGGAGCACGGCTCGGTGGTTTGGTGAGCATGCCAAGGAGCTTTCGCTTGAGTCCTCCCTGACAGCGGTCCTCCGCAGCTACGGACCCAGCGCTCGCCGCGCTGCATAGGCCGGCTTGGTCAAGCGCTAGTCTGGCGGGCGATGAGCGCTGCTCCCGTCCGCCTCGGCGTCGTCGGTCTCGGCTACTGGGGCCCGAACCTGGCCCGTAACTTCGATGCCCTCCCGGGCTGCGAGCTGGCCTGGTGCTGCGACGAGCGGCAGGAGCGACGGCAGCGTCTGGAAGTGGTCCATCGCTCCACCCGCTTTACCGACCGCTTCGAGGACCTGCTCGAAGACCCGGCGCTTGATGCGATCGCGCTCGCGACGCCCGTCCCGACCCACGCCTCGCTCGCTGAGCGCGTGCTGGCGGCCGGCAAGCACTGCTTCGTGGAGAAGCCACTCGCGCAATCCGCCGCAGACGCCGAAGCGGTCGTGCGTTTGGCCCGCGACGCCGATCGGATCGTGATGGTGGGCCACCTGCTCGAGTACCACCCGGGCGTGCGTCTGCTGAAGGAGATCGTCGACTCGGGCGAGCTTGGCCAGACGCGCTACATCTACGGCAATCGCCTCAACCTCGGCCAGCTGCGCAGCGAGGAGAACGCGCTCTGGAGCCTCGGCGCTCACGACGTCTCGGTCGTGCTGGCGCTAGCAGGCGAGGAGCCCACGGAGCTCGTTGCTCACGGCGAGTGCTACATGCAGGAGGGCATCGAGGACGTGGTCTTCGCCTTCATGCGCTTCCCCTCGGGCCTTGCTGCGCACCTGCACCTGAGCTGGCTTGATCCCCACAAGGAACGGCGCTTCACGGTCGTGGGGGCCAAGCGAATGGCGACCTTCGACGACATGGAGCTCGAGCGCAAGCTCACGATCTACGACAAGGGCTTCGACGAGAAGGCTGACAGCTACGGCGAGTACATCACCCGGGCGGGCGAGATCCGCTGCCCGCGGGTGCCAAACGCCGAGCCGCTGCGGCTGGAGTGCGAGCACTTCGTGAGCTGCATCCGCGAGGGAGCCACGCCGCGCTCGGACGGGGAGAGTGGCCTGCGCGTGGTCAGAGTGCTGGAGGGGCTGCAGCGATCGCTTGACCAATCGCGCCGGTCACTTGCGCCGCCTGCTCTGCGCTGAGCATCGGATTCAGCGGGATCGCGAGATGCGTTCTCGCGGCCTCTTCGGTACCGGGAAGCGACAGGTTGCTCGCAAAGCGCGCCATCGCCGGCTGGCGGTGGATCGGCACGCGGTAGTAAGCCTTCTGGCCGTGCCCTGCCTGGGAGAGCGCTTGCGCGATCGCCTCGATGTGCTGGTCCTTGATCACGTAGAGGTGCCACGCGGGCTCTGCGCCGTTGACGGGCGTGGGCAGGCGCACCAGCTCGCCCAGGCCGGCCTGCTCGTAATGGGCGCCTGCCTCGCGTCTGCCCTGCGCCCAGCTCTCCAGGTGCGGCAGCTGCACCCGCAGGATTGCCGCCTGGATCTCATCCAGGCGCGAGTTCCAGCCGATGTGCTCGTAGGTGACCTTGTCGTGGGAGCCGTGGAAGCGCAGCATCCGCACCGTCTCCGCGATCCGCTCGTCGTTGGTGGTGATCGCGCCGCCGTCGCCGAAGCAGCCGAGGTTCTTCGAGGGGAAGAAGCTGAACGTCGCCACCGCGCCCAGCGAGCCGGGACGCCCGGCGGGTGAGCGCGAGCCTGCTGCCTGGGCTGCGTCCTCCAGCACCGGCACGCCAAGCGCTTCGATTTCCGCGATCGGCGCCACGTTGCCGAAGAGATGGACCGCTATCACGGCCTTGGTGCGCGGGGTCAGTGCCTGCTTGACGGTCTCTGCGGTAACGCAGAACGTGTCGGGGTCGATGTCGCAGAAGACGGGGGTGGCGCCGGTCGGCCCGATCGCCTCGGCGCTCGCATAGAACGTGAACGAGGGCACGACCACCTCGTCGCCGGGGCCCGCGCCCAGGGCCCGCAGGGCGATTGTGATCGCGTCTGTCCCGTTGGCGACGCCGATCGCATGCTTTGCCCCGCAGTAGGAGGCGAACTCCTGCTCGAATGCGGCGACGTTGGGGCCGAGGATGAAGCGCGAGTCCTGCACCACCTCGCCGATGCGGGCGAGGATCTCCTGTCGCAGCGGGGCGAGCGGAGTGTCGGTGTCGAAGAGGGGGACTGTCATCTGGCTACAGGCTAACTGGCGCGGCAGCGCGCCGATCAACGAGGGCGCGTTCATAGCTCTGGAGCGTCAGCTCTGCGGTGCGCGCCCAGGTGAACTTCGCTGCCTGTCGCAGGCCAGCGTCTCGCAGCCGCTGGGCAAGCTGCGGCTCGCTCAGCAGGCGCTGGATTGCCGCCGCGATCTCGCCCTCGGAGTGTGGATCGAACAAGAGTGCCGCATCGCCGGCGACCTCAGGCAGCGAGGAGGCATTCGCGCAGGCGACCGGAACCCCGCGCGCCATCGCCTCCAGCACCGGCAGCCCGAAGCCCTCGTACAGCGAGGGGTAGACGAACGCATCGGCGATCGCCCACAGTCCCTCCAGCTCTTTGTGCGAGACCCAGCCCATGAAACGCACGTCCTGCCCGAGGTTGAGTTCCTGCGCGCGCTGCCGCAGCTGAGCCTCGTGCCGGGTCTCGTAGCCGGGGAGCAGGAGCAGCGGCCTGTGCTCGATCGGAATCCTCGGAAGGGCCTCGATCAGCTTCATCAGGTTCTTGTGGGGACGCTTGGCCGAGAGGCTGAGCAGCACCCGTCGCCTGTCTATGCCCAGACGCTCGCGCACCTTCTCGACGGGCGGCGGATCGCCGCGGCGCGAGACGCCGAAGCCGAGCGGCACGACGTCTATGCGCTCTGAGGGGGCTTTCAGAAGCTCGATCAGGTCGCGCTTGGTGCTCTGCGAGTCGGCGATCAGCCGGTGCGAGCTGCGCACCGCGAGCGGCACCAGTGTGCGCATGCCAAGGGCCATCACGCCGCCGTGCGCCTCCGGGAAGCGTGCGTATATGAGGTCGTGGACCGTCGTCAGGCGCCGAAACGGCCCCCATGCCGGCGCGGTGCTCGCGAGGCTGTGAACCAGGTCGACGCGCTCGCGATGCGCAAGACGCGGCAGCAACACCTGCTCCCCGAGCACCCACTGCACCCGGCTGCGGGCATTGACTGGCACTGTCACGGTGGGCAGCAGGTCTTGCCAGGACGCATCGCTGCTCGCCGTCTCGCGATTGATGAACGCCGTGAAGCGGATCTCGGGCGAGCTGCGCGTGAGCGCAGCGATCAGCTCGCGTGCGTAGACCTCCATGCCGCCGGTCTCGCCCGGCACCAGGAAGATGAGGTTCAGGCCGATGTGCATGCGCGGAGGCTATCCGAGGATGTGCAAGGCTCCGACGCGCATGAAGGATGCGGATCGACTCACAATCGGTATAGACGCACGGGCCGCGGCCGAGGTCCCCGCTGGACGCGGGCGGGTCGTGCGCGAGTTGCTGCAGGCGCTTGCGTTGCGGGATGACGACTGCCACTACTTGCTCTATGCGCGACATCGGTGGACTGAGGCAGCCTTGGACGAGCGATTCTCGTGGCGCTTGATCGGATCGTCGGATCCGTGGTGGCACCTGCGGGTCGCGCGCCTGGCCAATCGCCAGTGCAGCGTCTTCCTTTCCACCAATTCCTATTTGACGGTCTGGTTCCTGCGCATCCCGGCGGTCCCGATCGTCTACGACATGATCCCCTTCGAGCCCGAGATGCAACCGAACCGGCGCTCAGCTGCAATCGAGCGTCTGACGCTCGGTCCTGCAGTACGCCGGTCGGCGGCGCTGCTATGCATTAGCCACGCCACGGCCGAGGTGTTGGTGAGGCATTTCCCGTCTGCTGCGGGGCGCACCGTCGTTGCTCCGCTGGGTGCGACGCTTGCGTCCGCGTCTGCCGCCGAGCGCGCGGCTCTGCCCAAGCCGGGCTTCGTGCTTGCGGTCGGGACCCTGGAGCCGCGCAAGAATCTTCCGCGGCTCGTGGCGGCCTACTGCTCCCTGGAGGAGCAGCTTCAGCAGCGCCATCGGCTGGTCGTCGTCGGCGCGTTGGGCTGGGAGACGGGAGAGACGCTTCAGGCATTGCGCAGCCTCGGCGAGCGCTGCACGATGCTCGGCTACGTGAGTGACGCTGAGCTCTCCGAGCTGTACCGTCGATGCGCGGTGTTCTGCTATCCGTCGCTAGGCGAGGGGTTCGGCCTGCCCGTGCTGGAGGCGATGAGCGCCGGGGCCGCGGTCATTACCTCGGATCTCTCCTCGCTGCCAGAGGTAGGCGGCGAGGCGGTTGAATACATCCAGCCTACCAGCGTGGCGAGCATCGCAGGTGCGTTGGAGCGGCTGCTGGAATCGCCCGAGCGCAGGGCCCGGCTTGGCGTCGCAGGATGCGAGCGCGCGGCCGGCTTCAGCTGGGATCGAACAGCACAGATCACGCTTGAGGCGCTCCGCAGAGCGACCGGCTGATCGGTCAACGTTGCCGACCAGCGGCCGCCAGTAGCGCTGGCAGGTTCTCTGAGCAAAGGAGGTCAACGTGATCTCGCACCTGCTCCTCTGGCCAGTGCCACCAGCTTAGATCGAGCAAGGCCTCCACCTCCTGGTCACTGAAGCGACGCCGCACCTCGCGTGCGGGGACGCCGGCTACGATTGCATACGGACGCACCTCGCGGGTGACGACGGCCCTGGTCGCGATCACGGCGCCATCACCGATCTTCACGCCGGGAAAGATCAGCGCCTGAGCGCCAATCCAGACGTCGTTGCCTACCTCAATGTCGTGCTCGGCTCGTGGATGGCCGTCCAGCCAGGCGCCGGGCATGTTCCAAAGCACCCGGAACGGATAGGTCGAGATCCAATCGACACGGTGGTTGCCGCCGACCGTGAATTCCACCCCATGCGCGATCGAGCAGTAGGCGCCTATCTGCACGTTGCCCTGCTCGCCACGCCCCACGTTTACGACAAACGAGCCATAGGTGTGATGTCCGACGCTTGCGCGCCCGCTTTCCACAGCCTCGTGCTCGTTCAGTGCCCCGAAGATCCTTCCCGTGATTGGATCGGTGGCTCCGGCGTTCCCGATTTCCCGGCGGGCGCCCGCGACAATGCGACGCCACAGCCGCTTGGCTTGGTTGCGCTCCACGGAGCCGCAGCCTATCGATCGGGGAGACTCTGCATGATCATCGATCATTCTTCAGTGCTTATGCCACGACTTCTCTTCCTCACGCCCGGCCATGAGGACTATCTCGCCGACAGCCTCTTCCATGGTCTGCGCACGTTGCTTGGCGTCGACGTGCTCGACTACCCGAAGATCGATTTCGCGTACGAGAGCTATCCGATCGAGAGACGCACACATCTCTACGGGCATGGCTTCTCGCTCTACGGCCTGCTGCCGGACCTTCCCGTCGATCGCACGCGCGTGCTGCAACGTGCGCAGGCAGGCGAGTTTGATCTCGTCGTGTTCGCCGACATCTGGAACACCTTTGGACTCTTTACACAACTGGCGCCAACGCTTGCCGGCCGCGTTCCGATCGCCGTACTGGACGGGGCGGACCGCGTCGAGCCGTATCCGTACGCTGGGCAGTGGTGGCGACAACGAGTGTGGTGGATGCTGCCACGTGCCCATAGGCGAGCGCTCTACTTCAAGCGTGAGATCTCGCCATGGACGGGCACGTTCCGCGCCTGTCTCATGTTGCCGCCGAGCCTCGCCTCGCGGCTACCCTCGATCAGGCGGATGCGCGAGATCGCGTTCTCGTTCCCGCAGCAGAAGATCGTGAAGGTGCCGCTGTCGAAGAGCCGGCTGCTCGCCAGCCACGTAGTCGATCCGCAGGTCGCTGCGCGGGTCGGCGCTAAGACCTCATATGCCTTCAAGGATGAGGCCGACTACTACGCGGACATGCAGCGCGCGAGGTTCGGGATCACGACCAAGCGCGCAGGATGGGACTGCATGCGCCACTATGAGCAGGCGGCGAACGGATGCGTACCCTGCTTTCGAGATCTCGACCGCAAGCCTCCTCGCAGCGCGCCTCATGGATTGGACGAGACCAACTGCGTGATCTATCACGACGCCGATGAGCTGATCGCACGGCTTGAGGGCATGCCGGAGCCCGATTATCGCGATCTCCAGACGGGTGCGCTCGCGTGGGTGCGACGGAACACAACGGTCGTACGCGCGGAGCAGTTTCTTGCTGCCTGCGGGATGCCTGTGAACGTCACCGAGTTGTGATGAACCATGCTGACCCTGCCCCCGCTTCCACGGGACCTGCCGGCCCAGCCGCTACGGACACCCCCGATGCCGAGGATCCCCTTGCAGTAGGCAAAGCCGCCAGACGGGTGATCCGGGGTAGCGGCGTGCGCGTGGTGGGCAACGTTGCTGGTCTGCTTGCAGGTCTAATCAGCGCTCCGCTTGTCGTTCGTCACCTCGGTGGTGTGAACTTTGGCCACTACCAGACCGTGACGTCAGTCGTCTTCGTGGTCGCCGCGCTCACGGAGGGTGGCCTCGCGAATGTGGCTGTGCGTGCGTTCAGTACCGCGTCGGCTGCTGATCGCCGCTCTTTGATCGCGAATCTGACGGGCCTACGCCTTGTGATGGGCGTTGTGGGCGTAGCTGCGACAGTCGGCTTCGGGCTGCTCGCCGGGTACACGCATGTGGTCGTCATCGGCCTCGTGTTTGGCGCCGGTGGCTACTTCGCCTCAATGGTGCAGAGCTCATACAGCGTTGCGCTTTCAGGTGGCCTGCGTCTCGCCACACTGGCGGGCATCGATCTGCTGCGGTCGTTGACGACGACGATTCTGCTCGTGGCGCTCGTCGTGGCCGGCAGCGCGCTTACCGGGTTCTTTGCCGTCGTGCTGGTCGTGCAACTCGTCGCCCTGGTCGTGACCGCCAGGCTCGTGGGCCGAGATGTGCCATTGCGGCCAGCGTTCAATCGTGCGCGCTGGCGGATGCTGATCAGGGAGACGGCCGTCTACGCCCTCGCGAGCACGCTTGGCGCCATCTACTTCCAGATAGCGATGATCTCAATGTCCATACTCGATCCGGGGCCGCAGACAGGCTACTACGCCCTCGCGTTTCGTATCGTGGAAATAGGAAATGGGATACCTTGGCTGCTTGCGGGGTCGGTCCTGCCGGTCCTCGCCGTCGCGGCAGGCGAGCCAGAGCGTCTGCGTTATGTCGCGCGGCGGGTGTTTGAGGGCGCCACCATCCTCGGCGGCCTCTTTGCGATTGCGATTGTGATCGGCGCGCCTTTTGCGATCGAATTCCTGGCCGGAGCCAAGGAACACGAGGCGATCGGCGTGCTGCGAATCATGGGCATCGGCGTGACCGCGACCTTCCTCGTGGCATCGTGGGGCTTCGTGCTGCTCGCGCTACATAGGCACAGGTCGCTTGTGCTCGCCAATGCAGGTGCGCTGCTGCTGGCCATCATTTTGAGTCTGACGCTGATCCCGAGCCTGCACGCTCGCGGCGGTGCTGCGAGCACAGCCGTGCTTGAGTTGACCCTTGCCGGCTGCTATATAGCGCTCCTTGCCGCCCGCGGGATTACGCCATCGATCGGCTTTATCGCAAGGTTTCTGCTGGCTCTTGCGCTCGGTCTAGGCATTGGCTGGTTGGCGCTGGCAGTACACCCGGTGCTCGGGGTGGTGCTTGGAGCGCTTGTCTACCTGCTTGTGCTCTGGCGCTCACGCGCGATCCCGGGCGAGCTGTTCGACTCGCTGCCGTGGCGACGCTGACCGCGTGCTTGAGGCCCTCGCCCATGTGGTGGGCGGCTCGGCTAGAGTGCACACGCGTGCCGACCACGATTCCCCTTGACGCGCCCAAGTCGGTGGGCTACTACGCGCTTGGCCGCGAGGAGGTAATCGCGCATCTTCCGCGTCCGGTCGGTCGCGTACTCGACGTAGGCTGCGGCGAAGGCGGTGCCAACGCCCCTCTGCGCGCCGCGGGCGCCACAAGGATCAGCGGGATTGAGTTGCTGCCAGAGCCGGCGCGCGCCGCTGCTGAGATCTACGAGGAGGTTCGCTGCGGTGACGCGCTCGCAGAGCTTGGAAACCTCAGCGGCCCGTTCGACACGATCCTCTGCTATGACGTGCTTGAGCACCTCTACGACCCCCATGCGCTGCTTGTCGGCCTGCGCGGTCTGGCTCAACCCGGCAGTCGGCTGCACGTCTCGGTGCCAAACGCCAGTCACGTCTCGCTGCTGCGCGACCTGATCTTGCGGGGAACGTTCGGCTATCAGCCCTTCGGGCACCGCGACGCCACACACTTGCGCTGGTTCACCCGCCGCGATATCGTCTCGCTGCTGGAGGAGGCCGGCTGGCCAGCCGTCGAATGGCACCCCTCCAAGCTGTGGCGCACCTCGAGCACCCTTCACAGTCTCACCCGCGGGCGCAGCACAGAGTTCCTCGCGGGGCAGTGGTTCGTGCTCGCGCAGATGCCGCGGTAGGAGCGGCGATGGCAATCTGCCTTCCGATGCAATGAGCGGGCCCGTCGACCCGACTGTGGCTGCGGGCGCCGTCGAGCGGCCTTTGATCTCCGTTTGTGTTCCCGTCTATCAAGCGCACGATGCGCCGAACCTGGCGAGTTTGGCCGCAAGCGTCCCTGCGTCTCTAGGAGAACTGGCCGGCGAGCTCATCGTCGCGCTCAACGGTGTGAGTGCCGAACAGGCCGGCGTGCCGGCCGGCGTCAGAGCGGTTGACCTCGGCGTGAATCGAGGCGTGGCCCCCGGTTGGAACGCGGCCGCGCGTTGCGCGCGGGGAGAGGTGCTCGTGTTCGCCAACGACGACGTGATTCTCGGCGCGGGCTCACTCGAACGGCTCGCTACCGCGCTCCGAGAGCATCCGGAGGCCGGAGTGGTGGGACCGCTCGGTGCGCGCGTCGATCTCTCGCGGCTGCGCCACGAGGCCTGGATCGATCCGAACGGCAGATCGCCTGGAGAGTTGCTCGAGTGCGACATCGTCTCCGGCTTCCTGCTGGCCACCCGCCGCGAGGTATACGAACGCGCCGGCGGATTCGACGAGAGCTATGCACCGTGCACATGCGAGGAGATGGACTTCTGCGTGGCGGTGCGTATGCGGCAGCGGCTTGGGTGCTACGTCGTGGCCGGCGTCGAGCATCACCACCGGTTCCACATTTCAAGCGCCCGTCCTTGGCGGCGACTGTCACACAACGGGCGCCGCGAGATGCTCTGGCGCATCCACCGACGCAACACCCGTTACTTCAAACGCAAGTGGGCCGGACAGCTTTGAGCGACCGGGTGATCACCTCGATGGGGGCGGGCCCACAGCAGCGCCTGCTCGCGCTCGCGCGACGGACGATTGAGCCCTACGCACGCCGTCACGGGTACGACCTCCGCTTGCACAGCGAGGCTGTGGACGCCTCCAGGCCAGCGCCGTGGTCGAAGATCAAGATTCTGCGCGATCTCGTGGAGCGCTATGAGCTGGTCGTCTGGCTCGACGCCGATTTGGTGGTTGTGGACGCACGCGTCGACCTCGCAAGTGAGCTTGAGGAGGGCAAGTTGCTCTACCTGGTAGAGCATCGCGGTCCCGGCTGGCAGATGCCCAACACTGGCGTGATGATGCTACGCGGCGGTCCCGAGACGGCAGCCTTCCTCGACGCGGTCTGGGAGTTGCAGCAGTACGTGAATCACCGCTGGTGGGAGAACGCCGCCGTATGCGAGCTGCTCGGCTACCAGCTCGATCCGCCCGCGCCTGTTCAGACAACGCCAATGCTTGTGCGGACGAAGCTGATACCGCAGAGCTGGAACTCAATCGTCTCACCGGAGTGGAGCGCGATCGCGGCTGCCGCTGTCCAGCCGGCCAGGATTCGCCATTTTCCCGGATATTCATTGCGAACGAGGACGGCGTTGATGCTGGCGGCGACGGCGGAGGCTAAGGGGCGGTCAGTTGTTCATCGAGTGCGATAGAGCGCGGTCCATCGGCTTCTGCCGGCTGCGCAAACGGTCTCCAAACGCTGCCGATCGCTGCGCAACGAGCTGATAGCGCCAACGAGTGTTCGGTCCTCAGCGACTATCTTGTCCCCGTGGAGCAACTCCCGATCACCCTCTGTGTAAGCACCAGAAACGCCGCCACCGAGCTGCCAAGTTGCATTGAGAGTGTGCGCCCCTGGGTCAGGGAGATCGTAGTCGTCGACATGGATAGCGACGATGCGACCTGCGAAGTCGCGCGAGCGGCAGGCGCGAAGGTCGTCAGGGTGCCACCCGCGGGTTGGGCGGAGCCTGGCCGCCAGGCGGGCATCGACGCCGCCACCCAGCCGTGGGTGCTGGTGCTTGACGCCGACGAGCGCGCTGGGGTTGGGCTCGCCGCGCTAGCCGCGGCCTGCGTGGCGCGGGAGGACCTCGCCGGGATGTGGCTGCCTCGCCAGAACTTCCAGTTCGGCTGGTGGACGCCATCCTCCGGCATCTGGCCGGACTGGCAGCTGCGGCTCTTTCGGCCCGCTGTGACCACGTGGCCCGGACATCGCACGCACGTCGGTCCGCAGGTCGCAGGCCACGTCGAGCGCGCGCCCGCGCATCCTGAGAACGCGATCGTCCATCACAGCTTCCCCTCGATCTCGGCCTGGGTCGCATCGGCCAACCGCTACACCGACATCGAGGCGGACCACCTGCAGCGTAGCGGCCGCCGGCCCCGACTCCTGCGCTCGCTCGCGGTGCCGCTGATGCGCTTCGGCGACCTCTACCTGCGTAACCGCGGCTATCGCAGCCGTGGCTATGGCCTCACCGTCGCGCTGCTCTCCGTTTGCTACTGGACCCTTGTCGAGCTGAAGCTGTGGGAGCGCTCGCTGAGCGCCGAGCGCCTGCCTACCGGCTCGGTGCCTGAGCAGCGCCATGACTCGCCTATGATCAGCGCGGGCGCAGATGCGCCCAGCTCATCGGCACCGGGCGCTCCGTGAGGGCATGCCGGCGCTGGCGCGGCGTCATGAAGTCGAGCTCCTCGAGCCTCTGAGAGTCCGGCCGCAGCGACGGGATCAGCTCCACGTCGTGACTCGCTGAGAAGCGGGCCACGATCGTCTCGGTGATGGTGGGATCGACAAAGTCGTGCAGCTCCACGATGATCTGCCAGTTTCTCAGCGCTGGCGCAAGCTTCGGATCGAGCAGATGCTTCTCGTAGCCCTCGCAGTCGCACAGAAGCGCGACGCCGCTGTCAGGCAGGCCCGCGAGCGTTGCGGGCGTGCACGCCTCGTGCAGCTCGATGCGCTCGGCGACGCCGTTGATGGCCGCCATCCTGGCGCACTGTGAGCGCGCGCTCTGCAGGATGTCGTAGGCCAGCACCTTCGTCTGCGGCATCGTGCGCGCGAGGCCGACCGCATAGTAGCCCTCGGCGCATCCGACGTTGACTACCAGCGGGATCCCCTGCTGCACCCACTCGCCGAAGGCGGCGTGCAGCTCGGACTCATAGGTACCGGCCACCTTCGTAATCAGGTCGGGCGAGGTGCGCTCCAGGCCTTCCAGGTAGTGCAAGCCCGCGAACGGCCCGCGCCGCACCTCCAGCCCGTAGCGGCGCACATACTCCGCGTTGGCGGGCGCGATGATCGCAAGGAACCGGCGCATCCGGACGCGATCGATCGCCCGCTTAGCGGCGGGGGGCAGCACCGCCGAGATCGTGCGGCGGGCGAGCCCTCTTCGGAGCTCTGCTGTGGAGGCGGCTTCGCTTGTCATCTCTTGGTCTGGATCGATGCGGGCTCCGTGGACACCGCGGCGCCGCCTGGCGGGTGCAGCGACAGGCACCGACGGTACGGCCGATGGGCCTGCACGTTAGCCCAGATCTTGTAGGTCGTGTTCGACCATGCGCTGCACCAGCTGTTCGAAATCCAGCGTCGGCTGCCAGCCAAGCCGCTTGCGGGCGCGACTTGGATCGCCGACCTGCGGCGTGGCCTCGGCCGCCCGCACCAGGTCCGGATCCACGCGTACGCAGCGGCCTGCGTCCAGTCCGACATGAGAGAAAGCGACGTTCGCAAGATCAGAGACCGTGTGCGGCGTCCCGCTGGCGAGGATGCAGTCGTCGGGAACGTCCTGTTGAAGCATCAGCCAGGCTCCGCGAACGATGTCTCCGGCGAAAGACCAGTCGCGCACTGCGTCGAGGTCGCCGAGCGTCACATGATCGGCCAGCCCAAGCTTGATCGCCGCGGCCGCGCGTGTGATCTTTCGCGCCACGAAGCGCTCCGGCCGGCGCTCGGACTCGTGGTTGTAGAGGATCCCGGAGCAGGCGAAGAGGTCGTCGTGGGCTCTCATCTGACCGACCAGCTGATATGAGGCCAGCTTCGCGGTCGCATAGGGCGTCTGAGGCCGGCAGGGAGTGCTCTCGCGTTGCGGGCTCACGCGCGCATCGCCGAAGATCGCCCCGGACGCCGCGACGAACGTTCTGGTGTCTGGGCTATGTGTGCACACCGCCTCGAGCAGTGCCGCCGTTGAGCCTGCGATGCACGCCAGGGTCTCGGCGGGGTGCTGCCAGGAATAGGGCACGAACGAGGGCGCGGCGAGGTGGTAAAGCTCGTCGGGTTGCGCTTCGGCGATCGCGGTGCGCAGGCTCGCGGGCTGCTCGAGATCGGCGGCCAGCAGTGAGATCCGCTCACGCAGGTGCTCTGAGCATCCAAGCGGATCGTCCGGTTGGCCTCGGATGGTGCCGAGGACCTCATAGCCCTTTTCCAACAGCAGCTCAGCAAGAAAGGAGCCGTCCTGGCCGGTAATGCCGGTTATGAGCGCCCGGCGGGCGCCCATCAGCCGCGACCGGCGCTCAGCAGCTTCAGGTCCGAGTCGACCATCAGCCGGATCAGCTGCTCGAAGCTGGTCTGCGGCTCCCAGCCGAGGTCGCGCTTGGCCTTGGACGGGTCGCCGATCAGGTGGTCGACCTCTGCGGGGCGCCTGAGCGAGTCGTCGATAGCGACATGGTCGTCGATCGCCAGGCTGGCCTGATCAAAAGCGATCTCGAGGCATTCCTTGACCGAATGCGCCACGCCGGTGGCGATCACGTAGTCCTCGGGGGTGTTCTGCTGGAGCATCAGCCACATCGCTTCGACGTAGTCCTTGGCGTAGCCCCAATCCCGTTCGGCGTCGAGGTTGCCGAGGCTCAGCTTCTCCGCGAGCCCAAGCTTGATCGCGGCGGCGTGCCAGGTGATCTTGCGGGTCACGAACTCCAGCCCGCGGCGAGAACTCTCGTGGTTGAAGAGGATCCCGCTGGTCGCGTGCAGGTTATAGGACTCGCGGTAGTTGACGGTGATGAAGTGGCCGTAGACCTTCGCGACGCCGTATGGGGAACGCGGGTAGAACGGCGTCGTCTCTGTCTGCGGGACCTCCAACACCTTGCCGAACATCTCGCTTGAGGAGGCCTGGTAGAAGCGGGCCTCGGGGCAGACTTCCCGCATCGCCTCCAGCATCCGCGTCACGCCCACGCCCGTGAACTCGGCGGTCAGCGTCGGCTGGATCCAGGAGACCGCGACGAAGGACATTGCGGCGAGGTTGTAGATCTCGGTCGGCTTCGCCGCCCTCATGGCATCGACGAGCGAGCGATGGTCAAGCAGGTCGGCTTGGTGCAGCGTGATCCGGTCCCGCAGGTGCTCGATGCGGTCGAACTTCTCGGTGGAGGAGCGGCGCACCATTCCATGAACCTCGTAGCCCTTCTCGAGCAGCAGCTCGGCGAGATAGGAGCCATCCTGGCCGGTGACGCCGGTTATCAAGGCAGATTGACGTTCAGACATGGGCGGGGAGCCTACAGGCTGCGACGGAGCCGCTTAGCAGTCATCGCGCGCTTGGGATGCTGGATGAGGGCGCAGAGAAGACCGTCTGGAGCCAATCACCATTTTTGGCCCAACTGGGCGGTGATGCGTCAACCGAGGCGCATGCCTTGGCCTACTCGCCAAAACCCCTGTATCCGCCAGGTACAGCCGCAGCAGCGCATCATGCGCTCGAGCCTGGCGGCGAAGAGGTAGCTCACGCCGCCGGAGCGCTGGAAGATGGCGCGCATCCGCTTGGTCAGCCGGTCGGGGTCGCCGTAGGGATGCTGACGGCCCGCCACCTCCTGGAACTCGTCGAAGAAGACCATGACCCCTTGCCGTGAGGTGCCGAGCGGGCTCATCTCTCCAACACCGTCACCTGATTGGAGCTGCCGGTCGCAAACGGGAAGTCCGCTTCTTCGAGGCAGACAGCCCTGAACCAGTAGCGCACTGGCCCCGGCAGACGGAAGCGATGGGTGCCCTCGAAGCGGCCGCTTCGCCCGCTGCGCAGCACGAGGAATTGCAGCCAGCGGCTGCCCTGGGAACGCGCCTCCAGCACGACCTGCTTGCCTCCCGGTGGGATCGGCGTCCCCAGGATCCTGCCCTGCAGGCGGATCGTTTCGCCGGCGCCCACGGAGCCGGGCGTGACGTTGAGCTTTACGGCTGCGGGCACCCTGAGCGCCAGCGTTTGTGTGATGACCGGCTGCCCGCCGAGCGTCGGCGAGTAGCTGAGCGCGATGCGCTGCGAGGGGCTCTGCTTGCTCAGACGGAAGCTGAATTCGCCCTGTGCGTTCGTGGTCGCCGAGCCAAGTGCGATCGACGGCGCGCCTCCGTAGCTGTTGCGGGCGGTGAGCTCGATCGCCGCGTCTGCAATCGGGTTCCCTGACGGGCCTGTGAGGCGTCCTGTGATCGTCTGGGCCTTGTCGAAGGCGCCTGTGAGCGTGGCGTTGCGGGTTTGCTTCCATCGCGCCGACAGCGCTGGGTACGCGGAGGCAGGTATGCCGTTGGGGAGGCTCCCGCTCAACTGGACGACCGCTGTGCTGGATGTGCTCTGCTGGGATGTGCCCGCATTCTGATCAGATCCATTGGCCACCTCGATCGTCTTGCTGAGGACGGCTGTCGTGTTGCCGGCCGCGTTGGTGACTTCGACGAGCAGGTGGTGTGCGCCGTTGGACAGCTTCGTCGTGTCGAGCGAGACGCGGCCATTCGCGGTGGATGGACACGGCTGAGCGGATAGAAAGGCGGGGCCATCTTCCGCGGGTACCGATGGCACTTCTTTGCAAAGCGTGGTTTCGTCGACGATCTGGCTGCTCAGGACCTCGCCGTCGACGCTCACGATCTCCTTGTAGACACCGGAGCCGGAGTCCGAGGCTTGGAAGAAGAGCGACGCCGTGCCGCCGAGCGGTTCGCTGCCTATGAGTTCGCCGCTCAGGTCGCTGACCGTCGGGGTTGTCTGCTCTTCGAGGGCGATGTCGGTGGCGTAGATGTAGACGACGACCGCATGGCCCTGTTCGTCGCCGGTGTCGCTCGGGCAGGACGAGGACGAGCAGGAGGCGTTGATGTAGAGGTGGGTGCCGCCGAGATTTGCTTCCGGGACTTGGACCTTGTTGGCGTTGGCTAGGGGTTCGGTGGCGTTACCAACGCCAGTCACACAGCCACCTGAGTAGGCACATCCGTCGAAGGTGTTTTCGTCGGCAAAGGCTCCGTTGGCGGGCGAATCGGCAGGTGTCGATAGCCAAAACAGGTAGCCATCCCCGCCATCCGCGTCACCTGCACGCCAAACTCTCGCGGCGACGATTGACTCACCTGCTGGCGCATCGAACTCCCAACTGGCAACGTCGGCCTCTATGTGCATGTTCCCGGCTTGGAGGGTCGCGATCAGCGCTTCTTTATTGGTGCACCGATCGGACGTTTGAGCTGCACCTGTCGCATCAGGGCTCCACTTCCCCGCTTCTTCGCCCCCGCCAGGCGCGGTTTCGACCGGCGCCACATCCCCCGCCTGCGCCCCATACGGAATCCGGCAAGAGAAGACGTGGTAGACGCCGGCCGCGCTTCCAGGCGCGCAGAACAGAAGCGCGGCGAGCGCAGCCGCGGCGCCCGTGAGCAAGCACCGTCGGGGTCTGAGCCTTCCGCAATAGAGCATCGGTCGAGTCCTTTCGTCATGGGCAGGCGTGAAGCCGCAGATAGCCGGTCGACTCCATGTCGTTTGGTCTCCGCGCCAGACCCCCCACGGATTGCCTGCGGGCCTAGCCGATCTGCATAGCCGCTGTCTTCGAGCTAATGACACGCCGACCCATCGGCCGATACAAAGATCGCTATTCGATCTTTCGGCGGCAGACCAGATGTTCGTCCGCAGTCGTTTGTCTACAACGCGCCGATGCCCGCGCCGCTACGCCGTGGATGCCAGCTCGAAGCTCACCGGCAGGCAAGAGAGCCCGTAGATGCCGGTGATGCTCCCGTACTCCGGCTCTCCATCTAGCTGCAGGCTCCGCATCCGCGGCGCAAGGAACGAAAGCGCCTCCTCCAGCTCGGCCTGCGCGAGGTTCGCGCCCACGCAGTAGTGGATGCCCGCCCCGAAGGTGAGGTTGCGTGCCCGTGGGCGATCGGCCGCGATGTCGAAGGACTCGGCGGAGACCTCCCCGTCAAGGTCCCTGTTGCCGGTGAACGCGCAGACCATCACGATCGTCCCCGGGGGGAAGGTCACGTCCCGGAAGACGATCTCCTGCTCGACGATCCTGGCGCTGAACGGCGTCACCGGCTCAAAGCGCAGTGTCTCCTGCACCGCCTGCCCGGCCAGCTCGGGCTCGCGCGCGAGCATCTCCCACTGCTCCGGGTGTTCTGCAAAGAGCCGCAGGGCGTGGGCGAGCTGGCTCTGCGTGGTGTCCACCCCGCCCACGAGCACGTTGAGCACGAGGTTCACGCACTCAACCTCTGAAAGGCGGTCGCCCTGCTCCTCGGCGGCCAGCAGCATCGAGATCAGGTCCTCGCCGGGCTGCCGGCGGCGGGCGGCCAGCAACGCGTCGGCGTACTCGTAGAACTCGGCCACCGCGGCTTCGATCTGATCGCGCTGCTCGATCATGCTCTGGGCGTCGAATTGGCGCTGGATCCATTGCGACCAGTGGTTCAGCTGCGGCGCGTCGGACAGCGGCGCTCCCATCACCTGCGCGATCACTTCCGCCGGGTAGGGCTTGGTGATCGTCTCCACCAGCTCTCGCGAGAGCCGCTGCCCCACGCAGGCGTCGGCCACCATCCGATCGAAAAGCGCTCCCAACAGCTCGCGCATTGCCGGCCTGTGGCGCTGAACCGCCTTCGGCGAGAGCGAGGGGTTCAGCAGGCTGCGTAGCCGGCTGTGGTCCGCACCGTTCAGATGCAGGATGTTGCGGCGCATCTCCTCCCGCAACGGTCCCTCCTGCACCTGGAAGAGCTCCGCAATCGCGGCTCCGGGGAAGCTGGCGTTGCGACTGCGCAGGAAGTGCTCGCCCGCCTCCCGGTCGAGCACTACGAAGCCGTAGGGCCCCTTTGCCAGCCAGCCCTGCGAGCGCAGGCGGTCCAGTGCGACGTGAAACGCCGGCCCGCGCATCGCGGGGTCGGTGTAGTCGAAGCTGGCGAGACCCTGAAGCTCCTCCACGCGCGCCATCGCCACCCCGACGCTACCAGCCTTGCTCTGACCGCGCACCCCGTGGCCAGGGGCGCGCGGCGAGCAGTCTCAAAGCCCCCCTACTTCTTGCCGCTCACCGCCTGCTTGAGGCCAGCGCCGGCGGTGAACTTCGGCGCCTTGGTCGCTTTGATCTTCACCTTCTCGCCCGTCCTGGGGTTGACGCCTTGGCGCGCTGCGCGTTTGACGACCGAGAACTTGCCAAAGCCAGTGATCGCAACCTCGTCACCCTTCTTCAGCGTCTTGCTGACGGTGCCGACGAACGACTCGATCGCGCGCTGGGCGTCCGCCTTGGTGAGGCCGCTGTCGGCGGAGACCGCGTCGACGAGCTGGGTCTTGTTCATTGCAGAGATTCCTTTCGGATCATGGACCTGTGGGAACAGCGAGCGCGGAGAGTAGCGCTCCGGCCGGGAGAATGGCTTGTCTAGGCGATATCTAACCCCTACGGAAGCTTCTTGCCGGGGTTGAAGAGGCCCTTAGGGTCAAACTCCTGCTTGACCTTCTGATGCAGACGTATGGCCGCCTGATTCCATTGCTTGGAAAGCTGGCCGCCGCTCTTGATCAGTCCCAATCCGTGCTCTCCGCTGATCGCTCCGCCCATCGCAACGACCAGGTCGAGCAGGCGATCGCCGACCCTCGCAACGGCCTGCTGGTCGCGCTCGCTGCGCGGGTCGATCAGCACGTTGGCGTGCACGTTTCCGTCGGCGCCATGGCCCCAGGCGCAAGATTTCAAGCCGTTTTCGGCGGCAATGGCCTCAAAGCCACGCAGCAGGTCGTGCAGGCGCTCGACCGGCACGACCACGTCCTCGCCCACCTTGCCCCCATCGATCGCCGCCACCAGCGGGTTGATCCCATCCCGCCAACGCCAGAGCTCGCCGGAGGCCGG
Source organism: uncultured Actinomycetota bacterium (assembly GCA_963708085.1). Classification (GTDB taxonomy): domain Bacteria; phylum Actinomycetota; class Thermoleophilia; order Solirubrobacterales; family Solirubrobacteraceae; genus Palsa-744. Next base: position 2,244,260 of record OY970180.1, on the reverse strand, counting down.
CTCCTGCACGCCGAGACAGATGGGGGCAAGTGTGTTCAGCAGCTCGTCCCGATCGGCTTGCGTCTGCGCCGCGCTGCCATCCACCTCGATCAGCAGAGCGAAGGCCGCCTCCGGCGGCACCTGACCTGGGTAGGTGCGGGTGGCGGCGCGCAGTGTGGCGCCGTCGAGGAAGTCGAGCGCGGCCGCCAGCACCCCGCTGCCGAGCACCTCGAGGATCGCCTCGCAGCCACGCGCCTCGCTGTCGAAGAAGGCCACGAGCACGATCGCCTGCTCCGGGGCCGGCGTGAGCCGCAGCTGCACGGCGGTGATCACGCCGAGCGTGCCCTCGGAGCCGATCAGCAGGCCGCGCAGGTCATAGCCCCCTACGTCCTTGCGGCAGGCGCCACCGAGCTGCACGATCTCCCCGCCGGCGAGCACCGCCTCGATGCCGGTCACCCAGTCGCGGGTGGCGCCGTACTTGAAGGCGTGCGGCCCGCCGGCGTTGGTGGCGACGTTGCCGCCGATCTGCGACTGCTCCGAGGCTCCCGGGTCGGGCGGGAAGAGCAGTCCGTTCTCGCGCGCGAGCCGGTGGACGTGGGCGGTGGTCAGGCCCGCCTCGACGTGCATGCGCCAGCTACGCGGCGATAGCTCCCGCACAGCCGTCATTCGCTCCAGCGAGCAGACCACCGATCCGGCGCAGGGCACGGCCCCGCCCGCCAGCCCGCTGCCGCCGCCACGCGGCACGATCGGCACCTCGCGCTCATACAGGCTCCGCACCACCTCGGCGACCTGCGCGGTGCTGCCAGGCCTGACCGCCAGCAGCGCCTGGCCGCGGCGGCCGCCGGCGATCGTCGCGTCGTGGTTGTAGTGCGAGGAGGCGGGCACGTCGAGCACGTGCTGGGCGCCGACGATCGCCGTCAGCGCGTCTCGCAGATCGCTCACGATCGTCTGGCTCATCGCTTTCACGCTCAGCCTATCCGGCGAGCGAGCGTGCTCAAGTCGCGTGCCCGGCGCGTCTCTCAGCCGCCGGGCGGTAGGAAGCGATCGGTGCCGTATCGCGTAAACGGCACCGGCACCCCGATCAGCCCGTGGCCGACCATCCAGCTGGAGAGCGCTTCGATATGCGCGCCCTGCAGCGTGCCGAACGGCACCTTGCCGTCTTCGGTGAACAGCGGCAGGTAGGCGGCCAACGAGGCCCGCGCGACCTTCGCCTCCACTTCCGGGTTGAGCGCCAGCAGATCGTGCAGGCTGCGCTGCGGGCTACGCAGCGTGAGCTGGTAGCCGCGCACCGTCGCGGCGACGAAGTTCCGGACCAGCGCCGGGTCGGAGGCGATCAGGTGTCGGTTGCTGAAGGCAACCAGACCCGGATAGGGAGGGCCGCCCCACTGGTCGAGCTTGAAGGAGGTGACCGGCTCGCCGGTGACCTGCAGCTGGACCCCGTCGGCGGGCCAGAAGCCCGTGAAGGCGTCGATCCGGTCGGCGCGCAGCGCCTGCGCGCCGTTGAAGCCGACGGTGAGCACGTGGACCTTGCGCGGGTCCCCGCCGCCGGCGCGCACCTCGGTGTCGAGGACCGCGCTGTCGGATGGCACCCCGGTGATGCCGACCGTCTTGCCCTGCAGCTGCGCCGGCGAGGAGAGATGCTCGGAGGCGCGTGCGATCAGGCCGCCCAGCGGGCGCTGCGCGATCGCCATGATCGCCTGCGCGTCGCCGCCTTTGGCGATCAGCGTGGCCACGTCGCTGCCGTCCGCCAGGCCGAAGTCGGCCTTGCCCGCGTCGATCAGGCTGAGCGTGTCCTGCGTTTCGGAGGGCTCAATCACCTTCAGATCGATCCCCTCGTGCCTGTAGATGCCTTCCGCCAGCGCCCTGTAGATGCCTGCGTGCACGGCGTTTGGCACGAAGTCGAGGATCAGCGTCGCCTTCACCGGGTGGGCCAGCGGCGCCGGCAGCGGCGAAGGGGCGGCAGCGGGGACGCTCGGGAGCTTGGCCGCGGGCGAGGTGTCGCTCGTTTTGGCATTGCCCGAGCCGCCGCAGCCGCAGAGGAGCACTGCGAGCAGCGCGCATGATAGGAGGAGGCAGAGCGGGGATCTGGCTGCGCGCAAGCGGCGGTGAGAATAGCGGTCGGCCTGCCGCGCAGCGCAACTTGGGTGCGCGCCTGACGTTAGGCGGGCGTTAGGATCATTTGCGCGTCAGCGCTGGGGAGCGTCGCGGGGCGGCGGCTGCGTAGTCAAGACAGGAGAAAGCATTTGAGCCCACGGATGCGCCGTAGAAGCATCACGATCCCGCAGCCCACGTCGCTGGCGGTGGCGTTTGCGGTCGTTCTCGCGGCGAACTTTGGCGCGCCCGCTATTGGCGCCGCCGCGGGCATGGCGGACACGGCTCGCGTCCATGCGGGCAATAGGACACCGACCACCTGCCCTGGCGCCAAGCTCTCGCAGGTCACGGTCTCCCCATTGCCCGGCACGCCGGAGGCATCGCCGCAGACGCAGGTCAGCTTCCTTGGCGTGCGCGCCGCGCAGCTTCGTTCGGTGAACGTGATCGGCTCCCGCACCGGGCGGCACTCCGGCAGGCTGCGCTCCTACGACTCCGCTACCGGCGCGAGCTTCATCCCCAACTCGCCGTTCGCCGCAGGCGAGCAGGTGAGCGTCTGTGCGACCGTCAGGACCGCGAAAGGCCCGCGTCCGATCGCAACGAGCTTCCGGGTCGCGAGCCCCGCGCGCCTGAAGTACGAAGCCCCCTTTGAAATTCCCGGCACGCGCGGCGACGCGCAGGCCTACCACTCCGTCGATCTCAAACCACCGAAGGTCGACGTGACCCATCAAGCAGGTCCGCGCTCCGCGCCGGGCGACATCTTCCTCACGCCATATGCCGGGCCCGCCGAACACGGGGCGATGATCTTTGAAAGCTCCGGCGAACTGGTCTGGTTTCACCGACCGCCCAACCCCGACTGGGGCATCGCCGACCTGCGACCGCAGGTCTGGCAGGGCCACGATGACCTGCTCTGGTGGCAGGGGCTGATCAACACCTTTGGGTTCGGCACCGGCGAAGACGTGATCGCCAACAGCGCCTATGAACCGGTCGCGCGCATCAAGGGCGGAAACGGCTTGCCGGCAGACCTGCACGACGTGCAGCTCACCTCCTCTGGCGCGGCCTACATCACCGTCTACTACCCGGTTTGGACCGATGTCCCTGTCTCTGGCGGCAACAGCGCCGTGCGCAGGGCGGTCGTGCTCGACTCTGCCGTGCAGGAGATCGACGTGCGGACTGGCCTTGTGATGTGGGAATGGCAGAGCCTTGGTCACGTGCCGCTCTCGCAGTCACGGATCAAAGCGCCAAGCAGCGGGCCCTACGACTACTTCCACCTCGACTCGCTGCAGGTGCTGCCGGAAGGCAAGCTCCTGATCTGCGCCCGCAACGTCTGGGGCGTATATGCGATCGCCCCACACACCGGCCAGATCGCCTGGCAGCTCGGCACGCGTCAAAGCAGCCTGCAGCTCGCCTCCAGCGTGCGCTTTGGCTGGCCCGAAGAGGCGCAGCTGCTGCCCGGCGGCCAGCTGGCGCTCTACGACGGCGGCGCGCAATCCGTGTCGCATCCGCGCGGGGAGGTGTTGGACCTCGAATGGTCGAACAACACGGCAAGCCTTGCCCCCTACGGCCAGCTGCCGGGCAGCTTCGGCACGCCTCGCGAAGTCGGCCAGGGCTCGATCCAGCCGCTGGCGCAGGGAAACTGGCTGCTTGGCTTCGGCGGGCTGCCGAGCCTGACCGAATTCGACAGCGAAGGAAACGTGATCTACGAAGCCAGATTCCCCGCCGGCGAGGTCGGCTACCGCGTCTACCGCGCGCCCTGGCAGGGGCAGCCCACGGTTGCGCCTAACCTCCTGGCCGCCAACAGCGGCGCCGGCACCACCTCCTACATGAGCTTCGACGGCGCCACCGACGTGGCCAGCTGGCGGCTGTTCGGGGGCTCCTCCGCGCACACGCTGGAAGCGCTGGCCACCGCGCCGGCGACCGGCTTTGAGACGGCCATCACCACGCGCGGCGTCACCGACGTGCTGGCCCAGGCGCTCAATGCCGCCGGTGAAGTGATCGGCGAATCGAAGGTGATCCCGACGGGTGGCGGGTGAGCGCGCCGCCGCGCCGGGTACGGCGCACCCTGCTCTGGACGGTCCTGATCGTCGCGCTGCTCAGCGGCGGCGCGCTCGCGGTCGCGGGCGGGCACATAGCCGGCGAGCAGGCTGCCTTCACCAGCCCGATCGCTGCCAAGTGCGTGCCGGCACAGCTGAATGTCTCAGACGTACTGGCGCATACCAGCGTGCAAGTCTCGCCGCTGCCGGGCTCCTACGACGCGATGCCGCAGACCCAGATCAGCTTCCTCGGGGTGCCGGCGAGCGACATCGAAGACATAAGCGCTGACGGCTCTCTGACCGGGTCGCACCCCGGCCGCCTGGAGGCCTACTCGCAGGGCGACGGTGCGAGCTTCGTGCCGGAAGCGCCATTCCAGTCCGGCGAGATGGTGACCGTCAGCGGCCAGATCCGCTCCGGCGGCGCCACTGTGCCCTTCACCTATGAATTCGGGGTGGCCTACCCAGACCCGATTCCCTACGCGACGCAGCTCGCAAGCCCGCGGCCGACGCCGCCCGCCGGCAGCGTGCAGAGCTTTCACTCGGCGCCGGAACTGCAGCCGCCGAGCGTGGACGTGAGCACCGAATCGGCCGGCGTCTCGCCGGGGGACATCTTCATGGCGCCCTACTCGGGCCCCGGTCCCAACGGGCCGACGATCTACACCCAGCAGGGCCAGCTGATCTGGATGGACGTGCTGCCCGGGGAAATGAAGGCGACCAACCTGCAGGTGCAGAGCTACGAAGATAAACCGGTGCTGACCTGGTGGCAGGGCTACATCCCGCCGCAGGGGTTCGGCCTGGGCGAAGAGATCATCGCTAACAGCTCCTACAAGCAGATCTTGAAAGTGAAGGCCGGCAACGGCAATCTCGCTGACCTGCACGAGTTTCATCTGGAGGGTGACCACACGGCGCTGCTGACCGTATTCCGCACGATCCACTGCGACCTGAGCTCGGTCGGTGGGCAGAAGAACGCGGCGCTGACCGACGCGAGCTTCCAGGAAATCGACGTCAAGACAGGCCTCGTGCGGCGGGAGTGGACGAGCGCCGATCACGTCGCGCTGAGTGAATCCGTTGCCTCGGCTGAAAAATCCTCGACGGAATGGCCATTCGACTTCTTTCATCTGAACACGATCGACCCGCGTGGCGACGGCACGACGCTGCTCTCCTCGCGCAACACTTCGGCGCTTTGGCTAATCAACGACAAGACCGGTCAGGTAATCGAGAAAATTGGCGGCAAGAAGTCGAGCGTGAAGATGGAAGCGGGAAGCGAAACCGCCTACCAGCACGACGCGATGACGCTGCCCAACGGCCAGATCAGCATCTTCGACAACGGCGGCTCGCCCTGGGTGCACGAACAGACCCGCGGGGCGATCGTCGAAGTCGGCGGCGGCAAAGACCGTCTGGTGCAGGAACTGAGGCATTCAAGCCCGCTGAAGGCAAACAGTCAGGGCGACGTCCAGCAGATGAGCAACGGCAACTGGTTCATGGGCTGGGGCCAGGAACCATACTTCAGCGAATTCAGCTCCTCGGGGCAGCTGATCTACGACGCGCACATGTGGGCGCAACCGGTGAAGTACGAAACCGAGTCCTATCGCACCTACAAGTTTGAATGGAAAGCGACACCGTACTGGCCGCCTTCGCTGGCGGCGCGCAAGAGCGGCGGCGGAGTGGAAGCATGGGCCAGTTGGAACGGCGCGACCGAAGTCGCAAGCTGGCGGCTGCTGGGCGGCAGCTCAGCAGCCCAGCTGAACCCGATCGGCAACGCCTCCAGCAGTGGTTTTGAGACAACTCTGCACGGCCAGGACGAGCCCTACCTCGCGGTGCAGGCGCTCAACTCCGCGGGCGAAGTGATCGGCAACTCCAAGCCGATCAGCCCGACGGAATGAGGTCCGCGAGGGCGGCGAGGGCGGCAGCGAGCACCTTGGCCGGCGCACCGGTCGCGTCGATCGTCCGTATACGGTCGGGCTCCTGGCGTGCGAGCTGATCGTAGGCATCCGCCACAGCCGTAAAGAAGGCGCTGTCCTCGCGTTCCAGTCGGTCAGGCTCCTGGCCACGACCGTCCTGGCGCGCGCGCCCGGCCGCGGGGGAGATCGTCAGCAGCAGCGTGCGGTCTGGCGCGAGGCCACCGGTCGCAAACAGGTTGATCTCCCGCACCTGCTCGACGCCGAGTTCCCGGCCGGCGCCCTGGTAGGCAAGCGAGGAGTCGAGGAAGCGGTCGAGCAGCACGAAATGCCCCTGCTCCAGCTCAGGCAACAGCCGCTCGCTGACCAGCTGCGCGCGTGCGGCCGCATAGAGCAGCGCCTCCGTCCTGGCGCTGACGTGCGCACTTGGGTCCTTGACCAGCTCCCTGATGCGCTCGGAGACCGGCACGCCGCCCGGCTCGCGTAGCACGACCACCGGCAGGCCCCGGCGCTGCAGCTCTTGCGCGAGCGCCTGCACCAGTGTGGTCTTGCCCGCGCCGTCGAGACCCTCAATCGTGATCAGTCTGCCCGCGGCCATCTGGGTAGCGCACGCTAGCGATGATGCGCGCGGCGCGCCTCTAGGATTGGCCGATGGGCGTGCAGATACTTGCCGGTACCGAGTCCCAGCCGCACGCGGCTGCGGTCCTTGGTCCCGCGTTGCCGCCGGCGGGGCAGCCCTCACACGCCTATCTCTTCCACGGTCCCTCGGGCAGCGGCAAGCGTGCCGCGGCGCGTGCGTTCGCCACAGCGCTGCTGAGCGATCGGCCTGGATCCGGCGACCCGCCCGATGAGGCGGTGGCGCAGCGCGTGCAGCGCGGCACCCATCCCGATCTGACGTGGGTGCGGCCAACGGGCGCCGCAGAGATGCTCGTCGCCGACATCGATGAGCCGGTGGTCGCGGCTGCGACCAGGACGCCGTTCGAGGCCGCTCGCAGGGTGTTCGTGATCGAGGGAGCGGACGCGATGAACGATCGCGCGGCCAACCGGCTGCTGAAGACCCTGGAGGAGCCGCCGTCGTTTGCGCACCTGATCCTGCTCGCCGACCGGCGCCAGGACGTGCTGCCCACGATCGTCTCGCGCTGCCAGCTCGTTCGCTTCGACCCGCTCACGCCGGCGGCGATCGAGGAGCTGCTGGGGCAGGAGCGGGGCACGGACGGGGAGGCCTCCGCTTCGCCGCCGCAGAGCCTTGCCGCCTGTGCCCGGCTGGCACTCGGCGACGCGGAACTTGCGCGCGAGCTTGCAAGCCCTGCGGGGGTGGCGCTGCGCGGCGCCGCCCACGCACTGGTGCAGGCTGCGCTGCCCGGGGGGGCCTCGCCGGCCTCGCGACCGTGGGGCGCGCTGCTGGACGCCGCGGGCGCGACCGGCGCGGCCGCGGGTGAGCAGGTGACCGCGGCGGTGGCGGCCGAGCTGGATCTGCTGCCGGCCAAGGAGCGCCGCCGCCGTGAGCGTGAAGGCGTCGATGCTGCGCGCAGAGCCGAGCGCCGCCAGCGCACGCGTGCGCTGGATACCGGCCTGCGCTTGGTCGAGCTGTGGCTGCGTGACATGCTCTGCCTGGCAGAGGACGCGCCCGAGCTGGCGCACGCGCTCGATGCGGCCGACGCGTTGCGGGCAGACCTCGCCGCCTTGCGGCAGGGCGGCGGCGATCCACGCAGGCTGCCTGCCGCGATCGACCACGTGGCCCAGACACGCCTTAGCCTCTCCCAGAACGTCACCGAGGAGCTTGCGCTGGAGGCGCTCAGCTACCGGCTGGCCCGCGTGCTTGGCGGCTGAGCGCCGGCTGTGGGCACTCCCTAACCTGCGATCGCCCCAAGGTTCGGCACAAGCCCGTAAGTCTCAAACGCAAGGAATTTCGAGAACAGCCGGTTATCCGGCCCGTGGAAGTCCGCCGACCCGGTGCTCAGCAGCCCATGCTGCTCGCAGTGGGCGAACAGCAGCTCGGTTTGTTCCTGCGTGTGGGTGATGTAGAAAGCCTCGACGCCATCGATGCCCGCCGCACGGAAGCGCTCCACGCTCTCGATCGTCTCCTGCGGATCCGAGAGATCCCAGAACGGATGCGCCCAGATCGCCACGCCGCCGGCGGCATGGATCGCCTCGATCGACTGCGTGACGGTCGGCGTCTCCCTCAGCCTGAAGGCCGGCTTGCCCTCGATCAGGTAGCCCCTGATCAGTCCCCCGATGTCATCGATGTCCTCCTTGGCCAGCCGCTGTGCGTTGGCGGGCGCGCCGAGCACCGCGCCCGCCAGATGGGGCCGACCGATCGGCCGCCCCTGCGCGATCCGTTGCTCGAGCTCGGCTTCGTCGAGCTCGAAGCCCGCCTCCCGCAGTCCGTCGCGCATCCGCAGGGTGCGGCGCTCACGGTCGCCGAGGAAGTCCTGCAGCAGGCGCTGGAAAGTCTCCCCTTCGTGATCGATCAGGTAGCCCAGGATGTGCAATTCCCGCGGCGCCGAGGCGCCGTCGTCGAGCGCGGAGATCTCCACTGCGGGCACGATCCGCACGCCATGCTGCGCGCCCGCCGCGATCGCTTCGGAGACACCGGCGACCGTGTCGTGGTCGCTGAGCGCCAGGAGCTCCACGTCGGCCTGCGCGGCGGCAGCGACTACCGCTGCGGGCTCCAGCGTGCCGTCGGAGCGGGTCGAATGGGACTGCAGATCGAATCGGGGCGTTGGGGTCATGTGGCTCCTGGGCTCGGTGGTCGGTACCATACGTCTTGGAGAGCAAGGGCCGGACGCTACGCCCCTGGGGAGAGGCTTGAGGGCATCCGGCGGAGACTATGTAATGGGTGTGATGCAGAGACGCATTGAATTGCGCAGGCGACGTGCCGCCGCGCCGGCCCCAGACGCCGGCGTGGATGCCGCGCAGCGCACCGACCGGCTGCTTGGCCGGCTTGCCGGCCGCGACTGGGACGTGATCTCCGGGATCGACCCGCGCCACGGCGTCGATCATGTGCTCGTGGGGCCGCCCGGCGTCTTTGCGATCGCCTCCAGCATGCCGCCGGGAGTCGGCGCCGCCCGCGTCAAGGACGGCATGCTCTGGCTGCGCAAGGAGGCCGACTCGCGTGCCGACAAAGCGAGCGGCGCCATCAACCGGCAGGTGATGGAATCGGCCAAAGCGCTGCACAAGGAGATCCGTACGCGAACCGGCCGCGGCCCCAAGGTGACGCCGGTTGTCGTGCTCTGGTGCGAGTTTCCGCAGGCCGTCGCCGAATCGAGCCAGATCGCATTCGTGCGCGGGCGCGATCTGCTGGATTGGCTCTCACACAGGCCGCAGCAGCTGGATGCCCAGGGTCGCGCCGAAGTCGCGCAGGCAATCGCGGCGATCCCGCACGATGCGGCCTCGCGCTGGCATCCGCTGCAACGCGTCGCTCGCCGCGGCGCGGCCTGAGCCTCAGCGACCGGCGTGGTGTGAGGTCTCGCGCGGGCGCAGCGCTATGTGCTCGCATGCGTCCAGCAGCATGCTGACGCGTCGCTGCACAACGCCGCGCAGCTCCTTCACGGACTCGTAGTAGCGGCAGGCGCCGCCGTGCAGCTCGTCACGATCCGCGCGCGTGCCGGTCCCATCGCTGAGCAGCGCGCAGAGCTGCCTGTGCGCCGCGTCGCTCTCCTGCGCGCAGCGGCGCGCCGCAAGCCAGGTCACCTCCAGGTAGGCCATCGCGGCGCCGTACTGCTCCTGCGGCAGGCCGTTCCGAGTCTCGATCTGACGCAGCACTGGGATCACTTCGCGACTGAGGCAGCGCGTCTCCGCGTGGGCGCGCAGCATCAGATCGACATCGGCGGGAAGCTCGGCGCCGCCGGAAGGACCTTCGATCTTGTTAATGCGTTCTGACATGTTGAAGCCGTTCTGGTCAACGGTTACCGCCTTCATCCTGCTTTGCCTTCGGCGGCGCTTGTGGGTCGGCTTTAGCAATGCCTTCGCAAGTCCATCCCTTGTCGGCTGTCGTTTGTCGGCTCAATGACCCTCTTTGCGGGATTGATCCAACGTGCGCTCACGATCTGCCAATTGCCTAAAGCGCGCGGGGCACCGGACCGATAGGCCCGCATGATCGCCGCGGCTTGCATGGGCCGCCCGCGGTCTGTCTCCGACAGCGGGAGCAAGGTGGAGAGCAAGGCTCACATGTCGATAGTCAGCGTCACAAGACCGGCGCCGGGCACGCCTGGCGGCAGGGCCCGCACGATCGTGCTGGCGCTGCGCATGCGCACGCTGATCGCACTTGGGGCGCTCGCGATCCAGACCACATTCGCGGGACGCGCGTTTGGACTGCGCAGCCCTTGGTTTATCGGCTCGGAGCTGCTGCTGCTGTTCTGCATCCTGTTTATCTCGCGCGTCGTGCTGCCCCTGCTGGACCGCCACGACCGCGGCGCCAAGGGTGAGGAGCACGTCGGCGGCCTGCTCGATTGCCTCGCCGGCGAAGGCTGGGAGGTGATCCACGACGCGAGCCTTGGCCGCGGAGACGTCGATCACATCGTGATCGGCCCCGCCGGGGCTTTCACCGTGGAGACCAAGAGCCATCCCGGCCCGATCTCGGTCGGGCACGTGCACGGTGCGGTGCTGCGGCAGGCGGGCGCCCAGCGGCAGCTGCTGGAAGGCACGCTCGGGATGCCGGTCGAGCCGCTGATCGTCTACAGCCGGGCGTGGGTGGACAGGCCGCTAGCTCGCCGCAAGGGCGTGAGGGTGCTGCCGGCGCGGATGCTGATCCACTACCTGCAAGGGCGTGAGCGGTTGCTCAGCGAGAACGAGATTCGCTTGGCCGCCGAGCGTTTGCGCGAGGCGCTGCGCGTGCGTGAGCAGGAGCAGGCGGGCGCCCAGGACTGCGCCGGGCGGCCGCGGACGCCGACCGGGGGGCGGGGTAGCGTCCCTTCCAGTGCCCGCAACCGTTCAACGCGCAGCCGCGCCTCCCACCCCTGATCAGCTCCTCGCCCGGTTCGGGCTGAGCAGCTTCAGGCCGGGCCAGCGCGAGGCCGTCCAGGCGGCGCTGGATGGTCGCGACAGCCTCGTGGTGATGCCGACCGGCGCCGGCAAGTCGCTCTGCTACCAGCTGCCTGCGCTGGACGAGTCGGATCCCGATCGCCCGCTTGTGCTCGTGGTCAGCCCGCTGATCGCGCTGATGGACGATCAACGCGGTCGCCTGGAGCGCGCCGGCGTCAGTGCGGCGATGCTGGCCTCCAGCCAGGACCCCTCCCAGAACGCCGCCGAGCTCGCACGAATCGCCGACGGCGAGGCGAAGATCGCGCTGGTGGCGCCCGAGCGCTTCGCCGCACGCCGCTTTCGCGAGGCGCTGGCCCGACGCAGGGTGGGCCTGTTCGTCGTCGACGAGGCGCACTGCGTGGCCGAGTGGGGCCACGACTTCAGGCCCGACTACCTGCGCCTGCACGACGCGATCGAGGCGCTTGGGCGACCGCCCGTGATGGCCAGCACCGCGACTGCGACGCCACGCGTGGCGGCGGAGATCGCCACGCGTCTGGGTCTGCGCGACTGGGTCAAGATCAGCGGCGGCTTCGACCGCCCGAGCATCAGCTTCGACGTGGTCACCGTCGAGGGCAAGGGCGCGCTCACGCGCAAGCGGGCGGCGCTGGCGCACGTGCTCGGCGATGCCTCCAACAGGCCCGCGATCGTCTATTGCGGCACGCGTAAGGACACCGAGGCGCTGAGTGCCGAGATCGCCGGCTGGGGGATTTCGGTTGTCGCCTACCACGCCGGAATGAGCGCGTCCGCGCGCCGGGCTGCGCAGGAGGCGTTCATGGGCGGACAGGTCGAGGTGATCGTCGCCACCAACGCCTTCGGCATGGGTGTCGACAAGGCGGAGGTGCGGACCGTCGCGCACTGGGCGATCCCCACCAGTCTGGAGGGCTACTACCAGGAGGCCGGGCGTGGAGGCCGCGACGGATTGCCCGCGCGGGCGTTGCTGCTGGCGGCCAGGATGGACCTTGGCAGGCTGATCCGCTTCAACACCGAGCGGGACATCACCGTCGTGGAGGTGCGTGCGTTCGTGGGCCGCCTGCGCGCAGGCGCCGAAAGCCAAGGGGACCGCCACGTGGCGCTGATCGAGCGCGGCGAGCTGGACGACCGCGGGCGACTCCTGCTATCGATTGCAGAGCGCGCCGGCGCGGCCGTGCTGGAGCCGGGTTCCGGGGGCAGCCTGCTCGTCGAGCTGACCGGCCGCGGCTCCCCGCGGGAGGCGCACCTTGCGATCAAAGCGGCCCAGGATCGAGGGTGGGAGGCTTACAGGTCGATCGAGCGCTTCGTCTCCAACACAGAGGTCTGCCGGCGGCGGCAGCTCTTGGCTCACTTCGGAGACTCTCAGCGGATGCCGCCGCTTGGGCGCTGTTGCGATATCTGCGATCCGGACCCGGAGCTTGCGGCCGCAGTCGTGGCGGCCTCTGTGGCGCCTGCGCGTTCGCGGCGGCAGGGTGGAGCGACGTGTCCGGCAGCCCGCATCGCGGGCGGCGGCGGATCGTCCGTTCTCCCGATCGAGACGGAGATCGAGGCCGAGCCGGTCGACGAGCAGGCGTTCGAGGCTCTGCGCCAGTGGCGCATCGCGCGCGCCGAGGGCAAGCCCGCATACACCGTGGCGACGAACGCGGTGCTGGAGGAGGTGCTGCGTCAGCGACCCGCGGCGGAGCGCGAGCTGCTCGCGATCAAGGGCGTCGGCCCCGCCTTCTGTGCCAAGCACGGCGACTCGCTGCTGGCCGAGCTTGCAAGGATGTAAACGGCCATGGAGCTGATCGAGGCGATGAAGACCGTCGGCACCTGCCGCAGCTTTCGCGATGAGCCGGTGCCGGATGTGGTGCTGTGGAAAGCGGTCGACGCCGCCCGCTTCGGGCCGCAGGGCGGCAACCGCCAGCCGGTAAGGCTGATCATCGTCACTGACGTCGAGCGCAAGCAGCGCCTCGGCGAGCTATACCTGAAGCAGTGGGAGAGCTACACCGGCTACTCGCGCGGTGCTCCTGAGAGGGGTGGGCGCCTCGGCCAGGTCGACGCCTTCGCCTCCGCGTTCGGCCGCCACCCGGCGATCGTGGTCGTCTGCGCCCATCTGGAGAGCCTGCTTGCCACCGACGCGCAGCTCGACCGCCTAAGCATCGTCGGTGGCGCCTCGGTGTACCCGATCGTCCAAAACTTCATGCTCGCGCTGCGCGACCAGGGTGTTGCCAGCGCGCTCACCACGCTGCTGTGCGCGCGCGAGGCTGAGGTCAAGCAGGTGCTTGGGATCCCCGCTGACTACGCCACCGCGGCCCACATCGCGATCGGCTACCCCGCAAAGCCGTTCCCGCGCCACCTGAGCCGCCGCCCCGTGGAGGAGCTCGCATGCCTGCAGAGCTTCGACGGGCCGCGGTTGCAATCCAGCTGAGGTGGACGTAAGGAGGCTTTCGCGGAAAGCCTGAGCTGGCGACCGGCGGTGGCGTGCGATCTTGGGCGTCGGGCCTGTCGGGCCAAGCTTCGGCGGCGCTGTTTGACACCAAAGCGTGATGTTTTTATCACCAAAACGTAATATCATGTCGAGCCATGAGCAGACCTCCTGAGCCGATCGGCTCGCTGTTTCCCCTCGGCGGGCCCGTGCCATCCGATCTGATCATCGGACGTCGCGGCGAGATCGCCGAGATCAGTGGACGACTACGGGAGGGTATGAGCACCATGCTCGCTGGCGAACGGCGAATCGGCAAGACGACTGTCTGCTCTGCAGTCTGCGGGGAGCTGAAGAACCAGGGCGCGCTCGTCGTCGAAGTGGATGTCCCCGAGCGGGCAGACTCGCGGGCGCTGCTGCAGCTGATCATCGACGCCTGTAGCCGGGTCTCCCTTGCGCATGCCGGACGAGCTGCTCTGCGCTTCGCCCGCCCAACGATCGAGAAGCTCCTGTCCGAATACGGAGTGCCGCTAGACCTCAGTGCGCTCGGTCGCGAACCGGAGGAGCTGCCGGTGCGAAAGGTGCTGTCCCTTCCAGCCGAGCTCGCCCGACAGGAGGGCAAGCGAGCCCTGCTGTTCCTCGATGAGCTCCAGCGTGTCGTGGACTACGCCGACGGCGAGACAGTCTTGTGTGACCTGATCGACCTCTACGGTGCCTCGGGCGATGCCGTGGTACTCGTTGACGGAAGCAACGAGCGCGCGCTGAACGGCATGTTCGGGGCGCCCGTGCACTTCGGCAAGCTCGTCGACCGGATCGAGCTGGACGCGCGGATTCCCCTTACCAGCTGGCGCGAGCCACTGACCGAGCGCTTCTCCCGAGCTGCGCTACTGCTCGAGAACGCTCCGCGAGAAGAGCTCCTGAAGTGGGGCGATGGACGTCCCTACGCGACGATGGCCGCAGCACGCTACACCGCACAAAGCGCCCGTCGCACAAGCTCGGACATCGCGACCGAGTTCGACGTTCAAATGGGTATCGACGAGGCAGAACGACACCTTCGTGACGATGGCGCGTAATCAAGCAAGCCAGCGCATCCCCGACGGCCAGCTCCTCACCGGACACGTGGCCGAGTGGAACGAGCTTCTGCTGCTCCTTGAGGAGCGTCGCGGGCTGACAGTTATCGTCGCCGACCCGCTCAGCGGTACCAGCGCACTGCTGGCCGGGGCGCTAGAACACAACGCCTCGCCAAGCGTGTTCGTCGACACGCGCCGCTGCGCTAACTCACTGGACCTGGCGATGGCGATCGCGGACGGCGCGATTACCGCCCTGGCACCGGACGCGAGCGCCTGGTGGATGGGAGCCGCACCGCCGAGCAGCACTGCAGGCCTTCGCGTCTCGCGGCTACTGAACAAACACGGCATCGATCTTCAGGCCCTACGGTCGGGCGAAGGACAAGACGTCAGCCGACTGCTCGAGGCGCTCGAGCTCACTACTGCTCTCGCAGACGCTCCCGTGACCGTCGCGATCGATCACCTCGGGTACATGCTGGCGAACCTCCGTGGCACTGCCGGCAGGGAAATCCTCGGCGCGCTCCGGGCGGCACGCCAGCAAACCAGCAATCCCGACCTCTTGCTCGTCGACCATCCCGACGGGCCGATCAGCCAGGCCCTCAGCGACCAACAGCACCCCCTATACCGCGCCGGCGAGCGCTTGCGCATACGCCGCCCCACACCGACCCGCATCGTCGAGGATCTCGCGATCACGAGACCTCTCGTCAAAGCACCCGCCGCGCTGCTGCGTGGCGCGGCCGAGCTTGCGGCCGGCGTGCCCGCTCTAACCTGGCAAGCAATAGCCATGGCACCCAGCGAGGGTGAGAACCCGGCGCGGGCGCTATCCGGGTGGGAAGCGCTGCGGCGCTCAACGGCGGTTTCCGTGCGGCGAGAGTGGGAACTGCTGCGCCGCGTTCACCCCGCAGCACAGACCATCGTCGGCGCGATCAGCGTTGGGCTCAAGCCGCACAACGTTCCAGCCGCGAGCAAGACAGTCGACGACGGGCTCAACCGACTACGCGACGTAGGAATGGCCTGGCAACCAGCCGAGCGCACTTGGGCCATCGCCGACCCCCTCCTATCTGCCTACGCCCGCGAACACACCCAGCCCTGGGCGCTCCGTCGAAGTTCCTTCGCCCGAATCAGGGCAGGGCGTGTATCTCCGGCCGGGTAGATATTGCCGATCGACGCGGCCCCTGCTTGACTCCGTCGTGCGCACCTTGGTCGGTTTGGACGCGGCAGCCAAAGCGCTAGCCAGGTATCCGATTTTTTGGATACCGCCGGGTATATTCCGATGGTGTCGTTACGGGTGGCGACGAAGGACCCGTGGACGACATCGAGGGCGGTAGGATGACATGTCTTGCCGACGTAGCTCAGATGGCCAGAGCACCGCTCTCGTAAAGCGGGGGTCGCCGGTTCGACTCCGGCCGTCGGCTCTCAGGTCCGTGGTCAGCTTGCCAGCAGATGCGCACCGGCGCCTGGCCGCACTTCCCGGGCCTCAACGGGCGACTCGGTGCCGGGCGCAAAGAGCCCGAGCACGCTGCCGCCGAAGCCGCCACCGATCAGCCTTGCGCCCGCAGCGCCTGCGTTGAGCAGCTGCTTGACCGCCTTCTCCACAGCGGGAGTGGACACCTCGTAGCAGTCGCGCAGACTCTCGTGTGATGCGTCGAGCAGCCTGCCCAACGCAGGCATATCGTCTGCGGACAGTGCGCTCGTTGCTGCCCGCACGCGCCTGTTCTCCCTCAGCACGTGCGTTGCACGGCGACGGAGCAACTCGGGCAGCGTGGTGAGATCGGCGAGATCGACCTCTCGCAGTGATCGCACCCCGAGCAGTTCGCAGGCCCGCTCGCACTCCCTCCGGCGCTCGTTGTATCCCGAGCTTGCGTGGCGGTGGCGCTCACCCGAGTCGAGCACGACCAGCCGCCAGTCTCCAAGCACAAACGGGACCGGCTGCACCGAGAGGGATCTGAAGTCGATCAGCAGCGCGGTGTCGGGCGCGCCGTAAAGGCAGGCAAGCTGGTCGAGCAGGCCAGTCTGCGCTCCTACCCAGTCGTTCTCCACACGTGCACAGAGCCGCGCGATCTCGGTGCGATCGAGCCGGCTCCAAACCGCGCCAGGCCCCTCAGTGCAGAGCCCGATCAGCGCCAGGCAAAGCGCGACCTCCATCGCGGCGGAGGAGGAGAGGCCGGCACCGCGCGGCACCTGCCCGCTGATTGCAAGCTGGGCGCTTGGCAGTGCAAGCCCCGCCCGCGTCAGCTCGGCCACGACGCCGCGCACGAATGCCCGCCAGCCCTCGGTGCGGGACGGGTGGTCGACCGGGAGCTCATCGCTCTCGCCCAGGTCACTCGCCAGCGCCCGAATGCGTGCTGGCGAGCCCGTGGTCGCCTGCGCCTGCACGGTGACTCCCTCGCGGATCGCGAACGGCAGCGCAAGCCCCTGGTTGTAGTCGGTGTGCTCGCCGATCAGGTTCACCCGGCCGGGGGCGAACGCGACGCAGCGTTCAGCCGGCACGGGCGATCGCCTCGCGCAGCGCGGCCGCGGACTCCTCCGGCAGGGTGTCGGAGATGAAGGTGCCGGCTCCCTGCTCGGAGCCCGCCAGGTACTTGAGCTTGCTCGCGGTGCGAAGCGGCGTGTAGAGCTCGACGTGCAAGTGACCGCGAGCAGTGCCGTCGGTGGGAGCCTGGTGGACGACCATGATGTACGGAAAGGGGCGCGCGAACAGCGCGTCGTAACCGCGCGCGAGTCTCTGCAGCGCGGCCGCGAGCAGCCGCAGCTCGTCCGGCTCGCACTCCAGCAGGCTCGGTCTGTGCTCGCGCAGGGCGACATGGACTTCGTAGGGCCAGCGTGCCGCATAGGGGACATAGCTGAGCACGGCGTCGTTTTGATCGACGATTCGCCGCCCGTTGCGCAGCTCATCGCTCATCAGCGTGCAGAGTGCGCAGCACCCGAGACGCTCGTCGGCCGCGATCTCCAGGGCTGGCACAGGCGGAAGGAACGGGAAGGCGTAGATCTGGCCGTGGGGATGGTGCAGCGTGACGCCCACCTCGACACCACGGTTTTCGAAGATGAACACGTAGGCGACGTCCTGCTGCGCGCCGAGCTCGAGGTAGCGGTGGCGCCAGACCCACATCAGATCCTCGGCACGCTGCGCAGGCAGCGAGCCCAAGCTTGCGTCGTGGTCGTCGGTGTAGACCACCACTTCGGCGGCGCCATGAGGGGCTTCAAAGGCAGGAAAGCGATTCTCGAAGACCGCGATCTCAAAGGCGGGGAACGGGATCTCGGTCGGCGGCCCGCCGGGCCTGGTAGGGCACAGGGGGCAGCTCTCCCGCTGCGGCAGGAAGGTGCGGGCCTGGCGGTGGATCGCATAGACGACTTGCTCGCCGCGCAGCTCGTTGAAGCGCAGCTCGCTCAAGGCCGCCGCCCGCCGGCATGCCGGTAGAGCAGCAGCGCCCGCCCGTCGTCCTTGAGGTAGCGCGTCAGCGCGAGCGGGCCCAAACGCTCCTCCTGCTCGCCTATCCGCTGTGCCACACCCATGCCGCGTGGAGCCTGATCGACGCTGGGCGCATCGGTGCCGCGAGTGGATCGATCGTCGGCTGCCATCGCTACGAGCGTACACGCGCATCGCCTCGGCGGCGGAGATTTACGGGGCGATTGAATTTCCGCTGGGAGGGTAGTTTGCCTGACAGCGATTGTGGGAATCCCGCAGGCTTTGGGTTGACTGACGTCTCGCTAAGCGCAACGCTATGTCGCAGTCGCAAAGCAGCGGGCAATCCCGGCCCGCGGGTGGCACACACGAGGAGGGAGACCATGACAGAGATCGATGAGAGTTTCGTAGCTTCGGAACACATCGAGCAATCCGATCGCCTGGACGCACTCCGGCCGGGCTTCGATCGGCGGTCGTTTCTGCGTCGGACAGCGGTCACGGGCGCGGCGGTCGGGGGCGTGAGCTCCCTGCTGGCGGCCTGCGGGTCAAGCGCGTCCAGCAGCTCGGGCGGATCCGAAGCAGTGTTCGGCAAACATCCCAAATACAAATTCGTGGTGGTCAACCACGTCACGACCAATCCGTTCTTCGTCCCCACCCAGTATGGGATCGCGGACGCTTGCAAACTGCTCGGCTGCTCCTACACCTGGACGGGCTCTGAAAGCAGCAACGTCAACCAGATGATCAACGCGGTCAACAGCGCGGTCAGCAGCGGCGCAGACGGGATCGCACTGGCGCTGATCGACCTGCACGCGTTCAACGCCCCGGTGGAATCGGCGCTGAAGGCCGGCATCCCGGTTGTGGCCTACAACGCGGATGCGCCCACCAACAAGCGACTGTCCTACATCGGGCAGAACCTGAAGCTGGCCGGCGAAATGATGGGGCAGCGGATCGTCGCGGCGGTGAAATCGGGTGACGTGGCCCTGTTCATCGCGACGCCGGGCTCGGCCAATCTGCAGCCCCGCATCGAAGGCGCCGAAGCGGCGATCAAGGCCTCGGGCGCACCGATCAACATTCACACTGTCGCCACCGGCTCAGCGGTCCCAAGCGAGCTCTCGGCGATCGAAGCCTATTGGGTTGGGCACACGAGCACGAAGGGCATGTACGCGGTCGACGGCGGCAGCACCGAAAGCCTCGCGCGGGTGATGCAGAAGTTCGGCCTGCCCGCCAAGGGCGTGAAGGCCGGCGGTTTCGACCTGACCGAAGGCACACAGAAGCTGCTCAAGGAAGGCAACATCGAATTCACCATCGACCAGCAGCCATATCAGCAGGGATTCCTGCCGACACTGCAGTTGTTCTTCTGGCTGGTCTCCGGCTCGCTGTCTGGTCCCGCCGAAGTTGACACCGGCCTGAAGTTCCTGAACAAGGAAACCGTCGCGCCGTATGTGGAATCCAAGACGCGCTACGAGGGCACCTCCACCGAAGCGAAGGTGGTGCCGATCAAGGCGGGCACTCCTGCCTGAGGCATGAGCCGTGTCTAGCGTGACAGGGGGGACAAGCGGCGGAGCATCAACCGGAAGCGGCGGTACCAGCGGAGAGGGCTCAGCGCAAGAGCGCCGGGCCCTCTCACCGCAGTCCGACAGTCTGTTCGCGCGGGTGCTCGCGCTGCGCGAGGGCAGCATCATCATCGTTGTCCTCATCACGGCGATCTACTTCTCGCTGAACACGAGCACCTTCCTCACCGGCTCGAACTTCAAGACGCTGCTGCCCTACATCGCGCCGTACGCGATCCTCGCCGCGGGCGAGGTGTTTGTGATGATCCTGGGCGAGATCGACCTCTCGATCGGGGCTGTCTACCTGTTCGCGCCGATCCTTTTCTACAAGCTCTTCACGGCAGGACTCGGGCTTGTGCCGAGCGTGGTGATCGCGCTGATTTGCTGCATGGCGATCGGTCTGATCAACGGCTTCTTCGTGGCGATCGTGGGGATCAACTCGTTCGTCACCACGCTGGGTACGCTGTTCACCTTCGAGGGGCTGAGCCTGATCGTCTCCCACGGCGCGCCGGTGGAAACGCCGGGTGCCGCAGTAACTCAGAGCACGGTGAAGGTGCACCATGTGATCAATGGGCATCACATCGTGCTCACCGAAACCGTCAATAAAGTCGGCACCTTCGCTCAGATCTTCGGCCATGGCACCTACTCGGAGCTGATCTGGGCGCTGGCGATCGTGGTGATCCTGCAGGTCGTGCTGACGTTCACCCGCTGGGGCCTCTACACGGTCGCAATCGGCTCCAACAAGCTCGGTGCGGCGGAGGCCGGCGTCGGGGTCAGGCTCGTGAGCATGCGCAATTTCGTGCTGTGCGCGCTGACGGCGGGCCTTGTGGGGATCCTCGAGGCTGTCAGGTCGGGATCGGTGCAGCCGGACCCGGCGGGATCCAACGAAATCCTGCTGCTGGCGATCGCCGCCGCCGTGATCGGCGGCACGCTGCTGGCCGGCGGCTCGGGGACCGTCGTCGGCGCGCTGATTGGGGCGCTTTTCCTCGGCATCCTCAAGGACGGGCTGATCCTCAAGGGGGTCAATGCGAACTACGATCTGCTCTACCTCGGCCTGGCGGTCCTTGTCGCCATGACCGTCCATGTGTTCGTTCAGCGCGCGCGCAGGGGGTACAGCAGTGGCTGAGCCTGAGCCGATCGAGCCGGTGGTGCCGCCAAGCTCGGCGGAGGATGACGTGCTGCGCGTCGAGCACCTCGCCAAGCGCTTCGGTCCGGTCACCGCGCTGCGCGAGATCAATTTGCACCTGCGCAAGGGCGAGGTGCTCGGCCTGCTCGGTGACAACGGCGCGGGCAAGTCCACGCTGATCAAGATCCTCAGCGGCTTCCAGAAGCAGGACTCGGGCCAGATGTTCCTGCACGGCAAGCCCTACCAGCCAAAGAGCGTCGACGATGCGCGTTCGCAGGGGATCGACACCGTCTACCAGGACCTCGCGCTGATCGACGAACTCTCCGTCTACCACAACCTGTTCCTGCGCCGCGAGCGGGTGCACCGGCCGCTGCCGCTGCTGGCCAACAGGCAGATGAAGCGCGAAGCGCGCACGGCGCTGGATGAGATCGGGATCAACATTCCGCGCATCGACGTCGCTGTGGCGCGCCTCTCTGGCGGCCAGCGTCAGGCGATCGCGGTCGCGCGGACGGTCAACTCCGAGGCGGACATCCTGCTGCTGGATGAGCCGCTGGCCGCGATGGGCGCCAAGGAGGGAGCGATGATCCTGGATCTGGTCGCGCGCCTGAAGGCGGAGGGCAGGGTCTCGATCATCATGATCCTGCACAACTACGTCCACGTCCTGGAGGCGTGCGACCGCGTCAGCATGATCCAGGATGGCGCGATCGCGCTGGATAAGCCGACCGCCGAGACCTCCGTCGAGGAGCTCACCGAGATAGTGGTCAACGAGTACCGGCGTGCGCGGATCGCGGCCAGGGAGCAGGAGGACAGCGGGCAGGGAGCCTCGGCGGCGTAGCGCATGCCTTTCGACCCCGGACGCGCAACCCCGCCGTACGTGGCTGCCGAGCAGCGCTACGAGCGGATGCCATATCGCCGGGTCGGCCGCAGCGGCATCCAGCTGCCGGCGATCTCGCTCGGTCTATGGCAGAACTTCGGCGACGATCGCCGGCCGGCCGACAGCCGGGCGATCCTGCGGCGCGCGTTTGACCTCGGCATCACCCACTTCGACCTGGCTAACAACTATGGCCCGCCCTACGGTGCCGCGGAGACCAACTTCGGGCGTCTGCTGGCGGAGGACTTCAAGCCCTACCGCGACGAGCTGATCATCTCCACCAAGGCCGGCTATGACCAGTGGCCGGGGCCCTACGGCGAGTGGGGCTCGCGCAAGTACCTGCTCGCGAGTCTCGATCAAAGCCTTGCGCGCATGGATCTCGACTACGTAGACGTCTTCTACTCCCACCGCTTCGACCCGGAGACGCCGCTGGCGGAGACGATGGGCGCGCTGCATACCGCCGTGCAGCAGGGCAAGGCGCTCTACGTGGGGATCAGCTCTTACTCGGCCAGGCGCACGGTGGAGGCGGTTGAGATCCTCCGCGCGCTGGGGACGCCGCTTTTGATCCACCAGCCCTCCTACTCGCTGCTGAATCGCTGGATAGAGGAGGAGCTGCTGCAGACGCTGGAGCGCGAGGGCGTCGGCGCGATCGTCTTCTCACCGCTTGGCCAGGGTCTGCTCACCGACCGCTACCTGCAGGGCGTCCCGGCGGACTCGCGCGTGCGCCGCGGCGAGGCGTTCGACGAGGCACTGCTGAGCCAGGACAGCCTTGACCGCGTGCGCGCCCTGAACGAGATCGCCGCCCGCCGAGGCCAGTCGCTGGCACAGATGGCGATCGCCTGGGTGCTGCGCGACCCGCACGTGAGCTCGGCGCTGATCGGCGCAAGCAGCGTCGCGCAGCTTGAGCAGAACGTCGCCGCGCTGGAGCACCTCGACTTCAGCGATGGGGAGCTGGAGGAGATCGAGCGCTACGCCGTGGAGAGCGGGATCAATATCTGGGCGCGTTCGAGCGAGGGCTGAGGCAGCCCGGGCCCGACGCTCATCCGAGCGCCCAGAGCAGGGTGTGCGCAGGGACGAGGGCGTAGTCGTGGGTGAATCGCAGCTGATCGCGGGTCGCGATGACCACTGGCCGACCGGGGTGCGCCTTGGCGATCCCGCTCGCG
This sequence comes from uncultured Actinomycetota bacterium, assembly GCA_963708085.1. Classification (GTDB taxonomy): domain Bacteria; phylum Actinomycetota; class Thermoleophilia; order Solirubrobacterales; family Solirubrobacteraceae; genus Palsa-744. The sequence continues at coordinate 2,221,686 of OY970180.1, read as the reverse complement.
CTGCGCAGGTCGATGTGGTTGCGGTACTTGACCTCGACGACGTCGAGTGCGTCGTGCGGACCGGCGACGAAGTCGATCTCGCCTGCGCGGGCCGTGCGCCAGGAGTGCAGGCGGTCTGGGGAAAGGAATGATTCGATCATACGCTCTTCGGGCTCGTAACGGCGGTAGAGCGCGAGGCCGACGGCATTCTCAACGACCGCGGGGATGTCTGGGCCCGAGCCGGGCGCGTTGGCGAGCGAGATAGTGTGCAGCAGAGGATCGGCGAAGAACACCTTCTTTTCACTGGAGAGGCTGTTCGTGTGAGAGCCTGTACGCCAGAAGTAGACGATGAATAGCAGATAGCCTGAAGCCATCAGCTCGATGTAGTTGCGGAGTGTGTGGTGGTTCACGACGCGGCTCGAACCAAGCGGAACGTCCATCTCTCTCGCCATTTTGCTCCAGTCTGTTCGCGACCCGAGCGATCGCAGTACGCGCTCTAGTAGCGCTTGCGCTGCTGGGATGCTTGCGCCGCGCCGCTGTACCTCCTTGATGAGTGAGTCATAGAGGACGCGCTTGACCTCTTCGGAGGGCTGGGGCTCTCCGTTGGCTGCCTCGGCTACGGCAGCCGGAAGGCCGCCGAACTTCATGTAAAGCGAAAGGCCGTTGCTTAGAGCCGGCGCGTGGATGCGACTGTCGAGCAGCGCTGCTTGGCCGTCAGGTGTAAGCATCTGAGCGATTGTCATGCCGGGAGAAGGAGGGACTGTGTGGTTGACTGCTGTTGCGAACGAGGCGAAGCTCTGTGGCAGGACGAGATGGTCCTGCCCTGCTCCTCGGCGGCCAGGCAGCCGCTCGGCCGCCCCGCGCTGCAGATCGATGGCGGATGAGCCGGTGCAAACGACCACATCCTCGTCGATGGTTCCGTCGTCCCAGATCGCCTTGACGGCCGTCTGCCAGCGTGGCACGCCGGTGACCTCGTCGAGCAACACGAGACTTGGCCCGGCATGGCGCGCCAGCATCTTCGCGCGTGTGACAGTCCTTGCGAGCTCCGCGTGTGGCTGATCCTCGATCAGATCGAGGGTGAGATATATGACTGAGCGTGATTCACGGCCTTCTTTCAGCGCGCGCTGGACCAGCAGCTTGAGGTCTGTCGTCTTGCCGACTTGGCGTGGACCGCGGAACATGTGAATGCCTGCTCTGGCGAGGTCGATCTCGTCCACGAGCCCCGTCGGCAGGCGCACGGGCTGCTTCGACAGCCGCGCCAGCTGTCGGTCTGTGGCAGCCCATGCCGTCTGGCTCCACCAGGGATTCTGCGCAACTATTTGATCGTCTGTAAGGGGCATGCCGGAATAAGCCTAGCAGCGTATTCCAGAATAAGCAGCCTATCTCGGCAGGATCCTTCCGAGATAGGCAGCATGTTTGCCGGGCTGCCTTCAAGCCCCCTCAGCCGGCGGCTGGGCTTCGCTGCCTGCGACTCGCCGCCTTCCCGTGACGTTGCCCACGAGCAGCCCGATCACCACCACGACGTAGATCTGGCCGATGAGCATCTCCACCACTGCCAGGGCGCGGCCTACGCGGGTGGCCGCGGTGAGGTCGCCGAGGCCGGTAGTCGTCATCACGGTGAAGCTGTAGTACGTGGCGGTGCTCGTGTCCACACCGTGCTGCTGGACGAAGTAGGGGCTGCCCTGGACCTTGGCGATAAAGCCGATCGCCCACGCGAACAGCAGGCCGACCAGCAGGTAGACGCTGAGCGCGCCGGCGACCGCCTGGATCGTGACGCCGCGGTCGCGCAGCAGGCGCACCACGCCGCCGGCGAGCGCCACCGGGATCGCCGCGGAGATCAGGCCGCTGATCGCGAAGGTGAGCGCGACCGGGATCGTGCGCAGGGCGACCGCTGCGACCAGGACCGCGCCGACGACGGCGACGATCGTCGCCCGCCGCCCGCGGATCGCCCTTGCGGCGCGTGAGGTGGCGACCGTGACCACGAGCGCGCTGACCTCCAGCGCGAACCCGATCGCGCGCGACCAGGTCGCCGTCGGCGCCACGATTGAGAACGCGACGAGGACGAGGAGCAGCGCCAGGACGACCCCGTAGCGGTAAGTCGCATCTTCCGTGCCCTGCGGCGCGGTCATCGCCCTCATGCACTGCCGACTATACCCTTGGCCGATGCACTCGACCGAGCTCCAGGCGAGCTTCACCGAGATCGACGGCCTGCGCGTGCGGCACATGCGCGAAGGCGCCGGGTCGCCCGTGGTGGTGCTGCACGGTTGGGGTGCCAGCATCGAGACGGTGGCATCGATCGTGCAGGCGCTGCACAGGATCGTCGAGGTGCATGCGCTTGACCTGCCGGGGTTCGGAGAGAGCGAGGCGCCGCACACACCCTGGGGGGTGGATGACTACCGCCGCTTCCTGGCGCGCTTCATGGACGCGGTTGGCGTGCAATCGCCCGCGGCGTTGATCGGACACTCCAACGGCGGCCGCGTGGCAATCGCGATGGCGGCAAGTGAACCGGAGCGCGTCTCGCGGATGATCTTGATCGACAGCGCCGGCATCAGGCCCAAGCGCACCTTCACCTACCATCGCAAGGTCGCGATGGCCAAGGTGGGAAAGCACGGCGCACGCCGGCTCGGCGCCCCCGGACGCAAGCTGCGAGATCTGCTGGTCGGGCGGGCCGCATCGGCGGACTACGCCGCCGCCTCACCACAGATGCGACCGACGTTCGTGAAGCTGGTGAACTCCGACCTGTGTGAGCTGATGCCGCAGGTGAAGGCGCCGACGCTGCTGGTCTGGGGCGATGGCGACACGGCTACGCCGCTTGCCGACGCGCATCTGATGGAGCGGCTGATCCCGGATGCCGGGCTCGTGGTCCTCGAGGGCGCTGGCCACTTCAGCTATCTAGACCAGCCGGCGAAGTTTGCCCGGATCGCTCAGCACTTCATCGGTGAAGGCCGCACGCAGTGAACGTCCTCGCCGCGGCGGCGGCTGCGTTTGCGATCCTCGCGCTTGCAATCCGGCTTGCGGGCGCCCAGCATCGCCTGCTGCACCTGCTGCAGATCGAGCACTACGAGTCGGCGCGCTTGATTCTCTGGCTGCGCCGCCGCCACGAGCTGGTGGCCGCGCGAGAGCTGATCTGCGTCGGTGCGCTGTATGCCGCGGGAGCGGCGAATGTTTGGGCTGGCAATGGATGGGTGGCAGGGGTGCTGCTGCTGATTAGCACACCGGTCGCGGCTCTCGGGCCGCTCGACTGGCGCCGCCCGGCGGCAAAGCCGCTCGTCTTCACCGCGCGCGCGAAGCGACTGCTGGCGCTAGCCGTGGCACCATCGGCGCTAGTTGCCATCGCGGCGATCGTAGGCGCGACATTGCAGATGGGAGCGCTCGCTATCTCGATCCTGCTCGGGATCGCGCTGCTGCTGGCAGCACTCGCGCCCTACGTCCTGACCGCCGCCAACTTTGCCCTGCGCCCGGTCGAGGCGGCGGTGAACCGCCGTTTCGTGGCAAGCGCCCGGCAAACGCTCGCGCGCGTGGCGCCGCTGGTTGTCGGGATCACCGGCAGCTACGGCAAGACGAGCACGAAGTTCTGCGTCGGCGCGGTGCTCACCGCCGACCGTCCCACACTCGTTACGCCTGCGAGCTTCAACAGCTACCTCGGGGTAGTGCGCACGATCAACGAGCATCTGCGCCCGGAGCACAGGGCGTTCGTGGCGGAGATGGGCATGTTCCGGCGCGGCGACATCGAAGAGCTGTGCGAACTGACGCATCCGCAGATCGGCGTGATCACGGCGATCGGCCCGATGCATCTGGAGCGGCTGGGCTCGATCGAGGCGATCGAGGCGGCCAAGGCGGAGCTGATGGAAGCGCTGCCCGCCGACGGCCGCCTGATCACCAACGCAGACGATCCCCGTTGCCTTGCTATTGCCTCCAGGGCGCACGTCCCGGTCACGCTGTTCGGGATCGACAGTGCCGAGGCCGCGGTGCGGGCGCAGAACATCTCCTTCGCCGGCGGACGCACGGAGCTCGACGTCCTGATTGACAGTGGGCAGAGCATCCATGTATCCGCGCAGCTGCTCGGACGCCACAACGTCTACAACATGCTCGCGGCGGTCGCGGTCGGGCAGACGCTTGGGGTCCCGAGCGCCACGATCGCGCGGGCGCTGGGCTCGGTGAGCGCGCCCGAGCATCGCCTCGCGCCGATCCACAATCGGGCTGCGGGCCTGATCGTGATCGATGACGCCTACAACTCCAATCCGAATGGAGCCGCCGCCGCGCTGGAGGTGCTGGGGGACCACGACGCCGCGCGACGGCTGCTCGTGACGCCGGGGATGGTCGAGCTGGGAGAGCTCGAAGATCAGCTAAACCATCGCTTTGGCGAGCAGGCGGCTGCGGTCTGCGACCTGGTCGTGCTCGTGGGCCGGAGGCGCACAAGGCCGATCTACGAGGGCCTACTCGCGGGCGGCATGGCCGTCGAGAACGTTCATGTGGTTGCCGACCTCGCGGAGGCCACGGGCCTGCTCGGCCGGATCAGGCGGGCAGGGGACGTAATCCTGTTCGAGAACGACCTGCCGGACACCTACGCCGAGAACGGCGGGGGGCATCAATAGGCTTACGGCCTATGCCAGGTACCGGACTTCGCGTCGGCGTCGCGTTCGGCGGCCGCTCGGTCGAGCACGACGTCTCCATCATCACGGGGCTGCAGGCTGTCGAGGTGCTCAGCGAGCGCCATCGGCCGCTGCCGATCTACATATCGCGCTCGGGCAGCTGGTATGCGGGAGACGAGTTGCGCGACATCGCGGCATATCGCTCTGAGCAGGCCCCGCAGGCGCCGGAGGTTAGCTTCGATCTGCATCGCGGCAGGCTGATGCCGCTTGCCGGTGGCGGGTCACTGCTGCGCGGGCGCCGGCCCCAGCCGATCGAGCTCGACGTGATTGTGCTGGCCACACACGGCACCCAGGGGGAGGACGGCTGCCTGCAGGGGGCGCTCGAGCTGGCCGACCTGCCCTATGTAGGCCCGCCCGTCGGTGCTGCGGCGGCGGCGATGGACAAGATCCTCACGAAGGTGATCCTGCAAGCCGCAGGCCTGCCTGTGGTGGAGCATCTCGCGCTGCGACGCGAGAGCTTCGAGCGTGATCCGGCGGCCACCGTCGCGGCGATCGCCGAGCGCTTCTCGCTGCCCGTGTACGTAAAGCCCGCGAGCCTGGGGTCGAGCGTCGGCGTCAGCCGCTGCGCGGAGAGCTCGCAGCTGCACGACGCGCTGCAGCTCTGCTTCGAGCTCGATCGCGCCTGCGTGGTCGAGCCGGCGGTGCAAGGCGGCGTTGAGGTCAACTGCGCGGTGCTGGGTCGCCCGGCCGCGCGGCCGCGCGTCTCGGTCTGCGAGCAGCCGGTCGCCGCAGAGAGCTTCCTCTCCTTCGAGGACAAGTACATGGGCGGCGGCAAGGAGGGTGGCAAGGATGGCGCGCCGCATGCGGCTAAGAGCGAGCCCGCCGACACCGTCGACGGCGCGCCCGACGCGCAGGGCTCCAAGGGCCCGGGCATGCAGAGCGCGCGCCGCCTGATCCCCGCGCCGATCGGCGAGCAGGCCACCGCTACCGTGCAGGAGCTGGCCGAGCGGGCCTTCGAGGCGTTCGGGTGCGCCGGCGTGACCCGCGTGGACTTCCTAATCGACGGTGAGGGCGAGGTCTACGTCAACGAGTGCAACACGATCCCGGGATCTTTCTCCTTCTACCTTTGGGAGCCGGCCGGCCTGCCGTTCGCAGACCTTATGGACGAGCTGATCGACATCGCATTCGCTGAGCACGCGGAGAAGGGCAAGACCACCACCGTATTTGCGACCAACCTGCTCGCACAGCGAGCCGGCGGCGCGAAGGCGTAGGCGGACATGACCGCCAAGCCTGTCGTGGTCGCGATGGGAGGGGCCTCGCTGGAGCGCGAGATCAGCCTGCGCGGCGGCCATCGCGTGGAGCGCGCGCTGCGCGAGCTGGGCTACAAGGTGCACGCGCTCGACGTCGACGCGCGCTTCATCGAAGCCGTGCTGGAGATAGATTCGGGCTTCGTATTCATCGCGATGCACGGTCGCGGCGGCGAGGACGGCACCCTGCAGGAGCTGTTGCAGACCCTGTCCATCCCATACACCGGCTCCGACGTGCTGGCCAGCGCGCTGTGCATGGACAAGGCGCTCTTCAAGCGGATGCTCGTCCAGCACGGCATCCCCACGCCGGACTTCCATTCCTTCAGCGAAACGGCCTTCCGTGAGATGGGTGGCGCCGGAACCTTCCCGCGCCTGCTTGAGCAGCTCGGCATGCCGGTGGTGGTCAAGCCGGTCGCGCAGGGCTCGGCGATCGGGATCAAGTTCGTCGAGTCCGCGGAGCAGTTCCCCGCCGCGATCCTCGGCGCCTTTGGCTACGGAGATAGGGTGCTGGTCGAGCGCCGGATCATCGGCCGCGAGCTTGCCGTCACGGTGATGGGTCCCGCGCAGAGCCCGACGGCGTTGCCGATCGTGGAGCTTCACACGCCGGGCGGCTTCTACAGCTACGAGGCGCATTACACAATCGGCGGCGTGCGGCTGGAGGTGCCCGCTGCGCTACCCGATGAGGTCCGCGCACGAGTGGAGCAGGTCGCGCTTGCGAGCTACTCCCTGATCGGCTGCCGGGATTTTGCGCGCGTCGACGTGATCCTCGAAGAGAGCGGGCAGCCGCAGGTGCTTGAGATCAACACGATCCCGGGGCTGACCGAGACGGGCATCACGCCCGCGGCCGCGGATGCCGCGGGCATGAGCTTCAACGAGCTGGTGGCCGAGATCGTGCGGCGCCAAACGGACTTATCCCGTTAGGCCCTACAGCCGCAGCCGCCCTATCACCTGAACGTTGAGCTTCAGTTGTTCGCGGTTGAGCGAACCGTAGAGGCTGGCCGTGCCCGAGGCGCCCGCGTAGCTGCCGGTGCCGTGCTTGATCGTCAGCGTTCCCTTGAAGCTCACCCACTGACCCGAGTAGTGCGGCGTTGCCGCGGCCGAGCCGCTGATCGAGCCACCTTTGAGGTATGCGACGAACGAGCCGGTCACCTGTGAGATTTTGATCGTCAGATCGATGTCGAGACTTGCCTTGAAGGTGCCGGTCGCCGATCCCTGCTCGGCGATCGCCGATCCACCGCTCTTGCTGGAGAAGTGCAGCTGACCCTGCTCTTTGACATAGGTGCTGGACAGCGCTGCGCGTGCTGAGGCCGAGGAGGCCTGTGCCGCCGCGGGAACGGCGGTCGCGGCGGCGGCACAGACGGCGAGTACGGAGAGCGACGCAGAGACGAGATAACGCGCAGCGCGGGTACGGATCGTCGAGCGTACTCCCGCGCGGGAGCGAGCGTGGTGCATCTGTAGTCCTCCTGTCTCTCCTCAATCCAGCCTGTGGATATTCACAAAAAGACTACTCGCAGCTACGACGCACCGTCGACGCCAGGCGCTGCCAGGGGCGAGAACCGACTGCGGGTTAGACGAGAAGCGTCAATCCATGCTGCCGCGGGGCGCGACCCACACGCTGGCAAACGAGAGCGATGTGTGAGCAGCAATCGTGTCGTAGTCATGGTCGTAATGAAGTACGCCTATTCCTGCAGCAGCCGCTATCAGCAGATCGACTGGCTTGACACGGTGTGAGAGCTTTTCGTCGCGGCCAGCTCGGCTTGAGCACTGAGCGCCTGGGCTGCTGCCTCGGCGGTCAAGGACGTGTGCGCCAAGGCAGCTATCTATCGCAAGGCTTCTCGTAGACGATGACCAGGATCAGCCTTCGGGTGGCTGAGCTGCTTCGAGATCGTCCAGGTCAACGAGATCACGTGGCCGCCCAGCGGCTCGCTTCATGGCCCGCAAGTGCTCTAGCGAGCAGATCGGGATCAGCACGCTTGCCATCTTGACATCGATCGCGCGCCCACGAAGCTCGGCGTATGCAAGCACGCCATCAAGCCCCTGCACGACATCAAGATCTCCGAGCTGCGTGGTGATCAAGGCCCGCTCGCCGCTGCGTAGCAGTGCAGCGATGGAATGCTCTGAGCCGAGCAGCGATTCGCCCAGCTGGACATGGCCACCAAGCTCGGCTACCAGATGCGCAAGCCTGCCCAGGTTCTCCGGTGCCGGATCGGGCACGATGTCGCAGTCCTTCGTTCCGCGCACGACACCCCATGATCCGAGCGCCAAGCCGCCGATGACGACGAAATGGACATCGGCGTGGACCAGGCGCGCGAGAAGCTGATCGAAGGTCGGAGCGGTCAACGGGCGCGCTGCGCCGCCTCGTGCAACTCAAACAACTTGTGTGTCAGCACGATCGTCTCGCTGAGGTTCACTGCGAGCGGCCGCTGCCCATCAGCCCGAAGGCGCAGCCGCCGGATCTGCTCCCCAAGCGGGTCCTCAACGCTGCTTGCGACCATGGGCTTGACCATCGCCTCAAAACACTAGCGGAGCGCGCTGCAGATCAACAGCAGAATGGCCCCAACGCAAGACGGGGCGGTACGCCACCTACCTGGCTGTACGGAGGGGGAGGGATTCGAACCCTCGAGACGGGGGTCGCCCGCCTAACGGTTTTCAAGACCGCCGCATTCAACCGCTCTGCCACCCCTCCAAGGGGACCGTTGAAGGCTAGTCGATGGAGAGCGAGGCAATCAGCTGGAGACGGTGATCAATGCAAGCGCCGCTGGTCGCAAAGCTTGTGTGCCGAGCGATTCAGTGCGCCTGTGTCTTGATACGGCCCCAGCGGAAGTAGCCGAGCGGCCCGAAGGTGTTGACCAGCAGCGCGAGACGCCAAAGCCACTTGCTACTGCGGATCTGATCGGCGGGGCGGCGCTGGATGTCGCGGGCCGCTGCTAGCTTGAGGCCAAGCTCAGCAAGTCCGAGCGAGACGATCACGGCGCGCTGTCGCGGCGAGAAGCGCTGATTGAAGTCTTCGACCGGATGGACCATGCGATCGACATCCTATGACGGCCTGCCGTGCGGGCCGGGCGCGGGAGGTGTTTCGCCCCGGCGGCTAAGGGTCTAAACTGGGCGGCGACCTCTGGGAGAGGTGGCCGAGTGGCTGAAGGCACTCGCCTGCTAAGCGAGTATGGGGGTTAAACTCCATCGCGGGTTCGAATCCCGCCCTCTCCGTACTTCACCCGCGCGCAGCCGCGATCGCCGGCTGATCCGCCTCCCGGCGCGGGCTGCTGGCCATCAGCATGTCGCTCATCGTCACCTGGCCAACGAGGCGTCCGCGCTCGTCGATCAGCAGGATCGGGTCGTGGCGGTGCTCGAGTGGGCGCGCGAGCGACTTGCGCGCGAGCTCTTCGATCGGCGTGCCGGCGGGCAGGCGCAGGCAGTAGCGGTCGGCGATTCGCGCCACTGGTCGCTCGCCCCAGAGCGCGTAGCCGAAGCGGTGGCCGAGCACGGTCAGCAGACGGTGGCGGGTGATCAGCGCGAGCGGGCGGTGCTCGCCGTCGACGAGAGTCAGGCTCTCAAGCTCGGGCAGCGCCATGAAGCGTTGGCGTGCCTGGTCTGCGGTCGTATCCGGCGGGATTGTGACCGGACGCGAGCCGCGGGCCACGTCGCGTCTGGGGGGCTGCTCGCTAGCGGGCAGGTTGACGCTTGGCCACGGCGGCGCGGGCCTGGCCAGCAGATAGCCCTGGCCGTAGGAGATGCCAAGCGCCCTGATCACCTCCAGCTCGGCCTCAGTCTCGATGCCCTCGGCCACGATCTCGGCGCCGGTGCGCTGCGCATAGCCGGTGAGCGCGTCGATCAGCAGCCGCTGGGAGGGGTCGCGGTCGATCCCGCGCACCAGCGTGCGGTCGAGCTTGAGCAGCGTCGGCGCAAGCTCGATCACCTGGCGTAGGTTGGAGTAGCCGGCGCCCATGTCGTCGACCGCGAGTGTGATGCCGCAGCTCAGTAGTGGGTCCAGATCGGCCCGCAGGCTGCGCATGTCGGTGATCAGGCTCTCCTCGGTGAGCTCGATGATCAGGCGCTCGGGGTGGCTTTCGCGCAGCAGGCCGCGGGTGCGCGGGTCGTGCAGCGCCACGGCAGAGAGGTTGACGCTCAGACGTGCGCCGCCGGGAAGCTCTGAGAGCAGCGCCAGGGAGTGCTGCAGGCAGGCGAGTTCGAGCTCCACCCTCATCCCCAGCGGCTCGGCCATCGCAAGCCATTGCGCAGGGCTTGCGGGGCCTGGCCCTGAAAAGCGAGAGAGCGCCTCGAAGGCGTGGATGCGACTGGCGGCCAGATCGACGATCGGCTGCACCACGATCTCGATCGCGCCCGAGTCAATCGCCTCGCGGATGTGCTTGCGCTTGATCTGCTCTTCTGCATCGATGCCCTCGGCGAAGAGCACCGTCTGGCCCTTGCCGCCGCGCTTGGCGGCGCGCAGCGCCACATCCGCCTCGCGCAGCAGCGCGACCCAGTCCTCGCGCTCGTGATGGCTGCAGGCGACACCGATCGAGGCGCTGATCGGGGCCGGCTGGGCCAGCAGCGCCCTCAGTACGTCGCGGCCAAGCGCCTGCGCGCGGTCGGCGGGCACGAGCGCCGCAAACTCGTCGCCGCCCAGGCGGCCCACGATCCCTTCGGATCCGACGGCCTGCTGCATGCGCGCCACGGCGCTGCAGAGCAGCCCGTCGCCGGCGAGATGCCCGCGGCGCTTGTTCAGCAGGCCGAAGTCGTCCAGGTCGATCATCACCACGCCCCACGGGCTCTCGCGCCTCGCGCTCTGCAGGTGCGCTCTCGCCGCACGCGTGAAGGCGGCGCTGTTGAGCACCCGGGTGAGCGGGTCGATGTCGGCCTCTTCGCGCGACCTGGCAAGCAGCCGCTCCATCACGCGCATGAGCGCTGCCAGCGCGATCGCGGCGATCGCGAACTGCACGCCGGAGAAGGCGGGCGCGGAGTCCACCGGGATTGTGGCCAGCGCGCCCAGTGCGGCGCCCAGGCCGAGATCGACCTCGCGGGTGCCTTTGGCCAGGCTAGCCAGCGCGAGTACCACCAGAAACGGCCCGCAAAGCGGCGATGCCATCTCGCCGTTTGCGCCGATCGCAAGGGCCGCCGCCAGGGCGCAGCAGCCGCTGAGCCATAGCCGCCAGCTGCCGGGTCGCGTCCCGGCCAGAGCGAGCAGCCCGCTGAGCGCCACCAGTGCCAGCGCGCCCAGCAGCGCCGCCACGGGATGCTGCAGAGAGTGCCAGCGCGCCATCACGTAGGCGGCCATCAGCACGATCAGGCCAAGCTGCGTGCAGGCGTGCGTGCGCGCGTCAAAGACGGTGGCTGGAGGTCTCGTGTCGTCGAAGAGCTTGCGCATCCGTGCCGCCCGGCCGCAATGGCCTGCGCTGGCATCGGCACGACGCGTAGTGTCGTCAAGCTGCGGTAACAGCTTGGAAACAGCGTTCGGCTAGGTGGTCACGGAAGCGGCGGCTCGCTGTCAGCAAGCACGGCGAAGACGATGTGACTGCGCGCGACGGCGAGAAAATGGTGGGTCTCGACCGGCCCGCCGTCGAGCGGGGCCACGGTGGCGTCGGTGAGCGTGAGGAAGTCGCGCTCGGAGGCGTTGAGCATGTCCGAGACGCGGCTGCGAAAGCCGTCCCTGGCCAGCGTGACGTAGCCCTCGATGCGGTGCTGGGTGGTCTGCACCCTGATGCGTTCGCGGCGGTGGTCGATCGAGCCGGCCTCGGACTGCTCAGGCTGCTCGGCCTGCTCGGAGGCGATCGGTGTCGCCGCGCTACCCAACTCGCTCATGTACGTGCTCCTCTGGTTGGCCGGGCTGCAGTGCAAGGCCCGCGCGCACCAGCGGACCGCGGCCGCCGTGCCCGTTGGCCGGGCGGTTGCGCTCCTCGCGCACGATATAGAGCGGGCGGTGCTTGACCTCATCGTAGATGCGCCCAACGTACTCGCCGATCACCCCCAGCGCAATCAGCTGGATGCCGCCGAGCAGCAGGATCGCGATCGTCAGCGAGCCGAAGCCGGGCAGGTAGGAGCCGGCGAAGTGCAGCGCGACCACGACGGGGATCAGGATGAATGCGATCGTCGCCGATATCAGCCCGATGTAGGTCGCAAGCTGCAGTGGCAGGTGCGAGAAGGAGGCGATCGCGTCCAGCGAGAAGCGCAGCATCTTGCGCAGCGTGTACTTGGTCTCACCCGCCGTCCTGGCGTCGCGCTCGTAGGAGACCGCGGTTTGCGTGAAGCCGACCCAGACGGTCATGCCGCGCAAAAAGCGCGAGCGCTCGGTCATCGACAGCAGCGCGTCGAGCGCCTTGCGGTCCAGCAGCCTGAAGTCGCCGGAGTTGGGCTCCAGGTCGACCTGGGCCAGCTTGCGAAAGAGCTTGTAGAAAAGTGAGGCGGTGGCGAGCTTGAAGGCGGTCTCGCCCTCCCGCTCCCTGCGTACCGCGTAGACGACGTCCGCGCCGTCGCGCCACTGCGCGAGCATGTCCCTGATCAGCTCCGGCGGGTCCTGCAGGTCGGCGTCGATCATCGCCACCACGTCGCCGATCGCGTGCTCCAGGCCGGCCGTCAGCGCCGCCTGGTGGCCGAAGTTGCGCGAGAGATGAACCACTCGCACGCGTGGGTCGCGCTCGGCAATCCGGTCGAGCTTCTGTGGCGTGGAGTCGGCGCTGCCGTCATTTACGAGAATCAGCTCGTAGTCGTAGTCTGCGACCGCCGCGCTCGCACGCGCCACGAAGGCGTCGATCAGCTCCTCCTCGTTGTACACGGGAGCGACAACGCTGAGCAGTGTGGGAGTGCGTTGCACGGGTGCGTTCGACATGCGGGACCTCGAAGCTGATTAAGTTGGGAGCAATGAAAAGACTAGGGGACATGGCAGCACTTGCGTTGCGCATGCCCGTGGTGGAGCAGTTCCTGAAGTTCGGGCTCGTCGGTGTGAGCAACACGGTGCTGACCTTCGTGGTGTTCACGATCCTGGTGAAGGCGCTCGGTGTCTGGTATATCGCTGCCTCCGCGATCGGCTTCGTGGTGGGTGCCTGCAACGGCTTTCTGCTCAACCGCAGCTGGACCTTCAGGGGTCACAACGGGGGCGCAAGCGCCGCGTTGCGCTGGGCCGTGGTGCAGGGCTGCGGGCTTCTGGCGGACCTCGGTCTGATCTACCTGTTCGTCAGCGGCGCCGGGCTGCCAAAGCTCGTGGGACAGGCGTTTGCGATCGCGTTCGTCGTGGTGGCAACGTTCTTCGTGAACCGGACCTGGACCTTCCGCATGCATCTCGCCGAGAGGCCAACAGCCCCTTGAAATAAGTTTTGGCATGCCATAATATGAGTTCATGGCTGCCACAGACACTGTCCGCTCGCCCGCTGTAGAGGACTACTGCAAGGCGATCTTCACGCTGCAGTCGCGCACGAGGGCACCGGTCTCAACCAACGCGTTGGCGGAGCGGCTCTCGCTCACGCCGGGCTCGGTCTCGGCAATGGTCCGTCGCCTCGGCGAGCTTGGCCTGACCGAGCACGTGCCGTACAAGGGCGTCGAGCTAACACCGCGGGGCCGGCGGGTTGCGTTGGAGGTGATCCGCCACCACCGTCTGCTCGAGCTGTTCCTGGCGACCACGCTGGACATGCCATGGGACCGGGTGCACGACGAGGCCGAGGTGCTCGAGCACGTGCTCTCCGAGGAGCTCGAGCAGCTGATCGCGGCCAAGCTCGGGGAACCGACGCTCGACCCGCATGGAGACCCGATCCCGAGCGCGCAGCTGGAGCTCGAGGAGCACCCCACGCAGTCGCTCGACAGCCTCAAGGACGGGCAGGAGGGTGTTTTCGCGCGCGTCTCGGACTCCGACCCGGAGATGCTTCGTTACCTGAGCGCGCAAGGCATCTCGCCGGGCGCGCATTTGCGAGTGATCGAGCGTCAGCCCTTCGGCGGCCCGCTGCTGGTCAGCTTCGAGGGTTCAGAGCAGGCGATTGGCGGGCTGCTGGCCAAGGCGATGCGGGTCGAGGTGCAGGGCGGGCGGGATCTGTGACTCCGCCGCCTCCGCCAAGCGGCGGTAGCGCCGAGGCCGTGGTTGCGCTTCCGCCCGGGGTGCTCGGCCCGGGCGCGGCGGAGGCGTATGGGCCTAGCCGCCTTGAAACGCTGCTGCAGCGCGGGCGGCTGCGCGCGACGCTGGCGATGCTCGGGCCGGCCTTCGTGGCCGCCGTGGCCTACGTGGACCCCGGCAACTTCGCCACCAATGTCGAAGGCGGCGCGCGGTTCGGATACGGCCTTTTGTGGGTCGTGCTGGCGGCGAACCTGATCGCGATGCTGATCCAGTACCTCTCCGCCAAGCTCGGGATCGTCACCGACCGCAACCTGCCTGAGCTGTGCCGCGAGCGCTACCCCAAGGCCGTGTCGCTCGCGCTGTGGGTGCAGGCCGAGGTGATCGCGATGGCGACGGACATCGCCGAGTTCCTCGGCGCCGCGCTGGGGCTGAACCTGCTCTTCGGGGTGCCGCTGCTGACCGCCGGGCTGATGGCGGGCGCGATCGTGTTCGCGATCCTCGCTTTGCAGACGCATGGCGTGCGCCGCTTCGAGTTGGCGATCGTGGCCCTGCTTGGCATCATCTTCCTCGGCTTCCTGTACGAGACGCTGCGGATCGGGCCCTCGGCCAGCGGCGCCGCAGAAGGCCTCGTTCCCTCGCTTGGCGGCAGCAGCGCCGTTTACCTGGCGATTGGGATCATCGGCGCGACCGTGATGCCGCACGTGATCTATCTGCATTCGGCGCTGACCAACGGGCGCATGCCCTGCCGCGATGATCGGGAGCGCAGCCGCGTGCTGCGCTTCGAGCGCTTGGACGTGCTGATCGCGCTCGGCCTGGCGGGCGTTGTGAACCTCGCGATGCTTTCGGTGGCGGCGAAGATGCTGCACGGCAGCGGCCACGACGGGGTGAGCTCGATTGGCCAGGCGCACGCCGCCTTCGGCCACCTCGTCGGCGGTGGCGCGGCGCTCGCCTTCGCGATTGCGCTGCTGGCCTCTGGGGCCTCCTCATCGAGCGTGGGCACCTATGCGGGCCAGGTCGTGATGTCTGGGTTCGTCGGTCGCAGGATCCCGCTGCTGCTGCGCCGCACCCTGACCATGGCCCCCGCGATCGTGATCCTCGCGATCGGGGTCGATCCCACGAGCGCGCTGGTGCTCAGCCAGGTCGTGCTTTCCTTCGGGATCCCGTTCGCGCTGATCCCGCTCGTGCTGCTGACCAGCAACCGCGAGGTGATGGGCGTCCACGTCAACAGCCGGGCTACGACGATTGCCGCGTTTGCGTTCGGCGGCCTGATCGTCGCCTTGAACATGTTCCTGCTGGCGCAGCTGCTCTAGCCTCGCGCAGGCGCGCAGCGGCTGCGCGCCGTCCGGCTGGACGTCGGATCCCCGCGAACCGTTGTATTGTCAACTTGTCAAGGCGCGACACCCGGCCGCGCCGACAGGGAGGGTGTGCCTTGGACCAAGCTGGGATCGATCAGCCGCAGGCCGCGCGGTGGGCGTCCGCCTCGTGGGCCAAGCGGGGCAGCTCGCTGGCTGGCCAGCATCATCATGTGGAGGCTGTGGAGGTCGTCTCGGACCTCCTGCTTGGCATCGGCGAGGGCTCGCCTCCGGATGCCTTCTTCTCCAGCCTTTGCGAGGCGATCTGCCGCCTGGCCTCGATGCGGCGCGCGATCCTGTTCCGCTACGACCCCGTGCGGCGAAGGGTGCGCGCCGTCGGCGCGCACAACCTGGAGATAGAGCGCTTCAGCGACCTGTTCGTGACCGTCGATTCGGTTCCGATCGCGCGCCAGGCGCTGGCCGAAGATCGTGTGCTCGAAGTCGTGGGTGCAAACGACTTCGACATCCCCGAGTCGCTACGCGAGCTGTGGGATGGCCTCCTGATCGTCTGCACGCCGATGGCCGCCGCCGGCCGCTACGTGGGCGTGGTCTTCAGCGAGCGCGACCCGGCCTACCCGGAGATCAGCGACGAGGAGCGCCATCTGCTCTGGACGCTCGGCAAGGCGATCGCGATGGCCTCGGTCGCGCGCCGCGCGACCGCCTACGGCGAGCGCAACCGCCAGCTTCAGCACCGCATCGATCTGGCGCGCGAGATCCATGAGGGGGTGGTCCAGCGGCTGTTCGGAGTCTCGCTTGTGCTCTCTGGGCATGAGCTGCTGGATCGCGAGGCCCAGCAGCGCTGCGCGCAGGAGGTGCATGCCGCGCTCGGCGAGCTGCGCGCGGCGCTGCAGCGGCCGCTGGGACGCTCCTCCCCGCCCACCGAGGTCACCTTCTTCGAGGAGCTCGACCGGCTGCGTGGCCTGCATTCGGACCTCGAGATCGCCCTGGAGGGAGCGCTGCACGAGGTGCCGGTGGAGCTGGAGGCGCTTGCTCAGTCGATCCTCGTGGAGGCTGTGCGCAACGCGATCAAGCACGCCGACGCAAAGCGCGTGGAGGTGTCTCTGGCCGCCGACGAGGACGCGTTCACGCTCGATATCCGCAACGGCTGCAGAGCAGTCGGCGAGGGAGTCTCCCGCGGGGGCATCGGTCTGCGCCTGGCAACGCTGGAGGCGCTGCAGCATGGTGCGGTGCTGGAGTACGGCCAGTGCACCCCGGGCGTCTGGCAGGTCCGATTGGTGGCCTCGACCTCATGAGCGCCCAGCCGCAGCCCGCGGATGATGAGATCCTCGGCCCTCGACGGCTGCGCGTGCTGGTCGTCGACGACCACGACGTCGTGCACTGGGGCTTTCGCCTGATGCTCGGCCAGCAGCCCTGGGTGGAGCGCTGCGTGGGCGCGCGCACCGGCGCCGAGGCGATCGAGATGTGCCGCCGCTACGAGCCGCACGTGGCGCTGGTCGATCTCTTCCTGGGGGGAGAGTCGGGCCCCGAGGTGTGCGAGCGGCTGCGCGCCCAAGCGCCGGCGCCGCGGGTGCTGCTGCTCTCCGGCGCAGGGCGGATCTCGCCACGGGCAGCGCGCGCCGCCGGCGCCGCGGGGTTCATCTCCAAGGACTCGCCGGCGAGCGAGATCGCGCGCGTAGTCAAGCTGGTGGGCGCCGGGCAGACGGTCTTCAGCGAGCCGCCGGCCAATCCCGATGTCCCCGCGCTGACCGAGCGCGAGAGCGAGATCCTGGCACTGATCGCAGGCGGAGCGACCAACCGTGAGATCGCGGCCGCGCTCTTCCTCTCACCCCACACGGTCAAGGAGCACACCAGCGCCGTCTACCGCAAGCTCGGCGTTCGCAACCGGGCTGAGGCTGTGGAGCGCAGTCAGCGGCTGGGGCTGCGCAGCTGAGCGGCCCGTTGCGTCGCGATGACGGCACGGGCGGGTGGGCGTGACGGACGAGCGACCCCCGATCGAATGGGAAGACCCCCCCATTTGGGGGGTGTTGCGGGGCTCGCGCTTGCTCTCAGTGATCAGATCATCCAAGCTGTGACCCGCACCGAGATTTGGCATCCAGCCCGGCTCGAAAGCGCGCCCCACAGGCAGCGCAAGGGCAGGGCAGGGGCGACGTGAGGGAGCCCATAAGGATGCACCAAGCTCTGTCGGTCCTGGACCCGGGCCGTCAGAGAGAGACCCCCCGGTCTCTCCTCCTCGGGGTGGTGGGGTGGTTTTCGGACCACCCCACCACCTGTTTAAGTGTCCTCGCCGAGCGCTCGCGCGACGGAGAGGATCAGCCCGATCCTGCCTGATTCCCCCGAAGGCACCGGATCACCCCCCGATTGGGGGGCGCGCGCGTGCGCGCGCTTGTGGGTGGCGCGCCGGGGATGGATCGTGGTCTCATGCCTCTCCTTCCCAGCGGCCCGGTGGCGGGCCTGTTCCCCGGCCAAGGCAGCCAGAGCCCCGGCATGCGCGACGCTGTGGCCGAGCTCGCTCCGCAACTGCTTGCGCAGTGCCTGGAGCTCGTCGGCGAGGATCCGTTCGAGCGCATTGCGGAGAGCACCCGCTTTGCTCAACCCGCGATCTTCTGCGCAAGCGTCGCCTCCTGGATGGCGCTGGAGCGCTCGCTGCAGGACGGGGAGCTTGACGGCGCCTGGGAGCCGATCGTGCTCGCCGGGCATTCGTTGGGCGAGATCGCGGCGCTGGTGGCGGCCGGGTCGATCTCCGCACAGACGGGTCTGCATCTGGCGGTGCGCCGTGGAGAGCTGATGGCGCAGGCGGGTGAGCGCGACGGCGGTGGCGGGCTGGTCGCGATCGTGGGAGCCGACCCGCAGCAGTGCGAGCAGCTGGCGGCCGCGCATGGCGCGAGCGTCGCCAACGACAATGCGCCCGGCCAGATCGTGCTCGCCGGCTCGCGCGAGTCCCTGCGCGAGCTCGTCGCGGCGGCGCGCGATCGCGGTGCGCGCGCGATCGCGCTCGACGTCGCAGGTGCGTTTCACTCGCCGGCGATGGCCCCCGCCGTGGAGCCGTTTCGAGATCTGCTCGACACGGTCGAGATCTCCACGCCGCGCGTGCCCGTGATCTCCTGCGCGAGCGCCAAGCCGATCGCGGACGTGCGCTCCGAGCTGGCGCAGGGGATCGTGCGACCCGTGCGCTGGCGGGAGACGATGCTGGCGCTCTGCCAGCAGGGCGCAAAGGAGTTTCTGGATCTTGGCCCCGGCAAGGTGCTGGCGGGGCTTGTCGCGCGCAACCTGCCGGATGTGCGCGGCATACAGGCGCAGATGCTGATCGGCAGCGAGCGGGACGTCGAAGTTGCCGCCTGAGAGCACGATCGAGGCGGCGGATACTGTGCGAGATGCCCGCACCCGCACCGCGGGGATCGTCGGGCTTGGCACTGCGCTGCCGCAGCGACGGGTGAGCAACGCGGAGATCGCAGGCCGTCTCGGGCTGGCCGATGGCTGGATCGAGCGGCGCACGGGAATCCACGAGCGCCGCTACGTGGAGCCCGGCGAGCGCGTCAGCGACCTTGCAATTGCCGCCGGGCATGCGGCGCTTGCGGACGCCGGCGTGCAGGCGGCGGATGTGGACCTCGTTCTGGTCGCCACCCTGGCCTCCGATGAGATCACACCGTCGGCGGCGCCGATCGTGGCGCATGCGCTCGGCACTCGTCAGGCCGCCGCGGTGGATATCGGTGCCGCCTGCTCGGGCGCGATCGCGGCACTCGCCTTCGGCACCGCCTGGATCGAAGCGGGCCGTGCCCGCAATGTGCTCGTGATCGGCGCCGAGATCATGTCGCGTTTCATCGACGTCGACGATCGCCGCACCGCGCCTCTGTTCGGGGACGCGGCCGGCGCGCTCGTGCTGGCCGCCGACGCCGCGGGCCGCATCGGTCCGGTGCTGCTCGGCAGCGACGGCTCTGCTGCGGAGACGATCCAGGCCACGCGCGAGCGGGGGGTGCTTGAGATGGAAGGCCACGAGACCTTCCTGCGCGCAGTGGATCTGCTGCACACCCACACGCGCAAGGTGGTGGAGCAGGCCGGCCTCGGCCTGCGGGAGATCGACCTGTTCGTCTACCACCAGGCCAACGGGCGCATCCTCTCCGCCGTTGCCGACCGGCTCGGGCTCGGCCGCGACCGCGTCTTTGACTGCATCGCGCAGACGGGCAACACGAGCGCCGCGAGCGTGCCGCTGGCGTTGGCGAGCGCCCGTGAGCAGGGGCTGCTCACGCCCGGCGCAAAGGTGGTCCTGGGTGCCGTGGGCGCCGGGCTCACGTGGGGAGCCGCGGTGCTGGAGTGGGGATCGTGAGCCCCACCGAGCGCGGGTGCGCGCTGGTCACCGGCGGCTCGCGCGGAATCGGCGCGGCGATCGGCCTGGCGCTGGCCGCCGAGGGCTGGGCGGTCGGCGTCAACTACAGAAGCGACCGGGCCGCGGCTGAGGCGACGGTGAGCCAGATCGAGCAGGCCGGTGGCAGGGCGCTCGCGCTGCAGGGCGACGTGACCGACCCGCAGCAGATCGAGGCGGCCTTCGAGCGCCTGAGCGACGAGCTTGGCCCTGTGCTCGTGCTCGTCAACAACGCCGGGGTGCGCGCCGACGACCTCGCGCTGAGCATGGGCGACGACGAGTGGGGGCGCGTGATCGACACGAACCTGACCGCCGCCTTCCGGCTCACCCGCAAGGCGCTCAGAGGAATGATCAGGGTGCGCTTCGGGCGCGTGATCAACCTCGCCTCGGTGGTCGGGCCGCGCGCCAACCCGGGGCAGAGCAACTATGCCGCCGCCAAGGCGGGCCTGATCGGGATGACAAAGACGATCGCCGTCGAGGTCGCGCGACGCGGCGTGACGGTGAACGCGATCGCGCCGGGGCTGATCGAGACGGACATGACGGCCGACCTCGACGACAGCCTGCTGCAGAGCGTTCCTGCGCGCCGCGCGGGCACGCCGCAGGAGGTGGCGGCCTGCGCCCGCTTCCTTGCCTCAGAGCAGGCGGGATACGTGACGGGCAGCGTGCTTTACGTGGATGGGGGGCTTGGGGCATGAGCGCCGTGGAGCGGCGCGGTCTAGGGAGCCTGGATGGCTCCCGCCGGGTCAAGGAGCCGACCGGACGTCGGCTCGAGCACTTCATAGAAAAGGAGCAGTGATGAGCACAGTCGCATCCGAAGAGCAGGTCCAGCAGGTGGTGTTCGACTCGCTGGTGAGCTTTGGCGCCGAGCGCGCCGATATCGACCGCGAGGCGACCTTCGAGGCGCTCGACGTCGACTCGCTCGACCTGGCCGAGCTGGCCCAGGTCGTGGAAGAGGAGTTCGGCGTGGAGCTGCGCGGCTCCGACGTGGCTAACGTGAAGACCGTCGGCGACGCGGTCACGCTGATCACCGAGCGGATCTCCTAGGCGTGGAGCAGCAGATCCCACAGCCGCGGATCGTCGTGACCGGCGTGGGCGCCGTGACCCCGCTGGGCGTCGGCGCGCGCACGCTGCACGAGCGCTGGAGCGCGGGTGTCTCGGGGATCGTGGACGGCGAGGCGCCGTGCGCCGACTTCGACCCGCGCACTCTGCTCTCGGCCAAGGAGGCGCGCAGGGCCGACCGCTTCACGCAGCTGGCGATCGCCGCCTGCGAGGAGGCGATGCTCGACGCCGGCTGGCAGCCGGGCGGACAGGATGGCCTGCCGCACGACCCGCGGCGGGTGGGTTGCGTGCTGGGCACCGGCATCGGCGGCATCCAGACGCTCGTCGACGGGCAGGACCTGCTGCGCGAAAAGGGGCCCGAGCGGGTGCCACCGCTCTCCGTGCCTTTGATGATGAGCAACGCAGGGGCGGCTGCGCTCTCGCTGCGACATGGCCTGCAGGGGCCGTCCTTCGCCGTCAGCACGGCTTGCGCCTCCGGTGCGCATGCGATCGGTGCCGGGATGCGGATGCTGCAGTTCGGCGAAGCGGACGCGGTGGTGGTCGGCGGCTCGGAGGCGGGGCTCACGCCGCTTGCGCGGGCTGCCTTCAGTGCGCTGGATGCGCTCTCGCGCAGCGGCATCTCACGTCCCTTCGACGCGCGCAGGGATGGCTTCGTGATGGGCGAGGGCGCCGCGGTGCTGGTGCTCGAGCGTGAGGACGCCGCCAGGGAGCGCGGCGCCCGGGTGCTCGGGGCGATCAAGGGCTACGGCGCGACCTCCGACGCCCACCACATCACCGCCCCGCGCGAGGACGGCCTCGGGCAGGCGCAGGCGATGATCGTGGCGATGGCCGACGCGGACCTCGGGCCCGAGCAGATCGACTACGTCAATGCGCACGGCACCTCCACGCCGCTGAACGACCGTGCCGAGACGGCCGCGATCAAGCGTGCGCTGGGGCAGCGAGCCGGCAGCATCCCCGTCTCCTCGACCAAGTCGGCGATCGGGCATCTGCTTGGCGCCGCGGGCGCCGTGGAGGCGGTGGCTACGCTGCTCGCGCTGCGCGATCGGATTGCGCCGCCAACGCTCGGCTTCGAGCAGGGCGAGGAGGGCCTCGACCTCGACTACGTGCCGGGTGCGGCGCGCCCTCTGGCCTTAGGAGAGCAGCGGCGGGCGATCGCCCTGTCCAACTCGTTCGGCTTCGGCGGCCACAACGCGGTGCTGTGCTTGGAGGCGGCGTGAGCACGCTGGTTGCAGAGCCTGTCCGCGAAGAACGCCTGAACCCCCAGGAGCGCCTGGAGGCGCTGCTCGACGAGGGCACGCTGCAGCCGCTGCGCACGCGCGTGATCTCGCGGCGGATGGGGCAGAAGGCGCGCCCGGGCGACGGCGTGCTGACCGCGCACGGGCGGGTCAACGGGCGCCCGGTCTACTGCTACGCGCAGGACGGCTCCTTCGCCGGCGGCTCCCTGGGCGAGGCGCACGCCGAGTCGATTGTGGAAGTGCTGCGGCTGGCCGGCCGCGCGCGAGTGCCCGTGATCGGGTTCATCGAGTCCGCCGGCGCGCGTATGCAGGAGGGCCTTGCTGCGCTCTCCGGCTACGGCGCGATCTTCCGCGAGCACGTGATGCTCTCCGGCCTGGTGCCCCAGATATCGATCCTCTGCGGGCCCTCCGCCGGCGGCGCCTGCTACGGCCCGGCGCTGACCGACTTCGTGATCATGACCGCCGAGGCGGCGATGTTCCTAACCGGGCCGGCGGTGGTCGCCGAGGTCACCGGGGAGCAGATTGACACCTTCTCGCTCGGCGGACAGCGGGTGCACGAGCGAAACGGCGTCTGCCACATGACCGCGCCCACCGCCCGCGCGGCCGCGGGCCTGGCGCGCGAGCTGCTCGATCACCTGCCGCAGAACCGCGACCGGCCCGCTCCCGTGCGCGCCGCGACGGCGCCGGCCCCGGGCTCGCCGGGCGCGAACGTGCCATCCGAGCAACGCAAGGTCTATGACGTTCGATCGGTCATCTCTTCAATCGTCGACTCCGGGAAGATGATCGAGATCTCGCCGAAGTTCGCGCGCAACGTCGTGTGTGCGCTGGCTCGCGTCGAGGGACGGCCGGTTGGTGTCTTGGCCAACCAGCCGCGGCACCTCGGCGGGGTGCTCGACGTCGACTCCGCGCAGAAGGCCGCGCGCTTTGTGCGCACCTGCAACGCGTTCGGGCTGCCGCTGGTCGTGCTCGTGGACACGCCCGGGTTCCTGCCCGGGTCGGGCCAGGAGCGCGAGGGGGTGATCCGCCACGGCGCAAAGCTCGTGCACGCCTTCGCCGAGTGCACCGTGCCGAGCGTCACGGTCGTGCTGCGCAAGGCGTTCGGCGGTGCGTTCATCGCGATGAACTCCAAGGCGCTCGGCGCCGACCACGTCTTTGCCTGGCATGGCGCCGAACTGGGCGTGATGGGCGCCGGGCAGGCGGTGGGGATCCTCAACCGGCGCCAGATCGAGGCCGCCGATGACGGGCCGGCTGAGCGCAGCCGGCTGGCCGACGCCTACGCCGAGGAGCATCTGCACGTGGATAGCGCGGGGGCGCAGGGTTTCATCGACGAAGTGATCGATCCCGAGCAGACGCGGCAGCGGGTTGCCTCCACGATCGAGATGCTGGCAGACGTGGAGCGGCCGGCGGCGCCGATTCGCAACATCCCGCTGTGATGGACGCAGAGCAGCAGCTGATCTGGTCGGCGCCCTTCGAGCATCTGAAGGAGGGGCAGCGCTTCCGTAGCGAGTCCAAGCAGGTGGGCGAGTCGGAGGTGATCGCGTTCTGCGCGCTCAGCGGCGACTGGCATCCTCAGCACTGGGATGCGAAGTGGGCGGCTGGGAGCCCATTCGGGGAGCGGATAGCGCACGGGATGCTGATCCTCTCTCTGGCGGTCGGGCTGGTGCCCTTTGAGCCGCAGCGCGTGCGGGCGCTGCGGCGGGTGGGCGAGACCGTCTTCAAGCGGCCGCTGCGATTCGGCGAAGAGATCTCGGTCACCGCGGAGGTGGCGGGGCTGCGCGCAGTGGACCAGAGCGCCGGGCTGGTCGATCTCTCGCTTGCGATCCGCAACGGCGAGGATGCACTGGTGGCGCGCGGCAGCGTACAGGTGCTCTGGGCTGCCGGAGGCCAGCAGGAGGACTCCTTCTGGCGCGACGCCATCCCGGAGGCCGAGCAGACTCCCCATCCGCTGGCGGTGATGTGATGCTGGACGGGCGACGGCTGCTGATCACGGGGGTGCTGAACCGCCATTCGATTGCGTTTGCGACGGCCCAGCGGGCGCAGGAGCTCGGCGCGGAGGTGCTGCTGAGCGGCTTTGGCCGCACGCGTCGGATGACAGAGCGCGCGGCCAAGCAGCTGCCGCGGCCGGCGCAGGTGATCGAGCTGGACGTCAACAGCCAGGATGATCTGGCGGCGCTGCCTGCGCAGGTGGCGGAGCATCTCGGCGGCCTGGATGGCGTGCTGCACGCGATCGCGTTCGCGCCGCTGGACGCGCTTGGCGGAGGCTTCCTGCAGGCTCCGCGTGCCAGCGCGATCGCAGCGTATGAGACCAGCGCCTACTCGCTGAAGGCGGTGGTGCAGGCGCTGCTGCCGTTGCTGGCGCAGGCGCCCGATGGCGCGGGGATCGTGGGGCTCGACTTCGACGCGAGCGTGGCCTGGCCGGCCTACGACTGGATGGGCGTGGCCAAGGCGGCGCTTGAGGCCATCGCGCGCTACCTGGCGCGTGACCTCGGCGCCAGCGAGATCCGGGTGAACCTGGTCTCGGCCGGGCCGGTGCAGACGCTGGCCGCCGGCGGCATCCCCGGCTTCGATGATCTGGCCGGCGCCTGGTCGCGGGTCGCGCCGATGGCGTGGGACGCGACCGATCCGATGCCGGTCGCGGATGCGTGTTGCTTCCTGCTCTCCCCGCTTGCGCGCCGGATCACCGGCGAGATTCTGCACGTCGATGGCGGCTACCATGCGATGGGCGCTCCGATGCCGAGCAGGGTGGGGACAGAGCAGCGGTAGGCAGGGGCGCCGCCACGACGCGGTGCCTGGATTCTCGAAACCACCGAAGTGGACGGCGGCAGCTGCAGCGGCCGCGATCGCGCTGTGCCTGGCGGGATGCGGGTCGGCTGCGGCGCCCGCGCCTGCCCGCCATCCCGATCCGCGGCGCTTTCTGCGCATGGATGCAGTCACACGCACGGTGCGCCTGAGCGTCGTGCTCGGGTACGGCAGCGAAGCCGCCACGCAGAACGTCGACGGCGCGCGCAAGGGTGCGCTGCTGTTCTCGGTTCCCGCGGGCTGGAAGGTGCTCTTCGAATGCGTCAACAAGCTCGCGACCGCGCGCTACGCCTGTGCGCTGGCGCCTGCGCCGGGCGCTGGGCAGGTGCAGCGCGGCGTGACCTACATAGTCCATCCGGCGGGCGGCCTTGCAGAAGGCCAGAGCGCGACATTTACCTTCCTCCCGGCCGCGCCGAGCCGCTACCGAATTGTCGGTCTGACGCGGTCGGGCGGCGGCTGGGTGCCGCCGGTGGGCATGTGGGCGGTGCTGCGGGTCAGCGCAGGCGGCGTGCCACAGGCGCAGTGGTTGCGCTGAGCAACTGTCGATTCAGAGGGTTCCACAATTGGGTTGCCATCCCAACCAAACCAAACGCGCCAAAAGGTCAGAGCTATGACTGCAGCATGGAGTAATTTTTACAATTGGGTTGACGCAGCTTCGGGCCAGTGGTAGCTAGTTGAGCTAGACGGCGACTCTTTGCGAGAGTCGGCTTCCGGCGGGTCTCACAACCTTGGAAGGAGGCACGGGCGAATGTCGGCCAGGCGTGCGGGTGCAATCCTCGCGGCGGTGCTGGTCGTCGGTGGGGGCGTCGCGATTGGCCTCTACGTCGCGCTCTTCCTCGAGGCCTCTCCGCCGCCGGTGCAGGCCGCGATCGTCGGTCCACACCAGGCGGCGCTGGAACTGCAGACCGTCGCCGAAGTGGGCCACGGCGAAAACAACTACTGGGTCTCCTACTACTCGCGCACGCCGGGCCACAAATGGGTGCATTCGACGATTCTGCGAGTGCCCGCCTACTCGTTCGTCCACGTAACCGTCTATCAGTACGACTCGGCAAGCGGCCTGCGCAACCCGCTCTGGGGCCAGCCGCGCGGCCTGGTCGGCAACGTGATGTACGTCAACGGCAAGCCGGTGAAGGTGCTCAACCCCGAACTGACCTCTCACAGCTTCGCGATTCCCGAGCTGGGCGTGAGCGTGCCGCTCCCCGGAGTCAACGAAGAAGCGCCAAACCAGTGCTCCTACGCTCCCTGCAGTCTCGCTGAGGCGCATAACACGATCACGTTCACGTTCCGGACGCATGGCCCCGGCAAGTACCGCTGGCAGTGCTTCGTGCCCTGCGCCGCAGGCTTCATCTTCGGCTTCGGTGGCCCCATGCAGTCGATCGGCTACATGGATGGCGAGCTGGAAGTGCAGGGCGGATGAGCTCGAACGACAGGCTCAAACTGCCGCCGGAGCTGCGGCGCATATTCTGGATCTGGCTGATCCTGAGCGTGATCGCGGTTCCGCTGGTCGTGATCTTCGTCGGGCCGGCGCTGCCTCCCGGGTCAGCCAGCGACGCCGCTCACGGCCAGCAGCAGGACAACACGGTGATGCTCGCAATCGTGGTGCCGATCATGATCGGCCTGCTTCTCTACTTCATCAGCTCGCTGATCAGGTTTGCCAGCACGGACGAGATCGATGCGCTGGTCGACGGGCCGGCGATCAAGGGTGATGCGCGGGTGATGGTGATCTGGATCGCCGCGACGTTCGTGATCGTGCTGTTCCTGGCGGCCTGGGGTGCCTACGAGCTCTTCCCGGGCGAGGCAGGCGCGGGCGGGGGCCTCGGCTCCAACCCGATCTCGGTTGCGCTGCCGGCGAATGCGAGCAGCGCTCTGCCCGTCCAGGTGATCGGGCAGCAGTGGACCTGGACCTATCGCTATCCGACCTATGGAGGGGTGGAGACCACCGAACTCGTGTTGCCGGTGGGCCAGGAGGTGAGGTTCTCGGTCACCTCGATCGACGTGGTCCATTCGTTCTGGGCGATCAACCTCGCGGTGAAGGCCGACGCGGTGCCCGGCACCGCCAACGTGGCCTTCGTCAAGCCGGTGCGCGAAGAATCCTCCACGATCCGCTGCGCCGAGCTGTGCGGCCTCTGGCACGGGCACATGACCTCACGCCTGCGGGTGGTATCGCCGGCTGCGTTCCGCGCCTGGATCGCCTACCAGCGCATCAAGTGGGCGCCGATTCAACGCTACCTGCCGTCTTACAAACCGACATACGCCCCCGAACCGAGCTACCGGGCTGAATGAAACGGAGTGTGAGCAGATGAGCGCAGCAGCGATTCCGGCGGCCGGCCCGGTGCGCGAGCCCTGGTGGCGCGGGCTCGGCCGCTTCAACGTGTTCACCGGCATCGTGCTGGGCATCGCCGGCTACCTGATCGGCGCGCTGCTGATCGGTCATGTGCTCAGCAAAGGAATCCCGTCTCAGACCGAAACCAACCAGAACGACATCGAGTTCGTTTGCGGGATTCTGCTCGGGATCATCGGCTTCCTGGTCGGGATGGGGTTCATGAACTACCCGGTCGCGCGCCTCACGGGCGCTGCGCCGACGCTGCGCGAGAAGGAGGAGCACGGGATCGTGCGCTACTTCACGCTCTGCACCGATCACAAGGTGGTGGGCATCCAGTACCTGTGGGGGATCCTGTTCTTCTTCCTGATCGCGGGCTTGAACGCGATGCTGATCCGCACACAGTTGCTCTACCCCACCGAGCACTTCTGGTCAGCTGATAACTACATCACGCTGGTCGGCCTGCACGGCACGATGATGATGATGATGACGACCTCGCTGGTGCTAGGGCCGTTTGGCAACTACTTCGTACCGGTCATGATCGGCGCCAAGCGGATGGCCTTCCCGCGCCTGGAGGCGCTCAGCTTCTGGCTGGTGCCCGTCGCTGGCGTCGTGCTGCTCTCCGCCGTGGGCGCCAAAGGCTTTCCGACCGGGTGGACGGGCTACGCCAACCTCTCCGTGCAGGCGAAGCTCGGCATGGACTGCTACCTGATCTCCTTCGCTCTGATCGGGATCTCGATGGCGCTGGTCGGCTTCAACATGCTGGTGACCGTCTACACGATGCGCGCGCCGGGCATGACCTGGACGCGCCTGCCGATCTTCGTGTGGGCGGTGATCGCTACCGCCTTCCTGCAGCTGCTGGCTGCGCCGGTGCTGATCGCCGCGATGTCTCTGGTGCTGATGGACCGGGTCGTCGGCACCACGTTCTTCATGCCCTTCTCGGGCGGCTCGCCGTTCCTGTACGAGAACCTGTTCTGGTTCTTCGGGCACCCCGAGGTGTACATCCTGGCGCTGCCGGGATTCGGGCTGGTGCTCGAAATCCTGCCCGTCTTCTCGCGCAAGCCCCTTTGGGGCTACAGGCTTGCCGTCGCCGGCCTTACGGGCGTTGCGCTGCTGAGCTTCTTCGTCTGGCAGCACCACCTCTTCGTCAGCGGCATCAACCCGGATCTGCGGCCCTTCTTCATGTTCACCACGGAGCTGATCTCGATCCCCACGGCGCTCGTGTTCCTGAACGCGATGGGGACGCTCTGGCGAGGGAAAATCCGCTTCACGGTGCCGATGCTGTTCTCGCTGGCGCTGTTCTTCAACTTCTTCATCGGCGGCGCATCCGGCATCTTCCTCTCCGACGCGCCGAGCGACGTCAGCACCCACGGCACCTTCTTCGTGATGGCGCACTTCCACTACACGATCATGGGTGGCCTGGTGTTCGCGTTCTTCGGCGCGCTCTTCTACTGGTTCCCGAAGATGTTCGGGGTGCACCTCAACGAACGCCTGGGCAAGATCCAGTTCTGGATCTTCTTCGTCTTCTTCAACCTCACCTTCTTTCCCCTGTTCGCGGTGGGGATGCTGGGCCAGCCGCGACGTGTCTCGGCATATGCGCCCAGCCTGCAGTGGCTGAACGACTGGGTCACCGCGGCCGCTTACGTGCTCGGCTTCTCGTTCGCAATCTTCGTGGTCAACGTGATCTACTCGTGCTTCTTCGAGCGGCGAAGGCCCGAGCCCAACCCATGGCACTCGAAGGGGATCGAGTGGCAGCTGCCCACGCCGATCCCGGTCGACAACTTCGCGCGCGTGCCGGTGATCAACGCCTCGCCCTATGAGTACGGCGTGCCGGATGCGCCGCTGGTGGCAAATCTCACACCGAGCCACGCAGAGGTGGTGGCGGCCGGTGGCTGATCCAGGTCAAGAGATCGCCTTCCAGACGGCGGGCTACGAGGCCGAGCCACCGGAGGTGATGGAGCGCAACATCAACGTCGGCGTGCGGCTGCTCTGCGCCGCGATGGTCTCATTCTTCGGCGCCTTCCTGTTCGCCTATGTCTATCTGAAGGAGCGCGACGCGGAAGCGGTGTGGCGGCCGGCGGCGGTGAAAGTGCCGGTCGGCACCGGCGTTGCGGTGCTCGCGTGCGTGGTGGTGAGCGCGCTGCTCACCGGGGTCGCCGTGGCCGCGTTGCAGCAGCGGGGCGAGGCTGCTTGGCGTGCCCCGGCGCTGATCAGCCTGCTGCTGGTCTACGCGGCGCTCGGCGTCCAGTGCTACCAGTGGGCGACGCTGCCCTTCGGGCCGGGCAGCGGGCCCTACGCGAGCGTGTTCGTGGCCTGGACCGGCTTCTACGGCGGCGTGGCGCTGTTGACCTCGATCTACTGGATGCAGACGATGCTGGCAGGCTCGATCCGCCACCGTGAGGTGCCGCCCGGCCCGGTCGTCTCCGTTGCCGGCCAACCTGGCGGCGAGGGCGCGCTCAGCGCGCGCCTTGACGTCGAGGCGCGATCCTTCGCCTTCTACTGGTACTTCCTGGCGGGTGTCCAGGTGCTCACCTTCCTGCTCCTCTACATCGTCGCCTGAGGGCTGGCGGTGAGCGCCACGGCGCCGGCCACATTCCTGCTGGAAAGCAGCGCGTCCGGCAACCTGCCGCTGCTGCTGGCCGCGCTGGCGGGGGCGATGTACTGGCTCGGCGGCGCGCGCTTCCGAGCGGCCTGCCAGGTGGGCGCGATCGGCGTGGAGCGTCGCAAGCTGGAGCGCCGGCGCACGTTCTCCTTCGTCTGTGGCCTTGTGATCCTCGTGCTCGCCTTGCAGCAGCCGATGGACTCGTTGGCCGACAAATACTTCTGGGCGCACATGTGTCAGCACATGCTGCTGCTTGTGGTCGTGCCGCCGTTGATGATGCTTGGCGCGCCCTGGATGCGGCTCTGGCGAGGTTTTCCACTGAGCTTCCGTCGCTCGTTCGCGCGTTGGGTGGTGGGCAGCGAGAGCGCCGCGCCGCTACGAGGGCTTGCGCATATGCTCGGCAAGGCGTGGGTGGCCTTTACGCTGATGTCGGTCGACCTGATCGCTTGGCACATCCCGGCTGCCTACGACCTGACGCTGCGAAGCATCCCTGTCCACTACGCCGAGCACGCGAGCTTCGTGATCTTCGGCCTGCTGGCGTGGGGGCAGGTGATCGACTCGCCTCCGTTCCACAGCCGCCTGAACGATCCATGGCGAGTCGCCTTTGCCACCGGTCAGATGGTGGTGGGATGGGTGCTTGCGATCCTGCTCGCGTTCTCCGCGAGCCCGTGGTACTCCGTCTATGCGGCGGTGAGACAGCGCGAAGGGGGGCTCTCGGCGCTGGCCGACCAGCACCTCGCGGCGGGCGTGATGTGGGTGCCCGCCTCGCTGCCGTGGTCGCTGCTGATCTTCATCCTGATCTACCACTGGTTGGCTGAGGATGAGGATGAGCACCAGCCGCCGGCCGAGCCCGTGCGCGTGAGTGGGAATGGGCGCCCGCCGGGGGAGCGCAATGGACGCGACGGGCATCCCGGCACGGCTCGCCCCGTTTCCGTGCCGGTGCCCGCGACGGCGACGGTGCCGCCAGCCGACCGAAGACCCGCTCAAACCGTCATGGTCGCCGGCGATGACGGCCGCTCCGTCCGCACCGAGAGGAGGATCCATGTTCCACGCCCTGCTGCCAATCGCTGACTCGACGATCGCCAGCGAGGTCACGCTGATCATCCCGCTGGGGCTGCTCATCCTGACGCTGATCTGGCTGGGCTGGCAGCTGGCCCGTCAGCACGATCGAGCGCGATAGCCGCCTGCTGGCCCAGCGCGGCTAACCGGCGATCTTCAACATGCTGCTGCGGTCCGCACCGCTGCCCTGCGGCCCATGGGGCGGTTCGGCGAGGGCTGCGATGATCGCTGGCCGCTGGCCGTGCAGCAGCCAGCTGCGATCCCTGCGTCTGGTCAGCGCGCCGTTTGCCTCCAACGCCTTCAGCGCGGTGGTGACCGACGGGCGCCGCGCTCCGATCACGCCGGCCAGCAGCCGGTGAGTGAGCTCTAGCTCGAGCAGCACGCCGCCGGGGGTGACGCGGCCCCAGCGATCGGCGTAGGACCAAAGGATCGCCAGCAGACGGTCATCGACGCGCCGCACGCCCTGGATCGCGGAGAATAGCGCCATCCAGCCGACCCGCATCGAGATGCGGTCGCTGAGGTTGGCGGCGATCTCAGGCCAGGCGCTGACCGACACCGCGAAGCTGCGATCCAGCAGCGCTAGCCGCGCGCGCCTGGTCACGATCCAGCTCTCACGCGCATGCTGGGCGATCTCCCGGTCCACTTCGGCCCACGGCCGCAGCACGTCGCCCGGGCCGACGAGCTCGACCGCCTCCATCTCGCCCACCATCACCTGCCTGGCGATCAGACCCTCCAGCACCATCAGGCCAAGGCTGCCGCGGCGATCGAACATCCAGGGCTCGCTCTGCCAACGTCCGCGCGAAAGCGCCCACGTCGCCGCGGTCGCCGAGCGGGCGGCGCTCGGCAGATTGCGCGGGTCCAAGCCGTCGCAGAGCGCGGGCTCGAGCTCCAGCACGCTTACGCGCTGCAGCCCATTGCGGCCGTCGAGCCCCGGCTTGCCGGGCTGCGCGTGGTGCACCGCGGAGCCCACTACTCGCATGCGCCGCGGCTGATCGGGTGCTCTTTCCCCGGGTAGGCGCGAATCCGTCTCATAGAGTCAACCACTACCCGTCGGCGGGATTGCTCAATCCTCTTCCGGGCGCTGGCCGCCGTGGGCCTACTGTTCCGCTCGCGCAGCTGTGATCTCCTCCAGCGAGCGCTCCCGCGCGCCACGGGCGCGGCGGTATCGGTTCACGGCGGTGAGCATCTGCTCGACCTCGCTGTTGCGCAGCCGCGCTTCGAGATCCGCCGAGCGCGTGGGCTTCCAGTCGATCAGGCTCGCGTCGTCTCCGCGATGGAAGTGCGAGCCGAGCAGCGCGATCAGGCACATCAGCAGCGGCCCGCCGAGCACGACCGACAGGAATGCGATCTCCATCATCGCTTACCCTCGGCTTCTCCCATCCTGCAAGCGTAGCCGGGATCGAGGTGGGATTGTGAGAATTCGAGCGGAAGGAGCAGAGATGGCGCAGCAGGCGTTGCGAGAGTCGGTGGCGGGGCTGATGGCGCAGGCGTGGGAGGACCTGCAGCGGCTGGTCGCGATCGAAAGCGTGGCCGATCCGCAGCAGTATCCGCCACAGCGCTGCTTGGAGGCCGCCGAATACGTGCGCGAGGCGATGTCCGGCGCGGGCGTGCAGCAGTGCCGGCTGCTCGATATGCCAGACGGCCATCCCGCGGTCTTCGGGTATACGCCTGCGCCTGCCGGCGCGCCGACGGTGTTGCTCTACTGCCACTACGACGTCCAGCCTCCATTGGAGGAGCACGCCTGGCTCTCACCGCCGTTCCAATTGACGCAGCGCGACGGGCGCTGGTACGGGCGCGGCGCCGCCGACTGCAAGGGCAACGTGGTTGCCCACCTGACCGCGCTGCGGGCGCTGGGAGGCGGCGAGCGGGCAGGCGGGGCGGGCGGGTTTCCAGTAGGCATCAAGCTGATCGCCGAGGGCGCCGAGGAGCAGGGCACTGGGGGGCTGGAGGAGTTCGTGCGCTGGCAGCCCGAGATGCTTGCCGCGGACGTCGTGATCGTCTTGGACGTCGGCAACTTCGCCGTCGGCGTGCCGACGGTGACGACCTCGCTGCGCGGGATCGCAAGCGTGGTCGTGACGGTGCGTACGTTGCAGGCGGCGATGCACTCGGGCATGTTCGGCGGGCCGGCGCCCGACGCTCTGATTGCGCTTGCGCGGATGATCGCCACGCTGCACGACGAGCAGGGCAACACTGCGATCCGAGGGCTCGCCTGCGATCAGGGCTGGAGCGGGGTCGACTATCCGCAGCAGCAGTTCCGGTCGGATGCACACGTGCTCGACGGCGTTGGTCTGACCGGCAGCGGCAGCGTCGCGGAGATGCTGTGGGCCAGGCCGTCGGTGAACGTGCTGGGGATCGACTGCCCGGCGGTGGCGGGCTCCACCGCCTCGCTGCAGCCGCAGGCGCGGGCGCGGGTGAGCCTGCGGGTGCCGCCGGGCATGGATCCGCTGGGCGCCCAGGATGCGCTGATCGCCCATCTGGAGGCGGTCGCGCCCTGGGGCGCGCAGGTGGAAATCGAGCGCGACATGGTGGCGGCGCCGTTTGCGGCTCGCATCGACGGACCCGCCTATGAGCGCATGGGGCAGGCGATGGAACTCGCGTTCGAGGCGCAGATGACGACCGCGGGGGAGGGCGGGTCGATCCCGCTCTGCACCGTGCTGCAGGAGACCTACCCGGAGGCCGAGATCATCCTGATGGGCGTGGAGGAGCCACAGTGCCTAATCCACGCCGCCAACGAGAGCGTCGATCCACGCGAGATCGAACGAGTCGCGCTCGCCGAGGCGCTGTTCTTGCGCAGCTGCGCGGACCTGCGGCGTTGAGCGCGCCGCAGGTCACCTATGCGCTCGCGCCCTCGGCCGTGCTCTGCGGGATGCGCAGCAGGCGCGCGAGCGGTCTCGGCATCCACCAGTTCAGCGGTCCGAGCAGCGAGACCAGCGCGGGCAGCAGCAGCGCACGTATGAGCGTCGCGTCGAGCAGGATGCCCACGCCGAGGCCGGTCGCCAGTACCTTGATGCCGGTGTTCGGCGCCGAGGCCAGCGAGGCGAAGGCGAGGAACAGGATCAGCGCGGCGCTCGTCACCAGTCGGCCTGTGCGTCCGAGGCCCGCGATTACGGCTGCGTCGGTGGAGCCGGTGCGCTCGTACTCCTCGCGCACGCGGGCGAGGATGAACACCTCGTAGTCCATCGAGAGGCCGAACAGGAAGGCGAACACCATCAGCGGGATCCAGAAGGTGATCGCGCCCGTCGCCGGAATGCCGAAGATGGCCTGCGAGCCGTGCCCCTGCTGCCAGAACCAGGTCATAAAGCCGAAGGCGGCGCCCATCGAGACGACGTTCAGCAGCACCGCCTTGACCGCCAGTACGAGCGAGCGGAAGGCGCGCGTGAGCAGGACGATCGTAAGCAGCGCGATGATCGCGAACATCAGCGGGAAGTTGCCGAAGACGGCGTGCTGGTAGTCGAGCTCGATCGCGCCCTCACCAGTGATGCCGATCGTGCCGGGCGTGTCTTTCAGCGCCGCTCTGGCGGCGCGCACAGGTTCCAGCGTGCTTGCGTTGACGGTCTCCTTACGTGGAATGCCGAGCAGGATCGTGGTGCCAGCGCGCGAGCTGTCCGGCGCGGAGGACCGCAGCACCGTTGCGATGCCGGGCACGGAGGCCAGGCGTGCGCTCACCGCGCCGGCGTCGCCCGAGCGGGCGAGCACTTCGATCGGGGTAAGCACACCGCTTGGCGTTCCGCCGGCGGACAGGCGCGCGTAGGCGTCGTGCGCACTGCCGCTCTTGGCCAGCGCGCTCGCGCTGGTTTCGCCGGTCGTGAGGCTGAAGACGGGCACGACCAGCACGCCGAGCACGATCACCGCGGCGCTCGCCGCGATCGCGCGATGTCCGACCACCCAGCGCGCCCAGGCGGTCCAGCCCCGGCTGGCCCTGGACTCGTGGCGCACGCGCGGCCAGTCCACGCGCGGCCCGATGCCCCCAAGCAGCGCTGGCAGCAGCGTGAGCGCGACCGAGGTGGAGACCAGCGGGATCAGCATGCCGCCGTAGCCGACGCTCTGCAGGCTCGGCACCGGCAGCACGATCAACGCGATCAGCCCGATTGCGACCGTCAGGCCGGAGAGCACCACGGCGCGGCCGGCGGTGGCCATCGCGGCCACGACGGCCTCGCTGTTCTCGCGGCCGTGGTCGCGCTCCTCGCGCCAGCGCGTGACGATCAGCAGCGAGTAGTCGATCGCGACGCCGAGGCCCACCAGCGAGACCAGGAACTCGACCACGAAGGAGACGTTGGCGATGTAGGTCAGGCCGAGCACCACCAGCAGCGTGGTCAGGATCGAGACCGCCGCGATCATCAGCGGCACAAACGCCAGCAGCGAGGCGAACACGAAAGCGAGCACCGCGAGCGCGCCGGCGCCCCCGATCAGAGTCTCGACGAACACGCCCGGGCCTTTGGCCGAGCCGCCGTTGGACAGCTGCGCAACGCCCGTGACATGGACTTCGGCGCCCGGTAGCGCGGCAGCGACCGTGCGGGTCACCTGCGCCGGCACCTTCGGGGCGCCGAAGGTCTTTTCCAGGGCGCTGAAGACGAAGGCGTAGGTGGTGCGGCCGTCGCTTGTGATCAGCTTGGGGTTGTGCGTGACGGCGTAGTCGACGATCCGTGCGTGCGGCTCCGCGGCGCGGGCCTGCGCGAAGGCGGCGCCGATCTGATGCTGGTCGGAGAGCACGGTCTGCCCGGCGGGTACCGTCACGACCACCAGCGAGGGCGCGGTTTCGCCCCCGTTGCCATAGAGGTGAGCCATCTTCTTGGCGGTTTCATAGCCCGGCTGGCCCGGCAGCGAGAAGTCGAAGGACAGTCGTTTGGAGACCTGTCCGGCGCCGATCGCGCCCGCCACGAAGACGACTGCCCAGACCGCGACGACGAGCCGTCGGTGGGCGAGCGCGAACCGCGCGAGCCGCGCGATGGCGCCATCGGGAACCGGTGGGGCGGGCGTGCGCGGGGGTGTGGATGCGGGCGCTGGCGGGGATGCGAGCGAGCTGGAGCCGGACATCTAGGCCTCCTTGATTTCATTCAGAATCATGCCGAGCGAAATGATTTATATCAAAAATCTTTTGGTCCGGTTATCATCTTCTCGTGGCTGACACTGACGCGCCGCCGTTCAGGACCGTGGGATTCAAGCTCTCGAGCTTTGGCTACGCGGTCTCGCGCCGGTTCCGTGAGACGCTAGTGCCGTTGCGGCTGGAGCCGCGCGAGTTCGCGTTGCTGCGTGCGGTGGCGGCGCAAGAGGGCCGCTCTCAGCAGGCGATCGGCGAGACGCTGCAGATCCCGGCCAGCCGGATGGTCGCCTTCGTCGACGCCCTGGAGGGTCGACAGCTGCTGGAACGCCGCACCAACCCACAGGATCGCCGGGCGCGCGCGCTGCACTTGACAGAGCAGGGGCGGGAGCTGCTGGGTCGCGCGATGACCGCGGCGCTGGCGATGGAGCGTGAGCTCTGCACTGATCTGAGCGCCGCAGAGCGCGAGCAGCTGCTGGATCTGCTGCAGCGCGTGGGGGACCAGCTTGGCCTGCGCTCGGCTGGGCACGCTGCGCACGTCCACAGCGGATTCTCAGATGAGGTGGGGGCGGCGGACGCCTGCGAGCCCGCCACCGGCGAGCCGGCGCCGCACCAAGGCTGATCTAACATCGAACACATGGGGCGGCAGGACACCGCAGCGTCTGCGACGCCGACCGCCGATCGGGCGCCGCTTGCGCAAATCGGCCACTGGATCGACGGCGCCCCGTTCGCGCCGGAGAGCGCCCGCAGCGCTGAGGTGTTCGATCCAGCGCGCGGGGCGCCGAGCGGCAGGGTGCTGCTGGCTGACGCCGGCACCGTGGGGCTGGCCGTGCAAGCGGCGGCACGCGCGTTCCCGAGCTGGCGCGAGACCGCCCTCCCCCGCCGCGTGCGTGTGATGTTCAGCTTTCGCGAGGCGTTGATCGCGCGCACTGAGGAGCTGGCGGGCGCGATCGCCGGCGAGCACGGCAAGACGCTCGACGATGCCCGGGGCGAAATCCAGCGCGGGCTGGAGATGGTCGAGCTTGCGTGCGCGGCGTCGAGCATCCTCAAGGGCGAGCACTCCGAGCAGGTGGCCGGCGGCGTGGACGTTTACTCGGTGCGCCAACCGCTTGGCGTCTGCGCCGGAGTGACACCGTTCAACTTCCCGGCGATGGTGCCGCTGTGGATGATTCCGATCGCGCTGGTGTGCGGCAACACGTTCGTGCTCAAGCCCTCCGAGCGCGATCCCTCGGCCTCGCTGCTGCTCGCGGAGATGGCGGCGCAGGCGGGTGTGCCGCCCGGCGTGTTGAACGTGGTGCAGGGCGATGCGCTCGCGGTCGACGCGCTGCTCGATCACCCGGACGTGGAGGCGATCAGCTTCGTGGGCTCGACGCCGATCGCGCGCCAGATCTATGCCAAGGCGGCGCGGGCCGGCAAGCGCGTGCAGGCGCTCGGCGGGGCCAAGAACCACATGGTGGTGCTGCCTGACGCCGATCTGGCGCAGGCGGCCGACGCGGCAGTCTCGGCCGCGTTCGGCTCCACGGGGCAGCGCTGCATGGCCGTCTCGGTGCTCGTGGCGGTCGGCGAGATCGCGGACGAGCTCGTGCGCGCGGTCGCCCAGCGCGCGGCGGCGCTGCGGGTCGGCCCCGCCTGCGAGCAGGGCTCGGAGATGGGACCGCTGATCAGTCCGCAGGCGGCGCAACGCGTGCGCGACTGCATCGAGCGTGGCGTTGCCGCTGGTGCCACGTTGGTCGCCGACGGCAGGCAGGTGCGCGTGCCCGGATTCGAGCACGGGTTCTTCGTCGGCCCCACGATCTTCGACCACGTGCGGCAGGACATGGAGATCTACGAGCAGGAGGTCTTCGGCCCGCTGCTCAGCGTCGTCCGGGTGGGAACGCTGGATCAGGCGATCCAGCTGATCAACCAGAACCCCTACGGCAACGGCGCCGCGATCTTCACCGCCGGCGGTGGCGCCGCCCGCCGCTTCCAGCGCGAGGTAAAGGCAGGGATGGTCGGCATCAACGTTGCGATTCCGGTGCCCGTCGGCTTCTACAGCTTCGGCGGCTTCGGCGATTCGCTCTTCGGCGACACGCATGTCTACGGGCCCGAGGGATTTCGCTTCTGCACCCGCGGCAAGGTGAGCACGAGTCGCTGGCCAAGCCGGGAGCAGACCGGCGTAAGGCTCGCGTTCCCGAACGACTGAGCGCTGCAGAGCGCTGCGGTTAGAGGAGCGTCCGCGCGCGCCGCGCGTGCGCTTCGAGCGCCGCGACCTGGGCGCCGATCTGCTCGCGCAGCCCCCTGACCTCGCGTCGCTTGCGCACCACCAGCACCGAGAGCATTGCGAGCACGACCAGCGCCAGCGCGCCGAGCAGCTCTGCGATCCTCCGGTTGGTCGAGGGGGTGGAGGCAGAGGCGGAGTGCAGTTGCAACGCCGCTTCGGCGGATTTCGCCCTGCTCAGCGGGGCACGGGCGACAGTACGATCGACGGGCTGGGTTTCCTGCGCAATTTCGATCATCTCCCGCGGAGAGACGCTGTTGATGAGGGTGTTTTGCACCCAGTACGTAGCGCCCGCTTCGTGCCAGGCGACGGTCGTGATCTGTTCGCCGTCGTAATAGAGGGAGTAGCTGCGAGGACCGATCTGGACCGTCTGGCTCGGTTTGCTCAGCAGCGGTGGATTGCTCCAGGTGGTTCCCTCCACGTCGTAGTACTGGCCGAGCAGACCGCGGTCGATCACGATCACGTAGCTTGGGTACGGGGTGCCGTGTGGCCCGTGCAGCTTGTACTGGCGTACCGTGTCCGGTTCGGCTTCCGCGTATGTGTTGCGGATGCGCGGGTACTCCAGCGGGAACGGCAGGTACGGCGCGACCGAGCGGGCGTGCGTCAGGGCCTGTGCGCTCGTCGGCGTCATAGAGGGCTGCGGGGCGGGCGCTTTGTGCGTGCGGTGCGCCTTCACACGCGCCTGCTCGGCGTTGCTGAGCGCCTGGCTCAGCCTGCTGCCGGTGATCGCGGCGGTGCCGCCCAGGAACTGAGTTACGGCTTCATGGATCTGTTCCGGGCTGGCCGTGTCATAGGTCGGCAGCAGGTTTACATTGAAGTGGACCTGGCGCACCGGCTTGCCTTGCGCTCCGATCAGCAGCTTGAGCAGGTTGTAGATCTGTTCTTCGCCGTGCAGGTCGGTTTCGACGTTCTTGGAAAAGATGTGCTCGAACTTGGCGCGTTCTTCGAAGAGGTTTTCGCCCAGCTGCTTCTTGGCTTCGAGCATGAAGCGCTGGTCCCGCGCATCGCGCACCAACGAGGTGCTTTCGTGCCGGTTGGCGACGAATTCGAGCGCTTCTTTGCCGCACAGCCTCTGGTAGCCGGGCTTTAGATTGACTTCAAAGTACTGTTCCCCGCCCGGTTCGTTTTTGTGGAAGTAGCGCGTGTCGACGGGAAAGTAGATGCACCCCACTTCCTCAATCGCATGTTCGAATTTTTTGAAGTTGATCACGAACACATGGTTGACTGCGAGGCCGAGGATTTTTTTGATCGTTTCGACCATCAGCTTGATGCCGCCGGCGGTGCCCCCGCCGTCTTCCCAGCCAAACTGGTAGGCGGCGTTGATGCGGGTTTCGACCACTTCCCCATTGGGCCTGGGGATCGGCACCTGCAGCTCGCGCGGAATCGAGAGCATCGAGATCGTCGGCCTGCTCGGGTCGATCCGCACCAGCAGCATCTCGTTGGAGTGCGGCAGGACCGGTGAAGTCGTCGTGCGGCGGCGTTCGTCATTGCCGACCAGCAGCAGCGTCTCCGGGCCGCCTTCGTAGGTCGGCGCGAGCACTTTGGGCGCCACCACGACGTGCTTGTGCCCGACCACTTCGACGAGTTTTTCGACCTCGCTGAGGGCTACCGCCGCGGTTGCACCGCCCGCCACCAGCGCGAGCGCGAGCGCTCCGATGAGCATGCGCGCAACCGAGCCGCCGAAGCGCTTGCGTGGCTCGGGGGCGCTCCAGGGTGGGGACGGCGGTTGCGGTACGGCGGCAGCGTGCTTTGGGCTCACGGGCACGGCTCATCATTATGGGCGCCGACGCCCTGCGCTGCGCCTGTCGCGGCGTGGCGGCCGCCTGGCGCGATGGGATGCTCGGCGGTTCTCAGGATCCTTCGGTGCGGCGGTGCTCGCCGTCCAGCAGCTCGGAGATGCCCTCGGCGGACAGCGGCCTGTGGAAGTGGAATCCCTGGGCGAGATCGCAGCTGAGCTCTCTCAATGCCGCTACCTGCCGCTCGTTCTCGACGCCCTCCGCGACCACCTCGACCGAGAGCGCCTGCGCCATCCGCAGGATCGCCGTGGTGATCGCGGTCGAGCGGCTGCTGCCGCCGAGCGCCTCCACGAAGGAGCGGTCGATCTTCAGCCCGGCGATCGGCAGCCTGGTCAGGTAGCCGAGGGACGAGTAACCGGTGCCGAAGTCGTCGAGCACGAAGCGCACGCCGCGGCTGGCCAGGCGGGTCATCGTGTCGCGCACGCCGTCTGACTCCTGCAGCAGCACCGACTCGGTGATCTCCAGGCACAGTGTGGAGGGCGCAATCCCCGATCGCGCGAGCGCGGCTGTGACTGTCGCCTCCAGATCGCGCTGGCGAAACTGCTGGACCGAGAGGTTCACCGAGATCCGCAGTGGAGGGCGATCGCGATGCTCGGCCTGCCAGACCGCCGCCTGGGCGCACGCCTGCTCCAGCGCGAAGCGCCCGATCGGCTCGATCATGCCGCTCTCCTCGGCGATCGGAATGAACGCCGAGGGATCGAGCAGGCCGCGCGTCGGATGACGCCAGCGCACCAGCGCCTCGACGCATACCAGCGTCGCGTCGGCCAGAGACACGATCGGCTGGTAGACGAGCTGCATCTCGCCCCGCTCCGAGGCCCGGCGCAGGTCGTTCTCGACCGACAGGCGCTCGACGACCCGCGCCCGCATCGCGCCGTCGAAGATCTCAAAGCGTGCGCGGCCGCGCTCCTTGGCCTGGTACATCGCCGCGTCGGCATCGCTGATCAGCTTGTTGGGCTGGCTGTCGGTCTCGCCGGAGATCGCGATCCCGAGGCTGACCTTCGCGAAGTGCTCGCCGGCGTGAAGATCGAACGGCAGCTCGAAGGCGGCGACTATGCGCCTGGCGATCGCTGCCGCGGCGTCCTCGCCATCCACCTGCTCCAGCAGCACCACGAACTCGTCGCCGCCCAGCCTTGCGATCGTGTCCTGCGGCCGCAGTGCGGTTCGCAGGCGCGGCGCGATCTGCATCAGCAGCTCATCGCCGGCGCTGTGCCCAAGGCTGTCGTTGATGAGCTTGAAGTTGTCGATGTCAAGCAGCACCACCGCGACCGGTCCCTGCGCGCGGGAGAGCGTGTGCGCCAGCCGGTCGAGGAAGAGGATCCGGTTGGGCAGGCTCGTGAGCGGGTCGTGCAGAGCCTGATGGCGGATGTCGTCTTCGGCGGCGCGCTGCCGGATCGCGTCGGCGAGGATGTTCGCAAGCGCCTGCACGAAGTCGACGTCGGCCGACTCAAAGCGTCGTCCGGGCGATCCCTGCAGCCACAGCGTGCCCCAGCGCCCGCTCCCGCTCTCGATCTGGCAGGAGAGCCCGTCTGTCAGGCGGGCAGAGACCTCCTCCGGAAGCCATGTGGGTGGCTGACCCGCGGGCTCGCGTGGCGTCGACTTGAGCGAGCCCAGCAGCGCTCGCACGGTCGCGGCGGCGCCCTCGCTGCGGTGCTCGAGCACCACGCCGCTCTGCACGCCGAGCGTCCGCCGCGCCTCCTGCAGCGCGCCGTGCATCAACTCGGACAGCTGCGCTCCCTCCAACGCTCGCTTGCCCAGCCGCGCGACCGCCGCCTGCTGCTCAGCACGACGTTCGAGCTTGGCCTCGCCGCGCTTGCGGTCGGTGATGTCGGACATCACGCCATGCCAGTGCGCCTGCCCATCGGAGTCGGTCACCAGCGCTGCTTCGTCGCGCACCCAGACGATCCGACCGCTGCGGTGCAGCATCCGGTATTCCTCGGGCGCGCTCGGATCGATCAGGTCGTCCTCGCGCGCGAACACCCGCTCGCGATCCTCGGGATGCACCTGGCGTGCCCACAGGCCGGGGTCGTCGATCAGCTCCTGCGGCGAGAAGCCGAGAATCGTCTTCGCACCGGCGCTGACATAGCGCCAAGCGCCCTCCACGCCGACATCGGCGACATAGACGATCGCGGGCAGCCGCTCCACGATCAGCTGTGCGTCGAGCTGGCCCAGCAGGCCACGGGTATCCAGCGCCGGGAAGGCTCTGGTTGGATCGGCGCCGCGCATGCTGTTCTTGGTATCGGCTGGCGGGCCGGAAATTCTGAGCTTTTGAGCCTGCGTGGTCGGCGCGTGGGGTGACATCAGGTGCAGGCGACAGTCCCGTGAAGGTCAAACGGACGCTCACTGCCCGTCGGGGCGCCTGGCTGCAGGCTGCTTGACCGTCTGCGGGGCTGTCGGCTAGCGTCGTGTCGGTGTCCTCCAGCTCCACTTCGGTTTCGGGCGCCGAGTGCCGCGCGCAGCGCGGCGCGCTGAGCCAGACGGCGACGCGCGTCTGTCGCGCCGTGCTGGCGCTTGCGGCACTCGCTGCGATCGGCTACGACGTGGCGGCGGGGCCCGGGGTCAGCGATGCCGATTACTTCAGCTATTTCACGGTTCTCAGCAACCTGTTCGCCGCGGCGATGCTGATGTACGGGGCGCTCCGCCCGGCCAGCGAGCGCTCTCGCGCGGTCGACTTGCTCAGGGGCGCGGCGGTCGCCTACATCCTGACGACCGGGATCGTGTACCTGTTGCTGCTCTCCGGGCACGCCCCGGCATACCCGTGGGTCAACGCGATCCTGCACTACCTGATGCCGGTGGCGGTGACGCTCGACTGGCTGCTCGATCCGCCGCGCAGCCGCCTGGCTCCCGCTCGGACGGTCGTGCTGTGGATGGCCTTCCCGCTGCTGTACGTCCTCTGCACGCTGGCGCGCGGCGCGATCGTGGGCTGGTACCCGTACTTCTTCGTGAACCCGCACCGCAGCGGCGGCTACCTGCTCGTGGCCGGCGACTGCCTGGCGGTCGGGATCGGCATCGTCGCGCTGGTCCTCACGACGACCTGGGCGGGAAATCGGCGCTGCGCGGCGCTCGCTGCATAATGCTAAACCGCCTGTTCGGGCCGCTGGGCGTTCTCGGCGTCGGCGATGGCCCAGCCCACTCGCTCAATCAGCTGCGCTGTGTTGTGGTCGTTGTCGAGATGAATTGAGTAGACACCCTCGTTCAGCAGAACTGAAGGATCCTGGTTAGTAGTTGGATCGGTCGTGACGATGATCCTGGCCATGAAGTCTCCTGTCGCTCGTAGATGATGTTCAGCGCGTTCTCGGCCTTTGCGCCACGGCTTGGCTGGTCATGCCGCCCCCGTCATCCGACCAACGGTGCGCATCCAGGTGATCTCGCGCCAAAGCAGCCTCTCGGCGAGAGACGAGGTCAACTGGACTCCCTGGCGGGGCGAGTTGATTGTGCGGCGCTAGCTCTGCGAACGCGTCCAAGTCGAACCACCGGAAACCCATCACCTCTGACGCAGACGAGACTGGGCTCAGCGTGGCTCCACAGATCGGGCAACGATCCTCCAGGAGAGCGATCTCCGGATCGTTCGCGCGTACGCGGATGCGACACGCCGGACAGCTGAGATGTAGGCGGGACATCACGCGGCCACGGTATGGCGCTCTTCGGCCACCTGTGACTCAAAGGGCGCACTGCGGGCGCGCTCGTGCACTTCGCGTGCGGCGCGCTCCGCGTCATCCTGAGAGGCGAAGCTCCCCGACTGAGCGATGATTGCGCCCTCGCTGTCGAGGATCTCCCAGTGGTAGTGCTCGCCGTTGTCTCGATAGGTGCGAAACGCCAGTGAGGCTGGTTCTGACACGCCACGTGCAGCGTGAGCCTTCGTTGTTGCGGTGGCCATGACCGACCGCCTCTCTACCCTTCTGAACGAGGATATTGCCCGGAGAGCGAGAAGA
This sequence comes from uncultured Actinomycetota bacterium, assembly GCA_963708085.1. GTDB lineage: Bacteria > Actinomycetota > Thermoleophilia > Solirubrobacterales > Solirubrobacteraceae > Palsa-744. The sequence continues at coordinate 2,178,009 of OY970180.1, read as the reverse complement.
GCTGGGGCTCACCGGACTCACTGACAACTCTACCGCGTTCGACTTGCGGGCTTGAGAAACCTTGGTGCCGTTGCACCTTGCCCTGGTAGTCACGGCGCCACGCTGCTTGCTCACGCGCCGGGGATGCGAGCAGCCGCTGTTACGGTGGAGGGGTCCGTCGCGCTCCGCGTGGGTCCGCGTGTGGGTCTGCGATTGTGCGTTCGCTCGGTCCTTCTTGACCTCTCTGCCTCGCGACCGCAGCCCCTGAGAGGCTTCTTAAGGAGCGTCTGTGAGCGTTGTGGCTGCAGTGGCTGAGAGCAGGTCGTCTCGCCCATCGGTTGGGTATCCCCCGGCGCGCCGTATCGCCGCGGGGCCTTCGCGGCCGGCCGGGGCACCGCTGCGCGTCGCGATGCTCGCCCCGCCCTGGATCTCCGTTCCCCCGCCGGGGTACGGGGGCGTGGAGTCGGTTGTTGGGGTGCTGAGCGACGCTCTCGTCCGGCGAGGGCACGAAGTGACGCTGTACTGTGCCCCGGGCTCTCGGTCGAGCGCGCGAGTGGTGCCCCTGCTCGAGGAGGCCCACCCCGAGGAGATCGAGCGTTCGCTGTATGAGGTCGACCACGTCGCGCGAGCGTTTCAGGAGATCGACCTCGCCGCACATGACCGGCGCTTTGACGTGGTTCACGACCACTGCGGCTTCACGGCGCTCGCGATGGCCGACCGGCTCGACACGCCGTTCGTGCACACCCTGCACGGGCAGTTCACCGCCAGCACAGCGGCCTTCTACGTCCGCCACGGCCACAAGGCGGCGCTCGTGGGCATCAGTCGCGCACAGCTCGCCTGTGCGCCGGCGGGTCTGGAGCCAATGTGCGCGATCCCGAATCCGATCGATGTGCGGGCCTGGCCGCTGCGTGAGCGCAAGGACGACTACCTGCTGTGGGTCGGGAGGATGACGGCCGAGAAGGGTCCCCACCGGGCGATCGCAGCCGCCCGTGCCGCGGGCGTGCCGCTCGTCTTGGCCGGGGTCATCCAGCCCGGTCAGCGGGCGTTCTTCGACTGTGAGATCGCGCCGCACATCGACGGTGAGCGCGTTCGCTTCGTTGGCGAGATCGGTGGGTCGGCCAAGCGCGCGGCCTTCGCGGGAGCCCGCGCGCTGCTGATGCCGATCCGTTGGGAGGAGCCTTTCGGGATGGTGATGGTCGAGGCGCTGGCGTGCGGCACCCCGGTGATCGCGTTTCCCGAAGGCGCCGCCCGCGAGCTCGTCCGCGATGGACAGACCGGCTACCTCGTACAAGACGAGCAGGCGATGGCCGCGGCCGTTGGTTGCCTGCCCTGCATCGCCCCGCGGGACTGTCGCGCCTGGGTCGCCGAGCACTGCGACACAGACGTGGTCGCCGCCGCCTACGAGCAGACCTACCGGTCGGTTGCGCTCGCGCGCGTCGCGGAGGCGCTCGCGCGTGTCTGAGCGCACCCTGAGCATCTTGGACGGCAGCACCTTCGTGGTCGGAGACCGACGTGGTGACATACGGGCCGACGCCGGTCGCGAGCACGGATTCTTCTGCGAGGACACCCGCTTTCTCTCACGCTGGGTCCTGCGTGTCGGCGCGACGCCGCTGGAACTGCTCGGCCTCGACCAGAGCGCGCACTTCGCCGCGCAGTTCTTCTTGACCCCTCGCGTGGGGCCCGACGAGGAGGCGCCGTGCTCGATCATGCGCCACCGGCTGATCGACCATGTTTGGGTGGAGGAGATCACGGTGACCAACCACCGCCACGAGCACAGCGAGGTGCGCCTGGCGCTCGAGGTGAACACCGACTTCGCCGACCTGTTCGAGGTCAAGGATGGCGTGGTGCAGGAGCGCGAGGTGAGCTGCCGCCACGACGACCGGGTGCTCACATTGGCCTACGAGCGCATGGGCTTCCGGCGCTCGCTCACAATCGCCGCCAGCCGCACGGCGGCGGTCACACGTAAGGGCTTTGCCTACTCGCTGCGGCTCGCGCCCGGCGAGCAGTGGTCGACCACCTTCACCCTCACGCCGCATGCGGCACAGCCAGGAGCCGTCTTCGCACAACGCCAGCAGCGCGGCAGCCTGGCGCAGCTGAGCGCCTCCAAGTCGGCCGAGCTCGAGCAGTGGCTGGCCGGGGCGCCGGTGCTGCAGACTCAGGACACGGCGCTGGCACGCACGTACCGCGCGAGCCTCAGCGATCTCGGCGCGCTGCGGATGCATCCCGATCTCCTGCATGGCGCGACCCTCCCCGCGGCAGGGCTGCCGTGGTTCATGGCGCTCTTCGGCCGCGACAGCCTGATCACGAGCTTCCAGGCGCTGCCATACCTGCCTGGGCTGGCCGCAACCACCCTGCGCGTGCTCGCCGCCCGCCAGGCACAGGGGCGCGATGACTTCCACGAGCAGGAGCCGGGCAAGATCCTGCACGAGCTGCGCTTCGGCGAGCTCACCGCGCGCGGGGAGCGCCCGCATTCCCCCTACTACGGGACTGCCGACGCCACACCGCTGTTCCTCGTCCTCCTGGACGAGTACCACCGCTGGTCAGGCGACGCGGAGCTTGTCCGCGCCCTGGAGCCGGCCGCCCGTGACGCCCTTACGTGGATCGAGAACAGCGGGGACGCAGACGGCGACGGGTACGTCGAGTACGCCTGCCGCAACCGGGTCAGCGGACTGGTCAACCAGTGCTGGAAGGACAGCTGGGATGCGATCCAGCACGCTGACGGGACCCTGGCGCGAGGGCCGATCGCGACCTGCGAGATCCAGGGCTACGTATACGACGCGCGGCGCCGCTGCGCCCGGCTGGCGCGCGAGGTGTGGGGCGATCCGGTGCTTGCCGAGCGCCTCGAGCGCCAGGCGGCCACCTTGCGCGAGCGCTTCCGCCGTGACTTCTGGATGCCCGAGCGTGGTTGTCACGCTCTCGCGCTGGACGGGGAGAAGCGCCATGTCGACAGCCTGACCTCCAATATCGGCCATCTGCTGTGGTCGGGCCTGCTCGATGAGGATGAGGCGGCCGCGACCGCCGAGCGGCTGCTCGACGAGCAGCTCTACTCGGGCTGGGGGGTGCGCACCCTTGGCACCCACGAGGCCGGCTACAACCCGCTCGGCTACCACACCGGGACCGTCTGGCCGCACGAGAACTCTCTGATCGCCGCCGGCCTGGCACGTTACGGCCACCGGGAGGCGGCCAGCACGATCGCCTCCACGATCCTTCGGGCGGCGCCGTACTTCGAGCACCGCCTGCCCGAGGTCTTCGCCGGCTACTCGGCGTCGGTGACGTCGGTCCCCGTGGCGTTCCCAACCGCCTCGCGTCCACAGGCATGGGCCGCGGGAACCCCGCTGCTGCTGTTGAGCACGCTGCTCGACCTCAGCCCTGATCGCGCCGGCGCGGATGTGGAGGTCCCGTCCGGCATCGGCCACCTCGCGCTGCGCTGGCAGGGAGACTGACGTGGGCGCGATGGACGATGATGCGATTCGTGCACTCCTGAGGCGGTTGGCGCGTCCTCATCCCTCCGGTGGCGAGGTGATCGAGCGTGCTGCGGTCCTCGCTGAGGGAGCCGACTTCGCGGCGGTGATGGCGTGGATCGCCGCTCACGCCGGTGTAGCTGACACGGAGGTTGCGCCAGCCCCCAGATATGGCCTGCACGGCTCGCGGCTGAGCGGCGGAAGCGGAGCAGAGCCCCGAACACCGCTTCGGTTCGTGCTGCCAGCCGGCGCGCTGGCCTGAGCTTTTCCGACCGGCCTCGTCCGTGCGATCTCAAGGTGCCACCGGCGCGGCGTTCGGGCGCCTTCTAAACTTGGTAGCAGGTAGCGCACGCGCGACGTATAGGGAGGCTTCGAGGATGAACGATCAACAGCAAGATGCCGAGTGGAACGTCGCCGATTGGCACGGCAAGACGCTCCTCGATTGCAATGGCGAGAAGATCGGCAAGCTTCAGGACGTATACGTCGACGTCGAGAACGACGAGCCGCAGTTCGCCACCGTCAAGGAAGGTTTCATCAACCGCCACCTGACCTTCGTGCCGCTTGGTGGGATCAACGTGGGTCCGGAGGATCTGCAGGTGGCGGTCACCAAGGAGCAGGTCGAGTCCGCGCCCAACATCGAGCAGCATGGCGATGAGCTCTCCCAGGCCGACGAGTCGGCCCTCTACCACCACTACGAGCTGAACTACACGCCGCCCGACACCGAGAGCGGACGCCGACTCGCGCGTCGCTGAGAGGCGGCTGCGCGCGCTCCAGCCCCACCTCCATGAGGGCAGTCGGGTCGGTCCGATCTGGCGTCGCCGGTGCCGATTGGCGCGTGTGATGTACTTGCCCTGATGTCTGGCTCGAACACGCCACGTCTGCATCGGCGGGTGACGAGGCTGCTGCTCGTCGATGTCGGCTCAGGCGCGATCGGGCCCGGGCATCAGCTGCCAAGCGAAGCGGAGCTGGCAAAGAGGTTTGGAGTAAGTCGCGGCGTTGTGCGGGAATCGATCCGCGGCCTTGAGGAACGCGGGCTGGTCGAGGTCCGTCAGGGCCGTGGCGTGACCGTCACCGAGAGCTCGAGCTGGGATGTGCTCGACCCGGATGTGATGGCAGCGCTGGTCGCCAGCGGCGGGGCGGCGGCGGCGCTGGCGGAGTTGCTGCACTGCCGGCAGCTGATCGAGATCGACGCGGCTGGCCTGGCGGCCGAGCGCGTGACGGGCGAGCAGCTGACGCGCATGTCGGAGGCCTACGCACGCATGGTCGACGCGGCTGAGCGAGCACCGTTCACGGCAGATGCCGAGCGCACGTTCCATGCCGCCGACATCGAGTTCCACCGCTGCGTCGTCGATGCCAGTCACAACCGCGTCCTGATGCGCCTGGTGGAGCCGATCCAGCACACGCTGCGCCAGGCCCGTCCGGCGCTCTCGCGGCCGGAGGAGCGGATCGAAGGCTCCTTGCCGGAGCATGCCCGCATTCTCTCTGCGATCGCCGAAGGCGACGCAACGAAGGCGCGTGTGGCGATGACTGAGCATCTTTCCACGGTCGAGCGCCATCTCGCGGAGTACGCCGCCAATCCGCAGCACAGGGAGCCGAGCGGGCGCGCCGGCTGAGTGCTCATCTGGCGGCGCGCGTCAAGTCGCAAAGCGCGCGCTGAGCCCACCGTCGACGGCGAGCGTGGCGCCTGTGATGAAGCTCGCCCGCTCCGATGCCAGGAAGGCGATCGCGCTTGCGACCTCGTCGGGCTCCCCGATCCGCCCAAGCGGATGGTTGGCGCGCACGCGCCGCTCTGCGAGGGCTGGATCGGGCTCGGCCCGTAGCTTCGCGATCACGGGCTTCGTGGCGATATAGCCGGGGCAGACCGCGTTGACGCGGATGCCCTGCCCGCCCAGCTCGATGGCCATCGTCCTTGTCAGCCCGACGACCCCGGACTTCGCGGCGGCATAGGGGAACATCCCCGCGCGCGTCATGCTCGCGTGGATCGAGGCGACGTTGACGATCGCGCCGCCGCGCTCGCGCATGTCCGGCACCGCCTCTCTGGCGCACAGCCATGCTGACTTCAGGTCGATCGCAAAGAAGCGATCCCAGTCGTCCTCGGACATTGCGAGCAGATCGAAGGCGGCGTTCACGCCGGCGTTGTTGACCAGCACGTCGATCTGGCCGAACCGCGCTCTCACCTCGGCAAATGCGGACGTGACCTGCCCCGCGTCTGAGACGTCGCAGCCGAAGGATGCGACGTCGAGACCGTCGGCCGCCAGCTCCGCCGCGGTCCGTTGCGCGCCGTGGAGATCGCAGTCGAGGATCGCGACGCGGTCGCCACCGCTTGCAAGACACCGCGCAGCGGCGCGGCCGATTCCGTGCGCGGCCCCGGTCACCACCGCGGCCCGCCCAGGCGGGCCGCTCATCGTGACGCCCCTGCGAGCAGCGGCAGCACATCGGGATTGGCGATGTGATCGGGGCGTTCTCCTCGCAACGCTGCCGCTGCACCGGCCGCGAGCGTCGTGAACACGCGCTCGTTCCAGATGCGCGTGAGGCCGATCGAGTGGGGGCTGCATATGACGCGGGGATCGCGCAGCAGAGGACTGTCGGGACTTGGCGGCTCCGACGAGAAGACGTCGAGCGCGATCGCCGAGAGTTGCCCGCGCTCGAGTGCCTCCATCAGGACCTGCTCGCTCTCTATCACCCCTCCACGCGCGACGTTGACCAGGATCGCCCCGGGCTTGGCCTGTGCCAGCAGCGCTGCGTCGATCATGCCTCGCGTCGAGTCGTTGAGGCCACAGTGCAGCGAGACGACGTCGGAGCGCGCCATCAGCTGCGGCAGCTGCAGGAGCTGCACGTCGGGCAGCTCCTGCTCCAAGCCGGTCTGTGGCGCCGGGTCGTGGGCGAGGATGTTCATGCCCAGCCCGCCGGCAAGGCGTGCGACCTCGCGACCGATGCTGCCGAGCCCCACGATCCCGAGCGTGGCACCGAGCAGATCGAGCCCGGCGAATCGGTAGCGCTCCGCCCAGCGTCCCTCTCGCACCAGCGCTCCCAGCTGGCCGAGCTGCTTGGCCGCTGCGAGCATCAACGCGAGCGTGCCCTCGGCCACCGGGCGTGCGCCGACGCCGGGAGCGTAGAGGACCGCGACTCCGTGGCGTGAGGCGGCTGCCATGTCAACATTGTCTATGCCAGCTCCGGTGCGCGCGATCACGCGCAGACTGGGAAGCCGTTCGATCAGCGAGGCGGGCATCCGCCCGGAGCGCATGATCAGAAGCTCGGCGCCCGCGAGCGCGCCTGCGTCCAGTCCCGCAGCGAGCTCGATCTCCCCCAGTGGCGCGAATGCCTTGTGGGCCAGCGCAGGCACCGGGTCGGTGGCCAGGATACGCACGCGGGCTCAGCCGTAGTAGCGCTGCAGCAGCCGACCGCGTGCGTGCTCGGCGAACGCGGCGTTGGTCTCCTCGCGCGTGGAGGTCTCCGCGACGCCCACGTCCCACCAGCACCGAGAGTCGAGCGTGAGGCGATGCGGCTCGACGCGCGTCACGATCACGGCCGGCCTTGGCTGGCGGCGAGCGGCCTCCAGTGCGTCTGCGAGCTGCTCGACCGTGTCCGCCTGGAAGACCGCGCATCCGTAGCTGGCCGCGTTGGCGGCAAGGTCGATCGGAATGTAGGGACCTGTGAGCCTCTGGCTGTCCTGCTCGCGAGAGCGAAACTCCAGGCCGAAGCTGCGGCCGGTGCGACCGCGCTGAAGCGCGTGGATTGACTGAAAGCCGTGGTTCTCGAGCAGCAGCACCGTGATCTTCAATCCCTCCTGCAGGGCGGTGACCAACTCGCTGTGTCCCATCAGGTAGGTGCCATCGCCGATCACGACGAAGATCTCGCCGGCTGCTGGCGCACCGAGTCGGGCGCCGATTCCAGCGGGGATCTCGTGGCCCATGCAGGAGAAGCCGACCTCCATCAGGACGCGAGCGCCCTGTCCTGTGTCCCAGATCTTGTGGATGTCCACATGCGGGGTGCCGGAGGCGACGACGAGCATGTCCTCCGAGCGGGCGGCGCGATTGAGCGTGTGCAGGGCCTGGCCCTGGGTCATGCGCTCGCCGTCGTCAGCGGCAAGATCCTGCGCGAGGTCCGCCTGCCAGCGCCGCTGCGCATCGTCGACCTGCGACCTCCAGTCCTCTGGTGTCGACCATTTCGCTTGCTCCAACGCCTCAGTCAGCGCTTCCAGTGCAAGCTTTGCATCGGCGACGATCGGCGTGGCCCCCAGCTTGTGAGCGTCCGCCGAGGACACGTTGACCGCCACGAATCGCACGTCAGGATGCTGGAAGAGCGAATGCGAGCCTGTGGTTAGATCGATCAGACGCGTGCCTACGCACACCACGACGTCTGCGACCTCGGCGAGCGCGTTCGCGGCGCGCGTGCCACTGTGGCCGATCGCGCCGACAGCGAAACGTCCGCCTGGCATCGCGCCCTTGCCGGCCGAGGTCTCGGCGACTGGGACGCCGAAGCGGTCAGAGAGAGAGGCAAGCGCCTCTCGCGCGCCCGAGTAGTGCACTCCGCCGCCGGCGATTATCAGCGGCTGGCGCGCATCGCGCAGCACGGCTGCCGCCAGTGCCAGGTCCGCATGTGCCGGTGGCCGCCGCGGGATCTGCCAGGTACGCTCGGCGAAGAACGCGGCCGGGAAGTCGTAAACCTCAGCCTGCACGTCCTGGTGCAGCGAGATGGTGACAGCGCCTGTCCGCTCAGGATCGAGCAGCGTGCGAATCGCCTCTGGCAGCGTAGCGAGCAACTGCTCAGGGCGGGAGACGCGATCGAAGAAGCGGCTGACGGGCCGAAAGCAGTCGTTGACCGTCAGATCCCCAACCGCGGGATCGTCGAGCGCCTGCATCGGCGGCCCCTGCAGACGATTGGCAAACGTGTCCGAGGGAAGTAGCAGCACCGGCACGCGGTTCACCGTCGCCGTCGCCGCTCCAGTCACCATGTTCGTCGCGCCAGGGCCGATCGAGGCGCTGCACGCGAGCGTTGAGAGGCGATTATTCACCTTTGCAAAGCCGATCGCCATGTGCACCATCGCCTGCTCATTCTTGGCCTGGTAGTAGGGCATCGTGCCGTCGTCCTGCTCCAGTGCCTGGCCGATTCCGCACACATTGCCGTGACCGAAGATCCCACATGTGGCTGGTATCACCCGCCGTCGTACGCCGTCGCGCTCGCTCCACTGGGCTGCGAGGTAGCGAATGGTTGCCTGCGCGACTGTGAGCCGGACACGGCCGTCCGTGCCCCCGGCGGGCGTAGAGCCATATGTGAAATCGTCATTCAGAATCACTTACCTGTAAAGATAGGAGCCGTGCCAAGCACCGTCAACTCAATGACAGCTTTGATACATTGACAACCCCAAAGATCGATGATGTACTGACGGCACATCGAGAAGGTTGCTCGCTTTAGGGCAATTGCTCTTTATAGGTACAGCCGCGCTGCGACCAGAGGAGCGACGTGCCGCAGACGCAGTCGGATCGCCAAGTGGGAGGAAGTGCAAATGAGGAAGTATCTGTGTGCGTGCATCGCGCTTGTGGCGCTTGCCGTGACTGGATGTGGGGGTGGCAAAGGCCAGATTGGAAGCGCTGCGTCGAAGAACGCGGCTGGATCGTCGAAGTCATACGCGGAACTGCGGTGGGGCGCCCAGTACGCCCTAACCGGTCCCATCGACTGGGACAAGGAAGCGGAACCTGAAGCAATCTCGATCGAGTCGCTGGCAGTGCAGAGCTTGATGGAATTCGAATCGGATGGAAAAGTCAAGCCCGGACTTGCAAGTTCGGTGGAACAGCCGAATCAGACCACCTATGTTTACCATCTAAGGTCGGTAAAGTTCTCAGACGGCAAGCCGTTGACAGCCGCCGATGCGGTCTTCTCGCTGGATCGCGCCATGAACGGCAAGGAAAGCTGGACGAAAAGCGAATGGACGGACGTCGCGTCGATCACCGCGCCCAACAGCGCCACGGTGATGGTGAAACTCAAGCGGCCGGACCCGTTCTTCCAGGATATCGTCGCATCCGGTGGCCAGGTGGCCGAGAAGGCAGCGATTGAAAGAATGAGTGAAAAAGAAATCGGCACGCCTGGGCACATGCTGGTTGGCTCCGGGCCGTGGAAGATCGACAGCTATACGCCCGGCGTCAGCGTGGCGCTTTCTCGCAATCCTTACTGGACCGGGTCACGGCCGCCGGCGGAAAAGATCACTATAGATTTCTTCAAGAGTGAAGCAGCGATTGCTCTTGCGTTGCGTTCAGGCGCGATCGACGGTACCGCCGTATACCTGCGCCCCAAGGCTTTCGCGAATATTCCTGGTACCCGACAGGTGAGTGCGCCAGGAATGTGGACGACCATGACCACTGTGAACACCACACAGCCGCCCTTCAATGATCTGCACGTGCGTCGCGCGATAGCTTACGCGACCGACACAAAGGGCATGATCAATGCACTCTACCCGAGCGGCGAGGCGGTCCCAGCTGCCACATTTATGGCAAGCAGCGTATTTACTACTCTGGGCTCCAAAAGCGAAGTCAGTCAAATGCTGGAGGCTCTACCGAAATACGAATTCAACCTGACGAAGGCGAAGCAGGAACTTGCCAAGTCGGCCTACCCGCACGGCTTCAGTTCGTCGATCGAAGTCCAAGCGGGCATTGAAACGTCGACCGTGATCGCACAGATCTTGGCTGCGGATCTGAACAAGATCGGGATCAAGGTCAAGGTCGATGACTTGACATCGGCGCAGGCGACTGCGTGGAACGTCGGCAAGCTGCATTTCATAGTCGGGTCTTGGGGCGCACTGTATCCTGACCCTGAATCATTGATGTCGCTGATGTTGTCTCCGGCGCAGATTCCCGGCCTGGACGAGGCCAGCTACCGCAACTCGGAAGTCAATAAGTTGAGAGCCGAAGAGGCGGAAACATTGAACAGGCCCAAGAGGCTGCAGTTGATCGGAAAGCTGCTTAAGATCGTGAACAGCGAATTGCCGTACGCACCGATGTTCACGATTCTCAACTTGGCCTCGGTTTCAGAAAAGTATGTGTACACCAATTTCTCGTGGTGGACGCATTTTTGGACTCCGTGGGCGTTGAATGTAAAGCTCGCCTCATAGGTCAAAGCACGCCAGGTTGGACGAGCATCCGACTGCAATCGGACGCTCGGCCAAGGGTGTGCGGTATCGTTGCCAGTCAGCACGGACGGTAGTGGATTTCGTGTGCAAGTCTAAAATCAAGTCAAGTGATTGAAGGGAACTGTTTGATGGAGATCGCATTCATGTCTGCCAGCATGCTGGACCGAGACTGGGAGGCGGCGCTGGATGCGGCCGTGGGATCCGGGATCTCGGTCATCGAGGCGTGTGGAGGTGGCCACATCCCCAAGCGCCATTTCGATCCCGTCGAGTTGAACGAGGACAGAGACGCGTTGGCGCGGTTTCAAGCGAGCCTCGAGCGGCGGGGCCTGCGCCTATGTGCCTTTTCCTGCCATGGCAACCCACTGCATCCAGACGAGGCCGAGGCGGCACGAATTCATGCGGATTTCGTCGCCACCTGCGAGGTCGCGAGCAAGCTCGGCGTCCCCCATGTCAGCCTGTTGGCGGGATGCCCTGGAGGCGGGCCAGAAGATCGAGTGCCAAACTGGGTCATAAAGTCCACGCTCCCCGACCGTCGCGACGCCTATGAATGGCAGTGGGAGGAACGCGTCATCCCGTACTGGCGCGAGGCGGCCAAGGTCGCAGATGCCAACGGCGTGAAGATCTGCGTCGAGCCCCATTCGGGCGATGTCATCTACAGCTTCAGCACGTTCATGCGTCTTCGAGAAGCCGTTGGGGACGCTATCGGCATGAACTACGACCCCTCGCACATGTGGTGGCAGGGCGTCGATCCGGCGACGTTCATCGAGCACGCGGGCGAGTGGATCTGGACCTGCCACATCAAGGACGCGAGGCTTGACGATCGCGCGATCGCGCTCCACGGCGTGCTGTCGTCGGAGGATTACGACCACTGGGACCGGCGGCCGTGGGTCTTCAGCACGCCAGGCTATGGACATTCTGAGCTCTTCTGGCGCCAGTTTGCGATCGCGCTCCGGAACGCTGGCTATACCGGTGCTCTCAGCATCGAGTGCGAGGACCCTTTCCTGACGCCTGACGACACGTTGCAGAAGTCCGTCGAGTTGCTGCGAAGGGCGCTGCCAGCCGACCCGCCGCCGCCAGTTGACTGGGCGGCGGTGGCGATCGACTCCTGACAGCGGGTGTCGGCCGCAGATAGCGACGAGTGACGATCACGGGAGAACATGACTCTATGAATATGCTCGAAGGAAAGACCGCGATAGTGACGGGCGCGGGACGGGGGATCGGACTGGCCACGGCCACGCGATTCGCGGCAGAGGGCGCGCGGGTGATCGCGGTCGATCTGAGCATCGATCCCAAGTTGCATTCCAGCGCCAACGGATCGATCGAGTGGTTGGAGGGGGACGTAAGCGCGCCGGCCAGCATGGCCAGCGCAGTTGATATCGCGACTTCGACCGGCGACCTTGACATCTGCGTGGCCAACGCCGGGGTGGGCAGGATCGAGGACTTCCTCGACGGCGACGTCGAGTCGTGGATGGCGGTCCTCAGGGTGAATCTGCTGGGCGTGATGGTGACCCTGCAAGCCGCTGCTCGGGCGATGATCGGACAGGGCCGCGGCGGGCGGCTGCTGGCCACCGCGTCGGTCGCGGGCGTGCACGGCGAGCCCAGTGCGACCGCCTACTGCGCCAGCAAGGGCGGCGTGCTGTCGCTGATGCGAGCGCTGGCGGTCGAGCTGGCCAGCCATGGCATCACTGCGAACTCGGTCGCCCCAGGCCAGATCGATACGGAGATGAACGCCGCCGATCTTCACATCTTCAGCGATCGCGAGGGCGCAGCCTACGACGACTATCGCGCCGCCATGATCAAAGCCAATATACCCGCTGGCCGAATGGGTCGTCCAGACGAGGTGGCCGCGCTGTTCGCTTTCCTGGCCTCGGACGCTGCGGCGTTCATCAGCGGCGCCAGTGTGCGAATCGATGGAGGCGAGCTTGCCGTCTAGAGACGATCACGCAGTGGCTCGGCCTCGTGCGATAACGCATGTTGGGCTGAGCGTCCCTGACATCCACGGCGCGGTCGCCTGGTATCGAGAGGTCCTTGGCTTTCGCCTGCTCGCAGCGCCAAGCGAGGTGGACCGCGGTGAACCGATCGCCGCAGACGTGTTCGGGCCGCGCTTTCAGCGGATGTGGATTGCCCACCTGGCGTCGGCCAACGGCTGCGCTCTCGAGCTCTTCCAGTTCATCGATCCTGCGACACAACCGCCCGCCAACAACTTTGAATACTGGCGGGGCGGGTTCTTTCACATCTGCGTCGTCGACCCGGACATCGCCGGACTGGCGCGTCGCATCGCGCAAAGCGGCGGCAGGGTGCGCTCTTCCCGGCCCTGGGAGATGTTCGCCGATCGCCGTCCAGCGGAGCATGAGCCCTACCTGACGATGTACTGCGAGGACCCCTATGGCAACATCATCGAGCTCTTCTCGCACAGCCACGAGCAGGTGCTCGCGAACTTTGACGGCTGAGACCGCCAAAGTGGAGAGGTCGCCTGTCCCGGTGCGGATGGCGCGGCCCGTTCAGCGTCCCGTGCTGTCCACCGCTGCGCGCCCGATCGCCGCTGTTGTCGTCCGCTCGGCGCCGGCGATCGCCTCCGCGTAAAGGCGTGCGTCAGAGGAGTAGAGGAGCATGCTGACATGAGGTGTGAGCAGGCGCGCGAGCGCCTCCTTGCCGCCTGAGGCGGCAAGCCCGAAGCGCACGCCTGACCGTTGCGCCGCCTCACGCACCCGCTTGACCGCAGCCCGCATCTGCGGCGCCTGCGGGTCCAGCGGCGCGCCCAGCTCGAAAGAGAGATCGGCGAGGCCGACGAGCAGCCAGTCGAGGTCTTGGACCGCGGCGATCTCGTGCAGATTGCCCAGGGACTCGCTGGTCTCGATCTGGGCAATGCTGATCAGCCGCGGGGAGTGGGCACCTGTCGCCTGTGATCTCCCGAACGCGTTGCCACGCCGCGGCGCGAAGCCGCGGCAGCCGCCTGGCGGGTAGGCGAGGCTCGTGACGAGTTCCTGCGCCTGCCTGGCGCAACTCACACGCGGCGCAACGACGCCATCGACGCCCGCGTCGAGCACCGCCGTGAGGAGGTCGCTTCCAGCGTGAGGCAGACGCACAAGCGCCGCACAGTCTCTCGCCTGGACGGCGATCGTCAGCGTCTGCAGGTCGCGGATCGTCAGGGCGCTGTGCTCGAGGTCGATCCAGACGAAGTCGAAGCTGGTGGCCACCAGCTCCGCCAGCACAGGGTCTGCCGAGCTGAGCACGGTGCCGCGCAGAGTCTGCCCCCCATCGGCGCGATCCAGGAGCTGCTGTGAGCGATTCAATCTCATCAAGACGGCATTTCAAGGTGCGTTGCGAGATGCAGCTCAACGGTATTGACCCTGGTCTGATGCAGTCAAATAAGGACAAGGATGATACGTTGACAGAGAGACCTACCCTCTGATTTGCTTTGTGTGGAAGTCAGCCGGGAAGCAGTCCGCGGGGAACCGCGGGGCCGCAGATCTGTTGGAGCGAGGCGGCGAGGCGGCGGGAAGGATGAGATGGCGGAGTTCGAGCCCTACCACGTGACGCGCACGATGCGCACGCTCGAGCTGCTCGCAGAACGCCCGCTCACGCAGGCCGAGCTCGCGGACGCGCTGCAGATCCACCGTCGCACCGCGAGGCGGCTGCTTGCGCCGCTGGTGGCCGCTGGCTACGCGACGACCATGGGCGAGCGGCGCCCTCGGTATGCGGCGACGCTCAAGCTCGTGGGGCTCGCCGGTGCCGTGGTCGAGCGCGCGGACCTCGTTCAGCTTGCGTTCCTGCACGTAGTGCAGCTGCGCGACCTGACCGGCGAGGCCGCGCATCTATGCGTGCCCCGCGATGACGGCGTGATGCACCTCGTCGAGGAGAGCGGCGAGAGCGTCGTGACCGTGAAGCCAGCGGTGGGTCAGATCGTGCCCTATCACTGCACCGCGGTGGGCAAGGCGCTGCTTGCGTATCGGGTCGGTTCGCTCAAGCGAGTGTTCGAAGGCGGGCTGCGACGTCACACGCCGTACACGCTGGTCGAGCCGGCCGACCTGCTCTTCGACCTCACGAAGGTGCGTGCCTGCGGGTATGCGGTCGACGACCGCGAGAACGACCTGGAGCTGCGCTGCGTAGCCGCTCCAGTGATGGACAGCTACGGCCAGGCCATATCTGCGGTTGGGGTCTCAGCGCCCGCTGGGCGCATGGGCGCCGAGGATGTGCCCAACGTGGCCGAGATCGTGACCGCCGTCGCTGCCCAGCTCTCGCAGGCGCTTGGCCACGACGAGCGCCGCAGCCAAGAGTCGCTTGTGGCATGAGTGCCGACCGCGACCGCATCTCTTCCAGGAGACGCGTCGAGCGGTCGTCCGCCGAGGCCGCTGCGGACGACCGGGAGGCAGACCGGGTCGCCCAGACGCTGCGGGCGCTCGAGCTGTTCGCGACGAGGCCAGGCACCAACGTCGATCTCGCAGAGAGGCTTGGCGTTCATCCGCGCACCGCTCGGCGGCTGATGAGCCGTCTGGAGGCGGAGGGCTACCTCAGCGCAGCCGACCCGCAACGTCGTCACACGGTGACGATGAAGCTCGTTGCGCTGGCTGGCAGGATCGTGGTCCGCACTGCGCTGGTCCAGGTGGCGGTCCCCTACGTCGTGCAGCTGCGCAACCTCACCGACGAGGCGTCGCATCTGTGCGTTCCGCGTGAGGATGGCGCCATGCACCTCGTTCAGGAGAGCGGCCACAATGCCGTGATGGTGCGCTCCCAGGTCGGAGAGATCGCGCCCTACCCAAGCACTGCGGTGGGCAAGGCGCTGCTCGCCCACATGCCGGAGCAGCTTGAGGTGGAGCGCAAGCGCCTCTCGGCCGGGACCGCTCTGAGCGGGGAGAGCCTGGTCGCCGAGCTCGAGAGGATCCGTGCCTGCGGGTGGGCCGGTGACGATCGCGAGCACGACCCGGACCTGCGCTGCATCGCGGCGCCGGTCTTCGACCATGCCGGGCAGATCGTCGGCGCGCTCGGCATGTCGGCGCCGGCGACGCGTCTGCACCTCGATCAGTTCGGCGACCGCGGGGAGACGGTCAAGGAGATCGCCGACGCCCTCTCAGTTGCGCTCGGCCACGAGCGGCGAGCGCTGTCCTCCTGAGCTGCGCCGCGGCGGGTTTCGTTCGGCTGGCGAGCGCTCTCCTACTCGGTTATGCGCCCCCGGCGCTTGACTCTGTGGAGCTACGCGTGTGCCGGCTCGCGCATCCGACGCGCAGGAGGCCGTGCTCAGGGTCTGGCGCGTTCGCGGGCTTTGCTGCGCAGGAACGAGGGCGGCTCGCGGAGGGGTACGCGCCCCAGCACCTCCTCGGCTATTTCTTCGAGATAGGCCAGGTGTTCGTCCATGGCCGCCTCGACGCGCGCAGGTTGCCCGGTGCGAAGCGCTGTGAGCGCGCTTTCTTGCAGCGCAATCGCGCGAGCGGTGTCCTCGGGTGTGCGCATCACCATGTCCAGGGCCATGGTGAGCCGGGAGAACAGACCCACCATCATCCGCTCAAGAGCTGGATTGCCGCTCGCGCGCCACATGCGCCGGTGAAACTGCATGTCTGCTTGCGCGGCGCCCTTCCAGTCGCTCGCGGCGGCGGCAGCGCGCTGACGCTCGATCGTGTGCTCGAGCTCGGCGAAGTCGGCAGCGTTTCCTCGTAGCGCGGCGAGCTGAGCGACGCGCGGCTCGACCGCGCGTCGCGCCTCGAGCGTCTCGAAGACCGAATCCGCGTCGAGCGCGTGGGCGGCGATGCCGGAGAGGTGCTCGGGGACGAGCGTGGTGAGGATCTGCGCGCCGCCAGCCCGGCCGGCGGAGACTTGGACAACACCTGCGTCGGCAAGCGTCGCGAGCGCGAGCCGGATGGTGGGGCGGCTGACGGCCATCTGGTCAGCGAGCGTTCGCTCGCCGGGCAGCAGGTCTCCCTCTTGCAGGAGGCCGGTGTGGATCAGATCGGTGATCTGCTCGACGACGCTTTGGAAGGCCTTACGCGTCTCGATCGGGCGAAAGATCGCCCGCGATGGCCGGCGCGTGACCGTGGTGCTCAGGTGCCTGACGGGGGAATCGGGACGCTTCTGGCTCCTGGGCATACGCGCTGATGCTATCCGGCGAACGGTGAGCGCTCATCGGCCGGGCGATCGCGCACGTACTTGACAGGACCGCAGCCGCGCCCTACAGTACGGTAACTATAGATGACCGAAAACGGTTATATAAAATGACCCTCTTTGGATTTATGCTTATCCAGCGCTGCCGATCGCACCAGTCGAGATCAGACCGGCGCGTCGTCCGCGCGCGGGGACGCCGGGGATCGGAGTGGTGATGGTCGGTGGACACGTCGAGCCTGGGTTCGAGCGGGTGGAGGAGGCGTTCGTGCAGAACTTTGCCGAGCGCGGTGAGGTTGGTGGCGCGTTCGCGGCGGTTCTCGACGGTCGCGCGGTGGTGGATCTGTGGGGCGGAGTGGCTGACAGCGTCTCTGGCAGGCTCTGGCAGCAGGACACGGCGCAGCTGATCTTCTCTGGCACGAAGGGCTTGACGGCGCTGTGCATGGCGATGCTGATCGATCGCGGCCTGCTGGAGCTGGAGGACCCAGTGTGTTTGCACTGGCCCGAGTTCGCCGCCCACGGCAAGCACGCGATCACGGTCGCCGAGATCGTCTCACACCGCTCCAGGCTGCCGGGGGTACGCACACCGGTCGGCGTCGAGCAGTTCCTGAGCCCTGAGGACATGGCTACGCTGCTGGCCGACCAGGCCCAGGAGAGCGACCCACGGGCAGATTTCATCTACCACGGGGTGACCTACGGCTGGTTGTGCGACGCTCTCCTGCGGCGTGTAGACGGCCGTTCGGTGGGGCGATTCTTTGCGGATGAGGTAGCGGAGCCGCTTGGGTTGGATCTGTGGATAGGTCTGCCTGCCGGGCTGGAGTCACGTGTGGCAGTGCTGCAGTACGGCCCCGACTGGGGCCTGAGCCCGATCGGCGCCGACGATCCCTTTCCCGGTGACGAGCTGTGGGCGTCGATCTACGAAAACCCCACTCTATTCCCTGCTGCGCTGGCAACGCTTTGGAACCTGCCCGCCTTGCACGCCGCGGAGGTAGCGGCTAGCAACGCGATCGGCACGGCCCGCTCGGTTGCCCGCCTCTACGGCGCGCTGGCGCGCGGGGGCGAGATCGATGGCGTCCGGATCCTCTCCCCGGAGGCGCTGGCGCTGGCGCATACGCAGCTCTCGCACGGGCGAGAGCCCTTCGACAACGAACGCAAAGCGTGGGGAGTCGGCTTCGCGCTGCAGACCGAGGATGCCCCTTTCGGCCCAGCCAACGTCGCCTTCGGAGCCAATGGCGCGGGCGGCTCGGCGCACGGTGCCTGGCCTCTGCAGCGTGTCGGGTTCTCCTACGCGGTGAACGAGCTGCGTGACGACCCGGCTGGCGACGAGCGCGTCAGCGCACTGCTTGACACGTTGCACGAATGCGTTCTCGACGCAGACGCGATCGACATCTCTCGCCCAAATCAATCAGCAAGCTGATCCTCGATAACCCCTTATGACCACATCGGAGACACAATGACTTTTGCCGTTTCGTCCGAGTCCGCTGCCGTGTCCGCTTCGCTGAGCGGCCCCGACGCTCCAGGTGACTTGCGTATCGCGTGTGTGCGCGCGACACCTGTGAACATTGGCTTGACGGCATCGTATGAGTGGAGCGCCGGCTATTTCCCAGGGTTCACCAAGACGATTGTCGAGGTTGAGACCGAGTCGGGTCTCGTGGGTGTCGGTGAGGCGGAAAACTTTTGGTCGGCGGAGATCATCGAGCGCACTCTCGCGCCACGTCTGGTGGGCGCGGACCCACGGGACCTGTCGGCCTGCGAGCGGCGTGTGCTGCCACCGTTCGAGGTGATGCGCAACGCCGAGGACGAGTCGCTGTTGCGCGCCTACGGTGGAATCGAGATGGCACTGTGGGACCTCAACGGAAAGTTGCAGGGCCGCGCGGTCGCCGAGCTGCTGGGAGGCTTCGTGCGCACCGAGATCCCCTATACGGAGTACTTCGCGATGAGGGCGGCGTCAGGCCCCGAGGGTGGCGAGTCGAGCCCTGTCGATGTCGCGCGCTACTGCGCGAAGATGCAAGAGGAGCACGGTGCGCGCGCGTTCGAGGGCAAGGTCGGCGTGGGCGATCTCAGTTGTGAGGTGGCGATGGTCCGCGAGATCCGCCGCGCGATCGGCGAGGAGCCGATCCTACGCTTGGACGCGAACATGGGCTGGTCGTTGATCACCGCCCGTGAAGCCCTGCGCCGCCTGGCGGAGTTCAACGTCCGCTCAGTCGAGGACCCGGTCGCCACCCTGCAAGAGATGGCACGGTTGCGTCCGAACACGGACGTCTCGTTCTCCACTCACCTCCCCGAGCTCGGGTTGGTCTCGCAACTTGGCGTACCAGACGCGATCGTCGTGAGCCTCAGCGCGCTTGGCGGGATCGCCCGCACGGTCGCCTTTGCGCACGCCTGCCAGCACCTTGGCGTCGATCTTTGGTTCTACAGCCCCAACACGGGAGTTGCAAATGCTGCCTACCGCCAGGTCGTCGCCGCGGTCGAGTGGATCGGCGAGCCGAGCCAGACGTTGCTGCGCTGGCACGCAGACGATGTGACGGATGCTGGTCTGGTCGCGCCACACAACGGCGTCATACAAGCGTCACGCGCACCGGGTCTCGGCGTCACTCTCGATCCCCAGGCGATGCGGCGCTGCCACGAGGCATACCGCAACGACGGGCCATTTGACCAATACCACCACCCGGCACGCCCGGGAATCTACGGGCCACGCCGGCTGGCACTCAACCACCACGGGCTATGAGCTGCCAGCGCGGGCATCTGCGAGGCGTGGTGAGTCATGTCGAACCTGGACTGAATTATCTATGGGAGGAAGAGCGATGAAGAAGTATCTGTGCGCCAGCTTGGTGCTGGTGCTGGCAGTGGTACTCACAGCCTGCGGCGGCGGCAACAACCGGTCCGGCGGCTCCGTGTCAAGTGGCACTGAAACCGGGTCCTCCAAGCAGTACGCCGAACTGCGCTGGGGCTTCATGCTCTGGCCAGGCCCGATCGACAACAACAAGGATTCTTGGTTCTCCTCGATCTCGATCCAGCAGCTCGTGGTCCAGAGCCTGATGGAACTGGAAGCAGATGGAAAAGTGACGCCAGGCTTGGCCAGCTCGGTCGAGCAGCCGACTCCCACCACCTACATCTACAACCTCAAGCACGGCGTGAGATTCTCGGACGGCAAACCGCTTACGCCGGCGGACGTCGTCTACTCACTGAAGCGCAACATCCTCGACAAGGAAGCCTGGACGACTGGGTATTGGGAAGACGTGGCGTCGATCTCGGCGCGGGGGCAATTCGCGGTGGTCGTCAAGTTGAAGCGCCCCAACGCGGTCTGGGAGTACAACATGGCTATCAGCAGCCCGATCATCGAGAAGGCGCAGGGAGAGAAGGACGGGGAAAAAGCGCTGGGATCGCCGAGCGATCTGCTGATCGGCACGGGGCCGTGGAAGTTCGACAGTTTCACACCCGAAACCAGCGTCCGTCTTTCCCGCAACCCTTACTGGACTGGCGCGACGCCGCCGGCGAAGAACATCACGATAAGCATCTTCAAGAATGAAGCCACGATGGCGCTGGCGTTGCGCTCAGGAGCCATTGATGGGGCCTTCGGCTACCAGACGCCGAAGACCTTCGCCAACATTCCGGGCACCCGTCAGCTGACGGCGCCGGGGAATAGCTTGGTCTCACTCGCGTTCAACACCGCGTCGCCGCCGTTCAACGACGTGCACCTGCGCAGGGCCATCTCATACGCGGCCGACGCCAATGGCATCATCAAGGCGATCTATCCCAAGGGTGAGGCCGTCAAAGCCGTGACGATCACACCCACCGCCTTCTTCGACGGCCTCGGCCCGGCAAATCGGGTGAATGAAATGCTGAACTCGCTGCCAAAGTACGAATTCAATCTGGCGGTGGCAAAGCGGGAACTCGCGAAGTCCGCCTACCCGCACGGCTTGACCATGAGCGTGCAGGCCCAGGTCAATGAACAGAACAGCGTGGCGGTGGCCCAGATCGTCGCCACCAACCTGGCGAAGATCGGCATCACTGCAAATATCCAAGAGATACAGCCGGATGAAACGGGAGATCTGTTCGGCAGCAAGGTAAAGGTGCTCGTAGGCGAACTGATCGCCAACTACCCTGACCCGGAAAACCTGATGGCGTATCTCCTTCCCTCATCGCAGATCCGGCCACCGGGCTCGGGGACCAACCAAGCCGAGTACAGGAACGCCGAAGTCGACAAGCTGCAGCTGCAGGAGCTTGAAACCCTCAACCGCCCGCGACGTCTGCAGCTGATCGGGAAGCTGCTCAAGATCGTAGGGGCCGAAGTGCCCTACATGCCGCTGTACACGCATGACGTGGTGGGCACGTTGTCAGAAAAGTACGTGTTCCCGGCGTTCTCCGCATGGACCGTCGAATGGCGCCCATGGGCGATGGAGGTGAAACTCGCCCCGTAGCTCGCGGCAGGACGGCATCGGTGGGGCCAGCAGCGCGGGGGGCCCCACCTGCTGACCCGCCGCGCGGCTCTCGCCGGCCCCGCTTGGGGCACCCGCGGGCCCATCTGAGCGCAGCAGAGATTCGTCGTCGCGCCTTTGCCTCGCTGGAGCGCCGCCGATCCCGTCCTCGCGGCGGGCGCTGCCAGCACGTATGAGTCGAGCGTGAGTGCCTTGAATCGAGGCGCTCATCGCCTGCAAGCCACCGCGACGTTCAATCGATCCGCGCAAATGGTCGATAAACGCGTAATGCGCACCTCCTTGTCTGCGTCAGCACCTCGAAACGCTCCCCTCGGCGTCAGGCTTGCGCTCTGCGCTCTGCTCGCAATGGTGTTGCTCGATCTTGCCCACACCGGGTTTGGTCTTGGTGGGGGCTCAGCCGACCCCGTCTTTGAAACCTGGCTCTACGACGCGACGATGGCGGGCTGCGCAGCTGTCTGCCTTGCGCGTGGAGCGATCATCCGCAGCTCGCGTCTGCCATGGCTGATCCTGGGGCTTGGTCTGGCCTGCGACACAGGTGGCGAAATCCTCTCCTCGATCGGCGAATCCTTTGCGCCGGCGGCCCAGCAGTTGCTCTACGTGTGCCTGTACCTCGCCGCATATGCCGCGATCGTGCTGCTTGGGCGCAGGCGGCTCAGCCAGTTTCGCGCCTCCATGTGGCTCGACGGTCTGATCGGCATGCTCGCCGTAGGGTCGCTGGGAGCCGCGACGCTGCTTGGGCCAGTGTCCGCGGCCACCGATCACAGCGGCGTGAGGACATTGCTCGAGGTCGGCTATCCGCTCGCCGACATGCTGCTCGTCGGCGTCCTGGTGGCGATGCTTGCGCTCAGCGGGTGGCGGGTGGGACGCCCATTCTCGACGATTGCCTTCGGGTTTCTGATCATGGCGATCGCCGACGGCGTCTACCTCTACCAGGAAGCGCACGGCACCTACAAGGTCGATACGCCGCTGGACGCGCTGTGGCTTGCCTCTGCGCTCGTGCTCGCATACGCCGCCTGGCAGCCGGAACGCGCAAAGCCACCCGGCGAGCCCTCGCCAAGCGTGATCGTCGCCGCGCCGGCGCTGTTTGGGCTGACCGCGATCGGTGTGCTTGCCTACGGCAGCATCGACAGCGAGGGCCGCCTGTCGACATGGCTGGCGATCGCGACGCTGCTGACCGTGCTCGCACGGATGATGCTCACATCCAACGAGAACGTGCGTCTGATCGCTGCCAGCAACGCGCTAGCCAATCGTGATGCGCTCACCGGCCTGGGCAACAGGCGGGCGCTGCTGCAGGACCTCCAAACAGCGGTCCAGCAGGCAACCCCGGCACAGCCGAAGCTGCTGCTGCTGTTCGATCTCAACGGCTTCAAGCGCTACAACGACACGTTCGGGCATCCGGCCGGCGACGTGCTGCTGGCAAGGCTTGGGCGCAGGCTGCAGCAGGCAGCTCAGCCCCACGGCAGCACGTATCGGTTGGGCGGGGACGAGTTCTGCGCGCTGGTGAGCGCGGATCGCGATCCGAGCAGTCTTGCTGCCGAGCTGGCTTCAGCGCTGCTCGAGCGGGGCGAGCACTTCACGATCGGCGCGAGCTTCGGCGAGGTGCTGCTCGGCGCGGAGGCCAGGGAGGCCGATGATGCGCTGCGCATCGCCGATCAGCGCCTGTATGCGCAGAAGACGCGTCTCTACCAGCCCTCCAACCCAGAGTGGCGCGACGTGCTGCTCGGCCTGCTGTGCGAACGCGATCCCCAGCTTGGCAGCCATGTCAGGCAGGTCGCCGAGCTTGCACTGAGGCTCGGCCGCCAACTTGGGCTCTCCGACGAGGAGCTGCGTGATCTCGTTGCTGCAGCGGAGCTGCACGACATCGGCAAGGCCGCGATCCCTGACGCAATCCTCGAGAAGAAGACCTCGTTGGATGCGCAGGAGCGGGCCTTCATCGAGCGGCACACACTGATCGGCGAGCGCATCATCGCCTCGGCTCCCTCCGGTCGCGGTGTCGCCGCGATCATCCGAGCAACGCACGAGCGCTACGACGGCACGGGCTACCCCGACCGTCTCCCGGGCGAGCGCATCCCCCTCGCCGCAAGGGTGATCGCAGTCTGCGACGCCTACCACGCAATGAGAAGCGATCGCAGCTATCGCGGCGCGTTGAGCGAGCATGAGGCACTCGCCGAGCTCGAGCGCTGCAGCGGCAGCCAGTTCGACCCGCGGATCGTCGATGCCTTCCTTGACGTGTTGCGCACCGCCGGACGGCAGCAGGAGACCGCTCACCGCTCTAGAGGAACTCATTGCCGGTGAGCACGTAGACGAAGGGCACGAGCGGGATGATGCAGAGGATCGCCCACACGATCTTCTGGCCGAGGCCGAGTTCGGACTTGAACGGAATCGTCACCCAGATCAGGACGACGGCGATCGGGTGTAGCAGGCAGCAGATCAGTTCGAGGATCTTTTTCACGTGAGCTCGCTTTCGTGTCGGTCAAGCGTGTATACCCACCGGCCGACATTCGATGAACGCTGGTCACTGCCCGCGCTCGCGCGGGGAGCACGCCGCGGAGTGAGCGCCTCGGAAGGCGTCACCGACGTCAATGGGCGGTCCTTCGCGCGCCGGCGACGCCCTATCATGGTTTGGGCCAGGCGCCGCAGGGCTCACCCTCACGCCTTGCAGGATCTCGTAGCCGGCGACTGCCATGGAAGGATTCGCTCATGACGGCGACTCCGACTCGTTGGCGGGCTAGATCATCTTGGTCTTAGGTTGAGGTGTGGACGACGACATCAGCGATGTCGGGGATCTGTAGGCGCAGTGCCTCCTCAAGCTCGCCGGCTAGCTGGTGAGCGTCGATCAGGGAGGTCTCGGCGCTGACGTTGAGCGTGAGGAAGATGACGCGGCCGGCGTCGGTGCGATGCAGCTTTGTTCCGCGTGGCTCTTTGCCGGTCCGTTGGAGGACGATGCGCTTGATCTCTCCTATCGCGTCGAGGTCGGTGCTTGTGGTGGCTGGATGGGCGCTCAGCGGGCGCTCCAGGGGCTCGAGGTGTGTCTGTACCTCGCTGACGCCGGGGCGGGCGCGGATCCCTTGCTCGATGCGCTCGGTGACTGCGAGTGCTTCTTGTAGGGGCAGATCGGCGGGGAACTTCAGATGCAGGGAGACGCTGGCTGATCCGCCGTTTTCGAAGATCGTGATGTCGTGTGCTTCCTTGATTAGCGGCTCGGCCAGCGTGATTGCGAGTATCCGGTCGCGGAGGTCCAGGCCGCTGCGGCGAGGCTCGACGTGGACGACGACGTCGCTGCCGGGCAACTCGGTCTCGATTGCCGCCTCGATCAGGTTCGCGGCCTGGTGGCCCTCGACCACCGCCGCGCCGGGCGCGACGGCGGCGATCACGTCTGCGAAGTAGCGTCCGGCGGACTCGCGCAAGCGCAAGCGCACCAGTTCGATGTCGGGTTCCAGGCGTGCGAGTGCGCGCTCGGCTGCCTCTCTGGCCTCTGAGGGTGTGCGGTCCATCAGCACGTTTGCGTTCTCCGCGATCAGCCGTGCGGCGGTGGCGAGGATGATCGCGGCTATTACGAGTGCGGCACTCGCGTCTCCTTGAGCGAACCCGGCACGCACGAGCAGCAACCCGATCAGGACAGCCATCGAGCCGGCCATGTCCCCGGCGAAGTGAAGCCCGTTCGCGCGCAGGGCGGGGCTCCTGTAGCGTCGTGCGGTGCGCATGGAGATGACGGTGCGGGTGAGGTCCACCGTCAGCGCGATCGCGATGACCACGAACACGTACCAATGCGTGTCAGGCGTGCCGCTTGGGCTGATGAGGTGCCTGATCGCCTCGACTGCCACGACCATGCCGCCGGCGAGCAGGATGCCAGCCTCGCCGAGCGCTCCAAGGTTCTCGGCGCGGCCGTGCCCGTAGGGGTGCTCGGGGTCCGCAGGCTGGCGGCCCAGCCGCACAGCGAAGAACGTCAGGATCGCGGCGAAGACATCTCCGCTTGACTCGATCCCGGCCGAGATCAACGCCAGGCTGCCCGCTATCAAGCCGACGCCGAGCTTCAGGATCACCAACAAGCCAGCCGCAGCGATCGACGCGAGCGTCGTCCGCCGCTGCACGGCCACCTTCTCGCTGCTGGCGGGCTGCACCATCCGCAGAGCCTAAGTGTCTGAGGTCTCCATCAGCACCGAGGCCGGCCGCGGCTGCTCGACCCATGCGGCACGGAGGGCGCGAGCGGCTCTGAGGCGCTCAGAGCAGAACGCCGGGCTGGCGTGGAGAAGATTGGGAGCTCGCCGGGAAGGAATCCCGTGATGGTGGAGTCATACAGGCAAGCGTGCGAAAGGCGGGCCGTGCGTTGATCGCTGCCGCGAAGCCGACGAAGGGATCGTCGGGGCGGGGCCTTGGTCAGAAAGCCGTTTCGTCCGATACCCGAACCACAGGAGACACCCCAGTGCCTAGAACGTCGATCCTTGCTCTCGCTGGCGTTGCGCTTGTCTTGGCCGGCTGCGGCAGCTCCAAAAGCAGCAGCAGCTCCTCCAGCACATCGGCCGCCGCGAGTGCGACCACGACCTCGATCGCAAGCTCTGCTCCTTTTCTGGCAAATCTGAGGAGCGTCAGTAAGGTCGCCTCGACGGTTCCGGCTAACGGCGATGTGAACCCGTACGGCATCGTGTTCGTTCCTGCCAGCGTGGGCAAGCTCCAGGTGGGCCAGATGCTGGTCAGTAACTTCAACGCCAAGGAAGGTGCGAAGGAGAGCGGTCAGGGCACCGGCACGACGATCGTGCAGGTATCGACCGCGGGGAAGGTCTCGCTGTTTGCGAAGATCGACGCCAAGACGCTCCCCGGCTCATGCCCGGGCGGCGTCGGGCTGGCGACGGCGCTTGACATCCTGCCAGACGGATACGTCGTGGTGGGCAGCCTACCGACGACCAACGGCAAGTCAGCCACCGCGAAGTACGGCTGCCTGATCGTGCTCGACAGCGAAGGTAAGGCGGTCGAGACGATCGCCAGCAAGAACATCCAGGGTCCGTGGGACTCGACCTCTAAGAGCGAAGGGTCCAAGACCACGCTGTTCATCAGCAACGCGCTCAATGGCGGTGCCGCGAAGGGCATCCATACGATCGACAACTCGACCGTGCTGCGCATCGAACTGGAATCCGGCGAAAACCAGATGCCGAAGGTGCTGAGCGAAACGGTGATCGCCGATGGCATCCCCTGGGTCGACTCGGCAGAAGCGCTAGTGCTTGGCCCGACCGGGCTCGCACTCGCCTCCAACGGGACGCTGTATGTCGCCTCGACCGACGGCAGCAAGATCCTCGCGATCTCCGAAGCAATGACGCGCACCACTGCGGCCGCGAAAGGCGGCACGGTCCTGACCGAAGGCGGCCACCTCAAGGAACCGCTCGGCATGGTGCTCGCACCGAACGGCAACATCATCACCAGCAACGGTGGTGACGGCAACATGGTCGAAACGACACCCGCCGGCCAGCAGGTGGCCGTGCAGACGGCCGACAAGAAGACCGGATCCGGATCGCTATTCGGCCTGGCGATAGCCCCAGAAGGCAAGGGCATCTACTTCGTAGACGACGGCGAAAACACGCTGAACTTCTTGCACGAAGGCCAACCGGCCAAGCCGAGCACATCAAGCACATCAAGTACGGCGGCGGCCTCGACGGCGAGCACCACGACCCCGTCTGCTCCTGCGAGGCAGTCGATTAGCGTCTCCGTTCGTACCCTGCCAACCGTGGGAGCGGTGCTCGCGAACACCGAAGGCCGCACGCTCTATACCTTCGTGCCCGACCAACACTCAAAGGTCACGTGCGTGTCCTCGTGCACCGCGCTGTGGCCGCCATTGAAGCTCGCGAACGCCGCCGCCGGGCCGCCCCAGCTGAAGGCATCGCTGCTGGGCAGCGACCCCGACCCCGAAGGCGGCCATGTGCTCACCTATGCGGGCTGGCCGCTTTACACCTACGCAGCCGACTCAGCGGCCGGCCAGGACAACGGACAGGCGATCGAATCCTTCGGCGGCCGGTGGTACGTCATCGCACCGTCCGGCAAGGTCATCACGACGCACTGAGACCGTCCCGCTGGAAGGGAACACGCCTGCGCGGAGTCTCCCTTAGTACAGGGGGCTCACGCGGCAGTGCGGTGCCCTCGACTTATCTACAGGAGTGAACACATGCGTCATCTACTGAAGCTGTCCCTACCGGCAATCGCCGTGTCGCTCCTGCTCGCGGCGTGTGGCAGCAGCTCATCCAGCAAAACGACCAGCTCCGCGACGCAGACGAGCAGCAGCTCCTCAAGCGCCGCCGTCGTGGAGAGCGCCTCCAGCTCGCTCGGCAGGATCCTGGTGGACAGCCAGGGGATGACGCTGTATCACCTCAGCGGCGAGGTCAACGGCAAGTTCATCTGCACCAGCTCCACCTGCCTCGGTGTCTGGCACCCGCTGATCGCGACATCCAGCGGCACTCCCAGCGGCGAAGTCGGTTCGCTTGGCACCATCAAGCGTCCCGAAGGGAGCATGCAGGTCACCTACAAGGGCACGCCGCTCTACACATTCACGGGAGACAAGCAGGCCGGCGAAACCAAAGGTCAGGGCATCAAGGACGTAGGCACATGGAGCGCCATCACGACGAGCACCCCATCGAGCACTAGCGGCTCCTCAGAACCGGAAAAATCCGGCGGGGGCGGCTACGGCTACTGAGCCCTGCGGCGGATGCGTGGCGCAGCGCGCGTGGGTGTGAGAGGCCGCCCCCGCGCGCTGGCCGCCGGTTGTTTGTGCGTGGTTGCGCTCGGCGGATGCGCAAGCCAGACCGGGGCGACGGCCGGCACACAACATGCTGGGCGGGCAGCGATCGAGCGCTATATGGGCGAGGTCGAGCCGATCAGACTCGCCGTCAACCGGCTACTGGAAGGGGCCGATCCGATCCTTGAGGCGTTTCACGAGCGGCGTATCGCGGCCGGGCAGGCCGCGCGGCGCATGGGCCAGCTGGAGCGGCGGTTTGCGGCCTACGCGGTCGATATCGCCTCAGTCGATCCGCCGACCGCGCAGCTGCGTGCTCTGAACGCCGGCTACGCCAACACCTATGTGTACGAGGATGCCTACCTGAGCGCGCTCGTCGCCGGTCTCGCCGACGGTGAGCTCACTGACTTGCCCAATACACAGGCAGCTCAGCGCGCCGCGATCATCCGCTGGCGCATCGGCCTGACCGTCCTCGCGCGAGCCGCCGACGCGCCGCTGCCCGCAGACCTCCAACAGGCAGGCCGCGGTGAGATCGCACCTTCCCCCGACGGCAGCTGAGCAGCGAGGGAGCGCGCTATCCGATGTATGACGGCCGCGACACTCCCGACGAGCTTTCCACGATGAGGGTGCCCTCAGTTGCGCCGGGTGACACTGAGCCGCCCCTGGAGAGCGTGACATGCGAGCAGCACCCGCTGTGGCTGGGGTTCAAGCGTCTGACCCAGCTCGGATGGCCACGAGGCTTCCCGATCGTGCAGTTCCCAAACGCGCCGCTCATCATCGCGTTCTTCGCCGGTGCTGCGGCCGCGCGCACGCATGACCCGGGCCACGCGTATCTCGCCGCGATCTCCTTTCTAGCGATGGGCATATGGGCTTACGAGGAGCTGCTGTACGGTGTGAACTGGTTTCGCCACTTGCTCGGCCTCGGATACGCGATCTCCACCGCTGTGCACCTCGCGCTCGCGCTAGGAAGCTAGGCCACGAAGGCGAAGCTCGCGCGAAGCGAGACGCACGCCGGACCAGCACCGATGGCGGGTGCTGCCCGGCGCCTGAGCACACCGGCGCCGGGTCCCCTCGAGGCTAGGGCTACTTGACTGTGCCTCCGGCGGCGTTGATCGCATACCACGTGCCGCCGAACTCCTTTGCGCCAACGTAGTCGGTCTTCCCTGGGCCGCTGTCTCTGCTGTAGGTGTAGAGCGGGTGACCGGCGTAGGTGACCTGATTGCCGCTGGTGGTGGACAGAAGCGAAGTCTTGATGCCTGAGCCGGCCGTCGGCTTGCCGCTTGCTTTCAGCGACGGCCATACCGTCGAGCATCCTCTGATCGTCGCGCAGCTGCTCTTGTTGGTGTGATCCTTCGTGAACTCATAGAGCGTGCGGCCCGAGCTGCTGACGAGGATGCTGCCGAGGCTGGTGTGGCGTAGCTGCACCGTGGCAGCGCGGCTTGAGTGCGCGGCCGGAAGGCTCGTCTGTGCGCTGGCGACCGTAGCGGCACTCGCCGCGCTCGCCAAGGCGACGGCCAAGAAAATGTGGGTTCGCTTCATAGTTCCTCCGAATGTCGGGATGCCCGGACACGTGACTGTCATCTCTATAGACACCGCCACGCCGCGAACCTTCCATACCCCGGCGTGCCTGTGATCCTCCTCGCCGTTCTCAGGCTGGTGCGCTTAGGAGGAGGTCGCGTCGCGGTTGCTCCAGCTGGCCAGCCGCAGCAGCGTGGTGCTGGAGACGCCGCGGCCGGATACCACGCACAGGTGGCCGTCACGCAGCCACGTCACGACCGCAGCGTCGTTCTCGGCGAGCAGCCGGTAAGACACGCCGCCGCGCCAGAGGACCACGCCACCAGCGACCCTCGGCGCTGGGGTTCCCGCGAGGATCGCGTAGCCGATCCGCCGGCCATTTGAGTCGGCGTAGAAGACCGTCGTGATCGAGCGGCCGTCAACGCGACCGGTGCGCGACCCGGTGCTGCGCCACCCGAAGCGATCCTCCCAGTAGGGGAACGGCACGCCGTTGACGGCGACAGCGAGCTGCGCGTGGTGCGCCCGGCTCTCTGGCGGGGCGGGAAGCGTCGCCGCACTCAGGGTTGACGCGGCTGCCTGGCTGAAGCTGACCCTGGGGACGCTGCCACCACCACCCACGCCGACCGCGATCGCAACTGCCACGACTGCGGCTGCCACCGCACCGGCGCTGGCGAGACCCAACGCAGAGAACCGACGCAAGCCCCAACGGTGTGAGCGCGGCGCGAACTGACTCTGGTGTGAGGCCACCAGCGACTCGATCCGCCGGTGCAGCGACTCCGGCGCTGGCGCGTCGAAGGAGCGCAGCAGCGCGGCGATGCGCCGCTGCTCATCCTCGATATGCCGCGTGTCGGTCATGGTGTTCCTCTACTAGACAAGACTCCGGTGGTCAGCGTCTCATTCCCCTGGACTGCCGGGCTTTGTGGGTGCCGCGGCGTAGAAGCGTCCATGAGATCGGGCGAACCCGTCTCCGCAGACGCCAACGCGGGCGAGTCCGGTGCGGGCGCGAGCTGCTGGGCGACCTGCTTGCGAGCCCGGAACGAGAGATACGCACCGCGGACACCGAAGCGCAGCGGAAGGATCTCAGCGCACGGGAGTCTTTAGGGGATAACGAGCCGGGATGCCGCTGTGCCACGCACGGCGCCCCGAGGTTGCCATATGGACATCCAGCACGAGAAAGGTGGGTTCACGATGAAGCTGCGCACCCTTTTGCTTCTCGCCCTCGCGGCGCTCCTCGGAGCCGCGGTGGTGGTGCTGCCCGCGCTCGCTGCCGGCACGCCCGCACCATCCGAAGTCAAGCTCGAAGTCGCCGAACACTGCTACTTCAAAGAATGGCCGTGCTGGAACGTCAAGGGGAACAACCCAGAAGACATCCGCCAGATCCAACCGTTCACGATCGCGCAGAACGGCACGATCTCCTTCGAAGACAACGAAGCCAAATATCCCACCGACGTGCTCTGGAAGGGCGCCACGCCAAGCTGCATACCCGCAGTGCCGTCCACGCCCAAAACCAGCTGGAGCAGCACCTGCACCTTCGCCAACGCGGGCGAATATGAATTTGAAAGCCAAGATCTGTTCAACGACGGGACCTTCAACTACACCAAATACAAGGTGATCGTCGAAAAATCTGGGGGCGGCGGCACAACCTCCACCACGACGACCACAACCACAACCACGACTCCGACGACACCCACGACACCCACCACCACCACGCCGAGCGAACCCAGCCACGGCTCGCCCTTGGAAGGAGGATCACAGGCACTCAAGCTCGCCTCAAGCCAACACGGATCGACAGTGCACGGGCAGGTCAAGGTATCTCAGGCCGATGCGGGCGGGCGGCTGGAAATCGGCCTGTTTGCCGCCGACGCCTCGCTGGCCAAAGCCGGGCGCCCCGCGCAGCGCGTCGGGCGGCTGATACGCTCGTCGCTGAAAGCTGGCAACGTGTCCTTCTCGGTGCCCCTGACCGCCAACGGCAAAGCCGCGCTGCGCCGCCACCGGCGCCTGACGCTGACGGTGAAGATCACGCTCACACCACAACACAGCGCGGCCGTGACCCTCACCCGAGTCATCGTTGTGCACGCCTGAGCCGAGATGGGCGAAGCCAGTCCTGCTCCCGAGGCTGCTCGGCGCCGAACAATCCAAGGGGCCTCACCATCGCTTGAGCGTCCGGCGTTCTACGCGCTGCGCCCGGGCGGGTGGCGGGACCTCGTGACCCTGCTTCATCCCCCCTACACGGCGTGGAATCTAGCCAACGTGGCGATCGGAGCCTCACTCGCTCCGCATCTCTACCCAGCACGGCTGGCGGCGGCTCTAGCAGCGTTCTTCCTGGCGGTCGGCGTGTGCGCACACATGCTCGACGAGCTGCACGGCGGGCCGCTGGGCACGCACCTCTCAAGCCGCACGCTCGTCGTTCTCGCAGTCATCTCACTGACGGGAGCAGCGGCAATCGGGATCGTGGCAGCAGTGACCATCTCGCTCACCCTGATCCCGTTCGTACTCGCCGGCGTCTTCATAGTGCTCGCCTACAACCTCGAGTGGTTCCACGGGCGCTTTCACACCACCTTCTGGCTCGCGATCGCCTGGGGCGCCTTCCCGGTCCTTACCGCGTACTGGGTCAACGCGCTGGAGCTCCGCCCCTCGGCGCTGCTGGCGGCGGGCGGGTGCGCCATGCTGCTCGTCGCACAGCGGAGTCTCAGTACGCCCGTGCGCGAGCTGCGCCGGCGCACCGTCTCGCTCACCGGAGAGCAGAGGCTCGCGGACGGATCAACCGTGCCGCTCGACGCCGCGCGCCTAGCAGCACCGATGGAGCGCGCGCTACAGGCGTGCGCCGTGGCGATGGTGCTGCTCGCCACCGGACTCGTACTCGCGCGCCTATAGCTCTACGGACGTGTAGCAACATGACCACTATCCCACGTCACTACCGGACAAGATCACGCCCACTCACTACGGCGCACCTAGGCGATGCGCGCAGCGCAAGCCGGCCGCGACCACCATTGGATCTCTGACCAGATCGGCCACACCTCGGCTGCCTTCACGCTGCAGGTCTTACCGGCAGACCCGCACCGGCGCTTGACCCGCGAGGAACGCCAGGCTGCTGAGAGCTCATGCGCTTTGCGGATGAGCCCGAGGTCTGCCCCTTCACGCGCTAGACCCGTCGCGAGCCGGGGGTGTCGCGAGCGCCGGCTCTTGTGAACCGCCGAAGTGGCGCCAAACAGGCTCGCAGCTCCCTGTCCGCTGGCTTCACGACGGAACCCGCCTGGTGGCCCTATGGGCCATTTGCGGCTTTGGCGCAGCCGGCGCCGTGTCTTGCGTGGCGTCAGATTCCGCATGAATAAAGGCGATCCGGGCGATCCGGGTATGGGCGCGGCGGGTTTCGAACCTGCGACCTCTCGCGTGTGAAGCGAGCGCTCTCCCACTGAGCTACGCGCCCTCTGGAGTCGATTCTATTCGGGTTCGCCGTGTTCCGCCGGAAGGCGCGCTGGCGCGGGGTCTGCGCCAGTATCCTCCCTGTCTTGAGGCTAGGGGACGGCCCAGGCAGACCACGGACAGCGAGAGCCATGCGACGGCTTTGCGTGGCGTGCGCCGTGATGGCAGCGGTCTCTCTGGGGCTCGGCTCTCGAGCGCCGGCGGCTGAATCATTCGGCTCGAGCCTGACCAACTCGGGGGATGACCTGCGCACGGGGTGGTATCCGAACGAGCCGTCGATCACGCCGCAGCTGGTGACCGGAGGGACCTTCGGGCAGCTGTGGTCGGCGTCGGTGGAAGGCCAGGTCTACGCTCAGCCGCTGCTCGACGATGGGACGCTGTTCGTCGCCACGGAGCAGAACAACATCTACGGCCTGGATCCGTCGAGCGGCAAACAGCTGTGGTCGAAATCGCTCGGCACGCCGTGGAACCCGGGCGAAATCAGCTGTGCCGATCTCAGCCCTGATGTGGGCGTGACCGCCACTCCGGTGATCGATCCGGCAACGAACCTGGCCTACTTCACCTACAAGACCTACGTCTCGGGCGACTCGGGCGCGGTCCGCTGGTACATGGATGCGGTCAGCGTCAGCAACGGGGACACGGCATCAGGCTTTCCGCAGGAATTGGCTGGGGTTGCCCAGAACGCTCCTGAAGTCAAATTCGAACCGACCACCCAGCTGCAGCGGCCCGGGCTGCTGCTGATGAAAGGTGTGGTCTACGCCGCGTTCGGGTCAGACTGTGACACGTCCCCGTGGGACGGCTGGGTCTTCGGAGTCTCGACCTCGGGCGAAGTCAAGGCGCGCTGGGTTACCGACGAGACCGAAAACGGCGCCGGGATCTGGCAGTCGGGCGCCGGGCTGACCTCCGATGGAGAAGGCAGGATCCTGCTCAGCACCGGCAACGGCGGTGCGCCCGAAACTCCAGCGCCCGGAACCTCGCCTCCGGCGAATCTGGGCGAGTCGGTGGTGCAGCTGGAAGTTCAGCAGGACGGTTCGCTGAAGGCGGTCGACTTCTTCGCACCCTACGATGCGGCATCGCTGGACACGTGGGACGCCGACTTCGCCTCCGGTGGCGTGACCGGACTGCCCGATGAATACTTCGGCACGTCCTCGATCCCGAGCCTTGCAGTTGCGGTGGGCAAGGATGGCTACGTCTACCTGCTTAACCGCGAAGACCTGGGGGGCATCGGCCAAGGGCCCGGCGGCTCCGACGATGTCGTCCAGCGGATCGGGCCCTACGGCGGGGTGTGGTCACGGCCTGGGGTCTGGCCGGGCGAAGGCGGGTGGGTCTACATTCCAACTGCCTCGGGCGGCGAAAGCGCCTCCGGCTCCTCGGGTTATTTGCGCGTATACAGCTACGGGCTCTCCGGCTCCGGCACCCCGGCACTCTCGCTCCAGGGTACCTCCATCGAGGAACCGTTCGGTTTCTCCTCCAGCGCGCCGGTGATCACCTCCAATGGCACCGAGCCCGGGTCCGCGCTCGTGTGGATCGTGTGGGCGCCCAACGGCTCCGGGGAAGGCGCGCAGCTACGCGCCTACTATCCGAGACCGAAAGAAGGCCAACCAGAACTGGCCTGGAGCGCGCCGGTCGGCACTTCGGC
This sequence comes from uncultured Actinomycetota bacterium, assembly GCA_963708085.1. Lineage (GTDB taxonomy): Bacteria > Actinomycetota > Thermoleophilia > Solirubrobacterales > Solirubrobacteraceae > Palsa-744. Next base: position 2,143,625 of record OY970180.1, on the reverse strand, counting down.
GAAGTTCGCGATCCCGGGCGTGGGGGCGGGACGGCTCTACGTCGGCACGCGCGATGGCCACGTGCTTGCCTTCGGCTCTCCGGTGACGCCGATGCTCTCGGGCTCGGTGAACGAATTCCCGACCACGACTGTCGGCGGCAAACCCAGTGAAGAGACATTGACGCTGACGGCGAACGAACCGCTCACCTTGACGAAACTGTCATCGAGCTCTTCCTCGCAGTTCAAAGTCGGCACCGTTGCGCTGCCGGCGACGCTGAAAACCGGCGAACAGATGCAGGTTCCGATCGCCTTCTCGCCGGAAAGCACAGGGCCAATCGGCGCCACGCTGACGGCCACGACCGAAAGCGGCAAGACCGCGAGCTTCGGTCTCTCCGGCACCGGGCAGGCGCCCTCGGCGCAGCTCGAAGAAACCCCTCTTGTGGTGAGCTTTGGCGGCACCAGCGTAGGCAGCACGCTCTCTGCGGGCGCCACATTTCGCAACGTGGGAGGGACGCCGCTTACGATTGATCAGGTTCTGATGCCCGAAGCGCCCTTCGGCGCCGAAGGCGCTCCACACGATGGCGCCACACTGCAGCCGGGCAAGTCGATCACGATCACAGTCACCTTCCAGCCGACTGAGGTCGGAAGTTTCGAAAGCCAGATCAAGCTTCAGACCAGCGCCGGGGAAGGCAAGATTGTCCTCACCGGCAGCGCCGCCTCGTCCGGCGATCTGCAATTCTCAAGCGAATCGCTGGAATACGGCGAAGTCCTGCTCGGATCCAGCGCAAGCAGGACATTCACGATCAAGAACGTCGGCGGCACCTCGGTGGAGGTGACGAAGTCCAAGCCACCGATCGGCGGCGAGTTCGAAGCTGCCACCACACTCGTGGAGGGCACGACGATCAAGCCTGGGGCCAGCGTGACCGAGACCGTCGTCTTCACGCCCACCGTGCTTGGCCCGGTCAAGGCTGAATGGCCCATCAATGGAGAAGACATCTCAGGCCTCCACGTCATCCACTTCAACGGGTCTGGAGCTTCACCGCTCACCGGCCCTATCTCCGGTGGCGGGTCTGGTTCCCTGGCCGGCACCGGCACCGGCACCGGCACCGGCGGGGGCGCATCCGCCTCTCCCGAAGTCACGCTGGCGAGCCTCAAACTCACCGCCAGTCCCTCCGGCACGGTGGCGGCGGCCCTGCGCTGCCCCAAGGTGCCGGGCCACTGCATGGGCACGATCACGCTGCGAGCGGTGACGCGGATATCGGGGCGCCGACCTTCCAGCCCCTGGCGGGTGGTGAGCATCGTGATCGCCGCCAGCTTCTTCACGATCGAAGGCGGGCACACGAAGGTCGTAGATCTGCGCCTATCGCGCCACGGTCGCGAACTGGTGGCTCACAAGAGCCCGCTGCAGTCCAAGGTCACGATCTACGCCCGCGACCCGGCTGGCGTCAGCCGCACGATGCATCAGACCGCGACCCTGAGGCGCTCGTCGACCAGCAGGTAGGCTGAGGCGCACGAGTAGGCGAGGTCAGGAGGGGACCGTGGAGGTGCAAGACAGGGTGGCGCTGGTCACCGGCGGTGCGAGCGGGATCGGGCGCGCGGTCGCCACGGCGCTCGCGGAGCGCGGGGCGCTGGTCGCGATTGTCGACGTAGACGAGCAGGGCGGCACCGAGGTCGCTGCCCAACTCGACGCCGAGTTCGTCGCAGCCGACGTGAGCGATCTGCACCAGTGCCTGCATGCCGTGGAGGTGATCGGCGAGCGGCTCGGGAGGATCGAGCTTGCACATCTGAATGCCGGCGTCTCCACTGGGTGCGGCATCGGCGAGGACTTCGACCTCGATGCCTACCGGCGGGCGATGGGCGTCAACCTCGATGGGGTGGTCTTCGGCGTGCACGCCGTGCTGCCGGCGATCAGGGCGGCGGGCGGGGGCGCGATCGTCGCCACCGCCTCACTGGCGGGGCTGACGGGGATGGTGTTCGATCCGATTTACACCGCCAACAAGCACGCGGTGGTGGGGCTCGTGCGCGCGCTCGGCCCTGTGCTGGCGAGCGAGGGCATCCGCGTCAACGCCGTCTGCCCTGGGTTCGCCGAGTCGAAGATCATCGAGCCGATCCGCGAGGCACTGGTCGCCGAGGGGCTGCCGATCATCCCTGCCGAGCAGGTGGCGCAGACGGTCCTGACGCTATTCGAGGGCGAGATGTCGGGCGAGTGCTGGTACGTGCAGGCCGGTCGCAGCAGCGAGCCGTTCAAGTTCCGCGGCATCCCCGGCCCGCGACCGGATTCCGTCTGAGCGGCGCGCTGCTCACCTCGAAGCCAATAGCTCCTGCCACAGGTGCGGTGTTAGCCGGATCGCATTCGGTGAGTAGGCGAGCGCTATCGAGCGCACCCGCGCCGGCGTGAGCGAGAAGCCAAACGCATGTTGTTCGCCGAGACGTCGGTAGCTGCTGAGCACGCGTTCACCGATTAGCGAGGCGTCGAAGTGGCCGTCATAGATGCTGTCGATATACAGGCCCGCGTTGACCCGTTCGAAGCTCGCGACCTTGGCTGGGCCATGCCGAAGAGAACCGGTGGCTTGATCCACATGCGCCCAGCCATGCTTGGCAAGCATCTCGAATTCGTAAAAGAGGGAAGAGATGCGTCCCGCGGGGCCGATCAATTTGTGGCGATATTGCAGGAACGCCGGGGCCGGCAGCGCTTCGGCAGCTGTCCGCGCGATTGAGATCTGAGATGCCAGGCGTGATCCGGGATGGGCGGGCAATCCCTTCGCGATCGAATGCCATACGGCTCGTGTGGCGATCACCTCGTGCTGCAGCGGCTGCTCCAGTTGCTCAAGCTGAGCGCTCACCAGCGCCAGTTGGGAGCGCTGCAGCTTCAGTTCGAGGGAGGTATGTGACTCGGGCTGGGAGACCAGGATCGCCAGCAGCACGACCAAAGCCCCGATCGCCGCGATACCCACGGCGATCGGGAGCGGCCTGTGCCTGACGAAGACGCTCAGGCTGCCAGCAGGTCGACGACGAAGACCAGCGGCGCGTTCGGCGGGATCGCGGGTGGCGATCCACGGCTGCCATAGGCTTCGGCTGAGGGGATGATCAGCTCGCGCCGGCCGCCGACGCGCATCCCGACCACGCCTTTGTCCCAGCCGGGGATGACCTGTCCCCTACCCAGCACGAACGGGAAGGGCTTGCCGGATTCCCAGGAGGCGTTGAATACCTTGCCGTTCTTGTACAGCAGGCCGACGTAGTTGACCGTGACCGACTCGCCGGCCTTTGCTTCTGCGCCGGTGCCTTTGATCAGTTCCTTGGTCACGAGCGTGCTCGGGGCCGGTCCGGACGGCGGCTTGACGGTCGGCTCTTTGGAGAGCGGGCCGCTGGTTGGCGTCTGGACCGTCGCGGCGGCCGTGGTCGCGCTCGTGCTCGTCTTGGATTCCGAGGCTTCGAGTTTGGCCGCTTCCGCGGTCGCGTTCGGGTTCTCGTTGCCGGGCGAGATTTCGTTTGAGCTCGATGAGCCGCATCCGGCAATCGCTCCGGCGGCAGCGAGCGCTGCCAGCGCCAGTGCGCCTCTGCGCTTGGGATTGGTAATCATTTGTTTGTGTAGTCCGTTGCGGTTGATGTTCAGGGTGCTCACGGGCGCCCAGACTACCGGACGGTGTGAGCGCACGCTACGATCGATCTGGACCGTGCTAGGCGGGGAGGTAGCGGTGCCCTGTACCCGCAATCCGCTGAAGCGGGGCTGAATTCCTCTCTGAGGGATCCTGCTCCGGTCGCCCCGCCGTCTTGGCGCGTCGATGGCTCGGGTCCCGTGCGGTGTCGGCTCGCGAACCAGGTCAGGTCCGGAAGGAAGCAGCCTTAAGCGGTCACCGGCAGGCGCAACGGGAGTTCCCGATCCGGAGCGGCAGGCGGCGCAAGGCGCCGGCGTAGAGATCTCGACGCGGGGTGCACGGTCCGCTCTGCTTTGTCTCCAGACCCTCGCCGGTGCGGCCGGCGGGGGCTGCTGACCGCGGGCGCGGGGATAGACTCAGGTCTGGTGTCGAGCGCTCCGCAGTCCCTCTCCACGCAGCCCCGATCGCTTTACCGCAGGCACAGGCCGCGGACCTTTGATGACGTCGTGGGGCAGGAGCCCGTCGTGCGAACGCTGCGCAACGCGGTGCTGGCCGAAAAGGTCCACCACGCCTACCTGTTCGTCGGCTCGCGCGGGACCGGCAAGACCTCGATGGCCAAGATCCTGGCCGCCTGCCTGAACTGCGATCGCGGCGCGGGCATTACGCCCTGCGGGGTCTGCGAGTCCTGTATCTCGATCGCGGAGGCCCGCTCGCTGGATGTGATCGAGATGGACGCCGCCTCCAACAACTCGGTCGAGGACATCAGGGATCTGCGCGACAGCGTCGCCTTCGCACCGCTGTCGGGGCGCATGAAGGTCTACATCCTCGACGAGGCGCACATGCTCTCCACCGCCGCCTGGAACGCCTTCCTAAAGACCTTGGAGGAGCCGCCGCCGAACACCGTCTTCGTGCTTGCGACCACCGAGGCGCAGAAGGTGCCGGCGACGGTGATCGATCGCTGCCATCGCTTCGACTTCCAGATGCCGAGCGTGGAGCAGGTCTCTACGGTGCTGCGGCGCGCCGCGCAGGCGGAGTCGATCTCGATCCCGCCGGAGGCGGTGGCTGCGCTCGCCCGCGCCGCCGGCGGCAGCTTCCGCGACGCGCTCGGCACGCTGGAGCAGCTTCTCACCTACAGCGGCCAGGAGATCGCGCTGCAGGACGTGCTGGCGGTGCTGGGGGTGACCGACGGCGAGCTGATCGCTGCGACGCTCGATGCCGTCAACGCCGGCGATGCCAAGCAGACGCTCACGTGCGTTGAGAGCTGCGTGAGCGCCGGACGCGATCCGGGCGCCTTCGCCGGCGATCTGGAAGCGCGCGCTCGCGAACTGCTTGTCGTACAGGTGCTGGGCGAGGTCCCGACTGAGCTGTCGCTGACGCAGGAGTCCGATGTCCGCCTGGCCGAGCAGGCTTCCCACATCGCCCAGGGCAGCATTGTGCGGCTGCTCGACCTGCTGGCCGCCGCGACCGAGGCGATGCGCGCCGGCGGCGACGCTCGCACACAGCTGGAGCTGGCGCTGCTGAAGGCCGCGCGCCCGGAGGTCGACCCCTCCACCAAGGCTCTGCTCGCGCGGATCGAACGCTTGGAGTCGGGAGCGCCGCAGGCGGTGGTATCGCCCACCATCGCGGTACCCGCGCCGCGGGCTGCGAAAGCTGCGCAGGAGCCGCCCGCTGCGCAGGAGTCATCGGCTGCGCAGGAGCCGCTGGCCGCGAGCAACGGCGCAGACGCAGTGGAGCAGGCCGCGACCGATATCGATCAGCAGGCAGAGCAGGCGCCCGCCACTCCGCGGGAGACGATGCCGGCAGCACCGCCGCCCGCCGTGGAGCCCGAGCGGCCTGCACCCGCAGCCACTGCGGTTGCGAACGCCACAGACCCGGAGGCGATGCGGGAGCTTTGGCCGGCGGTCGTGGATCTCGTGCGCTCAAGTCACGCGCTGCTCGGTGCAGTGATCGAGGAGGCCACTCCGGTCGCGGTGCACGAGGGCGAGCTCACGCTTGCGTTCGCCCCCAGCTCATCGTTCAAGAAGAAGAAGGCCGAGGATTCGGCGAACAGGGCGGCGGTGAGCGAGGCGATCGCCTCGCTCACCGGCCAGCGGCTGCGAATCCGCTGCGAGCTGCGGCAGGAGCTCGAGCAGGATGGCGCTGATGGCGAAGGCGACGAGCGCGCCGAGGAGGAACTGCTACGGCGGCTGATCGCCGAGTTCGACGCCGAGGAACTGCCCGCGGAGAAGGCGCCCTCAGCGGCGCAGGACCAGCAAGAGGAGTGAGAGACATGGCCAAGCAGCCACGGATGCCGAACATGCAGCAGATGCTCAAGCAGGTCGAGAAGATGCAGCGCGACATCCAGGAGGCCCAGGATTCGCTGAAGGACGAGCAGGTGCAGGCGAGCGCCGGCGGCGGCGTGGTGAAGGTCGTGGTCTCCGGGGACCTGATCGTCAAGTCGGTGGCGATCGACCCCGAGGCGGTCGACCCCGAGGACGTGGAGATGCTCGGCGATCTCGTGCTTGCGGCCGTCAACGAGGCGCTGCGCGCCGCCCAGGAGCTGCAGTCGAGCAGGATGGAGGCGGCGACGGGCGGTCTTGGCGGTCCCGGCGGCCCACTCGGCGGACTGGGAGGCCCACCCGCCCTTGGCGGCCTGGGAATGCCCGGGCTGTGAACAGCTTCGCGCCGCCCGTCCAGCGGCTGATCACCGAGCTCTCCAAGCTGCCCGGAGTGGGCAACAGGACCGCACAAAGGCTCGCCTTCCACATCCTGCGCAGCACCCCCGAGGATGCACTTGCGCTCGCGGATGCGATCAGGGAGGTGAAGGAGAAGATCGGCTTCTGCGAGGTCTGCTTCAACCTCGCCGATGAACCTCGATGCCGCATCTGCACCGACCAGCGCCGCGACCTGGGGCTGATCTGCGTGGTGGAGGAGCCGGGCGATGTGATCCCGATCGAGCGCACCCACGAGTACCGCGGCGTCTACCACGTGCTCGGCGGCGCGCTCTCCCCGATCGACGGCGTCGACCCTGAGGACCTGCGGATCGAGGAGCTCTACGCGCGCGTGAGCGAGGGGCAGGCCGAGGTGCGGGAGGTCGTGCTTGCAACCAACCCGACGACCACGGGCGAGGCGACGGCGCTGCACATCGCGCAGGGCCTGCGCGAGCGCGTCGCGGACCTCACCGTCACGCGGCTGGCGAGCGGCCTGCCGGTCGGCGCCGACCTCGAATACGCAGACGAGGTCACTCTGGGCAAGGCGCTTGTGGGCCGGCAGGCGTTGTAGAGGCGTGTGCAGGGCTGGTCTGCCTGGCCGCGCGGAGCTATCCTCACGGCGTGTCTGAGATCGTCGTGATGAAGTTCGGCGGTACCTCCGTCGCCGACGCGCAGCGCATCAAGCGCGCGGCGCAGCGGATCGTCGCGAAGCGGCAGGAAGGAAAGCGCGTGGTCGCCGTCCTCTCCGCCCGCGGCAAGACGACCGACGAGCTGATCGCGATGGCCAACGAGGTCTCCGGCGCGCCCGACCCGCGCGAGATGGACATGCTGCTCTCCACGGGCGAGCGGATCTCCTGCGCGCTGTGCGCGATGGCGATCCACGACCTCGGTCACCGCGCGATCTCCTTCACCGGCTCCCAAGCCGGGATCGTGACTGACGCATCCCACACGAAGGCCCGCATCCTCGACGTGAGGGCGGAGCGCATCAGGGCTGCGCTGGAAGAGGATCACATCGTGCTGGTGGCGGGCTTTCAGGGCGTCTCGACCAACAAGGACGTCACCACGCTGGGACGGGGCGGCTCGGACACCACCGCGGTCGCTGTCGCGGCGGCGCTGCAAGCGGAGGAATGCGAGATCTACACCGACGTGGAAGGCGTCTTCTCCGCCGACCCGCGGATCGTGCCGGAGGCCCGCAAGCTCGACGTCGTCTCCTTCGAGGAGATGCTCGACATGGCGGCGTCAGGGGCAGGCGTCTTGCAGCTGCGCTCGGTCGAGTACGCGCGCAACCACGGCGTCAAGATCCACTGTCGCTCGTCTTTCGTCGATACGCCCGGTACCGTTGTTCTCGACGAGGCGCAGAACATGGAGCAGCCACTCATCACAGCCGTCACCCACATGACCGCCGAAGCGCGGATCACGTTGGTCGGCATCCCCGACGAGCCGGGGGCGGCCGCTCGCATCTTCGACGCGCTCGCGGTAGCCAATGTGAACGTCGACATGATCGTCCAGAACGAGCCCAGCTCTGCAGGGGGCAGGGCTGAGATCTCCTTCACGGTGCCAGACGAAGACGTGCGGATCGCTCGCGAGGCGCTGGAGGGGCTGGTGGGAGACGCGTTTGCGGAGATCCGCGAGGGCGCGCAGATGGGCAAGGTCTCGATCGTCGGCGCCGGCATGCGCTCGCATCCGGGCGTGGCGGCAAAAGTCTTCCGGGTGCTGGCGGATGAGGAGATCAACATCGAGATGATCTCGACCTCCCCGATCAAGATCTCCTGCGTGATCCCGCGCGAGAAGGTGCCCCAGGCGGTGCGTGCCCTGCACAGGGCATTCGAGCTCTCAGGGCCTGACGCCGTCGAGACCGAGCAACCCTCTGGCGTCGGCCGCTGAGGCCGCCCACTCCTCGATCGCCTCCACGCAGCGCTCGGCGGCTTTGCCGTCGCCGTAGAGCGGTGGGCGCTCGTCTGGATGCGGCCTCTCGATCGCGGCCAGGGCTGCCTGGATGTCGAGGTCCACGAGCGTGTTCCAGCCGGACTCCACGGTCTCCACCCACTCGGTGCTGGGGCGCAGGGTCACGCAGGTGGTGCCCGCAAGGTACGCCTCCTTCTGGACACCGCCGGAGTCGGTGAGAACCGCCGCCGCCTGGCACAGCAGGGCAGTGAACTCCGCGTATCCAAGGGGCTCGGCGAGTGTGACGTTCGCGTTGGCTTGCAGCCGCTCCTGGAGGCCTGTCTCCCGCAGCCGCGCGGAGGTGCGCGGATGCACTGGGAAGAGCACCGGCAGCGGCAGCGCCTCGATCAGCTCGACGAGCGCCGCCAGCCGGTCTGGCGGATCGACGTTGCCCGCCCTGTGGGCGCTGAGCAGCAGGTAGGAGTTGGGAGCAAGGCCGTAGCGGGCCGGCTGCGAGGTTTCCGCCTTCGCCGCCGGCTGCCAGCGCAGCGCCACGTCGACCATGACGTCGCCCACGGTGACCACCGACCCATGCGCCGACTCGGCGCGAAGGTTCTGCGCTGCGGTCTGCGAGGAGCAGAGCAGCAGATCGCTGAGGTGATCGGCGAGCACGCGATTGATCTCCTCCGGCATGCTCCGGTCGAAGGAGCGCATGCCGGCCTCCACGTGGATCACCGGTACGCCCGCCTGCGCCGAGGCCAGAGCTCCGGCGAGCGTGGAGTTGGTGTCGCCGTAGACGAGTGTCGCGTCAGGCGCGAGATTGGCGATGATCGGCTCCAGGGCGGCGAGCATCCGTGCCGTCTGGGAGGTGTTGCTGCCGCTGGCAATCTGAAGCCGGCGGTCAGGCTCGGCGAGTCCCAACTCGGTGAAGAAGACCTTCGAGAGGTTCTCGTCGTGGTGCTGGCCGGTGTGCACCAGGATCTCCTCGTGGCACTTCCTGAGCACACCCGAGACGGCTGCGGCCTTGACGAACTGCGGCCGGTTGCCCACAACGGTGAGGATCTTCATGGCGTCAGCCTATGCGATTGGCCCATGGCGCCCGCCTGAGCATCGGTGCAAGCCGATGGTAGAGACATTCGTTTCTATCGCGTTTGACACGCCGCTCCAGCATGGCTATGGCTTGCAGTGCGGCCGCAGAAGTCGGCCGTCGCGCCGAATGTCATCAGGTACCCGGCCTCTCGGCGTGCAATGCTCGAATGTTTGGGAGACAGCATGAAACGTATTATGAGTGGCAGTCTGCTTGCGCTGTTGACGCTCATTCTTGTCGGCGCGATGGCGTCGGCCGCGTCGGCTGAAGAATTCATATATAGCAAAACAGGCAAACTCGAAAGCAAAGCGCTGGGCATCCAGACCTTCACCCTCAAGTCAGGTGGGCCGACGATCGAATGCAATCAATTGAGCTCCAAAGGTGAAGTCACGGCACTGAAAGCGACTACATTAGGCATCAGTATCCTGTACGGCAAATGCACGGCGCTCGGCGGCTCCGAGGAAGCCATTGTCAGCTTAGCGACGTTCAAATTCTCAACGAATCCACGCAGCGTGGCCATAGTGCATTCGGAACCCGAACCTCCCCCGAGCATCTTAATCGTAGGGACCGTCAAATGTCATTTCGTGATCAAAACACCTCAGACTTTCTCCAAAACTGGTGAAGTCGAATACAAAAACAATAGCGGCAAGATCACCGAGGAAAGCAAACTCACCGGCGTCGAATCAGAAGTGACCGAATCCAACGAACCCGCCAAGTGCGGCAAAGTCGGCGAAATATTAAAAGGCACGTTCAGCGGCGGCCAGGAAGTCGAACTTCTGGAAGGAACGGTCGAAGTCAAATAGGGGACAGTCAGTCGCTGCTCCAGGGCAGTGCGAATCGGGGCAGACCGCGTCGGGCGATTGCGGTCTGCCCTGTTTTTCTGTCGCGCTGCTCTCAGGCCGCCGCAGCCACGACCGAGGTCGACCAGTCGATCACCGAGGTCGGCTTGACGACATGGCGGCTGAGGCCAAGCTCCTTCGGGTTCAGGCCGAGCGCGAGGCCGACGAGCTGGGGCAGGTGCAGGACCGGCATGTCCAGTTTGCGCGCCACGACTTTGGCCGCCAGCGGCTGCTGCAGGTCGAGGTTGAGGTGGCACAGCGGGCAGGGCGTGACCAGGCAATCGGCGTCCGCGTCCATCGCGTCGCCGAGGTGGGTGCCGGCCTGCTTCAGCGAGGCCTCCTTGTTCATCGTCACGATCGGGAAACCACAGCACTTGCGCATCCCGGCGTACTCGATCACCGTGCCGCCGAGCGCCTCGATTACCTGCTCCAGGTAGTGGTCACGGGGGTGCTCCTCATCGATGCCCAGGCGGTTGCGGGGACGCACGATGTAGCAGCCGTAGAAGGGCCCGACTTTGAGGTTGGTCAGCGGCCGGCGGACCTTGGCGGCCAGCGTGTCCAAGCCGATCTCCTCGACCAGCAGCCAGAGGAAGTTCTTGTTGGTCAGGCCCTTCTCATAGGTCAGGCCGTCGGAGGAGAGCGTGTCGTTGACATGCGCGCGGTACTCGGCATTTGCATCCAGGCGTTCCTGGCACTCGGTCTGGGCGCCCTGGCAGGTGGAGCAGATGTTCATCATCAGCTCTGCGCCCTCCACCTGCTGTGCCAGTGCGAAGGTGCGCGCGTTCAGCGTGTCGGCCAGCTCCTGGTTGTGCTCGGCGATCACGCCGGCGCCGCAGCAGTTGCCGCGGTCCAACTCGACCAGCTCGATGTCCAGCATGGGAGCGACCTTCGCCATCGAGCCGTGCAGCTCGGGCGTGAATCCGCGGCTAACGCAGCCAGGCCAGTAGGCGACCTTCATGATTCGTCCTCCCCCACGATGTAGAGGTTGAGCTCGTAGCGTTCCGGCTTGCTCTCCACGCGCTCGTAGATGCGCTTGACGGAGTCGAGGTCTCGTTTGGCGAGCTTGTGGCCAAGCAGCGCGATCTTCGGATTGATCTTGCCGCGCAGGATGCCCCTGATCGCGACGGGCAACGAGGAGAGCAGCTCCTTGCCGGCGGCGGGATGGAACTTGCCAAACCACGAGTTGCCGCCGTAGGAGCGGGGAATCAGCTCCGCCTCGTGCAGCAGCCCGTAGTCGCGGATGAGTGTGGTCAGGGCTTCCTCGTGGCGGTGGCCGTTGTTAATGTCGACGATCTTCTCGTCGGCGCCGGCGATCCGCCGCAGGCGCATGATCTGGCCCATCGGGTTGACGTCCTTGGGGCACGCTTGCACGCACTTGAAGCAGTGGGTGCAGTCGTAGATCCCCTGCGGGTCCTGGGCGAGGTCGTTGAGGCGCTCGTGGCGGGCGTCGTCGCGCGGATCGCCGACGAAGCGATATGCCTTCGCCAGCGCGGCGGGGCCGATGAAGCCCGGGTCGACCTCCATCGCCAAGCAGTCCGAAACGCAGGCGCCGCACTGGATGCAGGCCATCGTTTGGGTCACGTCGACCATGCTCTCGCGATCGACGATGTACTCGCGCTCGGGCACCGGCTGCTTGCCGATCAGCCACGGCGTGACGCGCTGGACCTTCTTCCAGTGCACTGCGTCCATGTCGACGATCAGGTCCTTGATCACGGGCATGTTGCCCATCGGCTCGATCTCGATCACGCCGTCCTTGGCGCCCAAGAGAGCCTCGTCGAGATGGGTGTGGCAGGCCAGGGCCGGCTCGCCGTTGACACGCACGCCGCAGGAGCCGCAGATCGCCTGGCGACAGGAGCAGCGGATGCCGATCGAGCCGTCGAAGCGATTCCTGGCCTGCAGGATGCCCTCGAGTACCGAGCGGTGCCCCTCCAACTCGATCTCGTGCTCGTCCCAGTAGGCGGCCTGGCCCGACTCGGGGTCGTAGCGGCGCAGCCGCAGCTTGAAGGCCTGCGTGACGCTGCTCCTGGGCGCGGAGGTGGTGCTCGACATCAGTATTTCCTCTCCTCGGGCTCCCACTGGGTGATCGTCACAGGCGAGTAGGACAGCTGCGGCCCGTCCGCCGTGGCGGTGATGTTGATGTGCTTGAGCCAGTTCTCGTCGTCGCGCTGGGGATAGTCTGTCCTGAACTGGGCGCCGCGCGACTCCTTGCGCTCGATCGCGCCGAGCACGATCGCCTCGGCGCAGTCGAGCATGTAGGAGAGCTCCAGTGCGCCCAGCACGTCCTGGTTGAAGACCGTGCCGCGGTCGTCGATGTAGGCACTCTTGGCCTCCTCCTTCAGTCGCGCGACCATCTCGCGCGCGCTCTGAAGCCCCTGCTCGTCGCGGAAGACCGCGGCGCAGCGGTTCATCGTCTCGCCGAGCTCGTCCTTGATCTCAGAGACGCGCCGGCCGCCCTTCTCGCGAGCCACGATCGCAGCGATGCTGCCTTCGTCATCTTTGAGGCGCGAGATCGTATCGACCTGCGGCATCGGCATCGACGCGCTGCGAGCAGCCGCGTGTTCGCCAGCGCGGCGGCCGAAGATCAGCGTGTCGAGCAGCGAGTTGGCGCCGAGGCGATTGCCGCCGTGCACCGAGACGCAGGCGACCTCGCCCGCCGCGTAGAGGCCCTCGATCGGCGTGCGCCCGTCGATGTCGGTCTTCACGCCGCCCATGATGTAGTGCTGGCCAGGCCGGATCATGATCGGTTCGCGCGTGATGTCCACGCCGGCGAAGTCGCGGCCGAGGTTGACGATCTCGCGCAGCGCCTCCAGCGTGCGCTTGCGCGGCACGACCGTGACGTCGAGGTAGATGCCGGCGCCACCCGGACCCACGCCGCGGCCCTCGTTGATCTCGATCTGCTCGGCGCGGGAGACCACGTCGCGGGAGGCAAGCTCCATCTTGTTGGGAGCCGACTTCTCCATGAAGCGTTCGCCGTTTGCGTTGAGCAGGTGCGCGCCCTCGCCACGCGCGCCCTCGGTGATCAGGATGCCGCTCTCGACCAGGCAGGTGGGGTGGTACTGGACCATCTCCATGTCCATCAGCGGGGCGCCTGCCTTGTAGGCCAACGCGATCCCGTCGCCGGTCACGATCAGCCCGTTGGTCGTGGGCTTGTACGCCTGGCCGGCGCCGCCGCAGGCGAGGATCACGTTCTTGGCGGTAAACGCCTCCATCCGTCCGCTGCGGACGTCGCGCGCGATCACCCCGACGCAGGCACCTGCCTCATCCAGCAGCAGTGAGGTCGTAAACCACTCCTCGTAGCGCTCCACCTGCTCGTGGTGCTTCATCAGTTGCTCGTAGAGCACGTGCAGCAGCGCCTGGCCGGTGATGTCCGCGACGTATGCGGTGCGCTTCATCGAGGCGCCGCCGAAGGCGCGCAGGTCCATCTCGCCCTTCTCGTTGCGATGGAAGGTGACGCCCATGTGCTCCAGGTGCATCACCTCGCCTGGCGCCTCGCTGCACATCACCTCGATCGCGTCCTGGTCGCCGAGGAAGTCGGAGCCCTTGACGGTGTCGTAGGCGTGCGAGCGCCAGTCGTCGTCAAGGCTGATCGCGGCGTTGATGCCGCCGGCGGCCGCGACCGAGTGCGAGCGCACAGGGTGGACCTTGCTCATGATCGCCACCGAAGCGCCAGCCTGCGCCGCAGCGAGGGCGGCGCGCTGACCGGCAAGGCCCGCGCCGATGATGAGTACGTCGTGCTCTGGCATGGCGGGGACTCTATAACTCCGCCCTGAATGGCTGCGTAGCGGGACGTCTGCTGGCGTCAGCCGCGCTCGGGCTCGCTCAGAGCAGCGTCCTGATCGGATAGAGATGGACGAAGCCGTAGATCAGGGCGATCGCCCAGCCCACGGTGGCCGCCCTGGGCATGTGCTTGGAGGCGAAAAGGCGAGTCACGACCAGGTAGACGCCCGGCATCACCGTGACCATGTAGTAAAGGTAGGAGATCCGGCCCGAGACGGCGCTGCCGAACAGGTAGGGCAGGTAGGTGCCAAGGCACCAGCAGGCCCCAAGAGCAGCGACCCGCTCTCCCGTCTTCCAGGCCGCAGCCAGCGCCGCGAAGAGCGCGGGGATCGTCAGAAAGATGATGAACGGGTTCATCACGCCCTCGAAGCGGAACGTGTCGTGCGTGGCGACCACTTTGCCGGCCACTGATGTGCTGACTGCGACGCGCGCGTAGTTGATCGGCTTTTCGTTCAAGAGCCAGGCCAGCGGATCGGAGGCGATGCCGGTTTCGCCAGGCTTTGCCTTCAGCAGCTGCGCGTATTCGTACATGTGCGCCAGGTGGCTGAAGGGGTTGCCGGCGTAGAGGGTGTGGGTGCCGGGGTCATAGGCTGGAACGAGCACGTCGAGCAGCCACAGCAGCCCGAGCGTGCCGAGTGCGCCGGCGAGCAGGAAGAGCCCGAACTGACGGCCGCGCGCGAGCGCCGCCTGCCTGACCGGCTCGTGCTCGCGCAGCCAGACACGCGCAATCTGCAGCGCCTCCATCAGGGCGAACACGAGCAGCAGCGAGAGCGCGACTTCCTTCATGCACGCGGCGACGCCCAGCGCAAGCCCCGCCAGCAGCGGCCGTTTTCGCATGTAGAAGGCGGCAGCAACGAGCATCATCGCCACGGCGTAGATGTCCAGCGTGCCGATCCGGCCGTGGACGAGCATCAGGTTGTCGAGCGCCATCACGGCGCTTGCGCCGACCGCAAGCCACGGTCCTCCCCCGCATGCCCGCACGAGCGCATAGAGCGCCAGCAGCGCAATCAGCGCGAACAGGATGCTGCCCGCGCGCCAGCCGGTGGTGTTGTCGCCGAAGATCTCGATCCCGGCCGCGATCGCGAGCTTTGCCAGCTGCGGGTGCTCGGCGTTGGGGTCGTCGTAGAGCGGTGTGTCGTGGTAGGGCTCACCGGCCGGCGGGTTGATCCCGGCGATCACGCGGGCGGCGTTTACGTAGTAGGACTCGTCGAAGATCAGCGTGTACTTGCTGTGCGCCTTGCAGGGGGATTCGCAGGGCTGGTTGAGGTCGATCGCTTTGGCGCCGAAGGAGAAGATCAGCACCAGGCACAGCGCGATCCGGGGAGCCCACTTGTTGGCGATCATCCGCCGGCCCATCGGCGCGGCGGTTGCGAGCGAGCTCGGTCCTCCACCGCGCGAGGCGGCCGGCTCCACGGCCATCTGCGCTCGCCGCTAGGAGGCCGGTCGCAGCGCCTGGCGCACCTGCGCCAGCGTCACGACCCCCCGCAGCGTCCCCTCGCCGTCGACTGCCACCATGCCGCCGAGCCTACCGAGCGCCTCCGAGCGCAGCAGAGACTCCAGAGGCTGGCTCTCACCGATCCGCACAGGTATGTCCTCCTCCAGCGCTTCGAGCACGTTCAGGGCCGGCCGGCCGGCAGCCAGCTCGGCGTCCACGCGCTCCTGACGCAGCACGCCCATGAAGTGCCTGGCCGAGTCGATCACCGCGAACCAGGGCCATTTATAGCGAGCGAAGAACTGCTCCTGGGCGTCAAGCAGGGTCGCCTCCACCGGGATCGTGATCGGTTCCCGGTCCATCACGTCGGCGACGGTCAGCCGCTGGATCTTCTGCCCCAGCGATCCCTGCGCCACGGCTGCGCCCGCGCCCTGGTAGACGAACAGAGCAATCAGGGTGAGCCAGAAGCCGGAGCTGTTGCGCTCAGTAAGCAGGTAGAGGCCGGCCACACCCAGCACAGCCGCGAACGCCTGGCCCAGGCGACCGGTGATGCGGACGGCGAGGTTGCGATCCCCAGTCAGCTTCCAGATGATCGACTGGGCGATCTGGCCGCCGTCGAGCGGGAAGGCAGGGATGAGATTGAGCGCGAGCACCAGCAGGTTGACGATTGCGAGCACCTTCAGCCAGACGCCGACCGGGCTCGCGTGTGGGCCGGCTTCCACTGCGAAGCTGAGCAGCGGCTGATGTGGCGCGGCCAGCTTGCTCAGCAGGCCGCACACGACGATCACGCAGGCGGTCGCAAACGGTCCGGCGGCCGCGACCGCGAACTGAGCTCCAGGTCCCTCGGTGGTGCCGCTGGTCCTTGTGATCCCGCCAAGCGCCCACAGCTGGATCTCGATCACCTCCAGCCCGTTGCGCTTGGCCGTCAATGCGTGACCGAGCTCGTGGATCACAAGCGAGAGGAAGAACGTGAGCGCCGTCACCACCGTGACGGCGAACGCATCGGGGATCTGGCCGCCGAGCAGTTCGTGCAGGTAGAAGATGTAGACGAACAGCACCACGAACCAAGACAGGCCGGCCGTGATCCTGATGCCGAACACGCGGGCGAGCTGGAAGCTGGTTCGCCTCGGATTCACATTCGCAATGGTATGCCGAGAGAGCGTTGTGCGGCGCGCTTGCGATTACGGCTGCGGCCGGTGGCGCTCGATGATCGAGGCGAAGGCGGTGTCCGCGGGGAGCGTGCCGTACTCCAGGCCACCATCGCCGCCCAGGCGCGAGCCGCAGAATGCGTCTGCCACCTCGCTTGGGGCGTGGCGCACCAGCAGCGAGCCCTCCAGCGCGAGTGCCATCGCTTCCACCACGCGCCTGGCTCTCGTCTCGATCTGCTCGAAGTCTGAAAGCTCGCGCTTGACGCGTGCGATGTGGGCGTCCAGGCGCGCATCGCCGCCGGCGGCGAGCTGAACCTCGGCCATGAAGACCTCCGCCGAGCGCGGCTCACGCACGAGCGCTCTCAGGACGTCGAGGCTCATCACGTTGCCGGAGCCCTCCCAGATCGAGGCCAGCGGCGCCTCCCGGTAGAGGCGCGGCATCCCCGACTCCTCGACGTAGCCGTTGCCGCCCAGGCACTCCAACGACTCGAAGGCGTGGTTGGGCGCGCGCTTGCACGCCCAGTACTTGCCGACCGCCGTGGCTAGGCGCTTGAAGAGCTGCGCATCGGTGGAGCTCTCGCCCACCCTGGCGTCCGCGTCCGCCTCGTCGTAGGCGCGGGCCAGACGCATCGCAAGCGCCGTGGAAGCCTCCGCCTCCACGCACAGGTCGGCGAGCACGTTCTGCATCAGTGGCTGCTCGATCAACAGCTTGCCGAACGTGGAGCGGTGCGCGGCGTGGTGGGTTGCGTTCATCACGCCAGACCGCATGCCGGCGGCGGCGCCGATCACGCAGTCAAGGCGCGTGTGACCGACCATCTCGATGATCGTGCGTACGCCGCGGCCCGGCTCCCCCACCATCCGCGCGAAGGCGCGATGCAGCTCGATCTCGCTGGAGGCGTTTGAGTGGTTGCCGAGCTTGTCCTTCAGGCGCTGGATGTGAAATGCGTTCCTGGACCCGTCGGGCAGGATGCGCGGCAGAAGGAAGCAGGAGAGGCCGGCATCGCGCACCTGCGCCAGCACGAGGAAGATGTCGCTCATCGGCGCCGAGCAGAACCACTTGTGGCCCGTGATCAGGTACTCGCCGCCTGCGCCTCCGGCGCCGACCGGCTCGGCAAAGGTGGTATTGGCTTTGACGTCGGAGCCGCCCTGCTTCTCAGTCATCGCCATCCCCGCGATCGCGGAGCCCTTCTGGGCAGCGGGAATCGACTGCGGGTCGTATGTCGTGGCCGTGATCAGCGTCTCCCATTCGGCCAGCAGATCCGGCTGGGCGCGCAGCGCAGGGATCACCGCGAAGGTCATCGTGATTGGACAGGCAAAGCCGGCCTCGGCCTGCATCGCGGTCATGTACAGGGCCGCTCTTGCGACGTGGGCTCCGTCCTGCTCAGGATGCCGCCAGGGCAGCGCATGCAGCTCGTGCTCGACGCCGAGCTTCATCAGGCTGTGCCAGGCGGGGTGGAACTCGACCTCGTCGATCCGGTGTCCGTAGCGGTCGTGGGTCTTCAGCACCGGCCTGTTCTCATTGGCCAGCCTTCCCCATTCCATCGGCTCGCCACCGACGAGCTTGCCGAGCTGGGTGCCGTGCTCGCCCACCCAGGCAGCGCCCTCGCGCCTGCTCGCCTCAACCAGCGGCAGGTTGCTTGAGAACAGGTCGAGTCCGAGCAGCGGCGGGACCTGGTTTTGCACCTCGTGCGTCTTCCAGGGCGACCCTTCCCCGGCTCGTGCCTGATCCTCGGTTGCAGGCACAACAGCCATCTCAAGCAGAGCTTAGTAGCTCGCGATAGCATCCGCGCCTGCGTTCATGCCGGTTTGCGCAGGCGGGTCGAGCCTTTGGTGCTCGCCCGACGGGTCCGCCGCAGCAAGGAGCGCCCTGAGCATCGCAGCGGCCCACTCGGGCCAAGAAAGCCTTACGACCTCAAGGACTAGACATGGCCAAGATCAAGGTTGAGAAACCGATCGTGGAGCTCGACGGCGACGAGATGACCCGCATCATCTGGGAGATGATCAGGGAGCGGCTGATCCTGCCATACCTCGACGTGGAGCTGGATTACTACGACCTCGGCATCGAGAGCCGCGACGCGAGCGACGATCAGATCACGATTGAGGCCGCGGAGGCGATCAAGCGCCACGGCGTGGGAGTCAAGTGCGCAACCATCACCCCAGACGAGGCGCGCGTTGCTGAGTTTGGCCTGAAGCAGATGTGGCGCTCGCCCAACGGCACGATCCGCAACATCCTTGGTGGCGTGATCTTCCGCGAGCCGATTGTGATCGCAAACGTGCCGCGACTGGTGCCGAGCTGGACCAAGCCGATCGTGATCGGCCGCCACGCCTTCGGCGACCAGTACCGTGCCACCGACTTGGTGGTGCCGGGCGCGGGCGCACTCACGCTCACCTTTACACCGGCCGACGACAGCGAGCCGATAGAGCTGGAGGTCTATGACTTTCCCAGTGGCGGCGTGGCGATGGCGATGTACAACCTCGACGAGTCGATCCGGGACTTCGCGCGGGCCTCGATGCGCTATGGCCTGGAGCGCGGCTACCCGGTCTATCTCTCGACCAAGAACACGATCCTCAAGCGTTATGACGGGCGCTTCAAGGATCTCTTCGAAGAGATCTATGAGGCCGAGTTCAAGTCGCAGTTCGAGCAGGCGGGGATCACCTATGAACACCGTCTGATCGACGACATGGTCGCCTCTGCGCTGAAGTGGGAGGGCGGCTATGTGTGGGCTTGCAAGAACTACGACGGCGACGTGCAGTCAGACAGCGTCGCTCAGGGATTCGGCTCGCTTGGGCTGATGACCAGCGTGCTGATGACGCCGGATGGCAACACGGTGGAGGCGGAGGCCGCGCACGGCACGGTGACGCGTCACTATCGCCAGCACCAGCAGGGCAAGCCCACCTCCACCAACCCGATCGCCTCGATCTTTGCCTGGACGCGTGGGCTGGAGGCTCGTGCGCGCATGGACGGCACTCCTGCGGTCGCGGAGTTCGCGCAGGCGCTGGAGCGTGTCTGCGTGCAAACAGTGGAAGAGGGGAAGATGACGAAGGATCTCGCGCTGCTGGTCGGGCCGCAGCAGGCGTGGCAGACCACGGAGGAGTTCCTCACCTCGATCGAGACGGGCCTCCAGCGCGCGATGGTCTGACGCGCTGGTGGGCAAGGCAAGTCAATCCAAGAGCCAGGAGCTGATAGGAAAGTGAGCAACCCAGTTAGAGTCGCCGTCACCGGCGCAGCAGGTCAGATTGGTTACAGCATCCTATTTCGCATTGCCAGCGGGCAGATGCTCGGCCCCGACACCGAGGTGGAGCTGCGTCTGCTGGAGATACCCCAGGCGGTGAAGGCCGCAGAGGGTACCGCGATGGAGCTCGACGACTGCGCCTTTCCGTTGCTTGCGGGGATCGAGATCACCGACGACCCGAACGTCGCTTTTGACGGTGTGGACGTCGCCCTGCTCGTCGGTGCCCGCCCGCGCGGCAAGGGCATGGAGCGTGGAGATCTGCTGCAGGCAAACGGCGGCATCTTCAAGCCACAGGGGCAGGCGCTAAACGCGCATGCCGCCTCTGACGTGAAGATCCTCGTGGTCGGCAACCCCGCCAACACGAACGCTCTGATTGCGATGAGCAACGCGCCCGATATTCCCCGCGAGCGCTTTACCTCGATGATGCGCCTGGACCACAATCGCGCGATCGCTCAGGTCGCAGGCAAGGCCGGCGTGAAAGTCGCCGATGTGACCAACATCAGCGTGTGGGGCAATCACTCTGCCACTCAGTACCCCGACATCTTCCATGCGAAGGTGGCAGGCCGCTCCGCCTCCGAGGTGCTCGACGACAGGTCCTGGCTGACCGACGATTTCATCCCCACCGTGCAGAAGCGCGGCGCCGCGATCATCGACGCACGCGGTGCCTCCTCCGCTGCCTCAGCCGCAAACGCGGCAATCGAGCACGTCCACGACTGGGTGCTCGGCACGCCGCAGGGCGACTGGGTCTCGATGGGCGTCCCCTCCGACGGCTCATACGACGTCCCGGATGGCCTGATCGCCGGCTTCCCCTGCACCTGCGCGACAGGCTCCTACGAGATCGTCCAAGGTCTCGCCCTGGACGAGTTCTCAAAGTCCCGAGTGGACGCCAGCGTCGCCGAGCTGGAGGACGAGCGCAAAGCGGTGGCCGAGCTTGGTCTGATCTGAAATCAGGCAGGCAATCCCGCGTTTGGGGTTGCAAGCGAATTTGCATAAAAAGGGCGCGGCCAAAGCCGCGCCCTTTTTGCGTGCTGCATGATGCAGACAAGGCTATGCCTTGGCGTGCCAGCCTCGGCCTTGCTTGGCTACCTTTCCTTCTTGCTCAAGGGAAGGCAGTACCCGGTAGAGGTAGTTCTGCTTGATGCCCATCCGTGCAGCGAGCTCGGGAATGGTGATCCCGGGCTGCTCCTTGACGAAGTTGAGCGCCTGCGCAGAACGGGTGCCGCTGCCCTTGCGCCTGCCGGCGCGACGGCGGGGCGCCGCAGCGGTTGTGGTGCTGCTCGGAGCCGCTGTCGCAGTGCGGCGGGGACGGCCCGGCCCACGACGCTTGGCGGGTGCGGGTGCGGGTGTAGCGCTGACGCGCGCCGCGGGAGCCGGCGCTACGCCGTTGCCACCCACGCCCTCGAGCGCGGCGGCTGCAGCCTCGAGCCGATGAAACTCGTCGACGAGCGGCCTCAGCTCGCTCAGACGCTGGTTGATCTCTTGGCGCTTCTCGTCAAGGAAGTCAGTCACGTTGGAACCTCACTAGCAGGGTTTAGTTGCGAGCATTGTTACACAACCTCTGGACTGTTATCTCACTGGTGCAGATCTTGAAGGGTGCAATCTCACCTGGCTGACTTCTACAGGCCCACCTGCAGGCTCAGGAAGCATGCGCCATCAGCTCGCTGAGTCGCTCCAGCGTGCGGTGTGCCTCTCGTTCGGGCATGCCCCCTACGAGTGCACGGCTGGCGATCGCGCCGATCGGCCCAAGCGGAGCGTGAAACTCATTGTGATATCGGAAGCAGGTGGTTGCTTCGTCTTGCTCAGGGATGAGCACGTACTCGGTTCTTGCGTGGGAGCGTGCCGGCCCCCGGCCCTCCCAGACCGCATGGCGGTTGGGTGCACACTCCACGAGCTCCCAGTGGACGTCGAGGCTGACGCCCCGCAGATGCACCTGCTGCTCCATCCGGTAGCCGACGCGCGGCGCGCCCTCGTCTGCGTATCGCAGCCGGCGGTGAATCGTGACCCACTCCCCGAGCCGGCTGGGGTCCATCACGACCTCCCACACCTTCTCGGGCGGCGCATCGATGTGAGCTGAGAGATCGACTGTGCTCATCGCTTTTGAGAACCGTAGCTTGCCCGTAGCTTGCGTGGGGCGTGTTCGCGCGGGCGATCAACGTGCCGCAAGTGGCTCGCTGCGCTCCCACTCGCCGAGCGCATGCTCGACGGCGGCATCGAATGAATGCAGGCTTACGCCGAGGATCTGCGCTGCGCGCGCCTCGCCCGCCGGCATCTCACAGGCAAGGCTTTCCATCAGCGGCAGCACCAAGTCGGGGTCCTCACTGGCGACCGCGGCGGCAACGCGCGCGACGATCGGCGTGAGATCCATGCGGAGCTTTACCGTGGGCCGCCAGATGAGCATGAGCTCGGCGATCCGGGAGAGCACCTCCTCATATGTGAGCCTCTGTGGCCCACCGATCTCGAGCGAGAGGCTTCCCGCCTCCTTTACGGTTGCTGCGGCCACCAGCATCGCCGTCACATCACGTGCGTCGATTGGCTGCACCTGTTTGGCGTGCCACGCGGGCAGCGCAAGCACGGGCAGTCGCTCGACTAGGCGTACGAGCAGCCGAAACGAACGCGAGCCGGCGCCGATCACGATCGAGGCGCGCAGCGCCACGGAGTCGGGGATCTCAGCCATCAGGATGCGCTCCACTGTGGCGCGGCTGGTCAGGTGAGCAGAGGCTGTGCTACCCGCCGGCAACGGTCCGCCGAGGTAGACGATCCGGCGCACGCCCGCCATCTTCGCCGCGGTTGCAAAGCGCGCGGCGCCGAGCCGCTCGCGTTCCGGGAATGCGCCGGGCCCATGCTCTGCTTGCCCGTGATCGCGCGCGGCCTCCATCGAATGGATCAGGTAATAGGCGATCTCGACATCGCGCAGCGCGTGCGCCAGGCCCTCGCCGCTGAGCACGTCGCCGCGCACGGGCTCGGCGCCTGGCACCGTGATGCGAGCTGGGTCGCGGCTGAGGGCGCGCAGCTGATGGCCTTGCGCGGCGAGCTCCGGAATCAGGGTCGCGCCGACGAAGCCGCTTGCGCCGGTGACAAGGATTCTCATGCCACGTCATGATGATGCCCCGATGGGATCTGTACAGCCACAACCGGGCGATCTGCGTAGCGCGCCGGCGCGTTGCGATCTGGTCGTGGTGGGCGGCGGGATCGTCGGTCTGGCGGTTGCACGTGAGCTCACGCGGCGCTATCCGCAATCCTCGATTTGCGTGCTGGAGCGCGAGCGCGAGCTTGCATCGCATCAGACCGGTCACAACTCCGGAGTGATCCATGCGGGTATCTACTACGCGCCCGGTTCGTTGAAGGCCAAGCTTTGTGTGGAGGGCGCGGCCGAGCTCTACAAGCACTGTGCCGAGTACGGCATCGCGGTGCAGCGCTGCGGCAAGCTGATTGTTGCGCTGGATCGCTCCGAACTGCCAGGTCTAGAGGATCTGCACCGTCGAGCTACGGCGAACGGTGTCAGCGGCATGCGGATGCTCACGGCGCAGGAGATCGCCGAGATCGAGCCCCACGCCGGCGGCGTGGCAGCGCTGCACTCGCCGGCGACCGGCATCGTCGACTTCGCCGCCGTGGCGCGCTCCTACGCGCAGGAGATCGGGGATGCGGGCGGCGATCTTGTGGTCGGCTGCGATGTGCACAGGGCGATCGACGGGCCAAGGAGCGTGCTGATCGAGCACGCCGGCGGCTCCACCGAGGCACGCTGCGCGATCTTCTGTGCGGGCGCTTGGTCAGATCGACTCGCGGTCGCCAGCGGCGCCGACCCGGATCCTCGGATCGTGCCGTTTCGGGGCGCCTACCTGCGCCTGCGTCCACAGCGCCGCGATCTGGTGCGAGGGCTGATCTATCCCGTTCCCGATCCGCGACTGCCGTTCTTGGGCGTGCACCTGACGCGCACGATCGACGGGGAGGTGCTGGTGGGTCCTACGGCCCTGCTCGCCGGTGCTCGCGACGCCTATCGGCTCTCTCGGGTGC
The DNA here is from genome assembly GCA_963708085.1 of uncultured Actinomycetota bacterium. Taxonomy (GTDB): domain Bacteria; phylum Actinomycetota; class Thermoleophilia; order Solirubrobacterales; family Solirubrobacteraceae; genus Palsa-744. The sequence goes on along the minus strand of OY970180.1, from coordinate 2,119,949 downwards.
GCCCGAGGGATCTGCTGCAGACCGCCGCCTGGCCGGGCTCATGGCGGATGATCGCGAAATGGTGGCGAACGGCCGCCGGGGAGCTTCACCAGGCGCTTGACAGCAGGGTGATCGTGCGCCTGGCCGCGCGCTATCTGCCGGGCCTTGCTCCGGAGGACGTCGAGCCCGCGTTTGCCGGCGTTCGTGCGCAGGCGCTCGGAAGGGATGGGTCGCTGGTCGACGACTTCGTGTTCTCGCGTACGCAGCGGACGCTGCACGTGCGCAATGCGCCATCCCCAGGGGCGACCTCCTCACTTGCGATCGCACGCCATGTAGTCGATGCCGCGCAGGCCGGGATGGACCTCGACCGCTGAGCAGCGGCGCGGGTCAGTGAGCCGACTGGGGCGCGGCCCGAGAAGTTTTCTCTGCGATTTGCGAGAAGCCCGGCCGTCGTGGCTTGAGCGTGGCGGCCGAGGATGATTTGATGCTCGACATCGCCTCACGCCCTCCCGCCGGAGGGGGAGCAGGCGCCTCATCCGGGCTCATCGTGAGCCCGGCAGCCAGAGACCTGGGCCTCATGGCCAGCTCTGTCCATGCCGTCAGACACGCGCGGGGCTTGCCCTCGCGGCGGTCAGCCATGCGCAAGCGAAGGGGGAGTGACTTTGCAGTCAAGACAGCAGGGAAAACGGAAGCCGCGAAAGGTCAGTTGCGATGACTGCTTCTTTGCCCAGAACATGCTCTGTGCACTGAGCCTGGAGGAGCCGTGTGCGACCTTCCGTCCTGCTGAGGCAAACCTGAAGCCTCCTCCCCAGCTTCGGCTGGTCTTCCGCCAGGAGCGCCGCGCGCGAACCGCGTGGGCGTTCCCCTCAGCTCAGGAGCAGGCCTCCCTGTACGTCTGACGCCTGACGCGGATGCCGTGGCGCTCAGTGCGGTGCGGTTGGCACGGGGCGACATCACATGTCTACTATTGAGCTGACCGGGAAAGCGCGAGCAGAGGTGGTGGTCAGATGGCAGCGAAAGACGGTATGGGTAAGGCCGCTGAGGCGGCAAGGGCTGCGCAACGCAACCGCTACGTGCAGAGGCTGATCGAGGATGACGATCTGCGCCAGAACATCCTGGCGGCCTATGCGGCAGCACGCAGCGCTTACGGGCGGATGCACAACGGCAAGCCGGCGGGCAAGGCGCTCTTCGAGGATCGCAAGCTCCAGCGCGAGCTCTCAGAAGCGGCGAAGGCGTTGCGCGAGGCATCTGCGAGCCTGACCGAGAAGCCCAAGCAGCAAAAGAAGCGGCGCAAAGGCGGCGGCAGGACCGTGCTGCTGCTCGCTGTGGGCGGCGTGCTGGCGCTTGTACTCAGTGAGGGTCTGCGCTCGAAGGTGCTTGACCTGCTCTTCGGCGCAGAGGAAGAATTCGACTACAGCTCCACGACCGCGCCCTCACAGCCGGCGCCGGCGCAGAGCGAGAGCGCTTCGGCGCCAGCCTCCTGAGTGCCGGTGAGCCCCCGCGACCGCGAGCGAGAGACGCATGCGAGAGACGCATTGAGGACAGGCAGATGAGTGCGACGGCGCCACGCGGGCAGGCGCCGTCGCGGCCGCTGACCAGCGAGAAGGCGCGACGGATCGTGGCTGCGATGCGTCACAGCGTCGCGCTGCGGGGCACTGCGGGGTCGACCTTCGAGCGGGTCTCGCGCGAGGCGGGCGTATCGCGCGGCCTGCTGCACTACTACTTCGGCACCAAGGAGAAGTTGCTCGTCGAGGCCGTGCGCCATGACTGCGAGCTGCGGTTGGAGCGCCTGGAAGGACAACTCGCCGGCGCGAGCACCGCCGAGGCCTTCGTGGGGCTGATGGCGCAGAGCCTGGAGCAGACCGTCCGTGAGGAACCGGACTTCGTCACCTTGATATTCGAGCTGTTCACGCTCTCCCGCCGCAACCAGGACATCGCGCTGGAGTTCGCTGCGCTGCAGCGGCGCATGCGCGAGCACCTTGCGGGGATGCTCGCGACCGCCCAGCGCGAGGGCGTCATCGCACTGCACGCGGAGCCGGAGACGGTGGCCGAGATCCTCTTCTCGCTGGCCGACGGGTTCTCGCTGCGGATGCTCTCCGAGCCCGACCGCGACTTCTCGCAGACGGTGCTTGCGGGCATCGACTGCGCCAAGTCACTGCTGGCCGGGTAGAAGCCCTGGCACGAAGCGGTTGGCACTCCTATAATCGGAGTGCCAATGCCGATATACGAGTACAAGCGTCCGGACGGCAGCACCTTCGAACTGATGCAGTCCTTCTCCGAGGATCCGCTTACGCACGACCCGGAGACGGGCGTGGAGGTCCAGCGCGTGCTGCATGCGCCTGCGGTCCATTTCAAGGGGTCTGGCTTCTACAACACCGACTACGGCACCCGCCGGCGCCAGCGCGAGAACGCGTCCTCCAGCGAGAGCTCCTCAGGTGAGCAGGCGGGCGCATCGACTGAGAAAAAGGACTCTTCGGAGAGCTCCGCGAGCTCCAAATCGGAGTCGGGGGACGATAAAGCCTCCGCCAAGCCGGAGTCGAAAGCGGAGCCGAAGGTCAGTAGCGCCGTCGGCGCGAGCTAGTGGCCCACTAGGCCCATCGCGTAGGCTCGCGGCGACGCTCAGCGGCTCATGAATTCGGCCACCTGACGCTTCTTCGCTTCTTCGCTGATCGTCAGCCCTTCTTCGCCGTCGGGCAGCGTGATCGCGCCGGTGGGCCGCAGCACCTTGGTCGGCGGGCTGCCTTCGATCGCAAGCGATGCGAACAGCGCGAGCAGGCTCTCGCCGCTCATGTCGGAAATGATCGCCGGCGGGGCATTCCAGGCGATCAGGGGAAGCCGCAGGAATCCCGTCAGTGACTTCAGCTGGGACTGCATGTCGTTGAAGAGCGCCTGCTGGTGTTCCTCGCGGTTGAGGTCGTCCTGACCCGGCGCGCAGAGGTTGTGACGGGTGCGGGCGATGATCAGCGCTTCGCGGCCGTCGATGTGGTGGGTGCCCGCCGGCAGTTTCAGCGTGTAACCGCCGTTGCCGGCGCCACCGGAGATTTCAGAGTCGATGCAGCCGCCGGTGTAGGTGACCCCGCCCATCGAGTCGATCAGGGCCGGGAAGTTTTCAAAGTTGACTTCAACGAGGTGGTTGATCGGGACCCCGAGGAAGCGTTTGATCACTTCGATCGACTCCCTGGGGCCGCCGTAGACGTGGGCGGCGTTGATCTTCTGCAGGCCGTGCCCGGGAATTTCGGTGACCGTGTCGCGGGGAATCGAGAGTCGTGCTGAGTGCCCGCCGCCCGTACGGATCAGCATGATCGTGTCGGAGCGTCCGAAGCCGGAAGTTTCCGCGCCCGGTTCCTTGCTGTTCTTTTCGCGTCTGTCGGAGCCGAGCACGAGGATGTTGCTTGTGGAGGTGAGCGGGAGGCCTCCTCCTTCCAGCGCGCTTGCGACGTTGCTGGGCGGCGAGACGCGCCTGAAGTGCGAGCTGATCAGGAATAGCACCAGCGAAAGCGCCAGCCAGCCGACGAACAGGATGAGCAGGCCGAGGATCGCGCGCTTGATCGTGATCCGTGGGCGGCCCCTGTGCTGCCCTGGCTCCTGCGTGCCTCCACCGCCCGCCGGGGGAATCGTGCCTGAGCCTCCCGGCATGCCGGGTCCGGCTCGGTAGCGCGTGTAGCTCGGGTTGGCAGGCGTGCCCGACGGCGCGGGCTGCGCGGGCATGCGTGGCGTTCGCCGGCGGGAGCCCGGGGGTCGCGGTGGGTAGCGATCCCGCCCGCCGGAGCCCCCGCGGGGGCTTTCAGGGTCTTGATCTGACATCGCTGCTTGATAGTGGTCCGTCCTGCAAGTTCCTTGTCGCTTGGATCGCCCGCTGACCGGCGCCTGCCTTTGTCCTCGGTCGGGTCCGTAGTGCTACTACTGTCCCCTCCCTGCGTCCGCGGCATGCTTGGTCATCGAACGACCGAACCGCCAACGAACTCACAGGACGAACCACTTGCGGCCGCTGCGTGGAGGGGCAGACGGCGGCACCTATATTCTGCGAGATGTTAGGCAACGGTGCGAAGGTCGGACGGCTTACCGTCTGTCCTACGCCGATCGGAAATCTGAGGGACATAACTCTGCGCACCCTCGACGTTCTTCGCGAGGCGGACGTGATCGCCTGCGAGGACACCCGTCGCACGGGGCTGCTGCTGGAGCATCACGGCGTGCGTCGAGAGGGCGTCAGGCTGATCAGCCTGCACGAGCACAACGAGCGCGAGCGCGCCGGCGAGCTGCTGCGGCTGATGCGTGAGGGGGCGCACGTGGCGCTGGTCAGCGATGCGGGCATGCCGCTGATCTCCGACCCGGGCTTTCCGCTGGTGGCCGACGCGATCGCGGAGGGGATCGAGGTGGAGGTGCTGCCGGGGCCAAGCGCGGTGCTTGCTGCGCTCGTGGCCTCGGGTCTGCCGGTCAGCGGCTTCTGCTTCACAGGCTTTTTGCCGCGCTCACGAGGAGAGCTTCTGCGGCTGCTCGGCGCCCACTCGGAGACAATCGTCGCCTTCGAGTCTCCACGCAGAGTGGGGGCGAGCCTGGCCGTGCTGGCCGAGCTCGACCCTGGCCGTCCGGTTGCCGTGTGTCGCGAGCTCAGCAAGCTGCACGAGCAGGTCCTGCGCGGAGATGCGGCGGAGCTTGCGGCCCACTACGCCGCTGCGGAGGCACGCGGAGAGATCGTGCTCGTGATCGGCGGTGCCGACCGCAAGGAGGGGGATCGGCAGGCCGCGACCGCGGCGCTCGATGCGCTGGTGAAGGCAGGCGCTCGACGCAGGCCCGCGGCCCGCGTGCTCGCGAGCCTCACGGGTCTCAGCGCGAACGCGCTGTATCGGTCCCACCCTCCCGAGCCGGAGCGCGAGCAGAGCTCGGGCGCCGGTAGCCTTGGGCGCCCGTGAGCTACTACGTCACCACGCCGATCTACTACGTCAACGCGGCTCCGCACCTCGGGCACGCGTACACCACGATTGCCGCCGACGTGATCGCCCGCCACCATCGTCAGCGCGGCGAGGAGGTGTTCTTCCTCACCGGCACCGATGAGCACGGCGAGCCCGTCGCAGACGCCGCCCACGCTCAAGGGATCGAGCCGCAGGAGCTTGCGGACCGCAACTCGCAGCGCTTCAGGGAGCTCGCACCGCGGATCGACGCGACCAACGACTTCTTTATCAGGACGACCGACCCTCAGCACATCGCAAAGGTGCAGGAGGTGCTTTCCCGGGTGCGCGAGAACGGCTACGTGCACAAGGGGGTCTACGAGGGTTGGTACTGCCCCCGCTGCGCCGACTTCAAGGCCGAGAACGAGATCGATGAGGGCAAGCGCTGCCCGATCCACCACATAGAGCTCACGCGCGAGCAGGAGGAGAATTATTTCTTCGCGCTCTCAGCCTTCCAGCAGCGCCTTGAAGACCTATACGCGCAGCGTGAGGACTTCGTGGCGCCCCGCACCCGACGCAACGAGGCGCTCTCGTTCATCCGTGGCGGCCTGCGCGACGTGCCGCTGACACGCAAGCGGCTGCGCTGGGGCGTGCCGGTGCCATGGGACTCCGAGCATGTCTTTTACGTCTGGTTCGACGCCCTGCTCAACTACGTCTCCGCACTCTCCTACGCTCGCCCCGGACAGGACCTGACAGACCGCTTCTGGCCCGCCGACTGCCACCTGATCGCCAAGGACATCCTGAGATTCCACGCGATCTATTGGCCCGCCCTGCTGATGGCTGCCGGCCTGGAGCTGCCAAAGCGCATCTTCGTGCACGGCTACCTGCTGATGGAGGGCGAGAAGATGAGCAAGTCGCTTGGCAACGTGCTCGACCCGTTCGAGGTGATCGACCGCTTCGGCAGCGATGCGCTGCGCTTCTACCTGCTGCGAGATGTCTCCTTCGGGCAGGATGGCTCGGTCTCCACCACCGCCTTCGAGCAGCGTTATGAGAGCGAGCTGGCCAACGAGTACGGCAACCTCGCAAGCCGCGTGCTGGCGATGGTGGGTCGCTACCGCGACGGTGTGGTGCCGCAGGCCCAGCTCGACCCCAGTCTGGCGGGCGAGATGGACTCGATGGTCGATCAGGTGCAGGAGCTGATTGATCGTGTGGAGCTAAGCCAGGCGCTGGATGTGATCTGGGAGCGCGTGCGGCGGCTGAACCGCTACGTAGAGGAGCGAGCCCCGTGGCAGCTGGCCAAGCAGGGCGCCGATGAGGAGCTTGACTCAGTGCTCGGCTCGCTGGTGGCCGCGCTGCACCGGGTGAGCGTGATCCTTCACCCCTATCTGCCGGCCGCCACTGCGCGGCTGCTGAGAGCGCTCGGGGCAGACGATCTCTCGATCGCGGCTGCGCGCGGGTCGGTGGATCTTGGCGGCAGCCGCGTCGGGGCGCTTGCGCCCCTGTTCCCGAAGGTGCAGTGAGCGCCCGTCAGGCGCCGCGAGGCAGGCGGGGACGGTGATCGACAGCCACACGCACCTGCATCTGTGCGAGCAGACCGACTCGGAGCTGGTCGCCGAGGCGGTCGCGGCGGGCGTGACGCGGATGCTCACCGTCGGCACCGACGGAGCCTCCTGTCGCCTGGCGCTCGCCGCCGCAGAGGCCTACCCTCAGGTGTTCGCGGCGATCGGCCGCCACCCCAACGAGTCGCACGGCTTCGACGAGGCCGATCTGGCCGAACTGCAGGCGCTTGCGATGCACGAGCGCTGCGTGGCGATCGGGGAGAGTGGCCTGGACTTCTATCGCGAGGGCGCCTCGCACGCCGATCAGCAGCGCGCCTTTGCGGCTCAGATCGCCTTGGCAAGGGAGGCTGGCAAGCCGCTTGTGATCCACTGCCGCGCGGCCGAGCAGCAGGTGCTCGACCAGCTGGCCGCTGAAGCAGATGGCGTCAGTGTCGTGCTGCACTGCTTCTCGATGCCCGACAGGCTGACCGAGTGCTTGCAGCGCGGATACGCGATCTCCTTCGCCGGCAACGTGACATACAAGAGCGCTGCCGACCTGGCTGCCGCCGCCAAGCTGGTGCCGCAGGAGAGCCTGCTGGTGGAGACCGACGCGCCATACCTCACGCCACAGGCCGTGCGCAAGCACCGCAACAGGCCCGCCTTCGTCGCGCACACGGCACAGTTCATTGCGGACCTGCGGGGCGTGAGCGTCGAGCACCTCGGCGCGGTGGTGCAGGCCAACGCTGCCCGGCTTTTCGGGTGGTGAGCGCGGCGGCGGCGATGGCCGATCCAAGGCAACCCAGCCTGCGGCGCCTGCGGCGCTTTGAGATCAGACCGGATCGCGATCTCGGCCAGAACTTCCTGATCGACTCGAACATCCTCGAAGTGATCGGCAGGGCGGCAGAGCTCGCGGGCGATGACATCGTGCTGGAGATCGGCGGCGGCCTCGGTGTGTTGTCCGAGTACCTGGCTGCGCGCGTGGGGTATGTGCACGTGGTCGAGATCGACCGACGCCTGGAGCCGGCGCTGCTCGACGCGCTCGAGCCCTTTAGCAACGTCACGCTGCATTGGGGCGATGCGATGCGCGTCGATCTCGCCGACATGCGGCCGCAGCCGACCAAGGTGGTCGCCAACCTGCCCTACGGGATCGCGGCGGGCGTGCTGCTACGCACGATCGAGCAGCTGCCCGAGGTACGGCTGTGGGTTGCGATGGTGCAACGAGAGGTCGCCCAGCGGCTGGCGGCCGGCCCCGGCGGCGGCGAGTACGGGGTCAGCTCGGTGATCGCGCAGCTGGCATGTGAGGTACAGATGCTGCGTGCGATTCCACGGACCGTGTTTCATCCTGTGCCGAACGTGGACTCTGCGCTAGTGCGGATGGTGCGCAGGCGCGAGGCGCCCCCTCCGGCGCTTGCCGTGCTGGTGAGGGCGGCGTTCGCGCACAGGCGAAAGGCGCTCGCGCGATCGGTCTCGATCGCGGGCGCCGGGGGCCCGGTTTCACGCGAGCGCGTGCTGGAGGCACTTGGCGCGATGGGGTTGCAGAGCGATGTGCGAGCGGAGCGACTCTCGGCTGAGCAGTTTCGCGAGCTGGGAAAGCTTCTCGGCGTATGAGCTCATTCGCGCCGCTGCGCGCGCTGGCTCCGGCAAAGATCAACCTTGGCTTGTTCGTCGGGCAGGTGCGCGCGCGCGATGGCAAGCATGAGCTTGTCAGCGTGATGCAGTCGATCTCGCTCGCGGACGAGCTGACGCTGATGCCGGCTGCTGGGTGTGAGAGCGATCAGCTCGATTGCCCAGGCGTAGAGGGGCCTTCCGAGCGCAACCTCGCGATGCGGGCACTGGCAAGCTTCCGGCAGGCAACCGGGTGGGATGCTGGGCCCGTGCGGCTCTCCGTGCGCAAGCGCGTGCCGGTCGCGGCAGGGCTCGGCGGCGGGTCCGGTGATGCGGCTGCGGCTCTCAGGCTGGCGGCGGCCGCCTCCGGGCTGGGCGATCGGGACATGCTGCTTTCGCTGGCGGCGGAGCTTGGCGCCGACGTACCCGCCCAGGTGCGTCCCGGCCGCTGGCTTGCGCAGGGTGCAGGCGAGCGCCTGCGGGAGCTTGCGGCCGCGAGCGCCGAGTTGGGAGTGCTGGTGTTGCCTGACGCGCACGCGCTCTCGACGGCTGCGGTGTACGGCGAGCTGGATCGAGTTGGGAGGCTGCGATCGGCGGCGGAGCTTTCTGATCTGGCCGTCTCATTGCAGGACGCACTTGAGGGCGGGGAGCCGTTGCCGCCGCCTGAACTGATGGGTAACGACCTGCAAGCGCCGGCTCTGTCGCTGTGCCCCTCGATCGCTGGATCGCTTGATCAGGCCAGATCGGCTGGAGCTGAGATCAGCCTTCTCAGCGGATCGGGGCCGACGGTGCTTGGGATATACGCGGGGCCCGATGGCCCGGTTCGCGCTGAGCGCGCGGCACAGGAGTTGCACACGCGCGGCGTTGCGGCGCACGCCGCCAGGTCCGTCGACGCTTCCCACGGCGAGGCCGGAGTGGCGGAGCCGTGAGCGCTGTTTGCGCCATATGGGATGTAGCCGGCGCAGCCGCGCCGCGCTGCGTTACGCAACAATGCAGACGAGCAGAATGAGCAGAACGGCGCTCACCGATCTCGTGGCGATCTGCGCGGTCGTCTTCGGGCTGGCCCTCTACGCCGGCTTGATCCTCGTGCCCGCGTGGACCTCCTACACCCGCATATGGGAGCGGCTTGCGGCCGCGTTCATGTCGCTCTACGTCCTGGCCGTGTTCGTCGGGATAGGCGTTCTCGGGGCGATCGCCGTCGTCTACTACTGGGGTTGAGTGGGCAACCTCGACGCGCTCGACGCGGTCACGGAGGCGGTGGCGACCGGCGCCGGCCTGCCGGAGGTCGTGCGCGCGGCTGCGCGCGCGCTCGACGCGAGCCTTGCGGTGACCGACGCGTGGGGCGCCGCCCTGGCAGTCGCTGCGCGCTCGCAATCCGAGGAGCGCGCTCTGCTGGCCAAGGCCGACGGCGTGGAGGGTGTGCCCCTGCGACTGGCGGACACGGTCGTGGGCACCCTGCACATGCGCGCCCGCGGCGAGACGCCCGCTTCGATGCTGCGCCTGATCACGACGATGATCGCCTCCGAGGTGGAGCGCGTGCGCGCTCCGGAGCGCGCGTCGGAGTCGGCCGCCGCAGACTTCCTGCGCGCGGTGCTCTCACGTGAGCTGGTGGATCGCGAGCAGCTGTTGGCGGCGGCGCGAGACCTCTCGCTCGACGTTGCCGGCGGCGCGAGCATGATCGTCGCCCGTGCGCGGCCGCAGGCGCCGACCGAGGAGGGCTGGCGCGGCAGGGTGCGGGCGATCGCAGAGCGCGGCGCCCGCGCGGTCTCCAGCCGTTCGATCGCCGCCCTCTCCGAGCGCGACGGCATGTCTGCCGCCGAGGTGATCGTGCTTGTTCCTGGCGGCGATGAGCAGACCGGCGCGCGTGCCGCCGAGGCCGTATCCAGGGAGCTGCAGGCCGGGCTTGCCGGCTTTACCTTTGCGCTGGGGCGCAGCCGCATCGCCTCCGATCCCGCCGATCTGCCGCGCGCCGCCTCAGAGGCGCTGCTTGCGGCCAACGTTGCCGAGGGAGGCGATGGAGAGCAGCCACTGGCCTTCGAGGAGACCGGCGCCTACCGGCTGCTGCTCTCCACGATGAGCGAGAACCCCGGTGAGCTACATCGCTTCTATGCCGAGACGGTCGAGCCGCTGGTTGCATACGACGACCAGTACGAGACCGATCTGCTGCAGACGCTTGAGACCTTCCTGGAGCTGGACGGCAACGTCGCCCGCACGGCGCAGCGGCTCTTCACCCACAGGCACACGATCTATTACCGGCTGGAGCGTGTCCGCGAGCTCACGGGACTCGATGTCAGCTCGACCGACGGGCGCGAGAAGCTGAGCCTCGGCCTGAAGGCTATGCGGGTGCTTGGCCTCTCATCCTCGGCCGGCCCGGCGAGCGAGGCGGGTGCAGCGGCCGGACGGGTGCCCAGGGGCTCGGGTGGCTCCGGGCGCTCTTGAGCGGCCACCGCGGTCGGTCCTGCGTTTGCTTCAGTTGCCCCTTGCGGCGAGGTCGAGCGTGTAGATCGCGCCCACTTTGCTGCTTGGGTTCCAGGGATCTCCGAGACTGATCCCCACGCCGACTTCCTTGAAGCCGGACGCGAGCAATGCTTCACGGTGCGGCCCTGACTGCAGCCAGGACGTGACGATCGCTGTCGGCGTCGATTCCCACGCATCGCCCCAAGCGATGTTCTGGCTCACCGACAAGCTCGCGCTGCCGCGCGCGTACGGGGAGGCTGCCACTCTCTGCATCGGCGTGAGCCCGGAGAGGCTGTCATCGCCGAAGTAGCCGCCCACGAACATGTCATGGCTCTGGCCGGACGCGATGCGACGCAGTACTGGGTTCATCCGAAACGGTCTCAGACGGTAGGTGTGCCGCACCTGGTTTACGACGCAGAGCGTGGCGGCCGCCGCGGTGCCGATCGTGGAGCTGCTCGGGCGAGCTCGTGCACCACGGCAGGTCGACGCACCGACGGCACTCGCCGGTCCGACCGTCGCTGTCAACGTCGCTATCAGGACCGCGGCAAGCATGCCGAGCCGGATGCGCCCATTCATCGCGTGCTCCCCTTCGTCGGAACGAGTTGCGGATCCTTGCATATGTGGGCGTGGAAAGCGTTGCTCGCCGGCCGCGCCGATCGGAGCTTGGGAGCTCTTCGTGCGATGATGCGGGACCGTACGCCGGTCTGTGGGGAGTGGGGTAATTGGCAGCCCGGGAGACTTTGGCTCTTCAAGTTCTGGTTCGAGTCCAGGCTCCCCAGTCGCAGGCCGGCGGTAGCTGAAGGCAATCCCGTTCCGGTGCGGTCGACACGGCAATAATGCGCCGCCTCGGCGCCTGCGGCTACAGTCTTGCCCGTGAGCGGGCTGACGGTGATCGTGCTGGCTGCGGGGCAGGGTACGCGCATGCGCTCGCAGACGCCGAAGGCGCTGCACGAGATCTGCGGGCGGCCGATGGCGCTCTGGCCAGTCGTGGCAGCGCAGCAGGCCGGTGCCGAGCGGGTGGTGCTCGTCGACGCGCCCAGCAGGCCGCTTGAGGCTGTTCTCCCGGATGGCGTACTGCTCTCGGTCCAGCCCCAGCCAAACGGCACCGGAGGGGCGGTGGTTGCCGCGGCGCCTTATGTCGAGCCGGAGAGCACCGTCGTCGTGCTGAGCGGGGACGTGCCGCTCGTCAGCGCCGAGGCGATCCTCAGCCTGGCGAAGGCACATGCCGCAAGCGGTGCCGCGGCCACGCTGGCCAGCACGGTCCTGGAGGATCCGAGCGGCTACGGGCGCGTCGTGCGCGACAGTGCCGGCGCGCTAGAGAAGGTGGTCGAGACGAAGGTGGCTGGCGATGCGACCGCCGAGCAGCTGCAGATTTTGGAGGTGAACACCGGCATTTACGCCTTCGACGGCGGCGCCTTGCTGAGCGCGTTGCCGCAGCTGTCTGCGGACAATGCCCAGGGCGAGCTCTACCTGCCCCAGACGCTCGACATCCTGCGCGCGGACGGCGAGACGATTGCGGTCCATGTCGTGGATGACGAGCGGCTCGTGCTAGGCATCAACGACCGCGTGGCGCTCGCTCACGCGCGCTCGATCGCCCAGCGCATGATCTGCGAGCGGCACATGCGCGCGGGCGTGGGCATCGTCGACCCGGCCTGCACGCTGATCGAGGTGGATGTGCAGATCGCACAGGACGCCGTGATCGAGCCCGGCACCCATCTGCGCGGAGTCACGACGGTCGGCGAAGCGGCAGTCGTGGGCCCGCACTCAAACGTGATCGACTCGCAGATCGGCGCTGGCGCGCAGGTACGCATGTCCTGGCTGGAGCGCGCCCAAGTGGGCGCGGGCGCGAGCGTGGGGCCGTTCGCCTACCTGCGCCCCGACGCGCGGCTGGGCGAGAAGGCGAAGGTGGGCACGTTCGTCGAGGTCAAGAACTCCAACATCGGCGATGGAGCCAAGGTGCCTCATCTCTCTTACATCGGAGATGCCGACGTGGGGCAGCGCAGCAATCTCGGCGCGGGCACCATCACCGCCAACTACGACGGCCGCAAAAAGCACAGGACCACGATCGGTCGCGACGTGCGTGGGGGCGTCGACACAGCCTTCGTGGCGCCCGTGAGCGTCGGCGATGGCGCCTACACGGGTGCCGGCTCGGTGATCACCGAGGACGTGCCGGCAGGCGCGCTTGCGATAGCGCGCGCAAGGCAGCGCAACCTCGAGGGCTACGCCGATCGCGAGCGAAGCGACGAGCAGACCGGTTGAGCCTTTACAATTCTTCTCAGATGAGCAGCGCGATCGACACGCGCGAGACGCTCGCCACGAGCCTGCCGATTGACTACAACAAGCGGCTGATGCTCTTCGCGGGCCGTGCCAGCCCGCAGCTTGCGGTTGACATCGCAGGCAAGCTGGGCGTCGACCTCGGTCCGGTGACGCTGAAGACCTTCTCCAATGGCGAGGTCTACTGCCGCTACGAGGAGTCGATCAGGGGCGCCGACGTCTTCATCGTGCAGTCGATCTGCGGCAATCCGCAGACGGGCGTCACCGCCAACGACTCGCTGATGGAGCTGCTGCTGATGATCGACGCCGCCGTGGGCGCCTCCGCGCATCGGGTGATCGCCGTCACCCCGTGGCTCGGCTACTCCCGCCAGGACAAGAAGTCCGCGCCCAGGGAGCCGATCTCCGCGCGCCTGGTCGCGCGCATGCTGGAGTCCGCCGGCGCGGACCGGGTGCTGACGATGGACCTGCACGCCGGCCAAATCCAGGGCTTCTTCTCCAAGCCGGTTGACCACATGACCGCGCTGTTCATGCTGACCCGGTACTTCGCCGACCTCGGGCTCTCCGACCTGGTCGTGGTGGCCCCCGACGCCGGCAGGGTGAAGCTGAACACGAAGTTCGCCTCCAAGATCGGCGCCGAGCTGGCGATTCTCTCCAAGTCGCGACCCGCCCAGGAAGTGGCCGAGATCGGCTACGTGATCGGTGATGTGAAGGGCAAGACGGCGGTGATCGTCGATGACATGATCGACACTGCCGGCACGCTGAAGGCAGCCGCTCACACGGTGCTCGAAGAGGGTGCCGCCCGTGTCTACGCCGCGGCCACCCACGCCGTGCTCTCCGGCAACGCCTTCGAGAACCTCGCCGATGCGGGATTCGAGGAGATCGTGGTCACCGACACGATCCCGATCGGCCCGCACCTTCCCGGCAACGTCAGAGTGCTGCCGTGCGCCGAGCTGCTGACCGACTCGATCAGGCGCATCTTCATCGACGATTCGGTGAGCGAAGTCTTCGGCGGAGAGAACCAGCTCTTCTGAGCTGCCTGCGGGCCACGAGGCCGCTTCGGGGAGCGCCTTCCAAGCGACGGCTGCTAGAGTCCTCGCCCCGAAATGGCTTCCGATCAAACAGCCCTGAGCGTTCACAGCCGCGAGCCTGAAGGTTCGCGCGCTTCACGTCGTCTGCGCCGCTCCGGCCGCGTGCCCGGAGTGCTCTACGGCGCCGGGCAGGAGGCGCTCAGCTTCGACGTGGACGCACGCGAGCTGCGGATGGCGCTTGCCGCCAGCGGCGCGGTGCTGGATCTGAGCATCGACGGCGCCAAGCCGAGCCCGGTTGTGCTCAAGGAGGCCCAGCGGGATCCAGTGCGTGGCGATACGACTCACGTCGACCTGCTGCGGGTGAGTCTCGACACCGCTATCCACGCCGTGGTCGCACTGGAGCTCACCGGTGCCGAGGAGGCGCCTGGCGCCAAGCGCGGGGGCGTGCTCGAGCAGGTTGCGCGCGAGGTGAACGTGGAGGCGCTGCCGACCGCGATCCCCGAGTCGATCGTCCACGACGTGAGCGCGATGGAGATCGGCGATACGGTGACGCTCGAGTCCGTGGCGCTGCCGCAGGGCGTGAGCCTGCTCGACGATCTGGAGACCGTCGTGGCCATCCTTTCGCCGCCCCGACTGCAGACCGAAGCCGAGCCTGAGATCGAGTCCGAGACCGGCCTCGTGGGCGAGGCAGCGGAGTCGGACGAAGGCGAGCAGGAGTAGCCGCTGCGCCCTTTTTCGGGGCTCGCTCGCCCCGCAGCCGTCGATTGGCTGATCGTCGGGCTGGGCAACCCGGGCCGCGAGCACGAGGGCACACGCCACAACATCGGATTCGCAGTCGCCGACGAGCTTGCGCGCCGCTGGGATCTGGGCAAGCCGAAGGAGCGCTTCAAAGGAAGGCTCGCCGAGGGCCGGGCGACTGTGGTTGGCGCCCCGACTCCGAGTCGCGTGCGCGTCGCCGTGCTCTGCCCGCTGACCTACATGAACGACGCGGGCCGCTCCGCTGGGCCCGCGCGAGGCTCCTACAAGCTGCCGATCGAGCGCGTGCTCGTGCTCCACGACGAGATCGACCTGCCGTTCGGTGAGATCCGAGCGCGCGAGGGCGGCGGGCTTGCCGGCCACAATGGCCTGAAGTCGCTGAGCCGCGAGCTGGGCGGGCCGGGGTTCTGGCGCGTGCGTGTCGGTGTGGGACGCCCCGACTCGACCGACCCCGAGATCGTGGCCTCTTACGTGCTCTCCCGCTTCCGCGAGAGCGACGCGGAGGTGAGCGCGCTGATCCAGGACGCCGCCGACGCCGCAGAAGCGGTCGTGCTCGAGGGATCACAGACGTAGCGATGGCGCTGCGAGATCTGCTTGCCCTGATCGAGCAGGACCCGGCTGCGCAGCAGTTGCTCCGCGACGGCGGCCGCGCTTTCACCTCCACCTCGCTTAGGCCCTACGCGATCGCTGCGCTCGCCGACGCGAGCAGCGAGGCGAGCCTCGTGGTGGTGGGCGACGATCGCGCCGCCCGCGACCTTGCCGCCGACCTGCGCGAATGGCTTGCGCCGCGGGCGGTGCGCTGGTACCCGTCCAGGGGCGTCGCCTACGAGTCGCACCTGCGTCCACCGCCCCACCTGGTCGGGCTGCGGGTGGCGGCGCTCGATGTGCTGATGGAGTCGCAGCGCACCGGCGAGGCCCCGGTCGTTGTGATCAGCGCCGCCGCGCTCTCGGAGAAGGTTCCCGACCCCGAGCTGCGCCCGCGTTCGTTCACTCTGCGCGTGGGCGAGCTGCTGGACCTACAGGAGTGCACGCGGGACCTTGCCGCGGCCGGCTACGAGCGTGTGGACCAGGTGGAGGAGCGCGGACAGTTCGCGCTGCGGGGCGGACTGCTCGACGTGTTCCCCGCGACAGAGGAACGCGCGGTGCGCGTCGACATGTTCGACATCGAGATCGAATCGCTGCGGTGGTTCTCGACCTTCACCCAGCGTTCGCTCGGCGACGTGGAGCAGGTGGAGATAGCCCCGGCCGCAGAGCTTGCGCCCGAGCACCGCGAGTTGGCGGAGATCGCCGCGGCCTCCGGCGCCCTGCAGGCAGACGTCGAGGGGAAGGACAGCCGGCTGGACGTAGCCGAGCTTCTGCCGGTGGACCGCTTCAGGGTGCTGCTCGACCTCGTGGGGCAGAGCACCCAGGTGATCCTCGCAGCAGAGGAGGAACTGGCGCTGGCGCTCAGCGACCACTGGGGAGACGTGTGTGCAGCCTTCCATGACGAGGATGCCCACCACCTCTACGTCAAGCCCGAGGAGGTGCAGGCTGCCCTTGCCGACCGCGCGCGTGTGCGGCTGTCGGCGATCACGGGCGACCAGGAGCTGCAGCTGAGGGCCCAGAGCGCCGACTCTGCGGCGCGCTCGCTGGCGGAGGCCGAGCCGGAGCTCGAGCGGCTGCTGCGCTCCGGCTACCGCACGATCGTCGCCTTCCCGCGTCGCGGCGAGGGCGAGCGGGTCTCCTACAACCTCGGTCGCGTCAAAGCGCAGTGGCTTGGAGAGGGCACGGACACCGCCCACGCTCCCGCAGAGGCTTCGCTGCGGTTCGTGGTTGCTTCGCTGCGAGAGGGCTTCATCGCGCCGCAGCTCAAGCTCGCCGTCTTCCCGGAGCACAGACTGCTGCGACGCCGCCGCGGGGAGCGTGGCGGCGGTGCCGAGGGCGCGCGCCGCCGTGGAGTGCTGCGCTCTTTCACCGACCTGCACACAGGCGACATCGTCGTGCATGAAGACCACGGCGTGGCGCGCTTCGCCGGCTTTGAGACGCGTACGGTCGCGGGCGTCACGCGCGACTATCTGTATCTCGAATATCAGGGCGACGACCGCGTCTACGTCCCCACCGACCAGCTGGCGAAGATCTCGCGATACCTCGGCGCCGGCGGCGAGAATCCGGTGCTCTCAAAGCTCGGAGGCACGCGCTGGGAGACGATGAAGGCACGCGCCCGCCGCGCCGCTCAGGAGCTCGCCGGCGAGCTCCTGAACCTCTACGCCGAGCGCCGCCGTCGCACCGGCTTTGCCTTCGAGATCGACTCCGACTGGCAGCGGGAATTCGAGCAGCGCTTCGCCTACACCGAGACGCCCGACCAGATGGAGGCGATCGAACTCGTCAAGGCGGACATGGAGTCTGCGCGGCCGATGGATCGCCTGGTGTGCGGGGACGTCGGCTACGGCAAGACCGAGGTGGCGCTGCGTGCCGCCTTCAAGGCCGCCACACAGGGAAAGCAGGTGCTGATGCTGGCACCGACGACGATCCTCGCCCAGCAGCACTACGGCACCTTCGCCGAGCGGATGGCCGACTACCCCGTCACGATCGAGCACGTCTCGCGTTTTCGCAGCGCCGCCGAGCAGCGCGAGGCGATCGCCGGCTTCGCCTCTGGCAAGGTGGACATCCTGATCGGCACCCACCGGGTGCTCTCACGCGACGTGCGCGCCAAGGACCTCGGCCTGGTGATCGTCGACGAGGAGCAGCGCTTCGGGGTCAAGCAGAAGGAGTTGCTGCGCCAGATGAAGCTGCGGGTGGACGTGATGGCGATGTCGGCTACGCCGATCCCGCGCACGCTGCAGATGTCGCTGGCGGGGCTGCGCGACATCTCGGTGATAGAGACACCGCCGGAAGGCAGGCGGCCGGTGCGCACCTATGTCGGCGAGTATGACGAGGATCTCCTCAAGCGCGCGATCGAGCGCGAGAAGAGCCGCGAAGGCCAGGCCTTCTTCCTGCACAACCGTGTGCAGAGCATCGACGAGACGGCCGAGCGTCTGCGAGCGCTCTGCCCGGGCGTGCGGTTCACGGTCGCCCACGGCCAGATGGCGGAGGGCGAGTTGGAGACAGTGATGATGAGCTATCTACGTGGCGAGGCGGACGTCCTGGTCTGCACCTCGATCATCGAGTCGGGCATCGACATCCCGCAGGCCAACACGCTGATCGTCGAGCGCGCCGACGCATTCGGGCTGGCCCAGCTCTACCAGATCAGAGGCAGGGTCGGCCGCAGCCGTGAGCGTGCCTACGCCTACATGCTCTACGACTCGGCGGAGGCGCTCACGCCCGAAGCCGCGCAGCGCCTGGCCGCCCTCTCCGATCACACCGAGCTTGGCGCCGGCTTTCGGATCGCAATGCGCGACCTAGAGATCAGGGGTGCGGGCAACCTGCTCGGAGACGAGCAGTCCGGGCACGTCGCTGCGCTCGGCTTCGAGCTTTACATGCAGATGCTCGACGAGGCCGTGCGCGAGGCGGAGTCGCGCGACGGAGATTCCGAGCAGGAGGCACCGGAGCCCGTGCGGCTGGACGTGAATGTCGACGCCTATGTGCCCTCCGACTACATCCCCTACGAGCAGGCGAAGATCGAGGTGCACCGCCGGATTGCGGCAGCGGTCGAGGTTGCAGAGGTGGAATCGCTGCGGGAGGATCTCGACGACCGATTCGGTCCGGTGCCGGAGCCGCTGGAGAATCTGCTCGCCCTGCAGCGGGCGCGAATCAAGTTCGGGCAGGCCGGCGCTCGGGCCGTCAGCTTCAAGGGTGAGCGGCTTGCCGTCACGCCGATCCAGCTCGACTCCGCGCGTGCCAAGCGCCTGCGCGAGCAGCTCCCGGAAGCGCTCTATGAGTCGGGTCGCTCACAGGTCTCCGTACGGGTGCCACGGGATGACGCAAGCCGGTTCCAAACCGTCGTCAAGACGGCCGACACGGTGCTCGCGCTCACGCGCGAGGGCGGTGATTGAACGACCGGCGGGCAACCGCAGCACGTCTTCGATCGATTCCGCTACTATGCCCAACTCGATGAGGAGATCACTTCGGTCCGTCTCGGCGCTAGGCGCCGTTTTCTTTGCCGCCGTCGGCATCGCTGCCTGCGGTGGCGGCATCCCCAGCGACGCGGTCGTGCAGGTCGGTGGCACCCCGGTGACCAAGAGCACCTTCGACCACTGGGTGAAGGTCGCCGCCGCCTCGAGCGCGGCAAGCACCGGCGGGAAGGTGGTCGTGCCCGACCCGCCCACCTACAGCGCCTGCATCGCCAATCTGCGCGCGACCCAGCCCAAGCCGGCGAAGGGTGCGGCTCCCGCCAGCAACGCGCAGCTCAAGACGCAGTGCGAACAGCAGTACACGACCTACAAGACGAGCGCGCTCAACTTCCTGATCCAGGCCGGCTGGATCATCGGCCAGGCCGAAGAAATGAAAATCTCGGCGAGCAAGCAAGAAGTCGAGAAGGAATTCAACAAGCTCAAGAAACAGCAGTTCCCCAAGCAGTCCGAATACGAAAAGTTCCTCAAATCAACGGGCTTTACGACCTCGGACCTGCTGCTGCGCGTGAAGGTGCAGAGCGTTCTGACGCCCAAGATCACCAAGAAGATCTCCAACGAAGCGGGCAAGAACGTCACCAAGGCCGAAGCCGAAAAGTATTACAACGAACACAAAACGCTCTACGGCACGCCTGAAAGCAGGAACCTGCTGATCGTGCTGACCAAAGGCGAAGCCGAAGCCAAGAGCGCGAAGGCCGAAATCGAATCTGGCAAGAGCTTTGCAAGCGTCGCCAAGGCCCACTCGATCGACCCCGTCAGCAAGGCCAAAGGCGGGGAACTTGCCAACGTGCAGAAGGGCCAGCAGGAGAAGGCGCTCAGCGAAGCCGTCTTCGCCGCGAAAGTCGGCCAGCTCAGCGGCCCTGTGAAGACGCCTTTCGGCTACTACATCTTCGAAGTCACGAAGGTGAACCCAGGATCGAGCCAGTCCTTCTCCCAGGTCGAAGCCACCATCAAGAAGACGCTCGGCACCGAACGCCAGCAGAAGAAGCTCGCGGCCTTCGTCAAGGAATTCAAGAAGCGCTGGCAGGCGAAGACCGAATGCAAGGCGGAATACAAGGTCGAACTCTGCAAGGGCTACAAAGCGCCGAAGGCGGCCACGCCTACCGAAGCGCCGGCGACGAGCACGCCCGCCAAATCGTCGACCACGACGAGCAAGACCAAATAGCGCCCGCGCGCTCGCGGACGATAGTCTTCCGGCGTCGATGAGCAGCATCGAGAGAGTTCACGCACGCCAGATCCTCGACAGTCGAGGCAACCCGACCGTGGAGGTCGAGGTCGCGTTGCGGTCTGGTGCTCAAGGCCATGCCGCGGTGCCCTCCGGCGCCTCGACCGGAGAGTTCGAGGCCACGGAGCTGCGCGATGGCGGGGATCGATGGCAGGGCAAGGGCGTCACCCGTGCCGTCGACAACGTCAACGGTGAGATCGCCGACGCCGTGGCGGGCCTCGACGCCGGCGACCAACAGGGCCTCGACGATGCCTTGGTCGCGTTGGACGGCACTCCCGGCAAGTCGCGGCTTGGCGCCAATGCGATTCTCGGCGTGTCGCTGGCGGCGGCCCACGCCCAGGCTGCCGAGGAGGGCGTGCCGCTGTGGCGCTACCTGGGCGGGGATGCCGCCAGGGTGCTGCCGGTGCCGATGATGAACGTGCTTAACGGCGGCGCTCACGCGGACAACAAGGTCGACTTCCAGGAGTTCATGATCGTGCCCTGCGGCGCACCGACCTTCTCGGAGTGCCTGCGAATGGGCGTCGAAGTCTTCCATGCGCTCAAGCGCACGTTGCACGAGCGGGGCCTTGCGACCTCGGTCGGCGACGAGGGCGGCTTCGCCCCCGATCTCGGCTCCAACGAGGAGGCGCTGCAGGTGCTCATCTCAGGCATAGAGGCGGCCGGCTACAGGCCAGGCAGCGATGTCGCGATCGCGCTCGATCCGGCGACCAGCGAGCTCTACGAAGATGGCGCATACGTGCTCGAGCACGAGCACCGCACACTTTCGCCGGCCGAGATGGCCAGCTACTGGGAGCAGATCGCTGCGCGCTACCCGGTGCTCTCGATCGAGGACGGCATGGCCGAGGAGGACTGGGATGGGTGGGAGCAGCTCACGCGGCTGCTCGGCGAGAAGGTGCAGCTGGTCGGTGACGATCTCTTTGTGACCAACACTCAGCGGCTCGCTAGGGGCATCGAGCTGGGCGTCGCAAACTCGATCCTGATCAAGGTCAACCAGATCGGCACGCTCTCAGAGACGCTCGCGGCGATCCAGATGGCGCATGACGCCGGCTACACAGCCGTGATGAGCCACCGTTCAGGCGAGACCGAGGACGTCACGATCGCCGACCTCGCGGTGGCGACCGGCTGCGGCCAGATCAAGACGGGCGCGCCGTCGCGCTCGGACAGGGTTGCCAAGTACAACCAGCTGCTGCGGATCGAGGAGCAGCTCGGGAGCGACGCGGAGTTCCCGGGTCGCGCCGCGTTTCACAGTAGGTAGGGACGACCGCCGCGACCCGCGGCATGCATGGCGCGCAGCGATGAAGGAGCTGTGCTCCGCGCCGCGAAATGCACGTAGATGTCGAGAGCGCTCGCAAGAGAGCAGCCTCTGGGAGGCGTGCACTGGGACAAGGTGGCCCGCCTTGCGATGCTCGCTGTCGTGATCGCCCTGCTCGGCCTCTACGTGCGCTCAGGGCTGTCCCTGTGGAGCGCGTGGCATGCCTCCCGTGTGGACAGCGCAAAGGTGCTCTCGCTGGAAGCCCAGCACGCCCGCCTTGCCCAGCAGAGCTCACAGCTCCACGAACGCTGGGCCGCCGAAGCCGCCGCCAGGCGCCTCGGGATGGCGCACGACGGCGAGAAAGCGTTCGTGATCCGCGGGCTGCCACGCAACTAGTGTTGCGACGCTGGGCCTGCTGCTAGCCTCGCGCGGCAGTGGACCTCACACGCGCGATCGAACAGTGGCGGCAGGGCGAACGTCGCCTGCAGACCGCCGCGCCGGAGCGCCAGCCCACACTGGAGCGCGTCTCTGCCACGCTGGTGAGCGAACTGCGCAGGCGCCTCGGCGGGCGCTTCACCGCCGCCGAACTGGCCGACCTCTACGATCGCGGTACCGCCTGGTGCCTGCAGAGCGCGATGGCAATCGCACCCGAGGACCCGTGGGCATGGGACTCAGGCGTGGTCGTGGACGCAGCATTCAGCCGCTACCTGCGCGAGGCAGCCGACTTCGCGGGCGGCCGGCATAGGCCGGACGAGTAGCAGCCAGCAGTTTGGCGGGCTCTGATGGAGCACGTTCATAGGCGGTCCCGCCTATGAATCTTCGCGGATGCGGCGGATCACAATCTGGTCCTCTTCGACCTTGATCTCGACCGGCCGGTGTCCAGCCCAGTGCTCGGCGTAGACCGGGTCGTCCTGGATCGCGGGGTCGAGCCACAGGCCGTAGCCCTCTTCGCCGTGGTCGAAGGTGCCTTCGAGCACGGCGCCCTCGCGTGTGCCCGACTTGCGGCCACGACCGCCGCGGCGCCCGCGCCTGCGCTTGGGGGCGGACTCCTCGTCCTCCTCATCGCCCTCGTCCTCCGGCTCCTCCTCGGCGGCCTTGGCGCGCTTCTCGGCGGCAGCCTTTGCGCGCTTCTCGGCAGCGGCCTTCGCCTTGGCTTCCTTGGCTGCCTTCTCGCGCTCCGCCTCAAGCGCCGCGGCCTCCAGCTCGGCGGCGATCCGGGCGTCGTCCTCGGCACGCATGTCGAAGTCCTCAGACAGCTCCGCCGAGCTCTCGCCGCCATCGCTCTCGTCCAGCGCGTTCTGCGCCTTGAACTCGGCGATGTCCTGACCTGAGACCTCCAGCTGGTGGGCTATCCAAGCATCGGTCCGCCCTTGGCGGACCCAGCTTCGTATCTGGTTGAGATGCGGGCGCAGAGACTTGCGAGCCATAGACGGCCCGGGAGACTAGCGCATAGGAAGACTCGCGTGCCGCCGGTCCATCCTTGCGGGCGCGATGAGCACGACGCAAGTCCTCCTGCGCTCGGTGGCGGATGCGCGCATGAGTTCGATCAGCAGGCACAAATCCGCCTGCACGCAGGTGCGTAAATCGGAGCTTCGGATTATGCTTGGCGCAGCAGGCGCGTTCGGTGATGCCTGCCCACCGCCGATCTCGGAAAGGCAGGGCCCACATCCATGCTGGTCCTCACGCGCAAGTCCAACCAGAGCATCATGATCGGCGATGACGTCGAGGTGACCGTGCTCTCCGTGATGGGCGACAAGGTGAGGATCGGAATCCAGGCTCCGGGCGACGTGCCCGTGTTCAGGACCGAGATCTATCTCGAGATCCATCGTGGGCAGCGGGATCAGATGCAGAGTGAGCAGGAGGCCAGGGCGGAGGTCGACGACGCCCTGCGCGAGTTGGGCGGCGGGGGCTCCACGCCGTAGGCGGCGCTCGACCCCGCGCCTGTCAGTCGAGCAGCAGGTACAGCGAGGCGAACATCGCCACGGTGACCACGATCGCGGTCGCGATCAGCGTCAACACCAGCAGCACGAATCGCATCGAGCCGCGTTTGTGCACGCGCTCGCGCTCGCGCTTTCGCATCCGCCGCTCAGCGGTGCGCAGACGTGAGTCGCGCAGGCTGCGCTCACGTGAGATCTCCGCTGCGAAAGCCTGCTCGATCTCGGCGGCGGTGCGCCTGATGCGCGAGCTCATCTGCGTCCCCGGCTCATCTGCGTCGGCTGCTCAGCCCACGCGGGCCTTGCCCTCCGCGCGTTCGTAGACCTCGACGAAGCGTAGATAGTTCTCGGCGATCTGGCGTGCGCCGGCGATTCGTTCGATCTTGCCGTCGACGTAGGCCTTCAGCGGGTTCCACCAGATCGAGCGACCGATCGCAAATCCCACGAATCCGTCGATAGGCGCCGCTTGGCGCAGCCAATGATCGACTTTCTCGTCGTTTGCGCCTCTTCCCAGCACGACGCAGACCACGCCCTCGCGTCCGCCTGAGCGGGCCTGGGCGACGAGCATCTCGCAGTCCGCACGCTCCTCCACGCCCTCAATCTTCCAGATGTCGACCTCGATGCCCGCGTCCTGGATCTCTGCGATCGCCTGACGCATCAGTTGCGGTCGCAGCTCCACGTCATAGCGTTCGACATCGCCGCCGACCTGCGTAAGCTGACCTGGCTCCGCTGGCACGAGCAACTCGAAGAGGAACTTGCGCTCGCGCTGGGTGAGCCAATCGGAGAGGTGCTTGAGCTTTGCCAACTGCCCGTCGTTCTCGGCCCGGTCGCCGGCGGTGTTGTAGCGCACCAGCACCTTGCTGAAGTCGGGGTCGTAGCGCTCGATGTGCTCGCCGAAGTCCTCGCCGTACTGGAAGTCGAAGACGTTCTGGCCAGAACGCTCGACCGGCATCGCGAGCTTCAGGCCCTTCTCGCGCGCCTCCTGCGGCACGCTGCCGCCGAACTGCTCGTCCACCAGCACGCCGGTGATTTGTGCATTGGCGCCCGAGGAGACCGCTTGCATCATGCCCTCGAAGATCAGGTGCTTGGCATCGGCGATCATCGCCGTCTGCTCAGGGTCGGGCGTGCCCTCGATGCCGAAGAACTTCTTCTGGAACGAGCCGCGATGGTCGAAGGCAAGTATGTAGAGCTTTTGGTCGTAGCCGCGTTGCATCGATCGGTATCCTTTGACGGTCGCTGCCGCTGCCTGGAGCTCATAGTCGCCGCCGGCGCGGCGTGTTGACGATGACGGTCCGATGGACTCTACCGCTCGCGCGGGCTCCGGGGTCGATCCACATCCACGGCAAGAGGCTCCTCGGCAGGCGCAGGGCGGGCCTAGAATGGCTTTCAGGATGTCCCCGGGCGCCGACCTCTTCATCGTCTGCCGGCAGTGCGGCTCGGAGGTCAGCCCCTACATCACGGAGTGCCCTTACTGCGGTCACCGGCTGCGCCGGCGGGCGCCGAAGCTGCCCAAGGAGCGGCCCGGACGCGAACGGGAGCCACGCCGCGAAGGCGCCACGATTGCTCGCCTGCGAGCCCCGACGCGGTTGATCGGCGCCGGGGTCGACTCTCGGCCCTACGCGACGATCGCGCTGGTGCTTGCTGCCTGCGGAGTGTGGATCACGACCACCAGCGGGTTCGTTTCGCCGGCCAAGCTCTCGCTCGAAGGGCCAGTCCATGGCCAGTGGTGGCGGCTCTTCAGCAGCCAGTTCCTCTACGCCAGCGGCGTCTATGCGTTCGTGGCGCTGCTGGCCGTGGCGGTCTTCGGCTGGCTGCTGGAGCGTCGGCATGGCCCCGTGGTCGTGCTCGCTCTGTTCCTCGGTGCCGGGGTGACCGGCGCGCTGGTCGCCGAGGCGGCCTTCGCCTACCCGGTAATCACTGGCGCCAACGCGGGCGCGCTCTGCCTGATCGCCGCCTGGGCGGCGCCCGACCTGCGCGCCGCGCGCGGGCGCGAATGGTATGAGGGCGACCTGCTCGGCGCTGCGGCGTTTGCGGCGGCGCTGCTTGCGATGCCATTCGCGCGCGCGGAGGCCAACTGGCTCGCGGGCGTGGTCGGGGCGGCCTTTGGTCTGGTCCTGGGGCTAGGCCTGTCTCGCATCCGTTCGACCTCCGAGATCTGAGCAGGTTTCGGATTGCCTGGGGCCGCGCCGGCGGGCGCCGTGCGGCCTATCATCAGTTGCCGTCAACCCGCGCGAGAGGAGCAGCCTGCATGAACGTCCGCTTCCTTGGACACGCCGCGTTCGAGCTCACGGACGGCGGCAAGACGGTCCTGATCGACCCATTCCTGACCGGAAACCCGAAGGCCGCGGCCGCGGCGGACGATCTTTCCGCCGATGCAATCCTGCTGACGCACGGGCACGCCGATCACATCGGAGACACCGTCTCGATCGCAAAGCGCACCGGCGCCGAGGTGGTCGCAATCGTGGAGATCGCGGGCGAGCTGGGAGGCGCCGGGCTGGAGAAGGTCTATGACCCCAACCTCGGTGGCACGGTGCAGTTCGACTGGGGCTGGGTCAAGCTCCTGCCGGCCTGGCACACCTCGACCACGCCGAACGGAACCGTCAATACGCCCGCGGGGCTGCTGGTCAAGTTTGGCGGCAAGGTGATCTACCACACCGGCGACACCGCGCTGTTCTCCGACCTGGCGCTGGTGGGCAGGCGCGACCCGATCGATCTCGCGCTCGTGTGCATCGGCGGTCATTACACGATGGATCGCCACGATGCCGTGGAGGCCGCCAAGCTGATCGGTGCCGGCCAGCTGATCCCCTGCCACTACGACACCTTCCCGCCGATTGAGACCGACGCGCAGGCATTCAAGGCGGACGTGCAGGACGCATGCAGAACCCAGGTGGTCGTGCTGGCGCCGGGTGAGAGCCACTCGCTATGACTCACGCCGTCGTGCTGATCGAGGCTGAGCGCGACGCGCTCAGCCGCCTTGGCGGGGAACTGGCCGATCTGGACGGCGTCGCAGAGGCCTACTCGGTGACGGGCTCCTGGGACTTCATCGCGATCGTGCGTGTGCCAGACCACGAGCAACTGGCTGATGTGGTCACGGCCGGCATCAGCAAGCTGCCGGGGGTCGCGCGCACCCAGACGATGGTGGCGTTCGCGGCCTACTCGCAGCACGACCTCGAGGCGTTGTTTTCGCTCGGGGAGTGACCGCGGCTTGCGTGCAGCCGACTCCCCCGGGCGTTCTGAGACCTAGGACTGGCCGGCTGGCCAGGATTGCTGTAGTGTGCGGGAGGTGTCCGATGTCGAGGTTTCGCAGGTCACCGAGGAGCAGGCCAGGTCGCTGAACGCGCGGGCGGACTTCCGTGCGACGAGCGATCCTGCGCTGCAGGAGTCGACCGAGCGCGCGGGCGCGCAACTGCTCGGCTACGGCGAGCTCTACTCTCTGTGGGAGCGTCAGCAGTGGTCGGTCGGCGCGCTGGATTTCAGCCAGGACCGCATTGACTGGCACGAGCGCATCGACTCCGAGGAGCGGTACGCGCGGATGTATGGACTGAGCTCGTTCTTCGTGGGCGAGCAGCGCGTCGCGGCTGAGCTCGGCCCGATGATGTGGGCTTGCCCGCAGGAGGACATGCGGATCTTCCTCTGCACGCAGATCGCCGACGAGGCGCGTCATGTGGCGTTCTTCGACCGCTTCTACTCGGAGGTGGGCGTGCTGGCGGCAGATGATCTTGAGGGGCGCCTGCAGGAGACCGGCGAGCACCTGAACCCGGAGTTCGGCGTGCTCTTCGACGAAATGCTGCACCGGCGGGTGCAGCGGCTTGCGCATGAGCCCGAAGACGTCGAGGCGCTCGTGGAGGCCGTGACGATCTACCACATGGTGATCGAGGGCATGCTCGCGCTCACCGGCCAGCACTTCATCATCGAGTACAACGAACGGGTGGGCACGCTGCCCGCGTTCGTGGAGGGCTTCACCAACGTCGCCCGCGACGAGCACCGTCATGTCGCCTTCGGCGCCCGCTTCCTGAAGGACATGGTCGCCCGCGACGAGCGCTACCGCGCCGCGATCCAACGCACGCTGGCGGAGATCGCGCCGGCTGCACAGGGCGTGCTGCGGCCGAAGTGGATCGCCGAGTCAGAAGAGGACGCCGAGATCTTCGGGGTGCGCGTCAGCGAAACCAGAGCGTTTGCCGCAAGCGCTCTGGAACGGCGGCTGAAGGTCATCGGGCTCGGCTGACGCGGCGCGGCCGCCGGGCGGCGGCCGATCCAGCGCGGCTCAGCCGCCTGAGCCTTCGCCGGTGTTTGCTTCTTCGCTGCTGCCCGCGGCGGGCGTGCCACCCGTCTGCGCCGGAGTGACCACCGGCGAGGAGGTCCCGACTCCGGGTGTGCTCGTGGTCGAGCTGGAGGAGGTAACAGAGCTTGTGGTGCTGGTGGTGCTTGTCGTACTGCTCGTCTGAGTGCCGCTCGGCAGCTGGACGGTTTCGGTGACGACCTCGTTTGTCGGCGCGCTCGATTCGCTGGGAGCTGCCACGGGCGCTTCGGTGCTCGAGGAGGAGCTTGTGCTCGTCTCGGTTGCGGAGCCTGTGGTCGAGGTCGTGATCGCCTTGCTCTTGTGATGCGGCCCCTTGCTGAGGCTGCCTGTGGCGGCTGCATGCGCGGTGCCAGCATGGATTGCGCTTGTGGGCTGAGCGAGCGCCTTTACGACAACGGGCGCCGGGCCGGACTCGGGGGAAGTGACGATCGGCGTCGCCGCAACGCTCGCAGCGCCGTGGTGACGGTGGCGGGCGCCGCCATGCCCGGCTGCCACTGCTCCCGCCGTGACCAGCGCAGCTGCGGCAAGCCCCGCCACGGCCTTGGTCGCGATCGCGCCGACGCCCGCGCTGGCAAGCCCACCCGCAGCGCTCGTGCCGCCAGCAGCGGCTCCTGCGCCTGCGCCCGCGCCGGCACCACCGGCGACGTGGCTTGCGCCCGCGCCGATCTTGCTGGCGATGAGCTTGCGGATCATCAGCACCGCTCCGACCGGCATCACGGCGGCCAGCGTGGCGTTGTTGCTCTTGAGCTGCTTGCGAAAGCCTCTGCAGCGCTCGCAGGAGCGCACGTGGCGCCGCGCGGGCGCGCTGATCTTGAGCAGACCCTCAGCGGCCTCGCCGAGTTGCTCGCGCACCTCCTCGCAGCTGAGCTGCCTGGCCTGCGCCGCCTCGGCCAGCGAGATCCTGGCGCGCACTAGCAGCGACTTCACGGAGGGGATCGTGGTTTCCATCGCCTCGGCGATCTGGTCGTAGGAGAGCGCGTCGATCTCGCGCAGCAGCAGCGCGGTGCGCTGGCTCTCGGGCAGCTGCTGGACGTCCTCGATCAGCTGGCGGAAGCTCTCGCGGCGCATCACCTTCTCGCCGGTGGAGATGCCACCTTCGGCGAAGTGGATGTCCATCGAGTCGACGCCGATCGCGGAGGCCTTGCGCAGGTGGTTGAGCGAGCGGTTGCGCGCGATCCTGTAGAGCCAGGGGCGCACGTTGATCTCGCGCTCGTCGGCGAGGATCGCGTTGAAGGCTGCGGTGAAGACCTCCTGCAGCACGTCTTCGGCGTCCTCCTTGGAGCCGAGCATGTGCCGGCAGAAGGCGAGCAATCGCGCGTGGTAGCGCGAGAAGAGGGTTTCGAAGGCCGCGTGCTGGCCGCGGCGGACCATCGCGATCAGGCGCTCGTCGGACTGCAGGCGCAGCAGGGGCGACGGGCCGCGCGGGGCGGGAAGAGCTGCAGGCTTGAGTGCTGAGACCTCCATATGCGCCTTTCAATAACGGGACTCTCCCAGCCTGTCCCAGCCCTGCAGACACCGTAGCAGCGTCCAAGTTGCGGATGTCGTGGCACGAAAGAGCGCAACTAGCGACGGAAAGCGGGACTGCGCGCGCCATCATGTCCTCTCAGATGTTTCTATCTCCCGTTCGCAGATAGCATCCGCGCGCCCAGGTGGACAAACAGGCAAAGTCAGCAGACTTAAAATCTGCCGCCCTGCGAGGGCTTGTGGGTTCGACTCCCACCCTGGGCATCAGCATCGCCCTGCGCGCGGGCGCCCGGCGTGCGTGCCGTCGCGCGCTCGCTTCGTTAGAGTCGCGGTCCGCGATGTCCTCTACGGGTCCAGAGAGCGTCGCCGCGACGAGCTTCCACGGTGGGCGTCTCGTTGCACGGCGACTGAAGGCGCACGGCGTGAGCAAGCTGTTCACGCTTTCCGGCGGACACCTCTTCTCTATCTATGACGGCTGCCGCACAGAGGGGATCGACATCGTCGATGTGCGCCACGAGCAGACCGCGGCCTTCGCGGCCGAGGGCTGGGCGAAGGTCACGCGGGAGATCGGGGTCTGCGCGCTCACCGCGGGCCCAGGCATCACCAACGGCATGAGTGCGATGGCCGGCGCGCAGGCAAACCACTCCCCGCTGCTGGTGCTCGGCGGCCGCGCTCCGGCCCTGCGCTGGGGTCAGGGCTCGCTGCAGGAGATAGACCACGTGCCGTTCGCGCGGCCGCTGTGCAAGTCGGCGGCCACTGCGGGCAGTGCGGCGGAGATACCGGAGCTGGTGGAGCAGGCGATCCTGACGGCGCTTGCGCCTCACAGCGGCGCTGCGTTTGTCGACTTTCCGCTTGACCATGTCTTTACAGAGGCGCCGGAAGGGGAGTTCAAGGCGGCGGCGCCGGCGCTTTCTCGCGCCGATGGGGCTGCGATTGAGCGTGCGGGCGCGCTGATGGCGCGCGCGCAGCGCCCTGTGATCATGGCCGGCGCCGACCTTTACTGGGGCCACGGTGAGCAGGCTCTGCTCGAGCTGGCGCAGCAGCTGCGCATCCCCGTCTTTCTCAATGGTCTCGCGCGTGGGTGCGTGCCGGCCGACCACGAGCTGTTCTTCTCTCGGGCGCGCAGCACCGCGTTGCAGGGCGCCGATGTTGCGCTCCTGATCGGCGTGCCGATGGACTTCAGGCTCGCCTTTGGTGCCGCGTTCGGCCCGGAGACGGAGATAGTCGCGATCGACTGCGCCGAGCCTGAGCGTCCACACCCGCGGCCGGTTGCGGCCGAGCTGTATGGCGACGTCTCTACGACGCTGCGCGACCTGGGTGCTGCAGCGGGCGGCGCCGCACTTGCCAGCAAGGATTGGGTGAGTCAGCTGCGCGATCTAGAGACCGAGCGTCGGCAGGCCGAGCGTGCCGAACTGGATGACGACCGTGCTCCGCTTCACCCGATGCGGCTCTACAAGGAGCTCGGGGAGGTGATCGATCGGGACGCGATCGTGATCGGCGACGGCGGCGACTTCGTCTCCTACGCCGGCAAGGTGATCGACAGCTACACGCCCGGCTGCTTCCTCGACCCGGGGCCCTTCGGCTGCCTGGGCTCCGGGCCGGGCTACGCGCTGGCGGCCAAGCTCGCGCGCCCGGACAAGCAGGTTGTGCTTGTGATGGGAGACGGCGCCTTCGGCTTCGCCGGCATGGAGTTCGACACGCTGGCAAGGCACGGCGTGAACGTGCTCGCCGTGATGGGCAACAACGGGATCTGGGCGCTCGAGAAGCATCCGATGGAGTTTCTCTACGGCTACTCGGTGGCGGCTGAGTTGCGTCCCGGCACCCGTTACGACAAGGTCGTCGAGGCGCTTGGCTGCCACGGCGAGCTGGTCGAGCGTCCTGCGGATGTGAAGCCGGCGATTGCGCGGGCGTTCGAGTCGGGCAAGCCTGCGCTGGTCAACGTGCTCACGGACCCGGACGTCGTCTACCCGCGCAAATCGAACCTGGCCTGAGGGTTTGCGTCGGGCGCCGCCTGCGTTGCGCCGGGGCCTTCGCTCTAGCCGAGGCCGGCGAGCTTCAGAGCCCCGCCGCGCAGGATGTCGTGCTCTGAGACCTCAATTTCGCTGAGGTCGAAGGCGCCCATCGCCTCGGAAAGCAGCACCATGCCCGCGACGATCGTCGGTGCGCGGTCCGGGTGCAGACCTGGCACCTGCCTGCGCTGTGCTTCGTCCATGCCCGCGAGGCGGGTGAGCAGGGCTTGCACGGTACTGCGCGGCAGCTTGTAGCCGTGGACCTTCGCCGGGTCGTAGGGGTCTAGCTCCTGGTCGATCGCTGCTGCGGAGGTCGCCGTTCCCGCCACCGCGATGCCGCGCTTCACGGATGTTCTGACCTGCGCCGGCAGACCGGTTTGAAAGATCTCGCGCACGTCGCCTGCGATTGCCTGCAGCTCGGCCGCGAGAGGCGGGTCGGTCGCGATGTGGCGCTCGCTCATCCGCACAACGCCTGCTTGCAGCGAGGTGTGGAACGTAGGTGCGTGGTCGTGGCCGACGACGAACTCGGTGGAGCCGCCGCCGATGTCGATCACCACGCCCGGCTCATCGCTGGGCGGGCGGCCGCTTGTGGCTCCGAGGAACGTGAGCTGCGCCTCTTCGTCCCCCGTGAGGACTTTCGCGTCCAGCCCGAGGGAGCGCACGCGCTCGCTGAACTGTGGTCCGTTGACGGCGTCGCGCACTGCCGAAGTGAGCACCGCAAGGTTACGCTCGCAGCCAAGGCTCTCGATCTCCTCGCGGTATCGCGTGAGCACGTCGAACGTGCGGTCGGTGGCCTCGTGGGAGAGCTTGCCCTGCGCATCTACGCCGTGCCCTAGCCGCGTGACGACCGAGCGCCGCTTGAGCTCCGTGACCTCCTGTGCGCCGCTGATCTCCGCCACGAGCAGCCTGATGGAGTTGCTGCCGATGTCCACGACTGCGACGCGCATGTTGGCCATCGTAAGGCAGAGCGAGCCTGCGGCCATTGCTACAATGGGATGTCCGCCGCGGGGTGGAGCAGTCTGGTAGCTCGTCGGGCTCATAACCCGAAGGTCGCAGGTTCGAATCCTGCCCCCGCTACTGATCGAAACCCGCTTGAGAAGGCGGGTTTCGGCGTTTATTGGATTCTGCGGAGGAGATCAAACGGGGGCGGTGCAAACAGAAGTGCGAACATCCAACTTGATGATCTCGCGCGCTGTCGGCTCCCGGCGATAGCGCCGGGCTATCCGCATTGAGGCTGTGTCCTTTGTACGCCCGAGACAGCCCGGCGAGAAGATGTGCCGATGAGGATCGAGCGCATCGAGATCAGCAACCTTCGGAGCTTCGGGTCGGAGAAGGCCGTGATCGAGCTGCCTGCCGACCAGAACCTGGTCGCGGTGGTGGGAGCGAACAATGCGGGCAAGTCCAACTTGATTGCCGCCGTCCGCTTGGCGCTCGGCGCCGCGCGCCGCGCCGACCTTGACCCTGCCGACTTTCACCAGCTCGATATCACGAAGGAGGTGCGCGTCGACGTGCGCCTCCGCGCCGCGCTCAAGAAGGAGAACATCTTCCGCAAGACGGACGAGATCCACGGCTTCTTCTACCGAGCGTGGCGCGGGGACCGCGGGGAGGGCAAGGGGCGGCTCAAGTTCGAGAACTACTGCTTCGACGGGTCAGGTGACACCTACCGTCCGCCCGCTGCGATCAAGCGCGGCAGCGGCCCGGTCGATCCCGACACCGATCCGGTCCGCTTTCTACCTACGCCGGCGAGCCGCATCGTCCCATTGCTCGGGCGCGTCCACTACCTCACCCCGAACCTTTACCGAGCCTTCAACACCAGTGGCTATGGCGTCCTCGCCCAGCTCCTCGACCTCTATCGAGAGGACTTCCGCTCTGCGGCGAACACATACCAGCTGCCCGACGGCACCACAGTGCCGCGCGAGACAGCATACGAGCGCTTCGCTGTACGTATGGAGGACATCCTCCGCACTCCGAAGCTCGCGTCGATCGAGCAGTCGTTGAGTGAGAACCTGCGAACCGTGCTCGGACCAACTGCGACCGGAGCCGCAGTGAGCCTGTCCATGCCGACGGCTGAGGAACTGCTCGCCGACATCCTCACGCTACACGTCCAGGACGACGCTGCCAGCCCTGTCCTCGCGGTCGAGCGGCTTGGCGACGGGTACCGGAGCATGGTGCGCCTGGCGATCCTGCGCACGTATGCCGACTTCGCCGAGCAGACACGACCCGCCGTCTTCCTCATCGAGGAGCCCGAGGCGTACCTGAACCCGCATCTCCGCCGCCTCTTCGCCACTACGCTCAGGAGCCTCGCTGAGCTGGGGAACGACGTCATGGCCACGACGCACGACGCGGCCTTCGTGTCGGTCGCTGACTACCCCAGCGTGCTGAGAGTGGCGAAGGAGGCTGGCTGCAGCAAGGTCTATCGCTGCACCGCGCAGCTCGACTTCTCGTACGAGCGGGTCGCCGAGAAGCTCCGCCGTGGCAGCGGCGCCGAGATCCTGTTCGCGCAGAGGGCGATCCTGTGCGAGGGCCAAGACGACGTCGCGGTCACGCGGACGCTGCTCGACCGCCTCGGCATCGACGTCGATGGCTGCAGCATCAGCGTCGTCGACTGCGGGGGACGCGAGAACCTCCCCGACTACATCCAGCTGCTGGACCAGCTGCACATCGAGCTGCTCGTTGTCACTGACGGGGACGCCAGCAAGATCGCAGCGGAGGATCGCACGGCGCAGAACGTCAAGGCGGTCGAGCAGGCAGCAGCTGGCCGCATGTTCCGGTTCGCAGACGACATAGAGGCGGCGCTCGGGACGACCAAGCAGCGGAACAACGCCGCGAACCTCGTGGCGCTGGTCGAGGGGCTCGACCTCGATCACCGGCCCCCGGAGGACGAGATGACCCAGCTCGCGCAGGTGCTGACGCGATTCTGCGGCACCGGCGGCCATACTGCCGAAGCCGGAGCAGCTGCAGACTAGAGAAGCCTCCCTGCAGCGCTCGATCCGAGCGCTCCCGCTATACGCTGTCCGCATGTCGGGGTGGGAGGAGGCTGAGGCTCGTCTGCAGACCGCCGTCGCCGAGCTGCGTGGCCGCATCGTGGACGACGCGAGCGCCATCATGGTTTTTCTAGGAGCGGGTCTCTCGGTCGGCGTTGGGCGGCCTCTCGGTCGCGCCACGTTCGAGATGCCGGCCCCCTTTGCCGACGACGCCCGCTTCCCGTCCTGGAGCATGCTCGTTGAGCGTATGTTGGCCGAGCTGCGTGCGTCTGCCAGCGAGCGCGAGGCCGAGTCGGTGGAGAGCTTCATGCGCGAGCAGAGCCCGCTCGATGCCGCACAGCTCTTCCGCCTCCGCACCAGTCGCGTGCGATACCGCGATTTCCTCATGGAGCAGTTCGTGACACGGCGTGACGATGCCAAGCGCTTGACGCCATCCCACCGCGAGCTAGTGGCGCTGCCGATCCGCGACCTGTTTACGACAAACTACGACTCGCTGATCGAGTTGGCCTTCGAGCGCGGCGGGCGCGAATTGGCTGTGAGCACCACACCTGCCGAGTTCCTGCACGTCGCCGTCGATCACCCGGACACTCACCTGGTCAAGCTGCACGGGACCTGGGAACACCCCGACGAGATCGTCCTTACTCGCGACGACTACGCGCGATCACGTCTAGAGCGGGCCGAGATGTTCCGCCATCTCGCGCAGACCGCGCGCTTTTCCAGCTTCCTATTCATAGGCTTCAGCCTCAGCGACCCGAACTTCAATCTCATCAGGGACGAGGCACGCGCCGTCATGGGCGATGCGATGCCGACGAGCTACCTCGTCCAGCAGCGCGTCGACCCTGTGATGCGGGAGTACCTGGGGTCGCTGGATGTCAAGGTGGTCGAGCTGTTCAGCTGGAACGAGCTTCCGGGGTTTCTCCGCGCGATCAACCCGGAGCGCGATCCAACGGGCTACTGAAGCAGTCAGCTCGGTCCCTCGCTCCTGAGCAATGGGATCTTGCGTTGCCATCACGGGCGGTCCTGCTTTTCTCGTCGTAGCGCTGCTATCGACTTGGTCCAACTTCGCGCTCCGGAGTGCATCGCTCGCGTTGCCGATGTGCCAGACGGTCGATGCCGACGAATCGCGACAGTCTCAGCGGATCGCGACTCGGCACCCAGTCAGGCGCGAGGTCGCGCATCGCCACGCGATGCGCGACCGACGGAGTGTGTGCACGACTCTGGCTCATCCGCTGCGCGAGCCGCGTGATCCGCCCAGCGTCTTGCCCTTCCTCGCCGAGCTGGTCGCGCCCTATGTACCAATCGGTTCCGTGACGGCCACGGGTCGCCTCGACGTAGGCGGTCTCCTTGCTCGTCTGCCAGCCGCCGGTGAGGACGATCGAGCGCTCGACGGTCGCGCCCTGCTGGCGGTAGACGTGCTGGGCATAGGCGAGGCGTAGCGAATCGAGGTCCTCGGCCGCGATCCGGACCGTGCGCCCGGAGCCGTCGAGCGCGACTGTGACGCTTCGTTCCTGGATGGCGACTACTTCGCCGCGAGCGCCGTTCTCGACACGGGGTTGCCCGCGCGGGCGGTGCTGCGCGCTGAAGGCGACGAGGTCGCCTTCACGTAGCCCGTAGTGCCTGTTCGGCATCGCGATCTCCTCGGCGCCGAGTTCGCCGCGTGCGGCGCGGAGGTGTTGGGCGCGGTGGTTGAGGCGGTCGATCTCGGCGTTGGAGGCGTCGGCGATCAGCGCGACGGCGCGGATGTCGCCGCATTCCTCGACGAGCCTCGCCCAGCTCTGTACGGCGTTCTCGGCAGCCTGCTCGCGTGTGTCTGCGAGATGCAGGCGTCCCTGGGACTTGTAGTGGGCCATCGCGGCCTCGGGTTCGCCGGCGCGCAGCGCCTGCCACGCTCTGCGCTCGCGTGGGTCGTTCGTGCGGTGGATCTCTGCGAGCTCGATGCTTGCGCCATGTGCGGCGAGCCGATCGAACATGCCGCCTGGGCCGATCGAGGGAAGCTGCTTGCCGTCGCCGATGGCGATCAGCTTTGCGCCGGTTCGCTCGACGAGGCTCGTGAGCGCGTCGAGCCGCGAGTGGTCGACCATGCCTGCCTCGTCGAGAAAGATCGTGCTGTCGCGGTGAACGGCGACGCTGCCCGTCTCGGCGCGTGCGACCAGCGCGTCAATCGTCATCGTCGCTCCAGCAAGCGCAGGGCTGTCCGCTCCGAGGCGCTCCGCGGTCGACCCCGAGACCGCGACGCCGACCGTCTCGCGGCCGGCGAGCTGCTCGGCCCGTGCGGCGGCGTCGATCACGACGCCCTTGCCGCTGCCTGCCGGCCCGACAAGGGTCGCGGCGCGCCCGTCTCCAGTGATGACTTTGAGGGCGAGCTGCTGCTCGCCGCTGAGCGGCGCACCGATGCGCTCCGCGACGTCGCGTGCTGCATTGGTGCGCGCAAGGTCGCCGACGTCGCGGTCGCTGAGTCGAGCGAGCTCTGTGACGCGGCGTTCGATCGCTTGCTCCTGGGCGCGAACCGCGAGAGTCGTCATTCGCCCGCCTTCGAGTGGCAGCACGCGACGGTCTCGGACCATCTCGGTCGCGAGGGTGAGCGCCTGCCGTGGCGGCATCTCGCCGGCTGCCTGCTCAAAGGCGACGGCGTGCAGATCCCTGCGCTCGAAGACCGCTTGATGCTCGGTGAGCTTCGCCTCGATGCGATCCTCGATCGGACGGTCGGAGGTAGGCACGTCGGCGCGGCCTATGAGCTGGATCGCCTCATCGGGACCGAAGCCGTGCCGTCTCGCGGTCTCGTTCCAAGCTCGTCGTAGATCGCCGCGGGTTTCGAGCTGCTTGGCCTTGCGGTTTTCCAGCGCGAGGTTGCGAAGCTCGCCCCGTTCAGGCGCGCGACCGTAGCGTGCGCGGAAGCGCTCGGCGGCGCGCGCGACCTCGCGGCTTCTGCCCGAGAACTCCTCGACCAGCTTCTGCGGTACACCGGCGATCTCGAAGTAGCGCCCGTGCTTTCCGGTGTTGCGCTCGATCGCGTAGCCATGCCGAAGCAGCTCATCCGCGAGCGCCGCGCGGTAGAAGGCTCCGACCTCGCGCGCAGCGCGGAAGATAGGCCGCGAGGCGACGGCAACGATTCGCCCGTCCTCGCGCACCACACCGCTGATGACGACGTGGCTGTGGATCTGGGGGTCGGGCGCCCGAGCGCCGTCGACGCCTCGCGCGGTCGTGTGTCGGTACTCGGCGGCGATCACGTCCTCGGCGAGCTCCTCGACGACCTGTCCCTCGTAGCGACGCCTCACGACTGGCACCGCTTCGCGCAGGTACTCGACGGCCGACTCGACCGCGGCAGCGTGCGCGGCCTCGATCTGCTCTCGCTGCCACGGGTCGCCGAGCGCCCAGACGATCGAGACTGACTTCGGCGCGCTGAACGTCACGTCGATCCCGCCGCCACGGCCGCCGCCGGCGCCCTCCGGACGCAGCCACCTGCCGGTACCTGGGTGGCGGCCCTCCATGACTGCGATGAAGTCCCGGCCGTCCACGTCTGCACTCGGTTGGACTCCCAGCCGCGCGAGCGTCTCCCTGCCCGAGAGCCACCTGCCGGGCGACTGCGTCATCTCGCCGTCTGGGGTGAGGTAGTAGTCGCCGCGCTCGGGCGCGACCGTCTTGCTCTCCAGGTAGCGGGCATATCCACCGCCCTTTGCGGCGCCGATGCTCGAAGCTGTCATCACACGGTTAATGACCGTGAGGGCGGCAGACCGGCCAACGAATTAGGTCCTGCAAGGGGCCAGCACAGGCCGCCGTGCATCTGGTCTGTACTGGCGTAGTGGCGGCTCAGCGGCGAAGCGGCGACTGGCGTGCCAGGAACTTGTTGGCCGCTTCGAGCGAGTTGCGGTCATTAACGGTGATGGACAGAAACGTAGGAGACCGAGAAAGCACGGAGCCAGTGAGAGCCGGGCAGGGCGTAGAGCTGACGATTCGGCTGACGGACGAGCAGGTCGCCCAGATTGCGGCGCGGGCGGCCGCGCTGGTCCCAGGTACAACACCCGCTTCGCCGTGGCTCAACGTCGCGGAGGCGGCGGAGCGGCTGCGCTGTCGCAAGGACCGCATCTACGACCTGATCGCGCTCGGCAGGCTTCATCCGCGGCGAGACGGCCGGCGCGTGCTGTTGCGCCGCGACGACCTCGATGCCTACCTCGACGGTGGCTCGCCATGACCTCGCCGCCGACTTTGCTTCGTCGCTCCTTCGTCGGGTCGCTGACGTCGCTCGCTCTGGATGGCGGCTGCGAGGTCGACGACCGTCGCATCCAGGGCGGCGAGTAGGCGCGTGATCGTCGACCAACGAATGTCGCGGTGTCCTCCCTCGACCTGCGAGATGTAAGTGTCGTCGGCTTGCGACCGGGCTGCCAGCTCCTTCTGCGTCAGGCCCGCACTTCGGCGCAGCTCGCGCAATGCGCGACCAAGTGCGGCCTGGGCAGCAGCCATTTCGTCGGAGGAAGTCTCGTCTGAGGGCACGTCTCACGTCCTAGCGACTTTACGTCCGAGCCAAGTTCTAGTATGCGTTGGGACCATACAAGTTGGCGCCCGCGATGGCTGCAACCACCCGGACGCCGTGGCACCGAGAGCTGAGACTCCCGGCACGCAGGCCACGCTACCAACACCGGCGGCACGCCTTCACTGCCAGAGCAATCCTCCCGGAGCCTCCAATCGAAGGAGGAACCATGAGCACCACCGACACGCGCGTCGTCCTCGCGTCCCTGGTCGTCGAGAACCGACCTTGGACGGTCGAAGAGCTCGTCCGCGAGCTGGGCGACCGCATTGGCGTCGAGGATGCGATAGCCGAGCTCAATGCCGCTGGACTTCTCAACCGGATCAGCGAGGGCGTCGTATGCGCGTCTCGCGCCGCGCTCCGAGCCGACGAGCTCGGACTCTGATGCCTGCTCGCCGCAAAGTGCCGCGTCGCCGCCAAGGCGACGCGGCATGTTCGCTCAGATCCGGTCGGGCGGCTGTCTGATGGCTGCGAAGCTTGAGAAGACGCGCACGCCGGGCATCTACAAGCGAGGGGGTCGCTATGTCTTTTCCTACCGCGTTGAAGGCAAGCAGCGCTGGGAGTCCTGCCGGACGCTCGAGGAAGCTCGGCGTGCGAAGGCGGCGAGAGCAACGGACATCCGCAGGGGCGAGTTTCAGGAGCATTCACGGACCACTCTGCACGACTACGCCCGTGAGTGGATCGAGCGGTACCAGGGAACCGGTCGCAGGGGCTTTCGCGAGGAAACGCGATCCGAGTATCGCGCGCTTCTGAACAAGTACGCGCTGGCCTACTTTTCGTCGCAGACGAAGCTGACCGATCTCACGCCACGGCACATCGCGGCGTTCGTCGGTTGGCTCTGCGAGCAGACGCGGCCTGCACCGACAAAGGAACAGCCGGACAGGCGCCTCCCTCTGTCGGACAAGACCGTGCGCAACGCGCTCGGGCCGTTGAAGGCATGTCTGGCGACGGCTCGCCGGGAGGGTCTGATCCGCCACAACCCGGCGAGCGAAGTCGCGCTGCCACACCGCGCCAGGGCGGCGGACGACGAGGCGGGGGCGCGGCCGTTCCCGCGCGTCGAACGCGACGACGGCGAGACGGCCGAGACGATGGAGCTCGTCGTCGCAGCGGTCGAGCGATCTCACCGGCTGATGTTCGAGCTGCTCGCCGCTACGGGTTTGCGCCGTTCTGAGCTTCTCGCTCTCGAAGGCCGTCACCTCGTGCTCGACGACAATAGGCCACACGTCGAGGTCCGACAGCGTGTGCGTCGCCGACGTGGCGAAGGTCTCGTAGTCGGTCCGCTGAAGACTCGCCACTCCCGGCGCGACGTGCCGATCTCACGCGAGCTTGCCGAGCGGCTCGCCAAGCTCGGCGCCGGTACGCGCCAGCTCGTCTTCCGATCGGCGTCTGGCTCCATGCTCGACCCCGACAACCTCGCCTCCCGTGTCCTTGCCCCGGCTTGTAAGGCGGCAGGCGTCGAGTGGGCAGGCTTCCACACGTTTCGCCATACGGTTGCTTCGCGCCTGTTCGCCGAAGGCCGCAACGTCGTGCAGGTGCAGCATTGGCTCGGCCATCACTCGGCCAGCTTCACGCTCGATACCTACGTCCACCTGCTCGACAACGACCTTGGCGAGCCGCTTCAGGCGGTTGCTCTGCCAGAGAGGCAGGCGGCGGCGTGACGAATGTCGAAGGTGTCGGTGCTCGCTGATACGCGTGTGAGCTCGTGAGCTACTGCACGCTGCGACCGTAAGCGCGCCAGATCTTCTCGGCCTTGCTCGCCCATCGTGGCGGCAGCGCCGCACGAAGCTCGGTGAGGAACTCATCGGCGGACGTCGTAGCGGGAGGCAGCGCGGCGAAGAACGCGTCGATCTCCGCCCTGGTCTGCTCGACCGCCTCCGGATGGTTGCGCTCGGTCCACTCGAGGATGCTGCCGGCGACCTCCTCCAGCG
Organism: uncultured Actinomycetota bacterium; assembly: GCA_963708085.1. Classification (GTDB taxonomy): domain Bacteria; phylum Actinomycetota; class Thermoleophilia; order Solirubrobacterales; family Solirubrobacteraceae; genus Palsa-744. Next base: position 2,079,762 of record OY970180.1, on the reverse strand, counting down.
AAGCGCGTTGCGCGACCCTGGCGACCTCGAGCACCTGACCAACCTGTAGATGCTTGTCGCGGCGTCCCCACGGCAGTGGCTCGATGCCGAGAGCCCGCACGGTGCGGCTCATGCCGCCGGTGTCCAGGCCGATGAACCTTGCGGCCTCGGAGAGCGTGGGGAGTGAACGGATGGATGGCGAGTCTGGCCTTGCCGCGGCAAACACGAACGGAGACTAACAGACGATGCAGAGATCGCAGATAGTGCAGAGATTGCGTCATGCTGGATGCGTCCGGAACGTGCTTGCGGGTGTGGTATAGTTGGTGCAGTTATCCGCTCTCTGCGCGGATTTATGGGCCTAAAATATCGAGTAAGGCCGGTCTGCATCGTCCAGAACCGTCTAATTCGCGGAGTTGCGCGTGTCTCGTGCCACAGAGATTCCTCCACGTGATCTCGCTGATCGCTTCCTATCGACCGGTCGCTACGCGTTTACGCTCGACGACGCTGCGACAGCGATCGGCGCAAGCAGGGGGGCGGCAGCTGACGCTCTGGAGCGGCTACATCGCCGCGGGCAGGTGTTCTCTCCGGCGCGTGGCCTGTACGTCGCGATTCCGCCTGAATACCGCAGCTGGGGGGTGCTGCCCGGCGATTGGTTCATCGACGTGATGATGGCCCACCTCGGCCGCGCCTACTACGTCGCGCTCCTGAGCGCTGCGGCGATCCACGGCGCCTCGCATCAGGCGCCGCAGGTCTTCCAGGTGATGACAGGGGGCGGCAGCCCTGTCCGCGACCGCGACCTCGGACGAGTGCGTCTGCGCTTCTACGCCAGCAAGCACGTGAGTGAGGTCGAGGCCGAGCGTGTCACGGTGCCGACTGGCTACATGACGGTCTCGACGAGGGAGGCGACCGTCGTCGATCTCGTCAGCTACTACAAGGCGAGCGGCGGCTACAGCAACGTCGCGACGATCCTCAAAGAGATCGGCCTGCTGAGCGGTTCGGCGCTCGCACGGATCGCGAGCCCTCGCGGCCGGGCGCTCGTGCGCCGCACAGGTTGGCTCGTCGAGCACTATGGTCAGGCCGACGATCTGGAGGCGCTTCGCCAAGCGGCCCGGCTCGATCTCGGCGAGCCGGCGCTGCTCACTCCCGCCGGCGGCAGGCGCGGCGCGGCTGACCGCGATTGGAGACTGCGCATCAACTCGACTGTCGAGTCCGACCTGTGATCCCGGCCGCCTTCATCACCGAATGGCAGGCGCAGGTCCCCTGGCCTGAGCGCTACCAGGTCGAGCAGGACCTCATCCTCTCGCGGCTGATGGTCGAGATCGCAAGCGAGGCGCTGCTTGCCGGCGAGCTGGTGATGCGCGGCGGCACGTGCCTGCACAAGCTGCACCTGTCGGTCCCGCAGCGCTACAGCGAAGACCTCGACTATGTCCGCCGCACCACCGGGCCGATCGGCCCCTCTCTCGATGCGCTGCGAGCTATCGCAGAGCGAATCGGCCTTGAAATAGCCAACGTCGACCGCAGTGGCCAGATGGTCCACATGCTCCTCGACGCGGAGGCGACCGATGGTCCGAGGCGGATCCGGATCAAGATCGAGACGAACATCGCGGAGACGGAGTTCTTCAGGCCGACGACGGGCATCGAGCATTCCGTCCTCTCGCGCTGGTGGGCTGGCAGCGCGACCGTTCCAACATTTGCGCTCGACGAGATGATGGCGACGAAGCTCCGGGCGCTCTATCAGCGGCGCAAGGGGCGCGACCTCTTCGACATCTGGCTCGTCCTCACCACCCAGAAGACGACGCCCGCCGAGATCGTCGCGGGTCTGGGTCACTACATGTGCGAGGCGGTGTTCACCTACCCGCAGCTGCGACTGAACCTGCTCGACAAGCTCGCCGACGCCGGGTTCCGTGCCGACCTGCGGAGCCTGCTCGTCGACCTGCCAAACGGCTATGACATCGAGGCGGCGGCGGATACCGTCATGGAACGCCTCGGAGCGCTTTTGCGCAACGCGCCGCCCCGACAGCAGATCGCCGATGGCGACTGGCGGAGCAGGCACTGAGCGAGGACATCGCTGCCGCGAGAGTGCCCGCGGGGACCACGCATAGGGGACAGGACGCGGAGAGCCGTCGCTGACGCGCGTCCGGCCCGGCGATTATCTTCGATCGAGTGGGCTTGTCGAGAAACACCGCGTGTCCCTGCGGGAGCGGGCTGAAGTACAAGCGTTGCTGTCTGGCGGCCGATGAGCGCGCTGAGCGCGCGGCGCGCTTCGAGGGCGAGGTCGCGCGGCGAATGCAGGACTGGTCGTCCCTAGAGCTGAGCGACGAGATCGGCGCTGCGCTGGAGGAGTTCGTCGGTGCGGACCGTGAGATGGACGACGACGATCGGCAGATCTTCACCACGTGGTTTCACAACGATCGCGAAGTGCGGGGTGGAGGAACGCCGGCCGAGCGGTACGCCGGGCGCCATGACCTACCTGCTGATGAGCGCGCCGCGGCCTCGCGGATCGCCTCGGCCTCGCTTGGCGTTCACCGCGTCATCGCGGTCGAGCCTGGGAGCCTGCTCGTGCTCGAGAACCTGATCGGCGGCAGGCGTGTCCAAGTGCGCAGTGGCAATGTCTCCCGCGACGCGGTTCGCTGGGACATCCTCATCGGCCGGATCATGGACGGCGAGCCGCTGACGCTCTGGGGTCCGACTCGTCTTCTGGAGCCGTGTGACGAGCCGGACTTGATCGCCGAGCTCGAACGCTTCTCGAACGTCGGCATCTCGCGGGAAGGTGTTGGCTCAGCGGCGCTGACGGGCGACCAGGCGCTCGCGCTGATGCGGCTCCGGCCACCGAGCTGGGATGCGGAGCGGAGTTTCTTCACGCTCGAGGGCGACCCCGTCGCTCAGGGGTCTGCGATCTGGAGTGTACGAGACGTTCGCAAGGCGCGGGAGCGGTTTCGCCTGCTCGGAGGGCTTGGCCCGCGAGATCCGCTCGAGATCGACATCACGATGCGCCGGACCGATCTCGTCGCCGGGCGTCCGGAGCTTCCCCGAGGTGCGCTGGTGTTCGAGGCCGCGATGGAGGGGGATCTCGACAACGCCTCGATCGCCACCCTCCGGCTCGAGGGGGAGCGGCTGTCCGTCGAGGCGATGTCGGAGCCACGACTCGAACATGCGATCGAGATAGTCGCCTCCGACTTCGGCGAGCTCGTCGAGCTCGCCGATTGCGAGGTCATCCCCATCGAGCGAGCACTCGCTGAACGCGAGCCTTCTCCGCTGGACGAGCACCGCTTCTCTGGCCTGGCGCCGACGGAAGAGCGGCGGCTCGCGGAGGACTTCATGACGGAGCGGATGCGCAGGTGGCTGGACGAGCCACATCCCCAGCTGGGCGGGAGCACGCCGAGGAGCGCCGCGGCGGGGGAGCGCCGCGACGAAGTCGTCAGGCTCGTACGCGGGATCGAGAACACCGTGGAGCGAGGTCGTCGCGACAGCCAGCCCCGGCCAGACGTCGGATGGCTGCGCGGCGAGCTCGGCCTCGACGAGCCCGCCGCCTGACCTTCGTGGATGAAACGTTCGCCTCGGAGCGCCTCCGCCCGGCGCGCGCGGTCAGTCGGCGATCAGCGTCTGCTGCAGGGATGGGGAGGGGGCGTCGGGCGCGACGCGGACGCGGCCGTCATAGACGGCGTCCTCGAGGAAAGCTCGCATCAGCTTCTCGTGTGCGCGGTAACGCAGCGCCTGCGCCTCGCGCCGCACTGCGGCGGCGTAGTCGGCGGGGTCGGAGGGCCGCTCCTCCGCTAGGCGTCGTGCGAGAATCTCCTCGGCGGCCCAGGCATAGAGGGTGTTTGCAGCAACCTCGACCTCGAGCATCCGGTACGGGAGATATTCGCGCACGCGCGCCTTCGCGAATCCCGCGCGACGCGCCGCTCGCTCGAGCGCCTTGAACTCGCTGCGACCCTCGTAGACGGTGACGACCCCCGTCTCGGGGTCGAAGTGCGCCTCGATCTCCGCGTCCTCGTCCTTGCGGGCGATCTCGCGCACCCAGCCGCTCGCGTGGTGGCGAACGACGAGCACGACAAGCTCAGCCGTATCGCCGCCGGCCTCGGCGAGGACGCTGAGGCGAGCGCCAGGCTCGGCTGAGACGCGGCAGCGCAGGTTCGCGTCGATCCGCGACCAGCCGCCGCGGTTGCGCTCCGGGACGACGTCGCTCCAGAGGCTGATCCCGAGTCCAGGATCGACCGCTGCGTGTACCGGCGTGCCTGGCGCGATCCGCTGCGGGTCGATCAGCAGCGAGACGCCGCGCCGCTCGCCGGGATGCAGCCGCACCAGCGCCTGCTTGAAGCGCAGCGGCGGGGTCTCAGTCGTCGGCTCACCGCGTTCGATCTCACCGCTCTCGTCGTCATCTGCCGTCTCACCGGGCTCCTCCTCGGCGACCGTTGGCGGCTTTGTGCTTGCCTGCCCGCCTGCCTCGAACCCAGCCTTTCCGGGCGTGTCGAACGCGTTCTTGAGAGCGTCGTTGAGCGCGCGCAGGCCGACCTGGTCGCGTGCGCGAAGCGCGCCGGCAGGACGGACGAGGTGGGCGCCGGCGCGACGCTCCTCCGCCGCGACGATCGGCCGCAGCACGCGCTCGATCGTCGCGTAGAGCGCCCTCACGACGGGATGGTTCTCGTTCAGCCCGCTGCGATCGACCTTCACGACGACCTGCGGGCGGGGCCGCTGCAGCGCGGCGCGCTGCAGCTCCTCCAGCGCGTCGCACCGCACCTCGCCAAATAGATACCGCGTGCCGGGCGCTCCCTCAAGCCCGGCGAGCGTCGACTCGTGCGCGGCGCGCCCCGATCTCACGACGAGTCCGCCGAGGCGCGTCGCGCGCGAGGCGCCCGGCGGCAACGGCTTCGCGCTGCGCCGCACAGTCACGCGCGCGAAGACGCCGTGGCTGACCTCGAGCTGTTCGTCGAAAAGCACTGGCCGCTCCGGGTCGGGCTCGGGAACCGGCATCCGCACGATCTCGACGGCGCCGGAGGGAAGCTCGAGCCACAGCTGCCGCTCAGGATCCTCGAGCACCGGCCTGATCTGCACGAGCTGGGATACGAGGCTGCGCAGGCGCCCCTCCGCCGGTAGCCGTTCCAGCGAGAGCGGCACCGTCACACGCGTGTAGGAGCTCCGCTCGCGCCGCGCCGGCTCGTCGCGGACGTGAAGATAGGCATACGGGTCATCGCTCGCCGCCGGGAAGAACCACGACTCCACCTCCCGTCCGTCGCGCGCCCCCTCGATGCGACCCGCTCCGTGAGCGAGCCACACGTCACGCAGACCGCGTCCGAACAGCCCGCGCTGCCCGCCCTGCTCCGGCAGCTCCCCAAGCGCTCCGAGCCGACGATCGACAGCGGCGGCGTCGACTCCGATGCCGTCGTCCGCGCAACTGACCTCGAAGCGCCAGGAAAGCAACGCCGGAACTCGCAGGGCGCGCATCTGGGCGCGCCACGCGGCGAGCAGCGCCGCGTCAGGCGCGCCGAATCGCAACTCGATCCGCCCGCCCGCACGACCACCCGCCGCGATCGCCGCATCCGCATTCGTCACGAGCTCAGGCACGATCTGCGTGAGATCGATGCCGCCCTGAGCGAAGTTCTCGCGAAAATAGCGCCCCCGCACCGCGCCAACCCGCACCGCCTTCGCCGACATCAACTCCGCCATGACCGAGCGCAGCGTACCGCCGGTAGCCGTCCGGAGCGGTCCTGCATCGGAGAGCGGCGAGGAGGCGAACCGCGTTCTTCGGTGCGGAGGGGGGCTTGAGAGTTCTCCCAGTGAGCTCGCAGATCAGGCGCCGAGGAGAGCTGCCGCCCAGTCGATCGCGATCGCCGCCGCGGGGCACGCTCTCGCCCGAGGTGCAAACAAAGTGCAAACATGCCCCACGCCATCCCACTCCAACGGATGTCTTCCTATGCCCGCGAATCACAAGCTATGGAGGGAAATCGACGGGCTCCCAACACGCTACGACACACCCAAAATGGGCTCATAACCCGAAGGTCGCAGGTTCGAATCCTGCCCCCGCTATCTAACTCGGCCCCCCACTAGAAGGTCATTTGGAGGGGGTTACGGGACAGCCCGCCAGAAAGCGTTGTTGGCCGGACTCCTGTCCCTCCCGCCGACGTTCCTTCTCCGATGCCGGAGGACATCGACAGCCGACGACTGCCAGATGGTCGCACGCCATCGCGGTATCGATTTGTCAGGCGGCGTTGTCGGGCGTGCCGACCCGTCGCCGTTTCCCGTCTAGGCCGTCCCGGGGAAAACTTCATACGTGCCCTTGACTTCAAGCGCTTGAGGTATGTCAAGGTGGCCGCATGACGACTCTCACCATCCAAGATGTTTCCCGGCGCAGCGGGTTGAGCGGGCCGACGCTGCGCTATTACGAGGAGATTGGGCTGATCGGTCCGATCGCCCGCGACCCGAGCAGCAGCCACCGCCGCTATCGCGAGCAGGATCTCGACACGTTGCAGGTGCTGGCGTGTCTGCGCGCGATGGGCGTCGGAATCGAGGAGATGCGCACCTACCAGGCCAACCGCGAGCTTGGGCACGCCAAGGCGGGTGAGCAGCGCGATCTGCTGCTGCAGCACGCCGAGCGGGTCGAGGCCGAAATCAAGACGCGGCGCATGCACCTGGATTACCTACGCGCGAAGGCGGCGCTGTGGGACGCCCGCAGCCGTGAGGATGCGGACGCGGAAGCTGAGGCGAACACGCAGGTACAGAACGTGCTCCCACGACTGGAGGAGGCGATGCTCGGATGAGCTCCAAGGTGTTGGTAACAGGCGGGTCGGGATACCTGGGCACGCAATTGATCGCGGCGTTGCTGCGGGATGGGCGTGATGTGCGCGCGACGGTGCGCTCCCTGGATGCTGAGGAGGCTGCGCGTGCCGCCGTTCGCCGCGGTGGCGTGGACGACACCGGCGTCGAGCTGGTGGCAGCAGATCTCAGCTCCGACGACGGTTGGTCGGCCGCGCTTGACGGTGTGGAGGAGGTCCACCACGTCGCCTCGCCGATCCCGTCCGCCCAGCCCAAGGACCCGGACGAGCTGATCATCCCCGCCCGCGAGGGCACGCTGCGAGTGCTGAAGGCAGCGTGGGACGCCGGCGCGCGCAGGGTGGTGCTGACCTCCTCGTTCGCGGCGGTGGGCTACTCGCCCAAGGCAGTCCGCGACTACACCGAGGAGGACTGGACCGATCCCGACACGCCAGGATTGCCCGCCTACCCGCGCTCCAAGGCGATCGCCGAGCGCGCCGCCTGGGATTTCACCGAGTCCGAAGGAGGCGACACCCAGCTCGTGGTGATGAACCCGACATTCATCGCCGGCCCGTCGCTGGTGATGGCACTGCGCTCGACGCTGACCTACTTCAAGGCGATCATCGAGGGCACGATGCCGGCGCTGCCACGCCAGCGCTTCGGCGTCGTCGACGTGCGCGATGTCGCCGACGCGCACATCACGGCGATGTCCACTCCTGCCGCCGCCGGGAAGCGCTACCTGCTGCTGGCGGACGGCCCGACGATTACCTGGTTGGGGCTGGCACATGTCCTTCGCGACCACCTCGGCGCTGCAGGCGAGCACGTCAGAACCGACGAGGCGCCCGGCGAGGACCCCTCGCCGCTGACGATCCACAACGACCGCGCCAAGCAAGAGCTCGGCTGGCAACCACGCCCGGCCGAAACCACGATCGTCGAGACCGCCGAGAGCCTGCGCGAGCTCGGCCTGCTGGATGAGCAGTGAGCCTCGGGGTCGCTATGCCGCGCTCATCGCGGCGAACGTGGCGTGCGCCTCCTCGGCGCTCGCCGCATGAGCAACCGGTCTGAACACGCCCCGACCCTGCCCGCCGGCAAGATCATGACCATTTTGCGACACGGCGGCTACTCGGGGTCTTGGCTTTCATCGCCCGTGAGATCACCGCGAAGTCTTCTTGTGGGATCTCGAATAGGCCGAACCGGAACATGCTCCCCCAGTGGCGCTTGTCCTTGATGAAGCTGAGCTGGTCGATCAGCGGTCTAATCGGTGCCTCAATGCTCTTGACGAACTCGATGTTGCGGCGCCACGGTGTGAACCCCGGCGCCTGTTCCACCTGGTAGAGCTCGTCGTCGACGACCCGACCTATTCCCGTGAAGGCCTGCACCGGCTCGCCGTCTCGCAGGCCCGTCTTGGGCGAGTAGTACACGAGCCAGTCATCAGTACTTAGCCGCTTGAGTGCGGAGGGCTTGCCGTGGCCTGCCTGGGTAAATCCGCCCTCTACGCTCAGCTGCACGTGGTCTCGGCTGATCGTGCTCACCCAGTACGTCTGTACGGTCGGGCCGAGCGCGGTCGTGCAGATGCTTAGTTGGCGGTGCAGCTGCTCGCGATCGGCGCGACTTAGCGTCGCGATCATGCGTTGCTCGATTGCTGCGACGGTTGAGGAGGCCTTGCGTAGGCGGGTGCGTCCCTCGGCCGTGAGGGCGTAGCGTTGGCTGCGGCCCTCGCCGACGGCGCTCACGAGCCCGGTCGCTTGCAGGCCGGTGAGGAGCTGGTGCATCGCCTGTCGGGTGACGAACGCGTCGCGCGCCAGGTCCGCGTTTGAGATGCGCGGACGCGCGGCGAGGATCTCAAGACAGGCGTACTGCGACACGCTGAGTCCGTGATCCCGTAGCTCCGCGTCCATCGTTGAGTGCAGGGCGTGCTGGGCGCGCTTGAGGGCGTAGCCCACGGACAGATCGACATCGACTTGGCTCACGTCAAGATCTTGACATAATGTGTATCGTACGTCAAGACCTTGACAACACCAAAGGAAGGATCCCCTGTGTCCACCGTTGCAGGCCCCGATTTCATTGCCCTCCAGGTCCGCGACATCGAGCGGGCCACCGAGTTCTACGAACGTGAGCTGGGGCTCACGCGCGCACCCGGACCCCCGCACGCCGTCGTGTTCGCCACCCAGCCAATCGCGTTTGCGCTAAGAGACCCGCTGCCAGGAACCGATCTCGACAGTGGAAAGCCCGGCCTCGGCGTCGCGCTGTGGCTACGGGCCGACGACGCCCAAGCCCTTCATGACCGACTCGTCCAGCACGACGTGACGATCCTGACTGAGCCGGTCGATGGTCCCTTCGGCCGGACGTTCACGCTCAGAGACCCGGACGGCTACGCGATCACGATCCACGATAAAGGCTGACGGACTAGGGCCGTCTTACGCTGCGGCTGCGGGCGCCCCGAAGGCCCGCGCAGGCGGTCGGGTCGCTGGAAGGGCTCTTATGCGAGCGACCACGACTCCTCGATCCGGTGGGCAAAGGCCCGTAGCATCGGGGGATCAGCGGTCGCGGGTAGGTGTTTCAACCCCGCCCCCGCTATTTCTAATTCGAGGCCCCTAGTCAGTTCCTGGCTGACGTTGACCACTCGCCTAGGCTGCAGCCCCTCGTCCGCCGCCCTGTCGGTGCAATTGGCTTGACCGCATAATTCACTACGAGAGAGACCCGCTGCTCCGCAAGCACCTGCAGGTGCCTGCATGGTTTGCGTATATCCATCTCATCCCACCCGGCGGTAGCAGATGTGCGTCGCCAGTGGGGAATGGAGGACCTCGTCGGGCTCAAAATCGAACTCGGCGACGCCATTGAATATCCTCTCGCCGGACCCGAGTAGAACGGGGACGATGTCGAGCCAGAGCTCGTCGATGACGCCCGCCAGCAGCGCTTGGCGGACGGTTGAGGCGCCGCCCGCGATGTCGATGCCGTCTGCGCCGGCAGTCTCGCGGGCCTGGGCGTAGGCGGCGTCGAAGCCATCGGTGACGAAGTGAAACGTCGTCCCGCCATCCATCTCGATTGGCGCGTGAGTGTGATGGGTTAGGACGAACACGGGTGCGTGGTAGGGCGGCTCGGGCCCCCACCAGCCCGACCACTCCTCGTCCCACTCGCCGCGGATCGGGCCAAACATGTTGCGGCCCATGACGTAGGCGCCACGGGGGCGCAGCAAACGGCGCTCGACGGTGGCGTCCGCCTCGTTTGCGCGCTCGTCGCCAAGGTGCCAGCCGTGAAGCTCGCGGCCCCGCTTGCCGAGCGGGTTTTCGCGGCTTTGATCCGGCCCGGCGACAAAGCCGTCGAGGGAGATCGACATGTGGCAGGTGGTATCGGCCATTGCTCTCCTCCAAAGTGATTGTGATTTGCAAGCAGCGGCGAGCGATCTCACGGCTAGCTCCAGAGCCCGCTGACTGGCACGGCGGCCAGTCGATCGCCGAATGGCAGCGTGTCGGCGCCTGTGTTCAGGACGACGCCGGCCTTGAAGCGTGAGCCGAGCTTGTCGCGCAGGTAGCGCAGGCCGGTGAAGTCGACAGTGGAGGGCGTGGCGCTCGCCTTGACCTCGACTCCGACGACGTCGCCGTCGTGGCGCTCGATGATGACGTCGACCTCGCGTTGCTGCTTGTCGCGATAGTGGAAGAGCTGGACGGGGCGGTCGGCCCAGTCGGCCTGACGAAGCAACTCCATCGCGACGAAGCTCTCGAGCACGGTCCCCGTGACCGCGCCATCCTCGACGATCCGTCGCTCGTCGGCGCCGATCAGATGGGCGAGCATGCCGCTGTCGACGACGTAGGTCTTGGAGCTCTTGATCTGGCGGTTGCCGAGGTTGACGTACCAGGGCTTGAGCTGGTGGACAAGGAACAGGTCTTCGAGGATCTTGGTGTGCGAGCGCACGGTGTTGGCGTCAAGTTCGAGGTCTTTGCCCATGCCGTGAAAGCTCGTCAGGCCGCCCGACCTCGCGGCGATGACGAACAGCAACCGTTCGATGTTCTCGACGTGGCGGACGTTGGCGATGTCGTCGATGTCTCGGCCGATGATCGTGGCGATGTAGCTGGAGAAGAACCGGGTTCGTCCACGCGCACTGCGGCTCTGCGCTTCGGGATATCCACCAGCGACGAGCGCGGGGGCGAGCGCTCTCCGGCCGACCGAAGCCCGTGTGAGCCTCGGGAATCGCCCGGCGAAGAGCTCGTCGATGAACTGCTCGCGGACGCCGTGCATCTCGCCCTGTGAGAGCGGCCACAGCGTGAGGTACTCAACCCGCCCGGGGAGGGCGTCGGCGACGGTTGGCAGCGACAGGATGTTCGCCGAGCCGGTGAGCAAGAATTGGCCGCGCGTCTGGTCGGTGTCGAGCCGTCGCTTGATCGCGAGCAGCAACTCGGGCGCACGCTGGATCTCGTCGATGGCGACGGGTCCGTCGATGTCGGCGATGAACCCGGTTGGATCGGCTCGGGCTGTCTCGGAGGTCGCGTCGTCATCGAGGCTGATCAGCCGCGCCGGGTGCTCGTCTGAAGCGATCTGGGCGACGAGCGTGCTCTTGCCGACCTGGCGGGCTCCAAGGACGGCGACGGCGCGGCTCTCGGCCAACGCGTCCACGACGTCCCGACGGACGTGACGGGGAAGCAGGCGCTCAGGCATGGACAGATTGTAATCACAACACTGGACGGATTAGGAATACATGAGGGACAGATTGTGAATACGCTGTAGGCGGATCGCGAGTCGCTCGCGAGGCAAGCTCGCGAGCGTGTGCTGCACCAGAGCGTTGGCACGAGCAGAACGTTCGCCCAGCCTTGGAGTGACCTCTCAAGCTCTGGCGCCAAGGATGCCGAACAGGGCCGAAGCGACCTCGAACGTAAGCAATGGCCAAGCGAAACACCTGGGATGGCTTCTGCGGCGTCTGCTGCTGCAAGGTGCGCGCGCTTGAGGGCATGGTGCAAGACCTCGGACCGGGTAAGGGCTACCGGCTTCTTTGCGCCGAGCACATCCCGTCCGGAGCGCTTAACCTGCCTGCGCCGCCGGAGGCTTCCAGGCTCCCTTCAATCTACGGCGGCGATGAGCACTACGAGCGGTAGGGTGAGCACTCCGCTCATCTTGGCCGAGCTCGATCATCTCGTGTCGCGACAAGGAGGCGCCGCCGCTCAAGCGCTGCGAGACGATTTCAAGCGGGACGCCACGCCGGGTGCCTTGGCTCGGGACTGGTTGCCAACGGTCCGCCGAAGTTCCAGCCTGTGACATCGAGGCGCTGCGGCCGTGGAGGTGCTTGCACAGGGGGCCTCGATCATCTGTCCAGAGCCACGCATACCAACGCCGCGGAGGCTGAAGCCTGCCGAGGCTTAGGGCTGCGTCGACTCCTGCGATGGAAGGAAAGAACTTGAAGCGTCTAGTGCTCGGATTTCTCCTCTGCCTTTGCTGTATGGCCACGCCGGCCGCCGCCATCGCGGCCCCAACCCCGCCGCCGAAAGCGCGAACGGCCGGGATCGGCACCGACATCGCCGGCGCCTTCGCCGGAAAGCTTGCCATCGGCGGCGCGTCGTATCTGATCGGCAAGCTTCAGGACGGAGCTCTCGGCAGCACCGGGGTGAGCATTGGCAACTTCCTGTCCGACGCGGGACTCGGCGGCAACAGCGCCGAATTCGCGGAAGTCAAAGAACAGCTGAACGCGGTCAGCGAACGGCTGGTCGGCCTTCAGCAACAGGTCGGTGCTTTGGACAGCAAGCTCGATCAGCTCGGCGCGAGTGTCGCCAACGGCAACTACAGCATCCTTGTGGCATTCGCCAACAAGCTGCGCAGCGCCGTGCTGACCGGCGATCGCAAGCTACGTGCGATCGCTGCGGCTCCCGCGGGGGAACGCCGCAGCTTGGCCGAAGACTTCGTCGACTTCTACAAACGTGAGCTGCAGGACAAGGAACTCGAGTTCCATGGCTACCTCACTGGAAACGGCGTGCCCGGCGCTGAGGGCATTCTCAAGATCGCAAGCCGCAAGGCGCGCAGCGCAGCGCAGCCCTTCTTCACGTACACCATGAGCCTGTTCCCGGTCGAAGTCGCCAACGACTACGCGATGGTCGAGGCTGTTTGGCTCGAAGGAGCGAGTCAACGTCATGAACTTCGAGCACAAGAGCCCAGAGCAGATACAGGCTGCGATCAACGAAGCCAAGGAAGCTTCCAGTCGCGACTATCGCGAGATTCCTTCGCTGCGGCTCTTTCCGAACACCGTGATCGACACGCGCACCAACATCATGTGGAGCTGGCGGATCAACCCTTCGGGCTGTGACTCCAAGTACAGCGAGATCCTGGCCAAGGAAAACCGGACCACCGAACTGAAGGCCCTGCGCACGAAGCCGACCGATTGGCCAAAGCCGCTGCTCGACGCTCAGGAAGAGCTGAGAACGTTGCGTGCCCAATACACCCAGTGCCTCTACGACCACGGTGCGGACGCAAACCAGGCCGCCTATGACGAACGGCCCAGCCGCAATTCGATCGAACCGACCAACGGCAGCCCGCCCGCCGGTTGGCAGCGCCCGAGCGTCGAACAAATCAAGGCGCTGGACAGCGGCGCGAGCGGCTCGGTGCCGAGTTGGCTCAACGCTCGCGGTGGTTTTCCATCACGGATCACTGGTGAGGTGTGGACGTCAGCCCGCAACGGCAACAGTGCCACGACGGTCAATCAGTCGACCGGCTCGGTGCAGAGCCGCGACGTCAAAGAAGATGAGTTCACGCTGCTGCAGGGCGAAACCGTCGGCGCTTGGTACTGGGTGCAGTAGCCCGAGCTGCGCCCGACTCGCGGTGAGAACCGCGATAAACCAGCTTGGCCGCGCCTCAGCTGAGGTCCCAGCCGAAGTGCACCTCGGCGCGGACGATCTTCTCGCCCTCGAAGGTGAGGATCTCGATATTGCGAAATCGCTTGCCGTCGCATTCCCTCAGGAGCCCGTGGGCTCTGCAAGCATGCGCCGCAAGATGTCGCGCAGCTGACCCAGCTCCTCCGCAGAGAGGCGCTCAAAGCCCTCCGGGGGGCTTCCGATGCGGTCTAGCAGCCGGGCGCGCAGCCGCTGGCCCGGCGGGGTGAGCACGACGTGCTTGACGCGTCGGTCCTCGGGGCTCAGCTGACGTGCGACCAGTCCGCGCGCCTCAAGCCGATCGATGATCCCGGTGACGTTCGAGCTGTCGCAGGCCAGCAGGCTCGCGAGCGCATGCATCGGCAGCGGCTCGGCGAGATTCAGGAGCGCGCCCGCCTGTGCTGGATGAAGGTCAAACTCGCCAGCAGCGATGAGAAACCGCCGCCTGTGGTGTCCAAAGAGCGTGAGGAAAAGCGCCCACGCCTCGGCGCCGACAGGTTCGGCTTCCAGAGCGGGGCTCGATACGGTCTCCATCTAAATCGATTCTATTGAGTACCTCCATCATTGACAACCTCAACCATTTGCTAGAGTGCCGCCCGTGAATAACCAGCCGGCAATCGAGGTGCAGGGGCTCGTCCGCGAGTTTCGCAAGGGGCCGCGGGCCGTCGATGGAATCGACCTGGCCGTTGCGCCCGGTGAGATCTACGGCTTTCTCGGACCAAACGGCGCGGGTAAGTCGACGACGGTGCTAATGCTGACGACATTGCTTCCTCCCACCGCCGGTCGGGCTAGCGTCGGCGGTCATGACATCGTCCGACAGGGCGCTCAGGTGCGAGCCAGCATCGGCGCGGCGCTGCAAGAAGCGGCGCTGGATCCGATTCTCACCGGCCGCGAGCATCTCATCCTGCAGGCGACGCTGCAGGGCCTGCCGTCTCGCGAACGCCGCTCGCGTGCGCAGGCGTTGCTGCAACGGGTCGGGCTCACAGAAGCGGCCGATCGGCGTGTGGGTGGGTACTCCGGCGGGATGAAGCGCCGGCTTGACCTCGCTCTGGCGCTCGTGCACTCGCCGCGGATCCTCTTCCTCGATGAGCCCACGACCGGCCTTGACCCTCAGAGCCGAGCTGCGTTGTGGGAGGAGGTCGCGCGGCTCGCGCACGAGGACGGCATGACCGTATTCCTCACCACTCAGTATCTGGAGGAGGCCGACGTGCTGGCCGGCCGCATCGGGATCATCGACCACGGCAAGATCGTGGCGGAGGGCACCCCGACCCAGTTGAAGGCCGAGATCGGCAGCCCGAGCGTCGAGGTGAGGCCGACCGATCCGCAGGTCACAGACCGTGTGGCCGAGCAGCTCGCGGGCTTTGGGGAGATGCGACGCAACGGTCAGGGGAGTGTCATCGTGCAGCTCCCCGGCGGCGAGTCTCAGCTGGCCGAGATCATCCGGCTGCTTGATCAAGCCGATCTGCGACTGGAGAGCCTCACCCTGCACCAGCCCTCGCTCGACGACGTGTTCCTGGCCAAGACCGGCCGCAAGCTCGAGGGGTCGGCAGACGAGGCTGTGACCGACGCGCCGGAGCAGCAGGCGAATGGTCGGGGACGGAGGCGGCGTGGCCGTTGACGTAGCGCTCGCGCCGACTACCGTCAGCGTCCAGCCTGGCATCGCCGGTCTGGTGGAGCAAACCGCCGCCGTTGCGCGCCGCGCGATCCTGCGAACCGTGCGCCAGCGCGCGCTGATGATCTTCCCGATGGTGTTTCCGTTGATTCTGTTTGCGATCAACGGGTCGGCGCTCAGCGCTGCGACTCACATCCACGGCTTCCCGACAGACAATTACCGTGACTTCCTGATTGCGATGCCGTTCATTCAGGGCGCGATGTTCGTGTCGATCACCGCGGGAGTTGACTTGGCGCGAGACATCGAGTCCGGCTTTCTGAACCGGCTCGCGCTGACGCCGCTGCGGGGCGAGGCTCTGCTGGTCGGACAACTCGGGGGCGCGCTCGTGCTCGGAGTCGTACAGGCGATCGTCTACCTGCTCTTCGGGCTGGCGACCGGGGTCACGTTTGTCAGCGGGGTAGGCGGCGTGCTCGTGCTGTTGACCCTGTCGATCTTGATCGCGTTCGGATTCGCCAGCATTGGCGGCCTGCTCGCGCTGCGGTTCGGCACCGGCGAAGCCGTTCAGGGAATCTTTCCGCTGCTGTTCGTGACCCTGTTCCTCAGCTCCTCGAGCCTGCCGCGCAACCTGATCCAGGAGACCTGGTTTCGCGAAATCGCCACATACAACCCGGTCTCCTACCTGCTCGAGGGCCTGCGCAGCCTCGTGATCACCGGCTGGAACGCTCAGGCGCTCGAGCTCGGGTTCGGGTTCGCAACTGCTCTGCTCGTGATCGGGCTGGGGTTCTCACAAGCGGCGATGAAGACGAGGCTCGCACGCCGATGAGGCGCTTTGCCAGCGTCACCCGCGCCGTTGCATGGCGATCGATCCACAACACGGTCGTCAACCCGGCGATCCTCGTTCCCTCGATCGTTTTCCCGCTCTTCTTCCTGATCGCATTCGCCGGTGGGCTCTCGCGGATCAGCAACGTGCCGAACTTCCACTACGCGCCCGGCTACACCGCCTTCCAGTTCGTGTTCGTGTTCCTGCAGTCGGCGGCGTTCGGCGGCGTCTTCACAGGGTTCGCCGTCGCCCGGGACTTCGACTCCGGCTTCGCTCGGCGGCTGCTGCTGAGCGCCCCCCAGCGCAGCGGGATCATCGCCGGCTACGTCGTCGGCGCACTGCTGCGATGGGTGATCACCGGCACCGTCGTCACAGTCGCTGCGCTGATCGTCGGCATGAACGTCGACGGCAACGGCGTGCAGCTGATCGGTTTGCTCGGCCTCGGTGTGGCGATGAACCTCACCGCTGCCATGTGGGCGTGCGGGGTGGCGATGTTCCTGCGCACCGAACAGGCCGGGGCGCTGATCCAGATGCCCGTGTTCGTGCTCTTGTTCCTGGCTCCGGTCTATGTGCCACTGTCGCTGCTGACGGGGTGGATCCACGATGTCGCCAACCTCAATCCGGTCACCGCCGTGCTAGAGGCCGGCAGGGGGCTGCTGGCCGGCACGCCGGTCGAGGTACTCACCGCGTTCGTCGGGCTCGCGATCGCCGCCGCGCTGCTCACGGTGTTCGCCAGGCGTGGTCTCGCGTCGGCCGAACGCGCCGGGTAGCGCCCGTTATGCTCGTGCCAAGCCGCAGGCGGTTCTAAGGGATCGAGCCCGGCGGGGCCAGCCAGATTGACTCGAACTCCATCACCTCGGTGAGCGTGTCGTAGTCGCGGTCGTAGTGCAATACCGCAGCACCGATCTGCTCCGCGGTGGCAGCGAGCAGGTAGTCGACTATTGGCAGGCGGTGAGTGCCGTGGGAGCGTTGCGCGAGCTGGCGCATTGCGTCCTCGGCAGCGTGGAGGATGGTGCCGGTGACCTGGGTGGCTCGCAGGGCGGAGAGTGCCTCCGCGAGCGAGTCGAACTCGGCTCCGCCACGGGCGCTGAGGAGGATCTCCAGTCGGATTGTCGGCGCCAGCCGCAGCTGACCGGCTCTCAATGCTGCTGTCCAGCGCTCGCGTACTGTCGGATGCCCGGCACGCGCCCACGCGGAGGTGTCGAGGAGTAGGGGCAGATGCCCCCACGGATCTTCGCTACCGGAGTGGCCAGGCAATCCGCTTGCCTTCGCGCATCGACTCCCAATCCCAGGGAGCGGTCTCGGGATGCTCGAAATGTGAAACCAAGCGCTCTATCAGCTCGTTGCGCCGCTCTTCGCCGATCGGCTCTTCAACGATGTGCCGTGCACCCACGATCGCCAGCTCACGCACCTGCTGGGAGCGCGGCAAGCCGGGGCGCAGATGTGGAGCGGCGGCGCGCAGCGCGCTCCTGAGCTCGGGATCCTCGGTTACCTGGATGCGCGGATGCGAGGTCGCCACGCCAAGCAGTGTACCACTGATGTGTCACCGCCCGGCCGTGAAGCAGCCCGTCAACTGCACAGCGGATTCCTCGGCACCCCCCTGCACGGGTCAGGCATCGTCGGCTGGGGCGGCGGTGCCGGCTGGCCGACCGGCGGCGTGGCTTCCCTGATCGCGTCCGCTTCCAGCTGCAGCCCCACCAGGTATTCGACGGCGGGCAAGCCACCGCCGGGGTTTGGAGTGCTCTTGTTCTGGCAACCCCAGGTGTCTTCGATGTCGGCCGGGAACGTTGCGTCCGTGAGTCGGTTGCCGCTCACGCAGTTGTTTTCGGAGTGGGATTCGGGGTAGCCGAAGATATCGCTGAAGCCGCCCAGCAGCGTCACGTCCCCGGTGAAGGCGCCGCCCCGCGATCCGTTGTGCAGGAATAGGTTGTGGGCGATCTTGTTCCCGGCGAGCTGGAAAAAGATCGTGCCTTCGAAGCCGTTTTCCGGCGTGAACGGGTTCGGGTACTCGAAGCCCAGCACGCCGTCGGTCGGGTTGCCCGCGATCACGTTGCCGGCGACCAGGTCGGCGTAGTCGCCTGGAAGCTCGACGCCGGCGCCCCACGGCGCGATCCCGGTGGACCCGTTGACGGGAACGGTGAGGTTGTCGTTTTCTGCGATCAGGTTGCCGGCGATCACAGTGCAGCGTGGGATGCGGGTGGTGGTGATGATCGGCGTGGGATCCGGGTGTTCGATGTTCGGTCGGCCGCATTCCCCGTCTTGCGGAGGCGGCGGGTCGCCGGGGTTTTCCGAGTTGGGCGCGATGCCCACCAGGTTGTGCCGGTAGATCGAGCGTTCGAGCACCAGCCTGCCGCCGGCGTTGGACCCTGAGTACCCGAGCGCGTTGTCTTCCATCGTTGCGCCGCTGACGCGCGCGTCGCATTCCTGGCAGGCGCCGATGTAGATGCCCGAGTCGGCGAAGCCCGAGGCGTAGATGTCTTTCCAGGAGCCTTCGACCTCGTTGTCGGTGAAGATGCCGTAGCCGCCGTAGAGCCCGGTGTCATAGGCGGTCAGATAGCTGCCGTACCAGCCGTGCGCGCCGATCTTGCCCGAGCCGGAGCCGCCGTTCCACCAGATCTCGTTGCCGCACTCTTCGTCTGGGCATCCGGGTCCGAAGTCGAAGTTGCGGACGGTGAGGTTTTCCACCCACACGTCGTTTGCCTGATCGATTTCGATCCCGTTGGCGACTTTGTATTGGCCGTCGATGATCACGGTGTTGCGGTTTATGCCCCTGATCCAGATGCCCGACTGCGCGGCGCTCACCTTCACCGATTCGTAGTAGGTGCCCGGTTCGATCAGCACCCAGTCGCCCCATTTTGAGGCGTTAACGGCAGCCTGGATCGTTTTGAAGTAGTGGGTGTTGGCGGCAGCGCGCCACGGGGCCTTGCCGAGGCTGACGATGTTCACCGCAGCGGCGGTTTTGCCGCCTTTCCAGGCGCCGGCGGCGGCAGGCATCGCGGCGGATGCGAGCACTGCGATCGCAACGGCGGCTATGCACCGCGCCCGGGGGAGCCGCCGGGGGCAGCGGACGGCACGGGCGTCGATCGATGACATCTCTTCCTCCCACCTCGCGTTGGGCAGGCCGGGCCTCGGTCGTTTCTCGGCGCGCGCCACGGCGGTGCTCAATGCGGCGTGCGGCTCACTGTCCCGTGCACGCAACCCATCGGGGTCCAACCCGACTGTTCGACGGATTGTACAGCCGGCCATGTGCCGGGTCCATCGTGCTTTCTCCGCAGAGCGTCTCGCGGCATCGCCGCACCGGGCGGCTTGCCATAGGGTTTTAGGCGGCGCAGGCTGCCTACTCAGTTACGTTGCGCCGCGACCCTACGAGGAGATGCCGATGAGAGTGTTTACCGATCTGGACGAGCTGCGCGCCGCGATGGGCGAGGTGCTCGGCCCGAGCGACTGGATCGCCGTCGACCAGGCGCAGATCGACAAGTTCGCGGATGCGACGGGTGACCATCAGTGGATCCACGTCGATCCGCAGCGCGCTGCAGCGGGGCCGTTCGGGACGACGATCGCGCATGGCTTCCTCACGCTGTCGCTGATGCCCGTGATGCTCGAGAGCCTCTACAAGATCGAAGGCGTGCGGATGGGCGTCAACTATGGCCTGAACAAGGTGCGTTTCCCATCGCCGGTGCCGGTCGACTCGCGCCTGCGCGCAAGCGCGGAGGTAGACGAGGTGAGCGACATCGAGGGCGGCGCCCAGATGGTCATGCGGACGACAATCGAGCGCGAGGGCGGCGCCAAGCCAGTCTGTGTGGCCGAGTTCGTGGTTCGCGTCTACGTCTGAGTTCTCGCCGGCGCTGGACGCGTGTTCGATGCGGGCGGGCGGGAGCTACTGCACCGCTCCGCCGCGTCCGAGATCGATTGGGCATACGCCTGTGCGTATGTCCCTCGAGAACTGGAGCTACGCATGAATATCGGGCTCTTCGGAGTGCAGGAAAGATGGCGATCGACATGACGCCCGAATCGGCTCAGGTCTCCGGCGATACCCACCTCGGCCCCTCGCCGTTCATGGTTCTCTCACGCGAGCACGACGCGCAGACCACCATCGTCACGGTCGAGGGCGAGCTCGACCTCTCCTCGGCGCCGCGCCTGAAGTGGATGATGATGGATGCCTTCGAGGCCGGCCGCAGCCAGCTCGTGGTCGATCTCTCTCGCGCGAGCTTCATGGACTCGACCGGCCTCGGTGTCCTGATCGCTGTGAACAAGCGGCTGCAGCCGGGCACGCAGTTGGCGATCGTCTGCCCGCCTGGAGCCGTTGCTCAGGTCTTCGAGTTCTCCGGAACCGACGGAGCGTTCTCGTTGTTCCCGACGCTGCAGGCGGCGATCGCGCACCTGGAGGGGCGCGCGCCTGAGGCCGGTTGAGTGGGCACGCCGCCGATGCAGAGCCAGCCAACGCAGCACTTGGGTTCAAGGCGCCCAAGGCGCAGACTGGCGCTGGTCGGCGCGGTCTGCTGCGGGACCTGCCTGCTGCCCGTGATCGCCACTGCGACGGCAAGGCCGGGAGATAGAGCAGGGGCGCAGGCGTCCTGGACGGCGCCGCCGTCCGGGTACTACCACGAACATGGCGGCGGCTGGAGCGGCGGCGGGTCTGGCTCCCAGACGCCGAGCCAGCCTGAAAGCGGATGGAAGGGCGATCACGGCGGCGAGCAGAACGGCGGCCAGCCCGGTAGCTCGCAACCAACCAACGGCGACGGCCAGGGCCAAGGCCAGGGACACGGCTACGGGCAGGGCCAGACGCGTGGCGACGACAGCAACGAAGGCCAGGCGCACAGCGACGGCCAGGGCCAAGACCAAGCGCACAGGGACGCCGGGCCACAGGCCCCCAGCGCGTCCGGATCTGCCCAGCCGCAGGCCCAAGTGCGGCAGAGCTCCACCGCGCCGGAAGCGTCACCTGCCTCCCAGCAGGCCGCGGCCGCGAGCGCCTCTTCAGCGTCGCCGGCTGCGACGCCGACCTCCGGCACACCGGCGACTAGCTCGCCTGCGCCCGCCCAGTCGCAGACCGGCGCCGCCTCGCGCCACCGATCAGCCCCGCGAGCGGCAGGCCACGCCCACCAGCGCGACCGGGCGCGACCGCAGTCCTCTCGGCGAGGATCGCGCGGCGCGCATCGCGCGCCCGAGAGCACGCCGGCCCTGGCCGCGACCGCCGACCGCGCGAGCACATCGAAAGGCCATCGGCCGGCCTCCAACCACCCCGTCGCCAAGACGAAGAAAGAAGCTCAGTCGAGCCGCCTGCCACCCGTGGTCAGGACGATCACGCGGATCGTCTCGGTCGTGCCGCTGCCGCTGCGGCTGCTGATCGGCGCCCTTGTCGCGCTTGCGCTCGCCCTTGCTGCGCGGTCGCGCATCGCCGCGACTCGGACCAGGCGGTTGGAGGCGCAGCGCGCCGAGCTGCTGGAGGACGTCGGACTGATGCAGGCGGCGCTGCTGCCGAGATCGCCTGAGCGCCTGGGACAGGTCGGCGCCTCGACGGCATACCGCCCCGCGGACGGGCCGGCAGCCGGCGGCGACTTCTACGATCTCTTCGCGCTGGAAGACGGACGGCTGGCAGCGATCGTCGGCGACGTCTCGGGGCATGGCAGGCAGGCACTGCCCCACACAGCCCTCACCCGCTTTACGCTGCGCGCCTACCTGGAGGCGGGCTTCTCCCCACGTCAGGCGCTGCAGACCGCCGGGGCCGCGCTGGAGCGTCAGCTGGGGGACTCGTTCGCCACGGTCGTACTGGCGATCTACGACCAGCGCAAGCGCATCCTCACCTACGCCTGCGCGGGCCATCCGCCGCCGCTGCTGCTCGCCTCCGAGCCGTTTACGCCCGTGACCGCCTGCTCGGCGCCGCCGATCGGCGCTGGCATGCAGACAGGGACACGCCAGACGGTCATCTGCCTGCCCGGTGCAGCCCAGGTCTGCCTGCACACCGACGGCATCACGGAGGCACGGGTGGGATCGGAGCTCTTCGGCGCGCAGCGCCTCGCGGTTGCGCTGGCGGATCTCGGTCCTGACGCAAGCGCGTCGCAGCTGCTCGATCGCGTCGCGCAGCAAAGCGATGCGCGACCTGATGACATGGCGGCCTGCCTGCTGCGCATCCCAGGCGGCCGGCAGGCTCCACGAGTGCTGGCCGAGGAACTGCAGCTGGACGCCGAGCATCTAAGCAGCGCACGCACGAAACAGTTCCTGTTGGCCTGCGGGGTCGGCGAGGCGCAGGTCGAGGGTGTCCTCAGCGCGGCGGAAGGGGAGCTCGCGCTCGGAGGCGGCGTGATGCTCGAAGTGCAGCCGGCAAGCGGCTCGCAGGCAGCGCAGGTGAAGGTGCGGCCCGACAACGTCGCCTCGATCGACAGCATCAGGCTGAGGAGAGAGATGGCGGGTGCGCGATGACACAGAGCTCGCCGGCGCTCGCTCCCGATGCTGCGGTCGCGCTTGGCATTGCCTCGACAGCAATGGCGTTCGCGCGCACTCCCGAGGCGATGCTGGAGCGCTGGCTGAGGATCCTGCGCCTGCACGGAGACGCGAGCGTTGCGCTGCAAGGCTTGGGCGTGGGAGAGGGCAGGCTGCAGGCGGATCCCCAGAGCTTCGAGCGCGCCGGCAGCGCCTCCGGGAGCCTCGCCTGCGATGACGCCGCGGAGCGGGTCGGTGAGAGGGCGCGCGAGATCGCCCGTGAGCACAGCGAAGGGCTCATCACCACCAAGCACCTGCTGCTGGCGGTGATGAGTCTCTATGGCGCCGAGTTCGACCGCGTCCTGCAAGCGCATGGCTGCGATCGCAGCGAGCTCAAGCAGCGGCTGGACGCTAGCTTCGCGTCCTGCTGAGACGACAGACGCTCAGTCGACCTGCACGACCATCAGGCTGTTGCCCTCGGGGTCGCGGAACCAGAACATCGGCGGCACGGGACCGCCCATGCGGCTGACCTGCTCGTCGACGTCGGCTCCGCGCTGCTTCAGCTCTGCGTAGGTCGCGTCGATGTCGTCGGTCTGCAGGGCGATGCCGGTCATCATTCCGCCGGTCGACATCCCGGGGCCCGGAGGTGCGAGCGCGATCGTCGTGACGGCGTCCGCCGGAGCCACTTCGACCCAGCGGTAACCGTTGCCGAAGGCCACGTCGGTGCGCTTCTCGAACCCGAGCGTCTGCTCGTAGAACTCGATCACGCGATTCTGGTCTGAGACGGGCACGCAGATCGTGCTGATCTTCTTGATACGGGTGGTGGTCGTGCTCACCTGGTCCTCCTTGGTCGAACTGAGGTTGTGCCCTACAAGACTGCCGCATGTCGCGAGAGTCATCGGTGGGCCGCCTCACCCGCTTGGGCTGAGCGCGAAGATCTTTGGTTCGGAGTCGACTGTCTTGCCGCCGTCGTAGGTGAGCGTGGCCTTCGCCTTCACGTAGGCCGGCGCGAGCACGGCCGCGACCGGCAGCGAGGCCCCGCCGGGCGGCATGAATTCAAACGAGAAGCTCTTGCCGGCTGCGACGCTGCCTAGGCCGATCCCGTACTTCTTGTCGGTGAGGTTGCCGGAGGACCCGACGCCCGGCTGCCCGAGTGCGGGCGCGGCGATCTCGCTCCCCAGTTCGCCGCCCGCAGCCGATGGCACGTCCACCAGGCCGGCGAAGCCGTTGACGACTTTGAGCTTGAGGTCCTTGCCGATCGCGCGTGGATTGAGCAGGACCTGGGCGAGCTCGCCTTCTTCGCCTTTGGTTGCCACTTCGACCTGGTAGAAGACGCCGTAGTTACCGGTGTCGGTCGCGTGCGTGTCGATGGCTTGCCCGTACTGTTCGCCCTCTTCTTTGGGGTTGCCGGCGAGCAGCGCGCCGATGGCCTTGCCGTCGTTCTCGTCGTATTCGGGCAGGGTCACTTTGACGGTGTCGTAGTCGAAGGTGCCGCTCACGTGCGACTCGCCGGCGTTCACGAGCGTGCCGCCCGAGATGTAGGTACGGCCGGGATCGCCGGATGGATGCGCTTCGTCGGCGAAGTTGTAACGAAGCGGGTCGGCGAGGAATGCACCGACGTGGCTCGAGTCGATTACAACCACACCAACCTGCACATCGCCACCGGCCGCGGTGTAGTCGAAGATGCCGTTGAGGACCGCAGCCGCATAGACCGGGCTCACGGTTTCACCGGGCCCCGGTTTGCCGCTCGGCTTGCTGCCGACCGTCTTGCTGGTGCTCACGTGCTTCTTGACCTTCTTGCCGGTCTTGGGGTCGACCACCGTTTCGTCCACCGTCTTGGTGACCTTGTAGCCGGCGAGCTTGTCCGGCGCCAGCTGCGCGCCGATCGGACATTCGGCATCGCCGGTGGAGGTCGGCACCGGCTGTGCGGCGCCCCCCGCGGAGCTGCGCCTGGAGCCTTCGTAGGCTTCAAGCGCCGCGCGCCCGGCGGCGACCGGGTCGCCACGCTTGACGTCCATCCCCTCGTGCACCTGTGTGACCGTGGTGCCGGGAGCGTCCGAGGTGAACACGAAGCAGATGCTCTTGGCGACGCTGGTCCTGTTCTCGTGGTTTACGTAGAGGCGAAACGCCGGCCGCCCCGCGGTCGCGGCGTAGGTCGCGCCGGTCTCCTGGTAGAGAACCCCCTCGATTTCATTGCCGCCTTCCTGCCCGCTGGGGAGGATCTCGGTGGTGGGGGCGATGTACTCCGGCGAGTCGCTGAAGACGAGGTAGCCGCCTTCGCGCGTGGCTTTGGGCACAGGTTCGTGCTTCCAGCCTCCTTTTGACCACTTTTCCATCGTGCCCAGCGTGTGGCTGTCGGCGACCACGGTGGGCGCAATGTCGGCGGGCATGGGGAATGTCTTCGAAGAGCGCTTGGGCAGGTCGCCGACGTCTTCTTTCAGCGTCGTTTTGCCGGCGAGCACGATCGAGGGCGAAAGCGTGACCGCAAGGCTCCCGCCTTTTACGCCCGCAGTGCCGGTGGAGACGGTCGCGGAGAGGTCGAGCTTGCCGCCGCTGTCCGGTTTGACGGTCACCGGGGAGCCGTTCAGGGAGACCGACGGGGGACAGTCAGAGGCGTCTGCCGCGCTGGCGAGAGAGCTCTTCAGCGCACATCCGTGCGGGCCTTCGACGTAGTAGTAGTCGCCGCTGGGCGCGCAGCCGAAGAAGCCGCAGAAGCCGGCTTCATAGACTTCCCAGCCGCCCGACCAGCCCGATCTGCCTTCGGCCGGCGGGTAGTCGCTCGGCGCGGTGGCCTTCCAGGTGCAGGTCGGTTCTTCGCCTTTGCAGCCGGAGACGATCGGCCCCGGCGTGGTGCTCCAGCCGACTTTGCCTCCCAGCGCCGTGGCCGCGGTGACGGTGATGTCCTGGCCGACGTGGACCAGGTGCGGCGAGATGTGGATCTGCCCGTAGTAAGTGGCCGCCATGTACTTCGGCGGGTCCGGGTTGGTGAAGCCGCACTTGCTTTCGCTGCTGCCAAGCGGAAAGCAAGGTTCCGGTGGCGTCCCCGGTTTCTTGGTGGCGGCGTGTGCCGGGGCGCTGCTCAGCAGCGGCATCGTCATGCATGCCAGGCCGAGCGCCAGCGCAAGGCGCTTGCGAGCCGTCCCCTCGAGTCTCACGTGTGCGTCCCCGACATCAGCCGGGCCGATCCTACCGGCCGGCGCATGCGCCGGCCGGTAGGTGAGCGAACTACCTGCTGATCAGTGGCCCCAGTGGCCGCCAAAGCCGCCATCGAGGTCCGTGCCGGGCGTGAAGGACACGCCGCGCAGGACTTCGCCGGCGCCGGCGCTGCGGAGCGTGTCGAAATGCTCCCACGGGACCGGCGTGCTCGCGCTCAGCGGATCTGTGATCGCCACGAGCTTGTCGGGATCTGCGCCTTCGTCGCCGTCGCCGCTGACGGTTGAGGTGACCGCGTAGATCGTGACGGTGCCGTCCCGGTTCACGCGCCCCACGATGTTGCGCAAGCCGTCGGTGGCCGGGGACCACGGCAGTTTGGTCAGCGGGTTTTCGCCGGTCGGGTAGCCGGCGACGGTATAGGGCTTGCCCAGGTTGAGCCCGGTCTGCAGCGTGTACGCGAGTTTCCATTCGCCCGCGGTCGAGTTGAAGACCCACTTCTGCAGTCCGGCGGTCGGCTGCTCCGCGGCCTTGGTGTATTCGCCGGTGCTGCTGGAGTATTCGTTTTCGCCATTGCCCTCGTCGGCGACATAGGCGGTGTCCGCGTTTGCGAACCAGATCCCGAAGGGATGCCACGCTTCCGACTTCGGTTCATCGGGGAAGCCCTTCAGGATGCACATGTTGTTGGGCTTCAGTTCTTCCTTCTTGGCCTTCAGGTCTTCGGTGATCGGGGTGATGCCGCTGGTCGGCAGCTTCGCTCCCGGCTGCGGCAGGCCGACGCCGCCCGTCGGGCACGCCTTGCCCGTCGTGTCCACGAAGTAGACGGTGTCCACGCCGTTGCTGCCGCTGCCCTTGGTGAAGTAGACGACGTTGTTCGAGATCGTCAGGCCGCGGTAGTTGTTGTCCTTGCTCGGCTTGTCCGCCTTGTCGCCCAGCTGGGTGATGTTGAAGCTGCCAAGCGGATCGGGCGCGCCCGGGGTCTGCTTGGACAGGGGCAGCAGCGAGGGAGTGACCAACTGAGCCCCGCCGCCGGTGATCACGCCTTCGTCGATCGGCTTTGAGCCGTTGCCGGCGTTGCCCGCGGTGTAGAAGAGGTCGTTGCCTTCCTCTTCGTTGAGGATCGCGGCGCGTCCGTTGTTGCCGCTGTAGGCATTGGTCTCGGTGAAGCGGAAGTGACCCTGGCTGTCGACCTGCGCCACCACACGGGGAGCAACGACCGGGTCTGGGTTGGTCGGGTCGATGACGCCCGGCGTGTTGCCGTTGGAGGCGTCGAGCGCGTCGACGGGAGAGAGGTAGCCCATGAACGTGACGTACTTGCCGCCCGTGGAGAGGTTCAGCGCCAGTTCGGACTTCGAGGAGAAGCTCGTCACCATCTGGTCGTCCTTCGAAGAGACCCCGTGCTGCGAGCTGTTGGGAACCTCGATCGAGTCGATCGTGTGTCCCCAGGGCGTGAGCTGGTCGAGGAAGATCGGCGAGGTCACGCCGAAGTCCGGGTCCACCGCGTCGTTGTCGAAGACTTCGGGGTAGTTGCCCGAGGCGTTCGCGGTGAAGCATTCGAAGGTGCAGCCGGGGGCCAGCTGGGTGACGCCGGCGACCAGGCTGTTGTCGGGCCTGTAGACGCTGCGGCTGAGCAGCAGGTTCCCCGGCTGCAAGACGCCATGGTCTGCGTCGGCATGGAAGTGATGCCAGTTGCCGTGGTCGGCGTACGCCGGTGCGACCGAGAGGGCCGTCAGGGCGGCCGCGGCGACGGTCGTCAAGGCCAGCCTGCGGGCGCGCTTGCCCCTGGCATGACTGATGGTTGCCATCGAGTCTCCGTTTCGTCGATTTTTGCGCCTGCTGGAGGCGCTTTGCGTCCCTGCTTGCAACGGGCGCAACCTATGGCGGCTGACCGCGCCGTTTGTGACGATCGGGAGAGATGGATGTGACGGTCGTGTGACCGGCTGCGGCGCGGGTTGGCTGGCGTGCTCCCGGCGTCATCCGCACGGAGGCGGCGCACGCGTACCAATTACGCGAACAATTGCGGCTCACGGAGCTTCCGCGGCGGTTGTTAGCATCTTCGCGATGCCTGAACCGATCAGGCGAGGCCAGCGCTACATGCCGGGACTGGACGGCCTACGCGCGATCGCCGTGCTGGCCGTGCTCGCCTACCACCTGGAATTCTCATGGGCCGGCGGCGGCCTGCTCGGCGTGGGAGTGTTCTTCACGCTCAGCGGCTACCTGATCACCGACCTGCTGCTCGCCGCGCAGCAGCATGGCGGTATCCGGCTGGGCCAGTTCTGGCTGGGGCGCGCGCGGCGGCTGCTGCCCGCGCTGTTCTTGATGCTGGCTGTCGTCGTCGGCTGGGTGGTGCTGTTCGGCCCCGCGCAGCCCGCGCAGTTCCGCGAGGCCGTCGGCGCGGCCGCGCTGTATGTGGCCAACTGGCAGCTGGTCTTCCAGCACGTCTCATACTTCGCGCGCTTCGGGCCGCCTTCTCCCCTTGGCCACCTCTGGTCGCTGGGCGTTGAGGAGCAGTTCTACATCCTCTGGCCTCTGCTGCTGATTGCCGGCATGCGGCTGGTGCGCGAGCACAGCTCTGTGTCGGATGCCCGCCCGCCCACGGGTGCCCGCCCGCCCGTGCGGCCCCGTCTGGCGGCGTTGACGCTGCTGCTGGCTGGCGCCTCGGCGCTGGAGATGGCGCTGCTCTACCACCCGAGCCTCGATCCATCTCGCGTGTACTACGGCACCGACACCCGCGCGTTCGAGCTGCTGGCTGGGGCGGCGCTTGCGATGGTCTGGCCAAGCGCGACGCTGCGGGCAGAGATCACGCCCGGCGCGCGCCGGGTGCTCGATGGCGTCGGCCTGCTCGGCCTGCTTGTGATCCTGACGATGTTCTGGCGCACCGGCGAGTACTCGTCCTTCCTCTACGAAGGCGGCTTCGTGCTGCTCTCTGCGGCCTGCGTGCTGCTGCTGGCGGCGCTGGCTCACCCGGCCTCCAGGATCGGCGTGGCGATGGGTGTTCGCCCGCTGCGCTGGATCGGCGAGCGCTCATACGGCATCTACCTCTGGCACATGCCGATCATCGCGCTGACCACGCCCGCCGACGCCCACGGCGCGAGCCTTCCGCGCGCGACGCTGCAAGTGGCGTCGACGTTCTGCGTGGCGGCGCTGTCCTGGCGCTTCGTCGAGCAGCCGGTCCGCCACGGCGCGCTGGGGCGGCTCTGGCGGCGCATGGCCGATGCGGGCTGGCGTCCGCGTGCGCTGCCCAGGCGCTCCTGGGCTGCGGTTGCTGGCGTGCTCGCACTGCTCGTGCTGGTTGTGGTCGGGATGGCAGGCGTGGGGTCGCGGGCAGGCACGGCAGGTGATCTGCCGGCGGGCCAAAGGGTCGCCTCGCACGTGGGAGCTGCCGGCCAGGGCAAGGACGCCGGGCTCTCCGAACCGCAGGTTCCCGCCGACCCGGTGGCGCCGCAGCGCAGCTCATGTCACGCGGTGATCCACATCGGCGACTCGACTTCCGAGGGCCTGATCTCTCATGACTACCTGCCCGACCCCAAGCAGCGAATCGAAGCCCAGTATGCGCGGGTCGGCGCGACCGTCCAGCACTACGAGATCTCTGGGGCACGCTCGATCGTCGAACGCTACAAGGGGCAGCCCAACGCCTACGAAATCGCGCAGAGATGGAAGCGGCGTGGATACCACGGTTGCTGGGTGCTGGCGCTTGGCACCAACGACGCCGCAGACGTCGCCGTCGGCTCGAGCGTGGGGATGGCGGAACGCGTCGCCGAGATGATGAAGCTGATCGGCAAGGAACCGGTGATGTGGGTCAACGTGAAGTCGCTGCTTTCCAGCGGCCCCTACGCCGAGCAGTACATGCGAAGCTGGAATGAGGCGCTCGTGCAGGCGTGCGGGAAGTACCCGAACATGCACGTCTTCGATTGGGCCAGCCTTGTCCGCAACAGCTGGTTCATCAGCGACGGGATCCACTTCAACACGCCCGGCTACGCCGCGCGTGCGCGCCTGATCGCACAGGCGCTTGCCTACTCCTTTCCGGCGCAGCCGGAGGAATCGGGCTGCGTGGTGCGCTGAAGGGGCGCGGGCGCCAGGCAGGCGCCCGCGCAGAGGCCTATCAGGCGTTGCCGGTCATCTGATGGGAGATGTCTTCCGGGAGGCCCGGGTCCGGGGCGCCGAGCTTTGAGATCTCCGGTGCCTCGTAGGACTTGCCGGGGCAGCCGCCGACTATGAGCAGGCGCATGCCCTGATCGCCGGGCCATACCTTGCGGCGGGAGTCGGGTCCGACCCTGACCATCGTCTCGGAGTCGATCGCGTGGCGCTGCCCGTCGATCTCGATCTCGCCGGAGCCGCGCAGCACGGCGAACACCTCCTCCTGGCTGTCGTGGTTGTGGTCGTGTTCGGGGTACTGGGTGGCGTTCGGCGGCATGTCGATCACCTGCATGCCGAATGAGCTGACGCCGAGCTGCGCCCTGGCGCGCTTGAAGGAGCCGAAGACGACTGCCTCCATGTCGTCGATCCTGCTGATCGTGAAGTCCGGCATAGCTGCCTCCTTGGGGCGGTGGGTGTGCGGTCGCAGCCGCGACCGCGCGGGATTAATAGCACGAACGATCGTGCGTTTATGCCGGGCGCCGATAAACTGACAATGTGGGCAAGGCGGCGCAGAGACGACAGGCGATCCTGGAGCGTGCGGTGGACCTCGCCTCCTCAGAGGGCCTGGAGGGGCTCACCATCGGGCGTCTCGCAGGCGATCTGCGCATGAGCAAGAGCGGCTTGTTCGCGCACTTCGGTTCCAAGCAGGAGCTCCAGCTGGCCACGGTGCAGGCGGCCTCGCAGCGTTTCTACGAAGCGGTGATCGAGCCCGCGCAGGGCACGCCGGAAGGGGTGGAGCGCCTGCGCGCCTACTGCGAGCTCTACATGGGCCAGCTGGAAGGCGCACTCTTTCCTGGCGGCTGCTTCTGGGCGGCGGCGGGTGCCGAGCTCGACGACCGACCGGGTCCGGTGCGCGACGCGGTGCAGTTGGCCGTGGGCGCCTGGCTTGCAGAGCTCAGACGCCAGGCACAGGCTGCGGGCGTCGAGGATCCTGACGGCCTCGCTTTCGAGATCTATGCGCTCGGGCTGGGCGCAAACGCCAGCCACCAGCTGCTGGCCGATCGCGAGACGTTCGCGCGTGCGCGGGCGGCGATCGAGCGCAGGTTGCCTGCGCCGACCGCCGCCTGAGCCTCGTCTGTCCCTAGCTGATCTTGAACGCCGCCGAGACGCGGGACCCTGTGAGCCCGCTGAGCCTTGGCGAGGCGATCAGCACGTAGCTGCCCTTGGCCAGCTTCTGCCCATCCACGTGCCCGGTGAACTCGAACTGATTGTGACCGGCCAGGTCCGCGTGCACGAAGCTGCCTTTGAGCGTCACTTCATGGATGCATGGCTTGCCGTGCTTGGGCTTCTTGCCGTGCCCAGAGGCCACCTTGCAGAGGCCTTTACCGACGCGGTAGCCGTGCTCGAGCTCCACGACCGTGAAGGTGGTGCTCGCTGCCTCGGTGTCGCTGTAGCTGACCGTCGTGCCCTTCGACTTTTTACCTTTGTGATGACGGGCGATCGAGGCGCTGCCGGAGTTGGGCTTGAACGAGCTCGGGCTCACCGTCAGGCCGCTGAGCTTCGGCGCCGTCGCTTTGGGCGCTGGGGGCGGAGGCGGTGGCGACACCGGCGGCACGTACTCATACGCGCCGACGTCGCAGCGTCCGTTCTGGGGCCGCGTCACGCCGCGCTGGTCGACGGTCAGCAGTTCGCCTTCTGCGCTGGTGCAGCCAGCCGGATCGCCTTTGTCGATCGCCGCGCTGCCGGCCATGAGCGCGACTGTCTGGGTGGGGCCGCCGTTGCCGGCCAACGTGCCGAGATCGAGGGCCACATTGACCTGATCGCCGGGACCGTCGAGCTGGCACTGGTTGGAGTCTTCGGCGTTGTAGCCCTCGGAGACGATGCTTCCGTCGGTTCCGTTGAAGGCGCAGTTGCCGCCGGAGGTCGGCGATTTGCCTGCGGCGATCAGCGTGTCGTGCAGCCTGAGCTCGTACTCGTCGAGGTAAAGGTTGCCGCCGCCGCCTGCTTCTTCTGCCGTGTTGCCATACAGGGTGACGTTCGCAAGCGTGCCGACATTCTCGTTGTATATGCCGCCGCCCTCGCTGCTTGCGATGTTTTCGGCGATCGTCGAGTTGGTTGCCGAGAGTGGATCCTCGTTGTATATGCCGCCGCCATACTCGGCCTTGTTGCCCGGTCCGACCGTGCTCTGCACCAGTTCGAGTTCGAGGTACCCGTCGTATACGCCCCCGCCATAGCCTCCGCTCGCCTGATTGTCTGCGACCGTGCTCTGAACGATCGAGGCGCTTCCATCGTTATCGATGCCGCCGCCATAGGGGTTGCCGCCGGGCGTAGAGCCGGCGACGTTGCCGCTGACGACGCTCTGGTTCAGGGTGAGCGACTCGTCGTTGTAGATCGCGCCACCCTCACCGCCCTCGCCGGCGCCCGAACCGCCGGCGCCTGCTGCCGCGGTGTTTGCCCCGTCGAATGTGCTCGTCGCGATGGTCGCCTCGGCGTCGCTGTAGAGGGCTCCGCCATAGCCGCTGTCCCCGCCTTTTTTGCCGCCTTCGGCGGTGGCGCCGCCGCCGGCGACGTTGCCGCTGTAGGCGCTGCCGGCGATCGATAGCAGACCCTCATCGGCATAGACGGCGCCGCCCTCGCCGCCGTCGTTTTGCTTGGTGGCGCTGGCGCTGGAGCCTCCGGTGGCCTTGTTGTCACTGAACGTGCTCGAGGCGATCTTGAGATTGCCGTAGCTGTAGATCGCGCCGCCATCGCCGCCGTCGTCGTATTCGACGGCGGCATCGCCACCTTCGGCGGTGTCGTTCGTGAATGTGGTGGCAGAAATGCTCAGCTTGCCCTCGTCGCTGTAGATCGCGCCGCCCTCGCCTCCATCCTCATATTCCTCTTTTGGGGATACGACTACGACGATTTTGCTGTGCGACGCGGTGTCTTCGGTGAAGGTGCAGTCGTTTACTCTGAGAGCGCCAAACTCGACGTAGACCGCGCCTCCCTCCCCTTCGCTTTCAGGCGCGACCCCTTTCTTCAATGTGATGCCGCTGAGCGTCAGTTCGGAGTCATCGACGTAGAGCAGTCGGCTTGGCGCGCTGGTCGTGAGCGTCGTCGCGCTCTGCCCGGCGCCCGCGATCGTGAGGTCCTTTTCGATGGTCACCTCGCTTGTGAGCGTGTAGGTGCCGGCGGGCAGCGCGATGGTTTCACCTGCCGTGGCTGTTTCGACTGCCTTGCGCAATGTGCATTCGCTTGCACTCGGGCAGACGCCAGGCCCGTCGCCAGTGTTGGTGACAGTGATCGTTCCCGCCTGCGCCGTCGCGGCGAACAGAGCCATGAGGATCGCTGTCACGGCAAACATCGCGACGAGCTGACGGCCCCTGAGAGCACCCGTGGTCCTATGGCTAGGCATTCGCGTTCCCCCCGCGTTCTTTGAGCTTGCCCGGCGCCTCCTGAGCCGCCGGGTCACAATTCTTACCGCACATTACCAGCGCATTTGACCGCCAGGTGTGAATCCAGACGAAAGATCGAACAAGCGTCCAGGTGACGCCGGTGCTGGCGCGACAGGGAGGGCGCTTACTGGCTGTTTCGCCCGCGCGCCCTGCGGATCTCTGACAGACGCTCTCTCAGCTGTGCCTCGGCCTCGTCAGGCAAGTAGAAGCGCTCGTCGATCGCCTCGTCGGGCGCAAGCTCCTGTGGTGAGACATGGCCAGGATGGCCGTGCGGATTGTCATAGCCCTGCCCTCGGCCGCCTGAGCGAAGCTGCACAGGCGGGGGCGCCGCCCCGCGCTCGCGGACGAACTGCCTCGCGGCGCCTATCGCGCGCTTGGCGGCGTCCGACTTGGGTGCCAGCGAGAGATAGACCGCGGCCTGCGCGAGCGCAAACTGGCACTCGGGGAGACCGGCGTGCTCCACTGCGGCGGCTGCGGCGGTGGCGAGGCTGAGCGCCCGGGGGTCGGCGTTGCCGATGTCCTCGCTTGCGAGGATCACCATTCTGCGCGCAATGAAGCGTGGGTCCTCTCCGCCCTCGAGCATCACTGCGAGGTAGTAGAGGGAGGCGTCGGGGTCCGATCCGCGGGTGGCCTTGATCCAGGCGGAGATCGTGTCGTAGTGGTGATCGGCGGCCTTGTCGTAGTGCAGGATCCGTCGCTGCAGCGCATCCTCTGCGTGCTGCAGGCTGACGCTGCCTTGCGCCGTGCGGCACGCGAGCTCCAGCGCGCCCAGCGCGGTCCTCGCATCGCCGGCCGATCGCGCGGCAAGCAGCTCGATCGCCTCGGGCTGCACCTCCGCGGTTCCGCACTCGCCGCGCTGCAACGCTCGCATGAGCAGCGTGCGCACATCCTCCTCGGTCAGCTGTGAGAGCTCGTAGAGGCGCACTCTGGAGAGCAGCGCGCCGTTGACCTCGAAGGAGGGGTTCTCGGTCGTGGCGCCGATCAGCGTGAGCAGGCCTTCCTCCACCGCCGGCAGCAGTGCGTCCTGCTGGGCCTTGTTGAAGCGGTGGATCTCGTCGAGGAAGAGGATCGTGCCGCGGCCGGCGCGCCGCCGCTCGCGGGCGCGCTCGATCACCGCTCGCACCTCGGGGCGGCCGGCTTCAACGGCGCTGAGTTCCTCGAAGGCGGCGCCTGCGCCGGCGGCCACGATCCGAGCCAGGGTCGTCTTGCCGCTGCCCGGCGGTCCGTGCAGGATCATCGAGTGGGGGTGGCCCTGCTCGATTGCGGTTCTAAGCGCGGACCCCGTTGCGAGCAGATGCTCTTGGCCTACGAAGTCTTGCAGCGTGTGCGGCCGAAGCCTTGCAGCGAGCGGGGCGTCGTCGGAGACCTCGGTGGCTGCGCTGCGGCCTTCGGCGGGTGTGGGGTCGAACAGCGAGTCCATGGCGGACAGTGTGCCTGAACTTGGTGGCCGGTTCGGCCGAAGCTGGGGCGGCCGATTCTGTGGTGGGGGGACCTAGGTGAGAACTCGGATTGCACAACCTGCCCCAGGGGCGGTGGCGAGGCGGCGATCGCCGGTGAGCAGCTCACATCCGAGCAGCTCGGCCAGCGCGATGTAGGTGGCGTCATAGGCGGTGACATTGGCTCTCATCTCATAGGCGCGCCGCATCAGCGGCAAAGCCGGGTAGCGGTCGAGCTCGAGATCTTCGAGATCCTCGACCGCTACGGCGAACCGCTGGTCCGAGAGGGTGCCCGCGAGCCAGCGTTTGCGGAGCACCGACACCGTCTCGACGTCAACGAGATCGGGCGCGGCCAGACCTTCGGCTGCACGTAGCGCCTCACGCCCGATCTGCCCGTCGGCGCCGTCGTCGGCGATCGCGTTGGCAAGCACGCTCGCATCGACCACGATCAACGGTGGGAGCGCTCCTCGACAAGATCTTTGGCGGCGCGCTCGAGCCCGACTTCGCCACCCGTGCGCAGTTCGATCCGATCCAATACTTCCCTGAGACTTGGCCGCCGGGCAAGCCTCGTCAGCTCATGCATGAGGTATTGCTGCAGCGACTGGCCTTGCAGCTTTGCCCGCTGTTGCAGGGCGGTATGGACATCATCAGGCAGATCGCGGACAAGCAGATTAGTCATTGCTTGCAAAATGATAGCAGCAAGCCGGGTCGTCGAGCAGAGTGGCTAGCTAGTCCAACTCGAGCTCGGCCTTGCCGGTGTGGGGGAGCGCGGGCATCGGAGGCGTAGATCGTGTCTGTGGCGCGGAGGCTTGGATGTCCGGTCGGGCGAACGCCAGGTAGGAGACCAGGACGAAGACCGCGACGGCGAACACGATCGCCGTGGGGCCGTCGCCGAAGTTGATCCCGCTGAGGCTCTTGGGCTTGCTGATGTAGTCGGCGAAGGAGGCACCCAGCGGCCGCGTGATGACGTAGGACATCCAGAACGCGGCGATGCCGTTCAGGCCCATCTGCCAGCGTGCAAGCGCGGGGATCATGATGACGATCGCAAAGAGGATGCCCGAGTCCAGGTAGCCGAGGTTCAGTGAGGTCGCGGTGAAATCTCCGAGCGCGGTCCCGAGGGCGAAGGTCGCGAATACCGTTGCCCAGTAGTAGGCCTCACGTCGCTGGGTCGTGATGCTGTGGATCGACAGCGTGCCCTCTTTGCGCTGCCAAAGCCAGAAGATCGCGGCCAGAACGACCGCCCACAGCAGAGTCGTCCCCGCATAGGGGATATGGGCATCGAGATGCAGGAAATCTGAGACGCCGGTCCCCGTGATCGCGATCGCAAAGGCCAGGGACCAGTAAGCAAACGCTCGGTAGCGACGGGTGCCGAACTGCAGCAGAAGCCCCACGACGATCACGAGCACCTCAATGCCGCCGCCCCCGAAGTTGCCATACGTCTTCAGGTAGTCCGAGGTGGCCTCTCCGCCGGCGGTCGTCAGGATCTTGACCACCCAGAAGAGGAGGATGACCTCCGGGACCTTCGCCGCGACCGGGGCGGGAAGGAAGCGACCGATCAGCGGAAGCTCAGCGCTCCGCGACCCGTCATGCCCGTCGGGCCTCTGCGAAGACCGTTGATGATCGCGAACAGGTCCCACGTAGCGGACGCCTCTCTTGATTGGACGAGGGCGACCTTAGCAAGCAGCCAATCGTGAGATCGTGGATCGCGGTGGCGAGAAAGCCCGCGGGTCCACTCGCGGTCACAAACCACAGGGCCAGCGGAAGATAGCTTGTGATGCCGAGAGCCTGGGAGGACGCCACAGACGCGGAGCTGCTCGCCGCCTGCCATGCGCAGGGGGAGCCGTTCGCCGTCTTCTACCGTCGACACGAGCGTCTCGTCGCGAGCTGGCTGATGCGCCGCTGCTCTGCCCCGGAGCTCGCCGCCGACTTGCTCGCGGAGGTCTTTGCCGCCGCCTATCTCGCCGCGCCGCGCTTCCGTCCCGGGCCACAGCCGGCAGCGGCCTGGCTGCTTGGGATCGCACGCCACAAGCTCCTGCATAGCGTCCGCCGCGCACGCGTCGAGGCGTCGGCGCGCAGGAGGCTCGAGATCGATGCAATCGAGCTCTGCGCGGCGAGCGTCGCTGCGCTCGAGGAGCTCGAGGCCGAGGACCCGATGCGGCTGCTCGCCGGGCTGCCACCAGATCAGCGCGAGGCGGTGCGGGCACGCGTGCTCGAAGACCTCGACTATCGCGAGCTTGCCGCTCGCCTGCAGGTGAGCCCGGCGGTCGCGCGCAAGCGGGTCAGTCGTGGCTTGCGCACCCTGCGAAGGCGCATCCAACACGAAGGAGTAGACCGATGACGCTGCTGCCCGAGGTCGAGCACGCGCTGCTCGACGCCATTGCCCGCGACCAAGCCGCCCGACGCCGGACGCCTCTAGCGCGCATCCGCGCGCGGTCGCTGCGGCTACCGGCATTGGCGCTGCTTGCGCTGCTGGGCACAACGACGATCGCGCTTGCCGCCAGCGGGGTGATCCTTACCGGCTCCAACGTGCCGACCCACGGGCGCCTGCGTCCCGGCTACGGGTTCGGTGCACCGGTGCCCGGCGGCAGCGAGCTGCTGCCGCTGCGGGCAAGCGACCCGGCGGGCGGGCTGCCTTGGGGCATGCGAATCGTTCGCACCACCCGCGGCGAGCTCTGCGTGCAGCTCGGGCGTGTGAAGGACGGCATGCTCGGCGAGCTCGGCGTCGACGGCGCCTTCCATAACGACGGTCGCTTCCATCCGCTGCCGGTCGACGCGCTGCTCGGCATCGACTGCGAGCCGCCCAGCCAGTCTGGGTTCTCGGGCGCGATTATCGGCCTGCAGCCGAGCGCCGTCAGCCTGCAGCCGAGCGCTGCGAGCGATCGGAGCGCGAACATCTCGCGGGGGAGCCTGAGAGAGATCTCCTATGGCCTGCTCGGCGCGCATGCGCGCAAGATCTCCTACCGCTCGCAAGACGGCGTGAAGACCACAGAAGTGCTCCGCGGACTTGGCGCATACCTAGTCGTGCAGCGTGCGACGCACGGCGGTCAGCTTGGCGAGATGAGCGACTCGCCTGAGTCCGGAGGCGAGCCCGTCGACCCGGACGGGACGTTGACGGCAATCACCTACAGCTACGGCAAGCGCACGTGCAAGGTCGTCGGCCACGGCGACGCCCTCGGCGCCTGCGGCTTCTCCGAAGGGCCGCTGAAAGCGAAGCCGCTCCCGGTGCGCCACGTTCCGCTGCACGTCCAGCTCGAGGTTCACGATCACACGGTCACCTCCGCCTATCTCGTCTTCCGCGCTCCATACCCCGTGAGCAGCGCAGCTGAGGACTACTCCGTCGATTCTTACGGATGCAGCGGGGTCCTCACCGGAGAAGGCGTCCACCACGACGTCGCGAAGGGGGCAATCCTGCATATCAGCATCGCCTCGGATCTCTCCTACGCCTGCTCACATTCCGTGAAGATCTCGGTTGCCTACACGCGCGGGATCGAAGACAACGTCGCGGTTACAGCGCTTGGCAAGGCGACGGTGCAGATCCCACGTGGCGACCATGCGCGACCGCTTCCGCGTCGTGTGAGGCGGCGGCTGGGCGAAGCGGAGCGTTTGAGAGAGCGTCGCTAGCGCACCCAGTCGCCTCGCGTTACGCTCTTCTGACTTGCCCGAGTTCTTCGAGCCTCCTGCACCACGGCCTGCGCCGCCGCGTCCCGAACGCCGTGAAGTGCCGCCTTGGGTTGGCGCGCCGCGCGGCGTGCTGCCAGGTGTGGTCGCGCTCGAGCTGGTGATCGCGCGCACCTCGAGCATCGTGGTCGCCATCACCCGGCTGGACGCCTACCCTTCAGGCTTCGCGCTCGATCTCGTCACGATGGCCGACCAGAACGACGACGAGCTGGACCCAGCGCTGTTCGAGGGCCGCAGACTGCTGCACAGGCGAGGAGACGCGGCAACCGGGGAGATCCCCGACGAGATGCTGAGGTTTGGCCTCGAATTTGCCGATGGCCGAAAGGCCACGAACATCGCCGAGTCGCCTCTCCTGCACCGAGGCAGCGAAGCGAGGACGACGATGCACGCCATCGCTGAGAAGGCGCCCGACCAGCCAGCCGGGCCTGTACTCAACGCCAACGGTGGCAGCGGCGGGTCTGGCCAGTGGCGCCAGAGCTTCTGGGTCTGGCCGCTCCCGCCGCCCGGCCCTCTTACATTCGCCTGCGAATGGCCAGCCGCTCATGTCCCCCTTACGCGCCACGAGATCGACGCGCACCTCATTCTTGAGGCGACCAGCAGAGCACAAGTGATCTTTGCGCAGGGCCAAGACACGGCAGACCGCAACGACCAGCCAGAACTCTGACCCTAAGCACGTCCGCCCTGCGGCGGTGGATGGTGTGGCTGCTCTGCGATGATCGCCGCCGTGTCACCTGACGGGGATCCGATCACGCCTGCCGTGCTTCGCGCAGCCTGCGTTCCAGACGAGCAGCTACTGCAAGTCGCAGACAAGGGTCTAATCGCCCTAACCGGACGGTATTTGAACCCCGAGGCGATCGAGCGATTGCATGCTGGGCTCTAACGTGGAGCGCAGCGTCAGCGCGATGCGCGCGCCCCTCTTTGAGGCGCCTGCCTCGACGTGGTATCTACTGCGCAACAGCTAGTCCTCGGGCGCGTCGCGCGCGCCGAGGCCCGGCTACTCCCGCTTCCAGTCTCCCCGCAGCATCGCCTTGTGCACCCAATGGTGCCAGCCCTTCATCTCCCCCGGATGCTCGACGAACATCGGTGCGCCGCCGCCGGGCTCCGGTAGCGCGTGCACGGCTTGCGAATCGATCCTCAGATCCACCCCATGTTCGTGCAGCGACGCCACGTCCGTCGCTTCCACAAACCTCCGCCCACTTCCCGCGAGGGCGATCACGAGACCATGAAAGATGTCCTTCTCCGGGGCTGCCACCACATGGTGCACCGTCCCCACCTGTTGGCCATCAGACCCCAGCACCGGCACACCCTTCTCCAGCACCTCGTACGCGACCGGTAGCCCCTCATCCATGCTGCGCACAATACCCAGATCGTCGGCCAAGTCGGCGCATATCTTCAAGATTCATCCGGCAAACCGCTTTCGTGGAGGCAGGCCAGATCGCCCTGGCCGGCGATCCCTCCGTACTACAGACCATCTGCCTGCGAAAGGCTGCTCCGAAGCCGACCCACGCCTTTGGATGCATTCGCCCACCCTCGCAACTTCCGCCAGCATCTGCCGACAACTGTCTAAATCGCCCTAACCGGACGGTATTTGAACCCCGACGCGGCGGCGACGATAGAGCGATTGCACGAGGTGTTGTAGCCCCGGCGCCGTTGCGCCGGCCTCCGAGCCGCATGGCCATCTATCGCCCAAGCAGGCGGTCGAACGGGCCTGCGGGTTCAGAGGCGCGGCGTTCCACTCGGTTTGAACTCTGGACGGAACCTTGGTGGAGCAGATCTTCGGCTCGAACATCGACGGCAGCCAGCGCCGAGGAGGCGTGCCTTGCGGCCTCCTCAACACCGGCTGACGACGCCCTGAAGGGACCTGCCTCGGACTATCCGCTCGCGTATGTGATTTCTCCGTACGGTCCTACGTTGACTTTCCATTCGCCGCCGAAGTATGCGTCGATCGGACCTTTGCAGTAGTACTGCGCTTCGCCTTCTTTGTTTTTGCCCGATGCTTCGCAGTAGCCGTTTTCGGCCTGGAAGTAGTGTGCCTTCGCATAGTTGTCGGCAGCTTTCGTGGCCTGTTCGTTCGTGTAGGCCGACGCGACCGTCGCTGTGACCCCGAAGACGAACGTCGTAAGCACACCCGCCATGAGACAGAGCTTCTTCATGAGATACCCTTTCTCCGGTTGATTCCGGTGATCGGATTGGCGTACTTGGCGAGAGTATCAGATGATTCCCACTGATGGGATAGCCTAGGACCCTCGATTCCAGGTCCTCCGAGGCGAACGCCGTCGGTGCGGTCGAGCGCGACGTCGCGACCGCCGCATGGCAGGTCGCGTTCCCGATTTCTAGGCCCCTTGCGCCTCGCTGCGTGGACTTTGGAGGGCCCGCTCGCGGACTGCACTCTGCCGTCGGACGCGCGAGCAGCGACGTGGCGCGCACCAGGCACTCTG
This sequence comes from uncultured Actinomycetota bacterium, assembly GCA_963708085.1. Classification (GTDB taxonomy): domain Bacteria; phylum Actinomycetota; class Thermoleophilia; order Solirubrobacterales; family Solirubrobacteraceae; genus Palsa-744. The sequence goes on along the minus strand of OY970180.1, from coordinate 2,039,126 downwards.
TTTTTCACTCAGGGAACCACCCGCGATGACACCTCCGGGATCGGCTGGTTGCATAGCGCGAAGGCGGCGTACTGGTTTCCGCAGCCCCGGGGGGCAGGCGGCACATAGCGCGGTGCAGGCGCTCGTCCATGGCCAGCGCGATTCGCCACGGCAGCCTCGCATGCAAACCTGCTCGCGGTCTTTCGCTCCAGGTACGGGTCGCACGCACCGGGGGCCGCCGCTGCGGCGCGCAGACAGCTGTCGTATCGGGGGGACGGGATTTGAACCCGTGCCGCCCAACCGTCACGCCCGGGCGCTATCTCGGCCCGTGCCCCCACGGACCTCGCCGTCACCCAGAAAACGCGCCCGCCAGTCCGTTGGTGAGCAGGCTGGTGAGATTGACCACTTCTCCTTCGGGCGGTGGCGTCACGGCCGGGACAGGTCCGTATTCGGTGAACCCGACAGTGACGGTCGCCGATCCGCTGGCGGTCGGTCCCGCGACATTGAGTGACATCTGCAGTCTGCGCACCCTGCCCTTGCCGTCCACCCAGACGTCGATCGGGATCGCGCCTGCGTTGCCGATGTGCTGCAACAGGGGTCGGGCGGCGATGCGTTGCTGCGCGGGGAGCTGCTTCAGAACGGCGGCCAGCTGAAGCGTCGCCTGGTAGTGGGTGGTGGAGACGCCGTAGAGCTGCTCAGTGCCGAGCTTCTGGATGTGTCCTGCGCTCGCCTTGAGGTATTGCAGTAGCTGGCTGGGGTCGACCTGGCCAATGTCGAGCGCTTGGGGCACCGCCGTTCCGTGGGTGGCCTGCGCCACCTTGGCCATGTCGATCTTCAGCCAGGACTTGCCTTCAGGCAGCTTGTCGCTGAGAAACGGAACACGCATGTAGACCGTCGGGTAGAGGAACACGGCTTCCACGCCGCGTCCGCCGGTCGGCATTCCGGTCACGCCGGGTATGCCCGAGAAGTTCATCGCCAGCTTGGAGCTGTGTCCGCCCTGCCCGGCGTAGCCGCTGCCGGTGATCGTGAAGTTTTGCGAGAGGCTCGCGTAGGACAGCCGTAGGTCGAGGGTGAACCTCATACCCACTTCTTGGCTGCTGACGTAGGCGGCGCGGGCCACCGCGTCGCTGGCCACCGAGGGCGAGGACGAGCCGCATCCGCCCAGCAGGAGCGTCGTGCAGAGCAGAGCGGCGGCCAGACCGAGTACGGAGGCGATTCGATTGCGCATTGCTGTTGAGCGCTGCGGGCGCACCTCAATCATCTCGGCCGAGGCTAGCCGGTACTTGAGTCACGGCAGGAGTCCGACAGCTCCCTTGCCTGCGCGACGGCGCACAGTTGTCTGCGGGGGGCGTCTTCTGTAGCAGCGCGTCAGCTTGCGAGCTGCTCGATCCCGCAGGTCTGCGGGTCCTTGTCCTGACGCCAGCGCAGCAGGCGTGCGCCGTGGCGGATGCGACCAGTGGAGACGTGGTCGAAGCTCACCTCCAAGACCAGCTCTGGGCGGAGCTCCACCCACTGCAGATCTCGGCCCGCGGTCCAGCGGCTGGGCTCGGCGGACCCGCGCTCACCGGTCTCATACGGGGCGAGCCGATCCACTAGCTCACGCTTCTCGGTGGCGCTGAGCCCAGAGCAGTGGCCCACCGTGCGCAGCTGTCCGTCGTCATAGAGGCCAAGGATCAGAGCACCCACGGTGCCGGGCTCCTTGCCGGGGCGCCAGCCGACCAGCACGGCGTCGATCGTGCGCACACGCTTGACCTTCACCATCCCCTTGCGCTGACCGGCCATGTATGGCGCCTCGCGCTCCTTTGCGATTGCGCCCTCCGCGTCGCCAAGCCATGCCTGCGCCTGCTCGAGGTCGGCCGTTGAAACCATCAGTTCAACCGATGCCGAGGCGAAGCGCGGCTCGGCAAGCAGCCGCTCCAATGTCGCCCGCCGCTGATCGAAGGGCCGCTCCAGCAGCGTCTCATCCTCCAGCGCGAGTAGGTCGAAGGCCACGTATATGCTCGGCGTCTCAGCCGCCAGCCGCTGCACTCGCGAGTCGGCGGGGTGGATGCGTTGGCCAAGCGCGTCGAAGTCCTCGCGCCCGTCGGCGTCGCGCACGACGATCTCCCCGTCGAGCACGTAGCGGCCGGCGGGAAGTAAAAGCTCAGGGAAGTAGCGAGTCAGCGACCTGCCGTTGCGCGACTGCAGCTCGACCTGCTCGCCGTCCACGAAGGCGATGCAGCGGAACCCATCCAGCTTGATCTCATATGTCCACTGCAGACCGGTGGGCAGCGCCTTGCGCGAGAGCGCGAGCTGCGGTGCAAGCGGTGGGGCGAGTGGCAGGGTCATGGCTTGCGGGCGCGGCTTGGCTGGGCGCGGCGGCCCTCGCCGGGCTGCTTGCGGAAGTGTGGAGGCCACGGAGCGTCGCCGAGGCCTTCGCGCTCGTCTCGTGCTGCGAGCTCCAGCAGAGAGTCCAGCGAGCATGCGTGCTCGTCGATGCTGGCGCTTGGATCGCCGCGCTCGCGCAGGCGTGCGGGCACCGTGTCCAGACGCAGCTCGCGCGGGTCGACGTCTGCGACCTCATCCCAATCAAGCGGACAGGAAACCAGCGCATCTGGCACCGCGCGCACCGAGTAGGCGGAGGCCACGGTGCGATCGCGCGCATTCTGGTTGTAGTCGATGAAGACGCCCGTGCGCTCCTCCTTCCACCACTTGCTGGTGGCGCGCCCGGGCATGCGCCGTTCGACCTCGCGTGCGAGCGCGAGCGCAGCGCGGCGCACCTCGGTGAAGTCGTGCTCCGGCTTGATCCGGATGAAGATGTGGATGCCGCGGCTGCCGGAGGTCTTCGGGAAGCCCACCAGCTCGTGCTCGCCAAGCACCTCCTGGACGCCGAGCGCGACGGCGCGCACCTCCGCGAAGGGCACCTCCGGTTGAGGGTCCAGGTCGACGCGCAGCTCGTCCGGGCGATCGAGGTCGGCGCGCCGCACCGCCCAGGGATTCCAGTCGATCACGCCTAGGTTGACGCCCCAGACCAGATGGGCCGCGTCGTTGGGCACGAGCTCGCGTGCGTGGCGGCCGCTGGGGAACGTGACGGTCGCGGTTTGCAGCCACTCGGGCGCTCCCGCCGGCACCCGCTTCTGGAAGAACGGCTCGCCATCGACGCCGTCGACCCAGCGCTTGAGGACCGTGGGCCGCTCGCGCAGACCGCGCACGACGGCCTGCTCGCACTCGATGTAGTAGTGGACCAGATCGAGCTTGGTGTGCCCGCGCTGCGGGAAGAAGACCTTCTCCGGTTTGGAGACGCGCAGGCTGCGGCCACCGACCTCCAGCACGACGTGATCTCGATCGGGCATGTGTGAAGCATGCCATCGCCGGCCGTCGTGCAGCGGGAGGCAGCTTCTGCGCCCACTAGGAGGCTTTGGCGAAACCCTTGGCGAAAGCCCTTGTAGCGCCCCTCGCCGCAGTCTAGCGTCTGCTCGACCCTAGAAAAGTGCCCCCGCACCGCGCAAACGGCCGGGGGCGTGGCAAAGGAGCGTGAACTCCCATGCAAGCCCAGAATATCCCGCCCATGAGCGAGGTCGAGCGGGAGATGCACACTGACGGCGTGATCCTGTCGGTCCTGCTCGGAGACGATGCGCAGCGACCGTGGTCTGAGGAGGAGGTCGCCCGCGAGATCGAAGACCGGATAGCAGCGTCCGACGGCTTGAAACGGCTCGCCAGAGGCGGTCTTGTCCATCGCCTCGATGGCTTCGTGTTCGCGACGCGCGCCGCGCTGCTCGCAGAGGAAATCACACAGTAGAGGTCTGTCCGAGCGCCACGTCGTGTTGGGCGTGGCGCTTCTCATTGCTGCTTCTCCTTGAGGATCGCGGCAAGACAGTCCAACTTTGCTCTGAGGAAGCGGTCGAGCGAGTTCCCGTGCCGCTGGATCTCCTGCTCGCAATAAATCTCGAAGATGTGCTCGGTCTTCGCATTCTTGATGTTGCTCAGAAACTCGTGCTCACGTCCTGGGAAGTGCTGCCTGAGCCGTCTCCAGGTCTTCTCTGCCCATCGGTAGGCGGCAGCCCGGTTCTTGTTCTCAAGGTCTTGGGGACTATCGCCGCGCTTCAGGAGCGTGCGCAGAGTGACCGCCTGCTGAATGTCAGAGCCCTCTCGGTAGGACTGGCCGATGACTGTCCAGGGATCGGGGTCCAAGAAGTGCGATAGGACACCTACAGCTACGCAGATACCGGCTGCAACCGCGAACCCAATCCAGACCAATGTGGGGGCTTTAAGGCCACCAGCGGCAACTGCCCCCAGGGAGAGGCCAGCGGTCATGCTGCCGACCGTTCGAGTCGAGGGCCAATGCACAAACGGCAGTCTAAAGGCCGGTTTTTCCGTCCGATCTGCCGTGTACCGTGGGTCGTTCTACAACTAAGTTGACCCCCGCGCTGTTGGTAGCAGCCGGGGGTCTGGACCCAGGAGGTTAGCTCTCCGTGGCCACGCCAAACGTAGCACGGCGACCCGTCGCTGAAACCCTTGCAGGCATCCTTGAATCGCCCGAGGTAGCACAGCTTGTAGAACGGCTTGAGGCGACTCGATCTACAGGCAGACCGGGCTATCCGCTCAGAGCCATGATTGGCATGGCGCTGGCGAAGTCCATGTACGCGATCCCGACCTGGACGCGGACTGTGGCGCTCGTCAAAGAGCACGCAGCGTTGGTGGCCCTGATCGCGCCAGGTGGGGAGATTCCTTCTCATTGGGCTTGCTACCGCTTCGCGACGAAGCTGCGCGAGCACGCACCTATTCTTGAGCAGTGCATTGCCGATGTGATCGGTGCGCTGAAGAAGGCAAACCCGCTGCTCGGCTGGGATGTGGCGATCGACGCCTCCGACATGCCCGCATACGCGAACGGGCAGCGCTTCAAGTCGAAGGGCGGACGCGAACGCGCAGCCAGCGAGTACAGCGATCCTGACGCCTCCTGGGGGCACCGTTCGGCGGTCTCGACGCGGAAGGGCGGCGGGTTCTACGGCTACCGACTGCACATGGCCGTGTGCTCGAAGACCGACCTGCCGCTCGCGTGGCGAGTCGAGACAGCACGTAAGCATGAAACATTGGCAGTCGCACCTTTGCTCGATAAGTTGCACACACTTGGGATTGATCCTGAGACATGCGCTCTTGATAAGGGATACGACAACAACAGAGTCTATGCAGAGTGTTCTGAGAGAGATATCTCTCCTGTGATTCCGCTGCGACAAACTCCCGACGTAAAGCGCAGAGAGGATGCGGCCCCGTGTTGTGAGCATGGTGAGTGGCGATTCGCGGGAGCCGACCATAAGCGTTGTGCTACGAAGTGGCGTTGTCCTACAGGCGAATGTGCCACAAAGTCCAAGTGGGTCAAGGCCGACCGGTTGCATCCCCTGATCCCACGGGAGACGCTGCGCTGGAAGGGTCTCTACAGGGGCCGTGCGTCTGTCGAGCGGGCGTTCGGCAGACTCAAGAACGAATGGAGCCTGACGCCCTTGCGGGTGCGCCATCTGGAGCGCGTGCGGCTTCACGCCGACCTCACGATCCTCTCTCAGTTGACTTGCGCGCTGAGTAAGGAACGCGCCTTGTCGCTGGCCGCGTGAGCGATGTAGGGTCGCTCACATGACTACTGACCTCAGCGGCGTGTACTTGAAGATCAAGCGGGCCAACAAGCACATCAAGGATCTCGAACGGCACATTGTCACTTTTGAAGAGACCAATCCGTACGAAGTCATTACCCAAGACAACCCGCAAGACGCCGAGTGCTACCAGGGCATTTTCAAGATTCGTAAGCCGATCCCCCGGTGCATCTCTCTGATTACCGGGGATGCGATCCATAACCTCCGCTCCGCCCTCGATCATCTCGCTTGCGCTGCCGTCAGTATCAGGGGCACCGTGACGACCGACACCGCGTTTCCCATCTGGCGCAAATCGAGCATCCCGACGGTCCACGACTACAAGGCCCTTGTGCTTGGAAAGGTAAAGGGAGCCCCGCAGCCATTTATCGACCTCTTGCTTGGGCTCCAGCCGTATGAGAGAGGGCTCCATGATGATTTGTGGGCCATCGACTACCTCGATATCACGGACAAGCACAAGCTCCTGATCGAGGCGTTTGGCAGCTACGACTCGCTGATCCAGTTTGTAGGCCCCCTCGCTGACCGCACCAAACCCGATTACCCGTTCCCGCTCAAAGATGGCGACGTACTCTTCTGCGGTCGCTATGCGAATAAAGAACAGGAGCCAGAGCGGCTGCCTGTCATTGCGGTAGCGCTCAATGAGCCTCGGATTCTCAAAGGTAAACCGATTACGCCAACCCTGACCGATCTCAGCGAGACGACGACGGCAATCATCGACCAGTTGCGCAGGGTACTCTGAAGCGCCACTCATCGGCCCTCACCGGCCCGATCATCTGCGCTATTTGCGGGCTTTGGGGTAGCGTTGGCCCGATCTTGGGGTATCGGGTCTGAGCAGGGATCTACGATCCCTGTGTGGGAGCGCCCTTCAAGGTTTCGCCAAGAGCTCCTAGGATGTGGAGGGTGAAGAGCCGGTTCATGCGGGCGCTCGCTGCGGGCGGGCTCACAACTGCGGTCGCGCTTGGCGCCCCCGTCGCCGCGAGTGCCACGATTGCCTTCGTCCGTGGCCTCGAAAAGCCAGCGGTGTGGTCGGCGGCGAACAACGGCTCGGGCCAGCGGCGGCTCAGCCTCGGGACCAGTCCGCATATCGCGCCCGATGGCAGCACCATCGCGTTCATGTCCTTCACCGGCTCCGGCCCGGCCACGCCACGCCTGATGCTGATCGGTGCGGGCGGCGGCACGCCCAGGTTGCTGGCAAGCGGCTGGCGCGCTCCTTACGTCTTTGCCTTCTCGCCGGACTCCGGCATGATCGCGACGGTGCTGGGTCCCGAAGTCGGCAAGGAGCACCTCGTGCTGATCGACGTGGAAAACGACTCGCAGCGCACGATCGCAACCGGCTACTTCGGTGGCGTGAGCTTCTCGCCGAACGGTGAAAGCCTCGTCTACTCCATCTCCCCGAGCGAACGCTATCCGTCAAACAGCGACATCTACCGCGCCGCCGTCGCGGGCGGATCGCCGGTCGCGCTCACCCACAACCATCGTTCGCTCACTCCTCTGTGGGGGCCATCGGGGAAGATCGTTTTCGTCGAGCAGCTGGACGCCAAACACCGGCTCTACGGGCCCAAGAACGAGCTGTTCACGATGAATCCCAGCGGCGGCGGCGTGCGTCAGCTCACCCACACCGTGGTGTCTGCCCTGCTGCAGGGTCTGACCCCGACTCAGTTCTCGGCAAACGGCTCCCGCCTGCTGGCCGAGTTCGGCGGCCAGGACACCAGCTACGCCGTGACAGTGAACCCGGCAACAGGTGCGCAGCGGCCGGTCGGCATGGCGAAGGGGTTCGTCGCCACGGCGCTCTCGGCCAGCGGGCGCACCATCCTCGGCTTCACCGGCTTCCTCGGCTCGGGTCCGCACAACATCTGCACCGCCGCCTACGCCGGCGGCCCGCTCAAGCGGCTGATCCGCAACGGCTACGAACCGTCCTGGAACGGCTGAGCCGCGGCCCAGCTGTCTAGGCGCGGCCCGACGCGATACGCCGGGCCCGGGTAGACATCCATCCATGAGCAACGCTCTGGACCCGATCAAGATGTTCGGAGCAGATCCGCAGCCCCAAAGAGAGGGAGAGTGAAGTGAGCGCAGCCGCCGCAGCCTCCGCCCCAACAGCCATCTCGCGCACGCTGCCTCCGCGGCTGCTCGCGCTGACCGTCACGACCGGCGTGATCGACGCCGCAAGCTACATCGGCCTCGGCCACGTCTTCACGGCGAACATGACCGGCAACGTCGTGCTGCTGGGATTCGGGCTCGCCGGCGCCGGTGGGCTGCCGGTGCTTGCGCCGATCATCTCGCTTGGCGCGTTCATGCTGGGAGCTCGCGCCGGGGGCATCTTCGCTTCCTCGGCAGCCGCGGACCGCGGCCCGCGTCTTGACCCCGCGCTCTCGTGCGAGGGAGGACTGGTGCTGATCGCCGCAGTGCTTGCCGCGGTGATCGAGCCGAAAGTCGGCTCGCTTGCCGCCTATGTGGTGATCGGCCTGCTGGCGCTCGCGATGGGGGTGCGTAACGCGGTGGTGCGCAAGATCGGCGTTCCCGACCTGACCACGACGGTTTTGACGATGACCATCACGGGTCTCGCCTCAGAGCCGTTGCGCGGCGAGCATCGCATGGCCCATCTGCGCCGGCTCTCGGCGGTAGGCGCAATGCTCATCGGCGCGCTCGTCGGTGGCCTGCTCGTGGAGCGACAGCTCGCCGCGCCGCTATGGTTGGCGGCCGCGATCGCGCTGGGGTGCAGGGCCTCTAGCACCGTGATCCGGCGCAGGCATCCGCTAGAGAACGTGGCCTGATGCTCGTCGTGCTTGGAGGCGCGGACGCCACGGTGTAACTTGAACTCATGTCGAGCAGCTGGCCGGCGCTTGCCTACCGCGATTGGAGCGCGACGTGCGAGACGTTGCACGCCCACACTCAGGTGCTCGGCAAGCTTGCCGCCACGCTTGCGCCGGCTGAGCCACAACTCCAGCACGCCGCGCTGAAGCTCACAGCTCGCGGCTGGGAGACGCTGCCGCTGCCGGCCCCCGACGGCTCGGGCGCCTTCGTCGTGGCGCTCGATCTGCACAGCCACGAGGCGCTGGTAGAGCACAGCGATGGGCGCGCGCAACGGGTGCCGCTGACGCCGAATCGCAGCGTGGGTGCGGTGTGCAGGGACCTGCTGGCAGCCGTGAGCGCGCTCGCCGGTCCCGTCGAGATCGACCCGGCGCCGCAGGAGGTGACCTGGACGGTCCCGCTCGACCAGGACGAGCAGCATGCGAGCTACGACACTGCGGCCGTCGCCGACTACTTCGCAGCGGCAACCCAGGCCGCGCTCGTGCTGGCCGCCTTCCGGGCGCCCTATCGCGGACGATCGACGCCCGTCAACGCATGGTGGGGCTCCTTCGACCTAGCGGTCAACCTCTTTTCCGGAGCGCCTGCGAGGCCGCCCTCACAGGACTTCATCATGCGCAACGCGATGGACGCCGAAGAGGTCGCGGTCGGCTGGTGGCCTGGTGACGCCCGCTACGAGAAGGCCGCCTTCTATGCCTACGCGCATCCGGCCCGCGAGGGCTTTGTCTCCGCGAGTGTGCAGCCGGAGCAGGCACGCTTCGAGGAGACGCTTGGCGAGTACATCCTCGACTGGGAGGACGTCTGCGCCGCCGGCGACCCTCACGCCTTCGCTTTGGGTTTTGCGCGTTCTGTATTCATGCACGCCTGCTCGGTCTGCGAATGGGACCCGGAGCTGGCGGGCAGCGCGGAGGGTCATCCGCCGCCCGTGGTCTGATTCAGTCCAGCTGGAACTGCCCGTCGCGATAGATCACGCGTTCGCTGCCGTCTTTCAGCGTCGCGGTGACCGTCCGATCGGCGGTGGAGACGATGTCGGTGTGGACGCTCGACTCGTTGAAGCCAAGGCGCTCCCACTCGGCTGCGGCAATCCCGGCCGGATCTCCCGCGTAGCAGTCGTGGTAGGACTTGCCGACCGCCAGGTGGGTGTTGCCGAACGGGCCGCCGACGTTCTCGTCGAAGAGCGTCTCGGCCATGAACTTCGTGATCCGCGAGAAGCGCTTGTCGGTCAGCGAGTACTCGCCCACCTTGTCTGCGTTCTCGGTCGCGATCATCTCGGTCAGCACCTTCTCGTTGGTGTCCGCGCTGGCTTTGACGACGCGCCCGTCGGCAAACTCCAGGCGAATGCCAGTGATCAGGTTGCCGTAGCGGTAGAGCGGCTGGTTGAAGGTGATCCAGCCCTCGGTGCCGCGCCAGTCGGGGCTGGTGAAGATCTCGAAGCTGGGGATGTTGCGCCCGCTGCCGCCGACCCACTGGCGCCTCTCGCCGAGCTTGATCCAGAGGTCGGCGTCCGCTCCCACGACGTGCAGGCGATCGATGTCCAGAGCATTCAGCCGCTGCACGTAGTCGTTTATCTGGCTGCTGACCTGCTTCCAGCGCGAGATCGCGTCCTGCTCGTTAAGGAAGCAGGCGCCGATGATCTGCTCCCAGTACTCCTGCTCTGAGAGTTTCGCCTCTGCTGCCATCGCAGGAGTGCCGTAGAGCGCGAGCGTCCAGGTGAAGTTGCCGGCGTTCTCCTTCTCGGTGCGCCAGTCCATCCACGGCTTCATTGCCTTGCCCACGCGCATGATCCGCGCGGGGTCGACGCCCTCCAGCGCGTGCATGTCGGTGTCGCAGAGAATCGAGACCTGATGGTCGATCTCGTCCACCAGCCCACGCATGTACTTGGCGGCAAAGAAGTCGATCTGAGAGTCGTCGGCGAGCTCGAAGAAGTCGCGCGAGAGGTTGAACTGCTCATCGTCGCTTGGCAGATAGCTGCCGATCGGGTGTGCGCCCGCGCGCAGCACGGCCTTGCGCAACTCGACGTAGAGTGGCTTGGCGGCCTCCGGAGCGACGACCCGCACAACCTCGCCCTTGCCCACGCCGTTGCCGCCGCCGAGTGCGAAATTGACCAGCACGTCGGCGTACGCCTCGAGGATGGACTGGGGTGGGTGGTAGGCCATAGCGCGAGAACGATATGACGTTCGTGGCGCAGATGTGGTGGCGGGTGGTGCGTCCGCCGCGAAACTGTCGTGCACAGCCGGACATGTGCGGCTGAAAGGAGTGAGCTTTTGAACGATGACCGCGATCCAGATGCCTTGCTGCGCCAGCGCTTCCGGGAGATCTACGAGGCAAACCACGCCACGCTGGCCGCCTACGCACTGCGGCGCGCTGCGAGTTCCGAGGATGCAGCCGATGCCGTCGCGGAGACCTTCGCGGTCGCCTGGCGGCGCATCCGACAGGTGCCGGCCGGCCACGATGCCACGCTCTGGCTGTTCGGCACCGCGCGTCGGGTGCTTGCCAACCAGCGGCGCAGCGAGCGCCGACGCCTGCGACTGTCGCTGCGTCTGAAGACCGAGCCCGCCGGCGCGCAGACCGCGATTGAGGAGCGTGCGGGGGAGCTGGATCTTGCCAGGGCGGCACTGGCGCGCCTGCCCGAGCAGCAGCGCGACCTCCTCGGGCTGGTGGCTTGGGAGGGACTCTCCAACGCGGAGCTCTCCGTCGTCCTTCGCTGCTCGGAGAACGCAGCGAAGATCCGCTTGCACCGCGCCAGGCGTGCGCTGCAGCGCGAGCTGGAGCAGGCGGGACAGTGGCCGACCCCGACACGCGCGCCACTTGACGGACATGAGGCAAATGCATTCTCGACCCCTTCGCCGATGCCAGGAGAAACACGATGACCGACCACCTGAGTACCCTGCTGCGCGATCTGGACCCGCTGCGCGAGGACGAGCTCGCGCACGTCCTGGAAATGGGCGCAAGGCGCGGAGGAGCAGAGCGGATCTCGGCCACGCAATGGCGGCGGGCGCGTGCGTCGGGGAGAGGAGCGATCGGCCTCGCGGTGGCCGTTGCCGCCGCCGTGAGCCTGGCCGTGGCGATAGCGATCTCGCTTGCCTCCTCATCGGCTCCAACCGCCTACGCGCTGTCATTCAGCGAAAAGAATGGCTACGTGATCGCCAGGATCGTGAACTCCTACGCGAGCGTCAAGGAGCTCAGTCGCGAGCTGGCGGAGAATCATCTCCGCGTCACTCTGCGCCTGCTGCCGGTGCCCGCGGGATCGGTGGGCAATGTCCTGGAGTACCAAAGCGAACCTGCGGACGGCGTCCAGCCGCTGCAGGAAGGCCACTGCGTAAACGGTCCATGCACCGTCGGCGTGAAGGTGGCTCGTGGCTTCACCGGCAGCGGCTTGGTGTACATCGGTCGCCCGGCCCGCCGTGGCGAAAGCTACGCGAGCACCCCGATCGGTGGCGCCTTTGCGCCCGGCGAAGCGCTGCACTGCAGCGGGTTGCAGGGGGCGAGTGTCGCGAAGGTGCTGCCGGCGCTGGCAGGCAAGAAGCTCAGCGTGGTGGGCTGGCGGCTGATGGGAAGCGGCTCATCGACTACGGGCAGCCGCGCGCCGTCGAGCGATCTGGTGGAGGAAGTCATGCCTGTCGCGCCCGGCAAGGTCGAGCTGTGGGTCTCCGTCTCCGGGGGCACCGGCTTTACGCCCCTGCATAAAGCGTCGATGCGCGGCTGCGGCTCCTCCTGAGCCGCCGCCGCGCTTCAAGCGCGGCATACTCAGCGCGATGGCGAGCGATGCCGCCGCGGCCCGTCCCGAACGCACCGCCTGGGCGCGCAACCTCGGCGCGCCCGTGCGCGACTTTCTCTCCACCGAGACCGGCGGCGCAGCTGTGCTCGCGGCTGCGATCGCGGCCGCGCTGATATGGGCGAACCTGCCTTGGTGGCACACCTACGAGCGCTTCTGGCACACCACGCTCGCGATCCGGCTCGGCGGCCACGTGCTCTCGGCCGATCTGCGCTCGTGGGTCAACGAAGGGCTGATGACGCTGTTCTTCCTGGTCGTCGGCCTGGAGGCCACGCGTGAGCTGGCGCTTGGGGATCTGCGCGAGCGACGGCGGATCGCGATCCCAGTGCTGGCGGCATTCGGTGGGATGGCGGCCGCGGTGGCAGTGTTCCTTGCTCTGAACGCCGGCGGTGCGGGGGCCAGTGGCTGGGGCGTGGCGATGTCGACGGACACCGCGCTGGCGCTTGGCGCGCTTTCGCTGGTGGGGCCGCCTGGGGGCGCGCGCCTGCGCGTGTTCCTGCTGACGGCAGTCGTGATTGACGATCTCGCCGGCCTGGGTGTGATCGCGTTTGCCTACTCGCACAAGGTTTCGCTCGTCGCGCTGCTGGTCGCGGTCGGGCTCTTCGGCGTGCTGGTCCTGCTGCGTTACCTGCAGCGCGGCCGCGGGCCCGCCTCGGTGGCGGTCGGCGTCGGGATCTGGCTGGCGATGTTCAAGTCTGGCATCGACCCGGTGATCGCAGGGCTTGCGATCGGTCTGGTCACAAGCGCCTACCCGCCCGCGCGCAGCGACTTGGAGCACGCGATCGAGCTGACGCGCGCTTTCCGTGAGCAGCCAACGCCGGAGCTCGCGCGCTCGGCGCAGCGCGGCCTCGGCGAGGCGATCTCGCCCAACGAGCAGCTCCAGCATCGCCTGCACCCGTGGTCGGGCTTTCTGATCGTGCCGCTGTTCGCGCTGGCGAACATGGGGGTGCACATCACCGGCGCGGTGCTGAGCGCTGCCGCAACCTCGGCCGTGAGCATCGGCATCCTGCTCGCCTACCTGCTGGGCAAGCCGCTTGGCATCCTTGGCGCGTCCTGGCTGGCCAGTCGCAAGGTCTTCGGTGCCGGCAAGCTGACGGTGACCTGGCCCGGCCTCGCCGGCACCGGGGCGGTGGCGGGCGTCGGCTTCACCGTCTCGCTGCTGGTCGCGGGCCGCGCGTTTGGGCCCACGCTGTTCGAGCAAGCCCAGCTCGGGCTGCTGGCGGCCGTGCTGCTCTCGCCGCTGCTTGCGTTTGCGATCTTTCGGGTGACGGCGATGCTGCCAACCCAGGTGCGCATCCGCCAGCTGCAGCGCACGGCTGCCCAGCTTGTCGATCTCTCAGACGACGTGGACCCGGAGCGCGACCACGTCCGTGGCCATGACGAGGCCCTGGTCACGCTTGTCGAGTACGCCGACTTCGAATGCCCATTCTGCGGGCGCGCGGAGCCTGCCGTAAGGGAGCTGCTTGCCGCCGAGGGCGATGAGCTGCGCTACGTCTTTCGTCATCTGCCGCTGAGCGACGTGCATCCCTTCGCGCAGCTGGCGGCCGAGGCCGCTGAGGCCGCGGGCGCCCAGGACCGTTTCTGGGAGATGCACGACCTGCTCTTCGAGCACCAGGGGGATCTGCGACCGCGCGACCTGCGCGAGTATGCGATCGGACTCGATCTCGATGTGGACCGCTTCGAGTCCGATCTGCATGACCGCAGATACAAAAAACGGGTCAGCGCCGACGTCGCCAGCGCCGATTCCAGCGGCGTCTCAGGCACCCCCTCCTTCTTCATCAACGGCCGCCGTCACCACGGCGCCTATGACCTGCAGACATTGACGGCGGCGGTCAAGACCGCCGCAAAGCTCGCGCAGCGGCCGACGCTGCAAAGCGTCTGACGCTCAGCGCTCGCCCGGCGGCTGCTCGCCGACCCGGTGCCCGGCGCGCGCCTCGATCCGGCGCAGCATCGCCGAGTGGTCCTCATTGCCGAGTCCTTCGGCGATCAGCTCTTCCAGCAACTCATCCGCGGCCTGCGCGCCGAGGAGCGGAACGCCGAGCTGGCCGGCGGCAGCCAGCGCGTTGCGCAGGTCCTTGTGGTGGAGGCTGGCCCGAAAGCCGGGGGTGAAGCGGTGGCTCAGCATCTTCTCGCTCTTGAGCTCGAGCACTCTGCTGGCGGCGAGCCCGCCGCTCAGCGCCTGCAGGAGCGCCTTCGGGTCGACGCCCGCCTTGGAGCCGAGCACGAGCGCTTCGCTCACCGCCTCGATCGTGCCGGCGATCAGCACCTGGTTGCACGCCTTGACGATCTGGCCTGCGCCCGCGCTGCCCACGTGCACGATCGTGCGCCCGAGGCAGCGTAGGATCGGCAGCGCCCGCTCAAACGCTTCGGACTCTCCGCCGACCATGATCGAGAGCGTGCCTTCCTGCGCGCCCACGTCCGCTCCCGAGACTGGCGCGTCGAGCATCTGCACGCCAAGCTCGCCGGCGCGCTGCGCCAGGCTGCGCGCGACCTGCGCCTCGATCGAGCTCATGTCGATGAAGAGCTGACCGGGCGTCGCGCCCGCGAGCAGGCCCTCGTCGGCAAGGTAGACGTGTTCGACGTCGGGCGAGTCGGGCACCATCGTGATCGCGACCTCGCTGAGCTGTGCGACCTCCTGCGGGCTCCCGGCCACCCGTGCGCCGAGCTGCGCAAGCGCCTGCGCCTTGGCGGGCGTGCGGTTGTGCACGACCAGCGAGTAGCCCGCTCCCATCAGGTTGCGCGCCATTGGCGTGCCCATCACGCCAAGGCCGATGAAGCCGATCGTCCTGTCAGTCATCCAGTTACGAGCGCGAGCGTGAAGCCGTCGTAGCCCTTGGCGCCGACGGTCTGGATCGTGGTGGCGCTGACGCGCGGCTCTGCGGCCAGCAGCTCGTGGAAGCGGCGCATCCCCTGCGCGCCCGCATCGGCGGTGTCGGGGTCGGCGAGCTCGCCGCGACGCACGACATTGTCGGAGATGATCAAGGCGCCGGGGCGTGAGAGTGCAAGCGCATGCTCGAAGTACTCGGGCGTGGCTGGCTTGTCGGCGTCGATGAACGTGAGGTCGAACGGCTCCGCGCCCTCTGCCTGCAGCGCCTGCATCCCCTCCAGCGCCGGGCCCACTCTCACTTCCACACGGTCGGACAGGCCCGCGGCCGCGATGCTCGCACGCGCCGTCTGCGCGTAGCTCTCCTGCAGCTCGAGGCTGATCAGGCGGCCATCGGGCGGCAGCGCCCTGGCGAGGAAGATCGTGCTGTAGCCGCCGAGCACGCCCAGCTCGAGAATCCGTCGCGCGCCGTGGATCTGGGCGATCAGCTGCAGCAGCTTGCCCTGTGCGGGCGTGACCGCGATCGGCGGCAGTCCGTCCTCCTGCGCCCGCTGCGCTGCATGCCGCAGCGGCTCATCCTCCAGGTGCAACGTGTCGGTCAGGTACTCGTCGACTTCCGTGAAGCGCTTCTGGTCCATGCCTCTGCCTCTCTACGTGCCGGATGCGTGCTCGGTGTGAGCGCTCAGCTAATAGCATCGCGCTTGGCAAGGCGAGCTGTCGTGAGCCGGCGCTGCCGCTGCAAACATGTCTTCGGTGCTTCCCGCCTACATCCCAAGCCCGCCCCACAATGGCTTCTACATCGGGCCGCTGTTCATCCACGCCTACGGCCTGGCCTATGTCTTTGCGGTGGCGGCCGCGATCATCATCACCATCAGGCGCTGGGAGGCGATCGGCGGGCATCGCGACCTCGTCTACGACGTGGCGCTGTGGGGCTTTCCCGCGGGCCTGATCGGGGGGCGGCTCTACTTCGTGATCACGACGCCGAGCCAGATGCCAAACCACTGGTGGGGTCCGTTTGCGATCTGGGACGGGGGACTTGGCATCTGGGGCGGGATCGCGCTTGGTGCCGTGGTCGGCATCTGGCGCGTGCACCGGCACGGTGCCGACGTGCCGCGCTTCATGGATGCGGTTGCGCCGGCGTTGCTGGTCGCGCAGGCGATCGGCAGGGTGGGCAACTACTTCAATCAGGAGCTCTTCGGGCTGCCGAGCAAACTGCCGTGGGCGCTTGAAATCGCGGCCGCGCATCGGCCGGCCGGGTACGGGAGCTACGCCACCTTCCAGCCAACCTTCCTCTACGAGATCATTTGGAACCTGTTGCTCGCGGTCGCGCTCGTGCAGCTTGGCAAGCGCGCTCGGATCAAGCCGCCGGGCCTGTTCGCACTCTACGTGGCCGGCTACTCGGGCTTTCGCATCTTTGAGGAGACGATTCGGATCGATTACTCGAAATACATCCTTGGGCTGCGCCTGAACTTCTTCGTTGCCCTTGTGCTTTGCCTTGCGGGGCTGCTGTGGTTTGTCGCGATCCAGCTGGGCTGGTCATGGTCGCGCAGAGGCGGTGGGCGCAAGGCGCTCTCGAGCGCTCAGCCGCCGGACCACTTGCCCTTGCCGTAGGCGGCCAGCTCCAGCCGCGCGATCACGCCGCGATGGACCTCGTCGGGGCCGTCGGCCAGCCGCAGTGCCCTGGCCACCGTCCACGCCGCAGCCAGCGGGAAGTCATTGGAGAGCCCGCCGCCGCCGTGCAGCTGGATCGCCATGTCCACGACGCCTTGGGCCATGTTTGGGGTGGCGACCTTGATCTGGGAGACGGCGCCGAGCGCGGCGGGGGAGGCTTGGTCCAGCAGCCAGGCGGCGTGCAGGACGTGCAGGCGTGCCTGGTCGATCGCGATCCGCGCGTCGGCGATCCGTTCGCGATTGCCGCCGAGGTTTGCGAGCGGCTTGCCGAAGGCGAACCTCTCGGTTGCACGCTCACACGCGAGGCCGAGCACCATCTCGGCCATCCCGATCAGCCGCATGCAATGGTGCACTCGCCCGGGACCAAGCCGCGCCTGCGCGATCGCAAATGCCTGCCCGGGGCCGCCGATGATCGCCGAGACCGGCAGGCGCACGTCTGTGAAGGAGACTTCGCCGTGACCGCCCGGCGCGTCCAAAAAGCCCATCGCTGGCAGCATTCGCTCGACCTTCACACCGGGTGTGTCCCGGGGCACGAGCACCATCGAGTGCTGGTGGTAGCGGTCGGCCTGCGGGTCGGTGAGGCCCATGAAGATCAGTACCTCGCATCGTGGGTGCCCGACACCGGTGCTCCACCACTTGCACCCGTCGAGCACGACTTCCTCTCCCTCGATCCTCGCTGTCGCCTGCATGTTGGTCGCATCCGAGGAGGCGACCTGCGGCTCTGTCATGCAGAAGGCCGAGCGGATCTCTCCGGCCAGCAGCGGCGCAAGCCAGCGCAGCTTCTGCTCATCGGAGCCGAAGTGCCAGAGCACCTCCATATTGCCGGTGTCCGGCGCGTTGCAGTTGCAGACCTCGCTGGCGATGATCGAGCGTCCCATCCGCTCTGCCAGCGGCGCGTACTGCACGTTGCCAAGGCCGGCGCCATGCTCCTCGTCGGGCAGAAACAGGTTCCACAGCCCCTGCTCTCTGGCCTTGGCCTTCAGCTCGTCGATGACGGGCAGCACGACCCAGGGATCCTCGCTTGAAAGCAGCTGGCGGTGGTAGGGCTCCTCCCTGGGGGCGATCTCCTGCTCGATGAATGCGTCAAGACGCGCAAGCAGCGTCTTCGTGCGCTGCGAGTGCTCGAAGTCCATCCGGTCCCTCCTCGACGTGGGGGCGCGAGCCTATCGCGGCTTCGCGTACGCCGGCAGGACCGATTGCTCGATGAACGGCGCCAGCAGCCGTACGGCGTCCTGCGTGGCCTGTCCGGGCGGGGAGGTCGGCACGGTCAGGTAGCTGATCGCAAGCCGTACGAGCGTTTGTGCCAGCAGCAGCGCATCGTCGGGGGCCGCCGCCGGCCAGCCCTCCGAGATTGCCTGCGCGATCTGGGCTGCCGCCCAGTCGAGCACCGGGCGGCTGCGCGTGGTGATCAACGGCAGTAGTCCGCCGGTCCCGTCGTCGTCGAGCAGCATTCCCACCATCGGATCCATGCCGGCGGTGTCCAGGAAGCGCTGCAGCGCTGCCGCCAGCGCCGCCGTTGGATCGTCGAGGTGGGCCTCGATCGCCTGCCGCACTGCCTCGATGAAGCGCTCGGCCTCTCTGAGCACGAACGCCTGCGCGAGCTGATCTCGGGAGCCGAGCTCGTTGTAGAGCGTCTGCCTGCTGACGCCCGCGCGGCTGGCGATGTCGGCCATCGTGATCTGCGCCCACGGCCGCTCCTCCAGCAGGCTGCGCGTCGCGTCCAGCAGCGTCTGGCGCAGCAGCTGCCGGGCGGCCTCGCGGTAGGGGACGGCGCTCATGCCTGCGCCTGGTCTCCCGCGGGCTCGAAGTCGACCTTGTCGCGCACGCCGCAGTCCGGGCAGGCCCAGTCGTCGGGGACCTCGCTCCAGGGAGTGCCGGAGGGGAAGCCCTCGTGGGGGTCGCCTGCGGCCTCGTCGTAGAGGTAGCCGCAGGAGGGGCAGACGAAGCGGCTCATACCTGCCCTGCCGCCGTCCCGTATCTGGCCAGCACGCGCTTGCGCGCCCGTGGCGAGATGTTGGCCCTGGTGAGGTCTCCCTCGTAGTGCGCGACCACGCGCCTGTCCATGATCGCCCGCCAGAGCGGGGGGATCGCCGCCAGCACGATCATGCCCGCGTAGCCGGTGGGCAGCTGCGGCGCCTGCTCCACGTGGCGAAGTGCCTGGTAGCGGCGGGTCGGGTTTGCGTGGTGGTCGGAGTGGCGCTGGAGGTGGTAGAGCAGCAGGTTGGAGGCAACGTTGTTGGAGTTCCAGCTGTGCTCGGGGCGGGTGCGCTCGTAGCGGCCGTCCTCCCGGCGCTGGCGCAGCAGGCCGTAGTGCTCGAGATAGTTGACGACCTCCAGCAGGCAGAAGCCGATCACGGCCTGGATCGCCAGGTAGGGCGCCACGCCTATGCCGAAGACGACGATCAGCGCGCCGAACAGGACTACGCTCATTGCCCACGCCTGCAGGATGTCGTTGTGGATGGAGATCGTGGACTGTTTGCAACGCGAAAGCCGCTCGCGCTCCAGGTGCCAGGCCGAGCTCAGGCTGCCGCTCACGGTGCGCGGCAGAAAGGCGTAGAAGCTCTCGCCGAAGCGCGCGCTTGCAGGGTCCTCGGGGGTGGCGACCCTGACGTGGTGGCCGCGGTTGTGCTCGATGAAGAAGTGGCCGTAGCCGCTCTGCGCGAGCGCGACCTTGCTCAGCCAGCGCTCCAGGCGCGCGCGCTTGTGGCCAAGCTCATGCGCGGTGTTGATCGCGATGCCGCTGACCATTGCGACTGTGAGCGCAAGGCCGATCGAGTCCAGCGTGGAGAGCCCGCCGTAGGTCCACAGCCAACAGGCGAAGATCAGCCCCGCGTACTGGACGGGCAGGAACGCGTAGGTGCACCAGCGGTAGTAGCGATCCTGCTCAAGCCACTTGATCACCTCATCCGGCGGGTTGCTCTGGTCGGTCCCGCGCAACACGTCGATCAGCGGGAAGAGGCCGAAAACGAGCATCGGCCCCATGAACCAGAAGACGGCGAGGCCGGTGGCGTGCACGAGCCCCCAAGCGATGAATGGCAGCAGCGGCACGACTAGCCCCAAGAGCCAGGCGTAGCGCTTGCTGTCGCGCCATGCCGGCGCGTCCTTCAGCGTGTCGGGCTGCCCGGCGAGGCCGGGGCGGCCTGTTGCGGATGCCATGTGCGTCCTCCTCGGGGTCGCTTTGGCCGTCGAGCGACGGTCGCGATCGACTCTAGACAAACACCGATGATTTGTCAAGCATGAGGACATATATGCAAGATCTGTAAGTGGACCCGTGAAATGCCGTATTCCTTCAGTGCTTTGCCGTGCTCCCTTTTCGGTCTGGTGCAGATGCAGCGACGCTGCACGTAGTCGATCTTCTTGGTCAGGATGGACACCCCCAGCCCGCCACCGCAGCGGAAGGTCCTGGTCGCAGGCGGAGGCTTTGCCGCAGTTGAGGCGCTGCTCGCGCTGCGCGCGCTGCTGGGCGAGCGCGTCGAGCTCACGCTCATCTCCAGCGGCGAGCGGCTGGCGTTCCGACCGGCCGCCACCTATGAGGCATTCGACTCAAACGGCGATCCGCCGAACAGCTGCAGCCTGAGAGAGATCACCGCCGACGCGCAGGCGCGCTTTCACCACGGCCGGCTGGAGTCGGTTTCTCCCGCTGTGCACGCCGTGCGCCTGGCCTCCGGCGCCAGTCTGCGCTACGACTCTTTGATCCTTGCGTTGGGTGCGCGTGCGCGGGTGGCGATCCCGGGCGCGCTCACGTTCCGCGATCAGCGTGACGTGCCGCAGATGCGGGCTCTGCTGGAGGAGGTCAGGCGCGGTGCGGCACGCCGGATTGTCTTCGCGGTTCCGTCGGGGTGCGCCTGGCCGATGCCTCTCTATGAGCTTGCGATGTTCACGGCCGCGTATGCAGAGCAAGCCGACGTAGAGGTGGAGGTCAGTCTCGTCAGCCCCGCCGGTGCACCACTTGACATCTTCGGCGCGCAGGCTTCGGCGCGGGTGCAGAGACTGCTGATGGAGCGGGGCGTGCGCTTCCGTGGTGGGCTGGTGCCCGCAGGCGTGCGCTACGACGGAGCGTTGCAGCTTCACTTCGGCGGCACTGTTCCCGCCGATCGCGTGGTGGCCGCGCCGCAGCTTCGCGGCCCGCGCATCGTGGGGGTGCCAAGCCGCTGGTGGGGCTTCGTGCCCACCGACCCCGAGGGGCGCGTCGAGGATCTGATTGACGTCTATGCCGCGGGCGACATGACGAGCTTCCCGATCAAGCAGGGCGGCCTCGCCGCGCAGCAGGCCGACATGATCGCGCGCGTGATCGCGGCGCAGGAGGGCATCGACGTCGCGGTGCCGCCACCAGTGGATCATGGACGGATGATCGAGGCGCAGCTGCTCGGCGGAGTGCAGACCTTGGCGATGAAAGCCAGGCTCGATGCCCACGGTGCTCACGACCCATCCTTCGGCTGCGCGTCGGCCACGCCCCTGCGCCAGACAGGCTCAGCGCAGGGGAAGATCAGCGGGCGCTATCTACGCTCCTATCTTGCAGGCCGCGGTATCGCCGCCCGCCGTGGGCTCCGTGCCGAGAAGCGAGGGCCGGCAGAAGACGCTCACGCTGCCAACGGTGTCTAATAAATGACATAAGCTGCCGATGCTGGACCGAGGCCGCAACTTCGTCATGGGCACCGCGATCAAGACCCGGCTGCTGGGCAGCCAATCCGACGAGAAGTTGCTGGAGCTTGCCCGAGATCGCTCGCAGACCGCCTGGCAGACGCTCGCCCGCCGCCACCACGGCCTGCTGCTGCGCCACTGCCGAGGGCTCTGCCTCTCGGAGGAGATGGCCCAGGAGGTGGTGCGCAGAGCGCTATCTGAGGCTTGGCGCGGCATCGAGGCAGGCGTTCAGCCGCGGGAACTGCGGCCCTGGCTGCACCGAATCGCCCACTGGATAGCCGTCGAGGAGCTTGAGATAACCGGCTTATTGCCAGGACGGGAGGGCGGCGCTGGAGCGCCCGGGCAAAGCGGAGCGGTAGTGGACGGCGCTCCCAAGCCCGACGAGCTGCTTGCCCTGCGCGGCGCGCTGAGGGCGATGACGCCAGATCGCAGCCGCGAAGGCATCGTCGTGCACAGGAGCAATGGAAACAAAGCCAAGGTGGTGGCGGAGGATGCATTCGAGTTCACCGACAGTGCGGTGCGCGGGCTGCTCGGCCGCGCGCGCAGAGGGATTAGCGCGCTCACGCCGCCGCCGCTGCTGGCGTGGGCCATGGGCAGGGCTGCGGAGGGTGGCGCTCCCGGCGAACGGATGGCCGAACTTGGTGCCGGCGGCGGTGCGGCAGGTATCGCCGGCCTGGCGCTGAAGGGCGGACTTGCCGCGATCACAGCCGGCGTGGCGATCACTGGCGCGGTGATCGCGCAGTCGAAGGGCACGCACAGTCTCCGCGCGCGCCATCACGCTGCAGCGGCGCAGGCAATGGCTGTGGCTGCGGGCACGCCTGCACTTGCGCCCGCCGACGCTGGCGTGGGCGTGCAACGCGCTTCAGGCGCGCCGCATTCCGGTGCCCATCACTCACCTTCCGCCCTCAAAACCGGGCAGATGCGGTCTGAGTCCTCGACGACTTCGCAATCGAGTGTGACTCCGGTGTCCACCAATTCGTCATCGTCCGCTTCCGGGCCACGCGAGCAGTCCACCACGTCGGGCTTTCCGTCGACCACCGGCACAGCAGGGGCCTCCGGGGGCAGCGCCTCAGCCTCGGCGCCCGCGAGCCCAAAGAGCCCATCGACGCCGTCCGGCAGCGAATCCGAGGGGCATGGCACGGGGATAGGGGTTCAGATCTCTGTCGGGAGCGGCTCAGGCCAGCAAACGCCCAGCGGATCCGGCACACCAGGCTCCGCCGAGTCGACGTCCTCCTCTAGCGAAACATCCAAAGGGATTGGCGTCGGGGTCTCGGTCTCACTCGAACCGCTCGGCTCGGTCGGCGTCCACGTCTCGCTGCCGTAGTCGACTAGAGGCCGCTCATCCCGTCTTCCTTGCCTTGCGCGAGCAGCCGACTCGCGAACAGCACCGCCGCGACCGAGGTGGCGAGGTTCAGGCTGGATACGCCGGCGCGCATCGGAATCCGGAGTCTGTAATCCGCCTGGCCGAGCAGCTCCTCGGAGAGTCCCTGGCGCTCGCTGCCAAACGCGAGCATCGCCCTTGGCGGCAGCTCGCGCAAGGCAAGCTCCTCGCCCTCGGGGTCCAAAGCTACGAGTGGGCGATCGCTTGCGGGGAGGACCACAGACCAGAGCACCGGCAGCGCATAGTGCAGGCCCGCCGCCCCGCGGATTGCGTCTGCGTGCCACGGGTCGTGGCGGCCGGTGACGATCAGGCCGGCCGCCTGCGCCGCCGCAGCGACGCGGATGCACGCGCCCACGTTGCTGAGGTCGCGGGGCTGCTCCAGCAGGACGATCGGGGCGCTGCCGGGATCGCTCAGCACCGTGTCCGGGTCGCGATGGGGACGCTTTGCGATCGCGATCACGCCGGTGCGCGCGGCGCGCGGCGCAATCTGCTCGAAGATCGCTGGCTCCACCGGGTGCGCGAGCGCGCGCAGGCGGCCGCCGAGATCGGGCGCGAGCTCACCGGCGAGCCGGTCCAGCTGTTCGGGCTCGGTGCAGAGTGCCTCGAGAATCTCGGCATCGAAGCGCAGGGCGTGCTTGAGTGCGTGGAAGCCTTCGATCACCGCCAGGTCGGGGTCTCGCCGCGCTCTCCTGAAGCGGTCCAGGCGGGCACTCTGGGGGCTGCTCACCGCGTTGGAGCTACGCCAGCTGCTGCAGACGCGCCTCGAGGGCGATCTGCACGGCCTCGGCGGCGTCCTCGACGCACAGGTGCGGGGTGATCACGAGCTCCGCAGCGAGCGGCGGCTCGTATGGGTCGTCGAAGCCGGTCAGGCCGGCCAGTTCGCCCGCCTGCGCCTTAGCGTAGAGGCCCTTGGGGTCGCGCCTTGCGCACTCTCCCGGCGGGGTGTCGAGGAACACCTCCATGAACGGGAGCCCGTCGCGTTCGTGGAGTTCGCGCACGCGTTCCCGACAGGCGACGTAGGGGGAAACGAGCGAGACGATCGCGATCGAGCCCGCGTCGGCGAACAGACGCGCCACCTGACCCACGCGCCAGACGTTGCTGTCGCGATCCTCGGGCGTGAAGCCGAGATCGCCGCAGATCCCGTGGCGCAGGTTGTCGCCGTCCAGGCGATACGCGAACCGGCCGGAGTCGATCAACCGCTCCTCGACCGCCGCCGCGAGCGTCGACTTGCCGGAGGCAGGCAGGCCCGTCAGCCAGACCGTGGCGCCCTGTGTTCCCAGCCGGCGCCAGCGGCTGCCGCGGTCAAGCGTGCCGTCCTGCCAAGTGACGTTTGCGCTGATGTTTGCGCTGATCGTTCTCGGCGTCACCGTCTGCTCGCCCCGATCATGGTCTTCATGTCTGGTCTCCTGGATGTCGAGATGTGCGTCTTGTCGTCCTTGAGAGGGCCGTGCGAGCCTTGCCTCGTGGTCTTGCTGGCATCCCCGGAGCAGTGTTAGTCAAGGTTAAGATTGTATTGCAGACGGCGAACGTAATGATGCGCAACGTTGTCTTCGACGTTGCTCGCAACTCTCACGGCGCGGAGAAGTTGCGCTGCTCGGACCTCAATCATCCCCGAACGGGGCGATGGAAACCTCGTGGTCGTGTGCGCGCATCCCGAGCTCGTATGCAGCTCCATGCCGGCTGATCAGCGTCTGTGAGGCCTCTCCCTTGCGTCGCAGCACCAGCCTAAGCGCCGCGATCGAGCAGTTGACCACGTCGCGCTTGCCGCCGTCGGGGTCTGCGTAGCGCCAGCCGGCGGCGGTGCCCGACGGGGTCTGAACGTGTGCCTCCACAGAGAGCCCTTTTGGCCCGGGCACGTGCAGCGAGCAGCGCTCCGGGCGCTCGGCCACGCGCAGCCCCCGCGCGAGCAGACCGCCCAGCCGCAGTCGTTGTCCCTGCACGCAGAGCGCCCCGTTTGCCACCCAGGGGGTCAGTCGGCCTGCGACCTCGATCCGGCCCACCGCGAGGTCGATCCATGCGCCCGGCGTCTGGTCGAAGTCGATGCCGTGCAGCCAGATCCAGCGCGCGGCATGCTCCGAACCCCAGTTGTGGCCGATCATGCCATGCCAGCCATCAAGGTCGATCGTGCGCTGCCCCAGCTGCAGCGAGCCCGAGAACCCAGCCGCCGGGGCGGGGCTCGTCAGCTTTGTGCGCGGCAGCGGCGCGTGGTAGAGCAGCCCGTGAGGCAGATGGCGCAGCTCCTGTTCGTCGCTCTCAAAGCGCAGCGACCAGGACGCCTCGCCACAGACGCCCTCGGCGACTCCCGGGCCCAAGCGCGTCTGGCCGACCGCGATCCAGCCACCTGCGGGCACGCTGAGCTCCTCCGTGGTCACCTTGTTCATGAACGGCGCGCCCGATGCGGCGTCGAACACCGTGCACCAGACCGACCCTCGCGGTGCTTGGCCCGGACGCTTGTGGACCGTGCAGCGGATCCAGACGCCAACCGGCTGCACGGGAGAGACCGCGCGCAGGTAGAAGGACTCGTACATCCCCGCCTGCATCGAGGCGGTGGGGAAGACGGCAGCCACCGACATCGGTTGATCCTATCCGTGTGCAAGGTCCTCGGGCATGCGAGGATGCGTCCGTGCCGATCGCGCGCACCTCTCTGATCGAGCTCCCGCCGGCGCTGGCACTCGGTGGCCCGAGCCGCCCGGGCGCGGGCGCACGCTGGCTGATGGGCATCGACGGTGGTGGCACCAAGACCCTGGCCGCTGTGCTCGACGTGCAGGAGGGGCGTGTCCACCTCGCCCACGACGGCCCCAGCAATCCAGACTCGGCTGGTGTGCAGGCTGCCGGCAACGCGCTGCTGGCAAGCGCCGCGGTGGCTGCGCAGGCGGCCGGGATCGAGGCGGCGCAGCTCGATGCCGCCGTGCTGGCGATCGCGGGTACCGACACCGAGAGCGTGGAGAGACACGTCCACGCCACGGCGCCGCAGAGCTGGATCGTGGTCAACGACGTCGTGGGCGCCTGGGCCACTGCGACCGGCGCCGCCCCAGGGCTGGCGGTTATCTCGGGCACCGGCAGCAACGTCTTTGGCGTCGGATCCGACGGCCGCTGCTGGCGTGCGGGCGGCTGGGGGCATGTGCTCGGTGACGAGGGCTCCGGCTACTGGATAGGCGTGCGTTCTCTATCGGCCGCGCTGCACGACCGCGATGGCTCCGGCCCCCGTACGGCGCTAAGCGAGGCCGCGCTGGAGTTCTACGAGGTGGGCGGCGTGCAGGAGCTGATCGCGCTGGTCTACGGCAAGCCGCTTGACAAGAGCGAGATCGCCGCGTTTGGAGCCCAGGCGGCGAAGCTCGCCCGCGGCGGCGACGATGTGGCGTGCTCCATCTACCGCCAGGCCGCCGAGGAGCTTGCGGCGCAGGTCAGCACGGTAGTGGAGCACTCGGGTCTGCAGGACGAGTTCCCGGTCGGGCTGATCGGGAGTGCCTTCAAGGCGGGGGCTGTCTTTGTGGAGCCGCTGGAGCAGCGGATCAGGCAAGTGGCGCCCAAGGCGCAGCTGGCGGTGGTAGAGATCGCCCCGGTCGCCGGCGCGCTGATGCTTGCGGTCCGGGCCAGCGGCCTGCAGGCGCGGTTCGACGCTCGCTCGCTCGGTGCCCTGGTCGACAGCGCGCTTGCGGACTTCCAGTCCAACGCAGCGGCAGCGGAGAAGGCAGCGGTCCGGCCTGCGAGCGTGTAGAGCCGCTCACGCTCCCAGCCGCTGCTCGATTGCCTCCACGCTGCCGATCGCGTCCGGACCTCGCCCGCTGATTCTGACCGCGGCAGCCGCGTTGCCGTAAGCGGCGGCCTGAAGTGGAGTGAGCCCGTCGCTCAGGGCGATGAAGAATGCGGCCGCAAACACATCGCCTGCACCGAGGTCGTCGTGGGCGCCACTGACCGGTCGCGGCGCCACGCGCAAGTCAACTTCGCCCGCGACGTGGATCGTCGTGGGTCCCTCGCCGGCGGTCACCGCCATAACTGGGATCGCGTCCAACAACTGCTCGCAGAAAGCGCGCTCGCTCGCGCTGATCACCACCGCGTCAAGCGCGCAAGGCAACCTCGCACGGTCGATCGCGGCAAGCTCGATCTCTCCACCGGAGGCATCCCAGCGCCGCACGAGCCCCTGCGCGGTGAGGCCGACGAAGTCGCAGGTGCACTGCCAGCCGGGCGGCGTCTCGCGCGCCACCGGCGCCAGATGCAGGATCGATGTACCTACAGGCAGCGTCGCCGGGGCGAAGTCCTGCGCGCATATCGGTCCGGCCCAGGCACGCAGGCGCTGCGCTCGCGCGGCCCCACGGCCACGGGTCTGCATCGTCGTCGTCTGCGGGGCGGGAGCGATCTCGACGTCGATCTCTCCGGCGAACGGGGCGAGCAGCTCCGCAAGCTCGCGCGGTTCGCCGCGGGTGAGCACCAACGTGCGCAGCCCCAGACGCGCCGCCTGCAGGGCGCTGTAGAAGGCGCCCCCGCCGGGCTGGCGGCGCTGAGCGCCGTCGGCGCCGATCAGCACGTCGGCGGTGACGTGGCCGACTGTGACGTAGTCGTAGCTGCGCGCCGGCTCGCCGGACATCCGGTCAGAGGAGCGCCATGCCGGGGGCGACTCGCGTCTCGATCAGCCGCGGCGCTTGGGCCTCGATCGCTTGCGAGAGCAGATGCGAGAGCTGTTCGACGCCCTGCGCGCGCTGCGCGGCAACGCCGTAGGCCTCCGCGAGCGCCACGCAGTCGAGTGCCGGAAGGTTGAGGGCTGGGGCGCCGCTCACGTCCTCCATCATCGCGAACCACTTCAGGATCGCGTACTCATCGTTGCGCAGCACCAGATAGGTGAGCGGCACCTTGTAGGCGGCCGCCGTCCAGAGGCTCTGGATCGCGTACTGCGCCGACCCCTCGCCGAGCACGCAGACGACCGGCCGCGAGGGCTGCGCCATTTGCACGCCGATCGCCGCCGCGATGCCGAACCCCAGGCCGCCGCCGGCCGAGAAGTAGTAGCTGCCGGGAGCGCTGAGCCGCAACTGGTTTCGCAGCGCGAGCGTCGCCGACGGCGCCTCGAGCACCACGATTCCGTCCTGCGGGAAGACTTCGGCAAGGGCCCTGACCGCGGTCGAGGCGCTGATCGGATCGCTCGCGGGCATGGCCTCCGGCGCCGGGCGCGCAGGTGGCCGCTCCCGATCGCTGAGCTCGCAACTCTCCGCGAGCGCGGCCAGCGCTTGCGCGACGTCGGCGACAATCGCGTCGCCCATCGGCGCCCTGGCCGCCTCGTCCGGGTCGCTGGTGATGGCGACCAGGCGGGTGCTCGCCTTCAGCAGCGGCCCTTGGATGTTGGGGTAGTACGGGAAGACGGAGGAGCCGACGACCAGCACGAAATCGTGGGCGCGGAGTGCTTCCGCAAGTGGACCGACCGCCGGCGGGAGAATTCCTTGAAAGAGAGGGTGGCTCTCCGGGAAGCCAAGCCTGCCGCCGCCGGGCGCAGGCGTGGCGTAGACCGGCAGGCGCTGACGCTCGGCAAGCGTCACGGCCGCATCCCAGCCGCCCGCCGCATCGATATCCGGGCCGGCGACCAAGGCGGGCGAGCTGGCCTGCTGCAGGTGCCAGGCGAGCTCGTCCAGCGCACCCGCATCGAGCCCGCCCGCCTGGGAGACCGCACGGCTGACCTGCAGGCGCAGATGATCCTCGCGCTCGATCTCCGCACCCCAGTCGTCCATCGGCACCGAGAGCATCGTCGGCCCCTTGGGCGTAAGCGAGCAGGTGTGGATCGCGCGGGCCAGGGCGTGGGGCACATCCTGCGCGCGTGGCGGCTCATAGCTCCACTTGACAAGCGGATGGGGCATCCGCGCCGCGTCGCGGTTGGTGAGGTTGGCCTGGAGGGTCAGCAGCGAGCGGTGCTGCTGGCCGGCGAGGATCACCAGTGGTGAGCGGTTGGCCTGCGCATTGAAGATCGCGCCCATGCCGTTGCCGAGGCCCGGCGGTGTGCAGGTTGACCAGCGCGGGCCTGCCGCTTGCCTGTGCGAAGCCGTCGGCGATCCCGACAGCGCATGCCTCCTGCAGCGCGAGCACGTAGGAGAGATCGGCGGGCAGATGGGCGAGCATCGGCAGCTCGGTGGAGCCGGGGTTGCCGAAGATCGTGGTCATCCCGCGATCGATCAGCATCTGCATGCACGCTTCGCGAATGGTTCTCATCTTCGGTCTCTCCTCGGTCTCGATTTGCTGCGCCAGCGCCCGGGGGACAGGCATGCGCGCGGCGAAGCAGATAGTTTGATGGAGGATGAGCGAGGCCAACCTGACCACCGCCGAGGGGCTCGAGGCACTGAAGGCAGAGCTTGAGCAGCTCGAAGGAGCGGGCAGGCGCGAGATCGCCGAGCGCATCAAGACCGCGCGTGAGTGGGGCGACCTCAAAGAGAACAGCGAGTACCACGACGCCAAGAACGACCAGGCGCACCTGGAGACCAAGATTGCAAAGCTGCGCGAACGGATCTCCACCGCGGAGATCGTGGAGGCCGCCAGCGAGCATGGCGTGGTCTCCTTCGGCAGCACCGTGACCATCAAGGATGGCTCCGGCACACAGCGGGTGTGGAAGATCGTCAGCTCGCGGGATGCTGCGCCGGCCGACGGCAAGATCTCGGCCGAGTCTCCGGTCGCACGGGCCCTGCTCGGTCTGCATACGGGCGACGTCGCTCGCGTGGTGCTGCCGCGCGGCGAGAGCGAGATGACCGTGCTCTCCGTCGAGGCCTGAAGAAGGCTCGCCAGCACCGTTCCAAGGCTGGGGCGCGTGCGGTTGGTTGGCGCCCCTGGGTGCCTACCGCGATAGGCCCTTGGGCAGGCGCTTGCGGAAGCGCTTGGGCTTTGCCCGATAGAGCGCCGCGCCCTCCAGTGCGCGAGCCCGAAGGCGCTTGCGGCGGCGCTTGATCGCAGCCTGCAGGCGCTTGCGCCCGGCTTTGTCGCCACGGAAGATGGTGTCCTCGGTGCGCACGCGCTTTGCCAGCAGCGCGAGGTCGTGCTCCTCTCCCAGCGCTTCTCCGAGCCTGTCTGCGTCGCGGCCGATTCTGCTCAGTCGCGCTCGGGCGCTGCCCTTCTTGGCGGAGCCGCCGTCTCCAAGCGCCTGCGCCGCATGGCGCAGGTCCTTCACGCGCTTGCGCCACTCGTGCATCTCAGCGACGCTCCCGCGCCTGCGCGCGGCACGCATCGCCAGACGTCCGCGCGTGTATATGCGGATCATCCCCGCCGTAAGCGCGCGCGCTTCGCGACGCCCGCCGCGGGCCGGCTCGGCGGCGAGATCGGCTCGGGTTTCTTCCAGCAGCCGCAGCGCGCGCCGGCGCGCACCCGACTCCTGCGCCGCCCGCTCTGCGGCGGTCTGCTCGGTGAGCAGCGCCGCGTGGAGCCTGGCAACACCAGGGCTTGCGCCCAACTGCTTTGGCTGCCGGCGCATCAGGCCCTCCAGCGTGTTGAGGGCGACCTGGGCATCACGGGCGCCTGAGAGCTCGCCGGCCGCTTCCCTGAGCAGATCCTTGCGGTGTCGCTGGCGCTTGCGATCGTTTGCGTCGCGCATCAGGCGCTCCAGCGTGCGCGCCCGCTTGATTGCCTTGCGCGTCTCGTGGATGGCTTGCTCCAGGTCGCCGTCGCTTGCCTGCGCAAGCGTCTGAATCGCAAGATCCAGTTGGGCAAGGGTCATACGGCGCACCCCCCTGGCCGCCGACTCGCCGTCGCGCAGCGCGAGCTTGTGTGGGCGCGAGGACGCGTCCTGCGCGTGGGTGGTGCTTGCCCGTCGCAGCTCCCTTGCGGCAAGCAGTGCGGCGGCACCGATCCCGACGCCGAGCGCGATCGCCGCCAGGGGACGGGGTACAGGCGTCAGAATGGACCGATGGGCAGCCTTCCTGCGGCGCGATGGTGGACGGTTCGCCCAGCGGGCAATCGCCTTGCCAAGACCTACCGATGTCCTATCTGTGGTCATCTGCTGCCGTCTTTGAGTCAGCACCTGTTGATCGCGCCCGAAGGAGACACTCGCCGCCGCCGCCACGCCCACAGCGAGTGCGTGTTGGCGGCGCGGCGGCGTGGCGAGCTCGTCTCCCACGAAGAGTGGCGAGCGTCGCAGCGGGCGGGCGCAGAGAGCCGGTCATGGCCGGGACGCCTGCTTGCCGCGCTCAGCTTCCGGAGACGTGGACGTGGTCAGGCTCCACCCTGATGATCAGGCGCTGTTCCCCCGGCTGGCGGTAGGGGTAGGTCTCCTGGCCCAGGTACTTCATCGCCATCGCGTCGATGTGCTCGTCTGCGCCCTCGTGCTCACGCGATGAGACCGTCCCGCGGATCGTCACGTACTCGTAGGGGTTCTCCATGTTCTGGACGGTCAGCGTGACGTGAGGATCGCGCTCCAGATTGCGCGGCCATGCTCGTCCCTCAGCTGTGTTGAGCACCGGCTTGCCGTCTTGCACGTCGACCCACACGGGTGCCGCGTGGATGCTCCCGTCGCCTCTCAGCGTCGAGACGTTGCAAAAGTTGGGTGCTTTTAGGAGTGCCTCGGCGCGGCCTTCGACTGCTGTGCTCATGTGACCTCTTTCCTGTTGGCGGGAGACGGTCCTGGAACCTTCAATCTAGCCGCCCGCGATGCCGCTGAAAAGAGGCGTTCGCCGCAGTACGAGGCGTGTCCTAAAGCCGGGAGAGGCCGCTGTCGGCGTGCGCCGGGGGGATCGGGTCGAGCGCTTGCAGGCGGCCGTTGTTGAGCTGGAAGACGACGGTGGCCTGGCTGTCGGGACAGCAGAGCGAGTCGCCTGAGCTGTACATGCCGTAGCTGAGCGTGACGCTAGTTTCGCCCTGCGATGCCACTTTGACGGAGCCGCTTGGCTGGCTGGAGTCCGTGCCGATGTAGCGCCCGTCGACGAAGAAGAACGCGCGCTGCTGATAGCTGCCGCCCGTCATCGCTCGGGTCGCGGTCAGCACTCTCAGCGTCTGCTGCGGGTGGTACTCGGAGGTGTCGTTTGGCGTGTACCCCTGGCTCTTGACGGTCGCGACGGCCGCTGCGAGCGCCTGTCCTTCGCCTTCCTGCTGGGTGAACGCAGGGGCGCTGGAGGTCCGCGTGCTGCTGGCTGTGACCGTCTGCGTCACGGTGGCGACCGCCGAGCCGGTCGTGGAGCTGGAGCTGCCGCTCGTGGTCGAGGAGCTCGCGTGCGTGGAGAGCCCTTCGTTTGCAGCGTCGACTTTGGCGGCTGAGCCGCAGCCGGCGATTGCGGCGCAGGCGAGCACGGCGGCGATGAGTGGTGCAATGCGCATAACGCCAGAGGATAGGAAGCTGGCCACTGAAAGGCGCAAGGCTAGAATCAGTGGCAGATGTCCAGCACTTCAGGGTCCTCAGCGGGTCGAAAGGCCAAGCAAAGACGCAGCAGGGCCGACGTGGTGCGCACCGCGCTGTGGGTGGTGCTGGCGGTCCTGATCACGCTGTTTGCCGTGTTGAACGTCGAATCGGTGAAGGTCAACTGGATCTTCGGCAAAAGCTCGGCGCCGCTGATCATCGTGATCGTGATCTCGCTGCTGGTCGGCGTCGTGCTCACCTACATCGCCGACCGCCGCTTCCGCAAGCGCTGAGCGCCGCCGCCCTTGGGGGCTCTTAGAGAGTGGCGGCTACGGTGCCGGCCAGCCGCTCCTGCGCGGCGTTGACGCCGAGAAACGGAGTCAGCACGATCTGAGTCAGCGGCGCAGTGAGCGCGGGCAGCATGCGCGCCCGCTCGGGGGTGCCGTATGTCTGGATCGTCTGCCAGATCGCTCCAGCAATCCACTCGTTCAGTGTGCTGGCTCTGATCAGCCCGGGCGCCCCCTCGGTGAGCACGCTCGTCAGGTCCAGCGCGAGCTGCAGGCTGCGTTCCACCGCCGCCTCGCCGGCGGCGTAAACAGAGGTGGCGATCGTCTGCGCGTAGACGGGATGCTCGGCCAGGTGCTCCATCAGCGCGGTGATCACACAGGGCAGCGCCGCCTCCCATTCGGGCCCGACCAGCGAAGGGTCGGCGGCGATAGCCAGCAGCTCGTCGCCGATCATCTCAAACGCGCTCATGAAGCAGTCATCCCGCCCTTTGAAGAGCTCGAGAAAGGCATCGAGCGACACGCTGGCCTCGTCGGCGATGCGGACCGGACCAACGTCCTCATACGGTTCGCTGGCGGCCAGCCGCAGCACGCTGTCCAGCAGCCTTGCCTTCGGGCCGCTTGGCCTGCGGTCCTCGGGACGCACCGGGCGAAAGTCCTCATGTGGCTCGGCCTCGGGTGCGCTCCGTGCACGGATCACGGACTCCACGCGCGGGTTGGAGCTCGGGTGAAAGAACATCGTCCAGCGCAGCATCTCGCGTGCTAGCGCCTGCGCCTCCACCGCGCGCGGCCCGCTCTCGCGCTCGCGCACGAGATGTAGATAGGTAGCACGCTGGATCCCGCCGACGATGCCGCGCGCCACCGATGCCGGCATCTCGCATCCGCCGACGTTTGCGTACCCGTCACGCAGCAGCCGCTCGAAGGCGACCGAGACGCGGCGCAGCCTGATCGGGCCCTCGGGGCCGATCGCCAGTGAGTCGACCATCACCATGTGCGCGCTCTTCGGGCTGCAGACGATCTCGCCGACGAAGCAGCGCAGCGCGGCGCGCGTGCGCGTGCGCAGATCCCCTTTGGCCTCCCTGAAGGCGTTGTCCACCCGCTTGAGCCAGCGCGCCGCGATCAGGTCGCAGGTCCCGATGAAGCAGCTGCGCTTGTCGGTGAACTGTTCGTAAAAGGCTCGTCTGGACACGCCCGCGAGCCCGATAACACGCTTGACAGTGGCGCCCTCGTAGCCGTGTGCCGCGACCGCCTCGACCATCGCCCCGTGGATGCGCATGCGCTGGTTGCGCACGACGCCGTCGCGGCCAAGATGGTGTGGTCCCCGCGGCAGCCGATCGTAGATCGGCTCTATCGAAGGCCTGAACCGCGAATTGCGATCGACGATCTCAAGCGACGACATGAACCCCTTCCCCTCCGTGTCAGTCCCCTCGGTGGCTTCAGCCTATCATGGATATGAGGGAACGACGGTATTCCCGTTTAGACGTTTCGGCCCCGGACTTCTTGATGAACCGAACGATGTAGGTCTTCTGAGTAGGCGATTTCCCGCAAGTGTGTAAGCCCGCGGATTGCTGCCGGCCACATCTCGTGCTCACTTCTGCTTATCCCCATCGTTCGCGTGCACGATCAGGACAGGTATCTCGCCCGCGCCTTTCAGGATCGCGTCGGAGGTGCTGCCGAGCAGCTTCGCCCGCAGGCCGCTGTGGCCACGCGAGCCGACCACGATCGCCTCCGCGCCGTTCTCGCGTGCGCTCTGCAGGATCGCCTCCGCCGGGCGGGTGACATCCTCGACGGCGAGCTCCTGCGCGTCGAGCCCGCAGTCGCGAGCCAGCTTGGCTCCATCTGCCGCGATGTCGCGGGCGGTGTGCTCGACCTCGCGGTCGATCTCGTTCGCCAACGCGGGGTCGTAGGGCATCATCGTCGTGCCAAGCCCGGTTGGATCTGGCACGAGCATCATCTCGCCCAGGCGCGGATCCCACGCGGTCAGCACGATCGTCTTGCGATGCCCGAACAGCGCCCCGGCGCGTGTAACCGCGGCTCGCGCTGCCGGCGAGCCGTCATAGGCGATCACGATCGGCGAATCCGACGCCATCAGGGCAGAAGGCTACTGATCCGCCAGGCTCTCAGTGCCGGCTGGCCGCCTCCCACGCCGCCGACGCCCCGATGAAGGGAGCAAGGGCGATGTAGCAGACGTGCTCTGTGAGGTCGGGCAGGTGCGCGGTCCTGCCATGCAGGATCGCGTCGTGGAGCAGCTCGAAGATGCCGCCCACGATCGCCTCGCCGACGACGGGGGTCGGCATCCGCGAGGGCGCCGAGGCGTCGAGCCTGAAGTCGAGCAGTTCGGCGTAGGAATGGTTGGCCGCGTCGAGGCGGCGTGCGACGTGCGGGTAGGCGATCAGGACATCGACGCAGGCCAGGTGCGCGTATGCGGGCTCGGAGGCCAGGAACTCCAGCAGGGCTCTGGCTCCTATCTGCACGTTGCGCTCCCAGTCCAGGCGCAGGTCCAGCGCGCGGCTGACGGCCGCCACTGTCTTCGCGTGGCCGACCTCGTAGGTGGCCAGGAAGGCTTCCTCCTTGTTGGCGAAGTGCTGGTAGAAGGTCTGCAGCGAGATGCTCGCGCCGGCCGCGATGTCCTCCAGGCCGAGATCGGGATAGCCGCGTTCCGCGGTCGCCTTTGCGATCGCGTCGAAGATGCGCTCCCGCTGATTGTGCGAGACAAACCCTCGCGGGAGGTTGTGTTCGCCGGGCGGCAACCCGCGCGAGCTCCACGCCGGCGCGAGCGTGAGCGAGCCCGGGGCTCTGCCGCTGAGCAGCTTGCGATGAGCACCGCGGGCCGCGACGCGGTGCGGCACCTGCTCAGGCGATGGGTAGTAGCTGGATATCCAGGCGACTAGGTCCGGCAGCAGCTTGGTCAGCTCCGATCGCAGCGCGCGGCTGGAGCGCTTGCGCCGCACGCGCGAGTAAAGGATCTTGCGCAGCGCGCCCACGATCGCCTGCGCGACCGGCTCGGGGATGCTGCCGGGGCCATCGGCCTCCGCAAAGACCTCGCCGATGAACCCCGCAAGCCGCTTGCTGCCCTGCGCCCAGCGCTCGACGCCCGGCGGTCCGGCCGCGGCAAGCTCCACGCAAACCAGCCGGGCGGCATCGGGACGCTCCACCGCCGCCTCGAAGAGACCACGCAGGAGCGATTCGAGTCGTTCCAGACCTTCGCCCGCGGAGGCGTCGACTGCGGCCAGGCGCCGCGTCAACGTCTCGATCAGCATGTCGTAGGTGAGCAGCAGGCACTGCTCCTTGTTCTCGAAGTGTTCGTAGAACGTGCGCCGGGAGACGCCGGCGTGCTCGACCAGGTCCGAAATCGTGGTCGTGACGAAGCCACGCTCGTCCACCGCCCTGATCATCGCCGCGAAGAGGCGCTCGCGCTGGTGTGCGGCCACCTCGTCTCGCGGCAGCGCCTGCGGGCCGCGGGGCAGGCCCGCAGAGGTTCGACTCCGCCGTCTTGCGGTGCTCCCCGCGCGCTCAGCCATGCGTGGCCCGGCCATCTCGCTGGCTCGCGCGGATGCTCTGCAGGCAGGTTGACGCTTCCTCGTAGATGAGGGCGCTGGAGGACCGTGAGTGATACCTACTCATTGACAGTCTGCGTAAAACCTGATTTATATGATGATCGTGAGAGAGGCCGGGTAGACATCCTCGTCGACCAGTCTACATCGCAGGTATTCATGGATCGAAGGCAATTCAAACCGACAGGATCTGACGGCTGGAATTGGGCAGGAAGCTGAAAGGGAGCCAGACGCGTGTAAGACCGCGTCCGGTATGGGTTTGTTCCACGTTTCTGTAGAGAAGATGCTATTTGTCGTGGGGAGGGTGCACCTCGCCTCCGTCGGCGTGCGCGTGGGGGGCGATATCTCGTGGACCCACCCGCCCCGCGAGATATCGAGGGGAGCGATGCTGCGGTGAGGCGCAGCGAGTGTCATGTGCCGCGGATGGTCAGGGCTCTACGCCCGCGCTGGCCCTATCGCCGCGCGCACAGCAGACATGACCTGCACTGGCTCGTGCGGGTGCGCTCGCGGCGCCACTGCAGCCCAGGCGGCCGCGTTCATTCCCTCACGACACTGCGATCGGATCGCGGTGTGCGCAGGCACACCGACTGATAGGCCGTTGATTAGAGGTCCGGCCAGTGCCGGACCACGTACCCTTCGTTATCGACGGGGTTGGGCTGCCAGCGAGAGGCGAAGACGCCGCTGCGGCCGGCGGTGTCGTAGAGCATCCAGGCGCCGCCGACGTTGACGTACATGTAGGTGTGGCCCGCGTTGGCGTATACAGTGATCCACTTGCCCGGGCCGGGGGCGCCCCAGCTCTCCAGCTGCCCTGAGGTCTCGGGTGCGTTCAGCAGCCCACCCGCGGCCAGTGCGTAGCTGACTGAGCCCGAGCAGTCATAGGCGTTATCGACGAATGAGGCATGGCCGCCGCCGTAGACGTAGGGGAAGTTGGCAATCGCGTTCGCGCCGGCAATCACGCGCTGAACCACTTCCGGCACATCACGGGGAATCGAGATCGCGCCATCGTTTCCGACGATCGAGTCGCCGCCGGGCACCGTCTGCATCTTCGCCGGGCTGCTCGCGGCGCTTTCCAGCTGCTTGACCCGTGCCAGCTCGTTGCGGATTTCGGCGTCGGAGGCCGCGCCGGCGGCCACCTGCACAACGCCTGCGGCCTGAGGCGTCTTCGCGGCACTGTGGTGCACGGAGGCGGGCGCTGGGAAGCTTTTTGCTTCTTCGGGGTCG
This sequence comes from uncultured Actinomycetota bacterium, assembly GCA_963708085.1. Lineage (GTDB taxonomy): Bacteria > Actinomycetota > Thermoleophilia > Solirubrobacterales > Solirubrobacteraceae > Palsa-744. The sequence goes on along the minus strand of OY970180.1, from coordinate 2,002,084 downwards.
CGGACCTCAGCGACCTGGCGGTGAGTTGCGCCGGTGGCGGTGGAGCCGGCGCTCGCGCCGTGCGGGGCGGCGTTGGTGGCGGTGGATTTGCTCTTCTTGACCAGCTCGACTCCGCCCAGGATCTGGCTATGCGAGGAGCCGTGGCTGTGCGGCGGACTCGCCAGCAGCATCACGGCGGCCGCGATGGCCAGCGCGACCAGGCCGAAGCCGAAGCCTGCCAGCAGAGCGATGCGCGAGGGTCCCCGCCGCGCAGTCCCAGACGGCATCACCTCCCCGTCTCTCCACATGCTCACCTGCCAAAGGCTAGCGCCACCGCACGCATACCGCGCCTGCTGGCGCTACGCTGGGCGGATGCACGATGAGGTCAGTGCCGTGGAGATGCCACGGCCGAAAATGGGCAAGGCCGGTGGCGCGGCATCGCCGCTAAGGCCTCACATGCGGCTCTGGCATGGGATGCGCAGGCCCGCAAACTGGGTGCAGCTGATCCAGTTTGGCCTCGTCGGCGGCCTGGGGTTCGTGATCAATATCGCGGTCTTTGCGGTCTGTGAGCGCGGCTTTGGCCTGCCCTATCTGCTTGCCTACGCGATTGCCTGGCTGGTTGCGGTCACCAACAACTTCATGTTGAACCGGCGCTGGACGTTCAACGAGCATGCCAGCTCCAGCCGGATCCACTTCCAGGCGCTCCGCTTCTTCTTCGTCAGCGCGATCGCGGCAGCCGTTGGCGCCGGTCTGCTCGCCCTGATGGTCGAGGTCGGAGGCTTCGGCAAGCTTCCCGCAGAGGCGATCGCCGTGGCGGCCTCCACGCCGCTGAACTTCCTTGGCAACAAGCTCTGGAGCTTTCGGCCCAAAGGCTGATCTCCGCACGCCGCCCCGCCCGCGGATAGGCAGGGTTGGCGCTCTCGGGGCGGCGCTTTACGGCACCTATACTCTGGTCTCGATCTCCCCTTTCGGAGGACTCTCGTGCAGGAGATGGTCATCTACGGTGTGAGCTTTGACATGGTCGGCAAGCAGCCGATCGTGTTGCTGAAGACCGTCGAGGGCAACCGCTTCCTGCCGATCTGGATCGGCCATCCCGAGGCGGCCTCGATCCTGATGAAGCTGCAGGGCGCCTCCACGCCGCGGCCGATGACCCACGACCTGCTCTGCGACATGCTCGGCGAGCTGGACGTCAAGTGCACCCAGGTCGCGGTCACAGAGCTGCGCGACAACACCTTCTTCGCCTCCATCACGCTCACGGTCAACGGCCGCGAGCTGGAAATCGACTCCCGCCCCTCAGACGCGATCGCGCTGGCGGTCCGCTCCGGGGCACCGATATTCGCGGCCGAGGAGGTGATCGCCGAGTCGGCGATCGAGTTTGAGCAGAGCGAGCAGGAGAGCGAGGACGTGGTCGAGAAGTTCAAGGCGTTCCTCGACGAGGTCACGCCCGAGGACTTCGCCGCAGGCGACTCCTGAGAGGAGACGCTCTGAGGCTCAGCGGCTGCGCTGCTTACTCTCGCGCTGCTCGCGGCGCGGCAGCTGCACCACGTCGGCCATCGGCTCTGCCTCGGCGGCGTCGGAGGGAGCCTCGCTTTCAGTCGGTCGCGGCTTGCCGCCGGTGAGCGTCCCGAACAGGCCGACCTGCTCGGCGATCACCCGGCCGATCCGCTCGATGCCCTCGACGATGTCCTCCTCGGCGACGCCGGCGAAGTTCAGGCGCATCGAGGAGGCGCCGCGGCCGTCTACGTAAGCGGAGCGTCCTGGTACGAAAGCCACCGCCTCGGTCTCCAGTGCTCGTGCGAGCAGGTCGGTTGTGTCGATGTAGTCGGGGAGCGTGGCCCAGACGAACATGCCGCCCTGGGGGCGCGTCCAGCGCGCGTCGGGGCCGAAGTGGTCTCCGAGCGCGCCGAGCATCGTGTCGCGGCGGCCGCGATAGAGCTTCTTCAGAGTCTCCAGGTAGCCGCGCCAATCGTGCTCGCCGAAGTAGGCGGCGACGAACAGCTGCGTGACCGGCGAGGAGCAGAGGTCGGCGCCCTGCTTGCCCAGGTTGAGCTTCTCCAGCACCGGCACCGGCGCCACCGCCCAGCCCAGACGCACCCCGGGGGAGAGGATCTTCGAGAAGGTGCCGAGGTAGATCACGAAGTCGGAGGCTCCGCCGCGGCCGGCCAGGGCGGCGTCGAGCGAATAGAGGGTGGGCAGCGGATCGCCCTCGTAGCGCAGCAGGCCGTAGGGGTTGTCCTCCAGCACGAGGATCTCGCGCTCTCGGGCCACCTCAACCAGACGGCGGCGGCGCGGCAGCGACATCGTCACCCCGCCGGGGTTCTGGAAGTTGGGGATCGTGTAGATGAACTTCGGCCGCCTGCCTTCGCTCTGCAGCCGGTCGAGCGTGGCCTCCAGCTCGTCGATCGGCATCCCGTCGGAGTCCATCTCGATCTGCACCACGTCTGCCTGGTAGGCGCCAAAGGTCGGTACCGCGCCCGGGTATGTGGGGGCCTCGGCCACGATCACGTCGCCCGGGTCCAGCAGCGCCTTGCAGACCAGATCGATCACCTGCTGGCCGCCGGTGGTGACCAGCACTTCGTCGGGGTCCACGAGCGTCTGCTCGGCGGCCATTACCTCGACGATGCACTGGACGGTCACCGCAAGGCCCTCCGTGGGCCCGTACTGCAATGCCTTGGCGGTCTGCTCTGCGGCCACGTGGGACATCAGCTTCGCGTAGAGCTCGGGTGCGAAGGTCTTGGTGTCGGGCAGGCCGCCGGCGAGCGAGATCACCTCGGGGCGCTCGGTCAGCGACATCATGTCTCTCATCGCCGAGGAGCGCATCCCCTGCGTCCTTGCGGCGAAGAGGCTCTCGTAGCGCGCTAGCTCGTGGGCTGCCGGGCGGGCGCGAGCAGGGTGGGCGGGTACTCGTTTCCCTGACCCGTCGTCTATCGTCATGGCGCCTGCCACCGTAGCGCACGCCCTGCCGGGCAGCAAACACGACGCCGGCCCTGCAAACCAAGCACCACACGCTCAAACGCGCGCACGCATTGAACAACGACAGCCTCGTATTCATGATCGGTCTGGGTCTGGGTCTGGGCATCGCCGCGGGTCTGCGGCCGTTCCTGCCCGCGCTGCTGGCCGGCGGGCTGGCCTCCGGGAGCGCGCTGGGCGTCAAGTTCGCGCCCGGCAACTACAGCTTCCTGCAGGCGGACTGGTGGCTGATCGCGGCTGCCGCGGCACTGCTGATCGTCTACGTGATCCAGTTGCGGTTGGGCGCAGGGCGCTTTGACTCCGGCGCTCCCGGGGCGGCGCTCGCCGGCCTTGGCGTCGGTGTCGGCGCGCTGCTGTTCGCGGGGACGCTCTGCTCCCACGGACGGATTGCTTGGCCGGGGCTGATCGGGGGCGCAGCGGCGGCGCTGCTGGCCCAGGCGGCGGTGCGGCCGATCATCTCCGGAGCGCGCGGGCGCCTGACCGACCACACCGCGCGCCAGGCACTGACGGTCTATCTGGACCTGACCGCGGTGATCCTTGCCGCGCTGGTCTGCCTGCTGCACCCGCTCGGATACGTCGCGGTGCTGCTGTTTGCCTGGCTTGCCTTCGTACGCTGGCGCCGTGGGGACGGCGGCCGCTACGCCGGCCTGCGGATTCTCGGAGGCTGAACGTGCGCCTGTGGAGCGGCTGCTAGCGATGCCGCCCTCCAAGCTCGTCCTCTGCGTGATCGACGCGATGGCGCCGGCGATGCTGGAGCGCACTGTCGCCGACGGCGGCGCGCCGGTGCTCGGCGCCCTGATGGAGCGCGGCTTCTACGTGCCCGACTGCGTCTCGGCCTTCCCGTCTGTTACGCCGGTGTGCGCCGCCTCGATCGTGACCGGTGCGGCTCAGGACGAGCATTTGATCCCGGGCATGAACTGGTATCACCGCCAGGAGGGGCGCTACGTCGAATACGGCTCCAGCTTCCGCTCCGCCCAGCGCTTCGGGATAGCGCGCCAGCTCACCGACACCGTCTACAACATGAACAGGGCGCATCTCGCGGCCAAGCCGGAGACGATCTTCGAGCGCCTGGACGACGCGGACGTGCGTACCGCCGGCACGACCTACCTGATGTATCGGGGGCGCTACCGGCACGAGCCGCAGCGCGAGGGTGCCCTGGCCAAGATCGCCTCCAGCACTCTGATGCGCTACCCGGTGATGGGCCCCCGTGAGCTCTTCTACGCCGACGTCTTCGCCAGCCGCCGCACGCCCTGCCGCTCCGGGCTGGGGATGCCGGGGGTGCGTGACCGCCACACAGGCTGCGTCGGCGCTTACATGGTGGAGAACGACCTCTTCGACTTCATGCTCTTCTCGCTGCCGGACAACGATTGGGTCTCCCACAAGTACGGGCCAGAGGCGCAGCTGCGTTCGATCGCTGCGGCCGATGAGCAGATGGCGCGCATGATGGCGCCCATGGGTGGGGTGGAGCGCTTCCTGGAGGACCACGCGGTGATCGTGATGGCCGATCACTCTCAGGCGCCGATGAGCGGCGTGATCCCGGTTCCCACTCACATACCGGGCATGCACGTGCTGGGCCCCGACGGGCGCGCCGCGCAGGACGGCCGCCCCTGGGTTGCGTTCTGTCCCTCGCAGCGCGCCGCGATGCTCTACGTGATCGACGAGGAGGAGCGCGACGCGCTGCGGCCCGCAATCGTCCGTGACGCGCTCGCGATGGAGGGCGTGGAGCTGGCCGCTTGGTTGGAGCGCGACGCTGCTGGCGCGCCGCGGGAGGGCGCGATTCGCTCGCTGGCTGGAGAGCTGCGGTTCGCGCCCGGCGGGGAGCTGGTCGACCGGCGCGGGCGCAGCTGGAGCGTGGAGGGCGATCTCGGCGTAGTGGGGGCGCGGGTGGCGGACGGCGTGATCCTCAGCGAGTCACACCCCGATGCCCTGGGTCGCGTGATGGAGGCGCTGGCCTGTCCGACTTCGGGTGATGTGCTTCTGTCCGCGATAGAGGGCTACGAGTTCGCCGACTGGGGTGGGCAGGCGCACGTGGGGGGCGGAAGCCATGGCTCGCTGCGAGCCGAGGACTCGCTGGCGCCGCTGATCTTCTGCGGCCTTCAGACGCAGGCGCGCTCTGAGCCCTGGAGCATCAAGGACGTGACGCCTGCGATCGCGGAGTTCTTTGGCCTGCCCGAGGTCTGAGACCTTCTAGGGCCGCGGCATCAGGATCTGCTCGATCGCGTCTGCTTTGCGGCGCTGCGAGCAGCGGATCAGGACCGCGTTCATCCACGGGTCCTCCTCGGAGGTCTCAAAGCGCGTGGGCATCTGCGTGAGCATCGACTCGACCGCCTGCTCGCGGCGCACGCCGATCACGCCGCCGCGCGGGCCGGTCATGCCCACGTCGGTGATGTAGGCGGTGCCGCCCGGCAGCACGCGGCCATCGGCGGTGGGGATGTGGGTGTGGGTGCCGACCACCGCGGTCACGCGGCCGTCCAGGTGCCAGCCCAGGCCGACCTTCTCGCTGGTGGCCTCGGCATGCATGTCGACGAGGATGTGGTCGGCGTCCTCCAGCTCGCGCAGGGCGGACTCGATCTCCACGAACGCCGATTTGCCGGCTTGCACATAGAGGTTGCCCGAGAGGTTGACCACGCCGAGCTTTACGCCTGAGGCGCTCTGCACCATGCATGTGCCGTGGCCCGGCTGGGAGCGCAGGTAGTTGGCCGGCCGTAGGATCCGCGGCTCCTCATCCAGGTAGGGGTAGACCTCACGGCGGTGGTAGGCGTGGTTGCCGAGCGTGATCACATCCACGCCGGCCGCAAAGATGCTGCGCGCGATCTTCGGGGTGATCCCGAGGCCGCCGGCGGCGTTCTCGCCATTGACGACCACGAAGGTGAAATCGTGGCTCTCCCGCAGCGCCGCCAGACAGTCGATCAGCGTGTGCCTGCCGATCCCGCCGACCACGTCGCCGACGAACAGGATGCTGACCGGCGCATCAGAACGTGCTTGGAAATCGTCCGCACGCGCCTGACGGCGCCCGACGCTGCGCGCTCCGGCGTCCTCAGTCGCCGAAATACCACCGGTATTCCGGCTCCCTGCGTCCTTGGATCGCTTGGTCGTGCACTCGCCATGCACGCACGTCCGATTCCCAAGCACGTTCTCGGGCGCGGCCGCCTGCGGCTCAGCCATACTCTGCCGACGATGGGAGGCGTTTGGAGAAAGTGAGAAGCGGCGCTCCAAGCTCGAGCTCGTCCACGCGGCAGGAGAAGGAGCTGGCGCAGGACGCCGAGCAGCCGGAGACGCAGCGGCGCCCGCCGCGCACCGTCGTGCCGCGCTGGGTCCAGCTGGTCGTACTGCCGCTGGCGATCATCGCGGCGTTCCTGCTGGCCCGCGCCGCGGGCAAGGTGCTGCTGATCTTCATCATCGCGGCGCTGATCGGCCTGATCCTCAACCCCGCCGTGGAGGGGTTGCAGCGTCGCGTCCGGCTGCCACGCGGACTGGCCGTGCTCACGGTGTATATGGGCTTCTTCCTGGCGTTGGCGGGCATAGGTCTCCTGCTGGCCAATCCGGTATCAAACCAGGTCCAAGCGTTCGCCCACAACGTGCCCCATCTGATCAGGGAAGGCGAACACGCGCTGGCGGGCCTTCAGAGCACGCTCAACAAAGCCGGCCTGCACGTCAAACTGGTCGGGCACGGTAAAACCGCGTTGCAGACGCTGAAGAGCACCGTCGAGAAAAGCGCCACCTCGCTTGTGTCCACCGCCGGCAGCGTGCTCAGCGAAGCCGCGGCCGCGATCGTCGACGTGGTGCTGGTGTTCGTGCTCTCCGTCTACGTGCTGCTGTACGGCAAGCGGATCGGCGCGCTCGTGCGGCGGGCGATGCCGCCCGGGGATGGCACCAAGACCGACGACTACCCGCACCTGGTCCAGCGCGCCGTCTCGCGATACGTGGGCGGGCAGCTGCTCTTCAGCGTGATCATGGGCACCACGGCGGGCCTCGCCCTCTACATCTACGGCGTGCTCGGGATCTTTCCGGACGGACGTACCTATGCGATCGCCTTCGGCGCCTTCCTGGGCTTCATGGAGCTGATCCCGTACCTGGGCCCCGTGCTCGGCGCGGTGCCGCCGGTGCTCGTCGCCTTCTTCACCGACCCGATCAGCGCCGTGTGGGTGGCGGTGCTGTTCATCGGCATCCAGCAGCTGGAGGGCCATGTCGTGGCGCCGCAGATCTTCGGGCACACGCTGCGCATCAACCCCCTGATCGTGATCTTTGGCCTGCTGATCGGGGCCCAGATCTGGGGTGTGATCGGTGCTCTGGTGGCGCTGCCGATCCTGTCGGTGCTGCGTGAGACGGTGATCTACCTCAGCCGCCATCTGGAGCTGGAGCCCTGGAGGGACTCCGCCGGCGGCGGGATGCTGTGAGTGCCGCGGGCGAGCCCTCGCTGCTCGTGCACGGGCTGAGCAAGCGCTTCGGTGAGCGGGCCGCGCTGCAGGAGGTCGACTTCGAGGTGCGGCCCGGCGAGATGGTGGCCGTGATCGGGCCAAACGGCGCCGGCAAGACGACGCTGCTCTCGATCGTGGCCGGCGTCCAGCCGCCCAGCGCAGGCTCGGTCAGCCGTCCGCCGAGCGAGGTGGGCTGGGTGCCGCAGCAACCCGCGGTCTACTCCAAGCTCTCCGTGCGAGAGAACCTGCAGCTGTTCGCGCGCCTGGAGCGGGTCGCCGATGTGCAGGCAAGCGTTGAGGGGATGCTCGCGCAGACCGGCCTGCACGAGCGCGCAGACGATCTGGTGGCGCAGCTTTCCGCTGGCAACCGTCAGCGCGTGAACATCGCCGTGGGACTGCTCTCCGATCCTCCCGTGGTCGCGCTGGATGAGCCCTCGACGGCGCTTGATCCCACCCAGCGGGCGCGGTTGTGGTCGTTCGTCGGCGAGATCGCAAAGCGCGGCAGCGCGGTCATCTTCTCCACCCACATCGTCGATGAGGCGCAGCGCTATGCCGATCGCGTGCTGGTGCTGGACGTCGGCGCAAGGCGCTTCTTCGGCCCGCCTGCCCAGCTGGCAGCCGGCCAGCCGGGTTGCGAGGACTTCGAAAGCGCGTTGGTCTCCTTCCTGGCACAGGCTCCGGCATGAGGTGGCTGCTGGGCAAGGATCTGCGGATCCTCGCGCGCTCGCGGCTGCTGGTGGCCGTGCTTGTGATCTACCCGGTCGCGATTTCCCTACTGATCGGGCTGGCGATCTCGCGCGGGCCGGGCAAGCCGAAGGTCGCGGTCGTGAACCTCGTGCCCGAAGGCCAAACGATCGAACTGGCGGGCAGGACGCTGAGTGTCGCGCAGTACGCCAACGAGCTCTTCAGCCAGCTCGACGCGATCAAGTCGCGCAGCCGCGACGCCGCGGCGGCGGAAGTCGCCTCCGGCAAAGCGCTCGCGGCGGTCGTGATTCCACCGGACGTGATCTCCAAGATCTCTTCCGGCGTAAATCAGGCCCAGGTCGAAGTGATCTACAACGGCAACGCGCTGCAACAGTCGGTGGTCAAGGCCAGCATCGGTTCCGCCCTGGCCGAAGCGAACCTCGCGCTCTCCAAGCAGATCAAGGACGTCGCGGTGCGTGACATCGACGTGTTGCTGAAAGGCGGCGAACTGGGCATCCTGGCGGCGCCCCAGCAGCTGATCGGCCTTAGTCACATCCCGTCCGCACTGCGCAGCATCGCGGCCCGGCAGAGCTCTCCCGCCGACCGCCACAAGCTGGAAGAAATCGCGGGCTTCGCTGGCTTCGCCGCCAGCAACCTCGGGATCAGCAAGGACGTGCTCAGCACCGTGAGCCAGCCGATCGCGGTGAAGGAAACGCTGTTGCATGGCAAACGCACGCCGCTCGACAGCTTCGCGATCGTGGTTGCGGTGGCGATCTCGCTGATGTTCGTTTGCGTGCTGCTGGCCTCCGGGGGAGTCGCGCTGGAGCGTGAGGAGCACGCGCTCGGGCGACTTACACGCGGCAGCGGGCGCCGACCGGCGCTCGTCTCGCGCATGGCGTTGATTGCAGAGAAGGTGACGCTGGCCGCGGTCTGCGCGTTCGTGCTTGCGAGCGCGATGCTGTGCGCGATCGCGGCGTTCACAGCGCTTGACTGGAGCCGCCTGCCGCTGTGGCTGACCGCGCTGGCGGCCGGCGCGGTCTCCTTCGCGGCGCTGGGCGTGGCGATCGGCGCGCTGGCGCGGGAGGTGCGCGCGGCGAGCCTGCTCGCGTTCCTGCTCTCGCTGCCGCTGGCGCTGCTTGCGCTCGTGCCGCAGGGCGCGGTCGCGGGGGGCCTGTACACCGCGATCTCGGTGGTCTCGTTCGTGTTTCCCTACAAGGCAGCGCTGCAGGCGCTGGACGCCGCGGTCAACGGATCCTCACCGGGGATCGCGATTTCGCTCGTGCACGTGCTCGTGCTCGCACTGCTCTTCGCCGCGCTGGCGCGCTTGGGCTTGCGCCGAGCCGAGTAACCTGGGGCCGATGGCCTTTCCACAGACGCGCATGCGACGGCTGCGCGCATCGGCTGCGCTGCGCGGCCTGGTGCGCGAGACCGATCTGACTGCCGACCGGCTCCTGGCGCCGCTGTTCGTGAGCGAGTCCGGTCCCGCGCGCACGCCGATCGAGGCGATGCCCGGCGTGGAGCGGCTCTCGATCTCGCTTGCCGCGGAGGAGGCGGCGCAGCTCGCAGAGCTTGGCATCGCAGGCGTGTTGCTGTTCGGCATACCAAGCGAGAAGGATGCGCAGGGGTCGGGCGCCTACGACGACGAGGGCCCGGTGCAGTTGGCGACTCGCGCGATCAAGCAGGCTGCCCCCGACCTGCTTGTGATCACCGACGTGTGCCTCTGCGAGTACACAGACCACGGCCACTGCGGCGTGCTGCACGAAGGGCCGCAGGAGTTGACCGTCGATAACGACGCAACGCTCGAGCTGCTTGCCCGCACCGCGATCAGTCATGCCCGCGCCGGCGCGGACATCGTGGCGCCGAGCGACATGATGGATGGGCGCGTGGGGGCGATCCGCGCGCGCCTGGACGAGGAGGGCCTGACGCAGATGCCGATCCTCGCTTACTCGGCGAAGTTCGCCTCCGCCTTCTACGGTCCCTTCCGCGAGGCCGCGGACTCGACGCCCGCCTTCGGCGACCGCCGCAGCTACCAGATGGACCCCGCCAACCGCCGTCAGGCCCTGCGCGAGGCGCTGCTGGACGAGCAGGAGGGCGCGGACATGCTGATGGTCAAGCCGGCGCTGGCCTACGGCGACCTGATCCGAGAGATCAAGGACGCAAGCCGGCTGCCGCTGGCCGCCTACAACGTCTCCGGCGAGTACGCGATGGTCAAGGCTGCTGCCGCCGCCGGCTATCTCGACGAGCGCGCCAGCGTGCTGGAGATCCTCACCTCTCTGCGCCGCAGCGGCGCCGACATCATCATCACCTATCACGCCAAGGAGGCTGCCAAGTGGCTCTCGGAGACCCGGTAGCGACCGAGCCGGCGGCGGGCAAGACCGCCGTTCCCAAGCTGCGCAGCCGCACTCACGGTGCCGCGATCCCGCTCGATGAGATGGACCGCAGGCTGCTGAACCTGATGCAGGGCAGCTTCCCGATCGAGCCGCGTCCCTACCTGCGCGTCGCGGAGCAGGCCGGGATCGGCGAGCAGGAGGTGATGGCGCGCGTCAGTGAGCTGCTGGACAAGCGGATCATCCGCCAGGTGACGCCGATCTTCGACACGCGCGCGCTCGGCTACTCCTCGATGCTGGTGGCGGCGAAGGTCGACCCGGAGGTGCCGCACCGCGCGGCGAAGGTCATAAACGAACATCCCGGGGTCTCGCACAACTACCTGCGAAACCACGACTTCAACCTCTGGTTCACGATCGCCGTGGAGCCCGACTCGCCGCTTGGTCTGCAGGGCACGCTGGATGTGCTCGCGCAGGAGTCTGGCGCGACCTCGGTGCGCCAGTTGCCCACCCTGAAGCTCTTCAAGATCAGGATGGATCTGGAGATGGAGGGCGACACGCAGGCGCTCTCAGCAGCAGCCGCGCAGGCCAACGAGCCGGTCGAGCTCAAGCGCCAGCCATACGACGAGCTCGACATCGCGACGATCCGGGCGCTGCAGGGGGACATGCCGGTGATCGCAGAGCCATACGCGCCGGCCGCGCAGGAGCTCGGCGTAAGCCAGCAGGCGCTCCTTGCTCACCTGCAGGGCATGCAGGAGCGCAAGCTGCTGCGGCGCGTGGCGGCGATCCTCTACCACCGCCGCGCCGGCTTCTCGGCCAACGGCATGGGCGTCTGGAAGGTGCCGGACGAGCAGATCATGGATACGGGCAAGCGGATGGCCGCGGTGCGCGGCATCTCACACTGCTACCAGCGCCCGACCTATGCCGACTGGCCCTACTCGGTCTTCACGATGGCCCACGGCCGCAGCAAGCAGGAGTGCGACGCGATCCTCGACTCGATCGCGGATGCGACGGGGATCGAGGAGCGGGCGACGCTCTACTCCTCGACAGAGTTCAAGAAGATCCGGTTGCTCTACTTCACCGACGAGTTCAAGCGGTGGGAGGCCGAGCACGCGGGCGTGGGCGGGTGAGGCAGGACCGTTCGCGCGAGCTCTATGCTCGCGCGCTCACGAGCATCCCAGGGGGCGTCAACTCCCCTGTCCGCGCAATGCGTTCGATCGGGCGCGACCCGATCTTCGTGGCGCGGGGGGAGGGCGCGGAGATTATCGACGTCGACGGCAACCGCTACGTCGACTACGTTTGCTCCTGGGGCCCGCTGATCCACGGCCACGCCCACCCGCAGGTGTTGGCGGCGATCGCAAGCGCGGCCGGCAGGGGCACCACGTTCGGCGCGCCTACAGGGGGCGAGGTCGATCTCGCGCAGGAGATCGCTGCGCGGATGGACTCGGTCGAGATGGTCCGCACCACGAGCTCCGGTACTGAGGCGAGCATGACCGCGATCCGGCTGGCAAGAGCAGCCACGGGCCGCACGCGAATCGTGAAGTTCGCCGGCACCTACCACGGCCACGTCGACGGGCTGCTGGCGGAGGCCGGCTCCGGTGTGGCAACTGGCACGGGCGGCGTCTCGCGTCCCTCGAGCCCAGGCGTGAGCGCAGCCGCGGCCGCCGAGACGACGGTGGTGCCTTGGAACGACCCAGATGCGCTGCGTGCCGCGATGGCCGGGGAGCCGCCCGCCGCGATCATCGCCGAGCCATTGCCCGCCAACATGGGGCTCGTGGAACCGCGGGCGGGGATGCTGCAGACGATGCGCGAGCTGGCGGATGACAGCGGCGCGCTGCTCGTGCTCGACGAGGTGATCAGCGGCTTTCGCGTCGCCCGTGGCGGCGCTCAGGAGCTGCTGGGCGTGCGAGCCGACCTGACGATCATGGGCAAGGTGATGGGCGGCGGGCTGCCCGCCGGCGCGGTCGGTGGGCCGGCAGCGCTGATGGAGATGCTCGCGCCGGCCGGCGAGGTCTACCAGGCTGGGACGCTCTCGGGCAACCCGCTCGCCGTGGCGGCCGGTCTGGCCAGCCTGAGGATGCTCGACGAGCCGGCTTATCTGCGGCTTAGGGCGATAACGCAGCGGCTGGTCTCTGCGCTCACGCAGGCGGCGCAGAGCGCAGGCATGCAGGACCAGGTGCAGGTGGCAAGCGCTCCCGGTCTGCTGACGGTGTTCTTCAGCGAAGCTGCGGTGGAGAGCTTCGCCGACGTCGCCAGCTGCGATCTGGCGGCCCACGCCGCATGGTGCAGGGGCCTGCTGGCCAGGGGCGTCTATCCGCCCCCCTCGCAGTTCGAGGCGTGGTTTCCGTCGCTCGCGCATACAGAGGATCACCTGCAGCACACCGCGCAGGCCGCCTCCGAAGCCTTCGGTGAGCTGCGATGAGCACAGTGGAGTCGGGCGCCCTGCCGCGGCTGGCCGCGTTACTGCAGGACAGAGGCGGCGTGATCGCGACGCTGCTGGTGCATCAGGACGGACAGCCTGTGCTGGAGGGCGATAGTGCCCGCTCGGCGGGGCCTGCGCAGCTGGCGGCGTCGGGACCGCGAGCCAGTGGCGATCCCGCTGAGTACGAGTTGCTGGTCGAGGCTATCTACGAGGGCTATCTGCTGCATTACAGGACCCCCCGGCTGCTGCGGACCTCGGAGGCCGATCTTGCGCTGCTCGCCGGCGATCAGCTCTATGCGTTCGGTCTCGCCCGATTGGTCGGCCTCGGCGACATCGCTGCCGTGGCCGAGCTGGCCGATGTGATCACGCTCTGCGCTCTGGCCCACGGCGGCGGGCGCCCTGAGCTGGCGCAGGAGGTCTGGCAGGCGGGCGCATATGCGATCGGCTGGGGCGGCAGCGCGGCCCATCAACGCGCCAAGGAACTCATACGCGCCGGCTCCGGCGAGGCGCTCTCAGCGATGAGGGCCGCTGCCGCGCCGCCTGCTTGACTGCGCTCCGCGCCACCGTCGCGACCCAGGCGATATTGTTCGGGCCGATGGCAAGCAACCGCAAGATGCAGCAGTCGCGTTACACCTCAGACCGCCTGATCCCAGGCGCCTTCGAGGGTGAGACGGTCACCCGCAGACGCTTCATGACCGGCACCGCCCACACCGCCGGCGCGATCGCCGCGGCCTCCTTCGCGCTGCCTACACTCGCGTTCGCGATCGGGCCGATCTTCAAAGAACAACCCCATCGTTGGGTGGTGGCCGGGCCGCGGGACATGTTCACCAACGACAACTACGTGCCGGTCGACATCACGCTCACGCCGGGCATCGGCGAGATCGGCAGGACAACGATCTACGTGCGCCAGCACAACGACAAGATCGACACGGACAAGTACGACAAGAACACGCCCTACATCGCGATCACGAGCCGCTGCGCGCACCTGGGCTGCTCGGTGCGCTGGGTCGATGCTGCCAAGCGCTTCATCTGCCCCTGCCATGGCGGCGTCTACAACCTACTCGGCGAGCGTGTGGCCGGCCCGCCGCCGCGCCCGTTGGACCGCTTCTTCACGCGCGTGAACGCAGAGGGCCTGGTCGAAATCGGCCCGCGCTTCTCCGTCAACAGCGAACTGCGCCGCTTCTCGCCGCGCGACTCCGGCGAGCCGATCGACGGCATCGGCCAGTACCTGTACCCCTCTCGTCCTTCGATCAGGATCTAGCGTCAGAGCACCGAAGCGATGCCGAAGCTGCCAGCACCACCAATCCCGCCAGCGCTCAAGCCGCCGCCGATGCGCCCTGGCGAAGGCAACGGCAAGGCCACCCCGCTCGATCAGGCCGGCGAAGCAGGCACGACCGTAGTCAACTGGGTCGACGAGCGCACCTCTCTCTCCGGCGCGGGGCGCTGGCTGCTCTTCCGCAAGGTGCCCAAGGGCACCAACTGGTTCTACACGCTGGGCTCGGCGACGATGTTCGCCTTCCTCAGCCAGGCGGTCACTGGCGTCTTCCTGGCGATGTTCTACCGACCGGACGTCAGCGGCGGCGCCTACGAATCGATCCGCTACGTGACAAACGACGTCTTCCTCGGCGCGTTCGTGCGCGGCATGCACAAGTGGGGAGCGAGCGTGATGGTCGTGCTCGTCTTCCTGCACATGGGCAGGACCTTCTTCTTCGGCGCCTACAAGTACCCGCGCGAGCTCAACTGGGTGATCGGCGTGGTGCTGCTGATCCTCACGATGGTGATGTCCTTCACCGGCTACCTGCTGCCCTTCGACGAGCGGGCCTACTGGGCCACGATCGTGGGCGTGAACATCAACGGCACCGGCCCGCTGATCGGCCCCTACCTGAGCGACTTCCTGCGTGCCGGGCCGGAATTCGGGGCCACCACGCTCTCGCGCTTCTACGCGATCCACATGCTGCTCGTGCCCGGCCTGATCGCCGCGCTGCTGGGCGCGCACCTGTACCTGGTCGCAAAGCTCGGCACCACCGCGCCGCCGTGGATCAAAGCCAAGCAAGACCCCGAGCTCCGCAAGACGGAGGCATAGATCGGTGGTCACTAGATGAACCAGCGTGAGAAGGAGGAGTACCTCCGCGAGTACGGCATCCTGAAGTCTGAAGGCAAGCCGTTCTTCCCCTACGCGGTCGCCAAGGACTCGCTGATGGCCTGCATCGTGATGCTGATCATCATCTTGGCCTCGCTGACGCTCGGCGTGGAGCTCGGCGCGAAGGCCAACCCCGTCACCACCAGCTACGAGCCGCGCCCGGAGTGGTACTTCTTCTTCCTCTTCGAGGTCCTGCGCGTGATCAAGCCGCCGAGCCTGGTGCCGCTGGCGACGATCGGCATCCCTACGCTTGGCATGATCCTGCTGTTCCTGCTGCCGTTCTACGACCGCGGCCCGGAGCGGCGTCCCGAGCGGCGTCCGATCGCGACGCTGAGCGGCATCTTCGTGATCGGCGCGATGTTCTATCTGACCTGGAGCGGCGCTCACGCCGGCTCCCCATACGCGCTGGAATGGAAGACGCCCAACGCAATCATCAAACGGGGCCCAGCCGCGGTGGCAAAGTTTGAAGCCGGCCGGCTGGCGATCGCGGCCACGGGCTGTGAGGCCTGCCACAAAATCGGCGAAAACGGCAACTCCGGTCCGGGGCCTCCGCTGACCACGATCGGCGCCAGGATCCCCGCTGAAGGCATCGCGAGAACGCTCGTCAACCCGACGGCGCCGATGCCCTCATTCAAGGGCCTGCCGGCGAAAAAGCTGCAAGACATCGTCTACTTCCTGTCGAACCTGAAGTAGCCGGTCCCTCTGTGATGCCCGCTCGCTTGCGCGCGATCTGCCGGGCGCCTGGCGCGCCTGCGGGATAGGCTGCACTGATGCCCACCAGCAACGGAGCCGCGGCGGCGGGCCGCATGGAGGCGGGCCAGGTCGCAGCGATGTTCGATCGCATCGCCGGGGTCTATGACCTGCTCAACGGCGTGATGACCGCGGGCCTGCACCATCGCTGGCGTGCGCGTGCCGCCGACCTTGCGCAGATCGCCCCCGGCAGCCGGGTGCTGGACGTGGCTACTGGCACAGGCGACCTCGCGCTGGAGCTCTCGCGACGAGTCGGCGCCGGCGGGGAGGTGGTCGGCAGCGACTTCTCGGAGGCGATGCTGCTGCGGGCCAAGGCGAAGGCGAGCAGCGCAGGCGCCGCCGGCCTGAGCTTCGAGTGGGCGGACGCCACCGCGCTGCCATATGCGGACGCGAGCTTCGACGCTGCGACTGTCGGCTTCGGCGCGCGCAACTTCGGCGATCTTGGCGCGGGACTCAGCGAGATGGCACGGGTTGTGCGTCCCGGTGGCCGCGTCGTGGTGCTGGAGATCACGACCCCCACGCAGCCACCGCTCTCGCTCTTCTACAGGCTGTGGTTCGACCGCATGGTCCCCCGGCTCGGCGAGCTCGCCGGGGCGCTGGCCAAGCTCGCCGGAGCCCGGCGGCATGCGGGCCAGGCCGTGGCGGGCTCCGCGGGTGACGGCGATCGCGCGAGCATCGCCGACGCTTACACCTACCTGCCCAATTCGGTCAAGCGTTTTCCTGCCCCGCCTGCCCTGGCTGCCGAGATGCAGAGCGCCGGTCTTGCCGACGTCAAATGGATCCTCACGGCGGGCGGCATCATCGCGATTCACGCCGGCACGGTAAAGGGCCGCTGATGCGGATTCTCGGCTCCCTTCGCAGTGGCGCGGTGGAGCACCCGGAACTCGACGGCGAGGTGCACGCCGATCTCGATCGCGCGGCGGCCGAGGGCCTGAGCGCGATCATCGCGCGTGGCGGTGAGCTGCTTGCGCAGCGCATGGCGAGCATCGAGCGCTACTTGCAACGCGTCAGCGCCGAGGCGGGTGTGCCTCTGGGCGAGCACGCGCGCGAGACGATCGCGGCGGGAGGCAAGCGGCTGCGACCACTGCTGGTCGTGCTCGCCGCCGAATCCGCTGGCGGCCCGGCGCCGACGCAGGAGGGCGAGGATGCACTCGTGCGCGCAGCCGCGGCTGTCGAGCTCGTTCACTCCGCCACGCTGGTGCACGACGACGTGATCGACGGGGCCCAGCTGCGACGCGGGCGGCCGACCGTAGCGCACGCAGCCGGCCGCGAGACCGCGGTGGCCACCGGCGATCTGCTCTTCTCACGCGCCTTTGCGGAGCTCGCGCGCAACGGCGACGTTCTGCAGCTGCGGGCGCTCTCCGATGCGAGCTCCTCGCTGGCGACTGGCGAGCTGCTGCAACGCGAGGATGCCTATGCCGCCGAAGTGCCGGTGAAGCGCTACATGCTGCGCTGCGAGCTGAAGACCGCGGCGCTGTTCGAGGCGGCATGTCGCCTTGGCGCGTTGCTCGCGGTGGAGGGCTCGGCGGCGCTGGCAGACGCGCTCGGCGCGTTCGCGCGCCGCATCGGCCTCGCCTTTCAGCTGCTGGATGACGTGCTCGACGTCTCGGGGCCAGTCGAGCGCACCGGCAAGCCGCGCGGCACCGATTTGCTCGATGGCACCGTGACACTGCCGCTGATTCTTGCCCGACAGCGTGATGCGCGGCTTGCCGAGGAAGACCTCTCGCGCCTGCGCGGCGCACGGGAGGCCGAGGCGCTGTGCGATCGGATCGCGGCGACCGGCGCGCTGGATGACGCGCGCAGGCATGCGTTTGAGATAGTCGCGCAGGCCAAGCAGGAGCTGCCGCAGTGCCTGCCAAGCGGCGGCTTCGCGCTGCTCGACATGGTCGCCGACGCAGTCGTCGAGCGTTTCAGCTGACCTGCTCAGCGCCGCTGGCCCTGCGGCCAGACGCTCTCAGCGCTCGAAATCCGAGGGCACGATCACGTCTGCCTGCAGCGCCCGGACGAAGAATTCGATCTCCTCGCACATGTTGGTGTGCGTCATCCGGCGCAGGTCGCTGAGCAGAGAGCCGATGCCGCGGTCCAGCTCGTCCTCCAGGACGTCGATCTCATCCTTGGTGAAGACGCCCTCGCGCGTGGCCTCGCATTCGGGGCAGCGCAGCAGCAACCGCCAGCCCTCACCGCCTTCATCTGTCCAGTCGAGCGGATGGACGAGCTCGCTGCCGCAGTGAAAGCAGACGTGCAGCGCGAGGCCGCCCTGCTGGCAGCTGTCTGCTTCGCGCAGCCCATGCTCGAGGTAGACGACCTCGATGTCCCTGCCGTCGGGCAGCTTTACATGATGATGGATTCTGTGGCTCTCTTCAGGTCGCATGATGGCTTCCTCGCCACCGTCATCGACCACTTGCAGGGGCCGCTTTAGCCTCTCCTGCACGCCCCGCATCGGGGTGGCCGAGCGTTGGGTAACCTGGGGGCAGCCCTATTTACCGCTGCACTGTGCGGTGCGGGGCGAGGCGAGAATGGCAACCGCAATCCGCATGATCGGCCACGAGGAGCGAATGACCCTCGTGGATCACCTAGATGAGCTGCGTACTCGTCTGATCGTCGGCGGGCTGGCGTTCGTGGTCGCGTTCGGACTCTGCTTCTGGCAGAACAAAACGCTGCTGCACGTGATCAACACGCCGCTCGAGCAGCAGACGCGCGCGCAGGTGCAGCGCGGGGAAGGTCCGGCCGGCAAGACCTGGGAGGTGCAGCGCGCGCTGCGTAAGGTGGCGGGCGAAACCGAAGCGAGCATCAAGATCCTGAGTGCCCCCGGCAGCGGGCTCTCGAGCTCGGCGCGCAGCCAGTTGGCGGCGCAGCTGCCGCGACTGAAAGCCAGCGTCGCCGCAATCCCGACCAGACCGGAAGGCTACAACCCAACCACGATCGGCTTCGGCGAACCGTTCACCGCGACCATCACCGTCACGCTCTACTTCGCGCTGCTGCTCTCGCTGCCGGTGCTGCTGTTCCAGCTTTACGGGTTCATCCTGCCGGCCTTCAGTCCTTCCGAGCGGCGCGTGGCGCTGCCGCTGCTGATGGCGGTGCCGTTTCTGTTCGTCGCCGGGGTGGTGTTCGGCTACTTCGTGGTGCTGCCGGCGGCCGTCCACTTCTTCCAGAACTTCAACAGTGGCGAGTTCAACGTCCTGGTTCAAGGCAACTCCTACTACAAATTCGCAGCGATGATGCTGATCGCGATGGGCCTGATCTTCCAGGTCCCGGTCGCCGTGCTCGGCGTCACCCAGGCGGGCATAGTCACGCCCAAGCAGTTGCGCAAAGCCAGGCGCTACGCGCTGGTGTTCTGCGCGCTGGTTGCCGCAATCCTGCCCGGCGACGTGACCACGATGGTGCTGGAGACATTGCCGCTCTACCTGCTCTACGAGCTCAGCGTGCTGCTCGCGGCAGTGCTGGCCAAGCGGCGCGCCGCCAGGGAGCAACGGGCGGCTGCGGGCGCGTCCGCCTTCGCCGTGGCCACCGCCGCGCCTCCCGGTGCGCCGTCTGCACCCGCTGCCAGCGCGCCCGGCGCAGCGGAGCGGCAGATCGATCCGCAGGTGCGCGAGATGCTCGACCACATCGATCCCGACCTGCACAGCTGAGGCGATGGCTGCCTCCGTGGTGGCAGCGGCGCCACAACCGTAGAATCAAGCTGGATGCTCTTCGATCTGAGATCTCGCGGCAGACGCCGCTCTGTGAAGGTGATCTACTCCGGCCTTGCACTGCTGATGGGGATGGCGCTGATCTTCCTGGGCCTGGGCGGCCTCGGCGGCAACGTGCTCGAAAGCCTCAGCAAAGAAGGCCACGCAAACAGCACCTACTCGGCGAAGATCACCGCGGCCAAGAAGCAGATCGCCAAGAACCCGAGCAACGCCACAGCCTGGGTCTCGCTCGCCGAAGCGCAGATGCACGAAGCCGACTCGAGCGAATCGTATAACTCGACCACCGAAGCCTATACCGCCAAGGGCAAGGAACAGCTGCGCCATGCGGCCAACTCCTGGAACCACTATCTCGCGCTGAACCCGAAACCGCCTAGCGTCAAACTGGCCAGGGAGGTTGCGAACATCTTCGCCACTACGGCGCTGAACGAACCGGCCAATGCGGTGCAGGCGCTGCAGATCATCATCGCCGCAGAACCGGAAAGCGCATCGCTCTACTCGCAGCTGGCTGAGTACGCCTATCTCGCGCACAACGAACGCCAGGGCGATCTGGCAACCAAAAAGGCCGTCGAACTGGCGCCCAAGGCCAGGCGCGCGCTGCTGGAATCCGAACTCGAACGCGTCAAGCGTGGCGTCAAGGAAGAAGAAGCCAAGAAGAAAGCTGCCGCCGGGACGACTGCGGCGACCGGTGGGACACCAGCGGCTACGACGAGCACGACGAGCGCCACCTCGTCTGCGGCCGGCAAGAAGAAATAGCGGCGTGCGACGGTGGCTGGCTCAGGGGAGATCGCCTACCCGCTGGGCTCGATGCTCGCCCAGCCGGCAGAGCCGCCGCCGTACTCCGCGCGGCTGCTGATCGGCTGCCCCGATCGGCCGGGGATCGTCGCGGCGGTCTCAGGCTTCCTCTTCGAGGAGGGCGCGAACATCGTCTCCTCTCACCAGTACTCATCCGACCCGACCGGCGGGCGCTTTTTCCTGCGCACGGAGTTCGTGCTGGACGGCATGCCGCAGCGCGCGGCCGAGCTCGAGCGGCGCTTCGCCGAGCAGGTCGGGCGCCGCTTTACGATGGACTTCGAGATCCGCCGTTACGGCGAGCGCCAGCGAATGGCGATCCTTGTCTCCCGTTACGACCACTGCCTGGTCGACCTGCTCTGGCGCTGGCGCCGAGGCGAGCTTGAGGCGGAGATCGTCGCGGTGCTCTCAAACCACGACGAGCTGCGCTCGGAGGTCGAGCCGGCGGGGGTGCCCTACCACCACGTGCCCGTGCGCAAGGACCGCAAGCAGGAGGCCGAGCACGCGCTGCTGGACCTGCTGAAGGGGCGCGTCGACGTGGTCGTGCTGGCGCGCTACATGCAGATCCTCAGCGGCGAGTTTCTCGAGCAGCTCGCGGTGCCGGTGATCAACATCCATCACTCCTTCCTGCCGGCCTTCGCCGGTGCCGACCCCTACCGGCGCGCCCGCGAGCGCGGCGTGAAGCTGATCGGCGCGACCGCGCACTACGTCACCGCCGAGCTCGACGGCGGCCCGATCATCGAGCAGGACGTCGAGCGGGTGCAGCACGGGCAGAGCGCCAGGGAGCTCGAACGCGTTGGCAGGGACATCGAGCGCGTCGTGCTCGCCCGGGCGGTGGCGCTGCACCTAGACGATCGCGTAATCGTCGACGGGACGCGCACGGTCGTCTTTCAGGGATAGATTTGGCGGCGTTTGCTGTGCCGCGCGGTCGCTTCGCGGCCCGGGCCGGTAGAATTCGCAGTCGAGCCGGCCTGTAGCAGGCCACCCCTCGGGCCGTTAGCTCAATTGGCAGAGCAGGGGCCTCTTAAGCCCAAGGTTGCAGGTTCGATTCCTGCACGGCCCATCGGCCGAAACCCGCATGGGAATGCGGGTTTTGTGCTTTCTGGAGGCGGGCACGGAAGGCGGGTCGAGGGCGTGGGTACAAGTCCGTGGGTACAGTTTTGGGCTCGGAATGGTGCGTTCAGGCATCGGTCGTAGGCTGCGAAGGACGATATGCTGATCGCATATGTCGCGTTTGCTTTCGGTGTCTGTGCCCGACGAGCTGGCCGCGGAGGCGGAGGCGCTTGCGCGTGCTACGGGCAAGACCAAGAGCGAGGTCGTCCGGGACGCGCTGCATCGCCATCTCAAGCACGAGCACCTCGTCGATCTGCGGCGCTACGGACGCGATAGGGCGGAGGCGCAGGGCGTTGGACCGGAGGACGTCGAGGGGCTGATCGACGAGTTGCGCGCCCGGTCGCGGTGACCCAGAGAGCGCTGTGCGACACCAACGTTCTGGTTTCGGCGTTCATCGCCGGTGGGCCGCCGAGCCGGGTGATCGAGGCGGCGGTCGACGGCCGTGTTGAGTTGGTGCTCGCAGATCCGGTGCTCGATGAGCTTCGGCGAGTCTTGGCAGTCAAGCTTGGCTTCGAGCCACCGCGTATAGAAGAGATTGTTGGCTTCCTGATCGACCTTGCAGGCGCACGAGTCGGCATGCCTGTAGCAACGCCGCCAGCGATCACCGGCGATCCTGACGACGATGTCGTCCTGGCGTGCGCGCTGGCCGCGGACGTTCAGGTTCTCGTCTCTGGTGACCGCCGGCACCTGCTGCCGGTCGGCCAGCACCAAGGCGTCCGGATCATCACCCCGCAGGCCCTGCTCGCCGAGCTGGCCGACGAATAGCTTGACTCTGGGATGATGAGGCTCGTGACGAGACAACGGCGGTGGAGTTGGTATTGGCTTGCGGCGGTGGCCGCTGTCGGCGTTGGTCTCGCTGTGGTGGCCGTCACGACGGCGGCTCCTGATCGGTCGATTGCCGGCCCTGGTGCTGTGGCATCCGCGGGTGATCGCGCGGCGACGGTTGCGTATCGCAGGGCGGAGTTGGTCTATGAGCAGGCGGTGGCTGCCGCTGCACCCGCGTCGCTGGCGGCGGTGGAAGGGCTCGCTGGCAGGCTTGGCGGCGAATGTCCGGGTGTCGTTGCGGGGGTGCAGCAGAGGATGCAGCGCACGCGTGGGTCGGCGCGCTCGCCGCGGCAAGAAGGCGAAGACGCCCGCATGCGTCGTCAGTGGAGCGATCTCACCTATGAGCTGACACGAGCGATCGGGCTGACCCGAGATGGGTCGTACCGGCAGGCTGCGGTTGCGTTTGCGCGCAAGGTGTTGATGCTGCGGTGGAGCGATGAGGCTGTCACCGCGTTCGAGCACGCGAACGCCAGGGCCACGGAATGGGAAGTGGATGGTGTTCTGCCGGCGGTGTGCGCAGATATGGAGACGTGGGTGCGCAGTGGCTATCAGAGGCTGCCTACCGCAACAGCGGCGTTGGAGCGCGAACACAAGGCGGTGCAACAGCCCTTCAGCCTTCTCTTTGTGAGAGCGCCATCCGGGTCGTTCACCAACCCTGTGAGCCGCTACGAAGGGTCGCGTGCGAGGGCGTTTGTGCTGCGTCTTGCGAGCGTCGTGAAGCAAGACCGGGGAGCGCTTGAGCATATTGCAACGGTCGAGCAGCACATCAGGATCGCTCTTGGTGTGACAAGCGAAGCAGAAATCGAGGAATTCACAAAGCCCAGCAAAAAACAGAAACTGGTGCCTAAGGGCGCCACCGCAATCGGCAAGGGCAAGACGGCGGCTGGCAGCACTTACATCATGTGGGTCGAACCTTCGAGGCATCGTGGCGGCTCAAGAGGTGGATCTCTGGTCGAAGCTTTCGCCATGCGCAGGACTTGTGGAAGCCAAGTTGATGTTGTGGAAACCACGCGGCCCAGCGCAGAAGAATCCCTGTCTATTTCCGGCGAACCGAGGGTGGCTTGCTTGTCTCGCTCGCGACCGCTGGCGCCGCGTGTGCGGTGCCAGCAGGAAAACCTCACGATTGAAGCGCAGACGGTTGCGGATGCCCGCCGTGTGCGGCTTGCGTTGGCTGACGGCCGGCAGATCGTCTCGCGCGTCGCGGTTGTGCCGCGCGGGCTCGGTGGACCGTATGGCTTCTACTATCAGGCTGTGCAGGTCTGGTCTTCTCCGCCTGTCTCAATCACTGAGCTGGATAGCCGTGGCAGGTCGTTGAGGACGCTGAGTCTGCGGCGCGCGACACCGAGATGCCCTTCGCAGTGGCCTTTCGTCTGGCCGGGCAGTGTCCGCTGGATCACGAGCGGGAGGGTGCCCGGCGGCCCTCGGTTCTCGATCATCGGCAGCAACGGAGAGCCGGGTGAAGAGCCTCCCAGACCGGCTCAAGTGTCGCTGGAGATCGAAGTTGCCGGCGAACCGGGCTTTGGAGGAACCGAACGCGACACGGGCGGCCAGTTTGCCTGGCAGATCGACGATGGCTGCCAGCCTCGCGAATACGCGATCCTCTACGGCGTTCTGAACGATACCCGCGACACTCTGTGGGCGCGCAGCACTGGCGACCTTACGCAGCTGCGTCGCGTGCGAATACCGGCGAGCCTTCACTCTCACAGTGTGCTCGCGTATGCAGCTTTTACAGTCACTCCGAGCCTGCTGGTCTTGCGTGGACCCGGCGGTAGAACGCTGTTTACGCAGAAGCTGGCGGCGACAGCTCGCGAAGCCCGCGAAACCTGCGAAGGCGAAGCAGAACCACCAGCATGACGCTCGCGTCCAGAGCCCAGCTCAGCACGATCAAGGTTGGCCGATGCCAGCCGCCCACGAGTGCTGCCTAGTGCAGCGTTCCCGAAGTCGCTTGTCGATCCGCGGCAACAATCGCTGACCACGCCTGCTTTTCGTCAAGGCGGGCACGTGCCGGTTGTCGGGCAAGACGGCTACTATCCGGCGAAGGCGGTATCTTCCAGAACGTGGCACCGGGGAGCGGAGCCGAATCTACGCAAAACACTTGGGTGGGCTGGAGGAGGTACGGGTGTGAGTTGCATTCGCAGGGCCGCATACTGCATCGGGTTCCCGGTGAGTCTAATTTGTCTCGTCGCCTTCGTCGCTGGCTGCGGCAGCAATACGACGACGAAGACCAAACAGGCGGCGGGGACACCTCCGCCGGAGCCGTCGGTCGAACTGCATCTCAATCAGGGGAGTTTCTCCCAGACCGGCTCTCAGGCGACCCTGACAGGAACCGTGACGCCAGGTGCCGCCGTGACCGTCAACGAACATCCGGCCGCCGTCCACGGGAGCGACTGGCACGGGACGGTGCAGAACCTCCACGTCGGTGAAAACACCATCGTCGTCAGCGCGTCCTTCACAGGTCACCAGTCGGCGGAAGATACGATCACGGTCACCCGGCATCACACCCAAGCCGAACTAGTAGCAATAGCGCAAGCCACAAAAGAAAGGGAAGCACAAAGAAAGGAAAGGGAAGAACAAAGAGAACGCGAAGAACGAGAACATAAAGAAGTCGAAGACGCCACCCTGTCTCAGCAGAATGCCTTGCGGTCCGCTGAACAGTATCTCGAAACGTCCGCGTTTTCAGAAGCGGGACTGATCGAACAGCTGTCTTCTGAAGCCGGTAGCAAGTATCCGCACGCGGACGCTGTCTTCGCTGTGGAACACCTACATGTGAACTGGAGCGAACAGGCCGTGAAGGCGGCCAAAGAGTACCTCAGCACGTCATCGTTTTCGTGCCGAGGGCTGATCGAACAGCTCTCTTCCGAAGCCGGTAGCAAGTTCACCGTGGCGCAAGCCGAATACGCCGCCAACAAGGTTGGCTTGTGCTGAGGCGTCTTTGCCAGTGTTGGCCACGAGGAGCCAAGCGACCCCTAACCGGCCCGGCCGTTCAGCCAGTCGTCGGTAGCTGCGGCAGGCTTCTACCAATCTCTGGCCCTCGGTGCTTTGATGCTGGGCGAGCCCGTGCGCCCGGCACCACTGCTTTGCGCTGGATAGCGAGCGCGTCACGGAGGCCACTCACGCCGCTGGTCTGGACGAAAAGCGAGAGCGCCAGCGATCGTTACCAGCCCCCTGATCGACAAACTTAGGAACGCTGCACTAGATCTATGGGCGGCGATTTTCAATGAAGTCCAAAAGGGGTCTGGCGACCATGATGTGCGTGCTGGCGCTGGCCGCGGGAGCCTTGATCGCTCTTGCCGCCGCGGGCGGTAGTGAGAGGCCCCTGCCAAGCACGCGCGTGAGCCAGCTGGCTGGCCCTGGAGAGGTCGCGCTCGTCCCTCCCCACAACGCGGGGGTGGGAGGATGGTGCCTGGCTCGACTTCGAGGCGGTGAAGGTGGCGAACGCAGCGACCGTGGTGACTGTCCAGCGAGTGAAAGCAAGCGGTCGATCGAACGAGGGCCATTTCAGGGGCCGATCGTCGGCGAATCGGGGAACGGTCTGGCGGTCCTGACGAGCGGTCCGTGGGTCGAGACGGTGGTTGCGCTCGTCACAGCGCCGGTGGCTGCGGTCTCGTTCAAGGGTTACAAGCAAATTGAGACGCACGCGAGTACGCTGCTGCCGGATCATCTTCGCGGCGTCATCCTCGAACTGCGCGGCAGCGCGTCCAAACCGTTGCGGTTGCCGCGCTTCCCACGTGGCCATCTAGTCGCCTGGAACAGGAGCGGCAGACCGATGCCGCAGACGTTCAGGTCGGGACCGCCACTCGCGTTCGGAGCGCCGGTTCGCAGCTGGTCAAATGGTGCACCAGCACGACGCGGAGTCTGCAACATCAGTGTGAGCGGCGTTGCCAGGATCGAACTCCAAAGCGGAGGCGTCGTAAGCCAGATCGAGCCGCATACAGACGTGCGCGGCAGAGAACTCCTGAACTGCGCACACTCGTACTACATGCTCAACGGCCAATGGCCGCTTGAAGCGTACGTGCTGCTTGACGCCGTCCATCCCGGCGCCGCACCGGCCTCATTGCCAGGGATGCGGCCACTTGCGAGGCGCCGCGGAGTTTTCATTGGACCGGGCCCCGAACACGAAGAGCTTGCGCGCCGCATCCTCGGCGCCTGGCTGGTCGTCGCCGAGGGCGAGAACACTTCACAGCGCCTGAGATTGCTGGAACATTTGCACGTGGCGCTGCGTCTCCGGTGAGATCAGCAAAGCGGCCCCACGTTCGGCTGCGGTAAGCGGACGGTTGGCGCCTCACCGTTCGGTAGCGCGCCAGAGCTGGCAGAATGGCCGTTGTGGACGGGCGGGGTGGTGCTTTCGAGTTGCGTGAGCTGCTGCGTGATGAGCTGGCGGCTCGTCTTGATCCGGCCGGCTGGCATCGTGTCGATGGCCTGGGCGATGATTCGATGAAGCTTGCATGTTTCACGTGTCCGTTGGGCGATGAGTTCGCGGCGACCGTCGAGTATTGGCGTGTGATGTCTGTGCCAGATCGGCTTCCCGTGCGGGTCTCGCAGGCAATGATCGGTGTGTCCTTTGAGCCGTTGCGCCGCTTGTGGCCGCTGCTGGAGGACCAGCCTCGGGTCACCACTGTGTATCAGGGCATCGAGGAGATGCCTGAGCGGGTGCGGTGTGCTCGGATCGAGGTGCACACGCACGACGAGATCGCGCCGGTCGCGGATCAGCTCGCGGGAATCGCGCTGGAGCATGCTGTCGCATTTGCCGAACCGCATGCCAGCGTTGATGCCATCCTTGGTGCTCTCGGCTATGGAGAGGCTGGTCCGGTGAACATGGTCGTGCCGGCGCTGCTGGCGGCCGCCGGCCGTGTGGAGCAGGCGCGCGAGGCGCTTGCGCGCTACGGCGGCGAGATGGACCTGCCGGAGCAAAAGCGGCGGGAGAGGAGATTCGTCTACCAACTGACCCGCTGGCTGGACAGCGGCCGAGACCCGTCATTGCTGCCAAGCGACCCACCGCCTCGTCGCCACAAGCGCGCCGGTTCCCGCGCTGCACGCGATATCTGGGGCGAGGCCCGTGCTCGTAAGGCGGCCGTCGATACTGTCAAGCGAGATGGGGCCGGGCGTGATCGGTCCGAGCTTCGCAGGATGCTGGTAGCCGAGTTTGCCCAGCGCGGCGTGCCCGTGGATCCGCTCGATATTGAGCAGCAGATCAATCAATTTACGACGTCTGCCGCGGAGCGTACCCGCCGGCAGGTAGAGGGGCTAAAGATCCTTGGCAAACTCGGGCTGACAGTCGCTAAGGCGATCCGCAAGCAAGAGCTCCCAGAGCTGCCCGACCTGTCCATTCCCGAGTGGCTTGAACCGCCGGTCCCAGCCGTCTACACCTTCCCAGAAAGCCAGGAGCCTGGCCACCGATGAACCGCTGCCCAGCTCGACCCGGACAGCCACGAGTGGCTGGCGCAGGCGCACGCAGTGGTCCCACGTCTGATCAAAAGCATGAACACCGCGAACTTCGAAGCCTGGGTCACCTGGGGTCAGACGCCCGCCAGAGGCGTCTTGGAGGTTCACATCGGAGAGCGTCGCGTGGGCTTGCTCGACAACGGCGCTGCGATCGCCTACTGGGACGTGATGGACGCGGCGGCACAGCGTGCCGAGCTGCCTGCGTCGAGGCGCGACTGACGCACATCTCCGCAGAGGCGACGTACCTGCTCGAGGTCGCGTTGCCCGCGCCCCATCGCGAGACACTGGAGTCCGCGGTCTCCCAACTGCAGCCAGACTGAGGGCTGGCGTCCAGCGCCGTGAGACCGTGATCCCAGGGGAGGCGCTGCGGCAAGCGCACGCTTCTGCGACGTAGCCGTGCGCGAGCGCTGGTTGCCCTGGTGATCACTGTCCCCTATTCAGCGGACGGCACGGGGAGGATCATTCTCCTCCATGGGGCTGCTACGCGAGCCTGCATTTCGAGCGTCTCGGCGTGCGAGGGCACTTGCGAGCAGCGAGACGACATACAAACTCGCACCAACCGCGTGTAGCCAGTGGGAGGTAGCGGCAAGCCAGGTCACGCTAGCTCCACCGAGCGCGAGGACCGCGAACCAGTAGTAGGGAGACCTGATCTGCGCCCAAAATGACGGGTTCCGGCGGCGTCTCGCGGGATCGTTCGCAGCCGCCCACGACTGCCGAGCCAGACGCTCAGTAAGTCTTTGGTCCCAAGGCGCCTTCGGAGCATCACCCACCACGACAAGGAAATCTACCGTCTCAATCGAGCCATCGCCAGCCCTGCCAGACGAGGCAGCGTCGGCATGAGCGAGGCGCGCGCCCCGGTGGGTGCCGCGAGCACGAACGCGAATATCGCGATCACGACCAATGGCTGCGCCAGAGCGGGCCGCGCGCACTGGCACGAACGTTCGCTGCCGGGCGACTTTTCTGGCTCATCTCGTTGCTCACGGCCGGAAGCCTACCGGTAGGTGGATTTTGCTCGTGACATCAGCGTTATCGCCTCATCGGAACTGGTATCTGGTGCACGGTTCAGTCGCGGTTGGCTGGAGGACCGGTGAGGACGGCTTCGATGTCTTGGCGGATGTAGAGCCGGCGGCGACCAATCTTCCGCGAGGGCAGGATGCCGCGCCGCGCCCAGTCTTCGACGGTGGTGAGATGGGCGTGCAGCAGGACTGCGACCTCTTTGGCGGTCAGGACGTCGTCGGCGGTGAGCCGGCGTGGTGCTCGGTTCGATGGGGTGCTGGCGGGTTGCATAGGTCTCTCCTTGGGTGGGGCATATACCGGCGTTGGCGCTGATCGCGTCTGCCGGCGTCGGTGATGTCGATGGCTTCCTTGCTAACTCGACCTGCCGCTCTCATGGACACGGCGGGCTGGTTTGCCACCCATCGAGCTGCGAGCGCGCTGAGGAAGAGGTGACCTGGAGGTGTTCATGTCTATACGTCGTTGCGAGCGCCGCTTCAGCCCGGTACGAATTAGGTTTGGCCGCAAGAAATCGACGTGCGAGCACGGGTTGTCCCTACGGCCTCCCGCTCGTGGATCAGTCAAACGACGGGGATCGCCGCCTCCCTGGGTTCTCGTGCTTTGTCGATGCACGCCGCTATGTCGTCAAAATCGCCCTTTTGCCCCCAACTTTTTTTGAGTCGGCCGGCCAAGACGGTCCGGGCAGGCACTAGCCACAGGTCCCGCTATGCGCGGCAGCGGCCCGTCCCAGAAGGGGCCGGTTGACTGGATCGGTGGCGCATGAACCGTCGACGCCGGCCAGGCTCGTTGCTGCTTCGGCTGCCCAGCCAGACGTCAATCCCGTCGCTCGACGGCACCCGCAACCGCAAGCGGCTGGCCGACTAGTGTTCCCGGCGATGAGTGATCAGCTATGGGCTGCTGTAGACGGCTACATCAACGAGCAGCTTCTCCCAGAGGACCCGGTGCTCGACTCGGCGCTGGCGGCCAGCGACGCTGCTGGCCTGCCCAGCGGCCAAATCACCCCTGCGCACGGCAAGCTGCTCGAACTGCTCGCTCGCATCCAGAAAGCTCGCAAGATCCTCGAGCTGGGAACCCTTGGCGGCTACAGCACCATCTGGCTCGCCCGCGCACTACCGCGCGACGGCCAGCTGATCAGCCTTGAGCTTGACGCCGGCCACGCGCAGGTCGCCACTGCGAATATCGCAAGCGCCGGGCTCGCCGGGCGCGTGCAGATTCGGGTCGGACCCGCGTTGCAGGCGCTGCCGGAACTGCACGCTGAGAAGACCGGCCCGTTCGATGTGATCTTCATCGACGCGGACAAGCAAAACAACCCCGCCTACCTGCAATGGTCACTTGCGCTTTCACGGCCAGGCACGCTGATCATCGCCGATAACGTCGTGCGTGGCGGCGCGATTCTCGACCCCGACGCGACCGACCCCCGACTCGGCGAGAACGGCATCCAAGGCTTGCGCCGCTTCTACGAGATACTCGCCACCGAGCCACGCCTCACCGCGACCGTCATACAAACCGTGACCGGCAAGGGACACGACGGCCTCGCCCTCGCACTCGTTGCTCCTAGGTCAAGCGAGCTCCGCACTTTGCGGACATCTGCGACCGTGCTGCCGTGACGGTCAGCGATGCTCCGCGCGTAGTCGTCGAATGAGCATCGTCGCGAGCTGGACCACGATGGCGAGAAGGCCGACTGCGATGAGGCCGAACTCTCGGAGGACAAGGACGGCAACGGCCGTGGCCGCGAGGATGCGGGCGACCTTCAACACAACGTTCACGGACGGGAGTTTATCTCCGTCCTGCTTGCTGATCTAGTCAATCAAGCTGCCGCGGAATGGCGACTGCGGGAGCCGGAGTTGGTAGTGGGTGAAGTAGCCCGCCCCACAAGATCGCACTCGATTGAGTTACGCTCAGGGGCATGGCCCGCTGGAGCCGAGGAGATCCGCTCGCCTCATCGCCCATATTTCGCAGACTCCTGGGGGTTCCACCAGCGCCGGGCGCCTCGCGTGAAGAGCGACTGCGCTACGTCCGTCGGTGCACCCTACTGCCGCTACCTGCTGTGGCATTGCTCTGGGTCGTCGTGCTTGGGTTCGGACACGGCCCAGCGTGGCTTCTGATCGTCCTGGGCGCTTGCACCATCGTTAGCCTAGAGAACACTGCGAGTCTCAGCTGGCGCATCCGACGAGCCCGCTATCAGAACAGTGACGGATCCGCGGACCTAAGCTAACCCACTACCTGAGGCGTCAGCCTGCGCACACCGTCCGGCTCGGAGTGGCTGTCCGGACCAGCGCCATCTCCATCCACTTGTAGCGGCGTCGATCTTGGTGAAGCCGGCATGCCTGATCCAGTCGAGCTGATCGCAGAGAGGCGACTGCTGCCCCGACTTCTCTTGAGCAGACCACCATGATGCGGTCAAGATGGGCGCATCCAACTGACCTGTCGATGATCGACATATGATGCTTGCGTGGAATTCCGGCCCCCCAGCTATTACGCGCTCGCGGCGTTGATCGATGGGCCTTTGCATGGCTACGCGATCGTGAAGCGTGCTCGCGAGCTCTCTGGTGGTGCGGTTCGCCTGTCGACCGGCACGTTGTATGCGGCGCTTGAACGTGCGATGAGTGAAGGGCTCCTCGTCGCTGGCGAGCCCTACGTCGAGCGTGGGCGCAGCAGGCGGGACTATGCGTTGACGCCGGCAGGGCGAGACGCGTTGGAGCGGGAGGCGACGGCGCTTGCGCGTGCTGCGGAGACGGTGGCCGTGCGGTTGCGGGCATCGGGGAGTGCGGCATCGGCATGAGTCGGCAGCGCGTCGTGGATATCGCGTTGCGTGCCTACCCGCCGGCGGTGCGTAATGCTCGCGGGACCGAGATGCGCGATACGGCGCTCGATCTCTCAGACCATTCTGTTTGGCGGCTGATAGTCGAGAGCCTGGGTCTGGCGCGCGGCGGTCTGAAGGCGCGGGCCAGCGGCTCTGCGACGGCGAGCAAGCGGGATCTGCTTTCCGATTGCTGTGCGCGCACGGCAGCGGTCTGCGGATTGGTGATCTTCACTGTCTGGCTTGGAGAGGAGCGATGGGCCTATACGTCCCCCCACACGATCGTGACGCAGAGCACCGGCCAGGTCATTGCGGAAGGAGTGCTGCTGGCGCTCGCGACCGGCTTGGCGCTGGTCGGCTACCGGCGCCTGGCTGGCCTCTCAGGAGTGGCATGGGTCGGCTTCTACCTTGCTCGAGTGCTGAGCCGACCACCATCCTGGTGGCTGCCACACCCCAGCTTTGCATACGACATGCACTGGGTCGCGATGATTATCGTGCCTCTCGCCTGCTACGTGGTGATGATCGTCGCTCCGGGCGCCGCGCAGCATCGTTCTGCGCGCCTTGGCTGGCTGCTCGGAGCGTGGCTGCTTGGCGGCATCGTGGCGGAACCCAACGCGCCGCTGGAGCTCTTCGGGTCGATCGGGCTCGAGAACGTGCTGCTCATCTCGATACTGATCGTCGGCACCTGCTCTCTCGCGGTCGATACATGGCGACCTGTCGCGCTCGCGCTTACCCTGCTCTCGTTCGGACTCGGAGCCTGGACATGGGCCTCCACCTTTGACGACTACGAATACCTGCCCTTGGCGCTCACGACGCTCGGCCCCGTCATGCTGATGGCCGGAACAGCAGCGAGGCTGCTCACGGCACGTCGCGGGCTTCCAAGCTAGGCCCGACTGCATGCCGGCATCCAAATTTTCGACAAGTGCCGTTTTACGGCTGTGGCTACCGGGTCTGCATTGAGCCTTCGTATACGATGCCATCGTCGTCCGTTGCCGGCGGAAGAACGGTGTCGTGGCGAGATGCGAGGTCGAAGTACAGCAGCGCTGTTGCAAGCGCGGCGAAGGCGACCGCGAATGCGTCGAGCAAGACCCCGCCGATAAACGCGATGGCGAGCGTGTCGTGTCCCGTCGCGATGGCTTTGCCAATGACTAGCGGGACGCTGCCGATGACTGCGACGAGGATCCCGAACCCGAACAAATGACCGTAGACGCCTGCCGTGAGCACACGGCTTCTCCGTATCGCCGGAAGCCATCCGTCGTGCTCGATGGCGGCCGCCTGGACCGCGAGGTACCAGCGAAACGACAGAATGATCCCGGGAACGATCAGCATCACGAAGCCTACGAGAATGCCGAGCGTGGTCATGATCGCTGTCGCTGCGGCCGTGGGAAGAACGCGCAGCCCGCGAGCCGCGATGCTCCTCAGACGCGGGGTACGACCAGCCCGGATTTCTGCGACCGCGTGGATATGCAGCGCAGAGATCAGCGGCGAGACCAGGAAGGCCGTCAGCGGGTCGGTTAGAACCACGTTGCTGTTTTTCGCCAGAGGGCCAGACCCGGTGAGGATGAGCACCAGCAAGTCATACGGACCGATCACGCAAAGCGCGAGCACCAAGAACAGCAGGGCGTAGCGACGATAGAGCCCGAAGGCTTTGGCGACGATCGCGCGCGCCGGCTCAGGGGGGCGCAGCGCCCTTGGCTGCAGCTGCGGGTGCTCGGCAGAACGGAGGCGGAAGCCCCGATAGCGCAATGGCCGTTTTTCCTTGCCAGGCACCCGCGAAGTATCGACAGTTGGGCGGACGCCAGGCGCGAACTCGTGAAACCTCGCATGGCGAGATCGTTCACGGCATAATTGCGACCGCTGCGAGCATCATATGACGGCGATGTGGCTTCAGCGGCGTCGTTGGGAAAAGCTACGCGACTGTGGGCTCTGGGGCAAGGCGTGGTCTGGCGGCGGCGTCCGGTCTCCGCTGGCGGGCAAGGGCGGCCATGAAGGGCTCCCGGATGGTGGGGTCGCAGTAGCGGCTCTCCAGAGACCGCTTGTCCTGATCGGGCTGCGCGCCGGCCGGGAAGCCAGCAGCGCGGTCTCAGCGAGGGGCTGAGAAAAGGGAGCTCTGATGCGCCATGCCGGCCTGTCGTCAAAATGCTCGGCAGCTTCGCAGCCAGCCAGGGCTATCGGATAGAACAGGCTGATTTGCTTATAAGTCACCGTTTCGCGCTCCGCCGCTGTTGCGTCGAAAGCCGCATTGCAAAGCCGAATCCTCGTCTTGAGGGGCTTTGAACGACGTCGACCCAGAGGCGAAGTAGCGGCGTGGCCTCCAAGCCGGCCTTGAATCGCGAAATTCCGTATCCCAATGCCGGATTGCTCGGTTTGACGGCCGCGATCAGCGGCGGAGTACCAGCGATCGCGGCGGCCTTTCGCACCAATCTGCGCCAGAGCTTTGATGAGGTTTTGTCCTGCTGTGCCGGTGTCTGAGAAAGGCCGAGACCGGCCTCATGCTTGTGGGAGTCCCGCCGCTGAACGCCGCGAACGTGTGCGCAACGCAACAGGCGCTGTATGCAGTGACCGGCTAGGTGAGGCTGGTTGAGAGATCAATGCAGAAGTACGGCAGGCGCTGCGCGACAGACGGGGGCTTGAGCCCGCGTGAGATCACTGCAGAGGGCACTACGAGCCGAAGGACAGCCGCCGCGGTTGGCTGGGCCGGGAACGCCTGCGCCAAGGAGGATGCGGCGGTCCGGAGTTCGTTCGAAGGTCCGGCTGCAAGCCGTAGGGGGCTTGGTTGGCCGGAGATATACCTGGGAGCTACCTGGGGTGCTTCTAGGGACTGCGAACCTCGATCAAGCGGGGGGAGGCCAAAGGAGAGCCAAAGGCCAGCAAGAGAATGAGACGAGCAAGATAGCAGCCGCCTGGTCGCCAAAACAGGGGTACCCCCTGCAGCCAGCAGCAGAGCCACCGGAAGGCCGGGCCACACACCCGCAGGCCGGCACACAGATCAACCCGAACATCGGGCGTCAGGCGCAGGCAACCAGCATTCGGACAGAAGGCAGCCAGATGCATCAGCCTCCAGCTCCTTATCCTGTCACCGTATTTAAACTCCGTCGCGAATCGCGATATACCACATGGCAGAGCCAATCTTGGCGTTTTCGGGAGGGTCTAAGACCCATCCATTCGCGGCGGAGTTAGCGCCGGCACCGCGTTTTGGTGGTCATCCGAGCAAAACCCGCTCTGCTACTGCGTTTTCGTGGCTTTGGGTCGGGTATTCGCGGCGGAGTAAAGGCTATTCGCGGCGGACCAAAACACGGGTCCCATCGGACGCCAACGGACGGTCTTGCACGCGCGAGCGTAATCGCCGCCGCCGTCATGCACGTCAACACCAGCACGCTCCCTGCGCGCCTTGCGGATACTGCGAGACGAGGGACTGCTCGAACTACGCCAAGGTCACGGAATCCGAGTCAGCGGCACCCCACAATGCAGCGCACTGCTCACGAAGGCCATCGAGCTCGTCAAGCTAGGGCCACGAGAGCGGCTACAACCGCGCCGAACTGCTCGACATCATCCAACGCCTGCCATAGGGGCGCCTGCCTGCAGGAGGCGGACATTCAGCGAGCTGGGGGCGACCGTCGCAGGTTGTGTCTGAGCTATGCGAAGGCTTGCCGTCAATCGATTGTGCGCGCGCAGGAACTGCAGCCCGCGTCTGTCGAGCGCGATCGGCGCTGCGCCAGTCTTGCCGGCAGCCACGGAGAAGCTTGTCTGGCCTATGACGACCGTGCGCTGGTGGCCGGAGGTCCCGGTCGAGGTCATTAGCGTCAGTGCTCCCGCACACGGGCCATCCCCAGCGCAGCGGAGCTTTGGATAGACCGCGTCGTGGCGTACGGCCAGCCTCCAGTGCGCCAGAGAGACACGAGAAGACGGACTGTTTGGCTGGGAATCCTCCGGCATGAAGGGGTTTGGATTGGCGAAATAGGTCGGTGGCGATACGACTGGCACATAAGGGTTGACGGTCAGCGGAGCAGCAGGTATCGGTCCGTTGTATTCACTTACGACCGTGGCGGTTACGGTCGAGTCGTCGCCGCTCTGCCCATATTCGATGCGAAGCAGTAGTTCCGGCGTACATCCGAGCACCGACTTCATGTGCATCTCGGTCCCCTGGGGAGCGTTCGCGAACGCGGAGGAGATCGATCCTGGAGTGGATATGAGCGTCAGCGTCTGACCGGGATACAGCGCAGGGCACATCTCACCTGATTCGACGTCATCGACTTCTAGACGCGCTTGACCCAGATCGATTGGCCCATCTGCCACCAGCTCATCGTGTTCGGTTCGTCCAAGCCCGCGCCCGCGAATCGAGAAAACGATCGAGCTCGCTGAATCAAGGCTCACGCTTTGCGCTTCCAGATCGCCATCGAGCACGATCTCACTCGATTCGGCTATTAGCGGACCGGTCACACCATTACCCGAAAGAATGACGTTCCTTGCGGTCACAGGCTTCCCGTCGGCCGCGTTCACGCGCGGCTGCAACGTCTCCAAAGGCTCCCACATTTCGACCTCACCACGCCCCGATACGCCTTGCAAGGTGAGCGGTCCCGTCTCCACCGACCCCCATATTCGCAGCGCGGCTGATCCTGTCACGTCAATCGTCAACGCGTCGTTGGTCCCGGTGATCGATGCTGGCTCGTCCAGATCGACCTCGGCCCGCGGCGCACCTGAGGCGCCTGACAGGCTCCAGACCTGCGAAGCTGACAGTTCAATCGGCAGCGCAATGTGGGCTTCGCCATTCAGTCCCTCCGTTTCGCTTGGAATAGTCGTGAGCCCACCCACTCCCAAGAGGATCGGATCGCCGGAAAGCTGATAGCCCATGCCATCGTAGAGCCTCAGCGAGGATACGGCCAGACCGGCAATGTCGTTGCTGGCCTGGTAACAGAAGTTGCAGCTGTCGGCGTTAAGGCGGGGGAATTCCAGCGCAGTCGGTTCGGCCAGAGAGGGCGCGACGTTCCCCATCCAGTTCGCGCTCTGCGACCAGTCAGGGGCCGTGCCCATGCCACTCCAGACAAGTGGCGCAGCCACGCTGGCCGACGCGGCGATTCCCGCCAGCACGCCTGCGACGGCAAGCGCGCAGCAAACGCGAGAAGCCCATCGAGACACGGGCGCGTTCTTCATTCGCGAGCGACACTCGAGAACGGAGCAGGTGTATGACGGCACCCTGGTTGAACGCATACGTCGGGCGCCAGCATACAGCCTCGTCTTGAAAGATGAGACGAAACCGGCTGGGCGCATGACGCGCGTGCGCCGCAGCAGTCGGGTTGGTCTGGTTGACGACTAGGCGCTGCTCGCGCAGTGCGCGCCTTGAGCGCCAAATGAGCCGCGCACAATCGAGCATGGGCCGCCCTCAGCCCCCGCCGTTGCCGACGGAAACGCGGTCATCAATGGGCGTAGCCGGGTCGGGATGCCGCGATCGCCGCTAGCCGTGCCTAGCGGCAGCCAAGCTGTAGGAAAGATGGCACCGCGCTCCAGGCCAGCGTCCGGCCATGACGTCCTCTACGTTTGCGATCCGGTTCTCGGCATGAGGACCGCCACTCAAACTTCTACGAGAACTCGGAAAACCTCAGATTGAGCTTCGCGCCGGCGCCCCCTCGCTCTCAAGAACGGCGCGATCGGGACGGCCATCAGAAGCAGAGCGACGTCAGCAACGCGATCCCCACATCGTGTGCGGCGGCGCTGCTCCACACGTGCAGAGCAATGCCGCCAAGCACGAGAAGGCTAGGGGCGGCTGCGAGGCTCCATGCGACGGCACGCTCGCCCCTCGTCAGCAACCTTCGTCGTTGCTCCCGCCCCGCTTCAGGGCGCTCCTTGCGCCGCGAATACGCATCGCACGGCATCGTAGTCGTCAGCGACCTGCGCGCAGCTTCAGCGCAAGGACGCCAGATCAAGACCAGCATCGAGACCGGCGCTAGCCGGAGCGGCTCCGGCCGGAGCCGGTCCGTGTGTGTTTCCCATTGTTGAATAGTCGTGTCTCGCTGTGAATGTCCGCATTTTGGCGGGGATGGCGCTTCTGTGCCCTTGACTGCGTCGTACAGGGACGGCCTGTTGTGCTGCGTAAATGTGACCGGCAGCTAGGATTCGCCGGGGTTATGGGAGGGGCGAACATATCTGCGGTTCCGTTGAACATGGTCGCGTTGCGGCTGTTGATTGAGGCGCCTGACAGCCGGTCAGGGCTCGCCGCACGTGTCAAGGATGAGTTCTCATCGGCGGGTTGGTCTCGCTCGGCGGTGCACAACGCCTGCGACCGCTTGGTTGCCCGTGGTTGGGTGCGTCCGATGGATCGCGATGCTGGCCGTGAGGTGGTGCGGCTGGAGGTGACTCGCCGTGGGCATTCCCATTTCGAGCAGTGGCGGCGTCGTGAGGTACGTGGGCAGCTGCGTGACAATGTCAGTGCGCGTATTCGTCTTTGCCGCAGCATGGAGGAGCTGTGTGACCTTGTCGTGTGGCTGCGGATGCAGGAGGACAGCTGCGATGACGATCAGGCGGAGGCTAAGGAGCGGCTGCTGGTCCATAGCCACCGCGCCGGCAGGCGGCGTGGCGTGGCCGGCGGCAGCTTCGCTGCGATGCGCGAGGAATTCGCGCTTGTGGACGAGGTTGTGCATTGGGAGCTTGAAGCGAATCGCATCAACCGGCTGCGGCAGAAAATCGAGGCATGGCTGGCAGTCAAGGAGCCGGCCGGGGCTCGTGAGACCGAAGAGCCTGGTGATGGCCGAGCTGTTGTGTCTTGAGTCGGTCTGCAAGTCGTTCTCGCACGGAGCCCATGTGCAGCACGTGCTGAGAGACGTTTCGCTACTTCTCGGCGGCGGGCAGGTGGCGGCTGTGCTTGGCGACCGGTTTGCCGGCAAGACGATGCTGTTGAGGATCGCCGCTGGGATTGAGCGCCCCAGTGCAGGCGATGTGCATTTCGAGGGCACGGACCTGGGGCGGCTTGCGCGGAGCGTGCGAGGGCGGCTGCTTGGCGACGCGATCGCTTGGTGCGACCGCAGCGATCCGGGTGTCGATCTGCATGTTCGCGATCTGGTGGCGCTTTCGCTGCTGATGGGTCGTAGCGACGGCTCGCGTGAGGCGCTCAGGCGCGCTGACGCTGCATTGGAGCAACTGGGTGCGTTGGGATGCGCGCACAAGCGTTGGCGGGATCTCTCGACGTGGGAGCGGATGCTGGTGAGCCTCGCGCGCGGAGTCGTTTGTGAGCCGCGGCTGCTGATCGTCGATGATCTGCTCGATGGGTTCGGGGGGCTTCGTACTCTGGATGCGGCACACCTGCTGCGTGATCTGAGCGAGCGTGTTGGCTGTGCGGTGCTGCTGAGCACCGGCGACGCAGAAGCGTGCGTCTTGGCGGATAAGGTGTATGCGCTTCGAGATGGTCGCCTGCGGTTGACGGCCGACGTGTCGATGGTCGCGCAGGGCGACGTGGTTCCGTTTCCGGAGCGTGGCGTCGCGCGTGGCAGCGTGGGTGCATAGGTGCTCGCTCTGCGCAATGTCGTCAAGCACTTCAAGCTGGGCGGCGAGGAGCCCATCCGTGCAGTGGACGATGTGACGTTGAGCGTCCGGGCGGGGGAGTTCGTAGCGATCTTTGGTCCCAGTGGGTCGGGCAAGACGACGCTGCTGGAGCTGATCGCTGCGCTCCAGAGGCCTGACAGTGGCGCGGTGCTTTTCGAAGGACGTGATGTTTTCGCGATCTCCAAGCGGGAGCGAGAGGAGTACCGGCTGATGCAGATCGGGGTGATTGGCCATCCGATGAACTTGTTGCCCGGCGCGACGGCGATCGAGAATGCGTCTTTGAAGCTGTGGCTGATGAATGCGCGAGAGGCCAGACGTCGCGTGGAGCCTTTGATGGAACGGCTTGGGCTGGGTGGGCGGTTCTCGCATCGCACCGAGCAACTTTCGATGGGTGAGCGTCAGCGGCTGTTGATCGCACAGGCTCTTGCCGGCGATCCACGGATGGTGCTGGCCGATGAGCCGACGGGCAATCTCGATAGCGGGCGCACGAGGGAGGTGTTGGGTTTGCTGCGCGAGGTCACGCGCGAGCGCGACGCGGCGGTGGTGCTCGTGACTCACGATCGCGAAGCGGCCGCGTTCGCTGACTGTCTCTACGAGCTTCGTGATGGCAAGCTGAGCGTGCTGAGACCCGGCGAAGCGGTCGAGCTGGCCGGATGACCTCGGGCGAGATCGGCGAGCGCCGCGCAGAGCGGCATTGGCTCAGGTGCTCTGAGGTGCTCTATCTCTACCGTGCGAGGTTGCGCGCTCGTGCGGTGCGTGTGCAGGAAGGCTTGGCGGTGATTGGCATCGCGGTCGGGGTGGCGCTGCTTTTCGCCTCGCATGTCGCCGGCACTTCACTCTCGCGGTCGGTCGCGCAGCTGACCGGCGAGATCGTCGGGCGCAGCCAATTCCAGCTGGCCGCGCGCGGTCCGACAGGCTTCTCAGAACGTGTGCTGGCGCAGGTTCGCGGCGTACCCGGCGTCAAGGAGGCGCTGCCGATCGTGGAGCAGCAGGCCAATGTGATTGGCCTGTCGGGCCAGCAGTCAGTGGAGCTGATCGGCGTGCCGCCGCAATTCAAGAGCCTGGCCGGCTCGCTGCTGCCCGGCCTGAGCACAATGCAGCTCGAAAGCCAGCAGGCGATCGCGTTGCCGGTTCCGATCGCGGAATCGATTGGCGCGAGCGTCGGTCCGGTCACGCTTGAGATTGGTGGCAG
This sequence comes from uncultured Actinomycetota bacterium, assembly GCA_963708085.1. Lineage (GTDB taxonomy): Bacteria > Actinomycetota > Thermoleophilia > Solirubrobacterales > Solirubrobacteraceae > Palsa-744. The sequence goes on along the minus strand of OY970180.1, from coordinate 1,962,000 downwards.
CCGTCAGAGTGTGCTGTTGGGCCTCACGCTTTCCGAATCGGAGGTCGGTGCGCTGGTCCATAGCCCTGTCGCGCTCGCGCCAGTGCGGTACGCGCAAGCGCTGACGGGCCTGTCCGGGCGGCTGAATCGCATCTTCATCCACGTGCAGCCGGCAAGGGCGCATGAGGTTGCGGCTGCGCTTGCGCGGATCGCCGCGGCGGCGAACATAGATCTGCAGCCCGCCAGCCATGAAGCGAGCGTGTTCGCTGTGGCGGTCGCGCCACAGACCCAGAGCGAGGATCTCTTCGCGGCACTCAGCGCCCTGGTGGGGTTTGCTTTCGCGCTCAACGCAATGTTGATCACGATGCCCTCGCGTCGTCGCTTGATCGACACCGTACGGCTGCAGGGCGCCACCGACCCGATGATCGTCCAGATCCTTGTATGCGACGGGCTTGTGCTTGGCGTGGTGGGTTGTGCCCTTGGGCTTCTTCTTGGCGACGTGCTCTCGGTCGTAGCCTTCCATGCGGCACCGAACTATCTCGCGTTCGCGTTTCCGGTCGGCAACCAGCGGATCGTGAGCTGGTCCAGCGTGGCAATTGCGTGCGGCGCCGGGATGGCCGCTGCGCTCGGCGGAGCTCTGTGGCAGTGGCGCTCAATCCTCGCTCCGAGGAGCCGTGGCGTCTCTGGGCGACGTGCCGCCAACGCGGTCGCGGTGAGGCTCCTGGCGGCGGCAGCGTGTTTGGCTGTCACGACGATCGTGCTGGTCTTCGATCCCACTTTGTCGGTGGTAGGGAACGTCACGCTCGTGGTTGCTCTTTGCTGCATGCTGCCATCGTTCTTCGACGTTGCGGCTGCGGCGTTCGTGTTTGTGCAGCGGCGCTTTGGTGGTGGACCTGGCAGGCTGGCTGCGGCGCAGCTTCGCAGCCCGCAGACCCGCGTCCGGTCATTGGCGATCGCCGCGATCGCCGCGATCGCGGTATGCGCGACGGTCGAGTTCCAGGGCACTCAGTCCAACCTGGCACACGGACTGCAGAGCTCGGCCCGGAACATCGACTCCAACGCGGCGGTCTGGGTCTCTGCGGCGGGCACCTCAAACGCATTTGCCACGACGCCGTTTCATGCGCCGTCCGCGATCCCGAACGCGATCGGGCGGCTGCATGGCGTAACGGCGGTGCAGACCTATCGCGGCGGCTTTCTTGACTGGCGCCAGCGGCGGCTGTGGGTGCTCGCACCGCCGGCGGATGCTAGAGAGCCCATTCCCGCAAGCCAGTTCGTCTCCGGAAGCCCACTGGTGGCGGATGCGCAGTTGCGCGAAGGGGGCTGGGCGGCGATCTCGCAGGCGCTGGCTGCCGAAGATCATCTGCGGGTGGGCGAGACGTTCACGCTGCCGGCACCGCGGCCGACGCGGCTGCGCGTCGCAGCGCTGATCACGAACCTCGGATGGCCACCGGGCGCGATAGTTATCGACGCCAGCGACTATGCCCGCGCGTGGAGCGACGCGGCGCCAAGCGCCTACCAGATCCAGGCTGCGCCTGGCGCCTCCCTGGACTCGCTTGCGCACGCGGTACGGGAGACGCTTGGCACGGATACCGGTCTGGTGGTGGAAACGGTCACGCAGCGAGAGCACCTTCACGACACGCTCGCGGCGCAAGGTCTTTCCAGACTGACGGAGATCAGGCTGCTGGTCCTGCTGGCTGCAGTGCTCGCCGTGGCCGGATCGACCGGCGCGGCGATCTGGCAACGCAGGGATCTGGTCGCGACGCTGAAGGTGCGCGGCTACCGCACGTCTGCGCTCCTGCGCTGGCTGCTCTACGAGAGCCTTCTCACGCTCTCAGTCGCCGCGGTGGCCGGCGCGATCTTTGGCCTCTACGGGCAACTGCTCGGCAGCCACTTCCTGGCTGCGGTGACTGGCTTTCCGGTTGCGTTCGACCTCGAAGCGACCGCAGCGCTTTGGAGCGTGCTCCTGGTCGCGGGTGTCACTGCGGCGATCGTCGTGATCCCCGGATATCTGGTCGTCAGGACTCCGGCGAGAATGGTCGCGCCAGCGTACTGAGCGCCCAATAATCGCCAAGCCTGCACAGCGGCAGGCTGGCAGCAGACTGTCGGTCGGTGCGATCGATCGTCCGACAGCTATACGTGCTCGTCAGCGCCGTTGCAATCGAGCTGCGATGGGCGCTGCCCGCGGTCACAAGCGAGCTTGCTGTCTGGCGCCGGCGCGCTCTGCAAATACCCGACGCGGAGATTCGTACCGATGCGCTTTCTGCACTGGCTGGAAAGCGCGGCCACACCGACGGGGCGGTGCTGTTCTCGATCCTCGCTGCAAGCCACAGCCGCGGGCTGCTGCGTGTGCTTTCAGCCTACGAGCTGATCTGGGACTTCTTGGACACCGCCGACGAGCACGGCGCGAGATCCGGCGGAGTAAGAAACGGCAGGCAGCTCCATCTCGCGCTGGTCGATGCGCTGGACCAGTCTCGCCCGGTATCCGACTACTACCGCTATCACCCCTGGAAACATGACGGCGGGTATCTCAGGGCACTGCTGGAGGCATGCCGCGAGGGGAGCGGGTGGCTTGCGTCCTATGAGCTCGTTCGTCCGCGCCTTCTGCGCGAGGCCTGGCATGCGCAAGTGCTGGCGCTCAACCACGACACTGACCCCTGCCGGCGCGATGCTGCGCTGCAGGCGTGGGCTAGCAGCGAGCTGAGGTGCGATCGTCCGCTGTGGTGGTTTGAGCGCACGGGCGCCGCGAGCGCGTCGCTGACCGTTCACGCGCTGCTTGCGATCGCGTCTCGCAAGGACTGCGATCGACTGATGGCGGAACGCGTGCAGCGCGCGTACAGCGGCTGCATATCGGCGGCCACGACGATGCTCGACAGCTACGCCGACCAGGTCGAGGACCGCGCCAGCGGCAATCACAGCTACATCTCCCACTACGGGTGCAGTCACGCGGCGACTCTTCGCGTCAGTCGGCTGCTGAGAGACAGCCTCCACGACGCCGGCGGCCTGCCCGACGCACCGCGGCACGTCCTGATCGTCTCCTGCATGGCCGCCATGTATCTGAGCAAGCCGAGCGCACGCCGCCGAGAGCTGCGCCAAGGCCACCGGGCACTTGCAAGCGCGGCGGGTCAGCTCACCATCTTCCTGCTGCCCCTTATGAGGCTCTGGCGCCTCTACGCCAAGAGCCCTACTTGAACCGATGCCGGGAGGCTCAGATGCGACCACTCACAACCACCTCACTAGCCCTTCGCCTTCGCCGGGAGCTGCCTCCAAGCGCGCCGCTGCCCGCGGCCGCGCAGACGCTTGCGTGCCGCCGCCGGCCGCTTGAGTATCTGCGCTGGTGCCATGCGCGCTACGGAGACCGCTTCGTCGTCTACCCCCTCGACATGCCGCCACTGGTGTTCCTCGCAGACCCTGCGGAGATACACGCCGTGCTAACCGCGCCCGTCGATGTGCTGCATCCCGGCGCGGGCGGCGCGATCCTCGCTCCCCTTGTCGGAAAGCGCTCCTTCATGCTTTGCGAGGAAGCCGAGCATCTGCAAGGCCGCAAGGCGGCGATGCCGGCGTTCACTCGCGCCGCGGTCGAGTCGCGCGCCGAGATTGTGGCGCGCACCATCCGAGAGGAGATCGAGAGCTGGCCTCTGGACTCACCGACTGCACTGCACCAGCCGATCCGCGTGGTGGCTCTCCAAGTGATCCTACAGGCGATCTTCTGCGATTACGAGGCGCTGGACCTGCTGCGCGAGCGCCTGCTCGAGCTGCTCTCGATCACTTCGACAATGCTGCTGCAGGAGCCAAAGCTGCGGCATCTGCCCGGCTGGCGCCAGACATGGAGGCGCTTTCTGATCTGCCGCGAGCAGGTCGACGCGATGCTCTTTGAGCTGATCGCCTCACATCGTCCAGCGGATGCCCCGTCCTCGGGCGACCTGCTCGGCGATCTGCTTGCCGCTACCAACGCGGATAGCACGCCGATGTCTCATTGCCAGGTACGCGACCACCTGATGTCGATGATCGTCGCTGGCCACGAGACGACCACGGCGGAGATCGCCTGGGCGATCCAGCTACTGGCTCACAACCAGGATGTGCAAACGCGCCTGGCGCGAGAAATCGACGGCGGGGACGGCCAGCAGTACCTCAAAGCAGTCGTTCAAGAGGTGCTGCGGCACCGTCCAACGTTCCTGTTCACGATACCCCGAGCAGTGAACAAGACCACGACGATCGGCGATCACGTCTACCGTGCGCCTGCCCATCTGCTCGGCTGCACGTATCTGATGCACCACAACCCGAGCCTCTATCCGAAGCCCGATCAGTTTCGGCCGCAGCGGTTCATTGATGAATCCCGCGAGCTGCACACCTGGCTGCCGTGGGGCACAGGGCACAAGCGCTGCCTCGGCCGTCACCTGGCGGTGCTGGAGGCCGAGACACTGCTCGCCGAGCTGTCGGCCAGCCGACGCGTGCTGCCCGCTAGCCGACAGATCGAGCCTGCCCGATGGCGCAGCGCGATCCTCGTGCCCCAGCACGGATGCCGCGTCGTGCTTCAACGACGGTCACGAGCCGCGCGACCCACACCGGCGCCGCCTCGGGCAACGGCGCTAGTAACCTAGCGCGACGCCTGACGGGCACCGAAATCGATCACCTCAGCTACGCCTGCCTTGAAGACAGGGCGCAAACGGCCACCCCTGAATGACCAGGTGCGGTCTGCGCACAGCGCAGCTTCCGGATCATCCACAGCGATCAGCACCGCGCAATCGGCTTCGCGTGCGAGCCGGTGCAGCAACTGCCCTGCGTCTTGAACACAAGCGCGACTGAGCCCGCCCAGCAGATCATCGATCAAAAGAAGATCGGGGCTGCTTGCGAGGCCGATCGCCAGCGAGGCGAGCAGTTGCTCCCAGCGGGATAGATCAGCCCACCGGCTGCCCGCGACCGAGCAGCAGCCGAGGCGCTCCAGCGCGGACGCAGCGCGCGCGTCCGTCTCACCGCGCACGCGGCGACCCGGAAGCCGCGCCGTGACCTGCTCTGCCACTGTCATGCCTGCTGAGGCGTCGCTGCGATCGACCCAGGCGATCCTGCTGCTGAGCAGCGCCTCCCGCTGCGCGCGGCCAAGTACATCCAATCGCGTCCCGCAGAAGAGGACCTCGCCCAGGTCCGGCTGCTCTAGTCCCGCGGCCAACCGCAGCAGAGTGCTCTTGCCCTCATAGCGTCTGCCTAGCACGGCGGCCAGCTCTCCCGGTTCAACTGCGAGCGAAGCTCCGCGAATTGCCTGCACGGCTTCAGGGCCGACGCGGTAGCTCTTGCTTACCTCGCGCAATGCCAACACCTCGTGTTCTCGGCGAGCATCTGAATGGCCGCGGAAATCCAACGCGGCGTGCCCTTGTACTCGCTGATTTGCCACATGGTGATCATAGCCGAAGCATGCGGCATCCGCCGCCAGCCGTTCACACGTGAACGGCCGCTGTTCACACGTGAATGGGTCAGCTTCACACGTGAACTGGTTTCTGGAAGAACGCAGATGCACGTGCAAGCATTGCGCCGCATGAGCAGCGAAAGCGCACACCCTGCCGGCACAACTACGGAGCGGGTTCCACGGCACCCCTGGATTTAGATCCGAAGGCATGTGCACACGATGGCTGGCCAGACCCTTGCGCCCTTATATCCGAGTAGTCGACCGAATGCCGAGAAGCAGCACTGTGCGCTGCTGCCGCGCTGGCTTTTAGAGACTGCAGAGCAGCCACCTGTGGAGACCAAATTCAACTCGCTGCGGCACTGGCTGGTGCTGGCGCTGGTAATCGAGCGACCGAGCTACGGCTATGAGCTGGCCGCGCGATACGAACGACGATTCGCCATGTTTCTGCCACTTGGCGCCGGCAACGTATACAGCTCCCTGGACAAGCTCGAGGGCTACAAGATGATCGCGCAGCAACACTCAGTCGAGCTGCGCGCCACCCGCGGCGCACGCGGAAAGCGCGCCTACTACGAGGCCACGCTCAACGGAGTCAACGAACACGCCGCCTGGCTGCGATCCCCGATCAGAGAAGAACAGTGGAGAACGGAGCTGCTCGCGCGGATCGCAACGGCTACAAGCATCGGGACGGCAGGGTTGCGAGAGCTCGTGGACGACTACGAGCAGCACGCGCTCAAAGACTTCGAGTGCGCCACACAGCTGCTGCCCGACCAAGACGAGCCAATCGAAGACGTGCCCGCACTTCTGATCACACTGATCAGTCAGGAGCGACGGATGAAATGCGTCGCCGAACAGCGATGGGCTGACACCGCCCGCCGCGCGATAGACACCTTCGAGCGACGGTGAGCGCGTGGCCATCACGTGCCGACCGTGAAGTTCATGCGGCCAAGGGCTGAAATCGAGCCGATGGCACGTTTGAGTCACATCGCCGTCCGGCATGCGCGAAGCGTTCTGGTGTGCGCAGTGCTGGCACTCATCGCGGCCGCGATAGGCGGCTTGCCCGCCAGCGGTGTCCTAAAGGGATCAAGCCGCCAGTTTGAGGCGAGCAACTCGCAATATCAGCGCGCCAACGCGGCGGCCAGACGCGCCACCGGGCAGAGCGCCTATTACGGCGTCGCGGTGCTCCTCCAGGGCGACGGGAATATCGCTGCTAGTGCGGTGGCGCGGCGGGCGGTTGTGCAGGTCGGCTCACTGTTTGCGCGCCTGGCTGGGTTTGAGCGTCTGGCGGATCTTGTGACCACGGGGTCGCGTGATTTCGTATCGCGTGACGGGTGCCAGACAGTGCTGCTAGCGGCGTTTGGTTCGCCGGGTGAGTCAGCCGCTGCGGTCGGTCGTGTGCGGCGGCTGCTTGGGTCGCGTGGCGTTGATGGGTTGCACGCGGTCTTTGGCGGCCCTGATGTTGCGTTTGCTGAACTGGATAGGCGCACGCAGGCGGATCTTGAGCATGCGAACCTGATCGCGCTGGCGGCGCTGCTGCTGTTGGCGCCTTTCGTCTTCGGTGGTCTGGTTGCTGCTGTGCTGCCACTGCTGGTCGGTGGCCTGGCGGTGCTGTTGGCGTTTGCGGGCTTGCGGTTCCTGGATCAGGTCACCGGGCCGGAAATATCGGTCTATGCGTTGCCGGCGGCTAGCGGTCTTGGGCTTGGTCTAGGGCTCGACTACAGCCGTTTGCTGCTGGGCCGCTACCGCGAGCAGCTCGCTGGCGGCGCCGAGGCGTCGCAGGCGGTCACGACGATGCTCGCTACGGCTGGCCGTACGGTCCTTTTCAGCTCGCTGACGATCGCGGCGGCAGCGTCCGGTGCGCTGCTGGTCTTCCCGCTCGAGTTTCTCGGGTCGCTCGGGATCGCAGTAGCCCTTACCGCGCTATCCGCAGGCGCGGTCGCTCTGCTCGTGCTGCCAGCGGCGCTCATCGTGCTTGGCCCACGCGTCGACGCGCTCGCACCCGCGTGCCCACACTGGCTGCGAGCACACACCGAGCACGACCAGGGGAGCATCGCCACAGCAGCAGTTCGGCGAGTCCGCTCTGTCGCTGGCTGGGAGAGGCTGGCGGTGGGTGTGACGCGCTGGCCGCTTGCGGTCGCTGCGACAGTGACGATTGTGCTGCTGGCTGCCGCTGTGCCTGTGTTCGGGTTGCGGCTGATCCCGCCAAGCGCTCAGCTGCTGCCGGCCAGCGCGGAAAGCCGGCAGGTCGAACGCGCGTTGGCCGACGACTTCGATCCTGATCCGGCTGGCGCCATCTACACGATCTACCGTGCCCGCTCCGGCGGGCCGACGGTGCGCCAGTTGGCGGCGCGGCAGGCCAGGATCGCTGCTGGCCAGGCGCAGCAGCTACCGGCGCGTTATCTCGGCGATCACACCTGGGAACTCGGGCTGCTGCCCGCCGGCTCACCGTACACGCAAGCCAATCAGCGGCTGCTAGAGCAGCTACGCGCCAACGCGCACGGGACAGGTGCGCTTGTGGGTGGCGTGACTGGCTACTTCGTGGATCAGCGAGCGTCGATCGCTGCGCGTCTGCCGCTGGCGGTGCTGATCCTGTTCGCGGTCACGGTCGGGGCGGTGTTCCTGCTCACCGGCGCTGTCGTGATCGCCTTCAAGGCGTTCCTCATGAATCTCGTGACGGTCGCGGCCGGGATGGGGTTGCTGGTCGAGATCTTCCAAAACTCGCTCGCCACAGGCGGGCTTGAAGAGGCCAATCTGATCTTCCTAGCAGCGATCGCGTTCGCGCTCGCGACCGACTACGAGCTCTTCCTGATATCTCGCATCGACGAGGAACGAAGAGCCCGCGGCCTGGAAAACACCCAGGCTGTCGCGGCCGGCCTTGCTCACACAGGCCCTGTGATCACCTCTGCTGCGCTGTTGTTCTGGGTCGCGGTTGGCTCGTTCACCACTGCGCAGCTGATCTTCATACGGCAGTTCGGGCTAGGCGTCTCGCTGATGGTTTTGATCGACGCGAGCGTCGTTCGAGCCCTGCTAGCGCCTTCTCTGATGGTGCTGTTCGGTGAAGCGAACTGGTGGGCACCAGCACGCTTGCAAGCAGCTCACAACCGGGTCTTCGGGCGGCGGCGACGGCGGGGTAGGGTGGTGCTGCGATCTGGCGGAAGCTCCGTTGGGCCATGATCTGCATGTTCGTGGTCGCTGTGCTCGCGGGGTTCTCGACCTGCCCCATGCGGTGTCCGCGATGAGCGGCGTTGAAGCTCCTGTGAGTAGCGGGACTGGACTGGGTGGGCCGCTGGTCCCATCGGATCTACGTCTTTTGCGATGCTATGTGGCGGTTGCAGAGGAGCGGCATTTCGGTCGTGCAGCTAGCCGCTTGGGGCTTGGGCAGCCTGCGGTGAGCAGGATCATTCGGGCTTTTGAGCGGCAGATAGGGGTTTCGCTTCTGGTTCGGGACAAGTCTCGAGGGGTCGATCTCACTGCTGCAGGTCAGGTCGTGTTGGCGGAGGGTCGGGATCTGCTCGTGAGATACCAGAGACTGGTTGAGGAGGCCCGTTCCGCCGCCTGAGCTGAAGCCTGGCTATCGCGACTATTCGAGCTGATTCCAAATTGGAATTAGCAATCGTCGGCGGGATGCCGTAGCGTGCCGCGGCACACGCATCCAAGCACGATGCAAATAAGCGGCGCACTTCCAATCATAATCCGCAAGGGGGAGCCAGGGGATGAGGTCAATGCGATGGATCGTGGGGGTTGCGGTTGCATGTTGCGTGACCGCGTTCGTTGCGTTGACGGTCTTGCTGTCAGCCGGCGCGCCCGTGGCGGCTGGGCCGAGGGTGCCTGGCAGCGACGTCGAGATGTTGGGTGCGGCTGGTGGTGCGCTGGGCGCGTTGCCGAGCGTGAATGGCTTGGCGACCGGCGAGGCCGAATTCTCACGCGAGACGGGCGTAGCTCGGTTGAACAATGCGTCCAGGTTGCGTTCGCGGATGGAGTTCGCGCACCTAGGTGCTGCGCGTGCCGCACGGGTGGATCGTGCAACGTTTGCTAGGCAGTTTGAGCGGCCTGCGGGTGGGCTGCCATCGCTTGCCCGTGGGCAGCGAGTGACGCGGCTGCTTTCGGCGCGTACGGCGCAGGTCGCGATTGGACACCATGCTCGTGGCGTGGTCGAATCAAAACAGCCGATGGCCGTCGAAACCTCGCCTGGACATTTTGCGCCTGTGGATCTTGCGCTCCAACGTGTTGGTGGTGCGTTTGAGTCGGTGCGGCCGGTCGTGGGGGTGCTGATCCCATCGCATGCAAGCGAAGGCGTGCAACTGCCTGATGCCGGGGTCTCGCTGACCCCGGCGAATGCGAGGGGCGGCTCTCTGGCTGGTTCTGAAGGGGCAATGGATGGCGCGAGCGTGATCTTTGCAAATACGCAGACCGATGAGGATACGGTGGTGGCGCCAACAACAATGGGCGTTGCGCTGAACGCGATGCTGCGTTCGGTCGAAAGTCCCAATACGCTCTACTACCGAGTGGGCCTACCGAGCGGCGCCAGGCTTGTGCAGGGTGAGCAGGGTGCTCCTGCGAGGGTTGTGGCAGGTGAAGTTACGCTCGGTCTGATAATGCCGCCGACCGCGGTGGACGCTGCTGGCCAACGCGTGCCGGTCACAATGAGCGTGATCAACGGGGACATGTTGAGCTTGCAAGTGCACGACGCGTCGGGCGCCTATCAGTTCCCGATATCAGTCGATCCGGAATACGTCTGGACTGAAGATCGCAGTTTGACGGGGGCCGTATGGCCGGTCGAACCGTACAAGGGCGGCTGGTGTGAAAACTGGGAAGTCCAGCACTGCGCAAGTAACTGGAAGCCAGTATACTCGTCGTCCTTCAGCGAAGCCCATACATACAAAGCTAGTTATAGCTGTGGGCTCGAAGAGTATTGGTGCAATCAATCGTTTGAAATCCAGCCGAATGGCGCATACAACGGCGGTGAATACGCTGGCGTGCAGTACAAGACGCAAGGCGAATCGACCGTCTATGATCTGGAAATGTGGGTTGAGGGTTACAATGAACCCAGCGAAACGACCACGGAAGTCGAATATAACTATGGGCCAAACGCGGAAGGACGGGACAACCATGTGCTTCTGTCGGGAGGGTCAAAACAGGCGGAGTACAAGTACGAACCGCTGTCGATGACTTCCGGATATTTCCATGAACCGTTGGAAACGCCGCGCAATAACGACGTTAGGTTGATGGATTACACCACTAAGCATGAAAGCTTGTACGGGTTTTGGACTGATATCTGGGCGGCGCGTGTGTATGTGGCGCAAGAAGATTCTAAGCACCCTGAAGTGGAATCGACGACCGCCTGCCCACATTGCGGCTTTAATACGGCTAGCTCCACGATCGCGGGAGCAGATAACCGCACGAATGTCCTGTATGGCGCTGGTAGCTGGCTTGGTCCGAACTCTGGAGCCTTCGAAGTCTCTGCGCATGATCCGGGGATCGGGGTTAGCTTCGTGGCGCTCGAAGGTCCTACCAAATCCGAAGAGAGATTCATCCGCAACGAAGAAGGCAAGTGTCTTGGTATCCAGTGCAGCGAGACCTACAGCAGCCCGGACACCTATCTTCCGTCCATGCCAGAAGGCGAAGATGGCTTCCGGTTCTATGCGGAAGATGCTGCGGGGCTCTACGGCGACACGAGCGACATAGTTAAGGTTGATGCGAGGCCGCCGGAAAACCTCGAAGTGACGGGCTGGTCATCGAGACGAGAAATCAGCGCTGCGATGCATACTCTTACGATCTCGGCGACCGATTCGGGTCCAGAAAAAAAGAAAAGCTCGGGCGTGAAGTCGATCACGGTCTCCATCGACGGCGGCACGGAAACGACGATCGCGGGCGCATCCTGCTCAGAAGGTCCCTGCACTGGGAGCGGCAGCTACACGTTGCACGCCGAAAACCTGAGCGAAGGCGTGCACCGGCTGGTCGAGACCGCGACAGATAACGCAGACAACGTTTCAGCCAAGGAATTCACGTTCGACGTTCGCCACGCAAGCCCAGTAGCTGTCGGTCCAGGCGCCGTTGACCCGACGACGGGACAGTTCACGCTAAATGCCACCGACGTATCGCTGGGCGGGGTCGCCGCGGTCGCACGGACTTACCAGTCGCGTGATCTAACTGCGGGCAGCGAAGGTCCGCTGGGTCCGCAGTGGGCTGTCAACCTCGGCGCGTCGCAGAGCCTTGTGAGGCTCCCCGAAGGCGCGGTGGCGCTAACTGCCTCGGGCGGTGGACGCACGACCTTCGCGTCCAAGGGCAAAGGCGAATACGAATCCCCGCTCGGCGATGAAAACCTCACCCTCGAAAGCAAAGAAGAAAAAGCCGGCCAGGGCATCTCCGAATACCTGCTCAAGGATGCCAAGGCCGGCACCACGACCGTGTTTACCCAGCCGGCCGGCACCGAAAAGACGATGCCGATCTATGCCAACCAGTTCGGGCAGGAAGGCACAAACATGGGCCGGCCGGTGAGCGCCGCGGTCGACGCGAACGGCGATGTGTGGGTGACCGACTACACCAGCGACCGGGTGCTCGAGTTCTCCAGTGGCGGGGTTCTATTGAAAGAGTTTGGCTCGGCCGGTGAATGGCTCGGCAACTTCAAAGAACCGTGGGGCATCGCAATCAACAAGTCGACTGGGAACGTGTACGTATCGGACCCGGGCAACAGTCGCATCGTCGAGCTTAATTCCTCGGGCCAGTTCGTGCGCGCGTTTGGATGGGCTGTGAAGCCAGGAGGGGAACGAAAAGAAGAATTCCAGGATTGCACGAGCTACTGCCAGGCCGGAACTGCGGGTACCGGGGCCGGCCAGCTCGACTGGCCGCAGGGCGTCGCAATCGACTCGAGCGGTGACGTGTGGGTCGCGGAATACGACAGCAATCGTATCCAGGAGTTCAACGCTGAAGGCCAATATCTACACAGCTACGGCTCGGCCGGCACCGGCGACGGACAGTTCGAGGGGCCGCTGAACATCGCGTTCTCCGGCAGCGATCTGTATGTCACGGAGCTGAACAACAACCGGCTGCAGGAGCTCACGACCTCAGGTGCATTCGTAAAGACGATCGGCTGGGGCGTCAGCAACGGCGAAGAAAAATTTCAGATCTGCACCAGTGGCTGCCGCGCAGGCATCGCCGGCGCCGGGAAGGGCCAGTTCAACGGACCGTGGGGCATCGCGCTTGACGCGGCAGGGGACCTGTATGTAAGCGATAACCACAACGACCGCGTGCAGGAGCTAACCTCGGCTGGCGCGTTCGTGACGAAGTTCGGGTCCGCCGGCTCAGGCAACGGACAGTTCTCAGAACCGATGGGCATCGCGCTTGGCACCGGGGGCGAAATCTATGTCGCTGACTACGCCAACAAGCGGATGCAGGAGTGGATGCGCCCAACGTGGATGCCGGCACGCACCGAAGACGCGCTCAAACACGTCGCAACCGCATACGCATACGAACCGGTTGAAGTAGAAGGGAAAGTCGTCATCGACCCAACCGAGGTGCTGGCAGCAACCCCGCCCGGCATCACGTGCGTCGGTGAACACGGCGAAGTCGAAATTAGGTTCCTGAAAGACGGCTGCCGGGCGTTGAGCTTCAACTACGCGACAGCCACGACGGCAAAAGGGGAAGGGGCAAGCGAATGGGGCGACTACGATGGGCACCTCACTCGTGTCTACTTCCATGCCTACGAATCGGTCGCCAAAGCGATGGCGACGAGGGAAGTGGCGCACTACCTCTATGACTCGCATGGCCGGTTGCGTGCCGAGTGGGATCCGCGCACCGAACCGAAACCGGAATCGGACGAATGCGCAAAAGAACCGCTCGGGACGGGCTGTCTGGCGACCGTCTACGGCTACGACGAAGCCGGGCATGTGACGGCGGTGACGCCGCCGAAGCAGGAGAGCTGGGGACTTGTATACGGCACGAGTGCCGGCGACGCCAGCACTGGCCGTCTGTTGAAGGTGACGCGTGCGCCAGCATCTACCAAATTGTCCAATGGGGAAGCTCCGCTTTTTAGCGAAGAACCAAAGCTTTCGGGTGTGCCAGTCGTGGGTGTGCGGATGGCCGTTTCCCGCGGGCGGGTTTTCCTTTATCCACCGTTTGTGTATGGGTATCAGTGGGAGGATTGCAACGCGCACGGCGAAGAATGTACGGCGATCCTTGGTGCGACGAACGCTAACTACACCCCGGTAAGTAGCGACGTCGGGCATACTCTGGTCGCGCAGGTCACCGCGACGAACGGTGGCGGGACGGCGGTTCGCGAAACCGCGGCCAGTGCCGTGGTCGCGGCGACAGTTGGTTCCTACACCCAGACGGTGGACAGCGGCTACAGCCTCAACGCTGTCTCGTGCATCCCGGGCGGCACGACCTGCGTGGTCTCCGACAGCGCGGGCAAGGCGCTGTACGCGACGAACGTGAGCGCTTCCTCTGCGGCGTCGTGGAGCTCGTGGAGCGGCCCAACCGGCGAGAGCCCGAGCGAGGCGGTGGCCTGTGCCTCGAGCTCGCTGTGCCTGCTTGCGGCGGGTAAAGATGAAGGCAATGGCGGCAACCTCTACTACGCGACGTCGCTTGGGGGCTCCTGGAGCCTTGCCTACAGCCCCAGCTGGGGCGTGGATGCGATCTCCTGCGTCTCGAGCTCGTTCTGCGTGGACGGGCAGGACAGCGTCGGCTACTTCCGCTGGTCGACGAGTCCGGCATCGACCTCGTGGAACCTTCAGTCGCAGGGCAGCGCTGCGACGAAGGCGATCTCCTGCCTTTCGGCATCCTTCTGCGCGATCGCGGACAGTAAAGGCAGCGTGCATGTCGCCACCAGCGAAAGCCAGGTCAAATCCTCCTCCTGGACCCAAACAAGCGTCGATGGCTCCACTACGCTGAATGGGATCGCGTGCCTATCGAGCAGCTCATGCGTCGCAGTCGACAGCGCGGGCAACGCACTCAGCCTGAAAATAGAAAGCAGCGGCGCCGCAAGCGCGACAAAACACGACATCGACGGCACGACCAGCTTGACCGGAGTGGCGTGTCCGGGCAGCAGCAGCTGCGTAGCAGTCGATACGACGGGTCATGTGCTGCTCACGAAAAACAGCGGCGAAACGTGGAGCACCCTATATTCGCTCGGGGGTGATCTGACGAGCGTCTCCTGCGCATCCTCCTCACTATGCATGACCGCTGATACCGAAGGCAAGGTCATCGCGTTCAACCTCACAGGCACTCTAACCGAAGGCGAAGTTGCCTCGCCGCAGCCGGGCACGACAGTCGAGTACCGCGTCCCTGTGTCAGGCGGCGGGGTGCCGCAGAACCTCAGCAAAGGAGAAGTCGAAAAGTGGGGTCAAAAGGACGACCCGGCCGAAGGTACCGCGATCTTTGCGCCTGATGAACCACAAAGCTGGCCGGCCAGCAAATACACGCGGGCGACGATCGATTACATCGACGAAGAGGGCCGTACCGTTAACACGGTTGCCCCGACTGGCGGGGTCACCACAACGGAATACAACGAAGCCAACGAGGTTACGCGCACGCTCTCCCCCGACGACCGCGCGACTGCTATGGCCGAAGGCTGCATCTCGCTAGCCAAAAAAGAATGCAAGTCTGCTGAAGCTGCGGAAAAACTAAGTACCCAGACTGAATACAACGAAGAAGACAGCCAAATCATCAAGGTTCTAGGCCCTGAACACAAGATCAAGCTGTCCAACGGCACCGAAGTCCAAGCACGCGCGATTACCCGCAACTACTACAACGAAGGCGCCGAACCAGCCGAAGAAAAGAACCATGAAGAATACAATCTGCTGACAAAGAGCACCAGCGGCGCTCTCCTGTCCAACGGCGAAGAAAAGAACGTACGCACAACACTGACCAGCTATTCAGGCCAGGAATATCTCGGCTGGAAGCTGCGGCAGCCAACCTCAACGACGGTTGACCCTACCGGTTTGGATATGGTCTCCAGCACGAAGTACAACAAGGAAACAGGGGATGTCGACGAAACCCGGTCGCCTGGTGGCAATGCGGAAACAGTTTCACCGCCGCAGGCCGGGACTCCGTTCGGCGGGTTGGGTTCGGGTAATGGTCAGATGAATGAGCCAGTGGATACAGCGGTCGGTCCCGAAGGCGACGTCTACGTCGTCGACCAGGAAAACAGGCGGATCGAGAAGTTTACGGGCGCCGGCGGGTTCCTGGAAGCGTTCACGGTGCCAGCGGCGGACAAAGAACTTGATAATCCCAACGGCATCGCGGTCGCTGCTGATGGTGATATCTATATTGCCGACACGACCAACAATCGCGTCGTTGTGCTCAATAAAGAAGGCAAATTCGTAGAAGCATGGACGCACCCGGAAGGCCCAGAAAAAACTGAAGCCGCGATGCACGAACCTGTCGGGGTAGCGGTCACCCCTGCTGGGATGGTGTTCGTCTCGAACTACGGCTCGGATGAAGTTTTCGAGCTAAACCAGGAAGGCAAGCTGGTGGTGTCCTTCGGCGGCAAAGGCGCGATCGGCGGGAAAGGCACAGGCAACGGAAAGTTTGAAGGCCCAGGCCTGCTGGCATTCTCTGAAGGCGTGCTGTATGTGGCTGATACGGGCAATAAGCGGGTAGAGAAGTTCTCGACGGCGACGGGCGGCTATCTCGGCCAGTTCGGGTCGGCGGGGACCGGCGAAGGGCAGTTCGAAGATCCGTCGGGCATCGCTGTCGCACCAGCTACCGGGGATCTGTATGTGAGCGACGAACACGAGAACCGTGTCCAGCAGTTCAGCCCGGCAGGCAAGTTCTTGGCTAGCTTTGGCTATTGGGGCAGCGAGAATGCCGCTTTGAAGGAGCCGGAGGGCCTTTCGATCAGCACCAGCGGCAAGCTCTACGTCGCGGATACGGGCAACAACCGGGTGTCGGTGTGGTCGCTGCCGGAAGCAGCCGGCTTGCATGAGACCTATTCGACGCAGTTCGGGACGGCTGGTGATGGGCCGGGGCAGTTTGAATACGCTGCGGCGCCCGCGGTCACGCCGCAGGGGCATGTGCTGGTGACCGACGCCGCCACGAACCTGATCCAGGAATTCTCATCGCAGGGCAAGTATCTGGCTTCCTATGGCGGTACCGGGGAAAGCCCGGGTAAGTTTGAGGAGGCGACCGGGATCGCGGTCAACCAAGCCACGGGCGACATGTACGTCGGCGACTGCGGAGCACACAGCATTCAGGAGCTCAATCCGAAAGGCGAATACATCCGGTCTCTGACCAGCAGCGATCTGCAGTGCCCAGGGGAGATCGCAATCGATAGCTCCGGGGACGTCTGGACGGGCGACATGAGCGCAGATCAGGTCGAGGAGTGGAGCGAAGCCGGTAGCTTCCTGCACGTCTACGGCGAAAAAGGCGAAGGCGACCTGCAGTTCAACAACCCGGCCGGCATCATCTACGCCAACAAAGACATCTACGTCGCCGACTCCGGAAACAACCGCGTCCAGGTCATGAGCACAAGCGGCGCCTATGTCGGCCAGTTCGGTAGCCAAGGAACCCAAGGCGGCGAATTCGAACACCCCGAAGGCCTCGCAGCCGATGCCTCCGGCGACGTATTCGTCTTGGACAGCGGCAACGACCGCATCCAAGAGTTCTCGCCGACCGACAAATACATCCAGAGCATCGGCACCCACGGCGTCGCCGAAGGACAGCTAAACGGCCCCCAAAGCATCGCTGTGACCGCCGCCGATGACATCTACGTTACAGACGCCCAAAACCACCGCGTCGAGAAGTGGACGCCAGACAGCCAGGCCGTCCACGACACCAAGACCATCTACTACAGCCCCGAAAAAGAAGCCGGCGTCGAAGTATGCGAGAACCATCCAGAATGGGCCAGCCTCCCATGCCGTACCGAACCCGTTGCGCAACCTGAAGACGCCAAAGAAGGCGACCCATCGCTGCCCGTCTCAACGATGACCTACAACATTTGGGACGAGGTGCTAGTCACCAAGGAAGAATTCGGGACGGGCGCCAAAGCGCCGGTGCGCGAAAAGATCGAGACCTACGACGTCGCCGGTCGCGCGCTGACCAGCGAAGAGAAGGCGTTCCCGGCAGGCGAAGAAGGAAAACCGATCGATACCGCGCTGCCGAAGGTCACAAACGAATACAACACCGAAACCGGGGCGCTTGAAAAGCAGAGCGCAACGATCAAAGGCGAAACCAAGACTACCACGGCCAAGGACAACACGCTCGGCCAGCTCATCGAATACAAGGACGCCACTGGCAACATCGCCAAATACACCTACGAAGAAGGCAGCGACGCCCGGCTCTTGGAAGTCAGCGAAGGCAAGGGCGAAGAAGCCGCAAGCAAGCAAACCTACACCTACAACGCCGAAACGGGCTTCATGACCAAGCTCGTCGACTCCGCGGCAGGAACCTTCACGGCCAGCTACGATCTCGAAGGCAAAATGACCAGCGAGATCTACCCGAACGGCATGTGCGCCAACACCAGCTACAACACGGCCGGACAGGCAACGAGCATCAGCTACATAAAGACCCGCAACTGCTCAGAAGAACACCCGACCGTGTGGTTCAGCGACAGCATCGTGTCAGGCATCCACGGCGAAACGCTCGCCCAGGAAAGCACCCTAGCCAAAGAGAGCTACGCCTACGACACTACCGGCAGGCTGCTCGAAACCCAGGAAACTCCGGCCGGGAAAGGATGCACGACCCGTCTCTACGCCTACGACGAAGAATCAAACCGGCTCAGCCAGACCACAAGAGAACCCGCCAGCGAAGGCAAATGCGCCACCGAAGGCGGCACCGTCCAGCGTCACGTCTACGATGAAGCCAACAGGCTCACAGACGAAGGCATCGAATACGAACCGCTTGGCAACGCCACGACGCTACCCGGCGCAGACGCTGAAGGACACGAAATCAAGAGCAGCTACTACGTAGACGGACAGGTCGCCAGTCAGGAACAGAACGGCGTACAAGACAGCTACCTATATGACCCGGCTGGGCGAACGATGGAAACAACCAGCGAAGTGAAAGCGACCAAAGCTACTGCTACGCACGTCTCCCATTACGCTGGCCCAGGAGAATCAGTTACATGGACAAGCGAAGGCGCAGAAAAATGGTCCAGGAACATTCCAGGCATCGGCGGTAGCCTCCAAGCCACAGAGGAATCCACCAAAGTCGTCACGCTGCAGCTAACCGACCTGCAAGGCAACATCATCGCTACCGCAGCTGACAACGAAACTGAAACGAAACTGCGCTCCACCTACAACAGCACCGAATTCGGCGTCCCCACCGAAGGCAAAACGCCGCCGAAGTACGCCTGGCTCGGCGCCGGCGGCCTAGCCACAGAAACCGCGTTCGGAACAGGCGTAGCCACTCAAGGCGGTGCGTCCTACATCCCACAGGTTGCCTGCGACCTTCAGACCGCACCCGTTGTGCCGCCAGGAGCTTTCCCCAACGGTATTGGCGGAGGAGAACAGTACACCGCCACTATCTCGGCCGGGGAACTCGCATCAGCGGAGGCTACCGCCAAACAAATCTACGCCGAAGCCGAAGCCGCACGACAGGAATCGAAGGAGCAGGAAGCGGAAGAAGCGGCGAGTCTGGAAGAAGCACGTCTTCTCGAAGGAGGCGTAGATCCGACGATGTCAATTTCTCTTAGCGGAAAACTGACAAAGTGGTTGGCGCGCTCGCTTGCCTTTGGGGTCCCGATAGTTAGCAGGCTCATTAGCAAGTACGGTGATGCTTTGGGGACGATCATTGCTGACGCATTGGAAGCGGCTGGAGGGGCGAGTGTCGAAGGATTGAACAAGTGCTATGAAGCGTATAAGGCGGCCACCGAAAGTAAAGAGTATAGCTGTAAGATCGTTTATCACTATTTGGCCTTGCCTGGACCACCCTATACTCTGCCCGAGGAATTGGTCTTCGAAAATTGTTATAGCTACAAAAGATACAAAAAAGAGAAGGAATCTTGTATACGGACTTATTCGATTGGGTGGAAGAATCTACTATGACCTCTTTTGTTCACAAGGCAATCGAGGCGGCGCGGTGGTGGGCGACTCCAGCGATGCGGGGCGCAAATGAAGTTGTTGCCGCGTTGGCGAGTTGGGCCTCGGGGATGGTGCCTGAAGGGTACACAGCTGTCGCCAGTAATATGGGCATCACTATCAGCTGCGATGCCACATTCTATCATGCAGTCATATTGATAACGCCTGCGCTTCGCGACGTAGAATCGGGCGAGCAGGCGCTAAGTTTGGCATTGCGGATGTTTGCAAGTGGATTTCAGAGAAACATGGCCCGTATTACGGGGAAGCCATGGCCCGATGAGAATGCAGAGCCGCACTATGCCGTGACGGCCGATGAGCTGTACGTATGGTGGGGTGGGCCTATGAGACAAGACGCTCGCGTACAGGTGCCGCCTATACGTCGCCCAGACATCAAGTAGCAAGGTCGGCATTTTGCTGAGAACGCTCAAAGCCAAGTATTACGCAGTCATAATTGCCGTCTGTGCGGTGAGTGGTATCACGATGGTGATAGCAGGCGAGAGCGGCTCACGACTGCGTCCTGTGGGTAGCGCGACGGTGGTGTCGTCAAAACCGTCGCGTGGGGGTCCTGTCATTTTGCGCATTGAAGCATCGGCGTCTGTACGGAGTATGGGACGTCGTGCCCTAGATCGCTGGTATTTCGGTCGACGAGTGGCGTCGGGCGCGGGCTGCGCAGCGTGTCACCGCATAGGCGAGAGCGGCAATGCGGGCCCGGGT
Source organism: uncultured Actinomycetota bacterium (assembly GCA_963708085.1). GTDB lineage: Bacteria > Actinomycetota > Thermoleophilia > Solirubrobacterales > Solirubrobacteraceae > Palsa-744. The sequence continues at coordinate 1,941,897 of OY970180.1, read as the reverse complement.
ACAGCTCTTACACAAATCGGTGAGCGGCTAGCCAAGCGGGAACTCGAACAGGTTCTAGTTGATGCGCCTGCGCCTATGCCTTCGTTCAGGGGGCTGCCGCGAAATAGGCTAAAGCCGCTTGTGTTTTTCCTCGCACTCCTACGTGGTAGACACCGATCGCCTATAACTTCGGGCGGGTAACGGCTGGCATGGCGTATGAGCTCCCTTGTGCTCTTTGGAGAGCCCTTGTAGTTCGAGGCGGCGCACCAGCAACGCCACGGCCTTGTGGTTCGCGATTGTTCCCGCAGCCGGAGCGAAGCTCGGCTCTACTTTGGGTCGGTCAGTCTGATTGATTGCGCTGAAGGCCAAGAGAACGTGGCGTGACCTCTGTGTACGGTCCATTTGGACCACTACACAGAGGTCACACGAAATGCGTTGGTACACTAGTGTCGTCGAGGATCTAAGTGAGAAAGCTAATAATTGTGGGGGTCTTGCTAGTGGTGATCGGGGCTTGCGGGCTCGTGGTCGCTTATCGCTATCGTCCAATGCCTGCGGGATATTTTCTCGCTGGCGTTCCCGGCGCGCCGACGCGTCTTTCCCCAACCAATCATAGTTTGGTGGTTGGCGGTGCCGATGCCGCAATACTTGCTGGCGTCGCGACGTTCGTCCTCGCGACGGAGAGGTTCATACATAGCAAGCGTAGGGTGACAACGCCCATTGACAGGCCCTTGAGCTGATCTGGCCATTACTTTGAGGCCAGATCGCTCTGACCACTAGACAGGGGTCACGCCAGTAAGTATTTGCAAGTTCGTGTCAGAGAAATATGGTCCGTATTGTGGGCAAGGCGTGGCCCGATGAAAATGAGAGGCCTCACTGTGCCGTCAAGGGTAGGGTCACGAATGCCGCTGGAGCCGGGATCCGGCGTCCAGGTTTGCGCCGAAGGGACCGATGGCGAGCAGGAAGCGATCAGGTATCAGACCGAGGACGAGACCGGCGAATGCACCACATCTTCCGGCGCAGCCGCGTCCGGTGTGACATGAGCAACCAGCTTGCGATTCCCGCCGCAAGCGCGCCGGGCAAAGCGGCGGAAAGCAAGTTCAAGCTGCTGTCATTCGCCAATGCCAGCGCCGGCTTTATCGTCATGAGGCCAGCGAGACCGGCCAGCGCAAGTGCCGAGATCGCGCCAGTCACTGGGGTGAGGGCGAGATCAGTCACGCTCGACGCTGCGTGCCAGTGCTCGTGTGGCTTGCCAGCGGTGGCAGTACGGCAGCGGCGAGCACAGTCGCGATGGAAGTGCGCCCTGACGCGGTAGCGCGCCGGGCACTGGCCGCCGGAAGCGTATTGCGCGTCACCGGCAACTTCGAGTTTCGATCGAGCGCCGGCGGTTCTGAATCGCAGCCTGTGGCAATAAAGATCAAGGGCACGAACTGCGGAGGGACTCATGGATCCAAGCGCGGCGGCTCTCATGCAGCGCGCTGTCCGTCGCGTTAAGACGAAGCCGACGCTGGCGGGCAGGATTATGCCTGCACGCGTCCGGGGCGGGATGCCCGATCCGGCTGCGGCGAGCTGGTGATGGATACCGAGACGTCGCGAGCGAGCCGAGTAGCCACATAGGGCCATGGGGTCGTCTCATGTCAGGTGCTTGCTAGTACCGGGCCTGGGGTCGCGGGTGTGAAGGCCTCGGTAAAGAGCCGCGCCTGATCCGTAGCGGGCCGCGCGTGTAGGTAGCGGCTGGTGGTGCTCAGCTGTGCGTGGCCCATCGCTTCCTTGATCTTTACGATGTCGACGCCGCGTGCGGCCAACTGGGAGCCGAAGGTGTGTCGTAGGTCGTGGAAGCGCAGCGGCTCTACGCCTGCGGCGGCGCGGGCGCGCTTGTAGCGGCGGCGCAGTGCGGACTCATCCAGTGTGCGGCCGTAGGCGTTGCAGAACACACGGTCGTTCGGGCTGGTGTAGTCCTCGCGGCGGCTGACGCGCTCAAGCGCGGAGGCGGCCTGGTCTGAGAGCGGCACGATCCGCACGCGCCCGGACTTGGTAGTCGACTCGACTCCGGCGCTGATCGCGCGGTCGAACTTGATCACGGCGTCGGCGAAGTCGATGTTGCGCCAGCGCAACGCGCGCAGCTCACCCATCCGCAGGCCCGTGTAGTAGCCGATGCGCACAAGCTCAGCGTCCTGCAGGTCCTCAGCGTGTTCTGCCTCGATCACCTCCGGCGTGACCGCCAGCCGTGAGGGGTCGCGGTGCTCGCCAGCCGCGAGCGCGCGGGCGATCGCCTCGACTTCCTCGGACGTGTAGTAGAGCAGCACGCCGGGATGAGGTTCGCGGCGCTTGTCCGCGTCCTTGGCGGGGTTGGCGGGCAGCGCGAATGTGGAGGGCCTGCAGCCGTAGTTGAAGACTGCGTTGATCACCGCCCGGTACTTGTTGACCGTGCGCGGCGCCACCTTCCGCACGGGCTCCTGCGCATCCTCATCTGGCTTGCCGATCGTGCGCTCGCTGATCATGACCAGCAGGTCCTCTATCTCGCGGGTGGTGATCTGCGCGGCCGGCCGGTCACCGAGCGCAGCCATCACATACCCGGCCGTGGTGCCCTTGCCGCGCTTGTAGGGCACGCCAGGCTCCGCGAGCACGCACCGATGTCCTTGCAAGGTCGACGGTTTGGCGTCCTGCACGCTCTCAAGCCACTTCAAGTAGGCGTGCGCGACCTCACGGAAGCTCGCGCCGGCCTGCCGGCGTTCCAGCTCGGCACGCTCGGCGTCTTCCTCGGCTCCCACGCATTCGGCGACGATCTCCGTCGCCCGCACCGAGGCGCGGACCTCATCGAAAACGCCATCCGGCACCCGCCGCTTATGGTGCCTTCGCCAACCTCCGGTGCCAGGGTCGCGCTCAAGCCACGCCGGGCCGATCCTGCGCTTGACCTGCCGGCCACGAAAGAAGAACTTGACTTCGTAGAACGGCTGGCCGCCATGCTCTCGAACGATGATTTTCGGGCTAGGGCTCGCTGCCGGCATTAAGTGACCTCCTTCGGGCGTCCCGGCCCCTGGCGACTCGTCTAGTGCGGGGGCGATCGCGTTTACGGGCACCTACTCTACCAGCGTGGGTACAGTCGTGGGTACACCCGGTGCGTGGGTACACGAATGGGTACAGAGACGCCCAAAAATGGCTCTAAATAGCCGTGCTGAAGCCGCCAAATCAGGCCAGAAATAGCCCGTCATGTGGCATGTAGGGGCCTCTTAAGCCCAAGGTTGCAGGTTCGATTCCTGCACGGCCCATTCCTCGTCTGCGCACAAGCCTTGTAAGCGGTGGAGAGCGAAGGCTCCGCCGGCGTGCGGCCGACGCCGAACGTCCGAGCAATGGCCTAGCGTCGGAATTCATGTTCGTCGTGGCAAGCGCAGAAGCTCTGGCGGGGATTACTGCCGGAGCGACGCTCCTCGGGGCGCTCGGTGTTGCATTCGTGACAATCCGCACGACTAGGGAACGCCTCGTCGCTGAGCGCGAACGGCAACAACGCGACCTCGCCGCAGAGTCGGAGCGACAAGTGGCTGCTCTCGCGCATGACAGGGCGCTGGCCGACCTGGATGATCTCCGCCGGCTACTCGACGAGGCCACCCTCGGCTTGGAACGAGCGAGTAGGTTGCGAGAAATGCTGGAGAATTCTTGGCAGCCTTCTGGTCGCACTGTGCCTGCGGCGATTGCGGTGACAGTCGATGAGCAGGTCGATGAACTCTTCGCACTCAACGCCCGGCTGATGGTGCGTCTCGGTACGGAGGATCCGATCGCGACCGAATTCGAGGAAGCCAGCGATTCCTTCTTCCTCACCCGGGGAGCGTTCCTCATCGAAGCCGATACTCGGCGCACGCCTGCGGAAATGCACGAGGACATTCGTGATCTAGGGATGAAATTCGGTGCCGCCGTCAGCGGATTCCTACATGCTGCACTGGAGCGGGCCGGGACCGTGCCGTCGCCTGGTGTCTTAGGTCAGTGACACGCGCGCTCGCCTCAGCCTATTCGGATAGCCGGTGCGCATATCAGTCCGTGGTTTGCGCGCCGAAAAGTTTCGCCCATTTCCGAGGAAGAGAGCAGCGCCAATCGAACCATTAGGGGTCCCTCACGGCGCGAAGAGCGTCTCGAAGGCCCTTTCGTCAAAGTTGGCAACCATCATCTCCTTCCAGACCCCGCGCAGCGCCTCGCCGATGGCGAAGAGCATAGGGTTGAGGTCTCGGCTGAGCGCCGCGAGGCTCAGGTCTGTGGCTGCCGCGAGCCCATTTCTCAGCGGGCGATCACCACCTGTCCAGCCAAGGTCGAGGAGTGCCGCATCAGCGCCGTGAGTGCTGATATTGCGGGCGTTAATCAGGCGTAAATGGACCTCAGCGATTTCGCTAGGCGTGTAGGCGCGGGCATCGGCTACATGTCGCCAGATGTCGAGGCGTTTGGCGAGGCGATCCCAACGTTCGTGCGCTTTTGCGTTGCTGTTCCCACCGGGCTCACAGAGGCACTCAATCGATCGCCTTGCTTCACGGACTTGGTCTGCAATCTGGGCGCGAGACCCTCGTCCGGCGGCGTAAAGGGCCGCGGTGGCCGTCAGGAGAGCTTGCGCGGGCCGGCAGCTGAGTTTGGCGAACGCCTCGAATGGAGCAGCAAGCACGTCGTCCGCAGGAAGCGTGTAGAGAGCCCATTCGCGGTAAGACCCACCTTCTCTCCTCTGAACCAGGCCACCGGGCGTACGGATCTCCACCGGAGCATTGATGAGGCGCTCCAGCATCTTCTTGGCGCGAGGCTTGGTTATCTCTCCCCGCCAGGCCATCTCGTGTAGCGCCGAACTCGCCTCCGTGATCATGAGCTGTGGTGCCAGGAGCTTGTGCCCGCGGAGCTAGCGAAGCCCACAGGCGTATGGCACGCGGCGACCGCCAGTACGCCAAGCCCCGGACCCCCGAGCCCGAGCAACATAGGCGATCAACGGCGGCCCACCACGACCAACCACGTTCACGTCGACGCTTCGGCCGATTCAGTGGCTCGCTGTCAGCCCGCCAGCACGTACCGGCCTCTCGCCACTCGCACGAAGCAGGGCGAAGCACCCGAGACGTTGGCAGCCAGAGCTGCCTTGACCGAAGACCATGCCACCGGCGCCCCCAGAGACGCCTCAACGGCCGCATGGATGTCCTTGGCTCTCATAGGCTCGCCCCGATCGGCCAGCACCCGGACGACCGCCTTCAGGACCCAGCCTGGCCGACGAGGCCGCTGCCGACAGGTCGCAGCCTGCCGTCGAGGCTCGCCGCTGGCCCGCACGGCCATCAACTTATTGGCCAGACGACCCAACGACCCCTGTAGATCGTGGTTCGATAGAACTCCGATTACTTCCATCTTTCCTCTCCGCAAATAGCCTGCAAATCGGCAGGTCCCGACGCTAGGCGGACACGTAGCTGGTGATCATCCTCGACCGGCCTTGACGTCGGCGCTCGACACGATCGCGGTGGCTAGAGCGCACCAGCTCTCTGTCATCTCCTGCACCGACATTCCCCGCCCCTCGCGCTGGTGCAGGAACGCGTCGGCCCACAGCGGCGCCAGCAGCACATCTACGAGGTAGTCCGTGCGCGTACCCTCGCCGAGTATCTCGCGCAGCAGCAGGCTGACATGGGTCTGATGGAACAGGTATGCCGGATGGCTGTAGCGGTCGTTGCTCTCGCTCTTGGCGCTGATGAAGTGAGCTGTCTGCTCCAGGAGCGTGATCAATCCTGCCCCGAAGGCGTGCAGGCGCTCGATCGAAGGCGCGCCCGGGCCAAGCGGAGGCTTGCCGCGAATCACCGATTCCTGAAACTCGCGCTCGGGTTCCTCGACGAGGGCCCGCAGAAGCGCCGAGCAATCGCCGAAGCGCCGATAAACGGTGCCCTTGCCAACGCACGCCGCGGTGGCGACGGCATCCATCGAGACGGCTTCGATGCCTTGTTCGCTGATCAGGTGGGCTGCGGCGCTCAGGATCCGCTCTCGGTTGCGCCGCGCGTCGGCGCGCTCTCGATCGCGGGGGGGCGCTTCGAACATCGGCAGCTCGATTGGTGCTTTTGTCACATGTATGAGTCTATGCCGCGTTGCCGGCGGTGGACTCCTCCATCAGGGCTCCGCGGCCCGCAGATGCTGCTGCGCGTGAGACCAGTGCCTCCAGCAACTCCTCCAGCGCCGACTGGAGCTCAGGATCGCCGAGCTGCCCTTGCTCGGTGAACGCGCCATGCGCCTGTCCTATCGGGACTTCGTTCTCCAGCACGTCGGCTCCAGCCGTCTTGAGTGCCTTGCGGACCTCGGCCTGCGCCCAAACAGCGCCGAAGATCCCGGTCGAGGCGCCCATCACCGCGACAGGCTTGTGCGCCAGCGCATTGTCGGGAAACGGTCGTGAGGCCCAGTCGATCGCGTTCTTCAATGCTCCGGGCACCGAGCCGTTGTACTCGGGAGTGGCGATCAGCAGGCCATCCGCGGAGGCGATGGCGGTGCGTAGGTCGGCGGCCGGCTCGGGAACTGGATCAACGTCGAGATCCTCGTTGTAGTGGGGCAGCGCTCCCAGCCGGTCGTAGATCTCGAGCTCCACGCCGGGCGGCAGCAATCGTGCTGCCGCCCGCAGGAGACTCGTGTTGTGTGAACCGCGACGCAGGCTTCCGGAGATGCCGAGAATGCGGATCGGAGGCATCGCTTCAGCCTTGCTTGACGAACTGCAGGTCGACCGAGACGATGACCTCCCAGGCCAGGGAGTCCTTGCCGTTGGGGAGCGGGTTCTGCCAGTTGAGCCCGAACTCGCGACGGTCGACCGTGGTCTCGATCGCGAACCCGGCACGCTCGTTGCCAAAGGCGTCGGGGCCGCTGCTGTAGGAGCCAGTGGCCGTCACGGCCTTGGTGACCCCGCGGATCGTCAGCTCGCCGTCGACCTCGACGGTGCCGTCGGCTGCCGGCCGGATCTCCGTCGAGCGAAACGTGACCTCGGGGTTGGCCTCGGCGTCGAAGAAGTCGGGGGAGAGGAGGTGCCCCTTGAACTGGGGCTGATCGATGTTGATCGAGCTCACCTTGGCACTGCCCGTGAGGACGCCGTCGCTCAGCTCCGCGTCGACCTCGCCGAAGCTGGACCGGAACGTGCCGATGTTGTACTTGACGCCGAAGGCGAAACTCGAATGGACCGGGTCGAGAGCGTAGGTGCCGGTGGGGACCTGCTCGAGTGTGGTGCTCATTGGGCCATGACTCCTTTGATTCGATAACGGACGCTAGTCCGGTTATCTTAGCGGACTCGCGTCCGTTTACGGGTTACGGCTGGCGGCCGGCTGCCTCGAGCGTCTCTCTCATTGCTTGGGCTCCTCGCTCCATCGCCGCATCGAGCAGCGTGGCAAGGCTCCTCGGCAGGAAGTCGACCTGCCAGATCAGGCGCGTCAAGCCGCGCTCGTCCACGCTCACCTCCACAGCGGCGTTGTAGTGCGTGGTGCCCATCGGCGAATCCACTGCGGTGTAGACGAGGCGCCAGGCCTCATCATCGAGGCTCACAAGCGGCTCTCTCTGCTGGACGCCGTTTGCGAAGGTCACGATCCGGTCCTCGCCGTCGAGTTGCGTGTCGACCACAAAGCCCTGCACGAGTCGCGTGTGAAGCGCTCCGAAGTCCCGCACGGCGTCCCAGACGTCCTCTGCGGGCAAGTCGAGCTCCAGTTCCTTGCGGATCGATCCCATCTCGTCGTCTCCTTTTCGGGGTGCCGCTGGCACGCTAGGATTCGAGGCCGTGCCGACGTAGCTCAGTTGGTAGAGCACCTCCATGGTAAGGAGGGGGTCAGGGGTTCGAGTCCCCTCGTCGGCTTGGCTCATAAGCCGCTCCAGCACTGCGCGGCAGCGTGATCAGCTCAGGCAGACACCGGGACGGTGGAGCGAAACCGGTCCGCAGCCGCGTCCGGACTGCCGGTCGCGCGCACGAAGTAGCCCAGGATGCGCCGCTCGAAGAGCCGGTAGAACGCGCCGAAGGCATGTGGATCGGTGCAGGCAGCCGCGAGCAGATCCTCCGGATCGCGATCTTTGCGTCTCATCACCGAGAGCTATTAGCTCAAAGTGTGCTCTCTGTGACACCCGGTGTGCCGGGGGTCCACCATCGACCTGCACCGCTCATGCGCGGGCAGCTACCGGCCGATGGCAATACATCGCTCCGTTGCCTGCATCTCGTGCCCTGCGCGCAGCCGCACTTGCTGTGCTTCTCTGCGCTGCAGCGATAGCTGCTCCAGGGGCCGCGGCGGCCCGCACCATCAACACGGCGGGTAATTGGGATTTGGCGCAGCAGCGCGCGGTCGTGCGCGCCGGCCTGATGGCGCCGCTCGGCAGCGAAGGCTTTGCCGGCGCCAAGCCGCTCTCGGCGGCCGCCGAGAGCACGGCGCTCAGTGGGCTTGCCGTCCGCGAGGGTCTGGCGCCGGTCGCTTCGTCTGCCAAGGCTCCACCGCTGACCCTTGTGCGCTTCGATGCCCTGCTCGTCCAGCAGCTTGGTCTGGCGGAAGTGGCGCAGTCGGTCCAGAACGTTGCTGAAGAGGCGCGTCTTACGCCGCCGTCCTACTTCGGCAGCGAGGTGGTGGCGCGGTATCTGGGCCTGCGCTACGACCATCCCGCCGGCGAAGACCGCCTCGAGCTCTATCCCTGGAACCTCATCACCCGTGCCGAAGCTGCGCACTCCTTCGCCGTGGCGCTTGGGCTCTCCACATGGGAGATCGGAGCCGTGCGCGAAAAGCTCTCCACTTTCTCGCTGCCTCACTACAGCTCAGACCAGCTGGAGGTGCTGCGGATCGCGATCTCCAAGATCGGAATGCCCTACGTCTGGGGCGGCACCACTGACGGCACCGAAGACGGCCTCGAACACGGTGGATATGACTGCTCGGGGTTCGTCTGGCGCGTGTACAAGGTCTCGGGGCTGCCGTGGGGCACGAAGATCCTCGGCCGCACCGCCGCCGAACAGGCCGGCGAAATCCCGCACTCGCAGCGGATCAGGCTCGATGACGTGCAGCCCGCCGACCTGTTGTTCTTCGGCAGCGCCCATTTCAACTCGAAGGCGACCGAGGCCAATGTGATCCACGAGGGCCTTGCGATCGGGAACGGCTGGGCGATCAACTCTTCGGGCCAGGGCGTCTACGTGCTGCCGCTCGATGAAGGGTGGCTCTACGAAAGCTTCACCTGGGCCCGCCGCGTGATCTGATGAGCTTCGGCGTGCGCGGCTTCTACCCCCGCGCGATGGACTGAGCCGCTCAGCGGCCGAAGGTGCGCAGCATTTCGCGCGCTGCGGGCGGCACCTGGCCAAGCAGCTCGCGCACGGCGCTCATGCCCGAACGCAGCTCGGCGTCGCCGACCTCGACCGGCAGCATTGAGTCCTGCAGTTCCGCCAGCGTAGTGTCGGCGCGATGCACCGCTTCGGTTGCATCTTCGAGGAATCCCTTGGCCCCACGGGCGGGCGCGCCGCGAGTCGGGGTCGCAAGCGCGCCGTTTGGCATCTCGTTGCGGCTGGCGAAGTCGACACGCGTCCGGCGTGCCAGGGCATAGGCGCGTTGCACGGGGCGAAACATCTGCTCCTCCAGCCGCTCTCCAGACTGCTCGTCGAGCTGCTCATGCGCCTCGCCCAGTGCACCGAGCGCCGTCTCGATCTCCTGGGTTGCCTGGGCGAGCGAGTCGAGCAGCTGCTGCTGACCCTCCTGTCTGGTGTAGGCCATGAGCGCAGGTTAGTCGCTGCGTCGCTGCGACACGCTGGCGCAGTCGCGATCCTGCTTCCTAGCTGCTGCGGAAGTGCTCGATGAAGCGTTCGATTTCGACCCGGCCGTCCAGCAGCGTGCAGATGTCGTGGGTGTAGACGGAGTCGTAGTGGAGCTCGTCGGATGCTTCTTCGACTTCGGCGATGAACAAGATCGGCTCATGGGGCGCGCTCGGGGTGGCGACGCTGACCCTGCATGCCGGCTGCACTGTGCAGGAAGAGCAGTTGGCGCGGGTGAGCGGCCTTGCGGGCGCGCGTGGGCTCCAGGTGTGTTCTTCTACCCCCACGTTTTCTTCGAGGTAGGCAGCGAATGCGTGGCAGAGGCTGCCAGACACTGGCCTGCCCGTAAGCGTGATCTGTTCGAGCGTGCCGTCTTCGCGAGCCAGCGTGCAGCCGCCTCGCAGTGCGCTTTGAGCGGCCGCTTCGGCGGTGGATGGGCTGGCATGCCCGGAGCCGCCGGATTCTTCACCGGCCAGCGAGGCTGCGAGTGTCAGCAGCGCACCGCAGGCGATCGCCGCACCCGCCACCAGCGCGATCTTGCCTGTCGGGCTCAGTCGCTGCCAGAAGCGGGTCGCGCGCTTCACTAATCCGCCCCAGCTCTCAGGCGTGCCTGCAGGAAGCTGGTTTCACGCGGCTTCCTTCGCCGGCTGCGCCGGCACGGCGGCCACGCGCTCGACTGCCGCACGCCTGCCAGGGACCAGGGTCGCCGCCAGCAGGGACACGAGCAGGAACCCGGTCGCCATCGCGAATGTCTCGGTGAAGCCGGTGACAGTCGGCAGGCCGTGGGCCGTGTTTTCGGCAATGAACGTCGCGGAGAGTTGGCCGCCCAGCGCACCGCCGAGCGTGCGCATGACCGTGTTCATCCCGCTTGCCACTCCCGTCTGGTGCGGTGGCACCGCCTGCACGATCAGGTTGCCCAGCGCAGCGAACGCGAGCCCTACGCCCACGCCAAGCAGCGCCGCCGCGAACAGCAGGTCGGCGGGATGAGAGTGGGCGACGCTCAGCAGCGCAAAGGAGGCGGCCGTGAAGGCGGTTCCTACGATCAGCGCCGCCTTGGAGCCGTAGCGCTGGGAGATCCTGCCGGTCACCAGCCCGAGCAGAAACATCCCGATCGTGGTGGGCAGAAGGTAGAGGCCGGAGACGACAACCGAGGCGCCGAAGCCGAAGCCTGTGCTCGTGGGCAGTTGGGCGAACTGGGGGAGCACGATGAACGACGCATACATCCCGGCGCCAAGCAGGAAAGCGGCCGCATTGGTGGTCCAGACGCCGCGGATGCGCATCATCTTCATGTCCACCAGCGGTTGCGAGCTGCGTGCCTCCAGGGCGACCCATAGGCAGCACACCAGCAGGCCGGTGGCCAGCAACACGAGCGTCTTGACCGAACCCCAACCCCAGACGGTCGTCTGGCTGATCGCAATCAGCGTCAACGTCATGCCGATGCTCATCAGTGCTGCTGCCAGCCAGTTCACACGGCCGGGCGCTCTGACCGGGGATTCGGGCACGAAACGCCACGTGAACACGGCGGCGAGCGCGCTCACCGCAAGCGGGATCCAGAACAGCCAGTGGTAGTTGAGGTGCTCCACGATCACGCCCGAGGCGACGATCCCGATCCCGCCGCCGACGCCGAGGATGGCTGAAAGCAGGCCGATGCTGCCGGCCACCTTCTCGCGTGGGAACTCGTCCCTGACGATGCCGAAGGCAAGCGGGAATATGCCGCCCGCCGCTCCCTGAATCGTGCGCGCGAAGATCAGCAGCGGCAGCGAGCTGGCGATCGCGCCGATCAGCGTGCCAACGCAAAGCAGCAGCAGCGTGTAGAGCAGCAGCCGCTCCTTGCCGTACATGTCCCCGAGACGACCGATGATCGAGGTGCCGACCGAGGCGGCAAGGAGGTAGGCGGTCAGCAGCCATGCGACGCCGGTCTCGGTTGTGTGCAGATCGTGCTGGATCGTTGGCAGCGCCGGGATCACGGCGGAGCTGAGCACTGCGTAGGAGAGGCTGCCGAGGCTGAGCGCAAGCAGTGTCAGGCTCGAGTGCGAGCGCTTTGCGACGGCCATGTCTCCAAAATAGCTGACCATCAGGTCCGCTCGTTGGCGTGCCCAGGCGCACGAGGCCGCCACGGCCGGCCTCAGATGTCAAGTCGCGGCTGCGTACTCGCCTGCTCCAGCTCGAGCAGATAGCGCTTGCGCTCCAGGCCACCGCCGTAGCCTGTCAGCGTGCCGTCGGCGCCGATCACGCGGTGGCAGGGCACGATGATCGAGATCGGGTTGCGGGCGTTGGCGATGCCGACAGCGCGCGCCGCGCCCGGCTGGCCGAGGCGGTTTGCGACCTGCCCATAGCTTGCGGTCTGGCCGTATCCGATCTCGCAAAGGGCCGACCATACGCTGCGTTGGAAGGGCGTGCCGTGCATGCTCAGGGGCAGGTCGAATTCTGTGCGCTGGCCCGCGAAGTACTCCTCCAGCTGGCGCTCGGGTTCTGCGAATGCCTGCGGCTCACTGCGCCAGGTGGTGCTGATGCGTGCCGGGCGAGGCGCTTGCAGCATGTGTAGGCGTTGCAGCGTGCTGCCATCGCCGACAAGCAGCAGCTCGCCGATCGGGCTGGGGATGCAGGTGTAGAGAAGCTGGGTCTCGGGAGCGCTCATGTCAGTGCCACGATCCTCTCGTCTGGTCGTTGCCGGGCAGTGCGGATGGGCGTGGCAGCTCGCGGAGCTAGGGCAAGTTGCGCCCACAGATGGATGACTGCGTAGGCCCTGTATGGTCGCCACTGCTGCGAGATGCTGCGCGCCGCCGCTGGGCGTCCGTCCCGGCCGAGCACTTCCAGCGCACGACGCACGCCGAGATCCCCTGGCAGAAACGCATCCGGATCGCGCAGGGCGCGCAAACCGACGTAGTCGGCTGTCCAGCTGCCGATGCCCGGCAGGCCGAGCAGCTGCCTGCGCGCCCGCGCACGGTCGGCGCCGGCGTCCAGCGCCAGCTCGCCTGTGGCCAGCGCGCCGGCCAGGCCGATCAGAGCTCGCCTCCTGCTCGCGGGCATCGGCAGCAGCTTCTGGTCCGCGCAGGCCAGCGCGGATGCGGAGGGGAAGAGATGGGTGACCTCACCGATCGGTCGCTGCAGCTGCTCGCCGTAGGCACACACCAGGCGCCCCGCGAGCGTCCTGGCTCCCGCCACCGAGATCTGCTGGCCGAGCACGGCCCTGATCGCGAGCTCGTCGGAGTCCACGTGCCCCGGCACGCGCCGGCCCGGCGCGCGCCTGACCAGCGGGCCGAGCAGCTCGTCCTCGCCCAGGCACTCCAGCACCGAGACGGGGTCGGCGTCGAGGTCGAGCAGCGCGCGCGAGCGTTGCGTCGCCGGGCCGAGGTCGCGCAGGTCCTGGAGCCAGAAGCTCGCCTGGACGTGATCCTCCTTGGGGCACAACTCAACCACGCCCTCACCGTGGGGCAGCCGCAGGCTGCGCCTGTAGGCGCCTTGTAGCGCCTGCTCCACGCCGGGTACCGCACGCGCGTTCAGGAACGCGATCAGCTCCTGCGCGTCAAGTGGCGCGCGGAACGGCAGACGCAGCACGATCGCGCTCGACCTCGGCGTTCTTCCAGCTGTGCCCACACTCGCGCGCAGCTGGGTGGGCGCGACTGCGAACACCGCCTTCACCGTCTCGTTGAACTGGCGCACACTCTGGAAGCCCGACGCGAACGCGACCTCGGTCGCCGAGAGCGAGGTGGTCTCCATCAGGATGCGCGCATTCTGTGCGCGTGCGGCGCGCGCGATCGCGAGCGGGCCGGCGCCGGCGAGGGCGACCAGCTCGCGGTGTACATGTCGCTCGCTGTAGCCGAGCCGCTGCGCTAGCCCGTGGACGCCTTCTCGATCCACGACTCCGTCGGCGATCAGCCGCATCGCCGCACCGACGAGGTCCGCGCGACGGTCCCACTCCGGCGAGCCCGGCGTGGCGTCGGGCCGGCAGCGCTTGCACGCGCGAAAGCCGGCGTCCTGCGCGGCCGCAGCGGTTGGAAAGAAACGCACGTTCTCGCGCTTGGGCGTGCGCGCCGGACAGCTTGGACGGCAGTAGATCCCGGTTGAGGTGACGCCGCAGAAGACCCACCCGTCGAAACGGGGATCTTCCATCTCGATTGCGTGCCAGAGACGCTCGGAGTCGATCGGCATGCCTCCACGATGGCACACACACGCGGCTATGTCTGGCGGAAATCGGACGTCAATGGCGCGGCCTGCGGCGAGCGCAGGACCGCTGCGCTTATCTAGCGGGTGCTGGCCGCCTTGGGCCTGCCGCGTCGCGGGGTGAGCTGCGCCTCGGCGGCTTCCGCGCGCGCGATCAGATCGGAGGTGCTGAGCTCCAGCGCGGCCGCAAGGCGGCGCAGGCTGGCATAGCTCGGGTTGCGCTTTCCGGTCTCGACGTTTGAGATCCAGCGCTGGTGCAGGTCGGAATGCAGCGATACCTGCTCCTGGGTGAGACCCAGATCCTGGCGTCGAGTTTTGACGGCCTCACCGAGGGCTGTCTGGAAGACCGGCGCGGCTGGCATTGGCGGCAGCGTCGCGGTAGGCGGCCCAACCCTCAATGACATTTGAGTAGGGCACCTGCTATGGTCTGGCCCCGCATGACATCGCGGTAGGGGGGATCGGCCGGCGCGGAGGCCTCCTCAATCCCGACTGCGCCGGTCGGCCCCCCTACGCGCGATGCTTCTGCCTCGATGTCGCCGCTGCGCCTCGACGCGGCCGCCGAAACGCTCGACATCGACTATCGCTTCTGCCGGATTCCTCGTGCCCGCCACCAGGCGACCGGTGTGCTCGTGTGGGCCATGGCTTGACATCTTATTCGCTCATTGTTTCCTCATGCGGGTCGGCTCGACTGCGCCTGCCTGCTGGCTGGGGCGGAGGCGGCGCAGGCGTCTACGGCGCTTGGCGCAGGCAGATCAGCGGCTGATGCAGGTGCGATCGCGGCCGGCCGACTTCGCTTCGTAGAGCGCGGCGTCGGCACGGGCAAGCACCTGCTCGGCTGACTCGTCGGCGTGGCGCTCGGCGAAGCCGGCAGAGCAAGTCTGACCCTCGCAGACCAGGCTTCGCAGACGTTCGATCACCTCGAGCGCGACTGTGCGTTGGCAGTCGGGTAGCAGCAGCCCGAACTCCTCGCCGCCGAGGCGAGCGAGCATGTCCCCGCCTCGCAACTGCTCACGCCAGATCGCGGCCGTCTCCTTCAGCAGCCGGTCGCCGGCGGGATGCCCGCGGGCATCGTTGAACTGCTTGAAGTGGTCGAGGTCGAGCATCGCGATCGTAAACGGTTCTCCCATGCGGAGCGCGCGATCAACCCGCGCATCCCACGCGCGCCGGTTCGGCAGCCCGGTCAGCGGATCGGTGCTCGCCATGTCGGTGAGCTGGCTGAGCGTGTCGGCGCGCTCGATCACGGCGGCCGCCTCATGCGCAAGCAACGCGACAATCGTGGCTCTGGTGCCCTGCGGCTTGATCCGCGCGGGCCAGCCGACTACGAGCACGCCAAGCGTCTTGGACCCGATCATCAGCGGCTCATAAAGCAGCGACTGCGGGCAGCCTGCCGCCTGCCACAGCGCGACGCTGCCGACGTGGCCCTCGGCGTGCTCGGTGATCAAGCTCGCCTGCCCGGTCAGAAACGCATCGCTGACGGCGCTTGGCTCCTGCAGCGAGATCTCGATCGGTCCCGTGTCCGCGCCCACCACGGCGCTCGAGCGCATCGCATCGGTCCCCGGGATGGGCTCATAGATGACTGCCATGCAGGCCTCCCCGATCGTGCGCGCTGCCTCGCAGATGTCACTGCGTGCCTCGGCGCTGCGGGAGAGGCGTCGCACCAGCTCGTTGACCTGCACCAGCATGCGCTCTCTGCTGAGCGCTTCGCTGGCCTCGTGTCGCGCCCGCCACACGAGCCGCTGGGTGGCAAGGCCGATGATCGCGCTGACGGCGATTGTCAGCGCGGCCGCACGGTACTGGGTGTGCGGAAAGGCGGGCGGCCCGACGAGCACGATCGGCGCGAGATAGAAGGCGGTGAGCGCCGCCAGCACGAAATAGAGCTGCCAGCGCCCTTCGCCGAGTAGCGCCACGTAGAAGACGGGGATCAGGGAGATCACTCCGACGCCGGAGTTGATGCCGCCCGCGGAGCTGCGCAATAGCGCCACTGCCCCCAGCAGCACCATGGCGGAAACGATGCTGGCGGCGCGGGCGTGCCAGATGTCGCGCTCTCGCAGCAGAGCGAGTGTCCCTGAGAGCACGAGCAGCGCGGTGGCGATCGCGTAGAGCAACCAGTCGATCGAGGTGCCGATCACGACCGTCACCCACGTCAGCGCCGCCGCCGCGCCGAAAGGGGCGAGGCTTGCGGCCAGCGGCATTCGACTGCGGACATCGAGATTCATCGATCTTCTATTCGGCAGCGCGGCGAGGCGACTCAAGCCCATGAACGGCTTGACTTCTGCAAGCGCCACGCCATCCGGGTCACGTGGGACCGCCGGTGGCATATCGTGGAGTGCCGTCATGACCGCGCAATGGAATCCCGAGCAGTACCTGCGCTACGCACAGGAGCGTGAGAGGCCCTTCTGGGAGCTGGTCGCGCGCGTTCACGGTCGCTCGCCGGCCACGGTCGTCGACCTCGGTTGTGGCCCTGGTACCGCCACCGCGGCGCTGCTCCCGCGCTGGCCGCAGGCGCGCATCCACGGGATCGACAGCTCTGCGGCGATGATCGAGCAGGCATCTGCCCACGCGCAACCGCCGCAGCTCACCTTCGAGCTGCAGGACATCCGCAGTTGGCAGGCGCCGTCCGGGAGCGTCGATCTGCTGCTCTCCAACGCCGCGTTGCATTGGGTGCCAGGCCACTTGGATCTGTTCGAGCGCTGGCTGGCGAGCCTCGCGGCGGACGGCCGCTTCGCATTCCAGGTCCCCCGTAACTTCGACCAGCCAAGTCACACACTGCTGGCGCGACTGGCCACCTCCCCGGAATGGGCGGGCAAGCTCGGCGGGGTGTCCCGCGCCCTGGATCTGCCGAGCGTCGGGGAATACCACGAGCGCCTGCACGCGCTGGGCGCCACCGTCGATATCTGGGAGACGACCTACCACCAGGTGCTCAGCGGATCCGACCCGGTGCTCGAATGGGTACGCGGCACTGCGCTCAGGCCCTACCTCGCCGCGCTGGACGGCGACGATGCCGCTGCCTTCGATTCTGGCTATGCAGCCGCGCTGCGTGACGCCTATCCTCGCCTTGCCTCCGGCGAGACGCTGTTCCCGTTCACGCGCCTGTTCGTGGTCGCCACTCGCACCGGCTGATCCGGAGGATCGCGGCTGCCGTCCTAGCATGGCGCCGACCCCTCGCCCTCGGCTCAAGGAGAACACGATGGACTACCGCGGACTCGGCAGCACCGGAATGCAGGTCAGCCCTCTCTGCCTCGGAGCGATGATGTTCGGGGCCTGGGGCGAGCCGGACCATGAGAAGTGCGTGCAGATAATCCACCGCGCGCTCGATGCCGGTATCAACTTCATCGACACGGCGGATGTGTACTCGCTCGGGGAGTCGGAGCAGATCGTCGGCAAGGCGCTCGCGGGCGGCAAGCGCGAGGACGTGATCCTTGCGACCAAGTTCCATGCGCCGATGGACGTTGGCTTCGGCGGGAGCGGCGGGAACCCGAACAAGCGGGGCAACTCGCGGCGCTGGATCGTCAGGGAGGTGGAGGCCAGCCTCACGCGATTGCAGACTGACTGGATCGACCTCTACCAAGTGCACCGCCCCGAACCGGCAACTGATGTCGAGGAGACGCTCTCCGCGCTCACCGACCTGCGCGTGCAGGGCAAGATCAGGGCCTTCGGCTGCTCCACCTTCCCGGCGCACGAGCTTGTGGCGGCCCATTGGACCTCGCAGCGGCGGTGCCTTGGCCGCTTTGCCACCGAGCAGCCGCCCTACTCGATCCTCGCGCGCGCGATCGAGGCCGATGTGCTGCCGGTCGCCCAGCGCCACGGCATGGGTGTGATCCCTTGGAGCCCGCTTGCGGGCGGATGGCTCACGGGTCTTTGGCGCAAGGGACAGCAGGCGCCGCAGAGCAGGCGTGCGCAGCGGATCCCTGCCCGCTATGACCTCTCACTACCAGGCAACCAGGCAAAGCTCGACGCTGCCGAGCAGCTCGCACAGCTCGCACAGCAGGCCGGCCTCAGTCTCATCCACATGGCGCTTGCGTTCACCCTCTCGCATCCGGCCGTGACGGCGCCGATCATCGGCCCGCGCACGATGGAGCAGTTGGAGAGTCAGCTCGGCGCCGAGCAGGTCACCCTCTCCAAGGACGTGCTCGACCGTATCGATGAGATCGTGGCGCCGGGTACCACGCTCTCCGTCGGCGACCGTGGCTACGTGCCGCCTGCGCTCAGCGATCCGGCGCAGCGGCGGCTGCCGAGCGGGCTCGCATAGGGGCGCCGGCGCTCAGCGGGCTTGCACCTAGCGGGCAAGAGCGCAGCCTGGGTGATGCAGGTGTTTCGCATCTGCCTACGGCCGCGATACGATCGGCTTGTGTTGCCTCCGGGTCCACGAGCGGAGCTGGTCTGAGGATGGCCGTCAAGCTGCATCGCTGCAGCCTGATGTTCATCAAGGGCGGCCATCCCTGCTGGAGGGTGCAGAAGGCGCTCGATGAGGCCGGCGTCGACTATGAGGTCGTCAAGGCGCCTCTGATGCGAGGGCGTCGCACCGAGCTGATCCAGAAGACCGGCCAAAAGCTGCTGCCGGCTGTTGAGCTGGAGGACGGCACGGTCATGCGCGAAGAGTCATCCCAACTCGTTGCGCGCATCCGCGAGAACCGGCTCTACGAGCGGCCGGCGGCGGGCACTGACCCGGGCTGAATCCCCAAGGCGCCCTGAAATGAGTGCGGCCTTCGTAAGGCTGCCGCTCAGAGACGTCGCATGAACCACGGAGGCTGCAGCTGGTCGAGTCGCCGCCGCCTTGGCGTAGGATGACCTTGATGGAGGAGCGTGCCGAACTCATGGAGACCAATGCTGTGGGAGAGCGCAGCGCACGGCCGACGGTTGCCGCGTTCAGCGTGAGCCGCTCTGCGTGGTTTGCCGGAGGATGGGTAGCCGCGGCGCTAGCGGCGCTACTCATCGCTGTGGGCGCATCGGCGTCTAGCACGCTGCCTGCCTCTCCCGTCTCCCTCAATGCGACCGACAACGGTCTCCAGGTCGAGCCTGCGACGATCATCTACACCGGCGATGGCACGGGCTTCCTCGGCGGGGCCAACGTGCGCAACCGGCATTCGGGGATCGCTTGGAGCAAGTGGACGGCCAACGTCGCTGTCGGCGCCGGCTTCAACCAACTGGATGACTGCGAACCATCCTGTGCTGGCGGGAAGTTCCACGGCTACCCGGTGAAGATCGAGTTGTGGCAGCCCCGAGCTCTGGGCGGCACCATGGTGTTCACGCGCATGACGATCTTCTACAAGAAGGGCCGTCCGCCGGGCCAGCCGCATCACTACACGTTCACCGACACCTACGAAGCTGCCGGCGGCGGCTACGGTTGGGGCCCGCCGAGCGGGCAGGCGTGCACTCACGAATATGGCCTGAAGCCGGCGGCCGACTGCAAGAACATCCATTCGCTGCCGTAAGCCTGGCGGGCGCCGGATCTCGCCGGCTCGTGGACCAAGAGGAGGAGGCCCGCCACATGCATATACCGCCGAGGCTGAATGCAGATGAAGTCGAGGACGAAACCGATGGCACTCTGGGCCGCTGGCGGCGACCCGCTTCGCCGCGGGGCCGTTTTCTAGCTATGGAGCTAGTCGGACTTGAACCGACGACCTCCTGGGTGCGATCCAATACTGCCGCACCCGCTAAATCGGTCATTTCGCTGTACTGGAGCCAAATGCCGCCTCTGGTCTAGGAGCGATATTCGGTTCTTTTGGGTCCAATTAGGCTGGGTTTGGGCCAACGGGCCGCCTGATTGGCCCAGCCGTGAGGGCTGAGGCAGTCTGCGGGCAGAGTACCGTCCGTGAGCGCCGGTAAACCGGAGGGATCATGGCACTTGATGCTGTCATTGCTTTTGCCGGTCCGGCCTCTGGCGCGATTGGTCTGCTCGGCTTCCTCGCGATCGCAGTGTGGCTGCTTTGGCGCTTCGGCCTGACGCTCGTACGCCTCCTAGATCACGAGAAACGCGGACGTTACTAGTTGTCACCCAGAGGAAGGCGAGGTCTTTTCTTGGCCCCTTGAATCGCCTCGGTAGGCAGGGGTAGGTGTCGTAGGCTCGCCTCGGCTTGTCCCCCGGCGACCGCCGGAGGACAACGCGCCTTTACTGCTAGAGTAAAGGGCATGCCGCGTATATCTACGAAGAACCAGGTGACGATCCCGGTCGTTGCGTTGGACGAGGCAGGGCTAGCGCCTGGTGACCAGGTTCAAGTGGAGGCGCTTGAGGACGGCGAGTTGCGCATTCGTCGCGGGGCGCCCCGGCTCGAATCCGCATTCGGTGCTCTCACCGGCGTCTATCCGCATGATTATCTGGAGCGACTCGACGCCGAAGAGCAGCAGCGTTGAAGTACGTTCTCGATGCCGACGTGTTGATCGGCGCGCTCGACGGGTCAGACTCCCACCACGCCCGATCGCGAGAGCTCTTTCTCGCCTGGCAGCAGCAGGGCGAGACCACGCTGATCAGCATCGTCAACCTCTCGGAGGTATTGATCGCACCAGCGGCTGATCAAGCGCGTCTGCGAGCAGCGCGCCGCGCGATCGCGGCGCTCGGTGTGACGGTTCACTCACCGACCGAGGCGATCGGGGTGGAAGCCGCGCGTCTGCGAGCTCGCCACGCGATCAGCCTCCCGGATGGCTACCTGCTTGCCACCGCCCGCCAAGCCGGTGCCACCGCAGTGTCATTTGATCGCAAAATCGCGCGCGCGGCTGCCGCAGAGGCCATTCCGATGTAGCCGGGCTTCAGGGCTGCGTCACGCATCCCGCCATCATTGCGGGATAAGTGGCGGGAAAACTGGCGCGATGCCGGGCGGGGCAAGGTGTTCTTGCCCGGTGCTGCCAGGATCTTCGACGCACTCCCAAGACGGAGGGCCTTGGTGCCCCATGAGCTGTGCCGGCGACTTGTGATCGCGCCGCTAAGCCCTGGACCAGAGGAAAGGCACGTGTCAAATGCTTGATACTTATCCTCTAGTGGTTGTAGTATTTGCTCATGTTCCGCGCAGATCCAAACGAGATTGCTGAACGTCGGCGCATCGAGGACGATCTGCTGGCGCTTGGCGAACGGCTGGAGGCCTTGGCGGTGCAGGACAGCTGGATTCGCGAAAGGATCCGGCGTCTGGTGGGCCCAGCGCGGGAGGCCGGCATCACCGTTCGAGACATCGCGCGGATGACCGGGCTAAGCGCCCAGACGCTGCACACGTGGATGCTTGATCTGATGCGGCCGATCCCTGACATCCACTACGGCTTCGCTGGGCCGCTCCCGGTCACGCTCGAGCAGGCGGTTTTGCGGACCATGGGCGAGGGCGCCGAGCGTGACTGGAAGCCCGATGAGCTCATAGGCCTGATCCCCGATGGTTGGCCGACGGGGACGACGGCCGACATCGAAGGCGCGATGGAGAACCTGGCCCGCTGGCACATGATCTGGGACGGCGAGGTCGGCTACCGCGTAGCGCCACCGCCAGGCACGCAGCCGTAAAACAGAGCTATGCAGCTTTCACGTCGCAGCCGACAAAAGTTCGCGGACTTCGCGGCCGGGTCGGGCACAGTACGCCGAATCGAGGATGTCTATGCCGCTCAAGGCTTCGACCTACCTGCGAACTTCAAGCTGCCCGAGACAGGACAACGCCGTGCTATCTGTGCCGCCGCGGAGGCGGGCGCCGACATCTCAGACCCCGCGGTAGCGCAGCGGCTGCTACGGGTGTACCTCGATGCGATCGACGATTGGGGTCGCGCGCAGGCTACCTGGGGGTCGGAGAACGCCGGCACACTCTCAGACGATGCGCGTGCGCTGCTGCGTTCACTGCAGCAGGATGGAGCGCCTGTCGATGACGAAGGTGCTCTCAACTTCGCCTCAACCCCGTCGGCGCTCCCCGTCGCGCGGTTTGAGCGCCTCGAGGAGCCGCGTGTTCTCCTCCAGCACCTAGAGCGCATCAACGACGGCATCCTCCGCGATCCGGCAGCGGCAATCGGCGCGGCCAAGGAGCTGGTAGAGAGCACCTGCAGGTTCATCTTGCGCGACTACGATCTTCAGTACGACGAGCGCGAGGCCAGCCTCACTGACCTCTACAAGCTGGTGGCCGAGCAGCTTGCGCTGACACGCGAGGCCGTACCCGAGAGCGCGAAGGGCAGCCGTTCAAGCCAACGCATCCTGCAGAACCTTGCGACCGCAGTGCAAAGCCTTGCAGAGCTGCGCAACGAGCTGGGTATCGGCCACGGACGTACCGCTCCCAGCCCCGCTCTTGCCAGGCACGCTCGGCTGGCAGCTAACGCTGCGCGCACCGTGGTGGAGTTTCTATTGGAGACCTGGCATGGGCGCAAGGCATCAGAATCCAGTGCTGCCCTAAACGTGAGCAGTTAGCGGCATCCCAGGGTCAGCAGCTACCCCAGCCACATTGAATGATTCTCCTGGTCCATGGGGCTATCGCCTGTGCAATGTTGAACTCTCGTGGCCGACTCGCCGGTACTCACCGCGTAAATAACAGCGGATCGAGCACCTAACTGGTGTGACTTGCTTTTCGTCTCTTTGCTGCACTGGGGGTATGACGGGTGATGTACCACCTACCGTTGGCCTGCGTTAGCAGAATCAGAAATTCACTGACCCGTTCCCTATAAAGCGCTGCCCTTCTTGGACGTAATTGGCGCCGGGAGATGAGCTTCTGGCCAGCGGCTAGCAGCTACTAGCCAGAAGGGAGCCACTTTATGATGAGTGAGATTGCTCTTTCAGTTCCAACTCGTCCTGATTCTGCTGCTTATTGCGGCGGTTATAGGCGATGATCGATTGTGCGGAGGCGGCGGGCGTATGCTCGTCGGCCTCTGCTCATTGCCATAGACTTCCAAGGGCCGCGACGCTCCTGTCACACTTCGGCGTCATGTTACGGATCTGCCGGATGGCGGCGGCGCAGATTAGCCGAGTGAGGCCTCGGCGGCGATCATAGCCTCCTTGAGTGAGTCGTGAGTGCTTGGCTTGTGGCCGTTGCCGGTTGCGAGGTACTTTGTCCCCGCTGGCTCATTGAAGTACGGGTCGCGCACTGCGATGTGCCGTACGATCACGCCGTCCTGCAAATCGGTCAGTGTCCAGTGAGCGGTGTTTGGGACAGGTCTCCACTCAAGTCGCTGCTGGCTGCTGGATTCCATAGATGCGCAGCCTAACCATCTGACCAGATGGCGCAAGGCCCGCGTGCGCGCGGCCGGCTACGTCGGGGAATCGTCGAGCTTCTCGCGCGCCAAGTAGATCGTCCCGCTCGCTTGCACGTATGTGTAGGCGAACTTGGTACGTGGGTGCAGCTCGTCGATGGCTGCGTCGAGATCGATGTGGAACCTGGTCGATTCCCCGTCTTGCAGGTGTAGGGGAAGATCGTCGTCGCGATCCCTGAGCGGAACGCGGACTGGAATGTCGTCTCGGTGCCACTCCGGGAACTGGCGCCTGGGGATAGGTAGACGCACGTGGTGCTTGCCCGCCTTAAGCACGACACGCGGGCGGCGGTCGAGCTTTACGAACCCGATCTCATCGACCTGGATTGGTCGTCGGCGTGCTGTGATCACGATCGAGATGCCCTCTCTGAACGGCTCCTCGTTGACGGTCCCCCATCGCGCGATGATCCGTGGCCGTCGCACGATGCCCGAGGCGTTGACCACGACAGCGACAAACGCGAGCAGCAGGGACACGATTGAGAGCGCCATCCGCTGCCTGAAGCATGATCGGTTGCCCGGACGATCCGGCGAGCGGATGTGCGCTATCCGGATCGCTGGCCAGACTAGGGTGTGCGGGCCGCCGGACGCCGGCGGGTGCCTGTGGGCGATCTGTTCACTCTGGGTCGCCGTAGTTCATGGCCTGCACGGCATCGACGCGACCTGAGAATGTCTGCGCCACAAGGTCGATCCCACGATCGGGCCCCCATCGCTCAGGCCACTCACTCCATAGCCATACGTCTCATATTCGGCGGCAAACTCGGGGTCGTTCTGCAGGAACCACCGGCACAAGAGCTCGAATTCGCGGCCGTCACGATTGAGCGAGTCGAGAAGCCGCTCCAGCGTTGATAGCTCTTCCACGGTGCTCACGGCGTCGAACATTGGTTCGCCTTAGGACGGCACCCGCCGATCAGTCATGGCAATAGACCGAACCAAGCCGTAGATCAGCCCATATCGCGGCTAGCGCAACTGGTGCACTGTCCCACCTCGACTGTCTGGCTCAAGTAGCTCGGCGAACGGGCTTGCCGCCATGCGCGTGCGGATGTCCTGGGTGTGCCGGGCGTCGTCGAAGAGGTGCGTGTAGACGTCAAGCGTGATCGTGATCCGCGCGTGGCCGAGGATGCGGCTGACTTGCGCCACGTCGAGCCCGAGGTCGACGATCAGATGGCTAGCAAAGGTGTGGCGCAGGTCGTGAAAGCGCAGCGGCGGCCAGCCGTCTCGGTCGAGCCCAGCCGAGCGGGCGGCGCTCTGGAGCACGCGGCGGGCGACGTTGCGATGTCCGTAGGGGGTGCCGCGTGCGGTGGCAAAGACCCAGTCGGTGTCCGCCGCAAACGGCGTTGCCTGCTTGTGCGCGCCAAGCAACTGCGCCAGCTGGGCGACGAGTGGGATCTCGCGCACCGAGGCGGCGGTCTTGGTCGCCACGCGGCAGGCCGGCATCTGACGGTGGGCGCGTGAGAGCTGCAGCCGCACGTGGATCACCCCGCTTCGGAAGTCGATGTCCTCCCAGGTCAGGCCGAGCATCTCGGAGATACGCAGGCCGCTGAACAGCGCCGTGGCGAGCATCAGCCGCCCCGGCGGCGGGCAGGCCGCCAGGAGCCGCTCGATCTCGGCGCGGCCAAGCACGCGTTGGCGGCGGCGCAAGATCCGCGGTCGCTCCTCGGGCTCGAGCTGGTCGACCGGGTCAAGCGTGATCCAGCCGTGGCGCCGCGCATAACGGATGATGCTGTGCAGGCTCGCCAGCGCGCCGGCCGAGGTCCTGGGCGAGCAGCCCTTGCGGCCAAGCTCGAGCAGCAGCTCGGCGATCTCATCGACCGTGATCGAGGCGATGTGACGAGTGGCCAGCGTCGGCAGCAGGTGCGCCTCGATCTGATAGCGATGGGCCTCAAGCGTGCGCGGGTGGCGCTCGCCGGCGGCGACCTTCGCCTCAAAGCGCTCAAGCCACGGTGTCAAAGCGCAGCCGCGGCGAGACCGGCTCGACGCCGCGCCGCGCGGCCGCGATCAGCGCGAGCCGCTCGCGCCGCGCGCGCTCGAGGTCAAAGCCGACGGTCCGAAACCGCAGCCGGCCGGCGTGGCGGCAGCAGACCGCGTACTTGCCGTTGGCCTGCCTGTAGATGCCGCGCTCCACGCGCACGCGGGCGTGGGTGCTGCTCGTAGGTCCCATCGCTTCCTCCTCGATCGCATGGGACTCCGCACGCTAGCTGCCGGTCGCCATCCGACCGAGGGCGGCGCCCAAGTTGACCAGAAGTTGACCAGCCCACCACAAGCCGCTTGGCCAAGCCGGCCCGCAGCGCTAAAACCACCGGATTTGCAGGCACTTAGGAATGGAGCTAGTCGGACTTGAACCGACGACCTCCTGGGTGCGATCCAGGCGCTCTCCCAACTGAGCTATAGCCCCAAGGTCAAGCAACAAGTCTAGTGGCGCGAGGCGAAGCCTGCGAAGACGTCCTCGACCATGATGCAGGCACGTCGTTTGCCTGCTGCGGGATGGCGCCGAAGTTCCGTGTGGTCGGCGGTGTATGTTCACGTCGTGGGCTCGTTCGACGATGCCATCCGCCAGCACCTCGACCTGAAGCGCAGCCGAGGAGCGGATCCGCGTGTGGTCGCGGATCTGGAGCGCGAGGCATTTGGTGGAGGCGTGGACCGAGAGGCCCTTGCAGCGCCAAACGGCAGCGCGATCCTTGAGGCGGGTTGCTCTGTGACGGACTGGCCAGGCGACGGCCACTACGCGGCCCGCCGCTCCGGGCTCAGCCAGGAGACCGTCGAGATCGACATGGACGCTTACATCAATGCGAACCGCATCGAGGGTCAGCACGAGCACCGCGCCTACGACTGGAGCACCGACGCCGGCATCCCGGACATCAGCGATCCAGCTAGCAGCTTCGAGTGGGAGACTCCCAGCAGCCAGCGTCTTCGCGGTGCTGCCTGAGACCTCTCGTTGGGCCGGTAAGCCCCACGATGCCACGGCTCATCCGCCGGTAGACTGACTCTCGCGGGGCCATAGCTCAGCTGGGAGAGCGCCTGCTTTGCAAGCAGGAGGTCGCCGGTTCGATCCCGGCTGGCTCCACTTGAGCGGCTCGCGGACCGACTGCCCGACAGCGTTGAGGTGGACTTCAGCCCACTTGAGCTGCTCGTGGATGAGCAGTACGCCGCGACGCGGCGCAAGGCCGGCCGGCTGGGCCATGAGACGGACGACCTAACGGGTTTAGGCCCATGCGGTGGCGGGCCCAAACCTCTCCCGTAAGGCGCTCCTACAGGTGGTGCGCGGTGAACTTGATCGTGCCGCTGTCGCACACGGGCGCGCTTTCGACGCCCAGTTCCTGAGGCGAGGTGCTCCGCAGAGTGCCGGTCCCTTTGCTGCCTGAGAGGACCACACGAAACTGCATGTATTCGTCGCTGGTCGGTGAGCCCTGCTTGTAGGAAAAGATGCCGCGCGTGTTGACGAAGCCGTTGGGGACTCCGAATACGCCCCCGCCGGACTGTCCGTTGGGGCATGGATCGGGGATCGTGGGATAGCTGAGGGCGTAGAAGCAGCGCGCCGAGGCCGTGGTTCCACAGCTCGCCTTCGGCCCGTGCTGGACGATCTTGAACTCGAACGTCTGACGGGTGCTCGTCGTCGCCTTCCACTTACCGAGCGCAACCGGGGTGGTGCCCGCCAAGGCATTGGTCGCCGGGCCAGCAAGCATGAGCCCGATGCAGGCCAATCCAAGCGCCGTCCAGCAGCAGATCGTTCGTGACGGCACGACGCCATCGTAGCCATCAAGGCGCACGTGGGCCTGCAGACCACCATCGACGCCTGGAAGCAGGAGGTCGCCGGTTCGCTCCCGGCCGGCTTCATCGCGAGGACTCAGCGTGAGCCGTAGGCAGGCGGAAAACCGGGTCGATCCTGCCGGGCCGTTTCGCGCTCGATCTGTCGCATCATCGCGGGGTAGACGATCAGGTAACGGAAGGGTCTGATCGCGGCCATATACACGCTCCCGAGCGGCCCGTTTGGCTTGACCAGGACGGCCATCTGGCCGCGGTAGGCCCCTGTTCCGTCAGCAACGAGGCTGAGGTGCATGACCCCATGCATGGTGCGGTTGGCGATCTCGGCGGCGAACTCGTCTTCGATCAGGTACAGCGAAGTGAATGGGAGCGTGTCGAAGTTGGGGCCCGGCGCATCCAGCAGGTCTTGCGGTAGGCGCTCACGCAGCGTCGGCACCCTCGCTCCAAGCCCACTATCCGACTTGTCCCAGCCGAGTAGCTCGCCGACCTTCCAGCGGATATTCCACAGCGCGCGTGCAAGCCAGAAGCCTTGCAATGGATTGCCGGTGGCGAAACCCTGCACTAGCGCGGGGAGTTCGCTCTTCTCACCCCGCACGGGCAGTGCCCACACATCCTCGAGCCGAAAGTCGGGGGCGATCTCATGGATTCGCCAAGGACGCGAGGTGTGCGCGCTGTTCGGGAGTCTGCCTTGTGCCCTCATGTGTGTGATGCCGTGTCTTGAAACTGCGTTCGTATCGCGCTGCGAACCAAGGCGAGTCCCACCTGGCGGTGGATGAGGGACACAGGCGGCCAGACAAACGCCGCCGGCCATCGGTCATAGCGGATGAACGACGCGAGGGACAGGTGGCCTTCGTCGACGTGCATGACTACGTGGCCGGTCAAGAACCACGAGGCGGTCTCAATCCTCATCCAGTTCTCGCCGCGATCGGCGATCTTCCAGCCGAGCAGGCGATCCGGGGCGGGCCGCAGCTTCAGGCGAAAGCCGAGGAAGACACGCTGGACAAATGGGATCAAGAGGAGCAGGCCACGCGGCACGCCCCTCAACGTCGCGTGGACCACCTGCTCGGGATCTGCCGGCGTCTCGTTGATCGTCGCGGTGACGATGTCGGCGTAATCGGCGCGCGCAAGCGCGCCAAGAGAGCGAATCTGCTCGGGAACCTCGCGCCGCCACCGGACTGTAGAGACGAGGTCGGGGTGCTGGGAGGCGGCTGTGGACGTTGTGGACATCGTCTGTTCGCGGGCAATGGTAGCATACATACATGTACGTATGTATTGATGTAAGACGAACGCGACAAGGTCGATGAGCTCCGCGAGCGCGCCGGCGCTGTCAGTGCGGGGGCGCCCTACGCAGGCTGAGCGTCGCGCCCGCTCGCGCAGCGCGTTGCTCGAATCCGCCGCACGCGGCCTCTCGCGCTATGGCTACGGCAACCTTCTGCTCGAGGAGGTGGCGCGCGAAGCCGGCTATACGCGGGGCGCTCTGTACTACCAGTTCAAGGACAAGGAGGATCTGGCGCTGGCAGTGATCGAGTGGGTCAACGAGACCTGGGTGCGGGAGGTCGGCGAACCGGCCGCACAGCAGGCCGACCCGGTCGCCGAGCTGTTGGCTCTGGCACGCGGCCACGCGGTCTTCTGCCGGCGCGACATCGCTCGCGTGGTGATGGCGCTGCGCTTGGAGTTCGCCGGTCAAGATCATCCGGTGGGGCGCAAGACCGAGCGGATATGGGAGGCCGGCGTCAACCGCTACGCAAGGCTCATCACTGCCGGACGCAAAGCCGGCTCGATTCCACCGGGACCACCGGCCCGGGCAGTGGCGGCGGCGCTGCTGGGCGCGCTCGAGGGAGCTGTGATCGCACTCGCCGGGGACACGCCTCACGACGAGCTCCTGGCCGCACGTGCCGTTGCGGGGGTCCTAGGGATCGACAGCCATCGAGCGATGAAGACGCCATAGCTACCGGCGCTCTCGCCACGTACTCGGGCATTTGGCCGCACGTTCGTCGTCCCGGCACACGCAGGTGATCAACCAGCTACGCTGGTGGTCGCGATTGGGATGCGGCGGTCAGACCGGCCAGGCGCACACCAGGAAAGGGGATTTTATGATCCCCGCTGTGATGCAACCTCACGACGACTTCACCCGGCGAGACTCGGCCGCCCTTGGGCGGGTATCCGTCGGTGGCGATGGGGAGCAGTGCACTGGGGCGGCCTTCTGGCGCGACGGGCTGGCTCGCTACGAGCAGGCTCACCATGGACGCGCGCTGCTGGACCTTGCCACCTCAGCGCTGCCGTACCTCGCACTGTCGGTTGCGATGTATCTGGTACTGAGCCTTTCCTACCTGCTGACGCTGGCGCTCGCCATCCCGGCGGCCATCTTTCTGGTACGCACGTTCATCGTCTTTCATGACTGCTCGCATGGTTCCTTTCTCGGATCCAAGCGAGCGAACGCGTGGCTCGGCAGGGTGATGGGACTGCTCATTCTCTCGCCATTCACTCGTTGGCGACACGATCACGCGATTCACCACGCCACCTCCGGCGATCTCGCTCGCCGTGGCACTGGGGACGTCCGTACGCTAACCGTCGCTGAATACGGCGCGCTGCCGTGGCGCGGGCGCGCCGGCTACCGCTTGCTGCGCAATCCGCTTGTGATGTTCGGCATAGGCCCGATCGTCGCGATGATCGTGGGGCCGCGAATCGTTGCGCGCGGCGCTCGGCCGCGCATGCGTCGCAGCGTGATCGCCACCAACATTGCGCTTGCGGCGATCGTCGGCGGTCTTTGCCTGGCGATCGGTTGGCGCGACTTCCTGCTCGTGTGGGCGCCGCCCGCGCTGCTCGCCGGCTCAATCGGGATCTGGCTCTTCTACGTTCAGCACCAGTTCGAGGAGGCCTACTGGGAGAGCGGTGATGACTGGCGCTACGCGGATGCGGCGCTACGCGGGAGCTCCTATCTGAAGCTCCCGAGGCTGCTCCAGTTCTGCACAGGAAACATCGGATTTCACCACGTGCACCATCTCAGCGCGCGCATTCCCAACTACAACCTGCGCCGGGCGCACGAGGAGAACCCGATCTTCCAGAACGTGCCAACACTCTCGCTGTGGGACGCGCTGCTCGCGCCCCGGCTAAAGCTGTGGGATGAGGAGCGCGAGCGTCTTGTGACGTTCGCGCAGGCAAGGCAGGCCGTCAGCGGTCCTGTCTCGCCACACGTGCAATCCGCCTAGCCGGACGCGTCCGCCGGCTCCTGGCGCGCAGCGTGGAGCTCGCGCTCGTAGACGTACATGAGCGGTCCGTCGGGCCCGCCGACGCGGTTGGTGAAACCCATGCTCTCGTACAGTCGACGCGCCGCGAAGTCGGGCTCATCCACCCCGATGTCCATCGTCTCGGCGCCACGCTCTCGCGCTTCCCGGATCGCTGCCTGCATCAGCGCTCTGCCGACGCCGTGACGCCGCGCCTTCGGCGTCACGTACAGCTCGGCGAGATAGCACTCCAGCGCAGCACTCCAGATCGCCCCGCGGAGGCGAAGAACCGCGATACCCGTCGGCTCCTGCCCCGCGAGCAGGACGATTGTGTCCCCGCCTGCGACTAGCTGGCGGAGTCGATCAGCCAGGATCTCCGGCGACGGGGTCGGCTCGTCGAACTCACGATTGAAGTCGTGCAGCAAGCGCCCGGCTGCGATCATGTCGGTCTCGCCGGCATGGCGGATGAAGCCTGACGTGCTCGAAAGCTCCATGTGAGCGCAACTTAGCCGACAAGCGCCGGGTGGCGATCGACGAGACGTTGTCGGCCATTCGCCTCCATCCAGGAACGCTGAGAGGAAGGTGGAAGATGGAAGCACGAGTCGACGTGATCACGCTCGCGGTCGCAGACCTGGAGCGAGCACTGCACTTCTACCGAGACGGCCTCGGGTTGGAGTCGCGCGGGGTGATCGGCACCGAGTACGCCGGCGACGATCTCCTGCCGGCCGGCGCTATCGCGATGTTCGAGCTGCGGGGCGGGCTGATCCTGGCGCTCTACCCACGCACCGAGCTGGCCAAGGACGCCAATATCCCGCTCGGCGCGCCGAAGACCGGTGAGTTCAGCATCGGACTCATCCTCGCAAGCGAAGCCGAGGTCGACGCGCTGCTCGCCCAAGCCCAGGCCGCCGGAGCCACGCTCACCGACCAGGCCCATAAGCGTCCCTGGGGCATCTACTCCGGCTACTTTCGCGACCCCGACGGGCACCTGTGGGAGATCGTCTGGAACCCGCCTCGCGCTGGTGCGCAGGCGTAACTCCACGCGGACGCGGTCATTCAGCGCAGTCCAAGTAGGCGAGAGGCGACTGCGTCTGCGGCGAACAGGATGCCGTTCAGCGGATAGGCGAGCAGTCGCAGCAGCATCCCTCTGGCAGCGCTGCGGCGCGCGGCCAGTGGCGGGCCGATCGTGCTGGCGAACAGACCGAAGTCTGCGAGCGGCCGGATCATGACCGAGATCTCGGCGATCCTGCCCTCCGCGTCGTATCGCAACAGATCCACGCCCTGGATGTAGCGACCAGCCAGCTCACCTCGCCAGAAGAACGTGTGTGAGGCGTCGTCCCCGAATTCTCCCGTTATCTGCATTGCCCCGAACGCATCAAAGAGGACACCGAACAGCTCTCGTGCCGCATCGCGTCCCGTGAACGGCTTTCTCAGGACGGGCGAACGCAGCAGCACCTCTGGCGAGAGCGCCTGCATCCACGGATCGAGCTCGCGTGTGCGCCACGCGGTCCTGAAGGGGTGCTCACTCATCGCGTACTGCCAACCTCCCCTGGGTGGATGGACCGCTCCAGCGCGGGTGGAGTCTACCGGCCGCGGGGCGCTCTGGGTTCGGTGCGATCATCGATCGATGCGCATCGAGATCACCAGGGAGATCGAGAGTTTCGCCGCTGACGCCGAGAGCTATCTCGCCGAACGGGTCGAGCGCAATGTGCCGGCGACGGTGCTCGCACACCTGCGCCGCGGGCGATTTGGAGGGATCGGGCCGCTGTTTGCCTGTTGTCACGACGAGAGCGGACAGCTGCGCGCGGTGGCGATGCGCACGCCTCCGTGGCCGATGCTGGCGAGCGGATTCGACGCGGGGACGGCTTCGCCGTTGATCGAGCGTTGGCTGGCAGAGGACCCGTTGCTGCCCGGGATCAG
Source organism: uncultured Actinomycetota bacterium (assembly GCA_963708085.1). Lineage (GTDB taxonomy): Bacteria > Actinomycetota > Thermoleophilia > Solirubrobacterales > Solirubrobacteraceae > Palsa-744. The sequence goes on along the minus strand of OY970180.1, from coordinate 1,909,935 downwards.
CGCGCAGCCGCCGAGCGCTCGCGCGATCGCTGCGGCATGGGCCGGGATCACCGGGGGCGTGACGCGTGCGCGATGCGCGAGGCGATGCATGCGCTGAGCACGCCAAATGACCCGACGTGGCCTGCACGCGGGCGTCTGCGCGTACCCGTTGAGCAGGAGCGAGATCTGCTGGTGCAGTGGGAGGCCGATTTCGTTGTGGAGGCCAGGGCAGGCGTGCCGGGGCAGGCGCGCAGAGCAGTCGCGACCCGCATGGACTCTGGCGCTCAGCGCGTATGGGACGACGACGGGCCCGTCTGTGCGCTCGCGCTTTCCCCCGCGATAGCCGGGACGGTCCGCATCGGTCCCGTCTACACGCCACCTGCGCATCGCGGTCGCGGCTACGCGAGCAGCGCGGTCGCGGCGGCCTGCCGTGAGTCGTTGGTGCGCGGAGCGCAGCGCTGCGTGCTGTTCACCGACCTTGCCAACGCGACCTCGAACAAGATCTACGCGGACGTGGGCTTTCGCGCTTTTGCGGAGTGGGAGGACCACCGTTTCGAGGTGGCCTAGCAGCACTGCTCCTGGGAGCGAGCACCATGCCTGTCTGCCATCATCCGCGGCTGGAACGGATGATCTGAGGCGGCGAGCCGCTACCGCCGCCGGCACGACGGAAGAGGGATGAGATGAACGCGAAGATGCAGCTCCACAAGCTCCTGCTCAGAACCGCGGCGGTCGGGGGCACGGTCGCTCTGATCGGCACGGGAGTCGCCTTGGCCGCCAAGCCACCCAAGCCACTGAAGGGAGTCACCTACTCCGGGACCTTCACGGGGGAGGTCTACAACACCATCAGCTTCAAGGTCTCATCCAACGGCAAAAAGGTGAGCGGCTTCAACATCCCCAGCCCGCCAGTCGGATGTCAGGGCGGGGCATTCGGCAGCGCGATGGGCGGCACTGCGACGGTCTCCAAGAAGGGCACCTTCAAGGTTACGCTGAACATCGTGTTCGCGCCTCAGAAAAAAACCAACGGCACTGTTCTGGTCACGGGCAAGTTCGGCAAGCACGGCAGCGAGAGCGGCACGCTCAGCTCGACCTTCACGGGCAAAGACTTCACGGCTTCCTGCAACGCCACGAAGTCTTACTCAACCAAAGGCTGATCTCGGGCGCGGGCATCTGCCTGCGCCCGCAAGTCTTGCCTAGCTGCGGCGGCGGGGGTCCTCCAGCAGGGCCTCCAGCCGCTCTAGCGATTGCGGCACGCCGATCGCGACGATCACGTCGCCGCCCTGAAGCGTGATGTCCCCCGCCGGCTGCGGCCGGAAGTCCGCGCCCCGACGCAGACCGACGATGATCGCGCCGCCGCGAATGTCGCCGATGCTCTTGCCCAGCGCCTCGCAGCTCTCGGCGACCTCGATCTCCTCCATGCGGTACTGGCCGTCGACGTCGATCACGCCGCTGAGCTGGCGGTGCAAGGCCAGGCGCGCCATCTCGGTGCCGCTGGCCTTGTAGGGGGAGATCACGCGGTCGGCGCCGGCGCGCTTGAGCTTCTTCTCGGTGTCTTCCAGCGCGGCTCGCGCGACGATCGCGATGTCGCTGCGCAGCTCCCGCGCGGTGAGCGTGATGAAGACGTTGTTGGCGTCCGAGTCGGCGCACACGACGATCGAGCGGGCGCGCGCGATGCCGGCCTCCACCAGCACCGTGTCATCGGCGGCGTCGCCCTCGATGAAGGTGGCGATCCCGAGCGCCTGCGCGAGCTGGCGGTTCTCAGGGTCGGCGTCGATCACTACGAGGCGGGCCTGCGCGGCCTGCAGGTCCCGCACGACCTGGCGCCCGACGCGGCCGAAGCCGCAGACGATGTGGTGGTCTGAAAGGGAATCGATCATCTTCTGCGTGCGCCGCAGTACCAGCAGGTCGGCGAGATGCCCGGCGACGAACAACTCCGCGACGCTCGCAAGCGCGTAGAAGAGCGTACCGACGCCCAGCACCACGAGCGCGACCTGCACGATCTGGCCGGCGGCGCTGCGCGGCTGCGGAAAGCCGCCGACGGTCGCCGCGCTGTCGAGCGCCCAGCGAAACGCGTACCAGAAGCCGACTTTCTCGCTCAGGCAGAGGCCGAGCGCGCCGAGTGCTAGCAGCGCCAGCACGAGCGCCAGCAGCACGGCGATCCGCCGCCCGAAGAGCATGAGCTGGCGGTGGGTGAAGTCGCTTGGGCGCGTGCGCTGGCCTTGCATGGTCTGCATCATCTTCTAGAGCTCGGCGCTGCGCGTCTCGGCGAGCAGGAGCTTCGGCTGGCTTCTGCTCGCTACCGTAGGCGCGGTGCGGGTCGCCACCTGGAACGTGAACTCGGTCAAGCAGCGTGTGGAGCGCCTTCTGCCGTGGCTTACACAGCGCAGCCCGGATGTGGTGTGCCTGCAGGAGACAAAGCTCGCCGACGCCGCCTTCGAGCAGCTGCTGGGCGGCGAGCTTGCGGGTTGCGGATATCAGATCGCGCTGCACGGAGAGGCGCAGTGGAACGGCGTTGCGATCCTCTCGCGGGTGGGTTTGGAGGACGTCGTGGTCGGCCTGCCAGGCGCGCCTGGCTTTCCCCACCAGGAGGCGCGTGCGGTCTCTGCAACCTGCGGTGGTATCAGGGTGCACAGCGTCTATGTGCCCAACGGGCGCGAGCCGGACTCTGAGCACTACCGCTACAAGCTCGCCTGGCTGGCCGCCCTGCGCGAAGTGCTCGCCGACGGCGCTCGGGAGGCGATGGTCTGCGGCGACATGAACATCGCGCCGGCCGACGCCGACGTCTTCGACCCCGCGGCCTATGAGGGCCACACCCACGTCACCCCGCCGGAGCGGGCTGCGTTTGGGAGCCTGCAGGAGCTGGGCTTCCGGGATGTCGTGCGCGATCGCTGGCCCAAGCAGCGCGTGTTTACCTACTGGGACTATCGCGCGGGCATGTTCCACCGAGATCTGGGGATGCGGATCGATCTGGTGCTGGCAAGCGAGCCCGTGGCCCAGCGGGTACAGGCGGCGTGGGTGGACCGTCAGGCGCGCAAGGGCAGCCGGCCAAGCGATCATGCGCCCGTGATCGTCGACCTCGATCAGGCGCCGGACGGGGACATCGGGCCGGTCGTGCCGCCGCCCTCCAATCCGGCGGGCAAGAGCGCTTCGGCCGCGCTGCCGCAGTCGCGGTGATCGCAAGGGCGCGCTCGTCTGCAAGCACGCAGACCGAGCTTTCCCGACCCCAAAACAGACATTTCCTGACGCTGAACGTTCTGGCTTAGGGATTGATCTTCATGCTCGTCCCGGCTATTACGCTGTTTGTCTACATTCTCTTGCGATTCGGCCCCCCGCCAGTTTGCGCCTGGCGAGGGGCCTTTGGGCACGGAAAGGAGCACCTTCCCATGCAGGATCAAGGTACCGGCTCGCACTTCGACGGGCTCGATCTGGAAGCCACCGAACAGGCGATCGTCCAGATGTTGGTCTCGGGCGATGCCACGGGCGTCTGGTGGCGCCCTGACATCGAGCAGGAGATCGGCGACGCCGCGGAGGTTCACGACGCTCTGGCGAACCTGGAACGCTGCGGCCTCGTCCACCTGCAGGGCGACATGGTGGCGGTCAGCCGCGCCGCCCTGCGCACGAGCGAGCTGCTGATCTGAAGGCGTGGGAGCTGCGAGTAGCTGCGAGGCGATCGAGACTGTAGCGGGCGGCCTAGACGATCAGGATCGCCCTGATCGCGTGCTCGTCGGGCAGCTTGTCGAGGATCGCTCGCAGCACCCGTTGCTCGTCCGCCTGCTCGCGCCGCAGATCGTCCAGCAGCAGCTTGAGCGCCGTGTGGGTGATCTTCATGCCCGGCGCCGTCAGGCCAACTACGAGGGGCTCGCCTGCGGGCGGCTCTTCTTCGAGCTGCGATAGGACCTCGCGGGCGATCTTCCTGATCTCTGGCTCGTGGGCCTCGTCGGAGATCAGCAGTCGCAGGGCGCCCGCAGCGACGACGGGCTCCTCGCCGTCCAGATACAGATGGTAAGCAGGCTCCGCGGCGCCCGGTGCGGCGTCGACGGGGGAGGAGTCGATCGAGTCTGTCAACGCGACCTCGCTGGTTTGGTTTCTCGAAGGTGAACAGCTTGTGCTTGCAATTCGATGATCGCATGCGAGAGCGCCCGGGCTCTGCGGCTTTTCCGCATCGCTCAGCGGCCCTCGCCAAGCTCCTGCTGCAGGCGTGCGAGCCGCCCATCCCATCGGGCGCCGGCGCTGGCCATCCATCGCATCGCGCTGCCAAGCGGCTGCGGCGAGAGACGGTATTGCGTCTCGCGGCCCTCCTGTGCGCAGGTCAGCAGGCCGGCCTGCGTAAGCGCGCGCAGGTGCTTGGCGATCGCCTGCCGAGAGATGGGCAGCTCTTGGGCCAGGCCGGACGCGGTCACGGTGGGCTGCTGCGAAAGCAGTTCGACCACGTGGCGCCGCGTGGGGTCCGCGAGCGCCGCGAACACGGCGCCGACGGGGGCCTGCGAGCTCGTCGTAGCGCTCGCCTGCGCGGCGGCGCCAGCGGGATTGGCGAGCTCGCTCATACGAGGGCGGCGAGCATCGTCGGACCGCGGCCGGCGTGGCTCTGGCTCTCGATGCTCGCGGCGAGCACGCGCAGGGCGAGGGTCGGCATCTCGATGACGGTCACCTGCGTGCCGTACTCGGTGTCGTCGAGTGTGATCTCGACCAGAGAGGGCTCGCCGTCGGGCTCGCGCCAGAGAAGGCTCAGGCGTCGCATCGACTCCACCTCCTCAACCTCGACCAGGCGAATGTCATCTCCAGCCAGGCGGATCGTGCCCCGCGCTCCGGCGCGCACCTCCAGGTCCACCTCCTCGGCCAGCCATGAGCTAAGTCCATCTGCGTCGGCGAGCTTCCTCCACGCCTCGCGGCGATCGACGCCCAGCACGATCGTGCGCCTGACCGCCTGCTCCAGATTGCCCAGATCGAGTTCCATCCTCGCCCCTCTCATCCATGCGCAACCTAGTGGTTGCGCGTTCTGTTAGCCTTGGTCGACCGCAACCAATGGGTTGCATGTTATCTGAGATCGTGGGGTGCAAGCGCCGCCACGAGAAGGGAGGTCACGATGCCGCTCGTGCCGATGGTCGTGGAGCAGAGCCCGCTGGGGGAGCGCTCGTTCGACATCTACAGCCGCTTGCTGAATGACAGGGTCGTGTTTCTGGGCAGCGAGATCGACGACCAGATCGCAAACCTGGTCGTTGCGCAGCTGCTGCATTTGGAGGCCGTTGACCCCGCGAAGGACATCTCGCTCTACGTCAACTGTCCCGGCGGCCAGGTCTACGCGGGCCTTGCGATCTACGACACGATGCAGTTCATCGCGCCGGACGTACAGACGATCTGCTGCGGCATCGCGATGTCGATGGGCGCCGTGATCCTGGCCGGCGGGGCGCAGGGCAAGCGGGCTGTGCTGCCCAACGGCCGCGTGCTGATACACCAGCCCACGGGCGGCTTCCAAGGTCAGTCGGCCGATGTGGAGATCCACGCTCGCGAGGTGCTGGCGCTGCGCGACCGGCTCGAGGAGATCCTCACCGAGCACACCGGCCAGGAGCGCGAGCGCGTACACGTGGACATGGAGCGCGACAAGTTCATGACCGCCGCCGAGGCTGTGTCCTACGGCATCGCCGATCGGATCCTGGAGGAAAGGCGCTTGCCCGGCGGTGAGAGGCGGTTGGCCGGCCTTCGCTGAGGCGGTCCGAGGGCCGGCGAGGGATGCGCCCCCACGCGCATCCTGATCGCCTGTGGGCCTCGATCGGCTCAGGGTTCGAGCTCGTCGAAGGCCCGCGCGGCGCGCGAGGCGGTGATCGTCTCGCCCTCGCGGTTGGCCAGGCCGGAGCAGACCAGGTTCTCGATTGCGTCCTGGGTTGCGACCGCCTGTCCGCCCAGTTCCCGCACAAGCTCCGCGCGGGTGAAGGAGTGCGGCTCGCAGAGCAGCAGCCCAAGGATTGTGCGCGCGGTCTCCCGTTCGCTGATCGGCCGCGGCCGCCGCGCCTCCTGCGCTGCTGCCGCTTCCAGGTCGGTTGGTTTCATCGTTGTACCTCCTTGTCCGTCGGCCGCGCCCGCAATGATTTGCTCGTGCGAGAGCGGCGTCTTCTTGTCTGTCGGTTTCGGAAATACCAGCGGCCGGGCAAAGATTCAATTGGGCAGGCAAGTTTTGACAGTCCGGGCACACTGAGGACACACTCCTGTGACATTGCAGGACTAAGGACACACTCCCGTGCCGGTGGCGGGCAGGGTGGGGGCGGACACCTAAACTTGCACGCCGATGAGACGGGTGTGCGTATATGCGGGCGCGAGCGCCGGGGCCGATCCGATCTTCCGGGCCGCCGCGCGCGAGCTCGGGGAGCTGCTGGCGCGCAGCGGCATCGGCCTTGTCTACGGGGGCGCGAGCATCGGCCTGATGGGGGCGGTGGCGGACGCGACGCTGGCCGGCGGCGGTGAGGCGATCGGCGTGATCCCAACGGGCCTAAAGCGCAAGGAGGTGGCCCACGAGGCACTGAGCGAGCTTCACACCGTCGGCTCGATGCACGAGCGCAAGGCGATGATGAGCGACCTGGCTGACGCCTTCGTGGCGCTGCCGGGCGGCCTTGGCACGCTGGATGAGCTGCTGGAGGCGGCGACCTGGACACAGCTTGGCATCCACGCCAAGCCCTGCGGGCTGCTGAACGTGGGTGGCTACTGGGACAGCCTCGTCGCGCAGCTGCACCGGGCCGGCGCCGAGGGCTTCCTGCGGGCCGACCATCGCCAGGCCCTCATCGTCGAGGTCGACCCGCTCACGCTGCTGCAGCGGCTTGCGAGCTGGAGCCCGCCGCCGGCGATCTGGCGCGCGAGCGGCGGCTAGCGAATCAGCTGACGGGCTGCTGGGAGCGCCGCAACTGGCGCCTGGCTGCCGCGTCGCGCACCGCCTGCACCACCTCTTCCGGGGCGCGGGTGGGCGAGCCGCTGTCGAAGGGTGGCTGCGGGTCGTACTCGATCGCAAGCTGGATCGCCATCGCAACCTGCTCGCCGGCGATCTGCGCTGCCAGAGCGAGACCCATGTCGATCCCGGCCGAGACGCCTGCGCTGGTGAGCAGCTTGCCTTCGGCAACGACCCGCTCCGACACCGGCTGCGCGCCGCGCTTGCGCAGGGCGTCCATCTCCAGCCAGTGGCCGGTGGCGCGCCGCCCATCCAGCAGCCCCGCGGCGGCCAGCAGCAGCGAGCCGGTGCAGACCGACGCGGTCCAGCTGGAGTGCTCGTCTGCGGCCGCCAGCCAATCGAGCAGCGGCCGGTGGTCGAGCAGGTCCCGCACGCCGGGCCCGCCGGGGACGACCAGCACATCCGGGTGTGGCAGTTCATGCAACGTGTTGGTCGCGAGGAGACTGAGCATGCCGGTGTCGGCGCTCTTGGCTCCTGCCTGCTCGGCGATGAAGCTCACCTGCGCGCCCGGCAGCCGCGAGAGCACCTCGTAGGGGCCGACCGCATCGAGTGCGGTAAAGCCGTCGAAGATGGGGATCGCGATCTTCATGGTGTCTCCTTGAATCGGTCTCTGTAGTCGCTAGGGCTCACACCCAAGCGGCGTGAAAAGGAGCGGCGCAGCGTCTCCACGGTGCCAAAGCCGCACGCCCTCGCGACGCCCTCGATCGTGCGCTCGCCGCCCTGCAGTAGCGTGCGCGCACGTTCGATCCGCAGCGACTCGACGTAGCGGCCGGGGGTCTGGCCGGTCTGGCTTGCGAACACCCGCGCGAAGTTGCGCGGGCTCATGAACGCGCGCTGCGCCAGCGCGCTCACTGAAAGGTCATCGTCGAGATGGTCGGCGATCCAGGCTTGTAGCTCGCGCAGGCCGCTGATCTGCACCGACTGGCTTTCGAGCGTGTTGCTGAATTGAGCCTGGCCACCGGGGCGGCGCATAAAGAGCACGAGCATGCGCGCAATCTGCAGCGCAACCCGTGAGCCAAGGTCTTCCTCGACCAGCGCCAGCGCGAGGTCTATGCCGGCGCTGATGCCGGCCGAGGTGTAGGTGCTCTCGTCGCGCACGAAGATCGAGTCCAGCTCCACCTGCACCGAGGGGTAGTCCTCGGCAAGCCGTCGGCACGCCGACCAGTGCGTGGTCGCTCGCCTGCCGTCGAGCAGGCCCGCCTGCGCCAGCAGGAAGGCGCCCGTGCAGACTGATGCCACCCGGCGCGAGCGAGCCGCCGCGGCGGCCAGCCAGTCGAGCAGCGGCCGGTCCTCCATCACGGCGCGGACGCCGAGCCCGCCGGCCACCAGCAGGGTGTCGATCGGCCCGGTGCAATGCTCGATGTCGCGATCGGCCACCAACCTGAGCGAGCCCGAGCTCTGCAGCTCTCCGGCGCCGGGTGCGACCAGCTCGATCGAGTAGGCGCCCGAGCAGATGCGGTCGGCGATCGCGAAGACCTCGCTTGGGCCCGTCACGTCAAGGATCTGGACGTCGGGGAAGGCGAGAAGCACGACACGGCGCGGCTGCGAAGGGGACATAGGGTGATGGTGGCCGATCGCCGGCCTGTCCGCAATGCCGTGTAGCGGACGATTACTGCCAAGCTTGGATTTTGGCGGCTCAGCGCAACGCGAGCCGTGCGGGCAGCTCCTGCATCGAGGAGATCACCTCAGCGCCGGCACGGCGCAGCGTGTCCTCGTCGCAGTCAACGGCCAAGCCCAGCACGCGCATGCCAGCGCGCACCGCCGCTGTCACGCCGATCGTGGTGTCCTCGACGACCGCGCAGCGGTCGGGGCTTGTCCCCATCCTTGCCGCCGTGTGCAGGAAGAGATCGGGCGCGGGCTTGCCATGCGCCAATGTGTGAGCCGAGAACAGGGCCTCCGGGGCAAAAAGATGGGCAAGGCCGGTCAGCTTCAGGGAGAGCGTCGTCTTCTCGATCTTGCCTTGGGAGGCGACGCACACCGCGACACCCGCCTCGATCACCGCCGCAACCGCCTCAGCGGCGCCCGCGACAGGCTGCAACTGCTCGGCAAACGCGGCGCTGCGGCGGCGCTCGAAGCTCTGGATCCATCCGTCCGGCAAGCTGCGTCCGAGCCTGCGCTGCGCCTCGGAGATGACTCCATCGAGCCGCATGCCCTGGAAGATGGCGCGCGCCTGCGTGGGGCTCATACTCAGACCCTCCTCGCCGAGCATCTGCGCCAGCATGCCGCAGGAGATCGCCTCGCTGTCGACGAGCACGCCGTCGCAGTCGAAGATCACGAGGCTCAAGCGACTCACGGAGCGACATTCTGCCCGGCGGCGCGCAGCGCCGGCGCGATGCTCTGCGCAAGTAGCTTGACCGCCCATGGCGCCGCGGTGGCATCGAGGTTCGCGTAGCCGAGGAGGATCCCGGGCTCACGCGCGCCCAATCCCTCCAGCGCAAGCCCGTTCGCGCGTCCTGTTGCCAGCACCGTGTGCTCCTGGGTGCCCGGTGGCAGCTCGAGGACGATGAACAGGCCGGCGGCCGCGCCTGTGATGCGCAGTGCCGGCAGCTGCAGTGCGAGCGCTCGCAGCAGGGCGTCGCGGCGCATTCGGTAGAGGCGTCGCTGTCGTCGCAGGTGTCTGTCGAGGTCGCCACGTTCGATCGTCTGCGCGAACGCGAGCTGAGCCAGCGGCGCGGGCATCCCGCCACGCAGCCGCTGCAGCGCTGCGACCTGTGGCGCCAGGCTCTCCGGCAGCGCTAGCCATGCCAGGCGCATCGCGGGGGCAAGCGACTTGCTCGCCGACCCGGCGTAGACGACCACCTCTGGCGCCAGCCCCTGCAATGCGCCGAGCGGACGGCGGTCGTAGCGGTACTCGGCGTCGTAGTCGTCCTCTACTGCGATCCCGCCCGTACGTCGGCACCACCGCACCAGCGCGCTGCGACGGCCGGCTGACATCACGGCGCCGGTGGGGAACTGGTGGGCGGGCGCCACCGCGACCACCTGGGCGCCGGTCGACTCGAGCCCCTCCACCACGAGCCCTTGTTCGTCGACGGGCACCTCCACGCAGCGCAGACCTGCGTCCTGTGCCGTCTCGCGCATCCCGCGCCAGCCCGGGCTCTCGACTGCGAGCGTGCTCACTCCGCGGCGGCCCAAGACGCTCCACAGCAGCGCGATGCCTTGCCGCAGGCTCGCTGTGACCACGATCCGCTGCGGGGTGGTCTGGACCCCGCGTGCGCGGCCGAGGTACGCGGCCAGCGCCGTGCGCAGCTCCGGCGTTCCAGCTGGGTCCGGGTAGTCGAGGCTCTTGTCGGGCGCCGAGCGCGACACGCGCGCAAGCGCTGCCAGCCAGGACGTGCGGGGGAAGGCGCTCAGTGCGGGGCGGTAGGGGCTGAGGTCGTAGCGCACGGCCGGCGCATCGGCGTCGTGCACAGCAGCGCGTTGCGTTGCCGCGGCGCTCGCGGCGACGGTTGTGCCGGCGCCTCTGCGCGCATCCAGGTAACCCTCGGCGGCGAGCTGGGCGTATACCTCGGAGACAACACCGCGGGAGACGCCAAGCTCTGAGCACAGCGTGCGGGTGGAAGGCAGGCGGGTGCCGGGAGCCAGCCGTCCGCCGCGAATCGCCTCACGCAGCGCGCTCTCGATGCGAGCGCGCAGCGAGCTGCCGGTGGCCTCTGCAATGTCGAGATGCAAGTCGATTGGACCATTACTCTTTCATGGAAGTGGCTCTTTTTGGAGGGCCAACTCTTCCATATCCTGCCGGCCAAGATGAGCCCAAAGCCCGAGCAATCTGAGAGCCCCCAGCCTGAGCGCGACGAAAGTCGCCGGCCCGGCGCACCAAGCGAGCGCACCCGGGTACGGCGAATGCCGGCCCGCGCCCGCTACGAGCGCGCGATCGTGGAGGAGATCCTTGACGAGGGGCTCGTCGCACACCTGGCCTTCTCCCACGACGGTCAGCCATATGCGATCCCGACCTTGCAGGCGCGTATCGGAGACATCGTCTACGTGCACGGCTCGGCCGCCAGCCGCACGATCCGCACGCTGGCCGCCGGCGCGCCCGCTTGTCTGACGGTCACTCTGCTCGATGGGCTCGTGCTCGCCCGCGCAGCGATGCACCAGTCAGTCAACTACCGCTGCGCGATGATCCTCGGCAGCGCCCGGCTGCTGGAGGAGGAGGCAGAGAAGCTGCTGGCGCTCGAGCGCTTCACCGAACGTCTGGTTCCCGGCCGCTTCCGTGAGGTGCGCCCGCCGAGCCCCAAGGAGCTCAAGGGCGTCAGCGTGCTGGCGATGAGCCTGCAGGAGTGCTCGGCAAAGGTGCGCACCGGGCCGGCACTGGATGAGCCACAGGACATGGCGCTCGATGTTTGGGCCGGAGTGGTGCCTCTACGGCTGGCGGCCGGCGCGCCGCAGAGCGACCCGCAGCTGGATGAGGGCATCATCTGCTCTCCGGCAGTGGAGCGCTGGGTGCGCGAGCGTCCCTGAGCGCTTTACGACCGCGAGGCGCCGCTTGCGCAGCGCCGATCTACGCAATCATCTCCCGGTGACCCTGCTCGCCGTCAAGGTGCTGCTGGCGCCTGGCTTCGTCGTGCTGGCCTCGCTCGCCGGCCGGCGCTTCGGCGTGCGGATCGGCGGCATGTTCGGCGGCCTGCCCGTTGTCGCCGCCCCGATCCTGCTGGTCTACGCGCTGCAGCACGGCGAGCGCTTCGCGGCGAATGCCTCTGCGGCAACGCTGCTCGGGCTGATCTCGCTGATGGCCTTCGTGGTGCTCTACGCGCGGCTGGCGAGCAGATGGCCGTGGTGGGTGACGCTGCTCGCCGGCTGGTCGACGTTCGCGCTGCTGAGCTTCCTGTTCAGCTTCGTGCATGTCTCCGCGGTGCTCGCCCTCGTGCTGATGGGATCGACGTTGGCGTTGGCGCCGGTGCTGCTGCCACGCGCCGCGATGCCGATCAAGCCCGAGAGCTTTCAGCCGCTGCCCGGCTGGGACTTGCCTCTGCGCGCTGTCTCGGCGCTTGCGCTTGTGCTCGTGCTCACCGCGGTGGCGGGCCGGCTTGGGCCGCAGATAAGTGGCCTGCTGGCTCCGTTTCCCGTGATCGCGAGCGTGCTGGCGGTCTTCACACACACCCAGCGAGGCCGCCACGAGGTGTTGGCGCTGCTGCGCGGACTGCTGCTGGGCTACGCCGCATTCGGGCTGTTCTGCTTTGTGCTCGCAGTTGCGCTGCGTCCCTTGGGAACCGCCCTGGCGTTCGCGCTGGCAAGTGCCGGTGCCCTTGCCTGCCAGGCGGCGGTGTTCTGGGGCGCTCGCGCGCTGGCGGCCAGGTCCTCGGCGAAGCTCGGCGTGGGCGAGCCGGCCGAGGCAAGCTCGGCCTCCTGACCAGTGCGCTCGGCGGGCTGGGCATCTCGCCGGTTCCTCGTTTCGGAATCGGCGGTGAAGGGCAAACCCAGGTAGTGGGCATCGGCCCGCGGCGCGGGCGTGTGTGCGCCTTGTTGCGAAAAGGGAGGAACGATGGTCCTAAAGAGTGGCGCGTCTCGCAGGGTCCGACACTGGGGAGCGGCAGCCCTGCTCGCGGCGGCAGTCTTCGTGCTCTACGCGCTGCTGCCGGCGCCAAACACGGCGGCGTGGAGCCACCAGGGCGGGCATCTCGGCAAATCGCATACCACGCCGATATATCTCGCTTTGGGCGATTCGCTCGCGTTTGGGTATTCGCAGAGGCGCTTTGAAGAAAACCTGCCCGCAGAGAACCCGAAGGCCTTTGAAACCGGCTACGTCAACGACTTTGCTGACGTGCTGCGATTCGCAGAGCCAAACCTCCAGATCGTCAACGACGGCTGTCCAGGAGAGACGACCGAATCGCTGATCAAAGGGCCGTGCGAGTATCAGCTGGCCTACCCGCTGCACCATCCCTACACAGGCGGGCCGCTCACCTCGCAGCTCTCCGACGCGCTCGCGGTCCTGGCTGCCCATCCCGGCGCGGTCAACCCGATCACGATCGACATTGGCGCCAATGATGCGCTCGGTGTTGTGGAGAGCGTCTGCAAACTGCAAGCCGCCTGCATCGAGGAGCATGCTCCTGCGCTCTTTGAAGAGGTCGGCAAGAACCTAGCTCTGATCTTGGGGCAGCTGCGCGGTGCGGCAGCGCACGCGCAGATCATCGTGCTCGGCCTCTACAACCCGTTCGGGTCGACCATCGAAGGCGCCGGCGTGCTCACGGCGGATCTCAATGAAGTGATGGCCGCCGACGCTTCCGCGGTGAAGGCGCAGTTCGCCGATCCGCTGCCGTTGTTCAACCCGCCCGGCGCGCTGGAAGGGCCGACGATCTGCCTACTGACCAACATGTGCACCGAAAAACCCGACATCCACCCGACGGATCTCGGCTACAGGGTGCTGGCGGGGGTGGTCCTGCGCCAGTACATCACGGGGCTGCCACGTTTCGAGGTAGGGCGGATGCACGGGCATGGCAGGATCGCTCGGTTGGAGCGCGTGCCGCTGCACGGGCATTGATCGAGGATCGTCTCGATGGGCCGGTTTGAGGGTTGGTCTTGACATAGCTGACTTTCTTGATAAGCTAAGTGAGCAATGTCCGTCGCGCCCAAGATCGACTCATCCAAGTGCAGCACGGCGGTGCCCTCCACCGCCGCGGCGTCGGTCTGCGCGTGCGGGCGATGTAAGCGTCTCTGACGCTTGACTCTCCTCTCCCTCCCCATCTGAGGTCGTTCCCCGCGGCCTCTGATGTCCCAGCCAGAGCGCTGGGCCGGCCCCTCCCGAGCCGGCCCAGCGTCTGGTCTGCCGCTGCCTGCCGTGGCAACGCCCGCGAGGGCTTGCTCCGGAGGGTGGCGGCCGCCTGCCCCAACCCCAGCACCCCCGAAAGGAATCGAAGAAACATGTCTGCACTGCTCCACCCTTTCTCCTGGCGCCAGCGCTTGGCGCTGGCGGCGGCGAGCCTGCTTACCAGCCTGCTGCCGATCGGCCTCTCCTCGGCCGCCGCCACGGCAAGCACCCCAACCGCGCCGCCACCGCTGAACATCCTCACCTCGAATGGCAACATCGGTCGCGGCGACCTCTTCATCACGCCCACCGGTGACACGAGCACCTACGCCAACGGCCCCGAGATCCTGGACACGAAAGGCAACGTGGTCTGGTTTCACGCGATCCCGCAGGCCCAGACTGCCTCCGACTTCCGCGTCCAGCGCTACGACGGTCGGCCCGTGCTGACTTGGTGGCAGGGCACCGGCCTCGGCGGCATCTCCAACGGCACCGACTACATCTACAACGACCACTTCCAGCAGATCGCGACCGTCAACGCCGGCAACGGTCTCAGCGCCGACGGCCACGAGTTCCTGATCACGCCGTGGAACACGGCTCTGATCCTCTCCTACACCACGGCAACCGCCAACCTCACCTCCATCGGAGGGCCGGCTGACCAGACGGTCATAAACGGCGTGGTCCAGGAGATCGACATCGCCACCGGCAAGGTGCTCTTCCAGTGGAACAGCGCCGATCACGTGCCCTACAGCCAGAGCGAGCAGCCGCTGCCCGCCTCGGCAAGCACCCCGTGGGACTGGTTCCACATCAACGCCGTCCATCTCGACAGCGACGGCAACCTGCTGATTGACGGGCGTGACACCTGGACGACCTACAAGGTCGACATCCACACGGGCAACATCGTCTGGCAGCTCGGCGGCAAGGACAGCAGCTTCGCGCTGAAGGCCGCCCCGGGACAGGTGCTCGACAGCGCGGGCGAGATCTTCGCCTGGCAGCACGACCCCGAGGCGATCGGCCACGACGAGTACACGTTCTTCGACAACGAGTCCGCCGGTACGCCGCTGCTCCCCTACAGTCGGGCGATCACAGTCAAGCTGGACCCGCGTCGGCACATCGCCACGCTGCTCTCCTCCGATGATCAGCCGGAGGGCCTGGCCGCAGCCTCGCAGGGCAACGCCCAGACGACGGCGGAGAGGAACCTGCTGGTGGGCTGGGGAGCGCTGCCCTACATCTCGGAGTTCAGCCCGTCAGGTCAGCTGATCTTCAACGCTCAGTTCCCCGCTGGGGTCAACACCTACCGCGCCTATCTGCTCCCGTGGGGCACCGGGCGCCTTGGTGGGTTCGGCCCTTGGGGTGAGGGCCTGCACCACCGCCACCACGCGGGTTAGCCAGCTCGGCGGTTGACGCATTCGGTCATGGCTGGGGCCGCCGCCTCGGCCGTGACCGCGCCGCCGCATGCTGTGGTGACGGGTCGACAGCGCGATTAGCGCTGTCGCCGGCAGACGAGCTGCTGAGCTACGACCGTCAGCTCGCACAGTTTGCCCGCAAGGACGATCCGCTGATCACAGGCAGTGGCGGGGGCAGGATTCGAACCTGCGAAGGCAGAGCCAACGCGTTTACAGCGCGTCCCCTTTGACCGCTCGGGAACCCCGCCGCCGTGGTCGCAGTCTAGCCTGCGCGCCGCGGGCACGGCGCCTGCCCAGGACGCCGGCGCGACGCCCACGGCGCCGCGCCAATCGTCCCTACTGCTGCCTCTAGCAGGCTTCGCGCAGAGGCTGCGCCTCGGGCAGCGTCTGCAGCTTCTTCAGCGTCCTGCTCTCTATCTGGCGGACCCTCTCTCTCGTGATGCTGAAGGCACGCCCGACTTCGTCGAGCGTCCTCGCACGTCCCCCGGTCAGCCCGTAGCGCATCTCGAGCACCTCGCGCTCCCGGGTGGGAAGCGAGGCAAGCACGCGCGCGACGCTTTGGCGCCGAAGCGCCTCTGAGGCGATGTCGAACGGCGAGGCGGCGGAGGCGTCCTCGACGAAATCCTGCAGCTCGCCGTCTTCGTCCTCTCCGGTCGGCCGCTCCAGCGAGACCGGCTGCTGGGCGATGCGCAGGATCTCGCGCACGTCCTGGGCGCTGCACTGCAGCTCGGTCGCGATCTCGATCGCGGTGGGTTCGCGCCCGAAGCGCTGCAACAGTTGGCGCTCGGTGTAGACCACCTTGTTGATGCGCTCAACCATGTGCACGGGGATGCGGATCGTCCTGCCCTTATCCGCGATCGCCCGGCTGATCGCCTGCCTGATCCACCAGGTGGCGTAGGTCGAGAACTTGTACCCCCGCCGGTGGTCGAACTTCTCCACTGCCCTGATCAAACCCAGCGAGCCCTCCTGGATCAGGTCCAGCAGCGTCAGGCCGCGGCCGATGTAGCCCTTGGCGATCGAGACGACGAGCCTCAGGTTCGCCTCGACCATGTGTTGCTTGGCCGATATGTCTCCACGCTCGATCCGCTTGGCCAGACGGACCTCGTCGGCGGCGGTCAGCAGCGGGACCCGTCCGATCGCCCGCAGGTAG
Organism: uncultured Actinomycetota bacterium; assembly: GCA_963708085.1. Lineage (GTDB taxonomy): Bacteria > Actinomycetota > Thermoleophilia > Solirubrobacterales > Solirubrobacteraceae > Palsa-744. The sequence continues at coordinate 1,893,736 of OY970180.1, read as the reverse complement.
AGCCGCAGCGAGTCGAGGCTGGGGTCGGCGACCTCCTCCTCCTGACGCTCCTGCTCTCTGCCTCGCGTCGCCGAGGCCGCAGCGCGTGCCACAACCTCCTCACGCTCGCTGCGCTCCCTGGAGCTCACGACGTCGATGTCGTGCTCCTCCAAATAGCTGTATAGGTCGCGGCCCTGCTCGCTGCTCAGCTCCGCGTCCTCCAACGCGGCCATTACGCGCTCCGCGCTGAGAAAGCCCCTCTCCTGACCCTCAGCGATCAGCACGCGCATCTCGTCCATCTCCACTACGGCTGTCTCTACCGACAGCACACCCTCAACACGATCAGTCAACTCGGAACCCCCACCTTCCATCCGCTTCTGCCGGCAAAGCATCCAGCTGCACCGGCTCCTGACCTGCAGTTCCTTTGTCTGTCCCCTACCGGCTGTGGCGGCCCCTTGCCGCCGTCCAACCCTCCTGACCTCTGCGAACCGGCGTGTCTGCCAGTTGCCTTGTGGGTATGTGCGGAGTGATACCAGAAACTCGCGGAGAGCAGGAAGGTTGCGTTGCGATCGGCTCTCGCCGGCCCGCACGAAGACCCCACGCCGCGCCCCAGATGGGACGCGGCGTCTCCGATACGCTGAGGCTTAGTGCAGAGCATGCCTTCACAGACTCTCTCCCCGCAGGGGCGCGAGGGTGACGTCCAGGCCCGCACTCCGGCGATCAAGGTCGGGCTCTCGCGAGTCGGCGTCACCGGCGTGGAGAAGGTCGTGCGCATCAGGGACGAGCTCTTCTCGGCCCGCCTGGAGTGCTTCGTCGACCTCTCCTCTGATCAGAAGGGGGCGCACATGTCCCGCTTCGAGGAGGTCGTCAACGAGGCGATCGGCGAAGTCGTCCTGGGCGAGACGTCCTTCCGGGCCGAGACGCTCGCCAAGCACATCGCCGAGCTGGTGCGAGAGCGCCAGGGCGCGCTGCGAGCGGAGGTCAGCATCCAGGCCCGCTATCCAGAGCAGAAGCCCGCACCGGTCTCCGGCGTGAGCACGCAGGAGATCTACACGCTGCATGGCAGGGCCGTGGCCTACGAGCATGGCACCCGCCGCCTGGTCGGCGTCTCGGCGACCGGGATGACCGCCTGCCCATGCGCGCAGGAGCTGATCGCGGCCAGGGCCCGCGAGCGGCTGCTGGCCGATGACTTCAGCGATGAGCAGGTGCAGCGCATCTTCGAGCACGTGCCCGTGGCGACCCACAACCAGCGGGGCCTTGGCACTCTGCACGTCGGCTTTCGCGAGGACAGCGACATGGAGATCGAGGCCGCCACTCTGCTCGCGATAGTGGAGCAGTCGATGTCATCGGAGATCTACGAGCTGATGAAGCGCAGCGACGAGGTCGAGGTGGTCGAGAAGGCCCACCGCCGTCCCCGCTTTGTCGAGGACTGTGTGAGGGAGATGATCGCCGGCGTGGTTGCGGGGCTGCCGGAGCTCGACGGCGCGAGCTTCATCTCGGCTCGGCAGGAGAACCTGGAGACCATCCATCAGCACAACGTCGTGGCCGAGCGCCACGGCCTGCTCAGCGAGCTGCGTAGCGAGATGCAGACCGACATGCCGGCGGCGCACCAAACCTCGCTGGCGCACTGGCTCGCGAGCCCACCGGCATAGGCGCCCGGCCCGGCTCAGGCGCCTGTCTTGGCCCGCGCGTCGCCGTTGCCCTTGGCATCCACTTCGCCAAGCCGCCTACGCACGCCGAAGAAGTAGTCCAGGCCCGAGATGACCGTGACGATCACCGTCACGTAGACCAGCAGCATCACCCACAGCGGGTGCCCGTGGAAGGCGATCAGGGCCAGAATCGCCGCGATCTGCAGGCAGGTCTTGATCTTGCCCATCATCGAGGCGGCGATTACGACGCCGGCGCCGGTCGCGCCCAGGCGCAGCATCGTCACGGCCAGCTCCCGCGCGATGATCACCATCGCCACCCATGCCGGCAGCCGATTCAGCGAGACGAGCGAGATCAGCGCGGCGATCACGAGCAGCTTGTCCGCGAGCGGGTCCATCAGCTTGCCGAACGTGGTCACCGAGTCTCTCGCTCTGGCCAGATAGCCGTCGACGAAGTCCGTCAGCGAGGCGGCCGCGAAGACGACCGCGGCCAGCACGTCCCCCGACGGGGTATTGCCAAGCAGCGCGACCACCAGCACCGGCACGAGCAGGATGCGCAGCACCGTGAGGACGTTGGGGAGGGTGAGAGGGATCATCGACTCAGAGGCATTATGTGCTGCCGAAGCTAGGGTGGCCATGAACGCGACATGCAACGCTGGCGCCGCCCGTCGCGTGAGCAGCATCGGCGCCGCCGGCGAGAACCGAGAGGAGGATCGCGATGAACCGACGCACGCTTGGAGCTCAGGGACCCGAGGTATCCGAGATCGGCCTTGGATGCATGGGCATGTCCGCCTTCTACGGCGCCGCCGACGAGCAGGAGTCGACCGCGACGATCCACCGCGCGCTCGATCTCGGCTGCAACTTCCTCGACACGTCCGACATGTACGGGCCCCATACCAACGAGGAACTGGTCGGCAGGGCGATCGCGGGACGGCGCGAGGAGGTGTTTCTGGCAACGAAGTTTGGGATCAAGCTGACGCCCGGCAACCCCCCACGGCGCTCGATCGACGGCAGCCCTGACTATGTCCGCAGCGCCTGCGATGCCTCCCTGAAGCGTTTGGGGGTCGATCAGATAGACCTCTACTACCAGCACCGCGTCGATCCGAGCACTCCGATCGAGGAGACGGTAGGCGCGATGGCGCAGCTCGTCGCCGAGGGCAAGGTCCGCTACCTCGGGCTCTCTGAGGCCAGCGCAGCGACGATCAGGCGCGCTCACGCAGTGCATCCGATCACCGCGGTGCAGACCGAGTACTCGCTGTGGACGCGCGAGGTCGAGCAGGAGATCCTGCCGACGCTCAAAGAGCTCGGCATCGGCCTGGTCGCCTACTCGCCGCTGGGCCGTGGCTTCCTGGCCGGCCGCTTCTCCTCGCCGCAGGAGCTTGACGAGGGCGACTTTCGCCGCGTGGGCCCCCGCTTCAGCGGCGAGAACCTGCAGCGCAACCTGCAGATCGTGCAGGCCGTCCGGCAGCTCGCGGACCAGAAGGGCATCGCTCCCGGCCAGCTCGCGCTCGCTTGGGTGCTCAGCCGCGACCCCCACATCGTGCCGATCCCAGGCACCAAGCGGATCTCCTATCTGGAAGAGAACCTGGCCGCGGCCGATGTCTCCCTGAGCGAGCAGGAGGCGGGCCAGATTGCCGACGCTCTGCCCGATGCCGCTGGTGAGCGCTACGACGAGCAGGGTATGCGCACCCTGAACCTGTAGGCTGGGCTGATGGCACTGGTACCGATGGTGATCGAGCGCACCGCCCGCGGCGAGCGCGAATTCGACATCTACTCGCGGCTGCTGAACGAGCGGATCATCTTCCTCGGCAGCCCGATCGACGACCAGGTCGCAAACCTCGTCGTGGCCCAGCTGCTGCACCTCGAGGCAGAGGACCCCGAGAAGGACGTCTCGATCTACATCAACTCGCCCGGCGGCTCGATCTACGCGGGCCTTGCGATCTACGACACGATGCGCTTCATCAAGCCGGACATCCAGACGATGTGCGTAGGGATCGCGATGTCGATGGGTTCCCTGCTGCTGGCCGGAGGAGCCAAGGGCAAGCGGGCGGCGCTGCCCAACAGCCGAATCCTGATCCACCAGCCCTCTGCCGGCTTCGAGGGCCAGTCGACGGACATCGAGATCCACGCCCGCGAGATCCTCGCCCAGCGCGAGCGGATCGACGACATCTATGCCGAAGCGACTGGAAAGACCTCCCAGGAAGTCAACGCCGACATGGAGCGCGACCGCTTCTTCACCGCCGAGCAGGCCAAGGAGTACGGCCTGATCGACCGCGTGCTCGAGAGCCACTGAAGAGCCGCCGGCTCCGCGGTCGCCGCCCCGCGCCGGCCAGCGGGCGCATCCGAGCGTGCGGGCTTGACGGGATAGGTCCTTAGGCGATCGGGTGCGCGATCGCCCCGAGACCCTCGATCTCGATCCTGACCACGTCGCCTGAGGTCAGGAACTGCGGCGGCTGCATGCCCTGGCCCACCCCTGAGGGTGTGCCAGTGAGGATCAGATCGCCCGGCGCAAGCGTGCAGGTCTGCGAGATGAACCGCACCAAGTCGGGCACCTTGAAGATCAGGTTCGAGGTGTTGGAGTCCTGGCGCAGCTCGCCGTTAATCCAGGTGCGCAGCTGCAGTGAGTGGGGGTCGCGTACCTCATCGGCGGTTGTGATCCACGGTCCGAAGGGGCAGAAGCCGTCGGCTCCCTTGGCCCGCGTCCACTGTGGCTCGCGCTTCTGCAGGTCCCTGGCGCTCACGTCGTCGGCGACCGCGTAGCCGGCCACTCGGCCGCCGGCGCCCATCACGACCGCCAGCTCGCCCTCATAGTCCAGGCGCCTCACCACTTCCGGACACACGACCGGATCTCCCGGTGCTGCGGCTGAGGAGGGCAGCTTCAGGAAGACCAGCGGGGCCTCCGGCGCCTGGCCGCCCATCTCGGCGACGTGGTCCGCGTAGTTGAGCCCGATCCCGAAGATCGCTCGCGGCTGTGGCACCGGCGCCAGCAGCTTGACCGCGGAAAGCGGGAAGGAGGGACCGTCCGCCGGTGGCGGCGAATCCTCGGCGAGCAGATCGATAATGGTGACCCGGTCATCGGCGTAGGCGATCACCTGCTCGTCACGGACCTCACCGGCGCGCGGGGTTGAGGCTCCCTCAGAAAGAAAGGTCGCAAGCCGCATCGCGCCTCAGACTATCCGCTGGGCTGCCGGTCGAGCGTCTATCGTCGCGGAGCGTCCATGGCTGCCATCAAGGCGCACGAGCGCATCCTCATGCTCGCGGTCCTGATTGGGATCGCGATCGCCGGGCTCGCCAACTACCAGCAGTGGGCGGCGATACCGCGGTTCTTGCTAGCCGCTGCGGCGCTGATCGGAGTCGCCTGGGTCGTCAGCTTCGCGACCGACCAGGTAGGCGAGCACCTCGGCCCCCGCGCGACGGGCGTGCTGCAGGCGACGGTCGCCAACCTGCCCGAGCTGTTCGTGATCCTCTTCGCGCTCAACGCCGGCGAGCTCGTCATCGCCCAGGCGGCGATAGTCGGCTCCATGCTCGCCAATGCGCTGCTGCTGCTCGGCATCGTGCTGGTCGTCGGTGCACTGCGCTCGCCGGGCGGCATCATGCGCTTCTCCCGCAGGCTGCCCAACGACGCGGTCACGCTGCTGATCGTGATGCTCTTCGCAGTCATCTTCTCCAGCTCCGCGCTGCGGCTGGACGGCCATGCCTCGTCCGCCGGCGCCGTCCAGACGATCTCGATCGTGAGCGCCGCCTGCCTGCTCACCGCCTACGGCGCATGGCTCCTCTTCTACCTTCGCTCCGCCGATCGACCAGGCGCCGTGGTCCAGGCCGACCCGCGGATCGAGCTGGTGCCCGCGTTGGTGCTGCTCGTGCTCGGCGGCGTCGGCGCTGCGTTTGCCTCGGAGTGGTTCATCGCGGCGCTGAAGCCGACGATCGCGGTGCTGCACGTCTCGCAGGCGTTCGCCGGAATCGTGATCGTCGCGCTCGCAGGCAACGCGGTCGAGCACGCGGTCAGCGTCGTGCTGGCCGCCCGCGGTCGCTTCGAGCTTGCGATCTCGGTCGTGAAGAACTCCGTGGCCCAGATCGCGGCGTTCCTTTTCCCGCTGATGGTGCTCGTCTCGCTCGCGCTGCCCACTCGCCTGACCTTCTCGCTCTCACCCGTGTACATAGGGGCGCTGGCGCTGATGACGCTTGCGGTCTGGCAGATCAGCGGCGACGGGGAGGCGAGCGCGTTCGAGGGCATCGCGCTTGCGGCCCTGTACGTGATCGTCGCCGTGGTCGCCGCCTACCAGTGATCTCGCGGCTATCGGAGACAGCTCGGCACAACTCATCTATGCGCCTGTGCCACCATCGAGAAAGCTCGGCCGCCGCAATCTGTGCGCCGAGGACTCCTGCGCGCTAGACTCCCTTTCGACCTCGCCTGGGCGGGGTTTTTCTTTCGTCCAGGCTCGCCACCGATAACGCAGGGACACCTACGCAATGGCACGTGGAGACGTCCGGATCGCTGTGACCCTCGCCTGCGAGGATTGCAAGCGCCGCAACTATCAAACGAATAAGAGCAAGCGCAACAACCCCGACCGCATCAGCATGCGCAAGTACTGCCGCTGGTGCCGCCGCCACACATCCCATCGGGAGACTCGCTAGCGCCGGGAGCGCTGCCGTGAGCCGTGAACGCAGGCAACGTGCAAAGCAGAGGGCTCGTCGCAGAGGCGAGCAGAGCGCCGCAGGAGGGCTCGTGCGAGCCGACGTCCCGGGCGCGCTCGATCACGCCTCCGGCGACGTCGACGAGTTTGACGCTGCGCTGGTCAAAGGCGCGGGTGGCCTACCCGTACCAGAGGCCGACGTCGAGCAGGCGGAGCTTGCTGATGAGGCGCAGCGCGGCACCGAGCAACCGCAGGTTGCGGAGGCGGCCGGGGGTCGCGGAGGCGATCGCAACGGCGGCAACGGAGCAGTTGGAAACGCCGCTGCGATGGTGCCCCCGCCGCGCGACGAGACGCAACCCGCGCCCCGCGGATCGATCTTCGCTCGCGCTGCCGCCTTCCTGCGGGCCAGCTGGGCGGAGCTGCAGCGGGTCCAGTGGCCAGATCGCCCCGAGGTCTTCCAGGCCACAGCCGTCGTACTCGGCTTCGTCGTGGTCATGGGTATCTACCTCGGCGCGGCGGACTGGCTAGCGCAAAGGATCATTAACTTCATTTTGTGAGGCATTGAAGGTCTGCCCCGCATCGGCGCCCGCCCGCCGCATCTCTCTCTTTTTTTGTCCCATCCACACACCGAAGCCAGGAATCGCTGAATGTTTCGTTGGTATGTCGTGAACACCTACTCGGGTCACGAGAACAAGGTCAAGCAGAACCTCGAGCACCGGATCGTCTCGCTGGGCCAGCAGCGCAACGTGCGCCAGGTCGTGGTGCCGACCGAATCGGTCTCCGAGATGAAGGACAACCAGAAGATCACCGTCGAGAAGCGGACGATGCCTGGCTATGTGCTCGTCAACATGGAGCTCAACGAGGATTCGTGGGGCGTCGTGAAGGGCACGCCCGGCGTGACAGGCTTCGTCGGCGCCTCGAATGAGCCGGTGCCGCTGACCCAAGGCGAGGTCGACCGGCTGATGCACAAGGAGGTCGCCACGGCGCCTCGGACGCGCGCTCAGTTCGCGATCGGCGAGACCGTAAAGGTGATCTCCGGGCCGCTGTCAGACTTCTCGGGCGAGATCGCCGAGATCAACGACGACGCCGCGAAGCTCAAGGTCCTGGTATCAATCTTCGGTCGCGAGACACCCGTAGAGGTCGGCTTCGACCAAGTAAAGAAGCTCTGAGCCGTCCGATGACCTGCGCATACCGGCGTCCTCGCTCGCTCGCGTACGGAGTACGCCACACTCACTGCGTCCTTGGTCTGCTTGGTCCTCGAACGGCTCAGATGGCGAGTGGCCCAACCGCAATGACAACCCCCGGGATATAGGCTCTATTGAATGGCTAAGAAGGTTTTGACAACGATCAAGCTGCAGGCAAACGGGGGGCAGGCAAGCCCCGCCCCGCCAGTCGGCCCTGCCCTTGGTCAGCACGGCATCAACATCATGGAGTTCTGCAAGGCGTTCAACGCCCAGACGCAGAGCGAAACCGGGACCGTGATCCCGGTGGTCATCACCGTCTATGAGGATCGCTCGTTCACGTTCGTGACCAAGACCCCGCCCGCGGCGGTGCTGATCAAGCAGGCGCTGCGGATCGGCAAGGGCTCGGGCGAGCCGAACCGGACCAAGGTCGGCACGATCACCAGGGAGCAACTGCGCGCGATCGCAGAGCGCAAGCTCGACGATCTCAATGCCCATGACGTCGAGCAGGGGATGAAGATCATCGCCGGCACGGCGCGCTCGATGGGCGTGGAGGTGGAGGTATGACCACTCATCACGGACGCCGCCACAAGGAGTCGGTCTCCAAGGTCGACCGCGATCACCAGTACGCGCCCGCGGATGCGGTCTCTCTGGTCAAGAGCCTTTCGGGTGCCAAGTTCGACGAGTCGGTGGAGGTTCACGTCCGCACGGGCCTGAACGTCCGGCACGCAGACGAGCAGCTGCGCGGCACGATCGCGCTGCCGCACGGCCTCGGCAAGGAGGTCAAGGTCGCCGTCTTCGCTCAGGGAGACAAGGTGCGCGAGGCGCAGGAGGCCGGCGCGGACGTGGTCGGCGGCGACGATCTGGCCAAGAAGATCGAGGAGGGCTTCGACGACTTCGACGTGGCGATCGCCACGCCGGACATGATGGCCGTCGTTGGACGCCTGGGCCGCATCCTCGGTCCCTCCGGGAAGATGCCAAATCCGAAGGTCGGCACCGTGACGATGGACGTCAAGACCGCCGTGGAAGCTTCCAAGGCCGGCAAGGTCGAGTACCGCACCGACCGCAATGCGATCGTCCACCTCGTGATCGGCAAGCGCAGCTTCGAGGAGAAGATGCTGCTCGAGAACTACGCCGCGGTGATCGAAGAGCTGATCAGGGCCAAGCCGTCGGCGGCCAAGGGGCGCTACCTGCGCACCATCACGCTCGCCTCCACGATGGGGCCGGGCGTGAAAGTCGATCCGAGCCGTACACGTGACATCGCCGAGGAGGCGCCAGCAACCGTAGCCGCATAGGGCCGGCTGGAGGCGAAGACGTTCTCCGGCTATCCTCCGAGAGCAGCGTAAAGCGCCACAACGGCACCGCAGACCTCCGGCAGCGTTCGCGTAAGACCGGGACAGGAGCCAGATGAACAGAGAGCAGAAGGGTGCGGTGATCGATGAGATCGCCGCGGACATCGAAGCGTCGGAGGCGATCTTCGCCGTCGACTACAAGGGCATCAGCGTTCCGCAGGCCGCGGAGCTGCGCACCAAGCTGCGCGAGGCGGATGCGACCTTCAGGGTCGTCAAGAACTCGCTCACCGAACTGGCGGCCGACAAGGCCGGACGGGCCGAGATTAAGCCGCTGCTCGTCGGCCCCACCGCGCTCACGTTCGTGCGCGGCGACGCGGCGGTGGCGGCCAAAGCGATCGCCGACTATGCGCGAGCGACGCAGTTGCTGCCGTTCAAGGGCGGAACCATGGGTACCGAAGTCTTCGACGCCGCCCAGATCGTCTCGATCTCGCGGCTGCCCTCGCGCGAGGTGCTCTACGGCCAGCTGGTGGGCGTCGTCGCCTCACCGGTGAGCGGGCTGGTGCGCACACTCGGCGCGCTGGTCGGCGGCCTCGCCGTCGCGCTCGGCCAGGTCAAGGAGAAGAAGGAGTCCGGCGAGATCCCCGCAGGGGAGGCGCCCGCGGCTGCGGCGGAGCCTGAGGCTCCGCAGGCGCCGGCTGCTGAGGCGGAGGCCCCGGCCGAAGCTGAGGAGGCGTCGGCTGCTGAGGCGCAGAGCGCGGAGGCTGAGTCCGAGCCGCCCGCTGCGGAGGAGGCGCCGGCTGAAGCAGAGGAGCCCGCGGCTGAGGTCCCCGCCGAGGAGCCGGCCGCGGAGGAGTTGGCCTCGGAGGAGTCGGCCGAGGAGCCCCAAGAGAAAGCTGAGTCGACGGCGCAGGAGCCCGAGACGCAAGACGACAACCAGGCGGACGCTTCGGCAGGAGCCGAGACCGCCGAAGCGACCAAGGAGGACTGACAATGGCAACCAGCACCCAGGACTGGATCGAGGAGCTGAAGGGCATCTCGGTCCTCGAGCTCGCCGAGCGCATCAAAGCGCTCGAGGAGGAGTTCGGAGTATCCGCCGCGGCGATGGCGGCTCCGGCGGCCGCGCCCGCGGGCGGCGGCGATGCAGGTGCAGCGGTCGAGGAAGAAAGCTCGACCGTCGACGTGCTCCTCACCGGCGCCGGCGACAAGAAGATCCAGGTGATCAAGGTGGTGCGCGCGGCGACGGGCCTCGGCCTGAAGGAGGCCAAGGCGCTCGTCGACGAGGCGCCCAAGCCGGTGAAGGAGGGCATCGAGCGCGAGGAGGCCGACAAGCTGAAGGCCGAACTCGAGGAGGCCGGCGCCAGCGTCGAGCTGAAGTAACGGTTCACCCGCTGCCTTCTGGGCGCTTTGGCATCGCGGCACCGCCGCTTTGCCGAAGCGCCCTTTTTGCTGTAAAGTCCGCTTTCGCCGGTCGATAGTCGCAGCCGCCCAGGCATCGGGCCCGCGCCACATACGCGGTGCTCCAGGGGCGGGGTCCGTGAGCACTGGCTGCCCTCTTGAGGGCGTCGATAGCCTGTGCTATCTTTGTTGGTCGCGCCTTCTGGCGTCTCCTCTGCCCGTTCCTCGCCTTCCGAAGGAGTCGTTTCCTTGGCTTCAGCCGATGCTCTCCGGACGCGCCGCACCTTCGCGCGTCTGCACAAGCCGCTTGACGTTCCGAACCTGATCGACATCCAGCGCCGCTCCTTCGAGTGGCTCACAGACCCCGAGAAGGGTGGCCTGCGCGAGACGATCGACGACATCTCGCCGATCGAGGACTACACAGGCAACCTCGCCGTCCAGTTCGGCGAATTCGTATTTGACGAGCCGGTCGCATCGCTGGCTCAATGTCGCGAGAAGGACCTAACCTACGCCCGCCCGCTGACCGTCACGGTCGCGTTCATCAACCGCGAGACCGGCGAGATCCGCGAGCAGTCGGTCTTCATGGGCGACTTCCCCTGGATGACCGAGAGGGGCACCTTCATCATCAACGGCACCGAGCGCGTCGTGGTCACCCAGCTCGTGCGCTCCCCAGGTGCCTATCTGATGGAACCCAAGGACCGCGAAAAGCAGGTCTTCGTCGCCAACCTGATGCCTGCCCGCGGCTCATGGCTTCGAGCTCGAGATCGACAAGAAGGGCAAGGTCCACGTCCGCATCGACCGCAAGCGCAAGCTCCCGGTGAGCGTGCTGCTGCGCGCGATGGGCTACGCAGCCGACGAGGACATCCTGGCCCTGTTCGACAACTCGCTCTACATCCGCAACACGCTGGAAGCGGACACGGAAGCCACGCGCACCGAAGAGGGCTCGCTGATCGAGCTCTTCAAGAAGCAGCGTCCCGGCGAGCCGCCGAGCGTCGAGAACGCGAAGGCGCTGCTGAACCAGCTCTTCTTCGACCCCAAGCGCTACGACCTCACGCGCGTGGGTCGCTACAAGCTCAATGCGCGCCTGGGCCTGGACATCGACATCGACACGCGCACGCTGACCCAGGACGACATCATCGCCCTGGTCCGCGAGCTGGTGCTGATGCCCAAGCGCCTGGGCATGCCCGAGAACCCCGAGGTCGAGATCAAGGACTACGCCGCGGAGGCCGTGAGCATGCCGCGCGAGCCTGTTGCCGAGCATCTCGACGAGTACGAGCACTTCGGCAACCGCCGTCTGCGCACCGTGGGCGAGCTTATCCAAGAGGCCTTCCGGATCGGGCTCTACCGCATGGAGCGCGTCGTGCGCGAGCGCCTGACCACCGAGGACGCCGACACGATCACGCCGCAGACCATCATCAACATCCGCCCGGTCGTCGCGGCGCTGAAGGAGTTCTTCGGCTCAAGCCAGCTCTCCCAGTTCATGGACCAGACCAACTCGCTCTCGGGTCTGACTCACCGCCGCCGCCTCTCCGCGCTCGGCGCAGGCGGGCTGACGCGCGAGCGCGCGCCGATCGAGGTGCGCGACGTGCACCCCACCCACTACGGCCGCATGTGCCCGATCGAGACCCCCGAGGGTCCGAACATCGGCCTGATGGGCTCGCTCTCCTCTTACGCGCAGGTCTCCGAGCACGGCTTCGTGACCACGCCCTACCGCGTGATCAAGGACGGCGTAGCGACCGAGGAGATCGTCCACTACGACGCCACCCAGGAGGAGGAGCTGCTGATCGCCCAGGCCAACACGCCGCTGGACGAGAAGTCCGGCAAGCTGCTCGGCCAGGAGATCCTCTGCCGCACGCAGGCGGGTCAGTACGTGACCGTCGGCCCCAAGGACGTGGACCTGATGGACGTCTCGCCCGGCCAGATCTGGTCGGTGGCCACGGCGATGATCCCGTTCCTTGAGCACGACGACGCCAACCGCGCGCTGATGGGGTCGAACATGCAGCGCCAGGCGGTGCCGCTGCTGAAGACCGAGGCGCCGCTGGTCGGCACCGGCATGGAGCGCCGCGCGGCGCTCGACACCGGCGACGTGCTGCTTGCGCGCAACACAGGCACGGTCACCCACGTCGATGCCAACAAGATCGAGATCCAGACCGCCGACGGCTCCACCGACGAGTACGAGTTGCAGAAGTTCATGCGCAGTAACCAGGGCACGCTGATCCACCAGAAGCCGCGCGTTCTCAGCGAGGAGAAGGTGAAGGCCGGCAACGTGCTGGCCGACGGCTCCTCGACCGAGAAGGGCGAGATGGCGCTGGGCAAGAACCTGCTCGTCGCCTTCATGTCCTGGGAGGGCTACAACTTCGAGGACGCGATCATCCTCAGCAAGCGCCTGGTCAAGGACGACGAGCTGACCTCGATCCACATCGAGGAATACGAGGTCGACGCCCGCACGACCAAGCTCGGCGACGAGGAGATCACCCGCGACATCCCCAACCGCTCCGAGGAGTCGCTGCGCAACCTCGACGACCGCGGCATCGTGCGCGTCGGCGCCGAGGTGGCCTCCGGCGACCTGCTGGTCGGCAAGGTCACGCCAAAGGGCGAGACCGAGCTGACCGCCGAGGAGAAGCTGATCCGCGCGATCTTCAAGGAGAAGGCGCGCGAGGTTCGCGACACCTCGCTGAAGGTGCCCCACGGCGAGGGCGGCGTCGTGATCGACGTCAAGACCTTCCGCCGCGAGGACGGCGACGACCTGCCGCCCGGAGTCAACGACCTGGTGCGCGTGTTCGTGGCCAAGAAGCGCAAGATCTCTGAGGGCGACAAGCTCGCGGGCCGCCACGGCAACAAGGGTGTGATCTCAAAGATCGTCGACGAGCAGGACATGCCGTTCCTGGAGGACGGCACGCCCGTGGACGTGATCCTCAACCCGCTCGGCGTGCCTTCGCGCATGAACGTCGGCCAGATCCTGGAGACCCATCTTGGGTGGGCCGCCGCCCAGGGGTGGTACGACGACGGCTCCGAAGCGTACAAGCTGGCTCACGACGGGGCCAACGGCTCCGGGTTCGGCAAGAGCAACGGGAACATGTCCTCCAACAAGGTGTTCATCGCCACGCCCGTCTTTGACGGCGCGACGGTGGCCGATGTGGATGAAGCACTCGTGCGCTGGCAGGACGAGCACAAGGGCGCAATCAAGATGGACGTCGACAAGTCCCGTCGCAAGGGCGAGCAGGCCTCCGGCAAGATGACCCTCTACAACGGCCGCTCCGGTGAGCCGTTCGAGGAGCAGGTCACCGTCGGCTACATGTACATCCTGAAGCTGCTGCACCTCGTCGACGACAAGATCCACGCCCGCTCGACAGGCCCCTACTCGCTGGTTACCCAGCAGCCGCTGGGCGGCAAGGCGCAGTTCGGCGGCCAGCGCTTCGGCGAGATGGAGGTCTGGGCGCTGGAGGCTTACGGCGCCGCCTACACCCTGCAGGAGATGCTGACCATCAAGTCCGACGACACGGTCGGGCGCGTGAAGGCCTACGAGGCGATCGTCAAGGGCGAGAACATCGCCGAACCGTCGATCCCCGAGTCCTTCAAGGTGCTGCTGAAGGAGATGCAGTCGCTGGCGCTCGACGTGAAGGTCGTCTCAGACGAAGGCGCCAACACCGATATGCGCGATGAGGAGGACGACCTCCTGCGTGCGGCCGAGGAGCTCGGCATCGACCTCTCCGGCGTGCGCGGCCCCGCGGGCGGCGCAGCCGACGAGGAGATGGAGAGCGAGGATGACACCGACGCCGGCTCCGCGGACGCGCTGGAGGAGGGCGACGCCGAGGAGATGGGCGACATCCTCCAGGAGGCCGCGATCGAAGTAGATGACCTGTTGCCAGACGAGATGCCCGCAGAGGAGGCTGCCGAGTGATCCGCCCCTGCCGTTACGCCGCCACCCCCACCACCTCGCACACCATCAGCCGGAAGGCACGCCCGTGATTGACATCAACAACTTCGACGCAATAGAGATCAGCCTCGCGTCCTCCAAGCAGATCCGCAGCTGGAGCTCGGGTGAGGTGACCAAGCCCGAGACGATCAACTACAGAACGCTCAAGCCTGAGAAGGACGGGCTCTTCTGCGAGCGCATCTTCGGTCCCACCAAGGACTGGGAGTGCTACTGCGGCAAGTACAAGCGCGTCCGCTACAAGGGCATCGTCTGCGAGCGCTGCGGCGTGGAGGTCACGCGCAGCAAGGTCCGGCGCGAGCGCATGGGCCACGTCGACCTGGCCGCGCCGGTGAGCCACATCTGGTTCTTCAAGGGCGTGCCCAGCCGGATCGGCTACCTGCTCGACATGGCTCCCAAGGAGCTGGAGAAGGTTCTGTACTTCGCCGCCTCGATCGTGACCTGGGTTGACGATGAGGCGCGCGCGAAGGATCTGGAGACGCTCGAGGTCGAGGTCAACAAGGTGCTCGACGCCTATGCGGCCGAGCGCGAGGAGCGCGTGCTGGAGCTGCGCGAGTCGCTGGAGCGCCGCGACAAGTACCTCACGAGCGGCAAGCAGACCGGCTTCACCGACGAAGACCACCTCTGGGCCGATTCGCTGGACCTCAACCTCGCCAAGATCTCAGACGAAGAGCGCGAGAAGCTGCTGAAGGATCTGCGCAAGACCTTCGAGGCCGACATCGCCGACACCGAGGCCTACATCGAGGACGCGGCCGAGCGGATGCGCCACGTGTGGGATCTCTTCAAGAGCATGGAAAGCAAGCAGATCGAGCACGACGAGACGACCTTCCGTGAGCTCAAGGAACGCTTCGGCTCGCCCTACGGCTTCGGCGAGTACTTCCGCGGCGGCATGGGCGCCGAGGCGATCAGGGACCTGCTCCAGCAGGTAGACCTCGATGCCGAACGGATCGAGCTGGAGGAGCAGGTCAAGACCTCCAAGGGCCAGAAGCAGGCGCGCGCAGTCAAGCGGCTGAAGGTGGTCTCCGCCTTCATCCAGTCGGGCAACCGGCCCGAGCAGATGGTGCTCGACGCCGTCCCGGTGATCCCGCCGGAGCTGCGCCCGATGGTCCAGCTCGACGGCGGTCGCTTTGCGACCTCCGATCTGAACGATCTTTACCGGCGCGTGATCAACCGCAACAATCGCCTGAAGAGGCTGCTCGACCTCGGCGCGCCCGAGATCATCGTCAACAACGAGAAGCGGATGCTGCAGGAGGCCGTCGACGCGCTGTTCGACAACGGTCGCCGTGGGCGTCCCGTCACCGGCCCCGGCAACAGGCCGCTGAAGTCGCTCTCGGACATGCTCAAGGGCAAGCAAGGCCGCTTCCGCCAGAACCTGCTCGGCAAGCGCGTGGACTACTCCGGGCGCTCGGTGATCGTCGCCGGCCCGAGCCTGAAACTGCACCAGTGTGGCTTGCCGAAGATCATGGCGCTGGAGCTCTTCAAGCCGTTCATCATGGCGCGGCTGGTCGAGCGCAAGTCCGCGCAGAACATCAAGGCCGCTAAGAAGATGGTCGACTCGATGATCGGCGAGGTGTGGGACGTGCTCGAGGAGGTCATCCACGAGCACCCGGTGCTGCTCAACCGCGCACCCACTCTGCACCGTCTCGGCATCCAGGCCTTCGAACCGCTGCTGGTCGAGGGCAAGGCGATCCAGGTTCACCCTCTGGTCTGCCATGCGTTCAACGCGGACTTCGACGGCGATCAGATGGCCGTGCACCTGCCGCTCTCGGCGGAGGCTCAGGCGGAGGCGCGCATCCTGATGCTCTCCTCCAACAACATCCTCTCGCCGGCGCACGGCGCGCCGCTGGCCACGCCGACCCAGGACATGATCCTCGGCGCCTACTACCTCACCTACGGTCCCGAAGTGGACGAGCTGACCGGCAAGAGCGACCTGCTGAGCAGCGGCAAGTGGCCGGCCGCCGAGCAGCGCCCGCACGTCTTTCGGACCGCGCAGGAGGCCGAGCTCTCGTACGAGGCGGGTGTGGTCAAGCTGCACGACGTCGCCGAGTTCCGTCCCTTCCGGCGCGAGGGCGGGCATCTGCTCACCACGGTCGGGCGCATCATCTACAACGACCGCATCGAGCGGGCGCTCTCTGAAGCACTGGGGCAGGAGTTCGACGCGAGCACATATGTGTTCGTCAACCAGTCGATGAAGAAGCGCGACACCACGAAGCTGATCGACTTGCTCGTCCAGAGCTACGGCGCAACGGCGATCTCGCTCGTGCTCGACGCGTTCAAGGACCTCGGCTTCCAGTACGCCACCAAGGCGGGGATCACGATCTCAAAGAACGACGTCGTGGTGCCGCCCAGCAAGGGCGAGATCCTCGACCGCTACGACAAGCTGGTCGCGGAGATCTCAGACCAGTACGACATGGGCCTGATCACCCAGGAGGAGCGACACGAGGCGGTGGTGGAGAAGTGGAACGCCGCCACCGACGAGGTTGCGGAGGCGATGATCGAGAACCTCGACACCCTGAACCCCATCTTCATGATGGCCAACTCGGGTGCTCGTGGCTCCTTCAAGCAGATCCGCCAGCTCGCGGGGATGCGCGGCCTGATGGCCAATCCGAAGGGCGAGATCATCGAGCGGCCGATCAAGTCCAACTTCATGGAGGGCCTCTCCGTGCTCGAGTACTTCATCTCGACTCACGGGGCCCGAAAGGGACTGGCCGACACCGCCCTGCGCACCGCCGACTCCGGCTACCTCACACGGCGCCTGGTCGACGTGGCCCAGGACGTGATCATCCGTGAGGTCGACTGCGGCGCCAAGGAGTACATCGAGATGGCCGTCTACGGTCCCGACGACGAGGCTCTGGAAGTGCTCGTCGGACGGATCGCGGCACAGCCGATCACCACCAAGCGCGGCCGCGTGCTGGTCGAGCAGGGCGCCGAAATCGGGCGTCCCGAGCTGCAGGAGATCGGCAAGGCCTTCGCCGAGGACCACGAGAAGGGCGTGAAGGTGACCGTGCCCGTGCGCTCGGTGCTCAAGTGCGAGGCTGTCAGCGGGGTCTGCCAGGCCTGCTACGGCCGCTCCCTTGCGACCGGCCAGCTGGCTCAGATCGGCGACGCGGTCGGGATCGTGGCCGCCCAGTCGATCGGCGAGCCGGGCACGCAGCTGACGATGCGCACCTTCCACACCGGCGGCGTCGCCGGCGCGGACATCACGCACGGTCTGCCGCGCGTGGTGGAGCTCTTCGAGGCGCGTCGCCCGAAGGGTCTCGCGAAGATCGCAGAGCAGGACGGCGTCGTCTCCATCGAGGAGACCGACAAGGCTCTGACGGTGGTGATCACCGATGAGGCCGGTGAGGAGCACCGCCACGCCTTCCCGCGCCGCACCCGGCTCTACGTCAGCCACGGCGAGAAGATCGAGGCGGGCAGGCAGCTCAACGAGGGCTCGCTCTATCCGCACGAGCTGCTGGCGATCCGCGGGCGCACCGTGACCGAGCAGTACCTGGTCAAGGAGGTCCAGGAGGTCTACAAGTCTCAAGGCGTGGACATCAACGACAAGCACGTCGAGCTGATCGTGCGTCAGATGCTGCGCAAGGTGCGCGTCGACCAGAAGGGCGACACCGACTACCTGCCCGGACAGTTCGTCGATCGCTTCGAGTTCGCGAAGATCAACGATGAGGTCGTCGCAAAGGGCGGGGAGACCGCGCAGTTCGAGGACATCATCCTCGGGATCACGAAGGCGTCGCTGAACACCGACTCCTTCCTTTCGGCGGCCTCCTTCCAGGAGACGACCAAGGTGCTCACCGACGCGGCGCTGGAAGGCAAGACAGACCGTCTCAACGGCCTCAAGGAGAACGTGATCATCGGCAAGCTGATCCCGGCCGCGACAGGGCTGAAGCGCTACCGCCGGATCGAGATCGAACCGGCCGAACCGCTGCCCCGCGCGATCGACGAGGTCGGCCTGCTCGACCGCGAGGAGATCGAAACCGAACTGGGCATCGGCGACGGCGACGGCAATGGTGGCGACATCAACCGCGCCTTCGACGACGATCTGGCCTCCCTGGAGCAGATGGGCGCAGGCGGAGCCGACGCCGGCTTCGCCGAGGAACTCGCCGAGCTCGAGGTGCCCGAGGAGTCTCCTCAGGACTGAGGGTCCTGCCTGGGCCTGCCTTCGCAGGTCCCTAGCTCACAGACGACGCCCAGGCGATCAGCCGATCCGCCTGGGCGTCGGTGAGCCCCACTGCGGGCTCGGTGGCGATCAGCAACGTCGGCGCCTGCCGCGCTGCAGCCCACTGCTCACAGGAGGTATCGAACGCGTCGTCGATCCAGGCCAGCGCCCGTGCGGGAGCGTAGGCGTCCACGGCGGCTAGCTTCCAATGCGCGCGCATCGAGGAGCCGGCGCCGCCGCTGCGCGCAAAGCACAGGAACGGAAGCGGTCCCGGCAGCCCGAGCAGATGCGGCAAATGGTCGTTGGCGCGGTCTTCCCAGCCGCTGGCCCACGCCAGCTCGAAGCAGCCAGCGAGCTTTGCAAGCTGCGCGCCTGCCGCTGCGGAGAGGAAGTGGGGGATGCCTTCGATCGCATGAAAGCGCCCAGCCGGAGGATCGTGTGGGGGAAAGCCGAACAGCGAGATCACGCCGTCTATGTCGAGCAGCAGCAGCGGTCGCGTCCGCGCCTGCGCGGCCTCACGAAACCCACTCCGTTCCTTTATCTCCCGCACATGCATCGCCCGCTAAGGTGCCCACTTCGCAGCACGCCGGTCAAGCGATCGGCGCCGGCAGCCGATGTAGGCAGGGCCGCAGACTAGCGGCCACAGGGGGGCGCAAGGCAGCTCATCTGAGCGCCCCGCGCATCTGCAACGAGGGCTCGCCCACAAGAAAGATCGACAATGGCACTCGCACCCGGAATCCTGCTCGCCCTCGCCTGTGCGGTCGTGGCGAACATCGCCTTCTTCCTCAAGTACAGGGGCGCCAACTCGGTTGCCCAGGTGAGCCCACGCCATCCGCTTGCCTCCGCTCGCCAGCTGTTCGCCTCGAAGTGGTTCACGCTCGGCATGATCGTGGCCGCGGCGAGCTGGGGCCTGCATGTGGCAGCGCTTGCGATCGCGCCGATGTCGGTCGTGCAGGTTGCCCTGGCGGCCGGCGTGGTCCTGATCGCGGTGATGGCCGACAGGATCTTCGGCTTCAAGGTCGGCGCGCGCCAGTGGGTCGGCCTTTGCCTGACCGCGGCGGCGCTCGTCACGCTCGGGCTCACGTTGCCGGCGATGCACGGCTCCCACTCCCGCTTCTCCGCCGCCGCCATGATCGCTTTCGAGGCCGGTCTCTTCGGCATCGGAGGGCTACTGATCATGGGCCCCCGCGTGGGCGGACGAGCTGAGCACCACGGCGTGATGCTGGGCGCCGCGGCCGGGGTGCTCTTCGGCGTCTCCGACACCGCGATCAAGGCGCTGACCGGGATCGCCGGCGCCCACGGCGCTCTGGCGCTGCTCGACAGCCCCTGGCTGGCCGTCGCGATCGCAGCCTCTGTGCTGGCCTTCTACGCCTCCGCACGGGCGCTGCAGGACGGCGAGGCGGTGCCCGTGATCGCCGTCACCGGCACCACAGCCAACATCGCTGGCATCGCCTCCGGGATCATCGTCTTCGGCGACCCGATGCCCGGCAGCGCCGCGGGGGTCGCGATGGAGGCGCTCGCGTTCGTGCTGGTGATCGTCGCCTCCGCGCTGATGCCGGCTCCGGTCCGCTCGGCAGGTCTGGCGCCGGCCTCCGCCTGAGCCCTCGGCTACGGCGTACCCCGCGCGCTGCTACCATCTCGACCTCGATATGCCGACTACCAGCCAGCTCGTGCGCAAGGGGCGCGTCGCCCCCAAGAAAAAGCTTTCGACTCCCGGACTGAAGTCCGGGAAGGGACGCAAGAAGAAGGTCGCCGCTCCCCAGCGTCGCGGCGTCTGCACTCGCGTCTATACGACCACGCCGAAGAAGCCTAACTCCGCCCTGCGCAAGGTCGCGCGTGTGCGCATCTCCGGCTCGGCCGAGGTGACCGCCTACATTCCGGGCGAGGGCCACAACCTGCAGGAGCACTCTGTCGTGCTCGTGCGCGGCGGCCGCGTCAAGGATCTGCCGGGCGTGCGCTACAAGGTCGTGCGCGGCACGCTCGACGCCGCCGGCGTCAGTGACCGCAAGAAGGCCCGCTCGCAGTACGGCGTGAAGAAGAAGTAGCCATGCCCCGCCGTGCAGCCGCCCAGGTCCGACCGCTCGAGCCGGACCCCGTCTACCACTCCAAGCTGGTCCAGCAGATCATCAACAAGGTGATGCTCGACGGCGAGAAGTCGATCGCCGAGCGGATCGTCTACGACGCACTGGCCATCCTCGGCGAGCGCGGCGACAAGGAGCCCTTGGAGATGCTCGAGACGGCGATCAAGACGTTGACTCCGAGCCTGGAGGTCCGCTCCCGCCGCGTCGGCGGCGCCACCTACCAGGTGCCCGTCGAGGTCCCGGCCCGCCGCTCCCGCACGCTGGCGGTGCGCTGGCTGGTCCAGTTCGCGCGCCAGCGCCGCGAGAAGACGATGGCTCAGCGGCTCGCCAACGAGCTGATGGACGCCATCGCCCAGCAGGGCGGCGCCTACAAGCGCAAGGACGACATTTACCGCATGGCGCAGGCCAACAAGGCCTTCGCGCACTACCGCTGGTAGCTCCTCTTTAGTAGTTGGTGTACAGACCGGCGCATGTGCGGTCCCTGCCGTGTGTGATTAATGCACACTTGAACAGAAACACTTCGGCACCTAATCTTTTGGGACCGAATGTCTTCTGTCCAAGACACCACGCTCACGGGACGCGGTCCCGAGCTGACCGATCGGATCGAGCGTCATGTATGGGTGATCGCCGGCGTGGTGATCCTCGGGATGGTCATGTCGATCCTCGACACGACGATCGTCAACGTCGCGCTGGACACCCTCTCCAAGGATCTTCACAGCCCGATCTCGCAGGTGCAGTGGGTGGTGACCGGCTACTTGCTCGCACTAGCGGCGGTGATCCCGGTGACCGGCTGGGCGGCGCGCCGCTTCGGCGCAAAGCAGGTCTACCTCGTTTCGCTGGTGCTGTTCACCGCCGGCTCGACCGCCTGCGGCTTCGCCAACTCAATCGGCGCGCTCGTGCTCTTCCGCGTGCTGCAGGGCGTCGGCGGCGGCATGATCATGCCGGTCGGCCAGATGATCATGGCCCAGATCGCCGGTCCCCAGCGGATGGGCAAGGTGATGGGAGTGATCGCGATGCCCGCAATGCTGGCGCCGATCCTCGGCCCGGTGATCGGCGGGATCATCCTGCAGAACCTACACTGGTCCTGGATCTTCTTCGTCAACGTGCCCGTCGGCGTCGTCGCCTTCACGCTGGGCTGGCGGATGATCCCCAAGACCGAGTCCGGCGAGGCTGGGCGACTGGACGTGCTTGGGCTGGCACTGCTCTCGGGCGGATCGGTTGGGGTCGTCTACGGCCTCAGCGAACTCGGCTCCGGCGCGACAATCGGCTCCGCGAGTGTGCTGCTGCCTGCGATCGCGGGTCTGGGCCTGGTCCTGCTCTTCGGCCTGCACGCTCCCCGCGTGCCGCGGCCGCTGCTCGACCTGAAGCTCTACCGCAGTCGCGCCTTCTCCGCTGCCTCGATCACGACCTTCGGTCTCGGTGCGGCGCTGTTCGGCGCGATGATCCTCGTGCCCCTCTACTACCAGCAGGTGCGTGGCGAGAGCGTGATCGTCACCGGCCTGCTCAACGGACCCCAGGGGCTGGGTGCGCTGATCTCGATGCCGCTCGCCAGCCGCCTGACCGAACGGCTCGGCGCCGGGCGCGTGGCGATCACCGGGGTCTTGCTGCTTGCGCTGATGACGCTGCCGCTGGCCTTCGTGGGCTCCGACACCTCGATCTTGCTGATCTCGCTGACGCTGTTCGTGCGCGGCTTCAGCATCGGCCTCTGCTTCATGCCGGCGATGACCGCCGCCTATCAGTCGCTGCGTCGCGACCAGATCTCCGATGCCACGCCGCAGATGAACGTGCTGCAACGCGTCGGCGGAGCGATCGGCACCGCGATCCTGGCAGTGGTGCTGCAGCGCGCGAGCGTGGCCGCAGTCGCGACCGAACATGCGATCAAACATGCGGCCTCGCCGGAGCATGCCGCTGCCCTGCACGTGACGCTCTCACAGCAGCTGGCCAGCGCATTCGACACCTCCTACTGGTGGGCATTCGCCATCGCGGTGCTCTCGCTGGTGCCGTGCGTGTTCCTGCTGCGCGCCGAACGGCCGTCGCAGGCGGCGCGTGCCGAGGAGCCGCCGCTGGAGGCCGCCGCGATGGAGGCAGTCGGCGTGTGATGACCCAGAGCACCGTCGATAGGGTCCAAGAGGTCGACGGCGGGCGCCTGAGCGTGGAGGCCAACGAGCTTGCCGACGCCTTCAGGGCCACCGTGCGCGAGGTGATCCGCCTGCGCGGGCGCGACACCCACCTCGGCGAGGCCGAGCTCAGCTACGCCCAGCTGGAGCTGCTTAGCGAGCTGCTGCGGCACGGTGAGCAGCCGGCCGGCGAGCTTGCGGCGGCGGCGCGCCTGAGCCCCGGCGCAGTGACCGAGATGCTCGATCACCTGGCGCAGGCGGGCCACGTGGAGCGGGTGCGCTCCCCCACGGACAAGCGGGTGGTGGTCTCGCGTCTCACCCCGGCGGGACGGGCGCTGCTGCTGGCCAAGCGTGACGCCTGGGAAGCGCGCTGGGAGCGCGCCTTGGACGGCCTCTCCAAGCGCGATCTGCTTGCCGCCACCGAGGTCCTGCGGCGCTTGCAGAGCCTCTTCGACGAGGCTCCGGCATGCGCGCCGCAGGGCGCTCAGCAGGGCTGATGCGAGCGCTTTTGACTGCCGCTTTGGCTCTGCTATAGTCGCCAACGTGTCCGCGGCTGGATGCATCCCTATGGGCAGATCCGGCTGGGGGAGCGCAAGAGAAGATGGAGACCCTGAGCACATAGCGACGTAGATCGGTCCACAACGACCAGCAGCGCGCGTGGGCCCAAGGGGCCCAATTTTTTTGCCCGCGCCAGCGAACACCGCCGGACACAGCGAACCTCACCACACCACTCCACCGCGCCCACACAGGACCTCAAAGAGCCCAAGCGATGCCACGCAAGTTCACCCTGGAGAACACCCGCAACATCGGGATCATGGCCCACATCGATGCGGGCAAGACCACGACGACCGAGCGCATCCTCTACTACACGGGCCGCACCTACAAGATCGGCGAGGTGCACGACGGCGCGGCCACCATGGACTGGATGGAACAGGAGCAGGAGCGCGGCATCACCATCACCTCCGCCGCCACAACCGCGGAGTGGAAGGGCAACCGGATCAACATCATCGACACGCCCGGTCACGTCGACTTCACCGTCGAGGTCGAGCGCTCGCTGCGCGTGCTCGACGGCGCGATCGCCCTCTTTGACTCGGTCGCGGGCGTCGAGCCCCAATCCGAGACGGTCTGGCGCCAGGCGGACAAGTACCACGTTCCGCGTATCGCCTACATCAACAAGATGGACCGCATCGGCGCCAACTTCGAGGGCGGCGTGCAGACGATGATCGATCGCCTGGCTGCCAACCCCGTGCCGATCCAGTTGCCGATCGGCGCCGAGTCCGACTTCCTGGGCGTGATCGACCTGGTCGCGATGAAGGCGATCGTCTACAAGGACGAGCTCGGCAAGGAGCAGGAAGAAATCGACATTCCGGCCGACTACGAGGACGCGGCCGCGGCTGCCCACGAGCACCTGCTCGAGGAGGTCTCAAAGCACGACGACGGCCTGGTCGAGCTGATCCTCGAGGAGGCCGAGATCACGCCGGAGCGCCTCAAGCAGGCGATCCGCAAGGCGACGCTGCTGATCGCGATGACCCCCGTGCTGTGCGGCTCTTCCTTTAAGAACAAGGGCGTGCAGCCGCTGCTGGATGCCGTGATCGACTACCTTCCCTCGCCGCTGGACGTGCCGCCGGTGCACGGCACCGAGCTCGTCAGGGGCTCCGAGGAGGAGCGCGAAATCACACGCAAGGCCGATGACTCAGAACCCTTTGCTGCACTGGCCTTCAAGATCATGGCTGACCCCTACGTCGGCAAGCTCACCTACTTCCGCGTCTACTCCGGAAAGCTTGAGAGCGGCACGCGCGTGCTGAACGTCAACTCGGGCCGGACCGAGCGAATTGGCCGCATCCTGATGATGCACGCCAACGACCGCGAGGAGGTCTCCGAGGTCTACGCGGGCGACATCGCCGCGGCAGTGGGCATCAAGCAGGTCGTCACCGGCGACACGCTGGCCGCGCCGGACGCGCCGATTCGGTTGGAGCGGATCGAGTTCCCCGAGCCGGTGATCAAGGTGGCGGTGGAGCCGAAGACCAAGGCCGACCAGGAGAAGATGTCGGTCGCCCTTGGCCGCCTGGCCGAGGAGGACCCGACCTTCCAGGTGAAAAGCAACGAAGAGACCGGCCAGACTGAGATCTCGGGAATGGGCGAGCTTCACCTCGAAGTGCTTGTCGACCGCATGAAGCGCGAGTTCGGCGTGGAGGCAAACGTCGGCCGCCCGCAGGTCTCCTACCGGGAGACCGTCAGGGGCACCGCCCAGAAGGTCGAAGGCCGCTTCGTGCGACAGACCGGCGGCTCGGGCCAGTTCGGCGTCGTGTTCATCGACATCGAGCCGGCGCCGGGCGAGGGCTTCGACTTCGTGAACAAAATCAAGGGCGGCGCGATCCCGACCGAGTACATCCCCTCGGTGGAGAAGGGCGTCGAGGAGGCGCTTGTCAATGGTGTGAAGGCCGGCTACCCGATGGTCGACATTCGCGTCACGCTGGTGGACGGCAAGTACCACGACGTGGACTCCTCGGAGATCGCCTTCAAGATCGCCGGCTCGCTGGCCTTCACGGAGGCGGCCAAGCGCGCCAAGCCGGTGCTGCTGGAGCCGATCTTCGCGGTCGAGGTCGTCGTGCCGGAAGAGTTCCTCGGCGACGTGATCGGCGACCTCTCACGCCGACGCGGCCGCGTGGAAGGCCAGGAGCGCCGCGGCAACGCGCTGGCGGTCACCGGCCGGGTGCCGCTGTCCGAGATGTTCGGGTACGCGACCGACCTGCGCTCCAACACCCAGGGGCGCGCGACCTACACGATGCAGTTCGAGGGCTACGAAGAGGTCCCGCCGAACATCGCAGAGAAGATCGTGGAGCAACGCACGGGAGAACCTGTGCCAGCCTAGGCCTAGGCGCGGGCGACCACAGGACACGAAAGCTGCAAGTCAGATAGATTTTCACGGTTCGTCCCCGCGGGGGCGGGCGTCCAAGCCGATACAGGAGCGAATTCAAAGTGGCGAAGGAGAAGTTCGAGCGCGACAAGCCCCATGTCAACGTCGGAACGATCGGTCACATCGATCACGGCAAGACGACGCTGACCGCTGCCATCACCACCGTGCTTGCGGAGAAGATGGGCGGCGAGGCCCGCAGCTTCGAGGAAATCGATAACGCTCCGGAGGAGAAGGAGCGCGGCATCACCATCGCCACCTCTCACGTCGAGTACCAGACGGAGAAGCGCCACTACGCGCACGTGGACTGTCCCGGGCACGCCGACTACGTCAAGAACATGATCACCGGCGCCGCGCAGATGGACGGTGCGATTCTGGTGGTCTCCGCCGCCGACGGCCCGATGCCCCAGACCCGTGAGCACATCCTGCTCGCCCGCCAGGTCGGCGTCCCCTACATCGTCGTGTTCCTCAACAAGGCCGACATGGTCGATGATGAGGAACTCCTGGAGCTGGTCGAAGTCGAGGTCCGCGAGCTGCTCTCCGAATACGACTTCCCGGGCGACGACATTCCCTTCATCACCGGCTCTGCGCTGAAGGCGCTCGAAGGCGACGAGGGCTACAAGGCAAAGATCGTCGAGCTCGCCGACGCGCTGGACACTTACATCCCTGAGCCGGTGCGCGAGCTGGACAAGCCTTTCCTGATGCCGGTCGAGGATGTCTTCTCGATCACCGGCCGCGGCACGGTGGCCACGGGCCGCATCGAGCAGGGCATCGTCAAAACCGGCGACACAATCGAAATCGTCGGCGTTCACGACTCCACCTCGACGGTCGTCACGGGCGTTGAGATGTTCCGCAAGATCCTCGACGAGGGCCAGGCGGGCGACAACGTCGGCTGCCTGCTGCGTGGCACCAAGCGCGAGGAGATCGAGCGCGGCCAGGTGCTCTGCAAGCCGGGGTCGATCACCCCTCACACAAAGTTCAAGTCCGAGGTCTACGTCCTGAAGAAGGAGGAGGGTGGCCGCCACACGCCGTTCTTCACCGGTTACAGGCCTCAGTTCTACTTCCGTACCACCGACGTGACTGGCGTGGCCAGGCTCCCTGAGGGCGTGGAGATGGTGATGCCGGGCGACAACGTCACGATGGAGATCGAGCTGATCCAGCCGATCGCCATGGACCAGGGCCTGCGCTTCGCGATCCGCGAGGGTGGCCGCACGGTCGGTTCAGGCGTGGTCGCCGAGATCATCGAGTAGCAGCAGCGGGGCGTCTGGCGGACTTTCGCGGACGCCCTTCTTTTTTCCCGGGAGTCGATTCCCGGCCCAGTAAGCAGATACGACGAATAAGCATCCGCCGGTCCGGCACAGCTAGGGGCGGACTCCCCGAAAAGGGATCCGCCCTTTCTCTCGGCTCCGGGGCAGGGTGCCGCCGGCTCTCCGGCCGGCCCCCAAAAGAGCAGACCGCAGAAAGCTCAGCAGAGCCGCCGGACAAACCACCCGAGCAGCACCCACATCACTAAGACAGACAGGCTTCAATGGCGCCAGCAACACAGAACAAGATCAGGATCCGCCTCAAGGCGTATGACACCTCGGCGATCGAGTCGGCCGCGAAGGAGATCGTGGAGACGGCGACGCGCACCGGTGCAAGCGTCTCGGGTCCGGTGCCGCTGCCGACCGAGAAGAACGTCTACTGCGTGATCCGCTCGCCCTTCAAGGACAAGGACTCGCGCGAGCATTTCGAGATCCGCACCCATAAGCGGCTGATCGACATTCATCAGCCGACCCCCAAGACGGTCGACTCGCTGCAGCGCCTCGACCATCTCCCCGCCGGCGTCGACATCGAGATCCGTCTCACCACCTAGCGATGCCAGCGATCCTTGCCAAGAAGCTGGGGATGACCCAGATTTTCCTCGACGACGGAAGCGTCGCCCGCGTGACCGTGCTCGAGGCCGGGCCCTGCCCGGTCACCGCTGTCCGCACTCAGGACCGCGACGGCTACGACGCGGTCCAACTTGCCTTCGGGCTCACGCGCGAGCGGCGGCTGAGCAAGCCCGAGCTGGGGCACCTGAAGAAGGCCGACGCGCCGCCGATGAAGCACCTCGCGGAGTTTCGCGTGGACGGGCAACCGACCGAGCTGAAGGTCGGGGAGACTGTCACCGCCGACGCGTTCGAGGCCGGCGCCAAAGTCAAGATCTCAGGCACATCCAAGGGCAAGGGCTTCCAAGGCACGATCAAGCGGCACGGCTTCAAACGGGGCCCGAAGTCCCACGGCTCGCACAACGTGCGCGCCCCGGGATCGATCGGCGCCTCCGCCTACCCGGCGCGAGTCTTCAAGGGCATTCGCGGCGCA
This sequence comes from uncultured Actinomycetota bacterium, assembly GCA_963708085.1. GTDB lineage: Bacteria > Actinomycetota > Thermoleophilia > Solirubrobacterales > Solirubrobacteraceae > Palsa-744. Next base: position 1,866,064 of record OY970180.1, on the reverse strand, counting down.
GGCCAGATGGGCAACGTGCGCATCACCCAGCGCGGCCTTACGATCGTCTCGGTCGACCCGGCCGAGAACTTGATCCTCGTGCGCGGTGCTGTTCCCGGCCCGCGCGGCGGCGTGGTGGAGGTGCGCAGCGATGGCTGATGCCCCGATTCTTGGCGGCGCCAAGAAGGTCAAGCTGGACGACGCCGCCTTCGCGCAGAGCTTTCACGAGCCGCTTGTGCACCAGAGCGTGCGCGCTGAGCAGGCCGCGCGCCGGCGCGGCACGGCTGCGACCAAGACGCGCGGGCTAGTTTCCGGCGGCGGCGCCAAGCCCTGGCGCCAGAAGGGCACCGGCCGCGCCCGCGCCGGCTCCAACCGCTCGCCCATCTGGACCGGTGGTGGCGTGACCTTTGGCCCCCAGCCGCGCTCATACACCTTCAAGGTCAACCGCAAGGAGCAGCGGGCGGCGCTGCGCAGCGCCCTCTCGCTGCACGCGCAGCGCGGGTCGCTGGCGCTGCTCGACGCGGCCTCCTTCACCGAGCCGAAGACCAGGCAGGCGCGCGAGCTGCTCGCAGATTGGGCTCCGGCGGAGACCGGCTCGACGCTGATCGTGCTCGACGCAAGCGAGCGTGAGGCGGCGCTGTCGTTCCGCAACCTCGCGAGCGTCGCGGTGCTGACGCCCGAGAGTGTCGGCATCGCCGACCTGCTGCGTGCCGGCAGCGTCGTGGCTTCGCAGGGCGCGCTGGATGCGCTCAGCGCGCGTGCCACCGGCGCCAAGAAGGAGGACTCCTGATGGATCTCGCCCAGGTCGTGATTCGCCCAGTCGTCTCAGAGAAGACCTATGTGCTCTCCTCCGCCGGCAAGTACACCTTCCGCGTGCACCCGGACGCTCATCGCACCCAGGTGGCGCAGGCGATTGAGGTCATGTTCGACGTAAAAGTGGTGAAGGTGAGGACGATCAGCGTCAAGAGCAAGCCAAAGCGCCGCGGCACTACGCGCGGACGCACGCGCGCCTGGAAGAAGGCGATCGTCGAGGTGGCAGAGGGCCAGAGCATCCCGATCTTCCAGTCCTTCGAGTCGGTAGAGAGCTGAGATGGCCGTGAGCGCTTCGCCATACTGCGTCCTCGCTCGCTCGCGTGCCAAGCACGCCACGCTCGCTGCGTCCTTGTCTTGCTCGACTCACGACCATCTCCGGATCTGACAGATGCCGATTCGCAAGCCAAAGCCGACCAGCGCCGGGATGCGCTTCGTCTCATACCCCGACTTCGCCGAGATCACCAAGAGCGAGCCGGAGAAGTCGCTCACCGAAGGCCTGAAGAAGAGCGGCGGGCGCAATGCGCACGGTCGCAAGACCTCGCGCCATCGTGGCGGCGGCGCCAAGCGCCTCTACCGCCGGATCGACTTCAAGCGCCGCAAGGACGATCTGCCCGCCAAGGTTGCCGCGATCGAGTACGACCCCAACCGGTCCGCCTACATCGCGCTGCTGCACTACGCCGACGGAGAGAAGCGCTACATCCTGGCTCCGCAGCGGCTGAACGTCGGTATGACGGTGCGCTCGGGCGATGAGGCCGACATCGCCGTGGGGCACTGCCTGCCGCTCTCGCGGATGCCGGTCGGCACCGTCGTGCACGGCGTCGAGCTGCAGCCCGGACGCGGCGCGCAGATGGTGCGCTCCGCCGGCGCCTCCGCCCAGCTGATGGCCAAGGAGGGCGAGATGGCCTCGCTGCGCCTGCCCTCCGGTGAGATGCGCCTGGTGCGCGCGGAGTGCAGGGCGACGGTCGGCGCCGTCGGCAACGCCGAGCACCAGAACGTGAAGGTGGGCAAGGCCGGCCGCAAGCGCCACATGGGCATACGCCCGCAGACTCGCGGTGTCGCGATGAACCCGGTCGATCACCCGCACGGCGGCGGCGAGGGCTCCACCACCGCCGGACGCCACCCGGTCACGCCGTGGGGCAAGCCCACGCTCGGCTACCGCACGCGCAAGAAGAACAAGGCCTCCGACCGCTACATCGTGCGCGGCCGGCGCCGAGGAAAGGGCAAGAGCCGATGAGCCGTTCGAGCAGGAAGGGGCCGTGGGTGGAAGAGCGCCTGCTGGCGAAGATCAACAAGATGAACGAGGAGAACCGCCGCCAGATGATTCGCACCTGGTCGCGCGCCTCCACAATCTTCCCCGAGATGGTCGGCCACACGCTCGCCGTCCACGACGGCCGCAAGCACGTTCCCGTCTTCGTCAGCGAGTCGATGGTCGGTCACAAGCTCGGTGAGTTTGCGCCGACCCGCGTCTTCCGTGGCCACGCCGGCTCCGGGAAGGTTCGTTGATGGCTGAGCAGCCGATCGAGGAGCCGCAGGCGGCTGAGGCCGACGCTCCGCAGGCGCAGGCTCCTGAGGCCGAGGCGGCGGTGCCGGAGAAGGTGTCCGCCAAGCCGAAGGCGCGCCGGAGCACGGCTAAGGCCAAGGCGCAGCCGGAGAGCTCGGAGGAGACGGCCGACGCCGTCGCGGAGGCCGGCCCGGGGGAGGAGGCTCCCAAGAAGCCCCGTGCCTCGCGCGCCAAGAAGGCTGCCGCGCAAGACAGCGCGGAGCCCGCGGAGGCGAGCGCGGAGCCCGAGGGCAAGGGGCAGGAGAAGTCCGCAAGCGAGCAGACGGCCGCCAAGCCGCGCCGCCGCTCTCGTGCCGCTGCCGCCGCCGCGACCCCGGAGGCGCCGAAGCCTGCGCCAAAGCCCGCCGCCGCGGCAGGCTCGGGCCCCTCGGTGCGGGTTGTCAGGGCCCAGGCCCGCTACGTCCGCATCTCCGCCCGCAAGGCGCGCCTGGTCTGCGATCATCTGCGAGGCAAGTCCGTCGATGAGGCACGCGCTATCCTCGCCTTCAATCCCCGCGGGGTTGCGCGCGACTGGAGCAAGGTGCTGGAGTCGGCGATCGCCAACGCGGAGAACAATCACGAGCTCGTCGCCGAAGACCTCGTAGTGCGGGAAGCATTCGCCGACGAAGGACCCACCATCAAGCGCTTCAGACCGCGGGCGAGGGGCAGGGCGAACCCAATCCGCAAGCGCACCAGTCACCTCACGATCACGCTCGCGCCGGACCGGCGCTGAGCGAGCATCAGAGAAACCAGAGATTTAGAGAGATACAGGCAAAGAATGGGACAGAAGGTTCATCCAGAGTCGATCCGCGTGGGCTACATCCACGACTGGAAGTCGAACTGGTTCAGCGAGCGCCACTTCGCGGACTATCTCGCGGAGGACATCAGGATCCGCAAGCACATCGTGGATCGGCTCGCCCATGCCGGCCTCTCCGAGATCACGATCCGCAAGAACGCGAACGAGCTCGAGGTCAACATCCACACGGCTCGTCCGGGCATCGTGATCGGCAAGTCGGGCGCCGAAGTGGACGCGCTGCGGCGTGACCTGCACAAGATGACGGGCAAGCAGATCAAGGTGAACATCCTTGAGATCAAGCGTCCCGAGCTCGACGCCAAGCTCGTCGCCCAGTCGATCGCCGAGCAGCTGCAGAACAGGGTCGCCTTCCGCCGCGCGATGAAGCGTGCGCTGACCAGCGCGATGCGCTCCGGCGCCAAGGGCGTCAAGGTCCAGGTCTCCGGTCGCCTCGGCGGCGCCGAGATGGCGCGCACCGAAACCTACGCCGATGGGCGCGTGCCGCTGCACACCATGCGCGCCGACATCGACTACGGCTTCTACGAGGCCCGCACCACCTTCGGCCGCATCGGCGTGAAGTGCTGGATGAACAAGGGCGAGATCATGCCCGAGGGCTACACCGGCGCCGATCTGACCGACATGAGCGCGCCGGCTACGCCGTCCAACGAGCGCGACGGGCGTGACGGCGGTGGCCGTGGGCGCGGCAGGCGCGACGGTGGCGGCGGTCCAGGCGGCAGCGGCGGTCCAGGCGGCGGTGGCCGTGGTCGCGGCGGTCGTGGTGGCCGCGGCGGTGGTGGTGGCGGCGGCGGTCGTGGCGGCGATCGCGGAGGGCCGCGCTGATGCTCTCGCCCAAGCGCGTAAAGCACCGCAAGCAGCATCGCGGCCGCAGGGCCGGTATGTCGCGCGGCCAGGTGAAGGTCCAGTTCGGTGAGTACGGGCTGAAGTCGATGGAGTGCGGCTGGCTGACCAACCGCCAGATCGAGGCTGCTCGTATTGCGATGACTCGCAAGATCAAGCGCGGTGGCAAGGTCTGGATCAACGTCTTTCCGGACAAGCCGGTCACCAAGAAGCCGGCCGAGACGCGCATGGGCTCCGGCAAGGGCTCGCCCGAGGGCTGGGTCGCCGTGGTCAAGCCCGGCCGCGTCATGTTCGAGCTGGCTGGCGTGCCGGAGCCGCTGGCGCGCGAAGCGATTCAGCTGGCTGCCAGCAAGCTGCCCGTCAAGGCGAAGTTCGTACTCCGCGAGGATTAGAGGAGATCTCGTGAAGGCAAAGGAGATGCGCGATCTCGCGCAGGATGAGCTCAAGCAGCAGATCACCAAGCTGCGCAAGGATCTCTTCGGGTTGCGGTTCGCAAACGCGACCGGAGAGCTGGAGGACACCGCGAGCCTGGCTCGCACCAAGCGCGAGTTGGCGTGCGCACTGACGGTTGCACATGAGAACGGCTTCTCGGTCCCGGATCGCTGAGCGGCGCAAAACCAAGACTTAGATCACCGACCAAGACAAGAGCGACATGGCAGACACAGACGAGATAGAGCAGGCTTCGCAGGAGCAGGCCCCCGCCGCGGAGGCCCACGCAGAGCCTGCCGCGCCCGCCGAGCCGGAGGAGCAGCTGAGCTCCAAGGAGCGTCGGCGCCGCACGCGCTCGACCCACAGCGGTGCTCAGGGCAAGCCGCTCTCGCCGCAGGAGCGTCATGCACAGCGCCTGGATGAGCGTCGCAAGAAGGCAAAGGCCCGCAGCGCCCGCCGCGGCCAGGAGCGCGAGAAGGCCGCCAAGGCGCCGAAGGGTGTGGCCGCGGAGCTTGCTCCCGTGCACGAGCCCAGACGTGGCGCCCCGAAGGAGCGCCAGGGCATCGTCGTCTCCAGCAAGGCCGACAAGACGATCACGGTTCGCATCGACGTCGCTCGTCAGCACCGTCGCTACGAGAAGACCGTGCGCAGCTCAACCACGCTCCACGCCCACGACGAGAGCAACGAGGCACACGAGGGCGACGTCGTGAAGGTGGTCGAGAGCCGGCCGTTGTCGCGCACCAAGCGCTGGCGGCTGCTCGAGGTGTTGGAGCGCGCACGATGATCCAAAACGAGACACGGCTCCGCGTTGCCGACAACACCGGCGCGCGCGAAATCCTCTGCATCAGGGTCAAGGGCGGCTCCCGTCGTCGCTACGCGCACGTCGGCGACGTGATCACCGCGACTGTCAAGCAGGCCAGTCCGCAGGGCTCGGTCAAAAAGGGCGACGTCGTCACCGCCGTGGTCGTGCGCACGAAGAAGCCGTTCGGTCGCGACGACGGCACCTACATCGCCTTCGACGACAACGCCGCGGTGTTGATCGACGACCAGAACAACCCGCGCGGCACGCGCGTGTTCGGTCCCGTTGCGCGCGAACTGCGCGACCGCAACTTCATGAAGATCGTGTCCCTGGCGCCCGAGGTGATCTGATGGCTGCGCGCGCGACACAGACTCCGCGGCGCCCGATGCGCGTGCGCTCGGGCGACGAGGTCCAGATCATCTCCGGCAAGGACCGCGGCAAGCGGGGCAAGATTCTTCGCGTCGACCCTGTCAAGCAGCGCGTCTACGTTGAGGGCCTGAACATGGTCAAGCGCCACATGCGCCCGCAGTCTGGCGACACCCGCGGTGAAAGCGTCGCCGGCGGTGTGATCGAGCGCGAGGGCCCCGTGCACGTCTCAAATGTGATGCTGATCGACCCCAAGCAGGGCAAGCCCACGCGCGTGGGTGTGGAGCGCAAGGACGGCCGTCGCCAGCGCGTGACCAAGCTCTCGGGAACGCAGCTCGACTGACATGGCTACCGAAACACCAACAGCTCGCCTGAAGACGCGTTACCTGGACGAGGTGCGCCCGAAGCTGATGTCCCGCTTCGGCTACAGCTCGGTCATGCAGGCTCCGAAGGTCGAGAAGGTCACGCTGAATATGGGCGTCGGCGACGCTAAGCAGGACTCCAAGGCGCTGAAGGCAGCCCAGGAGCAGCTTGCGACGATTGCCGGGCAGCATCCGAGTGTCCGCCGCGCCCGCAAGTCGATCGCGGCCTTCAAGCTGCGCGAGGGCATGCCCGTCGGCGTGTCGGTGACGCTGCGTGGCGAGCGGGCATACGAGTTCCTCGACCGTCTCACCTCGATCGCGATTCCGCGGATCAGGGATTTCCGCGGCCTCTACCCCAAGTCCTTCGACGGACGCGGCAACTTCTCGATGGGCGTGCGTGAGCAGATCATCTTCCCGGAGATCGACTACGACGCGATCGACCAGGTTCGCGGCATGGACATCACGATCACCACCAGCGCCAAAACCGACGCCGAGGCGTTCGCGCTGCTGGAGGGGCTGGGTATGCCCTTCTCGCGCCAGAACCGTCCCGCCGGCTTCGACGAGCAGCCAGCCGACCAGGAGGACAACGACTAGATGGCCAAGACGTCTCTGCGCGTCAAGCAGGCGCGCACACCCAAGTTCAAGACGCGCGCATATACTCGCTGCAATCGTTGCGGGCGGCCGCGCGCGGTCTACCGCAAGTTCGGGATCTGCCGCATCTGCCTGCGCGAGCTCGCCCACAACGGCCAGATCCCAGGGATGACGAAGTCCTCCTGGTGAGGCCGCCTTCAAACCCTCTTAGACCCAGAAGCCAAGGCAAGAACCACCCATGTCAATGACCGACCCGATAGCGGACTTCCTCACCCAGATCCGCAACGCGATCCACGCCGCCCACGAGACGGTCGAGATCCCTGCCTCGAAACTGAAGACCGAGCTGGCCAGGATCCTCACCGAGCAGGGCTACATCGAATCTTGGTCGGTGCACCAGCGCTCGGACGGCACCTTCGGCCAGGTCATCGAGATCAACCTGAAGTACACCGCTGAGCGGCGCTCGGCGATCTCGGGCCTTAGGCGCGTCTCGCGCCCCGGCCGCCGCACCTACGTCGACGCGCAGGGCATCCCGAAGGTGCTCGGCGGCATGGGCACCTCGATCCTGTCCACCTCCCACGGAGTGATGACCGGCCACGACGCCAGGCTTGCCGGAGTCGGCGGCGAGGTCATCGCACAGGTTTGGTAGCTGAGATGTCTCGAATTGGAAGAAGGCCGATCCCCGTGCCCTCTGGCGTGACAGTCACGATCGAGCCGGAGGCGGTTAGCGTGAAGGGCCCCAAGGGCGAGCTCTCAGAGCGCGTGCCGCGCGATATCGACGTGGTTCAGGAGGGCGAGGAGCTACGCGTCAGCCGGCCGACCGACCGCGGTGAACACCGCGCGCTGCACGGCCTCGTGCGCTCGCTGGTGGCCAACATGGTGCAGGGTGTCACCCAGGGCTATGAGAAGCGGCTGGAGATCCAGGGCGTCGGCTACAGGGCGCAGATGAAGGGCAAGAACCTGGAGCTGGCTGTCGGCTACTCCCACCCGGTGCCGATCCCGGCCCCCGACGGAATCGAGTTCGAGGTCCCCCAGCCGACCAGGATCGTGGTCAGGGGGATCGACAAGCAGCTCGTGGGCGAGACTGCGGCGATCATCCGCAAGCAGCGCCCGCCGGAGCCATACAAGGGCAAGGGCATCCGTTACGAGGGCGAGTATGTCGCCCGAAAGGTTGGCAAGCGCGCATGAACACGTATAGCTGCGCTGGATCTGCGTCCTCGCTCGCTCGCGTACGTAGTAGTACGCCACGCTCGCTGCGTCCTTGCCCAGCTTGCTCTACGTGTCCATGCGATGCGCGAGTCACAGACGGAGGAGCGTCATGAGCGTAATGACAAAGCCGCAGCAGCGTTTGAAAAGGCGTCGTCGCGTGCGCGCGAAGGTCTCCGGCACCGCGAGCCGTCCACGGATCTCGGTGTTCCGCTCGAACAACGGCATCAGCGCCCAGCTCGTCGACGACGTGCAGCGCAAGACGATCGCGGCCGTGAGCTGGTATGAGCCGGAGCTGCGGAGCCTTCCCAAGCTGGAGCGCACACAGCGCGCCGGCGCCCTGCTGGCCCAGCGCGCAAGCGCAGCCGGCATCGAGCAGGCCGTGTTCGATCGCGGCGGCTACCAGTACCACGGCCACGTGCGCGCCTTCGCAGAGGCGATGCGCGAGGCTGGAATCGGCTTCTAACCCGCTACCCCGCTACCCTCTCCAAGCTCATGCGCCAAGGACAAGCAGCAGATCGATCAGTCAAGCCGACGGGCCTCGACCTCCAGGAGCGGGTCGTGGAGATCAACCGCGTCGCCAAGGTGGTCAAGGGCGGGCGCCGTTTCTCCTTCACCGCGCTGGTCGTTGTCGGCGACGAACGCGAAGTCGTCGGCGTCGGTTACGGCAAGGCCAACGAGGTTCCGCTGGCGATTCAGAAGGGCGTCGAACGGGCCAAGAAAGACCTCTTCCGGGTACCCAAGCACGGCTCCACGATCACCCATCAGACCATGGGCGTCTTCGGCGCGGGCAAAGTCTTCCTGAAGCCGGCCGCACCCGGTACCGGCGTGATCGCCGGCGGCGGCGTGCGCGCGGTGCTCGAGCTCGCTGGCATCCACGACATCCTTTCCAAGAGCCTTGGCACGCAGAACCCGATCAACCTGGTCAAGGCGACCGTCTCCGGTCTGCGCGAACTGCGCACGCCCGAGGAAGTGGGCCAGCTGCGCGGCATCTCGATCAACAAGGTGCTCGGCCTGACCGAGCAGCCGGCCGATGGCGCCGCCGAGGGCGAGTCGGTCGACGCAGCCTCCAACGGCAACGGCGCCGCCGTGGCCGAGAGCGTGACCGAGGGCGGCGAGCAGCAGGCTGAGGTGCCGGCCGCTGAGTCAGAGACAGCGGCGGAGGGCGAGGCCTGATGGCGACCCTGACCGTCACCCAGCGCAAGTCCCGCAACGGATCCGACCAGCGCCAGCTCGACACGCTGCGCTCGCTCGGCCTGCGCCGCATCGGTCACACCGTCGAGCTGCAGGACTGCCCGCAGGCGCGCGGCATGCTGCACGCGGTCAGGCATCTGGTCGAGGTCAAGGAGCAAGATCGATGACTCCGGCCGCCGAGACGGAGACAGAGCCGACCCCTCAGCGGATCGGTCTGCACACGCTCAAACCGGCCCCCGGCAGCCGCAAGGCGCGCAAGCGCATCGGACGCGGCGAAGGCTCGGGGACGGGCAAGACCTCCGGCCGTGGCCAGAAGGGCTACGGCTCGCGTTCGGGCGCCAAGAGCAGGGAGCGATTCGAGGGCGGGCAAATGCCGATCCACATGCGGATGCGCAAGCTTCGCGGCCCGCACATGAAGAAGTCAATGCCCTTCGAGCCGTTTCGCACCCACACTCAGCCGGTCAACCTGGCCGACCTCGAGAAGCGCTTTCAGTCCGGAGCAGAGGTGAGCCTGGAGGCGATGAAGGCGGCCGGGCTGGCGACTCGCAAGGACATTCCGGTGAAGGTGCTCGCTAAGGGCAGCCTGAGCAAGCCCCTCACCGTCCACGCGCACGCGTTCAGCGCTGCCGCCAAGAGCGGCATCGAGGATGCGGGTGGTGCGTGTGTGCTGGTCGAGAGCTAGAATCGGCCTCCGGTCCGCTGATGCGGCGCCCGCGGGGAGGTCGACCTTCCTGGCGGCTGTCCTGAAGCTGTGGCCGGCTCTGTAAAGGCCCACCACCCAGGTCCATGCTCTCCACGATCCTCAGCGCCTTCCAGGTCAGGGACATCCGCAAGAAGATCCTGTTCACAGGGGCGATGCTTCTGATCTACAGGCTGGGCGCCCACCTGCCCGTGCCGGGAGTCAACCTCAAAGCGGTCGACTCGCTGCAGAAGCAGTTCGGCGGGACCAACATCCTTGGGCTGCTGAACCTCTTCTCGGGCGGGGGCCTCTCCCGGATCGCCCTCTTCGCGCTGGGCATCATGCCCTACATCACCTCCTCGATCATCTTCGAACTCATGAAGGTGGTGATTCCCTCGCTGGAGAAGCTTTCCAAGGAAGGGGAGGTCGGGCAGCAGCGGATCACCCAGTACACGCGCTACCTGACGGTGGGGCTGGCCTTCGCGCAGTCGATTGGCTTCGTCTTCCTGTTCCGCTCGCTGCAGGCATCCGCGGGCGAATCGGTGGTCAGCAAATTCGATGTGCCCCACGTCTTTTTGATCGTCGTCTGCCTGACGACCGGCGCGGTGCTCTTGATGTGGGTTGGCGAGTTGATCACCCAGCGAGGGATCGGTAACGGCATCTCGCTGCTGATCTTCTCCTCGATCGTCTCGCGCCTGCCCTCCGGCGTGCAGTCCTGGTGGACCTCGCCCGATCAGGTCTTCAAGGTGATGATGCCCTTCATCGTGCTCGCAGTCGTGGCCGGCATCGTCTTCGTGCAGGAAGGCCAGCGCCGCATCCCGGTGCAGTACGCAAGGCGCGTGATTGGCCGCCGCATGAGCGAAGGCGGCCAGACCTATCTGCCGCTGCGCGTGAACATGGCCGGCGTGATCCCGGTGATCTTCGCGGCCAGCATCATGATGATCCCACCCACGGTAGGCCAGCTTGCGAAAATCCGCACACTGCAGGATTTCTTCACGCCCAACGGCTGGCAGTTCGTCGTCGGGCAGTCGATCTTCATCATCCTCTTCACCTACTTCTACACCGCGGTCACCTTCAACCCGGTCGACCAGGCCGACAACCTGAAGAAGTACGGTGGCTTCATCCCCGGGGTGAGGCCAGGCAGACCTACGGCTGAATTCCTGGACCGCATCCTGGCCAGGCTGACCTTCCCAGGCGCGCTGTTCCTCGCTGCCGTCGCTGCGCTGCCAACGATCTTGATCGCAAGGACCCACACCAACCTCGCGATCGGCGGCACCTCGATCCTGATCGTGATCGGCGTCGCGCTCGAAACGATGAAGCAGCTCGAGGCGCAGCTGATGATGCGAAGTTACGAGGGCTTCCTGAAGTAAAGCGATGCGTCCCCGCGGGCGACGCATCCTCGCGGGAGCGGATAGTCTGCGCCCGAGGTGTCCGAGCTGAACCTGATCCTCCTTGGTCCTCCCGGTGCGGGGAAGGGCACGCAGGCCGAGCGGCTGCAGGCCGACTTCAAGCTTGCCCACATATCGACCGGCGACATGCTGAGAAAGCAGGTCACCGAAGGCACCAAGCTCGGCACCGAGGCCAAGGGCTTCATGGACAAGGGCGAGCTTGTGCCTGATGAGGTGATCGTCGGCATGATCACCCAGCGCATACAGGAGGCCGATGCCCGCGAAGGCTTCCTGTTGGACGGCTTCCCGCGCAACGAGAGCCAAGCCGACGCGCTCGACGCGGCGCTGAATGAGCACGGGCGACGGCTGACGGGCGTGCTGATGATCGAGGTTCCCGACGATGAGGTGGTGCGCCGCCTCACAGGCCGGCGGGTGTGCGTAAAGAACCCGAGCCACATCTACCACGTCGAGCTGGACCCCCCCAAGCACGAGGGAATCTGCGACCAGGACGGCTCGCGCCTAATGCAGCGCGACGACGACAGCGAGCAGACGATCCGCCGGCGGCTGGAGGTCTACCACGGCCAGACCACCCCGTTGATCGACTACTACGATCGCACCGGGCTGCTGCGCCGCTTCGACGGCACCCGCACGCCGGACGAGGTCCACGGCCACCTGCGCGCCACGGCGGCGACGCTGCGGCTGGAGGACCAGCTCTAGCACCCCGTCGGCTCTGCCGCGGGCGAGCGATGTACCGGCGGGCGCGGTGCGCTGCAAACGCCAATGGCTAAGCTCAGCAAGTGATCATCAGAAAGAGTCCGCAGGAGATCGAGAAGATGGCCGCCGCTGGCGCCGTCCTCGTCGCCACCCATCGGATGCTCGAGGGGATGGTCAAGCCGGGAGTCACCACGGCTCAGCTTGACGACGCTGCCGAGCGCTTCATCCGCTCCCAAGGTGCCGTACCGACCTTCAAGGGGTACCGCGGCTTTCCGGGCTCGATCTGCGCCTCACCCAACTCGATGGTCGTCCACGGCATCCCCGGCCGTTACAAGCTGCGGGGCGGCGACGTGATCTCGATCGACGTCGGGGTGACGCTCGAGGGCTGGGTGGCCGACGCGGCACGCACCTTCCCGGTCGGGGCGATCTCGGCGGACGCCCAGCGCCTGCTGGACGCGACGAAGCGATCGCTCTTTGCGGGAGTGGAGCGCTGCGAGCCGGGCAACCGTGTTGGAGACGTCTCACAGGCGATCCAGCAGGTCGTCGAGCGTGACGGGCTCTCGGTCGTGCGCTCGCTCGTGGGCCACGGCGTGGGGCGTGAGATGCACGAGGACCCGCAGGTGCCCAACTACGGCCGTGCGGGCCGCGGGCCGCTGCTGCGCGAGGGCATGGTGCTCGCGATCGAGCCGATGACGACGCTGGGTGGCCCCAACGTGAGGATGGGCTCCGATGGCTGGGCGATCTACGCGCAGGACGGCTCGCTGGCCGCGCACTTCGAGTTCACGGTCGCGATCACATCCGAGGGTCCGCGGATACTGACTCCCTGGCATCTGGACGAGCAGGGCTCACCGGCGCCCGCAACAGCGGGAGCGCCCGCCGCCGTGCGCCCGTAGATGCTACTATCCGTTGTCCTGCTCGCGCGCGAGGAGCTTGCGCTGCGAGCCAGTATGGGCACGGCGGCGCCACCCTCGATCGGCGGCAGCAGTCGGGTCTCAGTGACGAGCCGAAAGGGATCATGAAGGTAAGACCGTCGGTTAAGCCGATGTGCGAGAAGTGCAGGATCATCCGCCGCCACGGAGCGGTGCTCGTCATCTGCCAGAACAAGCGTCACAAGCAGCGCCAGGGCTAGCGCATGGCACGTATCGCGGGCGTCAACCTGCCCCTCAACAAGCGCGCCGAAATCGGCCTCACCTACATCTACGGCATCGGCCGCTCGACCTCCAAGGAGCTGCTCGCCGAGCTGGGACTGAGCCCCGACACCTACGTCAGGGACCTGACCGAGGACGAGGTCACGCGCCTGCGCGACGCGATCGACCGGCAGCTGACCGTCGAGGGCGACCTGCGCCGCGAGCGCTCCCAGGACATCAAGCGCCTGCAGGAGATCAACTGCTACCGCGGGCTGCGCCACCGCCGCGGCCTGCCGGTGCGAGGCCAGAAGACCAAGACCAACGCGCGCACCCGCAAGGGCCCTAAGCGCATGCAGGTCGCCGGCAAGAAGAAGGCGGGCAAGAAGTGATCCACGCTTACGTCGGTTACGGGGTGATCAGCTGATGGCTGCCCCCAAGCGCGCCAGGGGAAGGCGCAAGCCCAAGAAGAACATTCCCATCGGTCAGGCCCACATCAAGACCTCCTTCAACAACACGATCGTTTCGTTGACGGACACCACCGGCAACGTGATCGCGTGGGAGTCCGCCGGCGGCGCCGGCTTTAAGGGGTCGCGCAAGTCGACCCCGTTCGCAGCTCAGGTGACCGCGGACGCCGCGGCCCGCAAGGGTCTGGAGCAGGGACTGCAGAAGGTGGAGGTCTTCGTCAAGGGTCCGGGCTCCGGCCGCGAGACGGCGATCCGCTCGCTCCAGGCCGCCGGCCTCGAAGTCACAGGCGTCAAGGACGTGACGCCGCAGGCGCACAATGGTTGCCGCCCCCGCAAGCGGCGCAGGGTCTAAGTCGTGGCTCACATACATCTCAGAGGAATCGCTTAATGGCACGAGACACAGGCGCACAGTGCAAGCAATGCCGCAGGGAGGGCCAGAAGCTCTTCCTCAAGGGCGAGCGCTGCCTGACCGACAAGTGCGGCGTCGAGCGCCGCTCATACCCGCCGGGCGAGCACGGCCGCGGGCGACAGAAGCAGAGCGAGTACCGGGTTCAGCTGCGCGAGAAGCAGAAGGCCCGCCGCTACTACGGGGTGCTGGAGAAGCAGTTCCACGGCTACTACGAGAAGGCATCGAGCCAGCCCGGCATCACCGGCGAGAACCTGCTCACGCTGCTGGAGTGCCGCCTGGACAACGTGCTCGTGCGGCTCGGCTTCGGTGCCTCCAGGCGCCAGGCGCGCCAGCTCGTGCGCCACGGGCATTGGACCGTGAATGGCCGCAGGGTCAACATCCCCAGCTACCAGGTCAAGCCGGGCGATGTGATCGCGATCAAGGCGGGCTCGCCCGCCACGCAGGTCGTCAAGGACGCGACCGAGCTGACCGGCCAGATTCCCGCGTGGCTGCAGGCCGATCACGAGTCGCTGACGGCGAAGGTGCTGCGCAAGCCGGAGCGTCGTGAGGTTGCCGCGCCGGTGCAGGAGCAGCTCATCGTCGAGCTGTACTCGAAGTAATCAACTTTCCCCGCGCCCTGCCCGCTCTTTGGGCTCCGGCGCGCCCACAGCCGGCGTCCGCAGGCGTCGGTGCCAGAACAAACCACAGAGGATCCTGATGCTCGACTTCCAAATCCCCCGGATCACAAGTGAGTCCGTCGATGACAACCGCGGCAACTTCACGATCGAGCCTCTCGACCGCGGGTTCGGCTACACCTTCGGGAACTCCCTGCGCCGGGTGCTGCTCTCCTCGCTCGCGGGTGCGGCGGTGACGAGCGTTCGCATCGAGGGTGTCGCCCACGAGTTCTCCACCATTCCGGGAGTGACCGAGGACGTCACCGACATCGTGCTGAACCTGAAGGGGATTGTCTGCCGGATGCACTCCGACGCGACCGAGGTCGAGGCGCCGCTGGTGGTCACCGGCCCCGGGGAGATCACCGCCAAGGACATCGACCTGCCGGCTGGCGTTGAGATCCTCAACCCCGACGTGCACATCGCCACGCTCGAGAAGAAGACCAAGCTCGAGCTCTACATGACGATCGGCCGCGGCCGCGGCTACCGCCCGGCGGAGGAGAACAAGTCCCCCGACCAGCCGATCGGCGTGATTCCGATCGACTCGATCTTCTCGCCTGTGCGCCGCGTGGCCTACGCCGTCGAACAGGCGCGCGTGGGCCAGCGCACCGACTACGACAAGCTGTCGCTGGACATCGAGACCGACGGTTCGATCGACCCGCAGGCCGCGCTGCGCGAGGCGGCAGAGCTCTTGATCTCCCAGCTTGCGATCTTCACCGACGCCGACCGCATCCAGGAGCTGCGCGCCACCCCGGGCGGTCAGATCGCCGGCTCCGACGGGCAGGGCCTGCCCGCCGCGGGCGGGCCGACGTCGAATGGCATGCAGGGCGAGGAGTGGAACATCCTGATCGAGGAGCTCGAGCTCGGCGTGCGCTCCTACAACTGCCTGAAGAGGGCGGGCGTACAGACCGTCGGCGACCTGATCTCCAAGTCCGAGGCGGAGCTCAGCGCGATCCCCAACTTCGGCAAGAAGTCGATCGACGAGGTCGTGGAGACACTGCACGCGCGCGGGCTCTCGCTGCGCCAGGACTGACGCCCTCGACTCGCGCGCGCACTATCCGACCACTATCCTTGACCGACCGATGAGACACCAGAAGACACGCAACAAGCTCAGCCGCGACTCCGCGCACCGCAAGGCGCTGCTGATGAACCTCTGCAAGGAGGTTCTCGAGCACGAGCGGATCCAGACCACCGAAGCCAAGGCCAAGGCGGTCAAGCCGGAGATCGAGAAGCTGATCACGCTCGCCAGGACCGACACGCTGCACGCGCGTCGGCAGGCGCTCTCCGCGCTGGCGCAAGACAAGTTCGCGGTGCATCGCCTCTTCGTCGAGGTCGCGCCCCGCTACACCGAGCGTCCCGGCGGGTACACGCGCATTCTGAAGCTCGGCCCGCGGCGCTCGGACTCCACCGAGATGGTGCTCCTAGAGCTGGTCTGAGGCAACGATAGCCGGCGTCTGGCGGCGTCCTCAGTCGCTCGCGTACGAAGACGCCACGGCTCCTTGCGTCCTTGCCAGACTTGACTCTCGCACCTCAGACTGGGCCCCTGAGCGGGCAACGTCATCTCCGATGATGGTGAGCCGGCTGACCATCGAGTATGACGGGACCGAGTTCGCCGGCTGGGCGCGCCAGCCGGGGCTGCGGACCGTCCAGGGCGTGCTCGAAGAGGCGCTGCACAAGGTGCTGGGGCCGCTTGATCTCGAGGGTGAGCCGCTGGTGCTGACAGTCGCCGGCCGGACCGACAGGGGGGTTCACGCCTGGGGGCAGGTGGCCAGCTACCGTCACGAGGCGCTCGATCCGGCGCGCTGGAATGCGTTGCTGCCGGAGGACGTTACGGTGCTCGCATGCGTGCCTGCGCTGGAGGACTTCGACGCGCGCCGGGATGCGCTCGGCCGCACCTATTGCTACCGCGTGCTCAACCGACAGGCGCGCAGCGTATTCATGCGCGGCACCGCGCTCTTCTGGCCGCGGCAGCTGGATCGCGAGGTGCTTGTCGCCTGCGCAGCTGTGCTCGTCGGGACTCATGACTTCACCGCCTTCACACCGACCGAGACAGATCACGTCCGTTTCACGCGCGATGTGCTGGACGCTAGCTGGCGTGTCGACGGCGAGATGCTCGAGCTCTGGATCGAGGCGGACACGTTCATGCGGCATATGAACCGGGTGCTGGTGGGGACGATGCTAGAGGTCGCCGAAGGGCGGCGCGCTCTGGAGGACTTCGTGCGTCTGCTCCAGGGCGCTCCGCGCCGCGACGCCGGACCTACGGCGCCCCCGCATGGCCTTGCGCTCGCCTCGGTGCGCTACCCGCTGCACTAGCCGGTAACCGGCGCAGACCGGGGCGGTCCGTATCCTGAGGGACGCATGCTCAACGTACTGCTCACCAACGACGACGGCATCGAGGCCGAGGGGCTGCAGGCGCTGCGCCGCGCGCTCGTGGCGCTGCCGGAGGTGCGGCTGGCGGTGGTCGCGCCCGACGGCAACCGCTCCGCGATGGCGCGCTCGATCACGACCCGCAGGCCGCTGTGGGTCGCTGAGGTGCCCTTCGCCGACGGCACCGTGGGCTATGCGACCGACGGCACTCCCGTGGATTGCGTGCGCCTGGCGAGCCTTGGCCTGATCGAGGGCTTTGCGGCCGACCTAGTCGTCTCGGGGATCAACCACGGCGCCAACCTCGGCGACGACATCACCTACTCCGGCACTGTGGCGGCGGCACTGGAGGGAATCGTCGTGGGCCTGCCCGCGATTGCGGTCTCCCAGCAGTCGCTGGGGCGCAGTATGGGCTACAGCGGCGACGGCGGGTTCTCCTTCGAGACGGCGGCCGGCTTCACCGCGCGGCTGGTTGAGCGCCTGGAGGACGTGCCGCTGCCATCGCAGACGCTGCTGAACATCAATGTGCCGGCAGGCAGGCCTTCCGGCGTGGAGGTGGCCACGCTCGGCAAACGCATCTACCGGGACGAGCTCAAGCTGGAGCAGACCGAGCAGGGCCCGCCCCCGCGCTCGCGTTACTGGATCTATGGCGATGACCCCGGGTACGAGAAGGAAGAGGGGACCGATCTGGCCGCGGTCGCCTCCGGACGCGTGGCCGTGACGCCGATCCACTTTGACCTCACCCATCGGCCCGGGATCGAGACGCTGCGCAGCTTCGACCTGCAGGCGCTGCTGAGCCCGCCCGCCGGCCAGCCAGCGGCGTGAGCGACTCGCAGGGAGCACCGCCCGCGCAGGCTGCCCGGCGCACCCAGGAGCTGCACGAGCTGATCGGGCGCCACTCCTACCGCTACTACGTGCTCGATGACCCGGAGATCGGGGACGACTTCTACGACGAGTTGATGGATGAGCTGCGGGAGCTGGAGCGCCGTTACCCGCAGCTCTGCACTCCCGATTCCCCCACCCAGCGTGTGGGGGCCGAGCCGGTCAGCAAGCTGGAGAAGGTGCGCCACCTGGAGCCGATGCTCTCGCTGGCCAACGTGCGCTCGGAGGGGGAGCTGCAGGCCTGGGTGTCGCGCATGCGCGCGCACCTGGCCCGGGAAGGCATCGAGTCGCCGGAGTTTCGCTACGTGGTCGAGCCGAAGGTCGACGGGCTGGCGATCAGCCTGATCTACCGCGACGGCACGCTGGAGCGCGGCGCCACGCGCGGCAACGGCGAGATCGGCGAGGACGTCACGCACAACCTGCGCACGATCGGTGCGATCCCGCTGCACGTGCAGGACGCACCGCCGCTGCTGGAGGTGCGGGGCGAGATCTACATGTCCACGCACGACTTCGCGGCGCTGAACGAGCGCCAGGCGCAGGCCGGGCTCTCCACGTTCATGAACCCACGCAACTCCGCCGCCGGCTCGATCCGCCAGCTCGACCCGGCCTTGGCCGCCCAGCGGCCGCTCTCGATCTGGTGCTACCAGGTCGGAGTGACCGAGGGCCTCTCCTTCGAGCGGCACTCGCAAGCTTTGGACTGGTTGCGCGAGCACGGCTTCCGCGTCAACCGGGATGTCAGGCTCTTGGAGGACGAGCAGCAGGCGATCGCCCAGTGCGAGGAGTGGCAGACCCGCCGCGGCGAGCTCGACTTCGAGATCGACGGCGCGGTCGTGAAGGTCGACGACCTGGAGCTGCAGCGCCGCCTCGGCGCGATCGGTCGCGAGCCGCGGTGGGCGGTAGCGTGGAAGTTCCCGCCTACGACTGCCGTCACCCACCTGCGCGCGGTGCACTGGAACGTCGGCAAGTTCGGCGACCTGCACCCCTATGCGGAGCTCGAGCCAGTGCAGGTCGGCGGCGTGGTGATCAAGCTCGCCACCTTGCACAATGAGGAGGACCTCGCGCGCAAGGACATCCGGCCCGACGAGGACGTGATCGTGTTGCGGGCCGGCGACGTGATTCCGCAGGTCGTCTCGCCCGCCCCGCACGTGGGGGAGCGCTCCAAGCGCCCGCCGAAGCCGCTGCCGCCGAGCCGCTGCCCATTCTGCGGGACGCCGACAATCAAGCCCGCGGAGGGCGTCTTTACGAAGTGCCCAAACATCGAGTGCCCGGAGCGCCGCTGGCAGCTGCTCAAGCACTTCGTCTCCCGCGGGGCGATGGACATCGACGGCCTCGGTGAGAAGCAGGTCGCGCTGATGCAGCAGCAGGGCCTGGTGGCGACGCCCGCCGACTTCTACCGGCTCACGGCTGAGCAGCTCGTGCAGCTGGAGGGCTTCGGTGAGCTGTCGGCCAACAACCTGCTTGCCGCGATAGAGGACTCCAAGCAGCGCTCTTTCGGACGGGTTTTGTTCGCGCTGGGGATCGAGGAGGTCGGCGAGGTGACTGGGCGAAACATCGCGCAGCGCTTCCGGGACATCGACGTGCTGCTCGGCGCCGAGGAGGAGCAGATCTCCCAGACGCCCGGGATCGGGGAGAAGATGGCTGCCTTGATCGTCAGCCAGCTCGCCAATGAGAAGATGCGTCAGCTGATCGGGCAGCTGCGAGAGCTTGGGCTGCGCTTCCAGGAAGAGGGCTCACCGCCCGGTGAGGGGCCGCTCGCCGGCAAGAGCCTCGTGCTCACCGGCACACTGCCGGATTGGTCCAGGGAGCACGCAACCGAGCAGATCCTCGCTGCCGGCGGACGCGTCGTGGGTTCGGTCTCCAAGAAGACCGACTACCTGGTGGCCGGCGATAGCCCCGGCTCAAAGCTCGAGAAGGCACAGCGGATGGATGTGCCGGTGATCGACGAGGCGGGCCTGAAGGCGCTGCTGTCGGATCAGTAGCCCGCGATCGACTCGGTCATCGTGTCCTGGATCGTGTGTGCCTTATACATTTGGATGCCGTCGTCGAAGAGAGCGAATGCGATCAGATGGCCGTCGCGCGCTTCGCAGTAGCCGGCGAGGTTGGAGACGCCGGTGAGCGTGCCGGTCTTGCCCTGGCAGTGGCCTTCGGCGTAGGTGCGGCGCATCCGTTCCTCCAGCGTGCCGCTGCGGCCTGCGATCGCGAGGTCGCCGCGCAGGACCTGGCCGTCGCTCGTGCCATTCAGATCGCGCAGCAGGGTGACGACCTGTTCGGGGGAGGTGAGGTCTTCGGTTGAGAGGCCGGAGCCGTCCACCACGTTCGGATGCAGCCCAAGCTCACCGATCGCCTCACGCACGACCGCGGCCCCGTCGGCGGTGGTGCCACCCCCGCCATAGCGGGCGCCGAGATCCTTGATCAGCATCTCGGCGAAGAAGTTGTCAGAGGGCGGAAGCATCAGTCCGAGCAGCGTGGCGAGCGGCGGAGATTCCACGCTGGCCAGTGTGGTCGCGCCGCTGGGCGTGGAGGAGGGGGCCGGGCCGCTGCCGTGCGCGATGGTGACGTGCGAGCGCTGCAGGCCGAGCGTCAGCTGTTGTGCGGCGTAGGCAGCCGGTGCGTGCGGTCCGTGGAAAGGGCCAGTTTCGCCACGGTTGAAAGCAAGGCCGGAGAGATCGCCTTCAAGCCAGGGGTCGAATGCGTAGCCGCTGGACGGCTCTCCGCGCAGCAAGTCGAAGTAGGTCTCATCGCCGAGCACGCGGCCGGTGATGCGGTGGATGCCGTCGTGGTCGAGCTGGGCGACCAGGGTGGAGACGCTTGCGCCCTGTCCGCCGTAGTGCCCGGCGATGAACGAGCCGGAGCCGAACGTCGGATCTCCGCCGCCGCGCAGGTAGAGGTTGCCTTCCCACACCCCGCCGCTTGCCAGCTCGCCGGTGCCGTAGACGGTCGTGGTCAGGCGCGCCGAGGGCCCCATCTTCATCAGCGCTGTCGTGGCGGTGTAGAGCTTCTCCACCGAGGCGGGCGGGTGCATTTCGCCCGCGCGGTTGGCGTAAAGCGCCGTGCCTGCGGTGATGTCGTAGACGTAGGCGCCTGAGGCGCGTCCGGCGATCCTCATCTGATGCGAGAGCGAGGCGCTGAGGGCGGCCGGGCCGCTGCCTGCGGGCGAGGCGTGCAACGTGCTCGCTCTGCGCGCGACGTCAGCTGTGGGCCGGCGAGCCGGTATGGCTTCTGGCTGAGGGAAACGCTTTGGGACAGCGGCCTTTACAAGGCGCCCATGGCCGCGGGGGCGCGGGTAGCTCTGCGACTGCGCGAACTCCGCCAGGCTCAGCAGCAACAGCAGGGCGCCGGCGATCGCCAGCAGCAGGGGTCCGCGCATACGCGGCCCGCGCAACTGCCTGTCTGCATCTGGCTCTCCGCCACGCCGGAGAGCAAAGACTCCTCTTGTCTGAGGCGACGGCAACCGTACGTACAATGAAGCTATATGGGCAAGGTTGTCAAGCTCGAACCCGCAGCAAAGGTCAAGCCGGACAAGACCGCGCTCGTGCTCGGCGGCGGCGGCTTCACAGGCGGCGTCTACGAGATTGGCGCGCTGCGCGCCCTTGACCTGCTCGCTGACGGCATGTCGGTCAACGACTTCGACGTCTACGTCGGCACATCCGCCGGGTCATTCATCGCTGCGCTCTGCGCAAATGGCGTCACCCCCGAGGAAATGATGCGCGCGGTCACGCAGGAGAGCGATCAGGCCTTCCGCGAGATCAGCATTCAGGACCTTCTGCGTCTGAACCTCCCCGAGCTCGCCCACCGCGGGCTGTTGCTGCCGGTGCATCTGCTCTCACTCGGGCGCCGGATTCTGCAGCAGCGCGGGCAGACCTCGCTGATGGATCTCGTGATCGGCCTGGCCGAGGTGCTGCCGCCCGGCCTCTACAGCGGGGCAGGGGTGGAGCGCTATCTACGGCAGGTGCTCGCCGATCGTGACGTGCCAGACGATTTCAAGAGCTGCCCGCACGAGCTCTACATAACCGCCACCGACCTTGACACCTGCGAGCGGGTGGTCTTCGGCCAGCCGGGCTTTGAGGATGTGCCGATCTCAATGGCGGTGCGCGCCTCGACCGCGCTGCCGATGGTCTATGCGCCCGTGCGGGTCGGCGATCGCGAGTTGGTCGACGGCGGCATCGTCTCAACGACCAACCTGGATATCGCGGTGGAAGCGGGCGCAAAGCTCGTGATCGTGATCAACCCGATCGTTCCCTACCAAAACAACTTTGAGGAGCAGGTGCGGACGGTGCGGGGCGTGCGTGCGCGCCGGATCTCGGACATGGGCTTTCCGAGGGTCGGCTACCAGGCCTTCAAGCTGCTCGCGCACAGGCGCCTGCACGGCATGGCCGAGCAGTGGCAGGAGCGCTTCCCCGGCGTGGACATCGTCCTGATCGAGCCGCAGGCGGACGATCGCCTGATGTTCGAGACCTCGATCATGAACTTCACTTCGCGCGTGGAGATCGCAAAGCACGGCTTTCAGTCGGTCGCCAGTCACCTCTCAGGCGAGTACGAGACTTACAGGGAGATCTTCAAGCGCCACGGCATCGCGATTTCGCCCGAGCGCGTTCGCCGCGTGATCGGCCGCTTCCAGGAGGAGGCGGGCACCGCTACCTCTGGCTCCTCGTGGCGCAGCATCTTCGGCGCCGCGGCGGGCATGTTCAACGGGTAGAGCGCTGCCGGCGCCCTCAGCGCTGGCGGCTCAGCGGCTGCACTAGCGCGGCATCGAGCGCGCTCAGCAGCCGCTCTGTGGCTGCCCGGTCGCGCACGGTGATCCGGACATGGCCCGGCTCGCCCAGCGGCGCGCCGGCAGCGACCAGCACGCCTGACTCCGCAAGCCGCGCCGAGAGCTCGCCGCCCGGGATCTGCGGATGGGCGGCCCAGAGGAAGTTCGCCTGGCTATCGCTTACCTCCAGGCCCCGTTGCCGCAGCTCCTGCGTGAGCGCCGCGCGCTGCTCCGCGGCGACCCTGCAGCGACGCTCCACCTGGCGTGAGCAGGCACGCAGCGTCTCCAGTGCAGCCGTCTGCGTGATCTCACTGACGCCGTGCTCGGGTGCCAGCTCGGCGAGTAGGCTCTCGGCGCCGGGGCCGCCGATCACATACCCGCAGGGCAGCCCGGCGAGACCCCAGGCCTTGGAGAAACTGCGGAAGATCAGCAGCCGCGGGTGGCGCTCGAGCAGTCGCAGCGAGTCGTCCTGTCGCTCCGGGTCTGCATACTCGATCAGCGACTCGTCGAGCAGCACCGCGACCGACTCTGGCAGCCCGGCAAGCAGCGCGTTTAGCTGCTCGACGTCGATCAGCTCGCCGGTTGGGTCATTGGGGCTGGCGAGCGCGATCACGCGCGTGTCGTGCTGCGCCGCGGCGGCGAGCAGCGCCGCGGGGTCGCGTTCGCCCACGGGCACCGCGACGCCGTGGGCCCGCTGCGCCATCTTCGGGAAGAGCGGGTGTGAGGGCCAGTAGGTCAAGAGCGCCTGGCCGGGACGGATCAACGCAGAGGTCGCGGCCTGCAGCAGCTCGGAAGCGCCATTGCCGATCGCCATTCGCTCGGCGGGAACGCCGAGGTGGTGGGCGAGCTCGCTGGCAAGCTCCGAGTCGCGTGGGTAGCGATGCATGCCACGTCGGGCGACGAACGTCACCGCGCTCACCACGTCGGCATGCGTGGGGTAGGGCCAGGTGGTGAGCGAGAGGTCGAGCGTCTCCACGCGTGTCAGTTCGAGCGCTCGCTTTTCGGCGGCCTGCTGGCGCAGATCGCTGTTGACCTCCTCCTCGGTGAGGGCGTCGAACTGGCGGTAGTAGTCGAGCAGGCCCATCGCGATCACGGGTACTGGTTGTTGGGCGCGACGGTCGAGCCGGGGCCGTGGATCAGCAGCAGCCAGATCATGAAGGCCGATCCGCAGATCACCACTGCGACCGCGAAGATCCGGCTGAGCGCGCCCGAGCGCTGGTCGTGCCCGGCGGCGCGCCGCACGAGGATCCAAGCGAAGTCGAGCCGGCGCAGCAGCGCCAGCGTGCCGAAGAGCAGGATGCCCAACGTCACGAAAGCCGCCAGTATGCCGAGGCTGATGCTGCCCGAGGCGGAGCTGACGTGGGCGCCGACCCACAGGCAGCCCAGTGGAATCGGGCCCCAGCAAAACAGGCTCAAGACCACCATCCCGACCCACATCGCGTTGGCGAGGGTCCCGTCCGCGCGCTGCCTGCGCTCGTTGCCGGGCTCCGGCGACCCGCGGAAGCGCAGCGGCCCGGTTCCTGGCCGCCGCCCGACGAACAGGCCGCCGGTTTCGCTTGGATCGCTTCGCATCGCTCTGCTCTCTTTCGTGGGCCGCCGCGAGCTACTTACACGCTAGCGCGGCGGATGTGGTCGGCCAAGCAGGCCGTCTCTGTCTCTAGTACAGCGACTCGAGCACCTCGGCGTACTTGTCCGCCACGACGTTGCGCTTGACCTTCAACGTCGGCGTCAGCTCCCCTGTCTCCTGAGAGAGATCGGCGGGCAGAATCGCAAAGCGCTTGACCTGCTCGACCTGTGCGTAGCGCGCGTTGACCTTGTCCAGCTCGGCCTGGATCATCGCGACCACCTGCGGCTCATTCGCCAGCGAGGCCACCTCGCCCGGCAGTCCTTCCGAGCTGGCCCAGGGCACAATCTCTTCCTCATCGAGGGTGATCAGCAACACTGGATAGGGCCGCCTGTCGCCATGCATCACCGCCTGTGAGACCCAGCGGCACTGCTTCATCTCGTTCTCGATGTTCGCCGGCGTGAGGTTCTTTCCGCCGGCGGTGATGATGATGTCCTTCTTGCGACCGACGATGTAGACGAAGCCGTCCTCGTCGATGCGTCCGAGGTCCCCGGTGTGTAGCCATCCGTCCACGACCGCGCCAAAGCCGCTGTCGAGCTGGCCGTAGTAGCCGGAGAAGATGTTTGGCCCCTTGATCAGCAGCTCGCCGTCGTCTGCGATCTTGACCTGCACGCCCGCTAGCGGCTTGCCCACGCTGCCGAAGCGGTGCTCCCCCGGGCGCGAGGCCGTTGCTGCGGTCGCGGTCTCGGTCATGCCGTAGCCCTCCATCACCGGCACGCCGCAGGCGAAGAAGAATTCGAGGATCTCCTTGGCGATCGGCGCCGCGCCGCTGACCGCCTCGCGCAACCGCCCGCCAAAGGCCGCCCGCACGTTTTTGAAGAGCTGCTCATCGGCCTCCTCGAAGGGTCCCTGCAGCTCCTGCGGGATCGGCTTGCCTTCCAGCTCCAGCTCCCTGACCTTCATGCCGACCGAGGTGGCCTTGGCGAGCATCTCGGGGTCGACGTTCGCGGAGACCAGGGTGTAAATCTTCTCGAAGATCCTCGGCACCGAAGGCAGGTATGTCGGTTTGACTTCGGAGAGCTCGACGATGATCTGCTTGGTGTCCCCGCCGAAGTAGGCGAGTGTCACGCCGAGGTCGAAGACGACGAGCTGCAGCAGCAGCGCGAAGGAGTGCGCAAGCGGCAGGTAGAGGTAGACGACGTCTTCCTCGTTGCTGTTCAGCAAGCCGCGCTCCTCGATCATGTCGACAATCGCACGGTAGTTGCCGTGCGTGAGCACGCAGCCCTTCGGCGGGCCGGTCGTGCCAGAGGTGTAGATGATCGTGAAGGGGTCCTGCGGCTTGACTGCTGCCCGGCGCGCCTCCAGCTCGGCCGGCGCGTGGCTGCGGCCGCGCTCGCGCAGCTGATCGAGGGTGATCGCGCTCAGCGGCGTCTGCTCCGCCGGCGGATCGCAGACGATCACGTGTCGCAGGCTCGGCACGCGATCGCGGATCTCTTCGATCTTGGCCATCTGGCTCTCGTCCTCGCAGAAGATCGCGCAGGCGCCTGAGTCGGATATCACCCACTCGCACTCCTGCGGAGAGTTGGTCTGGTAGATCGGCACCACCACCGTGCCCGCCTCGGTGGCGCCCATGTCGGCGTAGGACCACTCCGGGCGGGTGTTGGAAAGGATGCAGACCCGCTCGCCGGGGGCGATGCCGAGGTCGATCAGGCCAAGGCCGATCTCCTCCGCGATGTTCGCGAGCTGGGCGAAGCTGACGTCATGCCACTCCCCATCGCGCTTGTAACGGACCGCGACTCGCTCGCCGTGGGCAGCGGCCGCCCCGGGGATCAACCCCGCGATCGTCTGAGTTGCGCTGGTGGGCGCGGTGCTGGCCTCCATACTCTCCTCCTCGACAGGCGAGTTGAACGGGCTTGCTGGCAATGATGTCATGTCCGCAGCATGGAGCCTTGCCGCGGATTGCCGTAAGCATCGCATGCCGGAGGGGGCGCAGTCCAGCGGGTGCGTCCAGACACGACTCAACCCGGGACGCCGCGAGGGCAACGGAACCTGCGCTCTATGTTGGGGAGGGAATTGCCAGGTCAGCGCGCCGGCTGGATCAGCTGCTCAGCGCTACTGGACGTTTCGTGAGGGAGGGCTCCTCGCGGATGCTCGCGAGGAAGAGGCTCTTATCGATGCGGCCCTGGAAGACGGGCACACCGAGCTCGAGGCACTTCGAGAGGACTTCCTTGCGCTCCAAGCCGGCTGCGTGTGCCAGCTCTGTGGGCGTCAGGTGGTTTGCCATCAGCATCTCCTCCAGCTTGTCGAGATCATGGCTGCTGTAGATCATCTATAGCGCCGCCGGCGGACGCATGCAATGCCTGGGGCTGACAAATGTCAGCTTGCGACCCGTCGAAGCACCCTAAATGGGGTTTCTCACGTCGATGAAGAGGTGATGCAGACCGAAGTGCTCAGCGAGGTGCTCGCCCAGCGCTCTGATGCCGAAGGTCTCGGTCGCGTAGTGCCCGGCGGCGATGAAGTGGATGCCTGCCTCTTGGGCGTCCGCCATCGCGCGCTCGGCGGGCTCGCCGGTGATGAAGGCGTCCACGCCCTCGGCAATTGCGTCAGGCAGATGGCTCGTGCCGGCGCCGGTGACGATCGCGATGCTTCGCACGGTCTCGGGGCCCGCATCGAAGACCAGCGGCTTCTGGCCCATGATCTCCTCCACTCGGGCGAAGAGGCCCTCGGCGCCACGGGTCGGGATGCCGGCGCCGGGCAGCGTGGCGAGGAAGCCGATCGGCTGGTTGCGGTGGACTGCGAAGGGTCTCAGGTCTGCGGCACCGAGCGCTTTCGCGAGCAGTGCGTTGTTGCCGATCTGCGGATGCGCGTCGAGCGGGAGGTGGTAGGCGGCAAGCGCGATGTCCGCGTCGAAGAGCAACTTCAGGCGGCGCTTCATCGCAAGGTCGATCGGGCCTGCCCCAGAGCCCCAGAACAGGCCATGGTGGACGAGGATCAGGTCGGCGTCCGCATCGGTCGCCCGTTCGAAGAGCTCGACGTGAGCGCTCACGCCTGTAACAAGCGTTGCGACCTGTTCGGCGCCGGGGACCTGCAGCCCGTTGGGGCCGTAATCCTGGAAGCGAGAGGACTCCAGGAGGCGGTCGGCCTCGGCGAGGATGTCCTTGAGAGGGGTTGGCATGGGGAGTGCTCCGGTGATATCAGGACTGACGTTGCGGCCGGCGACGATAGCGGGTCGGCGATCCGTTGCGCTGGGATGGGCTGGCCTGCGGCGTCGAGGCCCGGCCGAGGTGGGCTCTGTGGGATACTGAAGAGGCATCGGGGCGTGGCGCAGCCTGGTAGCGCGCACCGTTCGGGTCGGTGAGGTCCCCAGTTCGAATCTGGGCGCCCCGATCAAAAAACCCCGCAAATGCGGGGTTTTTTGTAAGCGTTCAGTCGCTCACTGAGCTGAGCAGCGGTACCGGGTCGCCGCGGGTGTGGGCGGTGATGGCGTCTGTGAGGTAGGCGAGCAGGGAGCGGTGTTGCAGCCGGCAGGTGGTGTGCGCTGATAGGAGCCGCGCGATGCGGCGCTCGCCGGTCTCGGACTGGGTTCCGAGCGAGAGCTTGCGGTAGATTACCGCGCTTCTGAGGGCGCGCTCGGCGTGGTTGTTGGTCGGCTGCACACCGGCGTGGCTGGCGAACGTCCATAGCGCGGGCCATGCCTTCAGGAGGTTTCGGGCTATGCCACGGCAGCGCTTGTTGCGGGCGCGCTTTGCCGCATAGGAGCGGATGATCGGCTTGTACTGGCGCTGCAGCGAACGGATCGTGCGCTTCAGTTGACGCCGCTCGCCAGTGTGCTGGAAGACCTCCCAGGCCCAGAAGACGCGCTCGCAGAGCGCAAGGCCATGCTCTCCGAACTCCTTCTCGGCAGCCAGGCCTTCGGCGTGCGCGGCGAAGTCTCGTTTCAGGTGCGCCCAGCACAGCTGACGTCGAGAGAGCGGCAGGTGTGTGTAGGCCCACCAGCGGTCGGAGGTCACGATCGCCTGCGTGTCGGCGAGCAGCTCCTTGGCGTGATCCTCGTGCCGGTCAGCTTGCACGGCGAAGTAGGCGTGCTTGGTGTCGAACATCCCCCACAGCGCACGCCGTTCCCCGGCGGTGCGCCACCCGGTCTCGTCTATGTTCAACGCTCCCGAGCGGCGCAGCACCGTCAGCAGATCTTCATGAGGCTCGGCGAGGGCCTGCGCGGTGCGGGCGATGATCGCGTCGATCGTGCCTGAGCTGATCCTGGCGCCGAACAGCTCTTCGCAGAGCTCGACGGCATCGCAGCGCGAGACGCGGTTGCGCACCGAGATCGCCGCCACCGCCGCTTCAAGCCGCGGGCCGAAGCAGCTGCGGGCAACCTTCACGGGCAGCGTTGCGCGCGTGCGCCTGCCACACTCAGGACAGCACACTCGCTGGCAGCGGTGCTCGCTCACCCTGACGTTGATCGGTGGCAGCTCTTCAACCTGGTGGCGTGCCGGATCGCCTACCGCGATCCGCTCATCCTCGCTGAAGACGTGTCCGCAACCGCAGCGCTCCGGCCAGTGCTCGATGACCTTATAGACAGCCCACGCCGGCAAAAGCGGCCGCCCGTGACCCTCATGACCATCCTGAGCACCGCGTTTGCGCTCTGACTGATCCTTGCTACGCGCGGGCGCTGACGGCGGATCGGAACTCGGCGGACGCGATGAGTTGCGCGAATTCTTCCTCAGCTCACACTCGAGCTTCTCGACGCGCGCCTCGAGCTGCTGGATACGGCGATCCATCCGCAACAACACCTCGACAACGACCTCCCGACCAGCGTCAAAGATCGCCTCCGCCTCAGCCCGCTCCACACGACAGGCTTCGACGCAGGGTCTGTCCGGATCTTTGTGTATTTGGCGTGATCTGAAGGCTCGCAGTGGGCGGGCCGTGAAGGAGGATCGTGCCGATGAGCGATGCAGCGATGGACGCGTCTGTTGACGTGAGCAACGAGGGGACCGCGGCGAGAGTGCTGCCGTTGGTGAGCACTGAGGCTGATGGGATGCGGGCGTGGGCGGAAGCTCTGGTGGATCGTGCTCGCAGCGAGGGCGTCTCGCTGACCGGGGAGGATGGGCTTTTGACCTCAATGGTTCGCGAGGTGCTGCAGACCGGCTTGGATGTCGAGATGGCCGATCATCTGGGCTATGAGCCCTACGAGTCTGTGGGGCGCGGGTCGGGGAACAGCCGCAATGGCGCCTACCCGAAGACGGTCAGGACCGATGTCGGTCCGGTGCAGCTGCGGATGCCGAGGGACCGTCAGGGCACGTTTGATCCGGTCACGGTCCCAAAGCACGTCCGGCGCCTGGAGGGGCTTGGCGCGAACGTGATCAGCCTCTACGCCAAGGGATTGACGACCGGGGAGATCCAGGCGCATCTGGCTGAGATCTATGACACCGAGGTCTCCAGGGAGACGATCTCGAAGATCACAGACCAGATCCTGCCCGACATGGTCGCCTGGCAGAGCCGGCCGCTGGACCGGGTTTACCCGGTGCTGTTGATCGATGCGATCGTGGTGAAGGTCCGCGATAGCCAGGTCGCTAACCGGCCTGTCTATGTCGCGATCGGCGTGAACCTCGACGGCGAACGCGACGTGCTGGGGCTATGGCTCGGCCCTGCGGGCGGCGAGGGAGCCAAGCAGTGGATGAGCATGCTCACCGAGCTTCGCAACCGCGGCGTCGCGGACGCGCTGGTCGTCTGCTGCGACGGCCTGAAGGGGCTCCCTGAAGCAATTCGCGTGACGTGGCCCCAAGCGACAGTCCAGACCTGCGTGGTGCATCTCGTTCGCAACAGCTTGCGTTACGCCTCAAAGAAGTACTGGGGGCAGATCGCTAAAAGCCTCAGAGAGATCTACACCGCCCCCACCGTTGAGGCTGCTGAAGCACGCTTCCAGGACTTCGCGCAGGAGTGGTGGCCGCTCTACCCAGCGATGATCGCCTCCTGGGAGAACGCGTGGGAGGAGTTCGTGCCGTTCCTCGAGTTCCCCGTCGAGCTCAGGCGGATCGTCTACACCACCAACGCGATCGAGTCGCTGAACGCTAGATTCCGCAGGGCGGTCCGTCACCGCGGGCATTTCCCTAACGAGCAAGCCGCGATGAAGGTGCTCTACCTCGTCGCGACAGCCCGCCGCCCCAACCGCGAGAACCTGACCGGAAAGATCAGCAGCTGGAAGCAAGCACTGAATATCCTGACCATCCACTACGGCGACAGGCTCGCCACCACCAGCTAAGGACAGCCACCACCAACAAGGCCATTTACACAAAGAAACTGACAGTCCCTTTTGTTCCGTCGGGTGGCTCGTTTGCGGGACAGAGTTTGGGCAGTGAATGGGCAGTAAGGGTGGTTATCGCCAGAACGCTCGCTCCGGGTGTGGGGGAATCAGCATGGTTGCTTGGTTTTCGGCGCATGGCGCGCTGTTGTCGTTCGTGAGGTAGTACTCGCTGCCAGGTTCCTCCTGGACGTGGAAATGCTCCATCGCGGCGGCGCGGAGCTTGCCGATCGTCTCCTGTTCGTGCGCTTTGTGATGGTAGTCATGGCGCTTGGAGAGGGGGAAGCTCACCGTCACCTCGACCGTCTCGACCTTCGTCGTATCTTGCATCTTAAGCTCCATTAATTGGTTCTCGGGCGGGGCCCGTGAGTGCCATTTGCGCTCCATAGGAACCACATGCAGGATCGGCGTAGAGCTTCAGGTCAGCGATCGCCGAAAGCCCATCAGGGACACCTATCAGCCCGATGGGATGCGTAGCCGAGAGGAGATGGTTCAATGAGATAGACCCATCCCAAGAAGTGACTCTTGTCACTCATGGACGCATGCTACGTCTCCTGTCTCGGGGTCGCGTGTCGCAGAGGTGGCCGTGGCTTGCGCGGTCGGCCTGTCAACCGACACGCCGGTCGGGGAGCGTGTCGGCGAGCAGCAGGGCGGGGAGGTCACGCAGGGTTGAGCGCAGGATGTTGCGGTGCTCGGTCTGGTGGGGGGAGGTTCGCAGGTGCTTTGCGGGGTGGACGATCACGCCGGTCGTGTGCCAGTCGGGCGGGAGGAGTTGGGAGGAGGTGGCGAGGATGCGGAGTTGGTGGATCATCTTGCCCTCCTGCTCGGCGGCTGGCGGGCGGTGCTTGGCGTCGATCACCCACACTGTTTGGGTGGTGTTGTCGGCGAGGATCAGGTCGAGGTCGATGCCGCCCTCCGGCGGGCTCCAGCGTGTGGCGAGGAGGGCGAGGCGGTCCGAGTTCGCGGCGCAGAGGCTAATCGCGGTCGCGATCGTCGCGCGCTCCCAGGCGGTGCCGGCGGCTGCGGCGTGGATGCTGTCGGTCGGGTGCGCGCCTGGGAGGTGGTAGCGGTCCAGGGTAGTCGCGGCGAAGCGCTCGTCCTCGGGTTCGATCGTGGCGGTGACGCCTTCGGGCAGCTCGTCTTGGAGGGTCGCGAGAGCTTTGTCGAGCAGGGTGCGGATCGTGTTGGGGGCGAGCTTTTCGCTGGGGGCGCGACGGCGCGGGGGTTTGAGGGTCAGGAGGTCCAGCAGGGCGCTCACAGCGGGCTCGGCGTGGGTGATCACGAGGTGCTGGGGTTGGGGGGCACGATCGGTTCCGCGGTCCAAACAAGCGTTGGGGTCGGTGTGGATCGCGGCGGCATTCATGTCGGCGATCACGCAGAGGGCGTCCGGTTGGGTTGGGAGGGGAGTGACGGTCGCCTCCAGGCGCCTGGGTGGGGGGTGAGGAGTGGTGGGGCGTAGGACCACGGTCACGCCGCGGGCGGCTGCCTCGACGAGGGTGCTCTGGAGCCACTCGGGTAGACGTGTCAGATCGGGGGCGCACACGTCCAAGCGGTCGCTCGCGGTCTCGGCGACTTCTGCGATCGCGTCGCGGACATGCTGGGGGTGCGGGCCGGTGAAGGTCCACGGGCGTTTGCGCTCGGTCTTGGTGCGGGTGGCGAGGGTCGCGAGCCAGGATGGGGGAAGCGGGCGGGCTTCGGTTATGTGCCGCAGGTCCAGCGTGTCGGGCTGTGGTGGGTTGCCATAGTGGGCGTGCAGCCAGTCGGTGAGCTCGGGGTCCTCCTGGGCGTGCTGGGCCACGGCGACCCGGGGCTGGTCTCGGTTCTGCGGGTCGAAGTGGATCAGCAGTTGGGTGTCGGGGAGGCGCAGCACGTGCGATGCTGGCCCGCCGCCGGCTCCGCGGGTGTCAGCGGCTACGTCGAGGATCTCCTCGATCTCCACGTGGCCGTCCACGCCCGCCTCCCAGGAGGCGGCCGCATCGAGGCCGATGCGCTCCAGGTCGGTCTTCGTTGGGGGTTCCAGAGGGAGGGTTATGCCGCCGTCGCGGCGGCGTACGGTGACGACGCCGTCCAGGGCGGAGTACGGCAGGGCACGTTCGCGGGCGTTATCTACCCAGAGCACGTACTCGCGTTCGATCGGGGCCAGCTCGCGCGCTAGCTCGCCCTGGACACGCGCGATCTGTGTGAGCGTGAGGCCGGTCACCGCGGCGATCAACTCGGGGTCCTCGGTTTGCGCGGCCAGACGCTCCACGGTGTGGTGAAGGGCTGTTCCCAGCTCTCTGCAATGCACCGTCACGCGGATGCGGTGCACGGGTATCTGCAGCGGGATCGCGCACACCACTTTCATGCCGCGCGCCGTCCGCGTCGGGTTTGGATCTCATAGCGGTCGTCGCCTTCCTGGTTGCGCTTGGCGATCAGGTCCACGACCTGCTTGAGCGGTTCGCCGATCTTGCCTGCCCGGGCCGCGCGCACGTCGGTCGCGATGATCAGGAGGTCCTGGGCGCGGCTGAGGGCGACGTTGATGCGGTTCGGGGTTTTGAGGAAGCCGGCGTACGTCGTGTTCACGAAGCTCACGATCACCACGCACTCCTCGTCGCCCTGGAAGCGATCCACGATCCCGATCCTGATTTTCAGTTCTGGGTAGGCGGCTCTGTCCAGGCGGGCTTGCAAACGTCTTGCCTGAGCGGCGTAGGGGGTGATCACGGCCACGCCGAGGCGGTCGGGGTGGTCCCCCGGGGGGAGGATCGTCAGTGCGGCACGGCGTTGCAACCCGGCCAGCTCGTGCGCGATCCGCTCGATCTCTTCGTCACGCATATTGCTCTTGCTGTCGGGGTGCTCGCGGCGCTGGCGGCCGGGAGTATCCAGCAGGCGGACCTGGGTGGCTCTGGCGAACCCGCTCACGCGGGGGTCGCGGGTTTCGGGGCGGCCATGTTTCAGGGCGCCACGGTAAAACACCTCACTGACCAGTTCGCCGATCGCCGGTACCATCCGATACTGGGTTGTGAGGGTGGTCTCGTGCTCTGTCTCCTCCAGCCGTCCGCCGAAGTGGTCGAACAGGGTCTCCTCGGCGGCCTTCACGCGCGCGTCGGCGGTGTCGCCGAGTGCTGAGGCGGCCTTGGCCAGGCGTCGGGCGTCGTTGGCGCGGGCCGGGTCGCGGGTCTTGATCGTCTCGGGGTCTCGCAGCGCGTCGCCGAGCGCGCCCCACATGTGCGGGGGAAGCTGGCGGCTGTCGCCGATGAGGATGCTCCGGCGGCTGCGCAGCATCGGCATCAGCGCCTCGGCGGGCGAGGCCTTGCCGGCCTCCTCCAGCAGGGCGAGGGTGAACTGACGGGCGCGCACGTTCGGGTTCGCGCTCACCGCATGGCAAGTGCCCGCGACCACACGGGCGGCGGCCAGGCGGGCGTCCGGGCCGGACTGGAGGCCCTCGGAGTCGAAGTACTCCTGCTGGATCTCGAGGATCGTCTGGATCGCCTCCGGGTCCTCGGTGTCGCCTGCGCGCAGACGAGCTTTTGCCATCTGGCGGTACTGCTCGGCGCGGAGGCGTACGCGGGGCTTCCACCGCTCGGGGCTCTCGATCCAGTAGCGCTCGCGTACGAAAGGGTCCATGCGGGCGGCCACGTAAGGGCTGCCGACGCGCGCCATCGGCAGGTCCGGGTCGGCCTTTGCGAGGCGCTTGATCACGTTGTCGATCGCCTGGTGCGTCTGGGCGGCGAGGATGATTGTCGCCTGGGGGTCGCGCGCCAATTGCTGGCGGACCGTCTCGCAGATGAACGTCGTCTTGCCCGTGCCCGGCGGGCCCTGCACGATCAGTATGTCCTCTGCCGCCAGCGCCGCGTTCACCGCGTGGCGTTGGCCGGCGTCCAGGTTCGGGTTGAAGAAAGTCTCGGTATTCCGGCGGGGGTTGCACAGGGCGAGGGCCGGCCGCTCGATCAGCGCCGCCAGGCGGGCGTCGCGTTCGGCGTCGATCAAGGTCCAGCGTGCGCGTTCGATCAATGCGCTCGTGTCGCGCTCGTCGCGACTCAGCCGGCGGTCGCGGGAGGACAGGTTCCGCAGGTGCTCGTGGACGCGTACCGGGTCCTGCTCGCCGCAGTCCAGGAGGAGGCGGTCTTCCTCCTGGTCCTCCACGCGCAGGGGCACATCCAGGCGGGGAAGGCGGTACACGAAGTCCACCGCCGCGCGGGCAGCCTGGGCCGGGGAGCGAGCGATGAGGACGAGTCGGCCTTCGGCCAGCTCGTCCTCATCGAGGGGAGGGTTGGCGAGGTCGATCGTCGTATCCCGCTCCTCGGCGAGGAACGCCGTCAGGTCGTTCAGCTCGCGCCAGCGTTTCAGGCGCTCACCCGCGGGGCGCTGAGCGCGGGCGTGCACTCTAGTCCAGCGGTCGCACAGGACGGTGTATACGTCGCGGTCCAGCTGGCCACCGGCTGTGAACTGGTCGTCGTAGCGCTCTCCATACAGCACTTCGCGCTCAGTGAAGTCGCCCTGCTCGCGTTCGCGGGCGCTGATCACGATCAATTCGCCGGGGGTGTCTTCGTCGTCGAGGTGGGCTTCGGCGCATACGCACGGGTGCTCGTTACATATGCACAGGCCAAGGGGGAGGCGATAGCCGCTCAGCTTCGCGATGTAGTAGAACCGGCGCCCGATGAGACGCAGCTTCTCAGGGGTCTTGCGCAAACCGCGGCCCGAGGAGAGGGTCCAACCGGCCGACAGGTCCTCGCACAGCGGGTCCGGGTCATAGGGGGCCGCGGCGCCAGCCACGGTGTTCGCAGCGCTGGCGGTGATGCTGGCGGCGATCGTCAAGCCTCGGGTCCTTGACTCGGAGCGGTGCTCACCGGTCGCGCCACACGACGAAGCGCAGCTCGCGGTCCTCCAGGCGCTCGCGCAGCTCTGTCTCGACGTCATCGACACGGTCGGGGTCGAGCACGACGGCGAAGGTGCGTTCGTAGGTCTGATACGCCTGACCTCCAGCGCGGTTCGCCACCTCTTCGATAACGGCACCAGCGTCGGCAAAGCTCGCCTCCCACGCGATCTGGCCATACACCTCGCGGTGCTCTCCGGCGCTCTCCGGATCTGCATAGATCGCCACGGTCGCGGTCGGTAGGGAGAGGCGTTCGCGCAGAGCCAACGCGCGGGTGCAGGCGCGGCCATCGGCCATCTGGGTCACGATCCAACGCTGGTCGCGCTCGCCCGCCACGTCCAGGCCGGCGAGCGAGAAAAGGACAGCGCGGCAAAGGCTCTCGATCACGGTTGTGATCTCCTCGCCAGCGGTCGCGGCGTCGGTCCAAGTGCAGCGGCATAGGCGGGTGCCCACGCGCACATCGGTTCGCAACGGGGCCCCAGGGGCTCGCCACTCGGTCTGCTCGGACTGGTCGGTGGGCGAGTCGGCGTACACGCTCGCGATCTCAACCTTGGCGAGGAGGTGATGGCCGGCGAGGTCTCTGATCACCGCCGCGAAATGGGTCTCGGGGTCCTCCCATGCGGACCCTGCCGCGGCCAGGCGCGCCAGGTCCGAGAGCGCCGCGGGGAGGCGCTCCGCCCAGCCCGCGCTCTCCTTGAGGGCCTGGGTCGTGGTCGCCAGGCGGGCACGGGTCTCGCTCAGCTCCTGCTGCAGCGCGGCCGCGTCCTCGCGGCGGACACCTCCCAGCCACGCGCGGCGCAGGGGCTGAGCGGAGGCGGGTGCGGCTGGGTCGAGAGGTTGAGGTGGGTCGGGTGGTGGAGGGTTTGATATCTGGGGCTGCTCGTGCACGCAGCACAAGCTAGCGGGGAGCGGAGGCGGAACCCCGGTGCCTTCGATGTGTCCCGCAGTTGAGGCGGACGGGTGTTGGGCGCGAGCAGCGCCGCTACGTACATACGCAAAGCCCCGACACCTCCTCGTTGAGCGCTGACACGCTCCACCCAGTCAAGACGCTGGGGGACGATCACCGACTGAAGGACTTTCGACTGCGGAGTCGACGCGCTCAATCGATGGTTGCGACAGTCGGCTCGTGTTGCCGCGGTGAGCGGACTGCCGCGACATACGCGCTCTGTCGTGGGGAGCGGGTGGTCAGCTACTACGCGCTCGCGATGAGCTCAGTCGGCCACGAAGGGGTACCCTCGCGCTTACGCCATGGGATGCCAGACCCTGTTCCCGTCGTACTACTTGACTGCCAAGCCCATGTAGCGAGCCATTGAAGCTGGTGCGGCTCAGATAAAGCACGCCAGCGCGAGGCTCCGACGCGATCGAAAATGCCCCCGCTTCATTCGTTCCCACGTGGCCAAGTTCAGCTCGATCCGATCGACCTGCTCGCACAGCCAATCGACGTCGTCGACGACGGTCTGCCAGAGCGCCGTGGTCAGCGGGCCCCGATCGCCGAGCACGACGCGATCGACCAGGTCGAAATGCAGAAGCTCGAGCGCGACGCTCGCCCCACCGGCGTACGGCTCAACGAACAGGTCCGGTCGCAGGTCGTTCTCAGCGAGCGCAGCCGAGACATACGGAGCCAGCTGGCGCTTGCCGCCTGGGCGGCGCAGCGGGATTAGCACCGTGCGTCGGCTGATGAAGAGGTCGAAGATCCCTTGGCTGGAGGGCGACACGTGTCGAACCTACCGATCACTTCGGCGACCTTTCCAGTCAACTTTGGAGCTGCCGGCCGGTGCTCAACCTCGCGTCCGCAGCGTCCTCGGCTAGGCTACCCGGCTCATGTGGCCCAAGGACCGTACTGATCTATTGGACGGTCAACGCGATGCCCGCGAATCGGCCGCCGATGAAGCCGATGCCATTGAACACGGATCGGAACCGCGACAGCTGCGCGGTCGTATGACATGAAGGCGAGC
The DNA here is from genome assembly GCA_963708085.1 of uncultured Actinomycetota bacterium. GTDB lineage: Bacteria > Actinomycetota > Thermoleophilia > Solirubrobacterales > Solirubrobacteraceae > Palsa-744. Next base: position 1,829,041 of record OY970180.1, on the reverse strand, counting down.
GAGGCTGGGTTCCTGGACTTCATCAAGAAGTCCCCGCAGTTCGTTATCCCGATCTACCAGCGTACGTATTCGTGGACGGAGAAGGAGTGCCGCCAGCTCTGGGACGACGTGCTGCGGGCAGGTAGCAGCGAGGCGATCAACGTCCATTTTGTCGGCTCCGTTGTCTATGTCGAATCTGGCCTGTCACAGGTGACCCAGTTCTCGCCGCTACTTGTCATCGATGGTCAGCAACGACTCACGACAGTCACGCTGCTCATCGCCGCTCTTGCCCAGATACTAGGCGAGAGCGAACCGGTTGATGGTTTCTCTGCGCGCAAGCTCCGCAACTATTACCTCGTCAATCCGGAGGAGGGCGGAGCGCGGAAGTTCAAGCTTCTCCTCTCGCAGACGGACAAGGATTCCCTGCTAGCGATCGTAGGTGGCAATGAGCAGCCGGCCGAGGGTTCGCTGCGCATCGCCCAGGCTTACAAACTGTTCAATGAGCTTCTCCAGGGATGCAATGGCGACTTTGCTGACATCTGCCGTGGCCTCGCCAAGCTAGTGGTCGTGGATATCGCGCTCAGCCGCGAACACGATAATCCGCAGCTGATTTTTGAGAGCATGAACTCGACCGGCAGGCAGCTCAGCCAGGCGGATCTGATTCGGAACTACATCTTGATGGGCCTTGAGCCCGAGCTTCAAGAGCGGCTGTATGAGCAGCTCTGGCGGCCGATGGAGCTCGAATTCGAGCAGGAGGCCTATAGCGCCGAGTTTGACGGTTTCATGCGCCACTATCTCACGGTCAAGACTGGAGAGATCCCGAAGGTCGGTGACGTGTATGAAGCGTTCAAGGGCCACGCGTCACAGCCGGCAGCTGCGGATGCCGGCGTTGAAGCGCTCGTGCGGGATGTCCGCGAGTTCGCCCGCTACTTCTGTGCGATGGCGCTTGGCCGGGAGCGCCATCGCGATCTGGCGCTAGCGTTCCATGATTTGCGCGAGCTCAAGGTCGATGTGGCCTATCCGTTCCTGCTCGTGCTCTACGAGGATTACGCTGCTGGCGACTTGGCGGCGGCCGAGTTCTTGGCCGCGGTGCGGCTTGTGGAGTCATTTGTATTTCGTCGGGCTGTCTGTGCGATACCGACGAACTCCTTGAATAAAACGTTCGCTACGGCTGGCAAGGCGCTGGTCAAGGCGCGGTACTTGGAGAGCATCGAAGCATACTTTCTCCTGCTTCCGTCCTACCGGCGCTTTCCGGACGATGAGGAGTTCCAGCGCAATTTGCGCTCGCGTGATCTCTATAACTTCCGCAGTCGCAGTTACTGGCTCAGGCGGATGGAGAATCATGGCCGCAAGGAGCGCGTTCCGGTCGATGAGTACACGATCGAGCATATTCTGCCCCAGAATCCAGATCTCTCAGCTGAGTGGCGGGACGTCCTCGGGCCCGAATGGCAGAGGGTGCAGGAGGAGTGGCTGCACACGCTTGGCAACCTCACGCTCACGGGCTACAACTCGGAGTACAGCGACAGGTCCTTCCCGGAGAAGCGCGACATGGAGGGCGGGTTTAAGGGCAGCCCTCTCAGGCTCAACGCGGGGCTGGGAGCCGTCGAGCGTTGGGACGAGGCAGCGATCGAAGCCCGAGCGGTGCGCTTGGCAAGGGCCGCCCTTGATGTTTGGCGAGCGCCAGTGCTGACAGCCGAGGCCCTCGACGAGTATCGCCCGGAACGAGACGCTAAGGTCACTTACACACTGGACGACCACCGCCACCTTCTTGGCGATGCTCAGCGCGTCCTCTACAACGCACTACGTGCCGAGGTGCTCGCGCTCGATCCATGTGTGTCCGAGGAGATTCTGAAGCTGTACATCGCATTCAAGGCAGAGACCAACTTTGTTGACATCGTGCCGCAGGCGACGCGGCTCGTGCTCTCGCTCAACATATCCCTCCCCGAACTCGAGGATCCAAGGGGTCTCTGCAAGGACGTGTCGCAGCTCGGGCACTGGGGTAACGGAGATGTCGAGTTGGCACTCGAATCACACGACCAGATCCCCTATGCAGTCGGACTGGTGCGACAGGCGTTGGAGCGGCAGCTAGGCAACGGAGGAGACGCGTGAGCGTCGAGTGCTCTAGCTCATGGCCGTGCTTGGCTTTCGCTCCGCGGCGTGATCTCTTCACGGCGTCTCGGGTGTTGTCGGGTCGTTGAGTGTGAGGTTGGGGCCTTCTACTAGCGCTTTGAGTTTTTCGCGCTCTTGTGGGGTGCGGTTCATCATGTGTGCGTAGACGCGCATTGTGAATGCTGGGTCGGTGTGGCCGAGCTGGTTCATGACGTAGATGGGGTCCTTGCCGATCGCGAAGAGGATGGAGGCGTAGGTGTGCCTGAGCTTGTGTGGGGTGATGCCTTTAGGGAGGGGCTGCCGGCCGCGTGCGGCGAGGAGCTGTTCGGCTCTGGCGACTACTGGCGCGACGACGCGCTGGCGGAGGTTGTGTCGGTCGCGCGCGTGACCGTTGCGGGTGGTGAAGATGGGGTCGTCGGGTCCGGTGTTGTTGGCGGCCTTGTGCTCTGCGAGGATCTCGCGCAGGAGGGGGAGCATGTCGATCTCGCGTGCGCCGGCGTCGGTCTTGTCGTGCTCGATGTGGATGCGGCCGTTGGCGAGGTCTTGGTTTCGGTCGGTGAGGGCGCCAGCGGATGAGACGCGTGGGCCGCCGAGCATCAGCAGCGCGATCGCAGCGCGCCGTCCGCTGGTCCTCGAGTTGGGGTCGCGATCGAGTTCGCCGGCGGCTTCGAGTAGCACTTGGATGTGTTCGGCGTTGTCGAGGTAGATCGAGGGTGGTTTGTCGACTTTCAGACGTCGGCGTTTGCCCTTGGCGGGGTTGCTGGTGATCAGCTCGTGCTCGACGGCGATTTCGAGGATTTGCTCGAGCAGGTCTAGGTGCATGTTGATCGAGCGGTTCGATAGTGGTCTGGCTGGGCGGTGGTAGCGGCGGCCGAGGCGGTCGACGATCTCGACGGTTGGTGGTTTGCCGGCTTTGATCGCGGCAGCTATGCGTCGTGCTTGCGCGACCTTCGTTTGCCGGTAGCGGTCAACCTCGGCGATCGTGATCTGGCGCACGGTGTGTTCGGCATAGAACGGCAGCAGGTGGTTTGTGAGGTCGTTGCGGTAGCTGCGGGCCGTGTTAGGTTTGATTTCTAGCCGCTTGGCGGCGAACCATTCGGAGACGAACTCGTGAAACAGCGGGTCTCGCGGTGGTTGTGGTGCTGGCTGGTGTGGTTGCCATACGCCGAGCTCGACGTCGCGCAGGACCGCGGCGAGCTCGCGTTCGGCTCGCCGGAGTGTCCATCCGTCCTCTGGGCGCCCGAGGGTGAGGTAGCGGCGCTTGCCGTAGGCCCTGAAACGCAGTCCGAAGCATGGCTGCTTCTCGGTGGGTTTGACGATGTGGCCGGTCGCAGGACGCGCCATCATAGGAGTTCCGTCAAAGGCTCATCCGCCGTGTGTTCGGGAAACCGAGTTCTCTGCAGGGTCGTCGCGATGCGCCGTCCACCGAGCGCGTTGGCGGGCGTATCAGACACTGGATCCTCGTATCGGTAGGAGCTCGTTGCCTATGGACGCGTGGCTGGTGTGCCGGCGGCGTTGCGGGGCACACGGACGGGGGGTGGCCGCCGGGTCGCGTGGCTCGGTGCAGGCCGCGAGGTATGCGTGTACGCGGGTGGGGGAGAACGCGAGGCGAGGGTTTTGACCGGTGCCGAGCTTGATCGCACCGAGCTCTGGCGCGTGCTCGTACACCCACCAGCGTGAGCAGCCGGTCCGGCGCGCGATCTCCTTGGCATCGACCAGCTCCTCTGCTGCGCTATCGGGGCCGAGCAGCGGCGTGACGCGCTCGAGGACGCGTTCGGCGACCAGGTCGGCCACGATGCCGGCCAGCTCAGCGAGCGGAACCTCCACGGCGCCCAAGGGGTCCTCACGCCCAGAAGCTGCGGCCTTGACGAGCAGATGCCGCTCACCAGCCTCAGCGAACAGGGTGCTGTCCATACACACCTCTTGCGATTTCGCGCGCCGGGGTACCCCTGCGCAGAGGCGAGATCAACCACAGGACACGAGCTCGTTCGTTCGCGGCTGAAAGCACGCTGGATAGCGCGTTCTGTACCCGAGGAGGGGGTGTGCTCGCTCAGGCATCGGGCGGCGGGATCCCCGCGAGGAGCGCTCTCACCGCCGCGGTCTGCTCGGTGGGTTTGCGCCGGGGGTGCTGCTGGTAGTAGGGCACTGGCAGCGGCTCGGGACGAGCGACGCTCTTCTCCAGGTACCTGCGAACCCGGTCGGGATGAAAGCCGAGTCGCGGCTTTGCGCCCGAGCCCAGTGGCACCGCCTCCAGGTCGCCAGCGTGATCGTAGACCCAGCGGCGGGTCATGCCGGTCATGCGCGCGACCTCCCGCGCGCTGATCAGACCCTCCGGCGCCTCCGGTGCAGCATCGAGCCCTCCCGGCAGCCGGTGGAGGATACGAGCCGCGAGCCGGTCGGCCAGCTCGTCAAGCAGATCACCGTCCTGCAAGAGCGACCCGAGCGCCTTCTCTCTCTCTCTCTCTCTCTCTCTCTCTCTCTCTCTACGCAGGTCTGCCATCGACCCCGAGCCGTTGACGCGAGAACGGTTCCTGTTGGCAGTCATGACGGGCACCCTTGCACGAGGGTAGACTTTAGTAAACAGATGATGTGCTGCTAGGCGATTGGGGTTGCCAGGGTTCAGCCAGCGCCCACCAGGCCATCACCCGGTGGATGCCCGGCAGCGCCGACTCGCAGATCATGATCAGGTGGCAGCTCTCCACCCTGAGTGTCAAGGCAGCGGGCCGCTACGTACGTGCGCTTGCGGACGCACCACGCGTGCCGCCGAACACGCAATGGGCAGATCAAGAAAATCACGCAGAACCCGAAAAATAGGTAAATCACGCCTATCGTGCTATGATGTGCTCGAGGATCTAATGTCGGCTGTCCGCTCACAACCCAAGCTGCTCTCCACCAAGCAAGCGGCGGAGCTGCTGAACGTCAGCAAGCGCACGATCCTCAACTGGATAGAGAGCGAGAAGATCCCCTACCTCAAGCTCCCAGGAGGCGACTTTCGTGTCCCGCTCGCCGGCCTGCTCGCGTCACTCTCGGGCAGCTACCAGCTCGACGAGGAGATCCGCGCCTTGGACGAGCGCTATGCCGCTGCCAGCGACGCCGACGTACAGCGAGCCCTCGATAGCGACGAGTAGGTTCACCGCGTACGCGTAGAGTGCCGCGGGATGCGGCCGGTCGTGCTCGACACCAGCGTGCTGTTGCCCGCGCTGATCTCTCCGCGCGGCTACCGTCGACGCTTCCTGATCGTGCTCGCGCTGGGCGCGCTCGCCGCGCGCCGGGACCTCCTGCGCCACGAAGCCAACGCGCTGCGCGCTGAGGTAGCGAGCGCGGGCGGTCAGGCCGGTGGGCGACCGCTCGAGGCGCTTGCCGAGCAAGCGAGAGCCAGATATCTGCGGCTGCGGGACGCACTGCCGGCCGGCTGCCCGAATGACTGGCAGCTGGTCGCCTCACGCCCCCTGCTGGCCGAGTACGAACGCAAGCTCCGTGAGGCTGGCCCGAGGCTCGATCCCACTATGCGCGAGCGCGACATCGACGCTGTTCGCCGGCAGATCACAGCCATCTGCGTCGATGTCACCGACGACTTCGACCCCAGGCTCATCCCGCCCTATACCACCGACCGCAACGACGACCCCGTGGTCCACACTGCGCTGCTCGCCGACGCGACCTGGCTGATCTCTGACGACACCAAGCACATCTGTACCCAGCCAGACCTCACCGAGTACCAGCTTCCGGGCACCGATCGACGCGTCAGCACCGTGACCTTCAGCCGCTTTCTCGATCACCTCTCCGAGGTCGACCTCGACCACGTCGACCCGCGCCTGCTCCAGGTCGCCTTCCAGCCGCTGGAACGCTGAAGGCGAATCATCTTTCGGCCGCTCGGGCACGGCAGCTGGATATCCTCTGCAACAACGCCCCATGGAGTCATCGTGCGACGATCTCGAGACCATCACCACCGCGTCGGCATGCTTTGGGCAGTAACTCGACGCCACTGCCCAAAGCCTCCCAACGCACCCCCAAACTCCAGAGTCCTGCAACCCACACCCGCAGCAACAAAACACGACATTTGCAGGCATTTCCCGCAGAAAATAGGCGAAGGGATACCGATTCGGGTCGGTGAGGTCCCGAGTTCAAATCTCGGCGCCCCGATTGGTTAGTGACCCACGAGCATCAGCGAATACGGGCGAAAAGCCGCGAAAACGCTGAGGCTCGCGGGGCAGTGTTCGCGGCATTTCGTGGATGCTCGGAGGACTCTGGGACGCAGAGGGACCGCAGAGAGCGCCTTGCGGTCCATTTTGCGGTCCGTTCTGACACCGGGACTTCCACCCGGTAAGGCGCGAGAGCATCAGCGGTCAGGCTCCGAGTGCGGCGCTGTCGCCGCCAACACGAGCCCAACACCGGCTCCGAGCACGACATAGACGCCCAGCAGCTCGTTTTCAGACAACGCTCGACGGCGACGACGATCAGCGCTCATCCACGCCTCCGAAGCTCTACATCCATGCCGAGCACCTGCACGACCAAGAGCACGATCCGAAGCTGGACCGTGCTCTTGCCGTGCTCAAGCTGCCCGACCACGACCCGATTGACCCCCGTAAGGTCCGCCACCGTCTGCTGCGTGAGCCGAAGCTCGCGGCGCCTCGCACGGATCGCCCGGCCAAGCTGCTCCCGGCTCTGGATTCGAGTCGCGGTCGCGCTCACGCCGCCGCCGCCTCCACGCTGCCTGTGCCCTGCTGGCCGTCCATGAACTCGTCGGCGAGCCTGGCAAGCATCTCCGGGCACGCCACGACGGCTTCGTTGAGGTTGGCAAGCGCCTCCTCGACCAACTGGTGCGGTTCGTTGTTGAGCGACGCGACGGCGCTCCAATAGACGCGTTCGATGATCGGCCGCAACTCACGCGGCGCCATCGTCAACTCGAACTGCTCGGCCTTGGGCTCGCGCTCCCAGCCGAGATCATCGAGCAGCCGAAGCTCGCCCTTGAAACGATGGTGCAACCGCTTCGCCTCGGTCAGCGGTGCCGCGGATTGGCGGCGGTTTGTTGGTGGGGCGGGGAACCGCAAGACGGCAGCACTTAGGCGACCCTAATTAGGGTTGCCTAAGTTGTGGTATGTTGCCGGCCGCATCACCTAGCCAGCAGATCGGAATTGCTCTCAAAGGAGGTTCGGTTTCATGCCCCAGCTCAGTCGGATCGTTCAGCGCGCCGCAGCTCCGCAACAAGCTTGCTTCCGCTTTCTGTCGGCGACGATCGGCGTAGCGCTTGCGCTAGCAGTGCTCGCCGGTAGTGCTCTGGCCGCGCCGGACTCGTCGGGAGGCGGTGCGCTCGTGGGGCGGGACGCGAGCGCGCACGTTGTCGGCTCGAAGTCGAAGGCGCATCGTCGCAAGGCGAAGGGGCACGCCAAGCCCAAGGCGTTCATCGAAGGGCTGCATGGGATCAAGACGGTCGCCTCCACGATCCCCGCCAACGGGGATGTGAACCCCTATGCGCTGCTCGTCGCGCCGATATCGGCGGGGAAGATCGTCAAGGGCGATCTGCTGGTCGACAACTTCAACGACAAGGGCAACGACCAGGGCACCGGCTCCACGATCGTGCAGGTCACCCCGCAGGGGAAGGTGTCGCTGTTCACGGAAATCTCCAGGACCCTTGCCGGGTGTCCCGGAGGTGTCGGGCTGACGACCGCGATGACCGTCCTTGCCAATGGGGACGTGATCGTCGGCAGCGCCCCGAGCACGGACGGCACCACCAAGACGGCGGGAGCCGGCTGCCTTGTGGTGCTGAGCCCCGAAGGCATGGTGTTGGGCACGATCGCCGGGCCCAACATCGACGGGCCGTGGGACATGACAACAACCGAAGCCGCCGGCACAGCGACGCTGTTCGTGGACAACGTCATGTTCGGCGTCGGTGCGCCCGGTCAGGGCAAGGTGAACAAGGGCACGGTCCTGCGGATCGGTTTGAGTGTCCCAGCCTCGGGGATGCCGACGGTCACCTCTGAAACCGTGATCGCCAGCGGTCTGACCGAGGAAGCGAGCGCCGGGGCGTTCGTGATCGGCCCGACCGGCCTGGTGCTCGAGCCGACCGGCACGCTCTACGTCGCGGACCGGGTGAACAACCGCATCGAGTCGATACCCGACGCCACCACCAGAACCGAAAGCGACAGCGCCGCCACGGTCCTCACCTCGGGTCACATGCTGGAGAAGCCGCTCGGGATGACGACCGCCCCGAACGGTGACTTGCTGGTCGTGAACGCCGAAAACGGCAAGCTCGTGGAAATCTCTACCAGCGGTAAGCAGCTCGCGAGCAGGTGGCTCGACAAGGACGAGGCACAGTCGCCGCCGGGCAGCGGGGACCTGTTCGGTGTGACGAGCGAGCCCGGCGGCAAGGGCATCTACTTCGTTCGCGACGACAACAACACCCTCGACCTCCTCCACTGAAGGAGCGAGCATCATCATGAGACGACGATCGAAACCTATCCCGCCGCGCAGGGAAGACGGGTACGAAGAGGACCAGCCCACGACCCCCGCGGGGGCGACGGATACCCTTGACACGCACGGGCCGGTAGTGAGCAGACGCGGCTTCTTGGCTGGCGGCAGTGCGCTCGGCGGCGCGCTGCTCGCCGGCAGCGTGCCGGGCCTCGCGGGGGTTAGCCCCACCGTCGGGCAGGCGCTGGCGGCGGGCCTACCCGACGGGTCTGCAAACGGGGTGCTGCCGTTCTACGGAGCCCACCAGGGCGGAGTGGTCACCGCTGTGCAGGACCAGACCTACCTGGCCTCCTTCGATCTGCTCGCCACACGTCGCTCGGAGGTGGTCGAGCTGTTGCGCCACTGGAGTGAGGTGAGCGCCCGGCTGTGCGCGGGTGAGACGGCCGCGCCGCTCGGGAACCCGCACAAGGTGGTCACCGATACGGGTGAGGCGATCGGCCTGGCACCGGGAAGGTTGACGATCACGTTCGGGTTCTCACCATCGCTGTTCAGCAAGGAAGGCGAGGACCGCTACGGCCTTGCGTCCAAGCGTCCGGCGGCATTGGTGGAACTCCCGAAGTTCCAGGGCGATGAGATCAACGCGGAAGAAAGCGGCGGTGACATCACCGTCCAGGCGTGCTCAGAAGACCCACAGGTGGCGTTCCACGCTGTCCGCCAGCTCGCGCGCAACGCGGACGGGGTTGCGAAGCTGCGCTGGGCGCAGGCGGGCTTTCAGACGGCGTCGATGACGAAGGGAACTCCGCGGAACCTGCTCGGCTTCAAGGACGGGACCGCCAACCCCAGTATCCGCGATCCCCGCCAGATGAAGGACTACATCTGGGTTGGTAGCGAGGGGCCTGGTTGGATGCGTGGCGGCAGCTACATGGTGTTTCGCCGTGTGCGCACCACGATCGAGCGCTGGGATGCCCTGACCGCCGTCCAGCAGGAAAACATCATCGGACGCCACAAGCTCAGCGGCGCGCCCCTCGGCGAGAAGGGCGAGTTTGACCCGATCGACCTGAACGCCAGGAACCGCGAAGGCGAACCAGTCATCCCCGAAGACGCGCATGTCAGGTTGGCGGCGCCGAAGAACAACGGCGGGGTGCGGATCCTGCGCCGTGTCTACAACTACAACAACGGGGTCGACCAGTTCACCGAGCGCTGGCCGCCGTGGCGCCAGGGTCTGGAGTACGACATCGGGCTTTTGTTCTGCGCCTACCAGCGCGACCCGCGCACAGGTTTCATCCGCATCTTCAAGAGCCTCGCGATCAACGACGCGCTCAACCAGTTCAGTACCCACACCGCTAGCGCGATCGTCGCTGTCCCACCCGGTGCGCCACGTCGCGGCACATGGATCGGCCAGCAGTTGTTTGCCTAAACCACCCGAGAACATCCCTGACACAAGGAGCACCGCGAAGACATGCAACTCGACCCGTCCTCTATCTCGCCTCCGAGCGCAGACCATCCGTTGAGTCCCGCGTCGTGGCGTCGAGCCGGCGCCGTGCTGATCGCGCTGCTGCTGGCACTGCTACTCGCCGCGTGCGGCTCCTCCTCCAAGCCCACACTGTCCAGTGCCCAGGTCAAGAAGCAGACCTGCAAGCAGGTCGAAGCTGCGTTGAGCGATGGCCCGGAACCGGAAGCGGACCCAGTCGGATACGCGCAGGCGCAGGTGCTGCCGTTGCGCCAGATCCACACCACCAATCGGCAACTCGCGGGAGCGATCACGGGGCTCGCCTCCGCCTACCAGGAGTTCTCCTCCAGCAACGGGTCAGGCTCCGCTAAGAGTGCGGTGAGCGCCGCGACCAACACGATCAAGACGCTCTGCACGGGGATCGAACTATGACCGACAAGGAGACACTCATGAGAAGAACACGACGGTTGGCCTCGCTCCTTGCCGCACTGGCGCTGACCGCGGCCCTGCTCGCCGGCTGCGGCAGCTCCTCATCCTCGTCCGGGTCGCGGGGGTCGATCACTTTGTATAACGGCCAGCACGAGCAGACGACCGACTCGCTGGTCGAAGGCTTCGAAAAGCAGACCGGGATCAAGGTGAACGTCCGCAACGACGACGAGGACACCCTCGCGGACGAGATCGTCACCGAGGGCGCCAACTCGCCCGCGGACGTCGTCTACACCGAGAACTCGCCCGCGCTGGAGTATCTGCAGGGCAAGGGTCTGCTCGCCGCGGTCGAACCCTCCACACTGGCGCATACTCCGAGTAAGTACAACTCGCCGCAGGGCGACTGGCTTGGCGTCTCAGCAAGGGTAAGCGTGCTGATCTACAACCCGAGCCTCATCAAGGTGAGCGAACTGCCGGCCCATGTCGCAGAACTGGCTGACCCGAAGTACAGCGGCAAGCTGGCGTTCGCGGCCGGTGAGACGGACTTTCAGCCGATCGTGACCTCCTATGCGCGTACCTATGGTGAAGCGGCGGCGTTGAAGTGGTTGGAAGCGATCAAGTCAAACGCGGGGAGCCACATCTACCCCGACAACGAGACGATCGCCGATGAGGTCAACCGTGGCGCCGTCGCGTTCGGTGTCGTCAACCAGTACTACTGGTACAGGATGAAGGCCGAGCTTGGCGCTTCCAACGTCCCGTCGAAGATCACCTACTTCGCTCCCCACGACCCCGGTTACGTGCTGGACATATCGAGCGCCGGGATCCTGAAGTCCTCCAAGCACAAGGCGGACGCGCAGAAGTTCCTCGCGTTCATCGTCTCAGAGCAGGGCCAGGAAATCATCGCGCACTCGATCAGCTTCGAGTATCCGATCGACGACGGTGTCAGGACCGCCGCACCCGAGACCCCATTCGGCCAACTCCAGCCCAACCCGATCACGATTCCGCAGCTCGGGGACGGGTCGACCGCAATCGCACTGCTACGCAAGGCCGGACTGCTGTGAGCCGGGCGAGCATGGCACGCTCGATCGTGCTGCTGAGATGACGCCTACGCTGGCGCCCGCCAGTCCCGAAGTTCAAGTGCCGCGCGCGGGGCCTCGGGACGGCCTGGTGCCGGCACGGCCTGCACCTCGGCCCAGGGGGCTGCTCGCGCTCAGCGTGGCTGTGGCGGTCGTGCTGGTGTTGCCGCTCTGCTTCCTGCTAATCGAGGCTCACGGCGCAGGAGCCTCGACAATCGTGAACCTCATCTTCCGGTCATTGACGGCGAGCCTGCTGTGGAACACGATCAGGCTGACCGTCGTGGTGACCGTATTGTGCGCGGTGATCGGCACAGCGGCAGCCTGGTTCATCGAGCGAACCGACCTCCCAGGCCGGCGGGTGTGGGCCGTGTTGGTCGTTGTGCCGCTCGCGATCCCGGACTTCGTGGTCAGCTTCGGCTGGGCGTCATTGAGCACGTGGGTGCAGGGGTTCCGCGGCGCGGTGCTCGTGATGACCCTCGCGATCTATCCGCTTGTGTACCTGCCGGTCGCCGCCAGCTTCCGTAACGCTGACCCCGGCCAGGAGGAGGTCGCGCGCAGCCTCGGCGCCGGACGCCTGGCCACGTTTTGGCGGATCACGCTCGGACAGGCCCGCACGGCGATCCTCGGCGGCTGCCTGCTCGTCGCGCTCGTCATCCTCGCCGAGTACGGCGCGTTTGAGATCCTCGGCTATCAGACGTTCACGACCGAGATCTTCACCGAGTTCAACGTCTCATTCAACGTGCCAACCGCGTCGGCGCTCTCACTCGTGCTCGTGCTGCTCAGCCTGCTGGTGCTCTCCGGCGAGGGCTTGGCGCGGGGGCGCGGTCGCGTGAGCCGCTCGGGTCCACTCGCACAGCGCGTCGCAGCACGCCACCGCTTGGGCCGCGCACGGTTGCCTGTCCTCGCCGGTTTCCTGCTGCTCGTGGGGTTGGCGCTCGGGGTGCCGGTCGGCGCGAGCGTGTACTGGATTCTTGAGTCCGGGCGCGGCTATCTCACCGGGGTGTCGCTGTTGGGCGCGGCTTGGCACACCGCGCTCTATAGCGGCCTCGCGGCCCTGCTGGCGACCGTGATGGCGCTGCCCGTGGCGCTGTTGGCGATCCGTCACCGCGGACGGGTCTATCAGCTGCTGGAGCGCAGTACCTACCTGGTGCTCGCGATGCCCGGCCTTGTGATCGCGTTTGCGCTCTCCTACTTCTGCGAGCGTTACGCCAACGGGTTTCTCTACCAGAGTGCGCCGCTTTTGATCTTCGCTTACGCGATCCTGTTCTTCCCGCTCGCCCTGGTCTGCGTCCGCGCATCCGTCATGCAAGCACCACCCGCGCTCGAGGACGTAGCCCGCTCACTCGGCCAGCACCGCCTCGCGGTACTGCTAAGGGTGACGCTCCCATTGATCGGGCCGGGACTGGCAGCGGCGTTCTGCCTGGTGTTCCTTTCCGCGGTGACCGAGCTGACCGCCACGCTGATCCTGATCCCCACCGGCGTGCAGACCCTTGCCACGCAGTTCTGGGCCTACCAGCAGAACCTCGCCTACGGGCAAGCCGCACCGTTCGCGCTGGCGATCATCGTCATCGCCGCTGTACCCAGCTATGTTCTCGGGCGCTTCTTCGACCGGCTCCCATCCAGGAGAGCGATCGCGACATGACTGATCTGCATATCAGCGACCTGCACAAGAGCTTCGGCTCGCACCCTGTTCTCGCGGGCCTTGACCTGAAGGTGCCGGCGGGGTCGCTCACGGCGATCCTCGGACCGTCCGGCAGTGGCAAGACCACGCTGCTGCGGCTGCTCGCTGGCTTTCTAGCACCCGACCGGGGGACTGTCACCATCGGCGCGAGGGCGGTCGACGCAGGGGGCACCCACGTTCCCCCCGAGCAGCGCAAGATCGGGTACGTCCCCCAGGAGGGTGGCCTCTTTCCCCATCTCACGGTGCAGGCAAACATCGCGTTCGGGCTCCCGCGGGCGAAGCGACGGCAGGGAGTAGCCAACCTGCTCGACATGGTCGGGCTCACCGGCCTGGAGCGTCGCTATCCCCACCAGCTCTCAGGCGGCCAGCAACAACGCGTCGCCTTGGCGCGCGCACTCGCGATCAAACCCGAGATCGTGCTGCTGGATGAGCCATTCGCGTCACTTGACGCCCACCTGCGCGCGAGTGTGCGGGAACAGGTCTGCAGCATTCTGCGCGAGTCCTCGACTACGACGCTACTGGTGACGCATGACCAGGACGAGGCACTCTCCCTCGCCGACCAAGTCGCCGTACTACGCGACGGCAAGGTGGTTCAGCACACCACCCCACAAGATCTCTACGCACGGCCGATCGACGACGAGCTCGCGCGCTTCGTCGGGGAGGCAAACCTCCTAGAAGGCGTCATGGAAGACGGGTATGTGCAAACCCAATTCGGCAAGCTCCCCGCCACACGGCGCGAAGACGGGTCTGCGCCTATGCCCTACCCGGTCAACGTGCTGATCCGCCCCGAGCAAATCAACCTATCTCCCGCCAATGACGATGACGAAAGGGCCACCACCGCAAGCATCGTCAAGGCCGACTACCACGGCCATGACAGCCTTATTCACGTGCAACTGTCGCCAGAGCACGGCGGAAGACTGCTCGTGGTCCGAGCGCTCGGCAGCACACGCCTAGCACCAGGCACACCAGTCACGCTCACCATCCGCGACGCCGTCCTCGCCTGGCCAAGATAACTCGCGCCGCAGACTGGCACGCCACACGACGCGAACGAACGTCGCCTTTCGGCGCCGTAGGAATCAGTGCGGCTCGCTAAGGCGCCCGCTCGGCCGTACCGCAACGGCGCGGCAAATGACCTTCGTTGGTCGTGAACGGACTTGTCCTCGACAACCTGGCAGTGCGCCTCTTGAGATCGCGCTTGGGCTCTGCTCTGATCGCCCCCCCGCAGAGCAAGGAGCCCACGATGGACGACGACGACACACAGCGCGCGCACAAGCACGAGTTGGCGAACCTCGGACGTGCTTTCCGCGAGGCCCGCGAACGGAGCGGCCTCAGCGAGTGCGAGGTCGCTGACGCCGTGCGCGGCATATCCCTCGATGGCATACGCAAGATCGAGCCCGGTGAGCGCCCCAGGTTCAACTACGGGCAGATAATCCGGCTGGCCCGTGCGCTCGGCGTCGAACCATCGACCATCTTTGTCCGGGCAGAAAGCCTCGACGCAGAGTGACCGCGCCAACGGCATCCGTTTCGGGGAGCAACATGCTGGGGATGCAAGCCGTTGGCTCAGACGTGTTCCGACAGGCGCTCGCGCCGACGATCGGCGCGGTGCGTGACTTGGCGGATGCGGTCGGTGAGCGCGCCGAGCGGCACGGGCACCAGCCAAGCGCCAGCTCACGGGCAATGGAGGAGATCGCCGTCGAAGCGACGTTCGCTGCGCGGTCGGATGGCTGGCAGGAGCCGGTCAGGGATACGCACACCTTCGGCGGTATGACGCTGACCGCCGCCGCTGACTTCGCGCGGAGCTTCGCCGTCCTGCTTGACGCCGACTCCACGCCCATCTATGGGCATCTTGTCGTGGCGCGCAGCGTGTTCGACGCGTGCGTTGTCGCGGCCTGGCTGAACGATCCGAGGGCCGACGCGACCGAGCGAGTTAAGCGCGGGCTCTGCGAGCAGCTATACAGCGCAATGGAGCTTGTGCGGCTTCGCCTTGAGGACGACGCCGCTGAGCGCCGCGACTTTTGGAAGGCGCGCGCGGCGGCTCTCGGCTGGACCGCCAACGTGTCGAGCAACAAGCCGGTGATCGACGGCACGAGCCGGCCATCGGTCCCGACGGGTCTATCCGAGCTTCTTGTTGACGACGGCGACGCCCGGATCGGCCGGGCGCAGTGGAGCTATCTCTCGTCCGTCTCGCACGTCACTTGGTACGGCCTGCGGGAGGCCCTGCCGAGCACGGCACCGCCGCCCGGCATCGTTCCTAGCCCCGCCTCGCTTGCGACAACCTCGTCGTCCGTGCGAGCGCAGGCCGTGTGTGTGCTCCGCGCGCTTCGCAAGGCTGCCGATGCGCGGTTCGTCCTCATGGGGTGGGCCGACGAGGATTGGTGCGCCGCGAGCACGCGAGCCGAGCAGCACGAGATCGCGATGATGCAGGCCCACCAGCAGGGCAACGCGTGATGCCCGCTGCGGCCATCTGCGGTCCCAAGGCCGAGGACCGCAAGCCAAGCCGGCGCCAGGCGTCGGGACGATCCTTGATTTGGGGCCGCACAAAGACCGCAGTAGCGCCGAAAACCGCATAACAAAGCCGATCTGAACCGTTCGCCCCGATATTTATCTCTCGACGTGTCTCTCGACCTAGAAAGGCCGTCTCGGGGGCCGATACGGGACAAAAATCTTTCGGTCGAGTCGGCTTGAGGCGAAGGAAGGCGAATCGGTACGAAACCAGCGACCCCCGCGGGACTTCGGTCAGGGGCTGCGTGGCTGAGGTGTCTCTGATGGCCCAGGTGCCCAGGCGTGGGCGACCCACGAGTCGATCGGTGCAATGCGTCGGTGGTTTTGCCGTGTTGCGCAGGTTTCCTCAAGAGCTGTGGCGAGCCGCCGAGCTGCCGCGGCCCGCCACAGCTTCTATACCGGCGAAATGACTATCGCGTCATCCCATATATCGCCATGCCGCTATTCGAACCTGATTGCGTCCGACGCGCCGGCTTCCGTCTTACCTTCGGCTATGAGCTTCTGAGCAAAGGTGGCTTCTTCGCCTTCTTTTGGACACCCGACGCCTTTTACATTGCTTTTGTAGGTAATTTTCGCGAGTTTAAAGATTGCTTCTATCTTGCCTTCGGATATATTCTTTTCTTCCGTTCCTACGTCGATTTCCTGTTCACCCACGGTGATTTCACATCCAGTCAGGGGCACCTTGATGCTGAGGAAGCCGCCTTTGGCTCCTTTGTTCCCTACGAGTTTGAAGGTAGGAACCCATTTGCCTTCTATTTCTTTCCAAGATAATAAGAATATCAGTTCTTTTAACGCGGAAATGTTAACCGCGGTACCAAACGCCGTACATTCAGAGTATTCTGGTACACCCACGACCGTCGATGTCGCACCCGGCAGGAGTTCTGGTTCGCCGGGCGGAGGTGAATATTTAAAAGATTTGCATTCTACTTTCGCCGTGCCAACGCCGAGCGACGTGACTTCGCCTGCCTTTTGGCTCGTGATGAGCTTGACTGGATAAGTTGCAGCCTTGAATTCGACGGCGAACGCCTCTGAAGCGTCGACACTCAGTATGAACATCGCGAGAAGGGCAACCGCCAACATCTTGGTACGCATATCTCAATTCGTTCCTTTCCTATTACTCGAAGCGCCGCGCTTGCCGGATCACCTTGGCAGCGCCTAATCGGTCGGCATGCGCATCGCGTCGCGCCTCAGTTATTTGCGCAACGCCCCAGGTCGGAGCATTGACATGCTCATCCGGAGCCCACTCGCCTCGACGCAAGGGAAGTGGGCGCCCCGCAGCGTCGCACTGGGAAACCAACGTTGTCAAGGCCACGTTTTGCCGGATGTCTTCTTGCTCGCATCCAAAGCGGGGGCTACGCAGGGTTTTCTCAATGAGAGACGATCTTGGTGAAAACACGCCAGCAGCCTTGTCATGTGTCTGACGCGCGCGCGGCCTTCTCTAAGCGCGAATGGGACGGATGGGAACTCAGAAACGCTTGTTCACGATGGCATACACGGGGTTTTGGATCGTGTATGCTTCGGCATGAAGGCGGCATGGCCGTAGAAAATCCGTAGCAAAGGCCCCGAAAGCCGCATCGTTGCCGTGCCTCTTTGCCTTCCGAATTCACCGAGGCCGACAAGGACTGAATCATGGCGCCGGCCCCGCCTCGTTTGGCGTTCAGGCCACGAGGAGGGGGTGCGGCCTGGCCGGGCCGAAACGTTAGTCTGGTGATTCGACCCCAGGACAGTCGCCCAGGCTGACAACTGGGTGAAAGCTCAACCCCGGAGGTGGCATATGCCCGAGCGTGTTGACCCCCATCATCTCCTGCTGATCGGGGCGGGAGCAGGAATCGGCGCCGCCGTGGTTCGTCGCTTCGGCCGCGAGGGCTTCCGCAGCACACTGATCTCCCGTCGCAGCGAAACGTTCGACAAGCTCGCCTCTGAACTGCGCAGCGGTGGCCTTGAGATAGAGGCGATCGGCGCGGATATCGAAGATTTGGATGGCTACCGCGAGACACTCGAACGGATCTTCAGCGTCCCTGGAGTCCCCGGTGTCGTTGTGTACAACGCTGCCCTTCCAGATCCAGGCCAGATCCTCGACACCACCGTCGAGCGGCTCCGAACCGCCCACGACGTTGACGTCCTCGGCGCCGTCGTCGCGGCCCAAGTAGCCGCGCCCGTCCTGCGGGCTGCTGGTGGCGGCACGCTGCTGGCCACCAGCGGTGGCTTCGTCGACAATCCAGTGCCCGCACTGGCGAGCCTCTCGATGGGGAAGGCCGCGCTCCGCTCGGCGCAGACACTGATCGCCGCCGGCGTCCGAGACGACGGCATCCATGCCGCGACGGTCACGATCGCCGGTGCCGTCAAGCCGGGGACCGACTTCGACCCGGACAACATCGCCGAGCTTTTCTGGACCGCCCACACCGACTCGACGGACGCCTGGCAGACCGAGTATCGATTCACAGGCGCATAGCTCGATGCGCGCCAGCCCGCCGAAGCGGCGGGTCCGCCGGCAGGACCGGCAATAAGGTTGTCCTCCGATTGAGGGCAGGGGCCGGTAGGCTGCGCGCAGGATGGCCGCAGCGGTCGACTTCCGTGAGTTGCAAGCACCGATCGTTCAGGCCGGCATGGGCGCCATAGCCCTTCGTGAGCAGGCTCACCGACCATGACGTGATCACGCGCGAGTTGACTCACCGGGGCGCGTGAGGCCACCCGAGCGCGTCGAATACGGCGAGCGGGTCGAGGTAATCCCTCCAGCGGGTCACCTTGCGTCCTTCGAGCGTGAGCACCGAGATGTAGCGGTTGGCATAGGTTGCGCCGGTCGCGACAACGCTGCCTTCTGAGGCGTACTCGAGCACGATCACCCCGCGCTCTCTGTCGTGGTAGACGGCTAGGTCGAAGCATCGATCTAGCGTCAGCTGGGTTCCGTAGGGCCGGTAGAGCTCTGCGACTGCATCGCGGCCTACGACTCGACGTGGATAGCCGGGCACGGTGATGACGTAGTCGACGACGATGTCCTCGGCCAGCATGTCGAAGAAGTCGGCGCCGTCCACGATCCCGGTAAGTGCCTCCTCGACGATCCTGAAGAACGGTCGCAGTGCCCGGAAGTCGTCATGGTCGGTGAGCCTGTTCACAAAGTGGAGCCTATTTGCGACGTGCTCTGTTGCGGCTCTCGGGACCTTAAGGAGTGAGTTCGCCGACGATCTGCGCGGCTGAGCGGACCCCGGAGATGCGGATCACGTTCTGCAGCAGGTGCGGGCGCTGGAGGAGGCGCGGGCCAAAGGCGCCGTCTCGGCGACCTCGCTCGGCCCGCCGGCTCTGGAGGCGGTTGCCGAAGTCGGCGGACGGCGGGTGCCGGTGAGGATCATCGCTCCGCAGAGCGGGACGGCACGCGGGGTTTATCTGGACGTTCACGGTGGCGGTTTCTACATGGGGTTGGCGGCACGCGAAGACACGCACGCGGACGCCAACCTCTGTCTAGGGTCGTTTGACCCACCTCAATGATGTAGCCGTCAGGATTACGGATGTAGCAGCGGATCTCGGTCTCGTCTGCTTCGGTGGCGTCAGGAATTGGGCGCCCCGCGCTCCATTCGGCGTACACGGCTTGGATGTCCGCGACTCGGATGTTGAGCCAGCGCCTCAGGCCGCGACCGTGTCGATCTCCCCCCGGCGCGCGGCCGCAGCGTGTTCGCGGCTGTCGCGCGTGGAGATCAGGACCGCCGTCAGAATCGCGCCTGTGACCGCGAAGCCCGC
Organism: uncultured Actinomycetota bacterium; assembly: GCA_963708085.1. Taxonomy (GTDB): domain Bacteria; phylum Actinomycetota; class Thermoleophilia; order Solirubrobacterales; family Solirubrobacteraceae; genus Palsa-744. Next base: position 1,809,681 of record OY970180.1, on the reverse strand, counting down.
CGCCACCAGGAAGGCCAGGTCGAACCCTTTCGTCAGGGCCACTGAGGAGCTGTGGACACCCGTGCTCAGCAGGCTTTGAGTGCGACTGTTGGCGACCGTCGCAAGGATCGCCAGGCCGAGCGCGCCGCCGACCTGCTGGGAGGTGTTAATCAGCCCTGAGGCGAGGCCCGCCTCGTGCGGCTTGGTGCTTGTCATCGCCGCGATCGTCACTGACACGAACGAGAACCCGAGGCCGAAGGCGGCGAGCAGCGATGGGCCGAGCACGTCTGCCGCGAATGACCCGCCTGGCGCCGGGACGCGCGAGAACCACGTAAGGCCGCCCGCGATCAGCAGCAGGCCTCCCCCCAGTACCGGCTTGAAGCCGATCCTTGTCACCAGCTGCGAGGCGATGCCGGCGGAGATGATGATGCCGACCGCGAGCGGCAGGTAGGAGATGCCGGTCTTGATCGGCGAGTAGTGCAGTACGTCCTGCATGTAGAGAGAGATGAAGAAGAACATCGAGAACAGCGACATCCCGATCAGCAGGCCGACGATGTTCGCGCTGCGTAGCGTGCGCAGGCGGAAGATCGAGAACGGCAGCAGCGGATGGCGCTGGCGACGCTCGATCACTACGAACGCGGCAAGGAGCACGAGCGAGCCGGCGAGCCTGAGCAGCGTTCCAGTCGAGCCCCAGCCGACGTTGACGGCGTCGACGACCGTGTAGACGAGCAGCGCGAGCCCTGCGGTCACCGTCACCGCGCCAGGCACGTCCAGGCCTTCCGTGCCATCTTCTGAGCTGCTCTCCAGCAGTAGCAGCGGCGCGAGCACCGCCGCGGCGATGCCGATCGGGACGTTCACGAACAGCACCCAGCGCCAGCTCAGGCCGCTCGTGAGGATGCCGCCGAGCAGCACGCCGGCAGCGCCGCCTGCGCCCGCGACCGCGCCCCAGATGCCAAGCGCGCGGTTGCGCTCCGCGCCTTCCGCGAACGTTGTCGTGATGATCGACAAGGCGGCCGGCGAGACGATCGCGGCGCCGAGACCCTGTACCGCCCGCGCGGCGATCAGCCAAGCCTCCGACTGCGCGAGGCCGCCGGCGAGCGAGGCCAGCGAGAACACGACCAAGCCGATCATGAACATGCGCCTGCGTCCGAGCAGGTCGGCGAGCCGGCCGCCAAGCAGCAGGAACCCACCGAACGTGAGGGTGTACGCGTTGACGACCCAAGAGAGATCGTCCCTGGAGAAGTGCAGGTGGGCGCCGATCGACGGGAGTGCGACGTTCACGATCGACGCGTCGATCACGATCACGAACTGCGTCATCGCCAGCAACACCAACGCGAGATCCTTGCCGCGCTTGGAGCCGAGGTCGGCGGCTTTCCTGGGCGAGCGCGAGGCCATCATCGCTGCACCGCGCCTTCGGTCTTGGTGGTGATCATGCTGGTCCTCCAGAGGAGTGGATCGGCGGGCCTGATGCGGAAGCGGAAGTACGGTTCCACTTGTTTATAGCACGATCCGGAGCTAAGATTCCGTTTGCAAGCTCATGGCCATCGATCAGCGAACCCAACGCGCAGATGCCCGCCGCAATCGCGAGCGAATCATGTCCGCTGGCCGCGAGCTGTTTGCTCGCGAGGGCCCGCAGGTGCAGATGGACGAGATCGCCGCCCACGCGGGCGTCGGCATCGGCACCGTCTACCGCCACTTTCCCACCAAGGAGGCGCTGCTGACTGCGATGGTTCGCGATCGCTTTCGGGAGTTCGCCGAGATCGCGCTGCTCGCCGAGGAGATCGCCGACCCACGCGCGGCGCTTCAGAGCGTGATCCTGAGGTCGGCCGAGGCGGTCGAGGGCGACTCTGGATTCCAGCTCGCGATGATGGGCTCAAACGAGTTGGAGTGGGAGGGCATCGAGGCAGAGAAGGCCGCCCTCGCAGAGGTCGTCGCTCGGATCATCTCGCGAGCGGCCGCGGCCGGCGCGATCCGCAAGGACTTCTGCTTCGAGGACTTCGCGATGATGATGTGCGGCATCACATCGACGATGTACTACCAGCCTGGCAATGCAAACTGGCGTCGTCACGTGGATTTGATCCTCCATGGCGTGTGCGCTCCGGACGACGGGCAGCGGCCAGCGCCTCCCGTCAGCTCAGGAGCGCGGCAGCGCCAGTCTGTGTGAGTCGGCGATCCGCTGCGCAAGCTGCGGCTCGACGTTCACCTCCGCGGCCACCGACGGCCAGCTTGCGACGACATCGGTGATTTCGGCGAGGATGCTCTCAGCGCGCCCACGCGGGAGGCCCGCGAGCTTCGCGACCTCACGTAGGTCGGCGACCGTGAAGCCATCGCGCTTGCCGTTGATCGTCATCTGATGGGCGTCAAGCCAGCGGTTGCCGGGGCTCCATGCCCAGGTCACGTCGTAGGCCGGGGCGAGTCGCCAGCCGCCGTCGCGGTCCATCAAGAACGCGACATTCTTGACGTGGTCGTCCTGATTGCGCGCAACGACGTTGAAGACCATTCGGCGGAACTGCTGCTGCACGACCGGCGTGGTCAGTCCGAGGCGACGGATCAGCAGCATCAGCTGCTCGTAGCTGTAGCTGCCGGGCTCGTTGTAGCTGACGTGCTCCAGCGCGCCGACGCTCTGCATGTGAAGCTTGCCGCCGCCGTCGGGGCGGTCAAATCGCCGTGTCATGAAGTGGCGCCGACCGTGCTCTTCTAGCAGTCGGCAATCGGTCATCTCGATGCCCGCGGCGCGTGCGAGCTTCGAGTAGGCGTACTCCACTGCGCCCCATCCCTTCGGGTCGGTCAGCCCGTGGTCGCCGGCCTGTCGCACACCGTCGAACTTAAGCACCCATTGGCGAAAGCCATCGCTTGCGTCGAGCTGACCCGAGCGCACCTGGGCGCTCACCTCGTTGTAGGCGATGAACGCCTTCGGGCGTGCTCCGCCGGCGGAGCTGCCGACCGCGAGGATCGCCTTCATCGCCTCCTCGTCGGGGTTGCGTCGAAGCTCGGTCACGAACTCTGCGCGATCGGCGAGCACCTCGCTGGCCAGGCGTACGAGCGCCTGCACCTGGAGCTCGGCGTGCGAGGCGGAGGCCGGCTCGTGCGCTGGCTGGAGCTCCAGTGCTCCCGCCCCGCGCGTGCCGACGTAGCAGAGGCGCTCCACGACGTCGAAGCTCGACTCCTCGCGGCCCTGGGAGGCGAGCCATGCATTGACCAGGGCCGTGCCCCAGCGGTCAGGCAGGGAGTCGGCGAGCAGCCCCGGCAGGCCGCCGAAGGCGTCCTGTGGCAGTCCGGGAAAGCGGTAGGGCTGCTCGCGCAGCGGCATGCGGGTCGGCGCAATCTCCATGCCGCTGCGCACGAAGGCGGGGTCGTACTGAAAGGTCGCGTAGCGCTCGCCCTGCTCGATCGAGACCGCCGCCACGCGCGTTCCCCACAACGTCACTTCGGCGACCGTCATGGCGTCCCGCGGGGCTCATCGCCCCAGATCCACCGCTTCCCGCGTGGCTCCTGTGGCGGCTCGCGCCGCGCGCGGGCTCGTTGGCGTGTTCTGCGCTGTTCGCGTTCGAGCTCGGCGATCGGGAGGCGCACTGACTCAGGGATCGCTGCATCGAGCGCTTCGAGCAGCCCGAGTGTCCGCAGCAGCCTCACCATCGAGGTCATCTGCACCGACCTGCCGCTCTCGGCGCGCTGCACGGTTGCCTGGCCGACCCCGGCCTCGCGGGCCAAGTCGGCCTGGGTCCAGTTGCGCTCGAGACGGTGGCGAGCGATTCTGAGGCCGAGCTCGGCGAGCACGGCGACGTCTGTGTGGGCATCGGCAAGGCGCATCAGTTTTGATGTGTTAAGGCCATATACACGGCTAATGCATCATTCATGATGTCTAGATTAGCACATCGCCTGGCGCTTGTGCATCAGTTCTGATGCGTTATCAAGCTTTTCCGCGATAAGGCATCGTTTTTGATGCATAAGATGTCACCGCGAGGCTGCTGCGGCCGGGCGGTGGTGGTCACCCCATCGAGTGCGACAAGGTCACCGAAGCGATGACGTAGATCCAGGACCTCCAGCACCAAAACTCCCTCGTGCTCACCTTGAGCGCAGTGAGTGAGCTACCCTCGGCATGATCGTGAAGCCATGAGCGCGCCTCGACACTACAGCGAGCAGGAGTTTGAGGCACTCGTCAGCTCGGCGCTCGACGAGCTCCCGGCCGAGTTCCAACGAGCGCTGGAGCATGTAGCGGTCGTCGTCTCCGATCGCGGTGCCGAGAACCACGCGTACGGCATGTATGTGGGCTCCAGGCTGGGCGGCTCCCCTTTCTTTGGGGGCGGCGGCATGCCGGACGAGATTCTGATCTTTCGCGACACGCTCGTGCGCGACTTCGGGGACGATCCCAACCGCCTCCGGAGCCACGTCACCCAGACGGTGCGTCATGAGGTTGCCCACCATCTCGGCTTCAACGAGTCAGGCGTTCGCAAACTCGGGCTCTGATGACTCACGCCCCGCCGCGTGAAGGCGCGCTGCTCTCATTTCCTTCGGCCCAGGACCGGCTTCGCGGAGCTCACTCGCTGAGGCCATCTCTCCGCAGATCCTCGCCGGTCAGCTGCCGTTCGTAGGGCCCGCGCCCCGTCAGACACACCGCGCCGCAGCGGGCGCCGAGCGCTAGCGCCTGCTCCAGCTGCAGGCCGGCGCCGAGCCCGTAGGTGAAGCCGGCTGCGAACGAGTCGCCGCAGCCGTAGGCGTCGACCGGATCGCCAAGCAGTGGCGCTGCCTCGAAGCGGCCATGTTCACCCGAGCTCGTGCGGTAGCTGCCGCCATGCTTGCCCTCGGTGCACACGACGACCGCGGCATCCTGATGGCTGCGTCGCAACTCGTGGCGCTCGATCTCATCGCGGGCGCTCAGCACAAGTGCGTCAATCGGCACGCCGTGCCCGAGCGCGTGACGGGCGCGCGGACTGGCGACGAGCACGCGGCTGGCCGCACGCGCAGCGCGCAGCGCGGCCTCGTCGCCGGCGGTGAAGTACACGGCGTCGATGCCGGCCAGGCGCCGCCACGCTGGCTCGTCCTCGTCTCCCTGCGGCTGCAGGCGCTCGCCGAAGGTCGTGATCGTGCGCTCGCGCTCGTCGTCTACGAGCGTCACTGCACGACGCGTCGGCCGATCGCATGAGCGTGCGCAAACGTCGACTGCGAGTTCGCGCAGGCGCGCAAGCGAACGCCGTCCGTACTCGTCGTCGCCGAGTGCCGTGATCAGCGTGCAGGAGCCGGCGAGGCGCGCGAGCTGCACCCCAGCCACCGCCCCTCCGCCGGCCGGCTCCTCGAAGGGGTCGCGCGCATGCACCACCTCGCCCGCGCTCGGCACGTGCGCCACCCGCGCGAACTGCACCCACTCGACGTGACCTACCACCGCGACTCTCGGCTGGCCCAATCGCATGCGCGCCAGTCTCACACAACGACTCCTGCTCTTGGCGGGCGCCGTCCGTATGCTCCCTGCATGCCGGCCGAGAGGATGCCGCCGACTCCCGAGGCCGCTGCGGTGCTCGAGATGGTGCGCGAAGTCGCCCGATCCGGGACGCGAAGGTGATGCAGATCTTCGAGGGCACAAACCAGATCCAGCGAATGGTGATCGCACGAGATTTGGCCGCCAGCCACGTCAACGATCCGACCGGGAGGATCACATGCAGGTAGCGGATTCCACTGCGCTGGTGGCAGGCGGCGCCTCCGGCCTGGGATGGGCTACTGCCGAGATGCTGCACGACCGTGGTGGGGAGGTGGTGATCCTCGATCTGCCTGCTGCGCGCGAGCGCGTGCAGTCCGACGGGCGCTTCCGCTTCGTGGCCGCCGACGTGCGCGACGAGCAGCAGGTACAGGCGGGCATATCGCGCGCGGCATCGATGGGTGAGCTTCGGATATGCGTCAACACCGCCGGCGTGGCGCCTGCCATGCGGATGCTGCGAAAGGGAGAGCCGCATCCGCTAGATGAGTTCCGGCGCGCAATCGAGATCAACCTGATCGGCACCTTCAACGTGCTGCGTCTTGCGGCGGCGGCGATGCAGCATCTGCAGCCGCGGGACGGCGATCGAGGGGTGATCGTCAACACCGCGTCTATCGCAGCGTTCGACGGCCAGATCGGCCAAGCTGCCTACGCCGCCTCAAAGGGGGGAGTGGCCGCACTGACACTGCCAGTTGCGCGCGATCTGGCCGCCAGCCAGATTCGATGCGTGACGATCGCGCCGGGGCTGTTCGAGACCCCCATGTTCGATGGTCTGCCGCCGGCGGCACGGGAAGTGCTGGCGCAGTCGGTGCCCCATCCGAGCCGTCTGGGGGACCCGAGCGAGTATGCGGCGTTGGCTTGCCACATAGTCGAGAACCCGATGCTCAACGGCGAGGTGATCCGGCTCGACGGGGCGCTGCGAATGGCGCCGCGCTGAGGCGGTCATCTCGTCACGGCTCTTTGGCGACCCGGCATGCCTCAAGGACCTGTCGACCCTGGTCTCCGTTCCCGGCGTTCAAGTGTCCTCAGCCTCCTGATCGGAGCCGCAAACCACAGGAGGGCGAACGGAAGTGCTCCGATGCTCGCTGTCAGCACGCCCGCGGTGAGCCCGAACAGCTTGGTTGTGACGAGCAGCAGGCAGCCGCACATCGCCAGGGCCAGAAACGCAAGGCCGGCGATCACGACCCGGTTTGCCCTGAACACGAGGCGCTGCTTGTCGTCGTGGCGAAACAGGAAGCGGTGCTCGGCGGAGGGGGCGATCGTGCACACCGCCGCCAGCGCCGCGAGGATCAAGGTGACGATGTACACGGTGCGCTCGAAATTGCCCACATGGGCGAAGCCTGTGTTGAACGGCACGATCAAAAGGAACGCGAAAAGGACCTGAACGCCGGTGACCACGACGCGCAGCTCGCCGGTCATCTCCTCGAGATTGCGGTCCAGGCGCTCCAGGTGCGTCTCGCGGCGGTCCTCGCCATCATCCACGCTTTCCGGGTCTGGCATAGCGATTAACGTAGCTGCAATCGGCAAGGCGGACCGGCGGGCGTCTCACGCTCGCTGCGGATTGATCGCGGGCGGTTTGGGTAGGAGAGGCCCGGAGCGGCGCGAAAGATCAGCATCTGATCGGAGGTAGATGAGAATGCCACCCCGTGGAGTAAAGAAAAACAGCAAGCGTGAGCGCCAGTACGAGCACATCAAGGACAGCGAGCGCCAACAGGGCGTATCGCTGAAACGCGCCGAGGAGATCGCCGCGCGCACCGTCAACAAGGAGCGCGCCCGTAGTGGTGAAGCGAGTACCAGCTCGCGTAGCTCAACCAACGATATTTCCTCCGGGCGTCGAGGTGGGCTTCGTTCCGGCAAACCCGGACCACGTGGTCGCACCCGTGAACAGCTCTACCAGGAGGCCCGCGGTCTCGGCGTCGAAGACCGCTCACATATGAACAAGGCGCAGCTTCAACGCGCGGTTGATAACAAGAAACGCTAGACGCGTGGTCGGTTTCAATCTCAACTGGGGCGGGTAAGCAAAGCGCCATGACTATTGGCAGCTCTGTCTTCCTGATCGCGGTGGGCGCAATCCTGCGCTATGCGGTCACCGCAACAGTCTCTGGCATCTCCATCCAGACGATCGGTCTGATCCTGATGCTCGCGGGCATCCTTGGCTTGGTGCTCTCGCTGTTCTATCTCTTTGCCTGGCAGCCAAGACGCGTCGGTGAGCGGGGCGTTGAACGCCCCCCGCCATACGAGCCGCCTGAAACCTACTGAGAGCAGCCCCGTCGGCACTAGTCGGCTTAGCTATTCATGCCAAGCCGCTGGGGTGACGATGGGGCCTATTTCCAAAGCTCAATCACGCAAACGAATCGGTACTCGCCGCGCACGGCTCGGGTAGAGCCACTGGCGGCGAATCGCTAGGAGGCTGAACATGGTTGCCGTAATAGTTCTGTTGTTGTTGTTGGCGCTTCTCGGCGGACTTGGGTTCGCAGCCCACGTCCTCTGGTTTGTGCTGATCGTTGCGGTCGCGCTGTGGCTGATCGGCTTCCTCGTCGGAGGAGTGGATGCCGGTCGCCGGCGCTGGTATCGCTGGTAGTAGGCGTGCTCACTCCTCGATGGGTGACCCGAACCGGATCAGGTTCCCGTCCGGGTCGATATGCGAGCCCTCGCGCATCCCGTAGGGCGTTGGGTCGACCGGCTGAATGCTTCCGCCGACGCCGGGCCGGCTCCACTGCTCATAGAGGGCGTCGGCGTCGCGCACATTCAGATACGCGGATACGGCGTTGCGCGTGGGATCGTGGTCGGGGTCGCGGGCCAGGTGCAGGCTGACGCCTTCGAGGTTGGCGAACCCGTAGTCCTCACCGTCCTCGTCGGCGAACGTTTTGAAGCCGAGCGCCGAGTAGTGCGCGACCGCGCGGGCGAGGTCGGCGACCGGGAAGATGGGGTCAAAGCGCCGCAGTTGCCGGGCTGCCTGCCTTACGGCACGCCAAAGGTCGTCTGGCCTCTCTTCGACGTAAAGGGGGCTGAGGCCGTTTGTCAGCAGTTGCTCGATAAGGACGACTCCTGCCACTGCACAATGGTCCTGCCGGCGCGGCAGCGCCTGTTGACCAATGAGCTCATGTCCCGACCGGCGCCACGGAGCCGCTGGCTATGAACGCGGCCGCGCTGGGTGCAGACGAGGTCCAAGAGCTGTTCCTTTGCGAGGACGATCGGAGAATCACAATCGCCTCAGATGCGCGCAGAGTCACGGTCGAGCCACTCCATGGCTTCCCCTTGGTGGAGGTCCGCAGCCTCGGCTGCGAGCCTTATGTCATGTTCGAGGCGCTCACTGCTCCGCCGGACGCATTGAACCGTCAAGATTTCCCTGTCGCCGCGCCCGGCGAGCCGTACCATGCCGAGTTGCGACTATCCGTCGATTCGCTTACTTCTCCTGAGCGCCCTTCGTCGTTCTAGCGGTAAAACATCGCTATCGGTGCTAGGACGGGCGTGGCGTGTTCCGCGAACTGCAGGTCGTCGGAAACACCTGCAGTGCCTCGTATCGCTGACTACGCCCGATGAGCGGCTTGTCGATGCGGTGCGGCCGCCGGAGGCGCTTGCGCTCTCGGCTGGCTCTGGCTAACGTCGCCGGATCGACCATATAGCTGACATATCGGTGGTTGAGAGGCCGCGCCGCGCCACGCGAGCCGTCATCGCGGCGGTGCTTGCGCTCGCTGGCATGGCGCTCTGCGCGCCAGGCGCCGCCGCTTGGTCGGTGTTGTCTGACACGCAGCCGACGGGCGCGGAGGAATCGAAGCTCGAAGCCATCTCATGCTGGACCGGTGAAGCCTGCATGTCCGTCGGGGACTACGTCAACAGCTCCAAAGTGCAGGAACCACTCGCGGCGGGGGACGAAGGCGTCGAATATCCGCCCAATCCGAGCGGCGGCAAAAACCCGCGGCTCGTGAGTGTGTCCTGCACAAAAGGGGGGGCGATCTTTTGTATGGCGGTCGGCGAGTACACCGAAAGCTTAGGTTACACGCAAGTCTACGCTGAGAAATACTCGGGGAAAACCTGGACGCTCGAAACGATGCCGCTGCCGTCGGAAGGCTTTGATTCCCAACTGGGGGCAGTGTCCTGCTCCACATCGACCGAATGCACGGCTGTGGGTACCTACCACAACCCCATCACGGGTGAGCACTACCTTGGCGAGCAGTGGAAAAGCGCAAAATGGGAAGCGGAAGTCCCGACGGAACTGGCCGGAATCGGCTACGGCGCGATGATCGCGCTCTCCTGCCCAGGCAGCGGCGAATGTATGGCCTCGACGGTTTATCGCAAAAGCGCAGGACGCGTGGAACAGGAAGGCGAGGAGCTGAGCAGCAAAACGTGGACGCCCGAGACCATGGCCAACAACCTATCGGGGTACACGACCATATTTACGATCTCGGACTACTGCGCAAATCTTTCGGAATGCGTCGCTGTCGGCGAGTACACGAACAAATCATCGGTGGTCGAAGCCCAGGCGCAATCGTGGAACGGCACGTGGACGGCAACGTCTCCGTTGAACGTCGCCAGCAGCAGCCTCGACGAACTGTGGGGAGTCTCATGCTTGGAAGGCATCAAGGAATGCTTTGCTGTCGGCAGGTTCGTGAAGAGTGGGGTGACCGAAGCCCTGGGTGAGGAACTCAAGAGCGGGAAATGGTCGCTGATGACGGTCGCCAATCCGAGCGGCGCGAAAGAAACCGTCCTGGCTCGGGATTCTTGCGCCCCCTCTGTCTGCTACGCGGCGGGCTGGTACGTGAACTCAAAAAACGAAACGGTGATGCTGGTCGAGCGCAATCTGTGAGGCGGCCGGCGGGGCGGAGGCACGCTCGATCGACGACATGTCGCGCGAGCGGCAGAGCGTCGCAAGTCCGCCGCCTCAGGTCAGGCTGGTCAGCCCGACGATGACATGAGTCGGAAGCTCATCGGGCGTCTCGCCGGCGCCGATGATCTCGCCGACCTTCGCAACGGTTGCCTCTCGCCGGTCTTCCGGCAACGCCGCCATCCAGCTCATCGACGCTATGTAGTCGAGCACTCGCTCGGGGTCGGCCGGCTGCATCATGGTCAGCTGGATCTCTCGCGGTGAAGTCCAGCAGCCCGCTGCGAGGGCGGCCTCCTGCCAGCCCGGGCCTTCGAATTGCGGATGCGCCGGGCGAAGCTCGGCGATCAGGCTTCCAACCTCATGCGCCCACGAGGCGCCGCTCCAGTCGGGCAGGATCCTGAGCACTGCGAGTCCTCCGCCCGCGACCAGCACGCGCTGGATCTCTCGCAGCGCCGCCCCGTGGTCGAACCAGTGAAACGCATCGGCCACGGTGACCGCGGCGACCGACGCGTCCGAGAGCGGGATCTTCTCGGCGACTCCATCGAGCACGCGCTGGGCGCCCACGCCGGCGATGAGGATCTCGCGCAGCTCCGCCTGCGGCTCGACCGCGATCACATCAAGGCCCACGCCGAGCAGTGCGCGAGTGAGCTTTCCGGTGCCCGCTGCCAGATCGAGCACGCGGGCCCCAGGAGCAATGTGCAGCTCGGCTGCAATGGCTTGCACGATCGCAGGCGTGTACTCCGGACGGCCGCGCTCGTATGAGTCGGCGACGTCGACGAAGCCTGCGGCGAGCGGGTGCAGGACCGCGGAGCCGCCCGCGGCGGCAGAGACCACCAGCTCCTCATCCTGAACCCGCACCACGTCGCCGTCGTGCAGTTGGCGCCCACGGCGTGTCTCGGGCTCTCCGTTGACGCTCAGCGGCACGCTCGCCAGCAGTGCCTTTACCTCGCTCCCGCTGCCCACCACGCCGGCGAGCTTGAGCAGCTGCCCCAGCCTGATCGTGTGCTCGCGAATCTGGATCTCTCTGGCCACGACTGGAATCTAGTACGCTCGGGTGATGGCGCAGCGCAGCGAGTACACCGACGGCACCTTCTGCTGGGCGGAACTCACCAGCACCGACCAGGAGGCCGCCAAGGCCTTCTATGCGGGGCTGCTGGGCTGGCAGGCCGATGACCGTCCGGTGGGGGAGGACTCCTACTATTCGATGCAGCTGGTGGACGACAAGCCGGTGGCTGCGATTGCCGGTCAGCCCCAGCAGCAGCGCGATGCGGGGGCGCCGTCGATGTGGAACTCATATGTCAAGGTCTCCGACGCGGATGCCACGGCAGCGCGCGCCAAGGAGCTTGGGGCAGACGTGCACGCGCCGCCGTTCGACGTCTTCACCGCCGGCAGGATGGCCGTGATTCAGGACCCACAGGGCGCCTACTTCATGCTGTGGCAGCCCGGCGATCACATCGGTGCGGCGCTCGTGAACGCGCCCGGGGCGCTGGTGTGGAACGAGCTGCAGTCCCCCGACCTGGACGGCTCCGCCTCCTTCTATGGCGATCTGTTCGGCTGGAGCGTGGAGGAGATGGACAGCCCACAGGGGCGCTACCTGACAATCCTCAACCAGGGCGCCTACAACGGCGGCATACGCGACATCACCCCGCCCGCGCCGCCCAGCTGGCTTGTGTACTTCGGCGTCGAGGACCTCGACGCGGCGCTGGTCAAGCTGGGGGAGCTCGGGGGCTCCAATCTGGCTGGGCCGATCGACATCCAGATCGCCAAGATCGCCGTTGTGATGGACCCCCAGGGCGCGGTGTTCGCGCTCTACGACGGGCAGCTCACGCCTTAGGCCCCGTCGTCTCGCTGCTCGGCGAGGTCGGCGCCAGTGGTCGTGGTCATCACCTGGGCGGCGCCGCCGCCCATCACCCGGCGTACAAGCGCCGGCGCCAGCACGCGCATGGCGGCCGCCAGCCCGTAGGCGCGCGGAACGTAGCGCTCTGCCCGGCGCTCGATGCCCGCCTGGTAGATCGCCTCGGCGGCGGCATCCGGGGTGGAGACTGCCCAGCGCGTCCACGGCTTGGCCGTCAGCTCTGACTGCGGGAAGCCCTCGGTGGAGATGAAGCCGGGGAGCACCAGCCCGACGTGCACGCCATTGCTGCGTTCCTCCGCCCACAGCGCGTCCGACCAGCCGGCGAGCGCGAACTTGGAGGCGCTGTAAGCGCCGCTGCCCGCACGGGAGACCCGCCCGGCGGTGGACGCGACGTTCACGATCGCGCTCGGTGAGCTTGCGCGCAACAGCTCAAGCAGCGCCTCGGTCAAACGCACCTGGGCGTCGAAGTTGATCGCCATCGTGCGCCGCACATTCTCGTAGCCGCCGTCCGCGAAGCGCGCGCGCCAAGCCGCTCCGGCGTTGTTGACCAGCAAGTCCAGGTGCCCGTGACGCTCGCGTACGTGCTCGAGCACGCGTGCCGGCGCGTCCTGTGCCACGAGATCGACCGCCACATAGCTCGTGCGCTGCGCTCCCAGCTCCTGCGCCAGCGCCCGCAGGCGATCCTCGCGGCGCGCCACCAGCACCAGCGCTGCGTTCGGCAAGCGCGCGAGCCGCCGCGCGGTGGCTTCCCCGATGCCGCTGGAGGCGCCGGTGATGAGCAGCACGCGCTGCTGGGCGGGGGTATGAATCGGATCTGTCATCACATCGTTGCCGCGGTCCAAATCGCGGAAGGCGGCAGATGGGGCTGCGCGGGTAGCCTGTCAGATCGGAGCGCATCGTGAAGATCGAGATGTTCAACGTTGGTTGGATCTCTTCCTCGGCGGCCATCTGGCGCCAGGGTGAGGACCCCGACGCGCGGATCCGCTTTCCCGTTCCCGCGTATCTCGTGGAGACCGACAACGAGCGCATTCTCGTCGACACCGGCTTGAACCCTGCAGCTGTGGCGGACCCGCTGGGCCATTACGAGCGGCCCGAAGCCGGGCTCTTCGAGTTGGAGCTGGATGCCGACATCGCCGCGCAGGTAGATGTGAGCACGCTCACCCGCGTCGTGCTCACGCATCTGCACTTCGACCATGCGGGCGCACTGGCACTGCTGCCGAGCTCGGTGCCCGTGGTTCTCCAGCGCAGCGAGTGGGAGGGCGCGCACGACGCCGCGACCGTGCGACACAACTTCTTCTACCCGCGGGATTACCAGGGGCTCGAGGATCGCGATCTCGTGCTCGTTGAAGGTGACCACGACCTGCTCGGTGATGGCTCGCTCACGCTGCTGCTGACGCCCGGACACACGCCCGGGCACCAATCCGTGATGGTGGGCGAGTGCCTCATCCTCGGCGCAGACGTCGCCCACTTCAGCGCGACCCTGGACGACAAGCGGTTTCCGTCCTTCGCCGATGACTTCTCCGCGCAGGCCCGCTCGGCCGATCGGCTTCGTGAGCTGAGGGACGCCGGCGTCACGGTCGTTCCCGGCCACGACCCGGACGTGCTGCGGCCGGGCCCGCTCGCGGCTTGACCACGTACACCCCGGGTGGGATAAGCGCCGGAGGCGGGCACCCTCGCTCAATAGTATGTCCGCCACCTTAGGCCCCCGAGGAGGAGCTCCCATATGCCGTCATTGCGCCGTGAAGACGACGTGTTCATTATCGATCTCGGAGAGGACGAGAGCCGCTTCAACGATGCGTTCTTCGACTCGCTGGAGAGCTGCCTGGACGAGGTCGAGGCAGCTCCGGCGCCGCGCGCGCTGGTGAGCGCCGCGAGCGGCAAGCACTGGTCGATTGGACTTGATCTCGACTGGCTGGGCACTCAGGGAGACGCCGTCCCCGCGTTCATCGCACGGATGCATGAGCTGCTCGCGCGCTTTCTGGAGATCGGCGTGCCGACCGTCGCGGCGCTGCAGGGTCACACGTTCGCGGGCGGCGCGATGCTGGCGCTGGCCCACGACCAGCGTGTGATGCGCGCCGACCGCGGCTACTTCTGCCTGCCCGAGGTCGACATCAACATCCCCTTCACGGTTGGCATGAGCGCGCTGATCGCGGCTCGCCTGCCACAGCCCGCCCTCCACGAGGCGATGACGACCGGCCGGCGCTACGGAGGCGTCGAGGCGGCTGCGGCCGGAATCGTCGACGAGGCCGTGGAGGAGTCGCAGGTGCTTCCCCGTGCGGTCGAGCGCGCCGCCTCGCAGGCCGCCAAGGGGCCGGACGTGTTGAGGCCGATCAAGCAGCGCCTGTATGCCGAGGCGCTCGCGGCGCTGCGAGCGCCGATCGACTGGAGCTGATCACCACCACTTGTGCTCGAGCGCGCGCTCGGTGCCGCCGGTGGCGTCCAGGCTCTCAAGCGCCGCGACATCCTCATCCGAGAGCGTGAAGTCGAAGATCTGCGCGTTCTCCTTGATCCGCTCGGGGTGCGTCGACTTGGGAATCACGGGGATGCCCTGTTGCACGCACCAGCGCAGAAGCACCTGCGCCGGGGTGCGTCCGACGCGCTCGGCGACCTGGCTGACAACGGGATCGGAGAGATGGCGGCCGGTGCCGAGGGGGCTGTATGCCTCCAGCGCCACGCGCTGCTGCTCGCACTCTGTAAGCAGCGCCCGCCTGAAGGCGAACGGGCTGAACTGCACCTGGTTTGCCACCGGCGCCGTGCTGCCCGCCGCGATCACCTGTGTAAGCTCCTCGACGCTGAAGTTCGAGACGCCGATCGAGCGGGCGTAGCCGAGCTCGCGGGCGCGCTCCATGCCCGGCCAGGCCCAGGTGGCTCCGCCCTGCGGCCAGTGGATGATGTAGAGGTCGACCTGGTCGATACCCAGGCGCGTGAGGCTTTGCTGCGCCTCCGCAACCGGGTCGGTGTTGCCGGGGTAGAACTTGGTCGTGATGAAGACCTCCTCACGTGGCACGCCGCTCTCGCGTAGGGCCTGGCCGACGCTCTGCTCGTTGCCGTAAGCCTGCGCCGTGTCGATGTGCCGGTATCCGAGATCCAGCGCGGAGCGCACCGCGTTCACGCACTCGGGACCGTCGGGTACCTGCCAGACGCCGAGCCCGAGCGTCGGTATCTCGTTGCCGTCCGGCAGCACGCGGCTGCGTCCGTCTGCCGTGAGCGCATCAGTCGCCATCGCATCTCCTTTGTCGTGTGGAGTCAGATCTCGGCAAAGCCTCTGGGGAGCTTAGGAGCTTGTCGGGCCGCTCCGCCGCTGCTTGGCGGATCGGCGAGGATTGCGCCGTGATGCGAGGTGGCAACCGATGAGCCTTGGGCAGATCGTCTGCGTCGCGCTCGCGGGCCTGGCGGCGGGCACGATCAACGCGGTCGTCGGCAGCGGCACCCTGATCACCTTTCCGGTGCTGCTCGCCTTCGGCTACGCGCCTGTCACGGCGAACGTCTCCAACACGATTGGTCTCGTGCCGGGATCGGTGTCCGCGGCGTGGGGCTACCGCGGCAGGCTGGCCGGCCAGCGCGAGCGGGCGATTCGCCTTGGAATCGGCTCGGTGCTCGGTGGGATCACCGGGGCCGCGCTGCTGCTGGTGCTGCCCGCCTCGACGTTCTCGGCGATCGTGCCGGGCTTCATTGCCCTTGCGATCTTGATGACCGTGTTCCAACCCCGACTGAGGGCCGCGCTGGAGCGACGCAGGGGGCAGGGCGGCGGCGAGAGTCGCGTCCTCGCGCCGGTGGTGGTGCTGCTCACCGGCATCTACGGCGGCTATTTCGGCGCAGCGCAGGGGATCCTGCTGCTGGGCCTGCTCGGCGTGCTGTTGGCCCAGGACCTTCAGCGCACCAATGCGCTGAAGAACATCCTCGTGGGCCTGGTCAATGGTGTCGCAGGCGTGTACTTCGCCTTCGCGGCACACGTGCAGTGGGGTCCAGCCGCTGTGATCGCGGTCTCCTCGATCCTCGGGGCACAGGTCGGCGCTCGCTACGGGCAGCGCTTGCCGCCCCGCGCGCTGCGCGCCCTGATCGTCGTCGTGGGGGTGGTCGCGATCGTCCAGCTGCTCGCTGGGTGAGCGCGGCGAGGAGCACCGACCGGGCGTAGGCGGCGATCAGGCTCTACGCTTGCTCAGTGTCCTCCTACCCGCGCAGCTGAGCAGTGCCCACGCCCGTCAGCCGCATCCTCTCAAGCTCACAGCTCGACCTGCTCGCAGGCTACGGGCAGGAGCGGACTGCGGAGGTGGGGGAGACGCTCTTCCAGGTAGGCGACTCGACTTACCCCTTCATCGCGATTCTCGAGGGTGAGGTGGCGGTCCTGGATCCGGCGGGCCGCGAGGTCGTGCGTCACGGCGCCCATGGCTTCCTCGGCGAGATCAACCTGCTCTCGGGGCAGACGGTGTTCCTCACGGCGGTGGTCACCGAGCCGATGCGCTACATCGCGGTGCAGCGCGATGCGCTGCGGCAGCTGCTCTTCGAGGATGGCTCGCTCTCCGACCTGCTGCTCGGCGCCTTCGTCGAGCGCCGCGAGCTGTTGCAGCAGCAGCAGGGCATCGGATTTGAGATCGTCGGGTCCCATGACCTGCCGGGCACGCGCCGGTTGCTCGACTTCGCGCGGGCGCAGAGGCTGCCGCACGTCTGGCTCGATCCGACGAGGGATGAGCAGGCCGCTGCGCTTGTGGCGAGCTGGGACCCAGGCGATCTGCCGCTGGTGCGGCTGCCGGGCGGTGAGCAGTTGCAGAACCCGAGCAACGGCGAGCTCTCGCGAGCGCTGGGCATAGGGCTCGAGCTCGCGCCGCGAGAGGAGGTCGACCTGCTGATCGTCGGCTCAGGGCCGGCCGGCCTCGGTGCCGCGGTCTACGGCGCCTCGGAGGGGCTTGACACGCTCGTGATCGAGAGCACAGGCCTCGGCGGTCAGGCCGGCACCTCGCGGCGGATCGAGAACTACCTCGGCTTCCCGGCTGGAATCAGCGGCGCCGAACTGACCAGCCGCGCGATCACCCAGGCGCGGAAGTTCCATGCCCGCTTTGCCTCGCCCTACCGCGCCCAGGCGCTGGAGCCGGGCGCCGAGCGGCACGTGGTCAAGCTCGACGACGGCGTGGAGGTGGCGGCGCGCGCCGTGCTGCTGGCAACGGGCGCCGAATACCGCCGTCTGCCGGTGGCCGATCTCGACAACTACGAGGGCCTCAGCGTCTTCTACGCCGCCGGCCCGCTGGAGGGACAGCTCTGCGGCGGTCGGCGCGTGGGCATCGTCGGCGGCGGCAACTCCGCAGGCCAGGCCGCCGTCTGGCTGGCGCGCGGGGGCGCACTGGTCACGCTCCTTCACCGCCGCGGCGACCTGGCTGAGACGATGTCTCGATACCTGATCGATGAGCTCGCCCGCTACGGGGTGGCCGTACGCGACCGCGCTGAAATCGCGCAGCTGCACGGGCAGGACGGGCAACTGGACGCGATCACCCTGGCCGATGGCGAGCAGATGCCGTTCTCCTACCTGTTCCTGTTCCTGGGCGCCAAGCCCTGTACCGATTGGTTGGGGGACGTGGTGGCACGAGATGCGGCGGGGTTCATCCTCGCCGGATCGGAGGCCGGCTCGGAGTCTCTGCATGGGACGACCGTGCCCGGGGTGTTTACTGCCGGCGACGTACGCGCCGGCTCGATCAAGCGCTGCGCCACGGCGGTCGCCGAGGGCGCCACCGTCGTGCGTCTGGTGCACGAGCATCTGAGCGCCCCATCCGGCACGCCGCGCTGATCCAGATCATCAGCGGCCCCTGCCACCAGGAGCCTTGGCCGCCCGTGTCTAGGTCGTCGCGGTGCGCCGCCGCTCGCCCTGCGCCTGCTCGCGAGCGCGCCGGTGCGCGGATTCGACGATCGCGCACACCTCCGAGGGCTCATCGACGACATGCAATGTGGCGAGGTCCTGCTCGCCGATGCGTCCGTCCGCGAGCGCCTTCCCGCGCAGCCAGCTAATCAGGCCCTCCCACTCCCCGCTCCGCAGCATGATCACGGGAAAGTGACTGATCGTTGCTGTCTGGATCAGCGTCAGCGCCTCGAAGAGCTCGTCCAGCGTGCCGTAGCCGCCGGGGGCGATCACGAACGCGGTCGCGTAGCGTGCGAACATCACCTTGCGCGCGAAGAAGTGCCGGAAGCGCAGGGCGATGTCGAGGTAGGGATTCGGCGCCTGCTCGTGCGGCAGCTCGATGTTGCAGCCGATCGACAGCGCCCCCGCATCGCGCGCGCCGCGGTTGGCCGCCTCCATCAGGCCGGGCCCGCCGCCGGTGATGATCGAGTAGCCGGCGCTGCCGAGGCAGGCGCCGACCTCGCGCACGAGCGCGTAGTTAGGGTGCTCGGCGGGGGTGCGCGCCGAACCAAACACGGTCACGGCCCGCCCGACGTGGGCCAGCGCATCGAAGCCGTATGCAAACTCGTTGGCGATCTCGCGGATGCGCTGCGAGTCGGCGGCGCGCACCTCCGGCGGCTCGTCGCCAAGCCAGAGCAGCAGCTCCTCGTCGAAGGTCGGCTCGTGGTTTGAGGTGGGCAAGGAGGGGCTCTGAGGTCCTTTGACTTGGCAGCGCGCGCCGCTGCGCTTGCGCGATTCTCGCAGGCTCAGGTTCGAGCGGGCAGCTGCTGCAGGGCCCAGGCATTGCCGTCCGGATCCTCGAAGAAGACGAAGGAGCCCCAGGGGAACTCCTGCACTTCGCTGACCGGCACGCCACGCGCTGAGAGCTCCGCGCGTGCCGCGGCGGCGTCCTTCACCACCATCGTGATTCCGCGCATCGACCCGGGCTCCGCCTCGGTGATTCCGGTGCCCAGCGCGATCGAGCACGCGGAGCCCGGTGGGGTCAGCTGCACGAAGCGCAGATTCTCGTCGACCTGGTGGTCGTGTTCGGCGATGAAGCCCGCCTGATCGGCATAGAACGCCTTCGCACGGTCGACGTCTGAGACGGGGATCGCGATCAGCTCGATCTTGAAGTCCATGACCTGTCTTTCGTTGGGGTGATTGGCGGCTTGTGCCTTTCGCAGGTGAAGCTAGGCGCCATTGCGGCCTAGTTCTGGCCGCAATATGCGAGAAGATGAGCACATGGGCGACACGGGAGCCACCGCGGGTCGACTGCTGAGCCTGCTCTCGCTGCTGCAGGCGCGCCGCGAGTGGCCCGGAGGAGAGCTGCAGGAACGCCTCTCGGTCTCCGCGCGCACGGTGCGACGCGACGTGGAGCGGCTGCGCGATCTCGGCTACCCGATCGAGTCGGTGAGCGGGCCGGCGGGCGGCTACCGACTGCGCGCCGGCACAGCGATGCCACCGCTGTTGCTCGACGACGAGGAGGCGGTGGCGGTGGCGATCAGCCTGCGCACCGCCGCGCGCTCTGCAGTCGCAGGCATCGAGGAGACGGCATTGCGGGCGCTCGTCAAGCTCGAGCAGGTGCTGCCACCGCAGTTGCGCCGCCGCGTCGGCGCTCTCAGCGAGGCGACCTCTGCGCCGTCCTCCTCAGGCGGTGCGATGGTGGACGCAGGTGTGCTCACCCTGTTTGCGATCGCGGTTCGCGAGCGCGAGATGGTGCGCTTCGATTACAGCGCCCGCGAGGGGCAGCGCACGCAACGGGTCGTGGAGCCGCACGCGCTGGTGACACTCGGGCGACGCTGGTATCTGGTTGCATGGGACCCGAATCGCCGCGGCTGGCGCACCTTTCGCCTCGATCGCGTGCTGGCTCCCCGCCCTGCCGGGCGCCGCTTCACGATACGTACCATCCCCGGCGGCGAGGCGGCCGCGTTTGTGCGCGCCAGCATCACGAAGCTGACCCACCGTTACGAGGCGATCGTCACCTATCAGGCACCGGCGGAGCGTCTGCGCGAACGTCTGCCGACCGGCTGGGGCAGGGTCGAGGCGATTGACCAGCAGACCTGCGCCTACCACACAAGCGACGACGATCTGGACTGGCTGGCGTTCCGGATCAGGATGGGCGGCTGCGACTTCACGGTGGAGGGCGCCCCGGAGCTGCTGGTCGCCCTTGATCGCCTCGGGCGCCGCCTGCTCGCCGCAGCCAAGCAAACGGGCGGCTGATCGAGTGTACGGCGGGGTCGCGCAGCGGCCAGGGCCGGCCGGACCCGCGAGGTTAACCCTCGCTCGTGCGAACGCGCATCCGCCCCAGCATGAGATAGCGCGAGACGGCCTCGGCGCGGTTTGAGACTCTAAGCTTGCGCAGGATGCGGTGGACGTGGAACTTGACGGTTCCGTCGGAGACCACGAGCCGGTCGGCGATCGCGCGGTTGGTGAGCCCGTCGGCCAGCAGCCCAAGGATCTCGATCTCGCGTCTGGTGAGGATGTCGGCCAGCACGCTCTCCCCAGCCGCCTGTCCGCGACCGGGACGCACCTTCGGCGAGCGTGTCCGGCTGCGGCCCGGTCCGAGTCGCACGGCCTCCTCGGAGACGCCCGCGAGGCGGATGTCAAGGCGATCGAGGAACTGGCGCATCTGCCAGCGCTCGCTGCGCAGCCTGCGCCGCAGCGCCGCGCTCTCGTGTGCCGTAGCCAATCCGACGGCGAACTTCCAGAGCACGTCTCGATGCCTGGCCTCCACGCGGCCGGGGTTGCGGGCTGCATGGAGGACTGCGGTGCGCTGCGCGCCGAGGGTCACAGGTGCCACCACATAGGAGTGCCAGCCCATGATCCGTGTCATCTCCGCGTGTGCGCGCGCCTGCAGTCGAGCGTTGGCGACCAACGTGGCGCGACGCCGGCGCAGGGCCTCGGCATCCAGCAGAGGGTGCTCGAGTGCGATCTGCGTCCTGGCCAGAGCGCGGAGCGCCGCCTGTCCCTGGTCTGGGCGGTCTCGAAAGCAGGCCGTCCGTGCAACCAATCGGCCTCGCTCGATCGTGCTCAGCAGCACCACGTCCAGCTCGGATGCCGCGCAGAGCAGCCGGGGAGCGTGTTCGAGCATCGCGGTCGGCGAGGTGATCTGCGCCAGCGCACCGATCGCGTCCTGCACGTCTGCCAGGCAGTCGCGACGGTGCTCAAAGTGCGTGCCGATCTCGGCGAGCTCAGCGAGGTGCCGCTCGTGTTCGGAAGCGCAGGAGTTATCGCCCTGATCTCGCAGCCGCTCTAGCAGCAGCGCCGCGATCTGGCCCGTCGCCGGCTCTGGCTGGGCTGCTAGGGCAGGCTCGCCGAGCAGCGCAGCCGCTTGGGCGGCAAGCTCGCAGATGCGACGCCGCATCTCCGCATCGGGCGCTCGCCCATCTTGCGCCTGGGTTGGACCGGCGCGGCCCGCAAAGGCACCGCGCTCACGCGGCGCCACGGATGTACCTCGCAACTGCGTCGGCGCGGCTCTTGGCGCCGAGCTTGAGCAGGATGTTCTTCACATGGAACTTGACGGTGCTCTCGCTGATCATCAGCGAGCTGGCGATGGATGCGTTGGTTTGACCCCTGCCGAGCAGGCCGAGCACCTCCGTCTCTCGTGGGGTCAGCAGATCGGCGCCCGGTTCGCCGGTTGGATCGGCCGCTTCGCGTGGCCTCCAGGGCTCCCGATCCGCTGGCTCTGCAAGTTCGCCGCTCATCCAGACGACTGCCGAGCGCAACTCATGACGATGGCGCTCGAGCATCTCCCTGAGAGATGCGCGCTCGAACGCTCTGGCCAGGCCGTCCGCGTAGCTGGCGAGCAGATGAGGATCGAGCGCATAGTCAACGTCGCTCACGCATGAGGGCTGCGCGTGCAGGAAGCCGATCGCGCGGTCCTGCAGACTGATCGCGCAGACCACGTAGGTATCCCATCGCAGCAGCGTGCGCAGCTTCGCCGGCGATCGCGGCTCCTTGGCTTGCACCACGACCGCCGGCTGCTGCGGAGATGCCGCGATCTCTGCCTCGATCAGCGGGTAGGCAAGGGGGATTGCGAGCTTCCCCAGCTCCGCCCTGAGCGCCGCCGCGGTGTCATCCTCGTCCCGGCTCCAGAGTCTGCGTGGAATCAGCAGCGCGTCGGCCAGCTCGCTGATCAGGATGCGCCGAAAGCAGGTCACGGCGCCCAGCTCCTCCGCTGCGCGATCGAGGATTCCCGCTGAGCTCCCGATCTCTCCGATGCGCTGGATGGCCTCCTCCACGCCCTCGAGCGCGTCGAGGCGGCGACATGATTCCCGCTCGGCGCTCGCGCGCTGACACTCGCGCAGCTCCCGCAGTAGCAGCCGGGCTCTCCGAGTGTCGAAGGACGCGGGGGACATCGCGGCGATCAAGTGATTATATGTACATGTCCTGGTGCTCGCTCGCGATCCAGCGGCGGTCAGATAGCCGGACCGGGCGTGTACTTACGGGCGGCAAGATGCGTCCTGGGCGGCATGCATCCTGGCTGCGATGCAGAAGCGCTCACCGGCTTCGGCGCCAACGTAGATCAGGCCCAGCGTGTGGCCGGCTCGCTCGATCGCCTCCCAGGCGGCCACCGCACGCTGTGGTGGCACCAAAGCCAGCGCAAGCTCGTCTGTGAGCAGCATCCAGCTCCCCTCCACGCCCTCGACGGCAAGCCGGACCATTTGCCCGTATGGCCCCGGTGGGACAGCGGTGCCGAGCTCCCCGAGCAGCGTGCCTGCGGCGCGTCCAATCACAGCGATCGCCACCGGTGCCTGCGGCCGGCCTTCAAGCTCCAGGCCGGCGCAACGTCGTGCCGCCGCCCGCAGTTGAGCCTCCAGCCTGGACGAGACTCTGGCGCCGCAGACGACGACCACTTCCTCGGGCGCTGAGCGGCCCCACCACGTTTCGCCCATGCTCAGGAGTGCCCCGACCGGGAGCGGAGCGCCGAGCTCGACGTCCGTGAGCTGGTCGATGACGGCGCTGCGGCCGCGTGCGAGATGGACGTCGAGGTCGGAGCGGTCGAGCAGGCCGACCGATCGGCGGCAGGCGGCAAGCTCGCTTGCGGCCGAGCCGAAGTGCAGGGCGATGGGGCGTCCGTTGCGCAGGCCGAAGGTGGCGCCAGCCTGGCGCAGCCTGTCTGCCAGGGGTCTTGGATCTGGCACGAGACCGAAGCTAGCGGGTGGGTCGCCGGGGCGCCCTGGCCCAAGAGCGGGAGCGACCTGGCCGATCGGTCAGGGCATGGCTGCGACTACCCGAAAGGCATGGTGTTTCAGTACAGATAGACGGTGGCAGGCAGGGAGCGCAGCCGCCAGACTCCGGCGCCGATGCTCGACCAAGCTCACCACGCCGGCGAGGATGGCAGTGCCGCCTCCGGAGCCGTGAGTCGCTACCGACGGATCGAGCGCAAGATCGCCGCCGATCGGTGCGTGATCCTCGACGGCGCGACCGGAACCGAGCTCTTTGACGCTCGCGGCATGCGACCGGAGGCTGACGACCGCATGTGGGGGCTCAGCGCGGTGATCGAGGCGCCGTCCGAGGTCCAGGCTGTGCACGGGCGCTATGTGGAGGCCGGCTGCGACATCGTCTGCACCAACACCTGGGGTCTGCCGAGCGCGCTCAGAGAGGGCAATGCCGGGCGCTGGGACGCAGGGCGGCCGGTGCACTGGATGGACAGCGCCAGGGGGGCCATCCAGCTGGCCAGGTCGGCGGTCGGCGAGCGCGAGACGGCGGTTGCGTTCAGCATTAACGGCGACGTCGACACGCCCGAATCAGCGGAGACGATTCGCCTGCTCGCGCGCGCCTTCGAGCGCGAGCCGCCCGACCTGATCCTGCTGGAGACCCTGTCGCTTGTGCGCAGCTGCACATACGCGACGGTGCAGGCGCTGATGAGGACCGGCCTGCCGGTGTGGCTCAGCTTCCGCCGCTGCCGCCACGGGGTCTGCGGCGTCTACGGCGAGCATTGGGGCGGCCCGGAAGGCGACGCGTTCGGCCGCGCCTGCCGGCGCTTCGAGGAGATCGGGATCGGAGCGCTGCTGATCAATTGCATCCCGCCGGACCACGTGCCGGGCATGGTCTCCTGGTTGCGCGACTTCACTGATCTGCCGCTCGGCGTCTACCCCAACCTCGGCTACCTCTCAGGCGCCGGCTGGCGTCACGCCGGCGACGTCTGCGGCGAGGACTATGCGGCGATGGCGCGCAGCTGGCGCGAGGAGGGGGCGCAGATCATCGGCGGCTGCTGCGGCGTGGGTCCCCAGCACATCGAGGCGGCGGTCGCCGCGCTGGCAGGTACGGCGCCCGGCCAATGGCGGCCGCAGGAGCCGCCGCATCCAAGCCGGCAGGCGGCGGGGACCGTTACGAGCGCATCGTCCTGGCGCGATCGACGTGGGCGGGCGCTGTTCCCGCTTGACTTCCCGGATCTGGTGCTCGACGAGGGCGTGTTCGCCCCCACCCAGGGCAGCTTCCTGGCCTGGCAGCACATCTTCAACGAGCGGATTGGTGCGCAACAGCGGTGCCTTGACATCGGCTGCGGCTGCGGGCTGCTCGCGGTCCAGCTCGCGCGCAACGACGCCGCCCACGTGCACGCGATCGACCTCGATCCGCGCGCGGTGCGCAACACGCTCACCAACGCCTTCCGCAACGGGGTCGCCGATCGCCTTAGCGCCGCCGCGACCGACCTCTACCCGTGGGTCCCGGACGAGCGCTACGACGTGATCGTGGCCAGCCTCTTCCAGATGCCGGTCGACCCGTTCGAGCAGGTGGCCACTCATCGGCCGCTGGACTACTGGGGCCGCAATCTGATCGACCACCTGATCAGGCTGTTGCCGAGCGCGCTGGCCGACGACGGCACCGCTTACATCATGCAGCTCTCGATCATCGGGCAGCACAGGACCATGCAGCTGCTGGAGTCCCTGGGCTACCAGTCGCGCGCGGCATCGTTTTCCTTCTTCGAGCTCGCCGGACTGTTCAAGGAGCGCCACGATCAGATCGCCCGCGTGGAGCAGCAGTCAGACGCCTACCACCTGCGGATCGGCGGCGAGCAGGTGATGGTCGCCTACATGATCGAGGTCACGCGCCAGGAGTCGGCCGCGGTCAGTCGCTGACCGCGGCCGCCCCGTCCCGTCGTTCAGACGCTGGCGCCGACCAGCGACTGCGCCTCCTGCTCGATCGTCTGCGGAGCCGGGCCGGGGCCTGCTCCAGAGGGGTCGTCCTCATGGCCCCAGCTGAGGATGTCGAACAGGCCGATGCCCGCGAAGGAGACCTGCGCCCACAGGAAGCAGAACAGGCCGAATATCACCGCGGGGTAGTCGGCGGCGCTGAACGAAGAGGTCAGGATCGCGTAGATCGCCATGCTGATCCCGAAGGTGCCGAGCGTCGAGAAGATGCCCTTCCAGGGCTGGGCCAGCTTGCCAACCGGCCACATGTTGAACAGCCATGCGAACACCAGACCCACATCGGTCCAGGTCGCCACCAAGATGTTGCCCTTCAGCCCGCCGACCGTCGCGGCGAAGAAGTCGATCCCCGCCTTGGAGAGGATCCCGGCGAATATGACCGTGCCGATGAACGTGACGCCCATGTAGGCGATACCGGCGTAGGGCTGGCCGACGCGGGCAAACGGTTCCCCGCCGAAGTAGGTGAGCGGGATCAGCGCGATCGGGAACCAGATGTAGGGCACACCGATCGGCGCAAGGCCTGCGAGCTTTGGCAGGAAAAGGAGCACCATAGGCAGCAGGCCAAGCGCCCACGCGAGGTTCGCGAAGCCGGCGACCGGCTGGTTGGCGCCCTCCGCCTCCGGCAGCAGCAGGCGGTTGCCGAAGAAGAACAGGCTGAGCACGCCGCCGAAGAGCGCGGTCAGGCCCCAAACGCCGATGTCGGTCTTCACGAAGGGCTCGTGAAACCACCATTCAAAGCACTTGATCGTCAGCCACGCGACCAGCATCAACAGCACCCAGTTGAAGGCGCCTCGCACCCAGCGGCTGTTGGTGAAAAGCGAGGCCGGCCAGCCGCCGAAGGACCAGGCCAGCTGCCAGAACCAGACGATGCAGACGGTGAAGACGAGCGTCGCGCTCGGGTATTCCAGCGAGAACGCGCCGCGCAGCAGCCACCACAGCACGGCGCCGAAGATGCCGGAGAAGAGCGTGAACGCGATGCCCTTCAGGGGCTGCCTGCTGAGCAGCGGCCGCGATTCGATACGGTTGGATACGGATTCCATGTTCCAGGGGTCCTTTCGGGAGTGATGGTTTGAAAGGCCGCGCTCCGGCGCCTGTGGGCGTCCTCCCCCGCCAGGGAGGACGCCCATCTCGCGCGGCGCCGGCGCGTGGCCGGGTGAGACGATCTGTTCTACGCCGAGGCGCCCGCCGGCGCCACGCCTGCGCTCGACCACAGCTCACGCGATGCCAGCGCCGCCCCGTCGCTGAGCGCGCGCAGCTTCGCCCAGGCGATTTCGGGGTTCAGTGGGGTGAAGTTCGCGAAGGTCGCAAAGCCGCAGTCCGTGCCGGCGATCACGTTCTCGCGCCCCACCACCTGCGCGTAGCGGACGATCCGCTGGGCGACGACTTCGGGGTGCTCAATATAGGAGCTGAGCGTGTCGATCACGCCGGGGATCAGAACCTTGCCCTCCGGCAGGGAGACGTCCTCGAACACGCGCCACTCGTGCTCGTGGCGCGGGTTGGCCGCCTCCACCAGCAGGCCGGCGGGATGGGCGCTGAGGATGATGTCCACGATCTCGTTCAGCGGCACGTCGTGGTGATGAGGGGATTCGTAGTTGCCCCAGCAGATGTGCATCCTGATGCGGTCGGCGGGCAAATCGCGCAAGGCGTGGTTGATCGTCTCGATCCGCTGCGTGATCTTCTCGCGGAAGTCGCCGATCTCCATCGGCTGCGGGACGAAGTGCCTGCCAAGCGCGAGGTCCGGGCAGTCGAGCTGCAGCACGAAGCCCGCGTCGACGATCGCCTTGTACTCGTGCCGCATCGCGTCGGCGACCGCGTAGAGGTAGGTCTGCTCGTCCTCGTAGTGATGGTTGATCAGGTAGTCGACGATGATCCCGGGGGAGGCCGCGTTCATGAATCCCTCGATGGCCGGGCTCTGCTCCAGCGCCGCCTTGAGGTTGGCGATGTCGCTCGCAACCGCCTGCTCGCCGTGGAAGGAGACGGGACCCGTGCAGGCTGGGTTGGTCACTTCCAGGGCGGTCTTCATCGTGAACGTGGGGAAGTCCGCGAACTCCGAGAGCGCGAGCGGTTCGTTCTCACCTTCAAAGCCGCTGAGGCGCTGCTTGACGTAGGTGGCATATCCGAACTTGCTCATCTCACCGTCGTCGAC
Source organism: uncultured Actinomycetota bacterium (assembly GCA_963708085.1). Taxonomy (GTDB): domain Bacteria; phylum Actinomycetota; class Thermoleophilia; order Solirubrobacterales; family Solirubrobacteraceae; genus Palsa-744. The sequence continues at coordinate 1,782,395 of OY970180.1, read as the reverse complement.
GACGTCGATTCCGGCTTCCACCTGCCGTTTGACCGTGTCCGCCACCGCGGTGCGTACCTTCGCCGGCAGCTCCACGCGGTCGGCGTCGCTGAGCGTGTCGCGGTCGAGTGCGGTCAGCAGCTCGGCCAGCCCGTCAGGGCGCGGCAGGCTGCCGACATGCGTTGTCAGGATCCTCTCGTGACTCTGCTGCATGGTGCTCCTTTGCGTGCAGGGGCCAGCATGGGCGCTGGTCCCAGGGTTTGTCGGGTGTGGGATTGGGGGAAGCTCTCAGCGGCCGGCCGGCATTGGGCTCGCGGCGGGAGATATCGCCAGCCAGTGCGCTCCATCGAAGACCCACTCCTCGTGCTCCGGCGAGAAGATCGGCTCGCGGCCGGACCCGGGCTCACGCAGCCGCACACTTGTGCGTCGCACCCTGAGCACCTCCTGGGCCGGGCGCTCCAGCTCGATCACGGCGCACTCGTAGGGCGGCTCGACCATCGCGCCGCTGGTGAGCTGCAGCACCGGACCCGCCGTGGCGGCGGCCCGCGCGTGTACGTGGCCTCCCACCACCACCGTCGGGGCGTACCTGCGCTGCAGCCGATCGGCGAGCTCCGCGCGGTCGAGCAGGTCTCCGGGGTAGGGGAAGCCGTTGTCGGAGAGCAGGCTCGCGAGCGAGAGCAGCGGGTAGTGGCTGATCAGCAGGACGGGGTCTGCGCCCCAGGGCGTCGTGTCGGGCAGCTCGCGCAGGCTGGCGCCAAACCAGCCGTCGGTCGCGCCGACCTGCACGCCCGCGACGCGGATGTGCTCGTGTGTGGATCCGGCCAGACTCGGGAGCGCGGTGTTCTGCACCGCGGCGCTTGCCAGCGCGCGATCGAGACGCAGCGCGTCCCCGGCGAGATCGTGGTTGCCTGAGACGGCCAGCACCGGCACGCCTGCGCCGGCGCACGCCTGCAGCGTCTGCACGAGCGCTTCGTCCTCGCCGTGGTGAGAGAGGTCGCCGGTCAGCGCGATCAGGTCCACCTCCTGCTCGGCGAAGTGCTCCAACGCGAGCTGCATCCGCTCCAGGGCGGCCGCGAGATCTCCGCTGCCGCCATGCCAGGCCGACGCTGCGGCGGGAGGCTCGAGCATCCAGTGCAGGTCGCTGATCAGTCCGAGGCGCATCAGGGGCGGTGGACGCCGAGCATGTCGGTGAAGTGCAGGAGTGCCGCCTGGGCGCGGTCCTGGTCGCGTGCGGCGACGGCAACCAGCAGCGCGTCCAGCAGCGCCAGGTGGGCAAGGCGGCTGGCCATCGCCTCCAGCTGGAAGGCGACCTCGCGCGTTCCCGCCACGATCACCTGGTCGGCGATCTCGGTCAGCGGCGAGCTGGCGAAGCTCGTGATTGCGACGGTGCAGGCGCCGCTTCCGTGGGCGGCTTGCGCCACCTCCAGCGTCTCTCGCGTGGAGCCGGTGTGGCTGATCGCCACGCAGACGTCTTGCGCCTGCAGCTGCAGCGCCTGGAAGTGCTGGACGTGCGCGTCGGCGTAGGCGTCCGCGCGCAGGCCGATCGCCGAGAAGCGGTAAGCGGCGTCCTGGGCCAGCGGGGCCGAGGTGCCCACCCCGGCGAAGAGCACCCTGCTGGCGGCGGCCAGCGCAGAGACAGTGGCCTCGAAGGCGGCAGGATCGACCAGGGCGGCCGCGTCGCGCACCGTCTGGGCGCCGGCTGAGGTCACCTGGGCCAGCACCGCGATGCGCTCGTCGACTGCCTCCCCCCCCTGCGGCTGGACCGCCTGGAAGGTCGCCCGCTCCCTGGCCAGCGCCAGCTTGAGGTCGTGAAAGCCGCGAAACCCGAGCTTCTGCGCGCAGCGCACCACCGTTGCCGAGGACGTCTCGGCGCTCTCGGCAACCTCGCTGACGGAGCGGTAGATCACGGCGTCCGGCTGCTCCAAGATCACCTTCGCCACACGCGCGTCGCTTGCCTGCAGCGAGGGCAGCAGCGACCGCGTCCTGGCCAGGACGGGCTGGCTGGTGCCGCCCTCGCGCTGCTCGATCGTGTCCAGATCGCCTGCTTGCTGTGTTGGCTCTTCCATACCGCTGCTCGGCAGTGTAACTTCCTTCCATAGCCATGGAAAGATGCGTAACTGAATTTTCACCACTGGCTCCACGGTCCCGGCGTACGCCCGGCCAGTGGCCCCTGGCGGTGGTCTTCGACTGCGATGGCTTGCTGCTGGACACCGCCGCCTGCTGGCATGCGGCCTACGAATCGGTGGCGCTGGAGCTCGAAGCCTCGGTGCGAGACATCGATTTGGAGGCGCTCAACGGCGCCTCGGTCGCGCATGCCGCACAGCGACTCGGGGCGATGCTCGGCTCAGAGGTGGCGCCGTCCCTGCTGCGGTGCGAGTTGGAGGATCTTGTGCTGAGCATGCCGATGGTCGCGCTGCCCGGCGCGCAGGAGCTGCTGGAGACGCTCGTCTCAGAGATGCCGCTGGCGGTGGCGACCAATGCCCCGATCGAGTTCGTGACCGCAGCCCTGCGCCGCGCCGGCCTGCTCGACTTCTTCTCGATCATCGTCAGCGCCGAGCAGACGGCCGCTCCCAAGCCGCATCCCGACGTCTACCTGGAGGCCTGCCGGCGGCTGGAGGTCGACCCCTCCGATGCGGTCGCCTTCGAGGACTCCGTCCTGGGCGCGGCCGCCGCCCGCGCTGCGTCGCTGCTGGTCGTCGCCGTGCCCTCGACGCGAGAGGCGCAGATGGACGCCGACCTTACGGTTGGCCGACTCGACGACGCGCGCGTGCTCGGGCTGCTGGGCCTGAGCGACGCTTCCCGTCGCCGTCGCACCGTCCATCGTGACGGCACTTTGCGGCTGCGTGCTCAGGGCGCGTAGCGTGACTTCCGCGGCTTCGGCTGCACGGATGGCTGCTCCTCGGGCAGGCTCAGCGAGCGTAGATGCCTGTGCACGTGCGCAGCTCCGCAGCACGCAGCGTGTTGGCGAGCAGGCAGGCGATCGTCATCGGTCCCACTCCGCCGGGCACGGGCGTAATCGCTGTCGTGAGCGGTCGCACGGCCGCAAAGTCGACGTCGCCGACGAGCCCGTTCTCGGTGCGGTTGATGCCGACGTCGATGACGATTGCACCTGGCTTGACGTGATCGACGCCGATCAAGTGCGGAATTCCGCAGGCGGCGATGAGCACGTCGGCGCGGCGGCAGACGCCTGCCAGCCGCCGTGTATGCCTGTGGCACACGGTGACGGTCGCATCGCGAGCGAGCAGCATCGCCGCCAGCGGCCTGCCGACGAGGTTTGAGCGTCCGACGATGACGGCCTCGCGGCCGGCGAGCTCTACGCCGCAGCGATCGAGCAGCTCGATCACTCCCAGCGGTGTGCATGGCGCAAGTCGTGGGTGTTTCTGCCACAGCAGCCCGGTGTTGGCGTGCGTGAGGCCGTCAACGTCCTTGCGCCCGTCGATCAGCTCGATGAGCGCGGCTGCATCCAGGTCTTTTGGGAGCGGAAGCTGCAGCAGGATCCCGTCGACCGTCTCATCGTCATTGATCTCCTGGATCAACTCTGCCAGCTGCACCATCTCGATGTCGGCGCCCAGGCGGTGATCGATCGACCGTATGCCCGCCTGCTCGCATGCCCGGTGCTTGGCTGAGACGTATACGCCTGAGGCGGGGTCATCGCCGACGAGGATCGTCGCGAGTCCGGGCGCAGAGATGTCCGCGGCGATCATGCCGGCGACGCGCTCAGCCGTCTCGGCGCGCAGCGTCTGCGCAATCGCGCGCCCGTCGATCAGGGCACCGCGCGGTGCGCCGCCCATGTGGCCGGGCACTCCGTGGACATTGGTGAAGCCCATCTAGAAGACGACGGTCGTATTGCCGTTGACGAGGATGCGGTCTTCGCAGTGCCACTGCACCGCGCGAGCAAGCACGGTGCGCTCGATGTCTGAGCCGAGGCGGGTCAGCGCCTGGGCGCTATCGCTGTGGGTCACGCGGATCACGTCCTGCTCGATGATCGGACCGGCGTCGAGCTCCTCGGTGACGTAGTGGGCGGTCGCGCCGATCAGCTTCACTCCGCGCGCCTTGGCCTGCTCGTATGGTCCCGCGCCGACGAACGCGGGCAGGAAGGAGTGGTGGATGTTGATAACTGGAACTCCCACCCGTCGTAGGAAGTCACCGGAGACGATCTGCATGTAGCGCGCGAGCACGACGAAGTCGACCTCGCCGTCCAGCAGCTCGAGCACCTGCGCCTCAGCTTGCGGCTTTCTCCCCTTCTCGACGGGGATGTGATGGTAGGGCAGCCCGAATGCCTCGACGTCGTTGCGCAGATCGGGATGGTTGGAGGCCACCAGGACGATCTCGGCCTCCAGCGCTCCGCGGCGCCACCGCCAGAGCAGGTCGAGCAGGCAGTGGTCGTAGCGGGAGACGAGCACCGCGACGCGCTTGCGGGCGCGAGCGTCCCAGAGGCGCCACTCCATCTCCAGCGGCATGCCCACCTCGCGGGCGAAGCGCCGCTCGAAATCTTCGCGCTCTGCCGCGCTCATCGCGAGGTTGAATTCGGTGCGCATGAAGAACGTGCCGCCCTCGGGGTCGGTCGAGTGCTGGTGGGAGGAGACGATGTTCGCGCCCGCGGCGCTGAGGAACTGTGAGACGGCGGCGACGATCCCGGGCCGGTCGGGGCAGGAGATCAGCAGGCGCGTGAGCGGCGGTCGGTCCGCGGCGCTCTGCGCAGGCATCGCGCTCGGTGCAGGCGAGGTGGTCATGTCGGTGGCTGGCCTCATCGTCGTGGTCTAGTGGCTGACGGCGGCGGCGGCGAGCTCGGAGACGAGCCGATCCTCGTAGAAGCGCTCCAGTGCGAACGGCGCGATCAGATCCGGCGTGCGGCCGGTGGCGATCAACTCGGCCAGCGTCTTGCCGACGATCGGCGCGGCCTTGAAGCCGTAGGTGCCCCAGCCGGCGGAGATGTGGAAGTTCTCGACCTCGGTGACGCCGAGGATCGGACTGTAGTCCGGCGAGAGGTCGCACAGGCCCGCCCAGGCACGCAGCAGCCGCGCGTGCTCGAGCTGCGGGAACAGCTCGAGCGTGTGACGGGTGAGGTCTTGGAGGAAGTTGAGGGTGCCCTGCATGCGGTAGGTGCTCCACGGTTCGATCTCCGAGCCCATCACGAACTCGCCGCGGTCTGACTGGCTGAGGTAGACGTGCATCTGAGAGGAGACGATCACCACGTCGAGGAACGGCTTGACCGGCTCGGTTACGCACGCCTGCAGGATGTGGGTCGTGATCGGCAGCCGCACGCCGGCCATGTCGGCCACCTGCGTGCTCCACCCGGCGGTGCAGTTCAGCACCACCCCCGCGCGGACCTCGCCGCGGTTGGTCTGCACGGCGACGATCCGCTGCCCCGCGCGGCGCAGACCAGTGACCTCGGTGCCGGGATGGATCTCGGCCCCGCCTTCGTCGGCGCCCCGCGCGAAGGCCCACACGACCGCGTCGTGGCGGATGATCCCGCCCGGTGGGTGGTACAGCGCGCCCATCACCGGATAGGTCGCGTCTTGGCCGAGATGCATGCCCGGCGCCAGCGTCGCGATCTCATCGGGGCCGATCAGCCGCGAGTCGATCCCGTGGATGCGGTTCACCTCGGCGCGGTTGGCCATCACGAACATCGCCCTGTCGGAGTGCGCGAGCGTGAGGTGGCCGCACTGGCTGAAGAGCAGGTTGAAGCCGAGCTCCGCCCCCAGCCGCTCGTAGAGCTTGACCGAGGCGTCGTAGAAGCGCGCGCCCTCGGGCGTCTTGTAGTTAGAACGCAGGATCGTCGTGTTCCTGCCGGCGGCGCCGGAGCCGATGTAGCCGCGCTCCAGCACCGCGACATTGGTGATCCCCTGCTGGCGCAGGTAGTAGGCGGCTGCCAGGCCGTGCGAGCCCCCGCCGATGATCACGACGTCATAGGAGCTCTTCAGCTCCGGACGCGGGCGCCACATCCGCCGCTTGCGAAAGAGATCAAGCATCGGAGCGCGCCTCCGTGGGCTCCAGCGCGTCGACTCCGACGGCTCGCCCGCCGAGATGCGTGCCGGCATCGCAGACGACCTCCCAGACATAGGCTCCGTAGGCGGCACCGAAGAGCATCAGGTAGCGATCGGGCGCCTCACAGAGCACGTAGCCGGGCGTGCGGGCGACCGAGCCGGGACGCAGCGTGCCTGGCGGCGTCACGTGTGGGCGCAGGTCGAGCGCGCAGAAGCGAGCGAACAGTTCGCGCGCAAGCGGGCCGCGGATGCGCAGCGCACCGAGCTGGCTGGTCACGTCGAGCACGTGCAGGCCCGCTGCGACCGGGATGCCATCGCCCTCCAGCAGCAGCGCCCGCTCCGGCGTCAGCGTCAGCCACACTCCCTCATGCGGTCGAGCAGCCGACAGCTGCTCGGCGGTTCCCTGCAGCTCGAGCTTGCGCATGTGCGAGACGTCGGCCCATGCGACGCGCTCCCGGCACGCCTGCGCCTCGACCGCCGCCTCGGCGAAGCGCGTGGCGAGCTCCCAGCCGTCGCGAATCTCGAAGCTCGCGCCGGCAGCCGCGGTTGCGGCGGCAAGCGGGCTCTTGGCGGCTGCGCGACCGCCGACGCTGAGGAAGTCGAGGCTCATGCGCGCAGCACGGCTCCCTCAGGGTCGTAGAAGGGCTTCGTGGTCACGACCGCCTCGATCATCAAGCCGCCGTCGGAAATCGTGATGCGCGCCTGCTCATGCGCCTGGGAAGCGGGCACCCACGCCATGCCGATCGTGCTTCGCAGCTTCGGCGAGCGTCGCGCGCTGCTCACCTGTCCGGCGGGGGCGGCGCCGTCGAGAACGACGGCCCCCTCGCTCGGCAACTGCCCGGAGGGCACCGTGAAGCCGACCAGCCGCTGCTCCGGGGCGCGCTCTGCGGCGTGCTCGAGCGCCCAACGGCCGATGAACTGCTGCGGCTTATCGAGCTTGACGATCCACTCCAGGCCGGCGGCGTATGGGGTCGACTCGGAGTCGGTGTCCTGCCCGACGAGGATGTGCTGCTTCTGCAGGCGCAGGATGCGCTGGGGCTCGAGCCCGAAGGGGCGCACGCCGAGCTCCGCGCCGGCCTGCATCAGCGCATCCCAGAGCTGCTCGCCGTGGGCGGCGGAGCAGTGGATCTCGTATCCGACCTCGCCGACGAAGCCGATGCGCAGCAGCAGGCAGGGGATTCCGGCGATCTCCGCCTGTCTGGCGGCGAGGTAGGGGAAGGCGTCGCCGCCGCAGTCGAGATCGGTTGTGCGCGCGAGGATCTGACGCGCCCTCGGCCCCGCAAGGTTCACCGCGCAGACGCCCTGGGTCACGTCGCTCAGGTACGCGTCGAGCTTCCAGTCGGCAAGCCACCAGGAGAACCACTGCTCCACCGCGGAGGCGCCGGAGGAGGTCGTCGTAACGTAGAAGGACTCCTCGTCGAGACGGCAGACGGTGCCGTCGTCGGTGATGCGCCCGGCGTCGGAGAGCAGCACGCCGTAGCGGATGCGCCCCGGCTTCAGCGTTGACATGGTGTTGGGGTAGAGCCGATCGAGCAGCTCGCCGGCATCGGGGCCCCTGACGATCAGCTTGCCAAGCGTTGAGACGTCTATCAGGCCGGCGCTCTCCTGGACCGCCAGCGCCTCGCCCTCAGGGTCGCCGTAGTCATAAGCGCGTCGCCACTCGCCCGCCCAGCGGACCGTGGCGCCGAGCTCGCGATGGCGCGCGTGGATCGCCGAGCGCCGCGCGGGCTCGAGCGGCCGGCCGGCGAGCGCCCCCAGCGGCACCGTGCTCCACGGCGGACGGGCGGTCGTGAGGCCGATCTCGCCGAGCTGAGAGCCGGTCTGTGCGGCCAGCGCCCGCACAGCCGGCAGCTGGGAGAATCGGCCCTGCGAGGGCCCCATCGTCGCGGTCGTGTAGCGCTTGGAGAGCTCGATCGAGTCGAAGCCCTCCAGCGCGGCGTGCTGCACATCCTTGACGGTGACGTCCTCGTCAAGGTCGATGAAGGCCTTCCCGCTCCTGCGGCCGCTTGCGCAGGCGGGTGGGGAAGATGTCCGTGCGAGCGGGAGTGCTTGGAGACGAGCGCCCTGCTCGGCGAGCTCCTGACGCAGCGACTCGCCCCCGATACCGAGCGCATGAGCCGCTTTTGCGCCTGCAAGCGCACCTGAGAGCTCTGCGGCATTGCGATCCTCGTGGCCTGCGACTGCGCCCGCGGCGTGCACGCCGGGTGGAAGCTCCTGCGCCAGGAAGCGGCCTGACGTCTCGTCATAGCTTGCCCGCGCCCCCGCCTGCAGCAGCAGCGAGCTGGCGGGCACGAAACCGCCGGAGACGGCGAGCAGGTCGCATTCGAGCTCCTGCTCGCTGCCTGGCACCGCGGCGCCGTCGCGGCCGACGCGGGCGAGCGTCACGCGCTTGACGCCGCGAGGCCCAACTGCGTGCACGACGCTCGCGCCGGATAGCAGTGCGATCCCGGCCTCCACGACGCGCGCGCCCGCAGGGAGCTCGTGCGCGTCTGGGCGCAGGTCGGCGACCGCCTCGATCCGCACGCCGGCGGCATGCAGCGCAAGCGCCGCCTCCAGGCCGGCGTCGCCCGCGCTCGCGAACACCGCCCTCGAGCCCGGCGCCAGCGCATAAAGAGCCGCCAGCCGGCGCGCGCCGCCCGCGAGCATGATCCCTGGCAGGTCGTTTTCGGGGAAGACGAGCGGCTGCTCGATCGCGCCGGTCGCGGCCACGTGTTGGCGCGCGCGCACCTGGTGCAGCACGTCGCCCTGCCAGACGGGCACCAGGCCGTCGAAGTAGCCAAGCGCGCATCCGCGGCTCAGGATCTCCACGCCGGCGGCCTGTGCCTGCGCCGCCAGCTCGCGCACGCGCTCGTTGCCGCCTTCGGCGAGCTGGGCGCCGCCCGGCTCGAGGTCCTCGTCGCAGAGCACCACGTCGGCGCCCAGCTGTGCCGCGCGCAGCGCGGCGCAGAGGCCGGCGATGCCGCCGCCGATCACGAGCACGTCACAGTGGCGGCGACGGTATTCGGTGCGCCACTTGCGCTCCTGCTGACGCTTTGGCAGCCGGCCCAGCCCGGCGGCGTGACGCAGCGCCTTCTCATAGACCGGCCACAGCCTGCGGGGGCGGATGAACGTCTTGTAGTAGAAGCCGACGGGCATGAAGGGACCGGCGAGCTTGCCGGCCGCGCTCATCAAATCGAGGTCGAGCGAGGGCCACGCGTTCTGGTGCTCGACGCGCATGCCTGCGAGCACTGGCGTTGCGCAGGCGCGCACGCCGGGGGCGCCGTTGACCTGCATCAGCGAGTTGGCACACTGGCCGCAGCCGCAGAGCTCGCCCCGCGGGCGGTGGTACTTGAACGAGCGGGAGAGCACGTGGCGCCCGGAGGCCAGCAGCGCGGAGGCGATCGTGTCGCCCTGGTAGGCGTTGACGGGCGCGCCATCGAAGGTGAAGGAGATCGAGCTCTCGCGATCGATCCGCTCGCCCGGCTGAGGGGGCAGCCGCCTCACGAGGCCGCCTCGTGTTGCCCTGGCGGCGGCGCGTCCTGCGGCAGCGCTGTCCAGAGCACCGCGTTCGTGCGGGTGTCGCGTTCGGCGAGAAACCACGCCTTACAGCCCGAGCGGTGTATCCACCACTCGCGCTGCGGGCCGGCTACGTTGGCTCGGAAGTAGTTGTAGGCGCTCAGCTCGCGCAGCGACTCCGGTCGTCCCACCGGCCGTGGGCAGACCTCGCCGCCGAAGCCGAAGTCGGTCACCTCGCGGGTGCCGCAGTTGGGGCAGGTGAGTTGGAAGGACATATGTTGCCTATTACGCAATGACCATGCGTATACGGCAATCCTAGCAGGTGATCTGGGTGGGCGCAAGTCGAATACGCTGCGCGGACGTGGCTGAGCAGACCGACAAGCCGAGCGTTCCTTCCGGGCGTCGCACCGTGACCTCCGTCGGGCGCGCGATCGCGGCGATCGACGAGCTCGCGGCGGTGTCCGACGGGCTTGGGGTCAACGAGCTCGCGCGGCGAATCGAAGTCAACCCCAGCAGCGCCTCGCGACTGCTCGCGACGCTGGAGCAGAGCGGGCTCGTCACGCGGCAGCGCAGCGGGCGCTACCGGCTGGGGCTGCGCTTTGTGGCGCTCGCCGACCGCGTGCTCGCAGGCCTGGACGCGCGCGAGCTGGCACGGCCCCATCTGCACTCGCTCGTCGAGCAGACCGGCGAGACGGCGACGCTGTCGATCCCGGCCGCAGGCGAGGCCGTCACCGTCGACTTCGTGCCCGGGAGCAGCAGCGTGGTCAGCATGGCGCGCGTCGGCCGGCCAAACCCGCTGCACGCCACCGCGATCGGCAAGGTGATGCTGGCCTTCGGCGCTGGCGCCGGAACACTGCCGCCGAGCGACGGGCTCACCCGCTTTACCGAGAAGACGCTGATCGAGCACGACGTGCTGTGGGACGCCGTCGAGACGGTCCGCCGTGCCGGCTGGGCCGAGGCAGTCGGCGAGCGCGAGACCGACCTCGCGGCGCTGGCCGCGCCGGTGCGCGGCGCGCCCGATCGGCTTGTGGCGATCGTCGGCCTGCAGGGCCCACTCGCACGCATGACCCACGCCCGCCGACGCGAGATGCTGCCGCTGCTACTCGACGCGGCAGCGCAGCTTTCGCGCGAGCTCGGCGCGACGGGTTAGCCAACCGACTCGTGACGCTGCAGCGCCGCGTCAGCCAGGCGTCGCACCTCACGCAGGAATCCAACTGGTGCCGGCGAGCGGCACGCGCGCCATCGCCGCGGCCTCGATCGTGAGCGCGACGAGATCCTCGGGCTCGAGGTTATGGACGTGTGACTTGCCGCACGCGCGCGCGAGCGTCTGCGTCTCCAGCACGAGCGTGCGCAGGTAGTTGGCCACGCGCCGGCCGCCGAGCTGCGGATCAAGCCGCGCCGCGAGCGCCTCGTCCTGCGTGCAGATCCCGGCGGGGTCGCGTCCGGCCTGCCAGTCGTCGTAGAAGCCCGCGGCCGAGCCGAGCTTTGCGTACTCGTCCTCGAGCTCGGGCGCGTTGTCGCCGAGCGCGATCAGCGCGGCCGTGCCGATCGAGACCGCGTCCGCTCCGAGCGCCAGCGCCTTGGCGACGTCCGCGCCTGAGCGGATCCCGCCGGAGACCACGAGTTGGACCTTCCTGTGCATGCCGAGCTCCTGCAGCGCCTGCACCGCCTGGGGCAGCGCGGCCAGCAGCGGGATGCCGACGTGCTCGATGAAGACGTCCTGGGTTGCGGCGGTGCCTCCCTGCATGCCATCCAGCACGACCACATCCGCACCGGCCTTCACTGCGAGTGTGACGTCGTAGCAGGTGCGGCTTGCGCCGATCTTCACGAAGATCGGCTTCTCCCAGTCGGTGATCTCGCGCAGCTCCTCGATCTTGATCTCGAGGTCGTCCGGCCCAGTCCAATCGGGGTGCCGGCAGGCGCTGCGCTGATCGATCCCGCTTGGCAGGTCGCGCATCGCAGCGACGCGATCTGAGATCTTCTGTCCGAGCAGCATGCCGCCGCCGCCGGGCTTGGCGCCCTGGCCGATCACGACCTCGATCGCATCGGCGCGGCGCAGATCGTCGGGATTCATCCCGTAGCGCGAGGGCAGCAGCTGGTAGACGAGCGTCTTGGATGAGAGCCGCTCCTCAGGCGTCATGCCGCCGTCGCCGGTGGTGGTGCTCGTCCCGGCCGCCGAGGCGCCGCGCCCAAGCGCCTCCTTGGCGTTCGCAGACAGCGCGCCGAAGCTCATTCCCGCGATCGTGATCGGGATCGCCAGCTGCAGCGGGCGCTTCGCAAAGCGGGTCCCGAGCACGACGTCGGTGGCGCAGCGCTCCCTGTAGCCCTCCAGCGGATAGCGCGAGACGCTTGCGCCGAGCAGCAGCAGGTCGTCGAAACATGGCACGCGCCGCTTTGCCCCGCCGCCGCGGATGTCGTAGATGCCAGTGCGGGCGGCGCGCTGGATCTCGTGGATCGCCACGCGGTCGAAGGTCGCCGACTCGCGCAGGCCGGCGCCGGTCGCCGGATCCAGCGGCGCGCTCACGCGTAGCTCCCGGCGTCGTCGACCTGGAAGCTGTAGAGCGTGCGCGCCGAGCCGTAGCGGCGGAAGCGACCCACCTCGACGTCATCGATCCCGGCCTGCGCCAGCAGTTCGCTCAACTCCGCAAGATGCTCCTCGCGCATCTGCTTTTCAATGCAGTCCGCACCGAGGCTGGCGACACTTCCCGCCACGTAGATCCGCGCCTCGTAGAGGGAGTCGCCGAGCGCCTCGCCGACGTCGCCGCAGACGACCAGCCGGCCTCGCTGCGCCATGAACGCGCCCATGTGGCCGATGCTGCCGCGCACGACGACGTCCGCACCCTTCAGTGAGATCGCGCAGCGCGCCGACGCGTCGCCGTGAATCGCCAGCATGCCGCCGCGGGCGCTGGCGCCGGCCGACTGGCTCGCATTGCCGCGCACCAGCACCGCGCCGGACATCATGTTCTCGGCTGTGCCGACGCCGCAGTTGCCGAGCACGCGCACGGTCGCATGCTGGTTCATTCCGGCGCAGTAGTAGCCGACGTGGCCGGCGATCTCGACGTCCAGCTCCGCGTCTAGTCCGACTGCGACGTTGTGGCGACCGCTGGGGTTGAGTATCCGCCACGCGCGTGGCGCGCGCTGTTGGCTCGCGGCGGCGTGAAGGCGCGTATTGAGCTCCCGCAGGCTGCCGTCTGCAAGGTCGACGGTCTCCACCTGCTCGGCCACGCTCATGCCGCGAGCTCCCGGCCCCAGCTGTACACCCGCGCCGGCTCGGGCTCCCACGTTTGCGCGTCCGCGGCGCCTGGCAGGACCGCAAGCGCGCGGTACTCCGAGGCGATGGCCACCCAGTCGTCGGTCTCTGCCATCACGGCCGGCTTGCAGGCGATCGGATCGCGCAGGACGGCGAAGCCGTCGGCCGTGCCGACCGCGAAGGTGTAGAAGCCGTCGAGATCATCCAGGCAGCCCGCGAGCGCCTGCTCGATGGTCGCGCCTTCGCGCAGTCGCCAGGTTAGGTAGCCGGCGGCGACCTCGGAGTCGTTGTCGGTTTGGAAGGAGATTCCCTCGCGCCGCAGCTGCTCGCGCAGCCGGTTGTGGTTGGAGAGGGAGCCGTTGTGCACCAGGCATACGTCGAGGCCGGTGGAGAACGGATGGGAGGCGGCCGTGCTGACGCGGCTCTCCGTTGCCATCCTCGTATGGCCGACTGCGTGGCTGCCTTGCAGACGCGGCAGATCGAAGCGCTCGACGAACGCGGCTGGAGCCAGGGCCTGCTTGTAGATCTCGATCGCACGGCCGGCGCTCAGCAGCAGCAGCTCAGGCGTCTGCTCGGCGATCCAGCGTTCGGCCTCCTGCGGCTGCACGCTGACCGTGAAGAGCGCGTGGCGGGGGCCGAGCACGCGTGTGGACTCCAGGCCGAGCGCGGCGGCGAGCTGGGCCTCCAACGCGCTCCAATCGACCGTCGCCGACGAGTAGAGCGACAGCCTGCACGCACCGTCAGGTAGCGGATCGCGATAGATCGCCACGCCCGCGCTGTCAGGGCCGCGATCGCCCATCTGCACGAGCATGCGCGCGATGTGGGCGCCAAGCTGCTCGCTGACCGCGGGGGACTTGGCGAATATGCCGACGATGCCGCACATGGAGGGTGCGCAGCGTATGGGCGCCATCTCGTCATTCCCATGGCGCGCGGACGCACAATCCTCGTGCTCGATATGTGGGGGGTGGACATATCTGATGCGAGATCGCTGACTCTTCTACGCGTTACTGAGCGATTTGGCCATGGTGGCCAGGTGAACCATGGCCAATCCCGCCATTGCGGCGCCTGCCATCACGGCTGTTGAATGTCCACTCATGACTGGGCGTGGAGGCGCGCGCCGGCGAGTAACTATCGAATCTAGGAGCACGCGAACCGTGTCCATCACAGCCGACGCTTTCCCGCCCTCGCAGCCCACGACCGGCCTCCCTGCGATGCCACTACCCGCAACGCAAGAGGATGTGCTCGAGCGCGTGCGGGCCGGCGGTGTCGAGTTTCTCTTCGCGCAGTTCGTCGACATGCACGGCAAGCCGAATGCGAAGCTCCTGCCGGCCCGGCATCTCAGCAGTCTCTTCGAGTCGGGGGCCGGCTTTGCCGGGTTCGCGGCGGGCGACATCGGACAGATGCCCAACGATCCCGACCTCGAAGCGATGCCAGATGCGGCGAGCTTCACGCCGCTGCCGTGGCGGCCGCACGTCGCGCGTCTGGCGTGCGACGTGCACGTGTCCGGCAAGCCGTGGCCCTACTGCCCGCGCACGATCCTGCGCCGTCAGTTGGAGCGCGCGGCCGAGCTCGGATACGAGTTCAAGATCGGCGTGGAGCTCGAGTACTTCCTCGTGCGCCGGCGCGAGGATGGGTCAATCGAGCCCGCGGACGCGCTCGACACACTCGCTCAGCCGTGCTACGACATGCGCGCGCTCACTCGCAGTTTCGATTTCGTAGGCGATGTGGCGCGCTATCTCGACGCACTCGGGTGGGACGGCTACGCGACCGATCACGAGGATGGCAACGGGCAATTCGAGCAGAACTTCGGCTACGCGGATGCGCTCACCAGCTGCGATCGCGCGATCTTCTTCCGCTACATGGTCGAGAGCCTCGCTCAGGAGCGCGGCCTGATCGCGACGTTCATGCCAAAGCCCTTCCCGCATCTGACGGGCAACGGCGCCCACTTTCACATGAGCCTCTGGAAGGACGGGGAGAACGTCTTTGAGATCGACCCCGCCGACGATCCGCACGGCATGGGTCTCTCCCCGCTCGCCTACAACTTCCTTGGCGGCCTGAAGGCACACGCGAAGGCCTACATCGCGCTCACCGCCCCGACCGTCACCTCCTACAAGCGACTCGTGCTCGGCTCGCGCAGCGGCTCGGCGTGGGCGCCGGTCTACATCAGCTACGGCTACAACAACCGCACTCAGATGCTGCGCATCCCCTGCCCAGGACGGATCGAGGACCGTACCGTCGACGGCTCGTGCAATCCCTACCTGGCGGCGACCGCGCTGCTGGCGGCAGGGCTCGACGGCATCGAACGCGGCAGCGATCCAGGTGCGCCGACGAGCGATCTCAACCTCCATCAGCTAGACGCCGCAGAACGCGCCGAGCACGGCATCGAGCTGCTGCCCGCGAACCTGCTCGACGCCACCCGCGAGCTGGAGCGCGACGGCGTCCTGCGCGACGCGCTCGGCGCATGCGCGACCGAGGACTACATGGACTACTTCATCAGGATCAAGCGGGGCGAATGGCAGCTGGCTCACGAGCAGATCACGCAATGGGAGCTGGAGCGCTACCTGCAGCTGTATTGAGCGCACGGTGGTCGCGCTAGCCTGGACTGATGGGCGGTCGTGATCTCGTGGCAGCGCTCGACCGTGTGCAGTTGGAGAGTGAGACTCTCTATGACCTGATTGGCGCGATCGCATCCTCGCCGGACTTGGACAGAGTGCTTGCGGGCGTGGTTGCGGTGCTGACGAAGGCGACCCGTTGCCACGCCTGCTTCGTCTACCTGCGCCGCGGCGAGCGGCTGGAGATGCGCGCCGCCTCGCGTATCTACGCTCACGTCGTCGGACAGGTCGAGTTCAGTGTGCAGGAGGGGCTCGCGGGCTGGGCTGTGCGGCACAACAGGCCTGCGTTCATCCGCGAGAACGCGCTCGGCGACCCGCGCACGATCTACATCGCCGAGCTCGAGGAGGAGCGCTTCCAGTCGATGGCCGCAGTCCCGGTCCCAGCGCGCAACGGCGCGGTGATGGGAGCGATCGTCCTGCACACGATCGCTCCGTACGAGTTCGACGAGGCGGGGCTGAACCTGCTCTCTCATGCGGCGACGCTCGTCGCCGGCGTGATCGAGAACGCCCAGCTCTACGACGACGCGCGGCGGCGCGTGGCTTCGCTGACCGCGCTTTCGGCGCTCAGCCAACGGATCGCCGCCGTGACCGATCGCGCCGGGCTCTATCGCGCGGCCACCGAGGGCGTGCGTGCGCTGCTGGACTGTGAGGAGGCCCGGCTCTACGAACTGGACGCCGATCGCAATGAGCTGCAGATCGTCGCCGCCGACCCGGATGGGGCGCTGAGCGCTTCGGCGCCCCGCGTGCGTAACGACGCCGTTCTGCTCGAGCTGCTGCACGGCCGCGGCCACGTCAAGGATTCGGTCCAGCGCGTACGCGAGACCTTCGCGCTGAGTCCGTCTGCCGCCCACGTATTCGCGGTTCCGGTCGCAGCCGGAGAGGAGCGTCTCGGCGTGCTCGTCGCGGCTGGCACGGTCGCGACTCCGGAGGAAGCCGAGGAGCTGCTGCGCGCAGTCGCCAACCAGATTGCGGTGGCGCTAAAGAAGGCGGAGCTGATCGAGCACCTGACGGCGGAGAGCATCGTCCACGACCTGTTCGAGGCGCTCGAACGCGAAGATTTCGGACTGGCGGCTACGCGCGCAGAGCAGGCGCGCAGCGATCTCGCGCGCCCGCACGTGGTGATCGAATGCCGGCAGATGGGAGATGAGGGCGCTGATTTCGCGGGGTTCGCGAGCCGTCTGGAGGCCGGCATCAGGCGAGCTGCACCCGGGGCGCTGTGCGACATCGGATCAAGACGCGTGCGGGCGCTGCTGCCACTGAGCACCGGTGGCGCCGACGAGCTGGCTCGACTCGATCGGGCGCTTGCGGAGCTGGGCGCCGCCGCCGGTGCCGCGATCGGTCGCAGCGATGTCCGTCGCGGTGTTGAGGCCGCCGTCGGGGGCATCCGCGAGGCTGCCGACGCGGCCGGTGTGGCGCGAGTGCTCGCTCGTGGCGGTGGCACTCTCGCCTACTCGGAGCTTGGCGTCTACCGCTACCTCGTTCGCGTCCTCGGCAACGACGCGCCACGAGATCCCTATCTCGATGCGGTCTGTGTGCTCGTCGACTACGACCGCCGTCGCGGCAGCCAGCTCGTGCTCACGCTGGAGCGGTATCTCGCTGACCGACGCGGCATCGCCGAGACCGCGCGTGCTCTGATGGTCCATCCGAACACTCTCCGGCAGCGTCTGGAACGGATCGAGACCTTGATCGGCCTCGATCTCGCCAACGCCGATTTGCTCTCATTCGAGCTCGCGCTCAAGCTCGCGCGCCTGAAGCCGACGCAGCCCTGAGCACCGCTCCAGGCGCAGGTGGCCAGACTGCTACCTGGCCAGCCGCACCTGATGCTGGAACGGCCGCGTCCGCATCACGATTCGCGTCTCCGTTGCCGCCGCACCCGCCCTACGCAACGCCCGCACGGTGTGATCGAGGTCGTCCGCATCTATGCACGCGGCCCGCAGCTGGTAGTCGAAACGTCCAGTCAGGAAGCTGAGCTCACGCGCGGAGGGCAGCTCCGCGACAGCCGCCTCGAAGCTCTCCGGCGAGACCGTGGAGAGCAGACGGATGTCGACGAGGGCATCGAGGCCGCGTCCCACGGCGCCATAGTCGATGCTCGTCGTGAAGCCGGTGATGATCCCCGCTTCCATCAGGCGCCCCACGCGCGGGGCGACGGCGTGGGGGCTGAGGTTGACGCGCTCCCCGAGCTGCTTGTACGTCGCGCGTCCGTTCCGGATCAGCCCATTGAGGATTTCTCTGTCTGTATCGTCAATATCAGTTGAAGCCACAAATATTCCGCCCTTCTAGACGCGAACACACTGTCATCGAAGATGATGACGTACATGACGACAATAGGCGTGCCCACCGAGATAAAGCAGGACGAGTACCGCGTCGCGATCACTCCCGCCGGCGTGCGTGAGCTGACCGACAGGGGCCACAGGATCCTGATCCAGGCAGGAGCGGGCGCGGGCTCGGCGATCCCCGACGAGACCTACGTCGCCCAGGGCGCGAGCATCGTCCCCGACGCCGCCGCCGTTTTCGGCGAGGCGGATCTGATCGTCAAGGTCAAGGAGCCCCAGCCGCAGGAGGTCGCTCTGCTGCAGCCTCGCCACACCCTCTTCACCTACCTGCATCTCGCCGCCGATGAGCGGCTGACACGCGAGTTGATGGCCTCGGGCGCCACCTGCGTCGCCTACGAGACGATCGAGGACCGCTACGGACGCCTGCCGCTGCTTGCGCCGATGAGCGAGGTGGCGGGCAAGATCGCCACCCAGGCGGGCGCATACATGCTGCACAAGCCGCTGGGCGGCCGCGGCCTGCTGCTGGGCGGGGTGCCGGGCGTGGCCGCCGGCAAAGTGCTGGTGATCGGCGGTGGCACGGTGGGCATGAACGCCGCTGCAATCGCGATCGGACTTGGGGCCGAGGTCTATGTCTACGACCGCTCCATCGATCGCCTGCGCGAGCTGGAGATCGAGCTCCAGGGCGCCTGCTCGACGTGCTTCTCCACCACGCTTGCGATCGAGGAAGGCCTGCGGGATGCCGACCTGGTGATCGGCGCGGTGCTGGTGCACGGCGCCAAGGCGCCGCACGTGGTGACCAGGGCGCAGCTTTCGCTGATGAAGCCAGGAGCGGTGCTCGTTGACGTGAGCATCGACCAGGGCGGCTGCTTTGAGACCTCGCATCCAACGACGCACACCGACCCCACCTACGAGGTCGACGGGATCGTGCACTATTGCGTGGCGAACATGCCGGGAGCTGTGCCGATCACCTCGACCTGGGCACTTACCAACGCGACGATGCCCTACGTCGTGAAGCTGGCACAGGACGATGTGCTGAGCGCGACCGCCGGCGACCCAGGATTCAGGGCGGGGCTGAACGTGTGCGCCGGGGCGATCACTTACGGCCCCGTAGCCGAGGCGTTCGGCGAGACGGCGCTCGCGCCCGAGCAGGCGCTTGTGGCGGCGTGAGGGAGTTGAAAGACGGCGCTGATCGCGCGGTAGTGGGTCAGTTTGGATTTGACCGCTCGGATCGGCGTGGGCGCGGTTAGGCTGGCGCGGTCCATATCCAGTCGGCCCCGGCGCGGGCGCTAACCCGACGCCGGGACCTGAGCACAGGAGGTAGAAGCTCCCATGCCTGCACAGCAGCCTATCCCGCCCATGAATGAGGTCGAGCGGGAGGTGCACACTGACGGCGTAATCCTGTCGGTCCTCCTCGCAGACGATGCGCAGCGGCCGTGGTCTGAGGAGGAGGTCGCTCGCGAGATCGAAGACCGGGTAGCAGCGTCGGATGGCTTGAAACGGCTCGCCAGAGGCGGCCTTGTTCATCGCCTCAACGGCTTCGTGTTCGCGTCACGGGCCGCTCTGCTCGCAGAGGAAATCAAGCAGTAGCCCACGCTGCCCGGAGCGCCGCGTCACGGCCGGGCGTGGCGCTCCTGCTCTCGCTACGATCTTCGTGTGGCCGACCTCAATCAGATGGCCTATCGGGTTATGCGGCACGCAACCGAGCCGCAGGAGTCGGAGACGGCTGCGCAGGCCAGCGGTCGCAAGGGCGGGAAGAAAGGGGGTAAGGCGCGCGCTGAGAAGCTGACGGCCGAGCAGCGATCCGACATCGCACGCAAGGCAGCCGAAACCCGCTGGGCGCAAGCACGCCAGGCTTAGCGAGGCCGCCTACTGCCAGTAAGCGAGTACGACCGCTGTGTACCTGCGGCTTGGACCTCGATGAGATGCAGCCATCGGTGGACGACATCCCGTTGATATGCCTCGGGATTGATGGCCCCGCTCCTAAGAAAGGCCGCTTCGTCCACAACCGCCACCGTGACGTTGTGATGGGCGATTTCAGCCTTGTGTGCCCGCAGCATTTTGTTGTCGTACGTCACCAGCACGTAAGGCTCGAAGCCAGCGGCCAACGCCTTGAACAGAGCGCCGTCTTTGCGCCCGTCGATTTTCTCCTGTCTGACTGCTGTCGCGTCCGCACGTCCGCGCTTCTGGAGCTCTCGGGAGAGCTTCCAGTTGATGTCCTCATCCAAGATGACGCGGCGTCGTTCAGGCGGCAATCTTGGCTAGGTCCGCCTCGTAGCCAATAGCATCGTCTATCTCGGCCGGTCGCAGACCATAGTCGGTGCGCAGGATCTTTCGGCCGTCCTCGGCGTTTGCGATCGACGCAACTAGAGCAGTTGGCAATCGACGCCCGCGAACAACGGGCGCGCCGGAGTGACGATCCGGATCAACCTCGACGTACTTTCGTGGCGTTGCGAGGGTTACCCAGCCACCGCGCCCTAGCGACTCGCGAATCTGCTTCAAGTTGAGAAGTGTTCCGCTGAGCACTTCGTGCTTGGGACGATCGACGGATGTCCACCGACCTGTCTTGCCATCTCGGACAAGGCACAAGCGACCGTCGTGCGCCAACGGCGCTGTCGCCAAGGGCCAATCGCCATAAGCGTCGCGCAGATATAGAACGATGTCTCTAATCTCACGCGTCTTCTTTCCCTGTTTGACCAGGTAGTGAGCGAGCAAAGCCTCGCCCGCGTCGGCGTACGAATAGAGGTGCGGGTGGCCAGCGGAGGCACTAGGAAGGATGATCCCCTCTCGTGCCCAGCGGCCAATGCGCCGCGCAGACACGCCCGCGAGCTTGGCTACCTCTGCAGCCGTATAGGACCCGATCGGTGCAGGAGAGTCAGACATCGCTCTAAAGCCTAGCCTGCGCCCTAGTCAGACACTCTTCCCGTCCGATGCCTCACGCATAATGGTCAGTATGAACCGGCTGACCACCGAGAGGCGTGCCCAGATCATCGGCTGCCTGACCGAGGGCATGAGCATCCGGGGTACCTGTCGGATCACCGGAGCGGCCAAGAACACCGTGACGAAGCTGCTTGTGGACCTGGGCGATGCTTGCAGCGGCTACCAGCACCGCACGCTGATGGATCTGCCGTGCATGACGATCGAGTGCGACGAGATTTGGAACTTCGTCTACGCCAAGGACAAGAACGTCCCGCAGGCCCGTAAGGGCGAATACGGCATCGGCAGCGTCTGGACATGGACAGCGATCTGCGCCGACACGAAGCTCATCCCAGCATGGTTCGTCGGGCAGCGCACCGCCGACGATGGCTACCTGTTCATGATGGACCTGCGGACCCGGCTGAAGTACCGGCCGCAGATCACGACCGATGGGCTCGCCGCCTACGCGAGCGCGATCGGCTTCTCTTTCGGCGCACAGGTCGATTGGGCCGTCCTACAGAAGACCTACAGCGGCGGCGAGGCTACTGACGAGCGCCGCTACAGCCCGGCCGTCTGCACCGGCATCGAGACCTACGTGCGGACCGGCAACCCCGACCGCAAGCGGATCAGCACCAGCGACGTCGAGCGCCAAAACCTCACCATGAGGATGAACATGCGCCGGTTCACGAGGCTGACCAACGGCTTCTCCCGGAAGATCGAGAACCTATCTGCCGCCGTCGCGCTGCACTACATGGTCTACAACTTCGCCAGGCCCCACATGAGCCTCAAGAACCCCTACCCCCGAACCCCAGCGATGGCCGCAGGTGTTGCCGATCACGTCTGGACTCTGCGGGAGGTCGCCGCGCTACTCGATTCAAACTGACCCACTACCGATCGCGCTGCTTGATATCATTTCCGATATCGTGGAGCCAGACGACCTTGTTCGATCGACGCGAGAGCGACTTGGGCTGAGTCAGCGGCAGCTGGCACTACGTGCCGGTACTACCCAGGCCGCCGTCAGCCGCATCGAGCGAGGGGTCGTCTCTCCCACGTTCACGACGCTGCGTCAGTTGATGCTCGCGATGGGCGAGGAGCCAGAGCTGGCTGCGCGCCGCCTCCCGACAGACTGGGACCCGCTGCATTTGGCAAGCACGCTCGCCCGCAGCCCTGAGGAACGGCTTGAGCTCGCTCTGTCATGGAACAGGATGGCGGGGCGGATAGCGCACGCCGGTCACAGTGCGCGCAGCCGATGAGCAGCCGGCCGTTTGAAGCGGAGCGCATATTCGAGGTGCTCGACATGCATCGAGTCGAGTACGTCGTGGTCGGTGGCGTTGCGGTGCAAGCACATGGGCATGTGCGGATGACAAACGACATTGACCTGATCCCCTCACCCACGCCAGAGAACCTCGAACATCTCGCGGCGGCCCTGAACCGGTTGCAGGCGCATGTGCTCAATCCCGGCTCAGAGCATCTGGCGATCGACGCAGAGATGCTTCCGCGCGCGACGCTCTGGCAGCTGTCGACACGCTACGGCGATCTCGACGTGCTGCACGAGGCGCCAGGCGCAGCGCCCTTCTCCGATCTGCGCAAGCGTGCGCTGGTGATCTCGCTCTCGGGCCATCCGATCCCAATCGCAGGACGCGATGACCTCATCAGCATGAAGCGTGCGAGCGGCAGACCGATCGACCTTGCAGACATCGCCGCTCTCACCGAGCCGGAGCATCGGAGCTAGAGCGCCATCCACGGCTTACAGGATCGCCTCGGGCGGCATCCGCGCCTGTGCCATCACCACGCGCTCGCCGCGGATGGGCACCCCCTCGGCGATCAGCAACTCGCGCTGCTTGGCGCCCTTGGGCCAGGTGCCGTCGCTGCGCACGACGCGCCACCAGGGCGCGTCTTGGGTAGTCGCGAAGAGCACGCGCCCGGCATGACGCGGCGCACCCGGGGAGAGGTCCCCGTAGGTGGTCACGTAGCCGGGCGGCACGCGGCGCACGCGGTCGAGGATCGTCTGCTCACTTAGGGCCATCCGTCGAGTAGGGCTCACGCCCCGTGATGCCGAGCGCCGGCGAGCGCGTGGCGCAGACGCTGGGTCGCGGCGAGGTTGGGCAGCCGGCCTCTCACTACTCGCACGCCGGCGATCGAGGAGCTGAGAAGCACGGCGTCGGCTGCCTTCAGGCGATCGAGGGTTATCTCTGCCTCCTGCGCGCCTCCAAGCGCAAGTAGGCGAGTACGAGTCACGCCTGGCAGCAGGCGTCCGTCGGCCGGCGGTGTGATGAGCGTCTCACCCTCCAGCACCCAGACGTTCGCGCTCGCCGCCTCCAGCACGGCACCGTCGGAGTCTATGAGCAGCGGCATCGCTTCGTGGTGTTCCTGCAGGCCGGTAAGCAGCCGCCGGTCGCACCACTTGTGAGCTCCAAGCCCTCCGGGTAGCAGGATCGGGACCAGAGGAACGGGCGCACCATTATTAGACGCGACCTCGGCCAGGCTGAGCTGGATCTCGATGTCGCCATCACGACGCGGGACGGCGTCGATCCGCAAGCGTGCGTGGCCAGAAGCTCGCCTGGCCGTCTCTTGCACGTCTGTTGCGAGGCTGGCTGGCAGCGGCGCGTCATAGAGCGCGGTGAGGGATCTCTGAAGGCGGCGAAGGTGGGCCTGGAGATGGGTCGCCTGCCCATCCTTGACAGCCACGGTCTCCATTACGCCAAGAGCTGGATCCGGCCGCGCAAGCTTCTCGTCGAGAGCCCTGACCAGCGACGGCATGGCACCGTGCTCCGTCGTGTCGCGGCGCAGCGTGGCGCCGAGGCCGCAGATCAGCGGGCGGGCCTTCGCAAACGCCTCCTCCAACTCCGCAGTCGGGTCCGACGCGGCCACGATGCCGCCTCCGACGCCGAGCGAGGCGAGGCCGTTACGGACTTCGACGGTTCTGATGACGACGTTCAGCTCCAGCCCGGCGACAGGGCTTGCGAACCCCATGGCGCCGGTGTAGGCGCCGCGCGCCGTGCCCTCGAGCTCAGAGATGACTCGCAGCGCCTGGATCTTCGGGGCGCCGGTGACGGAGCCGGGGGGAAATGTCGCGCGTAGCAGCTGTGCGTGGCCGACGTCATCTCGTAACCGTCCGCGAACGTCGGTTACGAGGTGCCATACGCCGGGGTGCGCCTCGACCACCGGCTGCGGCTGGGCGCGTACGCTGCCGTACTCGCAGACCCGCCCAAGGTCGTTGCGCATCAGGTCGACGATCATCACGTGCTCGGCACGGTCCTTCTCGGATGCAAGCAGCGCCGAGCGCGCAGACACGGGCGTCTGCGCGTCGCGCTTGACGGTGCCCTTGATCGGGCGGGTGAGCACATCCCGGCCGCGCCGCCGCAGGAAGAGCTCGGGTGAGAGGCCGATCGTCGCGCCCCACGGCCCTGCGAGGTAGGCGCCGTAGCGTGGCTCCAGCGCATCGATTGCCGCTGCGTAGCCGTCAAGCGGATCTCCGGCGAAGGGGCCATCGAGCCGGAACGTGAGGTTGGCTTGGAAGAGATCTCCCGCGCCGATGCGCTGCTTGCACTCGGCGATAGCCTCCCGCAGGCCGGCGCTGCCCGGACTCGTGGGCGAGAACGGGCCTGCTCGATACGGGCGAGCCTGCGGCCGGCGTGCCAGCAGCGCGCGGCGGCGGGCAGCGAGCGCTGGCCCGCGCTCCTCGGTCCAGAGAGCCTCGAACCACCACTGGCCGTCGGCATCCAGGCGCAGCAGATGGTCGTAGAAGGCGAGTGCAAACGCCGGCAACGGGTTGCGCGCCGGTGGCGGGGGAGGCAGTCTCTCCAAGGCATGGCAGAGGCCGAAGCCGAGCATCCCGAACCAACCACCTCCGACGGCGCAGGCGGGCGCATCGTCGATCCTCACATCGGGCTGGCGGTCCAGCAGGGCGAAGGGATCCTCATCGATCTGCGCAACCTGCACCGGCTCGGATCCGAGCAGCGCCCCACCGCCCGACCACGAACCGGTCAGGACGAAGGGATGAGGATCTCCGCGAAGCGCGAGCGCCCCCTCGGCGGCGCTCCAGCTCAACTCCAGCGGCTCGACGACCAGGCGTGCCTCGCGGAAAGCCGAACACGGCATGGCGCTCAGGGTTCCAGACACCGGTGAAGGATACGGTCAAGAACGGAGGAGTGAGCGAGATTCGCCTCCGCCGGAAGCGCCGCGGCGCTATTGCTGAGATGGGACGCGCGCCGCGCGCTCGCGCAGCTCGATCCGTCTGATCTTGCCGGTGAGCGTCTTTGGCAGGTCGGGCACGAACTCGACCAGACGCGGATAGGCGTAGGCGGAGAGCCGCTCGCGTACGAAGGTCTTGATCTCCGCTGCCAACTGGTCGGATGGCCCATGACCGGGGGCGAGCACGACATATGCCTTGACCACCGACCCGCGCCGCTCGTCGGGGGCGGCGACGGCTGCGGCCTCGGCAACGGCGGGATGCTCCAGGCAGACCGACTCGACCTCGAAGGGGCCGATCCTGTAGCCCGCCGCGATGATTACGTCGTCGGCCCTGCCCTCGTACCAGACATAGCCGTCCTCATCCATCCTGGCGGCGTCCTTGGTGTGAAACCAATCGCCGCCGAAGGTCTCCGCGCTGGCCTCCGGCAGCTGCCAGTAGCCGAGCGGATAGTGCGGGTTCGCGCGGGCGCGCAGGCAGATCTCGCCCCGCTCTCCCTGTGTCACCGGCTGCTCGTCCTCGTCGAGGATCGCGACCTCCCAGCCGGGCATCGGCTTGCCCATCGAGCCCTCGCGCACCTCCATCCAGGGGAAGTTGCCGCACAGCGGATAGGACTCGGTGAGGCCGTAGAAGTCGAGCACGGTGAGCCCGTACTGGCTGCGAAACCAGCGGATCGCCTCCGGGTTCAGCGGCTCGCCGGCCGAGCAGACGACCCGGAAGCGCTGCGGGTAGCGCTCGCGCGCATGCTCGATTGCCATCATCGAGCGGATCGCGGTCGGGGTGGCGAACACGTTGGTGACGTGGTGGCGGGATAGGAAGTCGAGCTGCTTGTGCGGGTCGAATCCGCCCTCGCGCTGATAGACCATCTGCACTGCGCCCAGCCGCCACGGCCCGAGCAGTGGGCATATGCCCGCCGCCCACGCCCACTCGCCCATGCCGTGGAAGCGCTCGCCGCGCTGCACGTCGTGGCAGTGCTGGAACTCGTTGTGGGCGAGGATGTAGCGGTGGGCATGCACGATGCCCTTCGCCAGACCGGTCGTGCCCGATGTGTAGTAGAGCTGTGCGGGATCATCGGCAGCGGTATCGAGCGTCTCGAAGTCTTCGCTCTCGGCCGCGAGCAGGGCGTGGTCGAGCACCAGCACGCGCGAAACCGGAGCGCCGTCGAAGCGTTTGGCGTTGGCGGCGTCGGTTACGAGTACCTTCGGCTGAGAGTCGCTGAGGCGGTGTGCGATCCCCTCATCGCCGTAGAGGACAGACATCGAAAGCAGGATCGCGCCGAGCTTCCACGTCGCGAAGAAGATCGCGGCGGTCTCCGGCGTGGGCGGCAGCACGACCGCGACACGGTCGCCGGGCCCCACGCCGTGGCCCGCGAGCAGGTTCGCCGCGCGGTTGGCGAGTGCCTGCATCTCGCCCCAATGCAGCGCGCGGACGACTCCGTCGTGGCGCTCATGCACCATCGCGAGCGTGTCGGGATGTTGACGATCGCAGATCTCGGCGGCGATGTTGTAGCGCTCCGGCACCACCCACCGATGCTCACTGCGGAGCCGCTCGTAGCGCTCCTGTCCGCCGAAGCTCATAGATCTCTGGCGGCGCCGTTGGGACCGGTCCTCAGCGGGACCGTCCGCGTCGTTTCAGGCTGAGCACAGAGACAGATCATTTGACGATCCAATCACATTCCGCAACAAATTGTCAACGCTCGCTTGCCGACACGATTGTCCCCTGGATCGTCTGAGGACGAGGTGCCCGGCTACTCACCGCCCTGACGCGAGGTGGCGGCCAATCACGAGGCGCTGGATCTGGTTGGTGCCCTCGAAGATCTGCATCACCTTCGCCTCGCGCATGTAGCGCTCGACGGAGAAGTCCTTCGTGTATCCGTAGCCGCCGAGCACCTGCACTGCGTCGGTTGTGACGCGCATCGCGGCGTCGGTGGCGAGGAGCTTGGCGATTGAGGCATGGTGGGAGAACGGCAGCCCGCGGTCACGCCGGCGCGCTGCCTCCAGCGTCGTCGCGCGAGCGGCAACGATCGCGGCCTCCATGTCGGCCAGCATGAACGCGACGCCCTGGTGCTCGGCGATCGGCTTGCCGAACGTCTCGCGTTCGCCGGCGTAGCGCACGGCGTCGTCGAGCGCCGCCTGTGCCAGCCCGACCGCTACCGCAGCGATGCCAAGCCGTCCGCTGTCGAGCGCGTGCAGCGCGATCGACAGGCCCTGGCCCTCCTGCCCGATCAGGCGCTCGGCCTCGACCTCGACGCCGTCGCAGTCGATCGCGGCGGTGATCGAGCCGGTGAGGCCCATCTTGCGCTCGGGCGTGTGGGCGCTCAGACCCGCGGCGTCGCCGGGAACCAGGAAGCAGGAGATGCCGTGGGTACGGTGCTCCCCGGTGCGGGCGAAGAGAGTGTAGAAGTCGGCCTGCCCGCCGTGGGTGACCCAGGCCTTGCTGCCCTCGATGCGGTAGCTGTCATTGACCAGGCGAGCGCGCGTGCGCAGCGCTGCCGCGTCGGAGCCAGCGTGCGCCTCCGAGAGGCAGTAGCCGCCGAGCTGCTCGCCGGCAAGCATTTCCGGCAGCCACTTCTCACGCTGGGCATCGGTGCCGTGATAGGCCAGCGGAAAGCAGCAGACGGTGTGAACGCTGATGCCAAGCGCGACGCTGGCCCACGCGCTTGCGAGCTCCTCGAGCACTTGCAGGTAAATCTCGTAGCTCTGCCCTCCGCCGCCAAGGGCCTCCGGGTAGGGCATGCCGAGCATGCCAAGCGACCCGAGCATGGCGAACGTCTCGCGCGGAAAGTTCGCCTCCGCCTCGGCCTTGGCGGCGCGCGGCGCCAGCTCTGCGCGCGCCACCTCGCGGGCGAGACCGATCACCTCACGAGCCTCGGGGGAGTCGATCAGGCGCTCTGCGGGCATTGCACGATCCTCGGTCGGTGGCTGGACGAAGCGTTGCTCGGTATACGCATCCGTGAGTCAGTCACGAGCAGCATCCTCGTTCTCCACAAACGCGGTCGCATGGCCGCGGAGCACTTCCTCACCTGACTGCGTGACGACGGAGAGTGAGACCTCGGCGTATGCGCGTTCGTCCTCGCCGCGCTCAACCGAGGTCACATGCCCGTTGAAGGCCAGCTCGTCGCCTGGCCACACCTGCTTGGTGAAGCGCACGGAGAACGAACGGATGTTGTCGGGCCCGACCCAGCGAGCGAGACGGTTGCCGAGCATGCCGGCGTGCAGCATGCCCATGCCGAAGACCGACGGCATGCCGGCTTGCATGGCATACGGCTCATCGTGGTGGAGCGGGTGCAGATCGCCGCCGGCACCCGCGTAGCGGACGAAGTCCGTGCGCGTGAGCGGGCCCACGACCGTCCGCGGCAGCTCGTCGCCCTCTCGCATGAGCACGGGCGTGGACGGCAGCGCCGGTGCCCGAGCATCGCTCAAGCTGTCAGATCTCGTGGAGGTCATGCCTCACTGCCCCGCTCGATCAGCACGTCGCGCCGGCGCATCGCCAGCTCGCCACGCCGGTTGACGAAATCGGTCTCCACCGTGGCCAGCGTCATCGCTCCGCCGCGCTTGCCATCCCGCGTGGTGAGGTCGCTGACCGTCGATGTGGCCGTCAGCTCGTCGCCCATCCGCAACGGCTGCAGATATTCCCAGGTGACCTCGCCGTGCAGCACGCGCTCTATGTCCAGGCCGGCGATAGTCGCGAACGCCAGGGCGCCATCCTTGCGCCAGTGGTCGGCCAGCACGCCGACAGTCGGCGGCACGGGCACGCCGTCGAAGCCCGCAGCGGAGGACGCCGCCTCGTCGTACCACGCCGAGTCATCGTCGTGGAAGGCGCGCGCGAGCTCGGCAAGCTTGCTGCGATCGAGCGGGAATCGCACAGCTACAGATTTCCGCCCGACGATCGTCGGTTCAGCCAAGTCTTCTCCCTTGAAGTCATTTGAGGGAACGAATAGATCCTACACATCGTCTTACAATCATGCGCGCACGAACTTACATTCAGACCAGAATGTTTATGCTAGGCTTTCTGTCATGGCTACAGACACCTTGTCCACAGCGCGCAGGCCCCGCCTCACGCAGCAGCAGCGGTCGGCGGCAACGCGAGAGGCGCTGATCGACGCGACGATCGAATGCCTGATGGAGGTCGGCTACGACCGTGCGACGACGGGTGAGATCTCAGAACGCGCCGGTCTCTCTCGCGGCGCCCATCTGCACCACTTCCAGACGCGCGCGACGCTGGTCGCAGCTGCTGTCGAGGTACTTGCGCAACGCGCGCTGGACGACCTCGCTCGCGCAGTCAAGCGACTGCCGCACGACGAGCGGCGGCCTGCGGCCGCGCTCGACATGCTCTGGCGACTGTTCAATCGCCAGCTCTTCCAAGTGATAGTCGAGCTCTCGGTCCACGGTCGCACCGACCCTGAGCTGAAAGCAGAGTTCGATCCGATCAAGCGGATGCTCGGTCACGAGTCGATGCCGCGCTGGCTGCGCGTCGCGTTCGCTGGGAGTGCCGACGATCACCGCCTCGACGATCTGATCTCGCTGATCGTCGCCTCCACGCGGGGGCTGGCCGTGATGAAGCTGTTGGAGCCCAGTCGCGAGATCAACGAGCGCTGGGAGGCCTGTCGCACCCAGCTTCTGACTCTCCTGCAACAGGCAGGCAAGGACTGATGGCTGCCTGTTGCAGACGCGATCAAGCTGCCCAAGCGCTGTCTGTGCGACCGGCGCCCAGCCGGCGTCACGCGCAACGCCGATGACCTCGCAAGGAGGACCATGTTCGAAGAGAAGGTAGCGGTGATCACCGGGGCGGCCCGTGGCATCGGGCGCGCAGCAGCAGAGAAGCTGCTGGCCGGAGGCGCTCGTGTCGTGATTGCCGACATCGACCCCGACGCAGCGGCTCAGGCTGCCGCTGAGCTCGGTGGTGAGACTGCCGTGTGGGTCGGCGATCTGACCGCTGAGGGCGCTGCTGAGGCGCTGGTGGGCACGGCAATCGAGTCATGGGGGCGCCTCGACATCGTCGTCAACAACGCGGGCTACACGCTTGACGCCCCGATTCACAAGATGAGCGACGACGACTTCCGCGCGATGCTCGACATTCACACCGTCGTGCCGTTTCGTGTGCTGCGGGCCGCAGCGCCGCATCTGCGCGAGCCTGCCAAGCGCGAGCGTGAGGAGGGGCGTGAGGCGTTTCGCAAGGTGGTGAACGTCACCTCGGTGGCGGCATACGGCAATGCGGGTCAGGCCAACTACTCCTCGGCCAAGGCTGGCCTGATCGGACTCACGAAGACCCTTGCACGTGAGTGGGGCTCCTTCAAGATCTCTGTCAACGCGGTGGCCTTCGGGCTGATCGACACGCGTCTGACACAGGTGAACGAGGCGGACTCGACCATCGAGGTGGCTGGCCACGCCGTGCGCGGCTTGCCGGTACAGGCGCGAGCGGCGTTCATGGGTCTCGTGCCGCTCGGGCGGGCGGGCACACCCGAGGAGGCGGCGGGTGGTATCGCGTTTCTGTGCTCGCCCTGGAGCGATTACGTGACGGGTCAGGTTCTGAACGTGAGCGGCGGCATCGCGATGGGCATGACCGCATGAGATCGAAAGGCAACGCAATGACAGCAGGCAACCGCACCTTCGTGATCGGGGTCGGCATGACACCGTTCTCCAAGCCCGGCACCAAGGAGGGGGACTACCCCGACTGGGCGCGCGAGGCCGGCACGATGGCGCTCAGCGACGCTCACATCGGCTATGAGCTGATCGAGCACGCATTTGCCGGATATGTCTACGGCGACTCGACGGCCGGCCAGCGGGCCATCTACGAGCTTGGCGTGACCGGCATTCCCGTGGTCAACGTCAACAACAACTGCTCAACGGGATCGAGCGCGCTGTACCTCGCACGGCAGACGGTGCGTCACGGCGTCGCCGATTGCGTGCTGGCCATCGGTTTCGAGAAGATGGAGCGTGGATCGCTCGGAGTGAAGTTCCCCGATCGCACTAATCCCCTCGATCGCCACATCGCACGGATGGCGCAGTTGCACGCACCCGAGGGCGTGCCGTTTGCGCCGGAAATGTTCGGGAACGCCGCGCGCGACCACATGGAGCGGTATGGATCGACGCCCGAGCACTACGCCTGGATCGGCTGGAAGAACCACAAGCACTCAGTCAATAACCCGTACGCCCAGTTCCAGCGTGAGTTCAGCATGCAGGAGATCAAGGATTCGCCGATGATCCACGATCCGCTCACCAAGCTGCAGTGCTCTCCGACCTCCGATGGCGCGGCCTGCGCGATCGTCGCCTCCGAGCGCTTCGTCGAGGAGCATGACCTGTGGAGTCAGGCGATCGAGATCGTGGGACAGGCGCTCGTCACCGACTTCTCGAGCTCGTTCGACGAGCACGCCGATTGCGCCAAGATCGTTGGCTTCGACATGTCGAGGGAGGCGGCACGGCGCGTCTACGAGGAAGCACAGATCGCCCCAGAGGAAGTTGACGTGTGCGAGCTGCACGACTGCTTCTCACCTAACGAGCTGATCACCTACGAGGCACTCGGCTTCGCCGCCGAGGGCGAGGGACACAAGCTCGTCGAGGCCAAGGCGACCACCTATGGTGGCTCAGGGCCGGTCGTCAACCCGTCTGGAGGATTGATCTCCAAGGGACACCCGCTCGGCGCCACCGGTCTGGCTCAGTGCTCCGAGCTGACCTGGCAGCTGCGGGGGCAGGCGGACAAGCGGCAGGTCGATGGCGCAAAGGTAGCGCTGCAGCACAACGTCGGCCTCGGCGGTGCTGCCGTCGTCACGGCCTACAAGCCAGCCGCATAGCGATGGCTCTCCCGCTCGACGGCGTCAGGATCCTCGATCTTTCGCGCCTGCTCCCGGGGGCGTTCTGCTCGCAGCTTCTCGCCGACCTTGGCGCCGATGTCATAAAGGTGGAGGACATCGGTGCCGGCGATTACATGCGGCTGGTCGGTCCTCACTACGAGGGCTCCGAAGAGAGCGTGCGTTCCGCGCTGTTTCTCGCAGTCAACCGCAACAAGCGCTCGATCCGCCTTGATCTGAAGACGGAGGGTGGAAGGGACGCGCTGCTCGCGCTCGTACGCGACGCCGATGTGCTGCTCGAGTCCTTCCGCCCAGGCGTGTTGGAGCGGCTTGGTCTCGGCTATGACGCTCTCTCCACAGTGAACGAGCGGATCATCTACTGCGCGATCACAGGTTACGGTCTGGACGGGCCGAACGTCGCGCGAGCGGGCCACGACATCAACTACCTCGCGCTGTCCGGCCTGCTCGCTCTCACAGGTGAGCGCGACGGTCCGCCGATCTCCTCCGCCGGCCAGATCGCCGACGTCGGCGGCGGCGCTCTGATGGCGGTCGCTGGGATCCTGGCAGCGCTGCGCGAGCGGGACGGCACCTCTTCAGCTGCGGGCTCGGGCCGGGGCCAGATCGTCGACATCTCGATGTTTGACGGGGCGCTGTCATGGATGGCGCTGTCGGCAGCCCAGAGCCTGTGCGAGGGACGCTCCCTACGGCGCGGGGAGTTCGTGCTCGGCGGCGCGGCGGTCTGCTACCGGTCGTATCGCTGCGCCGACGGCTGGGTTGCGATCGGCGCGTTCGAGTCGAAGTTCTGGTCGACGTGGTGTGAGGGCGTAGGGCGCCCAGAGCTGGCCTGCGCACAGTTCGCAGAACCGGGCAGCGCCGAGCACCGCGAGATCGAGGCGGTCTTTGCGCAGCGCACCAGGGCGCAATGGCGGCAGTTCGCAGACGAGGTCGACTGCTGCCTGGAGCCGGTGCTTGAGGTTGACGAGGCGCTCGAGTCGGAGCTCGTTGCCTCCCGCGGAATGGTGATCGAGCTCGAGCAGCCCGGTATTGACGGGCCGGTTCGCGTCGTCGGGCCGCCGCTCAGGTTTTCACGCACCCCCGCCGATCCCCGCCGACGCCCGGTGCCAGCTCTCGGTGCGCATACACGCGAAGTTCTTGCCGCTGCTGGCTATGAGGACGGTGTGATCGAAGATCTGCTCGCCAGTGGTGCGATTGCAGGCGCTCCTGTGGAGCCAGCAGTTTGAAAGAGAGATCCGAGTGGCAATCGCGACCGCAGTGACGCCATCGCCGCGCCGAGTGATCTTCAACGACGAGCACGAGGGCTATTGCAAGAGATGAACTTCGGGATGTTGATGCGTAAGTGCGTGGGTATGTACCGCGAGAACGCGGCGGTGATCTGCGACGGTCGTGTAGGAACCTATGGGGAGCTTTATGAGCGTGCCTGTCGGCTTGCACAGGCGCTTGCGGGCCTTGGGATTGCGCCGGGCGATCGTGTGGCGTTGTTGGCTGACAACTGCTTTGAGGTGGCCGAGATAAAGGTTGCGCTGGCGCTGGGCGGCTTCGTGTCCGCGCCGTTGTATGTGCAGAACACGGCGGACGCGAACCGGTATCTGCTGGAGCTGATCGGGGCACGGGCATTGATTGTCCAGTCTGATCATCTCGAGGGGCTGGCGCCCGCGCTGGATGGCCTCGACGGGCTCGATGAGGTGATCGTCATGGGTGGTGGCGATGGTGGCCACGACTATGAGCAACTGCTGGCGGCGGCTTGCGATGCGGACCCGCTCGTCCCGGTCGCGGCGGAGGACGTTCACCAGATCCGTTTCTCCGCTGGCACGACCGGCAAGTCGAAGGGGATCGCGCACACCACCGCAGGGTGGTTGGCGATGGGCAACGAGATCGCGCTAGCGATACCGCGGCTCGGGGAGGACGATCGTTATCTCGCCGCCGGCCCGCTGACGCATGCGGCGGGGTTGCCGTTCTGGCCGGTGCTCGCCGCGGGCAGCGCACTGGTCGTCGTGCCCACCTTCGACGCTGCGAGAGTGCTGGAGCTGATCGAGCGTGAGCGTTGCACGGTCACGCTGCTGGTGCCGACCATGATCCAGATGCTGCTCGACCATCCCGATGCCAAGACGCGGGACTGCTCGAGCTTGCGCACGGTGCTCTATGGAGCCGCGCCGATCACCGAGCGGACGCTCAGAGAGGCGCTGGCCATGTGGGGAAACGTGATGTACCAGATCTATGGTCAGAGCGAGGCGCTGCCGGCGACGGTCCTGACGCCGCATCATCACCGTCCCGACGGCGATGAGCGCGAACGGCGGTGGCTGCGCTCCGCCGGCCGTGCGACGCCGAACGTCGTGGTCTCGATCCTCGACGAAGACGGCGAGGAGCTGCCCGCGGGGCAGGTTGGCGAGGTCGCGGTCCTCTCGCCGGGAAGCATGAGCGAGATCTGGGCCGACCCGCAGGTCACAGCCGAACGAGTGCTCCCAGATGGGCGCATCCTCTCGCGCGACCTTGGCTACCTCGACGAGGATGGATTCCTCTATCTGACGGACCGCAAGGAGGACATGATCATCTCCGGCGGCTTCAACATCTGGCCCGCCGAGCTGGAGAACGCACTCGTCGAGCACCCTGCTGTTCACTCGGCAGCGGTCGTTGGCATCCCGCACCCCAAGTGGGGCGAGACCGCGGTCGCCGCGGTGATCCTGCGCCCCGGAGAGCAGGCCGGCGAGGAGGAGCTGATCGCTTGGACGCGTGAGCGGCTTGGGCCTGTCAGAAAGGTCACCGGCGTGCGTTTCGTCGAGACGCTGCCCACGAGCGGCGTCGGCAAGGTCCTGCGCCGCGAGGTCAGACAGCTCTGGAGCACCGACGACTCGGCGATCTCTGGGGCATGAATCCCCAGCAACAACTGGCCGTCAACGGAGGAAGGTCGGAGTTGACGACACCGAGGAGCTGAAACGGGTATTGATAGCGCGGCTGGTCACCGCGCAGAGCAAGGGAGATGGATCTGATGGATGAGCCCGAGGCAGGCACTGCGCGCAGTGTGACGGTGGAGATCGATGTGCCGGCGCGGATGCGCGATGGGGTGACGTTGCGCGCGAATGTCTACCGTCCTGCTGGCGAGGGGCCGTGGCCGACGCTGCTTGTGCGCACGCCCTACGACAAGAGCGCGGAGAAATGGCTGGATCCGGTGCAGACAGCGGCGCAAGGCTTCGTCGTCGTAATCCAGGACACGCGCGGGCGCTTTGCCTCCGAGGGCGAGTGGATGCCGCTGCACTTCGAGCGCGAGGACGGCTATGACACCGTTGAGTGGGCAGCGCGGCTGCCTGGCTCCAATGGTCGTGTCGGGATGTACGGCGCGAGCTATTTCGGCAACACGCAGTGGATGGCGGCGATCGAGCGGCCGCCTGCGCTGGCGGCAATAGCGCCCGCGGTGACGTGGTCAGACCCGCTCGATGGAATATTCATGCGTGGCGGTGCGTTCGAGCTCGGGGCGGACGTCCATTGGACGCTGATGATGGGCGCTGCGCATCTGGAGCGACTGCCGCTCTCTGAGCGGGAGCGCGGTGAGCGCCTGGCGGCGCTGCTCGACGATCTCGACCGGCTGCCAAGCGACGGCTTTTGGGACCTGCCCGTTCACGACTTGCCGGTGCTGCGTCGCCACGAGTCCCCAGCGATCGGCTTGGGGACAATCGATGACCCGGATGTCGTGGCGCGTTGTCGCGTCGCGGGCGAATACGAGCACGTGACCGTGCCCTCGTTCCACATCGCAGGTTGGCACGACGTCCTCACGCAGGGTGTGCTCGAGAACTACATGGCGATGGCGGCGCTCGGCCGGCCGGCGCGGCTGGTCGTGGGGCCATGGTCGCACATCACGTACGCCGATCCGATCGGGGAGCTGTGCTTCGGTGCGCGCGC
Source organism: uncultured Actinomycetota bacterium (assembly GCA_963708085.1). GTDB lineage: Bacteria > Actinomycetota > Thermoleophilia > Solirubrobacterales > Solirubrobacteraceae > Palsa-744. The sequence continues at coordinate 1,746,995 of OY970180.1, read as the reverse complement.
GAGCTACGCAGGAGCGCCGGTGCATGCGCATGGGGATCTGAACGACGAGCAGCTCGCGTGGTTTCGCCGTCATCTGGTTCCCGATGGCGCAGCGGACGACATGGGTGAGTCGGAGGCGCCGGTGCGGATCTTTGTGATGGGCGCAAACGTTTGGCGAGACGAGAAGACCTGGCCGCTTGCGCGGGCGCGCACCGAGCAGTGGTTCCTTGGCGCTGGCGGGGCGCTGCGGCCGGACGGCCCGGTCGAGGACGATGAGGTGACGGAGTTCCTCTACGACCCCGCTGACCCTGTGCCCACGCTTGGAGGCCATACGGTGTTGCCGCCGGCGTTCCCGGCTGGCCCTCGCGATCAGGGGCGTATTGAGGCAAGGTCGGATGTGTGCGTGTTCACCTCGGAGCCGTTGCAGGCGGATCTCGAGGTCACTGGTCGGGTGCGTGTGGTGCTGCATGCGCAGAGCTCGGCGCCATCGACGGATTGGGTCGCGCGGCTGTGCGACGTGCACCCTGATGGCCGCTCGTTCAACCTCTGTGATGGCATCGCGCGTGTGGCTGAGGGAGCTGATGCCTGCCAGCAGATCGAGATAGATCTGTGGTCCACTAGCAACGTGTTTCTGGCGGGTCACAGGCTGCGGGTGCACGTCACCAGCAGCAGCTTCCCACGCTGGGACCGCAACCTGAACACCGGCAACCAGCGCGAGCCGCGCATGCAGACAGCGCGCCAGCGAGTTCACCACGAGACACAACGTCCATCCTGGATCGAGCTGCCCGTTGTCGCCTCCAACAAGTGACACCAAGCACGGCCGGCAACGGCGCACGGGGGCCCTGGCGCTCGCGGTGCCGGCTCAGTTTGAAAGGAGATTCGAGTGACAATCGCGGCTGCATTGGCGCCCCCGCTGCGCCGGGCGATCTTTGACGACGAGCACGAGGACTACCGCGAGAGTTTCCGCAGGTTCATTGCGGCGGAGATGGCTCCGCGTCTTGCCGAGTGGAGCCAGGCTGGTGTCGTGCCGCGTGAGCTGTTCGAGCAGGCGGCTGCGCATGGGTTCCTTGCGATTTCGGTGCCGGAGCGGTATGGAGGTGCTGGTGTTGAGGACTGGCGCTTTAACGTTGTGCTGGCCGAGGAGGCGGCGCGCGCGGGGGTGGGTGCCGCCTTTAACGGGTTGATGGTGATGAGCGACATCTGCGTGCCGTACCTCGTCTCGGCCGGGACTGAAGAGCAGAAGCAGCGTTGGCTTCCTGGTGTGGCGGCCGGCGAGACCGTGCTTGCGATCGCGATGACCGAGCCGGGAACGGGCTCGGACCTTGCCGGTGTGCGGACCCGTGCGGTGCGAGACGGCGATGTGTATGTGCTTAATGGGCAGAAGACGTTCATCACCAACGGGCGCAACGCCGACCGCGTGATCGTCGTCGCGAAGACTGACCCGGAGGCGGGCCGTAATGGAATCTCGCTGCTGGTCGTGGATGTGCAGACGCCAGGCTTCTCACGCGGCAAACAGATCGAGAAGCTTGGACAGCACGCCTCGGACACGGTGGAGCTGTTCTTCGAGGACGTGCGAGTGCCAGCTGAGAACCTGCTCGGCGGCGAGGGCGGCGGCTTCGAGCAGCTGATGAATGGGCTCGTGCCCGAGCGCATGATCATCGCCGTCGGGGCGCTTGCGAGCGCGGAAGCAGCCTTCGAGCAGACCCTCGCCTACGTAAAGGAGCGAAAGGCGTTCGGCCAAGCGATCGGCAGTTTTCAGCACTCACGTTTCGCGATGGCGGAGATCAAGACCGAACTCACGATCACGCGGGCGTTCATCGACCAATGCATCGCCAAGCACTGCGCCTGTGAACTGGCCAGCGAGGAGGCGGCGATGGCGAAGTGGTGGACGACAGAGCTGGTCGGGCGGGTCACAGATCGCTGCCTGCAACTGCACGGAGGCTACGGATACACGACGGAGTACCCGATCGCGACCGCCTGGGTGGACGCTCGGGTCACCCGAATCTATGGAGGCACCACCGAGGTCATGAAGGAGCTGGTCGGCCGCAGGCTCGGTCTGTAAGACCAAAAGGAGCCGGTCGGCAGCGGGGAGCTGAGAGAGCACAACAAGCACGGCTGCAGGGCTGTGCGGAGAAAGGAAGAGCTGACATGGATGCGAGGGAGAAGAACGCTGTGCGAAATGTCACCGTGGAACTCGACGTTCCGGCGCGGATGCGCGACGGGGTGACGTTGCGCGCGAATGTCTACCGTCCTGCTGGCGAGGGGCCGTGGCCGACGCTGCTCGCGCGTATGCCTTACGACAAGCGCGCCCCGGAGTGGCTTGATCCGGTGCAGACTGCGGCGCAGGGCTTCATCGTCGTGATCCAGGACACGCGTGGGCGATTTGCCTCCGAGGGTGAGTGGATCCCTTTGCACTTCGAGCGCGAGGATGGCTATGACACAGTCGAGTGGGCGGCGAAGCTGCCCGGCTCCAACGGTCGCGTCGGGATGTACGGCCTCAGCTACAGCGGCAACACGCAGTGGATGGCGGCGATCGAGCGGCCGCCTTCGCTGGCGGCGATCGCTCCCGCGTTGACGCCCGCGGATTTCTTGGACGGGCTGTTCGCCCGCGGCGGCGCGATCGAGCTCGGGATAGGCGTCAGTTGGACGCTGATGATGGGCCTCGCGCATCTCGAACGGCTGGCGCTCTCCGAGCAGGAGCGCGGCGAGCGGCTGGCGTCGCTGCTCGACGACCTTGACCGTCTGCCGAGCGAGGGATACTGGGGCCTGCCTGTGCACGACCTTCTCGTGCTGCGCGGACACGAGTCGCCCGAGCTGGGCACGCTGCGGATGCTGGAGGATCCGGATGTGCTCGCGCGCTGCCGTGTGGCGGGTGAATACGAGCACGTGACCGTGCCCTCGTTTCACGTCGCCGGCTGGCATGACGTCCAGACACAGGGCGTTCTGGACAACTACATGGGGATGGCGGCGCTTGGCCGGCCAGCGCGCTTGGTCGTAGGTCCGTGGACGCACTTCGAGCCGTTCGCCGACCCGATCGGCGAGTTGTGCTACGGCGCGCACGGGAGCCGTGTCGGTGTGCCTGCGCATGCGCATGGCGATCTGAACGAAGAGCAGCTTGCGTGGTTTCGCCGTTATCTGGACCCTGATGCCGCGCCAGGTGATCCCGATGAGACGCAGCCGCCTGTGCGGATCTTCGTGATGGGCCGAAACGTTTGGCGGGACGAGACGTCCTGGCCGCTCACGCGCGCACGCGCCGAGCGCTGGTTCCTTGGCGCCGGCGGTACGTTGCGGCCCGATGGCCCGGTCGCCGAGGATGGGGCGAGCGAGTTCATCTACGACCCTGCTGACCCTGTTCCGACGCTCGGAGGACAGACGGTCCTACTGCCGGCTTTCCCGCCCGGGCCTTACGATCAGGCGCATGTCGAGGCTCGCAAGGACGTATGCGTGTTCACCTCGGAGCCGCTGCAGCACGACCTGGAGGTGACCGGCCGCGTGCGCGTCGTGTTGCACGCGGAGAGCTCGGCACCCTCGACCGATTGGGTTGCAAGGCTGTGCGACGTGCATCCTGACGGGCGCTCGTTCAATCTCTGCGACGGCATCTTGCGCGTCGAGCGGGGCGCCGACGCCTGCCGGGAGATCGCGATCGACCTGTGGTCGACAAGCAACGTGTTTCTGGCGGGCCACAGGCTGCGGGTGCATGTGACGAGCAGCAGCTTTCCGCGCTGGGACCGCAACCTCAATACCGGCAACCAGCGCGAGCCGCGCTGGGAGACGGCGCGCCAGCGCATCCATCACGACACGGAGCGACCCTCCTGGATCGAGCTGCCCGTCATCGAGCTTGCATCTTGAGATCGCAGCTCAGCGCATGACAACTGCACTGCGAACGACATCGTCACGGCAATCGGTGGTGACCTAAAGGAGATGCCCTTTCTGCATTCAGGCAGTGCCCGCATCCACTATGACGTGCACGGCGAGCCCACCGGCCGTCCACCCCTGCTGCTCAGCCACGGCTTCTGCGCTAGCGGGCGGATGTGGGACTGCAACGTCGGCGCGCTCGCCGGCGACCGCCAGGTCCTCACCTGGGACATGCGCGGCCATGCGCGCAGTGACTGCCCTGCGGAGCCGTCGGAGTATGGGGTAGAGCAGAGCATCCAGGACATGCTGCTGCTGCGCGGCGTTCTCGACGTGCCTCGCGTCGTGCTGGGCGGAATGTCGCTTGGCGGCTATCTGTCGCTCGCGTTCCATGCGCGCCATCCGGAGCTGGTCGCCGCGCTGATCCTCGTCGATGCAGGCCCGGGCTTCCGCCGCGACGAGCCTCGCCAGGAATTGAACGCGTTTGCGGAGCGCACGGCGGCGGCGCTCGAGCGCGACGGCCTGGCGGCGTTGCCGGCAAGCCCGGAGGTGGGGAAGCATCGCGACGCCATCGGACTCGCAAATACGGCGCGCCTCGTGGTGGCCCAGCACGACGCGCACGTGTTCGACTCCCTGCAGGGGATCGCCGTCCCCACCCTCGTCGTGGTGGGTGCGCGCGACACGAGCTTCCTGTCCGCGGCGGACTGCATGGCCGCCAAGATTCCGGGCGCGCGCAAGGTCGTGCTCGAGGGGGCGGGCCACGCTGCGAATATCGACGCCGCCGAGGCGTTCAACACCGTCATCCGCGAGTTCCTGGAGGAAATTTGAGTGACGTCACGGTGGCTGTCGACGATGCGTCTGTCGCGACGGTCGAGATCCATCGCCCGCCGGCGAACCACTTCGATGCAGCGCTCATTCGGGAGTTGGGGGACGCCTATGACGCAATAGACGCCGATCCTGCCTGCCGCGCGATCCTGCTCTGCGCGGAGGGCAGGCACTTCTGTGCGGGAGCGAACCTGGGCCGCCGCGTCGAACCCGGTGCAAGAGCCACGCTTGCTGTATCGCCAGGCCCTTCGGCTGTTCTCGGCGGCGACTCCAGTGGTTGCCGCAGTCCAGGGCGCCGCGGTCGGCGGTGGCCTTGGACTTGCACTGTCAGCGGACTTCCGGGTTGCGTCATCCGAGTCCCGCTTCAGTGCGAACTTCGCGCGGCTGGGCATTCACCAGGGCTTCGGTCTGAGCGTCACGCTGCCGGCGCTCGTCGGCCAACAGACCACGCTGGACCTGCTGCTCACGGGTCGCCGCGTGCCGGGCGAGGAGGCGCTTTCGCTTGGGCTTTGCGATCGCCTGGCCGAGGACGACCACGTCCGTCCCGCTGCGCACGCGCTCGCGGCCGAGCTCGCGTGCAGCGCGCCGCTCGCGGTTCAGTCGATCCGCGCCACGTTGCGTGCTGGCCTGCTCGAGCGACTCGAAGCTGCCCTCGAACGCGAGGCCTCCGCGCAGGATCGTCTGCGCGAGACCGAGGACTTCCGTGAGGGTGTAGCCGCGTCGCTCGAGCGGAGGGTGCCGCGATTTGAGGGAAGGTGAGGGCCAATCCCTCCAAGGATTGGTTCAAAGCGCGCTACGGGGCGCTACCCGCCTGTATGCATCAGGTCCCCTTGCTCGCCTGCCGCGCGAGGAACCGCTCGAGCCCTGCGCCTGCAATCGGACCGCCGACGTGCGCGATGCACGCCTCGCGCTCCGCCGCGAGAGCCTCCTCCAGCGGCAGGTACTCGAGCTCGGTGACGGTCTGCTTGATTGCCTGAAGCGCCTCGCGGCCACGCCGGGCGAGTTGGGCAGCGAGCTCTGCGACGCTCTCCTCGAACCTTTCTGCCGGGAACGCGCGGTGGATCAGCCCGCGCGCGGCCGCCTCCGCCCCTGTGAATCGGTCGCCGGTCAGCAGAATCCCAAGCGCAGTTTGGCGCCCCAGCTCGCGCACGAGCCTCACCGTTCCACCGCCACCCGGAAGCTGCGCGAACTCCACGTGCCCGTCACCTATCACTGCGTCCTCAGCTGCGACCGCGAAGTCGCATGCCTGCAGGAGCTCGAAGCCACCCGCGAGGCAGAACCCCTCGATCGCAGCCACAACCGGGATCGGCAATGTCTCGATCAGGTTGAGCGCACGGCCAATGGCCTCGATGAGGGATCGTATGACTTGGGGGTCAGACTGGTTCTCACGTACGAGCTTGAGGTCCGCCCCGGTGCTGAAGTTTCCACCAGCGCCGCGAATGATGATCGCGTCGCTGTCCCTCGCAAGCTCACCGAGTGCCATCTCGAGCTGCTCCCCAAGCTCGACAGTCATGGAGTTAAACGCCTTCGGCCGGTTCAGCGTTATATGCCCGATCTGGCCGTCTCGGTACCATAGGACCGGGTCGATGCCCGTTGCAGTTGTCATAGAATCTCCTCAAAACAGTGAAAACGCGACATCAATGAGCTCCCGCGCGAAGAGCGCGCCGGCTGCGCTCGGCAATTTCAAACGCCCCTCTGGTGTTGACCACGAGTTGGATTACCAACCTAAGATTTAGTACGATAGCGCCCGGATGGCCAGACGTCGCCGAGGAGCCAGTTGCGCTCCGGGGCCGGCAGACGCGGCAGTCTGGCGACCGCTTATTGAAGATCGAAGGGAGAATGGATGGAGATTGAGGGCAAGGTGGTGGTTGTTGCTGGTGGTGCGTCTGGCTTGGGTCGGGCGGTGTGTGAGCTGCTCGCCGAGCGCGGCGCGAGAATAGCAGTGCTCGATCGCGATGTGCAGTCTGCGCAGGAGGTCGCCGAGTCTCTGGATGAGGCATTCGCGTTCGAAGTGGATGTGGCTGCCGCAGGCTCGGTGCAGGAGGCGATCGATGCGACGCTGGAGCGCTTCGGTGCCGTTCACGTGAATGTCAATACGGCTGGGATCCCGGATGGTGTCAAGGTCGTGTCGAAGGGTGAGGCGGGGTCGCTCGAGATCTTTGAGCGGGTGATCGGGGTCAATCTGGTGGGGACGTTCAATGTGATGCGCCTTGCGATCGCGGCGATGCTGCGCAACGAGATGCAGGACGGTGAGCGTGGCGTGGTCGTCAACACTGCGTCGATCGCGGCGTTTGAGGGCCAAGTTGGTCAGGTTGCGTATAGCGCGAGCAAGGCGGGTGTGGTTGGGATGGCGTTGCCGGTCGCGCGCGATCTTGCGGGCACGGGGGTGCGCGTCAATACTATCGCCCCGGGGCTGTTCGATACGCCGATGAAGGACGGGTTGCCGGACAAGGTCTTCCAGGGGCTACAGAAAGTTGTTTTGGAGCCGCCGCGCGTTGGGCGCCCGCAGGAGTTTGCGGCGCTCGTCGCCCATATCGTCGAGAATACTTATCTGAATGCCGAGTGCATCCGGCTCGACGCTGCCACGCGACTGAGCGCGCGGTGAGCGACGGTCTGTCCAGAAAGAGTACTGGCGCCCCGACCGTGATCGGGGCGCCAGAGTTTCGGAGCGCTCGCGCTCATGCAGCGCTCGGACCTACGAGGCGAGCTTCACATCCAACGCCCACGGGGCCCACAACATTGTCCAGTATGAAAACGTCGGCATCACATATTTTTCTGCCAACGCGCCGAACGTCGCGTGTGTATAGAGTGGCCAGTAGGGAGCTTCTCCTGCCTCGATCTTCAGCAGCTTCCCGATAAGCTGCCGCCGTCTGGTCACATTGAAGGTCTTGGCCGATTCTGTCCTCAACCCGGTGACTTCGGCATTATTGTATTTTGCGGCGTTGACAATCGTCGGAGCAAACAGGCCTGACATCAGCCCTTCCGGATCGGCGTAGCCGGCAACGACTTCTTGCACCGCGAGCTTGAATTTACCAGACAGCGAAAGCGCGGTGCCTTGGGCGGGGGACAGCGGACGAACCTTTGCGGTAACGCCGATCTTCGCCAGATCGGCGGCGAGGATTTCGGCGGCCGATACCTGGGGTTGCGCAGTTTGTTCGACCTCCAATTCCGTGGTGAACCCATGCGGATACGCCGACTTGGCGAGTTCCTGCTTGGCCTTAGAGATGTTGAATTCGTATTTCGGCAGCGAGTTGAGCACTTCCTGCACTTGACTTGGCGCACCAAGATCGGTCCAGAGGCTTGCGGGGATGACGGAGGCGTCTTCGGTAGCAGTGCCCTTGGGGTAAATCGCTTCGATCATGCCCTTCGTATTCGTCGCATAAGCGAGGGCGCGACGCACATGCACGTCATTGAACGGCGGCTCCACGGTATTCGCAGATGCGAAGACAATGTCCGTTCCCGGTGCTGTCAGCACACGAGCGCCGGGAATATTTGAAAATATCTTCGGTGCCTGGTAGAGGAACGCTCCGTCGATCGCACCCGAGCGCAGTGCGAGCTCCATCGACGCTTCGGTCTTGAAGAGATTGATAGTGATTTTTTCCGCTGGCGGCTGTGGTCCGTTCCAGTAGGGGTTACGCGAGAGCTGGATCTTGGCTTCGGGCGTGTAGCTGTCGAACTTCCACGGGCCGGTGCCGATCGGCAGGTGGCCAGGGGTGCCAAGCTCTTTTTCGCCGATCTTTTCAGCCGATTCCTTCTCGATCACCTTGCTGGTGAAAGCGAGGATGTCCGGGAAAAACGTGCTTGGCTGCTTGAGCTTGATAATAACGGTGGAACCGTTTGGCGCGTTGATCGACGCTACGTCTTCCCAAAAGATCTTTACCCAGGATTCCTTAGCGTCGATGTTGCGGTCGAGCGAGAAAACGACGTCCGCCGCTGTCATTGGTTTGCCATCGGAGAACTTTACCGACTTCAGATGGTAGACGTAGGTGGTCGGATTTGGCTGTTCAACAGAGCTCGCAAGCGCTGGCTTGATCTTTCCGTCCGGTTCGAATTCCACCAAGTCCTGAGCCGCCAGCGACTCTGTCACCAACAGCTGGATCTGAGGGTTTCTGGGCCAGTCGAGCACCCCAGGAACCGTGGTCATGCCCCAGCGAAGTTCGGAGTAAGGCTTCGATGACCCCGTCCCGCTATTCGATGCGGTGTTGGATCCCCCTTTGCTGCCACCACAACCCGCAACGATAAGCGTCATCACAAGAGCGACGCCCGCAAACAGATACTTTCTCATTGCACTCCCTTTCTCATAGTACTCCTCCCAACTTGCAAACCGAGGATGCGAATAGGCGTAGACCGCGGTAGCTTCTTGACTGCTTTGTCCGCCCCGCTCTCTACCCGCCAATTCCGGCAACGACTGGCAGCTCGATCCACGATGCGCGCTGCGTGTCGTGGTGGATCCGCTGGCGGGCCGTCTGCAAGCGCGGCTCACGCTGGTTGCCTGTGTTGAGGTTGCGGTCCCAGCGCGGGAAGTTGCTGCTGGTGACATGCACCCGCAGCCGGTGACCGGCGAGAAACACGTTACAAGTCGACCACAGATCGATCGTGATCTGCTGGCAGGCATCTGCGTTCCGCTCAATGCGGAGGATGCCGTCACAGATGTTGAAGGAGCGGCCGTCGGGGTGCACGTCGCACAGCCGTGCGACCCAGTCAGTCGACGGTGCCGAGGACTGCGCGTGCAGCACCATGCGGACCCGGCCAGTGACCTCGAGATCGTGCTGCAAAGGCTCCGAAGTAAAGACGCACACGTCTGGCCTCGCCTCGACTGGGGCTTGGTCGAACGGACCGGCAGGAAACGCTGCGGGCAGCACGGTGTGGCCGCCGAGCGTGGGGACAGGGTCGGCCGGGTCATATGTGAACTCGCTCGGCGCCGCATCAGCATCGGGGGCGCCCGGCCGCAGCGCGCCTTCGGCACCGAGGAACCACCGCTCGGCGCGAGCGCGCTCCAGCGGCCATGCTGCCTCGTCGCGCCACTGGTTGCGGCCCATCACGAAGATGCGCACAGGTGCCTGGGGTTTTTCGGCCTCAGACGCATGGACAGGCACGAGGTAGCGGCGAAACCAGGCCAGCTGCTCGTCATTGAGATCGCCGTGCTCATACACTGGCGCGCCCACGCGGCTCGCACGCGAGCCGAAGCACAGCTCGCCGATCGGGTCGGCCGCATACTCGTCGTGATCCCACGGCCCGACTATCAGCCGTGCGGGGCGTCCAAGCGCGGCCATCGCCATATAGCTGTCCAACACGCCCTGGAGGACGACGTCATACCACCCGCCGATGTGAAAGCTCGGCACGGTGACCCGCTCGTACTCGCCGGCGACGCGGCAGCGCGCCACGAGATCCGGTTCCTCCAGCGCCCGTGTTGCCGAGAGCTCTGGCGAGTTGTGCCGACGCAGCACCGACAGGTCGTGGACAGGCAGCTCCCAGTATCCGTCTGTGGGGAGTCGGTCGAGGTCGTCAAGCAGCGCTACGAGGCTACGCTCGCGTTCTTGCTCGGAGAGCGGCAACCGCAGCAGATGCGCGATGCCCATCTGCAGAGTCCAGGCGGGACCGCCTCCGAACTCGAGTGCACCGCCGCGAGCGAAGATCCCGTCGAGCGGGTCCGACCACGTCATGCCGGGTGCGATCGCCGCGAGCGATGGCGGCTGCTCGACAGCCGCCATCCACGGCGTGTTGCCGACGTAGCTGCAGCCATACATCCCAACACGACCGTTTGAACCGGGAAGCTTGGCCGCCCACTCGACCGTGTCATAGCCATCCTCTCGCTCAAAGCGCAACGGGGCCCACTCACCATCGGAAGCAAAGCGCCCGCGCGTGTCCTGCACCACGACCATGAAGCCCCGCCGCGCCGTCTGCACCGGATCGAGCCAACCCTGCAGGTCATCCTTCCAGTACGGAGTTCGTGTCAGCAGCGTCGGCCACGGACCGTCGCCATCGGGGCGGTAAACGTTCGCACGCAACGTCACACCGTCACGCATCTGCGCAGGCACGTCGAATTCGATAGTCACATTACCTGCGGCACCCATCTTGCCCATCAGCTCCGCCTTTCGTCTCACCGCAGCCACGCATCCACACCACCAAATCCCCCGTTCAGCTCCTCCTCGACGAGCCCTCGAGCAACCAGTTCGACCACAGTACTCTGTTATTGACTAATGGTTGGATTAGCGACCCATGATCTAGTATCATAGCGCGAGAGGGCTGAGAGATACAACCCCTCCAACCAACGATCCCGGCGTAAGCGGGGTTGCTTGCTTGCATCCAAGCTGGTAGGGTTCTCGAACATAGGTCGGGAAGCTGACCAGCTGGTATCGAGCGAGAGGAGTGAAGTGGATTCGCGGAGCACGATCAAGCAGACCACTGGCGGTGTGGGACTGGCGTTGGCGCGTGCCGCCTCGCTGTTCGGTGGTCGAACGGCGGTGGTCGATGGCGACCGGCGGGTTTCCTATGCCGAGCTTGCCGGCCGCGTGGCGGGGCTCGGTGGCGGGCTTCGCGACCTGGGAGTGCAAGCCGGCGACGTTGTTGCGGTGCTGGCGCAGAACTCACTGGAGCATCTGGAGTGCTGGCTGGGGATTCCACAGTGTGGGTGTGTCCTCAATGACTTGAACTACCGGCTGGCCGATGCAGAGCTTGAGTTCGTGCTCGACGATGCCGCCACGGTGGCGTTGATCGTCGACGATGCGTTTGCCGAGCGAGGGGCGTCGCTCGCGGAGAAATGCGAGTCGGTCCGCCACTTGATTTATTACGGCGCTGGCGAGAGTCCCGCCGGCGCGGTTGGTTATGACGATCTGATCGCAGCCGAGGCAGCACCTGATATCGGCGCTGGCGAGCAACTAGCGGGGATCTTCTACACCGGCGGCACGACCGGGCTGCCCAAGGGCGTGATGCTGACCCACAACAATATGCTGGCGAACGCGAAGCACGTGCTGATCTCATTCCGCTATCGCGAGGACGACTGCTATCTGCACGCTGGCCCGATGTTTCACCTCGCTGACGGCGGCTCGACTTACTCGATCACGTGGATCGGTGCGACACACGTGATCGTGCCGGCGTTTGAGCCAGAGCTTGTCGCCCGGGCCATCGCGGCCGAGGGCGTGACCGTCTGCGTATTCGTTCCGACGATGATCAACATGCTCGTCAACAGCCAAGCGGCGCTGGCCCACGATCTCTCGAGCGTGCGGCAGGTGGTCTACGGCGGCGCGCCGATGGCGAGTGAGCTGCAGCGCAAAGCCGCCGCCGCGATCGACTGCGAATGGGTGCAGGGGTATGGGATGACCGAGTCGGCGTCGCTCGTCTCGCTTTGCCGGCTCGATCACCGCCGCGCACTCGGAGGTGAGGAGCCTGAGGCGACGCGGATCGGCTCAGCCGGGACCCCGGTGGTCGGCGTTGAGGTCGAGGTTCGCCGCCCTGATGGCTCGCGCGCGGACGTCGGCGAGCCGGGTGAGATCTGCGTGCGGGGACCGAACATGCTGGCTGGCTATTGGCAGCGACCTGAGGAGACAGCTGCAGTGCTCGACACGGGGGGCTGGTATCACTCCGGTGACGCCGCCTACGTCGACGCGGACGGCTACCTGTATGTCGTCGATCGGATCAAGGACATGATCATCTCCGGTGGAGAGAACGTCTATTCCACGGAGGTCGAAAACGCGATTTACACCCATTCCGCGGTGTTTGAGGTGGCTGTCTTTGCGATCCCCGACCTGGCAGAGAAGTGGGGGGAGCGTGTGCACGCGATCGTGGTCCTCAAGCCGGGTGCGCAGCTCGAGGAGGGTGAGCTGATCGCGCATTGTCGCGAGCGGATCGCAGGGTATAAGCTGCCGCGCTCGGTCGAGTTTCGCACTGAGCCGCTGCCGAAGTCAGGTGCCGGGAAGCTGCTCAAGCGAGAGCTCCGCGAGCCCTACTGGGCGGGACTGGAGCGCAGGGTGTCATGACCCACAAGATGATCCTCAACTTCCTCGCCCAGCGCTTGCTGGGAACACCAAAGGCCCGCTGATGGCCGGCCAAGCGCCCACAGACCGCCGCGCGCGGCGGATGGAGTCTCGCCGCGGTCTGATCCTCGACGCTGCGGCCGCGGAGTTCGCCGAGGTCGGCTACGAGCGCGCAACGCTGGAGCGGATCGGTGATCGCGTTGGTCTTTCGAAGGCGAGCGTGTATTACTACGTGCGGGACGGCAAGCCTCAGCTGCTGGCTGATCTTGTCGAGCGTGTGGTGGACGATGTCGAAGCGCGCGTCGCGGCACGCACGACAGATGACGCCAGTCCGCTCGAGCGGTTGCGCGCGTTCGTGACGGCGCATATCGAGGTCGCGAGCACGACGCCTGAGGGACGGCTGCTGTCGGAGAACCTCGACGAACTGATGCGCGGCTCCTCGGCTGCCGAGCCGCGGCACCGTCACGAGCGGGCGCTGACATCAATCATCGATGATGGCGTCGCCGCCGGGCAATTCCAGGATCTCCCACGCCGGCCGGTCGTGAAGCTCATCCTCGGTGCGCTAAACCCGGTACGACTTTGGCACGACCCCGCCGGCGCGCTCTCGCTCGAGGACGTCATCGATGTCGCCCTCGCCCTGCTGTTGACCGGACTGGAGCGCCGATAGCACTGTGAGCACGACACTTGACCGGGCATCAGGTCTGGAGCGCATAGATCGCCCGAGCGCACAGGGCCCGCTGACAGGCGTCCGTGTCATAGAGATTGCAGGTATGGGTCCCTGCCCGTTCGGCGCGATGCTGCTGGCGGACATGGGCGCCGAGGTTGAGCTGGTGGGCGGCGCCTCTCTTGGCGCCGGCACATGGAATCCCCTGCATTGCGGCCGGCCCTCAGCGGCCATCGATTTCAAGCATGCCGTGGGTCGAGCGCTGGTAGTGCGTCTCGCCGGCCGTGCCGTACAGGCGTGTCACCACGGGCATGCGAATGAGCCTGGCGGCCCCGGCCCTCCGGCCGGATTCTTCTCACCTGACCCACACCAGGAGCTCGCTATATGCCGACACCTATGACTATTACGCACGCGTGTTGACCGCTGCGTGGACACGCTCGCCTTGGATGAACGACGAGCTCTCGCTGTTCCGCGAGACCGCCCGCGCGTTCGTCGAGAAGGAGTGCGTTCCCCACTACGAGCGCTGGTGCGAGCAGCACTGCGTCGACCGTGATCTGTGGACCAAGGCCGGCAAGCTCGGCCTGCTGTGCCCGAGCGTCCCGGAGGAGTACGGCGGTGCCGGAGGTGACTACGCCCACGACACCGTGGTCATCGAGGAGGTCGCCCGCGGCGGCGCCACCGCGTGGGGCAACGGCGTCCACTCGACGATCGTCGCGCACTACCTTCTCGCTTACGGGACCGAGGAGCAGAAGCGGCGCTGGCTGCCGAAGATGGCCTCCGGCGAGATGGTCGGGGCGATCGCGATGTCCGAGCCGGGCACCGGCTCGGACCTGCAAGCGATCAAGACCCGCGCCAAGCGCGAGGGCGAAGAGTACGTGATCAACGGCGCCAAGACGTTCATCTCCAACGGCCTCCAATGCGACCTGTTGATCCTCGCGGCGAGGACAGGTGAAGCCAAAGGCGGCTCTGGCCTGTCGCTGATCGTCATCGAGACGAGCGACGACCTACCCGGCTTCGAGCGCGCGAAGGTGCTGCAGAAGATCGGAATGAAGGGACAGGACACCACGGAGTTGTTCTTCGACGACCTGCATGTGCCGGCCGAGAACTTGCTCGGCGGGTCCGAGGGGCAGGGCTTCATCCAGCTGATGGAGCAGCTTCCCCAAGAGCGCATGGTGATCAGCATCACTGCCGTCGCGACGATGGAGGCAGTGCTCGAGCACACCGTTGCCTACACGAAGGACCGCCAGGCGTTCGGCAAGCCGCTGATGGGCTTTCAGAACACGCGGTTCAAGCTCGCCGAGTGCGCCACGACCACCCGGATCGCCAGGGTGTTCTTGGACGACTGCATCTCCCGCCACATCGCGGGCGAGCTCGATACCACCACCGCATACATGGCCAAGTGGTGGCTCACCGAGCAGCAGTGCGCACTCATCGACGAGTGCCTGCAACTGCATGGCGGCTACGGCTACATGCTCGAGTACCCGGTTGCGCGGGCCTACATCGACTCCCGCGCCCAGCGCATCTACGGCGGCGCCAACGAGATCATGAAGGAGCTGATCGCCCGTGCCCTCTAGCACCAACCGCACATGCCCGGCCGTTTCGGAGGCGCTCAAGGATCTGCTTCCGACTGGACTGGAGGACACGTGACCGCTGCTGGAGTAGAGGTCGAACAACCCCGCGACGGCGTGGCGATAGTCCGGATATCCAACCCGAGACGCCTCAACGCACTGACGGGCGACATGGCCGTCTGTCTGACATCTGAGATCGAAATGCTGGCCACCGACAGTGCAGTTGCTGCCGTCGTGCTGACCGGTGCACTCGGCGCATTCAGCTCAGGCGCAGATCTCGACATGCTCAGAACGGGCATCGATGCGGACGTGATGGCAGGTGCCTTCCGTGTTCTGAGCGCGATACAAAGAATGCGCCAGCCCGTGATTGCGGCGATCGACGGAGCAGCGGTCGGTGGTGGGTTCGGCATAGCGATGGGCTGCGACATCCGACTCGCGTCCCCGCAGGCCTACTTCAAGGCAACATTCATCGAGATGGGTCTGATACCTGACTACGGTCTCTGCTGGTCACTGCCACGGTTCGCGGGATATGACGCGGCGCTCGAGATGCTCCTTACGGGGAGGACAGTGTCAGCAGAGGAGGCGCAAACGCTCGGTCTGGTCACACGCATCTGCCCCGAACCACTCGCCGATGCCGTGGCGCTCGCTGCTGGTATCGCGCAGCGCTCGCGGGCGGCTGTCGCTCGCACCAAGCGCCATCTCCAGCGCGGAGCGGCTGGAGATCTCGCAAGCGTGCTCGTCGCGGAGGTCGCCGAACAGCATGAGCTGCTGACCAGCGCGGACTTCAGCACGCGGTTGGCGGCCTGGCGAGCGCGAGTGCGTAACCAAACGGGGTAGCTACGACGATCGGACGACGTCTGTGGGGCGGGTCCTTGAGAGCCGTAGACCTGCCTTCCCCCGCGGCCTTTCCCCCGCATGCGTCTGCCCAGCAGAGATTGCCTTAACCCGTCCATGCGCTATATTTGTAGATCATAGGTTGATAAGCTGACTATTAGTCAGTTAGGCGTGGCGCAAGCGCAGACTGCTGCCGCGCTCGCAATCACTCATGGCGTCTAAGCGGAACCACGAGATAACGAAGGAGTTGATCCCCGTGCCCTCCACCAGCACCAATCGCACGTTCGTCGTCGGCGTCGGAATGACGAAGTTCGACAAGCCCGGCACCAAGGAGGGCGATTACCTCGACTGGGTCAGGGAGGCCGGCGGGAAGGCGCTGGCGGATGCCGACGTCGCATACGCGGATGTCGAGCGCGCGTTCGCGGGCTACTGCAACGGAGAGTCCACGGCCGGTCAACGCGCGATCTATGAGCTTGGGATTACCGGGATCCCGATCGTCAACGTCAACAACAACTGCTCGACCGGGTCGACCGCGTTGTACCTGGCGCGCGAGGCGGTCCGATACGGCGTCGCCGACTGCGCGCTCGCCGTCGGCTTCGAGAAGATGGCGCGGGGCTCGATCGGTGTGACATGGACCGATCGCACCTACCCGCTCGACCGGCACGCCGCGCTGATGACCGAGCTCCGTGGCCCCAGCTCGGCCCCGCTCGCAGTCCAGTTCTTCGCCAACGCGGCGTGCGAGCACATGCAGCAATACGGCTCGACTCCCGAGCACTTCGCGTGGATCGGCTGCAAGAACCATCGACACTCGGCGAACAACCCCTACGCCCAGTTCCAGACTGAGTTCAGCCTCGAGGAGGTCATGGCCTCGAGCATGATCCAGGAGCCGCTGACCAAGCTGCAGTGCTCCCCGACCTCAGACGGAGCCGCCGCGGCGATTCTCGCGTCCGAGCGCTACGTCGAGGCTCACGACCTATGGGATCGTGCGATCGAGATCACGGGCCAGGCGCTGGTGACCGATCTGACCTCTTCATTTGCCGACCGAACGATGCGGTCGATCGTCGGCATCGAGATGAGCCGCGAGGCGGCCCGCCAGGCGTGTGAGCAGGCACAGGTCGAGACCAAGGACGCCGATGTGATCGAGCTGCATGACTGCTTCAGCTCCAATGAGCTGCTGCTCTACGAGGCGCTGGGTCTCGTAGATGAGGGCTGCGGCCACGAGCTGGTCGAGCGCCAGGCGACGACATATGGCGGTGAGGGCCCGGTCGTGAACCCGTCGGGCGGTCTGATCTCCAAGGGCCATCCGCTCGGCGCGACCGGCCTGGCGCAGTGCGCCGAGCTGACATGGCAGCTACGGGGCACCGCGGACGCCCGCCAGGTGCAAGGCGCGCGCACTGCGCTGCAACACAACATCGGCCTCGGCGGAGCCGCGGTCGTGACCATCTACCAGCCCGCCAAGGAGACAGCATGAACACCACCGAGCCAGTCGAGCAGTACCGCGCCGACCTCCTGGGCGTGGCCGGCGAGCCGGCGCGGTTCGAGGTCATTCAGGAGCGGATCATCGCGTACGCGCAGGCGACCAATGACGTCATCCCACAGCACGCCAGCGGCGAGTATGCGCCACCAGTGTTCGCGATCGTGCCAGCGATCGACGTGCTCATCGCCGCAATCACAGGACTCGTCCCCGCCAGGCACCTGCCGCGCGTGGTCCACGGCGAGCACGACTTCCAGTTCCATGCGCCGATCCGCCCGGGCATGACGCTGCAGACCACGGCGACGCCGATGGGCATCCATCAGAAGTCCTCGGGCGTGCTCGCCTACGGCCTCGCTCAGACGCGAGACGCCTCGACCGGCGAGTTGCTCGTCGAACAGCACATGAGCGCGTTCTTCCGCAACGCCGACGGTAGCCCGAGCGCCGGTGAGCTGCCGCCCTCGCACGCCTTCGAGGCCGCGTTGCGCGAGAGCGAGCCACGGGCCAAGGTCGTCCAGCGCTTCGACGAGGACCAGACGTATCGCTACTCCTCTGCGTCAGGCGACATGATGCCCCAGCATCTCGATGATGCGGTCGCCAAGGCCGCGGGCCTGCCCGGGATCATCATTCACGGCCTCTGCACGATGGCGTTCTGCTCTCAGGCGGTGATCGCGACCGCGTGCCCGCAGGACCCGACGCACCTCGCGCGCCTGGCCGTCCGCTTCTCGAACATCGCCTTCCCCGGACAGATCATCACCACGAGCCTCTACGACGCGAGCAATGGGCAGCTGATGTTCGAGACGGTCGCCGACAGCGGCGCACGCATCATCACCGACGGCCTCGCCGAGATCAGGAGCTGAGCACGAATGGGACACCTCGACGGACGTATCGCAATCATCACCGGCGCCGGCCACGGCCTCGGCCGCGAGCACGCTCTTCATTTCGCCCGCGAGGGCGCGAAGGTCGTCGTCAACGACCTCGACATCAACCCAGATGGCTCAAAGCTCGAGCAGTCCGCGGCCCACCGGGTGGTCGACGAGATCACCTCACTAGGCGGCGAGGCGATCGCCAACGGGGCCGATGTCACCGACTTCAAGCAGTGCGGCCAGCTCGTCAAAGAGACCCTTGACACCTTCGGTCGCCTCGATGTCCTGGTCAACAACGCAGGGATCATCCGCGATCAGTTCTTCCACCGCATGAGCGAGCATGAGTGGGACGAGATCGTCAGCGTCCACCTCAAGGGGCACTTCTGCACGACACGACACGCGGTAGACCACTGGCGCGAGCGCTCGAAGGCTGGGGAGACCGTCGGGGCGGCAGTTGTCAACACGACCTCAACGTCGGGCGTCGTGCTCCCCAACCCAGGCCAGACAAACTACGGCGCAGCCAAGGCCGGCGTCGCAGCGCTGACCTGCGTGCTTGCACTCGAGCTCGAGCGGATCGGTGTGCGGGTAAACGCGATCGCACCGGCCGCCCGCACGCGGCTGACCGTTGACGTGCCGGGCTTCGTCGGCGAGATGGTGGCCGCACCGAAGGACCCGCTCGCGTTCGATGCGTTTCACCCCGGCCATGTTTCCCCGCTCGTAGCCTGGCTCTCCACTGCAGGCTGCCCGCTCACCGGCAAGGTGTTCGGCGTGCAAGGAGGCCAGATCAATGAGCTCATCCCGTGGGCAACAGGGGAGGACCTCACGACCGACGGGCCATGGACGTTCGAGAACCTAAGCGAAGCCCTCTCATAGTGTCGTGCAAATGGGCTGGTGATGGGCGAGTGGGGCGATGCGTTCTTCTCTTCTTGAACGCATCTGCGCCCCCGCTCTTGTTCGAATCTTAACTACGTTGAATCCCGAACACCCACCCTCTCGATAATGTCGAGCAAGCCGAAGGCCAACCGCAGCTGAAACCGCAAGTCGGGATCGCTTGGCGAGCGGCCCAGCAGATCGTGCAGCTTGCGCAGGCGGTACTTGAGGGTGCTGACGGCTATGTAGAGCCGCTGGGCGGTTCGCACATAGTGGCCATCGCACTCCACGAAGGCTCGCAGAGTGGGCAGCAGTGGGCTGCGACCTGCGGCGTCATGAGCCTGCACCGGCTCCAGCGTCTCGCTGATGATCGCAGAGGCATGCCGCGTGTCCGGGGCGTCGAGCAGGAAACGCAGTGGCCCGAGCAGGTCGAACTCCACGATCGTGCCCTGTGCTCCGCTGCTGTCTGCGAGGGCAAGGCACGCGACTGCGCTCTGGAAGCTCTCGCGCAGGTCGCGGCGCAGTGGACCGATGCCGACCTTGACGGCGTTTCCCTGCGTGCGTGCCTCATCCCGCACCTCTTTGGCGATCACGACCGCTTCTTCCTGGAGCGCGGGGCCGAGCGCAAGCAGGACCTGATCTCCGCGTTTGACGCTGAGCGAGCGGCCGGAGCTCCCCTGGCCGCGCCGCCTGACCGTCTCGCGCACCAGCGCCAGCAAGTTGCCGTGGCTGGAGGTGTGATCGCCGTCGAAGGCCAGCGCCAGCATCCTGTGCGGGGCAGCGATCTCGACGCCGAGCCGCCTCGCTCGTTGGGTGAGGGCCTCAGACACTGGACCGGACCGCTCGAGCAACTCCTCAAGCAGCTCACCACTGAGACGCCATTCGACCTCCAGCGCCACGCGCCGCTTGACAAGCTCGAGCGCAAGCACCGTGATGCCGTGCTCGAGTGCCTTCAACTGCAGTGGCGAGAGCTCGCGCGCGCCCAGCACCTCCACCGAGCCGAGGTGGCGTCCATCCGCGACGATCGCACGCGTGATGCTGGGCTCGAGTGCCTGTTGAGCCGGCGTGCCTGACGGGCACCGCAGCATTGACGGATCGCACACGGTCTGCTCGATCACGATCTGGTGGCCGATCAAGCGCGCCAGCACCTCGCCGACGCCGCTTAGTCCGACGCCCTCCAGGCTGGCCTGCGTCAGCTCGCGATGGATCAGGAAGGCGTGCTCGAGCAGCTCGTTCTGGTCGCTCAGCCGGTCGTAGAGGCGCCGGTTCTGGATCGCCACAGACGCCTGCGCGGCCAGAGCGGAGAGCAACGATGCGTCGACGTCTGTGAAATCGGTCTGCTCGCGGTTGGCCACGTAGAGCGCGCCGACCATCACATCGTCCTTGAACATGGGCGCACAAATCAGCGAGACGATGCCCTCGGCTTCCGCGGTCTGGCGCACCTTCATGGGCGAGTCGTGAGCGTCAGAACGGTAATCGCTGATCACGATCGCGCGGTGCTCGCTGACCGCGACACCGCCCACGCCCTTGCCGAGAGCGAGGTGCAGGTCGAGGAACGCGAGGTCTCGAAAGCCGTGGATCACGGCGGTGGAGAGCCTTGGGCGATCCTGCTCCACGAGGGCGAGCCAGGCGAGGTCCGTGCCTAGCAGCTCGGCGGCTTGGTCGACGATCAACTCCAGGACGGTGTCGAGGTCGCCATCCTCGCCGTGCAGCCGCGTGGCGATCCGGAAGAGCGCCTCATATGCCTCTCGTGGCGGCGTTGCGGAACGCGCTCCGCGGTGCGTGGCGCCGCTCTGCACCAAGTCGTGTTGGTCGAGCACCTCGTCCTCCTCACACATGGTTTAGCAGAGGTTGGATCTCCTCATCTCTGCGTTTAGCAGCAAACCTGACGCGTGGAGGCCCATCACTCGCCATGACAGGGCGCAATTACGACCGGATCTTCGCCCCATTCAGCGCAGCACAGCGAATGGCCGCCTCTCTACGGTTCTCTGCGATGGGAGGCATATCGCTGTGCGGGTGATCGACTACTTCGACAAGGGCGTCGCGCTGGACCCTGCGCGCGCCGCGATCCTCGCCGACGATGCGTCGTGGACATACGCCGAAGCTCAGGAGCGATCCTGGCGCATCGCCTGTGGGCTGCATGTACGGGGACTGCTTGCCGGTGAACGAGTCGGTGTGCTCTCGCCCAACGCCCCGGACGCGTTGATCGCGATGCTCGGGATATGGCGCGCCGGCGGGGCTTGGGCGCCGCTGAACCCACTCAATGCGCTCGAGGCGACTACAGCCTTCATGAACGAGGTGGACTGCCGGTATCTGTTCCTCCACTCCCGCTTTCAGTCGGAGGTGCAGCGCATCCGCGAGGCGGTGCCAGGTCTGCGACACATCGTGTGCCTCGACGAGCCGTTCTCGGGCGCCGAGCCGATCGAGGAGCTCATCGCCGCGGGCACCGGTGTGGATCTGCCAGATTGGGGCGACCCGTTCGGCCGCCCCGAGCTTGTCTGCGCGACGTTCCCCACCGGCGGGACGACAGGGCGGTCCAAGGCGGTGCTGCTGACCAATCAGGTGTGGGCCACGCTCGTGGAGCTCAGCACGCGCACCTGGCCGCAGATGGAGGGCGCTGTGAACCTCGTGGCCGCGCCGATCACCCACGCCGCCGGTGTGATGGCGGTGATCTTCGCCACGGCTGGGGCGACGATCGTGATTCGCCCCAAGTTTGACGCCGACGACGTCCTCGATGGCATCGAGCGTCATCGAGTGACCCACCTGTTTCTGCCGCCGACCGCCTACTACCGGCTGCTCGAGCGCCAGCAGTCTCACCCGCGCGACGTGTCCAGCTTGAAGATGATGCTGGTTGCTGCAGCTCCGGTGGCCCCAGAGAAGCTCGGTCAGGGCGTCGAGGTGTTCGGCCCGTGCATGGCGCAGTGCTGGGGGCAGGCGGAGGCGCCGTTTCTGCTCACCTATCTGTCTACCGAGGACGTCGCGGCCGCTGCGCGCGGGGAGCACCCCGAGCGACTCGCCAGCGCTGGAAAGCCCACATTCTCAGTCCAGGTGGGCGTGATCGACGATGAGGGCCGGCTGTTGGGCGCTGGCGAAAGGGGTGAGCTGGTGACGCGTGGACGGCTCGTGACTCCTGGCTACCTGAACCGGCCCGAGGCGACAGAGGAGGTACGCCGTTTTGGCTGGCACCTCACTGGCGATGTTGGCTACCTCGACGAGCATGGGTATGTCTACATCGTCGATCGCAAGAAGGACATGATCATCACGGGCGGGTTCAACGTCTACCCAGCCGAGGTCGAGGCCGCGATCCTTGGGCTGCCTGAGGTGCGCGAGTGCGCGGTGATCGGCGTGCCTGACCCTAAGTGGGGTGAGGCCGTCAGGGCGCTAGTGGTCCCGGCACGGGACGGGTGGGCGCAGGCGGACTATGTGATCGCTCACGCCAAGCAGGTCCTCGGCTCGGTGAAGGCTCCCAAGCAGGTGGACTTCGTGGAGCAGCTTCCGCGTACGCCGGTGGGCAAGACGGATAAGAGGGCCCTGCGCGCAGAGTTCTGGAGCGGTCTGGAGCGAGCCGTCAACTGAGGTGGGCGAGAGCTGGCTGGCCGAGCGGACACAACGGTGATCTTGATGGTGCGGCCCCGATGAATGCAGTGAGAAAGGAAAGCGAAGCTGATGGATGAGACGGGTGCAGAGCACAGCGTGACGGTGGAGTTCAATGTGCCGGCGCAGATGCGCGATGGGGTGACGTTGCGCGCGGACGTCTACCGCCCTGGCGGCGAGGGCCCCTGGCCGATGCTGCTGGCCCGCACGCCCTACGACAAGGGTGCCTCGGACATGCTCAGTTGGCTCGACCCGATAAAGACGGCTGCGAGCGGCTTCATGGTCGTGATCCAGGACACACGTGGGCGCTTTGCCTCCGAGGGCGAGTGGATCCCGTTGCACTTCGAACGCGAGGACGGCTATGACACGGTGCAGTGGGCAGCGAAGCTGTCCGGGTGCAACGGTCGCGTGGGCATGTACGGCCCCAGCTACGTCGGCAACACGCCGTGGATGGCCGCAGTCGAGCAGCCGCCCTCGCTGATGGCGATCGCTCCGGCGATGACGCCGGCAGAACCGCTCGAAGGGACGTTTGCGCGTGGCGGGGCGATAGAGCTCGGGATCACCGTTCCGTGGACGCTGATGATGGGCTGCGCGCATCTGCAGCGGCTGCCGCTCACAGAGCAGCAGCGCAGCGGACGTCTGCAGGCGCTGCTCGACGATTTCGACCGGCTGCCCACCGACGGGTATTGGGGCCTGCCTGTTCAGGACCTGCCTGTGCTGGCCCGGCACGAGTCGCCGGACATCGGGACGCTGCGGATGTTCGACGATCCAGACCTCGTGGCGCGCTGCCGCGTAGCAGGCGAATACGAGCGCGTGAACATCCCCTCCTTCCACATCGCAGGCTGGCACGACCTGCACGTGCAGGGCATGCTGGACAGCTACATGGCGATGGCGGCGCTCGGCCGGCCGGCGCGCCTGGTCGTGGGGCCGTGGACGCACAACGAACCGTTCGCTGACCCGATCGGCGAGTTGTGCTTCGGGGTGCGTGGGAGCCGTTTGGGCGTGCCGGTGCACGCACATGGCGATCTCAATGATGAGCAGCTTGCATGGTTCCGTGGCTACCTTGCACCCGACGCGGACGCGGATGCAAGCGCATTCGGGCCGCCGGTGCGAATCTTTGTGATGGGTCGCAACGTTTGGCGCGACGAGACCTCGTGGCCGCTTGCGCGGGCGCGCACAGAGCGGTGGTTTCTCGGTGCTGGCGGTGCGCTGCGGCCAGACGGTCCGGTGGCTGAGGATCAGGCGACTGAGTTTCTCTATGACCCGGGCGACCCTGTTCCTATGCATGGCGGCAATACGGTCATAGCGCCGGCTTTCCCGCCAGGCCCGCTGGACCAAGCGCGGATCGAGGCAAGACCAGACGTGTGCGTGTTCACCTCCGAGCCGTTGGAGGAGGATCTGGAGGTCACCGGTCGCGTGCGTGTGATGCTGAACGCTGAGAGCTCGGCGCCCTCGACGGACTGGGTTGCGCGCCTTTGTGACGTGCATCCTGATGGCCGCTCCTTCAACCTTTGCGATGGCATCGTCCGCATTGCAAAGGGCGCTGACGCTTGCCAGCAGGTCGAGATAGATCTGTGGTCGACGAGCAATGTGTTCCTTGCGGGACACAGGCTACGGGTGCATGTGACCAGCAGCAGCTTCCCACGCTGGGACCGCAACCTAAACACCGGAAACCAACGCGACACCCGCTGGCAGACGGCACGCCAACGGGTCCACCACGACACAGAACGCCCCTCGTGGATCGAGCTGTCGGTAATCGACCCGGCGGCCCAATGAGGAAGCATGCAGACGATCTGACAGACGGAGAAAGATCTACGACGACCTGGCAGCGTCTTGAGTGAGTTTTGGGGGGAGTACAATGAGAAGGGAGTGCGATGAGAAAGTCTATGTGTGTTTGTGCCGCGCTTTTGACGGCGCTTGCGGTAGCTGGGTGCGGCGGCGGCAAAAGCCAAGCTGGTAACACTGCGTCCAACGGCGCAACCGGGTCCTCCAAGCAGTACGCTGACCTGCGCTGGGGCCTGCTCACCTGGCCAGGTGGGATCGACGATCTCAAAGTGATCTGGCCGCAGTCGTATGAGATCGAGGGGCTCGTAGCCCAAAACCTGGTGGAAGCTGAACCGGATGGGAAGCCGAAGCCCGGTCTCGCGAGCTCGTTCGAACAGTCGAGTCCGACGACATATGTCTACCATCTGCGGTCTGGCGTACGGTTCTCGGACGGACACCCACTCACCTCGGCCGACGTCGTCTACTCGCTGCAACGCAACATCACGGGCAAGGAAGTCTGGACGCACGGGTACTGGATCAACGTGGCCTCCGTCTCGGCGCGTGGGCCCGATACCGTGGTGATCAAGCTGAAGCGCCCCAATGCAGTCTGGCAGGACGTCATGCTCTTCACCAGTCCGATCACCGAGAAGGCACAGCTTGCGAAGATCGGAGAAAAAGCGCTGGGAACGCCCGGAAATCTGCCGATCGGCACCGGGCCTTGGAAGCTGGATGCATTCACGCCTGAAGCAAGCGCGGAGCTTTCGCCCAATCCGTACTGGACCGGTGCGAAGCAGCCGGCGAAGAAGATCAGCGTCACCGTCTTCAAGGATGAAGCATCGCTTGCGCTTGCACTGCGATCCGGGGCGATCAACGGGACGTTTGGCTATGCGGCGCCAAAGACATTCGCCAACATCTCCGGCGTACCTCAGCTGAAGGCGCCGGGAACAAGCGAGACGCAGGTCGTCATAAACACTGCGCAGCCGCCGTTCAACAACGTTCATGTGCGGCGGGCAATTGCATACGCGACGGACACGAAGGGCATCATCGCCGCGCTCTATCCAGGCGCCGCGACCGAAGAGGCGTCGATCGTACCCTCCAGTCTGTTCGTCGACCTTGGGAGCACGAGCCAGGTGAACGAACTCATAGGTGGGTTGCCGAAGTATGAATTCAACCTCGAAAAGGCAAAGCAGGAACTCACGAAGTCGCCCTACCCGCATGGATTCGCGACTACCGTGTACGCGCCCGCGCCCGAAGCCTCTCTGGTCTCCGCCGCCGAGATCCTCGCATCTGATCTGGCGAAGATCGGCATCACGGCGAAGATTCACGAGGTGCAGCGTGATGAAGAACAACCGAGTCTCTACAACAAAACGACGCTGTTCGTGAGCACCACCTACTCTGTGTATCCCGATCCAGAAGGAATGACGTCGTCCCTGCTCCCACCGGCGCAGATACCGAATCCCAACGTGGCTCACTTCAACAACGCCGAAGTGAACAAGCTGCAGACGGAAGAGAGCGAAACGCTGGAACCGGCGAAGCGTCTGCAGCTGATTGGAAAGCTGCTCGGGATCGTCGGAGCCGAAGTGCCATACGTGCCGGTGTTCACGCCCGACGCGCTTGGCTCCTTGTCCTCGCAGTACGTGTTCCCAACGTTCTCGAACTGGACGATTCTGTTCCGTCCGTGGGCGTTGGACGTAAAACTCGCCTCCTAACAGGACGGGATATGGGCTGAGCGTCTGGCCGTGGCTGGCGCTCAGCCCATGCGACTGATGCGATAGAGGACATGATCTCGTAGGTGATGGCCTGCGGGTAGTAGGGATGCTCGAAGTCCTCGTCGGGATCGCGGTGCATGCCGAGCTGCCGATCGACGAGCCTGCGGCTCTGCGGCCGCAGGAGCGCCGATCGTGCTCGGCGTGATATGCAAGGCTCACAACAGGCAATCGGGAAGGTAGGTGGTACGTGAGCGAGGCGGCGGCGATCGAGGTGCAGGGACTCGTGAAGCGCTTCGGGGAGGTTCGCGCTCTCGATGGCGTCGATCTTGTGGCGCAGCAGGGCAAGGTGCTGGGCCTGCTGGGACCCAATGGCGCCGGCAAGACCACGTTGGTGAGGGTGCTCGCGACGCTGATCGAGCCGGATGCAGGCTCGGCGAGTGTGCTGGGCTTCGACGTGCATCATGACGCGGCGGCGCTGCGTGAGCGGATCGGCCTTGCGGGCCAGTATGCGGCGGTGGATGAAAACCTCACCGGTCTGGAGAACCTCACGATGGTCGGTCGCCTCTACGGCGAGCGCCGCAGCTCGGCGAAGGCTCGCGGCAGGGAGTTGCTTGCGCGCTTCGATCTCGTGGAGGCCGCAGGGCGAGCGACGAAGACCTATTCAGGCGGGATGCGCCGGCGTCTCGACCTCGCTGCGGCCCTGGTCGCAAGGCCGCCGGTGATCTTCCTGGATGAGCCGACGACAGGCCTTGATCCGCGCAGCCGCCTCAGCCTATGGGCGGTGATCGAGGATCTCGTGGCCGAAGGCACGACGGTGCTGCTCACCACCCAGTACCTGGACGAGGCCGACCGGCTCGCCGACACGATTGCCGTCATCGACCATGGCCGCCTGATCGCGGAGGGCACCCCCGACCAGCTCAAGGACCGCCTTGGCGGCGAGCGCCTGGAGGTGCATCTCGACGGGGACTCCGATCCGCAGCAGGCGGTGCAGGCGCTCTCCTCGATGGCCGACGGACATCCGATCGCCGAGGATGGCCTGCTGCGGCTGAGCGTGCGCGAACGCAACGGCGCGATCATGGAGGCGGTGCGGCGGCTGAGCGAGGCGGGCATTGGCGTCGATGACCTCGCGTTGCGGCGCCCGACGCTGGACGAGGTGTTCCTTGCGTTGACGGGCCGCGTTGCCGAAGATCCCGATCAGACCGAGGAGCAGGAGGACGCCGCATGAGAAGGCTTGCGACAGACACGCTGATAATCGCCGAGCGCAACCTGCTGCGGCTGCCACGCGCACCCGAAATGCTGATCGGGTTCACGATCCAGCCGATCATGTTCGTGCTGTTGTTTCGCTACGTCTTTGGCGGCGCGATCAGCACTCCCGGCTACAGCTACGTCGACTACCTGATCCCGGGCATCATCGTCCAGAACATTGCCTTCGGTGGATTCGCCACCGCGCTCGGGCTCAACGAAGACGTCCGCAAGGGCCTGATCGACCGCTTTCGGTCGCTGCCGATGTCCCGCGCGGCGGTGCTGGCGGGCCGCACGCTCTCTGACGTGGTCACCAACTCGCTCTCGGTCACGATCCTTCTGATCACAGGCGTCATCATCGGTTTCACCTTCCACACGAGCGTCTCGGAGGCGATCGCGGGCATCGGCCTGCTGCTGCTCTTCGGCTACGCCTTCTCGTGGTTTCTCGCGTTCATCGGGCTGCTGGTGAAATCCTCTGAAACGGTCAACTCGGTCGGCTTCATCGCCGTCTTCCCGCTCACCTTCATCTCCTCCGCCTTCGTCCCCGTCGCATCGATGCCGGCCGGCCTGAAGGCGTTCGCGGAAGTCAACCCCTTCACGATCGTCGTCGACGCGATGCGCCAGCTGTGGCTCGGTGCCCCCGGCAACGACGTCTGGGCCGCGATCGGCTGGTCGCTGGCGATCGTGGCCGTGTTCGCGCCGCTGGCGGTCTGGCGCTATCGCAGGGCGGCGGGGGGCTGAGCCGCCCGCGAGCCCCGCGGGCGAGCACACAGCGGAGCCTCTCAGCGCCGGTCGGTCGTGGGCTGCATGAAGGTCAACGGCTCGACTTGGCGCGCGATCAGGTAGCGCTGCAGCAGCGGGTCTGGCACGCGCCAGCGCCCTCGAGCGATGCGTTCGATCACGCCGGCGTCTCGCAGTGAGTTGAGCGCGCGGGCAGCCTGCTGGGGCTTCAGGCCCTGATAGAGCTCTCTGCCCGCTGCGACGCGGAGCGCCATCAGCTCGCAGAATCGCCCAGATGCGCGCATGCGCTCCAGCCGCTTGCTCCCTTGCCGAGGGAATATGATTGATGTCATGAGACACGATCACCTAATGACATCGTTTGGCGTGTCGGCCAACCATGACGAGGAGGCCGCGTGATGGCGATCGAGCGCGTCGCGATCCTCGGCGGCGGCCTGATGGGCTCTGGCATTGCCGAGTCCGTCTCTCGCGCTGGTCTGCCGGTCGTCGTCCGCGATATCGACGCCGCTGCAGCCGACGGCGCCCGCCGCCGCGTCGAGACCTCGCTTGGCCACGCGGTGGCGCGCGGCAAGATGAGCGAGTCCGAGTCCGCCGAGATCCTCGCGCGGATCGAGTTCACCGCCGAGCTCGCGGCGCTCGCAGCCGCCGACCTGGTGATCGAGGCGGTGCCCGAGAACGCGGAGCTGAAGGCTGGCATCCTCGCGCAGGTGGCGGGAATCGTCTCCGAGGAGGCGCTGATCGCCTCCAACACCTCCTCGATCCCGATTGCGCAGCTGGCTGCAGGCATCCACCGCCCTGAGCGGGTGCTCGGCCTGCACTTCTTCAGCCCGGTGCCGGTGATGAAGCTGATCGAGGTGGTGGTCGCCCTCGACACCTCAGAGCAGACCCTCGCAACGGCGCGGGAGTTCGCCGAGCGGATCGGCAAGCGGGCGATCGTCACCAAGGACCGTTCCGGCTTCATCGTCAACATGCTGCTCGTCCCCTATCTGATGGCGGCGGTGCGGATGTACGAAGAGGGCTTTGCCGGCGCAAAGGACATCGACGAGGGGATGAAGCTCGGCTGCGGCCACCCGATGGGGCCCCTGACGCTCGCCGACTTCATCGGCCTTGACGTCCTCTATGCGATCGGCGACTCGCTGTACGAGGAGTTCAAGCGGGCGGAGTACGCGCCGCCGCCGCTCCTGAAGCGGATGGTCGCTTCGGGCCGGATCGGTCGCAAGGCACGGCGCGGCTTCTACGAATACACGCGCGAGCGCGCGGCCGCGTGAGCATCGGCGCCGGAGCGTGAGCGGGCACCGTCGTAGTCGTCGCGCATCTGGCTCATCACATAGAGCTCAGCGAATGGGCGCCGGGCCGGTCGAGCCGCGAGCCATGAGAACGCCCGTCAGCCGGTGGGAGATCGCCCCCGTCTCGCCGGCGCGGCCGCTCAGCAGCAGGTCCAGCGCGGTCTCGCCGAGCTGTCGCATCGGGTTGCGCAGCGTCGTGAGCGGAGGGTTCACGTAGGAGGCGAGGTCGATGTCGTCGTAGCCGACGATTGAGACATCCGCCGGCACCCTTACGCCAAGCTCGTCAGCAGCACTGATGGCGCCCACTGCGATCACGTCGGTTGCGCAGACCAAGGCGGTGGGAGGCGAGTTGCCACGCAGCAACTGTGTCGCGATGGCGCGGCCGTTCTCGAAAGTGTCGGCGGTGGGCAGGACTGCGCCGAAGCTGACGCCGGCGTCCTCCAGCGCCATTCTCATGCCCAGCAGCCGCAGCAGATGAGAGCGGACCGGAGGAGGGACCAGGAAGGCGAATCTCCTATGCCCAAGCTCCAGCAGATGGCGAGCTATCAGGGCGCCACCCGCGGCATCGTCGGTCGATACGTGCGCAAGCCATTCTCCAGGAAGCGTCTCCTGAGGCAGCATTCTCAGCCGCTGGCTGAGCGGGCCGTTGCTCAGCTCTGCGAGCAACTCCGGCTGCGGAGTGGAGTCCCATAGCAACATGACCGTCGGGATCTGCCTCCCCGGATGCGGCCAACGGTTCGGTTCGCCGGACACGCCGCCGACGATGACGCCATCGACGCGATTATCGAAGAACGTCTCGAGCTTCTCGCGCTCGAGATCCGGCCGGCCCTGCGAGCTTGCCAGCAGCACCGAGCAGCCGCGCTCGCCCGCTCGGCGCTCAATAGCGTTCGCGATCTCAGCCCAATATGGGTCCACCAGCGAGCGGATCAGAACGCCGATCGTGTTTGAAGTCCCCGTGGAAAGCGCACGCGCGATCGAGTTCGGCCTGTAGCCAAGCCGATCGGCGCTCTCGAGCACGCGCGCCTTCGTCTCCTCGCGCACGCTTTGGGAGCCTTGGAAGACGCGCGTGACCGTGGCGATCGAGAGGCCGCAAAGCGCCGCGACGTCGCGGATCGTCGCCGGCCGCAGCGTCTCAGGCGTCCGCCGCGAGCGCCGGCGCGTGCTCTGAGATTTGCCGCGCGCGCGCCGCGAGCTCTGATCTCGACCGTCCTCGTCCGGCTCCATGGAGATCATGATACCGGTCACAGAACCACTACACTCCGCGGGGGTGACGTATGCCTCAGCCCAGGTTAAT
Organism: uncultured Actinomycetota bacterium; assembly: GCA_963708085.1. Lineage (GTDB taxonomy): Bacteria > Actinomycetota > Thermoleophilia > Solirubrobacterales > Solirubrobacteraceae > Palsa-744. Next base: position 1,716,466 of record OY970180.1, on the reverse strand, counting down.
CCCTTTGATGGCTACAAGCTAGTCAATGCCAGTGGTCAGGAACAGCATTGCAAGAAGCGATTGATACCGGTTACATTTATAGGTACAATAACTTTGTTGGGCCAAGCATATCATGATTAGATCATTCGCTTCAACCGGACGGCAGAAAACGACCTCAGCGTCAAACCTCGTGGATACAGGAATCAGATGAACAGTCGCGGGCAGATCTCGATCTGCGAGTGGATCTTCGGCGGGCGGCCACTTGACCGGATCGCCGAGCTGATTGCCCGAGCAGGCTGCGACGCGATCGAGCTCACGGGCGAGCCGGAGCGCGAGGAACGCTCTCGGCTGCTCGAGGCACTCGGCGGGCTCGCCGTCAGCGGCGTCACGTCAGTGGCGATGTGGCCGACGCGCGATCTGACGCACGCGGAGCGGTCGGCGCGGCGCGGCGCGATCGCTTATCTGAAGCAGTGCGTGGACCTTGCAGCCGAGGTTGGTGCTCCCGTGATGGGCTTCGTGCCTACGGCCGTGGGGCGCACGGAGGCTCTCACGAGCTACCGCCAGGAGTGGCTGTTTGCCGTCGAAGGTGTCCGTGAGCTGGCGTTCTATGCGGGCGAGCGTTCGGTGCAGGTCGCGATCGAGGCCGTCAACCGCTACGAGACGTGCCTTGTGAACCGCGTGGAGCAGGCGCTTGCACTGGCGGAGGAGAGCGGCGTCGAGCAGGTCGGTGTGATTGCGGATGTGTTTCACATGCAGATCGAGGAGGTCGACCCGGTCGCGGCCGTGGCGCTGGCAGGTAGTCGGCTGCTGGCCCTGCACCTCGCCGACTCGACGCGCCATGGCCTTGGCCACGGCAGCCTCGATGTGGGTCCTGCGATCGAGAGCGCCAGGGCGGCCGGTTTCGCCGGTCCGCTCGTGCTGGAGCTCACCGCACCGGGGCCAGGGCCATTTCGAGCTGACAAGGGAAACGAGGCGATGGCGTTGCTCGACACATATGTGGCCGAGAGCGCATCGATCGCGCGTTCGCTTGACGGGTTGGCGAGCACGCGTGTCACCTGACCTATCTGAGCGGTTCCCGCTCGATGTCCGAGAAAAGGAGAGTTAGTGCCACGCGACCCCCGGTACGACGTCCTCTTCGAGCCGGTGCAGCTGGGCCCGAAGAGGATGCGCAATCGCTTCTACCAGACGCCGCATGCGAGCGGTCTCGGCTCCCAGTACCCGGGTGCTGAGGCCTACTTCCGCGGCATGAAGGCGGAGGGCGGCTGGGCCGTTCTCAACACCGGATGGACGAGCATCGCTCCCGAGTTCGACCACACTGGCACCGAGGTCGTTTCGCGGATCTGGGACGAGGCGGACGTTCGCAACTGGAGCCTGATGTGCGAGCGCATTCACGAGCATGGCGCGCTGGCAGGGATCGAGCTTGCGGCGGGCGGGACACACACGACCGGCTTTGAGACGCGTATGCCCTCACGAGCTGTCTCGGGCATCGGCGACGACTGCTTCTGGATCGGCGACTCCTATGAGATGGACAGGCGCGACATCAGGCGGCTGCAGGCCGACTATGTGGCGGCAGCCAGGCGTGCGCTCTCAGCGGGCTTTGACATCGTCAACATCATGGGCGCCGAGGTGCTTGCGTTGCCGACGGCGTTTCTGATGAGCCGCTACAACCAGCGGACCGACGAGTACGGTGGCAGCTTCGAGAACCGAGCCCGATTTTGGCTCGAGACCTTGGAGCAGGTGCGTGAGGCGGTGGGAGATCACTGCGCGATCACGGCGCGTTTCTCGATCGATACGCTTGATGGCACCGAGGAGGGCATCCGCGTCGATCACGAGGGCGTCCAGTTCGTCGAGCTGGCCGATCATCTCGTGGACTTCTGGGATTTGCAGGTTGGAGGTGAAGACCCGAACACGTGGGTGAAGGACCTCGGGCCCTCGCGCTTCTACAACGAGAACTTCCAGGGGCAATGGGTGGCGAAGGTGAGATCCCATACCGAGAAGCCGATCGTCGGTGTGGGGCGTTTCACCAGCCCTGACACGATGGTGAACGTGATTCGCAGCGGCCAGCTGGATGTGATCGGCGCTGCTCGCGCGTCGATCGCGGATCCGTTCCTGCCCGTGAAGATCGAAGAGGGCAGGATCGAGGAGATCAGAGAGTGCATCGGCTGCAATGTATGCGTCTCGCGCGGGAATGCGGTCAGCCGCATCATCTGCACCCAGAACCCCACCACCGGGGAGGAGTACCGGCGCGGTTGGCATCCGGAGAGGGTCAGGCCGATTTCAGACCCGAGCGAGAGCGTGCTGGTCGTCGGTGCCGGCCCGGCGGGATTGGAGTGTGCGCTGACGCTCGCGCGCCGCGGGGTTGAACACGTGCACCTGGTCGACGCGGGACAAAGGCCTGGGGGTCACTTCGACTGGGTGCCGAAGCTGCCTGGGCTTGCTGAGTGGTCGCGGGTGGTGCACTACCGCCTCACGATCGCTGAGCGGCTGCGCAACCTGACGATCGTCCCGAAGAAGCCGCTGAGCGCCGATGACGTGCTCGATTACGGTGCGAACCTCGTGGTGGTCGCGACCGGATCGAGCTGGGTCTCGGATGGGCTCAACGCTGTCAGCCGCAAGCCGATAGCTGGCGCAGATGCCGTGCTGCCGCACGTCCTCACCCCCGAGCAGGTCATGGTGCAAGGCAAGCAGCCGCCCGGAGAGCGGGTGCTGGTCTATGACGCCGAGGGCTACTTCATGGGCGCGAGCCTCGCCGAGCGGTTCGCGCGCGAAGGCCGCAGTGTCACCTATGTGACGCCCCTGGCCAAGGTGGGTGCATACATGCAATACACGGGCGAGGACCAGATCATGGTCCCACTGCTGCATGAGCTTGGCGTGGAGATGTGGACCGGCCACATAGTGACCGGCATCGAGGCCGGTCGAGTGCAGGGCGTGCTGCGCGAGTTCCCAAGGAAGGTCAGGGAATGGAGCGCTGACGCAGTGCTGCTTGCGACGATGCGGACACCTCAGACGGCGCTCTACCGCGAGCTGCGGGCGCGCTCCTGCGAGTGGGCGCAGGCGGACGTGCGAGACGTCTACCGCATCGGCGACTGCCTGGCCCCGAGACAGCAGGTCGCCGATGCGATCTTCGACGGACACAGGCTTGCCCGCGAGATCGAGACGGACGACCCGATGATGGCGAAGCCCTGGATTCGCGAGGAGCGCTTCCTCGGCACCAGCGACGCCGACTACGACGCGATGGCTCCGGCGGACGAGGTGCGGCTGCCCCGCTCCGTGCTGCCGCAGATGGCTCTTTGAGCCATGGCGCTCAGCCGCCGCGGGCGGACTGGGATCGGTGCAGCCTGTAGAGCACGTGCTGTCGCAGGAGCGAGTCCTGCGACAGCAGCGGGTGCTCGAAGTCCTCGGTGGGGTCTTGGCTCATTCCCAGCCGCTCCATCACGCGGCGTGAGCGAGTGTTGACCTCTGCGGTGTAGGAGACGATCTCTTGCAGGCCAAGCTCTTGGAACCCGAAGGCGATCGCGGCTTGCGCTGCCTCGGTGGCATAACCATGGCCCCAGAAGTCGTGGGCCAGCCTCCAGCCGACCTCCACGGCGGGCGCGAAGGGCAGCTCCGGCCGCACAGGCCAGAGGCCGACAAAGCCGATGAACGGCGCCTGTCCAGGTACCTCCACGGCCCACAGCCCGTAGCCGTGCTGCGCAAAGCACTCCTCGATGCGCTTTGCCAGCGCCGAGCTTTCAGCGGCTGACAGGGTGCAGGGAAAGTGCTCCATGACGACGGGATCGGCGTTCAGCTGAGCGAAGGGGATCAGGTCCTGCTCACGCCAGCGGCGCAGCAACAGCCGGTCGGTTTGCAATCGCGGCTCCATCCAGGTCATTATTGTCAGCCCCGCCAGCCGGGGCGTGGCCGCTCAGCGTGCCAGGATGTGGATCGCCACGGCGGCGGGCTCGGTTTCCAGGAATCCGCCCGCGTTCTCGGCCAGCGCGACCTGCGCGCCCTCCACCTGGCGCTCGCCGGCGTGGCCGCGCAGCTGCTCGACGAGCTCTGTGATCTGCGCGCAGCCGGTCGCTCCCACGGGGTGGCCCTTGCTCAGCAGGCCGCCGCTGGTGTTGACCGGCACGCGACCTCCGAGCACCGTGGCGCCGCAGCGAAGCAGCGCGGCCCCCTCACCTGGGGCCGCGAGACCCAGCTCCTCGTAGACGATCAGCTCGGCCGGCGCTGCGGCGTCGTGCACCTCGACCACGTCGAGATCCTGCGGGCCGACGCCTGCCAGCTCGTAGGCGCGTTTTGCGGCGCGTGCCACCGCCGGCTCCGAAGGGTCGAGCTGGCCGCTCATGAGCACCGAGGCAAGGATCCTCACCGTGTCGGCTTCACGGCTGCGCGCGTAGTCCTGCGAGCAGAGCAGCACCGCGGCGGCGCCGTCGCCGATCGGCGAGCACATCAGGAGTGTCAGGGGCGAAGCGATCTCGCGCGAGTCGAGCACCTGCTGCACGCTTACGAGATCTCGGTACTGAGCCTTCGGGTTCAGCGAGCCGTGGTGATGGTTCTTCACCGCCACGCGCGCGAAGTCCTCCGCGGTCGCGTCGCTGCGGTCCATGTAGTCGCGCGCGAGATAGGCGTAGATGTCCATGAAGAAGGAGCGAGGCCCATCGGGATCGACCCCTGGCGGTGCCACGCGCAGGGCGAGCTGCTCGCGCCGCTCCAGATCGACTGCGGTGCTGATCGCCTCGAAGGAGCGCGTCTTGTCCGGGTGAAGGAGCTTCTCTGCGCCAAGTGCCAGCGCGACCTCCACCTGCCCGGAGGCGACGGCCAGCCAGGCAAGATGAAGAGCGCTGGAGGACGAGGCACATGCGTTCTCCACCGCCACCATCGGGATGCCGAGCAGGCCGCTGTCCTGCAAGGCGACCTGTGCGCGGATCATCTCCTGGCCGGTGATCAGGCCCGCCACAGCATTGCCGACGAAAGCCATCCCGACGTCGCTCGCGGTTGCGCCGGCGTCCGCCAGCGCAGCGGATGTCGCCTCATGGGCCAGCGAGCCCAGCGAGCGCTGCGGGGCCTTCCCAAACGGCGTCATGCCGACGCCTGCTATCAGAACCTCACGCATGCTCGATCGGCTCAGTTGCACTTGATGGTCAAGCCGCCATCGACGACGAGCGCGACGCCAGTGACGTAGCGGGCCTCCTCGGAGGCAAGGAAGAGCGCCGCGTGCGCGACGTCCCAGCCGTCGCCCATGTGCCCCATCGGCACCTGCGCGTCGCGCGCTCTCCACATCGCCTCGACGTCCTGCGCGCCGTAGCTGGCCGCAAGTCCCTCGACTGCCTGGGCGACCATCGGCGTCTTCATCAGACCCGGCAGGACCGCGTTGACGCGGATGTTCTTGGCCGCGTGGTCGACGGCGGTGGTCGCGGTCAGGTGGTTCATCGCCGCCTTGCTGGCGTAGTAGCCGGCGTAGGAGACGCCGGAGTGGCGGATCGAGGCGACCGAGCTGATGTTGACGATCGACCCGCCCCCTTGACGCTCCATGATCGGAATCGCGTACTTCATCGCAAGGAAGCAGCTCTTGAGGTTGACGGCGAAGATGCGGTCCCAGTTCTCCTCGGGGAGCGTGACCACGTCGCCGACCTCGGCGATCCCCACGTTGTTGTCCAGCACGTCGAGGCGCTCGAAGCGCTCCAAGCAACGCGCCATCACCCGCTCGACGTCGGCCGCCTGCGCGGCGTCGGCCTGGATGGCCTCCGCCTGCCCGCCCTCACTTTGGATGATCTGCGCCGTCTCCTTGGCGGCGTCATGGTTGATGTCTGCGCAGAGCACCTTCGCGCCCTCGCGCGCGAACAGCACCGCCGTGGCCTTGCCGTTGCCCCAGCCGGGGCCGACCGAGCCGGCGCCGATCACCAGTGCGACCTTGCCCTCCAGCCGAGCGCTCACTGGTCATCCTTTCTTGTTGCCGGCGGACGTCGGGAGAGCGCCAGCGTCGCTTGCCCGTGCAGAGGGCCACGATGAGACCAGCGCCTCCCGGCGTTCCGTCGAGGTGCCCCGAGTGGCAACAGGGAGTCGCGCTTCAGAGCGCCATCAGTGAGCAACCACCAAGGTACCTCGCCGCCGGTGACAGTCAATGTCTGCCGAAAGGAGAAGCTATGCAGGAGCACCGGTTTGCTGGGGTCGACTGGGCTAGCGAGGAGCATGCCGTCTGTGTCAACGACAGTGAGGGACGGATCGTCGAGGGTCGTCGTTTCCGCCACGACGAGCGGGGCCTGCGAGCGCTGTGCTCGAGGCTGATCGAGCTCGGGGTCGAGCTGGTCGCGATCGAGCGGCCTGATGGGCTGCTGATCGAGCGGCTGCTGGACGCTGGCCTGCGGGTGATCGCGATCCATCCCAACCAGGTCGCCGCGATGCGCCTTCGCTTTACTGCCTCTGGCGGCAAGAGCGACAGCTTCGACAGCTTCGTGCTCGCCGAGCTCGCGCGCACCGACGCGCACCGCTTCCGGGTTCTGGTGCCCGACTCGGACGCAATGAAGGCGTTGCGCGCGCTCACCCGTGCCCGCGAGGACCTCGTCGCCCATCGAGTAGCGATCGCTAACGAGCTGCGCACCCAGCTGGGATGCTTCTGGCCCGGCGCAGCCGAGGTCTTCCGGGAGATCGACAGCCCGATCGCACTGGCGTTCCTGCGACGCTACCCCTCGCCAGCCGACGCGCACGGGCTCGGTGAGCAGCGCATGGGACGATTCCTCGCTCGCCACGGCTACTGCGGGCGCAAGACCCCGGGCGATCTTCTCACCCGCCTGCGTGGCGCTGCCACCGGCCGCGCAGACCAGCTCGAGGCTGAGGCGCGCCGCCAGATCGTGCTCGCACTCGTCGCCGCACTCGAACCGATCGTCGAACGCATCAGCGAACTCACCAGCGAGATCCGCGCCGCGCTTGCCGATCACGCTGACGGACAGACATTCCGCTCCCTGTTCCGCGACCCCAAGTCGGCAATTACCGCCGCCACCATGCTCGCCGAGATCGGCGACTGCCGCGAGCGCTACCCAACCAAGCAAGCCCTTGCTGCCGACGCAGGCCAAACCCCAGTCGCGGTCGAGTCCGGCAAGTCCAAGCGCGCCCGCTTCCGCTGGGCCTGCGACCACCGCCTGCGAAACGCGATTAACACCCTCGCCGACACCAGCCGCCACCACAACCCCTGGGCCGCCGACATCTACACCCGAGCACGAGCACGCGGCGCCAGCCACCCACACGCCATACGCATCCTCGGACGCGCCTGGAGCGGCATCATCTGGCGCCTCTGGCACGACCACACCAGCTACGACCCCAGCCAACACACCGCACTCCAACAACACCTCGCCACCAGAGGTTGACACAGGGAGTCTCATCGTGAGGCCTCCTGTGCATCTGCCGCACCATCTGGCTGCTGCGCGAGCGAGCGCTTGGCATCCTGCTCACGCAACGTGGTCTTGAGCACCTTGCCGTAGTTGCTCTTGGGCAGCGAGGGCACGAACACGTAGTCCTTCGGGCGCTTGAAGCGGGCGATCCGATCCAGGCAGAGGCGGTCGAGCTCCTCCGCGCTGGCCTCACCGGCGACGTAGGCGACCACGACCTCGCCCCAATCAGGATCGGCCCTGCCGATCACCGAGACCTCGCGCACACCTGGATGGCTCATCAGCACCTCTTCGACTTCGCGTGGATATATGTTCGTGCCGCCCGAGATGATCAGGTCCTTCGAGCGGTCCATCAGCGTCAGGTAGCCGTCCTCATCCAGGACGCCGACATCGCCGGTGTGCAGCCAGCCGCCCTGGAGCGTCTTCTCGCTTGCCTCCTGGTCGCGCCAATAGCCGGCCATCAGAGTCTCGCCGCGCACGAGTACCTCGCCGAGCTCTCCCGCGGGCAGCGGCTCATCCTGGTCGTCGGCGACGATCATTTCGACCACGGAGCGCGCCGTGCCCGCCGAGGCAAGTCGATGCTCAAAGCGCGGATGCTCGCGCTGCGCGAGGACCTCACGCGCAAGCGCCGTGATCGTCATTGGCGACTCCCCCTGGCCGTAGACCTGCGCCAGGCAAGGGCCCAGCCGCTCAAGCGCCCGCAGAGTGTCGGCCGCATGCATCGGTGCGCCTCCCCACACGATCGAGCGCAGCGCGGCCGCTTCGATCTCCTGCGGCGCTTCCACGAGCCGCCGAACCATCGTGGGCGCCGCGAAGAACGAGACTCGCTTCCATCGCCGCAGCAGGCCGATCGTCTCCGCCGCCTCAAAGCCGCCCGACTCGGGGATCACGTTCACGCCCAGACTGCAGACGTGCGGCAGGCAAAGCAGGCCCGACCCGTGGCTCAGGGGCGCACAGTGCAGCAGCGCGTCGCCCGCCAGCGTCGGATCCACGTCGACCAGATGGGCGAGGCTCATCGCAACCAGGTTGCGGTGCGTGAGCATCGCGCCCTTGGGACGGCCGGTGGTGCCAGATGTGTAGAACAGCCAGGCGACGTCCTGCCCGGAGCGTGCGGTCAGGGACATCGGCTCCTGCGCAGCCAGCCGCTCGTGCTCGGCGCCGCCAAAGCATGTGAGCTCCTCCACACCCTGCAGATTCTGTGCGCCGAGAGCGGCCTCCAACTCTTTGGAGCAGAACACGGCCCGCGCGCCCGCGTGCTCCGCGATCCAGGCGATCTCCGACTCGTGCAGCTTCGCGTTGACCGGCACGGCAACCAACCCTGCCCACCAGATCGCAAACAGCGCCTCGAAGTAGGAGGGGTGGTTCTTGGCTGCGATCGCAACGCGGTCACCGGGCTGCAGCCCGTATGCATCTCGCAGCCCGTGCGCCAAGCCGGCGGCGCGCCGCGCCAGCTGCTCGTAGCTTGCGAAAGCCTTCTCGCCGACGGCGATCGCCGGGGATTCTGCACTGCTCAGCGCAGCTCGCTGCAACCAGTACGCGACGTTCATCTGCGCGACCTCCTCATCGCGCTGTGACCAATCACAGGCTGACGGCTGGGGTCAAAGAGTCGAGGGCGTCGCTCACGCCTTGACCTCTTGCGCGTTCCACTGCTCCCGCAGCACGTTGCGGCGGATCTTGCCCGACGGCGTGCGCGGTAGCTCTGACACGAAGCAGACGTGGCGCGGGTAGAGGTGCTTTGCGAGGTGGGCCTTGACGAACTGCTGCAGCTCTTCGGCGAGCGCTGGCGTGTCCTGCACGTCGGGCACGGTGACCACGAAGGCGGTCACGGCTTCGCCGCGCAGATCGTCGGGAGTGCCGATCACGGCGACTTCGGCCACCGCCTCGTGCGCGATCAGAGCGCTCTCGACCTCGAAGGGGCCGATCCGGTAGCCGGAGCTCGTGATCACGTCATCGGCACGGCTGGCGAAGCGCAGCAGACCGTCCTCTCCCATCTGGACCGTGTCGGCGGTGAGGTAATAGCGGGGGCCGTACGGGAAGCGCTCGGTGGTGCGCTCGGGGTCCTGGTAGTAGCCGCGGAACCAGAACAGCGGCGAGGACTCCACGTCGATCGCAAGCTCCCCGTCTTGGCCGGCGGGAAGCTCCTGCCCGTTCCCGTCGAGCACGGCGACCTTGAAGCCGGGCAGCGGAAAGCCCATCGAGCCGGGCACCGGCTCGCGGTGCAGCTCGGGATGGTGAGCGAAGGTGACCACCATCGCAAGCTCGCTCTGGCCGTAGTGGTCGTGGATCTTGGCGCCGAGCTCGCGCTGCGACCACGTCAGCAGCTCCGCGTTCAGGGGCTCGCCGCCGCTGGAGATCGCGCGCAGGGCGCTGCGCTCACGGAAGCCCTCCGGCACGCCCGCGGCGCGCAGCGAGCGGTAGACCGTCGGCGCGCCCGTGAGGTTGCTGACCCTGTGCTCGAGAATCGCCTCATACACGTCCTCTGCGGTGAACGGACGCCCGCGCATCAGCAGCGTCTTGCCAAGCAGCAGCGATCCGGTGATCGCGCACCACAGGCCGTAGGCCCAGCCGGGATCGGCCATGTTCCAGTAGACGTCCTCCGGGCGCACGTCCAGGCCGTAGTGCATGTAGGCGTGTATCGCCGCGAGCACGCGCACAGGCGTCTCGACTCCCTTTGGCTGTCCCGTCGTGCCGGAGGTGTAGAGCAGGAACATGAGGGAGTCGCCAGAGCGCTCGACGCCCTCAAACAAAGGTCCGCTCTGCACCGCAGCAGCGAAGTCGAAGTCGCCCTGCCTTTGTTGCCCGGCGGCGGCAAGGCACATGACCGGCGCGCAGTCGCCAACCTTCTCACGGTTGCCAGCGTCCGTGATCACGAGCTTGGTGGCACTGTGGGCGATCCGGTAGCTGGCGGCGTCGGGACCGAAGGCCGTGAAGAGCGGCACGTGGACGCCTCCCACGCGCCAGATCGCGAGCAGCGCGATCACCAGCTCCACCGACTTGGGCATCATCGTCGCAACGCGATCGTCCTCGCCCACGCCGGCCTCCCGCAGGGCGCCAGCCAGTCGCTTGGAGCGCTCGCCGAGCTCGCCATATGTCAGCCGCTGCACGCCCTCTGGACCGTCGAACACAAGCGCCTCAGCGTCGGCCGGATGAGCGTCGCAAAGCAGGTGTGCGACATTCACGCGCTCCGCGCCATATCGCGCAAGCCACTCCGCGATCGTCGAATCGACAGTGCTCATCGGATCGTCTCCTTGGGTTGGGAATCGACTGCGAAGAGATCTCCCACTGGCAGTGCGACCTGCCGTGCTTCTGCCTCCTGCGGGAAGAGCGCGGCGCGCAGCTCGAGCAGGTCGGCGTCGGTCCAGCTGCCCCCGCGCGCAACCTGGCACCTGACCGACCACGGCCGCATCGCAGCCACTCCGCCACCGTGGGCGACGAGCACCTGACCGGTGAGGCCATGGGCGGCCTCGGAGCAGAGCCACGCGACGACCTCGGCGACGTGCTCAGGTGCGAGTGGGTCGTGCTCGCCGGCGGCGGGCAGCTGCCCAAGGCTGTCCAGGGTCATCTGCGTGCGCGCACGGGGAGCAACTGCGTTCATGCGCACGCCGTAGCGCTCCAGCTCAGTCGCAAGCGTGATCGTGAGCGCTGCGACACCGGCCTTGGCAGCTGCGTAGTTGGCCTGTCCGGCGTTGCCGTAGAGGCCCGACTCGCTGGAGGTGTTCACGATCGCGCGGGGCTGGGCGTCCCCGTCGGCGTGGCGGCGGCGCCAATGGCTTGCCGCCACGCGGGAGAGATAGAAGGACGCGGAGAGGTTGACCGCCAGCACCAGATCCCAGTCCTCGCTGGAGAGGTTGAAGCTCATCCGGTCGCGCAGCACGCCCGCGTTGTTGACGAGCATGTGCAGGTCGCCGAACGTCGAGATCGCGACGTCCAGCGCCTGGTGGGCGGCCGTCTCGCCCTGGGCGAGGTCGATCGTGGCGTGTGCTGCGATGCCGCCGGCGCCTTCGATTGCACGCACGGTCTCGGAAGGGTCGAGCAGATCGATGGCGACCACGCGCGCGCCGCGCCGTGCAAGCGCGAGCGCCTCCGCACGGCCAAGGCCGCGCGCAGCACCGGTGACCAGCGCAACACGTCCATCGAGCTCCAACGTCACGGCGGTGCTTCCTCCCCAACGATTTGCTGAACAATCGTTCAGTCTACCTCTGCGTCGCGCAAGGTGTCAAGCCGGGCGCGGGGCCGCAGGCTTGACAAGAGGGCGCTCGGTTTGCGAGATTGAACATACGTTCAGTTGATCCCGACGGCGGCAAGCGAAAGAGAGGGCAAGGCGATGGCGGAGCATGGGGCGAGTCGTGCTGCAGGCGTCACGGTGGAGTTCGACGTCCCGGCCAAGATGCGCGATGGAGTCACGCTTCGCGCCAACGTCTATCGCCCCGACGGGGATGGGCCGTGGCCGACGTTGCTCAACAGGCTGCCCTATGGAAAGGACGTCCCGGTCCAGGTGAGCTGGCTCGATCCTGTGCACGCCGCGCGCCAAGGTTTCATGGTCGTCTATCAGGACACGCGCGGTCGCAATGCCTCAGAGGGGGAGTGGATGCCGCTGCGGTACGAGCGCGAGGATGGCTACGACAGCGTCGAGTGGGCGGCGAAGCTGCCTGGCTCCAATGGACGTGTCGCGATGTTCGGCGGCAGCTATCACGGCAACACGCAGTGGATGGCGGCCATCGAGCAGCCACCGTCGCTGGCAGCGATGGTGCCGGGGATCACCTGGTCGGATGCGCTGGACGGCCTGTTCGCGCGCGGCGGTGCGATCGAGCTTGGCACCACCCCCAACTGGACGCTGATCATGGGAGTCGATCACTTCCCACGGCTGCCTCTCTCCGAGCAGGAGCGCGCAGAGAGGACCGAGGCACTGATAGGCGACCTCGACAAGCTTGGCAGCGACGGCTACTGGGGCCTGCCGGTGAACGATCTGGCGGTACTGCGTCGCTACGACCTGCCGGAGCTCGGCACGTTCCGGACCCAGGCGGATCCCTCTGTGCTGGAGAACTGCAACGTAGCCGGGCGCCACGATCGCGTCACGGTTCCGACCCTGCACATCGGCGGCTGGTATGACATCTTCGCGCAGGGCGTTCTGGACAGCCACATGGCGATGACGGCGCTCGGCCGCCCCTCGCAGGTGATTATTGGGCCCTGGACTCATCTCACCTATCAAGATCCGGTTGGCGAGCTCTGCTTCGGTGCGCTCTCCAGTGCGTTTGCGCCCGTGAGCGCAGACGGAGATCTATCCGACACGCAGTTGGCGTGGCTGCGCAGGCAGCTGGCATCCGAGGCTTCGCCGCGAGGCAGTGAGGAGCAGGCGCCGGTACGGATCTTCGTGATGGGCCGCAACGTCTGGCGCGATGAGGACTCCTGGCCGCTGACGCGCGCACGCAGCGAGCGCTGGCTCCTGGGCGATGGCGGCACGCTCAGCCGCGAGGCGCCTGTAAGCGACGCGGCGCCGACCGAGTTCGTCTATGACCCATCTGATCCGGTGCCAACGCTCGGCGGCCAGACCGTGATGGCGGCGGCATTCCCGGCGGGGCCATTCGATCAAGCTCGGATCGAGGCCAGGCCGGACGTGTGCGTGTTCACCTCCGAGCCGCTGCAGCAGGACCTCGAGGTTACCGGCCGCGTCCAGGTCGTATTGCACGCGCAGAGCTCTGCGCCCTCGACCGATTGGGTCGCACGTTTGTGCGATGTTCACCCCGACGGTCGCTCCTTCAACATCTGCGATGGCATCTTCCGTGTCGAGAAGGGTGCGCAGGCCTGCCAGCAGATCACGATCGACCTGTGGTCCACCAGCAATGTGTTCCTCGCCGGCCACAGGCTGCGTGTGCACGTCACGAGCAGCAGCTTCCCGCGCTGGGACCGCAATCTCAACACCGGCAACCAGCGCGATCCGCAGATGCAGACCGCGCGTCAACGCATCCACCACGACGCGGAGCATCCATCTTGGATAGAGCTGCCCGTTGTCGATTGATGAGCTAGGGCTGCGGGGCGAGCAGCCTCACAGCCGCCGCGTAGCAGTCGCGTTGCAGGGCGGCATGGGTCTGTTCCCAATCGTCGCTCTGCAGCCACTGCAGGAAGGCGCCCTCCACGATCGCCCTGATCTGGCGCGCGGCGAGAGGGACGTCCTGCGCTTCGAAGACGCCTGCGGCCACGCCCTGCCTGATCACGGTCGCATAGGAGTCGTCGATGTGCTCCCGCAGGAGGATGGCGAGCTTCGTGAAGGACTCGTGGCGCACCGCATATTGGACGAGGTCGAGGTAGATGAGGTAGAAGTCGCGGTTTGCTCGTGCGTCGACGAACACCGCGCCGAGGCTGACGCGGAGCGCCTCCTGGGGATCGTCGATCCCCTCGCTCTGGCGCTGCAGGCGCTGCACGCTGCCGGCGAGCGCCCAGTGCATCGTTTCGATCAGCAGGTTGTCCTTGGAGCCGAAGTGGTAGATCAGCAGCGCCGGGCTGACGCCGAGCTCCTTGGCGATGCCGCGCAGCGAGAGCTGTTGAGTGCCCATGCGAGCCATCGCGCTGTAGGTGCCGCGCACGATCTTCAGCTCGTGCTCGGAGAAGGTCTTGGTCTCCAGCGATGTCAGCGAAGCATTGATGAAAGGATCATATGAGCGGAACGTTGTCGGGTAAGCGCGCGCTGGTCACCGGCGCCTCCTCGGGGATAGGTCTCGCCACCGCAAGGCTGTTCGCCGAGCATGGAGCGGTCGTCTTCGGAATGGACCGGCGCTGGAATGCGCCGGTGGAGGGCGTGGAGAGCATCGAGGGTGACGTCACCAACGCAGCCGACGTGTCCGCCGCCGTGGCCCGGGCGGCTGGGGATCAGGGACTCGACATCCTGGTCGCCAACGCCGGCGTCGTGCTCTTGGAGGAGTGGTCCACGGCCGATCCAGACGCTTGGGCGCGCGTGTTCGACGTCAACGTCCTCGGTGTAATGCGCTGCTTCCAAGCGGCCGCCGCAGACATGGTCGCCCATCGGCGTAAAGGCCGGCTGCTGGCCACGGCATCGGTCGCCGGGATACGTGCATTCCCCGAGTCGCCCGCCTACTGCGCCAGCAAGGCGGCCGTGATCTCGCTGGTCAAGTCCGCTGCGCTCGCATTCGTGGCCGACGAGATCACCGTGAACGCCGTGGCACCCGGCAACGTCGACACCGCGATGCAGACGGACGCGATAGGGGAAATAGCCAAGGCGCAGGGCCGTGAGCTGCAGGACGTCATCGCCGAAGCGCGCACCGAGGCTCCGATGCCGCGGATGGCGCGTCCCGAGGAGATAGCCGCGACGTTCCTCTACCTTGCCTCTGACGCCGCCGCCTATGTGACGGGGGAGACGATCTGCGTAGACGGCGGGTTTCTGCTCGTGTAACGCGTGAGCGTCTCCGGTGCACTTGCGTGCACCTTCCGCTGAGTCGTGAGCTGTCATGGCGGCGGCGCCGTCGTCTTGCGCACGATCAGGCGTGGCTCGATCAGTGTCGATTGCGGCCGCGTGCCGGGGTCGTCCATCAACGCCACCGCAGTGTCGATGGCACGGCTGGCCAGCTCGGCCGCCGGCTGTGCAATGGTGCTCAGCGCGATCATCGGCGTGCGCGCGAGCATGATGTCGTCATAGCCGACGATCGACAGGTCTCCTGGGACCTGTAGCTTCAGCTCATACGCGCAGGACATCACCTCGATCGCAGTGATGTCTGAGGCGGCAAAGACGGCGGTTGGCCGCTGAGACTGGCTGAGCAGGCGGCGGATCATCTCCAGCCTCTGCTCTTCGGAGGTGGGCCCGACCCGCAGCACGAGGTCCTTTGCCGAGCTCAGCCCCCCACGGCGGAGCGCACGACGGTAGCCGTGGAGGCGGTCGCGATCGACATGACGTGGCAGCAGCGCAGCGCTCAGATACGCGATTCGCTTGTGCCCCAGGCCGATCAGGTGCGCCGTGGCGAGATCGCCTCCGAGCTTCTCGTCCATGCCAATCGACACGCCGGATTGGCTTGCATAGCCCATGTAGACCACCGGAATGTGCGTGCCGATCGTCTCCAGCACTTGCGGGTCGCCGGTGAAGCCGACGAGTATGACCGCCGCGACGCGGTGCTCGAGCAGGCTCACCACCGCGGACTCCTCCTCGCGTAGGTCTGGTCCTGCGGTGGAAAGCAGCATGCGGAAGCCGCGTGCTGCGGCATGCTGCTCCAGTCGACCGGTCAGCTCTCCGATGAAGGGATCGAAGAAATCGCCAACCATGACGCCGATCACCTCCGTCTGCTGACGAGTGAGGCTGCGCGCTCCCAGATGCGCGTGGTAGCCCAGCTGCTTGGCTACCAGCAACACCCGTTCTCGTGTTGCCGGGGCGATTTCGCCACGACCACGGAGCGCGTCAGAGACGGTCGTCTTGCCGACCCCTGCGACGCGTGCGACATCGCGAATGGTGGGCAGACGCGTAGGCCCCGACCTCGACTGCATTGTGGCATCGCGCTCGCTCATGGCCTCTTGCTGGAGGGTGACTATATCCGCAGCTCCTTCAGCATCTGCGGGGCGCGCCGCTTGACAGCGACACGCCTGCGGGGTTATATTGCCCGGATCGGTCCGGGAATAGTCAACTGGCCTAAGGACAAGGGCAATCACGATCTTGCCCGAAGCGGTCCGGGAAAGCGCCGCCGGAGAGGAAGACACCTGAATGCAAGATGCAAGCCAGAAGATCACAGTGGCCTGTCAGAGGAGCCCGGACCGGTCCAGGAAGTGCGGCCCATCCGCGTCGGGCCTTCCCCAGCGCCCACCACAACCATCCGAGAGAACGCCAATGTCGGTCATTGAAAAGAGCTCCACATCCAACGTGCTCGCATTGCTGGGCGGCGCGCCTGCCGGAGCTCTCGCGGAACCCCGCTACCCGCACGTCACGGCCGGCGCTCGCAGGCGTGTGGACCAACTGCTGGCCGCCGGACCGATCGTGGGTCTCGGGAGGGACCACCCTCTGGTGGACGAGGCGGAGAAAACGATCGCCGATTGGCATGGCGTCAAGCGGTGCTTGACGAGCGTCTCTGGGCACGCAGCGCTGCACGCAGCGCTGATCGGGCTAGAAATCACCGGCGGTGCCGAGGTGGTGACCACGCCCTATACCTGGGGTGCATCGGTCTCGCCAATCCTGCATAACGACGCCGTGCCGGTGTTCGCCGACGTTGATCCTGAGCACGGTCTGCTGGATCCGGTCTCCGTCGAGGCGGCAATCGGCCCGAGGACCGAGGCGATTCTCGCGGTGCACCTCTATGGACAGCCAGCGGACATGACGGCGTTGCGGGCAATTGCCGACCGGCAAGGCCTCGCACTGATCGAGGACGGCAGCCAGGCGCATGGCGCGCGCCATCGCGGTCTGCGCGTCGGCAGCTTCGGTGACGCCGCTGGGTTCTCCTGCATGGGAGGCAAGCTGCTGGCCACCACAGAGGCCGGCTACATGCTCACCTCCCACGATGACGCCTACTGGAAGGCGATCATCAGCACGCAGCACGCCGGCAACACGATGCACCCAGGACGCGCCAGCGAGCCAGACTTCCCTGCCATGCTGCGGCCTCATATCGACTCGCTCACCTACACGCATCGCGTCAGCACGGTCAATGCACTGCTGATGATCGAGCAACTGCAGAAGCTCGATCAGGAGAACGCCGCACGTGCTCGCAACCGCGCGCTGCTGCTGGAGGCGATCGCGGGGGTGGCAAGCGTGGCCGCACCGGTCTATTGCGATCAGGACGCGCCAGTGTTCCACATGGTCTCACTGAACTTCATCCCAGAGCATGCTGGCATTTCCAAGCAGACCTACCTGGCGGCGCTGCAGGCGGAGGGCGTTCCTATCTTCAACTATGTCGCTACGCCGCTGCACAGGCTCGGACGTTTGCGCGGCGATACGACTGCGCCGAAGGTGATGTGGAGCGAGAGGATCCGTCGCGCCGGAATCGACTACGCCGCGCTGGATCTGCCCGGCTGCGAGCGCAAGGTGGAGCGGTCGGTGGAGATCCTCTGGAACTGGATCGAGGAGGACCCGGGGGCGATGCGCAAGCTCGCCGACTGCTTCATCAAGGTGGAGGAGCACCTCGACGAGCTGCGGGCATACGAGCAGCGCCGATGAGGAGCTAGTGTAATCAATGGGAGGAATGGCAATGAGGAAGTATGGGTGTGGGGGCATGGTCCTTTTGTTGGCGGTTTCGCTTGTTATCGCAGGGTGCGGTAGCAGCCGGACCACAACGTCGAGTACGGGCTCTTCGAAGCCCTATCCGGAACTGCGATGGGGAGAGCTCACGTTTCCCGGTGTGATTGACTTCCCACGAGATCCCAGCGGCCAGGAGCTCACGGTCGAGTCACTTGCGGTCAATGGCCTCATGGAATTCGAACCTGATGGTAAGGTGAAGCTTGGTCTCGCGAGCTCTGTCGAACATCCCAACGCGACGACCTATGTTTATCACCTCCGACAGGTGAAGTTCTCTGACGGGAAACCGATGACATCTGCCGACGTCGTGTTCTCGTTGGAGCGCAATACCGTTCTCAAGGAATCGGTGCTGAAGCCCTACTGGGAAGAAGTCGCCTCGATCACCGCGCCGAACCGATCCACTGTGATGATCAAGTTGAAGCAGCCTAACGCAGTCTTTGAAGACATTGTCGCTTTCAGCGGTCAGGTGGTCGAGAAGGCAAGCACCGAAAAGATCGGCGAAAAAGAGATCGGTGCTCCTGGCCATCTGCTGATCGGCACGGGGCCGTGGAAGCTCGACAGCTATCAACCGGAAGCCAGTGTTGTGCTGTCGCGCAACCCCTACTGGACGGGAGCTCCGGTCCTTGCACAGAAGATCACCGTCGACCTCTTCAAGTCAGAATCGTCGATGGCGCTCGCAATCCGTTCGCATGGAATCGACGGCGCGGATGCGTATCTCGCTCCTAAGCTGCTCGATAACATTCCCGGTACCCACGAACTCACGGCGCCGGGCGTCAGCGTTAATTTTGCGTCCGCAAACACATCATCGCCGCCGTTCAACGAAGTGCACGTGCGTCGGGCACTCGCATATGCGACTGATACCAAGGGCATGATCAAGGCGTTCTATCCGCCGGGCACGGCGACTCAGGACGCATCGATCCTGCCGAACAGTCTTTTCACCAGTCTGGGTTCGCAGCAGCAGGTCAACGAAATACTTGGCTCCGTACCCAAATATGAATTCAACCTCGCGAAGGCAAAGCAAGAACTGGCGAAGTCTTCCTACCCACACGGCTTCAGCACCGAAATAGACGTGGAAGCTGTCTCTTCAAATTACGTTTCGGCCGCCGAGATCATGTCGGCGGACCTTGCGAAGATCGGCATCAGCGCGAAAGTCAGGGAGGTGCAGGGCGATGAAGTGACATCCGTGATGCTGGGCGGCAAGTCGAAGATTGAGTTGAACGAAATTGGTGCCGTGTACCCCGACCCAGAAGGCCTCATGTCGACCATACTGTCGCCCTCTCAGATCGGTAGCCTGAATACCTCCAACTACAAGAGCTCGAAGTTCGATCGGCTGCTTGCAGAACAGATCAAGATCACCGAACCGTCGAGACGCCTGGAAGTGATCGGCCGGCTGCTCAAGGTCGAGGGAGAAGAAGTGCCAACGTGGCCGCTGTATACGCATCTGACATTTGGCGTGTTGTCAAATCAGTACGTGATATCGGGCTTCTCATGGTGGTCGATGTTTTGGGATCCATGGGCGTTGAACATAAAGCTCGCGTCCTAGGCCGAGGCTCAAGAGCGCACCCCGGCGTGTGCCAGCTGACGCGCCGGGGCGACTGTCACGCTCGTCTCGGACAGGCTGATGCCAGAATGGCTCGCGACCCTGAATTCGACGAAGCGGCTGCAGATGATCGGCAGGCTGCTTGGCAATGTTGCAAGCGAAGCACCCCACTGGCCGCTCTACACGCAGCAGCTCTCGTGGTGGACTGCCGAGTGGGGTCCTTGGGCTCTAGGGGTGAAGCTCGCTTCCTAAGTCCGAGCCAGGAGGCGAAAGAAGGCCGGGCGCCGGCCTGGCTCAGCTCAGCAGCCGATCTCACACTGGTTTGCGGGCAGTCCCTGCACGCCCGGCGTGAGCGCGAGCACCGATCCGGCGGCAGGGTACCGTGGCAGATCCTCTTCCGCCAGCTTGTGCCTGGTGGTCGTGATGAACAGCGTGGAAAGATCCTCGCCGCCGAAAGCGGGGCAGGTGGTGTGGGGGACAGGCAGCGCTATGTGCGCCTCCAGCGCACCCTGCGAGCTGTAGCGGCGGACCGCCCCGCCGCCAAACAGGCACACCCAGATCCCGCCCTCTGCGTCGACCGCGAGGCCGTCCGGCAACCCATCGGCAGGGTCGATCTCTGCGAGCGCACGTCGGCCCGAGATCGATCCGTCACGGCCGTCGAAGTCGAAGACATCGACGCGCTGGGTGGTGCTGTCGATGAAGTACATGAGCTGCCCGTCAGGGCTCCAGCCGATGCCGTTGGAGATGGTCGTGCCATCGATCATCGTCTCCAGCTCGCCACGCTGCAGGTCCAGGCGATAGAGCGCGGCAGCGTCCGGCTGTCGTGTCTTTGACATGGTGCCCGCCCAGAGCCGCCCCTGCGGGTCGCAGCGGCAGTCGTTGAAGCGGTTGCCGGGACGGTCGTGCTCGGTGCCGGCGATCAGACGCGGCTCCCGCTCGTCCTCCACCAGGTAGAGGTCGTGATCGACGGCGATCACCAGCGCGCCGCTGCGACAGGGAACCGCCGCGGCCGCTTCGCCGTCCATGCGCCGCGTGGTGATACGCCCGCTCTGCGGGTGCCAGGCGTGCAGAAGCCCCTGTGCGATGTCAACGCGCAACAGCTCCTGCGTCTGGGCCCGCCAAACCGGCCCCTCGCCCAGTAGGTCCGCGCTGCGCAGCGCGACCTCTACCTCAGGTTGCATCGACCGCCGTCCATTGGCGACTGGATGCGGACTGCAACGCGGCGCGGGCGATCTGCACCGCGCGCAGGCCGTCCTCGAACGATGGGTTGACCGCATCGGCCTGAGTGCAGATCGCGGCCAGCGCCTGCCCCAAGCCGATCGTGAACGAATCCCTGTAGCCGAGTCCCTGCCCGGGCACGCCGGCAAACCGGGCCCCCTCGGGCTGGGCGCCGCCGATCAGCACCCGCCGAAAGCCATTGGCGGGGTCGTCCACGTCGCCGAGCAGCACCTCGATCTCGTTGCTGCGCTCCCAAGAGAAGCGCACCGCGCCGCGCTCGCCGATCAAGTCGAAGCCCAGGTCGCACTTGTGGCCGCGCATCGCCCAGCTGGCCTCCAGCACGCCGGAGGCGCCGCTCTGGAACTCCACCAGCATCGTGACGGCGTCGTCCAGATCCCCGGCGTCGTGCTCGCGGGCGATTAGCTTCCGCGTCACGGCGTTGACCTGGCTGAACTCACCGCACAGCGAGCGCGCGATGTCGATGATGTGCGAGCCGAGGTCGCCGAGCGCGCCGGCGCCGGCTGCCGCTCTGGTGGTGCGCCAGCCCATCGCCTGCCGCGGATCGGCGGCGTAGTCCTGCAGCATCCAGCCCCGGAAGTATTGGATGGCACCCAACTGCCCTTCTGCGACCAGCTGCCGCGCCCACGCGATGGCGGGCCACAGGCGGTAGTAGAAGCAGACCTGCGCGAGCTGCGCAGAGTCCGCGGCTGCCGCACACATCTCCTGCGCGCTGCCCAGGTCGTGTGCCAGCGGCTTCTCGCAGATCACGTGCTTGCCGTGAGCGAGCGCATCGATCGCGATCTCGGCGTGCAGGGAGTTGGGCACACAGACGTCGACCACGTCTATGTCCTGCGCGCGCGTGATCGCCTGCCACTCCTGCTCGCACCGCTGCCAGCCCCACCGGCTCTGCAGCGCTTCACAGCGCGGTGCGTCGGCGTCGGCGACCGCTGCCAGCTCCAGCTGCCTTGGGCCCTCCGGGAACGTGCCCGGCACGCAACGATAGGCGGCGCTGTGCACGCCGGCGATGTAGCCGGCGCCAACGATTCCCACCCGCAGCACATCTGCGCTCAATTTCTACCTCCTGCCCGGCGGCAGGCGCCGGCATCCGTTTACGAGTGATCGCTGTGCTGCGAGGTTCATCTCGCAGCCAGCTCGAAGCGCGTCGCTTGCATGCCGAAAGCCGGCGTCGGCGAGCACACGCAGGCTGGCGGCAATGTCATCCAGCGGGCTGCCGGTGCCCGGCACGCGATCCTGCTCGATCGTGGCAAAGCCCTCGTAGCCCGCGGCGGTGAGCCGATCGGCCACGCCGGCGAAGTCGACCACGCCATCTCCGATCGGGCAGAACACCCCGGCTGCGAGCGCGTCCCAGAAGCTCATCTTCTCGGCGCGCGCGCGCTCCAGCACCGCGCCATCGATGTCCTTCAGGTGCATGTGGACCAAGCGGTCGCGGTACTTCTCCAGCGCAGCCACCGCGTCGATGCCCGCCAGCGCGCCATGTCCGGTGTCGAAGCAGAGCCCGAGCTCCGTGTCGGCCAGCAGCCTGTCGATCTCGTCCTCGAACTCGACGTAGCCGCCGGTATGCGGGTGAAAAGCGGGCGTGAGGTCGTGAGCGGCGGCGATCTCGGCAACCCGGTGGGCGCAGTCGAGCATGCCGGCCCACTCCGGATCGGTCAACCGGCGAGCGTCGGCGCTGCGGCCGAAGCTGGCCCCGCGCTCCTCGCTGACGCGGTCGATGATCACAAGCACCTTGCCCTCAGCGGCCGCGATCGCGCGGCAGGCGCGCTCGGTGATCGCAAGGATCTGCTCGTGGGCGGCGGGGTCGTGCAGGTCCTCGAAGACGAAGGAGCCCACCGCGGTCAGCTTGCGGCCAGAGAGCTCGGCTCGCAGTGTGTCGGCATCCTCGGGCAGGTAGCCGACGGGGCCGAGCTCCAGCGTGCCAAGGCCGGTGGCCGCGATCTCGTCCAGCACCGTGGTCCAGGGCGGGTTGGCGGGTGCGTCTGCAAAGTCGACGCCCCAGCTGACAGGGCCGGTGGCCAGACGAACTTGGCTTGATGTCATCGTGGGGTCATCGCTCCTTCAGTAGCGTCTTTGAACCTTGGCAGCCTCCAGATGCGCGGCGGCCACCTCCTGGGTTGCGGGGTCAGTGGATACCTCCGCCACCCCGATGTCCCAGAACGCGCCGCTGTCGAGCAGGCTGCGCCCGAACTCTGTGGGGCAGACGATCACGGTGCTCTGAGAGCCCGCGCGCGCCTGCGCGAGCGCCGTGGAGAGCTGCTGCCCGTCTTGTGCCAGCACGCTCTCACAGCCGAGGCTCTTCGCGTTGGCGAGGAAGTCGACGCCGACCCGCTCGCCGACGGGCAGCCGGGCGCCCTCCTGGCGGCCGCGGAACTCGTTGCCGGCGGTGGAGCCCGCCTTGCCGAGCGCCAACCGGCTGATCGACTGGTAGCCGCCGTTGTCGAGCACGAGCACGGTGAGCTTCAGGCCCTCCTGGGCAGAGGTGAACAGCTCGGTCGGGTTCATCAGGTAGGTGCCGTCGCCGATTACGACGAACACCTCCGGCTGCGGCCCGACGTGCATCCGCACGCCCAGGCCGGCGGGGATCTCGTGACCCATGCAGGAGAATCCAAACTCGATGTGGGTGAATGACCCAGGTGGGGTCTCCCACAGCTTGAGCAGGTCGCCGGGCTGCCACCCGGCAGCCGCGATCACCCAGTCTCCGGGGCGCACCGACTCGTTGAGTGTGTGCAGCACCTCGCCCTGGCCGATCCGCTCGCCCTGCCGGGGAGCGATGTCCTGGAGCAGATCCTGCCGCCATGAGCGCACACGCGCCGGCACTTTCTCGCGATATGCGCCCCCGCCACGGGGCTCGCTGCGACGCAACTGCTCTGCCAGTGCCGTGAGCGCCTCACGTGCATCGGCGACGAGCGGTGTGCTGGAAAGCTTGTACGCGTCTGCCTCGTTGACGTTGATGCCGACGAACGAGACGTTCGGGTTCTGGAAGAGCGAGTGCGAGCCGGTGGTGAAGTCGCTCAGTCGCGTGCCGAGACATATCACCACGTCGGCCTGCGCCGCGATCTCGTTCGCAGGGCGGGTGCCGTTGACGCCGATGCCTCCGAGCAGCCACTCGCAGTAGCTGAGCGATCCCTTGCCAGCTGAGGTCTCCGCGACCGGCACTTCGAAGCTCTCCGCAAAACGGCGCAGCTCCTGCTCGGCGGCCGAGTAGCGCACGCCGCCACCGGCGATCAGCAACGGACGCTGCGCGCCACGCAGTAACTCCACGGCCCGCTCGAGCTCGGCCTGCGCCGGTGGGCGGCGCGTCACCGACCAGATGCGCGGCGCAAAGAATCGCAGCGGGAAGTCGAACGCCTCGCCCTGGACGTCCTGGTGCAGAGAGATCGTGACCGCGCCCGTCTCGGCGGGATCGAAGAGCACCCGCATCGCCTCGGGCAGCGCGGTCAGTAGCTGTTCCGGCCGGCTGATGCGGTCGAAGAAGCGGCTCAGCGGCCGGAAGGCGTCGTTGACAGTCAAGTCGGCTTCGCTTGGGTGCTCGAGCTGTTGGAGAACCGGCCCCTGGAAGCGGTTGGCGAATGTGTCCGAGGGCAGCAGCAGCACCGGCAGCCGGTTGGCGGAGGCGGTGCCGGCGCCGGTCAGCATGTTGGTGGAGCCGGGACCGATCGAGGCGGTGCATGCCAGCGTCTGCATGCGCCTGCTCGCCTTCGCGAAGCCGAGTGCGGTGTGGACCATCGCCTGCTCGTTCTTTGGCTGGTAGAGCGGCAGCTCGGTGCCCTCTTGGGTTATCGCCTGGCCCATGCCAGCAACATTGCCGTGACCGAAGATGCCGAAGATCGCCGGGATCGCCCGCTGCGCTTCGCCGTCGCGCTCGGTGAACTGCTGCTGCAGGAAGCGCACGAGCGCCTGCGCGGCCGTGAGCCTCACGGTCTGCTCTGCGCCTGCGCGCTGCGTCGCAGGGGCTGCGGATGTGTCTGATGCGGTCATTGGGCGGTCCATCCTCCGTCGATGATCAGGCTTGTTCCGGTCATGAGCGAGGCTGCGGGGCTGGCGGCGAAGAGCACCGCCTCGGCGATCTCCTGCACGCTCGCAAACCGCCCCGCGGGGATCTGTGCCAGCAGCGCTGCTCCCACCATGGGATCATCGAGCTGAGCGGCGGTCATTTCCGTGCGCACGAAGGTGGGCGCGACCGAGACCACCCTGATGCCGGCGGGCGCGAGCTCCACGGCCAGCGCCTTGGTGAGTCCCTCGATCGCGTGCTTGGTCGCGCAATAGACAGAGCGCAGACGCGCGCCCACGTGACCCATCTGCGAAGAGAGCAGCACGATCGAGCCGCCTTCGTGCATCTGGCGCGCGGCGGCCTGGGCGGCAAAGAAGCTCGCGCGTACGTTCAGGTCGAAGAGCCAGTCGTAGGTCTCCTCCTCGACATCGAGGAACGGCTGCGGCCTGTTTGCGCCGGCGCTTGCAATCAGCACGTCGATCTGGCCGACGGCCCTGATCGCTTTGCGCAGGCGACCCGTGTCGGTCACGTCACACTGCAGGGCCTCGCCACGCACGCCGACTCGATCGATCTGCTCGGCGACCTGCTGCAGCTCGCTCGAAGAGCGGCCCACCACGACCACACGCGCCGCGCCGGCGTTTGCGCAGCGCAGCGCGCACGCCGCGCCGATGCCGCGGCTCCCGCCCGTCACGAGCACGGTCTTGCCAGCGAGTGGCTGTCCCGCTTCCACGATCCGCTCGTGTGGTGCCACCATCACGGTCATCGCGCCGAAGCGCCCTCCGCAAGGCTCTGCAGGCGGTACTCGGCGGTCAGCGCATGCCCCTCCAGCATCTCAGCGTGCGAGATTGCGGCAATCGCGGGCGCGACCTGCGCGGTGCCCTCCGCCGTCAGCCGCTGCCAGGTGCAGGTCTTCAGGAACTTGCCCACCCACAGCCCTCCGGTGTAGCGGGCCGCACGCTGCGTGGGCAGCACGTGGTTGGTGCCCACGCCCTTGTCACCGTAGGCGACGGTCGCCTCGCGTCCGAGGAAGAGCGAGCCGTAGTTGCGCAGGCGCAGCCTGTAGGCCTCCAGCATCGAGTCCTCCACCTGCACCTCCAAGTGCTCGGAAGCGATCTCGTCGGAGAGCGCGATCGCCTGCTCGTGCCCATCCACGATCGCGATCGAGCCGTGCGCCTCCCAGGCGGCGCCGGCGACCTCGCGCGTGGGGTAAGTGGGCAGCAGCCGCTCGATCTGTGCAAGCACCGCTTCGCCGAGTGCGCGGTCGGTGCTGATCAAAACGGCGGGGGAGGTGGGGCCGTGCTCGGCCTGGCCGAGCAGGTCGAGCGCGACCAGCTCCGGGTCGGCGGTGTGGTCGGCGATGATCGCGACCTCCGTCGGGCCGGCCAGCAGATCGATCCCGGCCTCGCCGAAGAGCTGGCGCTTGGCCTCGGCGACGTAGGCGTTGCCGGCGCCGACGATGATGTCCGCGGGCGGGATGTCCTCGATGCCGTGGACCATCGCGGCCATCGCCTGCACGCCGCCGAGTGCGAGGATGTCATCGGCGCCGGAGGTGGACATCGCATAGAGCATCTCGGGGTGAATGCCGGCACCTGCGCGCGGTGGCGCGCACGCTACGACGCGGTCCACTCCCGCGACCTTGGGCACGATCACGGTCATGAATGAGGAGGCCAGCATCGGATAGCGCCCGCCGGGCACGTAGGAGCCCGCGGTCTGCACTGGGATGTGGCGGTGTCCGAGCGTGACGCCCGGCAGGGTTTCCACCTCGAGGTCGCGCATGGTGTCCCGCTGGGCCTGCGCGAAGCTTCGCACCTGCGTTTGAGCAAACACGATGTGCTGCTTGAGCTCCTCGTCGACCTCTGCGGCGGCCCGCTCGATCGTCGCGGCGTCGACCCTGAAGCTCGGCGGATCCCATTTGTCAAGCTCGCGCGAGTAGTGGCGGATCGCCTGCTCGCGGTCGCGCTCGATGCGGGCGAGCATCTCCGAGACGGTGTCGCGCACCTGGGCCGAGACCTGCTCGCTGTACAGCGGCGCCTGCTTGAGGTATTCGGTCACGAGGGCTGCATCTCCTTGGGGTCGTGGTCTTGCAGGATCTCGCGCATGCGGCCGGCCGCGGCGTCGACTGCGCCGGCGCACAGGCGCGCATCGGTGCCCAGCACGAGGATGCTGGCGCCGACCGAGAGGGCAGGCGCGTTGCCGTCGAGTGCGCCCGCGATCCCAAAGACGGCGCCGGCGCCGATCACGGCTTCGCGGATCTCATCCACCGCCTCGCGCATCTGCGTAGAGCCCGTGTCCAGGGGACTGCCGAGCGCGAACGAAAGGTCGGCGGTCCCTATCACGACTGCGTCCACGCCCTCGATCGAGGCGATCTCGCCGGCGTTGCGCCGGCCCTGCTCACTCTCGATCTGCGCCCACAGCGACGGTTGGCCGGCGGGTGCTCCCGCGCTGCGACGACGCAGCGAGACGCGCCGCGGGCCAAAGCCACGATCTCCGTCTGGCGGATGCCTGGTGAATCGCGCCGCCGTGGCCGCGGTGCTCGCATCGCGAACGTCGGCCAGCACCACGCCATCGGCTCCCGCATCGAGCATCTGCATCATCAGGTGGTGGTCCTGCGCTGGCATCCGCACCAGCACGTAGGTGCCGGCGGCCTGCGCGCCGATCATGATCTCCTGGGCCTCCAGCGGGCCGATCGTGGCGTGCTCCAGATCGATCCAGATCAGGTCGAACGGCTCTGCCAGCAGCTCTGCGAGGCTTGTGTCGGTCAGGGTGACGGTGGTCCCCACCAGGGACTCGCGCGCGAGCACGGCTTCTCGCAGGGAAAGGCTCATGCCAGGCCGCTCGTCTCAGAGAGCGCGTCGGGCGCGCTTGCGGCACCTGCCAGGCGCTCGTGCGTGAGTACCTCGGGGTTGGCGACGTCGCGCGGGATGCGGCCTTCCAACACGTCCAGCACCGAGGAGGTCGCGCGGCGCGTCATCTCGTGGATCGAGCGGTCGCTGATGCCACCGACGTGAGGCGAGAGCACCACGTTTTGCAGGGTCAGCAGACGCGATGAGCGGGGCGGTTCGTGGTCGAAGACGTCGAGCGCCGCAGCGCGCAGCCGCCCGGCCTCCAGCGTCTCAATCAGCGCCTGCTCGTCGACCACGCCGCCTCGCGCGGTGTTGACGAGCACCGCGTCGTCTCGCATCAGGGCAAGCTCGCGCCGGCCAAGCAGCTGACGCGTGGATGGCAGCAGCGGAGCGTGGATCGAGACCACGTCGCTTTCCTGCAGAAGATCATCCAGCGAGACGCGTTCCGCACCAGCGGCTTCCTGCTCGACCGGATCGCTGAAGAGCAGGCGCACGCCGAAGCCGCAGAGGCGCGCGCCCACCAGCCTGCCGATGTTGCCGTAGCCGACCAGGCCGACAGTGGCGCCCGCCAGCTCCCATGGCGTATGGCTGCCGGTGCGGTTCCATTCTCCGCTGCGGATTGCGCGGTCGTGCTCGGAGATGCGCCTCACCGCGGCCAGCATCAGCGCAACCGTGTGATCAGCAACGGCACTCTCGTTGGCTCCGGGCGTGATCGTCACGACCACGCCCAGGCGGCTGGCCGCTGCCAGGTCGATGGAGTCCACGCCCACGCCGACGCGCGCGATCACGCGCAGCTGCGTGCACGACTCCAGCACATCTGCGTCGAACGGGTCGATGCTGACGATCGCGCCCGCCGCTCCTTGCGCCATTGCACGCACCTGCTCGGCATCGCGTGCTCCGAGCTTCGGTTCCAGCCGGAGCCGGCAGCCTGCCGCTGTGAGCGCGCCTCCAAGCTCCGGGTCCTCGGTGTCGTAGTCGGGCCAGGTGACCAGGACCTCAGGGTTTCCGTCCATCACCGGTTGGCGTCCATCCCTTCGAGGGATCCCGCATGAATGCGCATTCCAGACATTCAATCACTAGATGTCATCGCTGTCAAGGCAGCGCGTGTCTTGTGAGGGTCCTTACCGCGGTTGCGTGGACGGCGTGGTCGCAGGGAGATCGACGAGCGCCGATGTCCAGCGTCGCTCGACGTCCAGCAGGCGCCAGAGCAGCAGCGAAAGCAGCCAGGTTGCGAGGAATAGGCCTGCCAGGATGTAGCCGATCGCTTGAAAATCCAGTCCGCCGATCGCGCTCCAGAAGCCTCCGCGCAGGTCAAGGGCATTGACGGCCGCGTTGGCGAGCTCGATCGTGCCGACGACCAGCGCGGCGGTCACGGAGAGTGAGGTGATTGCAAGGTTGTAGAACAGCTTGCGCGCGGGGCGGCGCAGCGCCCAATCGTAGGCGTGTCCCATCATCACTCCGTCGAGCGTGTCCATCGTGGCCATGCCGGCCGCGAACAGCGTGGGGAGCGCCATGGTGGCCAGCACCGGCAGGCCCGCGGCAACCGCGCCGGCGCCCAGCGCCAGCAGCGCGACCTCGGTGGCGGTGTCGAAGCCGAGTCCGAACAGCAGCCCGACGGGGAACATCTGCCAGGACCGCGTGATGAAGCCCATCAGGCGATCGAGTCCAAGGCGCATGAGCAGGCCACCGGGGATCAGCATCCTCTCCAGCTCGCGCTCCTCGCAGTCACCAGCGCGCATCCGCCTGGCAACGTGCAGCACATCGAGCAGGACCGCGAGGTTCAGGCCGCCGACGATCCACAGGAAGCCACCGGATATGACGGCGCCGAGCAGCCCGCCGACATCAGCGACCGCGGGGATGCCGTGCACGACCAGTACGACGAGCAGCGTGAGGACGAGCACGACGGTGGCGTGGCCAAGCGAGAAGTAGAACCCCACGCCGACGGGGCGCTCGGTTCCGCTTGCGAGCTTGCGCGTGGTGTTGTCGATCGCGGCGATGTGGTCTGCGTCGAATGCGTGGCGCAGACCGAGCGTGAAGGCGAGCATCGCGGCGCCGAGCAGCCCGGCGTGTCCGGGAGCATAGGCAGCGATGAGGCCGAACCCGAGGACGTACAGCCCGGAGATGAACGCGAACATCGCCGCCAGGCGGGTGCGCTCGCCAGCGTTTAGCTGGTTGAGGAGGCGCATGCCTGGAGCCTACAGGAATAGTGACTAATGATAGGATCACTAGACTTCTCGGTCGGTAGGTGGTAAGTTCGCTTCACTTTGAGCACGCTTGCCTCACCGCACTTTCAGACCGTGTCGCTGGCTGCTGTCTTCAACGCTCGCCGAGACGATTTGCCGGAGTCGTTGCGCCCACCTGTCGGCGATCAGGATTTCGGGGAGCGCGCGATCCGCGGTATCCCGTTCTCGTTCGGCTCAGGGGATGGCGCGGACGTGATCCTCCTTGATTCGGAGAGTGTTCGAGTCGAGCTTCCAACGGTGACTGCGACATATGTGGTCTTCGTGCACGTCGCGGCTGACATACCTACCGATTACCTGGCCGGTTTTGCGGATACGGAGGTGGACGGGAACACGATCGGCGACGCGGTGTCTGAGTATGCGCTTCTCTACGCCGACGGATCCACAGAGACGACACATCTCTCGCGACGGTTCGGGATACAGCAGGCCCGCGTAGTATGGGGGGCCAGTCCGGCCGCAGCCGTCCCGGCCCGCGACGACCACGTGCGTCGATCCATCACCGAGGAGCTCGCGGTTAGCGGTGCTGTCAGCTATGGCCTGAGCGACGCGGAATCACGGCATGAGTCTGGACGCGACGCCGCGCAGAGAGTGTCCTACCCAGCTGAGATGCTCTGGATCTACGCGCTTCCCAACCCTCATCCGGAGCGGCCCTTGGAAGCGTTGCTGGCGACACCAAGTGAGAAAGCGTCGTCGGCGATCTATGCTGTCACGCTGACCTCGTTGAGCGAGCATCCGCTGCGGACGGGCAGGAGAGCCAAAGTCAGGTTCGCACTGCCACCTGGGACGAGCTTCAACGACATAGGGGAGTACGAGGGAATCGGCATCGACCTCGGAATCGTGATCTCAGCACGTGCCGCCAATGAGTACGCTTCTGAGATGTGGTCGGCTGACGCAGCGCTCGTCTCGCCGCGGCAGTCAGAGACCTCAGTGGTGGTTGAGTTTGTCGCCCACCCGCATGCGCGTCTCTACACCAGGCAAGGCGACTCCTGGGACTTGCTCGCCGATCTTGCTGCGCCGACTGGCTCGATCGAGGTGCTGCCGCCGGCGGAGCGGCCCGTGAAGGTGCGTGTGGTGGATGCGAGCACTGGTGAAGCTGTGCCGGCGCGACTGCACATGCACGATGGGGCGGGAACGTATCTGCCGCCCCGCAGTCACCACCGCACGGTGAACCCTGCGATATTCGAGGGCCGTGGCGGCGACTTCATCACTGAGCGCCATCAATCGGCTTACATCGATGGAGAGTGTGTCGTGGAGTTGCCGCTTGGCGATGTGTTCGTCGAGATCGCGCGCGGCTATGAGATCGCTCCCATTCGCCAGACGGTCACGATCGGCGCGGAGACCTCAGAGCTCACCTTCTCCCTGGAGCGAGTCCTGCGCTGGCGAGAGCGAGGCTGGGTCACCGCGGACACGCACGTGCATTTCCTGAGTCCCCAGACGGCGCTGTTGGAGGGCAGCGCCGAGGGAGTGAATGTGGTCAACCTCCTCGCGACCCAATGGGGTGAGCTGTTCACCAACGTCGGGGACTTTGACGGCAAGACCACGTTCGGCGCCAAGGACTTCGGCGGCGACGGCGAGTTTCTCGTACGTGTGGGATCGGAGAACAGGATGCAGGTGCTGGGTCACATCTCGCTGCTCGGCTATTCGGGCAGCTTGATCGATCCGCTTTGCACAGGTGGCCCCACCGAGTCGGCGATCGGCGATCCGCTCGAGGTCACGATGGCCGAGTGGGCTCAGCGGTGCCGCGACCAGGGCGGTCTGGTGGTGATGCCGCACGCTCCTGCACCGCAGTTGGAGCGCGCCGCGGACTTCGTGTTGGGCTTGGCCGATGCGAACGAGTTGATGGTCGGAAACCCCCTCCTATCCGGATGGCGCAACGAGATCGTGGAGGCCCGCGTCGATCCCTATGGCATCGCCGACTGGTATCGCTACCTCAACCTCGGCTACCACCTGCCGATCGTCGGGGGGTCTGACAAGATGGCGGACAGCCACCTCCTGGGCGGGATGCGCACCTACGCTCACCTGGGCGAGCGTGAGCTCACCTATGAGAACTGGATTGCCGCGATCCGCGAGGGCAACACCTTTGCGACGATCGGCCCGCTTGCGACGCTCACCGTAGAGGGCGTGGCTCCAGGTGGGAGCGTCGATTTGCCGGGCTCCGGCGGGCGCGTGTCGATCGAATGGCGCGTGGAGTCGGTCGCAGTCCCGATCGCGCGAGTCGAGGTGGTCGTCGGGGGACTCGTCGCGCATGAGCAGCGGTGCGGTGGAGCGTTGGAGTCCCACGGAGTCACAGAGGTGCGCGTCGATCGCTCGACGTGGGTTGCGCTGCGCGTCCGCGGAAGTCATCTCGCGCAGGAAACGGACCATGTTGCCGCTCACACGAGCGCCATTCAGGTGATGGTCGACGGCCAGCCGCTGTGGTCGCCGGTCGACGCCGGCGAGGTGCTCGACCAGATCGCGGGTGCAATCGCCTATGTGGACACGCTCGCCACCCCTGCCGAGGAGCGGCGCCACCGCCAGCTCCGAGCAACGCTGTCGGCGGCCTACAACAGGCTTCACCAACGACTGCACCAGGCTGGCATCTATCACGATCACAAGCATCACCCCGATAGACCTCACGAGCATTAGCTGGCTCGAGCAAGACGATCAGGGTCTGTCAGCCGAGTCCGACTTCGCCTCCAACCACGAGCTGATCGCGCTCGCTGTCGCGCAGGCCCTCCCAGCGACCGCCAGTTTTTTGGGTTATGGTCGCCCTGCTGTTGCCGGGCTGGTTTCCGCATCTGTCCGGCCAGACCCAATGCAACCGTCGCTTGCGGCGTCTGACACCAATACAGGGCCAGCGATAACGACCGATAGATCAGGCACTAACAGCTATAATGCCTGATATATGCCGCCTAAAAAGACAGAAAGCGACCGTCGACCGCCGCTGGCGGTGCGCCGCGCTGAGCGCGCGCTGAGCGAGCACATCTCGACCTGGCGCAAGCTCCGTGGACTGACACAGGCCCAGCTCGCCGACCGGGCGAACATCTCGCGTGACACGCTGCAGCGCCTGGAGGTCGGCGAGGGCAGCGTCAGCGTCGAGAACCTGCTGCTGATCCTACGGGCGCTTGGCATCCTCGAGAGTCTTTCGCAGGCGCTCGATCCACTCGCAAGCGATATCGGTCGCCTTCGCTCCGAGGAGGAACTGCCACAACGGGTGCGCCCGAGAAGGCTCGAGGGCTAGAGCGATGGTTGACGGCAGCGTCGAGGTGGTCGTACAGCTCGCCGGCGAGGATGTTCCCGCTGGACGCATGTGGACGCACCGCCGTCGCGGAGCGCAGTCGGCGACCTTTGCCTACTTCGACAACTACCTGCAGCGCCCGGATGCCTATGCGCTTGACCCGGCGCTCCAGCTCCACAGTGGCCAGCAGCAGACGCCGGAGGGCCGGGCTTTGTTCGGCGCCTTCTCAGACGCCGCGCCTGACGGGTGGGGTCGGCGGCTGCTGCGCCGCAGCGAGCTGACAGACGCCCGCGAGCGTGGCCGCACCGAGCGTGAGGTCGCCGAGGTCGACTACTTGCTCGGTGTGCGCGATGACCTGCGCCAGGGCGCGCTGCGCTTCCGTCACGACGAGCAGGGAGGCTTCCTCGCGCACGAGCGTGAGGGGATCCCGCATCTGGTCGACCTGCCGCGCCTGCTGAACGCGGCCGAGCAGCTCGAACGCGACGAGGTGAGTGCCGAGGACCTGAGGCTCCTGCTCGAAGGCGGCAGCTCACTCGGCGGCGCACGCCCGAAGGCGCATGTCCTCGACCGCGAGGGACGCTTCGGTATTGCCAAGTTCCCAGCCCCGCAGGGCGATGATTGGGACGTGATCGCCTGGGAGGCGGTCGCCCTATCTCTCGCTCGGGATGCCGGGATCGCCGTTCCGGAATTCGAGCTGCATCTAGTCGCCGGCAGGCCGGTGCTGATCCTTACGCGCTTTGATCGCAACAGGCTCGGTCGCAGCGGCTATGTGAGCGCGATGACACTGCTGGAGGCACGCGATGGCGAAGGCTCGAGTTACATCGAGATCGCAGAGGCAATCGAGGAGCACTCGCCGAGCGCCAGCGATGATCTGGCGGAGCTCTGGCGACGGATCGTGTTCGGGATCCTGATCTCCAACACCGATGACCACCTGCGAAACCACGGCTTCCTGCGCGCTAGCACTGCCGGATGGAGCCTGTCGCCGGCGTTCGACCTGAACCCGAACCCGCGCCGACGGGAGTTCTCGACGAGCATCTCAGGCGGGGACGGGCGCAACTCGATCGTGGGTGCGCTCGACGTCGCGCCCGTGTTCCGCCTCACGCCCGAGCAGGCGCTCAGCGTGCTCGATGAGGTCACCGCAGCGACCTCACACTGGCGTGAGACGGCGAAACGCAACGGCATCTCGGCCTCCTCGATCGAACAGCTCGCGCCGGCATTCGAGCACAGGCAGGTACACGCGGCGCGTAGCAACGCCTGACCGAAAAAGCTGTGAGCTCTAGAGGCTCGATGCAAGGGCTGGAGGCCCTTTCTTCTACCTCGACGCCAGCTCCTCCTGCCAGCTACAACCCGCATCAAGCCTCTAGGTATTCGAGGCTCTTCACGGCGCCATGGAACGCCTTCTCCGACTTGTCCGGGTCACTCGGCTCGTGATCCTGCTCCACGGTCGCCCAGCCCTCGTAGCCGGCATGCTCCAGCGCGGCCTTGAAGGCATCGAAGTCAACGATGCCCTGGCCGACCGGGCAGAAGATGCCCTCCAGCATCGCTGTGTCGAAATCGATCCCGTCTGCCAGCACCTGGGCGTGCTTGGCGCCGTCTATGTCCTTGAGGTGGATGTGCGCCACGCGGGCGGCGTGGGCGCGGAGCAGCTGCGCCGGATCGATCCCCGCGTAGGCGCTGTGGCCGGTGTCGATGCAGAGCTTGACCAGGTCGGGATCCAGTGCCTCCAGCGCCCTGTCGATCTCGTCCCTGAACTCGATGTAGCCGGCGACATGGGGGTGCAGCACGGCGGTCAGGCCATGCTCAGCGGCGACCTGCGCGACGCTCGTGATGCCGCTCATCAGCCGCGCGAAGCCCTCCGCGTCAACGCGCACCGCTGCATCGCTGCGCCCGGCGGTGGGAATCCGCTGCGGGTTGCGCTCATCGATGATCACCAGCAGCGACCCGCCGACTCCGGCCAGCAGCTCACACGTCAGCCTGGCCCTTTCGAGGATCTGCGCCTGCCCGCGCTCGTCGGTCAGCGGCTGGAAGATGTACATCGCGGTGGCCGTCAGCTCGCGGCGCTGGAGCTCAGCTCTGACGAGCGCAGGGTCCTGGGGCAGGTAGCCGAGCGCACCGAGCTCGAGCGAGCGATAGCCGGCGCGGGCGATGCCGTCGAGCACCGTCTGCCAGGGCTCGTTGCGCGGGTCTTCGGGGTAGTGGACGCCCCATGAGACGGGGGTGTTGGCAAGCTCTAGTGCCATCTTCCATCAGTCCTTTGCACGTAGGCCAAGTCGCACAAACCTAGGGAGAGAACATATCATAGCATCTCTAGCGCTCAAACGTCACTTCTTTGCGGCGTTGGCGAGCGACCTTATCTGCACGGGACGCGCGTAGAGTGGCACGATGAACTTCGTCGAGCTCGGTCGATTGACCTCGAAGCAGTACGACGAGCTGGGGGGCGGCGACCAAGATCTCTTCCGCAGGGAATACCTTGGCCTGCACTGGCAGGACAAGGAACGGTACTTCGTGCTGTGTGATTGCGATGGCAGGGCGCTGGCCGCGGCAGGGCTCGTGGTGGTGGATGTTGAGGTCGTTCCCCACGAGCCCTTTGCTGTTGCCGGCATTGGCGATGTGATTGTCGCCAAGCCCTTTCGGGGACAGGGTCTGGCGCGTATGGTCGTCGGGGCCGCAATTGACCACGCCAAGAGCGTTGGTCTGGAGATCGCGATGCTCTTCTGTGACGCTGGCATGGTCGGGCTCTACGAGCGTCTCAACTTCATCGAGATCGACCCGCCGATCTATGTAGAGCAGCCTGCCGGCTCGATGCAGATACCGATGCGCTCGATGTGGCGGGCGGTACGAGAGGGCGCGAGCTGGCCTGTGGGCACTGCGACGCTTCGCGGCCTGCCTTTCTGATGCTGCCGCTGTCAAGCGCGAGTCTGGCGGTCCGGCGCAGGCGGGCACGGACGAAATGCGCGATGGCTCTCTCGCGTCCGTGCGAGCTGTGACGACAGATGAGCGTCGGTATGGCTATAAAAGACACCGTGATGCCAATGACCAAGGAGGATGCTGCCTTGCAACTGATGTGCGCTCTGTACGCTGCCGGACCTCGCGGAAAGCGCGTCGCCTGGTCGGAGGTGGCAGGAGCATGAGCCGTCCTCGCCTGCGCGTAGGAGTCGTAGGGCAGGGATTCATCTCCCGGGCGCACACGCACGCATTCATGCAGCTGCGCCAGCTGGAGGTGGCCGCCGAGGTGCAGCCCGTCGTGCTCTGTGGCCACGATCCTGCTCGCGCCGAGCGCAACGCCGACCGCTGGGGCTATGAGCGCGCCACCGTGGATTGGCGCGAGGTCGTCGAGGCCGACGACGTGGATCTGGTCTGCGTTTTCACGCCCAACGACCTGCACCATCCGGTCACCGTGGCGGCGTTGCAGGCAGGCAAGGCGGTGTTGTGCGAGAAGCCTCTAGGTCTCACGCTCGACCAGTCGCGCGAGATGGCCGCGGCGGCCGACGCTACCGGCGCTCTGCGCGCATGCAGCTTCAACTACCGGTTCATGCCCGCGGTTGCGCTTGCCAAGCAGCTGATCGACCAGGGAACGCTGGGGCGCATCTCCCATTACCGCGCCCGCTACATGCAGGACTGGGGCTTCTCGGCCGTCCACAACTGGCATCACGAACGCGACCGTGCCGGCACAGGCGCGATCGGCGATTACAGCCACATCATCGACCTTGCCCATCATCTCGCGGGCGACATTGAGCGCCTCAGCGCTGAGACGCTTACGGTCAGTTCCGAGCGCGCAGATCGCGACGGCGTCATGCGGCCGGTCAGCGTCGAGGATGCATACGTAGCCTCGGGACGATTCGTGGACGGGGGGCTGCTCAGCCTGGAGGCGTCGCGCGTGGCCAGCGGGCACAAGGCGCAGCAGTGGATCGAGGTCAACGGCGAGCTGGGCTCGCTTTGGTGGGATATGGAGGACCTCAACCATCTGTGGCTGCATCTCGTGGTCGACGGGCAGCGTGCCGGCTTTCGCCGCATCATGGTCACGGAGCCCGAGCATCCGTTCATGTCGCATTGGTGGCCGACCGGGCACGGCTTGGGCTGGGAGCACTCGCTCGTGCACCAGTGGATTGGGCTGGCGCAGGCGTTTGCAGAGGGCGGCCAACCGCCGGCACCGCAAGCGACATTCGAGGACGGGGTGAGGGCGGACGCTGTCGTGCAGGCCATTGCCCGCGCGGCTCAGAGCGGCGAGCGGATCGCGGTCGAATACGCCGCAGCCGGCTGAGGTGAGAAGCATGCCGCGTGCGGGAGTCGTGGGGCCCGGGTCGATCGGCCGGCTCCACGTGAAGACGCTGCGCTCACTCGGCGTTCCGGTGCGCGCGTTGGTGGCATCCTCACCAGAGTCGGCTAGGGCGCACGCGGATCGCCTGCAGATCCCGCAGGCGTATGACAGCGTGGCTGCGATGGCCGGCTCTGGGGAGGTCGATGTGGTGCACATATGCACGCCGAACGTGCTCCACGCCGCGGGCGCGGCGGCGGCGATCGAGGCCGGGTGCAGCCTCGTCTGCGAGAAGCCGCTGACCTTCGACCTGGCGCAGGCAGACGACCTGCTTGCGCGGGTGGAGCGAGCGAGTGCACGTGGCGGCGTCTGCTACCACTACCGCTACTTTCAAGGCGTCGTCGAGGCGGGCAAGCTTCTGCGCAGCGGCGCGCTTGGCGGTGTGAGGCTGCTGTGCGGACGCTACCTCTCACAGGAGCTGCTGGAGGTGCCAGCGGGCCACTGGTTGGCGGATGCGGCTGTCGTGGGCCCAGCGAGATCGCTCGCCGACGTTGGCATTCACTGGTTCGATCTGACTGAGCACCTCACCGGGCAGCCGGTCGAGGCCGTGCTCGCCGAGCCAGCCGGCGCCGAGCAGGGCGAGCCTCTGCTCCACGGCGCCGCCGTCACGCTGAGGCTGAGCGGTGGCGCAACCGCCACGGTCGTGGTCTCACAGGACTGCGTGGGTGCCGAGACCGACGAGATCGTGCTGGAGGTGCATGGGTCCACGGGCAGGCTGCGATGGTCGCTCGGCGACGATGGCGAGCAGCTCTCTGTCTGGCGCACCGACGGCCTTCCGCCAACGTGCAAGCGATATGCCACGAGCTTCGAGGAGGGCACCAGGCGCGCCTTCGAGGGGCTGATGCGCGATCTCTACGCCGGCATCGAGCGCCGCACGGGATCTGCGCCCACCATTGCCGAGGGCCGTCACGGCGTCGCGATCCTCGATGCCGCTGTGAAGAGCGCGCAGAGTGGCTGCTGGGCTAAACCATGACCGCACACTAGGTGCGGCCTGTCTTCCGCAGGCGGCCCAGTGATTAAATGAGACGATAGCTGCTGTGTGCGTCCCGCTTCGCGAGCGGGCGCGGGACCAGTCGAGCCGTGAGATACGAGCACGCCCGCGAGTCGGCGAGAGATCGCACGTTGCGCGAGCCTTGAAAGGTGCACGTGACCGGTGCGATCGAGACACCACAGAGCTGCGACGTCGCGGATGGTCGTGGGTCCCAGCTCGCCAGAGGTGGGACTTGCTCGCGTCGGGCGCGCGATTTCGCGCCCGAGCGTGTCGCTGCCGGTCGGCATGAGCGCATGATACCGCTTACAACAGCTCCTTCTGATCGAGGCGCGGCCGAACTCCAGGTTTGGCCAGATGATAGGGCACAGAGCCAAGCACCAAACACCCGCCACGGAGCAGAATCGCTATGATACCGGTTACAAAGCAAGGCCAAAGCCAACTACGATCGATCCAGGCACTGGCGCTTGCGTATGAAAGCGACGTTGAAGGCGTTGGCGTGATTGCAGACACATGCAGATCGAGGATGTCGAGCAGCTTGCAGCGGCCGCGTCGGCCAATGGAGCCTGCTCGCCCCTGCACCGCGCTGACTCGACGCGGGCTCGGAAATGGGTCAAGGCGATGGCCACGCTCCACGTC
Source organism: uncultured Actinomycetota bacterium (assembly GCA_963708085.1). GTDB lineage: Bacteria > Actinomycetota > Thermoleophilia > Solirubrobacterales > Solirubrobacteraceae > Palsa-744. The sequence continues at coordinate 1,677,895 of OY970180.1, read as the reverse complement.
CACGTGGCTGAGGACGTGGCTGTCGTACGCCGCCTGGATCGGTCGTCCGCTGTCGAGGCCGAGTGGGGCGGGAAGGAGCTAACGCGTGCGGCTGTGTGCACTGCGGACGGAGACTGGGGCAACGAGAAAGGGACTGCAATGAGAAAGGGTGTGCAATGAGAAGGTATCTGTTCGTGGGGGTCGCGCTCGTGGTGGCGCTCGTTGTTGCCGGATGCGGTGCTGGCAAATCTGCTCAGACCGCGTCGACCGGTGGAAAAGGATCGTCCAAGCCATATCCAGAACTGCGTTGGGGCACGATCGCGTTCTCTGGACCGCTCGATTGGCCTAGGAATGCCAACGGCTATGAGATCTACGTCCAGTCACTGGTCACGAATGGTCTGTTGGAATATGAAGCGGACGGCAAAGTAAAGCTGGGGCTCGCGAGCTCGGTTGAACATCCTGACGCGACAACCTATGTCTACCATCTGAGACAGGTAAAGTTCTCTGATGGCAAACAGATGACCGCCGCCGATGTCGCCTTCTCGCTCAGCCGCAACCTCCTGCTCAAGGAATCCTGGACCAAGCCCTACTGGGAAGATGTCGCATCGATCACCACACCGAGTAGATCCACTGTGGTCGTCAAGCTCAAGCAGCCAAGCGCGGTCTTCGAAGATGTCGTCGCCTTCAGTAGCCAAGTGATCGAGAAGGCGGCCGCGGAAAAGCTCAGCGAAAAAGAAATCGGCACTCCTGGTCATTTGGTGATCGGCGCTGGGCCGTGGAAGTTCGACGCTTACCAGCCGGAAGCCGGCGTCCAGCTTTCCCGCAATCCCTACTGGAAAGGGGCGCCACAGCCTGCGCAGAAGATCGCCATCGACCTCTTCAAGACAGAAGCGTCGATGGGTCTCGCGGTGCGTTCGCATGCGATAGACGGAGCTTTCGGCTATCTGTCGCCTAAGGTATTCGCCAACATCCCTGAAGCCCGTATGCTCACGACCGCTGGCATCAATATCGTTCTGGCTTCTGCAAACACGACATCGCCTCCGTTCAACGATGTGCACGTGCGCCGAGCGCTCGCCTATGCGACCGATACGGCGGGCATGATAAAAGCGTTCTACCCGACTGGCACCGCGACGCAGGATGCGACAGTGCTGCCCGCCAGCATCTTCTCTGGTCTCGGCTCGTCGCAGCAGGTTGGCGAAATGCTGGGCTCGCTCCCTAAATATGAATTCAGCCTCGCCATGGCGAGGCAGGAACTCGCCAAGTCGGCATATCCTCATGGCTTCAGCACCGAAATAGAGGTCGAAGCTGTTGCTTCAGGGTTGGTGTCCGCTGCTGAAATCCTTGCGGCGGATCTCGCGAAGATCGGCATCAAGGCGAAGGTCCGCGAGCTTTCGGGGCCAGAAGCGGTCTCGGTGCAGTTCAGCGGCAAAACAAAGATAGTGCTCACCGAATGGGCTGCCCCCTATTTCGATCCAGAAGCGATCATGTCTCTGTTCCTATCGCCATCTCAAGTCAATCCGCCTGGCGCCGGGTTCAATACTGCCAACTACAAGAACCCCAAGTTCGACAGGTTGTTCTCTGAATTGCCGAAGGTGACGGGATCGAAGCGGCTGCAAATGATCGGGCAGATGCTGAAGATTGAGGGAGAAGAAGCGGCCTACTGGCCGCTGTATACCCACTTGACATTCAGTACCTTGTCAAATAAGTATGTGCTGCCAGGCTACTCGTGGTGGACGATGGTGTTGGGTCCGTGGGCACTGAATGTGAAGCTCGCTGAGTAAATCGAAGCACACAGTCAGGTGAGCACCGACGCGCGGATGATCTCTGCGCGTCGGTGGCCATCGTGACGCCTCGTTGGTACCACCTGCTCTCAGCGAGCTGGTGCAGGGCCGGTCGAATCGCGGACCTGCAGCTCTCCCACCAGTCGGTGAGAGATGGGGCCACGCTCGCCTGTGCGCCCGCGCAGCAGCAAATCGAGCGCTGCCTGTCCAAGTTCTCGCATCGGGTTGCGAAGCGTCGTCAGCGGTGGGTCGATATAGGCGGCAAGCTCGATGTCGTCATAGCCGGTGATCGACACGTCTGTTGGCACCTGGACGCCCAGTTCGTACGCTGCCTTGATGGCGCCGACGGCCACCGCGTCGCTGCCACACACCAACGCCGTCGGCGCGGTGCCTTTCTGCAGCAGCTCTCTGGCAGTCGAGCGTCCGCCCTCGAAGGTGTCCGTGGTGGAGATCACCGTGCCGAGCTCCAAGCCGGCCTCTTCCAGCGCGACGCGCATGCCCAGAAGGCGCAGAAGGTAGGAGCGAACGGGCGGGCAGACCAGAAATGCGAATCGCGTGTGTCCCAGATCGAGCAGATGAGCAACGATCTGCGCGCCGCCTGCGGCGTCGTCGGTGGAGACGTGCGCGAACCAGTCGCCTGCGACCGTCTCCTGGGGCAGGTCGCGCAGCCGGCGAGTGAGCGGGCCCTCGGTCAGTGCTTCCAGCAGGTCCCATTGCGGCATCGCATCCCACTCGATCATCACGATCGGCGTGCGCCTGTCGCTGCTCGGCCAACCGTTGGGGTCGCCCGAGACGGCTCCGACGATGATCCCATCGACTCGCTTGCTGAACAGCATCTCGAGCATCTCTTGCTCATGCTCAGGATGATGCTGGGAGCTTGCAAGCAGCACTGCCTGGCCACGCGCTGCGGCGCGCTGCTCGATCGCCGCTGCTATCTCAGCCCAGTACGGTTCTACGAGCGACGGTATCAACACCCCGATCGTCCCTGAGGTGCCGGTGACCAGTGTCCGGGCGATCGAGTCCGGCCGGTAACCGAGGCGCTTGGCGCTCTCGAGCACGCGCGCTCTGGTCTCAGGGCGCAGGCGCGGCGATCCCTGCATAGCTCGTGTGACGGTGGCCATCGAGACACCGCTGAGCGCTGCCACGTCGCGGATAGTCACCGGCCGGGAGCTGGCACGCGCCTCGTTGGCTCCGTCATAACTCTCGGTCGCGCGCCCGTCTCCATCGTGGTCTCCCGCGCTCCCCATTTCTAGCATGTTATCGCTTGCACAGACCAGACGAATCGCAGGCTGGTGCTCCACCATCGCAGGCATCCCTCCTGTAGAAGGATCTAAGCCCGCTTGACAGCCGGACGCCGGGGCGTGTATGCTCGCTGCATGTGAACGTTTGCACGCAGCCACCGCAACGGCTTTGGGCGAGTACTGTGCGCTGGCACGCCCGCAGGCGACAACGTCGCCTGCATGGCGTCTAGCGCCGGGGGATTGCTCAGCCGCGTGGCGACAGCGCCACGAAGAGATGAGGCCTGCACTGCTGGCGTCGTGAGTCGAACCCACGGGAGGGAAGCAAATGCGGAAGTGTCTATGTGCGAGTGCGATGCTCGCGCTGATCGTCGTACTAGGTGGTTGCGGAGGCAGTAAAGGTAACGTGAGCAACGCCGCGTCGGGCGGCAGCGGCTCCGCAAGGTCCTACGCCGAACTGCGGTGGGGCACCGAGCCGTTCCCGGGGCCGATCAACTACGTCAACAACCAGTGGGGCCAAGTGGCCCAAATCTCTGCGCTGGCGCTGCAGAGCCTCGTGGAATTGGAAGCCAACGGGGGAGTAAAACCAAGCCTTCTGACGAGCTCGATCGAACATCCCAATGGGACGACCTATGTGTACCACCTCAGATCTGGTATGAGGTTCTCGGATGGCAAGCCGGTGACTGTCGAAGACGTGCTCTTCTCGCTTCGACGCAACATCATTGGTAAGGAATCCATGACCAAGACCTACTGGGCTGACGTCGCTTCGGTTGATGGCCAGGGCAACTCGACGGTGGTCATCAAGCTCAAGCATCCCAGCCCGATCTGGGAGTCGATCCTTGCCTTCAGCGGTCAGATCGTTGAGAAGGCGCAGGCCGAACAAGTGGGTGAAAAAGCGCTGGGCACCGCTGGCCACCTGCCAATCGGCACGGGGCCGTGGAAGTTCGACAGCTATAAGCCCGAAGTTAGCGTGCAACTGTCGCGCAATCCCTATTGGACGGGTCCCAAGCAGCCGGCGGAAAGGATCACGATCAGTCTTTTCAAGGAAGAATCCCAGATTGCGCTCGCTCTCCGATCAGGGGCGATCGATGGGACCTTCATGATCCTGTCGGTAAAGCCGTTTGAGAGCATAGCTGGCACGCGCTTGATCACGGCGCCTGGTGGAGACGAGATTTACCTTGGCATGAACACGACCACGCCGCCGTTCAATGACGTCCATGTGCGGCGCGCGATCGCATATGCGACAGACGTCAAAGGGATGGTCAATACGCTCTTCCCGGGCACTGGGAGTGAAGATGTGACAATGGCGCCGGCGAATGTGTTTAGTGATCTTGGCAGCGCCAGTCAGGTGAACAGCATGATCAGCTCGCTGACGCACTATGAATATAATCTGGCCGCGGCGCGCAAAGAACTGGCCAAATCGGCCTATCCGCACGGTTTCACCACAAAGGTGCAGGCGGTCGCCGGCGAAGAGAGCCCGATCATCGCGGCGCAGATCCTTTCCCATGATCTCGGGAAGATCGGCATCAACGCGAGCGTCGACGAGGTGCAGCTCGACGCGTACTCAAGTCTATATGGCAATAAGGTCACCATCTGGCCAAACGAATTCGGGGCTCTGTACCCCGATCCAGAATCGTTGATGTCATGTCTGCTGTCGCCGTCACAGATCGGTACGGTCGCGGCTGGTTGCAACTTCGCTAACTACAACAGCCCAAAGGTCAATAAGCTCGAGGCGCAGGAGAGTGAAACAAGCAATCAACCGAAGCGGCTGCAGCTGATCAAGGAACTGCTGCAGACCGTGGCAGAAGAAGTGCCCTACAAGCCACTCTACACCCACGACGCCTACGCAGATCTTTCGGACAAGTACGTATTTCCGGAATTCTCGTGGTGGACTTATCTAGCGCGGCCGTGGGCACTTGATGTAAAGCTGGCCAAATGATGCTTGCAATATGTGGGCAGCTAAATACAAGAAAAGATGACAGGTGAAAGATGACGGTTGTTCATAGTATTGAGCCGGCGTCGTCGGTCGCTCACACCGAGCTCTATGATCCTCTCTACCATTCGCCCCAGCCTGATCTTTACGATATCTACCGACATATGCGCAATGAGTATCCGGTCTACCACAACGTTCATCGCGACGTATGGTGCATCTCACGCTTTGCGGACGTGCAGGCTGTGGCGCGTGATTGGCAGACGTTCTCAAATGCAGATGGGGTGGTGCTGGACGTGCCTTCCCAGTTCTTCGGGGTTGGCGACTTTCTGGAGTCTGACCCGCCGCGACACGACGTGCTGCGCAAGGTGACGCGGCCGTTCTTTGTGCCAAAGGAGATCGCGCGTCTCGAACAACAGGTCGTGGCGCGAGTAGACGAACTGGTAGAGCGACTTGTCGATTGCGAGCAACTCGATATCGCAGAAGACTTCGCTTGGCCGCTTCCGACTTGGATCATCTGCCGCCTGCTTGGCGTGCCGTCGACCGATGATGCTCTGGTGTGCCGCCTGGTCACCGATCTGGAGACGCGCTATCCCGGAGATGCGGAACCTAGGGAGGCGGCTTTCGGCGCATTGCGGGAGCTTGTGGCCTATGCAGAAGAGCTCGCCGAGCACAAGCGTCGAGTTCCTGGAGACGATTTGATGTCACGGCTGGTGGCAGGGGAGGGGGATGGCGCGCCGCGCCGGGACGAGATTCCTGGCATGGTGGTTCTGCTGCTGACCGCAGGCAGCGTGACCACCGCGTCTCTTGTGGGCAATACGCTCTTCCTGCTGGCTGAGCGACATGACATCCAAGCCATGCTACGACGCAGGTCTGCAGATATCCAGGCGGTCGTCGAGGAGTCCTTGCGCATGGAGTCGCCGGTTCAGTACCTTGCACGCCACACTACTCAACCTGCAGAGATCCATGGGATCGAGATTCCCGCGCATGCCGACGTAGTTTTGATCTGGGGCTCGGCCAATCGAGACGAGCGGCACTTCGATCATCCAGACGTGTTCGACCTCCAGCGACAAAAGCAGCGCAACCTCACCTTCGGCGAGGGGATCCATTTCTGCCTTGGAGCGCCGCTTGCAAGACTGGAGGCGCGCATCGCGGTGCCGGCGTTCTTGGACGCGTTCACCTCATACGAGATTGGGACTGCCACCGAGCGGTTCTTCAATCACACCGTGCGAGGCTTCGCGAGGCTGCCAGCCACGGTCAGCTGATCGACTCCTGTGCCTATATCCTCATGGTATATGAACGTTTGCACATAGTCACCGCAACGGTTTTGGGTGAGTATCATGCGCTGAGATGCCAGCGGGCGAGAGCGATCGCCGTGCATGGCGTTCCGCGTCGGGGGAGCCCCAGCCGCGTGGCGTCTGCGCCACGAAGAGTTGCGGCCTGCGCTGCTGGCGTCATGAGTCGAGTCCACGGGAGGAAGCAAATGCGGAAGTGCTGCAAACGATCGGTGCGGAGATGCTCTATCGGCCGCTGTACACGTACCACGCTTTCGTGCGGCAACAAGTACATGTCCCAGGATGCTCCAGCTAGACGCTGTGCTCGCGGCCTTGGGTGCTGGAAATGAAGGTGGCCAAATAGCGATGCCAGCCGTTGCCCATAATGAGCTCTACGACCCGCTCTTTCACACGCCGCAGGATAACCTCTATGAGGTTTACCAGCGGATGCGCGACGAGCATCCCGTCTATCACAGCCAGGCTCGCGATGTATGGTGTCTCACACGCTTCGACGACGTGCAGGCGGCCGCGCGAGACTGGAAGACTTTCTCCAACGCCAACGGCGTAGACCTCGACACCCCGCCACGGTTCTTTGGTCCTGGGACCATTCTCGAAGAAGACCCGCCACGACACGACGAGCTGCGCAAGGTCGTGCGACCTTTTTTCGTTCCCAAGCGGATCGCGGAGCTGGAGCACGAGGTCGCGCTGCACACACGGGAGCTGACCATGCGGCTGGCCGGCGCTGCGCGGATCGACATCGCGCAGGACCTTGCCTGGGCGTTGCCAGTCTGGGTGATCTGTCGCCTGCTTGGCGTGCCAGCGGCAGACGACGAGCTCGTGCACGACCTTGTGATCGAGCTCGAAACGCGGCATCCTGGCGACGATCTGCAGTCCTCGGCACAGAAGCTCGCAACCCTGCAGGAGCTTCAGTGCTATGCGGAGGATCTTGCGGCCCAGAAGCGCCAGGCGCCTGGCGATGACCTGATGTCGCATCTCGTCGCGAGCGAGGCCATGGGTGCGCTGCGGCGGGAGGAGATCGCGGGCATGATCGTGTTGCTCTTCGCTGCCGGCACCGAGACGACGGCTTCGCTGGTTGGCAACACGCTTGCGCTGCTGGCCGAGCGCAACGACGCTCAGGAAGCGTTGCGCCGTGCCCCTGCGGATCTGATCGACGCAGTGATCGAGGAGTCGCTGCGGATGGAGTCGCCGGTCCAATATCTGGCGCGGCAGACGGCCGCCTCTGTGCGAATCCACGACGTGGAGATTCCCGAGGGTGCCGATGTGATCTTGATCTACGGTGCCGCCAACCGCGACGAGCGGCGGTTCGAGCATGCAGAGACGTTTGATATCCATCGGCCGCCGCAGCGCCATCTGGCCTTCGGCGAGGGCATTCACTTCTGCCTGGGGGCTCCGCTGGCACGCCTCGAGGCGCGCATTGCGCTGCCAGAGTTTCTGCGCGCGATCCCGTCCTACGAGATCGATACACCGGCAGAGCGTCTGCCACGTCACACCGTGCGCGGCTTTGCACGGCTCCCAGCCGTGATCGGCTGACGAGCGCGCTGCAGTCTCAGCCTCACGCCTGGCCGCGATATGCATCGAACTGCACGCTCGCCGAGGGCTGGCGTGCTATCTACGTGCCTGCGCTGCGGCTGCCTCGCAGCTGCACCCGGTAGGTGTAGCGCTCGGGATCGAAGTGGCTTACCGCAAGCTCGACCGGCTGTCCACGCACGTCGACGTAGAGGCGGTCGATGCGCAGCGCCGGAGCGTTGGCGGCGCTTTCCAGCAGGCTCGCGAGTTCCTCTGGCAACGCCACTGCTGTGATGCTCTGATGGGCACCGGCGACACCGTCAGCGACTATCTCATCGATGATGCCTACGATCGCGCGACGAGCAACATCGCCGGCCTCAGCAAGCTCTTTGCGAAAGAGCAACTCGCGCCCGATCATGGGCGGCAGGAAGACCTCTGTGAGGCCGAATGGGGTCCCCTCATGCTGGCGGCGGAAGAGAGCGGTGCTCACCTGATCGGAGTCGAGCTGTAGGCGGCTTGCGGCACTGACATCGGCGCGCAGTGTGAGTGGGCGGATCGTTTCGCGGGTTGTGTCGAGCTGCAGAGCAAGCAGATCGTCGATCGATCCGATCGAGCGGAAGTAATGAGTGTTCGGCGCGAGCGCCGTGGTGAACGTTCCCCTGCCGGGCACGCGGAACACAAGTCCCTCGCCGACGAGCTCCTGCAGGGCGCGGCGCACTGTCTGGCGACTGACGCTGTGCAGCTCGCCCAGCTCTGCTTCTGTTGGCAGGCGGCGGCCGCCTGCATAATCGCCGCGCGCGATCGCTTCTCGCAGCCGGGCGGCAAGCTCTCCATACGCAGTGGACTTCAGCATCTGCCGACACTCAAGCACACGCCGTGCCGGCTTACACAGTCCAGTCGCCGGCGGGCTCGGGGAAGAGCGCCGCGGCCTCGGGTGCCTCGCGGCCGTATGCCATGAAGGTGCGCCGGAACTCGATCACCACCTCACCGCTCTGATTGACTCCGCGCGAGCGGATCGCAACGATGCCCACGGTCGGCTGCGAGGCGGAGGCGCGCGTCTGGAGCACCTCGCTCTCGGCCCACAGCGTGTCGCCGACGAACACCGGAGCGGGCAGCTTGATGTCCGTCCAGGCCAGGTTCGCGGTCGCGTTCTCGCTCGTGTCAGGGACGCTCATGCCGGTGATCAGCGCGAGCGTGAACGTGCTGTTGACCAGCTGACGGCCAAAGCGCGTGCGTGCGGCGTAGACCTCATTGAAGTGCATCTGGTTGGTGTTGAGCGTGAGCATCGTGAACCAGGCGTTGTCTGTCTCGGTGATGGTGCGCCCGAGCCGGCTGCGATACACGTCGCCGACCTCGAAGTCCTCGAAGAAGCGGCCGCGCCATTGCTTGGGTGCCGGTGCATCGGCGCTGCTCATCTCGGTGCCTGCTCGCTCAGCAACCGCCGTGCCCGTTCAGCAACGGCAAGATCGACCAGCTCGCCGTCGAGCGCGGTCGCACCTTCTCCGCGCGCGATGGCGGTGTCGTAGGCGTCGAGCACGCGTTGCGCCCAGGCGCGCTCCTGCTCGCTGGCAGCGAAGGCTGCGTGGACGGCGTCGAGCTGGCCGGGGTGGATGCAGAGCTTCCCGCGCATTCCAAGCGCACATGCCTGCGTGGCCTCGCGCATCAGACCCGTGGGATCGTCTAGCTGCGTCCAGACGCCGTCGACGGGGGCAAGCGCGCCGGCGGCACGGCTGTCGCGCACGAGCTGAGAGCGCGCGAACAGCAGCTCTGTGCTGTCAGCGAGCGGTCGGAGGCCAAGATCGGCCGCGAGATCGACTGCACCCAGCATCAGGCCCACCACGCGTGCAGAGCCGGCAAGCGCGAACGCCTCGCGCAGGCCAGCGGCCGACTCCACGAGCGCATAGACCGGCGGGAACCGGTCTGGCAGCAGCTCGAGCGCCTCCATGCTCGCCTTTGGCAGCACCACCGCGTCCACGTCGATGCGCATCAGGAGCGCCAGATCCTCCTCGAAGAACGGCGTCTGGGCGCCGTTGACGCGCACCAGCCGCGCTGGCTGATCGAGCTTCCCGGAGTCAGGCGCCTGCGAGAGCAGTGATTGCGCGATCTCCCGCGCATCCGCCTTCTCCGCATCGGCCACGGCGTCCTCGAGGTCGAGGATCGCCGCGTGCGCCGGCGAGGCAAGCGCCCGTTGCGCTCGGCGCATGTCGCTTGCGGGAACGAATAGGAATGAGCGCAGTGTTGGGAGAGACGCACGCGCGGGGGAGTCGGGCATGGTCGTGATTCTCGCATAATGGCCGGCCAAATATTGCCCATCCCTTAATTTACTTGTTGACATAGGCCAATGAGCTAGTAAGCTAATCATCAAATGTCATGTCCTTTTGTTTGCGACCTTGCCGGTGCCTGAGCCGACGCGACCTCCGCTCGCCGATCTCCGGGTGATCGCGATCGAGCAGTACGGCGCCGGGCCTTGGGGCAGCATGCAGCTCGCGGACCTTGGCGCTGATGTGATCAAGCTCGAGGACCCGGCGGCGAAGGGCGACGTCGCGCGCTATGTGCCGCCGTTCCAGGCAGGCGAGGACTCGCTCTTCTTCGAGAGCTTCAACCGCAACAAGCGCAGCATCTGCCTCGACCTGCGCATGCCCGAGGGCGCAGAGGCGCTGCGGCGGCTGGTGCGAGGCGCAGACGCCGTTTACAGCAACCTACGAGGCGATGCGCCGAAGCGGCTTGGCATCACCTATCCGCAGCTGCGCGAGGTCAACCCTCGGATCGTCTGCTGTTCGCTCTCGGGCTACGGGATGACCGGGCCGCGGGCTGCGGAAGGGGCATACGACTACGTGATCCAGGGCCTCACGGGCTGGATGGCGCTCACGGGCGACCCCGACGGCCCGCCCGCCCGCTCTGGCCTGCCGCTCGTCGACCTCGCCGGCGGCTATGTGGCGGCGCTTTGCCTGCTGGCCGGCGTGTGGCGCGCCCGTCGCGACGGGGTGGGCTGTGACTGCGACCTCTCACTGCATGAGACCGCGCTTGCGATGCTGAGCTACTTGGGCACCTGGGCTGCCACCGAGAGCTACAGGCCCAAGCGGCTGGCCGAGTCGGCGCACCCTTCGGTCGTGCCCTTCCAGGCATTTGCGACAGCCGACGGCTGGATCGTCGTGGCGTGCCCGAAGGAGAAGTTCTGGCGGTCGCTTGCAGAGGCGCTCGGCCTGAAGGATCTGACCGAGGATTCGCGCTTTGCGAGCATGGCCGCTCGCTTCGAGAACCGCACGGAGCTGCTCTCGCTGCTGCGGCCCCGCTTCGCTGCTGAGGCGACGAGTGAGCTGATCAGGCGACTGGAGCAGGCGGGGGTCCCCTGCGGACCGGTCAACGAGGTGGCGGCGGCGCTCACCGACCCGCAGGTCGCAGCGCGCGGCGCTGTGATCGAGGTCGAGCACCCGCGTCTTGGCGCCGTTCGCCAGATCGCCAGCCCGCTGAAGCTGGACGGACGCCGGCGCAGCGCGCGCCCGGGCCCGGCTCGCGGCGAGCACAGCGTCGAGGTGCTGCGAGAGCTGGGCGGATACGAGCAGGCCGAGATAGCGGCGCTGGCGGCCAAGGGAGTGCTCGGGTCCATCGGTTTTCAGGATGGAGATGCAACGCAAGCAAGCGGCCCCGCGATGGAAAGCGTGGCAGGCTGAGATTGGAGGCGTGATGACTGAACAACGGTCTGCAGGCGGCGAGACGATCGAAGGCCACGTGGAGCCTGGGTTCGAGCCGGTGCGGGAGGCATTTGCGGAGAACTTCAGCAAGCGGGACGAGGCCGGTGCGGCGTTCGCCGCGGTGCTCGACGGTCGCCCGGTGGTGGATCTCTGGGGCGGCGTCTCCGACCGCGCATCCGGGCGGCCGTGGCAGCAGGACACGACGCAGCTGATCTTCTCGGGCACAAAGGGCCTGACGACGCTGTGCATCGCGATGCTGATCGACCGGGGCCAGCTGGGGCTGGAGGACTCCGTCTGCCGGCACTGGCCGGAGTTCGCCGCAAATGGCAAGGAGGCCGTGACCCTCGCGCAGGTGCTCTCCCACCGCGCCAGCATGCCAGCCGTGCGCACACCGATAAGCATCGAGGACGTGCTCGACCCGCAGCGGATCGAGGAGATGCTGGCCGCACAGCGACAGGAGAGCGACCCGCGGGCCGAGTTCATCTACCACGCACGCACGCTCGGCTGGATCTGCGACGGCCTGATCCGGCGCGTCGACGGGCGCTCGACCGGGCGCTTCTTCGCGGAGGAAGTGGCGGCGCCGCTCGGATTGGACCTGTGGATCGGGCTGCCGCCCGAGCTGGAGGAGCGGGTGGCGATGCTGCACTACGGCCCAGCCTGGGGGAGCTCTGTCTTTGGGCGTCCGGAAGCCGACCCGTTCCCGGGCGATCAGCTGTGGCAGACGATCTGGGCCAATCCAGTGCTCTACCCCGCTGGCGATTTGCCCTGGAACCGCCCGGCGCTGCACGCGGCCGAGATTCCCTCCTCCAATGCGATCGGCACGGCGCGCTCCATCGCCCGCGTGTACGGCGCGCTGGCGCGGGGAGGGGAGATCGACGGTGTGAGGTTGCTGTCCGCTGAGACCATCACGCACCTCTCAACACCGGCGGTGTCGGGGCACGATCCGTTCACCGGCGCGGCAACGGCATTCAGCCACGGCTTCGAGGTGCAGAGCACGGACATGCCGCTTGGGCCTGAGCCGTCTGCCTATGGCTTCACCGGCACCGGTGGCTCCACGCATGGCGCCTGGCCGGAGCGGCGAGTCGGCTTCTCCTACGCGATGAATGAGCTGCGCGACGATCTCGATGGCGATGCGCGACCACGCGTGCTGTTGGAGGCGCTGCATGGCTGCCTCCAACGCTCGGGCGAGAAGAACTGAGGCGCAGACACTGCGGAGTGCGGGGCGGGACCGGGCCAGTCCCCGCGTCCGCTAGGCCTTGGGGCTGACGAGCTCCAGCTGCATGCCCCACGGGGTGCTGAGGTAGACCCACAGCACAACGGTCCCAGGGGCCTCCTCGGTCTCGTGGACCTCGCCCATCACGCTCACCCCAGGGACGGCGCGCAGCCGATCGAGTGCGACCTCGATGTCCGGGACCTCCAACGCAAGGTGAGTCGCGCCCCAGTCGCTGTTACGGGGCATCGCGTGGCTCTGATCTGGCGCGCTGTACTGGAACAGCTCGAGCCTGAAGCCGCCCGGCATCTGCAGCATCGTGGCGTGCAACTGAGCGCGCGGATGCACGCCGAGCTGCCTGTGCATCCAGTCGTCGTCGGCTCGCACCGGTCCCTCCGAGTAGAGCAACGTGGCATCCAGCGCGTCAAGGAAGAACTGCACCGCGACATCGAGGTCGGGCACGGCGACACCGATGTGGTCAGGGCGGAAAGATGTCATTTCAGAACGCTCAATTCATGTAACCGGTCGCCGACATCCCGCCATGATGGCAGGGTGTCTTCTCCGTTGTCGTTGCAGTCGACAGCGGCATTGTTGGTCAATTATGGCAATGCGGGCCGAGGTCATGACGGACCGGTCCGGCACCAATATAGGGGCTGAAATCGTGCTTGTCAACCCCCTTCTCTGCGGAGTGGTCTGGCCCAGCTGAGAGCAATCTTCAGTGACTTGATTTCTGTGTTACGCTGAAATCCAGTCAGTGTTTTTACCGCCGTCGTTTGCGACCGCACACGGGCGACTACACACAATGCTCACGGAGGCTTCAGTGTCAGACAGCACCCCCACAGCCACAACCGCGTCCGCGCCCGACGTTGGATCCGAGCGAGACAGGGCATTGGCGAAGGCGAGCGCTGAGATCCGTGCGCTGCTGCCAAAGAGCGAGGAGGTGTTGAAGCACGCGCATGCGGTCGTGCCCGGCGGCTTCACGCGAGCTCGCTTCTTCTGGCCGATACCGCTCTACATCGATCGCGCCGACGGCCCCTTCATATGGGACATCGACGACCGTCGCTACATCGACTGCATTCTCGGCTTCGGCGCGATGGTGCTGGGCCATCGCCCGCCGGCGGTGATCGAGGCCGTGCAGGCGCAATTGGAGCGGGGCACCCACTACGGAACCGCGGTCGAGGCCGAGAGCGAGCTAGCGCAGAGGATCGTCGACAACGTGCCGGGAGCCGAGCAGGTGCTGTTCCTGAACTCTGGGACCGAGTCGACGCTCGCCGCCCTGCGAATCGCGCGTGCAGCGACCGGTCGTGCGAAGGTCGCGAAGTTCGAGGGCGGCTGGCACGGCTGGCACGACTACTTGCTGCACAGTTTCTTCCGTTACGCAGGCCCAGAGCAGCGGCCCCATACCGTGCCGAACTCGCTTGGCATCACGAGCTCCGTCCAGGATGAGGTGCTCACGCTTCCGTTCAACAGCCCTGCCGCCTTCGACCTCATCCGCGAGCACGCCGCTGAGCTGGCCTGCGTGTTCCTCGAGGGCGTGCAGGGAAGCGCAGGATGCCTGGTCGCCGACGCCGAGTGGGCGCAACAGCTGCAGCGGGTGTGCAACCAGGCGGGCGTGCTGCTCGTCTGCGACGAGGTGATCACCGGCTTCAGGCTCGGCCCTCAGGGAGTCGCGGGAGAGCTTGGGATCGAGGCCGACCTGACGACGCTCGGCAAGGCGATCGGCGGTGGTTTCCCGGTCGGCGCCGTGACAGGAAGAGCGGCGCTTCTGGAGCTCACGCAGCTCAGTTCGGCGGGCGAGCAGGTGCTGCTGGCGGGCACCTTCTCCGCCAATCCGGTGACGATGGTGGCCGGCAAGGCGCAACTCGACACGCTGCTTGGCGACCCGAGCCTCTATGAGCTGATCAACTCGCTCGGAGCGCGCATGCGTGCCGGCGTCGCTGAGGTGCTGCGCGAAGCGCAGGTGCCGGCGAACGTCGAGGGAGCCGGCTCGATCTGGGGCGTTCACCTCGGAGGCGCCCGCGGCGAGATCGATGCGCCGCGCAGCGTCCGCGAGTCCTACGCGTTCGGAGATGACGCCAACGACTACGGCCAGGTGCTGACGGGCTACCTGCTGCGCGAGGGCGTTCTGATGGAGGCGCCGGGGCATCTCTCCTTCGTCGGCACCACGCACACGGAGGAGTTGGTCGACGAGGTGATCGACGCTTACAGGCGTGCGATCGCGAGGATGACGGCAGATGGGATCTTCGGATGAGCTCGGCATCGAGCGAGCAGCCATGGCAGGCGCAGGGAGATCTCGCCACCTCGCGATCAGAGACGAGCGCGGATGCGAGCAATGGGCTCTGTCGGCTGGACGCGGTGGAGTTGGCGAAGATGATCAGGCGCCGCGAGGTCTCCGTCGTAGAGGTGGTCGATGCTCACCTGGCGCGAGTGGATGGGCGCCAACCCGAGGTGAACGCTTACGTGACGCGGCTCGACGATGAGGCGCGCGCGGCTGCGCAGGTGGCTGACCGCCAGCTCGCCGCCGGTGAGGAGATCGGGCCGCTGCATGGCGTGCCGCTGGCGGTGAAGGATCAGTGCGATATGGCCGGTGTGCGCACGACACACGGGCTTCTCGGCGTCGACATCGTGCCCATCGAGTCGGCGGTCGCCGTAGCGCGCCTGGAGCGCGCGGGTGCGATCGCGCTAGGCAAGACGAACGTGCCAGAGCTCGGCCACAAGGGCACGACCGACAATCTGCGCTTTGGCCCCACGAGCACACCGTTTGCGATCGGCGTGAACGCCGGCGGCTCCTCCGGCGGCAGCGCGGCCGCCGTCGCGGACGGGCAGGCGACGATCGGCCTCGGTGGCGACGGCGGCGGCTCGATCAGGATCCCAGCTTCCTGCTGTGGCATCTACGGGCTGAAGCCCTCATGGGGACGCGTGCCATTCGCGGCGCTGCCCGATCGCTTCGCCGATGCGCCATACGTGAGCTTCGGCCCGTTGACTCGCACCGTGCGGGATGCTGCGCTGATGCTGCAGGTGCTCGCGGGCCCTCACTGGAGCGATCCCGCGAGCCTGCCCGACTCGGGGATTGACTATCTCAGCGTGCTCGACGGCTCGCTCACGGGCGTGAAGATCGCCTACAGCCCCGACTTCGGCGGCTTTCCGGTCGAGCCGGCGGTCGCGGAGGTGGTGAGTGCAGCGGTGCTGGCGTTCGAGCGCGAGGGAGCGATCGTGGAGGAGACTCAGGTGAGGCTGCCCGCAAGCCCCGTCGAGCTAGGCGAGATCTGGCGCCAGCTCGATGGCGTCGAAGCCGCGATCGCAATCGATCACTTCGAAGCCGAGGGCATCTCGCTGCTCGAGCACGGCAGCGCCCAACTGACCGCATCGTTGCAGGACGGGCTCGATCGCGCTCATCGGCTGACAGCGCTTCAGTACAAGTCGTGTGATCTGATGCGCACGCGCGTCTACGACATGTTCGAGGCCATGTTCGAGCGCTACGACCTGATCGTGACGCCGACCCTTGGCGCGCCGCCGGTCCGCAATGAGAAAGACGGCGCGACGCTCGGCCCAGCTGTGATCGCGGGACAGCATGTTGATCAGACCATAGGCTGGTGCCTCACGTTTCCGGTCAACTTCACCGGCCATCCTGCCGCTTCGCTGCCGGCAGGCATGGTTGAAGGACGGCTGCCGGTCGGCATGCAGGTGATTGGGCCTCGCTACAGAGATGACACCGTGCTTGCCGCCAGTGCGGCATTCGAGCGAGCGGCGCCATGGAGCGAGAGCTACGGGTTGCTCCACGGCGCCTGAGGGCAGTAGGGCGGCTCAGATCGAGCGCCCCAGATGCCAAACCGATGCATCGGCAGGTGCTTAGTGCTTAGTCGATCCTGGTCGGCAGACGCTGGAAGCCGCGCACCATATGGTTGCAGAACCGCTCGGTCTGTTGCATCTGGATCTCATAGCTGGAGACGGCCCGTAGAAAGGCCGGCAGCGCCAACCGCGCCTCCAGACGCGCAAGCGGTGCGCCGAGGCAGAAGTGAATGCCCTCACCGAATGCGAGGTGTCGCTGAGCCGGCCGGCTGATGTCAAGTTCTTCCGCGCGATCGAAGTGACGCTCGTCTCGATTGGCGGAGCCGTAGAGCAAGACCACGTCGGCGTCTGCGGGGATTTCGACATCGTGTACACGCACCGGTGCCTGCGTGTGGCGAGCGAGGTATTGGATCGGCGACTCCGTGCGCAGCGACTCCTCGATCACTGGGTCGATCAGCTCTGAGGGCTCGCGCCGCAGAGCGGCCTGCACGTCAGCATGTTGAGCAAGCAGGAAGAGGGTGTTGCCAATCAGCGCGGCGGTCGTCTCGCTGCCCGCGGTGAAGAGCAGCACCATCATGCCCGGGATCTCCTCGCGTCGCGGGGCACCCACAGCTTCGCCGGCAACCATGTGAGACATGAGGTCTTCGCCCGGCGCTCGACGCTTCTGCTCAGCAAGGCCTTCGGCGTATACATGCAGCTCCCTGAGAGCGTCAAGCGAGCACTCGGGCGGCGCGTCCTCTCCGGGATCGCGGGTGACCAGATCGGTGACGAGGGTGTGCACCATCTCGTCATCGGTCGACGGCACGCCGAGCAGACGGCAGATCACCCAGATCGGCAGCGCCCACGCGAAGTCCTGTGCGAGGTCGGACTCCTGTGCATGCGCGAGCTCTTTGACGATCGCCTGCACTCGCTGGGTGATCTCATGCTGCAGGCGCGCGATCTGCTTGGGCACGAAGAAAGGACGTACGACCTTGCGCAGCACGTCGTGTCTGGGCGGATCGGAGTCGAGGAAGTCTCCGATCTCAAAGAACTGGCCGGGCACGTCGAGGTCCACGCCGTTGGCATTGGAGAACGTCTGCCAATCGCGTGCGGCTGCCTGTACGTCCTCGAAGCGTGACAGGCACCACACCCCGCGCAGCCCACAGTGGTAGACCGGAAACTCATCCCGCAGACGCCTGTAGATCTTGTAGAGATCGTCCTGGGGGGTGTGAAAGAGCGGGTCGTAGAGCTCGCTGGAGGTCTGCGAAGACATGGTCGTCGATCTCCTGTGATCGTCGGTCTTTACAACGGAGGCAAAGCAGGGCGTGGCAGGCTAAGCCCATTCTGGTGAAGGACGAGTGGGGGTGCCCCAGAGCATTGGGGCACCCCCACTTGTATGCCATCAAGACGCTTGAGGGCCTATGAAGCCTTCTTCACGTCGAGTGCCCACGGACCGAACGTGGCCCACCAGGAGAACGACGGGAACACGTATTTTTCCGAGAGCCAGCCGACCCATGTGTGCGTCAGCAAGCCGACGTAGGCCGCTTCGTTGGCGATGATCGTGAGCATCTTGCCCATCAACTGTCGCCGTGTCGCCGGATTGAGGGCTTCGGACTGTTCCTTGTACAGCTTGTCGACAGCAGGGTTCTTGTACCGCGCGAAATTGGCGCCACTCCCGGGCGGCGATATCTCCGAGGCGGGCAAGAACTGCAGGAATATGGATTCTGGATCGGGGAAGGCGGCTCCCTCTTCGCTGATGGCTGCGGTGGTCTTTTTGGTCAACCAGCCAGCCACTTCGTCGTTGTGTATTTCATGTACCGTCGCCTTGATGCCGATCTTTGCGAGGTAGGGCACGAGTGCCTCGAAGAAGAGCACGTTGGAGCGTTCAGCGGTCTGAGCCTGAAGTTCCGTGGTGAAGCCGTGTGGATAAGCAGACTTCGCAAGTTCTTCCTTCGCCTTGGCAAGGTTGAATTCATATTTTGGAACTTCTGAAAGCATTTCCTTGACCTGAGACGGCGTACCGAGGTAGGCCAATATGCTCGGAGGCAGGATCGTCTGGAGTGGGCTGCCCTGATCCCCGAAGAGCGCCTTGGCGATCGCGGGCGCATCGATTGCGTAGGCGATGGCTCGCCGCACATGCACGTCGTTGAAGGGCGGCTTTTCCGTGTCCATGCCCAACAGCATGGTGGTCGCTCCCGGCGCGGACAATTCCTGGTTGCCGGGAAGGCTGGTGAAGACTTTCGGCGCCAAGATGATGAACGTTCCGTCGATGGCGCCAGAGCGCAACGCGAGGCTGGTGGCCGATTCTTCCTTGAAGATCGTGATCGAGATCTTTTCGGCCGGCTGCTTTGGCCCGGTCCAGTATGGATTGCGAGATAGTTCGACGCTGGCTTCGGGCTTGAAGCTGTCGATCTTCCACGGTCCGGTTCCGATCAGCGGATAGCCTGGCGTGCCGAGCGCCTTTTCGCCCACCTTTTCGGCGTCGGCCTTCTCGAAGACCTGGCTGGAATATGCCATCAGGCCGAGCCAGGATGCGTTTGGCCGCTTGAGCTTGACCACGACCGAGTTGCCCTGCGCCGAAACGGAGGACATGTCTTCCCAGTATGCGCTCAGTACCGATTCCTTGCCTCTGGCATCGTGTTCGAGCGAGTAGACGACATCAGCGACGGTGAGCGGCCTGCCATCGGAGAACTTGATCCCAGGCCGTAGCTTGAAGACATAAGTAGTGGGTCCCGAACGTTCAATTGAGCTTGCAAGTGCTGGCTTGACGCTGCCGTCAGACGTGAATTCCACGAGATTCTGGACAGCCAGATGCTGGATCGCCGCGGCAGCAAACCAGCCACTCTTGACGTAGTCGATTGGTCCGGGAAACGCAGGGAAGCCCCAGCGCAGCTCGGCGTATGTCTGCGACGATCCAGATTTCGTGCTGGACGCGGCTTTGCCACTGCTGCCGCATCCCGCGACCAGCAAGGTGGCTGCAGCCAACGCGATGCAGATGTACAGGTACTTCCTCATTGCCTTCCTCCCTATGTTGTAGAGCGTGCTCGTCTAACTACGAGCTGCTCCTGCGGCTGGTGGCCGCGCCTTTGTTGCTGGACCGGTCCGGCATTTGTCGTGCTGAAACGGTCTCGACTCATCTGGTTTGCGCTCCCACGGCGGTTCTCTGGAAAAGATGGCCTGAGGCGCGCAAGCATCACGCGTGCCGCTCGTGCCTGCGCAGGTCATCGAGATGCTCCTCGACCTTGATGAAGCAGTCGGCGAGGCGCCGCATGGCCTGGGCGTCGTCCTCGATCCAGTTCCAACTCATCTCGATGGAGTGCGCCACCTTGTGTTCGCAGCCTGGCAACTCGAGCGCGGCGTAGTCGATGCCGGCGCGACGGATGCTCTCGGTCCACATCACCTTCGGCGCGCTCGTGGCGCCCCGCAGCCGCTCCAGACGGTGCATGGGTGTGACCACATAGCTGAAGACGGGTGCTCCCTCGGCTTGCAGTGCCGCGAGGTAGGTCTGCTTTGAAATGCCTGCATGCTCCGGTTCGAAGTTCAACGAGACGATGTGGAAGACCGGATCGTCGCCGGGGTAGGTGGGGGCGCTCACGCTGTCGACCTCGGCAAGCGCCTCCAACAGGCGCGCGCGGTTGCGCGCCCGCGCAGCGTTCTCCTCGTCGAGCTTGGCCAACTGCTCCACCATCAGCACGGCGTTGAGCACGCCAAGGCGATAGGTGTGGTTGAGCGAGTCGATGTAGGGCCGCAGCTCCTCGGGGAAGCCGGGCTCGGTGGCTCGTCCCGGGTGCTCGGTGCCGCCGGCGTGCTGGCAGCTGATGATCGCCTTCCAGTAGACGTCTTCTCGGCTGGTCACGAGGTAGCCGGCCTCGGTCGTGGCGAGCAGCTTGCCGCCCATGCATGAGAACCCGCCGGCGTCGCCAAAGGCGCCCACGCGGGTGCCACGATGGCGCGCGCCATGGGCTTGGCTGCCGTCCTCGATCAATGCGAGCCCGTGACGATTGGCGATCGCCCGCAGCGAGGTCATATCGGCGGGCTGTCCATATATGTGCGTGACGAGGATCGCCTCCGTTCTGGGGCCGATCATTGCCTCCACGGCTACGGGATCCAGCAGGCCGCGCTCGGGATCCACATCCGCGAAGACCGGCACGGCGCTGTTGTGGAGGATCGGCGACACCGAAGCTCCCCATGTGTAGGGCGTCGTGATCACCTCCGCGCCGGCGGTGATCTCCAGCCCGATCAGCGCGGCGTGCAGCGCGCCGTGACCAGAGGCAGTCGTGAGACAGTGCGGCACGCCATGCCAGCGCGCAAACGTGGCCTCGGCCTCGAGGACCTGCGGGTGCTCCTTGCTGAGGCCGACCATCGGCCCGGTCTGCAGCAGCTCATCGACCCGTGCCCGTGCCCGCTCGGAGAAGCGAGGATAGTGTGGCCTGCCGGGGGCGCCCACGGGTTGACCCCCCAGCAGCGCGAGTGCGTTGGTGTCAGCTGGCGAGATGGACGTCATGTGGCATCACTAACCCTGGTCTCGTGTGGTTGACGGTGTCGGGTCCTAGCAACCTCATGCCGGACCGGTCCGGCAAATTATTGCCGATCCTTTACGTGGTGTCAAGTGCAGTGAGACGCAACCTTGCGATTGAACGACAGCTGGTGGGTCGGATCGGTCCGGCAAAACCAGCGTCGTGGCCGGTATAGTCAGCTGCGTGCGGGGCGTCCAATGAGCGAGGGGGGCACTTCATCTGAAGATGGCCTGATCTCCGCTCAGGGCCTGCCCACCATACGCGACGTCGCGCGCATCACCGGCCTCGGCAAGACGACGGTCGCGGACGCGTTGCAGGGACGCGGCCGGATCGCGCCGGCCACCCGCGAACGCGTGCTCGCAGCGGCGGAGCAGCTTGGCTACCACGCTCACATTGGCGCTCGCGATCTGACGCGCCGGCGCACCGAGGTGATCGGCGTCGTGGTCGGCGACCTCTTCGACCCCTTCAGCGCCGAGCTCACCGGGCATCTGGAGCGGCGGGCCGCCGAGCGGGGGTTCCGCGTGCTGCTCTCAACCGCCGGCTCGGACCTGCGCGAGGAGAAGACCGCGATCATGAGCCTGCTCGAGTATCGAGTCGCGGCGATCGTGCTGGTGGCATTCACCGGCGATCAGGAGGCGCTGGAGAGGATAGGCGCTCACCTGCCCGTGGTCTGCATCGGCTACGAGGGGCCCTGCGGGGTGTCGATCGGCATTCACGACAGGCGCGGAGCCGATGTTGCGACCTCACATCTGATCGAGCTCGGCCACGAGAGGATCGCCTACGTCAGCGCCGCGCTGTTGCCCCCTCGAACAGACCGAGACCGCCTGCACGGATACCGTCATGCGCTGCGGCGCACAGGGATCAAGCCGGACGGGGATCTGGTGCAGCAGCTGGGGTCGGCCTCCGAAGAGCAACGACACATGCTTCTGCGCGAGTTGCTGAGGAGAGACGACCGGCCGACCGCCGTCTTTGCGGCCTCCGATATCACCGCGATCGAGGTGATGTCGTGCGCGAGCGAGCTGAAATTGCGGGTGCCGAGAGACCTCTCGGTGGTGGGGTTCGACAATATCCTGCTCTCGCGCACGCCGATGATCTCGCTGACGACCATCGCACAGCCGATCGCCGAGCTCGCGCACCGCGGCGTCGACTCCGCGATCTCCCTGATCGAGGATCCGAGCACGCCGCCAAGATCCGTGCGGATTGCCCCTGAGCTGATCGTGCGCAAGACCACGGCGCCACCTCGCCAAGCGGGCGGGTAGGGGAACGCCGTTCAGATTTCCTGGAACGGGAGTGCCTCAACACTTGACAACGCATCAAGACGAGTGGTATTACTTCACACGTGGAAAAGCACTCCCCGCAGCTACGAATGAGCCGCCTCGACCGCGCTTGGCGGACAAGGCTTCACGGGGAGTATCTGCGCTGCCAGCTGCCTCTATCGCGCAGCGTGCGGTTCTTCCACGAGTACTGATCCCTGCACGCGATCCGTATCTCCCGACAGCTTCGTAGTGTAGTTGTGGGTGTTGGCATCGCGTCTCTATGGCCATTCGGCGCCGCCGAGCGCATGATGTCGCGGCCGTAGATCACCGAAGTCGGGCACGTCGAGCGCGCCGGCGGTCCGGTAGTCGTCACCATTTGGATGACGGCTTGCCGCCCTTCGAATAGGTGTTTTTCAACGGCGGCTGCCGTCGCTGTTGCTTGTCCACAAGACAGAAAGATGAAGATGGCATTTCTACGAGAAAGATCAGCGGTTGTAACCGGTGCATCCGGTGGCATCGGGTCGGCGATCGTGGACCGCTTGGTTGCTGAGCAGGCATTCGTGGTGGCCGTCGATCAGACTCCTTCTGCCGGCAGGGACACGGCCGATCAGCAGGTCAAGCAGGTTGCGGTCGACGTCACAGACGCAGAAGCGATCGAGCGCGCAGTCGCGATTGCGTGTGAAGCCGCACCGCTGGCGGTGTGCGTTGCCAACGCAGGCGTCCTGTTGATTGAGGATCTGCTCGACGGCACGAGCGAGCGTTGGGAGCGGGTGCTCAAAGTGAACGTCCTGGGGGTGATGACGACCTTCCAAGCGGCGGCGAGAGCCATGGTCGCGGCCGGCGGCGGCGGACGACTGATCGCGACGGCCTCGGTGGCTGGTCTGCGCGGGGAGGCGGGCTCGCCGGCTTACAGCGCGAGCAAGGCAGCCGTCGTCAATCTGGTGCAGTCGGTTGCGCTCGAACTGGCGCACCACGGCATCACCGTCAATGCGATTGCACCGGGCGAGGTCGACACAGCGATGCATGCAGATGCAATGGAGCATCTTGGCGCTGCCCAAGGCATCTCTGCCGAAGAGCTGCGTGGCCGCATCATCGAGCACATACCGCTGCGGCGCATGGCCACAGCGCAGGACATCGCCGGCGTCGCCGGCTTCCTGGCCTCGCCAGAGGCCGCGTATCTGACCGGCGTCACGGTCCGCGTTGACGGCGGACAGCTGCTGGTGTGAACACGAAGCCTTGATTGAACATTTCTCCAAACGAAGAAAGAAGAAATATGCGATTGGCAGCACATACGACGGGAATTCTGGACTTCGAGCGCGAAGACGGGCTGGCGTTCCTCGAGCGTTTGGGCGTGAACGCCGTCGAGGTGGCGTGTGCGGGTGTCTTCAAGGATCTGCGCTACGGCGATCCCGCTGAGCTCGTACGTGACGAAGAGGCGCTGCGACGCTGGTTGGACGCCTATGCACGACACGGGCTGGAGATCTGTGCACTCTCGATACACGGCGAGCCCCTCTCGCCCGATGAGGCGGTCGCCGGTGAGTATCGACGCCAGTTTCGCGACGCGTGCGCTTTGGCGGAGAAGATCGGCGTGAGTCGTCTCTCGCTCGTGGCGGGCGTGTGTGAGGGTGCGCCGGGGGACAGCCATCCGGCCTGGATCGTCGGTTTGCCCGCCGAGTGGCCGACTCCCAACCAGGATGTGCTGCGCTGGCAGTGGGAGGAGCGCTTGCTGCCCTACTGGGCAGAGCAGGCCAAGGTTGCCACGGATCATGGATGTGAGCTGTGCTTCGAGATGACCGTCTGGGACCTGGCCTACAACCCGGCCGCGCTGCTGCGCCTGCGCAAGGAGATCGGTGAGGTGGTGCGATGCAACTTCGATCCTTCTCATCTTTTCTATCAAGGCATTGACGTATTCGAGGCCGTCTCCGAGCTTCGGGAGATCATCCGTCTGGTCCATGTCAAGGACACACGCATCAACGAGGCCGCGATGCGCCGTAACGGCTGGTTTCACAATGACCCGCGCACGCCCCTGGATCAGCGTCCGTGGAGCTTTGCGACGGTGGGTTACGGACACGACGCCGTCTGGTGGGGAGAGTTCATCACCACACTGCGCCTGCACGGATACGACGACGTGCTCTCGATTGAGCACGAGGATCCATTCATGGCGTTTCCAGAGGGCGTGGAGAAGGCGGTGAGGTTTCTCGAGCCGCTGTTGATCGAGTCAAAGCCGATGTCCGCGCTTTCGGTTGGCGCAGACCCGGCGTCGGAGGAACTGCTCACAGGAGTGAGGGAAGTGGACGCTGTGGTGGACGGCATGGGCACTGGAGCTAAGCGTGTCTAACGGCGCGCAGTTCGGGTCAAGAACACAATCTCCTGGGAGGGAGGATGGTGATAAAGTTGTTTGATGTAAAAGCAATTTCCAAGATGTCCATGGTGCTCACATTGGTACTTGTGAGCACCTTCCTGGCGGGATGCGGTGGTGGAGGCGCGTCCTCGTCGGCTAAACAGGGAAGTTTCTACACCGGCGGGGCTCCCGGCGGCACACCGGTTCGCGGTGGGACGGTCACGATTGACTCCCCCGAAGCTATCAGCTCACTAGATCCTGTGGCGCCTACGTCCCAGATCACTTTCAACATATCCGGGTCATTGTTCGATGGTCTAACCACCTTCTTGCCTGGCAACAATGAACCACAGCCCAATCTGGCCTCGTGGACAACGAGTCCCGATGGGCGGAGCTATACCTTCCGTATCCGTCAAGGCGTGAAGTTCTCCAACGGGGAACAGCTCACTGGCGAAGATGTCGTCTACTCCTTGCTGCGGGCCAAGAATCTGGCGATCTCGGAGTGCAAACAATATACAACAGAATGGCGCCACGTGTCGCTCAAGGGTCCGATGACCGTCGAACTGCAGTTGAACAAGCCCGATCCAACATTGTCCGGTATATTGACGCTAAGCTGCTTCGACATTGTGCCAAAGCGCGTCGTCCAGAGTGAGTCCGAGAGTCAGTTCGATCGGCATCCTGTCGGCACTGGACCGTTCATATTGAAGAGCGCGACTCCGGGCAATACAACCGTTACCTTGGTGCGCAACCCTCACTATTGGCGCGCTGGCGAGCCCTACCTCGACGGTTTGGTGATCAATCAAGTGGAAAGTGACAATGCGCGTATTCTCGCTGTGCGATCTGGGGCTGCGAATGTCGCATTGAACATCCCGTACGCGCAGGTGGCTGGGTTGAAGGCGACGCCTGGAGCGAGAGTGCTGATAGGGCGAATGTGGGGCGCCTCGCTGAACGCGATCAACAGCTCCAAGCCGCCGCTCAACGAGGTGAACGTGCGCCGTGCGTTGCTTTTCGCGACGCCTTTTGCGGCGATCATCAAGTCTGTGTACAAGGGACTGGCGACGCAAACCAACAGCGTCTGGGGTGGGACGAAGTACTGGGACTCGCACGTGCCTTTCTACAAATATGACCTGACCAAGGCGAAGGCGCTGTTGAGGACCACCTCGGTGCCAAATGGCTTTCCGTTGACGATCCAGTATACGAGCGGGGAAACGATTGGCGAACTCACAGCCTCGATTTTGCAGAGCGCGTGGGCGAAGATCGGCATTCACGTGACGATCAGTTCGGTTGAGTCCGCTTCGCTATTTGCCAACTTCTTGGCCAGCAAGTACCAGGTGGTACTGTTGCCGCCGGAAAACGGCGTGGACGTGATGTTCGATCCTGGGCCAAACTCGCTGGCTTATCTTGACGACGAAATTACGCCGTCGGTCGCGCCGTCTGCCCACCTCAAGGCGCAGGTCGAAAAGGCAGTCGTCGCCCAAAGCCAGGCGGAAAGGCAAAAGCTATTTCAGGAAATCCAATATGAGTCCTACTGGCAGGAACCGACATGGATACCGATGGTCAACCTGGCATCACTGAGTCTTGCCGGTGATTCTGTGCACAGTTTTCAATCGCTGCCAAATGGTGTCATTCCGGTGCGGCAGATTTGGCTGGCGCATTGAGATGGAAGCGGTCGAGCGCGCGCGTAATACGGGCGCGCTCGCTCGTGGCCGCGCCGGGGACGGGAGCGATGTCTAATGTTTAAGTATGTGGGATTGCGCTTGTTGCAGGCTTTGCCTGTGTTGCTTGGGATTACGGTTGCGAGTTTTGTGTTGATTCATCTGGTCCCTGGTGATCCGGCGCGGATTCAGCTGGGTCCTCATGCAACGGTCGCGGAGGTCGCGGCATTGAAACGGCAGCTGGGGTTGGACCGACCGTTGCTTGCGCAGTACTGGTCGTTTCTAAGTGGCGCGGTAAAGTTTCAGTTTGGCGAATCGTTGGCGTTGCATCAGCCGGTCGGGGGTGTGATCCGAGGCAAGCTGGGTGTGACGTTGTGGCTGCTTGTCTACAGCCTGTTCGTGAGCCTGGTGTTGACGTTGCCGTTTGGAGTGATCGCGGCGGTGAAGCGTGATAGGCCGGTTGATCACGGGATCAGGGTTGTGGGGATGACGCTGTTCGTGATGCCAGTGTTCTGGCTGGGACTGGTGTTGAGCTTGATCTTTGGCTTGGAGCTTGGCTGGCTGCCTACGGGTGGCTACGCATACGGTGTGCTCGGCACTCTGCGGAGCCTGACGTTGCCCGCTGTCTCGCTTGGGCTGGTGCTCGCGCCGCTGTTCGTGCGATCTCTGCGTGCGAGCGTGATTCAGACCCTTGACGCGGGGTTCGTTGAGTCGGCGAGGGCACGCGGGCTCTCCGAGCAGCGGGTGCTGGTTCGGCATGTGCTGCGCAACGCGTCGATTTCGACCGTGACGCTGGTGGGGTTGATGGTCGGCAGCTTGGTCAGCGGCATGGTGGTGGTGGAAAACGTGTTCAGCATCCCAGGGATTGGCACCCAGCTCGTTGCCTCCGTCTCCGCGCGGGACTTCCCGATGGTGCAGGGGCTCGTGATCGTGATGGCGCTGGCGGTGATCGTGGTAAACCTGCTGACCGACCTTGCGTACGCGGCGATAGACCCGCGGGTGCGGCTATGAGCAGCGCGGTCGTACCTGGCGACATTGGCCTGGCAGAGGCTGCGGCGTTCGGTGAGCCGCAGGAGCGCGGGCGCGCGCGGCTCGGCATCGGACTGTGGACAGGAATTGTGATCCTCACTGTGGTCATCCTGGCCACGATGGTCGTGAAATTGGCGGGTGTGGGGCATCCAGATCAGATCGAACTGACGAGCACTCTTGCCGCTCCTTCGGGGTCGCACCTGTTTGGCACCGATGCGCTCGGTCGAGATGTGTTTCTGCGCACGGTGTATGCCAGTGGGCTTGACCTGCAGGTGGGCATCATCACAACGATCGCGCCGCTTGTGATCGGGATGGTGCTGGGGATGGCGAGCGGCTTCTTTGGGGGGTGGGTGGACGCTCTGATCATGCGGGTGATGGATGGACTGCTCGCGTTCCCGTTCATCGTGCTCATCATCGCCTTCATCACGATCTTCGGTGTTGGTCTGACGGGCGTGTACGTGGGATTGACGGTGGGCAGCGTCCCCTTCTTTGCCCGATTGACTCGGGGTGAGATGCTGGTCTTGCGTGAGCAGCAGTTCATGCAAGCGGCCCATACGCTCGGCTACAGCCCCGGCAGGATCGTCTTCAAGCATGCGTTTCCACACCTGGTAAGGCCGAACCTCGTATTCGTGCCGTCGAACATCCTTGGCAACATACTCACCCTCGCTGCCCTCTCATATCTTGGCCTGGGCGCGCAACCGCCGACGCCAGAGTGGGGGGCGATCATCGCCGGCGGCCAGCCTTACCTTCTGACGGCGTGGTGGATCGCAACTCTGCCGGGCCTGTTCGTGGTGATCGTCGGTATCGGGCTCAGTCTGACGGGCGAGGGCCTGGCAGAGCGACTGAGAGTGAGGACGGGATGAGCGAGATGCTGGGCATGCACGACGCAGACACGAGCGCAACCGGACGAGGGAGTGCCGCTGGGCATGCCGCAGGCACGCAAGAGAGCCACGGCACAGGGCGACCCGAAGCAGCGGCTGGTGGCAAGGCGGATGGCCGTAATGCGCTCGAGGTCGAGGGGTTGCGGGTGCAGTTCCCCGGGGAGCGGGGTGTGGTACGTGCGGCCAGCAATGTCTGCTTCAGCGTGAGGGAGCGGCAGACGCTTGGGATCGTGGGGGAATCGGGGTGCGGCAAGAGCGTGACCTTGCGCGCTTTGTGCGGCTTGGTTCCCGACCCTGGCCAGGTGGTGGATGGCGTCGTGAACGTCGACGGTGTTGCTTACCGCTCCCAGCAGGAGCTTGCTCGACTGCGCGGCAGCAAGCTGTCGATGATCTTTCAGGACCCCGCCTCCAGCCTCAATCCGGTGCTTACGATCGGCTCGCAGATCGGCGAGGTGCTGCGCGTGAAGCTTGGCTACTCCCGCATGACAGCAAGACGAGAGGCGATAGAGCTTCTGGGCCATGTGGGGATTCCCGAGCCGGAGCGGAGGGTGGGCTCCTATCCGCATGAGCTCTCCGGCGGGCAGCGCCAACGGGCGATGATCGCGATCGCGATCGCATGCCGCCCGAAGGTCTTGCTCGCAGATGAGCCCACGACCGCGCTGGATGTGACAACCCAGGAGCAGATCTTGAAGTTGCTCCTGCGCCTGCAGGACGAGTCGGGGATGGCGATCATCCTCGTCACGCACGATCTCGGCGTGGTCGAGGAGGTCTGCGACGAGGTCGCGGTGATGTACGCCGGCTATGTGGTCGAGCGCGCGAGCATCGACGATCTCATCAGCAACCCGCGCCATCCGTACACGCGCGGATTGATCGCCGCGATGCCGAAGATCGACGGCAGGCAGTTGCCGGAGGTGATCGTTGGCCAGCCGCCTGACCTTGACTGTCTACCGTCGGGATGCCCATTTGCGCCACGCTGCCCGGAGAGAAGAGAAGAGTGCGCAACCGTGGAGATGGATGTGACCACGCTGACGGCCTGCGCCTGCCCATATGACAAAGCGACAAAAACCAGTCTGGCGCTCGAGCAAACAGACGAGGTGAAGGCGAAATGACCGTTTCAACCAGACAGCATGCAGCTACCTCGATGCCAAGCCCCCAAGAGACTGACAGCAAGCCGATCCTGAAGATCGAAGGACTGCGAAAGCACTATGTGGACCGTTCGCTTGCCGACAGGCTGCTGCGACGTGCAGAGGGAGGGACGCTCGCATTGGATGACGTCTCTTTGTCGGTGGCCCCGCGACAGGCGCTTGCGGTTGTCGGGGAGTCTGGGAGCGGTAAGACGACGCTTGCGCACAGCATCGTACGGCTGGTTGCACCCGATGCAGGCCAGATCGTCTTCGATGGCCAGGACATCCTCGTGGCCGCTCGTGGCGATCTGCCTGGGTTGCGGCGTCGAATCCAGCTCGTCTACCAGGACCCGTACAGCTCACTGAACAGCGCCATGAAGATCGGCGAGGCGATCGTCGAACCTGCGCTCGTGCATCGTCTGATCAACAGGCAGCAGGCGCCCGAGCGGCTGCGGGAACTGATGGAGCAGGTCGGCCTGAACCCCAATCTGGCCACAAGGCGTCCGCGAGCTCTCTCCGGCGGACAGCGCCAGCGCGTCGCGATCGCGCGCGCCCTGGCGGCGCAACCGGAGATCCTGATCGCAGATGAGGCGGTTAGCGCCCTGGACGTATCGATCCAGGGGCAGATCGTGCGGCTCTTTGCAAGGCTGCAGCAGGAGCTTGGCCTGACGCTGATCTTCGTCTCTCACCAACTTGCCGTTGTGGCCCAGCTCTGCGAGCAGATCGCGATCATGTACCGCGGCAGGCTGGTGGAGCAGGGACCCACCGCCGAGATCTTCGCAAGGCCTCGCCACGGCTACACCGCCACACTGATCCAAGCGCACCCGGGCGGACGCAGGCTGCGCGACCGCATGGAGGGCGCCACTGCCGCGCCGCCGGTGCCACCGGCACTCGACCAGCCTGGCTGTCCATTCCATCATCGCTGCGCCTTCACAGCAGATATCTGTCGCAGTCAGACACCCCCACCGGTTCAAATTGGGCCCGACCACTTCGCGCGCTGCCATGTGTTGCCGTACGACACCGATGCTGCCGCACGCGCTGGGTTTCACATATGAGCGACGCAGTCCACTACGACCCGTACTCGGCGAGCATGCACCAGGACCCGTTCCCGACCTACAGACGCCTGCGCGACGAGGCTCCCCTGTACCACAGCGAGGAGCTGGGGTTCTGGGCCCTGTCGCGGTTCGATGACGTGCGTGCCGCGGCGAGCGACTGGAAGGCGTTCATCAGCGGAGAGGGAGTCGATCTCGATGACGCAGGCCGCCTGTTCGGGCTCAACAGCTTTCTGGACATGGACCCGCCTCGCCATGACGCGCTGCGCGCGGTCGTGCGTGCCTGGTTCACCCCGAAGGCCGTGCGCGAGCTCGAGGCGCGTACACGAGAGGTTGTCGCGGACCTGCTTGCCCCGCTCGCCAAGCGCGGGCACGGAGACCTCGCGCACGAGCTGGCGTGGCCGCTCCCGCTGACGATGGTGGGCGAGCTGCTGGGGTTGCCTACCGCGGATCGTGACTTCGTGAAAGAGCAGTTCGAGCTGCTTGTCGGTCGCAACGTAGGCGACCCTGCCCTGCCGCCCAGCGTATGCGCCGCGGCGGGAACGCTGCGCGAATATTTCGCCGAGCAGACGACACGCGCACGCGCCTCCAAGAGCGGGACTCTGCTCGCACATCTCGTGGCAGCCGAAGACACCGGAGCGATCACGCGCACGGAGCTGCTGGACATGTGCCTGCTGCTTTTCACGGCCGCCTTCGAGACGACTGCGAGCCTGATCTCGAATTCGCTGTTGTTGCTGGCCGAGCACGAGCAGCAACGCCGCATCCTGGTCGGGGACCCCAGCCTGATCGCCGGCGGTCTGGAGGAGCTGATTCGATACCAGGCGCCCGTCCCGTTCCTCACGCGGGTCACCACTGAGGCGCAGACGCTGCACGGCCGAGCGGTGCCAGGCGGCGCGCGCGTCCTGCTGCTCTTCCAATCGGCCAACCGCGACGAGCGACGCTTCGCGGATCCCGACCGGCTCGACATGACCCGCTCGGCCCCGAACCATGTCGGCTTTGGGTACGGGATCCATTTCTGCCTTGGCGCCCATCTCGCTCGCCTGGAGGGGCGGGTGGCGCTCACCGCCGTCCTGAAGGACTTCCCCGAATACCAGATCGCCTCGACGCCGAGGCGAACGACGACGCTTCACTCATGGGGCCTAGCGTCGCTGCCGGTCACACTGACGGGCGGCGACTGTAACAACGCTTCGAGCCTGCGTGCCGAGGTGCCGAGGTCTTCAGGCTCAATGCAAAGGAGAAAGCCGTAATGGTGACGGACGTTGTGTATGACCCGCTCGATTTCGAGTCACTGCGCGATCCGTATCCGCTCTATCGCGTGCTGCGAAATGAGTTTCCTGTTTATCACAATCCCGTGCGCGGTATCTGGGCGCTGACCCGCTTTGAAGATGTGCAGTCCGCTTCGCGTGACTGGGAGACGTTTGCCAATGTGCCTGGTGTGGATCTCGATGATTTTGTCGATGTGATTGGACCTGGCAGCTTCATAGATCTGGATCCTCCGAGGCACGATGAGCTACGCGACGTGGTGCGCAGGCACTTCGCTCCCAACGTGATTCTCCGTCACGAGGCCGAGATGACAGGTCTTGCGAACGCTTTGCTGGACGAGGTGCTCGGGCAAGAGACGGCCGATCTGGCGGCTGACTTTGCTTGGCAGCTGCCTGTCGCCGTGATATCGATGTTGTTGGGCTTTCCCGCGGAGGATCGGCAACATCTGTCGATGCTCGCCCAGGAGTTCGCCCACCGCGAGTCGGGTGAGGTGCATGTGCCCGAGCGCGCGCGTGACGCGGGGCGCGAGCTGCGCGGGTATTTCACAGAGCTGATCTCCGATCGGCTGCAAGAGCCGCGAGACGACGTGCTGAGCGAGATCGCGGCGGCTAGCCACAGCGAGAGGGTGTCATTTGAGGAGGCGATCAGCATCTGCAACCTGCTCTTCCTCGCAGGCATCGAGACGACTGCGAGCCTGATCTCCAACTCGCTGCACATCCTCGCTCGGGAGTCAGAGAAGGCCGAGCTGTTGCGGCAGCGCCCAGATCTGATGCCGCGGGCGATCGAGGAGCTCCTGCGCTATGAGACCCCGGTGCAGCATCTCGCGCGCACAACGACACGCGCGGTGAGTCTGCATGACACCGAGATCCCTGCGGAAGCCAGAGTAGTGCTCGTACACGGGGCCGCCAATCGCGATGAGCGGCGGTTCCCCAATCCCGATGTGCTCGACTTCGAACGCGAAACGAAGCGGACGCTTGCGTTCGGTGAGGGCATCCATTTCTGCCTGGGAGCACCGCTCGCACGCCCCGAGGCCCGGATCGCGCTCGCACACTTTCTGGCCAGAGTGGAGTCCTTTGAGCTCTGCGGTGCTCCGGAGCGCTCGCATACCAGCACCGCGTACGGCTTCGAGCGACTTCCCTGCGTGTTCAGGCGTCGGCGATGTGTTTGATCGGTCGCGGCGGATCTGCCTCATATGCCCGTGTCTGAGCGGAAACAGTGAGGCACTCGGCTTTCACGCGGGCACTGCTACGAAGGCTTGGCTGACCATGAATGTATTTGGCACACGAGAAGGAGATTCACATGAACCGCATTGATCTGTTCATCCTGAGGCCTGAGGTCGACAGCACATGAGCATCACAACACGCATACCGCTGGCCGTCGTCGGCCTCGGCCACCTCGGCCGCTTTCACGCAGAGAACCTCGCCACGCGCGTGCCCGGTGCCGAGCTGGTGCGGGTGATGGACGTGGATGAGTCGCTGGCCAGCGACCTTGGCGGAGAGTTGGGCGTCGCCTGGAGCACCGACTATGCCTCGGTGCTCGAAGATGAGCGCGCTGTAGGGGTCGTGATAGTCACCCCGACCAGCATGCACGCGCAGATGATCGAGCAGGCGGCAGCGGCGGGAAAGCACGTCTTCACCGAGAAGCCGCTCTCGCTGGATCTAGCATCGAGCTTGGGGGCGATCGAGGCGGCCCGGCGTGCAGGCGTCTGCCTGCAGGTCGGCTTCCATCGTCGCTTCGACCCCGACTATCTGGCTGCTGCGCAGCGGTTGAGGGCAGGCGAGCTCGGCATGGCGCACTTCTTTCGCAGCACACAGAGAGATGTCCATCCGCCCAGCAGCACGCGCTACCTGGCCACTGACGGAGACTTCTTCATGGATGCACTGATCCACGATTTCGACTGTGCTCGTTGGATGATGGGTGAGATCGTCGAGGTCTGCGTATGCGGGACGTCCATCGGGTCACCGATCTTCGGGGCGGCAGGCGACGTGGACAACGCGATCGTGACGTTGCGCTTCGCCAGCGGCGCGATCGGCGTGGTGGACGGCAGCCGGGCGGCCGGCTATGGATACGAGGCCGGAATCGAGCTTCTCGGCGCAAACGCCACGCTGCGTATCAGCTCGAACCGGCTCACGAACGTGCAGCGGCTCTCAAGCGGATACCTGCAGGGCGACTGTGTGGAGGATTTCCGAC
This sequence comes from uncultured Actinomycetota bacterium, assembly GCA_963708085.1. GTDB lineage: Bacteria > Actinomycetota > Thermoleophilia > Solirubrobacterales > Solirubrobacteraceae > Palsa-744. The sequence goes on along the minus strand of OY970180.1, from coordinate 1,644,191 downwards.
TACGTTTCGCCAGCGCCTACGTGAACGAGCTCGCCGACTTCGCCTCCGCGGTCCGCGCCCGGCGCGCTCCGAAGGTCGGCGGTGAGGAGGCGGTGGCGGCATTCCGTGTGGCCCAGGCGGCAAGCCGCTCTCATGCGGAACGGCTTGCCGTCACAATCGACCCAGTGGAGCCAGCCTGAGCTCAGTCGCCCACGTGATCGGCAGTCAGCGCGACTGCGGCGCGCACCTCCTCGCGCTCAGGCTCTGTGAGCGGCAGGCGCGGCGGGCGGCTTGGGCCACCGTCGCGCCTGAGCTCGTCCAAGCCCACCTTGAAGTATCAACGATCTGCCGGTGACTTGCCTGAGCTCGGCGGCCCGCTGACGGCCCCGATCCACAGCGAGCCCTTCGGCGGAGGCGCTGGCGGTGACGCTAGGGTTCAGCATGAGATGGCCAAGCCGGATGCGACAGTGTTCACAGCGGCCCAGCGCGTTCGCTCCTTCGAGGACATAATCGCCCAGGTGCGCGACGCAGTGGCCGAAGGCCGTCTGCGGCCCGGGGAGCGCCTGCCAAGCGAGCGTGCGCTCGCTGAGAGCTTTGGGGTCAGCCGCGCGACGCTGCGCGAGGCGCTGCGCTCGCTGGAGGCGCTTGGAGTGGTCGAGATCCGCCTCGGCGCGACGGGCGGAGCGTTTGCGAGCGAGCCAGACTAGCGTCTGCTCGGCGATTCGCTGGCGACGCTGATGGCGTTCCGAGGTGCGACCGCAAAGGACCTTGCCGAGTTCCGAATCGCCTTCGAGAGCGACAACGCCCGCTGGGCGGTGCGGCAGGCGACCGCGGAGGATCGCGTCGTCTTTCGCGAACTCGTCGAGGAGGTGGCTGCGGCGAGCGGCGCCGAGCAGCCCGACTGGCGCGTGATCGGGGGATCGACATGCGCTGGCACGAAGCGATTGCGCGTGCGACACACAATCCGATCCGGATCGGGATCATGCTTGGGATCCACAACGCGATGAGCCGCACATTTGCGACCGCGGCCGACCCGCTCGTTCGCCATCGGACGGGAATATCCTCCTGCAATGGTATGATTGTCCTATGACTACAATCGCATGGAGAGTCGGGCAGCTGGCCGAACAACGGGGATGGAGTGTGCGACGGCTAGCCGATGCTGCTGGCCTCGATGAGAAGACCGTGCGCAACATCATCGCCGGGCGGGCCACACGCGTGGACCTCGATACGATCGCGCGCCTGTCTTCGACACTGGAGGTCACGCCAGGCGCACTCTGGGCAACTGAGCCCGATCCCCACGAGGCATGGCTGAGTGCGGCGGGTGTCGCCGGTCAAGCCCAACCTGGCGAGCTGGACGAAGTCCTCGCCGGCAGTCAACCTGAGACCCTAAATGCCGCCCTGGAGCGGGCAACGCGGTCACAGTGAGCCGCTGCTACCTAGACACGAACTTCCTGTACGTGCATCTGAGGTCCAAGGCGAACGCCGCCCCTGCTCCCGTCGAGGACTGGCGTAACACTGTCTTGGCTCAGGCGAGCACGGACGGGGCAGTAATCAGCGCACTCGTCCTGGACGAGCTTGCTTACAGACTCATCCTTGCATGGCTGCGCGAGGATGGCATCGCAGATCCGCTGAGTGAGTATCGGGCACGCCCGCAGAAGACGATGCGAGCAGTGCGGCAGCGGCTTACAACTACGTGGCAGGCTGTCGACTCGCTCGTTCTCGAGTTGTGCCCAACCGACCTTGCCGTCGTCACACGAGCACAAGCGCTGATGGCAAAGCCCGGCCTCGGCCCGCGCGATGCCTTTCACGCAGCACACGCACTCGTGGCGGGATGTGGCTCCATCGCGAGCACTGATCCAGCCTTCCAGACGGTCCCCGGACTGAGGTGTGTTGCTCCGTGAGCGATACGTTCCACGCACCGTCTTGAATTGCAGTAAAGATATGATCCAATCTCATGTCTCGGCAAGGATTGACCGGCGCCGTCGGGCTTGCGCACATCGAGCAGGTGGCGACGCCGACCCGGGATGGCGTGCTGCTGGTGGCGGACGTGTACCGCCCGCCGAGCGGGCGTGTGCCGACGCTGCTGCTGCGGACCCCTTATGGCCGCCGCAATCTGCCGGACCTGCTGGGCGAGGTCGAGGTCGACCCACTGCTTGCGGTGCGGCGCGGGTTTGCCGTGATGATTCAGGACCTGCGGGGCCGCAACGATTCCGGCGGCGACTTCGCGCCGTTCATGTCGGATGACGTGGATTGCGCTGACACGGTTGCGTGGATCCGCAAGCAGCCATGGAGCGACGGGCGGGTGGCGACCGTGGGCGCCTCTTACAACGGCCTCGTGCAATACCCGGGCGCACGGGCGCGGCCCGAGGGGCTGTGCGCCGTTGCACCCACCGCGAGCGGCCGCGCCGATCTGGTGCTTCGCGCTGGCGGTGCTCTCCGGCTTTGGCTGCTCACCGGCTGGGCGGAGCTGCTGCTGGCCGATGCGCTAGCAGAGCACCCGGATGCCGCTGTGCGGAGCGAAATAGAGAATCTCTTCGAGGCGTCCCCGCTGGAGCGTTTCAATGCCTTCTTCGAGCACGGCAGCGCGATGTCGGTCTTCGCAGGGTCATTGCTCCGGTGGGTTCTGCCGCCCTCTGACCAATACTGGACGGAGGTCGTGGGCCCACCACAGAGGCCGTTGCCTGCGATGCACACCACCGGCTACTACGACCTCTGCCTCCAGGCCACAGTCGAGGCCTATGCCGCTTGGAATGCCGCCGGGGATCCGAGCGCCCCGCAGATGCTCACACTCGGTCCGTGGGATCACATGCGTGCCGCTCCCTATGCCGATCTCGGCCTGCTCGGCAGCAAGGTGCCGCCGCCAATCATGGCTTTCGAAAGGCAGCTGGAGTTCTTCTGCGGGCTGCTTGGAATGCCGGCGGCGGATCAGGTTGCGCCCGTGATGAGCTTCGTGCTGGGCCGCAACCGTTGGCACGAGGACGTGACCTGGCCACCGCATGGCGTGAGCACGGTGGAGATGCCGCTTGGGGTCAGCGAGCAGGCTGATGGGCAGCTGAATCTGGTAGCGGCTGGCGAAAAGCGCACGGTCGACTACACCTACGACCCACGCAATCCCGTGCCCACCATGGGTGGGGCGGTCTCCGTCTGGGAGCTGGCGGGCCCGATCGAGCAGGCGAGGGTCGAGTCGCGCGAAGACGTGCTGACGTTCACGTCGGGTGGTTTCGAAGCGGAGCTGGAGATCGCGGGGTCGCCAGTTGCGAGCCTGCTCCTGGCCTCCTCCGCGCCGGCGAGCGATTTCATCGCGCGCCTCACCGTCGTCAAGGATGACGGTCGCTCGTTGCCGCTGGTGCATGGGATCTGGAGCGGCCATCTCGCCGATCTGCCGAGTGCCGCCAGCCATGCCCCATATCGGCGTTGCGAGATCGAGCTTGGACCGGTCCATTTCGTGCTCGCGCCCGGCGAGCGCCTGCGCCTGCAGGTCACATCGAGCTGTTACCCGGACATCTACCCGAACCCCAACACGGGACACGATCTTGCCACTGGGCCGCCGCCCAGCGTCCAGGTCGCCAAGCAGTCTCTGCTCGTGGGCGCGGCTGGAACCTCTGTGCTGCGCCTGCCGCTGCTCGGCGAAATGCCGTGCGAAGCCTGACCTCACACCTCTAGAGCAGAGGCTCGCACTCCGACCGGTCGTTGCTGGGCGATCCGCCGCTGAGCTGAGCGGGACGCTGCAGCGACTTCGTCGGCCTGCTGGCCAGGGCGAGCCACATGAGCCCCTGCCGGCACACGCCGCACAGAGGCCGCTTGCGATCGCGTCTGGCAAGACGCCCACTCCGCTGCGACGTGCCAATTGCCCATGGCCAAGCGTCGCGCTGCCGCCTCATGCACGGCCTTGACAGTCGAGGCATTTAGTGATTAGATAACTAGATTGAGAGTAAGATCGATTTCCAGTAAGGGAAAAAAGGAGATCAAAAGTGCTAGGGGATGAGGTGGGCGTACGACGACTGAGGGCCGCAGCGGCGACTCTGATCGTCGCGATTGTGGTGCTCTGTGCTGGATGCGGTAGCTCCAGCACGGTGCAAAAGACGGGCACCGGCGCGACCGCGGGCTTCTATACAGGCGGGGCGCCCGGGGGCACGCCCGTGCAGGGCGGCCGAGCCGTGATCGACATGGCCGAAGCCCCAAGCACGCTGGATCCTGTGGCGGTTCCGACGACCATCACAGCAGAGGCCTCATTGCAGATCTCTGAAGGCCTGCTCGAAACCATCCCAAACAGCAGGACGGTGCACCCCGCCCTGGCGACCTCCTGGACCATCAGTCCCGATAGTCTCACATATACGTTCCACATTCGCGAAGGGGTCAAGTTCTCCAACGGGGAACCGCTGAGCGCGGAAGACGTCGTCTATTCGATTGAACGCCAGAACCTGCCGATCGCCGGTTATGGCTCGTTCATTGCGCCGGAGATCAAGAAGATCACAGTCCCTGAGCCGATGACGGTCCAGATCCAGCTGAAGCGCGTCACCTCGCACTTCCTGGTCGATCTCGCGCTGGCGCAGACAGGCATCGTTCCCAAGAAAGTGCTCCAGCGTGAGGGCGAGAAGGTATTTGCGTTGCACCCGGTCGGCACAGGGCCATACGTCCTCAAGAGCGCTGCGCCGGGCTTCACTAACATGGTGATGGTGCGCAACCCGCACTATTGGCGCAGTGGTCAACCGTACCTCAACGAACTGGTGTGGAACGAGGTGGTCGAAGCCAACGCACGTGTTCTCGCGGTGCAGTCGGGAACGGCCACGATAGATCTGAGCGTGCCGTTCTCGCAGGCTGCGTCGCTGCAGAAATCGTCAACCGGCAGGCTGCTGATCGAGCCGATATTGAGTGAGTCGCTGGCCGACTTCAACGACCTGATTGCGCCCTTTACGAATGAGAATGTCCGCAAGGCGCTCAACTACGCCACGCCGCGTGAAGCAATCATCAAGTCCGTCTTCAAGGGCCTGGGCATCCCTGCCAACAACGTCACCAACAATCTGTTCACGTACTACGACAAGAGTGTTCCGGCATTCCCATACAACCTTGCGAAGGCGAGGCAGCTGCTGAAGGAATCGCCTGTGCCGCATGGCTTCAGCACATCGTTGATGATCTACAGCGGGGACCCCAACTCTTCACTGATCGCCTCGGTCCTGCAGAGCTCGTGGGCACAGATCGGCGTGCATCTGAACATCAAGTCGCTTCCGCCCACGAGCTTCCAGGCCGAACAGTTGAAGGATCGCTTCGGCATGCTGCTCTGGACACCTGAATTCTTGATATCAGAACAATACGAACCGGACATAACGTATGAAGAGTTCGCAGGTCCCAAAGCCCCGCCCTACTTCAATGTCAACTCGCCGCGGGGCAGGAAGATCGTCGAAGAAGCGACCGCGACGCTTGACACCGCACGCAGGGCCAAGCTGTGGCCGGAAGCTCAACGTCTGCTCATATGGGAAGAAGCGCGTTTCCTGCCGATCGCATTTGTGCCACAGATCAACCTCGTCAACAACGCGCTGCGTGGGTTCACGTATCCGCCGAACTGTTATTTCCACATGAGAGAAGCGTGGCTCGCGCACTGAGCTCAGGGAAGCACGCTGAATATGAGCCAAATCAACAAAAATGATATGACGCGGAGAAAGCAAATAGCGCGATGCTGAAGTACGTTGGCATAAGGGTGCTGCAAGCGATACCTGTGCTGTTCTTCATCATGCTTGCGAGCTTCCTCTTGATCCATCTGGTTCCAGGAGATCCTGCGCGCATCCAACTAGGCAGTCACGCTCCACAATCGCAGGTGGAAGCGCTGAGCCGGCAGTTGGGCTTGGAGAGACCCCTCATCGACCAGTTCTGGACGTTCGTGACTGGAGCAGTGCACCTGAGCTTTGGCGAATCGCTCTCGTTGCATCAGTCGGTAGGGACTGTGATCCGGTCGAAGGCCGGTCTCACGGCTATGTTGATGCTCTATAGCCTCCTGATCAGTCTGGTGCTCACGGTTCCCTTGGGCATCCTTGCGGCGGTGAAGCGCGATCGTCCGGTGGATCACGTGATCCGGGTCGTGGGCATGGTCTTCTTCGTGATGCCGAGCTTCTGGCTCGGCCTGCTGCTCGCGCTGGTCTTTGGGCTGGTGCTCGGGGTGCTTCCGACGGGCGGCTATGAATCGGGGTTGGGCGGTGAGATCCGGAGTCTCACGCTGCCGGCGCTGGCGCTGGGCCTGGTGATGGCTCCGCTGTTCCTGCGTTCGCTGCGAGCAGGGGTGATCCAGATGCTCGACAAGGGGTTCGTGGAGGCTGCACGCGCGCGTGGCTTTTCGCAGCGGCGTGTGCTGTTTGGCCATGTGCTGCGAAACGCGTCGATCTCGACGGTGACGCTTGTGGGGCTGACCGTCGGAGCATTGTTGAGCTGGACGCTCGTGGTGGAAAACGTGTTCGCGCTGCCAGGCCTGGGCTCGCTGCTCGTGGCCGCGGTCTCCGCTCGCGACTACCCGTTGATCCAGGGGCTTGCGGTAGTGCTCGCGGTCGGCGTGGTGGTCATAAATCTGCTCACGGATCTCGCCTACGCGGCGATCGACCCACGGGTGCGGCTATGAGCGCGGCAGCCGCTTTTCCGGAGGTCGAGTTGGGTGCTCCGCTTGCGGTTGGCGCAGGCCGCGTCAAGCGGCGGACCGCCGGCATTGGCATGTGGATAGGCGTGACGATAGTCGCGCTTGCGGTTCTCTCAACGGTGACAGTGCGCGTTGCCGGCATAGGCAACCCAAATGCCGTGAACCTGCTGAGCTCACAGCTGGCGCCGTCGCTGGCGCATCCGTTTGGCACCGATGCCTTGGGGCGGGACGTCTTTCTGCGCACGATCTATGCCACCGGTTTGGATCTCGAGGTTGGCTTCGTGACCACGATCGCACCGCTGGCGATAGGCATGCTGGTAGGCCTGATCGCGGGCTTCTTCGGCGGTTGGGTCGACGCGATCATCATGCGCGTAATCGATGCGCTGCTCGCGTTTCCGTTCATCGTGCTGATCATCGGCTTCGTGACCATCTTCGGCGCGGGACTCACCGGTGCCTACCTCGGCCTCACGATCGCGAGCATCCCCTTCTTCGCAAGGCTGACTCGTGGAGAGCTGTTGGTGCTGCGCGAGCAGCAGTTCATGATGGCCGCGCGCACGCTTGGCTTCTCCAGCCGGCGCGCGCTCTTCAAGCACGCGCTGCCACATCTGGTGCGGCCAAACCTCGTGTACGTGCCCTCGAACATGCTGGGCAACATCCTCACGCTGGCGGCACTCTCCTATCTCGGGCTCGGCGTGCAGCCGCCGACGCCGGAGTGGGGCGCGATCATCGCCGATGGCCAGTCCTACCTGCTCACCTCATGGTGGATCTCCACGCTGCCTGGCCTGTTCATCGTGATCGTGGGCGTAGGCCTCAGCCTCACCGGCGAGGGCCTGGCCGAGAGACTGAGGGTGCGCACAGGATGAGCGCCATGGACGTGCTTCGAATCGACTCATCCGCGTCCCCCGCCGATCCCGTGCTGGCCGTGGATGGGCTGTACGTTGAGTTCCCCAGCGAGGTTGACACGGTGCGTGCCGCGAGCAATGTGTGCTTCAGCGTGCCGCGCGGCGGAACGCTTGGGATCGTGGGCGAATCCGGCTGCGGCAAGAGCGTCACGTTGCGTGCGCTCTGTGGGCTTGTGCCCGAGCCCGGGCGGATCATGGCTGGCACTGTGCAGGTCGAAGGCGTGACCTACCGTTCGCAGCGGGAGCTCGCGAGCCTGCGGGGCGACAAGCTGTCGATGATCTTCCAGGATCCGGCGAGCAGCCTGAACCCGGTCAAGACGATCGGCGCGCAGGTGAGTGAGGTGCTCTCCGTGAAGCTTGGGCACTCGCGTAAGGCGGCGCGCGCCGAAGCGATCGAACTGCTTGGCCACGTGGGGATCCCCGAGCCGGCGCGCAGGATGGCCTCCCATCCCCATGAGCTCAGCGGCGGCATGCGCCAGCGTGTGATGATCGCGATGGCGATCGCCTGCAGGCCGCGTGTGCTGCTTGCAGATGAGCCCACCACTGCGCTGGACGTCACCACGCAGGAGCAGATCCTGCAGCTGTTGCTGCGTCTGCAGGACGAGTCGGGGATGGCGATCATTCTCGTCACACACGATCTCGGCGTGATCGAAGAGGTCTGCGACGAGGTGGTCGTGATGTACGCCGGTTATGTGCTCGAGCGCGGCAAGGTGCAGGAGATCGCCGGCTCGCCGCGACACCCCTATACACGCGGCCTGATCGCCGCGATGCCGCAGATCGACGCTCGCTCGCTGCCGGCCGTGATAGTCGGGCAGCCCCCTGATCTGGCAGAGCTGCCACCAGGATGTCCCTTCGCGCCTCGTTGCCCTGAGGCCCGCGCCGAGTGCGTCGAGGTCGAGATGGAGCGGGAAACCCTGACCACATGCGCCTGCCCCTTCTCGAAGTCGCTTGTGGCGGGGCTTCCGGGGCAGGAACCCGCGTCTGAGGGGTCTGGGCTATGAGCGAGGCGACACCCGCCATCCCGCTGGGCATGAGCAGCGCCGCAGACCTGCACGCCGCTGAAGCAGAGCCGGTGCTCGAGATCGAAGGGCTGCGCAAGGAGTTCAGCCGCAGATCACTGGGCGACTGGGCGCTGAGACGGCAAGGAGTCCGCACTCTTGCTCTCGATGACGTCTCGCTCTCTGTGCTCGCCGGCGAAACCCTTGCGATCGTCGGCGAGTCCGGCAGCGGCAAGACCACTCTCGCTCACAGTCTCGTGCGGCTGGTACAGCCGGATGCTGGCCGCATCCTGTTCGACGGGCGCGACATATTGCGAGCCCGACGTGGGGAGCTGCCGTCGATCAGGCGGCGGATCCAGCTCATATACCAGGATCCCTACAGCTCGCTGAACTCCGCGCTGAAGATCGGCGATGCGATCATCGAACCGGCGCTCGTTCACCGGTTGATCGACAAGGAGCAGGCCGGTACGCGCCTGGCGGAGCTGATGGACCAGGTCGGTCTGACCGCCGCGCTGGCGCAGCGCAGGCCGCAGGCGCTCTCGGGCGGGCAGCGCCAACGAGTGGCGATCGCGCGTTCGCTCGCGGCGCAGCCGGAGATCCTGATAGCCGATGAGGCCGTCAGCGCACTCGACGTCTCGGTCCAGGCACAGGTGATCAGGCTGTTCGCGCGGCTGCGCGCAGAGCTTGGGCTGACGCTGATCTTCGTCTCTCACCAGCTTGCGACCGTGGCGCAGCTCTGCGAGCGCGTGGCGATCATGTACCGAGGTCGGCTTGTGGAGCTCGGGCCGACCGGCGAGGTCTTCGCCCGGCCGCGTCACGGCTACACCTCGGCATTGATCGGCGCTCACCCTGGTGGTCGCCGGCTCCGCGACCGCGCCGGGGCTGCCCCGCCGACCACGCCGCCCTCGCTGGATCTTCCGGGCTGTCCCTTCAGACACCGCTGCGCCTTTGTGAGGGATATCTGCGAGCGCGAGACGCCGCCTGCGGTCCTGATCGCACCCGGTCACATGGCGAGCTGCCATGTGCTGCCGCACGACGCCGAGCTTGCCAGCAGCGCCGGCATCGGCGCTCTGGCGGCCCCGCGACGCAACGGCAAGGCGCCAATTTGAACGCATGTTCCAGCATCGATTGAAAGGAATGGTGGCTGTATGAGTGCAAGGCGAGCGAGGCTCGGCGTAGTGGGACTTGGGGTGGCGGGCCGACGCCATTCCGAAACGGTGGCCCGCTGCCTGGCCAACGCGGAGCTTGCTGCGCTTGTGGATGCCAACGACGCCATCGCCACTGAGTTCAGCGAGCGCCTTGGCGCGCCGCGGACGGACTACGCGGCGCTGCTTGCCGATGAGACGATCGACGGCGTGGTGCTGGCCACGCCCACGCCCCTGCATCCGGCGATGATCGAACAGGCGGCGCAGGCTGGCAAGCACGTGTTCTGCGAGAAGCCCCTTGGACTCGACATGCAGGCAAGCATCAATGCGGTCGAGGTTGCCGAGCGGTGCGGCATCCACCTGCAGGCCGGCTTCGTTCGCAGGTTCGACCCGGACTGGCGCGCGGCGCACGAGGCGATCAGAGCCGGAGAGATCGGCGAGGTCTACTTCTTCAGAGCAGGGCAGCGCGAGAAGATCCATTACACCGATCTCTCATACATAGACCAGGTGGGAAATTTCTTCCAGGATGTGATGGTCCACGAGTTTGACGTGGCGCGCTGGATGGTGGGGGAGATCGTGGAGGTGAGCGCCTGGGGAGCCACGCCCACACAGCCTGAGCTGCGCGAGATCGGCGATGCCCAGGTGCTCTGCGTGCAAGTGAGGTTCGCCAACGGAGCGCTGGGATCGCTCGACGGGACGATGCTCTCCAGCTACGGGTACGACTGCTACACCGAGGTGTTGGGCCAGGAAGGCGCGATCAAGATCGGATATGGAGCGCGTGCCAACGACGTGATCGCGCTGGCTGAGGGTCAGCAGCGCGTCGCCTATCCGGTCGATTTCCGCAAGCGCTTTTCCGCCGGCTTCATCGGCGAGCTCGAGCATTTCGCCAATGCGATTCTCACCGACACGCCTCCTGAGGTTTCGGGGCGCGACGCGCTTGCCTCCTATGCGCTCGCCGAAGCGGCAACCGAGTCCATGCGCACAGGGCGTGCTGTCACGGTGCAGGCGATGCTGGGAGCTGGCGCGTGAGCAACCTCAGCTGGTCGTTCTCAGGGCGTACAGCGGTAGTGACCGGAGCGAGCCGCGGTATCGGACTGGCGAGCGCGAACCTCTTTGCCGCCGCCGGTGCGGATGTGTTCGTGCTGGCCAGGTCAAAGCCGGCCGAGAGCTTGCATCCACAGGCACATGTGCTCAGTTGCGACGTGAGCGCGACGGACGAGCTGGCCGACGCGATCGCGCAGGCGGGGAGCGCCGGCGGGATCGACATATGCGTCGCCAATGCCGGAGTTGGCCTGGTCGAAGACTTTGAGAGCACGGATCCGGTGGAGTGGGGTCGTCTGATCGACGTCAACCTGCTCGGCGTGATGCGCACCTGGCAGGCAGCGCTGCCCCACATGGGCAAGGAAGGCAAAGGCGGGCGCCTGATCGCCAACTCCTCGGCGGCGGGTGTGCGCGGTGAGCCGGGGACGGCTGCTTACAGTGCCAGCAAGGCCGCGATCTCAGGTCTGGTGCAGGCACTGGCAATTGAGTATGCCCCGCGGTCCATCTGCGTCAACGCGGTGGCGCCCGGCGAGATCGATACCAGGATGAACCGTGAGGGGCGCGCGCGTGTGGCTGAGCGCCAAGGGCGGGCAAGCGAGGACCTCTTGCAGGAGCTGATCTGCGATCACATTCCGGCCGGGCGGCTTGGCCGGGCCGAGGAGGTGGCGTCGGTGATCGCCTTTCTGGCCTCCGAGGAGGCCTCCTACATCACAGGGCAGACGATCGTGATCGACGGAGGGCAGCTGCTTGTCTGAGTGCGTCGCCACGTCGACCGAGCATCGGCTCTGCATGAAAAGCAGGGGCGGGATGGCGATCGCCAGTCGCCCAACAGGCCAATCGTCACTGGAGTGAAAGCGATGTCAAGCAAGCTTGCAGCACTGGGTGGAGCTCCGGCTCATACGCTGAGCGCGCCCAAGTATCCAGAGCTCAGCCCGGCGGTCTTCGATCGCATCAGGGAGACGCTCGACCGTGGCCCGATTCAGGGTCTCAGCAAGGCACATCCGCTGATTGGCGAGCTGGAGGAGCAGCTTGCAGCCTTCCATGGAGTCGGGCATGTGCTCACCGCAAGCTCTGGCCAGGGAGCGCTGCAGTCGGCACTGATAGGGCTCGAATTGACGGGTGGAGAGGAGATCATCACCTCGCCCTACTCGTGGGGCGTCTCGGTGTCCTGCATCCTGCACAACAACGCGGTGCCGGTGTTCGCAGATGTGCTGCCTGACACGGGACTGCTGGATCCGGCCGCGCTCGAGCGGGCGCTCACGCCCCGCACACGCGCCATCCTTGTCACTCATATCTTTGGCCGGCCCGCGGACATGACCGCGATCATGGCCTTTGCCGCTCGCCACGACCTGAAGGTGATCGAGGACGGCAGTCAGGCGCACGGAGCGCGTCACCGCGGCGTGCGAGTGGGGGGCTTCGGGGATGCGAGCGGCTTCTCCATCAACGGCGTCAAGCCGCTTGCGACCACCGAAGGTGGATACATGGTCACGCGCGAGGCGGACGTCTACTGGAACGCGGTCGTCAGCTGCCAGCACGCCGGTCGCAGCGAGATGGTCGGTCGCGCAAGTGACCCGGGCTTCCCGGAGCAGCTGCGGCCCACCATAGATTCGCTCATATACACCTATCGTCTGAATCTCGTGAGTGCGCTGCTGGCTCTCGAGGGCCTGCCGAAGCTCGATGCCCAGAACGCAGCGCGGCGCCGCAACGTCGATATCTTCAAGCGTCATTTCGCGGGCGTGCGGTCGGTCAGCGCACCGGAGGTCCCTGCGGAGGATGAGTGCGTCTTTCACATGCTGAGCCTGAATTTCGACGAGCAGCAGGCCGGCGTCTCGCGCGAGACATACCTCAAGGCATTGCAGGCCGAGGGTGTGCCTGCCGTGGTCTATGTCGAGAAGTCTCTGCACAAGTCTCCCCGCCTGAGCCCCAACTGGGATGGGCCGGCAGTGATGTGGACGCAGACGCTGCGGGCAGCGGGATACGACCCGACCACGGTGGAGCTGCCTGCATGCGAGCTGAAGGTCGCGCGTTCGATCGAGGTTCCGTGGAACTATTTTCGCGAGGACGAGACGCTGATGGCAAGCATGGCAAGCGCCTTCGTGAAGGTCGAGGAATGTCTCGCAGAGTTGAGGCACTGGGAGAGGTCGGCGATCGCCGATGGGCATTCGTCGGCCTTGGCAAATATCTGAAACATGGTTCGGGCTATGGGGAACAGGAGCGATTAATGCAAAAGCAAAAATGCCGTTCAGGACGGACGGTGAGGGGTGGACGCATGACGAGGACAGTGTGCATAGCGGCAGTGGCCGCTATGACCGCGGCTGTGACGGCCGGTTGTGGATCTTCCAAACCCGGTCAAGCAGGGAGCGGTGGCGCCACGGCACAGGCAAGCTTCTACACCGGCGGCACACCCGGTGGCACACCCGTGCGAGGGGGCACGGTGGTGGTCGACTCGGCCGAAGCGCCAGCATCGCTGGACCCGCTGCTCTCGGTCACTCCCGGCGATGACCGGCCATCGGCTGCGATCTTCGACACGCTGGTCGAGCTCATGCCCGGCAGCAAGCAGGTGCAGCCTGCGCTGGCCAAGTCCTGGGAAATCTCGCCAAGCGCGACGACGTTCACGTTCCACATCCGTCCAGGCGTCCGGTTCTCCAACGGTGAACCGCTCAGCGGTCAAGATGTCGTGTACTCACTCTCGCGCGTGAAGAACCTTTCCAACTCAATTTGTCGCTACCTGACCACGCAGTGGAAGAGCATTACGTTGACCGGTCCGATGACGGTGAGGATGCAGCTCGGCAAGCCCGATCCCTCGCTCGTAGAACAGATCAACGTCCCCTGCTTTGGGATCGTGCCCGAAAAAGTTCTCCGACATAAGTCAGAGCAGCAGTTCGCGCAGCATCCGATCGGCACAGGACCATTCACGCTCAAGAGCACGAATGCCGGCAACACCACGGTTGCGCTTTCGCGCAACCCCGACTTCTGGCGTGGCGGCGGGCAGCCGTACTTGAATGAACTGGTGTTCAACCAGGTCGAAAGCGACAATGCGCGCATCCTCGCGGTGCGCTCTGGAACCGCGACGCTCGACATCGGCGTCCCCTATTCACAGGTAAGCGCGTTGCGCAGCACTCCAGGCGTGCGGATGGTGATTCAGCCGCTGTGGGGTGCCTCGGTCGAGCCGATCAACGACGTCAAGGCCCCGTTGAATGAGACAAACGTTCGCAGGGCGCTCGCCTACGCCACGCCGACGAACGCCATCATCAAGTCCGTGTACAAGGGATACGCAGTGCAGGCCAACAGCATCGTCGGTGAGATGGAGTACTGGGATGCGAAGGTACCGAGCTACACCTATGACGTCGCGAAGGCAAAGGAACTGTTGAAGACGACCTCTGTGCCGCACGGTTTCTCGACGACCATACTCGCTCCAGCGGGTGACTCAAGCGACGAATTGATCGCCACCATCCTGCAGAGCGCGTGGGCGAAGATCGGCGTGCACGTCGACGTTCACACGGTCGACCCGACGACGCTCAACGACGATCTCTTTGCGGGCAAGTACGACGTGGTGATCGTCCCACCGGAAGAGTTCGTCAATGAAGATTACAACAGCATACTTCCCGACGAAGCGTATCTGATTGGCGCTTCGCTTCCCGTCGAGCAGCCGTCAAGTCGCCTGAAGGCGCATCTGTTGACGGCGCTGACGACGCTGTCCGGGGTAACGAGGGAAAAGCTCGCGCAAGAAATACAAAGAGAAGCAAGCTGGGAAGAACCTTTCTACCTGCCAATGATCAACCTTGCGGAGTTGAACCTCGCCAGCACGTCGCTGCACGGCTATCAGGTGCTGCTGAATGCGCATACGCGGTTTGAACAGATGTGGCTTGCGCATTGAGATATGCCCTGCCGCAGATCGTCGCAACGCGCAGTGCTCGTCAATGCGCTAGCTCCTGCTGTTGCAGTCAGAGCCCGTTGAGGAGATGGCATCGATGGCTCGTGCGTCCAGATCGGAGCGCTGCCCAAGCGGGCGGCAGCGCTCTGGGCGCACGAGCGGCGTTCAGCTCAGAGTCAAGGAGAAAGACCGATGATCACAGACGTGGTGTACGACCCGCTCGACTTCGAGTCGCTGCGCGATCCATATCCACTCTATCGAGTGTTGCGGGACGAGTTTCCCGTATACCACAATTCTGAGCGCGATATCTGGGCACTGACGCGCTTTGAAGACGTGCAGGCCGCTTCCCGGGATTGGAAGACCTTTGCCAATGTCCCGGGCGTTGAGCTCAGCGACCTTTTCGATGTTATGGGACCCGGCAGCTTCATCGACCTTGATCCACCAAGGCATGACGAGCTACGGGACGTAGTACGCAAGCACTTCGCGCCCAGCGCGATTGCGCGCCGCGAGGCTGAGATGATCGCCCTTGCTGAAGCGATTCTCGATGAGGTACTCGAACACAAAGTTGCTGATCTGGCGGTAGATTTCGCTTGGCAGTTCCCAGTGGCCATCACATCGATGTTGCTGGGCCTGCCGTTCGAGGATCGTAGGCATCTGTCGATGCTTGCTCAGGATCTTGCCTACCGCGAATCTGGTGAGCCGAGCGTCCCCGAGTCGGCCCGCGCCGCCGGGCGTGAGCTACGTGGATACTTCACCGATCTGATGTCCGACCGTCTGCGCAATCCGCGAGGCGACCTTCTCAGCGAGATTGCCGCTGCTGATCATCATGCAAGAGTCACCTTCGAGGAGGCGATCAGCCTCTGCAACCTGCTTTTCCTCGCAGGCATCGAGACGACCGCCGGCCTCATCTCCATCGCGCTTCACATCCTTGCCGAGCAGCCTGAGAAGGCCGAGCTTCTACGGCAGCGCCCGCAGCTCATGCCGCAAGCTGTCGAGGAGTTCTTGCGCTACGAATCGCCAGTTCAGTATCTCGCGCGAACGGTGACGCGAGCCGTTACGTTGCATGACACCGAGATACCCGCAGGCGCGCGTCTCGTGCTCGTGTACGGATCGGCAAACCGTGACGAGCGGCGCTTTCCCGATCCGGATGTGCTCGACTTCGAACGCGAGGTGAAGCGGACGCTTGCGTTCGGTGAGGGCATTCACTTCTGCCTGGGGGCACCGATCGCGCGTCCCGAGACAAGGATCGCGCTATCATGCTTTCTGGCCAGAGTGGAGTCGTTTGAGATCTGCAGTGCCCCAGAGCACACGCACGCAGGTAACACAGTTGGATTTGCGCGGCTGCCGTGCAGACTCAAACGGAGTGAATCAACTGCTTGATGGCATTGACATCTCGTGGCCCAGGTTGGGCGCTACCCAGGTGGGCAGCGCCCCCAGGCGCACGAGCGGCGTTCGGCTCACAGTCAAGGAGAAAGACGGATGATCACAGACGTGGTGTATGACCCGCTCGACTTCGAATCGCTGCGTGACCCCTATCCGCTCTATCGAGTGTTGCGGGACGAGTTTCCCGTGTATCACAACGCGGAGCGTGGCATCTGGGCGTTGACGCGCTTTGAAGACGTCCAGGCCGCCTCTCGCGACTGGGAGACCTTCGCCACCGTTCCCGGCGTCGATCTTGACGACTTCGTCGACGTGCTCGGACCTGGCAGCATCATCGACCTCGATCCTCCGAGACATGACGAGCTGCGCGACGTGGTGCGCAAGCACTTCGCTCCCGCTGCGATCCTGCGCCGCGAGGCTGAGATGACGGCGCTGGCCGAGGCGCTGCTGGATGAACTGCTCGAGCAGGAGGAGGCCGATCTGGCCGCTGACTTCGCTTGGCAGCTGCCCGTCGCCGTGATATCGATGCTGCTGGGCTTTCCCGCCGAGGATCGTCAACGTCTCTCGATGCTTGCTCAGGAGTTCGCCTACCGCGAATCGGGCGAGCTGCGCGTTCCCGAGCGCACGCGCGTCGCCGCGCGCGAACTGCGGGAGTACTTCGGCGAGCTCATGTCCGACCGGCAGCGCAGGCCGCGAAACGACGTGCTCAGCGAGATCGCGGCTGCAGATCGCAGCGCAAAGGTCTCCTTCGAGGAGGCGATCAGCATCTGCAACCTGCTCTTCCTCGCCGGCATCGAGACGACGGCGAGCCTCGTCTCCAACACGCTTCACATTCTTGCTCATGAGCCTGAGAAGGCCGAGCTTCTGCGGCAGCGACCGGAGTTGATGCCGCGTGCGGTCGAGGAGTTCCTGCGCTACGAATCGCCGGTGCAGCACCTCGCGCGCTCCACGACTCGTGCGGTCATGCTGCACGGCACCGAGATCCCGGCAGGCGCGAGGGTCGTGCTCGTGCATGGATCGGCAAATCGCGACGAGCGGCGCTTTCCCGATCCGGATGTGCTCGACTTCGAACGCGAGGTCAAGCGGACACTTGCGTTCGGCGAGGGCATTCACTTCTGCCTTGGGGCGCCGTTGGCTCGGCCAGAGGCGAGGATCGCCCTCCTGCGCTTCCTGTCCAGGGTGGAGTTCTTCGAGCTGTGCGGTGTGGCGGAGCGCACGCAGGCGGGCAACACGCGTGGATACGCTCGGCTTCCCTGTCGGCTCAGACAGAGCAAGTCTGCCTGAGATTGGCTTCCAGGTGCCTCAGACGGACAGGTGCGCGCCGAACGCGACCTGCAAGTGCGCGATGCTTGTGCGCAGTTGCGTGAGGGCGGGCCCTGCATCGCGGGGAGCGCGGTCCTGCTCGATCGTGGCGGCCCCCTGGTAAGCCACGTCGCGCAGCGCGTCGGCCACCTTCTGGAAGCTCACGCAGCCGGCGCCGATCGGGCAGAACACGCCTGCTGCGATCGCCTCCCAGAAGCCAAGCGCCTGCGCCTGCGCCATCGCGACGCGATCGCGATCCAGATCCTTGAGGTGGACGTGGCCAAGCACCTCGGCGTAGCGTCTCAGCGACTCGGCGGGGTCCATGCCGGCCCACGTGAGGTGGGCGGTGTCGAGGCAGAGTCGCAGGCCGTCGGCTGCGGTCTGCTCCAGCAGCCACTCGATCTCATCCTCGAACTCGACGAACGTCGCGGTGTGTGGATGGAAGGTGACGTCCAGGCCGCGGTCGCGAGCCAGCTCGGCGATCCGCAGCACGTTGCCTGCAAACTGCGCACGCTCCCGCCGATTGAGCCTTCGTGCGGTGGAGGGACGGCCGGCGGTCTGCCCACGCTCGCCACCAGCCCTGTCGATCAGGATGACATGGCTACCGCCACTGGCCTGGATCAACTCGATCGTCGGCAGGACCGTGTCGATCGCGTCGATCTCTGCGCGAGAGGCCGACAGGGGCAGCACCAGCCACGTGCCCAGCGCTCGCAGCCCACGCTCGGCCAGCTCCTGACCCACGGTGGCGGTGGGAATATAGCCCACAGGTCCAAGCTCGAGCTCGCGCAGACCAGAGGAGGCGATCTCGTCGAGCACCACGTGCCATGGTGGGTTGTCCGGGTGGTCGGCGAAGTCGATGCCCCATGAGACTGGGGAGGCGGCAAGCGTGGCCATGAAGGTCAGCGGCGTTGCCGCAGCGGCCAGCGGTTATCGCCGAGTTCGAGTCCTGCGAGCAGCAGCTGCAGCAAGTCCGCAAGGGTCTGCCGCTGCTCCTCGTCCAGCGGCGAAAGCAGACGGTCCTCGCGCGGCAGGTCGAAGTCCATCGCCACCTGCTGCAGCTCACGGCCGGCATCTGAGAGTAGGACCCGCACCACGCGGCGATCCTCCAGATCCTGCTTGCGCGTCACTAGGCCGGCCTGCTCCAGCCGCTCGAGCAGTTTTGTCAGCCCGCCGGAGGTGAGCAGCACCTCGCGTCTGAGATCGGAGACCGTGAGCGTGTAGGGCGGCCCGCTGCGACGCAGGGCGGAGAGCACGTCGAACTCGCGATTGCCAAGCCCATATGCGGAGAGGCCACGCGTGATCTCGTGTTCAAGGTGCTGGGCCGCGCGCAGGATGCGGGCGATCACGCCGATCGGCGCGGTCGGTGCGTCCGGTGTCTCGGCACGCCAGAGCTCGATCATGTGGGCGACGTGATCTGAGCTGGCGGTGTGCTGCATGGCGGGCGGAAGTCTAGTCGAATGGGGCGCGGGAGTTCACCGGATACTTTTGCAGATAGGTTTTGGTATGCTAACTCCGACAAACTTTTTCTGTCTGGGGGCGAGCGGCAGGCGGTAGAGTCGCATCGCGTTGTCCGCATAGAGCGCTCGCAATACCTCTTCGGGCAGATCTATGCCTGTCACATTCCAGGGAACCTGCTCTGGAATCGGGTGTGGAAGATCGTGCTCCGCCGTCTCGAAGAAGCGCCAGTGCCGGGCGAAGTACTCCGTCAGGTCCCAGCGGCTGTCGCCGAGCGATGGGAACTCGAAGCCCGGGATGCGCCCGAGGTCTGTACCGAACAGGCAGCGCTCAGGCCATTTGAGGAAGATCGCGCGTGCAGCCTCGCTGTCGCCACGACCGATCTCGGAGATCGCGGCCGCGGTGTCGAAGTGGAAGTTGGGATAGGCGCCCAACCAGCGATCGAGCTCGGAGACGCTGAGAAAGCAACCGAAATGCGCCGCCACGAAGATCGTGTTGGGATGTGAAGCCACGAGGTGCTCGAACTCCTCGTGAATCTGGCCCAGTGGCAGGAAGTCTCCGTCGCTGTACCACCACTCCTCGAGGAAGCCGTTTGCCTTTGCAAAGACCTCGCCGGCACGAGGATTATCGCGCGTGCGTGGTTCCCACATCTCTGGGGGATCGCCGACATGAATCAGGACCGGCAACTGCAAATCGGCGATCGTGTGCCACAGCGGATCGAGGCGCGGATCGTTGACTGGCACGCGGAGACCGTCGGCATCGCGCAGCTTCAGTCCGAGGTCCTTCCACACCTTCACGCCTACACATCCAAGAGCGGCCGCCTCGCGCATCTCTTGCACCACATCCCGCTCGAAGCCGCGTGTTCCGATCTTGGAGAGGTCTGGCGCGTGGCAGCGCATCAGCGCCGGCTCCAGCGCCTTCCATTGCTCGATCTCCTCGCCGTAGCGGCTGGGAGGCCACCTGTCGAAGAGTTGAATCGCGCACGAGAGGCCGCCGATGCGATTGACCGCAAGCGCGTGTTGCCGTGTCCTGGACCAATAGTGCACGTGGACGTCGATCACCGCTCCGCGATATCGAGGATGTCCATGGCGATCGTCCATCGCGTGCCCTCCCGCTGTCGTTGTCGGTCAGGCGGTGCACGCCAGCCGCGTAGGAGCAGAATAAAGCTTCCCAACAAGTCTGTCAAGAAGCTATCTAAATAGATAATACTGCCATGACATCACGTCGGAGGAGGACATTCACGCGTCTAAATGCTTTCCAGAAAGGTGTCTTGAAATGTTTTGATCCATCTTTCGTTAGACTTGCCGTTGTGTCTGCTCACTCAGACCATGTTGCCCACATGATCGAGCAATGGCGGTCTGAGGCTCCGGAGCTGCCGTTTGACGGGATGGACGTGATAGCGCGCATCCTGCGTGCCGCTCAGCACCTCGACCACGAGATCACGCGCGGTCTCTCCGCATATGGGCTCAGCAACCGCGAGTTCGACGCGCTTTCGTCATTGCGACGCAGCGGGCCGCCCTACGCGCTCACCGCCTCCGAGCTCAGCCACGCGATCCTGTTCTCCTCCGGAGCTTTGACGAAGCTGCTCGAGCGACTGCAGCGGGCAGGACTGATCGTGCGCGAGCAGGATTGCGAAGACCGTCGCGTGGTGCGCGTCGCGCTCACCGAGGCGGGTCACAAGCTCCAAGAGGAAGCGATGATCTTCATGGTGGAGCAGGAAGATCGCCTGATCGCGCCCTTTGGGGAGCGGGAACGAAAGAGGTTGGCTCAGCTGCTGCAGACGCTGCTGTTCAACTTCGAGCTCGGCGACACCCGCTGGCCCTTGCGCCGGCGTGTGGTGGGTGGGCGGCCGGATCGCGGCGAAGGTTGAGCGGCTCGCTCGGCTCTGGCCTTGGCGTTTATCGGGTGAGCACTGCGCGTGATCTGGGTGCGAGCAGGGAGATGATCTGGCTACTCCCCATTCGTTGAGGAGATTCCTACGAGGAGATCAATACCACGCCCAGCAGCATCGCGGCCACGCCCAGGAGCTGCGGTCGGTGCAGGCGCTCGTGGAGCAGATGGCGGGCGAGGAGCACGGTCACGGCCGGGTACAGAGACGCCAGCACTGCCACCAGCGCAAGTTGCCCGTGAAGAGTGGCCAGGGCATAAAGCGCAAAGCCGAGGAAGCCGAGCAGCACGAATGCGAGCAAGCGCAGTGCGATCGGCGGCTGCAGCAGGCGGCGCAGGCCAATTCGCCGGCGACACATGCCCAGAGCCAGCAGGGAGGCCGTCGTCACGCGGACGCAGAACAGCGTCCAGGGGACACCGCCGTCGCGGCTTGCCAGGGCGATCAGCCACAGGCATATGCCGCCGCCGAGCGCTGCCACCAGCGCCAGCGCGATGCTCGACCTGGCAGGGGCGAGGACCGCGCTGTGTGGCCGCCGCGCTACGAGCACGATCCCGCCCAACGCCGCGAGCATTCCCGCCGCCTGCAGAGCGCTCACCTGCTCGCCGGCGATGACCCCCGCGGCGATCGGCACGATTACGCCGACCGCACTGATCGGAGCGGCGATGCTGATCGCTCCCACCACCATCGCCTGAAAGAACGCGCCGATACCGACGACCAGGCTCACGCCCGCGGCGGCCGCCACGGCGAGCGCTGCCACGCGCGGGACCGGATCGCCCGCGAGTGCCACCCAGCCGCCCGCCAGCACAAGCCCTCCCAGCTGTGCGCAGAGCATGAACTGTGCGGTCCCGATCCGGCGCGAGGTCGTGCCTCCCAGAAAGTCGGCGCTGCCGCCGAACAGGGACGATCCAAGCGCCAGAGCCGGCCCCAGCATCTGCGGGACCTATGCGGCTCGCGCCGTTTTCATCCGAGCATGGCTGGCAGATGCACGTAACCGCGAACGTTGTGGTGGATGAATCGTTCCGTGGGTCGCACGATCTCGTAGGAGGCCACCGAGCGCAGGAAGGCGGGAATCGCCAGCCGCGCCTCCAGACGCGCGAGCGGGGCGCCCACGCAGAAGTGGATGCCCTCGCCGAATGCCAGGTGCCGCTGCTGCGGGCGATCCAGATCGAAGGTCGCTGCGCGCTCGAAGTGGCGCTCATCGTGATTGGCGGCGCCGAACATGAGGATCACGTCGGCATCCTGTGGGATCTCCACGCCGTGCATGAGCACCGGCTTGGTCGTGCGGCGCGCGAGGTACTGCACTGGGGCTTCCACCCGCAGTGACTCCTCGATCGCCGCGTCGATCAGCTCCTCGGGTCGGGATCGCAGCGCCTCCTGAGCATCGGGATTCTGGTCCAGCAGCTGGAGCGTGTTGCCGATCAGCGATGCGGTCGTCTCGCTGCCAGCCGCGAAGAGGAGAACGGTCAGGCCGAAGATCTCCTCCCGCTGCAGCGCTCCCTGCGCCTCTGCGGCAACCAGATGAGACATCAGGTCCGAGCCGGGAGCCTTCCGCTTCTGCTCCGCGAATTCCTCGATGTAGGCATGGAAGCTGCGCAGTGTGGGCAGCATCCGCTGCGTTGGGTCCTCTTCGCCGGCATGGCGAGTTTCCAGCGTGCGGACAAAGCTGTGGATCAGCTCATTGTCGGACGCGGGCGCGCCCAGCAGGCGGCAGATCACCCATATTGGCAGCGCCCAGGCGAACTCCTGCGCCAGGTCCACCCGGCCGCCATCGGCGAGCGGCTCGGCGAGCGCCTGCACCCGCTCGGCGACCTGCTGCTCAAGGCTTGCGATCTCCTTGGGGATGAAGAACGGACGGACGACCTTGCGCAGGGCGTCGTGATTGGGCGGATCCTGCTCCAGG
Source organism: uncultured Actinomycetota bacterium (assembly GCA_963708085.1). Taxonomy (GTDB): domain Bacteria; phylum Actinomycetota; class Thermoleophilia; order Solirubrobacterales; family Solirubrobacteraceae; genus Palsa-744. Next base: position 1,621,708 of record OY970180.1, on the reverse strand, counting down.
AAGTTGCCAATGCCGAAGAACTGCGGTGGCAGGTCCAGGTCGACCCCATTCGCGTTGGAGAACGTCTCCCAGTCCCGCGCTGCCACCTGCGCGTCCTCGAAGCGCGAGATGCACCAGACGTCGCGACGCTCGCAATGGTAGACCGGATGCTCATCGCGCAGCACCTGGTAGATCTCGTAGAGATCGTCCTGCGGCGTGTGGTAAAGCGGGTCGTAAAGCTCGGGAGTGACGAGGGCGGGCATCTCACCTCCAGGAGATCGACGCAGTGGAGCTGACTCCACTCTAGTGATCAGATCACCCTACCATTCTTGCAAGGCCTTGTCTACGCTTGTCAAGCGATGGCGCTCACGTCAAGGATCGCCTCGGCGCCACGAGGCAGGCAGCGCGTCTGCTAGGCGTTCTCGTAGGGCTCGGAGATCGCTTCTGGGACGATCGCCGGCGCCGTCTCTGCCTGCTCGAGCGCGCTGGCAGGCTGGGTGACGATCTCCGTGCCCGGGATCGAGGCGACGAGCTTGCGGGTGTACTCGTGCTGCGGCCGGTCGAGAATGATGTCGCTGGCGCCGGACTCCACGACCTTGCCGTTGAGCAGTACGTAGAGGCGCTCGGCGACCTGGCGCACGACGGCGAGATCGTGAGTGATGAACAGGTAGCTGATCTCGTAGTCCTCGCGCAGCGCGCCGAAGAGGTTGAGGATCTGCGCCTGGACGGAGACGTCGAGCGCGGAGACCGGCTCATCGCAGACGATCAGCCGCGGGCGCATCGCCAGCGCTCGCGCGACCGCCACGCGCTGGCGCTCGCCGCCGGAGAGCGCCGAGGGCTTGCGGGGCGCGTATTCGGCGGGCAGCCCCACGCGCTGGAGGATCTCCTTGACTTCGTCTGAGACTTTGCGTGCGCGCGAGTCCCGCGCAAGGATCGCCTCCTGCAGAGTCGAGCCGATCGAGCGCACGGGATTCAGAGAGGAGTAGGGGTCCTGGAAGACCATCTGCACCGTGCGGCGCAGCTTCGCGCGATCCTGGGCGCTGAGCGCGCGCCAGGACTGTGCGGCGATCCCAGCGACATCGATCGTTCCCGAGGTCGGGTGCTCGAGGCCCATCAGGCAGCGACCGAGCGTCGTCTTGCCAGACCCGGACTCGCCGACCAGCCCCACGCTTTCGCAGTTGCCGATCTCCAGCGACACGCCGTCCAGCGCGCACGTTTCGCCGCCGGAGTGCTTGAACACCTTTCTGAGGTCCTCTATGCGGACCAGCGGGTCGGCGATCACGTCGGTCGCGGGCACCGGCACGTGCTCCTGCAGCACGCGCCCGCGAACCGCCTGCATCTCTGTGCGGATCTCCTGGATTCGCACGCAGGCCGAGAGCCGCTGCCCGCCGTCGACGCTCTGCAGGGCAGGATTCCCCTCCAGGCACTGCGGCTGCACCCACTGGCAGCGTGCGGCAAACGGGCATTCCTTGGCGACATCGTCAGGACGGGGCACGGAGCCGTCGATCGCAGGCAGCTTGGCCAGCCGCCGGTCTGCCGGCGGGTCCGAGCACAGCAGGCCGAGGGTGTATGGGTGCCTGGGCTCCTCGTCGAGATGCTCGGCGGGAGCGACCTCGAGCACCGACCCTGCGTACATCACGTAGATCCGCTCGCAGGTGGACATCGCCACGCGCAGATCGTGGGTGATCAGGATCAGCCCCATGCCGCGCGATTCCTGCAGCGACTTCAGCAGGGTGAGGATCTCCTTCTGCGTGGTTACGTCCAGCGCGGTGGAGGGCTCATCTGCGATCAGCATCTCCGGATCGCGCGAGAGCGCCGCGGCGATGCCGACACGCTGGCGCATTCCTCCGGAGAGCTGGAAGGGGAACTTCTCGGCGACCGCCGGGTCCTTGATGCCGACCTCGGCCAAGCGTCGTATCGCCTCGGCCTGACGCCGATGGCCACGCAGGCGGCGTCCGGACTGATCGCACAGGCCCTCGGTGATCTGCTTGCCGCAGCGCAGCAGCGGGTTGAGCGTCGTGAACGGGTCCTGCATCACCAGGCCCACCTCACGGCCGCGAAGGCGTCGCAGCTCGCGCTCGCGCAGACCGATCAGGTTGCGCTTGCCCCATCGCACCTCTCCGCTGATCTCGATGCCGGTCGGCGGCAGCCCGATCAGCGCGCGGGCGGTCATCGACTTGCCGGAGCCGGACTCGCCGACGATGCCGATCGTCTCGCCTCTGGCGACCGCGAGGTCGATCTCGCGCACGATCGTGCGCCCGTCCTTGGTGGCGACGCGCAGGCCGGAGACGGTCAGCCCCGCAGGCCGCTCCTTCTTCTCATCCGTCGCCGGTGGCTGCGTGGCGACCACCATCACCTTGCCCTGCCTCGGTCGGAGAGCCGCTCGAATATCCAGTCGCCGAGCAGGTTGACGCTCAGCGCTGTCAACGCGATCGCCAGCGCCGGCGCGATCGCCGTCCACGGGTTCTGGAAGAAGGTGGAGATCGCGGCAAACAGCATCCGCCCCCAGTCCGGCGTGGCCGGTTCGGAGCCGATGCCCACGAACGCCAGCCCCGCAAGGCTGATCAGCGCGAATGCGAAGGTGAGAAAGCCGTTGGCGACGATGATCGGCATCACGTTGGGGCCGATGTGCCGGAACATCACCCGCCTTCGCGAAAGCCCGAGCGTCTCTGCGGCCTCGACGTAGGGTCGAGGTCGCTGCTCCAGCGCGGCGGCTCGGATCACGCGCGTCGCCGCAGGTGCTTCCAGCACCGTCAGCATCGCGACGGCGATCAGGTAGCCCGACCCCAGCACGCCGGCGACAACGATTACCACGAGCAGCCCCGGCAGCGACCAGGTCAGATCCACCCAGCGCATGATCAGCGAGTCGATCTTTCCGCCGCGGTAGCCGGCGAGCAGGCCGAGCATCGTGCCGATCAGCGTCACCCCGATCGCGATCAGGAACGGACCCTCGATCGCGTGACGCGCCCCTGCGATCACGCGCGAGAGCACGTCGCGTCCCAGTTCGTCGGTGCCGAGCGGATGACCGCCCACCGGTCCGCTGAGCGCGAGCCCGAGGTTCTGCTGCAGCGGGTTCTCCGGCGCGATGTGCGAGCCGAAGATCGCACACAGCAGCACCGCCCCGAAGAACACCATCGCAAAGAGCACCACGAATGACGGACGTGTGCGGCGGCGGCTGCGCGCCGCGCCATCGAGATCCACATCCAGTTGCAGCGTCGGATCGATCGCGCTCATGAGTCCTGCCTTCCCATCCGGATGCGCGGATCGACGACCATGTAGAGAACGTCGGTGAGGAGGTTGACGAAGATGATCAACGCGGCGAACAACAGCGCGACGGCCTGTATCACCGTGACATCCTTCGAGTCGACGGCGGAGACGAGCATGCTGCCCAGGCCGGGGATGTTGAACGTGACTTCGACCAGCACCGCGCCCGTGAGCACGTAGGCAAGGATCACGCCGCCGCTGCTGATCACCGGTACCAGCGCATTGCGCAACGCGTATCCGAATAGCACCCTTCTCCGTGTAAGTCCTCTCGCGCGCGCGAAGGTGACGTAATCCTGGTCGAGCGCGTTGATCATCCCCGCGCGTGTCAGCTTCACGACCAGAGCGCTGCCGCTGATCGCCAGCGCGACCGCCGGCAGCACAAAGTGCCAGAAGCGATCGCTGAACCCGCTGCCTGCGCCGAAGATCGGGAACCATCCGAGCTTCACGGAGAAGATGTAGAGCAGCAGGAAGCCGGTCGCGAATGCGGGAGCGCTCACCCCGAATACTGAGAGCCCGACGATGCTGCGGTCGATGGTCGTGCGTTGCTTGACCGCTGCGATCATCCCGATGCCCACGCCCGCGATAATCGTCAGCACGAACGCGAAGATTCCCAGGAACAGCGTGATCGGTGCCGCGCTGTCGATCATTTCGCTGACCGGCTGCGATGTCGCGATCGAGGTGCCGAAATTGAATTTCAGCACTCCCTTCACGTAGTAGAGGTATTGGACGAAGAACGGCTTGTCGAGGTGATACTCAGCTTCCAGGTAGTGGATCAGCTGGGGAGTCACCGGCCGTGGCCCGATCAGAATCCGGATGGCGCTGCCGGGGGCGATGTAGATCAGAGAGAAGACTCCGAAGGACACCAAGACGAGCAGCACGACGGCGACCACGAGCCGCTTGGCGATCAGCGAGGCATAGACCCGGCCGCCCAAGATCAGGCACCCCCACGCTGCGCATGCGGCGCGTGGCGTTCCGGCGTGACGGCACGCATGATTGCGCCCGGCAAGCCCGCGCGATTCTGATGCCCAGCCCCCTGGGCGTCCCTACCCACCCCACGACAACTCATCATCAGAAGTCTAATCACTAGAGGTCAGGCTGTCAAGCCGCAGCTTCCTGTCAAGCCCCGCTGCGCCGCAGCGGATCCGCTGTGCTCAGCCGGAAACCGCAGGCCTACGAGCGCGGTCCGAGGGCGGGGCCGCGGTCGTTCCGCGGACGACCAGCCTTGGCTCCGCACGCTGGACGGCGACGTCGGCACACGGGTCCTCGATCAGCGCGATTGCGGCGTCTATGCCTCGTTGGGCAAGTTCGGCCATCGGTTGGGCGACGGTCGTGAGCGCGATCATCGGCATGCTCGCGACCATGATGTCGTCGAAGCCGACGACCGATAGATCCTCTGGCACGCGCAGCCCGAGCTCCCCAGCGCAGGACATCAGCTCGATCGCCGTAATGTCCGAGACGGCGAAGACCGCGGTGGGGCGGTCGGGCCGGCTCAGCATCTCGCGCAGGCGGGCGAACCTCTCTTGCTTGTCTGGCGCCGGCAAACGCATGATCAGCTGGGGATCTGGCGAGATGCCTGCGCGCCGCAGTACGCGCCGGTAGGAGTCGCGGCGGTCGCGATCGGTCTTCTGCGGCATGCCGCTGTTGCTCACGTAGCCAATGTGGCGGTGGCCGAGCTGGAGCAGGTGCTCGGTTCCCAGCCTCCCGCCGCGGCGGTCGTCGACGCCGATCGAGACTCCATATGGGCCTTCGTAACCGATGCAGATCACGGGCATGTGCGAGCCGGCGGCGTGGAGTGCGCTCTGGTTGCCGGTGAAGGAGACAACGACGATCGCCGCGACGCGGTGCTCCACGAGGCTCGTGACCGCGTTGGCCTCGGCTGCAAGATCGGAGCCTGCTGTGGTGAGTAGCATTCCGAAGCCGCGCTGTGCCGCGAGCAGCTCGAGGTGGGCGGTGAGCTCGGCGCAGAAGGGGTCGAAGAGGTCGCCGACGACAACGCCGATCACCTCCGTGCGCTGCTTGATCAGATTGCGTGCGCCGACGTGCACTCTGTAGCCAAGTTCCTCCGCGACGGCGAGCACGTGCGCTCTGGTCTCCGGCGTCATCCGGCCGCGACCCTGGATTGCGTCAGAGACCGTCGTCTTGCCAACGCCGGCAAGGCGCGCGACGTCGAAGATCGTTGGAAGACGGGACGACGTCGTGCGACGCTGCGCGTTGGTCCCCACCTCTCCCAACCGATTCTCGATCGTCCCCATCGAAACGACTATAGCCTTGCTCCCTTTTCCGTGAGCGTATGGCGAGCTCTGCATGAGGACGTTCGCGTCGCGGCCCAGGCACATCTTGACAACGACGGATTCGGTGGCGTACACTAACGACATGCCGGAGCGTTCCGGCTGATATCCGTCGTCGGGCGATGCCTGGCAGCAAGGGAGGAATATCGATTAGGAGAGCAACCCGAAGGGCGCCTGTCTCGGATTGGCCGCGATGAAGCCGATTTCCTTGAGGCTCTGCACGATCACCGACGCCCTGGCCACTCATGCACGCGGTCATCCGATGCCGCTGACTGCATGAACGGCAATAACTGAACCCTTACAGAAACCCAAACTCATTTTGCAGGCGATGCTGGTCATTGCAGCGGGACAGCATGACACCCGCTCCAGTCGCCTTTCTGCTGCAAGTAAATAGTTGTGCACAAGGCGATGCTCGTGTTCGCTCAAGGCCCTCTGAGCGAACACGAACAGCACCCTTGGCAAGACACATTTGATGAATGTATTACTAGGTGGGAGCGTAGGTGGACTCGAGTATGCGACAAGCCAAAAGGAGACTGATGCTCAAGGGCAGTGGCCGGCACGTAGACGTGACGGTGCAGAAGAGATCGACAGGTATGCCTGCAAAGGGATCCAGGGGGCGCGGATAGCACGATGTTGAAGTACGTAGGCATACGTCTGCTGCAGGCGATCCCCGTTCTCTTTGGCATCATGGTTGCGGCCTTCCTGCTGATCCATCTCGTTCCCGGGGACCCGGCTCGTATCCAGCTAGGTCCCAGGGCGACGGCGGTGCAGGTGGACGCCCTGCGCCGGCAGCTTGGCTTGGACCGGCCGCTGACCGAACAGTTTTGGACATTCTTGACCGGCGCCGCGAGACTCCATTTCGGTGAATCGCTTGCGCTCCATCAGTCGGTCGGTGGTGTGATCCGATCGAAGGCAGGAGTCACGGTGCTGCTGATGCTCTACAGCCTGGTGGTGAGTCTGGTTCTCACGATACCGTTCGGAATACTCGCGGCGGTGAAGCGCGACAGCCTCATCGACCACACGATCCGCGTCGTCGGCATGACGTTCTTTGTGATGCCCAGCTTCTGGCTTGGCCTGCTGCTGGCCTTGATCTTCGGTCTTGTGCTCGGCGTGCTGCCGACGGGCGGCTACGAATCGGGGTTCCTCGGCTCGATCCGCAGTCTGACGCTGCCGGCGCTCGCCCTTGGCCTGGTGATGGCGCCGCTGTTCCTGCGCTCGCTGCGCGCAAGCGTGATCCAGACGCTCGACAAGGGGTTCGTCGAGGCAGCCCGCGCGCGTGGGTTCACCGAGCGCCGCGTGCTGTTTCGCCACGTGCTGCGCAATGCTTCGGTCTCGACTGTGACCCTGGTCGGGTTGACGGTCGGCGCGTTGCTGAGTTGGACGATAGTGGTCGAAAACGTCTTTGCGATCCCCGGCCTCGGACCGCTGCTGGTGTCATCGGTCTCCGCGCGCGATTTCCCGATGATCCAGGGGCTCGCAGTGGTGATGGCATTTGGAGTCGTGCTAATCAACCTCATGACTGATCTCGCCTACGCGGCGGTCGATCCACGGGTGCGGCTATGAGCACAGCTGTCGGCAGCCTGCCAGAGATCGACTTCGGTGGCGTGCTCGTCGCCGAGGTCGCGGCGAAGAAGCGAAGGGCGGGGCTTGGTCTGTGGTTTGGTGTCACGATCGTCGCCCTGGTCGTTCTGGCGACAGTGGTTGTGAGAGTGGCTCATCTCGGAGCGCCTGACACGGTCAACCTTCTCGATTCGCAGCTTGCGCCGTCTTTCGCGCATCCATTCGGCACAGATGCTCTGGGTCGCGACGTGTTCATGCGCACGATCTACGCAAGTGGGCTCGACCTGGAGGTCGGCCTGGTGACGACCTTGGCGCCCTTGCTGATCGGCATGCTGCTCGGTCTGATCGCAGGCTTCTTTGGTGGTTGGATGGACGCGGTCATTATGCGGGTGATGGATGCGCTGCTGGCCTTTCCGTTCATCGTGTTGATCGTCGGGTTCGTCACGATCTTCGGAGTCGGCCTCACCGGTGCGTATCTCGGCCTCACGATAGCCAGCGTGCCATTCTTCGCGCGGCTCACCCGCGGCGAGTTGCTGGTGCTGCGTGAGCAGCAGTTCATGATGGCGGCGCGAACGCTTGGCTTCTCCAACCGGCGCGCCCTGTTCAAGCACGCGCTGCCGCACCTGATGCGGCCGAATCTGGTGTATGTGCCGTCGAACATGCTCGGCAACATCCTGACGCTGGCGGCGCTCTCCTACCTCGGCCTCGGTGTCCAGCCACCCACGCCGGAGTGGGGAGAGATCATCGCCGACGGCCAGTCCTATCTGCTGACGTCGTGGTGGATCTCCACGTTGCCTGGCCTCTTCATCGTAATCGTGGGCATCGGTCTGAGCCTCACGGGCGAGGGTCTGGCCGAGCGACTGCGGGTACGTACGGGATGACCGAGATCGAGAGACTCGAGCTCGAGCTTGCGGCGGAGCCGATTGCTGACCCCGTGCTGGCGGTCAACGGGCTGCGGGTGGAGTTTCCCAGTGAGGAGGGCACGGTACGGGCTGCTAGCAATGTGCGCTTCAGTGTGTCGCGCGGTGGGACGCTTGGGATCGTCGGGGAATCGGGCTGTGGGAAGAGCGTCACGTTGCGCGCGCTGTGCGGGTTGGTGCCTGCGCCGGGACGGGTCGTGGCGGGCTCGGTGCAGGTCGAAGGAGTCACCTATCGGTCGACGCAGGAGCTGGCGAAGCTGCGTGGCGACAAGCTTTCGATGATCTTTCAAGACCCTGCTACGAGTCTCAATCCGGTCAAGACGGTCGGGAGGCAGGTGAGCGAGGTGCTTTCGGTGAAGCTTGGCCACTCCCGTAAGGCGGCACGAGCCGAGGCGATCGAGCTGCTGGGCCATGTGGGGATACCGGAGCCGGCGCGCAGGATGGCCTCATATCCGCACGAACTGAGTGGCGGCATGCGCCAGCGCGTGATGATCGCGATGGCGATCGCGTGCCGGCCGCGTGTGCTGCTTGCGGATGAGCCCACGACCGCGCTGGACGTCACCACGCAGGAGCAGATCCTGCAGTTGCTGCTGCGCTTGCAGGACGAGTCAGGGATGGCGATCATTCTCGTCACGCACGATCTCGGTGTGATCGAAGAGGTCTGTGACGAGGTGGCCGTGATGTATGCCGGCTATGTGATGGAGCGCGGAACCGTTAACGAGATCGCGGGCTCTCCGCGCCATCCCTATACCCGCGGGCTGATCGCGGCAATGCCACAGATCGACGCGCATTCGCTGCCAGCCGTGATCGTGGGGCAGCCGCCCGACCTCGCGACGCTCGAGCCCGGATGTCCCTTCGCGCCACGTTGCCCGCAGGCCAGAGCGGAGTGCAGTGAGGTCCAGATGGAGCTCGAGACGCTGACCGCGTGCGCGTGCCCATTCTCGGAACCGCAGGCGCCGGCGCTCGCAGTCGAGCAGCCGGCGGCAGAGGAGCCTGGCCGATGAGCGACGCTACGCCCACGACTGTCCTCGGTTGGGACTCTGGAGCACCGGATCCGGCAGGCCCGGCGATCGAGCCTGTGCTCGAGGTCAAGAACCTGCACAAGGAGTTCAGCAAGAGATCCTCGAGCGATCGTGCACTGAGGCGTCCAGGGATCCGAACCATTGCCCTCGACGATGTGTCCCTATCGATCCTGCCTCGCGAAGCGCTCGCGATCGTGGGAGAGTCGGGCAGCGGCAAGACGACGCTGGCTCACAGCTTGGTGCGCTTGGTGGAGCCCGATGCGGGACATATCGAGTTTCGTGGGCGCGACATCCTGCAGGCGCCGCGAAGGGATCTTCCTGCCATCAGACGGCGGATTCAGCTCATCTATCAGGATCCCTACAGCTCGCTGAACTCCGCGCTGCGGATTGGCGATGCAATCATCGAACCGGCGCTGGTGCACCGCCTGATTGCCAAGGACCAGGCTGGCGCCCGCTTGGAAGAGCTGATGGGCCAGGTTGGCCTGACCTCGGCGCTGGCCGAGCGGCGGCCCCAGGCGCTCTCTGGCGGTCAGCGGCAGCGTGTGGCCATTGCGCGCTCATTGGCAGCAGAGCCGGAGGTGCTGGTCGCCGATGAGGCCGTCAGCGCGCTCGACGTCTCAGTGCAGGCGCAGGTGATAAGGCTGTTCGCCAGGCTACAGCAAGAGCTCGGGCTCACGCTGATCTTCGTATCCCACCAGCTCGCGACCGTTGCTCAGCTCTGCGAGCGCGTCGCGATCATGTACAGGGGCCGGCTCGTGGAGGTCGGCCCGACCTCCGAGGTGTTCGCAAGGCCACGCCACGGCTACAGCTCGACGCTGATCCGCGCGCACCCGGGAGGGCGGCGGATGCGCGATCGGGCCAGCGCCGCCGCTCCGCCCGCTCCGCCTTCGCTGGATCAGCCAGGCTGCCCGTTTCGGCATCGGTGCGCCTTTGCGGAGGACATCTGCTTGAGCGAGACTCCGCCCGCGATCTGGATCGCGCCCGGTCATATGGCGCGCTGTCACGTCCTGCCGCATGACGCCGAGCTTGCGAGCGCCGCCGGCATCGGAGGACTCATGACTCCAAGACGGGCAGCGCCGACGCTTACTTGAGTCTGCGCCCGGTGGCGCGCTCAAGCAGTTGCCTTGACAGCTCGAAAGCAATGACGTACATTGATCAAATATTGCCGGATCGATCCGGCAATGACGCAGACAAACTGGCGGGCGACGCCGCTTCAGTACGACGCGCGTTCGTCTGGCGGCAGCTATCTGGGGGCGCAGGAATGACAACAGGGAGTGTGGGCATGGCAAGAAATGTGGTATCCGCAGCAGCGGGTCGCGGTGGAGCGCTGGCAGTGATTACAGCCGTGACGGTGCTGATCGCCGCGGGATGTGGGGGTACGTCCTCCACGAAGCAGACCAGCAGCGGTGAAGCGTCGAAGGCAGCGACAAGTTTCTATACAGGCTGGCCTCATGGAGGCACGCCAAAGAGGGGCGGGACTCTCACTGTCGACACGCTGGAAGCTCCAAGCAGCTTCTTGCCGTGGGGTGCGACGTCCTTCCCGGTGCCCGAGCAACAGATCTACGACACACTCTTCGAGGCCATGCCGGGTGCCAGCGAAACCTCGACCACGCTCGAGCCGGCACTCGTGAGCTCATGGTCACTCAGTCCCGATCACCTGACCTATACCTTTCATCTCCGGGAAGGAGTGCAGTTCTCAAACGGGGAACCCCTCACAGCCGAAGATGTGGTGTATTCGGTGGATCACACGGAGGTGCCTGCTTCGCAGGCATATAGCTTCACCAAACTGTGGGAGCAGCCAATCGCACTGAATTCGACGACCGTGCAGCTGAAAACGCGCAAGCCACAGATTGCGCTGCCGGATGTGCTGAGCACGGCTTATTTCTCAATTGTCCCCAAGAAGCTGGTCGAACGGGAGGGGCTGAAGTATTTCGGACTGCATCCGGTTGGCACGGGGCCGTTCACATTCCAGAGCGCGACCGCGGGATTCACGAAGATCACTCTGGTACGCAACCCACATTACTGGCGTGGTGGCGGACTGCCATACCTCAACGGAGTGGTGTTCAACCAGGTTGAAAGCGGCAACGCCCGCATACTCGCGGTTCGGTCGGGTGCCGCCGACGTCGCTCAGGCGATTCCGTATGCCCAAGCGGAAGCCCTCAGGTCCACTCCGGAAGTCAAGATGCTGATTGGCCCGGAGTGGGGCGCCTCTCTGAACGCATTCAATAGAGACAAGGCACCGCTCAACGAGGTCAGCGTGCGGAGGGCGTTGCTGTATGCAACACCATATGCTGAAATCATCAAGTCAATCTACAAGGGCATCGGGACACAGGCAAATTCCCAGTGGGGTGAACTGAAGTATTACAATCCAAAGGTGCCATATTACCCGTACGACATCGCCAAGGCTAAGGAACTGTTGAAGGAATCGTCTGTGCCAAATGGTTTCAGCATGACGATCGCGGTCGTCAGCGGGGACACACAAGGGGAACTCTTGGCGTCGATCTTGCAGAGCGCGTGGGCGCAAATCGGCATACATGTGGCGATTCAAACACAGCCTGCGACTACGTTGTACGCAAATTTCGGCCAGCAAAAGTTTGACTTCGATGTGTTTCCGGTCGAACAGGGCTTTTCGGTTCTGTACAACCCGGATCCTGTCTCTCTCTATTACAACAGCCACGAACCAGGTTTCGCACCTCCGGTTGCTGCATCGACCGTGAGAGATATCGAAAAGGCAACTGAATCGGCGAGCGAATCCGAAAGGCAGAAGCTGTTTGGAGAAGTCCAATATCAGACGTACTGGAAAGAAGCGATATTCGACTCCATAGTAAATCTCGTGTCGCTGAACTTGGTGAGCAACCATCTGCGCGGATACAGGGTGCTGTCTTCCACGGCCGTTCCAATGCAGCTCGCATGGCTCGAAAGCTGAGGCTGCGGGTGTCGGGTGAACCCGGTCATCGTCTGCTTCAGCTCGATCTCGTTTATCCCCGGAGCTCCAGCGTCGGTCCAGCTGGAGCTCCGGGACGCGGGTCGGCGCGCGCCTTGGTGCTGCCACCCAGCGTGTGGTAGCCGCCTGCGCGCTGTAGTGGCACGGCCTCCTGCCCTTGTGACAGTGGCTGGAGGAGGTCGTCGAGCCGCCAGCTGTCTGGAGTCTGGTGATGTGTGATTGCACTTGACAGCGCAAGTGGGTAGTTGTACCGTGGTAAAAGTTGCCGGATCGATCCGGCAACCAAGGGTGATCCGGCACGTGAGTGCTTCTGGATCGAGGTCATGCAACGGTGGGGAAGGAAGGTGAGGGAAGGCATATGTTCGGAGAATCCACGGGACTCACAGCCCGACGAGGCGCCACCCTGTTGATTGCCGCGGTGGTCGCAATGGTCATCGCCGGATGTGGCAGTTCATCCACGCCGGGCAAGGGCGCTGGCAGCACATCGCTGTCGAGCTTCTACACAGGTTGGACGCCCGGCGGGACGCCGGTGCGCGGCGGAACGGCAACCATCGATGGACCCGAAGCTCCGAACACGCTGAACCCATTTACGCTCACGGTTGGTCCGCAACCTCTGTACGAGATCTTCGACCAGCTCGTCGAGTTGATGCCCGGGAGCAACTCCCACCCAGTTCTCGAGCCCGCGCTGGCGACGTCGTGGACCATCAGCCCGGATCACCTGATCTACACGTTCCATATCCGTACAGGCGTTCGTTTCTCGAACGGGGAATCGCTGACGGGCGAAGATGTTGCTTTTTCGTTGCAGCAGGCCAAGGCGCCGACCAATGTCTTCTATTCCTACTCCAAGTTGTGGACCAAGATCGAGCTCACAGGTCCGATGACGGTGCGACTCCAGCTGAGCAAGCCAGAGCCCGCGCTCTTGGAAGTTCTGGACTTCGCCTCAATGGGGATCGTCCCCAAGCGCGTCTACCAGAGAGAGGGGGCCAAGGCGTTCGGTCTGCATCCGGTCGGTACCGGCCCGTTCATGCTGCAGAGTGCGAGCGCTGGCTTCACGACGATCAAGCTCGTGCGCAACCCCTACTATTGGCGTGCCGGCCAACCGTATCTGAACGGATTGGTGTACAACCAGGTCGAAAGCGACAATGCACGGATCCTCGCGGTTCGCTCCGGTACGGCCACGATCGCGGAGAACATCGCTTATCAGCAAGTCGCCTCCCTGAAGCAGACGCCGGGTGCGAGGATGCTGGTCGGGCCGGAGTGGGGTGGGTCGGTCAACGTGTTCAACAGAGAGAAGGCGCCGTTCAACGATGTCAACGTGCGCAAGGCGCTGCTGTATGCCACGCCGCGGGAACAGATCATCAAGTCCGTCTACGATGGCCTCGGCAATCCGGCCAACTCCTATCTGGGCGTGCTGAAGTACTACAACCCGAATGTGCCGCTGTACCCGTATGACATCGCCAAGGCCAAGGAACTGCTCAAATCCTCGTCTGCGCCCAACGGCTTCGATATGACGATCGGAGTTTCCAGCGGCGAAGCGCAGGGGGAACTCATTGCCCCCATCCTGCAGAGCTCGTGGGCCAAGATCGGAGTGCACGCGACCATACAATCCATCCCGGTGAGCACGCTCTACACCAACTGCTTCGCCGGCAAGTTCCAGTTCGATCTCCTGCCGACTGAAGGTGGGTATTCGGCTGAGTACCTGCCCGACCCGACTGCGTCATACGAGGCAGACAATCCGCAACCTTGCTTCGGTCCCCCTCCGACGAACGCCGGGGTGGCCGCCAAGCTCAACGCGGTGTTGAACTCAACGAACGAAAAGATGAGGGAAAAGCTGTGGCGCGAACTGCAGTACGACCTGTATTGGACAGAACCAATGGGCCTGCCGCTCGTAAGCTTGGTGTCGCTGACGCTGGTGAATGACTCTGTGCGGGGCTTCCAGGTGGAGCCGAGCACCTTCATGCGCATGGACCAGGTGTGGCTGCACAGCTAGGGTATGAACCGGTGGAGCGCAGCCCGCAGGGGGCGACTTCTGCGATCGCTTGCGCTCCATCGGGTCGTGATCAGCCCTCATCCAAGTAAGACCTGGCCACGGGCATGGTCGGCTTGGTTGGTGACCCCGCGGCGTCAGATGAGATTTGCTTGACAGTTTGGGGGGTTACACCGTATATTGACCTCTACTGCCGGAACGATCCGGCAGTACCACCACGGAGGCCGAAGTGCCAGATACGGCGCATGATGAGCACACAGAGGTTGATGGCGAGATGAGACGACCGATGGAGGCGTGCGAGTTGCCTTCAGGTTCCGAGCAACTGCTTGCGGCCGCTTGCGAGGTGATCCCCGGCGGAGTCAACTCGGGACGGCGCAATACCGCCTCGAAGCTCTGCGTGCGCAGCGCCCACGGCGCGTACTTCGAGGACATCGACGGGCGCCGCTACACCGACTACCACGCGGCCTATGGGCCGATCGTGCTCGGACACAGCCATCCCGCAGTGATCGAGCGGGTGGCCGAGACGATACGCGAGACCGTGCTGTTCGGGCTCGGCGTCACCGAGGCCGAGTTGGAGCTCGCGCGCAAGATCGTGCGCCACGTTCCCTCGGTCGAGCAAGTCCTGATCTGCAACAGCGGTTCGGAGGCCACCTACCACGCGCTGCGTGCTGCGCGTGCGGCGACCGGGCGCCAGATGACGCTGAGGTTCGCGGCGCTGTACCACGGCTATCACGACACGGTGCTCGCCGGTGCCGGCGGCCTGCTCGCAGCGCAGGCTGAAACGGTGATCTGCCGCTACAACGACCTGGGATCGGTGGAGGAGGCAGTCGGGCGCCACCCCGATCAGATCGCCGCCCTGATCGTCGAGCCCGTCGTGCACAACGCGCCCGGCGGGTCGATCCTCCCTGCGCCCGGCTTTCTGGAGGGCCTGCGCACGATCTGCGACCGTGAGGGCATCGTGTTGATCTTCGACGAGGTGATCACCGGCTTTCGTCACGGTCTTGGTGGCTATCAGGCCATCTGCGGGGTGATGCCCGATCTAACCACGATGGGCAAGGCGATCGCGAATGGCTTCTCGCTGGCCGCGGTCGGCGGCAAGCGCTTGGTGATGGAGCATTTCAACACCCATCCCGACGGCGAGGTCTTCTACGGCGGCACCTACAACGGCAATGCGCCGGTCGTCGCCGCTGCGTTGGCGACGATCGAGGTGATGGAGCGCGAGCCGGTGCACGAGCACATCTTTGCGCTCGGCGATCGTATGCGGGCTGGCCTTGCCAAGGTCGCCGAAGCGGCGGGGGTGCCTGCTCATCCGGGCGGGTTCGGATCCCTATTCGTGCTCTCCTTCCTCGACGGCGAGGTCCGCAACCACGAAGACGTCGCGCGCAACGACACAGAGCTGTATCTGGCCTATCGCCGGCAGCTCGTCAAGCGCGGCTCCTTCGAGGTGCCCGAGAACGTGGGACGCAGCCACATCAGCTACAGCCACACCGAGCAGGACATCGATCGCAGTCTCGCGATCGCCGAGGAGGCGCTTGCGGCCGCTCTGGACGAGCGAGCGCATGCCTCCCGCGGCTGACATTCACGAATTCGACGACCAATCACCGACCACGAAGGGACCTGACTGACGTGACCCGATTCTCAGACGCAACCGATCTCTCCGGCCGGGTGGCGATCGTCACCGGCGGAGCGCGCGGCATGGGTTTCGCCACTGCGAAGCTGCTCGCGGAAGCCGGCGCGCAGGTGCTGATCGGCGACCTCGACCGCGATGCGACCGAGGCCGCGGTCTCGCAACTGGGGGAGCGGGCCGCCGGCCACGTCGGCGACATCACGTTGCCCGGCGAGGCGGATGCGCTGGTGGCGGCCGCGATCGGACGCTTCGGCCAGCTCGACATCGTGATCAACAATGCGGGCTACAACTGGGACGCTCCACTGGCGGAGATGACCGACGAGCAGTGGGACGCGATGCTCGCGATCCATGCGACGGCGCCCTTCCGCATCCTGCGCGCGGCCGCGCCCCACCTGATCGGCGCCGACGGCGCGCGTCCATCCCACAACCGCAAGGTGGTGAACATGTCATCGGTCTCAGGCACGATGGGGGAGCCCTGGCAGCAGAACTACAACGCGGGCAAGGCAGCGATTCTCGGCCTCACGAAGGGGCTTGCACGCGAGTGGGCTGAGCATCGGATCAACGTGAACGCGGTCGCTCCGGGCATTATCGACACTCGCCTGACTCAGTTGGACGACGCTGGCGAGAGCATTGACGTCGGCAGCCACCATGTCTCTCTCGGCCTCTCCGCAGAGCGTCGCAGCGACCTCACTGACATCGTGCCCCTTGGGCGGGCTGGCACGGTGGAGGAGGTCGCGAGCCTGGTGTTCTACCTCTGCACGCCCGCCTCCGACTACATCCACGGCCAGGTGATGAGCGTCACCGGCGGTCTCGTGATGGGGATGAGCAGTTGAGCGCCGCGGCGATGGAGCAGCGTGGCGCCGTGATGATCACGGGCGCAAGCGCCGGCATCGGCAAGGCGACCGCGAAGCTGCTCGGCGAGCGCGGCTACGACCTCGGCATCACATACCGCTCGGGCGAGCAGGCAGCGAACGTAGTTGCCGACGAGCTCAGGGGGTTGGGGCGCAAGGTTGCGATCGCGCAACTCGACCTTAGCGACCCGGCCGCCGCGGAGGCGGTCGTACGGGGCTTCGACGATGAGCTTGGCGGGCTGACGGGGCTGGTCAACAATGCGGCGGCTGACCATCGCTGCACGTTCCTCGCAGATGAGCTTGCCGACTGGGAGCACGTGCTGCGGGTGAATCTGCTGGGGCCGACCGTCGCGGCCCGCACCGCCGCACAGCTGATGGTGGCCAAATCCACGCGCGGCGCGATCGTCAATGTGACCTCCGTGCTGGACTGCCTGCCGGTCGCCGGCGGAGCTGCCTACTGCGCGGCGAAGGCCGCGCTTGCGCTCGCATCGCAGGTGATGGCGCTCGAGCTTGCGCCACACGGGATTCGCGTGAACGCGCTCGCGCCGGGTCACACCTCCACACCGCAGAACTTCGGTCCGCAGGAGATCGATCCCCGCAACGGCGTATATCCGGAGATCCCAGCCGGACGTCCGGCTCAGGCGCGCGAGACCGCAGAGGCAATCGCATATCTGCTCTCAGATGCCGCCTCCTACGTGACGGGCGCCCGCCTGCTGGTCGACGGCGGCCTGACGCTCGTGAGCGGCCCACAGACGCTGGAGACCTCGATCGACTACGCCCCGTCTGAAGAGCGCCCATGACCGAGCCGATCTGCTGGGGCTTCATCGGTGCGAGCACGATCGCACGCGAGTTCATGGTCAACGCCGTGGCGCAGCAGCCCGACGGCGTGCTGCAGGCGATCTTCAGCACCTCGGCGCAGCGGCGACAGGGCTTCGTCGAGGACCACGGCTTTTGCAGCTCCTACGCGACGCTGGACGAGCTGTTGGCGGACGAGACGATCGACGCCGTCTACATCAGCACCACCAACGACCTGCACGCCGCGCAGGCGATCGCGGCCGCCGCCGCGGGAAAGCACGTGCTCTGCGACAAGCCGATCGCCACGAGCATCGCGGACGCCGAAGCGATCGGCAATGCCTGCCGTCAGGCGGGCGTGGTGCTCGCAGTCAACCATCATCTGCCAAACGCTGCCACTCATCGCGTCGTGCGCGGCCTGATCGAGCGTGGGGAGCTGGGCGAGCTGCGGGCGGCGCGGGTCTTTCATGCTCGCTGGCTGCCGGCGGATCTGCAGACCTGGCGCACCGGCGATGCGAGTGCCGGCGCCGGGGTGATCCTCGACGTGACCGTGCACGACGCCGCGCTGCTGCGATTCCTGCTGGGAGAGCCGATCGTGAGTGTGATCGCCGAGTCCTGCCGGCAGGGGCTCGGCTCAGATGGCATCGAGGACGTCGTGATGGGCGTGATGGTGAGCGCATCCGGGCTCCCGGTCAGCTTCCACGATGCGTGGACGGTCGCTCACGCGGGCACTGGCCTGGAGATCCATGGCAGCGAGGCGTCAGTGTTCGCGCGCGAGTCGATGACCTCCGAGCCGGAGGGGGAGGTCGTGATGCGCCGCGGCGACTGCCTGGCCGAGATCGAGCTGCCCGACCGGGAGGACCTGTACGTGCGCTCGGTGCGCCGCTTCCACGAGGCTATGCGCGGCGAAGGGACCCCTGCGGTCTCCGGAGATGAGGGCATCGAGGCGCTGCGTGTTGCTTTGGCGGTCGCCGAGGCGGCGCGCAGCGGGCGGCGGGTGGCGGTCTCGCCGTAGGCGCTCACAGGTGGATCAGGCGGCGATCCCGACCTGCGGCGGGGGCAACATGCGCAGGAAGTCCTCTGGCAGCCGTTTGCTTACCTGCCAGAACTCCAATCCAACGATGCTGCCTGTCTCCGGATCGAGTTCTCGCAATCCGGCCTCTGTCTTCTCTGCCACAGCCGTCTTCGGGTCGTAGCCCTCGAAACGTACCCAGACGATGTCCGCCTCCGCGTCGTAATGACCATCGATTCGCAGCTAGCGGTGCCTCCACACTGTCATGACGTGAGCCAGCGCAGACGAGTTAGTCCTGAGTGTCAGCTCGTTGCCCTTGGCAGGTTGGGCAAGGCATGCGTCGTGCTTCCCGCCCTACCCGCTCACGATCGCGACCGCGGCCACGCCGGCGCCAAGGATCAGCAGCCCCGCCAGCTGCAGCCTCGTCAAAGACTCTTTCAGGTGCCACATCCCGCCGAGCGCGGTGAGCGTGCCGAACTGCGCGGCCAGCACCGCAACGGCCGAAAGCGACCCAGCTCTTGCGCCCGCAAGGAAGAACACATTGGCCGCGATGTCGAGCAGCGAGACTGCGAGCAGCCAGCGCATGCCCTGCGGCAGGCGCCACCTCGACACGGTGGGAGCGAGCACCGCCGCGCCGCAGAGCCGCGCGATCAGAAGGGCCAGCAGCGGCTCCAGCGGCTGGTGTGCGAACGCCCACAGAGCGATGCCTGCGAACGCAGCCGCAAGCAGCGCCTGCGGAGCTCCGGCAAGATGCCCGCGGCGCGTGGCGCCCAGCGCCACTGTGAATGCTCCGGCCACCGACACGAGCAGGCCCCCACTCAGCAAAAGGCCCGGCAGCCGCCCGACGAAGACGATTCCCAGCACCGCGGCGATCGCGCCCTCGATCGCAAGCAGCGGCCCGACCACGCCAAGCTGGCCCTGCCTGAGCGCCGCGGTCAGCAGCCAGCCGGTCGCGGCCGCGCTGACGCCGGTCAGCGCCAGCCACAGAAAGTCTTGGAGGGAGATGTGCGCGGATCCGAGTAGGACCAGACCGATGGGCGCGCACAGCACGCACTCCAGCAGGCTGAACCAGAAGGGGAACGCGCGTGGATCAGGACCCCGCGCCAGACGCGTTGCGAGGACGTTCATGCTCGCCCAGCAGCACGCGGCTGCCAGGCCACAGAGTATCGACGTCATCGGCGTAGCGGGTCATGGGGGGTCTCGTGGAGCTCATTCGAAATGTGATGTGACAGGCAGGGATGCCCTCACGTTGCGGCGGTCAGAATGCAGGCCTGAGGCCCATTGACGCCGCTTCCGCGATGTGATTATATCACTTGACCTGCCTGGGCGCTGGACAGCTCGGGCGTCGTTCAGAAAAGGAGAGTCGGTGCCGCGCGATCCCAGATACGACGTCCTCTTCGAGCCGGTGCAGTTGGGGCCGAAGACGATGCGCAATCGCTTCTACCAGACGCCGCACGCGAGCGGGCTGGGAGCGCAGTACCCGGGCGCGGAGGCCTACTTCCGCGGCATGAAGGCGGAGGGCGGCTGGGCGGTGGTGAACACCGGCATGACCAGCATCTGCCCCGAGTTCGACCACACCGGCCACGAGGTGGTGTCGAGAATCTGGGACGAGGCGGACGTTCGCAACTGGAGCCTGATGTGCGAGCGCGTCCACGAGCACGGCGCGCTGGCGGGCATCGAGCTGATGGCGACCGGCACGCACGTGACCGGACTTGAGACCCGCCTGCCCGCGCGTGCGGTCTCTGGAACCGGCGACGACTGCTTCTGGGTCGGCTCCTCTTACGAAATGGACCGAGACGACATCAAGCGCCTGCAGGCCGACTATGTGGCGGCAGCCAGGCGCGCGCTCTCGGCGGGCTTTGACATCGTCAACATCATGGGCGCCGAGGTGCTGGTGCTGCCCACGGCGTTCCTGATGAAGCGCTACAACCAGCGCACAGACGAGTACGGCGGCAGCTTTGAGAACCGAGCCCGGTTTTGGCTTGAGACCCTTGAGCAGGTGCGTGAGGGGGTGGGAGATCACTGCGCGATCACGGCGCGTTTCTCGATCGATACGCTCGACGGTACCGAGGAGGGCATCCGCGTCGATCACGAGGGCGTCCAGTTCATCGAGCTGGCCGATCACCTGGTGGACTTCTGGGATTTGCAGGTTGGCGGAGAAGACCCCAACACCTGGGCCAAGGACGTCGGGCCGTCCCGCTTCTACAACGAGAACTTCCAGGGCCAGTGGCTTGCGAAAGTGAGGCGGCACACCGACAAGCCGATCGTCGGTGTGGGGCGTTTCACCAGCCCCGACACGATGGTGAACGTGATTCGCAGCGGCCAGCTGGACGTGATCGGCGCCGCCCGCGCATCGATCTCGGACCCCTTCCTGCCCGTGAAGATCGAAGAGGGCAGGATCGAGGAGATCAGAGAGTGCATCGGCTGCAACGTGTGCGTCTCGCGCGTGAACACCGTGAGCCGCATCATCTGCACCCAGAACCCCACTACCGGGGAGGAGTACCGGCGCGGTTGGCATCCGGAGAGGATCAGACCGGTGTCAGACCCGAGCGAGAGCGTGCTGGTGATCGGCGCCGGCCCGGCAGGATTGGAGTGCGCGCTGACGCTCGCGCGCCGCGGGGTTGAACACGTGCACCTGGTCGACGCGGGCGCCAGGGCGGGCGGTCACTTCGACTGGGTGCCGAAGCTGCCAGGGCTTGCGGAGTGGTCGCGGGTTGTGCACTACCGCCTCACGATCGCTGAGCGGCTGCGCAACCTGACAATCGTCCCGAAGAAGCAGCTGAGCGCCGACGACGTGCTCGACTACGGGGCGCAGCTAGTCGTGGTCGCGACCGGCTCGCGCTGGGCGGGCAATGGTTTGAGCGGTGTCACCCGCAGCCCGATCGCCGGCGCCGACTCGGCACTGCCGCACGTGCTCACGCCGGAGCAGATCATGGTGGAGGGCAAGCAGGTCCCGGGAGAGCGAGTTCTGGTCTATGACGCCGAGGGCTACTTCATGGGCGTGAGCCTTGCCGAGAAGCTGGCTCGCGAAGGCAAGCAGGTGATCTACGTCACCCCGCTGGAGAAGGTCGGCGCCTACATGCAGTTCACGGGTGAGGACCAGATGATGGTTCCGGCGCTGGGTGAGCTGGGGATCGAGATGTGGAGCGGCCATGTGGTCAACGAGGTCGGCCCCGGCGGCGTGCGCGGCGCGGAGCGGCAGCTTCCCTCCCAGGTGCGCGAGTGGGAGGCCGACGCGGTCGTGCTTGCAACGATGCGGGTGCCTCGCACCGAGCTCTATCGCGAGCTGCGAGAGCGCCGCTCACAGTGGGCGAACGCTGATATTCAGGGCGTCTATCGCGTGGGCGACTGTCTGGCGCCAAGGCAGCAGGTCGCGGACGCGATCTTCGACGCGCACAGGCTCGGACGGGAGATCGAGAGCCCCGACCCGATGATCGCAAGGCGCTGGATCCGAGAGGAGCGTTTCCTCTCCACCAGCGACGCGGAGTACGACGCGATGGCTCCAAGCGATGAGGTGCACCCGCCGCGCTCGGTGCCGCCGCAACTGGTCTGAGCCGCAGGGCACGCAGGACGATTTGCAAGAAGAGATCTATCTGTTCATCTAGAGGTGGGAGGAAGCGATGGCCAGCGAAGGATTCACCGCGCCGGGCTTCGAGGCGGTGCAGGAGGAGTTTGACCGCAACTTCAGCGAGCGCGGTGACACTGGGGCGGCATTCGCCGCCTACAGAGACGGCGAGCTGGTGGTCGATCTGTGGGGCGGCCTGGCCGACCGCGACAGCGGCGCGCCGTGGCGCAAAGAGACGATGCAGGTGATCTTCTCCGGGACTAAGGCGCTTGTCGGCATCTGCCTGCTGATGCTGATCGATCGTGGCGAGCTCTCGGCCGACGCGCCGGTCTGCACCTACTGGCCGCAGTTCGGCGCCCATGGCAAGCAGGAGATCAAGGTGAGCGACCTCGCTTCCCACCAGGCGTGTCTGCCTGCGATCCGCAAGCCGTTGCAGGAGAGCGACATGTGCGATGACATCGGCCTGGCGGCGGCGCTCGCAGACCAGTCCCAGGAGCAGGACCCGCGCGCCGCGAGCATGTACCACGCGCTCACCTACGGCTGGCTGTGCGGCGAGCTGGTGCGCAGGGTGGGCGGGCGCAGCGTGGGCAGGTTCTTCGCCGAGGAGATCGCAGGGCCGCTCGGATTGGAAGTCTGGATCGGCCTGCCGGAGGAGCAGGAGCAGCGCGTCGCTACTCTGCACTACGCAGATGATTGGAAGGGGATGCCTGAAGGTGAGGAGCTTGAGAAGGATGAGCTGATGCGCCTCGTCTGGGCCAACCCGCCGCTGCTCCCCAACGATCACATACCGTGGAACTCACGCGCCTACCACGCAGCGGAGATTCCTGGAGCCGGCGGGATCGGCGCCGCTCGTTCGATGGCCCGCCTCTACGCGTGCCTGGCTCGCGGAGGCGAGCTGGACGGCGTGCGGCTGCTGGAATCCGACACGATCCGACAGGCCAGCCAGTGCCTGATGCGCGGGCGCGATCCACTGCTCGACATGCCGGAGGCATATGGCTTCGGCTTCGAGCTGCAGACCGAGCTCGGCTTCTTCGGGCCGCCGCAGGATGCCTTCGGCTACGGCGGCGCCGGCGGGTCGCTGCATGGCGCCTGGCCCAAGGAGCGCGTGGGTTTCTCCTATGCGATGAACCAGATGCGCGACGACCTGCAGGACCCCAGAGGGCGAGCGCTGTTGAAGGCTTTGCACGAGGCGCTGTGAGCCGCAGGTGAGCGCGTCCAACCCCACTTTGACTTGACAATACAAGCCAGGATTGCTAGTCTCTGAACATGCGTGGAGTCACTGTGGCAAGCCACAATTTCAACGCGATGAATGACCTGGCGAGCACTGCTGGGAAACTCACGCGCGCACGCTACAAGTCCTGCCCTCGCAGCTGCGGCAGCGTGCCGGCTGCGTCGGGCGGTCTGATCGATATGTCGGGCCCTGCTCAGCACCTGCACGGCCGCGTCCTGTTTCGTCTGCTCGCTCCTCCAGTCGCCTGACGCGCCCGCCGGCGGCAAGCCGGTTCGCGCGCTGTGGCCGGCTCGTCAAGAGCTCCATGTGCGCGCCTTGGGACGGTCCGGCCGACCGTCTCATGGGGCATTCGCGCCGATGGTCTCACACGGCTGGAGCGGCCGGCATCGATTGGCATCCGCTCAACAGCTTCCGTCCGACCGACCGGCAAGGCCAATGACCATGTGATTTCAGACGATTGACATTGGGAGGCGCAAGTGGGGCTAGGAGCGGATAAGGGAAGGATCCCCGGTAATGAGGGGGCAGGGGGGTTGCGCGGTCGCTACGTTGGCGGCTTGGCCGTGGTTTGTGCAGCGGCGGCGTTGGCGGTGGCGGGATGCGGCGGCTCTTCGTCGAGCAATTCCAAGTTGGCGTCTGGTAAGGCCAGCTTCTATACCGCGCCCACGCCTGGTGGCACGCCGGTGCATGGTGGGACGGTGACCATCGACACGCCGGTGGTTCCAAGCACCTTCAATCCGTTCGTGCAAGCTGGTGCGGCGCAGGACGAGCTGTATCAGGTGGAGGAGCAGCTCTTCGAGCCGATGCCGAGCAAAAATACGTCTCAGGTGAAGCTCGAGCCCGCGCTGGCGAGCTCGTATAGCGTCAGCCCTGATGGCCTGGTTTACACCTTCCATATTCGGGAAGGGGTGCGGTTCTCCAATGGCGAACCGTTGACGGGCGAAGATGTCCTCTTCTCGCTCAAGAAGGTGGAGTCGCCAACTGATACAGAGGTTACGGACACCAAGCCGTGGAAGAAGATCAGCCTCGTAGGACCGATGACGGTGCAGCTTCAGCTGAGCAAGCCTCAGAATGTGCTGCCGGAATTGCTGGCGATCTTCCAGGCGTCGATCGTGCCGAAGCGCCTCTATGAACGCGAGGGCGGAACGGCGTTTGGGTTGCACCCGGTTGGCACTGGTCCGTTCATTTTCAAGAGCGCGACCCCTGGCTTTACGACCGTTACGGAGGTACGCAATCCAGACTATTGGCGCGGCGGCGGGCAGCCCTATGTGAATGAACTGGTGTGGAGCCAGGTCGAAAGCCCGAATGGCCGTGTTCTCGCGGTGCGTTCGGGTGCGGCCACGGTTGCGCTGGACATCCCCTACTCTCAGGTTGCTTCACTGAAGGCCACTCCTGGCGTGAGGATGCTTGTGGCGCCGGAGTGGGGCGCCTCGTTCGCTGTCTTCAATAGGGCCAAGGCGCCGTTCAGCGATCCCGATGTGACTAAAGCGTTGTTGTATGCGACTCCGCGCGAAGAAATCATCAAGGCGGTCTACAAGGGGATTGGCGAACCTTCCAACAGCCTGTGGGGAAAGCTGAAGTATTGGGATTCCAAAGTCCCGCTGTATCCGTATGACATAGCGAAGGCCAAGGAACTGTTGAAGCATTCATCGGTGCCAAACGGCTTCAACATGACGATCAGCTACGTGAGCGGCGAAACCGAAGGTGAGCTCGTGTCATCTATTCTGCAGAGCTCGTGGGCCAAGATCGGCGTACATGCGAATATCCAATCACTGCCAGCCACGACGCTCTATTCTGACTTCTTCAGCGGGAAGACCCAGTTTCTTGTGTTTCCGCCCGAAGAAGGGTTCTCCAATGTCTTTTCCCCGTATTTCATTTCCTTCTACATGGACAGCACTGAACCTGGTTGGGCGCCGCCCTCCAGCCCGTCGATCATTGCGAAGCTCGAAAAAGCTCGGGATGCGACGAGCGAAGCCGAACAGGAAAAGCTGTATGGCGAATTGCAATATGACACCTATCAGCAGGAACCGACCGCTATGCCGATCGCGACCCTTGCATCCTTGAACCTCGTGAGCGACTCCCTCCACGGCTTCCAGATGATGCCGGACACCTACATGCGCATGGAGCAGGCATGGCTGCAGAAATGAGATCGGGAGCCGGAGTCGCGGTTGAGCGTAAGGGCAAAGCAGCGAGATGCTGAAGTACGTCGGTTTGCGTTTGTTGCAGGCGATTCCGGTGCTTTTGGGTATCACGGTCGCGAGCTTCTTCTTGATTCATCTTGTGCCGGGGGATCCAGGCCGTATTGAGCTGGGTCCCCGGGTGCCGATCTCGGCGGTGCATCAGTTGGATCGTCAGCTCGGCCTGGATCGGCCGTTGATCAATCAATATGTGAGCTTTCTTTCGGGTGCGGTGCGGCTTCAGTTCGGTGAATCGCTGGCGCTGCACCAGCCCGTTGGGGGGATCATCCGTTCGAAGCTTGATGTGACGGCGTTGCTGATGGTCTACAGCTTTGTGCTGAGCTTGTTGTTGACGATTCCGTTGGCGTTGATCGCGGCAGTCAAGCGCGATCGCGCTGCCGATCATGCGATCAGGATCGCGGGGATGGTCTTGTTCGTGATGCCGGTGTTCTGGCTCGGGCTGCTGCTGGCTTTGGTGTTCGGGCTGGAGCTCGGGCTGCTGCCAACCGGCGGCTACGGAAACGGCGTTGTCGGTGTTCTGCGTAGTCTCACGCTGCCGGCGTTGACGCTTGCGCTTGTGATGGCGCCGATGTTCGTGCGCTCGTTGCGGGCAAGCGTGGTGCAGACGCTTGATGGTGGATTTGTCGAGGCGGCCAGAGCACGCGGTTTTTCTGAGCGTCGCGTGCTCTTTGGTCACTGTCTGCGTAACGCGTCGATCTCGACGGTCACGCTCGTCGGGCTCACTATGGGCTGGCTTGTCAGCGGCACTGTGGTGATCGAAAACGTCTTCGCGCTTCCCGGCCTGGGCTCGCTGCTCGTCTCCTCGGTCTCCGCCCGGGATTTCCCGACGATTCAGGGCCTCGTGATTGTGCTGGCGTTGGCGGTCGTGCTGATCAACCTCGTGACCGACCTGACCTATGCGGCCCTCGACCCGCGGGTACGGCTATGAGCGCTACCGCCACGCTAGAGGACGTCGGGCTCGCCGCGCCGGGGATCGTCGATGGGCAGATCGCCAGCAAACGAGGTCTGGGCGTCGGGCTCTGGGTCGGGATCGCGATCATCGCCCTGGCCGTGTTTTCGACGATCATCGCGCGGGTCGCCGGGATCGGCCATCCCGACCAGATCTCCCTTCTCCACACGCTGGAAGCTCCGTCGCTAGCCCATCCCTTCGGCACCGACACACTCGGACGCGACATCCTGCTGCGCACCATCTACGCAAGCGGCCTAGACCTGCAGGTCGGGTTCATAACGACCGCGCTGCCGCTGGTGATCGGCATGGTCCTCGGCCTGATCAGCGGCTTCTTCGGCGGCTGGGTCGATGCGATCATCATGCGCTGCATGGACGCGCTTTTGGCGTTCCCGTTCATAGTGCTGATCATCGGCTTCATCGCCGTCTTCGGCGTCGGGCTCGCCGGGGTCTATGTCGGGTTGGTCGTGACCAGCGTGCCCGTCTTCGCAAGACTCACACGCGGAGAGATGCTCGTCCTACGCGAGCAGCAATTCATGCTCGCAGCGCGCACCCTCGGCTACTCCAACCGGCGCATAGTTTTCAAGCACGCAATGCCGCACCTAATCCGCCCAAACCTCGTGTTCGTCCCCTCCAACATGCTCGGCAACATCCTCACGCTGGCCGCACTCTCCTACCTCGGTATCGGCGCACAGCCACCCACCCCCGAGTGGGGCGCCATCATCGCTGACGGCCAGTCATACCTACTCACAGCATGGTGGATCGCAACGCTACCCGGACTCTTCATCGTGGTCGTCGGCATCGGCTTCAGCCTCACCGGCGAGGGCCTCGCCGAGCTACTCAGAAAGCACACCGGATGAGCGAAACATCGAGAGAGCAAGGCCCCAGCGGCAAGCTGGCGCTGGCGGTAGACGGTTTGCGGGTTGAGTTTCCTGGCGAGCACGGCGTGGTCCACGCGGCGAACAACGTGTGCTTGAGCGTGATGCAGGGCCAGACCCTGGGAGTCGTGGGTGAATCCGGGTGCGGAAAGAGCGTGACGTTGCGGGCGCTGTGTGGGCTCGTGCCTGAGCCGGGACGGATGGTCGCCGGGACGGTCGAGGTGGAAGGTGTGCAGTATCGGTCCGCGCCGGAGCTTGCGTCGCTGCGTGGTGAGAAGCTCTCGATGATCTTTCAGGACCCGGCGAGCAGCCTCAACCCGGTGCACACGATCGGCTCGCAGGTCAGCGAGGTACTGCGCGTGAAGCTCGGTCATTCACGCAGGGCCGCGATGGCGGAGGCGGTCGAGCTGCTGGATCGTGTGGGGATTCCTGAGCCATCGCGCCGGATGGCCTCCTATCCGCACGAGCTGTCTGGAGGCATGCGTCAGCGTGTAATGATCGCGATGGCGATCGCGTGCCGCCCCAGGGTGCTTCTGGCGGATGAGCCCACCACTGCTCTGGATGTGACTACACAGGAGCAGATACTGCGGCTGCTGCTGCGGCTCCAGGACGAGTCAGGGATGGCGATCATCCTCGTCACCCACGATCTCGGGGTGATCGAGGAGGTCTGCGACGAGGTTGCAGTGATGTACGCCGGGTATGTGGTCGAGCGCGGCAGCGTGCAGGAGATCGCGGGTTCGCCGAGGCACCCGTATACTCGCGGTTTGATCGCGGCGATGCCGCAGATCGATGCGCGCACCCTGCCGGCGGTGATCGCCGGCCAGCCACCAGACCTCGGGACTCTGCCCGCGGGATGCCCATTCGCGCCGCGTTGCCCACGGGCCAAGGAGGAGTGCGCCATGGTCGAGATGGACCGCGAGACCCTGACCACATGCGCCTGCCCGTTCGCCGATGTCGATGTGCCCGTGTTGAGCGTCGAAGCACCCGAGGAGCAGGCCACCATATGAGCACGCTGACCGCTGAGGGAACCCTGGCCTCCACGGATGCCGAGACCGATTCGATCCTGAAGATCGAGGGTCTGCGGCTGGAGTTCGTGCGGCGCTCGCTCGCCGATCGTCTGGCGCGGCGGCCGGGCTCGCGCACGCTTGCGCTGAGCGATGTGTCGCTCTCGATCCCGCCTCGGCAGGCGCTGGCGATCGTGGGGGAGTCCGGCAGTGGCAAGACGACGCTCGCGCGCAGCCTGGTGCGCTTGGTCGATCCAGACGCCGGCAAGATCGAGTTTCACGGCCAAGACATCCTGAAAGCCTCCCGAAGCGAGCTGGCGTCGATCCGGCGTCGCATCCAGCTTGTCTACCAGGACCCCTACAGCTCGCTGAACAGTGCGATGCGGATCGGCGATGCGATCATCGAACCGGCGCTCGTGCATGGCCTCATCGGCAAGGAGCAGGCGCCGGCGCGGCTCGAGGAGCTGATGGCCCAGGTTGGGCTGAGCCCGAACCTCGCCATGCGTCGCCCGCGGGCGCTTTCTGGTGGGCAGCGTCAGCGTGTCGCGATCGCGCGTGCACTGGCGGCGGAGCCGGAGGTCTTGGTTGCCGATGAGGCTGTGAGTGCTCTGGACGTCTCGGTGCAGGCGCAGGTGATCAGGTTGTTCGCAAGGTTGCAGGCGGAGCTGGGGTTGACGTTGATCTTCGTCTCACATCAGCTTGCGACCGTTGCGCAGCTTTGTGAGCGCGTGGCGATCATGTACCGCGGCAGCCTCGTCGAGATCGGGCCCACCTCAGAGGTCTTCTCAAAGCCTCGCCATGGGTACACCGCCACGCTGATCCAAGCGCACCCGGGGGGCCGGCGCCTACAGGATCGCATCGATGGGACGACCGCAGTCAAGCTGCCGCCGTCGCTTGACCAGCCGGGCTGTCCTTTTCAGCACCGTTGCGCTTACGCAACCGATATCTGCGCTAGTCAAACGCCGCCACCCGTCCAGATCACACCTGACCACATGGCGCGCTGCCATATCCTCCCCCACGACGCCGACCTCGCCAGCACCGCAGGCGTTGACAGACCTGACGCCCACAGCCCGCCTCTTATCAGCTGAAGGCGCTGCCGGCATAAGCAGTATCCGTTTTCATTGGCTGACTTGACAGATCAGCAGAGGGCTGCTACTGTCAAATCCATGTCTGGAGTCTTTGGGACTAATCACCATCTCGACGCGATGGAACTCCTTCCCAGCGCCATCGGGCGTCTGACGCGCGAGCGTTACAATTCCTGCCCGCGTGGCAACGGCAAGGTTCCATCTGAGCCCAGTCTCCTCGATGTGTTCGGCCCTGCGCAGCAACTGCGTGGCGGTCGCATCTTGATTCGCACATCTCGCCCCGCCGATCGCCTGACGTAGAGCCGGCTTTCGCCGGCCGCGCCGGTTGGTTGCTGGCGATGCACAGCTATGGCTGTCGGTGAAGGTAGCCGGGTTTGTTGACGCCTGCTCTGGCGGCAAGCGATTCCATCATATACGTCGTCGCTCGTGGCTCAAGACCCACTGAGTACGCGACCCACATTCGTTTGCGCATATGCATGAACGGTCCCCACGACCGGCGACTGTCGCTGCTCACATATCTATGAAATTTTGCAAGAGAACGGAACACAAACGTCATGTCACAGCAATACACGGACACATCTGTGCCCGGCAAGGCGATCGCGACTACGCGCCTCGCCCTCCTGGGCGGTGAGCCGGCGCATCGCTTTGGGCCTCCGCGCTATCCAGTCTTCACGGATGTGGCGCGCGAACGTGTGGACGCGTTGCTGCGCAGCGGCGACTCGGTCGGCTTGAGCAAGCAACATCCTTTGATCGACGAAGCCGAGTCGACGCTTGCGGAGTGGCACGGCGTCAAGCAGTGCCTTGGAACTTCGACAGGCCACGCGGCGCTGCACTCGGCCGTCGTGGGGCTCGAGTTGGGGGAGGGCGACGAGGTGATCACGACTCCGTACACCTGGGGCGTCCCTTGTGCGGCGATCCTCCACAACAACGCTATCCCTGTGTTCGCAGACATCGATCCTGTAACCGGGAACCTTGACCCGGCTGCCGTCCAAGCGCGGATCAGCGACCGCACGCGGGCGATTCTCGTGGTCCACATGTATGGGCAGCCAGCGGACCTCACGCGCCTGCGCGAGATTGCGGATCGCCACAAGATTGCTCTGATCGAGGACGGCAGCACGGCACATGGAGCTCGCCACCAGGGAAAGCTCGTCGGCACGGTCGGCGATGCAAGCGGCTTTTCCTGCATGGGCACCAAGCTGCTCGCCACCACCGAGTCTGGGTTCATGCTGACACCGCACGACAGCGTCTACTACAACGCGGTGATCTCCTCGCAGCACGCTGGCAACAATGACAAGCCAGGGCGCTCGAGCGAGCCGGGCTTTCCGGCACAGCTGCGACCGTACGCCGACTCTCTGCTCTACACCTACCGCTTGAGCACGATCAATGCCGTGCTATTGGTGGAGCAGCTGAAGAAGCTGGACGACGAGAATGCAATGCGCGCGAAGAATCGCAACCGACTGGTTGAGCTTCTCGCCGGCGTCACGAGCGTCTCTACACCGCAGACCCCAGCCGGCGACTACACGACCTACTGGATGCTGCCTTTCAACTTCCAGTCCGAGGTGGCGGGCATCAGCAAGAGCACATATCTGAAGGCACTGCAGGCCGAGGGCGTGCCGGTGATCGAATACATGCCAACACCGCTGCATGAGCTCGACCGACTCTCGCCGCAGACGCGGGCCCCACGCGTGATGTGGACTGAGACTCTGCGTCGTGCGCTGGCAAGCGGCAGCAAGATCGACGACGATCTGCCTGGCTGCGAAGAGAAGGTGCGGCGGGGCTTCGAGATGATGTGGCACTACATCACTCCTGCCGAGGAGGCCATGCAGAGCATGGCCAACGCTTTCTGCAAGGTGGAGGAACAGCTTCCTGCGTTGCGTGACTTCGAGCGCAGCGAGCAACTGGCAGAGGCGAGCTAGGTGGCTCCAACGGGAGTAAACCAGCAGTTTTCGCAATCTTTGAGATGGCGCGGTGAACGGACGATCGTTTATTTCGCGCACAAGTCGTGACCTGGGAGGGAGAAAGCATGTTTGGAATACACATAGACTCGACAAGAGCTTGGCGTAGCCTGCTGGTCGGGATCGTTGCCGTGGCCGCACTTGCAAGCGCGGGATGCGGCGGGTCGTCAACGAATACGGCCAGTTCCGCGGTCGGAAAGGCGAGCTTCTACACCGGATGGACGCTCGGAGGAGCGCCCGTCCATGGTGGGACCGCGACAGTCGATACGCCGGAAGCGCCGCCTACCTTCGATCCATTCCACGGGACAACCGGAGCGAGCGGCCTGAGTGTGCAGCGGCAGGTCTATGACCAGCTCTTTGAGATGATGCCTGCGAGCGGCTCTCGGACGATTTTGGAGCCGGCGCTTGCCAGTTCATGGACGGTGAGTCCAGATCAGCTCACCTATACGTTCAACATACGACATGGTGTGTATTTCTCAAACGGCGAACGGCTGACGGGCGAAGATGTGGTCTTTTCGCTGAAAAGAGGCCAGTCGCCTCTAGATGCTGCTTATGCCTTCACCAAGCCATGGAAGCAAATCTCGTTGACGAGTCCCATGACCGTGCGGCTGCAGTTGAGTAAGCCCGAGCCGGCCTTGCTTGAATATCTGAACTATCTTCAACTTTCGATAGTGCCAAAGCGGGTATATGAACGAGAGGGCGGTAAAGCCTTCGGACTGCATCCAGTTGGCACGGGGCCGTTCATGATCGAAAGCGCAACCGCGGGCTTCTCGAGCATCACCATGGTGCGCAACCCGCACTACTGGCGTGCCGGCAAGCCATATCTCAACAAGCTCGTCTTCAACGTCGTGGAAAGCGACAATGCTCGCATTCTGGCGGTTCGGTCTGGTGCTGCGACGATTGCGCAGGCGATCCCGTATGCGCAAGCTGCGTCGCTGAGGCATACGTCTGGCGTGAAGATGGAGATCGGGCCGGAGTGGGGGGCGTCGTATAACGTGTTCAACAGAGCCAAGGCGCCGTTGGACGAGGCCAATGTGCGTAGGGCTCTGATGTATGCGACTCCGCGCGAAGAAATAATCAAGGCGGTGTACAAGGGTCTCGGCACGCCGGCAAACAGCCTTTGGGGACAGGTGAAGTATTACAACACAAAGGTGCCGCTATATCCATATGACCTCAAAAAGGCAAAGGAACTCCTGAAGTCATCGTCGGTGCCAAATGGATTCGACATCACGATAAACGTCTCCAGTGGCGAAACGCAAGGAGAGCTTCTAGCTTCGATTTTGCAGAGCTCATGGGCGCAGATTGGAGTGCATGCAAGCATCCGGGACATACCGACCACGACGCTGACGACTAATTTCTTCACCGGGAAGTACGAATTCACGATCTTTCCGCCTGAAGATGGCTGGGATGAACTCTACGCGCCCGACGGCATCGTCTTCTACTTCGACGACACCGAACCCGGGTTCTCGCCTCCCGCGAGCGCAAAGGTGGTCTCTGAGTTGAAGCAAGCGGTCACATCGCCGGGGGAAGACGAAAGACGTAGGCTATTTGAATCGATTCAGTATGAAACGTATTGGCAAGAAGCTTTCTTCATGCCGATTGTGAACCTGGTGTCATTGAACCTCATCAGCGATTCGCTGCATGGCTTCCAAGTGCTGTCCACCACGGACACGCATATGGAGGAAATGTGGTTGCAGTAAGGGGTGCGTGTCGTTGATTAGCAAGATCTGGGAGGGAGTGCAATGTCAGGAAGTCATGTAGTGCAATCGAGAGGTCGAAAGCATCTATCGATAGCGGTCGCGATCCTTGTGGCGCTTGCTGCCACAGGGTGTGGCGGCTCTTCGACCAAAGCCGGCTCTCCGGTTAAGACCGCGAGTTTCTACACGGGCTGGACGCTCGGAGGTACGCCCGTTCGGGGCGGGACGGCGATCGTCGACACGCCCGAAGCGCCAACCACGTTCGATCCGTTCGACGGCACGCCAGGGGATAGTGGCATCAATACCGAGCGGCAGGTGTTCGATCAGCTCATAGAGATGGTACCCAACGGATCGGGGGCTGAAATAGCGCCAGCACTTGCAAGCTCGTGGACCGTAAGCCCAGATCGTCTGACGTATACATTCAAGATACGCAAAGGCGTTCATTTCTCCAATGGCGAATCGCTGACGGGCGAAGATGTCGTCTTTTCGTTGAAAAAGGTCGAGTTGCCCTTGGACGCCGAGTATGTCTTCACGAAGCCGTGGAAGAAGATTGCATTGCTCGGACCCATGACCGTCCAGCTTCAGCTGAGCAAACCGGAGCCCGCTCTGTTGGAATATCTGACTGGCTTTACACTTTCGATAGTGCCAGAGAAGGTATATGAACGTGAGGGTGGGAAAGGTTTTGGTCTCCACCCGATCGGGACCGGTCCGTTCGTTCTAAAGAGCTCGACGGCGGGCTTCTCGACGATAACGATGGTACGCAATCCTTACTACTGGCGAACCGGCAAGCCATATCTGAATGAACTCGTCTTCAACGTGGTGGAAAGCGACAATGCTCGCATTCTGGCCGTTCGGTCTGGCGCTGCCACGATCGCGCAAGCAATCCCCTATTCTCAGGCAGCCACGCTCAGGCACACCCCTGGGGTGAAGATGGAGATCGGGCCGGAGTGGGGGTCCACATATAACGTGTTCAACAGGGCCAAGGCGCCGTTCAACGAGGTCAATGTGCGCCGAGCATTGGTATACGCGACTCCGCGCGAAGAAGTAATCAAGGCGGTGTACAAGGGTCTCGGCACGCCGGCGAACAGTCTTTGGGGGCAGCTGAAGTATTACGACGCGAAGGTGCCGCTGTATCCATATGATCTCCAAAAGGCGAAGGAACTTCTGAAGTCGTCATCTGTGCCACATGGTTTTGACATGACGATTGGGGTTCCAAGCGGCGAAACGCAAGGTGAGCTCCTGGCCTCGATCTTGCAGAGCTCTTGGGCGCAGATCGGAGTGCATGCGACCATCCAAGACATACCAACGACGACGCTGTTGACCAATTTCTTTGCTGGAAAGTATGAATTTGCCATCTTCCCGCCCGAAGACGGTTGGAGTGAAGTCTATTCCCCCGATGGAATCGCCTTCTATTTCGACGATGCGACGCCTGGGTTTGGGCCGCCGGCCAGCGCAAAGGTGGTAGCGCAGTTGCAGAAGGCGACAGTTTCGCCCAACGAAGAGGAAAGGCGAAAGCTGTTCGAAGAAATACAATATGAGACCTACTGGCAGGAAGCGGATTTCATGACGATAGCCAACTTGGTGTCATTGAATCTTGTGAGCGATTCTCTTCGTGGGTTCCAGGTGGTGTCCACGTCGAATGTGCGCATGGACCAGCTATGGCTGCAGAAGTAGCTGGCGATTGCCGAGTAAAACCATGACGGGGCATGTGAGACAATGTTGAAATATGTGGGCCTGCGGTTGCTGCAGGCGATCCCGGTGCTCATCGGCATCACGATCGCGAGCTTCGTACTGATTCACCTCGTTCCCGGGAACCCGGCTCGTATTCAGCTGGGTCCTCGGGCGACGGCGGAGGCGGTGCGTGAACTGGATCGTCAACTCGGTCTCGAGCGGCCGTTGTTGAGTCAATATTGGACGTTTCTGGGAGGCGCGGTGAAACTCAGCTTCGGCGAATCGCTTGCGCTTCATCAGGCTGTTGGCCGATTGATCGGATCGCGAGTCGGCATGACGGCGTTGTTGATGGCCTACAGCTTGGCCATCAGCCTGGCGTTGACGATCCCCTTTGCCTTGATTGCTGCGGTGCGGCGCGATAGCCCGGCGGATCATGCGATCAGGATTGTGGGCATGACGTTCTTCGTGATGCCTGTTTTCTGGCTGGGTTTGCTGTTGATCCTGGTGTTTGGGCTGGAGCTGGGAGTATTGCCGACGGGCGGCTATGCGCCTGGCGTGGCGGGTGCGTTGCGCAGCCTGACGTTGCCGGCGTTGACACTGGGGCTGGTGATGGCGCCGCTGTTTCTGCGCTCGCTGCGCGCAAGCATGGTGCAGACGCTGGATGCAGGATTTATCGAGGCCGCGAGAGCACGTGGCTTCTCGGAGCGTCGCGTCCTCTATGGACACTGCTTGCGCAATGCGTCGATCTCGATGGTGACGGTCGTGGGATTGACGATGGGCGGTCTGGTCAGCGGCACCGTCGTGATCGAAAACGTGTTCGCGATCCCCGGATTGGGCACGTTGCTGGTCTCCTCGGTGTCCGCGCGCGACTTTCCCACCATCCAGGGCCTTGTCGTGGTGCTGGCATTTGCGGTCGTGGTGATCAACCTGCTGACCGACCTCGCTTATGCCGCAATCGATCCGCGGGTGCGGCTATGAGCGCGGCGGTCGCCTCCGCGGACGTGGATCTCGTCATTCCGGTTGCCTCAGCCGGCGGCCGCGCTCGGAGAGGACTCGGATTGGGGTTGTGGCTTGGGATCGCGATCATCGCGGTGGCAGTGCTGGGATATGCGGTGGTTGATCTCGCGCATGTCGGCAGTCCTGACCGCATCGAGTTGATCAACACGTTGGAAGCGCCGTCGCTGGCGCACCCCTTCGGCACGGATGCGCTTGGACGGGACGTATTCATCAGGACGGTCTACGCCACGGGCCTTGACCTTGAGGTGGGCTTGGTGACCACGGTGCTGCCACTTGCCATCGGCATGGTCTTGGGTCTGCTCGGAGGTTTCTTCGGAGGGTGGGTCGATGCGGTGATTATGCGCGTGATGGATGCGCTACTGGCGTTCCCGTTCATCGTGCTGATCATCGGCTTCGTGACCATCTTCGGCGTCGGCTTGACGGGCGTATACATTGGTCTGACGGTCGCAAGCGTGCCCGCGTTCGCGCGTCTGACACGTGGGGAGATGCTTGTGCTGCGCGAGCAGCAGTTCATGATGGCGGCACGCACGCTGGGCTACTCGAATCGTAGAATCGTTTTCAGGCATGCACTGCCGCATCTGATCCGACCGAACCTGATCTACAGCCCGTCGAACATGCTCGGCAACGTGCTCACGCTGGCCGCGCTCTCCTATCTCGGACTTGGCGTGCAACCGCCGACGCCAGAGTGGGGTGCGATCATCGCCGGTGGGCAGTCCTACCTTCTGACGTCGTGGTGGATTTCGACTTTGCCTGGCTTGTTTGTGGTGGTGGTCGGCATCGGCTTCAGCCTCACTGGCGAGGGTTTGGCAGAGCGACTGAGGGCGCGAACCGAATGAGCGAAATGGTCCAAAAGCAGGGCTCTGTCTGCAATCTTGCGTTGGCGGTGGATGGCTTGCGGGTCGAGTTCCCTGGTGAGCGTGGGCCGGTGCGCGCCGCTACCAACGTGTGTTTGAGCGTCATGCAGGGTCAAACACTTGGCGTCGTAGGTGAATCTGGGTGCGGCAAGAGCATCACGTTGCGAGCGCTGTGCGGGCTGGTGCCCGACCCCGGACGCATGGTCGCAGGCACGGTCGAGGTGGAGGGACGTTCGTATCGCTCTGCGCAGGAGCTTGCTTCGTTGCGTGGAGAGAAGCTTTCGATGATCTTTCAGGATCCCGCGAGCAGTCTCAATCCTGTGCACACCGTGGGCTCACAGGTCAGCGAGGTGCTGCGCGTGAAGCTTGGCTATTCGCGCAAGGCTGCCAGAACGGAGGCGATCGAGCTCTTGGGGCGTGTGGGGATTCCCGATCCCGCTCTCAGGATCTCCAGTTATCCGCATGAGCTCTCTGGAGGGATGCGTCAGCGTGTGATGATCGCGATGGCAATTGCGTGCCGGCCGAAGGTGCTCTTGGCGGACGAGCCCACGACCGCCCTCGATGTGACCACCCAGGAGCAGATCTTGAAGCTGTTGTTGGGATTGCAAGATGAGTCGGGGATGGCGATCATTCTCGTCACACATGATCTCGGAGTGATCGAGGAGGTCTGCGACGAGGTCGCTGTCATGTATGCCGGGTATGTGGTCGAGCGCGGATCCGTGCAGGAGATCGCGCGCTCGCCCCGTCACCCCTACACGCGCGGGCTGATCGGGGCGATGCCACAGATCGACGCGCGGTCACTGCCGGCCGTGATCCCAGGACAGCCGCCGGACCTCGGCACGCTGCCGCCCGGCTGCCCATTCGCTTCGCGCTGCCCACAGGTCAGAGAGGAGTGCACAGCGGTCGAGATGGAGATCGAGACTTTGACTGCGTGCGCCTGCCCGTTTGCCGATGTCGAGATGCCCGGGCTAAGCGTTGAACGATCCGAGGAGCAGGCCGCCAGATGAGCAAAGTAACGCGGACTGGAGCATTCGAGGAGTCATCGCTTGCTGTGGGAGCCTTGACTGCTGGAACCTCGCCCATGGCCGACGGTCCGAATGGGGCGATTTTGAACATCGACGACTTGCGGTTGGAGTTCGTTCAACGTTCGTTGTCTGATCGTCTGGTGCGGCGCCCAGGGGCGCGTACGCTTGCGCTGAGCGACGTGTCGCTGTCGATCCCGTCCCAGCAGGCGCTGGCGGTCGTTGGCGAGTCCGGCAGCGGCAAGACGACGCTTGCACGCAGCTTGGTGCGCCTGGTCGAGCCCGATGCGGGCAGCATCCAATTCCATGGACAGGACATCCTGAAGGCATCCAGGAGCCAGTTGCCGTCGATAAGGCGCCGCATCCAGCTGATCTATCAGGACCCCTACAGCTCGCTGAACTCCGCGATCCGGATCGGCGATGCGATCGTTGAACCGGCGCTCGTGCATGGCCTGATCGGCAAGGAGCAGGCTCCTGCGCGTCTGGAGGAGTTGATGGATCAGGTCGGTCTCAATGCTGCTCTTGCACAGCGTCGCCCGCGGGCGCTTTCTGGTGGGCAGCGTCAGCGTGTCGCGATTGCGCGTGCACTGGCGGCGGAGCCGGAGGTCTTGGTTGCCGATGAGGCTGTCAGTGCTCTGGACGTCTCGGTGCAGGCGCAGGTGATCAGGTTGTTCGCAAGGTTGCAGGCGGAGCTTGGGTTGACGTTGATCTTTGTCTCACATCAGCTTGCGACCGTTGCGCAGCTTTGTGAGCGTGTGGCGATCATGTACCGCGGCAGCCTCGTGGAGGTCGGGCCCACCAGCGAGATCTTCTCTCGACCACGGCATGGTTACACCGCCGCGCTCATACAAGCGCACCCGGGGGGTCGGCGTCTGCGTGATCGCATGGATGGGACGACCGCAGTCAAGCTGCCGCCGTCGCTTGACCAGCCGGGCTGTCCTTTTCAGCACCGTTGCGCTTACGCAACCGATATCTGCGCTAGTCAAACGCCACCACCCGTCCAGATCACACCTGACCACATGGCCCGCTGCCACATCCTCCCCCACGACACCGACCTCGCCAGTACCGCAGGCGTGCGGGAACCGGACATGCCGCAACGATGATGACTGAGCGAGCCATTGCAGGCGCATGTCCAGTCATCGCGGCGTAAGGCACCGGAGATTCATCGCACCATGTCGACGCTCCAGTTCTGTTTCGATCCGTTCTCTCGCGAAGCGCATGAAGATCCCTACCCGGCGTATCGTCATCTTCGCGAGCTCGATCCCGTGCATCACGACCCTGCGCGCGGCATCTGGTTCCTCAGTCGTCACGAAGACGTGCAATCGGCGGCGCGGGACTGGCAGACCTTCTCCAGCTCGAACGGCAATGACATAGATGACACCGGCGCCCTGATGGGAGCCGGCAACCTCGTCGATCTCGATCCGCCATTGCACGACGAGCTCCGAGACATGGTGAGGCGGTGGTACGCGCCCAGAGCGGTGGCGGCGTTTGAGGGAACGGTCCGATCGGCGGTCCGGCAACGACTCGGCAGGCTGCTCTCCGACCCTGGCCAGGATGCGCTTGGCAACTTCATCTGGCCGTTGCATGTGGATCTGGGGCTCGCCTTTCTCGGGATCGAGCGTCCGTCGGCGGCACAGTGGTGCGATCCGCTGCTTGCGACGATGACGCGGAAGATCGGAAGCCCTAGACTGCCGGAGGAGGCCGTCAATGCAGCAGCGGCTGTGCGCAAGCTGATCGTCGAAGTCCTCGGCAGCGGCAACGCGAAGCCCGAGACGATCGTTGCGAATGTCTCGCGGAAGTGCCGGCCCGACCTTGCGCCGGGCGTCATGACATTGCTTCTGGCTGCTGCGGTCGATACCCCGTCGGCGCTGTTGGGCAATGCCCTGCATCTCCTGGCAAGGCATCCAGACCAGCGTCGGATCCTCGTCGATGACCTGACCCTCATCGGTCCGGCGCTCGAGGAGGTTATGCGGTTTGAGTCGCCGGAGCAGAGCGTGGCACGCGTCACCACGCGCGACGTCCAGCTCCACGGTCGGACCATCCCAAAGGGCAGCCGTGTGGTGCTGCTGATCGCATCTGCCAACCGAGACGAGCGACGGTTTACCGAGCCGGACCGCTTTCTGGTGGCGCGCCCGGCCCATCGAAACCTCGCCTTCGGAGAGGGCATCCACTTCTGCCTGGGAGCTGCAGTGGCGAGGCTGATATCTAGAGTTGCGCTGGAGGAGGTGCTTGGCGCTGCGCCTGCCTATCGCGTTCGTGGCTTGCCACTGCGATTTGCCAAGCAATCCTCGTGGGGTCTGCGTGAGCTTTGGATCGACTGGCAGCCAGGCACTTGCCTCCGGTCTGCAGGAACGCCTGGAAAGTCGCCTTGCTGATGCCCACGAACCGTCGACATGAGATAGAATGAGCAGATGGCACGTCTGCACCGCGACGTGATGAGGATTCTCGTCACGGATATCGTCACCGGCGCCCGCCAGCCAGGCGAGAAGCTGCCCAAGGAGGTGGACATCGCCGAGCAGTTTGGCGTAAGCCGCGGCGTGGCGCGCGAGACGGTCAGGGCGATGGAGGAGCGCGGCCTGATCGCCGTCAAGCATGGCAAGGGGGCGACGGTCAATGACGCCCAGCGCTGGAATGTCTTTGACGCGGACGTGCTGGGCGCGTTGCTGGAGAGCCAGCGCAGCACTGAGATCCTCGCGCAGTACCTGGAGTGCAGGCGGGTGCTCGAGGTGGAGGCGGCGGCGCTGGCCGCCGAACGCGCGAGCAAGGAGGACCTCGAGCGCGCCTCCAACGCGCTGCGGCGCATGGAAGAGAGCGCAAGCCG
Organism: uncultured Actinomycetota bacterium; assembly: GCA_963708085.1. GTDB lineage: Bacteria > Actinomycetota > Thermoleophilia > Solirubrobacterales > Solirubrobacteraceae > Palsa-744. The sequence continues at coordinate 1,581,521 of OY970180.1, read as the reverse complement.
GCCGGCCAGCCGCGCTGCCGAGGACATGTTCCACGAGGCCGACATCGCTTTTCACCAGGCGCTCATCGCCGCGACTGGCAACCGCCCGCTCGGCGGCCTGGTTGAGCGCATCCACGCGGCGCTGCTGCTGGCCCGCTACCCGCTCGCCCGTCCGCAGTACCGCATCGAGCGCTCGCTGCCAGAGCATCGCCGCATCCTCGCCGCGGTCGCATCTGGCGATGCGGATGAGGCACGCGCCGCGATGAGCGCTCACCTGGACACGATCGCCAGCTACCTGCGCGAGCGCGAGAAGCCCTCCAGGCGCCGCGACGCGGCACCGACAAAACCGCCGCGATCGAGCCGCTTGACGGCCGACGCAAGCTGAGCGGACACCCTCTCCCAACCCGCTGCAGACCGGCTTTCAGTCGATCATTCCCTTGAGCGCCAACACATCCCCATCTCTTGCAGGCGAGGTCGCGATCGTCACCGGCGGCTCGCGCGGGATCGGCCGCGCGATCGTCGAACTGTTCGTCCAAGAGGGGGCGGCGGTTGCCTTCTGCGGGCGCGATGAGCAGGCCGGACTCGAGGTGCAGGAGCAGTTCGGCGAGCAAGCGCCAGCTGCCTTCCAGCTTTCGGACGTCGCCAGCGAGCGCGACGTCGAAGCTCTGGTTGAGATGTGTCATGCGCGTCTCGGTCCGCCGACGGTACTGGTCAACAACGCGGGCGTGAACGCCAACTTCGACGCGACGCTGATGACTGAGCAGGAGTGGGACCGGTTCTTCGGCATCGACCTGAAGGCGTCCTGGCTTGCGGCCAAGCACGTGCTTCCGCACATGAAGCGGGCGGGGCGAGGCTCGATCGTCAACGTCTCCTCGCTGCACGGGTTCGTGACGCTGGAGGGGTTCTTCCCCTATGCGGCCGCAAAGTCAGGACTGCTGGGGCTCACCCGCAGCCTCGCGCTGGACTACGGCCCGCACGGCATCCGGGTCAACTGCGTGGCGCCGGGGTTCATCCGCACTCGTCTGGTTCAGGAAAGCATCGACCGTAATGAGGACAAGGCTGCGGCCGAGCATGCGATGACCGCGGGCGTCGCGCTGGGGCGCATCGGCGACCCCGCCGAGGTCGCCCAGGTCGTGCGCTTCCTTTCTTCCAGCGAGTCGAGCTACGTGACCGGCGCATCGCTGCTGGTGGACGGCGGGCTCACCGCGCGGCGCGCTGGCTGAGCCGATGCGGCGCGCATACGCACAGGGGACGGCGAGCTTGCCTCTCTTGGGCGAGACGATCGGCGAGTGTCTGAACCGCGCCGCCGAGCGGTTTGGCGAGCGCGACGCGCTCGTGGTGCGCCACCAGGATGTGCGCTGGAGCTACGCGCAGCTCAACGCCGAGGTGGACCGGCTTGCGCGCGGGCTGCTTGCCGCCGGTATCGAGGTCGGCGACCGTGTGGGGATCTGGGCGCCGAATTGCGCAGAGTGGGTGCTCGCGCAGTTCGCCACGGCAAAGGTCGGGGCGATCCTCGTCAACGTGAACCCCGCATACAGGACCAGCGAGCTGGAGTATGCGCTGCGCCAGTCCGGCATGCGCATGCTGATCAGCGCGGCGTCCTTCAAGTCCTCCGACTACGCCGCGATGATCGAGGAGGTGCGTCCACGGCTTGCCGCGCTGGAGCGAGTGGTGCTGCTCGGCTCCCCTGCGTGGGATCGGCTGCTGATCGACGGCGAGGCGGTCGCCGAGGGCGATCTGTGCACGCGCCTGGAGAGCCTGGATTTCGACGAGCCGATCAACATCCAGTACACGAGCGGCACCACCGGCTTCCCAAAGGGCGCGACCCTGAGCCACCACAACATCCTCAACAACGCGTTCTTCGTAGGAGAGGCCTGCGGCTACACGCAGGACGATCGCGTGTGCGTGCCGGTGCCGTTCTATCACTGCTTCGGCATGGTGATGGGCAACCTCGGCGCTGTCACGCACGGAGCGGCGATCGTCGTGCCAGCGCCTGCATTCGAGCCGCAGGCGGTGCTCGAGACGGTTGCGGCCGAGCGTTGCACGAGTCTCTACGGAGTGCCGACGATGTTCATCGCCGAGCTCGATCACCCGGACTTCTCGCGCTACGACCTGCGCACTCTGCGCACAGGCATCATGGCCGGTGCGCCCTGCCCGATCGAGGTGATGAAGCGTGTGATCGCCGAGATGCACATGGAGCAGGTCACGATCTGCTACGGCATGACAGAGACTTCGCCCGTCTCCACCCAGACGGCCGCGGGGGACCCGCTAGAGAAGCGCGTTCACACGGTCGGCAGGGTGCACCCGCACGTGGAGGTGAAGCTGATCGACCCGCTCACCGGGCGTGTGGTGGCGCGCGGCGAGACGGGCGAGCTGCTCACCCGCGGCTACTCGGTGATGCTCGGCTACTGGGAAGATCCGCAACGCACCCAAGAGGCGATTGACTCCGCGCGTTGGATGCACACGGGCGACCTTGCGCGCATGGATGAGGACGGCTACATCAACATCGTCGGCCGCAGCAAGGAGATGGTGATCCGCGGTGGCGAGAACGTCTATCCGCGCGAGATCGAGGAGTTCCTGCACACCCATCCCGACATTGCCGAGGTCGCGGTGATCGGAGTCCCAGACGTGAAGTTCGGCGAGGAGATCATGGCGTGGGTGAGGTTGCGCGCCGGTGCGCAGTGCAGCGAGGAGCAGGTGAGGGAGTTCTGCCGCGGCAGGATCGCCCACTTCAAGGTTCCGCGCTATGTCAGCTTCATCGAGGAGTTGCCAATGACCGTCACTGGCAAGGTCCAGAAGTTCAAGCTGCGCGAGTCGGCGATCGCCGAGCTCGGCCTGCAGCAGCACGTGCAGAGCACGGCATAGAGGTGTCATGGGCCAATGTGAATTGGCGACAGTCGGCAATTGGAGGGATGTGAGATGAGGCTTGGCGTGGTGTCGAGTGCGCTGGTGGGGTTGGAGTTGCCCGAGGCTCTGAATCGAGTGCAGGCGATAGGCCTCTCGGCGGTGGAGATCGCCTGCGCGGGCTGGCAGTCGAATCTGCGGCATGGCGACCCGGCGGTGCTTCCCCATGACGGCGAGGCGCGCAAGCGCTGGCTGGAGGAGTTCTCCTCACGCGGGCTGGAGATCAGCGCGCTGGCAATCCATGGGCAGCCTCTGACTCCTAACCGGGAGGCGGCTGAGACCTATCGTCGGCAGTTTGCCGATGCGTGTCTGTTGGCGCAGCAGATCGGGGTGAGTCGTTTGACGCTGCTCGGCGGGCTACCGGAGGGCGCTGAGGGGGACATCTCGCCACTGTGGGTAGTCAACGCGTTCCCGTTTGATCAGGCTGAGGTGCTGGAGTGGCAGTGGGAGCAGCGCGTGATCCCATACTGGACAGAGCAGGGCGCTCTGGCCGAGGATCATGGATGCAAGCTGTGCTTCGAGATGCATCCGATGGACGTGATTTATAACCCGCGTTCGTTGCGTCGTCTGCGTGAGGCGGTTGGTCCGGTGGTGGGCGTCAACTTCGATCCTTCTCATCTGTGGTGGCAGGGCATCGATCCGCTGGTGGCGCTGCGGGAGCTCTCCGACTGCGTCTATCACGTGCACGCCAAGGACGTGCAGGTCAACGAGCACGTGGTGCGCGTCAACGGGCTCTTCGACGCGACCCCGTTCGGGCGCATCGCAGAGCGGGCTTGGAGCTTTCGCACGGTCGGCTACGGCCATGACGCGCTGTTCTGGCGTCAGTTCATAAGCGTGCTGCGCGAGATCGGCTATGACGACGTGCTCAGCATCGAGCACGAGGACGAATACATGGACCTGCTGGAGGGCCTGGAGAAGGGGGCGCAGTTCCTGGCCCCGCTGATCCTCACCAAGCCGAAGACGATGGCGTGGTATGAGGCAGCCGAGGCTTGACCAGAACAGCCATCATGTGATTACATCACGCTTGCAAGGCATTTGGCGTGGTCAATCGGGATGAGGTCTGGATGGCTGAGAGCGTGGGTGGGCAGGTCGAGATCGGTGGTCATGTCGAGCCGGGCTTTGAGCCGGTAGCGGAGGCTTTCGCGCAGAACTTCGCCGAGCGCGGTGAGCTTGGCGCCGCCTTCGCGGCGACGCTCGACGGGAGCCCCGTGGTGGACCTGTGGGGGGGAGTGGCCGACGGCGACTCCGGATCGCCCTGGCGGCAGGACACGATGCAGGTGATCTTCTCGGGCACCAAGGGCCTGACCGCCCTGTGCGTGGCGATGCTGATCGATCGAGGTCGTCTCGCGCTTGAGGACCCAGTCTCTCGGCACTGGCCGGAGTTCGCGGCGCAGGGCAAGGAGGCCGTCACGGTCGCGGAGATCGTCTCGCATCGGGGGCGGTTGCCCGGCGTACGCGCGCAGGTGAGCGAGCAGGACATCCTCGACCCGCGCAAGATGGCCGACCTACTGGCCGCACAGGAGCAGGAGAGCGATCCCAGGACGGAGGTCATCTACCACCCGATCACCTACGGGTGGCTATGCGGAGAGCTGGTGCGCCGCGTCGATGGCCGCTCGATCGGGCGCTTCTTCGCAGAGGAGGTGGCGGCGCCGCTGGGCCTGGAGGCGTGGATCGGGTTGCCGGCCGATCAAGAGCCGCGCGTAGCGCGTCTGCAATACGCCTCGGATTGGGGAAAGAGCCCGACCGGCGGCGCGGACCCGTTTCCCGGCGACTCACTGTGGGCCTGCATCTGGGAGAACCCGCCCGTGCTGGGGCCACCCAGCCCGGCTGTATGGAACACCCAGGCGTTGCATGCCACTGAGATGCCCGGCGCAAACGCGATCGGCACCTCACGCTCGATCGCGCGGCTCTACGGCGCGCTTGCGATCGGCGGCGAGCTCGACGGCGTGCGGCTGCTGCGCCCAGAGACGCTGGAGCTGGCCCAGACGCAACTTTCCAGCGGCCACGAATCGTTCACCGGAGAGCAGCTGGCCTTTGGCATTGGCTTCATGGTCCAGTCCGAAGATGCTCCCTTTGGGCCCGTGGAGGTCGCGTTTGGGCACAACGGCGCCGGCGGCTCCTGTCATGGCGCCTGGCCGAAGCAGCGCGTCGGATTCTCCTATGCGATGAACGAGATGCGCGACGATCCCGAGGGAGACGACCGCGTCAGCGCGCTGCTGAGCGCTTTGCATGCGTGCGTCGATCGCGCCTAGCAGCCAATGGCGAGTTGCGTGAGACCATGAGCCTGAGAGAGCTGATCGACGCCACGCCGTGGCTGGACACCCACGAGCACCTGGTGGAGGAGCGCCGGCGCTTGGGGCACGATCGCTACGAGTTTTCGGAGGTCAGCGGTCAACGCGTGGCGATCCCCGCGGACTGGATGGCGCTGTTGGTCGACTACTCGATCTGCGATCTGGTGTGCTCAGGTCTGCGCGAGGCAGACGTGCAGCGGCTGCTGAGCGATGAGCTCTCGCCGCTTGAGAAGTGGGATGTGGCTGCGGAGCACATCGAAGCGGCACGCAGCACGGGCTACCTGAGGGCGGTCGACCTCACGACCGAGCGGCTGTGCGGCCAGCAGTTTTCGCGGGAGACATGTGAGGAGATAGACGTGCGACTGCGGTCGCTGAGGGTGCCCGGCTACTACTCGCACGTGCTGAGAGAGATTGCAAACGTGAGCTGCTGCCAGGTTCACACCGTGGAGGACGATCCGTTCTGCGAGACGCACTCGCCGGATCTGCTGCCGCAGGATCTCGCGATTGCCGGGCTTGCGCACGGTCGCCACTTGGCCGCCGAGTCACAGAGCGGCATCGAGGTGGCCACGCTGACGGACTATCTGCGTGTCGTCGATTGGTGCTTCGATAGTTACGCTTCCCAAGCCGTCGCTGTCAAGTGCAACTGGGCTTATCAGCGTCCGCTCGCAGTGCGGCCTCCCCAGACGCCGCCGCATCGCGAGTTCGAGCGCCTGCGATCCGCCCAGGCCGACCTTGCCGAACGTCGGCTGGTCGAGGACTTCATCTTCCAGCGTTGCATCAACCTGGCGACCGATGCCGGTCTGCCCGTGAAGATCCATCTTGGCTATCTGGACGGCAGCCACCACCCGCAGTTCAGGCATGTCTTCGATCACGTGCGCGACATGACGCCGATCGTGCAGGCCAATCCGGCCACCACCTTCGTGTTGATGCATACCGCCTGGCCGCAGCAGGAGCAGTTGCTTGCGCTCGCCAAGCACCACCCCAACGTAATGCTCGATCTCTGCTGGGCGTGGATCCTCGCTCCGTTGGCCACGCGCGAGTTCCTGACGCGTGCGCTGACGAGCATCCCGGCCAGCAAGCTGCTGTGCTTCGGTGGCGACTTCATGACCGTTGAGAACGTGGTGGGACACGCTGAGATCGCCAGGCGCGGGCTGCAGGCCACACTGGAGGGTCTGATTGGCGAGGGCTGGCTCTCGCATGACCGTGCCCAGATGCTGGTGCCGCTGCTGATGCACGGCAATGCCGAGCGGATCTTTCCCAGTCGACCGGGGATGCCATCGACGGCTGGCGCCTCGTCGGCTGCCAAGGTCTGATGCGCCTATCTGCGAGTCCTGGCCGTTCTTGACCGCCAGGTCACTGTGTGATTAGATCTTTGCTATGCCATCTCTTGCCTTTGACCCTTTCTCACTGCAGGCTCACGAAGATCCCTACCCCATGTACGCGAGACTCCGAGCGCTTGGACAGCCGGCGTTCGATGAGCAGCTTGGGATGTGGAGTGTCGCCACTCACGCAGATGTGATCGGTGTGGTACGTGACTGGGAGACCTTCTCCTCGGCACAGGGCGAGGACATCGACGACTCGGCGTCCTACTTCCCGCCGGGCAACCTGCTCGAGCACGATCCACCAGATCACAGGTTCTTGCGGGGCATCATCCAAGGTCCATTCAGCCTCAAGGCACTCCGTGAACGTCTGGAACCGTTTGTGCAGGCTGAGGTGGACCGGCTCGTGGCGCAGATCGCAGCGCAGGAGCAGACCGACTTTGCGATGCAGCTTGCCTGGTCATTGCCGACCGGCGTCGTGATGGAGTTCCTTGGCCTGCCACGCGACGATCGCGATCAGCTGGCGCGGTGGCAGATGCAGTTCAACGAGCGTGTCCCCGGAGACCGCCAACCGCCCGTCAGCGCGATCGCCGCTGGTGGCCATATCTCTGAGTACTTCGAGGCCGTGATCGAGGATCGCAGGCGCTCGCCACGCGAGGATCTGCTCACCTTCATCGCCAACGGCGGGGCTGACGGGGCGCCGATCGGCGAGGCCGCGATAGGGATGGCGCATGTGATCTTCGCGGCGGCAATCGACACGACGGCGTGCTTTCTGACCAACACGGTCTACCTCCTGGATCGCCACCGCGACCAGCGCCGTTGGCTGCTGGAGCACCTCGACTCACTCGAGCCCGCACTCGAGGAGTGCCTGCGCTTCGAATCGCCGGTCCAGAACGCCAAGCGGACGGTCACCAAAGCGGTGGAGCTGAAAGGCATCTCCATGCCGCAGGGTGCGACGGTGGCGGTGCTGTTCGGCTCGGCCAATCGCGATGAGCATCGCTACGAGCAAGCGGATCGCTTCGATCTGCAGCGCCCGCCACAGCGAACGCTCGTGTTTGGCGAGGGCATCCATCACTGCCTTGGAGCGCCGTTGGCGCGCATGGAGGGTCGCATTGCGATCGGTGCGCTGTTGAAGGCGATGCCCAACTACGAGCTGACAGAGATGCCAGAACGCTTCAGAAGCCACGTCATGCGCGGCTTCTCGCGGCTGGTCATAGCGCCCGGAAACTAGCTGAGAGACGAGACTTGGCGCCGCTGGAGCGTCGCCTCCAGCGCCTCGCGACTGACTTCCAGCGCGCGGTCGATGTCTTGCTCGGAGTGGCTATAGCTGATGTGATTGCGGCCGATGTTCTCGGGCATCTCCAGGATCCCTCTGCGCACGAGCTCCTTGCGGTAGGCGACGAAGAGCTCCTTGTCGTTGCGGATCACGTCGTCGTAGCTCTCCAGAGGGCCTTCCATGAAAAGCATGACGTAGAGGGAGCCGTAGCCTGAGACCACCGTCGGCACGCTGAGCTCTGCGGAGATCTCTCGCAGGCCCTGCCGCATGCGCTCACCGAGCGCGAAGAGGTGCTCATGGACCGGCTCGGTCTCAAGCGTCTCGATCGTGGCAAGCGCCGCCGCCATACCCACGGCGCCGCCGTTGTAGGTGCCCGCGAACGTGACCTTCCCGGTGGCGGTCGTGTTGTACTGCTCCATCAGGTCACGCCTGCCTGCCACCGCTGCCATCGGGTACCCGTTGGCCATCGCCTTCGCGAAGGTGGCAACGTCGGGTGTGACGCCGCAGATCGCCTGGTAGCCGCCGATGTGGTGGCGAAACCCGGTGATGATCTCGTCGAATATCAGCACCGCGCCGTAGCGGTCGCAGACGGCGCGCAGGTCGGCGAGGAAGCCATCTGCCGGCATGATGCTGGGCGAGTTGTGCGCGATCGGCTCGACGATGACCGCTGCGATCTGATCGCCCTGCTCTGCGAACGCATCACGCACGGACTCGCTGTCGTTGTAGCGGCAGACGATCGTGGCGTCGACCGCGGCCTCCAGCATCCCGGCGGAGACGGGGTCGCGCTTGCCGATCCGCTCCGGCGTGCTGATCACGTTGCGCAGCACGTAGTCGTGGAAGCCGTGGTAGAGGCCCTGGAACTTGAGGATCTTCTGGCGGCCGGTGGCGGCGCGCGCCAGCCGGATCGCGTGGAAGGTGGCCTCCGAGCCGCTGCCGCACATCACCGCCCGCTCGGCGCAGGGCACGTGCTTGACGATCTTCTCTGCGACCTGCACCTCCAGCTCGGTTGTGCCCACGCCGAAGAGCACCTGCTCATCGATCGTCGACTTCACCAGGTCGTTCACCCTGGGGTCGCAATGGCCCAGCAGGATTGCGCCGTAGGCGGCATGAAAGTCGATGTACCGGTTGCCATCCAGATCTTCGACGTACGCCCCCTGGCCGCGCCGCAGGCACATCGGCGGATCGATCTTGCGACGCGCGGTGTTGACTCCACCCGGCGTGACCAGGCTCGCGTTCTCAAGCAGTGCACGCGACCTGGCGACCTCGCTCACAGGCTCGCTTGGCGCAAGCAACGAAGGCAAGCTCATCGGGGCTCCTTCCCTGACGCGCGTTTTGCATGCGGGCCGCCCGTTTTTCAGGCCGTTTATCGACGCCGCCCACGTCAAAGATAAAATGATGGTATCACTCTTGTCATGTGCATGAAACGGTCGAAGGGAGTGAGGTAAACGTGGATGTGCAGGCAATGCGGTGCGCGATCGTCACGGGCGCAAGCTCTGGAATCGGCGCGGCGACTGCGATCCTGCTCGCCGAGCGCGGGTACGACGTAGGTCTGACCTACAGGGGCAACGAGCAGGGGGCGCGGCGCACTGCGGAGGCGATCGAGGCGATTGGACGCCGTGCCGTCGTGGCGCAGCTGGACCTGTCGGCCCCGGAGTGCGCGCAGGCGGCGATAGGCGAGATCTCCGACGATCTGGGGCGACTGGACGTGCTCGTCAACAACGCCGGCGTCAACCACCGCGCAGAGGGTTTGGAGGAGACTGTCGAGGGCTTCAATGAGACTCTTGCAGTGGATCTCGTGGCCCCGTGGGCTTGCGCCAAGGCGGCCGCCGAGCGCATGATCGAGGCTGAAAGCGGCGGGCGGATCGTCAACGTCTCCTCGATTCTCGCGTTCGTCCCGCTCGCCGGTGGCGGTGCGTACTGCGCCGCGAAGGCGGGGCTCGAGCTGCTCACCAAGGTGCTGGCGCTGGAGTGGGCGCAGCACGGCATCACCGTCAATGCGCTTGCGCCAGGGCACACCGCCACCCCGATGAACTTCGACGCCGCAACACTCGACGGAACGGTGATCGAGCGGCCGGTGATCCCACTGCGGCGCGCGGCGGCGGCAGAGGAGCTCGCGGCCACGATCGCCTTCCTGGCCTCCGAGGAGGCCAGCTACGTCACTGGCGCATGCCTGCTGGTCGACGGCGGCCTGGCGCTGGCCTCCGGGCCGCAGCAGCTGCAGCAGCTCGTGGGCCTTCCGCCGGAAGCCGAGGCGGGGTCATGAGCGCGCAGGTGCGGGTCGGCGTGATCGGCGGCGGCCTGATAGCCCAAGCGGTTCATCTGCCCACGCTCGCCAAGCTGCCGGACCGGTTCGACCTGGTCGCGCTCGCCGATCCAAGCCAGACCGTGCGCGAGGCGCTCGGTGCGCGCTGGGGGCTGCGGACACACGCCGATTGGCGCGATCTGATCTCCACGGAGAGCCTCGACGCGGTGATCGTGGGCTCGCCCAACGGTACGCATCTGGACATCGTGCTGGCGGCGCTGGAATGCGGGCTGCACGTGCTGGTGGAGAAGCCGCTCTGCATCGATGCGCAGGACGTGGAGACGATCTGCGCGCGTCGCGAGCAGGCGCGGCGTGTGGTGCAGGTTGGCTATCAGAAGCGCTACGACGCTGGCTATGAAGCGCTGTTGGCGGCGCTACCCGCGACCGCGGATGACCTTCGCTTCATCGACGTCGTCACCTACGACCCGTGGATGGCGCGGGCGCCGTTTGCGCCCGCAGATCTTGTGGTCGGAAGCGACGTGCCAGAGCAGGTGCTGCGCCAGGGGGCTCAGCGCGAGCGCGAGCAGGTGCAGGCGGCGGTGGGCGTCGAGGATCCGGCGGCGGTGAAGGTCTTCTCCAACGTCTTCGTCGGCGCGCTCGTGCATGACATCAACCTCGTGCACGGCGTGCTCGCCCATCTGGGCGGCGAGCTTCCCGCCAGGCCGACCAACTGCGGTTATCTGAGCAGCGGCAACGGGGCGGATGTCGCCTTTCGCCTGGGCGCCGGCGTCGCGTGGCAGACAGCTTGGCTGCTGCTGGAGGGACTCGAGGAGTTCTCCGAGACGGCCAGCTTCTACTTCGGAGATGAGATTCATCGGCTGCGCTTCTCCTCGCCCTATCTGCGCGAGCACGCGACCGTCCACGAGATAGTGGGCGCCTCCGAAGGAGCGGGGCGGCACAGTCGCAGCGCTCGCATCCACGACTCCTATCTGGCCGAGCTCGAGCACTTCCACGCCTGCATCGCGCAGGGAGCGCAGTGCCGCACGCCGCCGGAGCAGGCGCGTCTGGATCTGATTGCGCTGCGAGATGCGTTTCTATTGAGTGCACAGGAGGTGCAGGCGTGAGCCCGGCGACCACGAGCGTTCCAACCCATGCCAAGACGTTGGCTTTGCGCGATGGCCTGGCGCTGCCCGGCGCTGCAGCGGGCGCAAGCCAGGAGGCGGCGGTGGTGCAAGGGCAGGAGTGGCGCTCGGAGCTCTACGAAATGGCCTGCGAGCAGTTCGTGCGCGCAGCCGGCGTGCTGGGGCTCGACGACGAGTCGCACACGCGGCTGCTGGAGCCCAGGCGCTCGTTGATCGTGAACTTCCCGGTGCGGCTCGACGACGGCGAGATCGTCAACCTCACCGGCTACCGCGTGCAGCACACCCTGACGATGGGACCCACCAAGGGAGGCTTCCGGTTCGCGCCGGAGGTCTCGCTCGGGGAGTGCGCAGCGCTGGCGATGTGGATGACCTGGAAGTGCGCGCTGCTGGAGCTGCCCTACGGCGGCGCGAAGGGAGGGGTGCGCTGCGACCCGCATGCGCTCTCGCGGGCTGAGATCGAGCGCGTGACTCGGCGCTATGCAGCGGAGCTGATCCCGATCATCGGCCCCAACCAGGACATTCCCGCGCCAGACATGGGCACCGGCGAACGCGAGATGGCCTGGTTCTACGACACCTACTCGCAGGCGACTGGCTATGCGGTGCCGGAGATCGTGACCGGCAAGCCGCCGGTGCTGGGGGGCACGGTGGGGCGTCAACCCGCGACTGGCCTGGGCGTGGTCTACACGATCGAGGCGCTGCTGGAACGCCAGGGCCGCTCGCTCAGCGATCAGGCCGTGGTGATTCAGGGCTTTGGCAACGTTGGCTCGGTCGTAGCGCGCGAACTGCACGCGCGTGGGGCGCGCGTGCTGGCGGTCAGCGACATCTATGGTGCGATCTTCAACCCGCAGGGGCTCGACGTCCCCGCCGTCGCACGCTGGAACGATGAGCACTGTCGACTGGAGGGTTTTCCCGATGCCGAGGCGCTAACCGGCCGGGAGATCCTCGAGCTCGACTGTGACATCCTGGTGCCGGCCGCGCTGGAGCGCCAGATCACCGGCGAGAACGCGTCGCGGTTGCAATGCGGGCTGCTGGTGGAGGCCGCTAACGGGCCCACCACGCCGGAGGCCGAGAGGGTGCTCCGGGAGCGGGGCATAGCCGTGATCCCGGATGTGCTTGCCAACGCCGGCGGCGTCACCGTCAGCTACTACGAGTGGGTCCAGAGCCATCAGAAGTACGCCTGGGACCTGATGGAGATCAAGGACCGGCTGCGGCTGCAGATGCGTACCGCGCTCGGCAGGGTGCTCGATGCCGCCGACCGGCTGCAGACCGATTATCGCACCGCCGCGCTCTCGGTCGCGATCGACCGTGTCAGCGAGGCGGCGAAGCTGCGCGCCGTCTATCCCTGAGACAGGGCGACTAAACGCTGCTTGTGGTCGCCGGCAACGAAGCCGGCGACCACAATTTCCACCCGAACGGACTCCGTGTTCAACTATGCACCTCCTGCTTGCCGGCTGGCGCCGGGATTGCCTGACGTGTGCCCGACTCGGCTGAGGCGAGCACCGCGTCGCAGATCTGCGCGCATCTGAGGCCGTCCATGAAGCTGGCCCCATGCGGCTCCACGTCCCAGCGGCCCGCAACCGCGCCGAGGAAGTGGCGCAACTCGTGCACGAAGCTGTCGCCCCAGCCGATCCCATGCCCACGCGGCCACCACATGTCCATGAACGGGTGGGTGGGTGCGGTCACCTCGATCGTGCTCTTGCTGCCGTTGCGGCAGAGAATGAGCTCGTTGAGACGCTGAACCTCGAAGCGCAGCGACGCGTGCGAGCCATCGACCTCGACCACGCTGTCGAGCACGTGCCCTGGAGTGGCGCGCGAAGCCTCCAGCGTGCCGATGGCGCCACCGTCGAACTCCATCGTGCAAACGACGGCGTCATCGACATCGACCTGAATGCCGTGACGTTCAGGCGTCCAGGTGCGCGTCAGCGCGTCCACGGTGGTCGGCTCGCCGACCAGATAGCGCGCCAGGTCGACGTGGTGAGCAAGGACGTCTCCCACCACCCCGCTGCCCGCGGTCTGCCCACGCAGACGCCATGCCGTCTCAGGAGTGTCAGAGTCGGCGCCTGAGCTCAGCAGAAAGTGCGAGCGGAAGTGGAGCAGCTGGCCAAGCTCGCCCGCTTCGATCATCTCGCGTGCGAGCCGGATCGCGGGAAAGAAGCGGTAGTTGAATGCGCACATGTGGACCACGTCTGCCTGCTCTGCCGCCAGAAGCATCGCCTGAGCCTCCGCAGTGTTCCGGGCCAGCGGCTTCTCGCAGAGCACGTGCTTGCCCTGGCTCGCCGCGGCGATAGTGGGCTGCGCGTGCAACTCGTTGGAGGCGGCGTTGACGAACAGGGCGATCTCTGGGTCTTCTGTGATCACCTGCCAGTCGGTCGTCTGATGCTGCCATCCGTAGCGTCGTTGCATCGCGGCAAGCCGCTGCGTGTTGCGACCGCAAATCGTGTGCAGCTCTGGCACCGCGACAGGATCGTCCTCGAGCGTGCGCAGCAGGTAGAGCGCGCGGGAGTGCGTGCGGCCCATGAACGAGCTTCCCAACAATCCAACTGAGAGCGTGTTGATCGAGTCTGGCATTGGTCACCTAGGTGGCGTTTGGGTGTGTGGTTTCAAGAGGGCTTGACGCGGATGGCGAGAGTATGTTTTTACGCGTTTGCAAGCGCTGTCATTCAATTATCCGGGAGTGGGCACATGTCGACACCCACGTCTGAGCATCGACGTCGCTGCGTTCGTAGCGGATGCTGACGCCGTTCCGCCGTCTACCGCTGTGATCTTGGACAGGTCTGGTGTAGCTGTCGCATGCGTGCGAGCCATAACGGAAAGCCGTTCATCAGCTGTCCTAGCCGCACCCGCATGAGCGGCGCACGATCAGCTCGACGGGCAGCCTGATCTCGACCGGCGGTGTGGGATTTCGCTGCTGTTCCAGGACCAGCTTGGCGCCGCGAGCGCCCATGTCGCCGGCGTCGAATGCGACGACTGTGAGAGGCGGGTCGATCAGGTCGCTGAACGGCGGATCGTCGAAGCCCACGATCGCGACGTCCTCCGGTACGCGCTTGCCAGCAGCCCGCAGGGCCCGCAGCGCGCCGATCAGGAACCAGTCGGTGCTGGCTACGATCGCCGTTGGTGGCGGGTCCAGCGCGAGCAGCTCGCGCGTGGCGCGTTCGCCAGCCTCTGGCGTCCAGGTCGGATCGTCGCGGCGGATGTAGTCTGCCGGCACGGCGAGCCACTCGCTTGCGAGCGCCGAGCGGAAGCCCTCGTAGCGCTCGTCGGCGGTTGAGCGCCCTGACTCCCCTCCGATGTAGCCGATGCGGGTGTGCCCATGCCAGCGCAGGTGCTCGACCAGCAGTTCCATGCCATGTGCGTTGGCGCTTGCGACGAGACCCGCTCCTGGGATCTTCGGCGCATGGAGCATGTACGGGAAGAAGACGACCGGCACCGGGCACGGCTCATAGCCGCCGGCTGTGGCGAGCAGGATGCCTGCCACGCGATGTCCGATCAATGTGCGTAGAGCGTCGCGCTCCCGCTCGGGATCATGGTCGGTCTCCATCAGCAGCACGTGGTAGTCGGATCGCTCGAGCTCGCGCCGCGCGCCACGTAGCACGTGCGCATAGAACGCATCGCTGGCGTCTGGCACCACCATGCCAATGAACGCCGAGGAGCGCTTGCTGAGCGAGCTGGCGATCCGGTCAGGCTGAAACCCGAGCTCCTGCGCGACGTCGAGAATGCGCATGCGGGTCTCCTCGCGCACGAGCGGGCTGCCGCTCATCGCGCGTGAGACGGTGGAAGCCGACACGCCGACGGCGGCGGCGATGTCATCGAGCGTCGGATATTGGACGGCGATGGGCATGGCGTGCCCATCGGCAAGGTCTGGTTTGGCGCGTGGCTTGGGCATCGTGGAGGAGTTCGCCAAATGATATTGCAAGCGCTGCAAACGATCAAAGCCTAGATTTAGAGAGTAAACTAAAGCATGACTGACGGCGCTTGCGATGCTCCACGGCTGCTGCCACGAATCTGGTTTGTCCTATCCGTCTCCGGCTGGGCGTTCGGCAATCAGCGCGACGTCTGCTCCATTTTCACAACAGCCTCATAGGCTGCTCGGTCGGTGGGGCCCTCGGTTCCAAGCAGTATCACCCGTGTTGCTCGCCCGAAGGCGACCGCCTCGCGCAGCGCGGCGCATGCCGAGCTGTTTGCGAGTGCTCTCAGTGCTGCCAGTGGCGCCGCTCCGCAATCGCCGATCTCAAGGCCTGCATGGGCGAGCTCACGAATGCTGGCGTGAACCTCGAGGTCGGTGACGGCGATCGTGCCGTGGAGGCCGTCGCGCAACGAGTCCCATGCCGCAAGAGACACCGATCCGCAGTTCAGGCATGCCATCGTCGTGCCCGGCGTGGCCACGCTGACGGGTGCGCCCGCGGCCAGCGACGCGGTCAAGCAGGCCGCGGTGGTGGGCTCGACGGCGATCACCTTCTTGCCCGTGCTGGCGGCGAAGCGCACGGCCGCAGCTGCCAGGGCGCCCACGCCAGCTGGAGCGAGGATCAGGTCGAATGCCTGCTGTGAGTGAACCTCTCCGAACAGGGTCGAATAGCCGTCGATGACCCAATGGGCCGCTTGAGAGGTGCCGGCATCGGCGATCTCGACCCGTCCTGGATGCTGGGCTTCAGCAGCCGCGAGCGCGACGGCGGCGTCGAAGCCGCCGTCCACCACGACAACCTGCGCGCCCTCGCCGGCGATCGCTTCGCGGCGCGCAGGCGAGGCGCTCGATGGAAGGAAGATGCGGCAGTCGAGGCCGCGCTGGGCTGCTAGGTGGGCGATTGCGCGGCCATGATTGCCCGCGCTGCCCGCAAGCAGCGTGTGTCCGTCAGGACTCTGCCGCAGGGAACGCTCGACGGCCCAGGATGCGCCGAGCATCTTGAAAGCGGGCAGCCCCAGGCGACGTGACTCGTCCTTCAGGGCGACGGCGCCCACGCCCAACTCGTCGGCCACGCTGGAGAGATCGCGCAGCGGCGTTGGGTGGTAGCCAGGAAGGCTGGAGTGGAACGCCGCCGGCTCGGTGGCCGGCGCCGCGACTGCGCCTGGGCGGAGGTTGCGATTGACGAGCGCTCTCATGAGCAGAAGCTGGCAGCCGGGGCATGCGGGCTGTGAGCGAGGGACTCGCCGGCGACACCGGGGACGAGGGTCGGGTGGACCAAATCGGTGGCCGCCGGCCTGGAGATGAGCTGGATGAGCTCGTCGATCACGAGAGCCAGCTTGCTTGATCTCAGTGTTTAGATCAAGCAATGATTAGCTCACCTAAGTAAGCTGGCCTTATGTTGGACCCACGTAGGCTGGCAACGCTGCAAGCCGTCATTCGCTCGGGCTCTTTTGCTGCTGCGGCGGACGAGCTCGGATACACGCCGGCAGCGGTCTCGCAGCACATCAGCGAGCTTGAGCGATCGGTCGGCCTCAAGCTGCTCGAGCGTCGTCCGGTGCGAGCGACCGAGGCCGGGCTTGTGGCGCTCGAAGCAGCCGATGCGATCTATGAAGCAATCGGCGCCGCGTCCACCCGGTTGCGGGCTCTACGAAACGGTGACGCTGGCACCATGCGTCTTGGCGCCTTCGATTCCGCGGCACGCTTCATTGCTGCTCCCGCTCTCGCTCGCTTGGCGCGTACGCATCCGGGGATCCAGGCCACGCTGGTTCAGATGGAGCCGGCGGAGGCCCATGCTGCGATCGTCGCAGGCGTAGTCGACATCGCGCTGACGTTCGACTATGACCTTGCTCCAGAGCCGCTGCCGGCCATGCTGGAGCGAACGCACCTCGCCGAGGATCCGATGCTGGTTGCGCTTCCCGCGGCGCATTCGCTCGCTGGCGAGGAGGCGATCGAGTGGCGAAGCCTCGCGGATGCTCTGTGGATCGAAGCGCCGTATGCCGGACTTGCCCTGCCGATCCTCAGAGAACTCACCGGCCAGCCGGCGTTGGAGCCGGCGATTCGCTTCGAGGGCGATGACTTCAGCACCATCCTCGCGCTTGTGGCCAGCGGAGTCGGGGTCGCGCTGCTGCCGCGACTCGTTCTCCATGCGGCGCCTGCCACGGTGGTTGTGCGGCCACTGGCACCTGAGCCCTTCAGCCGGCGACTCTATCTTGACCGGCTGCGGGGTCGAGATAGCCGGCCCTCGTTCGCGGTGCTCGAAGAGGCGCTGCGCGAGGCCTGTATCGGTCAGGGCTCGGAGGACGCTGCTCTGGCCTTGAAGATCTGCTCGAGCAGCTCGAGGTCGCAGGCCGCCTGCTGAGGTGGAGTGCGACAGGTGTGGCCGAGCCGCACGCAGTCGTGGAAATGCGTCAGCTCGGCGACGAAGCTCTCGGTCCAAGACTGCCAGCGGTCGGTGTGCGAGCGGCCGTCCCGTTCGCTTGTGCACTCGTACACCGTGGGGCAGTTACGAAGGTAGGGGGCCGGGAAGCGCAGCACGTGCACCGCGTCGTCGAAATGGACGCGCAGCTCCTCGCGGAAGTCCTGCAGGCCGTCGAGCTGCAGGAAGCTCAGCGTGCAGCGGGCGCCGTCGCTGAGCTCCAGCGTGGTCTGCATCCCGCGACCTTCAGCCCACCACGCGGTGTCGATCACCTGCGGCTGCGGCTCTCCGAGCGTCGACAGGACGCCACCTAGGACGTTCACGTCGTGCACCAGCCCATCGCAGATGATCTGCACGTAGACGTCGATTTCCTCAGGAGAGCTGGCGCCGACCGCTCGCCTGGCCTGGTCGGATCGCTGCTCGTGCGCGCGCGCCTTGAAGGGGGCTGAGATGTCGTCGCTGTGGGCCGTTCCTGCCGGCGCGAAGAAGCGCTCGAGGCCGGGGTCGTAGGTCACGCAGTCGATTAGGCGAACATTCCCGCTGCGCCGTTCGGCGAGGGTTCTGAGCATCTGCTCGTAAGCGGGGTCGTAGCGCTTCATGTAGCCGACTTGGACAAGTCGTCCGGTGCGCTCGGACGCCCGGGTGATCTCCCAGGCGTCCTCTGCGACCAGGCAGAGAGGCTTCTCGGTGAAGACATGCACCCCAGTTTCGAGCGCCGTCATGATCACCTCGGCGTGAGTTGCGCCCGGAGAGAGAACGATCAGCGCATCCGGGCGCGTGTCCTCAAGCAGTTCCTCGTGGCCTGCGGATGTCGTCTCGATTCGGTAGCGCATCGCCAACTCTTCGCGTACCGAGCGACTTGGATCCGCCAAGCCGACGATCTCGAAGCGGTCGGCGAGGCCGACCAACGACGGAAGGTGCATTACCTGCGTTATGAAGCCGCCGCCCACGATGCCGACTCGCAGCCGATTACTTTCCATGTGAATTCTCCTTGCCTGAAATCCTTGCGATACGACTCGTCCTTGCTGCATGGCTCACGGAGTGCTCGTCGAGACTATGTGATTAGATCATTTCTATGCCTTCCACGAATCTCCACCCTCTGACTTCTGCCGGCGGCAAGCCGGTCACATGGGCCCTGATCGGTGCCAGTGCGATTGCCTCCACCTACATGATCGACGCTCTCCGCCAGGCTTCTGGCGGCCGGATCGCAGGCGTGCTGAGCAGCGATCCCGAGCGCGGCTCGCGCTACGCAGAGCGCCATCGCATTCCCAACGCCTACAGCAGCCTCGCAGAGTTGTGTGCAGACTCCGAGGTGGAGGCGGTGTACATCAGCACCGCGAACGACAGTCATGCGTCGCAAGCGTTGGCGGCGATTGCCGCCGGCAAGCACGTGCTTTGTGAGAAGCCGCTTGCTACCACGATCGAGGACGCGCAGGCGATGATCGCCGCGGCCGCAAGTGCAGGTGTGAAGCTTGGAGTCGACCACCATCTGCGCAGCGCTCCCGCTCACCTTGCGACGAGGGAGCTGATCATAAGCGGTCGAATCGGGCAGGTGCTCGGCGCGCGCGTGTTCCACGGCACCGAGCTGCCCGCAAGCCTGCGCACGTGGCGTGTCGGCCGCCCTGAGGCTGGCGCAGGCGCAGCGCTTGACCTGACCGTCCACGGAGCGGATCTGCTGTGCTTTCTGCTGGCCGAGGAGATCGAGGAGGTTGTGGCGATGAGCGCGCGGCAAGGCGTGAGCGCCCACGCCGACATCGAGGATGCGATTGCGGGCGCGATGCGGCTGAAGGGCGGTGCGCTGGCGACGTTCCACGATTCCTTCACGATGCGATGGGTGCGCACGCGCGTGGAGATCTACGGCCGCGATGGCGCGATCACGATCGAGGATGCGATGCTCGACAATCCGGTCGCGACCGTCTTCCTGTCCGATGAGAGCGGTGCTTGCGAGATTCCGATCGACCAGAGTGAGGGGCTCTATGAGCGCACGGTACGCCTGTTCAACGCGGCCGTTCGCGGAGACGGCGAGCCAGCCGCGAGCGGCGAGGATGGCCTGCGCTCCCTGATGGTGGCGGTCGCCGCGCTGGCATCTGCCCGCGAGCGCCGGGCGGTGCGCCTCCAAGGCTTGGCCTGAGGGCATCGGCTGGGCAGCGACTCGTCGCCGGTCAGCGCGGCGACCTTGATTGCAAGCGCTTCCGTTTGTAGGAGACTGCGATGATCTTGGTATTGACATGCGTGGGAGTCTATGGTTGAATGATTTTGCAAGCGCTGTCATTCGAGCTATCTTTCCAGGAGCGAGCGAGTATGTCGACCCACGGTTGACGGATGTCAGAGGGTCAAGGAACGGTTAGGAGTTGTGAGGTCATGGGAGGAAGTCTGTTGTCAAAGATCAAAAGAGCACCCTCTGGCGTACTCGCCATCCTGGGGATGCTTCTCATTGCGCTGGCGGTAGCAGGTTGTGGGGGATCGTCGGCCAAAGAATCTGGCCACCAATCGTCACAGTCGATAGCCAGCTATTACACCGGCTGGCCTACACAGGGCACGCCGAGGCACGGCGGCACGTTGACTGTCGACGTAACCGAAGCGCCGAACACCTTCAACATCGCCCGCTACTCTGCCGGGCGCGCAGCGCTGATGGCCGTCAACAGCTCGCTCTTCGAAGCGGTGCCGACGACCGGAGACCAGCCACCGGTTGTCAAGCCGATTCTCGTGAGCTCCTGGTCTGCAAGCCCAAATCGGCAGACTTATACGTTTCATCTAAAGGAAGGACTCGAGTTCTCCAACGGCCAGCCAATGACCGCTGAAGACGTCGCCTTCTCGCTCGAGCTCGAGTCGCATGCACCCGCCGGCGAGACGCTGATGACTAACCTCAAGCACGCTGTGCCGGTGGGCACATCGACGGTGCGCCTGGAACTAAAGAAACCTGAATCACCTGTCGTGTTTATCGAACTGCTGGCAGACACGCTGGCGTTTCCGATCATCCCCAAGCACCTGTATCTGAGCGAGGGCGGGACGAAGTTCGGGCAGAAACCTGTGGGCATGGGACCGTTCATCCTGAGCAGCGCGACGTCGGGCAACGCCACGACCACCTACGTGCCCAATCCGCACTACTGGCACGCTGGGCAGCCTTATGTGGAAAAGTTGGTGCTCAACGAGGTCGAAAGCGACAATGCGCGCATACTTGCGGTGCGTTCCGGCAGTGTGCAGATCGCGCAGGAGATCCCTTACGCCCAGGTTCCGGCGCTGAAGGGTGCGCCGGGCGTCAAAGTGCTGATCGGTCCGCTGTGGGGCTCTTCGATGATTGTGTATAACCGCAACAAGACCCCTTACGATGAACTCAATGTACGCAAGGCGCTGATGTACGCGACGCCGCGCGAAGAGATCGTAAAGTCCGTCTACGATGGTATCGGCACGGTCCCCAATTCTCTCTGGGCCAACATGAAGTACGCCGATCCGAACGTGCCGTCTTATCCATATGACATTGCAAAGGCCAAGGAACTGCTGAAGCACTCCTCGGTGCCGAGCGGGTTCAACATGGTAATAAACACGGTCAGCGGGGAAACGCAGGGCGAACTGCTGGCCTCGATCCTGCAGAGTTCCTATGCGCAGATCGGCATCCACGTGAAAATCCAGCCGCAGACGCTCACGACCCAGTTCTCGAACCTGTTGGAAACGAGCAATTTCGAATTTGATGTGACGCCGGTGGAACTCGGGTATTCGTCCTTCTACGTGCCGGATGCGGACGTCAGCTATCTCATCAATAACACCGTCGAACCGTATTTGCAGCCGAGATCGAAGCCAGAGGTGCTGGCTGAGCTTGCGGCTGCCAGGGCAAGTGGCAACGAAGCCGAACGCGAAAAACTGGAGAGTAAGATCCAGTATCAGACCTACTATGAAGAAGCGTTCTTCATCCCGGGTGTCAGTCTGGTGACAATCAGTCTCGCTAGTGACAACGTGCGTGGTTTCCAGGTGATGCCAAGCATCCTGATGCACTGGAATGAAGTTTGGCTGACGAGATGACACAGGCACTGGCGCTGGCGGCGCGGACTAGCTCCGCGTCGCCATCCGTCATCTCGAGAGGTTTCATGGATGTGGTCCGATCAGCACGAGCTGCACCTGCAGGCGACAGGGTTCTGCTTCGACGGTCTGAAAGGTCATCCGCCGCGGCAGCCTCGGCCGGCGTCGCGTTCCTCGGAGTCCGCGACGGCCTGTGGGATCTCGATTGGCACGGGCGTGGCGCGAACCGTCCGGGCGGCCCAGATGCTCATCGAGCGCGGTGTGCGCCTCGACGCTGATCTGGCCGGTCTCGATGTCGACCTGCGCCGTCTGGCCGGCGCACGCAACGTGGCGAGCAGCAGTGCCCTGTGCGCCGGCGGGCGCATGACCGTGGCTCGCGTTAGCGCGCCCATATGCAAGCGCTTTCGCACGGCGCTACGTGGCCTCTTGACAACACAGCAAGCATATGATTCAATCAATTTTGCAAGCGCTGTCATTCTCATCAGGGAGCAAAGCCAACATGTCGACCCAAACCTCTGAGCAACTGGCGATCGCCGGTGGACCCCAGGCCGTCTGCGGCATCGAGCAGCGGCCATGGCCGGAGATCGTGCAGGCCGATCGCGACGCCGTGTTGAGAGTGCTCGACAGCGGCATCCTCGCCGGCGCAGGTGCTCCGGAGATCACTGCGCTCGAGCGCGAATACGCCGAGTACGTGGGGGTGCAGTACTGCCTTGCGACCAAGAGCGGCACCAGCGCGCTGCACTGCGCTGCCGCGGCGGTGGGTGTGCAGCCTGGAGACGAGGTGATCGTGCCTGCCTACACCTTTGTAGCGAGCGCGATGGCGATGGCCCATCAGGGTGCGCAGGTGGTCTTCGCCGACGTCGATCCGCGCACGTACAACCTTGATCCAGAGCGGCTAGCGGAGCGCATCACCGATCGCACGACGGCTGTTGTCGCCGTCGCGATCCACGGCCAGCCCGCGAATCTCGATGAGATCAAGGCGGTGGCCGAGCGTCATGGCCTGGCCGTGATCGAGGACAACGCGCAGGCGCATGGGATCAAGTACAAGGGCCGCCAGGCTGGCAGCATGGGCGACGCGGCGGGCTCGAGCCTCAACGCCTCCAAGAACCTGGCCTCTGGCGAGGGCGGTCTGTTCACCACCAACGACGAGGACGCGTTCATCGCTGCGCGCCGGCTCACCGTCGTCGGCGAGGACCTTGTGCCGCTGGAGCGACGCTCCTTCTGGGCGCAGGGGATCGGCTGGAACTACCGTCAGTCCGAGTTGCCCTGTGCGCTCGCCCGCGCACAGCTTGCGCGTCTGGACGAGCACAACGCTCGCTCCGAAGCCAACGGCCAGCGCCTCACAGAGCAGATCTCCGGGATCGCCGGACTCACGCCACCCTTTAAGGAGGCTGACCGCGGCTGCTCCTACTGGAAGTACGCGGTCCAGATCGATCCCAAAGAGCTTGGCTTCGACGGCGATCCGCGCGACCTGCGCGACCGGCTGCTTGCCGCGCTGCATGCCGAGGGCGTGGAGGCGATGGTCTGGCAGCCGCATCCGATCCCGGCCCAGCCTGCCTTCCGTCGCCGCCAGCAGACCTGGCACCGGCGCACCGAGCAGGAGCCGCTGCGCGCGTGGGACCCGGCTGAGTACCCGGTTGCCTCGCGGCTGTGCGACATCACTCTGAGCCTCGGTTCTGAGGCCAAGCCGCTCTATGTGCAGGAGCCGGAGCTAATGGACCAGTACGCGGCTGCGGTGCGCAAGGTGATGGGGGATCTCGAGACGGTGCTCTCGGTGTCGTTTGAGCCTAAAGCAAGGCGGCTGCCATGAGGGCGTCTCGACGATCACATAAATCGGATTCTCAGAATGGGTGGTTTTCCGGAATGAGAATATCCGCAGGCCAGTAAAGTTAGGAGCAGTGAGGTAATGGGAGGGAGTACATCAGCAGCAAGACGAGTTGACCGCAGGGTGTGCGCGCTTGTCGTAGTGGCGGTGGTTACAGCGTGCACGATCGCAGCGTGTGGGGGATCATCAACAAGTCAGTCTGGCAACAAATCAGCGCAGGCGGTAGCCAGCTACTACACCGGTTGGCCTACGCAGGGCACACCAAAGCATGGCGGCGCACTAACGGTGGACGTGGGCGCGCCAATCAACAGCTTCTATCCGGCGAGGTACACGGCTGGGCTGCAGGCAATGCTGGCTGTCAACACCTCGCTCTTCGAATTCGTGCCCAGGACCGGGAATCAGAAGCCTGTGCTCAAGGGGATACTTGTGAGTACGTGGACGCTCAGCATGAATCGCAAGGTGCTGACACTCAATCTGCGATCCGGACTCCAGTTCTCCAATGGCGAACCGATGACCGCAGAAGACGTCGCCCATTCGCTCAACGTGCCCGATCGATTTGGCCTCAACGGCACTGCGTTCGTACACGCGACGGCTGTCGGCAATCTGACCGTACAGATACAGCTTTCCAAACCGGAACAAGTGTTCCCGGAAACGCTGAGCGACACAGCGGCGTTCCCGATCCTGCCCAAGAAAGTGCTTGAACGCGAGGGCGAAGTGAAGTTCGGGCAGCATCCTGTGGGGATGGGGCCGTTCATGCTCAAGAGCGCATCATCGGGCAACGCCGTTCTGACATTTGTCCGCAATCCTTACTATACGCATATTCAGGAGGGGCAGCCGTATCTCGACACGCTCGTGCTGAACACCGTCGAAAGCGACAGCGCGCGCATACTTGGCGTGCGCTCCGGTAGCGCGCAGGTCGCGCAGGAAGTCCCATATGACCAGGTGCCCACGTTGAAGTCGACTCCTGGCGTCAAAGTTCTCATCGGCCCGCTGTGGGGTGCCTCCTACATCACTTACAACAGAAACAAGGCACCGTACAACGAACTCAATGTGCGTAAGGCGCTGCAGTACGCGACTCCGCGCGAAGAAATCATCCAGACGGTCTATAAGGGAATCGGGAAAGTCCCCAACGCGTTGGGTGGCGAACTGGAATACTGGAATCCAAATTCGCCAACGTTCACGTACAACATCGCAAAGGCGAAGGAACTGTTGAAGCACTCTTCGGTGCCAAATGGATTCAACATGACCATCAATGCGTCCAGTGGTGAATCGCAAGGTGAACTCGTGGCTTCTATCCTACAGAGTTCGTACGCCAAGATAGGCGTGTACGTGACCATTCAAGCGCAGCCAATTAGCACCATAGCCTCTGAGGCCCTTGAATCGGGTAAATTTGATTTCATCATTTGGCCGCCGGAAGGCGGATATTCGAACTGGTATACGCCAGACGCGATCTACAAGTTCATGATCAGCAACGAATACAAGCAGCCATACCTGCTGCCGCACGCTAGCGCGAAGATAATTTCCAAGCTCCAGATTGCGAGAGAAAGCAACAGCCCGGCTGAACGGGAAAAGCTGTTCGGAGAAATCGAGTATCAGACCTACTTTGAAGAAGCGCTGTTCATTCCGGGCGTGACTTTGGTGACGATCAATCTCGTGAGCGAAAGCGTGCGCGGGTTCCAGGCCATCCCCAACCTGAGTGTGCGATGGAACGAAGTATGGCTGAACAACGCATAAGACGCGCGGCGGCAGGGTCGCTGCCGGGGGTACGACCGACCGTCGTACCCCCGCCGGGGGTGGCTGTGGGCAGTGAGGCGTCGTCATGCTGAAGTACACACTCGCGCGCCTCGTTCATGCGCTTCCGGTCCTGTTCAGCATCAGCGTTGGCAGCTTCATCCTGATCCATCTCGTTCCGGGGGACCCGGCGCGGATCGCCTTGGGCCCCCACGCGCCGCTTTCCGAGATCGCAGCGCTGAAAAGGCAGTTGGGCTTGGATCGCCCACTGATCGACCAGTACCTGAGCTTTCTTGGTGGAGCAGTCAAGCTGAGCTTTGGAGAATCGCTGACCTACCGTGAGCCTGTGAGAGGGCTGATCACCGCGCGTCTTGGCATGACGTTTCTACTGATGGCGTACAGCTTGGTGCTCTCGGTTGCAATCACGGTTCCATTGGCAGTCCTTGCCGCGGTCAAGCGTGAGCGGCTTGCCGATCACGCGATTCGACTGGTTGGCATGGCGTTCTTCGTGATGCCATGGTTCTGGCTCGGTCTGCTGCTGGCTCTGATCTTTGGGCTGGAGCTCGGATGGTTGCCGACCGGCGGCTACGCGTCCGGGATCGGCGGCGCGATTCGCAGCTTGACGCTGCCAGCGTTGACTCTTGCGCTGGCGATGGCGCCGCTGTTTCTGCGCTCGCTGCGCGCGAGCATCATTCTGACGCTCGACTCGGGGTTCGTCGAGGCGGCGCGCGCTCGCGGACTCTCGGACCGGCGGATTCTCTACCGGCATGTACTGCGAAACGCCTCGATTTCGACGGTGACGTTGATCGGGATCACGATTGGCGGGCTCGTGAGCGGAACCGTTGTGGTTGAACAGGTGTTCGCGCTTCATGGTCTGGGCCCCCTGCTGGTTTCCTCGGTCTCAGCGCGCGACTTTCCGACGATTCAAGGAATAGTGCTGGTGATGGCGGCGACGGTTGTGGCGATCAACCTCCTGACCGACCTTGCATATGCGGCCATCGATCCTCGCGTACGGCTATGAGCACAGCTGTCGCCATCGATCCACGCCAGATGGAGGCGGGCGGACTTGCGCAGGAAGAGACCTCGAAGGCAGCTGGCTTCACCGTCGGGTTCTGGGTGGGCTTGACGCTCATCGGGCTGGCGGTGCTTGCGACAGTGGCTGTGAGGGTCTTCGGCATCGGGCAGCCGGACACGCTCAAACTGGCTGAAGCGTTGGCGGCGCCCTCACCGGCACACCTATTTGGAACCGACGCACTGGGCAGGGACGTGTTCGTGCGCACGGTCTATGCAACCGGGCTCGATTTGCAGATCGGTCTGCTGACGACCCTGTTCCCGCTACTGGGTGGCATGGTGATAGGCCTGATCGCAGGCTTCTATGGCGGTTGGGTGGAGGCGTTGCTGATGCGGCTAATGGACGTGCTGCTTGCCTTCCCGTTTCTCGTCCTGATTCTCGCCTTCGTCTCCATATTCGGCGCGGGTACCACAGGCATATACGTCGGCCTGACCGTCGGCGGCCTGCCCATATTCGCAAGGCTTACGCGTGGAGAGATGCTCGTGCTCAGGGAGCAGCAGTTCATCATGGCGGCGCGGACGCTCGGATATTCGAGTCGGCGTATCGTCTTCAAGCATGCGCTGCCGCACGTGATCCGTCCGAACATGGTCTACGCGCCGTCAAACATCTTGGGCAACGTGCTCACGATCGCCGCGCTCTCATATCTCGGGCTGGGCGTGCAGCCTCCCACTCCGGAGTGGGGGGCGATCATCGCCAGTGGCCAGTCCGACCTGCTCAGCGCATGGTGGATCTCGACGCTCCCGGGTCTGTTCGTGGTTGTCGTGGGCATGGGTCTGGCATTGACCAGCGAGGGTTTGGCGGAGCGATTCAGGGTGCAGATGAAATGAGCGTGATATCAGTGGATGGGGATCGTGAGTCGATGCTGAGTGTGACGGGTCTGCACGTGGAGTTCCCGAGCAGCGACGGGCTTGTAAAGGCGGCGACGAACGTTGGCTTCAGCGTGGCGCGCGGCCGCACCCTCGGGATCGTAGGTGAATCGGGCTGTGGCAAGAGCGTTACGCTGCGTGCGCTTTGCGGGCTGGTGCCCGCACCCGGTCGCGTGGTCAGCGGATCGATCGAGGTCGAGGGGAATGTGTACGGGACGGGCGAGGAGTTGGTGAGCCTGCGCGGACGCGAGCTGTCGATGATTTTCCAGGATCCGGCCACAAGCCTGAACCCGGTGCTCTCGGTTGGCGCGCAGATGACAGAGACCATGCGGGTGAAGCTCGGCTACTCGCGCAGGGCTGCCCGCGCAGAGGCCATCGAGCTTCTCGGACACGTCGGCATCCCCGACCCGGCCGGCAGGATGGGTTCCTATCCGCACCAATTGAGCGGCGGTATGCGTCAGCGCGTGATGATCGCGATGGCCGTCTCCTGCCGGCCGAAGGTGCTGCTCGCCGACGAGCCGACCACGGCTCTTGACGTCACGACCCAGGAGCAGATCCTGAAGCTCCTGCTACGGCTGCAGGACGAATCGGGTATGGCGATTATCTTCGTCACTCACGACCTTGGAGTGATCGAAGAGATATGCGACGACGTCGTGGTGATGTACGCCGGCTATGTGATGGAGCGCGGCGAGACCGCAGAGCTGACCCGATCCCCGAAGCATCCGTACACACGCGGTCTGATGGCAGCCATGCCGCGGATCGACTCGACCGAGTTTCCCGCGGTGATCTCAGGGCAGCCTCCCGATCTGAACAGCCTCCCGCCGGGCTGTCCGTTCTCTCTGCGCTGCCCACAGGTGCG
Organism: uncultured Actinomycetota bacterium; assembly: GCA_963708085.1. Taxonomy (GTDB): domain Bacteria; phylum Actinomycetota; class Thermoleophilia; order Solirubrobacterales; family Solirubrobacteraceae; genus Palsa-744. The sequence goes on along the minus strand of OY970180.1, from coordinate 1,553,687 downwards.
GCCGGAGTGCGCGGAGGTGGCGATGATCAGCGAGACGCTAAAGAGCTGCGCATGTCCGTTCGCCGAGCCGCAGATGGGCACGCAGCCGGTGCTCGCGGGCATGTCAGACCGATCGGAGCGCGAGCAATGAGCGGCCAAGCGGCAGCGGACCAAGCCGCGGACGCGGTTACGGTCGATACGACTCCCCACGCATCGCCGAACGATATTGCGCCGTCAGAGCCGATCCTGAAGATGGAGAGCCTGCGGAAGGAATTCGTCAAGCGCTCGATCACAGACCGCGTCCTCAGACTGCCTGGCGTGCGCACGCGAGCGCTCGACGACGTGTCGCTGACGGTTGCGCGCCGAGAGGCTCTGGCGATCGTCGGCGAGTCGGGCAGCGGCAAGACGACTCTGGCGCAGGTTCTGGTGCGTCTGGTCACTCCCGACTCTGGTCGTATCGAGTTCGGCGGGCGTGACATCGTCACTGCCTCCAGAGGCGAGCTCTCCGCGATGAGACGGCGTATCCAGCTCATATATCAGGACCCATTCAGCTCGCTGAATCCATCGATCAAGGTCGGCGCGGCGATCATAGAACCGGCTCTCGTCCACGGCCTGGTGGACAAGGATGGCCAAGCCGCGCGCTTGCAGGAGCTGATGAGTCAGGTCGGCCTCGGCGCCGGGCTGGCCGACCGGCGTCCGCTGGCGCTCTCGGGTGGTCAGCGGCAGCGGGTGGCGATCGCTCGCTCGCTGGCCGCCGAGCCGGAGATATTGATCGCCGACGAGGCGGTGAGCGCGCTCGACGTATCCGTGCAGGCGCAGGTAATCAAGTTGTTCGCGAGACTGCAGAGCGAGCTCGGGCTGACTCTGATCTTCATCTCCCATCAGCTTGCCACCGTGGCACAGCTCTGCGAGCGCGTCGCGATTATGTACAGAGGGCGGCTTGTCGAGGTGGGGCCGACAGCTGAGGTCTTTTCGCGTCCGCGGCATGGCTATACGGCGGCGCTGATCCATGCTCACCCAGGACGACGGCGTCTGCGCGAGCGCTCGGACGTTGTCGCCACCGGCATCCCGCCCTCTTTGGAGACGCCTGGGTGCCCATTTCGGCACCGCTGTGCGTTCGCGGCTGAGATCTGCTCGGTGGAAACGCCCCCACTGGTGCAGATCGGCCCTGGCCACATGGCAAGCTGCCACGTCCTACCCTTCAACCTTGACTTGGCTGCCGGCGCCGGGACCGCAGCGCTCGGCAGATCCGAGTCAGCACCTCCCGCCGCGCTTGGATGAAGGCCGGATTGGATTGTGCGGATGCCAGAGCCGTCGGAACTCTGGCATTGATCGTATAGGCGATCCGACAGGGCTGCAGCCGCGCTCGGGCAGCTGGATCTCGACTGGCGGGGGCGTGCAGCTCCGTTCATCGGAGGTATGCAAGCGCTTTCGGGAGCCATGCCCCTTGCTTGACAGGCCGGCGGGCATATGATTTAATCATTTTGCAAGCGCAGTCATTCTTTTGTCTAAGGGCGTATACGTCTTGTGTGTGCGTCGCGCTTGTGTGGGTGTGTAGCAGAGGGGCGGGTGGCTGAGGGCCTCCGCTGCGGCAAAAAGAGAGGTTTAAGCGATGGACGAGCGGTTCGATGTAGTAGTGATAGGTGGCGGAGGGTTGGGCCTCAGCGTTGCGCTTCACCTTGCACTTAGCGGTCGAACTGTGACGATTGTGGACAAGGGCGACATCGGCGCTCAGACCTCTCCACGGGCTGCCGGCCTTGCCTGCCAGGTCAAGAACGACGATCTCCAGACACGCTTGTCGAGGGAAAGCGTCGACCTCTTGACGTCTTTCTCCGCATGGACGGGCGGCGTGGAGTTGGCAGTCCACCAGGCCGGAGGCGTCAAGGTCGCTCGCACTCCGGAGATGGCCGACGCCATCAAGCGAGAGATGGCACATGGTGAGCATATTGGGATCCCGGTTGAGTTGATCTCGCCCGCGGAGGCTCGAAGATCTCGCGCCCTACTACGAATTTGAGGACGACATTGCGGCGCTGACTTACACCCCATCCGATCTGTATCTCGATCCGCAAGGGCTTGTAGATGCGTACATCCGGGCGTGCGTGCTGAATGGCGTAGATCTGCGTCCGCAGACGAGCGTTGTGGCGCTAGATCAGCAGCGGGGCGAGATTCGACGCGTTGAGACCTCGAACGGTGCCATCGAGGCGCAAGCGGTGGTGGACACTGCAGGAGCGTGGGTCGACATCGTGGCTAACCGCCTCGGTTTTCGCGTGCCCGTGGTTCCAGTTCGTCATCAGCTCTGCGTGACCGAGCCGGTAGGGATCACCAATGAGCATGCGATGGTCCGGATTGTCGAGTGCAATGTCTATATGAGGCCCGACCGTGGGGGTCTGATGTTCGGCGGCTACGAGCCCGAGCCTTTGCAACTTGACATGGCGGCGATGGACGAGAGCTTCGACATTCGCGACCTGCAACTCGACTTCGAGCCTCTTCGTAAGCTCATGGAGGAGGTAAGAGAGCAGGTCCCGGTCTTGCGGGACACCGAGATCAGAGAGTTGCGCGGTGGCGTTCCGACGATGACCGCTGACGGTAACTACATCATCGACACGGTGCCCAATTTGGAGAACCTCTTTGTTGTTGGCGGCTGCAACGTCGCCGGTCTCACCTGCTCGCCGGCCATCGGCCAAGCGGTGGCCCGAATGGTGACCGATGGGGATCCTGGGATCGACTTGAGTAGCACCAAACTGGAGCGGTTTAGAGGCAGGTCTTCTGAGGAGCTCCGAGCCGAGGCGATATGGCGGTATGCCGCTCGTGAGCAATGGGACTGAGCATCCGCTCAAGCGGCGCCTGCGCTATCAAATCATGATGACAAGCAGCCTTTCACCCTCACCATCCGATTTTGATCCGTTCGTGCTTGCCGCCGATCGGTACGAGTTGTTTGCGGAGCTACGGCGTCATCATCCACTCTTCTACAGCGAGCGCTTTGACGTGTGGCTGGTATCACGGTTTGGTGACGTGCAGGCGATCGCCCGCGACTGGCAGACTTTCTCTCACGCGCACGGAGTCGACTTCGACGGCAGCGACCGGATCATGTTTGGCCGTGGTGATTTCCTGCAACAAGACCCTCCGCGTCACCGCGCCTTGCGCGACGTGGTGAAGCGATGGTTCACGCCTAAGGCGATCGGTGGCCTGGAGCCTCTTGTGCGGACGACGATCCGCGAGTTGATCGGCCACCTTGCTGAGAGAGGTGAAGCCGAGTTGCTCGCGGATTTTGCGAAGCCGATCCCGCTGACCGTCTTCAGTCGCCTCCTCGGCTTGCGAGATGAGGATATGCCGCGCATCCAGCGTTGGACGGAGGAGATGATGGTGCGTGCGCCGGGAGAGCCGGAGATTCCCTCAAGTGCCATCGAAGCTGCGATGGACGTCCGAGCCTATCTTGCCGAACAGGCTGCGGCGAAGGCCGACGCACGGGAGCAAGACATCCTCAGTGACGTCGCCAAGGCCCGTTGCGCCGGGGCGATCGACGCGGAGGAGCTAGTAGGGCTCTCGACGCTGCTCTTCGCGGCGGGCGCCGCGACGACCTTCGGCCTGATCAGCAACGCACTGCTGATCTTGGCTGCACATCCCGAGCAGCGATTCGCACTGATCGAGGACCCGACGGGCGTACCCGCAGCCATCGAGGAGGTCGTGCGCTGGGAGAGCCCGTTGCAGCACTCGTTTCGCACGACCACGCTTGACGTGGAGATGCACGGACAGGTCGTCCGACGCGGCTCACGGGTCTTGCTGCTGTTCGGCGCGGCCAATCGTGATGAGGAGCGTTGGGTCGATGCTGAGCGCTTCGATGTCGAGCGGGAGCCATTGCGCAATCTTGGGTTTGGCGACGGTATACATCACTGCCTGGGAGCGCCGTTGGCGCGCCTGGAGGCAAAGGTCGCGTTGGAAGAGTTCCTGCTCGCTTTTCCGCGTTACGAGGTCCTGAGCGCAGAGGGCAGCATCGGCTTGTCGACGCAGCCCACCAAGCACGCGATCCGTGTGAAGCTGTCCTGAGCGGATCGGCGGGGGCGCACAGGCAGGGACTCGTCAATGTAGGAGATCGTCAATCGTGGCGCGCAGATCCTTGATCAAGAGGATCAGATGCAGTGGGTGCGTGGGTGAGCGTTCAAAGCCGAACTGGGCGTACCACTGCTGAGCGCGTGAGTCGATTGCATGAACGAGTAGAGCACGGATGCCAATCAGATCCCCGGCCTGCAGCACGCGCGTCATCGCGTCGAGCAGCAGCGAGCGTCCGAGGTGCTTGCCCTGATGTTGCATATCGACGGCCAGACGTCCAAGCAGGACAACTGGCACCGGCTGATTGGCGGCCAGGCCTCGCACAATCCGCGCCGGTGCCTGAGAGGGTATGACTGCACCGGCCGCGAGTGCGTAGTAGCCGACGACGTCGGGATCTGTCTCGGTCGTCACGAACACACGCGAGCCGCCACTGCGATGGCTCTGGAGAGCGTGCTTGCGCAACCACTGCTGCAGCGAAGGTGCTTGGCACCGGAAGTCCTCGACACGGTGCCACGCCTCGAGAGCGACAGGTCTATGAAAGCCCAAAAGCTACTGGTCGTCGAACACGCTGTCAGACGACAGCAGGCGGGCAAGCTCGAGGACTGGGCGGGCGGGCCTGTCCAGAATCTCCACGAACCGATCCCAGTCGTTCTCGCCGAGTCTGAACATCCGGCGATCGGCGAGCGTGTCCTCGGCAACCGCGCGTGCCGCGTGGACGACGAAGTCGGTCAGTGGCTGGCTGGTCTGCTCGGCTGCCAGTCGTACGATTGCGTCGACGTCCTCGGCGACGCGCATGTTCCAGCGATGGGTCTTGTTCTCGGCTGTCTTCACGTATATACATCGTACTCCCAATGTGCGTACGCCTCAAGTCTGGGCAAGCGCAGCAGCATTACCAGGCGATCGGAGCGCTGAGGACTCCCCAATCGCACCACTTCACCGTTCTCTTGACCGGGCCATCTATCGCATACTCTGGCACTTCGGTCAGCAGAGTCTCTACGACGACCTTGGTCTCGAGCCGGGCCAGCATCGCGCCGAGGCAGAAGTGCAGACCCTCGCCAAACGCCAGGTTTCGCTGGCGTGGTCGTGAGAGATCGAGCGTGTCAGGCGCATCCCAGCGACGCTCGTCTCGGTTCGCCGCGCCATAGACCAGCAGCACCGTTGCGCCCTCTGGCAGATCGATCCCATGCAGCTGGATGGGCGCCACGGTGGTGCGCGCGAGCGCTTGGACCGTGGACTGGAAGCGGATCAGCTCCTCGACCGCGGCCTCCGTCGCAACCTCGCCAGCGCGGATCTTCGCACGCTGGTCCGGGTGCTCAGAAAGCATCACCACTGCGTTCCCCGCGAAGATGGCTGGCGCCTCGATCCCTGCGAACATCAGCAAGATGCCGATGCCTGGCGCCTCGGCATCGGTCAGGAGCCCGTCCGCGCGAGCGCCGGCCAACTGCTGCAGAATGCCGGGCGGCAAGTCACCGCCGCCGCAGACGAGATCGGTCGTGTAATCACGCAGCTCCGCAGCCGAGGCCCTCACGTCGTCTGGAAGCTCCGCGCTTCCTGCTGAGCGGGCCGATGCGCTCAGCAGCAGGCGATCGACATAGGGGCGATCCGCCATGGGCACTCCGAGCAGCTGCATGACCAGGTCGAACGCCAGCGGCCAGCAGAGCTCGGCTCCGATGTCACCGCCGCCGCCCGCGCGCATTGGAGCAAGCAGGGAGCCCACTCGATCTCTTGCGCTCGCCTCGAGTTGGGCTATCTCCTTCGCGGAGAAGGTTCTGCGAACGATGTCACGCAGCAGATCGTGTCGCGGCGGATCGACCTCGAGGAAGTTCCCGTCACCGTAGACCTCCGATCCAGTGCCATCCAGATCCACGCCTCGCGGTCCGGCGCTTGAGAAGGACTGCCAATCGCGCGAGACGGTCTGAACATCGGAGAAGCGGGAGAGCGCCCAGAAGTCGTGCTCGTCATTGCGGTAAAGCGGGCACTCGTTGCGCATCCACCGGTAGAGCTCGGTGGGGTATGGGCCTTCGTGCATCGAGGCGTCGAATGGATCGTAAGCAGGCGAGTCTGCCATGGCGAAGCTCATCCTTTCCCCGGTATTGTGAGATCGAGTGTAGGCTCAATAGAGACACAGTGATCGTATCACCGTGTCTCTGACTTGGATCGGTGTACCCTGATCCAGGGTCTCGGCGAGTGCGCCACTGCACCTCTGGACGGGCATCCGGCGGGTGGGGAGGTCAGCGCGTCGATGCCGCGTCTGCCTGCTGCGTTGGCGCGCTCGCGTGCTGCTCGCCTGGTTCGGCTGGTGTCGCCTCCGTCGCGGTGAGATCCACCACCTGTGGGCGTGCAGGCGCCGGACCCGTCGATCCTCTCACGATCAGCTCCGGCTGCAGCAGGATGCGGGTGCGCTTCGGCGAGCTCTCCAGGGCGTCGATGGCCGCCTCGACGCTGAGGCGGGCAAGCTCATGGATGGGATAGGCGACTGTCGTCAGCGATATGCGTTGCAGCGCGGACGAAGTCGTGTTGTCGAACCCGACGACGGAGAGCTCTCGAGGGATCGCAAGCTCGAGGCTGTCGGCGCAATCCATGACCTGCAGAGCGGTGTAGTCGGAGGTCGCGAACACCGCAGTGGGGCGGTCGGGGCCGCTGAGCAGCCTGCGCAGCGACCGCTCACGCTCGGCCTCCGGCGTCTGGATGCCCGATCCGAGACGCACGATCAGCGTGTCCTCGAGTGCGATCCCGGCCTTGGACAGCGCCCGGCGGTAGCCGGCGAAGCGCACTTTGTCGGAGTCAGGGTGCGAGCTGACGATTGTGTTGACATACCCGATCCTGCGATGCCCGAGTGAGAGCAGCAAGGAGGTGGCCTGCTCTGCGCTCTTGCGCTCGTCGACGCCGATGAATACGCCATGGGAGGTGGGCAGCCCGGCAACGAACACGCAGGGGATATGGTCGATCGTCGGGCGCTGGCTGGAGTAGGCGAGGAAGATGATCGCCGCGACGCGGTGCTCGAGCAGGCTTTCCACTCGTCTCTGTTCTGTCTCGCGTTCGCCGCCAGTGCTGGCGAGCAGCATCGTGTATCCCCGCTGTTCGGCGTAGTGCTCGATGTGCCTGGCGGCCTCGCTGTAGAAAGGGTTCCCAAGGTCGCCGACGAGCACCCCGAGCACGGTTGTGCGCTGGCGCTTGAGGTAGCGGGCGGCGGCGTTGGGCCGGTATTCGAGCTCTGCGATCGCGGCCAGCACCTGCTTTCGCGTCTGCTCGCGCACATGCGCCTTGCCGTGGATCACGTTCGAGACGGTCTGCCGCGAGGTGCCGGCGAGGTTGGCCACGTCGACGACAGTGGGTGGCCGGCTCCGTGCTCGACTGCGATCCATGGCGCGACGATATCGCCACGCGCTGCGCCCCGCCTGCCACAGCTGCCTTGACAGATGCGTGGCGGAGCGCATATCTTGTTTGAACGTTCAAAAATGTGCTCTGCCGTCACTCGGAGAGTGCTGCGAGACAGGACAGGGAGGCGATCACGCTGCAAGAGAAGGTGCCTGAGCTTCACAACGAGAGATCGCGCGAGTTGCTCGAGAGGGCCTGTTGCGTGGTGCCGGGAGGCGTCAACACCGGACGCCGCAACGTCGATCCGCCGATCTGCATAGAGCGCGCGCAGGGCTCCAAGCTGGTCGATCTCGACGGCAACACGCTGATCGACTACCACGCCGCCTGGGGCGCGATCCTGCTCGGTCACGCCCACGCCGAGGTCAACCAGCGGGTGGCGCACGACATCGATGAGCTCGTGCTGATCGGGTTCGGCACGACCGAGCGCGAGGTGGAGCTGGCCGAGACGATTGTCAGGCACCTGCCCTCAGCGGAGCAGGTGCTGCTCACCAACAGCGGCACCGAGGCGACGTTTCACGCTGTGCGCCTAGCGCGAGCGGTGACTGACCGTGAGCACGTGCTGAAGTTCCAAGGCCTCTACCACGGCTTCCACGACTACCTGCTCTCAGGCAGCGCGGAGAGCAGCCTCGCCACCGGTGGAAGCTCGCGCGATCGCCGATCGGCGGGTGTGCTCGCCGCTGCTCAGGAACGGACGATCGCCTGTCGCTACAACGACCTGGAGTCGGTCGAAGCGGCCTTTCGCGCGCATCCGGGCCAGATCGCTGCTGTCGTGATCGAGCCCTACGCCCACAACGCCGGCAGCATCGAGCCGCTGCCGGGCTTCCTGCAGGGGCTGCGTGAGATATGCGACAGGGAGGCGACGCTGCTGGTCTTCGACGAGGTGATCACAGGCTTCAGGCACGCGCTCGGCGGCTACCAGAGCATCGCGGGAGTCACGCCTGATCTCACCACCGTGGGCAAGGCGATCGCAAACGGCTTCCCGATCGCCGCCATCGCAGGCAAGAAGCAGTACATGCAGCGCTTCAGCACCGCCAAGGACGGCGACGTCTTCGTAGGCGGTACCTTCGCCGGCAACACCGCAGGCACGAGTGCTGCGCTAGCGACCATTGAGATCCTCGAACGAGGCGAGGTGTACGAGCACACATATCGTCTCGGCGAGCGGATGCGCGAGGGGCTGCGCCTGATCGCAGAGCAGCGCGGGATCGCCGCGACCGTCGTCGGCTACGGCTCGCTCTACGTGATGCTCTTTATGGAGGGACCGCTGCACAACTACGAGGACTTCCTGCGCAACGACGCCGAGCTGTTCGTGGCATACCGGCGCGAGCTGCTGCGCCGCGGCGTCTTCGAAATGCCTGACTTCATCGGCTGTCGCAGCCACATCAGCGCCGCTCACACAGACGCGGACGTCGATCTCACCCTTGCGGCTGCGGAGGAGGCGCTCGACACAGCGCTGGAAGCGACTGCCAGAAGGGGGATCAGAGCAAGTCACGTTTGAGGGGCAGGCAGAAAGGGATGGATTTCCGCTGGTGCGTTGGATCGATCATGGGAGGGACTTGAGATGAGGAAGTCGTTGTGTGCGTGTGCGGTGCTGCTGGTGGCCGTGCTGGCCGCGGGCTGCGGCGGCTCCGGTGGCAAAGGCCAGTCGGCTGGCCTGACCTCGGCTGGTGAATCGGGAGGATCTGGGTCTTCGAAGACCTACGCCGAACTGCGCTGGGGCATGCCCATCTTCCCGAATCCCATCTATGAGGCCGACAACGGCTATTACGTGGGGCCGGTCGAGCAGCTGGCGGTGCAGAACATCGTCGAATTCGAACCCAACGGCGGCACGAAGCTCGGTCTGGCCGAAAGCGTGGATCAGCCAACGCCTACGACTTATGTCTATCACCTGAAGAAGGGCGTGAAGTTCTCGGACGGAACGCCAATGACCGCGGCGGACGCTGTCTTCTCGCTCAATCACAACATCCACGGCAAGGAATCGTTCTGGGGCACCTACTGGGAAGACGTCGCATCGGTGACTGCGCAAAACGCCTCGACGGTGGTCGTCAAGCTCAAGAAACCCAGTCCCATTTGGCCTGAGATCATGGCATTCAGCAGTCAGGTGATCGAGAAGGCGGCCGCTGAAAAGGTTGGCGAAAAACGCGTGGGGACCCCCGGCGCTCTGCCGATCGGCACCGGACCGTGGCAGCTCGACAACTACAAGCCTGAAGTCGAAGTGAACCTGTCGCCAAACCCATATTGGAAAGGACAGCAGCGACCCGCGAACAAGATCAAGATCAGCATCTTCAAGGAAGAATCGACGATGGCCCTTGCGCTGCGTTCGGGTGCCATCGACGGGGCGTTCTGGTACGTGGCCGAGAAGCTGTTCAAGGACATACCGGGGACTCGCCAGCTGACCTCCTCGGCGGCTGCCAATATGACGTTCTTTGGCATGAACGTCCACACGCCGCCGCTCAGCGACGTGCATGTGCGACGTGCGATCGCCTACGCAGCGAACGTGAACGGAATGATCGACGCGCTACAAGAGTCTGGTCTGGCAAGCGAAGACCGCGCTCTCGGTCCCACGGATCTCCTCTATTCCGGCCTCGGCTCAGCGAGCGCGGTCAACGAAATGCTCGCATCGCTGCCGAGCTACACGTTCAATTTGGCTGCGGCGAAGCGAGAACTGGCTAAGTCGGCCTATCCCCACGGCTTCTCCACGACGGTGCAGGCCGTGGCTGCAGAATCCAGCTCGGTGCTGGATGCCGAGATCCTCGCATCCAACCTCTCGAAGATCGGCATTCACGCCAAAGTCGAAGAGCTCTCGACCGATCAGGCAACCTCGATGGAAGGCAGCAAGGTCAAGATCTACGTGCAGGAATACTCCTCCGCGTATCCCGACGCATCCATGCTGCCTGGCTTCATGCTCTCGCCCACGCAGATCAAAACCGGCGGCGCCAATTTCGCCAGCTATGACAACCCTATCGTCAACAAGCTGCTCGCCGAACAAGCCGAAACCATAGATCAAGATAAGCGCCGACAGATCCTTGGCAAGGTGTACGACATCATCGGCTCCGAAGTTCCCTATCGTCCGCTCTACACGCACAAGACCTGGATGTCCATCTCGAACAAGTACGTGTACCCGACGTTCTCCCAGTGGACGTTCAACTTCACCCCATGGGCACTGGACGTGAAACTGGCCGGTTGACCTCTGTCCAAGACGCCTGTGACGGTGCGATCCGAGTGCGAACGGGAGCTCGTCACAGGCGTCGAGCTGTGGTTGCGTGCGGCTCTTTTTGGCGGGTGAGGCAACGGGAGCGAGACACGCATCAGAGATAGGAGAAACAAATGAAGAAGTATCTGTATGTGTGCGCGGCACTTGCTCTGGCGGGGCTGCTGGCTGGCTGCGGCGGCTCTGGTGGCAAAGGCCAATCCACGGCGGCATCGACGCAGGAAGCGTCGTCGAAGACCTACTCCGAACTCCACTGGGGCACGGAGACGTTCCCGGGGGTGCTGGACTGGAATCGAAACGTCTGGTGGCAGATGGTCACCGTCGAGTCGCTGGCGGTCAACAACCTGATGGAATTCGAACCAGATGGGAAAGTGAAACCAGGGCTCGCGAGCTCGGTGAAGCAGCCCAACTCGACCACCTATGTCTACCACCTCAGGTCTGTCAAGTTCTCCGATGGAAACCCGATGACCTCTGCGGACGTCGTCTACTCACTGGACCGCAACAGGTTCGCGAAGGAATCGTGGGCCAAGAGCTATTGGGAAGGCGTCTCATCGATCAGTGCCCCCAACAGCTCGACCGTGGTGGTCAAGCTCAAGAAACCCAACGCGGTCTTCGAGGACATCGTTGCCTTCACCGGAGAGGTCATCGAGAAGGCAGCTGCTGAAAAGGTCAGCGAAAAAGAACTGGGCACGCCCGGTCACCTGCTGATCGGCACCGGCCCGTGGAAGTTCGACAGCTATCAGCCCGAAGTCAGCGTGCATCTTTCGCGTAACCCCTATTGGACGGGTCCGCGTCAGCCTGCTGAAAGGATCACAGTCAACCTCTTCAAGACCGAAGCGTCAATGGCGCTCGCGCTGCGTTCCGGTGCAGTTGACGGGATATCGTTCATCATCGGGCCCAAGACCTTCGAGGGTATACCGGGGGTGCGCCTGATGACCGCCCCGGCGGCGACGATGAACGTTGCGTCGGCCAACACGGCGACTGCTCCGTTCAACGACGTACATGTTCGACGCGCGATCGCATACGCCACGAACGTCAAAGGCATCATAGATGCGCTTTACCCGCCAGGCACGGGCTCCGAAGAGCCCACAATCATTCCAAGCGACTTCTTTGCCGGCCTGGGCTCTTCGAGCGAAGTCGAAGAAACGCTGGGTGCGCTGCCCAAATACGAATTCAACCTCGCCAAGGCCAGGCAGGAACTCGCCAAGTCGGCTTACCCACATGGCTTCACGACCGAAATAGACGTCGAACAAGTTGAAGCGCCGTCTGTGGCCACTGCGCAGATCCTGTCGTTGGATCTGGCGAAGATCGGGATTACGGCCAATGTGCGTGAGGTCCCGGTTGCCGACGTGCCCTCGGTGATGTTCAGCGGGAAATCGAAGCTGGTGGTCGATACCTACGGCGGTGTCTATCCCGATCCCGAAGACATATTGTCAAGTGCGGTCAGCCCTTCCCAGATCGCCCCTCCAGGCTCTGGTCTGAACATCGCCAACTACAGGAGCCCAGAAGCGGACCGACTGCAGCGCGAATCGGAGGAAGCTCTCAACCCGAAGCGACGGCTGCAGCTGATCGGCAAGCTGATGCGCATCGTCAATAAAGAAGCGCCGTACTGGCAGCTGGGTACGCACGACGCGTTCGCGCTTCTTTCAGAAAAATACGTGATGGCGCCCAAGTACTCGTGGTGGACTACGTTGTTCACTCCGTGGGGGCTGAACGTGAAGCTCGCCGGCTAGGGCGTGCATTGGGCCAGGCGATCGCCCGACTGGGAGTCGAGCGATCGCCGGCCAGATGCCACGAGGTGTGGTTCGGTCGTTGCGCCTCAGTCTTGGCTTGGAGCTTGCAAATCGCGCTTGAGCACCTTGCCAAGCGCGTTTCGCGGCAGCTCATCGACGACCTGGAGGACCCGCGGCCGCTTGTATCCGGCTAGCCTGGCGCCGGCGAAGGTGAGCAACTCGTCGACGTCGAGATCGCCGTCGGCGACGATCCACGCGCCGACCGTTTCGCCCCACTCGACGGAGGGCAGTCCTGCGACAGCGACGTCTGCTACCTGCGGGTGCGTGCGCAGGACCTCCTCCACCTCGCGCGGGTAGACGTTGTATCCACCGCTGATGATCAGCTCCTTGCTGCGGCCGACGATGCGCAGGTATCCGTCTTGATCCAGCTCCCCGAGGTCGCCCGTGCGAAACCAGCCATCGCCGGTGAATGCCTCCGCGGTGGCCTGCGGCTGACGCCAGTAGCCGCGAAAGACGTTGGGACCACGCAGCTGTATTTCGCTGTCGTGGGCGAGACGGAGCTGGACTCCTGGGAGCGGCAGGCCGACCGTGCCGGCGCGTCGCTGCCCTTCATATGGGTTCGAGACGTTCATCACCGTCTCGGTCATGCCATAGCGCTCGAGGATGTGCTGGCCCGCTCGCTCGGCGAATACACGGTGCAATTCGGCCGACAGCGGCGCCGAGCCACAGACGCAGAGTCGCAGCGAAGAGAGCTCCCGCACGCGTGGGGAGGAGGCGAGTCGTCCATACATGGTCGGCACGCCGAAGAACAGCGTCGCATGGTGCTCAGCTACGGCGCTCAGCACCACGTCGGTCTCGAACTTGGGCAGCAGCACTGCGGAGGCGCCAGAGAGGAGGGTGCCGTGCAGGCCGACGCCGAGGCCGTGGAGATGGAAGAGCGGCAACGCAAGGATCAGCCTGTCGTCGTTGCTCCAGCGCCATGCGAGCCGGATTGCCTGTGCGCTTGCGAGCAGGTTCCCGGAGGAGAGCATCGCCCCCTTGGGGGCACCGGTGGTGCCGGACGTATAGGCGACCAGTGCGAGGTCCTCGCGCTTGGACCGGTCGAGTGGCGGCTCGGGTCCTTCGGGCAGGTCGACCTCGGGTCCGCAGAGAACGCCCGCATCACGCATCCACGAGGCACGGTCTTGGTCGTCGACGATGGCGCCCGATGGGCTGGCGTCGGCGATGATGTGCTCCACCTCGCGCCTGGTGTAGGCGGAATTGACGGGAACCACGACGAGGCCGAGGCGTTGGGCGGCGACGTATGCGACCACGAGCTCGACCGATGCCGCCGCGCTGAGGAGGATGCGCTGGCCGGAATGCAGCCCTGCGGCTGCCAGGCATCCTGCGGCCGCCCGCGAACGTGCGTCGAGTTGCCCGTAGGTGAGCCATCCCTCCGTGTCTGCGGCCAGGATCGCTGGGCTCTCAGGCGAGCATGCGAAGTGCTGCTGCCAGGCCCTCGGCAGCGACTCGGCGGCCAGTAGGTCGATCCCCTCCAGAGCAACGCCGGCAGGCAGGTGGGCCTCCCACGGGGATCCCGGCGAGGTCGAGCTCATGAGCGTTCACGCCGAAGCGTGTCGTGCCAGTATACGGCATAATATTCTGCCATACGGCACATCGTATGTCCAGCGTGGACGGCCGTCAAGCGATGACGGCGTCTCCATGCCTTGCGCGTGTTGCAGGCGGCTGCCGGCTTGCCGGCAGCTTCGCGCTGCCCATCTGGCGGCACGTCACCCCGCTCGGGAGTTACCTCCAAGCACGATCAGCGTCTTGGTGCCGGTCACCTTGCCGCTGCGCCGAATGCGGTCGACGACCCGCTTCAAGTGGTCCAGGTCGGCGACGCGGATGCGCACGAGCGCGTCTGGGTCGCCCGCGATCGTGAAGGCTTCCACTACCTCGGTGAGCCCCTTCACCGCGCCCTCGATGTCATCGACCTGAGTCGTGCCCGCAAAACGAAGCTCCGTGAAGGCTTCGATCTCGCGGCCAAGCTTTGCGTGATCGAGCACGGCCCGGTATCCGACGATCACTCCGAGCTGCTCCAGCCGGTCGATGCGGCGCTTTGCCGCCGCGGGCGAGAGGCCGACAAGGCGCCCTATCTCGCTTGCTGAGCGGCGGCCGTCCTGAGCCAGCAGCTCGACCACTTGCTCGTCGACGCGGTCTAGATTCATTCGTTGCACGATCGAATCATAACATTTCAGGCATTTTGAAGCAAAAATTGTGCGGATATTGATGCGCAAGCGATAAAATCAGCCATAGTCGCTGCCGATGACTGAGCTTGCGGAGAGTGCGCCGCCTGCAACGCCCTCGACCTCGCTCGAGGTGCTCGACTCCGTGCAGCGCCGCGTGCTGTGGCTGGCGACCTCGATCGTCCATCACGCGAACAAGGTCCGCAGGACGACCTCTGGCGTGAAGGTCGGCGGCCACCAAGCCTCATGCGCTTCAGTGGTCTCGATCATGACCGCGCTCTGGTTCTCTCACCTGCGCGCGAAGGACCGCGTGTCCGTCAAGCCGCACGCTTCGCCGGTGCTGCATGCGATCGAGTATCTGCTTGGTGCGATCGAGGCTGAGCAGCTCAGCACGCTGCGGGCCTATGGCGGCCTGCAGTCCTATCCCAGCCGGCTGAAGGACCCGGTGCCTGCGGACTTCTCGACCGGGTCGGTTGGGATCGGCGCGACCGCGCCGATCTGGAGCGCGATCGCCAACCGCTATGTCACAGGCCACTTTGACGCGCCACCAGCCGGTCGCCAGATCGCCCTGCTCGGCGACGCCGAGCTGGACGAGGGCGCCTGCTGGGAGGCACTCATCGACCCGCTTGTCTGCCGACTCGGAGAGGTGCTGTGGATCGTCGACCTCAACCGTCAGTCGCTGGACCGGGTGGTGCCCGGCATCGCTGCAGACAGGCTTGCCGCGATGTTTGAAGCAGCGGGCTGGCACACCGTCACGCTCAAGTACGGCCGTCGTTTGCGTGAGCTCTTCGACCAGTCGGGCGGAGGCTCCCTGCAGCGACGGATCGACCAGATGAGCAACGAGGAGTACCAGCGCCTGCTGCGGGCCGACGCGCGCGAAGTGCGGGAGCGCCTGCCGGGCGCCGGGCGAGGTCGGCGCGAGATCGAGCGCCTGATCGCCGGTCTGGACGACGACGCCCTGCGCGCCGTGCTCACCGACCTTGGGGGCCACGACCTCGCGATGCTGATCGATGCGATGGCGCAGGCGGACCAGGCGACCGATCGCCCCTCCGTGATCATCGCCTACACCGTCAAGGCCTGGATGCTTCCGACCGCCGGCCATCCTGCCAATCACTCGGCGCTGCTTTCCGGCGAGCAGTGGGAGCATTTGGCGGGCGATCTTGGCGCGGATGCCACCGATCCGTGGGCGACCTTCGCAAGCGGCTCGCCCGAGGCGCAGCTCTGCAGCGAGGTCGCGCAGCGGCTGAGCCGCGAGCCGACGATATCGGTCACGCCGCCGGCAATGCCCGAGCATGTCGGTCGCCTCCACGCCGGGGCCGCCTCCACACAGCAGGCGTTTGGGCGCTTCTTCGTCGACCTCGCCCATGCGGCCCCAGAGGTCGCGGCCAGGGTGGTGACGGTCAGCCCTGACGTCGCATCCTCGACCAACCTTGGCGGCTGGCTGAACCGCTCTGGCGTCTGGCATCCCGCGCAGCGCACAGACTGGTTTGCCGACGATACGGACACACTCGTGCATTGGCGCGAGGGTGCAGATGGCCAGCACATAGAGCTTGGGATCGCCGAGTGCAACCTCGTTGGACTGCTTGCCGAGCTGGGCCTCACATGGGCTCGCGACGGGCAGCCGCTGCTGCCGATCGGCACGCTGTACGACCCCTTCGTCAACAGGGCGCTCGAGCCTTGGTCGTTCGGAATCTACTCAGGCGCGCAATCGATACTCGTCGGCACCCCCTCGGGCGTCACGCTCGCGCCTGAGGGCGGTGCACACCAATCGATCATCACACCCTCGGTGGGGTTGGAGCAGCCACGCTGCACGGCCTTTGAGCCCGCCTTCGGGCAGGATCTGGAGTGGACGTTGCTGCACGCGCTGGGCAACCTCGGCCGCCCTGGCGGGTGCTCGGCCTACTTCCGGCTGACAACGCGCCCGATCGACCAGGCGCTTGCGGTGCTGCCGGACGACCCGATCGATCGTGAGCAGCGCCGCAAGCAGGCGATCGCCGGCGGTTATCCTCTACGCCGCTGCAATGGCACGCCGGCGATCGTCCTCGTAGGCGTCGGCGCGCTCATGCCCGAGGTGCTTGCCGCCGCGGACGAGCTCGCCGCCGCGGGCTGCCCAGTCGATGTGCTCTGCCTCACCTCGGCAGATCTGGTCTTTCGCGCTCTGCAGGCCCGCCAGGGACTCGGCGTCGGCGATGAGGCGATCCTCGAACAGCTGCTGCCCGCTGAGCGCGCCGCGCCCATTGTCAGCGTGCTGGACGGCCATCCCCACACGCTCAGCTTCCTCGCCGCGGTGCGCTGCACCCCGATTGCATGCCTTGGCGTGAGCGACTTCGGTCAGTCCGGCGACGTGGACGATCTCTACCGTCACTTTGGGCTCGACTCCGAGACGATTGTCGGCGCCGCGCTGGACCTGCTGCCATGAGTGAGATCACGATGCCGCGTCTTTCCGACTCGATGGAGAAGGGAACGATCCTCACCTGGCTGAAGGCCGACGGCGAGCATGTCGCCAAGGACGAGGATCTCGTCGAGATCGAGACGGACAAGGCGACAATGACCTACCCATCTCCTGGCGAGGGAGTGCTTTCGATCGTAGCTCCGGTGGGAAGCGAACTGCAGGTTGGCGCTCCGATCGGGAGCCTGGCCGCTCGGCAGGCCGGGAGCCGTCTGGTCGATGAGCAGAGCCCAGCGCGCCCGTTGCCGCACGCGGAGCGCAGCGATGACCAGACAGCGCAGGTTGGCGGGACTGCCGTCGGCAGTGGCGGCGCGGGCAGGAGCGATGGGCTGGTGAAGGCGCATGCGACGCCGATCGCAAGGCGTCTTGCGCAGGTCCACGGCGTGGACCTCGCAAGGTTGCGCGGCAGCGGTCCTCGGGGCCGCGTGATGCGCAGGGATGTCGCGGCTGCAGCACAGCTGAGCCTCGATGCGCCCGTGCACGTCGGTGCCGCGACATCGCCCGCGATGGCCTGGCCAGAGTCGAGCGCGGCAGAGGCATCAAACTTCAGCATTCGAACGCCCACACGCGTCCAGCAGGTGATTGCGCGCCGCATGGTGCAGGCTCATGCGAGCGTGCCTGACTTCCAGGTGCAGACGGAGGTCGCGATGGACGGGGCTCTGCGATTGAGAGAGCAACTCAAGGAGGCTGCGGTCGCGGAGATCGTGCCCTCGATCAACGACATCATCGTGAAGGCTTGCGCGATCGCACTGCGGTCTCACCCGACTGTCAACAGCTCCTATCGCGACGATGGCTTTCATGTGCACTCTCGCGTGAACATTGGCGTTGCGGTCGCAGCCGAGCAGGCACTGCTGGTGCCCACCATCTTCGACGCGGACGTCCGCTCGCTCGGCAGCCTCGCGCGCGAGAGCCGCCGCCTGGCCGAGCGGGCTCGTGCTGGCGCGATCGCCCCTGAGGAGCTTTCAGGCGCCACGTTCACCGTCTCAAACCTTGGCATGTTCGGCATGACCGCGATCAAGCCGATCGTGAACACTCCCCAGGCCGCGATACTAGGAGTCGGTGCGCTGCGCCCGGTCCTGGTGCGAGATGCCGAGGGCGAGCTCGCAGATCGCTCTGTGTTGACACTGACCTTGAGCTGCGATCATCGGATCGTTTACGGTGCCGAAGCCGCTCGGTTCCTCGCGGATGTGAAGGCGCTGCTGGAAGCGCCGATGAACGTGCTCCAATAGGGAATGGTGCTTGTCGTGACGCTCGGAGTGACATAAATGAACCGCGCTCGATCATCCGTGGCGGCTGCGCTGCAGGCCATTCGCGAGAGCTATGGCATATATGCCGAGGCGATAGCGGCAGCCCATCGTGCATCTGAGGGCACCGTTCGGCGCACTCCCGTGATCAGGCCCGCAGGCAGCTCGCCCGGCCTCGACGTTCTGTTGAAGGCCGAGAACCTGCAGCTAACCGGCTCCTACAAGGTGCGTGGTGCGCTGAACAAGGTGCGTGCCCTCGGGGCAGACTGCCCGGGGGTGGTCGCGGCAAGCGCGGGCAACCACGCGCAGGGACTGGCATACGCGGCGCGCGCGAGCGGCATCCGCTGCTCCCTCTACCTGCCGGCTGCGGCGCCGCTGGCGAAGGTGAATGCGATTCGCGCTCTGGGAGCAGAGATCCACCAGGGTGGCGCCACGGTTGACGACTGCTTTGCGCTGGCAAGAGAGGCGGCGCAGCGCAGCGGGTGGAGTCTCGTCCACCCGTTCGACGATCGAGACATCATCGTCGGTCAGGGCGGAGTTGCCGTGGAGCTGCTGCAGGACGTCGAGGATCTCGCCCAGGTTGTTGTGCCTGTAGGCGGCGGCGGGCTGGCGGCGGGGATGGCGGTCGCGATCAAGGCGGCTGCGCCGCACGTGAAGGTGGTCGGCGTGCTCGCCCGCGCCTGCGCGCCGTTCGTCCAGGCCTCCTTCCCTGAGGAGCAGCGAAGCGATGTCGCAACAGCGATCGCCGATGGTGTGGCCGTAAAGCGGCCTGGAGAGATCCCCGGGGCGGTAGTGGAACACCTGCTCGACGATCTGGTCGTGGTCGAAGACCAGCAGATCGCCGACGCGATGGTGTGGGCCATGGAGCAGGCCAAGCTCGTCGTCGAGGGCGCGGGCGCGGTCTCGATTGCCGCCCTGCTGCATCACCAGGTCGCCTGCGCGGCCGCCGGGGCGACCGTCGCGGTGGTGTCGGGGGGCAATATCGACGTCGGCCTCATCGGCGCGGTCGTGCGTCAGCATGAGAATCGTGTCGGCAGGAGGCTGCGCCTGAGCGCCCGCCTGCAAGACCGCCCTGGCAGCCTTGCAGAGCTGCTCCAAACCGCCGCGCAGGCGGGAGGGAACCTGATCGACGTCCACCACGTCCGCGACGGCCTGGCCATGGAGGTGCGCGAGGCGATAGTCGAGCTGACACTCGAGACCAAGGGCGAGCAAGAGTCCCGGGATCTGCATGCGGCGCTGAAGAAAGCCGGATTCTCCACGATCGAGATGTGATTCCAAGACGCTGACGCGCGCCTGGGCTTGGTGCCGGCTGGGACGACCGGTTGGCTACATTTGCTTCTCTCTGTGAACTCAAGCCTGAGGGGAGTTGCGAATGCGCGGCTGGTGGTCATGAAGGAAGTCGCAGTTCAGCGTCGGCCCACGATGCACGACGTCGCCGCGCTCGCGGGGGTGAGCATAAAGACCGTTTCGCGCGTAATCAACGGCGAGCCAAGAGTGGCGCCGGCCACGATCGCGAAGGTCGAGCAGGCGGTGGCTGCGCTTGGCTTTGAACGTAACGATCTTGCGCGCAGCCTGCGACCAGGGCATCGGACGCATACCCTTGGAGTGATCATCGAGGATCTTCACAATCCCTTCTTTCCGGCGCTGATGGAGGGCGTCGATCTCGTGGCGCAGGATCACGGGTATCTGGTGATGAGCGCATCGACACACGCAGATGCCAACCGTGAGCGAGAGCTCGCCAAGGCACTGCTGCGCAGGCGCATCGACGGACTCGTGCTCGTGCCATTCGCGTCCGATCACCGCTATATCTCGAAGATCGCCGGCCGCGTGCCGATCGTCTTCATCGATCGGCCAGCAAAGCACATGCAGGCAGATTCGGTGGTCGTGGACAACGCAGGCGGCGCCAGGCAGGCGGTGGCGCATCTCGTGGGGCAAGGCCACCGGCGGATCGCCTTCGTCGGGGATGGCGGAAGCGTCGAGTCGGCGAGGTTGCGACTCGAGAACTTTCGGCAGGCAATGGCTGAAAGCGTAGGCGGGCCGGACGATACGTTGATGGTCCTCTCTCATGGACTGATCGGCGAGGCAGAAACGGCACACGGCGACGCTGCGATGCGCAGCTTGCTGGCGCTGTCAGAGCGCAAGCGTCCGACGGCGGTTCTCACAGCCAGCAACCTAATGACCGTCGGCGCTTTGCGTGCACTTCGCGGGCGCCAGGACTCTGTCGCGCTGGTCGGCTTTGACGACCTGGACGTCGGCGAGCTGCTCGGTATCACGGTCGTCCACACCAAGCCTCGCGAGCTTGGCCGCGTGGCAGCGGAGCTGCTGCTCGAACGCATTGGAGGGCGCGCCGACAGGCCACAGCACGTGCTCGTGAGCACTGAGCTCGTGACGCGCGGATCGGGTGAGATCGCACTGTAGCGTCTCGCGGCGGGTGAAGATCGCGATCCTCTTGACATGCACGGCGGGTGGCGGTACGGTGGTGCGACAACGTTGTCATTCGATCACCGAGTCAACCAATCAACGGTGGGGGCCGCTGCGCTGTATGGCCGCTGCGCGCGCTGGATCCAAGATGGGAGGATCACAATGAAGAAGTGTCTGTGCGTGTGCACCACGCTCGCGCTCGCGATCGCTGCGGCAGGGTGTGGCAGCGGCACAAGTACAAGTCAAACCAGTGGTAACGCATCCAATCGCGAAGCTGGCTCGTCAAAGCAATACGCGGAATTGCATTGGGGCTCCACGCCGTGGCAAGGACCGCTGAACTGGTACTACTCCTGCTGGCCGGAGGCCGGCGCGATCGAGTCACTCGCGGTCCAGAGCCTGGTGGAATTCGAATCGGACGGGAAACCGAAGCTGGGCCTTGCGAGCTCGGTCGAACACCCGAATCCGACGACGTACATCTACAAAATTAGGTCTGGCGTGCGGTTCTCGGACGGGAAGCCCATGACGGTCGCCGACGTGCTGTTCTCGTTCAGTCTTGCTGACGGCAAGGAATCTCTTGTGACCAAAGGTCTGTGGCAGAACGTGGCTTCGTTCTCCGCCGACGGCAACTCCGCGGTCGTGATCAAGCTGAAGCACCCGGAAGCGCCCTGGCCGAGCATCTTCGCGATGAGCAGCCAGGTGATCGAGAAGGCAGCTGCGGACAAATTCAGCGAAAAAGCGCTTGGTACGCCCGGCGATCTTCCGGTCGGCACCGGGCCGTGGAAGCTGGACAGCTATCAGCCATCGGTCGGCGTGCACCTCTCGCGCAACCCTTATTGGAAAGGGCAGCCGCAGCCGGCCCAGCGGATTACGGTCAGCGTGTTCAAGGAAGAGACCTCGCTCGCACTCGCGCTGCGCTCGGGAACGATCGATGGAGCTTTCGACTACCTCCTGCCAAAGCCGTTCGCGGACATTCCCGGCGCTCGCCAGATCACGGCACCTAATGCCGGCAACATCTATCTGGGCATCAACAAGAACTACCCGCCCTTTAATGACATCCATGTGCGACGTGCGATTGCGTATGCAACGGATGTGAAGGGCATGATGAAGGCGATCTTCGGCGAAGGCAATGGCCTTGCAGCGCAAGCCACGTCGTTCTTGCCGGCCAGCCTACTCGGCACAAATGTAGGCTCCAAGAGTGAAATCGATGCGCTGATCGGCTCGCTGCCGAAATATGAATTCAATCTTGCGGCGGCAAAGCGAGAACTCGAACGGTCAGCCTACCCGCATGGGTTCAGCACGACCATCGACGCGCAGCCAAACGAATCCTTCCCAGTGCTGATAGGGCAGGTGCTCAGCTCCGATCTTGCCAAGATCGGCATCACGGCGAAAGTTCGCCTGGTGCAGCTGGATGAAATCCCAACGATGACCGGCAGAAATGTCACCATCTACCCCAGCGAACTCGGCAGTCTGTACCCGGATCCGAACTTCCCCATGTCATCGATGTTGGGCAGCAAGGAAATCCTTCCCTCCGGCTCCGGTCTGAATTGGGCGCAGTATCGCAATGCTGAAGTGGACAAGCTGCTTGCGCAGCAGGCTGAAACAGTGAATCCCACGACACGACTCGAACTGATCGGCAAGATCTTGCATGTGGAGGAAGCCGAACTGCCTTACAGGGCGCTCTTCTCACATAGCTACTATCTGACATTGTCCAACAAATACGTTTTCCCGACGTTCTCGTGGTGGACCACGCTCGTCACGCCGTGGGCGTTGAATGTGAAACTGGCTTCGTAGGCCAAGCGGGGCGAAGCAGTGCTCAGGGGCTGGACTGAAGCCGGTCCCTGAGCATCGCGGCAGGATGAATGGCGCCCGACCTTTGCGGTCGGTGTGTGTTGTCCCTGGCGCTCACGTTCTGGAACGGTGTGCTAATATACAGCATGATATGCTATTATACGGCACATGGGCGTTGAGCGGAGAGAGGTCTTCGAGCTATGAGCAGCGTTCGTACAGCTCTGCGCGTGCTGGAGGCGGTCTCCGAACACCAGCCTGTGGGCGTCTCTGAGCTCGCTCGGCAGCTGCAGGCGCCCAAGAGCTCCGTGCAGCGGGCGCTGGTCGCCCTGCGGGATGCAGGGTGGATCAAGCCGGCCGGCGAGTCGCAGCCCACGCGCTGGGTGCTCACGCCGCGTGCTCTGATCGTGGGCGGCCGCGCTGGCGGCGATCTGCGCCTGACCACGCTTGCCCGCCCGGCGATGGAGCGGCTGCATGCGCAGACGCGCGAGACAATCCACCTACTGGTGCCAGAAGGCGGGGACATGGTGATCGTCGAGCACCTCGAGAGCCCGCACGTCGTGCGCAGCTCCTATCCGCTGGGGATGCGGGTGCCGATGCATGCGACCTCGAGCGGCAAGGCGTTCTTGGCGGCGATGCCGGCAGATCACGCGGCGGCGCGCGTTGCGCACGCTCTGCGACCGGCGAGCGCCTTGACGATCACCGACCCGGAGCAGATGACGGCGGAGCTCGAAAGCACGCGCCGACGTGGATACGCAACCAACCGCGGCGAGCTCGATCGGGACATCAGGGCTGTTGCGGCGGCGATACTGGAGGCATACGGTCGCCCCGTCGCCTCGATCAGCATCTCGGTGCCGGCCCAGCGCATGCCCGAGGAGCTCTTCGAGCGCTACGGAGCGCTTGTGCGCCAAGCGGCCTCTGAGGTGGGCGAAGCGCTTGGTCATCGCACGACGACGGCCGCGGTCGGGCCGCAGCAGGGATGAGCGGCGCGATCGTTGAATGCGCCGACGGCGCGCTGCGGGGAGCCGCGCACGACGCCATCCGCATCTTCAGAGGCATCCCGTTCGCACAGCCGCCGGTGGGAGATCTGAGGTTCTCCGCGCCCCGGCCGCCGTTGCCCTGGTCAGGCGTGCGAGACGCGCGGGCCTTCGCTCAGCCATCCGCACAGGTGCCGCCGACGCTCGGCGATGCTCTTGCCGGCTCGGATCTGTCGGCGATCGTGGGCGCCGAGGACTGCCTCTATCTCAACGTGTACGCGCCCGGCGATCCTGGCCCGCATCCGGTGCTGGTCTGGATCCACGGTGGCGGAGCCGTCTCCGGCTCGGCCAACGAATGCGACGGGACCAGGTTCGCCCAGCAGGGCGTGGTGGTCGTGACCGTCGCCTACCGCCTCGGCGCGCTGGGCCTGCTGCACCTGCCGGGCGTCTTCGAGGAGGAGCAGGCGCACTGCAACTTCGCGCTGCTGGACCAGATCGCTGCGCTTGCCTGGGTCAGGCGCAACATCGCCGCGTTTGGTGGGGATCCGGGGCGCGTGACCGTCGCGGGCGCCTCCAACGGAGGTCGCACGGTTGGCAGCCTGCTGGCCAGCCCGCCTGCACAGGGTCTCTTCCATCAGGCCGTGTCGATCAGCGGCACCGGCGTGGGGTACCTGGTCGCCGAGCGCGAGCATGCTGAGCGCCTCACGACGGCGCTGCTTGCGCATCTGGGCCTCGACCGCTCCAACGCTCGCAGGTTGCGTGAGCTGTCGGTGCAGGACATCATCGCCGCTCAGGTCGCCGTGCTTGCCTGCTCCTCGACGCTGCTGCCGTTCCAGGTGGTCGTGGACGAAGAGACGATGCCAGGCCGTCCGATCGACGCGATCGCAGCTGGGGCCGCCCGCCAGATCCCCATCATGGTCGGCACCACCCACGACGAGTACGACTACTTCCAGATGGTGGGCGCTGCCAGCGGTCGATCGGTGATGGTGGAGCCCGAGCCACTGGAGCGGGCGATCGCCGCGTATCGCGAGGTGCTTTCGGGCTGGAGCGAGCAGGACGTGCGCCTGCACGCGGTCACCTCGGCGGACTGGTGGATCCCGGCGATCAGGCTGGCCGAGGCGAGCGTCCAGGCAGGCGGGCGGGCGTGGATGTACCGCATGGACTGGAGGCTTGCCCCGAGGGGTCAGGGATACGGCGCACCGCACGGCCTCGAGGGGCCGTTGATCGTGCCGGCCGACCCTCAATACGATGGCGTGATGCTGACCGCGGCAAGACGGGACACGCGTGCTCTTGGCGCCGTTATCGCGGCGATGCGCACGGCGCTCGTGCGGTTCGTCCACAGCGGGCAGCCGGACCGCGCAGAGGACTGGCCGGCGTACGATCTCCATGCTCGGCCGACGTTCCTGTTCGACGACCGTTCGGAGGCCGTGGCCGACCCGGAGCGCGAGTTGCGAGCGGTGTGGAACGAGATGTTGTGAGCGGCGATGCAGGCCCGAGCAGCGGTGAGGTCGCCGTGCAGCAGGCGGCCGCGAGGTATGCGACGCAGCTGGGTGGCAGGCTGCTTGCCAGCTACGCGCTCGGCAGCCTGGCGCACGGTGGATTCAGCGAGGCCGTCAGCGACGTCGACCTGGGACTGATCCTCAGCGATCCGCCGTGTCCCGATGACGCCGAGCGGATCCGTGAAATTGCCGATCGAGCCGACGTCGCAGCGGAGCCGCTGGACCCACGCTTGTCCGTCTTCTGGGGCACGCCATCCACGTTGCGCGGAGAGCGTGAGGGTGGGCGCTTCCCGGCGCTGGACCGACTCGATCTGATCGAGCACGGCCGGCTGATCGCCGGCGAAGATGAGGTGCGCCGCGGCCTGCCGCATCCGAGCCCGGCGGAGTTGCTCATCACGGGCGCGCGATTTGCGCTGCAGCGCCTTGCAGGCTTCGCGCTGTCAGCAGACGATCAGAGGCGGTCCGATGACGACGGGCCCGCATCGGAGAAGATCGAGGAGTTGCATTCACCGGAGCTGTTGATCGCCGCCGGCTTGCGGCGGGTGACCAAGACAGTGCTCTTCCCGCTGCGCTTCCTGTTCACCGCAGCAAGTGGCCGCGTCGCGACCAACGACGATGCGGTCGAGGCTTATCTTGCCGACCGCGAGGCTCCTGGCCGCGCGCTCGTGGCGGCTGCGCGCGCCTGGCGCGTGGGCTCCTCCGCCTGGGAGGAGCAGGCGACGAGGTTGCTTTCGCTGGAGCTCGTTCCCCTGTATCTGCATTACATGGATGATCACGTCGCGCGCCTAGGAAGTCTCGGCCAGGCCGAGCTGATGCGCTGCTTCGAAGTGTGGCGCGGCTGGCTATCGGGGCCCCAATGAGCGGACCCGGCGGCCTGATCGGTTGAGGATCGCCGCGCTGGCGCAAACCGGGACAGGATGGCTATTTCACGAGAGGTGGTCGCCCTGGTGCAGGAGCTAACATGACCTCTCTGTCTGGGACCAAGGGAGGACGGATGGCTGGCTTTGGACGTTCAGGATTGCGTCGGCGAGCGGCTTGGCTGGCGGCGGCTAGTTGTGTCGCGACCCTAGCCGGCGTGCTTGCAGCTTTCGGCAGCGCAGGAGCCGCGCAGACCGCGGGCGTCTCAACCGAAAAGGGAAATGTCACTGTCGTAAGCGCCCACAAGCGTGGTCACGCGGGTCAGCACAACACGATCACGCTCACCGGCAGCAGCCCGGGCGACGGGCGTCTGCTCGTCTACGAGACACCCGCCAAGGCGAAAGCGAAGTGCCCGGGCGTTGAAACGCTCAGCAGCGGCGCGCAGCTTGGTCTCGACAGCGAGGTGCTCTACGAGCAGATCCAACCCGGATCCTTCAGCTTCAGCGCCAAAACCACGATCCGCAAGAGCTTCTACCACGTCGACCACTACTGCGCCTATCTGGAGTGGCTCGCCAGAACGGGCTTTGAAGAAGCGACCGGCATGGCCTCGCTGCGCGTGCTGGGCGGCTGAGCCCGGCGCCGGGAGGACCGTCGCCGCTTGCGGGCTCTCACCGACGAGCGCTGGTCCTCCGGCGTCGAGGACATCCAGGTAAGCCCCGCGGCGTAGGGCGAGCCTCGCCATCGCTCCTCTTCGGTAGAGCGGCTATTGCCAGGCAGCGAGATGAACCAGCATCGCGCTGCTCACGCCGCGCGCGGCCAGGACGCAGGTGTGCCCGGCGCGCCGCCAGGTGACGATGGTGCTCCCCCGAGAAGTGAGCAGGTGGAAGGCGATGCCTCTGTCTTTGACCGTCGTGCCGCCGCCCGGAATCGGCAGCGCGCGGCCCGCGACGATCGCGTAGCCGATGCGCGCAGAGCTGCCCGGCGCGGCGTGCTGCGGCGCATAGAAGACAGTCGTCACCGTGCGGCCGCCGATGCCGTCCACTCGCGCTCCTGCCGCGCGCCAGCCGAAGCTGTCCTGCCAGTAGGGGTAGGCGATGCCTTCCACCGAGCGCGTGAGTTGGCTGTGTCTGCTGGTGCTCTGCGCAGGCGCCGCGAGCGTCGCGGGGCGCAGCGCCACGTCGGCTGCCCTTAGCAGTGTGGGGCCACCGGAGCTGCCCGTGGTGAGCGCGATCAAGAGCGCTGCGAATGCCATCGCGGCCAGCGCTCCCGCGCCGGCGAGTTGCAGGCGCAGAGCCTGCCGTGGGCGCCTGCGGCGCGTGGCGCCTTCGCTCAGCGCTGCCACCGAGCGATGCAGCTCAGCGGGCGCCTTGACGCTCTCCAACGAGCTCATGGTCGCGAGGGCGAGTCGTTGGCGCTCGGCTTCTTCGCGCAGCTCGGTGGAACGGTCGATCTGCTCCAGCAGCCGCTCCCGGTCTCCGGGCGCAAGCGTCCCGTCTGCCAGCGCTGCAAGCTGAGCCTGGATGTCTGGACGCTCACGATTCATCTCTCACCACCACTGAGTAAGACGCCTTCTTGGCGCCCGATCTTCCCTGCGCGTGCTGCTGATCTGCGGCTTGCTGCTCGGTCTGCTCGCCGGACAGCCGGCGGACGAGCTGCCCGCGCGCGCGAAAGAGCCTGACGGCAAGCGTCTGCTCCTTGGTGCCAAGGGCATCCGCGGCCTCCCGATAGGAGAGGCCGACGATGTCCACGGCTATCAGTGCGAGCCGCTGGTGCTCTGAGAGGGTTGCAATGCTCGCGAAGATCTCGCGCGTCTGAGCGGCCTCCTCAGGGCGCTGCGCGCCGCTGCGGTCCACTGGCGCGGCATCCTTCGAGCGTGGTGGCAGCCACCTGCGGGCGCCGCGAGGCGGTGCGGCGTTGCGTGAGGAAGGTGTTTCGCAGCACGCGCATCAGGTAGGCAAGCTCGTCCTGGCCGCGCAGCGAGCGTGGCCGTGCGAGCACGCGTGCAAATGTCTCCTGCACAAGGTCCTCGGCGTCCTCGCGGGACCCGCATAGAGCCCACGCCGCACGGTAGAGGCGATCGGTGTGCCGGGGCAGCGATCGCGGGTCCAGCGCCGGCATCAGAGCTCCTGCCAGCGTGCAGGCAGAGAGTCCATGGCCAACGACTCTAGCAACCGCGGATGGGGCGGCGACCGCTTAATGGAGATGAGAAAACTTTGCTGGAGCGTGAAAGGTATCGCTGGGCGGCGGCGTCTCAGTGGATGAAGGCGCAGCGCGGCAAATTTGCAGTACTTAAGTTCTGAGCCATCCGGCAGGAAGGAGGGTCCGCTCCGTCTCACGGCCTGTGTCGCGTTCATCTCGCCATTCACCAATGTGGGCACGATCGAATGAGGATGCACCGATCGCACACACCTAAAGGATGATCGACAGGTGAGGTCGCGGAGCCGGCGTGAGCTCGCAGCCGGTGGATGGCGGGGCGCTCAGAGCAAGTCGTCGGCGTCGGCTGGCGCCGGCTGGAGAGGGATGGGAGCCCGTGGGAAGCGCCTGCCGGGGAGCGGCGGCGACTTCCCACGGGTGATTTCACCAAGAACATGACGATTGGAGGGCCGATGAGTCTGCGCATCGGCGAAAGGCCATGCTGGCGCGAAAACGATTGGAAGCTCGCCGGAAGGAATCCCGCAATGGCGGAGTCATACAGGAAGCGCGCGTGAAAGGCGGGCGTGCGTTGATCGTTGCCGCAAGACGAAGGAATCGTCGGGGCGGGGTCTTGGTCAGAAAGCCGTCTCAATCCGATACTCGACCCACAGGAGACACCCAGTGCCTAGAACGTCGATCCTTGCTCTAGTTGGTGTCGCGCTAGCTGTCGCTGGCTGTGGCAGCTCCAAAGGCAGCAACTCCTCCAGCACGTCGGCCGCTGCGAGTACCGCGACCACGACCTCAAGCGCGAGCTCTTCTCCTTTTCTAGCAAATCTGAGGACTGTCAGCAAGGTCGCCTCGACGGTTCCGGCCAACGGCGATGTGAACCCCGATGGGATCGTGGCTGTTCCCACAAGCATAGGCAAGCTCCAGGTGGGCCAGATGCTGATCAGCAACTTCAACGCCAAGGAAGGTGCAAAGGAGAGCGGTCAGGGCACCGGAACGACGATCGTGCAGGTCTCCACTGCCGGCAAGGTCTCGCTGTTTGCCAAGATCGACGCGAAGTCACTGCCCGGCAGTTGCCCTGGTGGGGTTGGCCTGACGACGGCGCTGAACGTCCTGCCGGGCGGATACGTCGTCGTGGGCAGCCTGCCAACAACCAACGGCAAGACAGCGACCGCCAAGTATGGCTGCCTGATCGTGCTCAACAGCGAAGGCAAGGTGATCCAGACGGTCGCCAGCAAGAACATCCAGGGTCCCTGGGACTCGACCGCTACAAGTGAAGGGTCCAAGACCACGCTGTTTCTCAGCAATGCGCTCAATGGTGGTGCTGCGAAGGGCATCCACACGATCGACAACTCGACCGTGCTGCGGATTGAACTGGAATCCGGCGAAGGACAGACGCCGAAGGTGCTCAGCGAAACGGTGATTGCCGATGGCATCCCCTGGGTGGACTCGGCAGAAGCGCTGGTGCTCGGCCCGACCGGGCTCGCGCTCGGCTCCAACGGGACGCTGTATGTGGCCTCGACCGACGGCAACAAGATCTTCGCGATCTCCGAAGCGACGACGCGCATGACACCCGCCGCCAACGGAGGTACCGTCCTCACCGAAGGCGGCCACCTCAAGGAACCGCTCGGCATGGTGCTCGCACCGAACGGCAACATCATCACGAGCAACGGCGGCGACGGCAACATGGTCGAAACGACACCCGCGGGCCAGCAGGTAGCCGTGCAGACCGCCGACAAGAAGACCGGAGCCGGATCGCTATTCGGCCTGGTCGTGGCACCAGAAGGCAAGAGCGTCTACTTCGTCGATGACGGCGAAAACACGCTGAACCTGTTGCACGCAGGGCAACCGACCACGCCAACAGGCTGAGACTGTCTCGCTGGAAGGGAATACGCCTGCGCGGAGTCTCCCTCAGTACAGGAGGCTCACGCGACAGGCGGTGCCCCGACTGATCCATAGGAGTAAATACATGCGCCATCTACTGAAGCTGTCCCTACCGACAATCGCCGCGTCGCTCCTGATCGCCGCATGCGGCAGCAGCTCATCCAGCAAAACGACCAGCTCGGCCGCCAGCAGCACACAGTCCGCCGCACAGACAAGCAGCAGCTCGTCAAGCGCTGTCGTCGTCAAGAGCGCGTCCAGCTCGCTTGGCACGATCCTGGTGGACAGCCGGGGCATGACGCTGTATCACCTCGGCGGCGAGGTCAACGGCAAGTTCATCTGCACGAGCTCCGCCTGCCTTGGTGTCTGGCACCCGCTGATCGCGCCATCCAGCGGCACTCCCAGCGGCGAAGTTGGCTCGCTGGGCACTGTGAAGCGTCCCGAAGGGAGCATGCAGGTCACCTACAAGGGCACCCCGCTCTACACGTTCACGGGAGACAAGCAGGCCGGTGAAACCAAAGGTCAGGGCATCAAGGACGTAGGCACATGGAGCGTCATCACGACCGGCTCCAGCAGCACCGCGGCGAGCACGAGCAGCTCAGCGGAACCGGAAAAATCCGGCGGCAGCGGCTCAAGCGGCGAAGGCTCCAAAGGCGGCGGCTACGGCTACTGAGCCGGCCGGTAGATGCGTGGCGCAGCGCGCACGGCAGTGAGGGGCCACACCCGCGCGCTGGCCGCCAGTTGTTTGTGCATGGTTGCGCTCGGCGGGTGCGCGAGCCAGACCGGGTCGGTGGCCAGCACGCAATCTGCCAGCCGGGCAGCGATTGAGCGCTACATGGGCGAGGTCGAGCCGATCAGGCTTGCGGTCAACAAGCTCTTGGGTGGCGCCGACCCGATCCTCGAGGCGTTTCACGACCGGCGCATCGCGCCTAGCGAAGCCGCCCGGCGCATGGGCCGGCTAGAGCTGCGGTTTGCGGGCTACGCGGTCGATATCGCGGCAGTCGAAGCTGCGTGCTCTGAACGCCCCCTACGCCAACACCTACGTGTATGAGGATGCCTACCTGAGCGCGCTCGTTGCCGGCCTCGCCGACGACGAGCTCACTGGCCTGCCCAACACGCAGGCAGCTCAGCGCGCGGCGATCATCCGCTGGCGCATCGGCCTGACTGTCCTCGCCCGCACCGCCGATGCGCCGCTACCGGCCGACCTCCAACAAGCAGGCCGCGGTGAGATCGCACCGTCTCCCAACGGCAGCTAAACGTGACGTGCACCCGTCGCAGCGTTTGAGCCCGCGCGGGTTGTGGCGCGGGTTCGAGCGTCTGACCCAGCTCGGATGGCCCAAGAGCTTCCCGGTCGTGCAGTTCCCCAACGCTCCACTCATCATCGCGTTCCTCGCCGGCGCCGCGGCTGCGCGTACGCATGACCCAGGCCACGCCTATCTCGCCGCGGTCTCCTTCCTGGCATTTGGCATATGGGCCTATGAGGAGCTGGTACACGGCGTCAACTGGTTTCGCCACCTGCTCGGCCTCGGATACGCGGTCTCCACCGTTGTGCACCTCGCGCTCGCGCTAGGCAGCTAAACCCGCCGCCGACGAATACCGACGGCGGCGCTGCCCGGCGCCTGAGCACCGGCGCCGGGTCCTTGACGCCAGGGCTATTTGACTGTGCCTCCAGAGGCGTTGATCGCATACCAGGTGCCGCCGAACTCTTTTGCGCCGACGTAGGAGGTCTGCCCTGGGCCGCTGTCTCTGCTGTAGACGTAGAGCGGGTGGCCGGCATAGGTGACCTGATTGCCGCTGGTCGTGGACAGAAGCGAAGCCTTGACGCCTGAGCCGGCCGTCGGCCTGCCGCTTGCCTTCAGCGACGGCCATACGGCCGAGCAGCCGCGAGTCGTTGCGCAACTGCTTTTGGTGCCGTGATCTCTTGTGAACTCATAGAGCGTGCGGCCCGAACTGCTGACGAGGATGTTGCCGAGATTCGTATGGCGCAGTTGCACCGTGGCAGCGCGGCTCTCGTGCGTGGCCGGGAGGCTCCTCTGCGCACTGGCGACCGTCGCGGCGCTCCCCGCGCTTGCCAAGGCGACGGCAAAGAAAAAGTAGGTTCGCTTCATGGTTCCTCCGAAGGTCGAGGTGCTCGGACGCGTGACTGTCATCTCTACCTATAGACGCCGCCACGCTGCGAACCTTCCAGACGCAGGTGTGAGCAGCGAAGCGTTGATGGAAGGATCGCCGCGCGCAAGAGTCCTTGGGGAATGACGAGCCGCGATGCCGCCGCGCCCTGCACGCCGCCCCGCGACTGCCACAGGGACATCCAGCACGAGAAAGGTGGGTTTACGATGAGGCCGGTTACGCTGTTGCTTTTCGCCTTCGCTGCGCTGCTGGGGGCGGCCGTGGCTGTGCTGCCCGCGCTCGCTTCCGCTCTGCCCGAAGCGAAGCTCGAAGTCAACGAAAACTGCGTCGTAAACGGCTGGGCGTGCTGGACAACCCCCGGCTCGGGGTCGAATCCGAAACCCG
This sequence comes from uncultured Actinomycetota bacterium, assembly GCA_963708085.1. GTDB lineage: Bacteria > Actinomycetota > Thermoleophilia > Solirubrobacterales > Solirubrobacteraceae > Palsa-744. Next base: position 1,521,353 of record OY970180.1, on the reverse strand, counting down.
CGAGCAAGGTCACGATCGCCGCGGGCGGCGAAGTCAAGTTCGCCGACAACGCGAAGGCGGCAACCGTTGTATGGACGGGCTCTGCGCCAGCCTGCTCCGGTGTGCCCGTGAGCGCCACGACCAAATGGAACGGCACGTGCAAGTTCGAAGAACCAGGGACCTACAAGTTCGAAAGCTCGACTCTCTTCAACGGCGGGCCAGGCGAGAACTACACCAAGTACGAAGTCGTCGTGGAAAGCGGCAGCACCGGCACAACCTCCACCACGACGACCTCGACCTCGACCACGACGCCAAATGCCCCAACGAACTACCCCACGGCGGCAAACGAAACCGGCCCTGGCTCGCCTTTGGAAGGAGGAGCCGGGGCGCTTCAGCTCGCCGGCAGCCAGCACGGCTCGACTGTGCACGGATCGATCAAGCTGTCCCAGGCCGACTCCGGCGGGCAGCTGGAAGTTGGCCTGTTTGCCATGGGTGCCTCGCTGTCCAGGACGGGGCGCTCCAAGCAGGTGCGCGTCGGGCGGCTGGTGCGCTCGTCGCTCAAGGTGGGAAAGGTGTCCTTTTCGGTGACCCTGAACGCAGAGGGCAAGGCCGCGCTGCGCCGCCATCGGCATCTCGGATTGACGGTGAAGATCACGCTCATGCCACAGCATGGCGCGGCGGTGAGGGTCACACGCGTCGTCGTCGTACATGCCTGAGCCGAGGTGACACGCTGCGCGTTCTCGCGTGCTGGTGGTCGCGTGGATGCGTGTGCTGACCGCATTTGAGCTCAGCGCCGCCGAAGTCGAGGCAGCCGCAGCGGTGTCAGCGGCTCGTCATGTGCCGGCTTGGCCAGCTCGGCCGGATCGACCGCGAGGAAGGCGAAGATCATGCAGGCGAACAGGCAGGCGACCCCTACCCCGTGTGCCCAGGGAGCTTCGGCGGCTGTGAGGAACCCAAGCCCGCCGAGTAGGCCGGCGATCGAGATGCGCGCGTATAGAGCGTGCGCGGAGCCTCCGATTGCGGCCAGGCCTGCGCGCTGGGGTGCGGCCTCCTCGTCGCCAGGCGCGTCGAAGCGTCCGCGCAGCAATAGGCCGAAGAGCAGGCCGAGCGAGGGGAAGAGGATCACGGCGCCCATCGCGATTGCCGCGAGCAGAACGATCAGCGTTTCGGTCGGCGCGGCCGCCTGCTGGATGGTCAGGTGCGAAAGCAGGATCGGCTGCTGTGCGAGTGCCCAGCCTGCGATCACGCCCACGACGGCCAGCGCCGCGGAGATGCGGGCCAGCGCGAAGCGGCGTGCGCTCACCAACGCCAGCGTCGCAACGCCGGCCAGCACCGAGATCACGAGCCCAACCAGGCCAGGGCCGTCTATGAGACGTTCGAAGACCCGGTGTGCCTGCGAGCTCAGCACCGGCAGAGCTGCGATGGCGACTGCGCCTGCAAGAACGCCTGCGATCAGCGCACGGGTCCGGAACCGCTGTGTCATCTCGCTGTCTCCGTGGCGGTCGGCGTCCGCGGCGAGGTAGACCGCGGCCATGTAGGCGCAGAAGAGGACTGCGAGCACGCCGATCATGAGTGAAAGTGGGTTCAACCAGCTGGAGAGGAGGTGTCCGCTCGCGTTGCCGACAGGCACTCTCTCCGATGCGATCGCGCCCACCATAGCTCCCAGAGCGAAGGGTGTCAGCACGCAGGAGAGCGAGAAGATCGTGTCGATCAGGCCCAGCTCCGAAGGCTTGGAGGTGCCGGCGCGCAGCGCGTAGGCGGAGCCGCGAAAGACGATGCCGAGCCCCGCGATGAAGAGCGGCACCGCCAGCGTGGAGGCGATCGCGCCGAAGGCGATCGGGTAGCCGGTCCAGGTTACGGTCAACACGAAGATCAGCCACACGTGGTTGGCCTCCCACACCGGCCCCATCGAGTGATGGGCGTGCTCACGGAGCTGCTGTGCGCGCTGGCGCGCCTGCTCTGTGCGGCCCGGAAGCAGGATGCTCGTCAGCTGCCAGAAGCCGGCGCCGAAGTCGGCGCCGCCAAGCACGGCGTAGAGCGCGAGGCCGATCAGGACGCAGATCATCGGGAGGTCGTAGAGATGCATCGTCGGTGGCGCTCCCTCTAGGCTCCTGTCGGCTGCGCGCCGACTTCGCTCTCGCCAGGCAGCGTCTCGCCAAGGCCGTTCAGCGGCGCCCGTGCCAGGCGGCGCAGCACCCATACGACACCGCAGGCGACGAGCAGGTAGGTGGCTGCAAGCGCGCCGTAGCCGACCGGCACCCCGCGTGCGCGCGTGACCGCTTCGGCGGTGGTCATTACCCGGTAGACCGTCCATGGCTGGCGGCCGATCTCGGTCACGAACCAGCCGGCGATCAGGGCAACCACCGACGCCGGCCCAGCGGCGGCCACCAGCAGGTAGAACCACGGCTGCGTGGGCATGATCCGCCGGCGCCAGCGCAGGAACAGGAACAACACGCCGAGTGCTGCGAAGCCCGTGCCGAGCGCGACCATCAGCTGGAATGAGACTCGCTCGATGTTCACCGGCGGGCGCTGGGAGATCGGCACCGCGTCCAGCCCCTGGACCTTCGCGTTCAGGTTGTGAAAGGCGAGGATCGAGAGCAGGTCGGGGATCCCGATCCCAAACTTGATCTGGCCGTTGACGTACCAGCCCAGCAGATGCTCGGAGGCGCCGCGGGTGGTCTTGGCAAGCCCCTCCATCGCCGCGAGCTTGGTGGGCTGCTCGGTGGCCACGTCGCGCGCGGCCCAGTCGCCGATCAGGATCTGGATCGGCGAGACGACGGCCGCGATCGTAAGCGGGATCGCACAGGCCGTGCGCTCGTAGCGGCCGAAGCGTCCGCGCAGGCGGCCGATCGCGTAGGGGGTCGCCATCAGGAAGCCCGCCACGATGTAGGCGGCGAGGTACATGTGGATCAGCTCGTTCCACAGGAAGCTGTTGCCGAACAGCGCCGCCAGCGGATGCACGTCGACCACGCGGCCGTGCACGAGCTTGAAGCCGGATGGATGCTGCATCCAGGCGTTGACGGAGATCACCATCAACGAGCCGGTGAAGCCGGCGATCACGATCGGGATGGCACTAAGCAGGTGCGCTCGTGGGGAGAGGCGCCCCCAGCCATAGACGTAGATGCCAATGAAGATCGCCTCCAGGAAGAAGGAGAAGCCCTCGATCGCGAAGCCCAGGCCGAACACCCCGCCGAAGGTCGACATGAAGCCCGGCCAGAGCATCCCCATCTCGAAGCTGAGGATCGTGCCCGTGATCACCCCGACTGCGAACAGGGCCGCCATGATGCGCGTCCAGCGCCGCGCGATCGTGCGATACACCTCTTCGCCGCTGCGCAGGTGCAGCCACTCGACGAAGACGATCATGCTCGGCAGCGCGATCCCAAAGCAGACCAGCGGGATGTGCACCGTGAACGACAGCGCCTGCATCTGGGCGGCCTGGTCGAGGTAGGTCTGCTGGGCGCTGGCCAGGAGCCACATCGCGGATCACCCTATCCCTACCCCGAAGCTGCGGGTAGTGCTCGAATCATCTCGCAAGCGATAACCCCAGGTTATGGATTGATGAGGCGAGATGGTCGATCAGCGACCGCACCTCGGGCCCCAGCGCCTCGCGCGCGCTCCAGAGCATCACGAAGCGACGGCGGAAGCGCAGCCCCTGCACTCGGCGCGCGACCATGTGCTCGTCGTGCGGCGAGATTGCAAGCGCTGAGATCAGCACCGGCGCCCTGCCGGTGATCGCCGCCGCGATGGCTGCGCCGGTGGAGCCGACCTCGGTCAGCGGCGCCGCCAGGCGCAGATCGTGCTCGCGCAGCACCGCATCGACGACGCGGCGCGTGTTGGCGGCGGGGTCGCGCATCACCATCGGCGTGCAGACGAACTCCTGCAGCGGGATCGTCTGCCTCGCCGCCCACGGGTGGGCAGGGGAGACCGCGACCACGACCTCGTCCTCGCAAAGGTCTCGCTGCTGCAGCCGCTCGTTGGGAACTGTGTCAGGCGCGGCCGCCGCGACCCCGAAGTCCGCGCGACCCTCGCCAACCAGATCGTGCACCACGGTCGAGTTGGCGGCCAGCAACTCGAGCGCCAGCGGCCGTCCACAGCGTGCCTGGTACTCCGAGAGCAGCCGTGGCAGCAGGCACTCGGCGATCGTGTGCCCCGCTGCGAGCCGGATCGGTGCGTCCTCGCGGCGCAGTCCCTCGAGGATCTCCTCGACACGCTCGGCCTGGGTCAGCAGCGGTCGCGCCTCGGCGTAGAGTCGCTCACCCGCGGCCGTCGGGCGCACGCCGCGGGCTGAGCGCGTGAGCAGCGTCGTGCCGGCGAGCAGCTCCAGCTCGCGCATTCGCTTCGATAGGGCCGGCTGGGTCACGCGCATCAGCCGCGCGGCGCGCCCGAGGCTGCCCAGCTCCACCGCCACGCAGAACGCTCGCAACTCCGCAAGATCGACTCTGCGCAGCAGGTTTGGCATGAGCGGATCTTATGGCCAGCACGCGTTCTGCGAGCCGCTGAGATCACCCGGAAGAGGTGATGCCCAGTAACCCCAGCGGGCTGTTTGCTTGCTGCACGCTTGCCCTCTGAAGCCCTCTCGCTTGCCCTTGCGGCCTCGATCTACCCGCCGGCACTGGCGGCGGTGATCGCGCTCGGCCGCGGCGCGGAGGTCCAGCTGAGGGTGGTGCTCTTCGCGATCGCGGCCTACTTCACGGTGTTCGTGATCGGGGTGCTGATCCTGCTGCTCTTCAGGGAAGCGGGCGTCACCAACAAACAGGTGCGCACGCCGAGCGCGGGCCTCTACATTGCCGGCGGGGTCGCGCTGCTGCTGCTCGCGGCGCGCCTGCGGCGCAAGGCTGCCGACCCGCAGCCAAGCAGCGACGGGGCCGCGGGTGCGAGCCAGGGCTCGAAGATCGAGCGCTACCTGGAGAGCCGACGGGGCATCCTGCTGCTGGCGGTCGTCCTCTACGTCGTGCCCTCCCCGATCTTCGTCGGCGGGATCAAGTCGATCGTCGACACTCACGCTTCGACCGGAACCCAGCTCGGCTACCTGGCTCTGATGCTGATCGTAATGCTGTGGCTGATCGAGCTTCCGATCCTGCTGCTGATCGCGTTCCGGGAGCGAACCGTCAGCGCGCTGGAGCGCGTCAACGCCTGGTTTGGAGCGAACTGGCGCCGCTTGGCGGTGCTTGTTGCGGCGGTGCTCGGCGTCTACCTGCTGATCGTCGGCCTCGTAGAAGTGGTCGGCTGAGCGCGCCGTGTGCCGTCGCTTCATCCCCACCGGGTGATTTGCGCTCATCCCAGTCGCTCCTAGCGTCGTCTGACCGCACTAGGACCCAGAGACCGATGAACGCGAAAGCGAGGAGATGAGATGGCGACTCTGACGGTTTGGAAGTTTCCGGACGAGAACGGCGCCGAGGAGGCGGTGGGCACGCTCGAGCAACTGCAGCGTCAGGAGCTGATCAAGGTGCACGATGCGGCCGTCGTCAGCTGGCCGCCTGAGAAGAAGAAGCCGCGCACGCGCCAGCTGCACAACCTCGCGGGCGCCGGGGCGCTGGGCGGAGCGTTCTGGGGGCTGCTCTTCGGCTTGATCTTCTTCATACCGATTTTCGGCTTGGCGATCGGCGCGGCTGCGGGCGCGATCGGTGGTGCGCTCACCGACGTCGGCATCGACGACGACTTCATCAAGCGGGTTCGCGCGCAAGTAACCCCCGGCACCTCGGCGTTGTTTGCACTCACCTCCGATGCGGTGATGGACAGGGTGCAGGGCGCGTTCGCCGGCGCCAAAGCGGAACTGCTGGAGACAAATCTCTCCAAGGAGGACGAGGACAAGCTGCGCGAGGTGTTCGCGGAGGACTAGCGTGAACGCGAGGAACCTGGAGCAGCCTGTGGCCGTTCGCGCCTACGAGATCCGCATCAAGGGACACGTGAGCGTGCAGGTGCTGAGCGCCTTCGAGGGCATGGACGGGACTCTGCAGGCCAAAGAGACGGTGCTGCGCGGCCCGGTGCTCGATCAGGCCGCGCTCCACGGCCTGCTCGATCGCATCCAGGCGCTCGGTCTGGAGCTGGTCGAGGTCAGGCAGTTGTGAGCGGCGAGGAGCCGAATGTGCCGAGATCTGGTAGCTGCTATGGTGGCCGCGTCCGGTTGGGCAGTCTGCCCAACGCCGAAGTGCCAGCGCTCGTAGCCTTTGCTTAGCAATCCTCACGTTCGCAGCACTATCAAAACCAAGGAAAGCAAATGGCTACTGGAACCGTGAAGTGGTTTAGCGACGACAAGGGTTTTGGGTTCATCACCCCCGACGATCAGTCGAAGGACCTGTTCGTTCATCACACCGCCATCGTGGGCGAGGGCTATCGCTCGCTCGCCGAGGGCGCAAAGGTCTCATACGACGCCGAGCAGGGCGACAAGGGCCCCAAGGCCGCGAACGTCAAAGTCCTGTAGGTCGTCGGTCGGCCGCAGAGGCTCAGGTCTCGTGGCTGGCTGAGAAACGCGAAGTGGGTTGAGCGCTGGCGCTGGCGGGCAGAGAACGATCGGCCTGCCAGCCGCCAACCCATCGCTCCCTGAGCACCAGGCGTCGCACGCTCGCGTATCGAGAGCGTGCGCTATTGCGTGCGCTATTTTTTCTTCGCCGGCGTGTGGCCCTTGAGCTCGACGCTGCCGGTCGTGGTCTCGGACATCGAGCCGGAGAGGTATGTCGCGCTGCCGGTGGTGCCCAGCTTGTAGTGGCCGGCCTTCAGCAGCTTTAGGCCTTTGCCGCCCAGCTTCATTGCCACCTTGTCCGCGCCGATCGCCAGCGAGTGCAACGAGGCGACGCCGATCGTCTTTACGACCGTGATCGTTTTCGCTTTTTTGCCTTTGCCTGTCTTCTTGAGATGGACGAGCAGTTTGAGGGAGCCAGTGCACTTGGCTCCGGCGCAATCCACGACGACGGACGTCTCTCCTTTGCTGTTGACGTGATCGGTCTGTTTGGGGATCGTGAGCGACGATGACCCGGGCCCGATGAGGTCGGCGACCTCCAAGCCCCCTCCGTCATTGAACGTGAGCCAGCCTTGGCCGTTGGCCGCCACCGCGAGGCGGGGAATGCCCGTATAGCCCGAGCTGATCTTCGCGATGTCGCGTTCGCCGTGGAAGGTCTTGCCTGCGTCGCTGGATTCCCACAGGCGCATCACATATTCTTCGCCGTCGACCACCGGCGCCACCACGTACAGCGTCCCGGTTTCCGGGTTCTCGTAGATGTCGCCCGAGTCGAACAGCGTGCCCGCGCTCGTGGGGATCTTTGCGATCATCACCGGCGCTTCGAAGGTGTGGCTGGCTTCGTTGAACTTGCGTACGTCGACTGCCGAGGGCTGAGCTTCAGTCGATTCTCCCGGGGCGATATCGGTGGAGAGCATGAACAGCCCGGCGGGACCGCCGGCCAGGCGCGGCACATACCCGTCGCTGACCTTGAATGGCCCTTCCCATCCCTTTTCTTCGCCGTCGACATTGCCCCCCTTGGCGTAGTAGCGGTAGAAGAAGGCTTCGGGGGCTGGGGAGGAGAGGTTGTAGTAGGCCTCGACCTCGGGGTGGATCTGCTGCTTGGTGAATGAGTCTTCGATCGTGCCGTGGACATAGCCGAGTGTCGAGCTGGCCACGCCGCCCGTGCCGGGGTTTTCAAAGGTGAAGGAGGTGGTTCCCGAGACGATCTCGTTGGCCGTGAAGCCGAATCCAAGCCCTGGATTGTTGAAGGCCATCCCGAAGTAGTCTTCCGTCGGGCTGGCGCTCGCGGGAGTGTTCGGATCCAGTAGCACGTCACCGACGCTCGTCTTATCCGGCGAGGCCGAATGGACTGAGTTGGGCGCTGAGAATTTTTCGCCGCCGTCGGTCGAGGTCCAGATCAGCGTCTCTCCGTCTTTTATGTAGCGAGGCCCGACCACGTAGACCACTCCGGAGCTCGATCCGAGCACGGCGAAGGGCTGGATGATTTCTTCGTAGCCTCCGGCCGGCAGAGGGAGGGTGATCGGCGCTTTGCAGGTGCCGCCCTGCGGGATCTTGCAGAACAGCACAACTTCAGGTTCAGATGGGTTGGCGGCAGGCTGAACCCAGGCCGCGTAGCCGGTGCCGTTGGCTTCGGTGACGATGTCGTTCGTCGTGGCATGGGAGCCAAGCGTGAACAGGTTTGTAGCCTGGGCCGCTGCGGGGAGCAGGGCGAGGAAGGACAAGCTGAGAAGTCCGGCGAGGAGCCGGGGTAGAATCGCCTTCGGCAAAGAGCCGCTTTGGCACGCGTCTCGCGACATGCTGCCCCCGATCTGTTGATGGCGATCCGCTGAGGCAGATCTGCGCTCGAAGCGATCCGAGTCTACCAGCACCCAAGGCTCCGTTTTCGGGCCAGGAATACATTGACAGCAATGAGCTCACCCCAGCAAGCGCCTACCGTCGGTGCTCGGGGTTGGGGTGGTCGGGATGTCCCAAGTCCCAGTCATGGGTCGAGTTCCCGTATGCCGGGATGCCGCCGGCGTCGGCGAGCATGCGGGCGAGGTGCAGCACATTCCAGGCAAGGAAGACTGTGTTGCGGGTCGCCCAGGCGTTTTGCTCGCCACCCCCAACGGCGTCAAGGTAGGAGGGGCCAGGACCAGCCTCCCCAGTCCAGTAGGTATCCGACTGGGGAGGGATCGTGAGTCCGATGTGCTGCAGCGCGTAGAGAACCTGGGCGCTGACGTGCTTGCCACCGTCATCGTTGCCGGTGGTGATCGCCGCGCCGACCTTGCCATAGTAGGCCCATTGACCCGCCTCGTTGACTTCCGACGAGTAGGCGTAGAGGCGCTCGATGATCTTGCGCGTGAGCGAGCTCTGGTCCCCCAACCAGATCGGTCCCGCGATGATCAGGATGTGCGCGGGCACGACGAAACGCTTGTAGATGTCCGGGAATTCGTCGCTGTCGTAGCCGTGCTCGCGCATATCGGGCCACAGCCCGGGCGGAATATCACGATCCACCGTCCGGATCTCCTGCACTTCGACGCCGACGCGGTCGAAGATCCCGTGGACGATCGCCACCATGCCGTCGGTGTTGCTGACCTCCGGCGAACGCTTGGTCGTGCCGTTGAACACAACGGCACGCAGGTCCTCATAGCGCCTACCTGCGTGGTCGGCTTGCTCATCGATGAATCGTTGAATATTGCTCGGTAGAGCCATGTACGTCCTTTCGTTCGCAAACCCTACGGTGCCGGCGAAGTATCCCCTGTGCGGCTACCCCGGCGAGGTAGTGCGCGGCGATTCGTGCGGCGGACAGCACGGTGGGGTAGACGGCGACTTCGTCGAGCGTGGCCGCGAGGTAGTTGCTGGTGGGGTGTGCGGCCCAGCCAAGCTTGTGGAAGCAGCGGCTGCGATGGGCGCGCAGGAATATCCAGGTCGCTCGAATGTTTCGCGGCGCCTGGCTTTACCCGCGCCGGTCAGGGGGGATCGGCCGTGTGGGCTTTGCTCTCATCTGGTTTTTCCGTCCTGCTGATGCCGGTCTTTCTGCCGAGCGCCTCGACGGGGCTGATCGGACTGTTCCGCAAGCTCGGTGCGTTCGGCGCTCGATCTGCTGCCCCAGGGACGGGCCAAGCGCAGCCGCGCGTCGGTGCTCGCCTAGTATGAGCGCGGTGGCGATCTTCGAGAACCTCAGCGCGCTGGACGGCGCACCGCTGGATGAGAGTGCACTGCGGGGGCGCACGGTGTTGGTGGTCAACGTCGCTTCGCGCTGCGGGCTGACGCCGCAGTACATGGGGCTGGAGCGCCTGCAGGAGCGCTACGGCGAGCGCGGCTTCACGGTGCTGGGCGTGCCTTGCAACCAGTTCGGCGAACAAGAGCCCGGGAGCGCCGAGGAGATCCAGACGTTCTGTTCGACCACGTATGGCGTCAGCTTCCCGATGACCGAGAAGCTCGACGTGAACGGCCCCGAGCGCCATCCGCTTTACAGCACGCTGACTGCTACGACCGACGAAGCCGGCGAGGCAGGCGACGTGCAGTGGAACTTCGAGAAGTTCCTCGTCTCTGCAGACGGGCGCCCGGTCGCGCGCTTTCGTCCGACAGTCGAGCCCGAGTCGCAGGAGCTGACGGCAGCCATCGAGTCGGAGCTCGCCTCCTGATGTCCAGCACCTCCGCACTCAGTGCCCCCTCGGCGGGCGCCCCCTTGCACACCACCACGATCAAGCGGCGAGACCTCGGTGAGCACGACGTGCTGATCGACATCAAGTTCTGCGGCATCTGCCACAGCGACATCCACCAGGTCAAGGACGAGTGGGGTGGGTCGATCTTCCCGATGGTCCCCGGTCACGAGATTGCAGGCCTCGTGGCAGCGGTGGGCAGCGCCGTGAGCAAGGTTTCCATCGGTGATCGCGTGGGCGTCGGCTGCTTGGTCGACTCCTGCGGGCAGTGCGAGTACTGCCAGGCGGGTGAGGAGCAGTTCTGCACGAAGGGGGCCGTGCCGACCTACAACGGTCGCGAGTACGACGGCGAGCCGACGTTCGGCGGCTACAGCCAGCAGGTCGTCGTCAAGGACGGCTTCATCGTCAAGATTCCCGATGGCCTCGAGCTCAAGGACGCGGCGCCGCTGCTGTGCGCCGGCATCACGACGTACTCGCCGTTGAAGCGCTGGCGCGCCGGCGAGGGCATGCAAGTCGCGATCGTCGGCATGGGCGGGCTCGGCCACGTCGCCGTGAAGATCGCTGCGGCGATGGGCGCCGAGGTGACCGTCCTGAGCCAGACGCTGAGCAAGCAGGAGGACGGGTTTCGCTTTGGCGCCAAGCACTACTACGCGACATCGCAGCGCGACACGTTCAAGCAGCTCAAGAACAGCTTCGACCTGATCCTCAACACCGTCTCGGCGAACCTAGACCTCGATCGCTACCTGTCGTTGCTGCGCGTTGACGGCACGCTTGTCAGCGTCGGCGCGCCGTCGCAGCCCGACAGCGTTCGCGCTTTCTCGCTGATCAGCGGACGGCGCAGCATGGCTGGATCGCCGATCGGCGGATTGCCGGAGACGCAGGAGATGCTCGACTTCTGCGCCGCGCACGGCGTCGTTCCCGAGATCGAGCTGATCGAGGCCGGGGAGGTCGGCTCGGCCTATGACCGTGTCGAGCGCTCGGATGTGCGCTACCGCTTCGTGATCGATGTCGCGACTATTGATCGGCCTTCTAACGGTGGCATTTGACGCGCCACATCGAGCGCGCGCTTACCTTTCGCACCGAGCAGTCAGTGGAGCCAGCCGAAGTCAACGCGAACCGCTTGGCGGAGCTGTCGGGCGGGCTGATGTCGCTTGATGAAGCGGGACTGTGACCTGGACGATCCCAACGCTCGCCGGTTGGGTCATGCTCTACTGCAACTGTCGTAGTGTCGCCTCGATGTGAGAGGTGAGCAGGTAGAGGTCGAGGTGGTCTGGCTCGTTGGGATCGAACGCCTGGAAGCCGAGTCGCTCCCACCATGTCCGGGCGCGGGCGCTCAGTGCGGCGACGACGACCGCGCGGCACGCAGCCTTCTCGTTCAGCTCGACAGCGGTCGCGAGGACATGCGCTGCAAGGGCGCTCCCAACCCCGAGTCCAGCGAAGCGGCGATCCACCGCCAGCCTGCCGAGCAAAAGCGCGGGGACGGGATCGGGCGCCCCTTTGGCGAGCGCATCGGGCGCGGCCGAGCGATCGATCCCGGTCATCGCGACGCTCGCGTACGCCACGACCACATCGTTGGCGTCCGTGATCACCCAGGTCGCGGACGTGTCACGGCGTCTGTTCTGCCCCGCGTAGCGGCGCAGCCACTCGTCAAGCACCGGCTCGCCGCTGTCGAACTGCTCGCGATCGTGCCGACGCGGGTCCAGCAGGGCGGGGCGATGCAGCTCAGTCAAGCCAACTGAACCTGCGCTCGCGACGCAGCGCCTGCGCGAGCCGGTCGTTGACCTCCGCTGGCTGCTTGAGCGCCCGGCTGAACGCTGCTGCGGCCTGCGGGGAAAGGCGAATGCCCGATCGTTCGGCCAGGACTTCCTCGGCCCTGGACGCGGCAGCTTGGACCACGAATGCGGAGACGTTCAGGTGCGCTGCGGCGGCTGCCCGCTCCAGCAGCACCTTGTCCGCGGGATCGACGCGGATCTGCAGCCGTCCTTCCTTGAGCATCGCCATGTGCTCACTATGGCAGTACAGACGCATATTTTCAAGCGCTCACTGCGGCGACGGTGGAGCACGGTTCGACCACCGTCACGACGTACCGTCCAAATCCGCTGCAAATCAAGACCTATGGGCGAAACTTGGCGGCGCGCAAACCAAACCCTGCTCGCAGCGCCGGCCGTTGGCGTGGCTGTCTCGGACGATCGGAGGCCGCTTAACGTGGGCGGGCAGCCGCGCCGCGCCAGAACGGACGAACCCCCAGCGGCGTGGCCTGCCCGAGGACTGCACGGGGAGCGTTCTGTCGGCATCGAGCGGGGTCTCAACGTCCAATCGCGCGCCGATATTCCTGCCGCAGCGAGTCCGACTCCTGGAGGAAGTAGGTGAGCAGACGGTTCAGGTCCTCGGGCTGAGACTCGGGCGTCAACGGCGGCTTGATGACCTCCCGAATGTCGAATCCGTTGCCCGAGCGCCGGCGCATCGTGTAGAGCCCGAGTTTGAAGCGGCGAACCTCATCCGCGATTGATGGATCAATGCTCTCATCAGCGAGCTGCTCCAATACCAGACTGCAGCGGTGAGCCCACCGACCGTGAGCGGCAGCCTCGTACACGCTCTCCAGGTTTGCAGCGTCCTTGGCTCGCTTTATCTCGTAGCTTGAGACCTCAACCCTGATCTCGGGAAGCCACTCGTAACTCAACACTTGGACGGCAGTAACGTCAGGGCGAGACCAACGACCGGTTGCGCGCGACCTACCGCGTCCGGTAGAGGTGTCTTTGGCGCGAGCGAACGCCAGCTCCTGATCCTCGAAAGACGACTCCAGCCACTCCACAAACGGCGCGTACAGCTCGTCCTCGCGACTGACGAGCCCTGGTCCCGATGGCTTGGGCTCAGCTTCTGAGGCTCGGACTCCGGCCTTTGCGAGCGTGCCGCCGTAGCCGACACCCCTTATGACGCGCTCCGCGTCTAGCAACTCGCGCTTAGCTCTCTTATACGTCTCATCGTCGAAGTCGAGCTTTGAGCGAAGGCTGAGATTGCCTGCGGTGGAACCATCCGCTGGCAGCGCGTTCAGCAACATCTCCGCCTCTACACTGAGATCGTCGGGCACGACGGAGGTTCTGGCTAGCCGACCACCGATTGCTCCGGCTAGCCCAGCGTCGATCAGCTCCTCCTTGGCGGCGGTAAATGCCGCTTGGTCAATCCCTAGCTTTCTTTCGAGGGCTGACGCATTCGAGGGTCGGCCGTCCCTCCTAAGCAGTTCGAGCAGTTCTTGCGCTACCTGGCTTAGAGCCATGAGGACCCTGTTCGGTACAGATTAGACCGTTCCTGCCGGGGGCCCGCGGATGCCGATGGACTCCGCGCTTGCGCAGGCTCGCGGCTATGGCCTCGGGTTCATCCTCGCTCACCAGCATCTGGCTCAGCTCGGCGACCGTGACCTCGCCGAGGCGGTGGAGGCGAACACACAGACCAAGCTCTGTTTCGCGCTTGAGCCATCCGACGCGAAACGCATGGCGGCACACTATGCGCCGCGGCTGGATGAGTACGACCTACAACATCTCGGCGCGCACACGATCGCCTGCCGCGTTCTTGACCAAGGCCGCCAGCTACCCGCCGCCACCGCCAAAACCCTCCCGCCTGCGGAAGATGTCAGCGACGAGAGCGAGCGGGCGATCCGGCAGCGCACGCACGCCTCAAGCAGGGAGACGGTGGAAGCGGCGATCCCCGACAGTGAACAACAGTTCCCCTCTCTTTCTCATGGGGGCGATGATCGATGCTCGATCTTCTCCGACTCACTCAGCGAGACCTTGCCCTGCTTGATCGTCTCTGCCAGCACGAGCCATTGTCTACCTCCGAGATACGGCTGCTGTTCTTCACGGGGGCGAGAACCTGCAGGGCGCGGCTCGCGAAGCTACACGCCGAGGATCTGCTGACTCGTGTCTATCTCGCTCGCTCTCAGCAGGGCGGGAGCGTCGAGGGGTTGTGGTTTCTCTCGCCGCGCGGGCGGCGAGCGATCGATGCGCCCTCGCGCCGGCCGCCCGGCCTTTCGATCCCTGACCTGGAGCACCGCCGCGAGGTCGCCCGGTTCTTCGTGGGGCTGGTCCAGCGAAGCCTCGCTCTGCCCGGCGACGGCCTCTATAGCTGGCTCGGCGAACAACAGGCCCAGCAAGGCACCGGCGCGACGGTGCGCCCGGACGGGTTCGGCCGCTACCTGCTCCCCGATCGCGAGATCACTTTCTACCTGGAGCTTGACCGTGGCACGGAGCCGACGCGACGAGTCAAAGCGAAGCTCGACGCATACGCCCAAGCACTCGCGGCCGACCCTGACCGCGACCGCGGCAACGTGCTGCTTGTCTGCGGCTCGCGACGGGACTCGCGAGCCTTGCGCGCTGCGCGCCGGCAGGGCCACCGTGGATGTGGGGCACCACCGACGGCAAGCGATTCGTGCTGCTACCCGACGGCGACCAAGAGCGGGCCTTCGCAGAGCTGCCGGCCTGGCCACGCGACCCACGCCGCAACCTCCGCGACTGCCTCGGCCAACGCTGGCGCTCCAGCAACGCGCAGGCGGTAGTCGCATGAGCGTTCGAGCATCAAGCGAGAAGCGCCACCACGCATGCAGTGAGCCGGCGCAGTCACACGCAGCCGGTATCGGCGCCGCTCGTAAGCCACGCCGCGGCTGTGGCGGACCAACGCAGGATCGTCCGCTGCGGCTGCTGGCGGGTCGCACGCGCCCGATGAGCGACCAAGAGCGGGCTCGACTCGTTGATGCGCTTGCGGAGCTGTTGACAGACTGGCTAGCGGCGCACCCAGAGACGCTATTTTCGGTCTTGAAATCGTCGCCGGCATGTGGTCTCGTCTATGGCCCCGAACGCAAGGAGCAGCCATGAGCCGCAGAGCATCACTGGCCGCCAGTATCGATCCACGCGAGAGCGCCGGGCCGGTGCGGGTCGCGACCTATACGCGCATCTCGACCGATGAGGAGCGCCAGCCCAACTCGCTTGAGGCGCAGCGGGTGCGGCTGGAGAGCTTCGTGGCCAGCCAGCCCGACTGGCAGATCGACCGTCGCTACGAGGATCAGTTCACAGGGACCGTGATCGACCGGCCCGCGCTAACACGGCTACTGCGCGACGCGAAGCTCGGCCGCTTCGACGTGCTGCTCGTCTACCGCGTCGATCGCCTCGCCCGCTCGATCCGCGGTCTGGCGCAGATCGTCGATGAGCTCGACCAGGCCGGCGTGATCTTCCGCTCCGCCACCGAGCCGTTCGACACCGGCACTCCAGCCGGACGGATGATGGTGCAGATGCTCGGCGTGTTCGCCGAGTTCGAGCGTGCGCTGATCGTGGAGCGAATCACCGCCGGACTTGAGCGCAAGGCCGCCCGCGGCGGCTGGTGCGGCGGCCAACGCCCCTTCGGGTTCGACCGCATCAAGGGGCAGGACTACCTCTCACGCAACCCAACCGAGGCGCCGCTGGTGCCGGTCATCTTCGACCATTACGCCAACCGTCAGGTTGGCTCGTCTGCGCTTGCGGGCTGGCTCAACGGGCAGGGCTACCGCACAAAGAACGCGCGGCTGTGGAGTTCAGCGAGCGTGATTACCGTCCTTCGCAACCGCGTGTATCTCGGCGAGATCTACTACCGCGGAAACTGGTACGCGGCGCCGCACGAGCCGCTGATACCCGAGGAGCTTTTCGAGAAAGCGCAGGTGACACTCACCGAGCGCGGCGAGGATCGCTCGCAGCGACGATCAAACCCCACCGAGTATCTGCTCAGCGGCCGAGTGCGCTGCGGGCAATGCGGACAAGCCTACATCGGCACCGCCAGCCACGGCCGCTCAGCCAGATACACCTACTACACCTGCTTCACACGGATGCGCTACGGCACCAGCCGATGCTCAAACGACCGGCTACCCGCCGAGAAGCTAGAGCAAGCCGTCACCCGCCGCCTATGGGAGATCCTCGACGACCACGACCTGATCGAAGACGCCATCACACAGGCATACCGGCGGCTGACCGAGCGCGACGACCAGCAGCAATCAGAGCTAGCCGCCGTACAACAAAAGCTCGCCGAGACGCGCGCCGTGATGGACCGCTACTTCCGCGCCTTCGAGAACGGCACCATGCCCGAAGACACCTGCGCGTCCCGCATCGCCAGCCTCAACGAGCAAGCCAAGACACTGGAGCGCCGCGCCAGCGAACTCGCCGCCAGCCACGACGAGGAAGAGCAGCCCGAGCGCGCCAGCGCCGCCGACCTACACCTACTCCGCGACACGCTCAGAAACGCGCTCAACGACAGCACACCCACGCACGCCAAGACCGTCCTCCAAGCCCTGATCGACGAAATCCGCGTAGACAGCCGCGACCACATCGAACCAACGTTTCGCGTACCCGCGGTTCGCGTTGACTCCGGTTACATGGAGCCAACCAAGCTCGAACCCAGCTCTCCTGGCCGCTCAGCCCCGCCGCGCCGTGTGCCGCCGTCTGATCCCCTGCGGCAGCAGCCCGAGCGTGCGTGCCCGCGCGACGGCGTCCGCCCGGCTCGTGACGTCGAGCTTGCGGTAGATGCTGCGCAGATGCGTCTTGACGGTGTTTAGCGAGACGAAGGTCTCCGCGCCGATCTCGGCGTTGGAGAGCATCGTGGGCAGGTAGCGCAGGATCTTCATCTCGCGCTCGGTGAGAGGCGCGGCAAGCGTGCCCGGCTCGTTGGCAGCGCCGGGCCGCTGCCCAATGACATTCAGCAGGACCTCCAGCAGTGCGGGATGCTCGGTGCCGCGCTGAGCTCGACGTTCGAGCAGCCCTTGCAGTGCGGCACCGTGCATCAGGAACGGGCCGCAGATCTGGTCCTCCTCGGCAAGCTCGAGCGCGTGCTCCAGCGCTTGCGTTGCCGTGGCCTGTTCGCCGTCGGCCTGCTCGAGTAGGGCCAGCAGCAACCAGCCTTCGATCTGAGCCGCGACGCTCGGCTGCAGGCTGGGCGGCTCGCCGGGCGACCTGCCTCGCATCTCGACCAAGACGCAGCGGGCGACGTCAGGCTGTCCGCCGCGCAGCGCCGCTTCGGCGCGGCGCACCTGCAGAGCGGTATGCTCGACGAGATCCGAGCGCAACGCGGCGAGCAGGTTGCGGGCTGCCTTCATCTCGCCGGCTGCAAGCAGCGCGCGCGCTCGCGTGTCCTCCAGGCTGGCGATCAGGAATCCAGGAGCAGACGCCTGATCTCTCAGCGCTGCGCTGAGGGTATCGAGCGTCACCATGGCCTTACGTGCCGAGCGGGGGCCGCCTGCCGCCAGGCCTGCGGCCTGGAGCACGCCGCAGGCCAGGCGCACACTGGCCGGCGCCGCCTGCGCGGCGCTCACGGCTCTGCTGGCCAGACCTTCGGCGCGCTCGATCTCGCCGCGCCAGTAGGCCACATTGCCGGCCACCAGATAGGCGCAGGCCGCCGCCGGGCTCGCATCCAAGCCGCAGCGCTCGGCCAGCGCGAGCGCCTCCAGCGCCATGTGATCGGCCTGCGAAAGGTGGCCGCCGAGCAGGCCGGCGAGCGCCAGCTGCGCCTGGCAGTCCAGCTCCAAGTGCGCGCACCCGCACTGGCGTGCCATCCCGAGCGACTCCCGCAAGCTCGCCTCGGCCAGCTCGAAGTCTTCGCTCCACAACAGCGTGGCCCCGAGGTTTACCTGCGCAAAGCTGCGCAGGCGCAGCCCGCCCGGCTCTTCGGGCATTCCCGAGAGCGTTGTGAGCTCGTCGGCGAAGCGCCGCGCCTGCGCTCCATCCAGCTGCAGCCGAGCACGCATCAGAGCTACCGCGGCGAAGGAGAGCGCCAGTCGCGTGTCCGCCTGCAGGCTGGCGGCCGACTGCGCCAGCGAGAGGTATCTCCCGGCGCTCTGCATGTCGCCGTCCTCCAGGCGACTGCCGGCGAACGCGACTGCCAGCCGTGGATTAGCGGCGACCACCTCGGCCGGCAGCTTCGAGATCTGCGCCCGCATCGAGAACGAGGCGCCGCTGATGAATAGCTCCAGCCAGTGCTCCTCGATCAGGCTGCCGGCCTGCTCCCAGCTCTCGCCCGCAAGCGCGTGTCGGATCGCGGATCGGAGATGGCGATGTTCCGCGTACCACCGCGCCGCGCGACGATGCAGCAGCGGTATCTCTTCGGGATGGGAATGGCGGAGGTGTGCACGCAGCAGCTCCCGAAAGAGCGGGTGGTAGCGGTACCAGAGGCCGTCGGCCGCCGTTGGTTGCACAGGCGCGCCTGAGCGTTCCAGCGCAGCCAGCATGTTCGCGCTGCCTTCCACGCCTGTGAGCGCATCGCCGAGCTCGGGGCAGAGCGAGTCCACCAGGCTGGTCCGCAGCATGAACGCGCGCCGCTCGGTGGGGGCGTGTGCCAGCACCTCTGCGACGAGATAGTCGGCCACCGCCCGCTCGGTGCCTGCCAGTTCCGCCACGAACCTGTGCGGCTCACGGTGGCTCTGCGCCGATAGGCCCGCGAGCCGCAGTGCCGCAGCCCACCCCTCGGTGCGCCGCCAGAGCGTGTCCACGTCGGCATCGCAGAGGCTGAGGTCCATCTGGCGATACAGCTCGCCGGCCTCGTCGCGGTCGAAGGCAAGATCTGCCGCGCGCAGCTCGCTCAGCGCGCCGCTCACGCGCAGCCGCTCGATCGGGATCGGAGGGTCGGCGCGGCTGGAGAGCAGTAGATGACACTGGCGCGGCGCGTGCCGCACGAGGAAGTCGAGCATGCCGATCGCCTGGGGGCTTATGAGTTCGTGGACATCGTCGAGTGCGATCAGGAAGGGGCTGCGCAGCTTGGTGAGTCCGTTGATGAGCATCGCCATGAATACGTCGGCACGGGCTCCGTGCGGCGGCGCCAGACGATCCAGCGTGCTGCCGCGCCGGATCACGCCCGCGGTACGTAGCGCGCTCAGGAGGTCTGCGGCCAGGCGGCTGGCGTCGTTGTCGTCCTCGTCAAGTGAGAGCCATGCGGGCGGCCCAGGCACTCGACGGGTCTGGAGCCATGAGGCGAGCAGGATCGTCTTGCCTGCGCCTGGCGGTGCGCAGAGCAGCACGAGCGGCCCACGCGATCCGGCGTCGAGCCTGTCGAGCAGGCGCTTGCGGACGATCAGGTACGCCGGTGTCGGCGGCGCCACCAGCTTGGTGGCGATCGTCGGCGCTTGGTCGGCGGTACGGAGGGAGTGCGTCCCGTCGGATGTCCGGAGCTCGCCTTGCATCGCCAATGTGCCGGGCGCAGCCTTTCCATGGAAAGGCTGAGGGGATTGCATATGCGCCCTCCGACAGCTTCATGGCGAGGCGGCTTGCAGCCTTCCGGGCGAACTACGGAAGTCGATCGTGGGTGTGCCCTGAACTTCGATGGCCGAGGTGGAGTGCGCTCAAACGCGCTGTGGCGGCCTGAGCAACGTGCTGACTCGGCTCGCGGGGTTCGCGTCGAGGCGCTCCAGCGTCACCGCTCCCGCCGCGGCGCTGGCCGCGAGCACGAAGCCGCCGCCGACCAGCCAGCCGAGGATCGCGAAGGCAATGCCGATCGTCCCGAAGCTGCGTGCGGAGGCGGTCAGCGAGTGCGGCAGATACACCAATGAGGCAATGGCGAGCCCCGTCATCCCGACCGCGGTGAAGAGCGCTCCCGGAAGCAGCCGTCTGCCGCTCATGCGCTTGCCCAGCAGGATGTATGGGGTCGCCAACCAGGCGGCCGCTGCCAGCAGCAGCGAGCTGACGATCTTCCAGATCAACCCGTCAGAGAGGGAGGCAATCACCGGCCGTAGCGTCAGGTACGCGGGGATCAGCGCGATCCACAGCAGATGCCAGGGCGTGCCGCGCATGCCCATCGCGGGCAGCTTGTAGGCGGTCTCGTACATCCGCTGCAGCGCACGCGCGAAGGAAAGGGCCGAGGCGATCAGCAGCAGGAAGCCGAGCACTGAGACGCCCTCGGCGACCGTCTTTGGAGGGGCGATCGCCTGGTGCACCGTTTCAGCCGCCGCGCCGGACAGTTTCAGCTCGTTGACCAGCCGGTCGGCGAAGCTGTGCGCATCGGCCAGTGGCACGACCGCGCTGTAGACGATCAGCAGCGGGATCATCGTCGTGAAGGCCTGCGCGCCGATGCCGACGCTGCGGTCCACGAACTGCATGCCCGCCAGGCGTTCAAGCCAGGCGGCCAGCGGCTTGCCGGGAGCCAGCAGCAGCTGCATCGGCCGGGATATCCGCTGCCGGATCCCAGGATGCGGCGCGCCCGCCATGATCCTGCGTTAGAGGCCTGTCTGCACGTGAATGCGGCCGGACTTCGCCGCCTGGGAGAGCGCTTCGTAATCGCGCTGGTTCTGCTCGGAGTATGCCTGCGAGAACTCGACGATGGCCTTGTCGAAGCTCGTGCTGCTACCGAGGTAGGCGGCAATCGCGATCCGGTCGCCGCTTCTTGCGTGAGCGCGCGCGAGCGTCCAGCCGCACAGGCGGCCGTAGGCGGTCATCCCCTCCGGCACCATCTGCTCGATTTCGGCGGATCCCTTCCAATCGCGCAGCTGGCGCACGTAGAAGTCGCGTCGCTTGCCGTCCATGCCGGCAGGGATTCGCAGCCAGCCCAGGAAGATGTCGCTGCTGGCCTGCATCAGCCGCTGCCCGACCACCACACGCTCGCCGTGGTTTGAGAACGTGCTGCGGCTCAGAAACGCCTCCAGCACCGAGGCATCGGCCTCCTTGATCTGCAGGAAGAGGGGATCCTCCTGGTCGCGGCCGAACATCAGCCCGATCCAGCAGCGAGTGCCGACGCTGCCGACGCCCACCACCTTGCGCGCGAAGTCGACGAGGTGGAACTGCTCCAGCAGCACGCGCCGGTCGTAGGCGAGTGAGTCGTGGTAGATGACAAGCCACGAGCGCAGCTGCTCGAAGATCTCGTCGCGACTTGCGCCTTCGGCTTCGGCGAGCGCGCTGATCGGCACGATCAGTGGCGGCTGAGGCACGATCCGCACCTGCCCGTCCACCCGCTCGGTCAGCTTCGAGAAGGCCTGCATGCTGTCGCGCGTGCGCGCCTTGGCGAGCCCCTTCTCCGTGCGTTTGACCATCTTCGGCTTGAACTGGCTCGCGACATCTGCGATCAGCGTTTCGATGTCGAGGTACGCGTACCAGACCTCGAGGTTGCTCATGCCCGCGAACTGCGTGATCGCGTTTCGGTACCCCTGCACCGTGGCCAGCACTATCTGCTCCTGCACCTTGACCGCGAACCCGCGATCCTGGGCGGCGATCGTCATGCTAGCCGCAAGCCGCTTGACGTCCCACTCCCACGGGCCCGGATGGGTCTCGTCGAAGTCGTTGATGTCGAAGATGAGCTTGCGCTCGGGCGAGCCGAAGACGCCGAAGTTGGAGAGATGGGCGTCCCCGCAGCACTGCACCGTCAGCCCCGAGCGCGGCGTGGCCGCCAAGTCGCTGGCCATGATCAAGGCCGCGCCGCGGTAGAAGGTGAAAGGCGAGACCAGCATCCGCCCGTAGCGGATCGGCACGAGATCCTGCACCCGGCTCTTGCCCTGGCCTTCCAGCTGCTTGACCGGATCGGGCCGGTCGGCCGCCGGCTCGAAAGTGGCGTGGCTGCTGCGCGGCGTCTTTGCCCTTGCGTCCTTGCCGATCCGGACGCGCTCCGCCGGCGTAAGGCGTGCAGTCCTGGTCGTCGTCTGTTGCAAAGTTGGCATCGGTCAGCTTCCGCTCGCGCTCGCTTGCCTCATGCAACCAGCTGCAGCTCATGGGCGCCAGCGGGGTTTGCCTCATCGGACGGCGCGGCTTTACACTGAGGCGGAGGTGTCCGCCGCGGGCAGCGCCAGCGTCAGCACTACGGTTTCCCGCCCGCGGGTGGGGTTGATCTTCTCCGGCCTGATGCTGGTCGTGCTGCTGGCGGCGCTTGACCAGACCATCGTCGCCACCGCGCTGCCGACGATCGTCGGCGACCTCGGTGGCCTCACCAAGCTCTCCTGGGTGACGAGCGCCTTCCTGCTCGCGCAGACGGCCGTTACGCCGCTCTACGGCAAGTTCGGCGACCTTTTTGGCCGCAAGCGCGTGCTCCAGAGCGCGGTGCTGCTGTTCCTCGTCGGCTCGGCGCTGTGCGGACAGGCCGGAAGCATGACCGAGCTGATCGCTTTCCGCGCCGTCCAGGGACTCGGTGCAGGCGGGCTGATCGTGCTCACGCAGGCCGTGATCGGCGATGTCGTGCCGCCGCGGCAGCGCGGCCGCTACCAGGGCCTCTTTGGCGCCGTCTTCGGGGTTGCGAGCGTTGCCGGGCCGCTGCTTGGAGGCGTGATCGTGCAGGCCGTCTCCTGGCGTTGGATCTTCTACGTCAACATCCCGGTCGGTCTGGTCGCGCTGGGCGTGCTCGCAGCGACGCTTCCTGCCACCGCGCCCCGGGGGCGTCCCTCAATCGACTATCTCGGCGCGGGCCTTTTGGCGAGCGGGCTGAGCGCGCTGGTGCTGGTCACGAGCCTCGGCGGCACGACCTGGGCGTGGTCCTCGCCGGAGGTGTTCCTGGTCGGCCTGCTCGCGGTGGCACTGATCGTGGGCTTCCTGTTCGCCGAGAGCCGTGCCCGCGAGCCGGTGCTGCCGATCCCCCTGCTGCGCGACCGCGTCTTCGCTGTGGCGGGCGGGCTCTCGCTGATCGTCGGCTTCGCGCTGTTCGGCGCCGTCACCTTCCTGCCGCTCTACTTTCAGACGGTCGATCTGGCTTCGCCGACGGCTGCGGGCCTCAAGCTCGTGCCGATGATGCTCGGGCTGCTGATCATGTCGATCGCCTCGGGACAGCTGATCTCGCGCTATGGCCGCTACAAGGTCTTCCCGATCCTCGGCACGCTGTTGATGTCGATCGGCCTGCTGCTGCTTTCACGTCTTGATGTGAGCACCAGCTCTACCACAAGCGCCGCCTACCTGTTCGTGTTCGGCCTGGGCCTGGGTTCGGTGATGCAGGTGCTTGTGCTCGCAGTGCAGAACGCGGTGGACTACAAGGTTCTCGGTACCGCGACCTCGGGCGTGACGATGCTGCGTGGGATTGGCGGCGCGCTCGGGACAGCGGTCTTTGGGACCTTGTTCTCCACGCGACTGGCCAGCGAGTTGCGCGGCGCTCTGCCCGGGACGCTCGGCGTCCAGGTCAGCCACGGTGCGCGGTTGACCGGCGCCGACGTGGGGCGGCTGCCGCCCGCGGCACGCAGCGCCTACCAGCACGCATACGTGCACTCGCTGAGCCCCGTCTTCCTGATGGCCGCGATCGTGGCCGCTTTCGGGTTCCTGCTCAGCTGGTTTCTGCAAGAGCGCGCCCTGCGGGAGGCGCCCGCAACCAGCACGGGCCTGGACGACAGCCTGGCGGCGCCCCGCTCACCCGACTCGCTGGCCGAGATCGAGCGCTCGCTGACCCGCGTCACGACGCCCCAGGAGCGAGAGCGCTTCAGGGAGCAAGTGGCGGCGCGCGCCGGGGTGAGGCTCAGCTCGGGCGCCACGTGGGCTCTGGTTCATATCCAGGAGCACGGCTTCCCGGGCGCTCAGAGCATCGCCGAACGCGAAGGTGTCAGCGCGGAGCGGGTCGCGGAAGTGGTCGCGGAGCTCGCCGAGCGCGGCCTGGTCATGGGCGAGGACGGGGCGCGGGCACTCACGCCGGCCGGGGTGGAGCACACGCGGCGCCTGCTGAGCGCAAGGTGCGACCTGCTCTCTGAGGCGCTCGCGGACGGGAGTGCGCAGCACGCCCCCGAGGTCGCCGCGCTGCTGCTGCGCCTCTCGCGCGAGCTCTGCGGCGAGCCGCCCGTGACGGTAGCGGCGACGCGTGAGGAGGTAGCGGTCGGATGAGCGTGCGGCCCGACCAGCTGCCTGCAGGGATCCTCATCGGGCATTGGAGCGATCCCGTCGGGCGTACCGGCTGCACGGTCGTCCTTGCCCCCGAGGGAGCGGTTGGCGGCGTGGACGTCCGCGGCGCGGCGCCGGGGACGCTCGGGACCGACACGCTGCGCCCGGGGACGCTCATTCAACAGGTCCATGGAGTGCTGCTGACGGGCGGGAGCGCTTTCGGCCTGGCGGCTGCCGGCGGGATGATGCGCTACCTGGAGGAGCACGAGATCGGCTACCAGCTGGCCTTCGTGCGCGTTCCGATCGTCGCCGGGGCGGTGATCTTCGACCTGCCAAGCGGAGACCCACGCGCCCGCCCCGACGCCGAGGCGGGATATGCGGCGTGCGCCGCGGCAAGTCGCACGCCGGCGCTTGGTGCCGTGGGCGCCGGCACAGGCGCCACCGTTGCCAAGGGCGGCGATGGATCGCAGATTCGCCCGGGCGGAGTCGGGATTGCGGCGGGCCGGGCGGCGGGCGCGAGCGTAGCGGCCGTAATGGTGGTCAACAGCGTGGGCGGGATCTTCGACCCGGAACGCCAGGAGTGGGTGGCGCCGCTAACCGCTTGGGATCAGGCGTCGAACCTGGTGCCGGGCGCCAACACGACGATCGGGGTGGTGGTGAGCGACGCGAAGTTGACCAAGGAACAGGCCAACCGGATTGCGACCGTCGCGCACGATGGAATTGCGAGGGCGATCCGTCCCTCGCACACGATGTACGACGGCGACACGATCTTCTGCATGGCCACCGGCGCGGTGGCGGCGCCCTACGACGCGGTGGAGGCTCTGGCTGCCGATCTCGTCGGCAGCGCGATCGTGGAGGGGGTGCGCTCGGCGAGCGCGTAGTCCGGGGTTCGCGGCGGTCCAAGCTCGAGGTTGAAGCGCACGAGCGCGATCACCAGCAGCGCCGCGCCGATGATGTGGATCTCGACGAGATCGATTTGCAGTTTCGTGAAGTACTGGACATAGCCGACGATCCCCTGCAGGGCCATCAACCCGA
The DNA here is from genome assembly GCA_963708085.1 of uncultured Actinomycetota bacterium. Lineage (GTDB taxonomy): Bacteria > Actinomycetota > Thermoleophilia > Solirubrobacterales > Solirubrobacteraceae > Palsa-744. The sequence goes on along the minus strand of OY970180.1, from coordinate 1,496,472 downwards.
GCAACCCAAGGTGCAGCTTGCGTATTCGCTGCGGCGCACCGGTGGCCCTGAGCACGAAGAAGGACGCCACGACCAGGCTGAACAGGAACATGCCGACCACTGCGTGCAGCTCCACCGTGGAGGAGAACTTGAAGGGGAAGCGTTTGGTGTCCGGGCTGCCGGCGCGGGGTCCGCTGCCGGTTGCGACCGTTCCCAGCACGATCACCGCCGTGATCGCGGCCAGCAGCAGCTGGCCCAGCCGCCGCACGTCCACGCCGACGCTCGGCTCGCCCTCCGGCGCGGGAGCCCCCTCAGGCCGGCTGTCTCCTGCGCGCCAGTGCAGGACCACCCCGTCGACCAGCAGCAGCATTGCGAGCACGAGGTGTGCGGCGACGAGCTCGGGCGCGAGCTTCAGCAGCACTGTGATTCCACCGAGCACCGCCTCTCCGACGTACCCGATCACCAGACCGCCCGCCAGCCAGCTCAGATCGCGGCGGGGGTTGCGGCGCCGCAACGCGGCGATCAGGGTCAGCACCACGAGCACGCCCACCGTCGTGATTACGCATCGATTGGCGAACTCGATCAGCGCGTGGTAGGTGTCGTGCGCGGCGAGACGGTTGGCGTAGCACTTGGGCCACGTGGGGCAGCCGAGGCCGGATTCGGAGAGCCGCACCCATCCACCGCTGCCGATCAGCGCGACCAGCGAGATCAGCGTCAGCAGCGTGAGAAGTCTGAAATGCCGCTCTGAGACGCGCGCATCGCGGATGCGTCGCAAGGCTGGGTGGCTGACGGCAGATGCGCCCACGACCCTAGCTTGTACCACCCCTGAGCCTGGCGCGGCGTCAAGAGGGCGCCTGTGAATCAGAGCGCGCGGCATCCACAGCGTCGAGTCGCAGAACATGCCCATGCGCCGTAAGCTGTGGCGGCTTTGCCGCTGCCGCCGTTTCCCGTGCCGCATGCCGCGGTCCGCCTCGGGCTCGGGCTCAGATCTCGCGCACAGAGCGTTGCAGACAGGATGCTGCCCGCGGAGGGGGCGTTGTGGGATTTCATCGCTGGGATGCAGCGGACCAAGCTTGCCGGCGTGCTGGTCACCTCCGGTCTGGCTGATGCGATCGGCACGGCCAGGCGCGATCCGCGCGATCTGGCGCGCGAGCTCGGCCTCTCCGAGGAGGTGACGCTGAGGGTGCTCGGCGCGGCCGCAGCCTCGCGCCTGGTGTCGATCGATCGCCGCGGCCGAGTGCGCCTTGCTCGCCTGGGCGGGCCGCTGCGAAGCGATCACCGCTCCTCGATTGCGGCCTGGGCGGCTTACCAGGCCTCGAGCACCAACGCGGCCGCACACAACGAACTCGAGGCGCAGATGCGCGCGGGGGAGCAGCCCTCAGGGCACCGTCGCGCCTTCGGCAACTCGATCTGGGAGTACTTCGGCGATCACCCGCAGGAGGGCGCGCGTTTCGGTGAGGCGATGCGGCAGCTGACCTCGGTCGACCTGATGGCACTCGTGCGTGCCTACCCATGGCCGCGCGATGGGGTGATCTGCGACGTTGCCGGTGGCATCGGCACGCTGCTGGCGGCGATTCTCACGCGCCGGCCGCAGGCCCGCGGCATCCTGCTCGATGCGCCGGAGGTGCTGGCCGAGGCAGAGGCGTTCCTGCGCTGCCAAAGAGTGATCGACCGCATATCACGCCAGCCCGGGGACCTCTTCGGCGCTCTCGATGCGCGCGCGGATGTCTACGTGCTGAAGTGGATCCTGCACGATTGGAGCGATGAGGCCTGCGGGCAGATCCTGCGCAGCCTGGCCGCGAGCATGCCGCCCGGCTCGCGGGTGGTGGCGATCGACCAGCACCTCGATCCGGGCCGGCCGAGCCCGATCAGCTCGATGGCCGACCTGCTCATGCTCACCGAGTGCGAGGGCGGGCGCGAGCGCTCTCCAGCAGCGGTGCAGGAGCTGATGCGGGCGGCCGGGCTAACCCCGGGAAAGGTCCGCCACGCGGGTCTGCACATGCTTGTCGAGGGGATCGCTTAAGAAGGTGCCTTCAGGCTCGGCAGCCTGACCCTGGGTGCTCGTTCTCTTACGGTGTAAGTGCCCAGCAGCAGGTCGTAAGTGCCTACTACAGCAGGTACTATCATTGTTCGCGCCATGAGGATCACCGAGACAGCGGCTGGCACGCCGATCATCGAGCGGACGCTCGACGAGGAAGCTGCGTACCTGGAGCGTCAGGTTCAACGCGAAATGGGCATGTCCGTCGCGGCGTTCAAGCGCGCCTATTCGGCTGGCGATCTCGAAGATGGGAACGTGGCCGTCGACTATCTCGTCAGTCTGCTGCGTATCGGCCAGAACGGGCAGAGCCCTGCCGCGTAGGGTCGCGCAGGACCTCGCCGATCGTCTGAACGCAGTCCTGAATAGGACCGTCACCGACTCGCGCCTGGTGGTCGCGATCGCCGGCTATCCCGATGCCTTCAAATTGACACGGCTCGTTGACGACGATGACGCGCCGCTCGAGTTGGATGGCACGACGGCGCACTTGTTCGTACAGCAGATCGTCGTGGTGCAGGACGGGCGCTGCAAGACGGAGTCCTATATCTATCGGTTGCAGGCGGACGCCTCGGCGCGCTCGTGGCTGATTCGCTGGGAATATCGGCGTAACCCACCGAGCACGGACTATCCCTATCCGCGGGCGCACGTACATGTCAACGCGACGTTCCCCGACGGCGAGCTGCTTGGCCGCCAGCACATACCCGCCCCCCGGATGCCGCTGGAGCTCGTGATCCGATACCTCATCAGCGACCGCGGAGTGAAGCCACAAAGCGAAGATTGGGATGCGATCCTCGAGGGGTCCGCTGCGGGCTTCGACGACCCGCAGTCAGCGGCCCGCTGATGCTCATATCGTCGCCTTGACGAGGCCCCCGGTCAGGCGGAGGGAGTCGCTGCCTCAGCTGCGGGCTGCTCCTTGACCCAGGCCATGATCGCGCGCGAGTGCGTGAGCACGGTCCCGTCGGGCAGCTTCAGCGCCGGCAGCTTGGTCTGCCCGGTCGCGCTCTGGAGGTCCTCGCGTGAGCCCTTGCGCAGGAAGGGGATCGGGTTGCCGTGCGCCGCGACCACTTTCTCGTACTGGATGTTCTTGGCGTGCATCGCCTTCTGCACTCGTGCGCATGGGTGCATCATGGGGCCGCGGGCGTCGCCGTGGCATACGTAAAGCGTGGGAACCTCGGGCATGCTTCTCCTCCCCTTTGAGAATGGCTGCGTCGCGCCGAGCCTACCGCCTTGAGCGCTCTGTGGTTATCTGTCTTGCGCAAGAGGACGCTACGCGCGCTGAGGCCATGAAGTCGAATCGCTCGATACCGAACGCAGCCGTCATCCCGGTGCTGATCTATCCCGACGTCCGTGAGGCGGTCGACTGGCTCTGTGCCGCCTTCGGCTTCCGCGAGCGGCTGCAGATTGGCGAGGGCCATCGCTCACAGCTCAGCTTCGGCGACGGGGCCCTGATCGTCGGCGACGTTCGCGGGGATCGCCGTCCGCCACGCCCGGGCGGGGCGGCTCACTCGGTGCTTGTCAGGGTTGACGACGTCGATGCGCACTGCGAGCACGCACGCGAGGCAGGCGCGAAGATCCTGATGGAGCCAATCAGCTTCGAGTACGGCGAGCGCCAGTACAACGCAGAAGACTTCGCCGGGCACCAGTGGACGTTCTCCGAGAGTCAGGCCGACGTCGCGCCGGAGCAGTGGGGCGGCATCCTGCACGGGCAGTGATGGGCACGGCAGACGAGATGGTCGGATCTGGCGGGGCCGACGCATATCCCCGTCCCATGCTTACGGTGGACGTCGTGGTGCTCGCGGCTGCGCAGACGCCCGAGGTGCTGCTGATTCAGCGCGGCAACCCTCCCTACGAGGGCCGGTGGGCGCTGCCCGGAGGCTTCGTGGAGGAAGGCGAGCAGGTGGAGCAGGCCGCTCCACGCGAGCTCGCCGAGGAGACCGGCCTGACCGTCGACGGCCTGCGGCTGCTCGGCGTCTATGACACGCCGGGGCGCGATCCACGCGGATGGACGGTCTCGGTCGTATATCTGGCTGCTCTGGAGCGGTCGCAGACGGTCGCCGGTGCCGACGATGCAGCTGACGCGCGCTGGTTCGCGGTCGATACGCTGCCGGAGCTGGCATTCGATCATGCGCTGATCCTGGCCGACGCAATGCGCTTGACGCGGATGCCTTGACGGCGCTACAGGCGCGTCGCAGACTTTTCACAAGCGCAGATGACGCTCGGGCCTATGGTTTGTGACGCGCGCGGCGCTGGAGGGGGCGCAGAGCCTTACATGCTCGTCCGCGGCGCCATTCTTTTGACACGATGCTGCCCCATGACCGCAACCTCGCGTTCTCGGCTGAGTTGCCTGAGACTGTGAGCCTGAAACCTCTCCATGGGCTCCGAGGGCCGGCGGCATGCCTTGGCATCGCCCTGGCCGCTGCTGCGCTGCTGAGCGCGCCGGCCAGTGCCGGCGCGGCTGCGCAGCTCGCTTGGGGCTCGCACCAGCCGATCACGGCTGCCGCAGGGAGCACGATCACGAGCATCTCATGCACCGGTTCCTCGCTCTGCGCGGCGGTGGACGGCGCCGGCAGCGTGATCGCCGGCGATCCTCACAATGGCGCGTCGTGGAGCGCGCTGGCCGGCTCCTTCAAGGCGGTCTCATGCGCGTCCGCGTCGCTCTGTGTCGCGGTTGGTTCAGGCACACAGGATCTCGCGATCGGCACCATCGCCGGTGGCTTCTCGCCATCGATGACCACGATCGACTCGCAGCCGATCACGGGTGTCTCGTGTCCGAGTGCCGCCCTGTGCGTCGCGGTGGATGATGCCGGCAGGGTGCTGAGCAGCACCGACTCGGCCGTCATGTGGAGCACACCTGAACCCATTGACGGCGGCGTGCCGCTGACAGCGGTCTCCTGCGCAAGTGAATCGCTATGCGTGGCCGTTGACGAAGACGGCCACCCGATCGCCAGCTCGGGCCCGATCGCGGCCGCCTCTTGGCACAAGAGCGTCGACTCTGCCGGCACGCCCACGGGCATCTCGTGCGCGGGGGGATTCTGCGTTGCCGCGGAGAGCGGCGGGGCGCTTGCCAGCAGCGCCCCGATCGCTTCTTCGTGGAGCTTCACACCGGTGGGAGGCACTCTGACAGGCGTCTCATGCGTGGCCTCTGGGCTGTGCGTAGCAGTCGAATCCGCTGGGAATGCGCAGGCAAGCGACAACCCCGCGGGACTTGCGCCCGGCTGGAGCGCCTCGGCGGTGGGCGAGCCCGCGACCTCGGTCTCGTGCGTGGCCGAAGGCTTCTGCGCCGCGGGCGAGGAACACGGCGAAGTGTCGGCCGGACAGCTGCCTGCACCCGGCGTGAGCACCGGCGGCCCCACGGCCGTGACGCGGACGAGCGCGACGATCTCCGGCAGCGTGAACCCTCAGGATGTGCCCCTCTCCTCGTGTCGCTTTGAATACGGAGCCACGAGCGGCTACGGGCAGAGCACGCCATGTGCGAGCACGCCCGGCCCAGGCAGCGCCCCGGTGGAAGTATCGGCGGCGCTCGCGGGTCTTGCGCCGGCGAGCACCTACAACTACCGCCTGCGAGCGGCGAGCCCCACGGGCGAAGCGATCGGTGCGGATGGCACCTTCACCACCGCGGCGCCCTCGACCGCTCAGCTCGCCTCTCTAGCCCCGACCATCAGCGGGGTGCCCGCTGACGGCGACAGGCTCTCCTGCAACGCCAACATCCACGGCGGAACAGCGACCACGGTTGTTGCGTACGTCTGGTGGCGGGATGCCTCCCCGATCGCCGGCGCGAACAAGCAGTTCTACAAGATCGGGCCTGAAGACGCGGGCCAGCATCTGCAGTGCGAAGTGATCGCCACCGACGAAGCCGGCAGTGCCAGCGCCCGCAGTGCCTTCGTCGCCGTTCCCGCCGAAGGGGTGCCCGCTGCTGCTGGTGAGACGACGATCGGCGTGCCGCGAATAGTGGGCAATGCATTGAAGGTCCCGATCAGCTGCTCGCCGGAGGCCGACCCTTCGTGCAAGCTCGAATTGCGCCTCACTGCAGTGGAGACCCTGCGCGGCGGCCAGCTACTCGCCGTGACAGCGCGTGTGCCTGCCAGGCGATCCCCGTCGGATCACTCGCAGCCAGTGACGCTGCTCGCGCGCAAGGTGAGCGTGCCCGCCGGCAAGCAGCGCACGATCTCGACACAGCTGAATGCAACTGGAAGGCAGCTTCTCTCCAAAACCAAGCGACTCTCAGCACAGCTGACCGTGGAAGGCACCGTGATCGGGGTGCTCAACGCAACGATCGCCAAAGAGCAGGTCAGCGTGGCCGCGCCGAGCGCGAAATCTGGCAGGCGCGCTGCCGCCGGGCGCCTACGCCGGGGCAGGCGCCGCAGGTGAGCCTGCGCAGGGCGATGGTCGCGCTGCTGGCCGGCGCGCTCGCGCCGCTTGGCGCCCCAAGTGCCGGCGCCTTCGCCCAGCCGAGCGCAAGTCAGACGCCGACGGTGCTCGCGCCCACGCCATACATGGGGTGGGACACCTATCTCGCGCTCGGCCCGCGCATCAACGAGTCGATCGTGCTCACGCAGGCAAGCAGGATGATCTCCGACGGCCTGCAAAAGGCGGGCTACCGATACGTGTGGCTGGACGTTGGCTGGTGGCAGGGCCAGCGCAACTCCAAAGGCGAAATCATGGTTGACCCCGCGCAGTGGCCGCATGGGATGAAGTGGCTGGCCAGCACGCTGCACAAGGCCGGGTTCCTGGTCGGGCTCTACACCGACGCCGGCAAGCAGGGGTGCGGCGGGGCCCGGCAGGGCAGCTACGGGCACTACCAGCAGGACGCAAATACCTTTGCGGCCTGGGGCTTCGACGCGGTCAAGGTTGATTTCTGCGGCGGCGGCGACATGCACCTGAGCCCGGCTGAAGCCTACGGCGCCTTCCACCAGGCGCTGGTGCACAACTCAAGCCACCGCCCGATGCTGCTCTCGATCTGCGACTTCCGCGAACCGGGGCAGAGCCCAGGCGAACCGCCGTATGACGAATCCGCGTTCACGTCCTACACCTTCGGCCCCAGCGACGGCAACAGCTGGCGCACCGACACCGATGTGGGGTTCCCGGACATCGTCAGCTTCCCAGAGGTGCTCCGGAACCTCGACGCCGATGCCGCGCACCCCGAAGCAGCGGGACCCGGCCACTGGAACGACCCCGACTACCTGGCCCCGGACCAGGGGCTTTCCGGGGCGCAGTTCAAGACGCAGCTGAGCATGTGGGCGATGGTGGCCGCGCCGCTGATGGTCAGCGACAACCTCACGACCATCAGTCCGGCGAGCCTGCGGGCGCTGAAGAACAGCGAAGTGCTCGCGATCGACCAGGATCCAGCCGGCGTGCAGGGCAAGCTGCTGAGCACGAGCGGCGAAGGGCAGGTGTGGGTCAAGCCGCTCTATGGCGGGCAGCGCGCGGTAGCACTACTCAACGTCGGCTCCAAAGCTCAGCGCATCTCGACGACTGCAGCCGCGATTGGCATGCCGCCTGCCGCCAGCTATCAGCTGCGCAACCTGTGGTCGCACACCACCAGAGACGCCAGCGGCACGATCTCCGCCGAAGTACCCGGAGAATCGGTTGTGCTGCTGCGCGTGGCAGCAGTGAGCGCAAAGACGGCAAAGCTCACGCGAGCCGCGTCTCGCAGGCGGGCGCTGGCGGCCAGTGCGAGCGCGAAAGCCACCACGCACTCTCATGGCCTCTCGTTGTCTCTGAGCGTCACTCCGGATACCGCCCGGCCCGGTGCGCCCGTCAAGGTGTCGTTGGTCGCGCACACCCGCAGCGTAAACGGGGCTTTTGGCGACAGCGTGAGCTTCGGCGACGGGACCTCCACACCGCCGGTAGCGCTGCCGCAGTACTGCCTTGGCGGCAATGCTCCGGCCGGGAGCCGCACCTGGCACTACACGCACCGCTACCGCAAGCGCGGCACCTACAGGATCTCCGCCAGCGCGTACGTCAACTGCAGTGGCGAGCACGCGACGGTCTCGCTCACCGTGCACGTCGAGTAGCCCGCCGGCGTCGATGAAGATGCGGCGCTTCCCGGATGTCGAGCCTGTCGTGTAGGCGTACCGTCGGTCGCTCCGTCTTCAATACGAGGAAGGGGCTCAGCATGGGTGCACTTGAGAACAAGCAGACAGCGCAGGAGGCCTACGCGGCGTTCGTCCGTGGCGACGCGGAGGGCGCGATGCGCAACATCGACGAGTCGATCGTGTGGACCGCGCGTGGCGAGAACGCGCTCACGGGAACCTACAAAGGCAGGCAGGCGGTGGGGGGACTGTGGGCCAAGCTGGTCGGCAAGGGCTTTCGCACGGAGCCGTACCACTTCATGGCCGAGGGCGATATCGTCGTGGTGCTCACAACCGCGTCCTTCGACGGCGAGAGCACTGACAGCGCCGATGTGCTGACCTACAACGAGCAGGGGCAGCTGATCAAGTTCGACACGCTTGGTGACCCGGGTGCGGCGAACCGGATGTTCCCTAAGAGCGCCTAAGGCTCACCGCGGCGGCGGTGGCGTCGTAGTGCTCAACGAAGCTGGAGCCAGGTTAGCGCCTGGCGCGCATCCTGGCCGGCCGTGACCGGGTGGAAGACCCGCTGGATGCGGCCTTCATGCGCCACCAGCGTCAGACGTTCGTAGTAGGTCTCCCCGTCGTACTGGAAGGTGGGAAGCTGCAGCTCTTCGGCGAGCTGCAGCGTCTCGTCGCTGACCAGGTAGTGCTGGAAGGGGGCGTCTTCGTCCTGATCCCAGGCCAGCTCTGGGGACTGGTGGAACTGCTGCGTGGGAGGGATCGAGCTAAGCGCGACCAGCGCCCCGCCCGGCATCGCTTCTGCGAAGCGCTTGCGCAGGACGCAGTAGGTCCTGTGCTGCATCGCGTCGGCACCGAGGCTTGCTGCGCCGTCTGCGGGAGAGTGCTCGCAACCCGGGTAGACGTAGAGCACGAGGCTGTGATCGGCGATCTCCCGCAAGTCCAGGAAACGGCGGTCGAAGTTGTTGAACATGATGCCCGGCATCTCGACTCCCGCGAGCCCGTGGGGAGAGGCCGCCGGCGCCTGCGCCAGCATCGCCGCGCCCTGAGCGCCCACGCCGTTCTCGGTGCTTGCTTCGCCGGCAGCGGTGGCCGCCGCTCTTGGCTGGACCGGCGGCGCCGTTATGCGCGGGGCATCGTCCCGTGAGCGGTGCTGCTGTGCAGGCGCCCGTCGGCGCAGGAACCGTTTCATGACTTCACCGAGACCGTATGTCTCGAAAATGTAAAAGCGCCGCGCGCAAACGTCGACGCCTCTCGGGGTGTCGTCCTCCTCTGCCCCAGTCGCCCATGGGCTCCCAGCGTGCCATATCCAATCGCCACCGCATAGGCGGCCCACAATTGTTTTTAGCCCAAAATGCAGAGGTTTGATTACTTTTCATGAGACGCACGAGGACGTTTGTCTGATGTCGGGAGCGTCGGCTCTTCAGGCAACTTGCTCTAATCAGTATTACCCGCCCGGCCCGCTTTGCATGAGCGGCGTGGCGGTCACGTCTCTGACGGCGTCCGATCGTGGGGAACAGCGTAGGATCTGGGCGGCCGATGAGCGACGAGAATCCCAATCTGACTGAAGAGCCGGGAGACGAGAGCGGCTCGATCTCGCAGTTGGAGGCGGGCGGGATCACGCCAGAGGCGGCCCGCAGGCTGCGTGAGCTGGGTGAGCGCGGAGCGTTCAGCTCCGACCTCTCGGTGGCCGACTTCGCGCTCTGCCACCAGCTGGGGCTTAAGCCCCTCTCGCAGGTGATGGGTACCTCCGTCTACCAGATCGGCTACCAGGCGCCGCTGTGGGGAGCTGAAGGCGAAATGAGCGAGCTGAGCACCATCTCCGCGGCCTGGAACCAGGCCCGCGACCGCTCCTTCGCGAGGCTGGCCCAGGAGGCGCAGAGCGTCGGCGCAAGCGCGGTGGTGGGCGTGAGCGTTGGCAGCAGCGTCGGCGACTGGGCACAGACCGGGGGCTACGGGGCGGTGCAATACCTGGTGACCGGGACCGCGGTCAGCAGGTCGGGCGCCGGCGATCGCCGCGGTGAGGCACACCCGCGGCCGGTGCTGACCGAGCTGTCGGTGGCCGACTACGCCAAGCTGATCGCGGCGGGCATCGAGCCGGTCGGGATCGTGGCATGGACCTCTGTCTTCTTCGTCAGCCTCGCTTATATCCGCTCGGGACAGACTCTGTTTGGCGGAGCCGCCTATCAGAACTTCGAGTACCGAGAAGTCACGGAATGCTTCTACGGCGCGCGCGAGCGCGTGACCGCGGAGCTTGGCAGGCAGGCGCAGGCCCTTGGCGCCAGCGGCATCGTCGGCGTGCGCATCCACCACACGACCAGGCCGGAGTCGCTGAACATGGGCCCGGGCGCCGCGCGCCAGGGCGTGGTCGCGAGCTTCTCGGCGATCGGGACCGCGGTCGCGGAGAAGGGGCGCAGCGCGCCGGCGGCGCCGCAGATGACGATGGACATGATGGCTGCTTCTTAGAGCACTTCTACGATCGACAGGCAAGCAAGCGGAGGCGAGAAGATGAGCGACGGTGAGACCGAGATGGCCTATGACCCTACGTCCCTGGAGGGCGTGCCGCAGGCGGGCAGGGAGCGCCTTGCGCAGAACAAGCAGGGCCTCTTCACCTCCGACCTCTCGGTCAACGAGTTCCTGCTGATCAGGCAGGCGGGCTTCGATCCCGTGGGCCTGGTCGTGGGCAGCTCGATTTACCACATAGGCATCCAGCTGGCGGGCTGGAAGAAGAGCCAGGAGCTCACGGTTCTCTCTCAGGCTATGTACGAGGCGCGCCAGCTCGCGATGACGCGGATGGAGGAGGAGGCCGACCAGCTCGGCGCCGACGGGGTAGTCGGGGTGCGGCTCGACATCGGCCGCTACGAGTGGGGTCAGGACATGGCGGAGTTCATCGCGATTGGCACTGCGGTCAAGCACCGCGAGGGCATCCTTCACAGGGCGCCGAACGGGCGGCCGTTCACCAGCGACCTCTCCGGCCAGGACTTCTGGACGCTGCTCCGTACAGGGCATCGGCCGGTGGGCATGGTGATGGGCAGCTGCGTCTACCACGTCGCCCGTCGCGGCATGATGCAGTCGCTCGGCCAGACTGGGCGAAACGTCGAGCTCTCCAACTTCACCCAGGCCTTCTACGACGCCCGCGAGCTCGCGATGGAGCGGATGCAGAACGAGGCGCAGGAGCTGAAGGCCAGGGGCATCGTCGGCGTGGACCTGCAGGAGAAGAGCCACGGCTGGGGCTCGCACACGATCGAGTTCTTCTCGATCGGCACCGCGATCGTGGAGACCGAGGGCCACGACGGACAGATCGAGCCGCCGACGCCAGTGCTCGACCTCTCCAACTGAAAGACCGACTGCTCGGGGCTAGACTCCAGGGGTGTCCGCAGAGCAGGATTTCGAGCTCGACGCCGCCGGGCTGCGTCTCGATGGCACTGACCTGACGATCTCCGTCGAGGTGCTTGCAAGCAAGCTGGAGGGCGCTCTTCCGGGCGCCACCAAGATCACGCGCCGGCGCAAGAGCCCGCTCTCCAAAGACCAGCGGGTGAAGGAGATCGAAGTGCGGCTGGGCAACAGCTGCTTCTGCCTGCAGATGCAAGACGGCGGCGTCGCCGCGACCCGCGGACGCGAGGTGGGGGGCATATCGATCAAACGAGAGCAGATGGACCCGCAGGCGTGGGTCAGCGCGCTGGCGCAGGAGTTGCACATCGAGGCGCAGCGCAGCGAGCAGGCGCGCAGCGCGCTCACGAGCCTGCTCGGCTGACTGGATCGCTCGCGCGGCCCGCGAAGCTGGCGAGTGGCGGTTATTCCGGGCGCCGGTATGGGCGCCACTGCGCCCACGGCAGCTGCGCGATCGCCGGGGCCAGCCGCTGCGCGGTAGCCGTGAGCGCGTCGAGGTGCTCTTGCAGTGTCGCGAGCGTGACCGGCAGGCTTGCGATCAAGTCGATCGCCGCGATCGCCTGACCGGAGTCGGGCAGGGCGATCGGCACCGCCAGAGCACATGCGCCGGCGTCGCCCGCGCGGTCCTGCACCGCCACCCCGCGCTCGCGCACCTGCTCGAGCGCAGCTCGTGCGGTGCGGCCCTTGCGACGCAAATCGCTGGGCAGATCGCTCAGGTCGAGCTGGGCGAGCAGCGCCTGCCGCAACGCGCAGTCCGCATCGGCCAATCGCGTGCCCGGGCGTGCGTCGAGCGCGAGCATCCCCTGGCCGGGAGCGAAGCTGATCGCCTGGTCGACCAGCAGCGCGTCCAGCCCAAGCCTGATCGCAAGCCGTGCGGTGCAGGCGCTGCTTCTGCGAAGCGCGACCAGCTCTTCATGGGCGAGCGCCCGCAGGCCCGTGACCGCGATGGCGACCGTGCCCACGTCGGCCGCGAGCGCTGTGAGCCTGTAGCGGCGGCGCGGGGTCCCGCGCTGCTCGACCAGCCCGAGTGCGGAGAGGGTCTGCAGGTAGCGATGGACGCTCGAGCGGGGAAGATCGACCGATGCTGAGATGTCGGCTATTCCCTCCGATGCCCGAGTGCTGCTGAAGCGTTCGAGGATCGCAAAGCCCCGATCCACGGAGACGCTGTACCTGAGATGCTCCTGCGCGCGCTCGGCGGCCGGTACTTTCGGCCGCGGACGCCTTTGTCCTGAAGACCCGGGCACAACCACCAGGTTGTCAGGTGGGCGACAGCTTTGGTAGTCGGAGGTGGGGCTTTTCGAGTCCCGAGCATTCAAACTGCGAATAGCGCCGGGTCCCGCCCCGGCTCGAAGCGGTTAGGCGCTCTTAGACCAGCTCAGGCTGCAGCTGCGGCTCTATGGTTGGTTGCGCCAGCTCCGGCCGCGGCCCGCCGGCAGGGGCGGCGCGGACCCTGTTGCGCCCGCTGCGCTTGGCTGCATAGAGCGCCTGGTCGGCTGCCTTGAAAAGCGTTTCGTATGACGCCTCCTGGCCGCTGGCAGCGCTGACTCCGAGTGAGATGGTCGTCTCGATGCCGGTCGGCTTGGCCTCCAGCACAGCCAGGCGCAGGCGCTCGGCGAGCTGACGGCCGCCGGCGAGGTCAACCCCGGGCAGCACGATCAAGAACTCCTCTCCACCGAGTCGGTAGACGAGCTCGAAGGACCGCAGCCGCTTGCGCAGCACGTAGGCGATGTCACGCAGCACCGCGTCGCCACGGTCGTGACCGAACTCGTCGTTGACCGCCTTGAACCCGTCGACGTCGCAGAGCAGCAGGCAGATCGGCTGGCCGGTCAGCTGCGCCTGTTGGGAGAGCTCGTTGAATCGCGGGGCAAGCGCGTGACGGTTGAGCAGGCCGGTGAGCGGGTCGAGGATCGCCTCGTCTCGATGATGTAGCTCCGCGGCCTGCATTGCCCACACGATCGACACCAGGCTGACCAGCAGCGCAAGTGTCGCCAGCACAGGCACCGGGTCATGGATCGCCTGCACCGGCGATACGCCGAAGGTGGCGCCGAGGATCAGCAGCACCGTGATTGCAAGGCCGGCGATCACGACCTGCGGGCGAAAGCGCGCCGCCACCATCGCGGCCGGCAGCACCATCCACGGCAGTGCAGGACTGTGTGGCCCGCCGCTGATCGCCACGCCGAGGGCGAGCATCGCGACTGTGACAAGGATGCCTAGCGCGCTCACCCGCTCGGGCCGCGGGCTGCGGGCGATGCGGCGATCGATGTGCCAGAGGTTGAATGCCGCTGCGGCGAAGGGGAGGAGCGTCCACCATCCGACCCAAGGCGCCGCGATCAGCAGCGCGATCCCGATCGATGCCGCGCCGACGTGGCGAATCGTCCGCACGCGAGCGTTCGCGTCCACGACGCGCATGCGGTCCAGCTCCGTGGGGCACAGCCACGATCCTTCCATAAACAGTCATTCGGCTGACAGCATCGCGGCCTTGAGAGCTGGAACGCAGCTGTCGGCCGTCGGTATGCCAGGCCGGATCAGCTCATGTTCACGTAGCCGGTCGGTTCGCTTGGAGTGCGGACGTTGAGGGCAACTTTGTTTTCGTAGTTGCCCTCGATCGTTTCGATGTCGCCGTTCGGGAGTACCCGCCGCACGATTCCCACGTGCTCGCCGCCGAAGACGATCAGATCGCCAGGCGCGGGAACCACGCCAGGGCCGTTCGGTATCGCCCGGCCAACGCTCTGTGCCCAGGACCAGATCTCCGACACGGCTCCAAGGCCCTGACCTTGACTACCGATCGGCTCGCCCGCCTGGCGGGCAGCCCAGGAAGCGAAGTAGGCACACCAGGGCGCGCCGGGAATAGCGCCGGCCGTCGCGGTGCGGTACTGGGCGATCGCGGGCGATTCGTTGGACCCCGGGGGCTGCTCGGTCTGGCCGACCTGGGTTTCGGCGATCGCGACGATCCGCTGCCCGGGGGTCTGTCCCGCATAGGATCCTCCGACCGCAGCGGTCGGGAGGGAGGAGCCGAGGCCGCTCACCTGCGAGAGGCCGGGATAGGGCAGGGCGGCCGCCGCGCCGAGGGCGCCGGAGGCGCCACCCAAAGCGCCGGCGACGCCCGGCGCGCCCGCCTGAGCGCCGTAGGCGCCCGCTTCGCTTTCGGGTGGCGCGCTTGCCGCTTCCAGCGCGTCTGCAAAGGACGCGGAGCCGCTGGGCGCCGCGGTGCCGCCTGTCTGGGAGACGGTCTTGCCGGCGCCGGAGAGAGAGTTCTGCACCAGCAGCGCAGGGTTTGCCAGGGCATTGTTGATCGCCGCGACGCGCTGAATGGTCGACTCGAGGGACATCGTCCCGGTGATCGGCCGTTTGCGCGGCGGATTGAGGATCCTTGGCAGGGGAACGACGAGGCGGGCAGCCCGAAGGCCGCCCGCCTGCCCCACCGTTCCCTCGATGAATCGGCGGTATGTGGCTGCGCCGGCCGTCCGTGACCAAGCGAAGCGTTATGTTCCCGCCGCGAGCGTGGAGATCGCCGCGGAGGGCTTCACTTCGGCGGCGGCTCTTGCGAGCCCGCCGCCGAGGAAGAATGGATCGGGATCAGCCGCCGACGAGCTTCAGGACTGCCTGGGGCAGTGAGTTCGCCTGCGAGAGGATCGCGGTGCCAGCCTGCTGGAGAACCTGCTCCTGGGTGAAGTTCGTCATCGCTTCCGCCATGTTGACGTCCTTGATGGCGCTGTTCGCCGCAGCGAGGTTCTGGCTGTAGACTTCCAGGTTGCTCTGCGTGTACTGCAGGCGGTCCTGGACCGACCCGAATTCACCGGCCGCCGTGGAGACCGCGTTGATCGCCTTGTCGATTTCGGAGATCGCTTCCGCGCCGCCGAGTTTGATTTTCAGAACGGCTTCGACGCTGGCGTTCTTCGCGAGTTCGAAGGTGCTGACGCCGATGGTTTCTTTGTCGTTGGCGCCGACCTGGAACTTGATTTCTTCTTTGGTCGAGAGCAGCTTGATTTCACCGAACTTGGTGGTTTCACCCACACGTTCGACCTCTTTGTTCAGCTGCGTGACCTCTTCTTCGATTGCTTTCTTATCTTCTTCAGAGTTGGTGCCGTTGTCGTACTGCACCGCGAGCGTCCGCACACGCTGGAACATCTGCTGGACCTCGTTGAGTGAGCCCTGAGCGGTCTGCGTGAGCGAGACTGCGTCCTGGCTGTTCTGGTAGGCCTGGTTGAGACCGTTGATCTGGCCTTCCAGACGCTGGCTGATCGCGTAGCCGGCCACATCGTTGGCCGCCTCGTTGATGCGCAGACCCGATGAGAGCTGTTCCATCGAGGCCGCCAGTTTGTTTTCCGTCGCCTGCAGGTTGCGCTGCGCGTTCAGCGCAGCGACGTTCGTGTTAATCGAAAGGGACATTCGTTCATCTCCTTGATGACGTTGGTTTTCTAGTCCCGGCCGACTCCATGTCGGCCATATCCCGGCGTGTATCGGCGCGAGAGTCCTTCGCCTTGAGCGATTTGGACGATTTCTGGCCATCACTGGACGCCGGTCTCCGGGTGGGCTTCCGTCCTGATTCCGAGCGCGGATTCGGCCCCAAGACCTTCTTAACAAAGACGAGGCGGGCAGCCCAAAGGCCGCCCGCCTCGACCACCGTTCCCTCGATGAATCGGCGGTATGTGGCCGCGCCGGCCGTCCGTGGCCAGGCGAAGCGTTATGTGTCCCGTCGCGAGCGTGGAGATCGCCCCGCAATGGGCTTCACTTCGGCGGCGGCGCCGCCTAGGAGGCCACCGCCGAGGAAGGTCGTGTGTCGATCAGCCCTGGACGAGCTTCAGGACCGCCTGGGGCAGCGAGTTGGCCTGCGAGAGGATCGCGGTGCCAGCCTGCTGGAGAACCTGCTCCTGGGTGAAGTTCGTCATCGCTTCCGCCATGTTGACGTCCTTGATGGCGCTGTTCGCCGAGGCGAGGTTCTGGCTGTAGATTTCCAGGTTGCTCTGCGTGTACTGCAGGCGGTCCTGGACCGACCCGAATTCACCAGCCGCCGTGGAGACCGCGTTGATCGCCGCGTCGATTTCGGAAATAGTTTCCGCGCCGCCGAGTTTGATTTTCAGAACGGCTTCGACCTTGGCGTTTTTCGCGAGTTCGAAGGTGCTGACGCCGATGGTTTCTTTGTCGTTGGCGCCGACCTGGAACTTGATTTCTTCTTTGGTCGAAAGCAGCTTGACTTCGCCGAACTTGGTGGTTTCACCCACGCGTTCGATCTCTTTGTTCAGCTGCGTGACCTCTTCTTCGATTGCTTTCTTATCTTCTTCGGAGTTGGTGCCGTTTGCGTACTGCACCGCGAGGGTCCTGGTGCGCTGCAGCATCTGCTGGACCTCGTTGAGTGAGCCCTGAGCGGTCTGCGTGAGCGAGACTGCGTCCTGGCTGTTCTGGTAGGCCTGGTTGAGACCGTTGATCTGGCCTTCCAGACGCTCGCTGATCGCGTAGCCGGCCACATCGTTGGCGGCCGTGTTGATCCGCAGGCCCGACGAGAGCTGTTCCATCGACATGGCCAGTTTGTCTTCTGTGGCCTGCAGGTTGCGCTGTGCGTTCAGCGCGGCGATGTTGGTGTTGATCGAAAGGGACATTCGTTCATCTCCTTGATGACGTCGTTTGCCTAGTCCCGGGCCGACTCCCTGTCCGCCCTTGCTGCCTGTTGATCGGCCGGGACCAGGCGCGCTTGAGGCCCTGCATGCGTGTTTGCACGCTCACGCGCGCACGTCGATTCGCGGAGGACCGTCCTGGTCCTCGTCTTCCTGGAGCTCCTCGTCGGTGTTCCATTCGCGTTCCCCGTCCTGCTGCGGGCGCGTCTGATCGCGCCGGCGCTGTTCCTGCTCGGCTTGCTGGCGGGCGCCGGCATGCTGCTCGCGCTCGTCGAGCACCCTGCGCACACGGGTTGCATCGATCGGAGGAATGCTTGGCCGGATCGGTTCGATGCGGTCCACCTGGCATCACCATGCCTATGACCTGGCTCCGCCCTGCATCACTGGCCCGCGCGAGCCGATGTCTGCCTGCGCGCGTTCCTGTGCCTCGGCGCGCGCCTTGGCGGCGACCACCAATGCGTGCTCCCTGCTCCTCAGCTCGGCGAGGATGAGGTGGCGAAACAGCGCCACCGCGGCAGCCCACACGACAACTTGGCAGACGACGCCTGCGATCAACGCCCGCAGCAGCGTCTCAGCCAGCGTGCTGGTCGCCATCGAGGTCCAGCCCGCAACCAGGAAACCAATCAGGCCGGCCGCCTGCCGTGCCTGGCGCACATGGCGCGCGGCGCGCGGGTGCTCGGCGATGCTTGGCTTCTGGGTATGGGGCAGCCCGGAGTCGGCCGCGGGCTGCACGCGTGTTGCATCAGCGGCCATCGGATCCCTCCATGCGCAGGCCCTTGCGACGTTCCTCGCGCTGGCACTCGAACAGGAACTTGATCAGGCGCCGCCTGTCGCCTTCGCTGATCGAATCAAACGAGACTGCGCGCTTTCCGCCTGGATCGTTGCGCACCACTCTGCCGGTGCCGACGATCTGAGACCCACCCTCCCCGTCCTGTTCGGTGATCAGCCGAAAGCCGATGCGCTCCCCTACACGCACATGGTCGAGGCCGCCGAGCAGCATCCCGCCCCCGCTGAGATCCACCGAGTAGGTCTCGATCGCGGCGGAGCTGCCGTCGAGCGTGACGAGCACCTGCCTGGTGGCTTTCACGCGTACGTACTCACGCCTCTGCACCACGTCGAGCGAGTGCAGGTTCGCGAAGCGCAGCTGTTCGCCATCTTCCAATGAGACGGTTCCGCCGAGCCGGATCACTCCCTTGCCGCCGGAGATCTCGAGCACGATGCGCTGCAGCCGATCGGGTGTGAGATCTCCCCCGAGGCGTACGATCGCAAGCACGAGCAGGTCCGCACCCTCGTTGCCGGAGATGCGCGCAGGCAGATGCACGCCGTCGGGCATCACCAGCGTCGCCGGCTGCTGCGCCTTGGGCATCTTGAAGTCCGCCGGCAAGCCCGGCGCACTCGCCTCCTGCTCACGATCGCGCCACCGGAGCTTCATCGCAGTAGCCTCTGCGCCAGAGTTGCAGGGTCGAGCCTGGCCACGGTGCCACGAGCCCCGCTCAGCAGATACTCGGGTGCAAGGCCCGACTCGCATGCCGCCTGCACCGCGACGCCGATCTGGTCGGTCTCATCGGCATGAGTGATCGCGAGCGCGCTTGGCTGCAGCGGCTTCAGCGACGTAAGCAACTGCGAGGCGGCCACTCGTCCCAGAGTCGCGGGCAGCGCGATCGCCACACGATCGGGCTTGATGGCTGCCAACAGCTTGCCGAGCGTCTTGATCTGTGCCTGGTCGGCTGGCGAAAGGGACGGCGTGTCGATCAGTGCGAGCCCCTGGGCGCGCGCATCGGCGAGCACTCGCAACGCTCGGGTTCCGGAGGCGTCCGCAGGCGCCACGATTGCGGGGCTGAGGAGCATCTTCAAGGCGCCGCTCTCGCCGTCGGCGAGCAGAGAGGCGCATGAGACTTTCAGCATCTCGCTTGCGCGGTAGACGCCTGCCAACGAGGCAACGCAGCGGGTCTTGCCACTGCCGCCCGGGCCTGCGAGCACGATCGCGGCGCCGGTGCTGGGAAGCGGCGCGGCCGTCGGGATCCTGCGTTCGAGCTCGATTCGGACGGCTTTGCGCAGGCCGATGCGTGGGTTGAAGACCAGCACGTGTGCGCATGCCGCGTCGATCAGCTCCAGCGCGAAGCGCTCATCCATTCCTGTAGCGACCAGCTCCTTGACGACGCCGAGCTGGGTTCTGGAGCGAGCGGGGGCAGGTTGCGCGGGTGCGGCAGCGGGGGAGGGCGGCTGTACCACCGGCGGGGAGATTTGGGTGGGTGCCGGCTGCGTCGGCGTCAGCGGTTCGGCGGGGGCGGGAGGCCACGCGGGCGCAAAGAGCGCGGCGTCCTCCGGCGGCGCGGCGGGCTCCGGCAGCGTGGCCGGCGCCAGCGGCGCGGCGGGCTCGGCCGGTGCGGCCGGCTCTGCCTGCGCGGCGGTGTACGCACTCAGCAGATGAGACTGCGACAGAGGCCTGGCCGCCACCGGGGATGCCGTTGCCTTCTCCTCACCGGGTCGCGTGTCGGAGATTGCGATCCCGGCTGCGGCCAGTGCGTTGGCAAAGGCGCTCACATCTCCCTGCGGCGGATCCTCGTGGGTCTCGAGGCTCGCGGCCAGTGCAGCGAAGTGCTCCGCCTTTGGAGCTGCGTCCGCTCCGTCGTAGAAGTCGACCCTGCCGGCGCCCTCGCGGGCTTCGATCTCCACGAAAGGACGCTGAAAGAAGCCGCCGATGCCTCCTTCCAGCCCGCTGCGGCGACGCAGCACGATCGCCTCGGGGCCGAGGTCGGCCTGGATGCGCGGAATCAGCTCCGCGACGCTGCGGCCGCGATAGAGGCGTCCCGACGAGCTCTCGCCGTTTGGCGTCTGCTCCTCGGAGACCTGCGGAAGGGTTAGGCTGAGGGTGCTCATGCGTTGATGACTCCAATCGTCTCGACGTCGATGCCCGGCGCGATCTCGTTGTACGAGCAGACAGGCAGATGCGGCTGAGCCTGGGAGGTCAGCCTTCGCAGATGGCGGCGCACGCGCCCTGAGCAGAGCAGCACGGGCCGGACCCCGCGGGCGCTGGCATGCTCGACCTGGCTGCGCAACGCGCCGATGATCGCGTGTGCCCGCGAGGGCTCCATCGCCAGGTACTCGCCCTCGCCGGTCTGGGTGATGGAGGTCGCGACCTCCTGCTCGATCGCAGGATCGAGCGTGATCGCGCGCAGCCGCATGCCTTGATCCAGGTGGGGGGCGGTGATCGAGCGGCCAAGCGCCTGACGGGCGTACTCGGTCAGCAGGCCCACGTCGCGGGTGACGCGCGCCCTGTCGCCGATCGCCTCCAGGATCACCGAAAGGTCCTTGATCGCCACGCCCTCAGAGAGCAGACCCTGCAGCACGCGCTGGATCTCGCCAAGGGTGAGCACGTCGGGGACGACCTCCTCCACCACGGCGGCGTTGCTCTGCTTGAGCTGGTCCAGCAGCGTCTTTACGTCCTGGCGGGTGAGCAGCTCTGCGGAGTGGCCCCTGATCGTCTCGGTGAGATGGGTGACGATCACCGACTCCGCATCCACCACGGTGTAGCCGAGCTCCTCCGCCTCTGCACGCGAGGTCTCATGCACCCACTTGGCGGGCAGGCCGAATGCGGGCTCGGTGGTCGCGATCCCCTGCAGGCTCTGCTCCGCGTCGCCCGGGTCCATCGCGAGCAGGTGACCGGGCATCACGCGCCAGCGCGTGACCTCAGAGCCGCGAATCTTCAGCACGTACTCGTGCGAGTCGAGTCCCAGCTCGTCGTGGATGCGGACCGCGGGGATCACGATGCCGAGCTCGCCCGCGAGCTGACGCCTGATCGTGCTCACGCGGCGCACGAGGCTGCCGCCGGAGCTGCCGTCGACGTGGGGAACCAGGCCGAAGCCGATCGCGAGCTCCAGCGCGTCGACCCCGATTCGCTCCAGCGCCTCTTCGCCTGGCGTCTTTGCCGGCGGTGCGAGCTCCTTGGTCTCGGTCTCCTCATCGGGACTCTTGCGAAGGCTCCAGCCGATCGCGCCGAACATCGCGCCCACCAGCAGGAACGGAATCTTCGGCAGCCCCGGGATCAGCGCGAATAGGCAGATCGCGCCGGCCGCCACCATCGGCGCCTTGCGCTGGCCGAGGATCTGGTTGGCGATGTCGGAGCCAAGGTCGGTGTCGGAGGCCGAGCGGGTGACGATGATGCCGGTCGCGACAGAGATCAGCAGCGCCGGGATCT
Organism: uncultured Actinomycetota bacterium; assembly: GCA_963708085.1. GTDB lineage: Bacteria > Actinomycetota > Thermoleophilia > Solirubrobacterales > Solirubrobacteraceae > Palsa-744. The sequence goes on along the minus strand of OY970180.1, from coordinate 1,475,229 downwards.
GGGCGGCCAGGCCGTCGCCTACCGTCAGCATCGAGTACCTGTGGGTGGCTTCGGTGAACCCGAAGCCGTGCTGCAGCATGCCGACCATGATCCCGCCGACGAGGTTTATGCCGGTGATGATCAACGCGGCCATCGCGTCGCCCTTGACGAACTTCGAGGCGCCGTCCATCGAGCCGTAGAAGTCGGCCTCCTGGGAGATCTCCTTGCGGCGCTCGCGTGCCTGGTCTTCGGTGATCAGGCCAGCATTCAGATCCGCGTCGATCGCCATCTGCTTGCCCGGCATTGCGTCGAGGGTGAAGCGCGCGGAGACCTCCGCGACGCGGCCGGCGCCGTTGGTGACGACCACGAACTGGATCACGACCAGGATCAGGAAGATCACCAGCCCCACGACCACGTTGCCGCCGACGACGAACTGACCGAAATCCTTGACCACGCTGCCGGCTTCGCCGCTGGTGAGGATCAGGCGCGTGACCGACACGTTGATCGCCAGTCGGAACATCGTGGTCAGCAGCAGCAGGCTCGGGAAGGATGCGAACTGCAGCGGCTTGTTCACATACATGGTCGCCACGACGACGGTCAGCGCGCCGGAGATGTTGAGCGTGATCAGGACGTCGAGCAGCGCCGATGGCAGCGGTACGACGAGCATCGTGATGATCACCACGACACCGACCGCGGCAAGCATGTCCGTGTAGCGCAGCAGCTTGCGAACGTTGTTCATCGCGCCTCCATCGCTTCGGCGCTTTCGACGCAAAGGCCCGAGATCCTGTCCTGCCGGCCGATCGCTTCAGAGCTCATCGCAGGCCTCCAGCAGCGGCGCGCTTGCGTCCGGCGAGCTTGTAAACGAAGGCGAGCACGCGCGCGACGGCGATGTAGAGCTCGGCTGGGATCGTCTGGCCGACCTCCACGGAGCCGTGCAGGGCGCGCGCCAGTGGCGGGTCGGGCACGATCGGGACGTCGTGTTCGGCGGCGACCTTCCTGATCTGGGCGGCGATCAGGTCCTGGCCCTTGGCCACAACTTCCGGCGCCGGCTTGCTGCCGTCGTAGCGCAGCGCGACGGCGTAGTGGGTGGGGTTGGTCACAACCGCATCGGCGGTCGGCACCGCGGCCATCATGCGCGCCCGCGCGGCCTGCATCTGGCGTCGGCGCTGGGCGCCCTTGAGCTCGGCGGAGATGTTGTGCTGGCGCACCTCCTCCTTGACCTCCTGCTTGGTCATCCGCATCGCGCGCTCGTTGCGGCGGCGCTGCCAGGCGTAGTCGATCAGGCCGATCAGCGCATAGGCGAAGGCGGCGCGCTCTGCCACGCCAAGCGCGCTGCTGCCGGCAAGGCCGCCGAATGCGAGCGGCGGAATCCCGACCTTGGAGGCAAGCCCTGTCATGTCGGGCAGCAGCGACATCGCCGCGACTGCGCCCACAATTAGGACCTTGGTGGTTGCCTTGCCGGTCTCGAAGAGGATGTTCGGCCCGAAGAGGTTCTTGGCGCCGCCGAGCGGGGAGATCCTGTGCGGGTCGATTTTCAGGCCGCTCAGCCGGGGGCGAAAGCCGACCTGGGCCACTCCGCTGATGATCGCCGCCACCATGCAGGCGCCGGCGACAGGTCCCACAGTGAGCGCCACCGTGCTGAGAGCCAGTTTGAGCAGGCTGCTCAAGCCCGCGGCGCTGGTCACGCTGCGCGGGTGGGCGATGTCGGCCAGCATCGCCCGCATGCAGTTGCCGATCGATTCCGCGATGTGCGGCCCCATCGCTGCGATCGTCACGATGCCTGCGATCAGCACGATTGCACCGTTCAGGTCGGAACTGCGCGCGATCTGCCCCTGCTTGCGCGCCTTCTCGCGGTGCTTGGGTGTGGCCTTCTCTGTGCGCTCTTCGCCGGCCATGATCAGGTGACGTGCAGCGTGCTCAAAGCGGCGCCCACGCTTCGAGGAGAGTTGATCTGAGAGCCAGCCCGCGACGAATGGCAGCGTCACACCGACGAGTGCGAGCGCGACGACGACCTTCGTCGGGAAGCCCACGGCAAAGACGTTCAACTGGGGGACAACCCGCGAGACCACCCCAAAGGCGACGTCCGCCACCAGCAGCGCGAGCAGCACCGGAGCGACGATCTCAAGCGCCGAAGCGAATACGGTCGAGAAGGACTGCTCAGCGCCGCCGACCAGCGAGGTCAGGCGCGGGCCAGAGGTGAGCGGCACGAACTGGAAGGTGCGCGCGATCCCGCGCAGCATCCAGCCATCGCCGCCGATTGCCAGGAAGATCGCTGTCCCGATCACCGCGTAGAGCTCTGAGATCACGCCGTTCTGCGGCCCGTTCATTGAGTCCACGAGCGAGCCGAAGGAGAAGCCGGAGACCGCGTCCACGAAGGCGGCGGCGGATTCCAGCGCGGCGAAGAGGACCGCGATCGAGAAGGCGAAGGCGAGCCCGGTCAGCAGACCCTCGAGCACGAGCGCGGCAAGCGTGAGCATGTTGGTCGGGATGTGCTGGCCGCTCAGCGCAAGCGGGGTCAGGCCGATCGAGATGCCCACCGCGATGATGCCTCGCACCTGTGGCGGCATGATCTTGGAGGAGAACAGCGGGGCGACCAGGAACAGCGGGGTCACGCGCGCGAGCACGAGGATGAACCCGGCGAGCTCACCGCCCGCGAGCTTTGAGAGCAGGGCGTTCACGAGCCGCTTCCCACCAGCGACGGGATCGACCCGTAGAGGTTCTGGGTGTAGGTCACCATTTTGTTGACCATCCACGGGCCGAGCACCACGATCACCAGCACGATCCCGACGATCTTCGGGATCAGCGAGAGCGTCTGCTCCTGGATCTGGGTGACGGCCTGAAAGACGCTGATCACCAGTCCGATCACGAGGCTTGCCAGCAACAGTGGGCCGGCGACGCTGAGCGCGAGCGTGATCGCCTGCGATGCGAGGTTGACGACTGTGTCCTGGTTCACGTTCGGCTCCCGAGGCTCATGTGTGAAAGCTCTGCACCAGAGCCTTGATGACCAGGTCCCAGCCGTCGACCAGCACGAACAGCAGGATCTTCAGCGGCAGCGAGATGAACGTCGGCGGCAGCATGATCATCCCCATGCTCATCAACGTCGAGGAGACGATCAGGTCGATGATCAAAAACGGCAGGAATATGAGCACGCCGATCTGGAAGGCGCTCTTCATCTCCGAGACGATGAAGGCGGGGATCAGGACCTGGGTGGGCAGTTCGGCCTGCGTCTTGGGACGCTTGATTTTCGCCAGGCTGACGAACAGCGAGATGTCCTGCACCTGGGTCTGACGAAACATGAACTGGCGCAGCGGCACCTCTGCGTGTTCCAGCGCCACTGATGTGCTGATCGCTTTGTGCTCCAGCGGCTGCAGCGCTTCCTTGTTGATCGCGCTGATCGTCGGGGACATCACGAAGATCGTCAGGAACAGCGCGATCCCGATCAGCACCTGATTGGGCGGCGCGGTGGTCGTGCCCACGGCGGTCCTGATGAAGCCGAGCACGATCAAGATGCGGCTAAAGCCCGTAACGGTGAAGAGGACCGCGGGGATCAGCGTCAGGCCGCCGGCGAGCAGCAGGATCTGGACCGCGTTGCCCGATGAAATGCTCAGGGCGAGGGTCACGGGCGCACCGTCCATCCGCGCAGGCGATCGAGTGGGTTCTGCGGCGCCTGTCCCGGAATGCCGGTCGGGCCGCTGCTCGGAGCCTGATCGGCGAGCATCGGGTTGGCGGCGCTCACCTGCAGCAGGCCTGCTTCGCGCGCCTGCTGCTCGTTGTAGCGGTGGACCGGGACCACGCCGTTCTCAGCGACGCCGAGCAGCACGTAGTCGCTGCCGGCGCGCACGAGCTGCAGCGAGCGGCCCGAGCCGAGCGGCAGCGTTGCCATCGGAGCAAGCCCGGACCCGGCGGCCTTGGCCTCGCGGCCCGACTTGACCTGCTTGAGCACCCAGGTCAGCCCCCAGATAACCGCGATCACGATCGCGAGACCCACGATCGTGCGCACGAGGCTTGCGCCGCCGGTGCCGCTGGTGGGGCTGGCCGAAGACGTGGAGAGGTTCAGCGATTTCTGTTCGCTTTTTGCTTTGGCGATCACGCCGGCAGCCGATGCGCCGGCAGGGCAAAGCAGCGCTCCGGGCGCAAAAAGCGCGCAGGCGAGCGTGAGCATGGCGACCATCGCGGTCGCGCGGATAGGCGTGATCGACCTAGGCATCGAGGGAGACTCCGAGGAGAGTCGCCCAGGTAATCGGCAGTGTCTGCGCTGCCTTTAGGGCTTACCGAGATTGGCCCTTAACGTTGAGATGCTGGTGAGCTCAGCTCAGGGTGCCGACCTGAATCGCCCAGTCGCCCTCGGCTGTGATCGCAAGCGTTCCGTCGGCGAAGGGCAACCCGTTGACGAACAGCTCGATCGCGTCATCGGCACCCTGATCGAGCTCGATCACGCTTCCCTGCGGCAGGCGCAGGGCGTCGCTGAGCGACATCCGGGTGCGCCCGAGCTCCGCCCAGACGCGCACGTCCACGCCGCGCAGGCGCGCAAGCCCTTCGAGCATTGACTGGCGCTCTGCCGGTGTGCAGGACTGTGTTTGAGCAGTGGTGCCGAGCACCGGCCGCATGCCCGTCTCGCCTTCCGGCTCAATCGGGCCTGTGAGCTTGATCGCCCTGCGCACCCCGCTGCGGCCGGGCGCCCCACTGCCCAAAGGCACGTTCTCGGCGAGCAGGCTGACACCGTCATGCGCACGAGCATCGAGGCGCAGCAGACTTCCCTGCTGCAGGGCGAGCACCTGCTCGACCGGCAGCATCGTGGCGCCGACCTCCGCACGCAGAAGTACCTTTGCCAGCGCGAGCCCACGGTGCATGGCGCTTGCTTGCCGTGGGTCGGCGTCGTGTGCCAGAGAGCCGTTGCGCAGGATCTCGGCTGCGACCGGCTCGATCGCAGCCCACGGCACGAGCAGCACGAGCTTCGAGGGCAGTCCGGCGAGCTCCAGCTCGAAGGTGGCCGCGAAGGTGGGCTCGCCGATCGGCACGATCAGGCCTGCGTCTCCCTCCAGATCGATTTCGCCGACCGAGAGCTCCAGGCCGCCAAGATCGCGCCAGACCATCGAGAGCTGCAGCACAATCGACTCGACCAGGCGCCGCGAGAGCGCCCAGTCGATCTCGCTGAGCTTGCGGGTCTGCGGCGCCCCGGCCACGCTGCCGCCGAGCATGCAATCCAGCGAGCGCAACACGAGCGGCATCTCCAGGCCGAGCAGCATCTGCCCGCCGATTGGCGCGACGTCCACGGCGGTCAGCAGAGCTTCCGCGGGCAGCGAGGCTCTGGCCTCAGTCCAGGAGAGCTGCCGCGCATCCACCTGATGCAACTCGCACGACGCCCTCAGATCGGCCGCCATGCGTGTAGAGAGCGCCTTACAGAAAGGAGTGAGCACTCGGCCGATGCGCCGGCGCAGCTCGGCATTGAACTTCGTCGGAGCTGAGAAGTCGAGCGCCTGGACTCGCGCGGCGAGACGACCATCCTCTGTCGCGCCGGCAAGCGCGTCAGGGGCAGGATCGGAGTCCTGCGGTTGCTCTGCAATCGGCTGCTGCACCGCGGTGCTCATTTCTACGCGCTCCCTAGCCCTCTGCCGCGCCCACGTGCTCGCCGGTGGAGAGGTCGCCGGAAGCGTCCTCAACTGCGCTCTCCTGCTCAATCTCGTCGTCCTGCACGATCGTGGAGATGCGCAGCCCGAACTTGTCGTCCACGACCACAACCTCGCCGGTCGCGATCGGAGTGCCGTTGACCAGCAGATCGACGGGCTCACCGGCGAAGCGCTGCAGCGTCACGATCGATCCCGGGCGCAGCGCGAGGGTCTCGCCAACGGTCATCTGCGTGCGGCCGATCTCGACGCTCAGCTCCATCGGGATGCTGCTGATGCGCCGTAGGTCGACCTCGCCCTCGCCCTGCTCCTGCGAGGCGCTTGCGTCGAGCTGCTCGTATTCGATCTCCTGTGCCACGCTTGCTCTCCTGTCTCGCTGCTACTGAACGGTGAAGTCTGGGAACAGAACCGATTCGACCTTCACGTCGGTCTGCTTCTCGATGTCTTGCAGGATCTCCTGCCTGATCGCGTTGCGGCTGCGTTCTGCCACCAGTGTCCCGCTGGGCTGGCCGGTCACCACGTTGGTGATGATGCTGCGCACGAGTGCTTCCTCAGGCAGGGTCCCCTGTGCTTCTTCTCCGCCGCCAGAGGAGGTCCCGCCGGTCGCGCTAGCGCCGTCGCTCTGCCCTGGGGAGAGCAACAGCGCGACGTTGAGCTTGATGTAGTGGCTTCCCTGGAGGTTGAGCAGGAAACTCGCGGGCATTTGGTAGAGCGTGCCCTTCACCTTCAGCTTTTCGACCGGCTTGGGCTTGGCGAACGAGTAGGCCGCGCCGATCAGCACCACCAGGATCACGGGTATGACAATGAACTTGCGCTTGCCTTTGAGCATCTGCCTAGCCTTCGCTGTTGGTCGTTTGCGCTTGTTCCCCGTCGCCTTCGCCGGGGTCTGAGTAGAGCCGTTGCAGCACGATCTCCACGCGTCTGTTGCGCGCGCGACCGACGGCGCTTGCGTTGCTTGCGATCGGGTGTTGTTCGGCGTAGCCGATTGCGCTCAGACGGCTTGGGGTGACGCCTTGGCCGATCAGGAAGTTGACGACGGTGCTCGCCCGCGCGGTGGAAAGCTCCCAGTTGCTGGGGAATTCCCCGGTGTGAATCGGCACATTGTCGGTGTTTCCCTCGACTGCGATCGGGTGCACGCGGTCGATGTTGATCAGGCTCGATATCTTTTCCAGCAGCGGGGAGGCAGCGGGGGCGAGGGTCGCCTTGCCGGAGGCGAACAGCAGCTTGTCGGTGAGCAGGCGAATCACCAGGCCGCGCGGTTCGATCACCGCCTGCACGTAGGAGCTGAGGCCATGCTGGTGTGCATAGGATTCGATCTCCTGCTTGAGGTGCACGAAGTTCTGCTGCTCCTGCTGGGCAGCCGCCGCCGCGCCGCCGGGAGCGCTGCGCAGGCTCGACGTTTTCGGTTCCAGCGAGAAGGGCATGATCGTCGCGGCAGACGTGGGATTCGGCACATGACTTGCGCTTTCGGTGGTGCCGGTCTTCTCCAGCGCCCGCCCGCCCGGCAGGATCTGGCCGGAGAAGGCCTCTTTGAGCGCCTGCTGCAGCGTCTTGAACTTCGAGATGTTGACCGAGGAGATCGAGAACAGCACCATGAACAGCGCCATCAGCAGCGTGATCATGTCCGCGTAGGTGAGCAACCAGCGCTCGGCGCTTTCCTCCTCCTCGCCACCGTGCCGTCTGCGCCCGCGGGCCGATTTCCTTGCGCCGGCCATGGCTACGCCGCCTCCGGCTGCAGGCTTGGCGCCGGCGCGGCGCTGCTCGACTTCTGCTCTTCGGTGCGCTCGACCGGCGGCAGGTATGACATCAGCTTGTCGGCCACAAGGCGCGGGTTGTCTCCGGCCTGGATGGAGAGGATGCCCTCCAGGGTCATCATCCGCAACTCCACCTCTTCGGCGGAGATCGCTTTGAGGCGATTGGCGATCGGCAGGAAGATCACGTTCGCCGAGCCGACGCCCATTAGCGTGGCAAGGAACGCGGAGGAGATCGAGGGACCGAGCGTGGAGGGGGCGGAGAGGTTTTGGAGCACGTGCACGAGGCCCATCACGGTGCCGATGATGCCCATCGTGGGCGCAAACCCGCCCGCCTTCTCAAACGGCTTGGCCGCCGCCTCGTGGCGGGCGGCCATGCCATCGACCTCGGCCTCGACGATCGTGTGGACCATCTCCGGATCGGTTCCGTCCACGACCAGCTGCAGGGCGTTGCGGGTGAAGGAATCCTCGATCTCGGGCAGCGTCGCGTCCAGCGCGAGCAGTCCCTCCCGCCTGGCCTTGTCCGCGAGGGAGACCAGCAGGTCCAGGCGCCCGCGCATGTCCGGCGGGTCGGCTTTGAAGGCCATCTTGTAGAGGCTCGGGATGCGCTTCATCGAGCGCATCCCGACGCTCGCGAGCGTCGCGCCGCCGGTGCCGCCCATGATCGTGATCAGCGCCGAGATGTTGATGAACGTGGCCGGGCTGGTTCCGTCCATCATCGCGCTCAGCAGCAGCGCGAAGATGCCCACCCCGATTCCGATGGCTGTAGCGGCCTTCATCTGTGCTTCTCAGCTCTCACGCGCACGGTCCTCATCAACCTCGTTCATCGACCGGGGACGGCGATACTTCAGTGGCCGCCGCCCCCGATGGCCGCAAGCGCTGGTCGGGCATCCAGCGCTCTGGCTGGTTCGCCGCTGCGCGCCCGGAAGCTGGCGGTTCCTGGCTCGGTGCCGGCAGATGAGTCGTCCAGCAACTGCGAGCGGTCCCGCAGCGCAGCCGAGAGCACCTGCACCCGCCAGTCGCGGACCGCATCGGTGACCTGCTCAGGAGAGTCTGCGACCACGACCTTCGCGCTCGTGGCGAGCGTTATCACCGTGTCGGGAGTGGACTCGACCGAGACGATCAGGTCCGGGTTGAGCATGAGCTCCTCCCCGGTGTGACCGAGCCTGTGCAGTGTGATCATTGCCTTGCCCCTCTCATGTCGTCTTGGAATCAGATGTGCTCTGCGGGCGATCACTGGACCATGCTCACGGCCGCGGAGAGCATTTCGTCGGCGGTGGTGATCACGCGCGAGTTGGCCTGATAGCCGCGCTCGGCGGTGATCATCGAGGTCATCTCGCTGGCCAGGTCGACGTTTGACATCTCGAGCTCGCCCGCGATCGTGGCGCCGAAGCCCTTGGTCGCCGGCGTGCCCACGATCGGCGCGCCGGAGTTCGGCGTCTGCGCCCACAGCGAGCCGCCGAGGCGCTCCAGGCCCGCCTGGTTGGGGAATTGGGCCAGCGAGATGTAGCCCGCGGTCACCTGCTGCTGGTAGGTGGGCGATGCCGGGTTCTCGTCGAGGTAGCTGACGGCCCCGTCTTCGCCGATCGAGACGTTGGCCGAGCCGGGCGGGATCTCTATGTATGAGTCTTCTGTGCCCGGCGCGTAGGTGCTCACGCCGCCTTCGGTGGTGGCCACCGCGTTACGGCCGATCACATACTGGCCTGTCTCAGTCGTCAGGAAGCCGTTGGCGTCGGTCGTCAAGTCGCCCGCGCGCGTGTAGTCGACGGTCGCCGGCAGTTTGGCTGTGAACGGCGCTTCGGTGGGCGGGACGCCCGTGCCCACGCGCAGGAAGCCGTTGCCCTCGATCGCGATGTCCATCGGGTTGTTAGTGGGCTGGAAGGCGCCTTCGCCCATTTCGTTGACCGTCGCGTCGACCTGCACGCCGAGGCCGACCTGGACCGGGTTGGTGCCGCCGGTTGCGCCGTTGGCGCCGGAGGATCCGCGCAGGATCTGGGTCAGCGAGTTGGCGAAAGTGGTGCTTACCGCCTTGTAGCCGACGGTGTTGACGTTGGCCAGATCGTTGGCCGTCACATTCAGCATCGTCTGGTTTGCGTCCAGGCCGCTGATCGCGGCATACATTCCACTCATCATGGTTTGCTCATCTCCTTCTGCGGCCTCCTCACAGAGGTCCAGCCGCGTCGCTTTGACAGCGTCATGCGATTACGGCGCTGTCGATGTTGGTGAACACCTGCTCCTTCATGTGCTCCTGCGGAACTGCGGTGAGCACTGTCTTGTTGGTGACCGACACCACGAACGCGGTGTCGTCCACAAGCACGACTGAGGCGCGCGAGCCCTTGCTGGCCGCGCGTCCGACTCCCTCGTTCAGGCGCCCAAGGGTGGAGGCGTCGAGCGCCACGCCGCGCCGTTCCACGCGCTGAAGGGCGTGCCGGGAGAAGCGCAGCTGGCCGCCTTGACTGGCGGCTTCGCTGCCAGATTGCACGCCTTTGAGGACGTCGGCGAAAGGCGTCGCGGGCATGGTGCCGCTGCCGGCGGCCCGGGTGGCCGGTGTCGAGGCTGGCGTGGGCGCCGCGGCGCCGGGCGGCAGCAGGGCTGGATTGGTGATTGCGCTCATTTGAGTGAACCTCTCAGGAGACCTGCGTCACCTTGCTCATTTCGATCCCGGTCTGGCCGTCGATCGTGACTGTGACCCCGGAAGTCGTTCGCTGGACGCCTTCGACGGTGCCCTTTTCGAGCTTGCCGAGTGGGCTTGTGAAGGAGACTTCGTGGCCGATCAGCTGCACCGCGCCCGAAAGCTCACTGGTGCTTGCGAGATTGGTGATCTGCTCCAGCTGGGTGAAGGTCGCGAGCTCGTTGACGTATTCGTTGCTGTTGCCCGGTTCCATTGGGTTCTGCTCCTGCAGCTGGGCCACCATCAGCTTCAGGAAGCCTTCCTGGCCGAGTTCGCCCTTCGGGTTGGTGGGCGTGGCGGCAGACGGCGTGGCGCTTGCCATCGTGGCGGTCGGTATCTGGGTCATTGCTCCTGTCCTCCGCTTCTCAGGCGAGCACGTCGATGAGCGCGCTGGTGGATGAAAGTGAGACGGTGCTTGTCGGGCTCGCGGCAGCGATCTCTTCCGCTTGCTCGCCTGCGAGCGTCAATCGAGCCGGCTGCTGCTGGGAGCGCTGCGGGCTTTGCCCGCCCGCCTGGGCCTGCTGCTGGGTGAAAGACCCGACGTCCAGGCGCAGCAGCGAGATGCCGAGCGAGCTGAGCGTGTTATGCAACTCGCTCTGCCCGGAGGCGATCGCCTGGGCGCCGGCGGCGGTCTCGGCGCTGACGCGCGCCACGAGTCCTTCGCCTGTCTGGGTGAGATGGATTCTCACCGCGCCAAGCTCGGCGGGTTCGAGTGAGATCTGAGCCTGAGCGGCGCCCGCACGGCTGGCCAGCGCGACGGTCGCGTGGATCGTCTCGATCGTCTCCTGCATGTTGGCGCCGTAGGTCCAGGGCAGCGCCTGCGCGCTCACGTTGGGGGCTGCAGCGGCCGCGGGGCCACCGGCGGTATTTGCCTCACCGGCGGCCGACGTTCCCTGCACGCTCGCCTCGTCGGTTAGGCTCGACTGCGTGGCGTTGGCTGGGTGGTCGGCTGCGGTGAGGTTCTGGCCACCGAGCGCGAAGTGCCCGCTGGCGCCGGTCGAACGCGATGCGGTCTGTGTGGGGGACGTGCTGCCAGATCGCACCTGAGCTGCAACTTCCTTCAGCGGCGTCGCGCTTGCGTGGATGTTTGAGATCTTCGCGCCGCCCGGGGCCGATGAGTCGAGCCACGGAAGGTGCAGCCGAAGGTTGCTCGCGGCCGCCCTGTTCGTCTGCGCGGTGGACTGCCCTGACGGTGTCACGGCTTCGGTGCCGTCCTGCGCCAATACGCTGCCACCCGGAGTCGTGCCGGTCGCCGGCGGTGCATCTGTGGGCCCCGGCCTGGATGCCGCGGGCTCGACGGGCGCCAGGTCTTGGCCTTGCGGCTGCGAGTCGTCGGCCTGCACGATCCCGGTCGCGGCATCGGCGGGCGCCGATGTGGCCGTGGCCTTCGGGGAGGCCGTCGTCGGTAGCGCATCGCGCTGGCTGTCTGGCCCCGCGCCGGCAGCGGCCTGTGCCGGCGCTGCCTGTGCTGTCGAGTTGCTTGCGCTCGCGGTCGTGTCGAGGTTCACTGCACCAGGCCCCGCGTGCTCAGTGGCAAGCGCGGTTGCGCCCGACTGTGCGTGGCTCTCACCTGCGGTCGCGGCGTCTGCGGCGCTTGTACCGACCTGCGATACGAGGTCCGTCGAGCATACGAGGTCCGTCGAGCCTTTTGAGCTCGCCTTGGCATCGGCGGAGTGCGAGTGACCCGCACCGCGGCCAAGATCGGTGCCGGGAGCCTGGCTGGCTCTGCCGCTGGAGCTCGTGGTTCCTTCGGATCGGCTTGCAGTCGGGTCCGCTGTAGCGCCCGGTTGAGCTGCGCTTGCCAAAGCTTCTGGGTCGGTCGCCGCTTCGCGGCCGCCGACGGCCTTTGACGCGCTCTGCTTTTCGTGTTGGCCTTCCGCAGTGGCGGTCCGGGCCATTGAATCTTCGAGGGCGCCTTGGAAGCCCGGGCCGTCGGGTGGCTCAGCATCCGGTGGCCCCGTGAGGCTTTGGGGCGTCGCGCCCAACGCCTCGGGAGGAGCTGCCATTGCGGTCATGCGCGGGTAATCGGACGGCGCAACGGCATCTTGAGGAGCGCCGGAGGTGCAGGCGGCCACTCAGCGACGAGCGCTACTCGACAGCGTTCATGGCGGCGAGATCAACGCTCTTCATCGATGACGCCACGCGTGCGTTCGAGGTCCGCGATGTCAAGCAGATCCTGTGGACGTCCTGCGGCCGTCTTCATCGCGATCAGGTCATCTGCCGAGGCGAACGTCACGGGAGTCTCTATGCCCGGCACAAGCGCCGTGACTGCATGATCTTGCAGCTGGTCATACCCTGTCGTGCCAGGCACGTATTGCATTACGTCCAGGCGACCAAATCGAGTCGTAAGCACCCAATTGCCACCCGCCGCAAGACCCTCGGCGTCGAGCTGCACCGGGAGCTCGCTGAGGTCGAAATCGTCGGCAAGGTTCGGCCGTGCCTCGATGTCTCGCAGCGCGGCCGCAAGTCGCGCCAGGTTCGCGGCGTCAGGCGCAGGCACGACATCGAGGTCCTTCGTTGCTCGCACGATGCCGTGGGCCGCAAGCGAGAAACCGCCGATCACCACGAAGTCGACTGCGCGGGCGATCAGGCTCTTCAGCAGTTGATCGGCGTGGAGCGCTTGTGGACGCTCCTCAACGCTCTCGTCTGGCTGTGCGCCTTGCTCATCCATGTTCAGGTCGGCTTGCCGCGATGCCTGTCAGCAGGCGACTCAACTCGATCGCCTCCGAGACGCGCTCGCCGGTTGTGCTTTCTCTCAATTGCCGGCGCAGATCATCAGTGCTGATATTGCCGTGTGGGCTGGGGGTCGAGCTGAGCACAAGCAGCTCGCCCATCGCACGCAAAAGCCGCTGCAACGTTGCGACGCCTGGCGAGGTCTTTCCCAGCTCGATTCGACTGATCTGGGCCTGGCTGGTGCCTGCACGTCGAGCGAGGGTCTGCTGATCGAGCTTATGCCTGCGTCGAGCGTCGGCGAGCAAGTGAGCGGCCTCATCCATATCTACACCATATCTGATGTAGGCGCGCAGTGGCTGCGCTGTGCCCACTACCGATAAGACTGCGCGTTGGTCAGCACTTTGGCCACATAGGCTTCGGTTTCAGGGTATGGCGGCACGCCGCCGTACTCGTGCACTGCGCCCGCGCCTGCGTTGTAGGCCGCCAGGGCGTAGCTCACATTGCCTCCAAACTGGTGCAACAACTCGCCAAGCAGCTTGGCTCCGCCTTCGATCGACTGAGTGGGGTTTAGCGGTTCGTTGACCCCGAGGGAGGCAGCGGTGGAGGGCATCAATTGTGTGAGACCCATCGCGCCGGCGCTGCTGCGCGCGGCGGGGTTGAAGCCCGACTCCTGCTCTATGAGGCCCTTCAGCAGCGCCGGGTCCACGCCATTGCGCTCGGCAGCCTGCTGGATCAATGATTCGTACGCGGATGCGCCGCTGCTGGCGCCACTTGCGCCCGTGGCGCTTGTCGGCGCAAGGGTGGAAGCGGGCAGTGGGTAGGAACTGCCGGTTCCGTAGGTTGGCGCAAGGCCGCTGTAGGACGCGTACGTGGGGGCGGCGCTCGCGGCTGCGGCGGTGGCTTCACCGGTCGCGCCGGCTTCGGAGGCGCTGCCGATCGCATCGGCCGCCAGCGCGGAGCTCGCTTCGCCGGCCGCGCCTTCGCTGACCGGTTCGGCTTCTATGCCGGGCAGCGCTTCGGGAGCGGAGTTCGGCATCGCTTCGGGTTCCGGTCCGGCTTCCTGGGCGGAGCTCGCGGCTTCAAGCGCTGTGGCAAAGCTCGCTTCGCCGGTCGGAGCGGCCCCTTCCGCGGCCCTGGCGGCGAGCTGTTCGACTTGGCTCGAGCGCGAGAGCGCAGCGGCTTCGGCCGGTGTGATCAGGATGCTTGCGATCGGGCTGCTCATCGCTCACCGTCGGCGTCAGTACACGCCACCCCCGTCGGGGCGGCGCTCACGCGACGCTCCGCCGAAAGCGGTCGAGGGCGATCTCGTCCAGTGTCTCGCCTTCGCGGCGGGCCATCTCGCGGACGTGGGCGTCGCGGTGGCGCTCCTTCAAGCGCTCGAGCATCTGGTGCTCCTTCGCGGCGGTTCGCAACGCCGCGCCGCGGTCCGCGACATCGCCGGCGCTGCGTCGCAGCTCTCGCACGTCGTGCCGGCGCTGCTGCTCCACGCGCTCCACGAACGCCTGGTTTGCAATCAGATCCTCGGCGCTGAGCGCGCCCTGGACGCCCGCGCCGCGCTGGCCCTCATGCGCCTGCGCTAGGCGGTCGTCCACCTCGCGCAGCCGCTGCTCGTTGTCGGAGAGCCTACCCATCGCCTCAGCAAGCTCCTGCTGCGCGATCTCCTCCTTGCGTTCGCGCAATGCGCGGACACGCTCCAAGCGGAAGCGGAACCCAGAGTCGGACATGCCTCGTTAATCGGTTCGCCGCGCCGTCTCTTGAGTCGCGGCCGCGGCGTCGCCTCATCGCCTGTGCGCCAGGCGGCCGCCAATCACCGTGCGAGCACGACCGCCGCCTCAGGCGTTGCGGCCTGGAAGCTGAGGCTCTCTTGCAGGTAGAGGCGTACGACCTCAGCGTCGTGCGAGTCGTACCCGATCGAGAGGTCCTGGCCACACTCGAGCAGGAAGTCGCCGCCGCGCTGGCTGACCAGCACACCGCCACGCACGCCCGGGGCCCATACGATCGGCCCTTCGAGGATCTGACGCAAATGGTCGAGCAGGGGGTAGCCGCCATGCTCGGTGCTCTGCGCTACGCGGCGGTGCTCCTCTGAGCCGAGCGCAAGGGCGTAGGGGCCAGCAATCCCGCTGCCCAGCAGCAGCTCGATGCCTGCCGCAATCGCGCTCAAGTAAGCCTCTGCTCCCTCGCCGAACGGAATCGGAGGATGCGGACATGCCTCCGTGATGCCCGTGAGCGCATCGCCCCACCCGTGGAAAACGGCGATGTTCTCGGCGACAGCGATCCGATGCGCGGCGCGGTCGAGCGCATCGAGATCGGGATCCGCGGCGCCGCGGTCGGCATCGCGCAGCTCCGCACGCGAGAGCTCGAAGTCCGCGCGGGTCTCGACCAGGGGCAGCACGCGTCGCTGCGACCCGCTCACACCCTCGCCTGCCGGCGCAGGAAGCGGGCTCGTTCGCCCCAGATTGCTCGCCGAGTAGGCCCAGCCGTGCGGCCCGGAGAAGTCGACGAGCTTGCGCGCCGCCAGCGCCGGCAGCAGCCTCTGCCTGGCCTCCTCGTCGAGCAGTTTCCAGCCGGCGTCGCTGATCGGCGCGTGCGACCTCAGCAGGTGGCCGCCCACGGCAATGTCTTGGTCGAGGCTCACAGCTTCCTCCTTGCTCGATGTCTTCTCAGATCAACGGCGACGCGACCGGTATCGCGCAAGGACACTGTAATGAGGCGGGCCGTGAGAAAGATTGCAGACCGCTCGCCTGCGTGATCACATCGCCGATGAGTCTGGCCTTTCGACTTTTGCGGGTGTAGTCTCGTAGGCGAGATGAGTTCCCCATCGGCAGCGCTCGACAGGGTGCCTGCGCAGACCGATCCCGCGGCCGCTGCGCGCCGCGAGCCGCAGCTGCCGCCCGGTCTGCGGTGGCCGCGACTGCTGCAGACTCTGCTTTGGGCCACCCAGCCGGGCCTCATGGCGCGCTATGGCGCCTGGCGCTATGGAGACACCTTCACCCTGCGTCCCTTCGCCATCGGCGATGTGGTCGTGATCACCTCTCCACAGACAATCAGGGAGGTGTTCATGGGCGACCGGGACGTCTTCCACGCTGGAGAGGCCAATGCGGTGATGGGTCCGATCACGGGCCTCAATTCGCTGCTGCTGCTCGATGGCGAGCGTCACCTGCGTCACCGCAAGATGCTCACCGGCCCTTTCCACGGCGAGGCGGTGCGCAGCTATCGCGAGCAGGTCGCCGAGATCGCAGCCGACGAGGTCAAGCGCTGGCCGGTTGGGAGTACGTTCCCGATCCGTCCGCGCATGCAGGCGATCACGCTCGAGGTGATCCTGCGCGCGGTGATCGGCGTCAGCGACGAGCGCAGGCTGTCACGGCTGCGCGATCTGCTCACGCGAATCACAGGTGTCGGGATCGTGGAGATGTGGGTGATGTGGGCGTACCCCGGTATGGCCAGACGTCGTCGCTTCCGGGCGCTCAGCACTCTGCGGATCCTGCCCGAGATCGACCGGCTGCTCCATGAGGAGATCGCCGCGCACCGTGCGCAGTACGCGGGGCGCAATGACGTGCTCTCACAGCTGATCGCCGCTTGCGATGAGAACGGAGACGGACTGAGCGACGGGGAGCTCCGCGATCACCTGATCACGCTGCT
Source organism: uncultured Actinomycetota bacterium (assembly GCA_963708085.1). Taxonomy (GTDB): domain Bacteria; phylum Actinomycetota; class Thermoleophilia; order Solirubrobacterales; family Solirubrobacteraceae; genus Palsa-744. The sequence goes on along the minus strand of OY970180.1, from coordinate 1,458,892 downwards.
GGTCGCCGGACATGAGACGACGACGACGGCCCTGGCATGGTGCTTCGAGCGGCTGCTGCGCCATCCGCACGTGCTTGAGCGCCTTCAGGACGAGCTTGCTGTGGGCAACGGAGAGGACTATCTGGAGGCCGTGATCAACGAGACGCTGCGGGTGCGGCCGGTGCTCGACGCCGTCTGGCGCAAGCTGACTGAGCCGGCGATCGTGGAGGGACGGCTGCTGCCCGCGGGCACGCTGGTGATGCCATCCATCTTCCTCGTGCATGACTCCTCGCAGGCCTTCGAGGATCCGTCGAGCTTCCGGCCCGAGCGCTTCCTTGAAGGCAGCGCGCAGCCGTACACCTTCATCCCCTTCGGCGGCGGCCCTCGCCGCTGCATCGGAGCGAGCTTCGCCACGATGGAGATGAAGGCGGTCATCTGCACCGTGCTGCGCGAGGTGCAGATGCGCGCTCCGACGCAGCGGTCTGAGCGCATGAAGGTTCACCACATAACGATGGTGCCGGCCAAGGGCGGGCAGGTGATCGTCAAGGACCGCCGGGTCCGCGGCGCCTAGCTGAGGCTGCCGATGCCCAGCGAGGGGTCGTTTCGCTCCGGGCGCGCCGCCTGTTCGGATTGATCCTCGGCCGAAGACGAGATTGCCGTTGGAGGCGGCAGCTCCTCCAGCAGATCCAGCGCCGGAACGAAGAACAGGCTCCCGGTGATCGCGGTCGAGAAGTCGAGGATGCGGTCGGTGTTGCCCGGCGGGTTGCCGATGAACATGTTGCGCAGCATCTGCTCCAGGACTCCGGGATCGCGCGCATATCCGATGAAATAGGTGCCGAACTCGCCCTCGCCGACTCGGCCGAAGGGCATGTTGTAACGGAGCACCTGGCGCTCGGTGCCATCCGCATCTACGATCGTGTTCAGCGCGACGTGCGAGTTGCTGGGCTTCACCTCATCCGGAAGCTCAATGTCACTCAGCTTCGTGCGGCCGACAATCATCTCCTGCTCGGCCACTGATAGCGCGTCCCAGGTGCGCAGATCGTGAAGGTAGCGCTGCACGATCACGTAGCTGCCGCCGGCGAAGTCGGAGTCATCCTCGCCGATCAGGGCTGCCTCGGGCGCCGGCTGGCCGATGGGGTTCTCGGTGCCGTCCACGAAGCCGAGCAGATCGCGCTCGTCGAAGGACTTGAAGCCGTGGACCTCATCCACAACCTGTGCGCTTGGACCGAGGCGTTCCACCAGCCGCTGTGCAAGCTCGAAGCAGAGATCGATCCGGCTGGCGCGGATGTGAAATAGCATGTCTCCCGGAGTCGCGGGGGCCTTATGGCGCTCCCCTGCGATCTCGGCGAATGGGTGCAGCGCAGCGGGGTGTGGGCCGCCCACCATGCGATCCCACAGCCGCGATCCGATGCCCACCACGCAGCTCAGCGCACCGTCAGGGATACGAAAGCCGACCGAGCGGATCAGGCCGCCGACATCGCCGAGCGCCTCGCGGATCTCGGCCTCTGAACCCTCATTCGCACAGAGCACGAGGAAGATCGCCGCCTCTGTGGGCGCCTGGATGATCGCCTGGGGCTCCGGGGCTTGCCTCATTGCCGTTGCTTTCTGCTTCTCAACGCTTCGCGTCAACCGTGCTGAACTGCCAGCGAAGCCCAGGGCCAAACTCGAGAACGGTGCCACCTGGGCTTATCAATTCCCAATTGGGTGGATCGTCCTCCGCTTCCGCCGGCGCGGGCTTGAGGATGCACGTCGAGCCGTCGGAGAGCAGGCACCGCAGCTGCCGGGTCGTCTCATCGATCTGGGCCTCCTCGACCGATCGCCCGATCAAATTGCTCGGGTCGGAGGGTGAGTAGCTTGCATCCTGGCTAGCGAGATGCCATATGCCACCGTGCAGGTCGCGAATGGCGACGTGGAGCACATCTGGATGAGCCACACGAGCGTCGACGATCGCTCCGCGCAGTGAGCGGACGAAACTCATCGGAGATGCATCGAGCGCTACAGCTGTTGCCATGCTTCCCGCCATTCTCGCAGCCAGCCGAGCATCTCTCCATAGCTCATGTCCGCAGCCACAACGCCAGATGCCTTCTCGTCATGCAACGCCTCACTGGCCGTATAGCGCTCCTCGACGGTCAGCCCTGCTTGACGGAATTGCTTGATGTCGCGCTTGCGACTCACAGGCGCCGCGAGTTTATTCGCGGCTTGGGATGCCTTACAGCCGCAACGCCGGGATCGCCGACGGCGCGTTGTCCACCACTGCGACCTGCGGCTCCACGAGCACCGGCTCCGCGTCAACCACCGGTTCATCGCTGCGGTCCAGCGCCGCGTTCAGCGAGGCCCCGAGCGCCAGCAGCGCTCCGTCGCTCTCCGTCGGGTCGCTGCGCTCGCCGACGCTCTGGCGCAGGAAGGCGTCGATCTGCTGCTTGTGCGCAAGCGCCGCATCCAGCGCAGGGTCGCTGCCGGGACGGTAGGCGCCGATCGAGATCAGGTCTTCCTTCTCGCGCAGGGCTGCCAGGGCGGCCCGCACGCTCTGCCCTGCGGCAATCACCTCGGGCGTGGCTATATCCGAGATCAGGCGCGAGACGCTCTGCAGCACGTCGATCGCCGGGTAGTGGCCGGCGTGCGCGAGCGAGCGGGTGAGCACGACGTGGCCGTCAAGGATCGAGCGGACGGCGTCGGCGATTGGCTCGTTCATGTCGTCGCCATCGACGAGCACGGTGTAGAGGCCGGTGATCGAACCCTGCGGATTGGTGCCGGCGCGCTCCAGCAAGCGTGGCAGCAGCGCGAAGACGCTCGGCGTGTAGCCGCGCGTGGCGGGCGGCTCGCCGATCGCCAGGCCCACCTCGCGCTGTGCCATCGCGAACCTCGTCACCGAGTCCATCATCAGCATCACATCGTGGCCTTCGTCGCGGAAGTGCTCGGCGATCGTGGTTGCGGTGAATGCCGCCTTGATGCGCACGAGCGCCGGCTGGTCTGAGGTCGCCACGACAACGACTGAGCGCTCGATCGCATCGCCGAGGTCGCGCTCGATGAACTCGCGCACCTCGCGGCCGCGCTCTCCGACCAGCGCGATCACGTTCACCGAGGCGCTGCTGGAGCGGGCGATCATTCCCAGCAGTGAGGACTTGCCCACGCCCGAGCCGGCGAAGATGCCAAGGCGCTGACCGCGGCCGCAGGGCGTAAGGCCGTCGAGCGCGCGCACGCCGAGACCTACGCGCTGGGTGATGCGAGGACGGCTGAGCGGGTCGGGGGGCGCAGCGATGCTCGAGCGCGGGACGGTGATGCTGCGGCGCGTGCACTGCTCGCCTGCACCGAGGTCGTCTTGCATCGGGCGCCCTAGCCCGTCGAGCACATGGCCAAGCAGGTGCGGGCCGGCCGCGACGCGAAACGGCGTGCCGGTGCCCTGAACTTTGGTCCCGGGGCCGATGCCGTGCAACTCGCCGAGCGGCATCAGCAGCGTGCGTCCTTCCCTGAAGCCGACGACCTCGGCGCTGACCGGCGGTCGGTCGCGGCCGGCGCTGATCTTGCACACCTCGCCGACCTCGGCGACCAGCCCGGTGGCCTCGATGATCAAGCCGATCAGGTTGTTCACGCGGCCATGGCGGCCGAGCAGCTCCGCGCGGCGCAACGCGCCCGCCGCTCTGCCCATCAGGTTGGTCGGGACCTGCGACTCCGCGATCACGGCTGCGGCCTTTGGCCAAGCTCGGCGACGATCACTTCGCGCGCCTTCTCCAGCTGGGTGGCCACGGTGGCGTCGACCTCGCCCTCGGAGGTGCGCACGATCGCTCCGCCGCGGCCGACGCGCCGGTCGGCCTGGACTTCGCAGAGCTCGATGCCGCCTGCTTGGCCACGCAACTGATCGAGCGATGCGGTGACCAGCTCCAGGTCGTCGGGAGCCACGAGGATCGTGAGTCTGCGCCGGTCGGAGATTGGGCGCAGCGCGTCGGTGACCACGTCCAGGATGCGCTCGGGCTGGACCTCGATTGTGCCGTGGACGATCTTGGCTGCAAGCTCGAGCGCCAATTCGACTGCGTCGTGGGCAAGCGCGACCGTCATCTGCTCGCGCTGGGCAAGCTCATGATCGAGCGCTTGGCTGAGCGCCGCCGCCGCGGCCTCGACTGCGCTCCGTCCCTCAACCTGCCCTTCGACAAGGCCCTGCTGGAAGCCGTCGCTGCGCGCCTGCTCGCGGATCGTATCCGCTTGCGCCTGCGCAAGCGCGATCAGTTGCTGCGGCGCATGCGGGTCCGGCGGCGCCGTGGACTGCAGGTGCTCGAAGGCGTAGAGCGTCGCGGAGGCCGGCGCTTCCGTCTCTGTCGCGCTCTCAGACAACGTCGCTCTCGGCGTCGTCCTCGCCCCGCGAGATCACGATCGTGCCCGCTTCCTCGAGCCTCCTGACCACGGCGACGATTCGGCCCTGGGCGGCGTCGACGTCGCGCTTGCGCTGCGGCTGCTGGATCTCAAGCTCCTCGATCAGCATCGCGGCGCCGCGCTCTGACATGTTGGAGAGCACGCCCTGCTTGACGGCCTCCGGTGCGCCTCGCATCGCCAGCACGAGATCCTTCTGGTCGGCCTCGCGCAGCACCTGCTGGATCGCGCGGTCGTCGAGCTTGACGATGTCCTCGAAGACGAACAGCATTCGCCGCACCTCCTCGGCCAGCTCGCCGTCCTCGCTGCCAAGGTGGTCGAGCACGACGCGCTCGGTGGAGCGGTCGGTGTGGCCGAGGATGTCCGCGAGCGCTTTGACGCCGCCGGCCGTCGCGTACTCCTGCTGAACCACGACCGAGAGCTTCTGGCGGATGATCTCCTCGATCTGGTGGATGATCTCGGCGCTGGCGTCACCCATGCGGGCGATCCGCAGCGCGACCTCCGCGCGCATGCCCTCCGGTAGCCGCGCGAGCACCTGGGCGGCAAGGCTCGAGTGCAGGTTGGCGACCACGAGCGCGACGGCCTGCGGCGACTCTGTCTTCAGGAACGCCGCGATCTGCTCTGGCGGAGTGCGGCGCAGGAACTCGAAGGGCCGCATCTCGGTGAGGCTGGAAAGCCGCCCGAGCAGCTCGGCCGCCCGCTCGGAGCCGAGCGCCTTCTCCAGCACTTCGCGGGTCAGCTCCAGCCCGCCGGAGACGGCGATCTGCTCCTCGGTCAGGTGAGCGAGCTCGACCATGATCGACTCGGCGGTGCGCTCGCCGACCGCGTCGAGCTTGCTCATTTCGAGCGAGAGCGCTTCCACCTCGTCCTCGCCGAGGTGCTGAATCACGCTGGCGGCGCGCTCGGCGCCCAGAGCGGCGATCAGCACGGCGGCCTTGCGGCGGCCCGGCATGCGCTCCAGCGCATGAACGGGCAGCGCCGGCGCCTCCTGGATCGGCGGCAGCTCGATGGTCACCGGCTCAGTCTTCCTTCATCCAGCTGCGCAGCTGCTTGGCTACGGTGTCGGGGCTGCTGGCGGCGAGCTCCTCGACCCGCTGGCGCGCGGGGCTGCCGCTGGCGACCAGCTCTGGCTCCGGGGCGGGGCTTGCGGTTTCGCGTTGCAGCTCGGAGAGGGGCATTGGCATCTCCAGCTCGCTCAGCCAGACCGGCTCGTGGTCGATCTTCTCCCGCTCACGCTTACGCAGGAAGCGCGTGGTGAAGAACAAAAACACGATCGCGGCGATCCCGAGCAGCGCGTCCTTCGCGTAGCTCATCATGCTGCTGGAGGAGGAGGCGGCCGCGCTCGGCGCCTTGGCGAACGCCATCCTGCCGATGTAGATCGTGTCGCCCCGCTTTTCTTCCAGGCCGACCGCGTTTGTGACCGCCTGACGGACGGCGGGGACGGCGGAGGCCGGCACGGAGTTATCAAGCAGTACCGAGACGTGCTCGCCGGTGACAGCTCCAGGCGCGACAGCAGTGTGCAGGACCGTCTTTTCGACGCCGAGCGTGGTGTTGGTGACTTCGTGCTTGTAGTTGGACTTGCCGCCGGAGGTGGTCGCGTAAGTGGGGATCGTCGCGGTGCCAGTGCCGTTGGCGGCGCCAGCGCCGTTGCCGGTCAACGTCTCGAGGTTCTTGGATTCCTGTAGCGGGACGCCCTTCTTGCCGTACTTGAGCTGTTCTTCGGTGGTCTTGTTCAGATCGAGGTTGGCGTGGACCTGGACCTGCGCCTTGCCGGGCCCGATCGTCTGGGCGAGCATCGCCTCAAGGCCGGCGGCGGTCTGCTGGTCATATTTGGTTTCGGCCGCCTGCGTGGTGTCCGCTTCGCTTCCTTCGCCGCCTTCGGAGCCCTGCGTGGGCCAGAGCAGCTGGCCGGAGCCTTCGGTGATCGTGACCTGGTTCAGCTTTAGCCCGGGAACGCTGGAGGCGACCAGGTGTGCGATGCCGCGTACCGCGCTCGGTTCAAGCGCGCCGGAGGTGGTCAACAGCACCGCAGCCGATGAGGGCTGCTGGCTTTCGGCGAAGACCTGGCTCTGGGCGCTTGGCAGCACGAGCTCTACCTGGGAGCCGGAGACGCCCTGGATCTGGTCGATCGTTTGCTCCAACTGGCCCTGCAGCGCTCGCTGGTAGGTGACCTGCTGCTGGAAGTTGCTTTCGCCGAGGCTGGTTTTTTCAAACAGCGAGAAGCCGGGCTGGCTGCCGTCGCCGAGCATGCCGGCGCTCGCGAGCGCGACACGCGCTTGCGCAACCATGTTGGACTGGACCGCCAGCGCCGTGCCGTTGTTCTGCAACTCGTAGGGGATGCCCTTCGCGCTCAGCGCAGCCGTCATCTTGCCGGTCTGCGCAGGTTCGATGCCGGTCATCAGCGTCGAGTAGCTCGGCGCCGAGATCATGTGCATGAACAGATAGATGACGAGGATCCCGCCGACGGTCGCGCCGCCGGCGACAAGCCAACCGCGGGTGCTCAGACGTGAAGCCAGCTGGGCGAACTTGGGCATGTCTCTCGCGTCGGTTCCTGATCTAGATCTGGGTCTGGAAGATGTTCTGCAACGCTTCGGTGGCCTTCGCTCGCATTTGCGATGCGAGCTGCATCTCAAGCTGCGCGTTCTCGACGGTCACCACTGCGGCCTCAGGGTTTGAGGTCGTGCCGGTCGCGACTCCCGTGGCTGCCGATTGCGCCGCGTTCTGTGAGGCTTCAAGCGAGGAGATCGCTTTGCCGAGCGCGCCTGCGAAGCTGCCTTCGCTCCCGGCCGCGCCGGTTGCTTGCTGCCCACCGGCTTCGGTTGGAGTTGAGGGGGTGAGCGGCGCGACGTGAAAGCCGCCGCCGATGCCGCCGACAGGCGGGATCATTTGAGGATCCCGAGAGTCGAGTTGAACATCGACTTGGAGGTCTGCATCGCGGTCACGTCCGCCTCGTAGGCGCGCGACTCGGAGATCAGGTCGGTCATTTCGGTCACCGTGTCGACATTGGGCATCCGCACGTAGCCCTGGGCGTTGGCTTCGGGGCTGCCGGGGTTGTAGACCAGCTGGTCCGGGGTCTGGTCGTTGACGATTCCCGCCACCTGCACGCCACCGGCGGGGCCGCCTTCGCCGGTGTTGGCGGGCATCAGCGTGCTGGCTCCCGCAGAGACGCCGTCTTCAGCTTCCGCGCCTTCGCCACCTTCCTGTTCGATCGCACCTGCGAGGGCCGAGCTGAAGCTCGAGGAGCCGACCTGCTGCAGCACGACTTCCTGGCGCTGGTAGGGGCCGCCGGAGGCAGTGCGGGTGGTCTGCGCGTTTGCGAGGTTCTCGGAGGTGACGTCCATCCGCACCCGTTCGGCGCTCAGGCCGCTGCCGGCGATGTCGATCGCGTCGAAGAGTCCCATTACTGCAGCCCCATCGCAGCAAGCAGCGTCGTGTTCTCGGCGCCCAGCATCTGACTGAGCGTCTCGTAGTCGAGCCCGTTTTCGGCCAGCAGCGCCGATTCCTGGTCTACGCTCACCCCGTTGCCGTTCGGCGAGACGATCTGCGACTGGGATTCGGGCGTGAACTGCACCGATTCCAGCGATTCTTCGTTTCCGAGCGCGCTGCGCAGCGTGGCCTGGAAGTTGACGTCCTGGCGTTTGTAGTCGGGCGTGTCGGCGTTGGCGATGTTGTTGGTCAGCAGCGTCTGTCGCTGCCACGCGCCGCGCATCGCGGCTGTAAGGATCGCCTGAGTGCTGTCGAGGGAAGACATGTTCGGTGTTGTGCGCGCCCGTCCCTGGGCTGCACGGCGCTCTTCCCTGAGGCCGTATCCCCGGCTCCGCGCCGGGACTCATCGAGGTCTGCCCGGTGATCGGCCGCTATCGCCGGATCTTTAGGGCCTAGGCCCTTAGGCGCAGTGATCGATGCGGCGCGCGTGTCGCGACTGGAGCGCGTAGGAGTGCGCGGCCCGGCTGGCCTTCGCCGCCACCGCAACGTCCTGCATCAACGCCCGCTGCATCGCTGCCAGCTGCTCCTGGGTGCGCTGGCTGATCAGCGCGGCTCGGGTGAGCATCGCCGCCGCGGCGGCCGGAGGTTCAGCCGGCAGTGTGGCCGCCAGCTCACTGAAGCGGCTGTCAAGGCCCGCAAGCGCCTCCAGCTGCCCGCCCTCGGCGAGGTCTGCCTGCTGCTCTGCGATCCGCAGCATTTCGGCGTAATGATCGAGCGTCTGCGCGGGACTCACGCGGCCACCTCCTTCCAGGCTTCTCGCAGCTGTCCGAGCATCCCGGCCACCTCGCGCACCATCTCGGGATCCTGACTCATGCGCGCTTCGTTGAGGTGGGCGAGGTAGAACGCGTAGACAGCGTGCAGATGGGTGGAGATCTCGCCTTGGTCGTCGTCGATCACGCTGTTGAGATGGTCGATGATCATTTCGGCGCGCCGCAGCTTCTGGTGGGCGCGTTCGATCTGGCGTTCGTCCATCGCATCGGCGGCCTGGCGCAGGAAGCGCCGCGCACCGTCGTAGAGCTCGACCACCAGCTGGGCGGGGGAGGCGGAGAGCACCGCGTTCTGGCGGTATGCCTTCGAGGAGGCGAGGGGGGAGGCCACCGGCGTCATCGCGTCCAGGTGATCGGACGCGCACCGCGAAAGTTGAGCCTCAGATCGAGGAACTGCTGGAGCTCCCGGATGAGAAGCCCGGCAGCGAGGCCAGCTGGCTGGACAGCCACGACCCTTGAGAGCTGATCTTGCTCATCGCGGTTTCCAGCGCCACGTAGCGGGCTTCCAGCGCCTGCTGGCGTACGGCAAGCGATTCGGTAAGCGTCGTGATCTGCTGGGTGATGTAGGTGGACTCCGATTCGTCGCCGCCGATCCTGCTGGCAAGCGTTCCGACGCCCGGTTCGGCAAAGGTGTTGATCGTGCTTTCAAAGCTCCCGCCCCACTGCTTGAGCATCTTCTCCACGCCTTCGGGATTGGTCTTAATCGCTTCTTCGAGTGTGGCTTCGTCGATCACCAGCTTGCCTTCGACCGATGCCTGGGAGTAGGGGCTTGCTCCCGAGGCGGCGCCCGTGTTCACGCCAATGTCCGCCAGGCTGCTCATCTGGGCGGGCAGGCCGCTGACGGGGGTGTAGATGGCCTCGCGCATCGTGGCGAGCAGGCCGCTGAGTTCGGAGTCGCCGAAGAGTCGACCGGCGGTGTTTTCCGCCTCCGCCTGCAGGCCGATCGCAGGCTTGGTGTTCTCTTCCTTCTCGATCGCTTCCAAGGTCGTGTTGTACTGCGTCACGAACGCCTTCACCTGTTCGGTGATCTTGCTCACTTCGGCGGCTGGGGGTGCGACGTTGATGGTTACGGGGCCGGCCGGAGTCAGCGCGTTCAGCGTCAGCGTGACGCCGGGAATCGCTTCGGTGAGTGTGTTGGAGGCCGAGCTGCCGCTCACGCCGTTGATCGAATATTCGGCGTTGCGGCCTTCCTTGGCCTGGCCCGCCTTTTCGGTCAGCGTGCCCCCCGGATCGGAGACTTCGATGAAGCTAGAGCCGGTGTTGCCGGTGGCGCGACCGGAGAGCACCACCGTTTCGCCGTTGACGGCGGCGGCATAAACGCTCGATTCGCTGTTGGAGTTGATCGAGTCGGCGAATTCGCTGATGCTCTCGCCCGCGGTGAGCTTGACTTCGTGGCCGTCAATACTCAGCGATTCGGCGGCGGTCGGGCTTTTGAAGGTGAAGGTGCGCTGCGCGGCGCTGGCCAGTTGGGTGACTTCCACCTCATAGCCTCCGATCGCAGACCCGCTGCCGCTGTTGGTAGCGCTCACGCGCAAGGGTTCGCTGGAGCTGACGGCCTGGCTCTGCGTAAAGAGGGCGGGGGACTTCAGTTCGCCGGCACTCAGCGAGAGCGAGAGTAGGTCGGTCTGCAGGCCCTGCAGCGCCGTATGCTGCGCCTGGTTGATCGTCTGTTCCTGCTCCAGGTGGGTCAGCGGCCGGCGTTCGATCGACATCAGCTCCGAGACGATTTCTTCGGTTTTCAGCCCTGAGCCGAGCCCCTGGATTTTCATCACGGCGCCGTTGGCGCTGCCGATCGCGGAGGCAGTCATCAGCCGGCCGCTGTTCCGTCGATACCGCCCATCGCAAGCTCGACCGCTTCAGCCGGTGAGAGCGTCTTGACCACCGTGCCGCTACTGTCGAGCAGCTGGACGGTCGTCTTGCGTGCCTGTTCGTCGTAGGAGTACTGAACTTCGTAGCCCTGCGCGCGCAGGCTCTCGTAGTTAGCTCCCGCTGTCTGGATCTGGGCGACCACGTCAGGCGGGGGAGTACTTGGAAGCGTGTCAAGCGACACCGGCGCCTCACTTTCGCTCAGGGGCGAGGTCTGCGGCGCGAGCAATGCGCGCATAGCGCCGCTCGGGGCGACCGATGTCGTCCGCGGCGTGCTGGGCAGGGCCTGTGAAGGCTGAATCAGCGAGCTCATGTCTTGTTCCTCCTGGAAGTGCCTCTTGCGGTCCCGTCCTTGGGCCGCCTCGCCGGGTTGTCTTTCAACCGTCCTGATCGGCAGAGATCGCCAGGACTTTAGCCCCGCATCGAAACGAGCTGCCGAGCCTCGTCGTTGCCGGGCTCGCAGGCAAGGGCCGCCTGAGCGAAGTCGATGGCCTGCGCGGGCATCTGCTGGCAGCGCGCGACCTTTGCCAGGCCAATCCATGCCCGCGCGTCCGGCGAATCCGCGCAGACGGCCATCCACTCTTGCGCCGCAGAGGCAGGGAAGCCCTGGCGCAGGTACATGCCCGCAAGCATCTCGCGGCGCTCCCGTTGGGCGGGGGATACGGCCTCCAGCAGCGGCAGCAACTGCTCGAAGGACTTGAAATTGTGGCTTGCCAGAAGAACCTTGAGGAGCTCGGCGATCAGCATCCGCGGCAGGTGGGATCCGCAGCCGGCCGTCGCCGTATAGGGAGTGCGCGCGTCCCCCATCTCGATGCATCGCTTGCAGAGGCCGAGTGCCTGCTCGTGCCTGCCAAGCGCCGCGAGCGAGCGCGCTTGCTCGAAGAGCAGATCGGTGAAGTCGGGGAAGCGTGCGAGCGCCGACTCCGCGAGCTCTGCCGCCTGCTGGTGTCTCTCGACGGCGGCCAGGGATCTGACGTGCCGGATCGCGAGTGTGGGCACCCAGCGGCGCTGGCCGTGCGCGGGGTCCTGTTCGATCAGCTGCCAGGCACGCTCGAACTCGAGGATCGCCCGCTCGAGCCGGCCACCGGCGAGCTGCTCGCAGCCGAGGTTGTAGTGCAGGAACGGACCCTCCGTCCTGCCGTCGGCTTCGGCGTTCAGGAGCTCGATGTTGCGCTGCGTCTTGCCGCGGATCTGCCTGACCTCGTCGAGGTAGCCGAAGTGCTCGATCCGGATCTCCGTCGACTCGATCCGCTCGGGCAGATGGGTCGGCAGGCTCCAGGCGATCTGCTCGTGCAGCGCGCCCTGGAAGCGGTACTGGGGACGGTTGCGCACGATCCGCAGTGCGTCGTTGGTAACTACAGAGGCGGGATCCCCGCTGCCCGTGTAGTTGATCTCGCGCAGCATGAATGCCTCGCGCCACGTGCGGCCGGCGAGTGCGCGCAGAGCAGCGGCGTCATCGCTTACGAGGATCTCGTCGGCGTCGAGGTAGAGCAGCCAATCGCCGGTGGCAGCCTGCAAGGACGCGTTGCGCGCGTGTGCGAAGGAGCCCGTCCACTCACGCTCGATCACCTTCGCGCCGAAGGAGCGCGCGATCTCGATCGTCGTGTCCGTCGACCCCGTATCGACGATCACGATCTCATCGACGACAGGCGCGGCCGCGCTCAGGCAGCGGGGCAGCATCTCCCGCTCGTCGCGGACGATCATGCAGAGGCTGATCCGCATCCCGCTGGCCGGGTGCGCGCGCGCCGCAAGGCGCTTGGCATGACGTACGAGTGCGGGGATCTCAGGCAGCAGGGACGGCGCAGGACGGCGCCCGAGCTGTGCTTGGCGCTGCCGCAGCGCCTCCAGGTTGCTCGCAAGGCTGGCCAACTCGGGATCCAGACGGTGGGCCGCACCGAAGAGCGCGCTTGCGCCGTCAAGCGCCCACAGCTCGTACATCGCTACTCCCGCCCAGTTGAGCAGCAGCGGCTCGCGCGCCTCGGCCTCCAGCGCCTGCAAGGCACCTGCCGCCACGGCAGCGAACATCGCGGGCAACCGCTTGATCGGAGCGCTCGCGCAGGCGGAGAGCCCCTCGCGGATCAGCCGGCAGAAAGCCCAGTAGCGAGCATTGTGCTCCTCGGCGGTGGACGCCTGTGCAAAGAGCGCGCGGTAGGCGCCGATCTCGCCAGCGGCGAGAGCTCTGCGCGCGGGCAAGGAGAGATCCTCGCTACCCGCCGAGTCGAGGACGGGCGGCGTATCGGACAGACGCAGAGCCATGCGAGCAGGTGATCGACCAATGGTGTCGATACATGAGACGACCGAATGCGCGTACCCAAAACGCCGCATTTCAAACGCCTTTGTCGAGATCTGCAATTCATCGCTCAAGTCTCAGCCGGATGCCACCGATTAGGGCATCGCTGAGCGAGGCCGGCGGGGACGACCGACCAGCTCTCGGCCAGCCGGCTCCAAGGAGAGGAGTCGAGTCACATGCACGCTCGGGCCAATGGAGAGGGCCGGGCTTGTTCCCTCGATAAAGGCCGGAGGATCGATGCAGAGCACGGAGAAGAGCACCGCCAGGGTCTCGGCGACGGAGGTGCTGCAGCTGTGGCAGGAGTACCGCAGGACGGGCGATCGGCGCCTGCGCGACAAGCTCGTATTCACCTTCACGCCGATGGTGCGCTACATCGTTTACCGGAAGGTCAGGGAGGTGCCGGCGCAGTGTGACGTCGAGGACTTCCTCTCGTGCGGCCTGGAGGCGCTGATCCGTTCAATCGACAGGTACGACCCGGAGAAGGGCGCGACTCTGGAGCAGTTCGCCTGGACCCGGATCCAGGGCGCAGTGCTGGACGAGTTGCGCCGCCAGGACTGGGCGCCGCGCTCTCTGCGCCGCGCCGAGCGCGCGATAAACGGCGCACGTCGCAGCTTCGCGGCACAGCACGACCGCCAGCCCACCAGGGATGAGCTGGCCGCCGAGCTTGGGATGAGCACAGGCGATCTTGCCTGCCGGCTCGACGAGCTCGCCCTGGCCGACGTGGGCTCGCTCAACCAGACCGTGCGCTCAGAGGACGACACGACGATCGAGCGCATCGACACGCTGGAGAGCGGCGACCTCGAGTGCGATCCGGTGATCACCGCCGAACGCCACCAGGCCAAGGAGCACTTCCGGGTCGCCTTCCGCAAGCTCTCGCCGCGCGAGCGGCAGGTCGCGGTGCTGCTCTACGTAGAGGACTGGACCTTGCGCGACATCGGCGCTCGTCTGGGCGTCTCCGAGAGCCGGGTGTGCCAGATTCACTCCGAGCTGCGCCGCAAGCTGCGCTGGCATCTCTCCGAGGAGGACACGCTCCTCACGCTCGCCGGCTGAGCTCGCGGCTCGGCAACGCCTGCCCGAGGCTCGGCACTAAAGATCCTCGGGTCGGCGACGATCACCCGGGGCGAGATGGACCTCGGCCTCTTCATAGCCGCCTCTGGCATGGTTGCCGAGCAGGCCCGTCAGGACCAGCTCGCCAACGATCTAGCCAACGGCTCCACGCCCGGCTACAAGGCGGACGAGTCATCTCAGCACAGCTTCGGGCAGATCCTGCTCTCCAACACCGCAAGCGGAGCGCCGGTGGGCGCGATCGCGATCGGGGTGGAAAGCGGCAAGTCCTACACGGACCTCGCTGCTGCGCCGATGCATGAAACCGGAGAGCCGCTCGACTTCGCGATCGAAGGCGAAGGCTTCTTCGCGGTCAAGACCACCCAGGGGGTGCGCTACACCCGCGATGGCCAGTTCGCGGTCTCGGCCGGCGGACTGCTCACCGACAGCTTCGGCAACGACGTGCTCAGCCCGGGGGGCGCACCGATCAAAGTGAACGCGGATGGCACGGTCGACCCCGCCGCGATCGGCGTCTCCAAGGTCGGCGGGGCGGTCAAGCAGGGCGAAAACCTCTTCACCGGCACCCCGGAAGGCCAGGCAAGCGCCACGGTGCGCTCGGGCTCGCTTGAAGAATCGGGCGTCAACCCTGTCGAGACGATGGTGGAAATGATGGCCTCGCTTAGGAGCTTCCAGTCGGGCCAGCAGGCGATCCAGGCGATCAACGAAACGCTGCAGGCGGCCGCCACGCAGGTCGGCTCGGTCACCGTCAGCTAGAGGAGGAGAGAGTGATGCTCGACGGTCTCTATGCGGCAGCGGCAGGTATGAACGCGCAACAGCTCCAGCTCGACAACGTGGCCAACAACCTTGCCAACATCTCGACGACCGGCTACCACGCCCAGCGTACTGCCTTCACAGATCTGCTCTACAACCAGATAAACGAAGCCGGCACCGACACGACAGACGGCGCCGGCGCTGCTGCGCGCGACATCGGCGATGTGGAAGTCGAGGGCTCGCTTCAGCGCACCGAAGCGCCTCTGGACCTGGCCATCGAAGGCCAGGGCTTCTACGAGTTGCAGCGCGCAAATGGCAGCACCGTGCTGAGCAGGGACGGGTCCTTCCAGCTGGACTCCAAGCGCCAGATCGTGAGCGCCGACGGCAGCGTGCTGCAGCCGCCGATCACCCTGCCGGCAGGCGTCTCTGCCGAACAGGTGAAAATCGCAAGCAACGGCGCCGTGACCGCGGAAGGCCGCACGCTCGGCACGATCGCCGTGGTCGACGTGCCTGCGCCAAACGCGCTGCTTGCAGCCGGCAACGGTCAGTTCACCGTTACGCAAGCCAGCGGAGCCGCGACGCCGGTTGCAGGCGCGAGCGTGATCCAGGGAGCGCTGGAGGGCTCAAACGTGGACATGGGCAGCGAAATGGCCACGATGATTGACACTCAGCGCAGCTACCAGATGGGCTCAAGCGCCGTGAAGATCGAGGGCGAAATGATGTCGATCGCCAACCAGCTGCGCGCATGAGCGTGAACCCTGCATCCGCAATCCCGGCGGCGGGCTTGCCCACGGTCGCTGCCAGCGTGGAACCGGCCTTCGTGCGTAACGGCTCCACTGCGGTCAAGAGCGCCTACAAAGAGGCCGTCGGCTTTGAAGAGATGCTCGTCGAACAGCTCTCCAAGTCGATGAGCGAAACGGGTGGCCTGACCGAAAGCGGCCAGGAAGGCGGCAGCGAAGGCGAAGAAGGTGGGGGCTCGATGAGCCTCCTCTCCTCGATGCTGCCCCAGACGCTCGCAGAATCGCTCACGCGCGGCGGCGGGCTGGGCCTTGCGACCCAACTGACGACCGAGATCGACCCGAGCGCCCTCGTAAGCAAGAAGGCAGGCTCATGAGCACGCTCGCGCCGGCTCCCCATCTCGCGGCCCCCGGGCAGCGGACGCTCAGCGGCGATGAGCTGCTGGCCGCCGACCTGCTCGCCCACCTCGCCGCGCAGATCGGCTCCGCAGAGCGGCTGCTGGAGATCGTCATCTCACAGGGCGCTGCGATCAGGCGGCGCGACGTCCACGAGGTCGTGCGCCTGGCGGGCATGTTGCAGGCGGAGATGAGCCGCCGCCAGCAGATCGAGGCCGAGCGCAGCGACCTGCTCGCTCGCAGCGGGCTGCGACTCGGGGTGCCGCCCGAGGCCGTCAGCATCTCGCGCCTGTCGGCCATGCTGCCGTCGCAGAGCGCCGCCCAGGCGGTCTCGCGCAGCGCCCAGCTGACGGGGATGCTGCACGAGCTGCAGCGCGAGCACCTGCTCAACAGGGCGCTGATGAAGGTCGAGCTCTCGTTTCTCGATTATCTGATGAAGACCCTCTCGCTCGACGCCAACCACATTTACGACGCCACCGGCGCGGGCGGCAGCTCGGCTCGCACCGACCCGACGGCGGGCATGCGCGTGCTCGATCTGGAGGCCTGAAGCGATGTCGATCCCGACGCTACAGGGTCTACAGACGGCACTCAGCGGACTGCTGGCCAACCAGGAGGCGCTTGACGTCACCTCCAACAACATCGCCAACGCGCAGACGCCGGGCTACACGCGCCAGACCGCCGTGATGGAGACCAACCGGCCGCTGACGATCTCCTCGCTCTCGCCGACGACCGGCGAAGGCGCAAGGCTCGGCACGGGCGTGGGCGTGGCCGAGATCTCGAGGATCAGGGACTCCTACCTCGATTCTCAGTACCGCGCCGAGAGCTCGACACTCGGCGAAGCGAGCACGAGCGCCGAAGTGCTCGGCCAGGTGCAGACCAGCCTGGACGAACCATCCAGCTCCGGGCTCTCATCCCAGCTCTCGGCCTTCTGGACCGCCTGGAACGACCTCGCCAACTCGCCCAGCAGTGCCGCGGCCAGGGAAGGCGTCGTGACCGCCGGCAAGGACCTCGCCAACACCCTCAAACAGCTGAGCGCTCAGGTCGAAGCCGCCTCGGGCGAAGCCACTACTCGCTACGCAACACTTACCGGCGCCAAAGGAGAAGTCCAAAGCGACGCCGAACAGATCGCCTCGCTCAACGGTCAGATCAAGCTCGCGCTCGACGCCGGTCAGCAGCCAAATGAACTGCTCGACCGGCGCGACCAGCTGGTCGACAACCTCTCCAAGCTGGCCAACGTGTCGGTCACCGAACACGAAGACGGCACAATCACTCTCGGCTTCGGCAACGCTGCCGAACCGCTGGTCGAAGGCGGCACCGTCCACTGGCCGCAAGCGCTGAGCACCGCCGCAGGTGGGCAGCTCGGCGCGCTCCTGAGCCTCACCTCGGCCACGGGCGCGCTGGCCGGCTACAAGGTCTCGCTGAACGAAGTCGCCGCGGGTCTGGCCGCATCGGTCAACGCGCTGCAGCCCGAAACCCCGTTCTTCAGCGGCACCACCGCTGCGAGTATCGCGGTGAGCGCGACCGCCGCACAGATCCAGACCGGCCCCGCTGGGGAACCGGGTGCAAACAACCTCGCCCAGTCGATCGCGAATCTGCGCGGCGGCGCCACCGACCAGAGCTGGTCCGCATTCGTCACCAAGGTCGGCAGCGATGTCCAGTCGGCCAAGCAGACCGAAGCCGGCGCGCAGGCGATGGTGACCGCGGTCGAAGAACGCCGCCAGCAGGTCTCAGGCGTCTCCACCGACGAAGAAATGACCCAGATGATGACCTTCCAGCGCGGCTACGAAGCTTCCGCGCGCGCGCTGACCGCGATGGACCAGATGCTCGAAACGCTGATCGAGCACACCGGGGTGGTGGGCCTGTGATCCGCATCACCCCGCAGATGGTGACCAGCTCCACGGTCCGCAACGTCAACAACGCCTTCGCCGCCCTGGAGCGCCGCTCCAACGAGCTCTCCAGCGGCAAGTCGATCCTCGAACCCTCCGATAACCCGTACGGCACCGGCAAGGCGATCGACCTGCAAAGCACGATCGACGGCCTCGCCGACCACAAGACCAGCATCGACGAAGCGATCGGATGGGAGCACACCGCCTCCAGCGCGCTCAACTCGATCGGCCAGGTGGTCCAGAAGGCGCGCGAACTGACGCTACAGGCGACCAGCGGAGTAAACGGCAAGTCCGACCTCGAAAACCTCGCGATCGAGGTCGAACAGCTCACAGAATCGGCCAAGCAGGACACCAACGTCCAGTACGCCGGGCAATACGTGCTCTCCGGCACCCTGACTGGGACCGCCCCCTACGCCGCCGGCGCTGAAGACACCTACCACGGCAACGAAGGCACGATCAGCCGCACGATCGCGCCCGGAATGACGATCCAGATCAACCAGTCCGCGGCCACGCTGCTAGGCAACGGCGAAGCCGCAGAAGACGGCAAGCTGCTGGACACGCTGCGCACGATCGCCAAGAACATGCGCGAAGGCACCCCGGCTGCGCTTGAAGCGCTCGACGGAGGCGACCTCAAGAACCTCGACGCCAACTTCGAAACGCTGCTGCAGATACAGGCGCAGGCGGGGGGCACGGTCGACCAGCTGCAGATGGCCGAAAGCCGGATCGAAGAACTGACCACCAGCACCACCGAGGCGCTCGGCAATACCCAGGATGCCAACTACGCCGAGGTGGCCACCGAATACACCAGCGATCAGGTCGCCTACGAAGCGGCGCTGAAGGCCGGCGGGAGCATCGTGCAGATGTCCCTGCTCGAATTCCTGAAGTAGGGTGGCGAGAGGCATGACCATGGTGATCGACAGCGTGAGGTTCGGGGCAGTTGAGGTGGCTGACGACGCGTTGGTGGAGTTCCCGCTCGGCCTGATTGGGCTGCCCGGCTCCGGATACGCGCTCATCGATGCCGCCCCCGGCAGCGACATCCGCTGGCTGCACTCCACCGAGGACCCGGCCCTGGCGCTGCCAGTGATCGACCCGCGTCGCGCGCTGCCCGGATTCCAGCTCGCCGTGGGGGTCGAGGAACGGGAGCGCGTCGGCGCGCAGGACCTCGATGCGGCGCAGGTCTATGTGACTGTGAGGGCCAGCCCCGACCCGATGCAGACGACTGTCAACTTGCGTGCTCCACTTGTTATCTGGGAAGGCCGCGGGCATCAGGTGATCAACACTGCGCCGGGCGCCGATCTGCGCGCGGCGCTGTTTGCGCCTGCGGCTCGCGAAGCCTGAAAGAACGCGCATTGAGCAGGGCTTCCGCTGCTGCGGAGTGTCTGCATTGAGGCAGTTTGCGGAGGAATTCGGACAGTTTGCGGCCTACGTGGACCTGATGGGCGGCACGGACACGCCTCCCAATCAGGCATAATGGTCCGCGATGCTGATACTTACGCGTCGTCCAGGTGAGCGCGTTGTGATCGGCGAGGAGATAACCGTCACGGTGATGGAGGTGGCCGGCCAGACCGTGCGTCTCGGCATTGCGGCCCCAAAGGAGCTGCCCGTCTACCGCGAGGAGATCTGGCTCGCCGTCCAGGCCGAGAACATCGCCGCCGCAGAGTCCGGCGTCGATGCCCTGACTCCGCCTCCCCAGCAGGCCAGCGGCCAGGGGTGAGCGGCGGCCCTGGCGCAGGGGACGCGGCCGGCGAGCAGGAGCTGCTGGCGCGTCACGATGTGATGAGGTTGCGGGCGGGGAACCCGGGGCCGCTCTCCCTCTCGGGCACCAACACATGGATCGTGGGGCGCGACCCCGCATTCGTGATCGATCCCGGGCCGGCGCTGCCGGCGCACGTCGATGCGTTGGTGGAGCTGCTGGAGCGGCGCGGCGGCCTGGGCGGGATCGCTCTCACCCACGACCATCCCGACCACTGCGAGGCGGTGGACGCCCTGCGTGCGCGGATGCCTGCGCCACTTGCGGCCGCGCGCGCGGATCAGCTACGTCGTCCCGGGGATGTCGTCCTATTCGACGGCGGCCGCTTCGGGCCGCTGACGGCGCTGGCGACCCCTGGGCACGCACCCGACCATTACGCACTGCTGCACGGAAGCGTGTGCTTCACCGGAGACGCGGTGCTCGGCGAAGGCTCTGTCTTCATCGCCCCAGACCCCGGCGCTCTGGCCGGCTACCTGGCCGCGCTGCAGCGGCTGATCGAGATGCCGCTGGAGCTGCTGTGCCCCGGCCACGGGCCGCCCGTCAGCGAGCCGCAGCACAAGCTGCGCGAATATCTGCAGCACAGGCTCGACCGCGAGCGGCGACTGATCGCGGCACTTGCGGCGGGAGAGCGGGAGGTGCAGGGCATGCTCGATGCCGCCTGGAGCGACGTGCCGCAGCAAGTCCGGCCCTTCGCCGCGATCACCCTCGCCGCCCACCTGGACAAGCTGGAGCAGGAAGGACGGCTGCCAGATGGCGTGCAGCGGCCCTCATGGGACGCGCCCGGAGCGGTCTGAGCGCTACGGTTCCTCCACGATGAGCCCTTCCTCCGCAGCATCGCCGGATGGGGAGACGGCGAGCGTCGAGGTCACTGCGGGCGCGAGAGCGGGCAGTACTCCCGATGCCTCGACGACGATCGGCTCTGGCACATCGGCCAGCACCGGCACGGAATCCACGTTCCCCCCGATCGCCGACCTCGCCTTCCTCTCGGACTGCCACACCTGCGCGCTGATGGCCTCCGACGGCTCGATCGAGTGGATGTGCCTGCCTCACTTCGACTCGCCGTCGGTGTTCGGGTCGCTGCTGGACCGCGGGGCCGGCAACTTCAGAGTCGGCCCGTACGGCATCTACGTGCCCGCGGGCCGCAGGTACCTGCCTGGTACCAACGTGATCGAGACGACCTGGATGACGCCGCAGGGCTGGATCAGGGTGCTCGACGCGCTCACGATCGGGCCGTGGCGCGACGACAAGCACAGCTTCAGCCACACCAGGCCGCCTACCGACAACGACGCCAACCACATGCTCGTGCGGATGATCGAGTGCATCCAGGGACGCGCGCAGGTCGAGATCGTCTGCGAGCCGATGCTCGACTACGGCCTGCGCCCAGCCACGTGGACGCACGTGGACGTCGAGCAGGAGGGCACCTGCGCGCTGGACGCCACCGACGATGAGTGGGTCTTCCGGCTCTACTCCGACGTGCGCCTGGGCATCGAGGGCAACAGGGCGCACGGCAGGCACACGATGGTCGAGGGCGAGCGCCGCTTCTGCGCGATGTCCTGGGCAGTGGATTGCGCCGGTCCGCGCGACGCCGAGCAGGCGTGTGAGGACCTTGCCGAGACCGAGCGCTTCTGGCGCACATGGATGGCTGAAGGCACCTATCCGGATCACCCCTGGCGCTATCACCTGCAGCGCTCCGCGCTGACGCTGAAGGGACTCACGTTCATGCCGACAGGCGCGCTGCTGGCCGCGCCGACCACCTCGCTGCCGGAGACGCCGCGCGGGTCGCGCAACTGGGACTACCGCTACTGCTGGATGCGGGACGCGACCTTCACGCTGTGGGGGCTGCATGCCCTGGGTCTGGACTGGGAGGCCGACGACTTCGTGCAGTACGTCGCTGACCTGGATCGCAACGATGACGGCTCGCTGCAGATCATGTACGGGATCGACGGTCGCAAGGACCTCGCCGAGTCGACGCTCGATCATCTGAAGGGCTACGAGAACGCGCGCCCGGTGCGGGTCGGCAACGGCGCCTACAACCAGCGCCAGAACGACGTCTACGGCGCGGTGCTCGACTCGGTCTACCTGCACTCCAAGAAGCGCGACCACATCCCCGAGCGGCTGTGGCCGGTGCTCAAGGATCAGATCGAAGCCGCGGACCGCGTCTGGCGGCAGCCCGACCAGGGCATCTGGGAGGCGCGCGGGGAGCCAAGGCACTACGTCTCCTCGAAGCTGATGTGCTGGGTGGCGATGGACCGGGGCGCCAGGCTTGCCGAACGCCGCGGGCATGAGGACGTCTCGCAGAGATGGCAGGCGGTCGCGGAGGAGATCAAGAACGACATCCTGAGCAATGGCGTCGACGAGCGCGGCGTCTTTCGCCAGCACTACGAAACCGACGCTCTGGACGCCTCGAACCTGCTCGTGCCGCTCGTGCGCTTTCTGCCTCGCAGCGACGAGCGCGTGCGCGCAACGGTCAACGCAATCAAGGAGGAGCTGACCGAGAACGGGCTCGTGCTCCGCTACCGCACCGCGGAGACCGACGACGGCCAGCATGGGGAGGAGGGCAGCTTCCTGATCTGCTCCTTCTGGCTGGTCTCCGCGTTGTGCGAGATCGGCGAGCTGCGCGAGGCCGAACACCTCTGCGAGCGGCTGCTCGCCTACGCCTCGCCCTTGCAGCTCTACGCCGAGGAGCTGGAGCCCTCATCGGGCCGCCACCTCGGCAACTACCCGCAGGCGTTCACGCATCTGGCGCTGATCAACGCCGTGGTGCACGTGATCGACGCGCAGCAGGGCTGAGCGGGCTGCGCGGGTGCTTCAGTAGCCCGGCTCGCCGGGCAACACCACTCGCGGGCTTCCCGCGTCCATGATCACCTTGGGCTGCACTGCCTCGATCGGCCGGCCACGCGAGCGCTCGATCAGCTCTGTGGCGCTGGCAAACGGCGCGATCGCTTCCAAGTGCTTGATCGTGGGGAAGACGAGCGGCATCTCTCCGGCGGTGTACGCCTGCAATGCCTGGGAGGGCGAGCACCAGCGGTGGGCCGTGCACTCGTTGCCGTCGACTTTGGCCCGCTGGCCGTCCGGCAGCTCAGCGAGGAAGAAGATGGTGTCGAAGCGGACCTTGACGATCGCCGGCGTGATCCAGCGCGAGAGCTCGATCAACTCCGCTTGCGCCGGCAGCTCGATGCCCGCCTCCTCACGCAGCTCCCTGCGTGCGGCCAAGGCGTGCGACTCGGGCTGCGCGAGCTCCTCCTGCTCCACGGCTCCCCCCGGGAACACCCACACTCCGGCCATGAAGCGCGCCTGCTGGCTGCGCTGCACCAAAAGGACCTCCAGCGCGCTGCCGCCGCCGCGCAACAGGATCACCGTCGCCGCTTGGCGCGGCGCAGTCTGCGGACCCAGGTTGAGCTCCTCGCCTGGTGCCGGCCGTGCCACCGAATCCTCCCTGCCCATGGGGTGAACATACAGATGCGGGCCCGCATGTAGTCTGTAGTCCGATGAGCACAACACAGACTTTGCAGCGCTGGATCTGCGAATCCTGCGGCTATATCTACGATCCCGACGAAGGCGATCCCGACGGCGGCATCCCGGTGGGCACCGCGTTCGAGGACATTCCGGACACTTGGTTCTGTCCCGTCTGCGGCGCGCGCAAGCGGGATTTCGTTCCCTACGAGGACTAGCTTTCTCTCGGCATGAGCGAGTGGGACGTGCTGCTCGCGAGCGACCGGGAGCGCGTGTGGCATCCGTACGCGCCGATGCCGGCGGCGATGGCGAGCCTGCCGGTCGTGGGGGCGCGCGGCGTTCGTCTCCAATTGGCCGACGGACGGGAGCTGATCGACGGGATGTCCTCGTGGTGGTGCGCGATCCACGGCTACCGCCACCCGGCGCTGGACGCTGCCGTCTGCGACCAGCTCAGCCGCATGTCGCACGTGATGTTCGGTGGGCTCACCCACGAGCCCGCTGTGCGCCTGGCGCAGGGGCTGGCGGAGCTGGCCCCCGCCGGGCTTGCACACGTCTTCTTCGCGGACTCCGGCTCGGTCTCGGTGGAGGTCGCGATCAAGATGTGTCTGCAGGCCCAGCGCGCCGTCCGCGGACCATCGGCACGGCGCCTGCTGACCGTCCGCGGCGGATACCACGGCGACACCTTCGGCGCGATGGCGCTCTGCGATCCGATCGAGGGCATGCACAGCCTCTTCAGCGGGACGATCGCCGAGCACGTCTTCGCCGATCGTCCGCCCGACGGGTTCGATGCGCCGCTCGACGCGGCCTGGGCGGCGCAGGTCGAGGGGCTGATCTCTCGCCACGCACACGAGCTGGCGGGGGTGATCATGGAGCCGGTCGTGCAGGGCGCGGGCGGTATGCGCTTCCACTCGCCCGCGTGCGTGGCGCTGATGCGCCGGCTCTGCGATGAGCACGGTCTGCTGCTGATCCTGGATGAGATCGCGACCGGCTTTGGACGCACCGGCGCGACGTTTGCCTGCGAGCACGCAGGCGTGAGCCCCGACATCATGTGCGTGGGCAAGGCGCTGACAGGCGGCTACCTCACGCTTGCGGCGACGCTCTGCACGGCCGCGGTGGCCGAGGGGATCTGCGCGGGGGAGGGCGGCGCGCTCATGCACGGGCCGACCTATATGGCCAATCCGCTGGCGTGCTCGGTCGCGCTGGCCAGCCTCGATCTGCTCTCAGACGGCTCTTGGAAGTCGCGGGTTGCTGCGATCGAGCGCGGCCTGCGGGAGGGCCTTGCGCCGGCGCGCGAGATCCTGGGTGTCGCCGATGTGCGTGTGCTCGGCGCGATCGGGGTGGTGCAACTAGACGGTCCGGTCGACGCTGCCGCTGCGACCGCGGCAGCGGTTGAGCGCAGGGTCTGGCTGCGCCCATTCAGGGATCTGATCTACACAATGCCCCCATATGTGATTTCCGAGGAGGATTTGGCGAGTGTGAGTGCCGCCGTCGTGGCGGCGACCGAGGCGGGAGCAAGCCCGACTCCATGACGCGCTAGGCATCGAGCCACGATCGCCACGAAAGCTGCTCGGCGGCGGCTCCGAGCAGCGCTGGATCTGGTCCTGCAATCAGCGGCAACCCCGCCACCTCGACCTCCCCAAGCCGTTCGATCGTCGCACGATTGGACAGCTCCATCGGCGATGGATCCGCCGGCCATGGCGTCAGGACCACGGCATGCACGTCGAGGTCGGCAGCGCGCGCGGCCTCGATGCTCAGAAGAGCGTGGTTGATCGTGCCAAGGCCGGGGCGCGCCGCGATCAAGAGCGGCAGAGCCAGCTCGGCGGCGAGCGCTCGCACGCTCAGCGTGTCAGTGAGTGGCACCAGCAGGCCGCCTACGCCCTCCACCACGAGCGTCGCGCTGCGCCTTGCTGCCAGCTCGGCGGCACTGCGAGCGGCAGCTAGGATCGTGCCGTCTGCCACCGGCTCGCCGAGAAGGCTCGCGGCCATGTGCGGCGATACGGCAGGCCCGTAACGCAGCGGCGCGACCTGCTCGGCAGGCATCCCACACAGCGATCCGAGCAGCACGTGGTCGGCCGGCCACACAAGGTCCGGCTGATCCAGGCCGCTGACCGCGGGCTTGTGCGCGATCACCTCCATGCCGGCCGCACGCATAGCGGCGATCAAGGTCGCGCTCAGGACCGTCTTGCCCACGTCGGTGCCAGTGCCCGTGACGAACAGGCCGGGAGGGCGTGCGCTCATGCCGAGGCGGCCAAGGACATGAGGGCGGGCTCGCCGATCAGCGCCGGATCGAGTCCCACCTGCATTGCCGCTTCGCGTAGGACGAGAGCGGCGCTCTGCATCTGCTGCGGGGTGTGAGTGGCCATCGCCGTCAGACGCAGGCGGGAGCTGCCCGCAGGGACGGTGGGCGGGCGGATCGCCTGAGCGAAGACGCCCCGCTCGATCGCTGCCTCGCACAGAGCCATCGCAGCTCGCGCGTCGCGGACCACGAGTGGCACGATGTGCATGTCGCCATCGCCCGCGGCAAATCCCTGGGTGCGCAGCTCCCGGCGTAGTGCGCCCGCAGCGACGTGCAGGTCCCCGATCAGCTCTGGCCGGCTTTGCATCAGATCGAGCGCGGCGGACGCCGCCGCTATCGCAGGTGGAGGCGGAGCGGTCGAGAAGATCAGCGCCCGCGCGACGTTAACCAGGTACCGCACCGTCTCGGCGCTCGCGCAGACATAGGCGCCATAGGAGCCGAGCGCCTTGCCGAGCGTACCGACGATCGCATCCGGCTCGCCCTCCAGACCGGCGGCGGCCAGCGCGCCGCGGCCACCGGGTCCCAGGGCCCCGGTCGCATGCGCCTCGTCCACGACCAGCTTTGCCCCGTGGCGCCTGGCCAGCTCGACCAGCTCGACCAGAGGCGCGAGGTCCCCATCCATCGAGAACACCGAGTCCGTGACGATCAGGCGGCGGCCGTCTCGGCCGCGATGCTGGGCCAGCAGGTGCTCCAGATGCTCGAGATCCAGGTGCCGGTAGACGAGCACCTGCGCTCGGCTGAGGCGGCAGCCGTCCACGATCGAGGCGTGGTTGAGCGCGTCTGAGAAGACGAGGTCGCCGCTGCCGGCAAGTGCGCCGATCACGCCCATGTTGGCCAGGTATCCCGAGCCGAACAGCACGCACGCCTCAGTGCCCTCGAACTCGGCAAGAGCCTGCTCCAGCTGTCTGTGCACGCTCATCGTGCCCGAGACCAGGCGCGAGGCGCCCGCGCCGACCCCGAACTGAAGCGCAGCCTCCGCCGCGGCCTGCCGCACCTGCGGATGGGCTGCAAGCCCGAGGTAGTTGTTGGAGCAGAGCAGGACCACGGGCCTGCCGTCAAGCAGCACCTGCGGGCCCTGCGGCCCCTCGATCAACCGCGTGCGACGCTCGAGCCCAAGCTCCGCCAATTCTTCCAAGCGTTGCCCGAGGTCGCTCATGGCCTCACGACTCGCCAGCGCTCACCGCCTCTGCGAGGGCGAGCGGCGCGTTGCTGGCCCCGTCGGGGCGCGGCGGCACCGTGCCCTTGGCCCGGAAGCGCAGTTGCGTCGAGGGGTCCCATAGACGTACGTTCAGGTCTGCGGCCGGCGCCGGCTCGGGGGCACCCGGCCGATCCTGCGCCTCAGGCGTACTGCCGGCAAGCCACCCGGAGCGATTGTCCGGCCGCGGCATCGAGCCGTTGTCGGGTTGGCGTGCGACGTTGAGCCCGAGCTCTTGAAACATCGCCTGGTCTTCCTCTGGCGTGTTGCCCAGCGTGGTCAGGAAGTTGCCCATCATCACGCCGTTGATGCCGGCCTCCACGGCCAGCTTCTGCAGCTCACGCAGGTTCTGGATGCGCCCACCGCAGAGGCGCAGCAGCGCCTCCGGCAGGATCAGCCTGAAGATCGCGATCCACTTCACGGCCTCCCATGGGTCCATCGTCTCGCGGTCTCCGAACTTGGTGCCGGCATTGGGGATCAGCAGATTGATCGGCACGCTCGTTGGGTTGATCTCAGAGAGCTGGAAGGCCATCTCCACGCGCTGCTCGCGGCTCTCGCCGAGGTTGAGGATGCCGCCGACACAGGTCTCAAGCCCCGCCTCCTTGACCGCTTCGATCGTCCGCACCCGCCCCTCGTAGCGGACCGTCGTGGAGACCTCGGGGTAGTAGCTCTCCGCGGTCTCCACGTTGTGGTGCACCCGCTGGATGCCCGCGTCCTTGAGCGCCTTGGCACGCTCGACCGACATGTGCCCGATCGAGGCGCAGCGCTTGAGGTTGGTGTGCTCGGCGACCAGGCGGGCGCCCTGCAGGATCTTCTCGAAGTCGCGCTTGGAGAGCCCTTGGCCCTGGGTGACCATGCAGAAGCGATGCGCCCCGGCCGCCTCTGCCGCCTTGGCATGCTCGAGGATCTGCAGCGGGTCCATCATCGCGTGCATCGGCGTCTGCGCCTCGGCGAAGCGCGACTGGGCGCAGAAGCCGCAGTCCTCCGCGCAGCCGCCGGACTTCGCGTTGACCAGCGAGCACATGTCGGTCGAGTCGCCGAACCGCTCCGTGCGGGCTTCCCAGGCGCGCTGCACCAGGGCTTCGATCTCGGCGTGATCTTCCAGCTCGCCGAGCCGAAGAGCTTCCTCGCGGGTGATGAGCGGCGGCATCTGCGCTGACCTCCGTGGTCGAGACGTACGTTGGGGCTGCCTCACAGTACACGGCGGGCGCGCGAGGGCGCCGCCGGTGCTCGGTGCTGCGAGCATCGAGCATCACACGTCCTCCAGCGCGTGAGGAGAGTTGCCAATATGCGGAAAGTGCGGGAAAGCCGCACCTGCCACTCGTAGCCGCTACCGATGCGTCGCCACGCCTGAAAACGCAGGCTTGCCCGCTGGGCGTCGTGGGCCAGCAGATCAGTAGTTTTGCTGCGTTTGGCTGCCATGCGGCACGGATAGGTCCGACCGCGCGACCCGCGACCGTTCCTATAAACGGATGAGTGTGATTGAGACAACGATGAGGGACGATTCCACCTCCAGGTTGCTGGCGGCGGGGGCCGCACCGGTCAGGAGGTTGCCCGAGCGGCGCTCGGTGGTGTTGCTGAGCTCGGTGGCGATGTTCGTCGCGATCTTCTTGCTGCGCGAGTTCGTCACCGGCAGGGGCGACGCGCTCAGCCTGCTCTATGTCATCCCCATTGCGCTGTTCGCTCTGGAGCTTGGCATCCGTGCCGGCGTGGTGGCCGCGATCGTCTCG
Organism: uncultured Actinomycetota bacterium; assembly: GCA_963708085.1. Lineage (GTDB taxonomy): Bacteria > Actinomycetota > Thermoleophilia > Solirubrobacterales > Solirubrobacteraceae > Palsa-744. The sequence continues at coordinate 1,430,884 of OY970180.1, read as the reverse complement.
ATCGGCGCTATGGTCACTGTGGAGACCGAAATGAGCTGGGTGGGACTGCTGGTGCGCGCGATTATCCTTCTCTCCGTCGGTACCATCGCGGGGCGATTCAGCGACCGGATGCGCAGTCACAGCGTCAGAGACGAGAGCCTGCTCCGATCGGGCTTGGATCTGGCGCGTCTGGATGAGACAGAGGATCTGCTGGCGCTGCTGAGCGACCACATCGAGCGAGCCGTGGAGGTCTCTTCAGTGCGAGTCGAGCTCGACGGATCGCCCGCGGCTCAGCGCGGCAGCACCGGCGGCGAGACGGTTCGGGTGCCGGTCGTCTCGCGTGAGCAAACGAAGGGCTGGATCGAGGTGAGCGCCGGCGTGCAGCGGCGCTTCTCGCCTGAAGATCGCTTGATCCTGGAGGCGATCGCGCTGCAGGCAGCGGTTGCAACAGAGAACCGTAGGCTGATGGAGGTTGAGCGCGAGCAGCGAGAGCTGCGCGAAGAGATCGAGCGCATGCGCACGCGGCTCGGAGACCAACTGCGCAACGCAAGCCAGCTGATCGAGCACCACGAGCAGCAGCGGCGCGGGATCGCGCAGCGTCTGCACGACGAGGCTGCCCAGGCGATGGCCGCGGCGCTGCTCACCGTCGGGCTGCTGGAACGCGGCGTCGACCAGAAGATGACCCGCCCTCAGCTCGAGGAGGTGCGCCAACAGGTGAAGGCGTGCATCGTGGACCTGCGGCACATCGCCGGCTCGCTGCGTCCGCCCGCCCTCGACGAGATGGGCCTTGCGAACGCCCTAGAGCGGTTCGCCGAGACCGACCACGAGCGGGGGATGCGCTGCATCGACTTCTCGTTCGGGACGCTGCCGCCACGACTGCCCTCAGAGGTGGAGACCGCAACCTACCGCGCGATCGAGGAGATGCTAGAGGCTTTGCAGGGCGCGGGATCGGTGTCGGTGACGCTGAACGCAAACCAGGAGCAGGTGCAGGTGATGATCGAGGCGCGCGCCGAGATCGCCGCCCACGCCGCGGTGGGCGCCGCCGCCGAACCTGCCGAAGTCCACGCGGACCTGGTCGCGACACGCGCGCGCGTCGAGCTGATCGGAGGATCACTGCACATGAGCTCCATGTCGGGGGGCGGCAAGCGCATCCTCGTGCAGATACCAATCGCGCCCTCAAGCGACTGAGAAGGCTTGGCCTACGGCGGCCGCGTAGCTCAGCGGCCCTGCCAGCGCGGTGTGCGCTTCTCCGCGAACGCGCGGATGCCCTCGCGCATGTCCTCAGACGCAAAGGAGGCCCGGCGCAGCTCGATCAGCTCGCTTGCCGTCTCCGGGTCGAGCTTGCCCTCCTGCGCCAGCAGCTCTGCGATCACGCGCTTGTTGCCGCGCTGGGAGAGCGGGGCGTTGCCGGCCATCTCAGTTGCGATCGCCAGACCCACAGGCTCCAGCTGATCCTCGGTCGCGACCCTGTTGACCAGACCCCAGTCCAGCGCGGTGCTCGCGTCGATGTGCCGTCCGAGCAGGAAGAGCTCGCGGGTGCGGGTCGCGCCGATCGCGTCGATGAAGCGCCGCAGGCCGGTGTGGGAGTAGACGAGCCCCAGCTTCGCGGGCGGCATTCCCAGCTTGATGTCCTGCTTGGCCACGCGCAGGTCGCAGGCGAGCGCGAGCTCCAGGCCGCCGCCGATCGTATGGCCCGGCAGCACCGCGAGCGTTGGGTTCGGGAATGCCTCCAGCGCGTCGATCGCTTCGGTGAAGGGGTGCGCGACCAGTCGCTCCGCTCGCTCCTCGAACTCCTCGTCTGGGATTTCCCCAATGTCATAGCCGGCCGAGAACATTCCTCCCGAGCCGGTCAGAAGCACGCAGCGGGCGCTCTGCTCATCGGCCAGGCGACCGAGCGTGGCGGAGATGGCGTCGAGGATCGGGTGGTCCAGCGCGTTGCGCTTGGCGGGGTTGGCGATCGTGAGTCTGACCACGTTCTCGGCCGGCCGGTCCAGGAGCAGCTTGCCGTCTGCTAGCTCGGTGGTCTGTGCCGTAGAAGCCATCCGGGCGAAGGCTAACCGACGAGCGGCGGTCGGCTCGATCTCAGCCGCTTGCGGGCTCCCTGCGGTAGCTCTTGGCGCGCCGCCGAGCCGACCGCACGACATTAGCGGAGACCGTTTGGTGTACTTCAGACCATTCGGGCCATCAGTGCGAGTGGAAACGGAGATGCATCCGATGCAACAACCAACTAAATCAGGGATGCGCAGCGCCGGCAGAAGCTGGAATCCGGAGCGAGCGCTGCAGGCGAGCGTGAATTGGGCCGTGCTGGGCCTGGTGATCGAGAAGCCGAGCTATGGCTACGAGATCGGAAGGCGCTTTCTGACGCGGTTCGCCGACTTCGTGCCGGCGAGCCTGTCCAACATCTACACGACGCTCGACCGGCTCGTCCGCCTCGGCTTGATCGAGCCCACGCATGCCCAGGCGGCGACGGTCAGTGGCCGCCAGCAGAAGCTCCACTATCGCGCCACCAGCGAGGGCGCGCGTGCGTATCGCACCTGGCTGGCGCGCAGGCTGCGCGAGATCGACCATCGCTCGGAGTTGCTGCTGCGACTGCTCTCGGTTTGCCTGAGGGGCGTTCCTGCACTCGACGAGGTGCTCGAGCGCTATGAGGCCGAATGCCTGGAGGAGCAGCGGCGGTTGGAGGCCCGACCGCCGGAGCGCATTTCCGAGGACCCGGAGCTGATGCCCGAGCTGCTGGCTCGCATGGTCGGCGACGAGCGCACCAGCATGCTGGCGGCTCAGCTGGACTGGGTGCGCCGCACGCGTGTCGAGCTCAGCGATCATCTGGAGCGTCAACGCCGCCGGGCGGCAGCGATGCAAGGCCGCAGATCCGAGCCGGAGGGCTAGCGGCAGCGGATCACTGGGCGAGGCGGTACTGGCGTGAGACCGGGTCCCGCTCGAGCAGGCCCGCCGCGAGCAGGGTGCTCACGTAACGGTGGATCGTGCTCGTGCGCATGTTCAGGCGACGCGCCAGATCGGCTATCCCCATCTCCCCGCTCGGGGGAAAGCAGGTCAGGACCAGCAGTCCCGCCAGCAGCGAGCGCGAGAGCCTGCGGTCGTCGAGGAGCGCGCGGTAACGCCGCTCCCTGGCGCCGGAAAGCTGATCGGCGCTCAGCAAGCCCGCTGTCCCAGTCTCGGTATCGGCGGTAGCGGAGCGCAGTACCTGTTCGACCTGGGCAGGGGAGAGCGTGAGCACCACGATCCCCTCCTGCTCGGACGCGCGCTTGCCGCTGGCGAGTTTGCGCGTGCCCTTCTCAGCAACCGCGCGGCGTCTGCTCACCATCCTCGGTCCCCCTCTTGGATACGTTGTATGTGAGATCCGCCGAGCTGTGGCTCTTCTGCATGGCGCAAGACCGCGTTTGAAGAATTCGCAGAATTCCAAGTCCGGCCTGGATTCTGTTAGATCGTACCCACCGCGACGGGCTCGTGCAAGCCCGTTCATGCTCGAGGCTTCCTTAGAAGATCTTCTTACTGCAGCTCAACCAGAGGATCGCCCTCGTTGACGGCCTGGCCCTCTTCACACAGGATCTTTACGACCGTGCCTGCGTCTTCGGCCTCCACCGGCATCTCCATCTTCATCGACTCGAGGATCGCGACGGTGTCGCCCTCCTCGATCGTGTCGCCGACGGCGCATTCGATCTTCCATATCGTGCCCGTGATGTGAGCCTCCACGTGAGCCATCGGCCGCCTCCTGGTTGGTGTCATGCACGAAGCTCCTCCGCGCGCGCGAAGCTTATGCGACTTAGAACCGGTTTCAAAAAGATCGGCACGCCCGGATGCGCACCTGTACACGGCGCTGGATCGCCACGTGACGGCTTGCACGTGCCACCAGCACGCGCTGCACCGCCCCGCGTCGCCCAGCTTGGCCCAGGCACACCCCGACCGCACCGCCTAGTTTGAAATCGGTTCTCATGCGACCGGTCTAGTGTTGGGCGCGGAATGATCCTCGCGATCGATCAGGGCACGACAGCGACCACGTGCATCGTCTTCGACGAGCGTGGCGAGCCGATCGGCCGCGCGCAGGCCGAGCTCTCTCAGAGCTTTCCGCGTCCGGGATGGGTGGAGCACAACATGGACGAGATATGGGAGCTCGTCCAGGGTCTTGCCGGGCAGGCGCTGCGGGATGCCGGCGTCGCTGCGCAGGATGTGATCGCCATCGGGATCACCAACCAGCGCGAGACGGTCTGCGCATGGGACGTGACCACTGGGCGGCCGCTGCACTCGGCGATCGTCTGGCAGGACAGGCGGACCTCAGAGCGCTGCGCGCAGCTGCGCGCGCAGGGCCTGCAGCCGCTCGTGCGGCAGCGTACGGGCCTCGTGCTCGACCCCTACTTCTCGGCCACCAAGATGCAGTGGCTGCTGGAGAACGTGGAGGGGCTTGCGCAGAAGGCCAAGGCCGGCCACGCCCTGCTCGGCACAGTCGACTCCTGGCTGGCCTTCAAGCTCACCGGGGAGCACGTGACCGATCCCTCCAATGCGGCACGCACGTTGCTCTACGACCTCGCCGACGGCGACTGGAGCGAGGAGCTGCTCGATCTCTTCGGCGTGCCCCGGCGGGCGTTGCCGCAGATCCGCCCGAGTGCCGGTGCGATCGCGACCGTGCGAGGCGACACCCTCGCGGGCATATCCGCTCCGCTTGCCGGCATCGCCGGCGATCAGCAGGCGGCTCTCTTCGGACAGGCATGCGTGGACCCCGGCATGGGCAAGAACACCTACGGCACCGGCTCCTTCGTTTTGCTGCACGCCGGCTTCTCCCCGCCCGATCCCGTGGACGGTTTGCTCAGCACCGTCGGCTGGGGCATCGGCCAAACTCGCTCCTACGCTTTGGAGGCGTCGATCTTTGCCACCGGAGCCGCGGTGCAATGGCTGCGCGACGGCCTGGGCATCATTGCCGCAGCGCATGAGAGCGAGGCTCTTGCGGCCTCGCTTGCCGGCAACGAGGGCGTGTACTTCGTCCCCGCTCTGACCGGGCTTGGCTCACCGCACTGGGACCCCGACGCCCGCGGCACGATCGTCGGACTGACCAGGGGATCCGGCCGAGCTCATCTCGCGCGCGCGACCCTGGAGGCGATCGCCTATCAGACGGTTGACGCCGTGCGGGCCATGGAGCGGGCCTGCGGCCAGCCACTGCGCGAGCTGCGCGCCGACGGCGGCGCCACCACCAACCGCTGGCTGATGCAGTTTCAGGCGGACATCCTCGGCGTGCCGGTGCTCGTGCCGGAGATCGCGGAGACGACCGCGCTTGGCGCAGCGCTACTCGCGGGGGTGGGGGTCGGCGCGTGGAGCATCTCCGATGTTGGCGCCGGCTGGCGCGAGCGCGCGCGGTATGAGCCGTCGATGAGCGAGGACGAGCGCCAGAGCCTGCTTGCGGGCTGGCAGCGGGCGCTTGCGCGAACACGCAGCGAGGGCGTGGAGGATGCTGAACGCGCAGCGCGCGTAACCTACCCGGCGCAGAGACGTAGAAGCATCACGTGAGAGCTCATTTCCGCCACCTTGCGCCTGCAGCCGCCGTCGGTGGCCTGCGCCGATCGCCCAGGTCGCATGCCTGACCTAGCCTCAATGAAGGCGCAGGTCTACACCGACCCGCGGCCCAAGGAGTATTTCGACCGCTTCCATGAGCGTGCACGGACCCGGCAGCCAGACTGGGCCTACGAGTTCACGCGCCTGATCACCTCGCTATATGCCTACACGCTGCTGCGGGTGCGCTCGATCTCCAGCGAGCACGTGCCCGGGCGCGGCGCCGTGATCCTCGCGCCCAACCACTTCTCCTTCATGGACCACTTCCTGATGGGCTGCTACATCCGCCGCAAGGTGCGCTTCATGGCCAAGTCACAGCTCTTCAAAAGGCCGATGCAGTTCATCTACACCCACGGCGGCGTCTTCCCGGTGCGGCGCGGCGCACGAGATGAGGAGACCTTCATCACCGCAGAGACGATCCTCGCGGGTAGCGGTGCGATCACGATGTACTGCGAGGGCGGCCGTTCACGGTCGGGCAAACTTGCCGAGCAGGCCAAGCCGGGCATCGGTCGGCTCGCTCTGCGAATGGGAGTCCCGGTCGTGCCGATCGCGATCCACGGCTCCTCGCACATCCGCAACTGGAAGCGGCTGCGCTTCCCCAAGATCACCGTCCAGTACGGGCGCGCGCTGCAGTGGGACCGGATCGAGAACCCCACACGTGAGCAGCAGCAGGCGGTCGCGGACGCGATCCTCGTTGAGATCAAAGCGCTCTACGACGGCCTTCAGGAGCACGGGCGCAGGGGCGTTCTGCAAAGCGTGCGCGAGCAGCGACGCGCAAAGGCGCCTGCCTCAAGCGGCGCCGCGACAGCCTGAGCGAGCGGGCGTCTGCGCCGAGCCCTATCGTGGCGTCCTGACGCGATGGCCGGCGAGGATATCCAGCAACCCGGAGGGGGAAGACGGTGAGCAGTCCCATCGAATTGGGCGCGGTGATCCGCAAGGTGTTCCGCGTCTATGTCGATCAGGCATCGGTGTTGATGCCCGCGGCGGCAGTAGTCTTTGTGATCACCGGGGTCCTGACCGATCTGATCGTCGCGACCAAATCGACCGGCCTCTCGCTGCTCGTCCTGATCCTCGATCTGATCGCGGGCACGCTGTTCACGGGCATGGTCGTCGAGCTGGTCGCCGACGTCCAAGACGGGCGACGCGACGCGAGTGCGACAGCGCTGCTGCGAGCAGTCACCCCCGTGCTCGGCGAACTGATCCTCGTAGGGATCGTTGCAGGCGTGCTCGAGGCGATCGGGTTCGTGTTGATCCTGATCCCGGGTCTGATCCTGATGACGATCTGGTCGGTCGTCGCTCCGGTCGTGGTGATCGAGCATCCCGGCGGCCTGCGCGCGCTGGGTCGCAGCCGCGCGCTCGTACGCGGCAACGCCTGGCAGGTGTTCGGCGTGATCATCGTGCTCGTGCTTGGGGTCGTCGTCGTGAGCGGGCTGCTCGATGCCTTTGCTGAAAGCGCGGGCAGCAGCGTCGGCCTTGTGGTGAGAGTGGTCGTCGGCGTGCTGACGGCGCCGATCTCGGCGCTCGCTGCCGCGGTCCTATATTTCGAGCTGCGAGGCGGCGGGCGGCGCGATTTGGAACCTGTCGCCTACGCTCCGATGGAAGTCAGGGGAGAGCCGGCAGAGCCGCTCCAGCCGCCCGGCGCCGACGCACAGCACGAAGGCTGAGCAGCCCGGGCCGGGCCGCTCAGCCAGCCTCGCATCGTCCTCAGCCCGTCATCCCTCCGAACAGCCCGCCGGTGATGTGCAGCGTCTGGCCGTGGACGTAGTTACTCCAGGGCGAGCACAGGAAGAATACGCCGCCGGCTGCCTCCTCCGGCGTGGCCGGGCGCCCGAGCGGGATCAGCATTGAGGCCATCTGGCGCAGCTGCTCGGGGATGCCGAGCTGCACCTTCTCGCCGTGGATCTCCATCTCGTTGCCCTCCACCTTGGCCTGGGTCAGGCGCGTGTCGATGAAGCCGAAGGCGACCGCGTTGACGTTGATCTTGAACTGGCCCCACTCCTTGGCCAAGGTCTTGGTCAGGCCCACGACGCCGGCCTTGGCGGAGGAGTAGTTGGCCTGGCCGGCGTTGCCGAGCGTGCCGGAGGTGGAGGAGACGTTGACGATCTTGCGGAAGACCTCCTTGCCTTCCTCGCGCTCTTTCTTTGCCGGCTCGCGCAGGTATGGTGCCGCCGCGCGGATGATCCTGAAGGGCACGACGGTGTGGATGTCAAGCATCGCCTGGAACTGCTCGTCGGTCATCTTGTGGATCGGCGCGTCGATCGTGTAGCCGGCGTTGTTGACGATGATGTCGATCTTGCCGAAGGCGTCAACCGCGGCCTGGACGAGCTTGTCCGGGGTGTCGCCTACGGTCAGGTCCCCGGCGAAGACCGCCGTCTGTCCGTCGATCTCATCCGATGCCTGCTGGGCGATGTCGGCGTCAAGGTCGTTGATCAGGACCTGCGCGCCCTGTGAGACGAGCAGCTCGGCCGTCGCGCGGCCGATCCCGCGCGCCGAGCCCGTGACGATGGCGGACTTGCCCTCGAGTACTCCCATGTTCTGTCTTCTCCTCGTTCGTGGTGTGAGCGCGGAGGTTATAGGGACGGCGCGGCGCGGCGGCTGCCGGTCGGCGCTGCCCTGTGCGGGTTTTTCAGCCCTTGATCAGAACGCCGAAGTCCTGCGTGTAGGTCGCGCCCGGCTGGCCATGGCCGTCGGACGCGGGCACTGCGGCCACCACGCCCATCCCGGTTTCGCGATAGCGGGCGTCGAGGATGTTTTCGCGATGCGCGGGCGAGGCCATCCAGGCTTCCACGATCGCCCTGGGAGTCGAGAGGTAGCGCGTGCCCCAGGCGATGTTCTCGCCGATTTCATATCCGAGGTCGGAGCTGTAGATGTAGCCCGCCGCTCTGATCCTGCTCCCGGGAGTGTCTCCTGCCGGACTGTAGTGGCTGAAGTAGTCCTGGGTGATCATTTCTTCGGTGTGGCCTTGGGCGGCGCGGTTCAATCTTCCGTTGACGATCAGCGGCCGCTCGCCGTGGGCGGCGCGTTCCCTGTTGACCAGGCAGACCGTGGCGCTGCGGACCACGGCGAGGTTTTCCTGGCTCGGGATCAGGTCGGCGCCGTCACACTGCAAGGCGGCGCGCGCGGCGCGGCGCCGTGCCGCGCCGGTGTGGCTGCGCTTGTGAGCCCCGTGACTGTGATGCCTGCGATGGTGGCGGTGGCGGTGGCGGTGGTGCTTGCGCGCTCTGTGGGCTGCTACGTGAAGCGCCGCGGTGGCGCGCGGGGTGGCCTGCGTCTGGCCGGCGGTGGCAATCGTGGCGCTGAGCGCGAGCATCGCGGCGGCCAGGGTGAGGATCGCTGCGAGGGATCTGAGGATGCGCCTCATGCCATTCGCATCGGCCTACCCGCGCCCGCATTTAGCCTTAGGCGCCGTCCTGGACACCCTTTGAGAGCTTTGGGCCGCTCCCGCCGCCGTCTCAGGTGGGGCGTAGACTGCGTGCTTCGATGGTCGACACGACAATGGGCTCTCAGCCGGCGGCGCTCGCGGGCGCCGGCGAAGAGGTTGGCGAACAGCGGCTGGGCGTGCTGCCGGCGCAGCGGTTGCGCGAGGCGGTGCAGCGCGAATGGGTCACAGCGGGGGATTGGCGCATTCCGGCCCAGTCGATTCAGCCAGCGAGCATCGACCTGCGGCTGGGCGAGCGGGCCTGGGCGCTGCGATGCAGCTTCCTGCCGGACAGCCGCTCAAGCGTTGAGGAGAAGATCCAGGATCTCGCCTTCGACACGATCGACCTGCGTGATGGCGCGACGCTCGAGCGCGACCGTCCTTATCTGGTGCCGTTGATCGAGGAGCTGCATCTGCCTCCCGCGCTGCGGGCGAAGGCCAACCCGAAGAGCTCGACTGGGCGCCTGGACGTCTTTACGCGCGTGATCACCGACCGTCACCACCGCTTCGACGAGATCACCCCGGGCTACGAGGGCAAGCTCTATCTGGAGGTCGTGCCGCGCTCATTTGCGATCAGAGTCAAGACCGGGATCGCGCTCAACCAGGTGAGGCTGCTCTCAGGCGAGGCACGCCTGAGCGACGAGGAACTGCTCCGCGTCCACGAGGAGTTTCCGCTTCTCTACCTCGACTCCCACCCGCTGCGGGCCACCGAGCTCTCGCTCGCCGGCGGCCTGTTTTTGAGCCTAGACATCAGCGGCCACAGCGAGAGCATCGTCGGCTACCGCGCCAAGCGCAACAGCCTGCCTGTCGACCTTACACGCATCGGCGCTCTGAAATGGCAGGACTACTGGGACCCCGTTCACCCTGAGGCCGGGGGCAAGATTGTTCTGGAGCCCGAGGTCTTCTACCTGCTGCTTTCGGCAGAGGGCGTGAGCATCCCGCCGCCGTACGCGGCCGAGATGATGGCTTATGACCCCACCGCGGGAGAGCTTCGCACCCACTACGCGGGCTTCTTCGACCCCGGCTTCGGCTACTCCCGCCGCCGCGAGACCCATGGCAGCAGGGCGGCGCTAGAGGTCAGGGCCAGGGACGTGCCCTTCATGGTCGAGCACCGCCAGCCGGTGTGCAAGCTTGCCTTCGAGCAGATGGCGGCCGAGCCCGACGTGCTCTATGGCGAGGATCTCGGCTCCAACTACCAGGGCCAGGTCACGATGCTCAGCAAGCACTTCGCCGCGCAGACAGCAGGTATCGCTCAGACGGATCTGGGCGGCCGCGCAGACGCCGGCGCATGAGCGCCACCGCGCGCGAAGCGTCCTGAGTATCGGATTAAACTCGACACTTTGGGTCGGGAATGGCTACTATGAGAACGGCGTTGAGCATCACGCTCAGAGCATGCCCGCAGTCCGGGCGGGGACCGTCGTCTTCAGGGAGAATGCGGACATGAGGGTTTCGGCGAAGGCTGATTACGCGGTGCGTGCCGCAGTGGAGCTGGCCGTCTCCCCGCGGCTTCCCGTGAAAGCCGAAGAAATCGCCGAGCGTCAGGGGATTCCGCCGGCGTTCCTGGTGAAGATCCTGCATGACCTGCGTCTGGCAGGCCTGATCTCCAGCCAGCGTGGGCCAGACGGCGGCCATGAATTGGCACGGCCCGCGGCGGAGATCTCGATCGCCGATGTGCTGCGCGCGGTCGATGGCCCGCTGGCCAACGTGCGCGGCAAGCCGCCGGAGAAGGTCAGCTACGCCGGCAGCACGGCGCCGCTGCAGCGGGTCTGGGTGGCGCTGCGGACCAATGTCCGCTCGGTGCTGGAGACCGTCACGATCGCAGACATCGCCGAGGGCCACCTTCCTGCCGAGATCGACATGCTCGCAGACAAGCGCGACTCCTGGGTCACCCGCTGAGCGGCAGCGCCTCCACGCCGATCAGGCGTGCCTTGCCGCAAGCGGTGCCGGTCCCAGCGCGATGTCCGGCTCGCGAGCGAGCGCGCTCGCCATCGCAGCCAGGCCTGCGATCAGCTCGTCGAGCTGGACGGCTGCACCGTCGGTGGGCTGCCCGTCCAGAAAGTCGGCGCTGCTGAGATATGCCGCCGTGGGGGTGAGCGTCGCACCGAAGAATGCGAGCACGTCGCGCAGGTGACGTTCGGCGCCGAGGAAGTGGTGCGTGCTTGCGCCCATCGCGACGATCGCCGTGGGCTTCTGGCGCAGCGCCTGGACTGGGACATGGTCGAGCAGGTTCTTCAGCGCTCCCGTCAGCGATCCGCGGTAGACGGGCGTGGCCAGCAGAACCGCATCCGCCTGCCGCAGCAGCTCGATCGCGCTCGCTGTGTCGTCGTCGAGGTCTTGGGGGGCGCGCCCGTCGGCGAAGGAGATCTTCACCTCGGCGAGGTCGAGCAGACGCGGGGCCAGCAGTGCACGCTCCTGTGCGCGCGCCAGCGCCTGCTCCAACGCCAGGCGCAGCCGACCTGGAGGCGTCACGCTGCCGAGCACCGCGACGAGCCGAGGTGGTGCCATCAGCCGCCGGCCTGCTCGTGAAGGTGGACGATCGGCTCCACGGCTGCGACGTCGAGGCCCAGTGCGAGGGGGTTGAGCCCTCCCTCGGCGTGCTCTGGCCGTAGCAGCAGGACGCCGCTGAGGCGCAGGCGATCCAGTGCGTCGCGCAGGGCGCCGAGTGGCTTCGCTGTGTCGGGCAGCTCGGGGGCTTGCAGCTCCGGCATTCCGGCGCAGCACCCCGCAAACGGCGAGGAGTCATCGCGGTGATAGACGAGCACACCGCTGCGGGCGGCTCGGATGCGCCTCATCGCGGCCTGCAGGGAGGCGCGCCGCCGGCAGTGCAGGTGTCCGAGCGCGTCGCCGAAGATGCAGGCTGCGTGCAGGTAGACGAGCGCGCCCGTGGAGTCCTGGGGCTGGCCGACTAGGGCGATCACGCTCGTGAGCGGGCTGCCCTCCCCGTGCTCGACGGGCACCAGCCGCAGGTCGCCATCTGCCGTCGGGAGGAAGACGTCTTCTGCGGTGGCGCCCACCGCTGTCGCCTGATCCTCCTCCGGCTGGTCGAGCTGTGCGAAGGCGCCGCGATAGAAGAGGAGTGGATCCTGGTGGGCTTCAGGGTGCTCTACCTCCAGCACGCGCCCGATCACGATCTTGTGGTCGCCTCCGTCTGCGACGTCGTGGAGCCTGCACTGGAGCGTCGCGAGCGACCCTTCCAGCAGCGGCAGCTGGTGAGCGCTGACGCGGTGCCCCACGCCATCCCAGATCTCGCCCGTCGTGGGCTTCGCGAATGTCTGTGCGTGCTCGATCTGATCCTGGTGGAGCACGTTGACCGCGAAGTGCCCGTGCCCGAGTAGCGCCGCCAGCGTCTCGGACTCGTTGCGCAGGCAGACGAGCACGAGCGGCGGGTCCAGCGAAACCGATGAGACGGCATTGGCCGTGCTGCCGAGTGGCATCCCGGCGGGTGAGGTGGAGGTCACGACCGTCACGCCGGTGGCGAAGCTGCCGATCGCTGCGCGCAGCTCGCGGCCAGTGACGCCGTCCGCCTGGGAGGCGCCTCCGGGCGAGAGGTCAGGTAGCACTCGCAGCGTGCCCTCCTGACGCTGCGGTCGGAGCGCCGTCAGCGCGGAGCGCGTCTCATGCTTGTGGGAGATGTCGGTGGCGCTCATGATCGGAGAAGCTTTGAGATGGCGATGGCCGCACCCATCTTTTGCACAAATTCACTTATTCACAGGCGATTGGTGTGCAGAAGTACCCGATTGGGGACATCAGGCGGCGATTCCGAGCAGTGCCGCCGCGCGCTGGGTGGCCTCGGTGCGGTTGCGCACGCCGAGCTTGCGATAGAGCGCGGTCGCGTGCTTCTTGATGCTCTCGGCGCTGAGGTGCATCTCGGCCGCGATCTCCTGGTTGGTGGCGCCTGTGCAGAGCAGCAGCATCACCTCGTGCTCGCGGGCGGTCAGACCATGCGGCGCGGGGGCCTGCTCTGTGAGCGCCGCGCCGGCTTGGCACAGTGCCGCCGAGCGCACTGTCTCTACGATCGCCTCGCCGGAGGCGCCGGGCGGCACGAAGGCGTCGGCGCCGTGGGCGGCCGGCATCAGCGCCGAGCGCTCGCAGCGTGAGGTGAGCACGACCTGGGTCGGCGGCGAGGCATCTCGCAGCGCCCTGGTCATGGCGGGCGCGAAGGGTGTCGCGTCGGAGATGTCGAGGATCGCGACCTTCGGCCTGCGGCGGCGGGCAAGATCGACCGACTTGCTGTGCTCGCTGACGAGCAGGCAGCGGCCCACCCACGGCTCGCGCTTGAGCAGCACGCCGATGCCGATACGGGTGGGGGCGTGGGTGCCGCAGATCAGAACGTCCACGGACCGATCGGGGAGCGGGAGGGAGGCGGGAGAGGTGAGCATGGCGAGATTCTATACTAAAGAGGTCCAAATTGTCCGGCACGCTCGGTTGGACGGCTCGGGTGGTGGCGATTCCCTGTTCGGGTAAGGATCCTTGGGAATGCCGACAAATCTGATCCACATAGGCTAGTTTGCCACGGGTCGCGGTCGTCTGCCGCTTCGCACCGACCTGCGCCACGACCCCAGTCACCGACCCAAGGCACCTCACTCATGAACCACGAGAGCTCGAAGATGGCCATCACCGCTCGCTCGCAGGGCGCTGTAAGCCACGATCCCCGTCCCGCTCGCCGGATGCGCGGCGGCGTGCGCGCCGGCCTGGCCGCCACGATGGCGATAGCCGCGGTGGCGGTGGCCGCCTGCGGCGGCTCCTCGAGCTCAGGCGGCGGCTCCTCCGCCGGCGTGAGCGGCAGCCAGGTTGCGGCCACGGACTCCACGCCGACGCAGGGCGGCACGATCTATTACGCGCACGAGCAGGAAACCCCGTGCCTGACCGGAGGCTGGGTGCAGGAGGCCTTCATCGAGCGCCAGTACGCCGACTCGCTGGTCTCGCAGGAGACCGGGGGCAAGATCGTGCCGTGGCTGGCCACCTCATGGTCGATCTCTAACAATCGACTCGTTTACACCTTTCACCTCAAGCCAGGCGTGAAGTTCACCGACGGCACGCCGCTGAACGCGCAGGCGGTGGTCGACAACTTCGACACCTGGACTAACCCGAAGACCGCCAACGGTGACGTCAACGCCTTCATCGTGCCCTACTTCAAGTCGGCGCAGGCGTTGAGTGATCTGACTGTGCAGGTGAGCCTCAACAAGCCATACGCGCCGCTGCTCTCCACGCTCTCACAGGGCTATGACGGCATTCTCTCTCCGAAGGGGCTCGCCCGCGGTGCGGCCGCGACGTGCGACGATCCGATCGGCAGCGGCCCGTTCATCATCCAGAAATGGAACCACGGGCAGGACATCGAATTCGTCCGCAACCCGAACTACGACTCGGCGCCGGCCAACGCGCTGCACCAGGGCCCCGCGTATGTGGACAAGCTGGTCTGGAGCTTCGTCGCCAACCCGACGACGCGTTACGGGTCGCTCACCAGCGGCCAGTCCAATGTGATCTACGACGTTCCGACTGCCGACTGGGACGCAGCCAAGGAGCAGTACAACGTGGCCCAGTACATCACGCCTGGACGTCCGCAGACGCTGGATCTGAACACCACTCACGGCGTTTTCACCGACCAGCAGGTGCGCGAAGCGTTCGCGTACGCGGCCAATCGGCCGGCGGCGGTGCAGAGCGCATTCGACGGCGAGGTGCCGTTCAACGGCAACGGGGCGCTCAGCCAGTCGACGCCCGACTATGACGCGACTCTGGCCGACGCCTACGCCTATGACCCGAGCAAGGCGAATGCACTGCTCGATCAGGCGGGCTGGAGCGCCCGCAACGCGGCCGGGTATCGCACCAAGGACGGCAAGGTGCTGGAAGTGAAGCTGGTCTATGGCGCCGGCTCGATCATCACCGACGAAGGCGCCACCGTGCTGCAGGACCTCCAGCAGCAGTGGAAGGCGGCCGGCTTCGATGTGACGCTCGTGCCCGCGACGCTCTCACAGCTTTTCAGCGGCACCTATTCCACGCCGACCTCCTACGACGCCACGATCGGTTACTGGACGAGCCCGACGCCGGGCGTGCTGCTGATCGTCTGGCGGCCGTGGGATTCAAAGACGGCGCCCAACCCCAATAACGCCTCCTTCTACGACAACCCCGAAGTCGTGAGCCTGATTGAAGCGGCCAACTCCGCCTCCGACCCGGCGACCCAGCAGGCCGACTACGACAAGGCTCAGCAGATAGTCGTACAAAAGGCGGCCGTCGTGGGCGTCTACACCCAGACCACATCGCTGGCCTGGGTGAAGAGCCTTCACGACGTCTGGATCGAGGCCTCGCAGGGCGAGCCGGTGTTCTCCGACGCTTACTTCAGCAAATGAGCGTGAGCACACCGACACCCGCTGAGGTCGCGGCCGCTCCGGGGAGCGCGAAGGGCCCCTCTCCTTCGCGCCCCCCGGTCGCCGGGACGCCGCGTCGCTCGCTGCGCATCGCCCGACGCGTGGGAGCGAGGCTGCTCGGCGCGCTCGCCGTGCTGTGGGCGGCCGCGACGTTCGTGTTCTTCGTGCAGGCGCTGCTGCCGGGCAGCCGCGCGACGCTGCTGCTCAATGAGGCCAGCGGGCAGCAGCAGAGCTACAGCAAGGCGCAGCTGCTGCCGGTGGAAAAGGAGTACGGCTTCAATAAGCCGCTGATCGTCCAGTACCTCGACTACATCGGCGGCTTGGCGCACGGGAACTTCGGCACCTCCTACACCCAGCATCAGCCGGTGCTCACGATCATCTCGCGCGAGGTTGGCCCGACGCTCGTTCTGACCGGCGCCGCGCTGGCGTTCGCGTGGGTGATTGCACTCGCGCTCACGATTGCCACCGCAAAGCGCGGCCGCTTCGTCTCGGCCCTTGGGTCGGGATTTGAGATCGTCACGGCGGGACTGCCCTACTACTGGCTCGGCGTGATCCTGCTGGTGGTCTTCGCGATCGACCTGAAGGTCTTCCCCGTGCAGGGCGGGACCAGCTTGGCTGGCCTCGTGCTGCCGGCGCTGACGCTCGGTATCCCGCTCGCGGGCTTCATCGGGCAGGTCACGCGCGACGAGTTCGAGAAGGTGCTCGACCAGCCGTTCATCACCTCTGCGCGCGCCCGCGGGATGGGCGATCTGGGGGTGCGCCTGCGGCACGTCCTGCGCCACGCCGTGCTGCCCGCGGTCACGCTTTCGGGCTGGGCGTTGGGCGCGCTGATATCGGCAGCCGTGATCGTCGAGTCGGTGTTCGCCCGTCCCGGCATCGGCAACATGCTGGTCACGGCGGCCGAATCGCGCGACGTGCCGCTCGTTTCCGGGGTCGTGATGCTGGTCGCAGTCGTCTACGTGCTGGCCAACCTGCTCGTAGACGTCGCCTACGTGGCGATCGACCCAAGGCTGAGTGGA
Organism: uncultured Actinomycetota bacterium; assembly: GCA_963708085.1. GTDB lineage: Bacteria > Actinomycetota > Thermoleophilia > Solirubrobacterales > Solirubrobacteraceae > Palsa-744. Next base: position 1,414,550 of record OY970180.1, on the reverse strand, counting down.
GCATGAGCAGCGTCTTCTCGGCCCCGTCCGCGGCACCTCCGCTTGCCGGCAGGCCCATCTCGCTGCCGCGCTGGCTGCGGGAGCTGCGCCCGGGTGTGGCGCTCGCCAGCTTCGTGATCGCGTTCTTCCTGCTTGCCGTGATCGCCCCCTCGCTGCTGGCCAGCCGCAGTCCATACGCGGTTGACCTCGCCAGCACGCTGCGCGCTCCCTCGATCCACCACATCTTCGGAACCGACGAGTCCGGCCGCGACCTCTACTCGCGCGTCGTCTACGGAGCCCGTGAGTCGCTGCTCATCGGCCTCGGCGCGACCGGCGTGAGCATCACGATCTCGATCGTGCTCGGGGTCACCGCGGGGCTCAGCGGTGGCATTCTGGACGGCGCGATCAGCCGCGGGATCGAGGTGATGTTCTCCTTCCCGGTGCTGCTGCTGGGGCTGCTGTTCGTCGCCGTCTTCGGTCCCAGCATCACCACAGAGATCATCGCGGTCGGGATTGGGACCGCGCCGGGCTATGCGCGGATGATCCGCGGCCAGGTGCTTGCGGTGCGCGGCTCAGGCTACGTGGAGGCGGGACGGGCGCTCGGCCATCGGCACCGCCGGATCGTGCGCCGCCACATCTTCCCCAACGCGATGCGCCCGCTGGTTGTGATCTTCACCCTCGGGGTGGGGCAGTCGATCGTCTGGGCCTCCGGCCTGGCCTTCCTCGGCCTCGGCGTGGCGCCACCCTCGCCGGAGTGGGGCGCGCTGCTCAACGCGGGACGCAACTTCGTCACCCAGGCCTGGTGGCTGGAGGTGATGCCGGGGCTCGCGATCGTCCTGTTCGCGCTCTCCCTTACGACGATTGGCCGCAGCATCCAGCAAAAGCTCGAAGGAGGACTTGCCCGATGAGATTCGATCAAGAGCCGGATGGCACGCGTGAGCTGCTGCGTGTCGAGAACCTGAACGTTGGCTTTGGCGAGGGCCGGCATGCGCGCCCTGTCGTCAAGGGCGTCTCCTTCTCGCTGTCAGCCGGTAGATGCCTTGCGATCGTGGGCGAGTCGGGGTCGGGCAAGAGCGTGACGGCGCGCACGCTCGTGGGGCTGACCGGCGGCCGCAGCCACGTGCAGGCCGATCGGCTTGAGCTCGGCGGCCGCAGCCTGATAGGCCTGCGCGATCGTCAATGGCGCGGGATCCGCGGCAGCCAGGTCGGCTTCATCCTGCAGGACGCGCTGGTCTCGCTCGACCAGCTGCGTCCGGTCGGCAAGGAGATCGAGGAGGCGCTGCGCCTGCACAGGTGGGGCACCTCGCGGACACGCCGGCAGCGCGCGGTGGAGCTGCTGGAGATGGTCGGCGTCCCGGAGCCCGAGGTGCAAGCCAGACAGCGGCCCGGTGAGCTCTCCGGAGGGCTGCGCCAGCGCGCGCTGATCGCCTCCGCGCTCGCGCTGGATCCGTCCCTCGTGATCGCCGACGAGCCCACGACCGCGCTCGACGTGACGATCCAGGCTCAGGTGCTCGATCAGCTCGAGGCGACCAAGCGACGCGGCAAGGCGCTGATCCTGATCAGCCACGACCTCGCGGTCGTCTCGCGCCTGGCTGACACGGTCGCGGTGATGAACGACGGGCGGATCCTCGAGTACGGGCGCGCGAGCGAGCTGTTCGCGGCGCCAAGGCACGAGTACACGAAGGCGCTGATCGAGGCGATCCCATCCGCCGAGTCACGCGGCGCGCGCCTCTCGCCGGCGCCGCGGCGGGTGGCGCTGGGCCTCCCGCCCCGTCGAGAGACGGCAGGCGGCCCGGTGCTCGAGGCCGAGGGCCTGATCAAGCGGTTCCGTGGCCCTGATGGGGTGCACCGCACGGTCGTGGACGAGGTCTCCTTCACGCTGGGGCAGGGGGAGACGCTTGGCATCGTCGGCGAGTCGGGGTCCGGCAAGACCACCACAGCGCGCCTGGCGCTCGCCCTTGCCGAGCCCGACGAGGGGGCGGTGCGGCTTGCCGGGCAGCCGTGGAGCGGCATCCCCGAGAAGCAGCGCCGCGAGCGTCGTCGCCAGATCACCGTCGTCTACCAGGACCCGCTGAGCTCCTTCGACCCGCGCTGGAGCGTCGGGCAGGTGCTGCTCGATTCGCTTTCGCCGACCGAGCATCCCTCCGCTGCGGCACGCAAGAAGAGAGTGCTCGAGCTGTTGGAGCTGGTGGGGCTGCAGGAGGAGCACCTCACCCGCCGGCCGCTCCAGCTCTCCGGCGGCCAGCGCCAGCGCGTCGCGATCGCGCGGGCGCTCGGGCCGGCGCCGCGGGCGATCGTCTGCGACGAGCCAGTCTCCGCGCTGGACGTCTCGATTCAGGCCCAGGTGCTCGACCTGCTCGCTGACCTGCAGGCCGAGCTGGGAGTCAGCTACCTGTTCATCTCCCACGACCTCGGCGTGATCCACCACATCAGCGATCGCGTGCTGGTGATGAGCGAGGGGCGGGTGGTCGAGCACGGCTTCTCCGAGGAGGTGCTCACGCGCCCAAGGCATCCCTACACGCAGCGGCTGGTCGCCTCGCTTCCGACGCTCGAGCGGCCCACGACGGACGTCCTGGCCCTGACGCCCGAGTCGCGGCGGAGCCTTGGCGCGCGGCGGGCGCGGGCCGTGCAGGTGGCGTGAGCCGAGTGCACGCACACATGACAAAACACGACAAGAGAGCCCTTCATGCCTGATCGCCGTCTTCGCTTCAACGCCTTCACGATGAACTGCGTCTCACACATTCACCACGGTCAATGGGTGCGGCAGGACACACGCCAGATGGAGTACGCCGGCCTGCAGCCGTGGGTGGAGCTGGCGCAGCTGCTGGAGCGTGGCAAGTTCGACGCGCTCTTTCTCGCCGACGTGATCGGCACCTACGACAGCTACGGCGGCTCGCGCGACGCGGCAGTGGAGGAGGGCCTGCAGATCCCGCTCAACGACCCTTCGCTGCTGATTCCCGCGATGGCGTACGCGACTAGCGATCTCGGGTTCGCCTTCACGCACTCGGTGCTGCAGGAGCACCCGTTCAACTTCGCGCGGCGAGTCTCCACGCTCGACCACCTCACGAACGGCAGGGTGGCGTGGAACATCGTCACCTCCTATCTGGAGAATGCGGCCCGCAACCTTGGCTACGGCGGCCTGCCGGTGCACGAGGACCGCTACCGACGTGCGCAGGAGTACGTCACCGTGCTCTACAAGCTGCTGGAGGGCAGCTGGGAGGACGACGCCGTGGTGCGCGACCTGGAGCGCGGCATCTACGCCGATCCGGGGCGGATCCATGACATCGACCACGTCGGCGAGTTCTATGACGTGGTCGGCCCGCACCTCTCCGAGCCCTCGCCCCAGCGCACGCCGGTGCTCTTCCAGGCGGGCAGCTCCGAGCAAGGCCGCAACTTCGCCGCGCGCAATGCGGAGGCGATCTTCATCATCGCGCGCTCCCCGGAGGCGGCCAGGACGAACATCGAGGACGTGCGCGCCCGCGCGCTGCGCGCCGGCCGTGACCCCGAGGATCTGCTCTTCTTCCAGGGTCTCTCCTTCGTGGTCGGCGGAACCGAGCAGGAGGCATGGGCCAAGGCGCGTGAGCTGGAAGAGACGGCGAGCGCGCGCGGCTATGCCGCCCACCTGGGCGGCGGGATGGGCGTCGACCTCGCCGAGATCGACCTCGACACCCCCATTGGCGAGCTCGAGCGCTACAACACCCAGGGGATCGTCAAGGGCATGATCGAGACCAGCGAGGACAAGACCTGGACCTTCGGCGACCTGCTGATGTACCGCTCGGCGATGCGGATCGTGGGCACGCCAGAGCAGATCGCCGATCAGCTGCAGCGGTGGGCCGACGCGGGGGTGGACGGCATCAACGTCTCCTACTACACGACCCCCGGCTCCTTCGAGGACTTCATCGAGGGGGTGACGCCGGTGCTGCAGCAGCGCGGCCTGCAGCAGCGCGAGTACACGCCCGGCACCCTGCGCGAGAAGCTGACAGACGGCGCCTCTGGGCCGCGCCTAAACGACCGCCATCCCGCTGCGGAGATTCGCCGCAAGCATCTGCGCGGCGTTCAGGTCGGCGGCTCGGAAGTGGAGGTGGTGCATTCATGAGCGCGACCACGCTCGTCATCTCCTCCGACCTGCAGGCCCTGGAGGTCGCCCGCGGCCTGGCGCCCGATCTGGCCGTCGACGCCGCGGCCAGAGACCTCGATCGGCGTCTGCCGCGCGATGAGATCGACGCCCTCTCCGCGAGCGGCCTGCTCGGCATCACGGTGCCGCGCGAGTTCGGTGGCGCAGAGGTCTCAAGCGCGACGCTGGCCGAGGTCTTCAGAATCCTTGCGGCCGCAGACCCCAACGTCGCACAGATCCCGCAGAGCCATTTCGTCTACGTCAACCTGCTGCGAGAGCTCGGCAGCGAGCGCCAGCGCGAGCGCTTCTTCGGCGAGATCCTCGACGGTCGCCGGCTCGGCAACGCCCAGGCCGAGATGGGGCGCCGTCACGTGCTGGACATAAGCACGCAGCTGATTCCGCTGGAGGATGGCTCCTTCCTGCTCGACGGGATCAAGCACTACTGCACCGGAGCGCTGTTCGCCGACTGGATCACCGTGCTTGCGCGGGGATCCGACGATCGGCTCTATGCGGCCTTCGTCGCCGCTGACGCCTACGGCGTGGAAGTGATCGACGACTGGGATGGCATGGGCCAACGCACGACCGCGAGCGGTCAGGTGAGGCTGGACGGCGTCAGCGTCCCAGCCGACCAGGTCCTGTCCTATCACCGGCTCTTCGAGGGCCCGCAGACCTTTGGCGCCACGGCGCAGCTGCTGCACGCCGCGATCGACGTGGGCATCGCCAGAGGTGCGCTGCAGGAGGCAGCCGAGTTCGTCCGCGAGCGCAGCCGCCCCTGGTGGGAGGCGGGCGTCGAGCACGCCGCCGATGATCCGCTCGTGATTCAGCGCTTCGGCGAGCTTGCGATCCAGGTCAGAGCCGCCGAGACGCTGCTGGCGGACGCCGCCGATCAGATCGACCGCGCCACTGCGCAGCTGGACGAGCAGAGCGCCGGAGCGGCCTCGATCGCCGTGGCCAGTGCGAAGGCGTTCGCCGACAGGGTCTCGGTTGAGACCGGCAGCGCGCTGTTTGAGCTTTGCGGCACACGTTCCGCGCTCGACCGGGACAACCTCAACCGTCATTGGCGAAACGCGCGCACGCACACGCTGCACGACCCGGTGCGCTGGAAGATCCAGCACATCGGTCGCTACACGCTGAGTGGCACGCTCCCCCCGCGCCACGGGCAGCTGTGAGGATCCAATGACACCGCTGAACTTCCACTGGTTTCTCCCCACCTACGGCGACAGCCGCTACATCATCGAGGGTGGCCACGGCCTGGCCGCGGGCGTCGCCGCCGGCGGGCGCGCGGCGCACCTTCCCTACATGGGCCAGATCGCGCGCTCCGCCGAGCAGCTCGGCTTCGAGGGGGCGCTCACGCCCACCGGCGCATGGTGCGAGGACGCCTGGATCACCACCGCGATGCTCAGCGAGGCCAGCGAGCGCCTGAAGTTCCTCGTCGCCTTCCGGCCGGGGCTCGTCTCGCCGACGCTCGCCGCGCAGATGGCCGCGAGCTTTCAGCGCCATTCCCGCGGGCGGCTGCTGCTCAACGTGGTGATCGGCGGAGAGCCGCACGAGCAGCGCGCCTACGGCGACTTCCTGGGCAAGGACGACCGATACGCCCGCGCGGACGAGTTCCTGACGATCACGCGGCGTCTGTGGGAGGGGGAGACCGTGGACTTCCAGGGCGAGCACCTGGCCGTGGAGGGTGCGCGCCTGGAGCGGCTGCCCGATCCGATTCCCACGATCTACTTCGGCGGCTCCTCGCCTGCCGCCGGCACGGTCGCTGCCAAGCACGCGGACGTCTACCTGACGTGGGGGGAGCCGCCTGAGCAGGTCGCCGCGAAGCTTGGGTGGATCCGCAGCCTTGCCGAGGAGCAGGGTCGCCGCATGCGTTTCGGGATTCGGATGCACGTGATCACGCGCGACACGCCGGAGGCGGCGTGGGCGGAGGCGCAGCGTCTGCTGGATGCGCTGGACGATGAGGCGATCGAGCGCGTGCAGACGGGTCTGCACCGCAGCGAGTCGGAGGGGCAGCGACGGATGATGGAGCTGCACAGCGGCCGGCGCGAGGACCTGGAGATCTACCCCAACCTTTGGGCGGGCGTCGGGCTCGTACGCGGAGGCGCTGGCACGGCGCTGGTGGGCAGCCACGAGCAGGTGGCCGAGCGGATCGTCGAGTACCACGAGCTTGGCCTGGACGAGTTCATCCTCTCCGGCTACCCCCACCTCGAGGAGGCCTACTGGTTCGCGGAGGGGGTGCTGCCGCTGTTGGCCGAGCGCGGGCTATGGAGTCATCCGCACGAGATCGAGGCTGGTGGTGCCGCCGCCGTGCCATTTGCGTCCACGTCGGGGAGCTGAGCGGGCAGCGGCGAGCCTCGTCACGTCACGTCGGCACAGTCCGCGGTCGGTATGGCATCTGGAGACAGTGGGCGCTATTCTGCGCGTCGTGATGAGCTTGGATCGTGAGGTGATAGAGGCTCCGGGAGCGCCTGCCGCGGTCGGCCCATACAGCCATGCGGTGCGCTACGGCGAGTTGCTCTTCTGCTCCGGCCAGATCCCTCTTCACCCGGACACGGGCGAGCTCGTGGGCACCACCGCCGCCGAGCAGGCACGCCAGTGTCTGGAGAATCTCGCCGCCGTTTGCGCGGCCGCGGGCACCGCGCTCGATCGGGCGCTGCGCATGACCATCTACGTGACCGACATGGGCGCTTTCAGCGAGGTCAACGAGGTCTACGCCACCTACTTCGCCGTAGACCCGCCCGCGCGGGCGACGGTCGGCGTGGCCGCCCTTCCCAAGGGCGCCCAGGTCGAGATGGACGCGATCGTCGCGCTGGGCTGAGCTGCCGCGAATCGCACAAGCTGGTCGCGGCGCCCGGGGCGCCGTTAGAACCCCAGCACCCGCCCCAGGATCTCGCGCATGATCTCGTCGGTGCCGCCCCCGATCGGGCCCAGGCGCGCGTCGCGTACGGCGCGCTCGGTCCAGTGCTCGGCCATGTAGCCGAGCCCACCGTGGATCTGCAGGCAGGTATCCATCAGATCGAAGCAGGCGCGCTGGGTCAGCAGCTTGGCCATCGTCACCTCGGCGATCGGCTCCTGGCCCTCGTGGAAGCGGCGCAGCGCATCATAGGTGACGGTGCGCGAGGTGTAGACGCTGGTGGCGAGGTCGGCGAGCTTGTGGCGGATTGCCTGGTGCTTTGAGAGCGGCCTGCCGAACGCCGGACGCTGCTTGGCGTACTCGGCGGTGCGCTCGTAGGCCAGCTGCATCGCGCCCACCGCGCCGAGCGACATCGCAAGCCGCTCCCACTGGAAGTTGGCCATGATCAGCTTGAAGCCCTCGTTCTCGCCGCCGAGCAGCGCATCCTCTGGCACGAAGGCTTCCTCGAAGGAGATCGTGGCGGTGTCCGAGGCTGCCCAGCCGAGCTTCTTCAGCTTGCTGGAGCTCACGCCCTGTCCGTGCTCGACGATGAAGAAAGAGATCCCGTGGTGGCCGCCGTCCGCCGTCGTCTTGGCAGCGGTAACGATGAAGTGAGCTCGCACGCCGTTTGTGATGTAGGTCTTCTCGCCGTTGATCAGCCAGCCGCCGTCCACGCGCTCCGCCCGCGTGCGCAGCGAGGCCACGTCGGAGCCGGCCCCGGGCTCGGTGATGCCGAGCGCCCCGATCAGCTCGCCTTTGATCGCGGGCATCAGGTAGCGCTGCTTCTGGTCGGCGGTGCCGAACTTCCAGATCGGCGGGGTGGCGATGTTCACGTGCGCGCCGATTCCGGCCGCTGTCCCGCCGGAGCCGATCCGCGCGAGCTCCTCGACCAGCACGGCCTCGTGCAGGTAGTCACCGCCCTGGCCGCCGAGCGCCGTCGGGTACTTCAGACCCAGAAGACCCTGGGCGGCCAACTGCGGGAACACGTCGTCCGGGAACCATTCCGCGCGCTCCCAATCCTGGGCGTGCGGGGTTAGCTCGCGCTCGATGAATCCGCGGATCGATGTCCGCAGCTCTTCGTGCTCGTCGCTGAAAGGGGGAGTGGGCATGTGCGCCCTGGCCTGATGTCTTCTACAGCCCGTAAGAGCGCCCGATCACGTCCAGCATGATCTCGTCGGTGCCGGCGCCGATCCGGTTCAGGCGCATGTCCCGCCAGACGCGCTCGACGCCGTACTCGCGCATGTAGCCGGCGCCGCCGTGGATCTGGATGCACTCGTCGGCGACTTCCACGGCGATCCGCGAGGCATGCAGCTTGGCCATCGAGATCTCCCTGACCGGGTACTCGCCGTTGTTGAAGCGCCACGCGGTCACGTAGACCATCTGGCGGGCCGACTCGATCTTGGTCGCCATCTCGGCGAACTTGTGCCGGATCACCTGGAAGTGGCCGATCTGCTTGCCGAACGCCTTGCGCTCAAGCGCGTATTGCATCGTGCGCTCGAAGCACTTCTGGGCGCCCGAGACACAGCCGGCGGCGCCGATCAGTCGCTCGCCCTGAAGCTCCCACATGATGTGGTAGAAGCCCTTGCCGACCTGGCCGAGCACGGCGGAGGCGGGCACGCGCACGTCCTGGAAGGCCAGCAGCGCGGTGTCGGAGGCGTGCATGCCGAGCTTCTCCAGACGCTTCTCGCGGATCACGCCGGGGGCGTCCATCGGCACCAGGAACAGCGTGAAGCCGTCGTAGCCGGCATCGGGGTCGGTCTTGGTCACCAGAACGATCACGTCAGCCCGGTGACCGTTTGTGATGTAGGTCTTCGACCCGTTGATCACGTACTCGTCGCCGTCTCTGACCGCGCGCGTCTTGATTCCCGAGACGTCTGAGCCGGCGTCCGGCTCGGTGATGCCCAGGCAGAGGATCTTCTGGCCCTTGATCGCGGGCACGACCCATTCCTGCTTCTGCTCCTCGGTGCCGAAGGCGAGGATCGGCGGCATCGCCATGTCGGTGTGGACCGCCAATCCCATCGCCAGACCACCGGAGTTGGCGTTGGTGATCTCCTCGGCTAGCACGAGGCTCGTGTAGTAGTCGCCACCCTGGCCGCCGTACTTCTCCGGCTTGTCGAGGCCGAGGAAGCCCAGTTCGCCCATGCGCGGGAAGACTGAGTTGGCGAAGGTCGTCTCCTCCCATTCGGCCGCGTGGGGGGCGAGCTCCTTGATCGCGAAGTTGCGGATCGACTCGCGCAGCGCTTCGTGCTCCTCGGTGAAGATGAAGTGCTTGCGCTTGGCCCCGAAATCGGGCTTGACGACGTTGCTCTGGGCGGTGGCCATCGGACAGGGTTCCTCTCTCGTGGTTCTCGACGCTGCTGCGGGGAAGCTAGCGCAGGCGCGATCGAAAGTAAACAGTAGGACTGCTTACTTTGAGCTTTGGGTGCTTTGCGGCGCCAACAGCGTCGCGGGGCTGCCGTCGACGCTGTCCGTGCCCAGCATTGCCGGCGTGACGCTCACCGGCCGCGGTGCGAGGAAATGCAGCGCCCGGATGCCGTGGAAGGTGAAAGTGCCCGCCGGCGCGAAGGGTGGGCCTGGGATGTTTGGCGCGGGAGTGCCGAGCACTGGTTCGAGGGCCCGTGTCCCGATTCGCGCAGATTCGACCAGCACCCACAGGCTGGTGGTGTCGATCGTCGCTGACGTCGGGCGAGCGTGCAGGTAGAACGCTGCGACGGGGGCCGCCTGGCTGCCGTAGACGGCCACCGGCTGTCCTGCCAGATCGGTCCGGAAGCGATTGATCGCGCCTCCCCAGTCGACGTTCTGGTAGCGCCAGTTGGATTGGATCGCAACGACTGTCGCTATGCAGAGCATGCAAAAGAGCGCGAGCGGTATGGCTCTCGCGCGGCTCAGCCCGAGCGCAGTGATCACAGCGATCACGATCCATGCGCCGAGCAGGTTGCGGGCATAGAAGACGTCCTCCAGATGCATCACGGCGAGTACGAGCGGCAGCAGCACCACGCACGCGAAGACCGCGCCGAGCAGCGCGCCCGCGGCTCTTGCGGAGGCCGGTCGTGAGGCTTGGGCTGATCGCCAAAGCGCGACCGCTCCCGCGATCAGGCCTGCCGCCGCCAGCGCGATTCCCGCGCCCTCCAGCGCCGCGCTGGGCACGTTTGGCCCCATCGCGAACTGCCTGATGGCTTCCTCCACGCGGCTGGAGAGGGACAGGCCTGAGATGAAGGAGGCGCGTTCGCTGCCGCGCTGGTGCAGGAACAGCGGCAGCAATGGCAGTGCCAGGGCCACGACGGCTGCCGTTGCGGCCGCCAGGGCGCGCCTTTGCGCCGGCAGCTTCCAGGCGAGGACGCCGATCTCCGCCAGTACGACAAAGCCACCGAAATAGTGCGTGTAGAGCAGCGCGAGGCAGGAGAGTGCCCACCAGGCCCATCGACGGGAGCAAGGCGCTTGCAACAGAGCGCTCGTCGCCCACAGGGAGAGCACGGAAAGCAGCACCATCAGCGAGTAGGCGCGCGCGTCCAGCGAGTAGTAGACGAGCATCGGGCTGGTGGCGACCAGCCAGGCCGTAGCAGTCGCCGCGCTCGCGCCCACCACACGGCGCAGCGCAAAGTAGGCGGCCGGCACGCACAGCACCCCGGCCAGCGCGCCCGGCATCCGCAGCATCGCCGTCGATAGGCCGAAGACCTGCGTCCATACCCAGGTCAGCACGTAGTAGAGCGGGGGCGTGGACTCGGTGGCGTGCACCCCGCTCAGCACTCCCGAGAGCGAGCCGCGTGCGACGATCGCGCGGGTGAAGGTCTCGTCGTACCACAGGCTTTGGTGGGAGATGAAAGGCAATCGCAAAGCCGCAGCGACAGCGGTCGCGCCGGCCACGAGGGCGATGCGTGTGCCGCGATCGGCGATCGAGACCGCGCGCGGACGACTTGCCGTGCCGAGTGCTGCTACCACGGCGCCGGCACGCTCCTACGTTCGGAAATCATGTTCCAGTAGCATCGTCCTGAATCGCTGCCCGTCGCTGCGATTGTCCAAAGGGGGACGAGAGGCATGCTCATTCTCAGAGGCTCGCAGGTGGCAGCCCTCGGCGCGTGTCTCGCGGTCCTCACTCTGCTTGGATCGCCTGCCGACGCATCCGCGTTGACGCCCCGGGCCAGGCTGCCCTCCGCGCTCCTCGCGCTCGAGCAGAAGATGAAGGCGCTGCGCGTCAACACAGAGCGCGGCACGATCGTAGAGTCGCTGGGCGGCGTTGGTTTCGGCAGCGCCGGCGGCTTGCTGGAAGCCGCGGAAGGCAAGCAGGCGCAGAGCGAAGGCAAGGTCGCAACAGCAATTGACCCCACTGTGAGACTTCCCCTCGCCCCACCTATGAGCATTCCGCTACTCACGATCGACTTTGAAGCGAGCGTCTCCCCAAGGCTTGCGATCATCCGCGGGGAGTTCCTCGGCGGGATCTCTCTGCAACTGCGCTTGATTGGAGAACAGGAGTATGAGCGCTCGCCTTTCCTCGGGCTCCTGGTCTCAGGCAAGCCTTGGGTCTACGTAAGCCCGGCGGAGCGCGCCAAGGAACGGGCAAGTAACACGACGGAAGGCGCTTCCCCGGTATCGGTGACGGGGGAACCGGAAGCCGGCTTCGCCAAACTGATCGCCTGGCTTGCGAAGGCGCGGTCGGTCGTGGATATGGGTCCCGCCGTCGTCGACAGACAGCCCACGACCGAGTTCCGGGCGACGCTCGACCTCGAGAAGACCCTCAGCGCGGCCAATGGCGGGTCTTCCAAGGCCGGGCGCAGGAAGCGTCTGGTGCACGAGCATGAGACGCTTTACCTCTTCCTCGCCTCCGACGGCTTGCCCGTACGTACGCATGAGCAGGTGAGGATCGGGACGGGGCGCCTCGATCTCACCACAGACATCTTGGCGACCGAAGTCCCCGTCTCGGTAACCCCGCCGCCTGCTAGCGAAACGATCAGCCAGGCGGAACTGGAGAAGCAGGAAAAGGAAGCGGGTCCGGGCCTCACACATCTGAGCAAGCGTGAAAGGGAAGAAGCGAGACGCTTCGGGGCCTGCATGGATAAGCACTTCTCAAAGCACGCGAAGCACGTGAGCAAGCGCGAGTTCAACAAGGTCGTGCATGAATGCGAACGGATCTCAAAGCAGCCCCAAAGTAAGCAGTAGCACTGCATACTTCCCACAACGCCCGCCGGCCGGTTAGGATGTCCGGCATGGCGGGGGAGCACGTTCTATACGAGGTTGCAGACGGGGTCGCGACGATCACGCTCAACGACCCCGACACGCGCAACTCGCTGTCCGCGGAGATGCTGCTCGGCTTGCATCGGGCCTTCGACAGGGCCGTCGAGGAGGCCGAGGTGCGCTGCATAGTGCTCGCCTCCTCTCACGACAAAGTCTTCTCCTCGGGGGCCAACCTCACCGGGTTTGGCCAGGACGTCCCGCTCGTGCACAAGCACTTCGGCAGCGACCTGTTCGTCGATCTCTTCAGGAAGATCACCTCGCTACACAAGCCCACGATCTGCGCTGCCGGCGGCCATGTGCTCGCAGGCGCGCTGGGGATAGCGCTCTGCTGCGACCTGATCGTCGCCTCGGAGAACGCGACCTTCGGCACGCCCGAGATCAACGTGGGGGTCTTCCCCTTCATGATCATGGCGCTGATCTACCGCAATGTGCCGCGCAAGAAGGCCAACGAGCTGCTGCTGCTGGGCGAGCGGATGAACGCGCAGCAGGCGCTGGAGGCGGGCATCGTCAACAAGGTGGTCCTCGCGGACGAGTTGGACGCCGCCGTGGGCGAGTGGGCAACGAAGCTCGCCGGCAAGTCTCCGGCGATCATGCGCCTTGGCAAGGAAGCGATGCGGCGCCAGCTGGACATGCCGCTCGATGACGCGCTGGACTACCTGCGCGCTCAGCTCAGCCTGGCGGTCTCCACCGAGGACGTGGTCGAGGGCGTCACCGCCTTCTTCCAGAAGCGCGAGCCGCAGTGGAAGGGCCGATGAGCGCGCAGGACGACAGCCCCCCGACCTCGCTGCTTAGGCCGCTGGTGGAAGACCTGGAAGCCCGCCGCGCGCAGATCAAGCTCGGCGGCGGCCAGGCGAAGATCGACAAGCAGCATGACGCCGGCAAGCTCACGGCGCGCGAGCGGATCGCGCTGCTGGTCGACGAGGGCACCTTCGTCGAGCTCGGCATCCTTGGCAAACCGCACACCACCCAGCGCGCAATGGAGAGCGTCGACGCGCCCGCGGACGGCGTGATCACCGGCTACGGCAAGGTGAATGGTCGCCTGACCGCCGTCTGCGCCTACGACTTCACTGTGATGGCCGGCTCGATGGGCATGACCGGCGAGTTCAAGGTCACCCGTCTACGCGAGCTGGCCCTGACCAAGCGGATTCCGTTCGTGTGGCTGCTGGACTCCGCCGGCGCGCGGGTCCAGGAGGCTGCTGGGGCGATGTTCGCAGGCTCTGGCCACCTCTTCCGCGAGGAGGTGATCATGAGCGGCGTGATCCCGCAGGTCGCCGCGCTGATGGGTCCTTGTGCGGCCGGCACCGCCTACATCCCTGGCCTTGCGGACTTCGTGCCGATGGTCAAGGGCCGCGGCTCGATGGCGCTCGCCGGCCCGCACCTGGTCAGGGCCGCCGTCGGCGAGGACGTCACCCAGGAGGAACTGGGCGGTGCCCGCGTGCACTGCCGCAAGTCTGGCGTCGGCGACATGGAAGTCGACAGCGACGAGGAGTGCATCGAACGGATCAAGCAGTACCTCTCCTACATGCCGCAGAACTGCGAACAGCCGCCGCCGATCCTGCAGAGAAGCGATCCGGTGGAGCGCCGCGAGGAGTCGCTGCTGGACGTGCTGCCCGAGTCGAACCGCAAGCCCTATGACATGTACGACGTGATCGAGGCGATCGTCGACGACGGCTCCTATCTGGACATCAAGAAGCAGTGGGCCAAGACCATCATCACCTGCTTTGCGCGCTTCGGCGGCCGGCCGGCGGGCATCGTCGCCAACCAGCCAAAGCAGCTGGGGGGAATCCTCGACAACGACTCCGCCGACAAGGCGGCGCGCTTCATCAACCTCTGCAACGCCTTCGGCATTCCGCTGATCTTCATCCAGGACGTGCCGGGGTTCATGGTTGGCACGAAGGTTGAGGCTGAAGGCATCATTCGCCACGGCGCCAAGATGCTCTACGCGGTGGCCAACGCGACCGTGCCAAAGATCACTGTGATCACGCGCAAGGCCTACGGCGCCGGCTACTACGTGATGTGCGGGCGGGCGTACGAGCCCGACCTGATCGTGGCGTGGCCGAGCGCGGAGATCAGCGTGATGGGCGCCGAGGGCGTGGTCGAGATCGCCTTCCGCAAGGCGGTCGAGGCGGCTGAGGACCCGCAGGCCAAGCGCGCGGAACTGATCGAGAACTTCAAAAAGATGTTCGACGTCTACATCGCCGCCGGCAACGACCTGGTCGATGACGTGATCGATCCGCGCGAAACGAGACAGACGATCTGCCGGGGCCTTGAGATGGCGCAGAGCAAGAAGATCGAGCGACCGTGGAAGAGACAAGGAGTCGTGCCGGTATGAGCCCAGGGGCACGTATGGCGGCGCTGGGCGGCGTCCTCGCTCGCTCATGTGCTACTCGCACACTTCGCTCGCTGCGTCCTTGCCCAGCTTGCCCTACGTGCTCCTGGAAGCTGGAGGCAGAAAAATGAGCGTTGAGGACCATGCAGTCATCACCTGTGCGATCTCGGGAGTGATCGCCAACCGGGAGCAGTGTCCCGCGATCCCGTACACGCCGGAGGAGTACGGGGAGGAGGCGCGCCGGGCGGTGGAGGAGGGCGCGGCAATGATTCACATCCATGCTCGCAAGCCGGACGGCAGCCCCAGCTACGAGGTCGAGGACTTCCTTGCGATCACGCAGGCGATCAGGCAGGCAGTCGGCGATGTGATCATCAACTACTCGACCGGGACGATCGGCGTGCCCGTGCAGAAGCGGATCGCCTATCTGCAGGCAGGCAGACCGGAAGTCGCCGCCCTGAACATGGGCTCGATGAACTACGCCAAGTACTCGAAGTCGCGCAAAGACTTCGTGTTCGACATGGTCTTTGCCAACCCGTTCAGCGAGATCGTGCAACTGCTGAGCGCGATGAACGAGCTCGGCATCCAGCCCGAGCACGAGTGCTTCGACCTCGGGCACGTCGGCAGCCTCGCGCCGCTGATCGACATGGGCGTGCTGAAGGCTCCGCTGCACGTCGACTGCATCATGGGCGTGGTCGGTGGCGTGCCGCCCACCGCGCGCAACCTCGCCGCGATGGCGGAGAACATCCCCTGGCTGCACGTCGGCCCCAAGGGCGGACGGCGCTCCCACTGGGGCGTGATCGGCATCTCGCGGCAGCAGTGGATGCTGATGGCGGCAGGGCTGACGCTTGGCAGCTCGGTGCGGGCAGGCCTGGAGGACAACCTCTATCTCCCCGATGGCCAGATGGCACGCTCCAACGGGGATCTGATCGCCAAGGCGCGCCAGATGGTAGAAGACGTCGGTCGCAAGCCGGCGAGCGTGCAGGAGGCCAGGACGCTGCTCGGCGTCAGGCGCCAGGATGCGACGTGACGTGCAGGCCGGGCTGAGCCCGGCCTGTCAACCAGATCCAATCTCCAAGGAGGAGACCCGATGAGCCTGCCGCTTGCGGACGTGAAGGTGCTTGACCTCTCTCGACTGCTGCCAGGCGGCTTCTGCTCGCTGCTGATGGCCGATCTGGGTGCGGAGGTGCTCAAGGTGGAGGACGTGGGCGCAGGCGACTACATCCGCTGGTCACCTCCCTACTACGACGGCGCCCACGAGAGCGCCCGCTCGGCGCTCTACCTGGCCCTGAACCGCAACAAGCGCTCTGTTAGGCTCGATCTGAAGACCGAGCAGGGTCGGCAGATGCTGCTCAAGCTGGTCTGTGACTGCGACGTCGTGCTGGAGTCGTTCCGGCCCGGGGTGCTCGATCGCCTCGGTGTCGGCTATGAGCGGATGCGCCAGGAGAACCCGCGGGTCGTCTACTGCGCGATCACCGGCTACGGGCAGGACAGCCCCAAGCGCGACGCTCCCGGTCACGACATGAACTACCTCGGGTTGGTGGCCATGCTCGGCCTAACCGGTGAACGCGACGGCGCGCCGATTCAGGCCGCGGGCCAGATCGCCGACATCGGCGGCGGCGCGATGATGGCTGCATTCGGCATCATGGCGGCGCTGCACGAGCGCGACGGTTCGCTGGCCAGACCTGGCTCCGGCGAGGGCCAGCTCGTGGACATCTCGATGTCCGACGGCGCGCTCTCCTGGCTTGCTCTGGTGGCGGGCCGCTACTTCGCCGACGGAGGTAGCCCGCACCGCGGCGATCTCGAGCTCGCCGGCTCGCTGATCTGTTATCGCCCCTACGAGTGCGCCGATGGCTGGGTCACTCTCGGTGCCCTGGAGCCGAAGTTCTGGCAGGCGTGGTGTCGGGGCGTGGGTCGCGAGGACCTGATCGAGCGCCAGTTCGAGCGCCCGGGCACCGGCGCCCACGCTGAGGTGCAGGAGATCTTCAAGGGCAGGACGCGCGCGGAGTGGGAGGCGTTCTCCGCCGAGCACGAGTGTTGTCTGGAGCCGATCCTCGACCTCGACGAGGCGCTCTCAAGCGATCTGGTGAGGGCGCGCGACATGGTCGTCGAGCTCAGCCAGCCCGGTGTGCAGGGGCCGGTGAGACAGCTCGGCGTGCCGGTCAAGCTTTCGCGCACGCCCGGCGACGCCGCCCGGATGCCGGCACCGGCACTGGGGGAGCACACCGAGGCGGTGCTGCACGACGCCGGCCTCTCGGAGGCCGAGATCTCGGCGCTGCTCGCCTCCGGGGCGGCCGCGGGCTGCACGCCAGGACCGCTGGCCGAGAGGGGCGCTGGCTCCACCGCATGAACGATGGCCCCGCGCTGAAGATGAGCGAGCTAGCCCAGCGCAGCGGGGTGAGCGCCGGCACAATTAGGCACTACCTCCGCGAGGGCCTGCTCGGCGAGGACTCTGAGATCAGGCGCACGAGCCGCAACATGGCCTATTACCCGCCGCACTTCGTGCAGCGGATCGAGCTGATCAAGCGCCTGCAGGAGGAGCGCTTCATGCCGCTGCGCGTGATCAAGGTCCTGCTGGCGCAGGATCCCGGACGGGTGCAGGCGCTGATCGACCTCGAGGACAGGATCGTCGAGCAGGCGCTGGTCAACGCGGAGGGCAAGCGGATCTCCTCCGCACAGGTGCGCGAGCGCTTCGACATGCCCGCCAATGTGCTGAAGCGCCTCGTCGAGCTGGGGGTGCTGACGCCGACGCGGGGCGGCTACGACCGGGACGACGTGAAGATCATCGAGGCGATATCCCGCTTCAGGGCCGGTGGTTATGAAGAGGATTTGGGCTTCACGGTCTATGACACGCTGCGCTATCGGGAGGCGCTGGAGCCGTTGGTGCGCGAAGAGGTCAGGGCGCTGCTGGACCGGCTGGCCGGCGAGGTGGAGGTCGAGCGGGCGCTTGCGATCATCGCCGCCGGGGTGGAGCCGCTGCGGGAGCTGATCGGTGCGGTGCACTCCAAGCTGCTGATTGCCGAGCTGCGCCGCCAGCAGCAGGGCCGCGGCGGCGAGAACGGGCCGCGTGGGCAGGGTGGATCCGGAAAGCGCGGCCGGGGCCGAGCGAGAAATCCCGGGCGCTATGCTTCACAATGATTGACTGATTTGTCAATCGAAGCGCCTCGCACGAGGCTAGGAGGTCACTGTAGCGATGAGGGTTGCGGCAGTCCAGCTCAACTCGATCGACGACAAGGCGGCGAACCTTGCGTTGGCTGATCGCCTTGTGAGGTCCGCGGCCTCAGAGGGTGCGACGCTTGTGCTGCTGCCTGAGAAGTGGATCGTGATCGGCGACCCGCAGACGCTCAGGGCGGCCGCCGAGCCGCTGGACGGACCGACCGTCTCCTGGGCGCGGACCACGGCGGCCGAGCTCGGGATCGATCTGATCGCAGGATCGATCGTGGAGCGCATGGAGGATGGCCGGACGCTGTCGAACACCTGCCTGCACATAGCTGCCGACGGTTCGATTCAGGCGCTCTATCGCAAGATCCACATGTTCGACGTCGAAGTGGACGGGCGCATTTACCGCGAGTCGGAGGTGGAGCGCCCCGGCGATGAGATCGTGCTGAGCAGGACGGGCTCCGGCGTGCCCGTCGGCCTCTCGATCTGCTACGACCTGCGCTTTCCGGAGCTCTACCGGATCCTGGCCCTGCGCGGCGCGTTGACGATGGTCGTGCCGGCCGCGTTCACGCTGCGCACCACAACCGATCATTGGGAGACCCTGCTGCGGGCACGGGCGATCGAGAACCAGGCGTTTGTGATCGCTGCCAATCAGGTAGGCGAGCACGCCGACGGTAGCCGTTCGGGCGGGCGCTCGATGATCGTCGGTCCCTGGGGCGACGTGCTAGCTCGGCTCGACGAGGGCGAGGGACACGTCATCGCCGATCTCGATCTTGACGCCCAGGCGGAGATCAGGCGCAAGCTGCCCTCCCTTGCCAACAGGCGGCCCGCGACTTACCGCTGGCCCGAGCAGCTGCACGCGGTGGGCGAGGCCGATCCCGATTCGCCGCAGCGGGAGCACACGACGGAGGCGCTGCAAAGTTGAGTGCGGCTCCTGCCCGCAGCGCCCGCCAGGACCGCCGCCAGGCGATCCTCGACGCTGCCGTGAGGGTGTTCGCAAGCCGCGGCTTCCACGCCTGCCGGGTCTCGGACATCGCCGATGAGGCGGGCGTCGCCTATGGCTTGGTCTACCACTACTTCGGCTCCAAGGACAGCGTCCTGGACACGCTTTTCCTGGAGCGCTGGAACATCATGCTGGAGATGATCGCCGAGGTGGATGCCACGGAGGCCTCGGCGCGCGAGAAGCTCTACGCAATCGCGTCCTTCATCGTGGACAGCTACAGGCACGATCCCGATCTGATGAAGGTGATCATCGTCGACGTAACTCGCGCGGCGAACTCGTTCGGGCAGACGCACCTTGCACGTATCAGAGAGGCTTACAGCGGGATCGCGGCGATCGTGACCAAGGCGCAGCAGCAGGGCTCATTCAAGGCCGAGATCGACGCCGAGTTTGCCGCGATGGCCTTTTACGGCGCGATCGAGCAGGTGCTTACGGGATGGATCTTCGAGCTGCTGCCAAGCGATGAGGAGCACTTCGAGCGCTCCAAGTGGCTGATCGTTGAGACTATCTGCGGCGGCCTGGAGCATCCAGCAGGAGATCGTGGACGCCCAGACGCCGACCGAGGTGGTGATTAGACTGCGGGAGATGGAAAACGAGATGGTCAAGCGCCTGATGTGGTCAGGTGTGCTCGCGGCGTGCGGCGCTCTGGCGAGCATCGCCTCCCAACGTCTGGCCGCGGTGGTCTGGCGGCGGATGTTCGACGAGGAGCCGCCGGAATGAGTGCCTCGCACGTCAACGGCATCGTCGAAGAGCCGAGCTCCGGCAACGGTGCGGGGCCGCACGACCCCCCGGGGCACCCTTACGCGCCGATCGAGGACTCGGCTGCGCGGCGGCCCGAGGTCGCGGTGGGCGCCGCCTTCCTCGGCGGGCTCGTGGTTGCGCTGCTGCTGCGCCGGGTGCGCTCATGAGCGCCACCAGCGAGGACGAGACGAGATCCCCCAATCTTGCCGCTGCGATCACGGAGGTCTCCGAGCGCGCGTCGCTTTTGGTGCGCGAGGAGATCGAGCTTGCCAAGGCGGAGATGACCCAGAAGGCGAGCCGCATCGCCAAGGGCGCGATCGTCGGCATCGTCGCAGGCGTGTTCATCGTGATGGCGCTCTTCTTCGTGCTGATCGGCCTCGCTTGGCTGCTCTACTTCGAGCTTCCGATCGGCAACCAGTTCACCTACTTCTGGGGCTTCTTCGCGATGGCCCTGATCCTGCTGCTGCTCGGCGTGATCGCCGGCTTCGGAGCCGCCAAGGCCGTGAAGGCCGCCACGCCGCCGACGCCGCAGATGGCGATCGAGGAGGCGCGCAAGATTCGCGAGACGGTCAGCGCGAACGCGCAGGATCTCGCCGAAGGAGCCCACACGTCGTGATCAAGTCAAGGCACTGAAGGAGGATCGCGTCGATGCCAAATCGCTCTCCAGCTGAGATCCGCAACTCGATCGAAGCCAACCGCAACGAGCTGGCGCTCTCCATCGAACGCCTGCGCGGCGAGGTCGCGATCGTCACCGACTGGCGCGGGCAGCTCGAGCGTCATCGCAAAGAAGCCCTGATCGGGGCGGCGGTCGCTGG
This sequence comes from uncultured Actinomycetota bacterium, assembly GCA_963708085.1. GTDB lineage: Bacteria > Actinomycetota > Thermoleophilia > Solirubrobacterales > Solirubrobacteraceae > Palsa-744. The sequence goes on along the minus strand of OY970180.1, from coordinate 1,394,297 downwards.
CTTCGTGCTGGGCGGCGGGATAGCCGCCATCTTCGCCGGCAAAAAACGCCGCCGCTAGACGGGCGATAGCCGGCGCGAGACGGCGTCCTCGGTCGCTCGCGTACGAAGTCCCTGCGTCCTTGCCTCGCTTGGCTCTCGACCGTCTAGCCTGGGCAGGCTCGGAGGCTCTTAAGCCAGCAAGGCGGGATCGATGCCGCCGACGCCGAGCAGGCCGGGGCCGGTGTAGGTCCCGATCACGGGGCCGACCTCGGAGATGAACACCGGCTCGCCGCCGATCCGCTCGCGGCAGCGCTGTGTGAGCCGCTCCGCCTCCTCGCGGGCCTGGATGTGCTGCACCGCCCAGGCGGTCATGCCTTCCTGGGCCAGCCGGTCGCCATATTCGACCATTCGCTCGAAAGCGCGCTTTGAGGTGCGTACGCGCTCGACCGGCGTGATCTCACGCTGGAGGGTGAGGATAGGCTTGATCTTCAGCGTGCCGCCGAGCCATGCCTGCGCCTTGCCGATGCGACCGCCGCGCCGCAGGTACTCCAACGTGTCGATGCAGAACCAGATCCGAGCGCGCGCACGGGCCTGCTTGACCCGCTCGGCGACGACCTGCAGATCACCGCCCGCTCGTGCCGCCGCTGCGCCCGCCAAGACCACGAAGCCGAGGCCGCCACAGCCGGTTTCGCCGTCAATCACTTCCACCCGCTCGCCAAGACCGCGCTCGGTCAGCAGCGCCTGAGCCTGCCGCGCGGCCTCACAGGTTCCGGAGATCCCGCCCGCAAGATGGACTGAGACCACGTCCTTGCCATCCTGCAACAGCGGCTCCCAGACGGCCAGGAAATCTCCGATCGACGGCTGCGAGGTGCTGGGGGTCGCCGGATCGGTGCGCAGCCGCGTGTAGAAGGCGTCGAAGCCGTCCATTTCCAGCTCGCGCACCGACTCGCCGGTCCAGCCCACGTAGAGGCTGACCTGGTGGATCCCTTCGCGCTTTACCAGCTCGGGGGGCAGGTAGTGCGTCGTGTCGCTGACGATCGCGACTGGTGCCATCGGGCGCTGACCCTACAGCAAGCGCAGGGCCAGACGCCCGTCGCCCCGGGAGGGGCTTGCTCAGCCGAGGCGGTTCTCGATGCCGAGTCCCTGCGCTGCCGGCTGCGCCTCCTGCAGCGGCTGCTGCGGAGCGGGCGCGTCGGCCATGCCGAGCACCTCGGCGAGCTCGCCGGTCTCGTACATCTCGGTGACGATGTCGCAGCCACCGACCAGCTCGCCCTTGACGAACAGCTGCGGGATCGTGGGCCAGTTCGAGAGAGCGGATAGCTCCTGGCGGATGCGCGGGTCGGGCAGGATGTCCACCGCCGCGAACGGTGAGCCGACCGTCTGCAGCGCGGCGACCGTGCGCGCCGAGAAGCCGCAGGCCGGCGCGTCGGGGGTGCCCTTCATGAACAGGATGACCTCGTTCTCAGAGATCGCCTCCGCGATCGCGTCGCGAATCGGGTTGGTATCCGGAGTGGACATTTGGCGTGCTCCTATCGGCTTGACGTCTGCGCGGATGCGTGCGGGCTGGCATCCGCATTGCTGGGGACCTCTGTCTTCAGCGAGAGCGCGTGGATCGGTCCTCCGATCTCGGCGCCGAAGACCTCGTAGACGAGACGGTGTTGCTCGATGCGGCTGTGCCCCTCAAACGCAGCCGCGGTGACGCTGGCGCGGAAGTGGTCCCCGCCGCCGGTGTAGTCCTGCACTTCGGCGTGCGCTCCCGGTATTGCAGCCTCGATGCGCTGCTTGATCTCCTCCACGGTTGGCATGCCCCCACATTAGCGATCATCGAGCCTCGCTATACTTTGGAAAGTGATGATCTCCCTGACCGACAAGGGTGCCGAGAAGGTTCGCGAGTTCCTGGACTCCCAGCAGGCGGACCTGAGCCTCGCCGGGCTGCGCGTGGGCGTTCGTGGCGGAGGCTGCTCAGGCTTTCAGTACCAGCTCGCCTTCGACGAGCAGCGTGACGGGGACGAGGTGTTCGAGGACCACGGCCTGAGGCTGCTCGTGGACGGTCCCAGCCTGCCATTCGTGCGCGGCTCGGTGATCGACTTCGAGGAGGGCCTCCAGGGCGCCGGCTTCAAAGTCAACAACCCGAACGTCGTCGCCGCCTGCGGCTGCGGATCCTCATTCCGCGTGGCTGAGGAGGAGCAGGTCTCCGCAGTCTGACTGTCTCGGCTGGCTGATGGTCGAGGGTCAAGCAGATCAAGGACGCAGCGAGCGTGGCGTACTCCGTACGCGAGCGAGTGAGGACGCGGATATGCGCCGGCCATCGACCATCAGGGCTCGTTGTCCAGCGAGCGCCAGAGATAGCGGCAGGCCAGCGTCCGGTGCGGCCGCCACGGCTCCGCAATCCGCTGCGTCGTGGCCGGATCGGGAAGCTCCGGCAGGTCGTATGCGAGTTCGATCGCGCGCCTGATTCCAAGGTCCCCGACGGCGAGAACGTCCGGGCGCTGCAGATGGAACATCAGGAACATGTGCGCGGTCCAGACACCGAGGCCCTTGACGGCGACCAGCTCTGCGATCACCTGATCGTCAGGAAGCTCGTCCAGCTTCTCCAGCTCCAGGCTGCCCTCGATCACGTGCTCGGCGAGCGAGCGCAGGAAGCCGACCTTCGCCCGCGAGAGGCCGACTGCGGAACGAAGCTCTTCTGGCTCGTCGGCCAGCACCTGCTCGGGCGCCGGTGGTCGGCCGTCGAAGCGGTCGAGTAGGCGCTGGTAGATTGCCCTGCCGGCCTTGACCGAGAGCTGCTGGTTGATGATCGAGCGCACGAGCGCGCCATAGTGATCGTCGCGCTCAGGTCTACCGTCGCTGGGGTCCGGTAGCGGGCCGACGGCGTCAATCAGCTCGCAGAGCACTGGGTCGCTGGCACGCAGGTGCGAGCGAGGGCTTCTAGCGCGGGGGCTCATGGAGTTGCGCTCAACTCTGCGCGGCCAGCGTCTCCAGCGCCACCGGCTCCCCGTCGAGCGCATTCAGCGTCTTGGGCAGCGAGGCGGCGATGCAGGTGAAGCTGGGCGTGTCGCGGATCGTGTAGCGGGAGGCCTCGGTGGTACGCAACCTTTGCACCAGATCGAGGAACGTGCCCACGTCGTCAGTGTCGAAGGCGACCACGAACTCCTGGTCGTCCAGGCCGAAGGAGTAGGTGGTGTGGTTGTCGACGCCCGGGTATTCGCGGCCGACCTTGATGTGGCCCTGCATGATCTGCCAGCGCTGCTCGGCGGGCAGCGCATACCACTCGCGCGACTTCACGAACGGGTAGACGAAGACGTACTTGCCTTTGAAGCCGCGCGGAATCGCCCGCACGTCTTCGGAGTACTCCGAGCTCTTGCGCATGCCGAGGAACGAGTAAGGCGTCTGCGCCCACTTCATCAGCCCGCTCTGCAGCAGCACGACGTGGAACTCGTGGATGCGGTCAAGGTTCTCGGCCTCAGAGATCAGCAGCAGCTCCGCGTCGCCACGGGTGCCCACGAGCGTGAATGACTGCAGCAGGTGGCCGTCGGCGAAGTCCTGGCAGGCGGCGAGGAACTCGAGCTTGTGCTGGGCACGGGTCTCCTCGTCGAGGCGGCGCCATGCGGGGTCGACCTTCAGGAAGGTGTACTTGACGAAATGGCGCTCGCTCAAGGCATCGAGTATAAGGGCCGATCTTGGGCACGGCGGCGGGCGTCGATGCTCTCCACGGTCTAAAGTCTTGCTGTGCGGATCGCCCTGCTCTGCCCCTACTCCTGGACCTACCCAGGGGGCGTGACGAGGCACATCGAGGCGCTCGCGAGCGAGCTGCTCGTTGCCGGCCACGACGTCAGCGTGCTCGCGCCGTTCGACCCCGACGACCCGCTCTCGCGTCACCTGCATCGCGGCGCCCGGCCAGAGCCACGGCAGCCGCCGGAGCATCTGGTCAGCCTGGGACGTACGGTCGGGATCGAAGCCAACGGGGCGGTGTCCAACCTTTCGCTGTTCCCCGAGGCGTTGAGTCGCATGCGCGCAGAGCTCAGGAACGGCGACTACGACGTGCTGCACATACACGAGCCTGTGGTGCCGATCGCGTCCTGGGACGCGCTCTGCTCAACCAAGGGCGTGCCGCTCGTAGGCACCTTCCACACCTACTCGCACAATGCACTGACAAACGGAGGCGCGCGGCTGGCAGGCGCCACGCGCAGGATGAACCATTTGCACGCGCGCATCGCCGTCTCCGAGGCGGCGGCGTGGACCGCCAGGCGTTTCTTCGGCGGCCGCTACCGGATCGTGCCCAACGGGGTCAGCCTGCCGCCGCTGCCGGCCGGTCTCGACGACGCCTCGGTTGGGATCAATCGTCCGCTGCGCATCCTCTTCATCGGGCAGGCGGTCGAGCGCAAGGGGCTCCCGATCCTGCTGAAGGCCTTCGAGGCGCTGCGCGAGCACGTGCCCGCGACGCTCACGCTCGTGGGCGCAAGCCCCGAGCAGGTCGAGCCTCTGCTGCTCGATGGCCGGGGCGTGCGCGCGCTCGGCAAGGTCTCCGAGGAGCGCAAGGCGGCAGCACTGAGCCAGGCGGACGTGCTGTGCGCGCCCTCGCTGCGTGGGGAGAGCTTCGGGATGATCCTGACGGAGGCGTTTGCGGCCCGTACGCCCGTTGTGGCTTCGGACATCACCGGGTATCGCGATGTGGTGCGCAATGGTGTCGACGGCGTGCTCGTGCCGCCGGGAGATCCGGTTGCTCTGGCCGAGGCGTTGCGTGCGGTCGCGCTCGATCCGCAACGGCGGGCGAGCATGGCCGCGCAGGCGCGCCTGCGTGCCGAGCGCTTTGCGTGGCCGCAGGTGGCCGCGGAGGTGCTTGAGACCTACGAGCAGGCGGTCGCGGTGGCGGCGCCGCAGACCCGCGATCACGCGCTCTCGCTTGCACTCGGGGTTGCGTGTGCCGACGGGCAGCCGAGAGTTGGGCCGAAACGGCTGCCGAGCCTTGAGCCGGCACGGCGCCGCTCGCGCATCGGAACGGCGGTTCGCGTGGGGGCACGGCTGGCGCTGCTTGCTGCCGGGCTTGCTGCCGTTGTGGTTGCGCTCCTTGCGCTGCAACGCGTCGGCGTCACGAAGGTGATCGCGAGCATCGTCTCTTCCCAGCCTGGGCTCGTGGCCGCGGGTCTGGGGGTGATGTGCGCCTCGATGGTCGCGCGCGGTCTGGCGTGGCATGCGATCCTCGCTGCCGCTCCCACTTGGCGACAAGCACGCCGGCGCGACGCCATGCAGGGCACCTTCGTGGGCGTGCTGATGTCGGCAACGCTGCCGGTGCGTCTGGGGGAGACCTCTCGTGCCCTGATCGTCGCGCGCCGGCTCGGGCGCGCGCGAGAGACGCTGCCCGTGCTGCTGGTCACAATCGTCTCCCAGACGCTTCTGAACGTGTTTGCGCTCACCGTGCTCGGCGTCGCGAGCATGTTGAGCGTTGATCTGCTGCGCGGAGTCGGCATCCTGCTCGCGCTCGCGCTTGTGCCGGCCGCTGGGCTGCTAGCGCTGCTGCTGGCACCCGTGCTACTGGCGCCGCCTGCGGCAAGCGAGCGCCGCAGCCGCGTCGAGCGGGTGCTCGCCGCGCTGCGTGTCGTGGCGCGGCGCGTGCGCGACGGCTTCGCTCTGTTCTCGCACCCCAGGGCTGCGGCTGCTGCGACGCTCGCCCAGCTCGCGGCGTGGGGTATGCAGCTGCTCGCCTGCTGGCTTGTGCTGATGGCGCTAGGGCTCGACCGTCAGCTCGACTTCGGCGCCGCGGTCGCGGTCCTGTTCGCAGTCAACGCGACCGCCTTCGTGCCGCTCACGCCCGCGAACGTCGGCGTCTTTCAGGCCGCCTGCGTGGCCGTGCTCGTCGGCGTTTACCATGTCTCGGTGCCGGACGCGCTCGCCTACGGCATCGTGCTTCAGGCGGTCGAGCTTGCCACGGCCGCCGTCATGGGCGTGCCGGCCCTGGTGAACGAGGGGCTTTCCTGGCGAGAGTTGCGACTGCGCACGACCCATGCCGCGCCGGTGAAGTTGCGGCCGCTGTCCTCCAGCGGCCAGCCGGCGGTCGATCCCGGCCTGGGTTCGTGAGCGCTGAACCGCAGTCGGCCGTGGGCGCGGCGACCAAAGGCAGACACGCGCTCTCCTGGAGTGGCGGCAAGGACTCGGCGCTGACGCTCTGGAAGCTGCGGGCGCAGGGCATCGAGCCGGACGCTCTGATTACTACCATCACGGACGCCTATGACCGCATCAGCATGCATGGCGTGCGGCGTGAGCTGCTCCTGGCGCAGGCGGAGTCCGTGGGCGTTCCGCTCGTGGAGGTCGAGATCCCGCCGGCGTGTGTGAATGAGGTCTACGAAGAGCGGATGACACGGGCATTTGAGGCCGAGCCGTTGGCGAGCGTGCAGACCGTCGCATTTGGCGACCTGTTCCTGGAGGACATACGCGCCTATCGCGAGCAGCGGCTGGCTGCAAGCGGCAGGAGCGGCCTGTTCCCGCTCTGGGGCCAGGACACGACCGCGCTTGCGAAGGAGTTCGTGCAGGCGGGCTTTAAGGCATTCATTGCCTGCCTGGACCCACGCGTGCTGCCAGCATCATTTGCCGGCCGCGCCTATGACGAGCGCCTGCTTGCCGACCTGCCCGCCGAGGTCGATCCCTGCGGAGAGAACGGCGAGTTTCACACGTTTGTCAGCGCGGGCCCGATCTTCAGTACGCCGGTCGCATGCCAGAGGGGCGAGGTCGTCGAACGCGAGGGTTTCGTGTTCTGCGATCTGCTGCCGGTCTGAGCGTCGCTCATTCGACGGCCTCGTCGGGGTCTTCGTCGGCCAGGTCGGGCGAGTTGCCGTTGCGGCCGAACAGCGAGGGATCACGATGGGAGCCCTTGATCAGGTCGTCGGGCGAGGTCTCTGCGGGCAGGCGTCCCTGGCGGGTGCCGAAGTAGATTGCCTGGGGGTGGTGGGCGATCAGTGCGAGCGTCGACTGCTCCGGTTCAGGCGCGTAGCCGTCGGTGATCGACAGGCCGATCTGCTCCAGTCCGAGCAGTCGGTCGACCTTCAGGTGCTCGCTCTGCTCGGGTACCGCGGGATAGCCCCAGGAATATCGGCGGCCCTGAGCCGGTGCGACGCCGAGCATCTCGCGGGCCTTGCTGTGCAGCCACTCGGCCAGACCCTCTGCGGTCTGTACGCCGATGCCGTGGACGAAGAGCTGCTCGGCGAAGGCGCCTTGCGACTCCAGAGTGCTCATCAGCTCTGTCACCTGAGAGCCGACGGTGACCGCCTGCAGTGCGATCACGTCCAGATCCTCTGGCGGGCGCCCGTCGACGGCGGGCCTGAAGAAGTCCGCGAGGCAGATCCGCTCGCCCTTGGGCTGACGGGGGCAGACCAGGCGGGTGAGCTCGCTGTCGCGATCCTCCGGGTCGAGCACGACGATCTCGTTGCCCAGCGAGTAGCAGGGGAAGAAGCCGAGCAATGCCCTGGGATGGAGGTAGTCCTGCTTGGCCCACATCCGTTCCAGCCGCGGCCTGAAGTCATCGGCGACGAGATCTCTCCACGCCTGGCCTTTGACGCCCTTGCCGCCCCAGTGCAGCTTGAACAGAACGTGGGTGTCCAGGTGGGCGTAGACCTCGTCGAGGTCGACGGGGATCTCTCGCACGCCCCAGAATGGAGGCGTGGGGACCGGGGCGTCGGTGCGGGCCGCCGAGCGCACCGAGTCGTCGCTGGTGTCCAGCTGCTCGGGCTCCACGCCGTTGCGCCTGTAGTCCTCGGCTCCGGCGCGCAGCTTGCCGACCAGCGCCTCGCGTGCCTGCTCGTCGATCAACTGATCCATCACCGAGAGCCCCTCGAAGGCGTCCTTGCAGTAGAAGACGCCAGGTTCGTAGACCTCGTCTGACTCCTTACCGCCGGGGTAAAACGCCCGGTAGCCGAAGGCCCTGTTGATCGCCGCGCCGCCGATCAGCACCGGGTAAGGCAGATCCTTGCTGTGCAGCTCCTGGATGCAGGCGGGCATCTGCTTGGAGGTTGAGACCAGCAGCGCCGAGAGGCCGATCGCGGTCGCATCGTGCTCCTGCGCAGCGTCGAGGATCGTCTGGATCGGAACCTGCTTGCCAAGGTCCACCACGGTGTAGCCGTTGTTGGTGAGGATCGTGTTCACGAGCGACTTGCCAATGTCGTGCACGTCGCCGAACACGGTCGCCAGCACGACGGTGCCCTTCGTGTAGCCCTCGATGCGGTCGAGGTAGTTCTCCAGCTGGGCGACCGCCCGCTTCATCACTTCGGCGGACTGCAGCACGAAGGGCAGGATCAGCTCGCCGGCGCCGAACTTGTCGCCGACCTCCTTCATCGCCGGCAGCAGGACTTCGTTGAGCGTCGGCACCGCGCCGATCTTCTCCACACAGCGGTCGATCCAGTCCTCCACGCCCTCCTTGCGGCGGCGCAGGATGTGGAAGTGCAGCGCCTCCTCGGGCTCCATGCCCTCTGTGGGGTCGGCGGCGCCTTGGGCCTGCTCCTGCTCGCCCTTGCTCTCGAAGTGCTTGATGAAGCGCTCCAGCGCATCCTCGCGCCGGTTGAAGACCAGATCGTCGGCCAGCTCGCGCTCGGCGTCGGAGATCTCCCCGTAAGGGGTGATGTGGTTGGGATTGACCATCGCCAGGTCGAGCCCCGCGTCGACACAGTGATGCAGAAAGACGGAGTTGAGCACCGCACGCGCGGTCGGGGAGACTCCGAAGGAGACGTTTGAGACCCCGAGCGAGGTCTTCACGCCGGGGATCTGCGCCTTGATCTGCCTGATGCCCTCGATCGTCTCGACCGCCGAGGGCTTCCACTCCTCATCGCCGGTCGTCAGGGTGAAGGTCAGGCAGTCGAAGATCAGGACCTCGGGGTCCAGGCCATGATCGCCGCAGGCAAGCTCGACGATCCGCTTGGCGATCTCCACCTTGCGATCGGCCGTCTTGGCCATGCCCACCTCGTCGATCGTGAGAGCGATCAGCGCGGCGCCGTGCGCCTTGGCGAGCGGCACGACGGTGTCGAGCTTCTCCCGGCCGGCCTCCAGGTTGACGGAGTTGACGATCGCGCGGCCGGGGATCTGCTGCAGCGCCCCCTCGATCACGTCCGGCTCTGTGGAGTCGACCTGGATCGGGGATGGCTGGGTGAGCGAGATCTTCTTGACCAGCAGCCGCATCTGCTCGGCCTCGTCTGCGCGCTCGGTGAGCGCCACGCAGATGTCGAGCACGTGCGCGCCGCCGCCGACCTGGTCCTCTGCGATCTGCACCAGGCCGTCGTAGTCGTCTGCGAGCAGCAGCTCCTTAGCCTTGCGCGAGCCCTGGGAGTTGACGCGCTCACCGACCATGCTCGGCCGCGGCTCCTGGACCAGCGGCGTGGCCGCGATCATCGAGGAGAGTCGGGGAGGGCCCGGCTTGGGCCGCGGTGCGACGGGACGCCCGCCGACGCTCTGCGCGATCGCGGCGATGTGCTCAGGCGTCGTGCCGCAGCATCCGCCCACGATCGAGACGCCGTAGCGCTCCACGAACTCCGTCAGCGCTGCGGCCATCGGCTCGGGCCGTTCCGGGAAGATCGTCTCGCCGTCCGGGCCCTGCAATGGCAGGCCGGCGTTCGGGATGCACGCGACCGGCAGCGGGCTGTGCTCGCCCAGGAAGCGGATCGCGTCGCGCATGTCCTGCGGGCCGGTGGAGCAGTTGAGCCCGATCACCTGCACATCCAGCGCGCAGAGGGTGGTGAGCAGCGCGTCGATGTCGGTGCCGAGCAGCATCTTGCCGCCGTTTGGCAGCAGCGAGACGGAGGTGTGGATCGGCAGCGTGCGACCCGTCAGCTCGAATGCCTCCCTGGCTCCGAAGATCGCCGCCTTGACCTCGAGGATGTCCTGCGCGGTCTCGATGATCAGCAGGTCTGCGCCGCCTTCGATCAGGCCCTGCGACTGCTCTTTGAAGATCTCCACCAGCTGCGAGAAGCGGATCTGGCCAAGGCTCGGGTCCTCCGAGGCCGGCAGGTACCCGGTCGGGCCGATCGAGCCGGCGACGAAACGGTACTCGCCTGCCGCGCTGCGCGCGATCTCAGCGGCCCTGCGGTTGATCTCGAGCGTGTGTTCGGCAAGGCCCCACTCCTCCAGCTTCAGGCGCGAGGCCTGGAAGGTGCAGGTCTCCACGACGTCGGCGCCGGCGTCGAGCATCGAGGCGTGCACGCTCTCGATCACGTCCGGCCGGTTGAGCACCAGCGCCTCGTGGCACTTGCCCGGCAGACCGCCGTAGTCCTCCTGGGTGAGGTCGATCTGCTCAAGCGTGGCGCCCATGCCGCCGTCGTAGACGACGACGCGGCTGCGTATCTCATTGAGGTAGTCGCGCACAGGCCCATGCTAGTGGGGCTCAGGTGTGCAACGACTGGACGCACAGTCCAGGAACGAAACAGGCCGGCCCCTGGGGGCCGGCCTGTCCACACTAATTCCCAGGCGCCTGTCCCTACTTGATGAAGAGCATCTCCGAGTACTTTGGCAGCGGCCACAGGTCGTCGGCCACGATCTTCTCCAGCCGGTCAGCGACCTCGCGCACGTCTTCCATCGCGGGGATCACGCGGTCGTGCATGTAGGCCGCCCACTTGGTCGGGTTGGAGTCGGGCTGGTTGTCTTTGAGGTTGACGTCCTCCAGCGCGGTGAGCGCGAAGTGCAGCTCCTTGACGACCGGCTCGACCTCCTGCACCAGCTCGTCGAGGCCGCTGGCCTTGAGCTCGTTCAGGTGCCGCACCGCCGCGGGCAGGATCTGCGTGCGCGCGATCGAGGCGGCGGTCTCGGCCTCGATGTTGATCTTCACCGCGTACTGCTCGGTGAAGACCTCATACCGCGACTCGAGCTCGCGCTTGGAGAGCACCTTGTACTTCTTGAACACTGCGACGGTGGTCTTGTCCACCAGCCATGGCAGCGCGTCCGGCGTGCTTTTGAGGTTGGCCAGGCCGCGGCTCTCGGCCTCCTTGTGCCAGGCCTCGGAGTAGTTGTCGCCACCGAAGACGATGCGCTTGTTGGCGCTCCAGCTGTCCTTGACGACCTTCGTGAGCGCTTTCTCCAGGCTCGTGTTGCCCTTCATGGCGGCAGCGAGCTTCTCGGCGAGGTCGTCGATCGCCTCGGCGACGATCGTGTTCAGCACCGTGTTGGGCAGCGCCAGCGACATGCTGGAGCCAAGTGCCCTGAACTCGAACTTGTTGCCGGTGAACGCGAACGGGCTGGTCCTGTTGCGGTCGCCGCCGTGCAGCGGAAGCGGCGGCAGCACCGGCGTGCCGAGCCCAAGGAAGGAGCCGGGCTTCGACGCCCCGACCTTGCCGGCCTCGATCACCTCGAAGACCTGTTCGAGATCGGTCCCCAGGAAGATCGAGATGATCGCCGGCGGGGCCTCGTTGGCGCCGAGGCGATGATCCTGACCAGGACTCGCGATCGAGGCTCGCAGCAGCTCCTGGTACTTGTTGACCGCTTGGATGACCGCGGTGCAGAAGAACAGGAACTGCAGGTTCTCGTGCGGGGTGTCGCCCGGGTCGAGCAGGTTGGTGCCGGTGCTGGTGCCCATCGACCAGTTGTTGTGCTTGCCGGAGCCGTTGACGCCCGCGAAGGGCTTCTCGTGCAGCAGGCAGACCAGGCCGTAGCGGCGGGCGACGTTCTGCATCACCTGCATCGTGATCTGCTGGTGGTCGGCGCCGACGTTTGAGTTCTCGAAGATCGGCGCGATCTCGTACTGGTTCGGCGCGACCTCGTTGTGACGGGTCTTCACCGGCACGCCGAGCTTGGCCAACTCACGCTCCGTCTCCATCATGTACGCGAGGATCCGCTCGGGGATCGAGCCGAAGTAGTGGTCGTCGAGCTCATGGCCCTTCGGCGGCTTTGCGCCGTAGAGCGTGCGGCCGGTCGTCAGCAGGTCGGGCCGTTCGAAGTAGTACTGCTCATCGATCAGGAAGTACTCCTGCTCGGGGCCGACCGTGGTGAAGACGCGCTTGGCCTGATCGTCGCCGAGCAGCGCAAGCGCGCCGATCGCTGCCTTGGAGAGCGCGTCCATCGAGCGCAGCAGTGGGATCTTGTGATCCAGCGCCTCGCCTGTCCAGGAGGTGAACGCGGTCGGGATGCACAGCAGCGCCCCGTTCGGGTTCTCCAGGATGAAGGCCGGTGAGGTGGGGTCCCAGGCGGTGTAGCCGCGGGCCTCGAAGGTGGCGCGGATGCCGCCGGTGGGGAAGGAGGAGGCGTCGGGCTCGCCCTGGATCAGCTCTTTGCCGGAGAACTCCGCGATCGCGGTGCCGTCTCCGGCTGGGCCGTAGAAGGAGTCGTGCTTCTCGGCGGTGGAGCCGGTCAGCGGCTGGAACCAGTGCGTGAAATGGGTCGCGCCCTTCTCCAGCGCCCAGTCCTTCATTGCCTGGGCGACGGCGTCGGCCAGCGAGGTGTCCAGCGCCTCGCCCCTTTCCAGGGTCTTCTGCAACGCCTTGTAGACGTGCTTTGGCAGCCGCGCGCGCTGGACGGCCGGCGAGAACACGTTGGAGGCGAAGATCTGGTTGCCCGGCTGCGTCAGATCGGGCGATCCGAGCGCCGAGCCGTTTGCGCTCCACTGAGCGGCGGTGACGTTTTGCTGGCGAGTCCTTGGCATCGGGGGCTTTCAGTCCTCCTGGAGAAGAATGGGATTGGGCCACCGGCGGGCTGGGCGCATCGCGCTCATACGGCCGCAAGGAGGACCAGGGTGCATCGTAGTGCGATCAGGGGGAGGTGGTGTAACCCCGGATGGAGAAATCGGCGAGGCGATCTTTCGACATCGGGCCAAACGCGCTCGCGCGGGCGCGGCGCGGGCCTGATTACGGAACGGCGCCGACCGGCCCCTGCGCGGCTCTGTAGGCGCCCTGGGTCACCGCGCCTGTTTCCGGGTTGACGTGGACGTCCGGCGGCGCGGGGGCGACGTGGACGATGAAGGTGCCCGCGGCGTTCTCACCGCCGGCGAGCTGCACCTTGGCCTTGCCGTTCAGGTCCGCGGCGACTTCGTAGCGGATCGTCTTCACGCCGGAAACGACTGGCAGAAGCTTCCATGAGAAGGTCTTGGTCGCGCCGGGGGCAAGTCGTCCGAGCGCCCACGTGTGGGTATTGGCGGTCTGCGCCCCACCTGCTTTCGTTATTTCTTCGCTTTCCACAGCCGGCTTGGCGAGCGGGCCAGGGCCGTCGTAGATGATCCAGGTGGGCCTTACCGGGTCGGCGAGATTGGTCGGCTCGGTGGCGCGGTAGGTCAGCGAGTTGACCGTGACGGCGACGTCGGGAAGCGGCTTTCTGCCTGTGTTTTGCACGGCGATCGTGAGCCTGGTGGGCCGCGCGATCGCCTGCCTTGCAGGGAAGCTGGCGTTGGCGAGCGCAACCGTGTAGGTGGCTTTGGGTTCCTTTGCGTCCTGCTTGGCTTCGCCGCAGCCGGCGAGGAGAAGTACGCATGCAGCGACCGCGAGCGTCGGCGCGGCCGCTCTTGGACCCCATTGCGAGAGGCGGCCTGCGCCTCTGCTCCTGCGGATTTGGACCCTCCTCACAGCGGCGCTGACGATACCAGCGGGTAGGGCTGGAGGTGCGACGCCCTCCGATCGCGTAGTGTTCCGATGAGCGCGCGATCTTCCCGATTGCCACCCGAGGAGGGGCAGAGTGGTTCGAAACGTGGCCGAGCGGGCCTTTCTCCCTGCGAGAAGCCTGCTCGAGGAAATTGGGGACATGATGATCCTGACGGGCAGGACGATCACCGCTGCCCTGCGTCCGCCTTACCCCTACGGCGGCGAGTTCGTCTCCCAATTCCTCTTCGCGCTGCGGCTGTGCTGGTTCCCGCTGCTGCTCTCCACGGTCGCGCTGAACTACGCCGCCCCCGGGCTGCAGGCGGCCAACTTCCTCACGCTCTTCGGCGCGCTGGATCGCCTGGGCGGGATCTTCGTGCTCGCGGCGATCAGGGAAATCGGGCCCAACGTGACCGCGATCGTGCTCGCCGGCGTGGCCGGCACTGCGATCACGGCCGATCTTGGCGCGCGCAAGATCAGGGAGGAGCTCGACGCGCTGCAGGTGCTGGGCGTGGACCCGGTCAAGAACCTCGTCGTGCCGCGCTTCCTCGCGTTGATGCTGGTGACCGGCCTGTTCGATATCTACGCGGTCCTGTTCGGCCTCTTCGGCGGCCTGCTGGCAGAGAAGGTGGAGGGTCAGCCGCTTGGCCCGTTCTGGAACACGCTGTTCGCCAACGCCTCCACCACCGACCTATGGGGTTCGGTGCTCAAGTGCACGATCTTCGGCGCGATCATCGCGATCGTCTGCTGCTACAAGGGCATGACGGCATCCGGCGGCGCCGAGGGAGTCGGCCGCGCCGTAAACCAGGCCGTGGTCGTGGCCTTCCTGGCGATCGGTGCCTTCAACTACACCTTCACCCAGATGTTGCTGGCCACGCATCCCAACTTGCTCGTCATCAAGTAGCGAATGAGCGCGACGGTATGAACGAACTGCTCGCACTTCCCCGCGAATGGCTCGCGGCGACCGGCGAAATCGGCCGCTTCATGGGCACGGTGGTGGGAGACGTTTGGGGCGGACGGGTCCTGCACTTCTTCGGCGAGACGCTGCGCCAGGCCGGCATCCTGATCGTCTCCTCGACGCTGGTGGTGTGGGCGCTGATGTTCATCCTCGGGCTGGTCTGCGGCACCGAGGGCGCCTACTTCCTGGAGGCCAACGGCGCGCCCGCATACGCCGGCGTGTTCGCGGCCTGGTGCGACCTGCGCGAGATCATCCCCTACGCCTTCGGCTACATGATGGCCGCGAAGGTGGGCACGGGGATCGTGGCCGAGCTCGGCGCGATGCGGATCTCCGATGAGATCGACGCGCTGGAGGTGATGGGCATCGACTCGATGACCTTCCTGTGCGCGACGCGCCTGCTGGCCGCCTGGATCGTGCTGCCGTTCGTGTACATGGCGGGGATGGGAGGGGCGTTCCTCGCCTCCTACATAGCTGTGGTGCAGCAGGTCGGGTTCGTCTCATCCGGCGGGTACCTGCTGATCTTCTGGGAGTTCCAGAACCCTCCAGACTTCCTCTACAGCCTGATCAAGGCGATGGTGATGGCCACGGCGATCGTCCTTGTCGGCTGCTACTACGGGTACAACGCAAGCGGCGGGCCCGTGGGGGTGGGCACGGCCACTGCGAAGTCGATGGTCCTCAATCTGGTTCTCGTTCACTTGATAGGCATGCTCGGCACGCAGATCTTCTGGGGCGGCAATCCGAACGCCCCGATCGGAGGCTGAGCGGCCGTGGCGGTGGTCAAGGAGGAGGAGTTCGACTGGCACACGGGCCAGAACCGCCCCGCCGGCGTCCCCGACGCGATCCAGTTCATCGACGTGCACAAGTCCTTCGGGTCAAACGAAGTGCTGCGCGGCTTGAACATGGGCCTGCCCGAAGGCAAGGTCTCGATGATCATCGGCCCATCGGGCACAGGCAAGTCGGTGTGCATCAAGCACATCGTGGGGCTGATGTACCCGGACAGCGGCGACGTGGTGGTGGCTGGCCAGTCGATCCCCTCGCTGCCCGACGCCGAGCTCTTTGAGCTGCGCAAGAAGTTCGGCGTGCTCTTTCAGGACGGTGCCCTGTTCGGTTCGCTGAACCTCTATGACAACGTCGCCTTCCCGCTGCGCCAGCACACCGAGAAGGGCGAGGACGAGATCGCCGAGATCGTCAACCGCAGGCTGGGCGAGGTCGGCCTCGGCGATGCCAACGAGAAGATGCCAAACGAGCTCTCCGGCGGGATGCGAAAGCGCGCGGGGTTCGCGCGCTCGCTCGTGCTCGAACCGGAGATCGTGCTCTTCGACGAGCCTGACTCAGGCCTTGACCCCGTGCGCACCGCCCTGCTGTGCGAGCTGATCAAGGAAGTTCACGCCGAGAACGGCGGCACCTACGTGGTGATCACCCACGACATCATGAGCGCGCGGCGCGTGGCGGAGTACATCGCGGTGCTCTGGCGCGGGAGGATCGTGGAAGCCGGGCCCTCACAGGAGCTCTTCGAGTCCGAGAACGCGTTCGTGCGGCAGTTCCTCTCCGGGGAGTCCTCGGGGCCGCTGGGCATGGAGTGAGCGCTTGAGTGTGAAGCGAGCGTTGGGTGCGCTCGCCGGCGGCGCGGTGCGCCGGCCGCTGCTGGTGGGTGCGCTCGCGCTGGTGCTCGGCGCCGCCGGGGCCGGGCTGGCCGTGGGCCTGACGCCGAGCAGTGCCGTGAGCACCTTCGTGGAAGGGTCGAGCCCGACCTATCGCGCCACGCAGTCCTTCTACCGCCGCTTCGGCAGCGAGCCGATCGAGATCGTGGTCAAGGGCAACCTGCAGCGACTGTTGCTGAGCGAAGACCTCGAGCGGCTGGTGGGGCTGGAGGGTTGCCTGGCCGGGAGGGCGAGCGGCAGCAGCCTCTCCGCGGAGGGCGGCGCCGGCGGTCCCTGCGCGCAGCTGGCCAGGACCCAGCCGGCGAAGGTCGTGGTCGGCCCTGGGACATTCATCAACGAGGCGGCGCTGCAGATCGAAAAGGAACTGACCGCGCGCGAGAGCGAAGCGAGCCGGCGAGCCGCGACCGCCGAACGAGTGGTGCGGCAGCGCGCGCTGTCCAAGGGGATCGCCAGCGCCGAAGCGGGCGCACTCGGCAAGCAGGCCCGCGAAGTGATCACGCGAACCTTCGAGGCGGAAGTCGCGTCGCTTGCGGTCCGCTACGGCATCACCAAACCGCCGAGCTTGAGCGAACCGGAATTCGTCTCCACGCTGGTCTTCGACAGCGCCGCCAAGGTTCCGGGCACGCCCAAGCAGCGCTTTGCCTACCTGTTCCCGAGCAGGGAAGCGGCTCTGATCTCCGTGCGGCTGAAGCCGGGGCTGAGCCAGCGACAGACCGAAGCGGCAATCTCGACCATCCGCAAAGCGGTGGCGATGCCGCAGTGGCGGCTGCGCTTCGGCGAGTCCTACCTGATCACCGGGGAGCCGGTGATCCTGAACGAACTGAGCAGCTCGATCACGCACTCAATCGTGCTGTTGCTCCTCGGTGCGATGCTCGTGATGGCGCTCGTTCTCGGCCTGGTCTTCCGCGGCGTTCCCAGGCTGCTGCCGCTGCTTGTGGCGTTGCTCTCCACGGCGATCACCTTCGGCGCGTTGGCGCTCAGCGGCGCCCAGCTGAGCGTCGGCGAGGTGGCGGTGCTGCCGGTCCTGATCGGGCTGGCCGTCGACTACGCGATCCAGCTGCAGTCGCGGATCGAGGAAGCGCTCGCTGGGGGCGGCCTTGACATGCACGGCGCCGCGGTCGCGGCCGCTCGCACTGGAGGCCCCGCGATCGTGGCCGCGGCGCTCGCAAGCGCCGGCGCGATGCTCGTGCTGGAGCTCTCACCGGTACCGATGGTGCGCGACTTCGCGCTGCTGCTCGTGGTCGGGCTGGCGGTTGCGCTCGTGTGCGCGGTGACCGTCGGCGCTGCGGGCATGGCGCTTGCGCGTGGCGGGCTGCGGGGAGGCCCGGATCTCGGCGGCCTCGGCGCCGCCTGGCGCGGTGCGCAGCAGCTCGTGCGCGAGAACACGTTGATAGACGGGGTCGTCCGTCTTGCGCTGGAGCGCGTGCCGCGCAGGCCGTGGCTGGTGCTCGCGGTCGGGGGAGTCTGCGCCGCGGTCGGGTGGGGCCTATCGGGCCTGACGCCGGTGCAGACCGACATCACCAAGCTGGTGCCGCAGAGCATGCCCTCGCTGCGGAACCTCGCCACCCTGGAGAAGCTCTCCGGCGTGGGCGGCGAACTTGACCTGATGGTCTCTGGTCCGAACGTGATCAAGCCCGCGACGATCGAATGGATGCGCGACTACCAGAGTCGGATGCTCGCGCGGTTCGGCTACAGCAAGGGTCGTGGCTGCGGCACGGCTCCGCTCTGCCCCGCGCTCTCGCTGCCAGGCCTGTTGAGCGGCGCCGAAGGCGCGTCCGGGGAAGCCGGATCCGGCAAGGTGCGCAAGCTGAGCGCGGCGGAAATGAGCAGCTTCCTTGCCAGCGTGCCGCGCTACTTCTCCGAAGAGGTGATCTCCGGCGACCACCGCGCCGCGACGCTCGCGTTCGGCCTGAAGCTGATGCCGCTTGCCCGCCAGCAGCGCATGATCGAAACGATGCAGGCGGCGCTGCACCCGCCACGCGGAGTCAGGGCGCAGCTTGTGGGCCTGCCTGTGCTGGCGGCGCAGGCCGACTCGCAGGTCGCCTCGGTGGGGCGCCGCACGCTGCAGATGCTGCTCGGCCTGCTGGTCGTCGCGCTTGTGCTGCTGATCGCCTTCCGCGGCAGCACGCGGCGCGCCCTGGTCCCGCTTGTGCCGGTGGTGCTGGCGTCTGGCTGGTCGGCGCTCGTGCTGCTGATCGTGCACGTGCCGCTCAACCCGATGTCGGTCACGCTCGGCGTGCTTGTGATCGCGATCTGCACCGAGTTCAGCGTCCTGATCTGCGAGCGCTTCCGCGAAGAGCTCGGCCAGCAGGCCGGCGAGGAAGGCGAGGACTGGGGCAACGCATTGCGTGCCGCCTACCGTGGCACCGGGGCGGCTGTTGCCGCATCGGCGAGCACGGCGATTGCGGGCTTCGGGGTGCTGGTGCTCTCGAACATCGCAATGCTGCGCGACTTCGGCTTGGTCACACTGATCGATCTCGCGGTCTCGCTGGTCGGGGTGATGATCGTTCTGCCCGCTGCGCTGAGCCTCGTATACGGGCGTCAGGAGGATCGCGGGCTGGCCGGCGCACGCATGGAGATCGGCAGGTGGCGGGTGCTCACGCGCAGGCGACCCGGAGCCCGCGGTGGGATCTCGGCCTGAGCGCCCGATCCAGGGAGTCCCATATGCCCGCTACATCGCGGTCGGCGCCATCACGATTCTGCTGATCCTGCTGGTGGTGGCGCTCATTAGCAAACCGCACATCAGCAGCGGGCTGAAGGCCGGCGTGCAGGTGCCGCCGTTCGCGGCGCCGCTGGCCACGGGAACGCTCAAAGGCAACCCCGACACCGCCCTGCACGCCAAAGAAGGCGAGCGCGGCAAGGTGCCGGCTTGCGCGGAGCGCCCGCCCGGGGCGTTGAACATCTGCGCGCTCTACGAACGGGGTCCGGTCGTGCTTGCGCTGTTCGTCAACGAAGGGTCCTGCCCGGCGGTGCTGTCGGAGATGCAGGCCGCCGCCAAGCGGTTCCCTGAAGTCGGCTTCGCGGCGGTCGCGGTTAGGGCGCAGCAGGCTGAAGTGCGTCATCTCGTGCGCCGGGGGCGACTGAGCATCCCGGTCGGATACGACGAAGAAGGCGTGCTCGCAGGGCTCTACCGGATGTTGAGCTGCCCGCAGCTGAGCTTCATCTACCCGGGAGGCAGGATGCAGAGCGACGCGCTGCTGCAACGGCCCACGCCGGCTGGACTGGATGCGCGCGTGCAGGCGCTGCTCGTCGATGCGCGGGCACGCGGCTGGAGGGGGCCGTGAGCTTGCAGGCCTCGGTCGGCTGGTGCGAGCGGCAGGTGCGGGACGAGCTGCCGCAACTGCGCATAGCGCTGGAACCGGTGCAGCTCCCGCAGCGGGCGGCACCGAGCCGGCCGTCTCCGGAGCCGGTCAGGCAGCGGCTGGCCGCGCTCTCGGACCGCTTCAACGGCGCGAAGGCGGTGAACCTGCGCCGTGAGCCTGTGACCGCCGCCTACAGGGTCTTCTTCCGGCACATCGGCCTTGATCCGGACGTCGTACGCACCCCGATCGAGGCGGCGGTCCTGGAGCGGATGCTGGATGGCGGGTTCCTGTCTCGGCGCCTACTGGCGGATGTGTTGCTGATCGCGCTGCTCGACACCGGCGTGCCGGTGTGGGCGCTGGACGCGGAGAAGATCGAGGGCGAGGTTGGGGTGCGAACCGGGCGGTCGGGGGAGACGCTGGGTGGCGTGGCCGATGTGCCGCTCGACAGCGGGGCAGCCGAGCCGTCGGCAGCGGATGACGATGGACAGGCCGTCGGCGCCGGCCAGCTCGTCGTGGCCGACGCCCGCTGCGCGCTGGCGTTGCTGTTCGCCGATCCGGCGCCGGCTCACCGGCCGAGTGGGCGCTCGCGCAGGCTGCTGCTCTACGCGTTGCAGGTCGCGGGCGTTCCTTGGCTTGCGATCGAGGAGTCGCTGTGGATCTGCCGTTCGGCGCTGGAGGCGGTGGCATAGGCTTATCCGCGCTGCGCCAGGAACGCAAACTGCCCGCAGAAGAGCAGCTTGGTCGCGTTAATCGCCCGTGTGTCGAGCCTCAGCGCACGGCCATAGAGATCAATCGCGCGGTTGAGCGGGGACTGCCCGCCCCACCACCGTCCCCACACGCGGTCGAAGAGCCGCCCCTGAGTGACCATGCGGCTCGCGATCAGCGCGATCCCGTCGATGCCGGGGCGAAGCTCCAACACCGAGAGCCCGGCCTCCTGCAGCAGCAGACGCAGAAAATATGGCGTGTAGTTCCAGGTGCTGAAGGAGTGAAACGGCTCCAGCTGGGAGGTAGAGCCGGCCACGAAGCCGCCAGGCGCGAGCACCCGGTGGACCTCTGCGAGCAGCGGCCGGGGCTCATGGACGTGCTCGAGCACCTGCTTGCAGTAGATGAGGTCGAAGCTGCCCTCCTCGAAGGGGATGCTGACGCCGTCGAAGGTCTCAAAGCGCGCGTCTGTGCGCGTGCGTGTTCTCAGCTCCGGCGAGTCCGGGATGTCGAGGCCGATCCATTCCACGGCGGGATCGCGGGCGCGGAAGAAATCGACCGAGCTGCCGGATCCGCAGCCGAGATCGAGCACTCGCCATGGCCGCCCCTCCACGCGCCCGACGGCGCGGTCTATGTAATGCTCAGCCAGCACCTGGCGGGCATGGTCGGCAGGCACGGCCTCGCCCACCAGCCGCTCGATCTCCCTGCCTGGCAGCCTCACGGCAGGGATCATAAGCTCGCTGACCAGAACGGGTGGGTGGCTGGCGCGATCGTTGCGGCCCTGTGGACCACCTTTCGGGTCGTCTAGATGCGATGATGTCCCGCGTGCTCGAGGGGAGCGGCGACTCGGTCGGCTCAGCGGTTGCCGAGCCGGTAGCTCCGACGACAGGGCGCCGGTCGAGCACGGGCGCTCTGCGCACTGCTCTCGCGAGCAGGCCGTGGATATCTGCAAGCGCGGGCGCGTGGCTGATCTCGCGATGCATCGTCTTCGCGGCGGGCATCGCCGCGTTCCTGGCCTTGGGCAACGGTCCCGATGCGAGCTACGACTTCCTCGGGCTGACCGGCCACCTGGGCGCTGTCGGGGATGCGCTGGCTGCGCCGGTGATCCACTGGGACGGCATCTGGTACCTCGCGTTGGCGTCACATGGCTACCTGCATTCCGTCGAAGCCGCCTACTACCCGCTTTACCCGCTGCTGATCTCGCTGCTCGCTCCGCTCACGGGTTCAGACATCGTTGCGTCCTTCGTTATCTCGGTGGGCTGCCTGTTCGGGGCCCTTGCGCTTCTCTACCGGCTCACCTGCCTCGAAATTGGAGAGGCCGCGGCGCACCGCACGCTGTACCTGCTGGCGCTCTTCCCGACCGCCCTGTTCTTTTCGGCCACCTACCCCGAATCGCTCTTCCTGCTTCTGGAGGTGGGAGCCGTGCTGGCCGCGCGTCGCGGGCGCTGGGCGAGCGCCGGCGCGCTGGGCGGGCTGGCCGCCGCGGCGCGGAACTCTGGCGTTCTGCTACTTATCCCGCTCCTGCTGCTCTACCTCTACGGTCCGCGGAGCGGGCGTAGCGAAGAGCCGGCCGTCGGCGGCCGGGAGGACTGGGGCAGCCTGCCTACGTGTCTGCGGATACGAGGTCTGCAAGCACCGCGTTACCGTCTGCGCCCGGACGCCTGCTGGCTTGGCCTGGTCCCGCTCGGGCTGATCGCGGTGGTGCTCATGAACCTGATCCTCTTCAACGATCCGCTTGCCAGCTGGCATGCTGAGGCGCACTGGCAGCGCGGCTTTGCGGGGCCGCTGAGCGCGCTCTGGGAGGGCATCTCGCCAGCTGCCACGGCGGTCGGCCATCTGCTCAGCGGTCACATCTCAAGCGGGGCGCTGCAGCAGCTCGCGCTGCTCGGCACAGCTCTCCTCGCCGTCGTGGCGGTCATCGGCGTGTGCCTCCGGCTCCCGGCTGCCTATGGCGCGTACAGCGCAGCGGCACTGCTTTGGGCGCTCTCGGCGCCCGAGCAGGGACATCCGCTCGCCTCATCGGCGCGCTACGTGCTGACGATCTTCCCGCTGTTCATGTGGGGCGGTTCAGGCTTGAAGGACCGCCGGGCGCTCACTGTGGTGCTCGGAGTGTTTGTGGTCGGGCTCGTTTACTGCAGCGCCCGGTTCGCCACTTGGCACTGGGTGGCCTAGTGGCCCATCCGGGAAATTCGCTGGCGTTTCCCGGCGCCTGCTCGCGCCTGACGCCCGCCGACGACGCTTACGTACGCCCGGTACGCGCCGCGCCGCCGTCGAACCTCAGACACGACCATCCACTCGGCAAGCCCACCCCGAATTTCCCGGATGGACCACTAGCTAGAGAGGGGCATTCACGGCAGGACTCGGCCGCCGAGCCCTCCCTAGTACATGCGGGTCGGGCGGCAGCAGCGGAGCGAAGCTGAAGCCGAAGCGCTCACACGCCTCGATCTCGAACCCCGCGCGCTCGATCGCCGATGCCGTGTCGCGGGCAAGATGGCAGCCACCGGCCAGACGCGGCCAGAAGGTCGCATCCGCCAGGCGCTGGATGCGCGCCTCCCATCCGCGCATGGAGATCACGTGCTCGTAGAAGCGCAGCTCGCCGCCAGGTCGGATCACGCGGAACAGCTCGGCCAGCGCAGCCGCCTGGTCGGGCACCGTGCAGAGCACGAGTGAAGTAACTCCGGCATCGAAGGAGCCCTCGACGCCGGGCAGCTGCTCTGCGTCACCCTCGACCACCTCGATAGCCACGTGTGCTCGCTTTGCCGCCTCCAGCGCTCGTGCGCGCATATGACGCTCAGGCTCAACCGCCAGCACCTCGCTCACCGTGTCGGGATAGTGGGCGAAGTTCGCCCCGCTGCCGGCGCCCACCTCGATCACGCGGCCGCTCAACCCAGCGAGCAGCCTGCGGCGATGCTCGGCCCCGCCGTGAGCTTCGGCGTACTTGGCGACCGCCGCGTAGACGCGGGCGAAGGCCGGATGCTCGACTGGCTGGCTGGCCATCCGGCGAAAGCATGCCAGCTGGACCCTGCGCCCGCGCGGCGCCCCCGTGCTTGCGGCGTGGCGCATGTGGCGGCTAGACTCAATGGACCCGACGTGATCGGAGGAGACGGCCGATGTCTCGATCTGAGCAGCTGACCTTGATGCGCACCGCGACGGTGGTGGACCTGGAGACCGGGTCTGCGCAGGTCGGCGTCGGCGCCGATGCTGCCACCGACCGCGAGGCGTCCGCTCGGCGCCTGCTGCGAAGTCAGATTTCGCGCATGGAGCGCGAGCTCTCCGCGCTCGTGGCCGACGGGTTCCCCGACATACCGGCAGCAGGTAGTGCCGCGGCGTCTGTGCAGCAACCGCGCCTGCTCAGCCTCGCCGAGCTCGAGCGCGACCGGGATGCGCTCGTGGGCTCGCTGCGTACCGCACAGGCCACCGCGGCTGCGCGCGTACAGCGCCACCAGGCCGGCCGCGAGCTGCTCGCCGCAATGCAGCTCGAACCGGCGCGATACAAGTTCGTGCGCCTGCGCGCCGTGGATGTGGGCGAACGCGGATGCGGAGTTTGGGAGGTGCGCCCCCGCCTCGGCGTGATCGGCATGCTCGCCGGCTGGTGGCGCGTGAAGCTCAGCTCCGGCTGCCCATAGGGCCCAGGCCCAAAGGCAAGGGCCGCGCGGAGAGCGCGGCCCTTGCGGATCGCGCGCGTGGGGGACGCGCGCAGCTTGTGGCTTTAGATCTGTCGCGCCTCTTCGCCGCTCCAGGCGACGCGCACGCGCGTTGCCCTCACCGCGACGAGCATCTTCACCAGCGCCCGCCGCTGGCGTTCGGTCATCGAGCCGAGGGTCTTCTTCTCGGACATCGGGATCTGTGCCAGGAACCTTCGGCAGCGCGTCTGCCCCCATCGGCGCTGACTCATGAGCAGGTCGGAAACCGCCATCGACTGCGCCTCCGGCGGGCAGTCGAGGATCACCTCTGCGATGTCCATCTCGCCATCTGCGATTCGTCGCTTGAGCTCGGCGCGTGCAAGTCGCACCTCATTGGCGCGCTGGAGCGCGCGGAGGTGCTGCGGGACGGCAGGGGCCATCGTCGCTGTCGCGTTCATGGTTGTACTCACTCCCCGTCGCGGCCATGTGGAGCGCATGACCGGCGACATCGGCTGGATTTCAGATGCAGGTAGCCGCTCAAGAAACCCCCGAGATGTCTTCCCTGTGCTGCGCTGCGTCGCCCGGCACCCCTCTGTCGGATGACGCTTGGGTGACCCCTCGGCTGCCTTGAAGCGTGCTCAAAGGAAACTACGTCAGCGACCCGTCGGCGGTCAACGCCGAGCCGACGCTTCGCCCGCTAGAAGCGGGTTTTTTTTCAAGCTTGGGAACTTGTGAAGATGTGGACAAGATCCTTGTAAAGATTCGGACAAGGGTCCGGTCGTTCGCAGCCGGCCCTATGGCGCCGGCAGAGGCCCGTGCTGGGCCTCGAAATCGCGCTTCACGCGCCCGAACACCTCAAGCGCACAGTCGAGCGTGTCACGATCGTGTGTAGCCATCACGCTCGTGCGCAACAGCGCGCCGCCCGGCGGCACGGCCGGGTGCAGGGCGCAGTTGGTGAACACGCCGCCGTCGTAGAGCGCGCGCCAGAGCAGCCCCGCCTTCCAGTCATCGCCGACCAGCACGGGCACGATCGGCGTGGTGAAGCTCTGCATCGGAGCGTCCGGATCCGAGCCGGTGCGGACAGGCTCGCCCTGGAGAGTGCGGTACCCGATCTCCCGCAGCCCTGCCGCCAGGTGCTGCGCGTTCTCCAGCACCTCCGCCAGCAGCGGTGGGCCCTCTGGCGAGCGGATGATCCGCAGCGCCGCAAGCGCTGCGCCGAGCGCAGCCGGCACCGCGGAGGCCGTGAACAGGAACGCGCGGGAGGAGATGCGCAGGTAGTCGATCACCTCGGCGGGGCCGGCCACGAAGCCGCCGCAGGAGGCCAGCGACTTGGAGAAGGTGCCCATCCGCAGGTCGACCTCTCCCTCGACGTCCAGCATCTCGCAGGCGCCCGCGCCGCGTGCGCCGAGCACACCGGCGCCGTGCGCCTCGTCGACCATCAGCCGCGCCCCGTGTGCTTTGCAGAGCTCGACCACGTCCACCAGGGGCGCGACGTCCCCCTCCATCGAGAAGACGCCGTCGGTAACGACGAGGATGCCGCCGCCGTCGGCTTTGGCTCGCTCCAGCGCTCGCTCCAGCTTCTCCAGCCGGCCGTGCCGGAACGCCCGCAGCTTTGCTTTGGAGAGCAGCGCTCCGTCGAGGATTGAGGCGTGGTCGGCCGAATCGACGATCACGGTGTCGGCAGGCCCGAGCAGCGTGCCCAATGTGCCCACATTGGCCTGGTGGCCGGTCGTGAACACCAGCGCGTCATCGGTCCCCATCCACTCCGCGAGCTCTCGCTCGAGCTCGAGGTGCAGCGGCGTGGTGCCGTTGAGCAGGCGCGAGCCGGTCAGGCCGGTTCCATAGTGGTGCAGGGCGTCCTCCGCGCCCTTCATCACCCGCTCGTCGCCGGTCAGCCCAAGGTAGTTGTTGGAGGCGAGCATGATCCGCGGCGCACCCTCCATCTCCACGATCGGCATCGCCGGCGACTCGACGGTGCGGAAGTAGGGGAAAAGGTCGGCCTCGCGTGCGGCGCGCAGAAGCGCTTCACGCTCGTAGCCGTGGACCTTTGCGAAGACGTCTGTCGAGGTTGCCATGTAAGGTGGGCCCGCGATGGCTGCCGTTGGCGAGGAGCGGGCGTTGGGTGTGGAGGTCAGGAAGGCATCTGGCTGGCGCGACATCAGGCGCTTCATCGGCCTGCCCTTCAGGCTGCATGCTAACCAACCGAGGTGGATACCACCGCTGAAGCTGGAGCGCTGGCTCTTCCTCAACCGGAAAATGAACGCCTATTTCAGCCACGGCGAGGGCGAGTACTTCCTGGCCTTCCGCGACGGTCGCGTGGTCGGGCGCATCAGCGCTCAGATCAATCACGCCTACAACGAGATGCACCAGACGAAATGGGGCTGGTTCGGGTTCCTTGAGATGGAGGACGACCTGGAGGCGCTGCAGGCGCTGCTGGCCGCCGCGCAGGATTGGCTTGCTCAGCGCGGCTGCGAGAAGATGGTCGGCCCGGCCGACTTCTCGATGAATGATGAGAGCGGCATTCTGATCGAGGGCTTCGAGATCGAGCCGATGATCCGACAACCCTGGCATCCGCCCTACTACCAAACCCTGATGGAGCAGGCCGGTATGGCCAAGGCGATCGACCTCTACATGTGGAGCCTCACGATCACCGGCCGCGACAAAGTGATGCCCGTGATCTGGGAGCTGGCCGAGAAGGTCCAGACAGAGCACGGCATCGACGTGCGCCCGATCAAGCGCCGCCGCCTGCGCAAGGATCTCGACGGCTTCGCCGAGGTCTACAACTCGGCGTGGGCAAAAAACTGGGACTTCGTGCCCTTCTCCAAGAAGGACCTCGACGCCTACGCCCAGGAGCTGCAACTCGTCTTCGACAAGCACTGGGCGATGATCGCCGAACGCGAATCCGACGGCGAGGTCGTCGGGGCGGCGCTCACCTTCCCCGACGTCAACCAGGTGCTGGCGAAGATGAAAGGCAAACTGCTGCCACTGGGCTGGTGGCACTTCCTCAACCGCGGAAAAATCATGGATCGGGTGCGGGTGGGCTACCTCGGCGTAAAGCCCGAGTTCCAGCACACGGGCGTTGCCGCACGCATGTACCAGCTCCACTTCGACGCCGCCGAAGTGCGCCCGCAGACCTGGGGCGAGATGGGCTGGATCCTGGAGACCAACACCCCGATGAACCGGGGCATGGAAGCGATGGGCGGGCAGATCGTCAAGCGCTACCGGATCTATGAGCGGGAGCTTGGGTAAGAGTTTGCGTCTGGGCCGAGGGCTAGACTCGCTGTCGTGATCGAGGGATCCGACCGCGACGCACTGGACATCGGCCTCGAGGAGCCCATCCTCGAGCTGCACGAGGGCGACACCGAGGAAATCGACGCGATCGCGGTGCCCGTTGATGAGGCGCCGGCGATCGTGCCGGCCGGCACGGTGCCGGTTCCTGCATCCAGGCGGTCCGGGGCGCTGGCGAGCCTGCGTTCTGCGCCCGCCGTCCAGGCCGCAGCCGTCGCGGCGGGCGGCTTTGTCGCGGGCGCTGCCGTGGTGGGGATTGCGCGGCGGCGCCGCGGCGGCGCGGTACGCGTCGCACGCCGCGGCTCGGGCTCTGCGCGTGGCCGCCGCGCCAAGGGGGCGCGACAGGGCGCCGGTGAGCTGCTTCAGATCGTGGGCAGCCGCTCGCTGCTCGTGGACGTGCATCTGCTCGACTCTGCCGCTCGCGGACGGCGGTGAGCGCGGCCAGCGCCGTGCTGCCGGTGCAGCTGCGCGCCGAGCTGACGCCGCGCGGCCCCTATCGACTGCCGCGTGGGGGCGGCGACGGCCTGATGCGCATGCGCGCAGGCGTGCTGCACCGGCTGCTGCATCACGAGGGCGCGCCGATCGTGGTGCGAGCCGCACAGAGCGCCCGCGACCGCGTGCTGATTGGAGCGTGGAGCACAACGCGGGAGGCGGCCGGCCATGGCATCCAGCGCATGCGGTTCGCGCTCGGTGTCGATATCGACGTGACGCCCTTCTACCGTGCGTTTCGCAGCGATCCCGCGATCGGACCCTCGCTGCGAGCACGCCCCTGGCTTCGGCCCACGCTTCGGCCCGAGCCATTTGAGGCGCTGGCGTGGGCGATCTGCGAGCAGCTGATTGAATACGAGCGCGCGGCCGCGATCGAGCGTCGGCTTGTGCACCGTCTCGGCCGCCGCTACGACGGGCTCGCCGGCGGGGCGCTGCGCGATGCACCTTCGCCAGTGGCTCTCGCCGGCGCCTCTCCGGCGCTGCTGCAGTCCCTCGACCTCGCGGGCTCGCGTGCGATCGCGCTGAGACGTGTCGCTGCCGAAGTGGCCAAGGGCAGGGTCGACCTGCACGAGGACGACCACGAGCGCGGCTGGCGGCGCCTGCGGGCGATCCCCGGTATCGGGCCGTGGACCGTGGAGATGCTCGCGCTGCACGGCCAGGGGCGAGAGGACCAGGTGCCCGCGGGTGATCTCGGCCTGCTGCGGGGCGTGGGTCGGCTGCTCAGCGGCGGGGATCCGAACGCGTTTGCCGACGAATCACAGGTTCGGGCCTTCTTCGCACGTTACGGACAGTGGGCGGGGCTGGCTGCGATGCACCTGATGATGCCCTGATCGGCGTCCCATCTGCCTGGATCAGCAGCGCAAACGTGGGGCACGCCTCCGCGGCACGGCGGGCATGCTCGATCATCTCTGCCGAAAGCGGGCGTCCATCCACGATCGGGTAGCCCCAGTCGTCGAGCGCGATTCGCTCGGGCAGCAGCTCGGCGCACATCCCGTGCGCCTCGCAGGCGATCGGGTTGACCACCACGCGCCGGCTCATGCGCGCGCTTCCACTCTCAGCTTCGAGCTGCTGCGCGCCAGGCCGCGGGTGCGCCTGGTGCGATCCTCGCGTGCGTCGTTTGACCAGGCGGGCAGCGGCATCTCCGCCTGCCGGCCGCAGGCGGCACAGGAGCCATGAGCGGCGTGGTCGGCGAGCTCCTCCCCGAAGACCTGGGCGGCGCTCTGCACCAGCCTGACGGCGCCGTCCGGGTGGCGGCAGGCACCGCGTCCGCGGGTCAGCGAGATCAGGCGGGCGAGATTCTGGGCGGCGCCGGCGCCGGCGCTTCCGGTCGCGACCTGGGCGAAGGTGCTCGCGATCGCATGCAGGCCGTTGACGCATGGCCCGCACTGTCCGGCGCTCTGGTCGGCGAGCCATCGCATCAGTCGCGCCGTTTCGGCGACCGGGCAGGCTTCCGCGGAGAGCAGCGCGATCACGCCCGCCCCAACGGATGCTCCGAAGGGCGCCAGGTGCTCGTCGGAAAGCGCGACGCTATGCAACGCATGGGCGTCGATCCAGGTGCCCGCGTAGCCGCCGATCAGGACTGCTCTGACGGTCGCGCTGTACCCGCCCGCCGCGTCGATCAGGCTGGAGAGAGAGGCGCCGTGCTCGATCTCATAGACGCCGGGATGGGCGATCGGCCCAGAGAGCGTGACTAGCGCGGAGCCCGGCTGGTTGGGCGTGCCCAGCTGCCGGTACCACTCGGCGCCTTGACGAGCGATCATCGCCATGTGGGCCAGCGTCTCGGCGTTGCTCACGAGCGTCGGGCGTCCCTGGACTCCGCGCTGGAAGGGCATCGGTGGAGCGAACGTGGGGAGCGCAGGGCCACCGTTCAGATGGTGTACGAGCGCGGACTCCTGGCCGCTGATGTAACCGTTGGGCACCACCGAGAATTGAAGCTGTACACCCTCATGCAGCGAGCGGCGCTCGCCGATCGCGCGCTGCACGCTGTGCAGGTCGGCGTTGGTCTCGCAGACGCAGACGATCGCCTCCTCGGCGCCGATCGCCTTGGCGGCAAGCACGGCACCGTCCAGCACGAGGTGGGGCAGGCTCTGCAGCAGCAGCCGATCCTTCACGCTCGCCGGCTCGCCCTCGGTCGCGTTGACGACCACGATCGGCTTTCCCGCTGCGGCCATCACCGCTCGCATCTTCGAGGCGGTTGGGAAGCTCGCCCCGCCGCGGCCGCGCAGTCCCGCGCGCTCGATCTCCTGTACCAGGACACCGCCAGGGTTCCCGTGGCGCCCGAAGCGCCTGCGCGTGCCCGCATCGAGCACCGGCATCGGCCCGTGGACGGCGAGGTGATCCTCCAGGCTCAGTGCGCTCTCGGGATCGATGCCTAGCAGCAGCCGTGGCAGCGTCGCGGTCATCGTCGCGCTCATCGGCCCACCTGTGCGGTCCTGGTGCTGGTGGCATGGGGCAGCAGCGAGGTGGGGGTGCCGGAGCGCCTGGCCCATTCGCTGCCGAGCGGACCGGAGGGCACCCACAGCACCAGGAAGAGCGCGAAGGCGCCGGAGAGCGCGAGCGCTCCGCCCCGCAAACGCGCATTTTCAGGCCAGCCGCGCAGCGCTCTGGCGCACACCGCCGCGACCACGATCAGCACGCACGCGATCGTAATCGCCAGCATCCACTTGCTTTTCGCATCGCTGCCGGTGCCGAGGCCGTGCACCAGCGCGATCGGCCAGCAGGCGTAGGCGAGCCAGTGTGTCGCCCGCCAGGTGGAGAACCCGAGCCGGCGCCGCAGCAGACTGGTGATCAACACCGCCGCCAGCAGGTCCAGCGAGACGGCGCCGAGGCCGAGCCAGAAGGGGCGGTAGCTGCTCGTAAACGGAACGAATGCGGCCACGATCGAGATGTGGGCGAAGCTGTCGAGCACGGTCGTGATCACGTGCACGGCGATGAAGACGACGGCGAGCAGCGAGACGTTGCGGTGCAATGCATCGAGCACGAAACGCGGCCAGCGCGGTGAGCTGTAGCGGCGCACGTCGAGCACGCCGAGCGCGACGCTCGCTGTTAGCAGCAGCAGCGCGACCGTGCCCGTCGCGCGGGTCAGATACCAGGCGATGCTCGGGCCGGTCGTCGCGGCCAACACGGCGCTCATGCTGCCACCCGCACTGGCTGCGCGGGCCAGCCTGCCAGGTGCAGCACGTCGCCGTCGTGTGAGACAAGGCGCGCCGGCAGGCCACGTTGCGCAAGCCAGTCGACTGCCTGCTCGGAGAGCAGGATCGCGGCGGTCGAGGCGATGTTGGCATCGGTGCAGCTGGCGGCGGCGACGCTCGCCGTCCTCCAGGCTCCGCGCGCAGGTTCCCCTGTGGCCGGGTCGATGATGTGGTGCATCTCTGTGTCGCCCTTGCTCCAGCGGCGCACGGTCACGCTGGAGGTCGCAAGACCTCCGTCGTGGATCGCGACCGTCTGGCCGGGCGCGGAGAGGCTCGCTCTGTGGTCGTCTGTGACCCGGATGCGCCAGCCGTCGCTTGGCGCAGCGCCCGCGGTTGCAATATCTCCGCCGAGTGCGACCAGTGCGCCGATGCCGGTCCGCCGGAAGGCGGTCGCGGCTGCGCGGTCGGCAGCCCACGCCTTCGCAGTGGCCCCGAGGTCCAGCTTCACGCCCGCCGGCACCCTGACGGTGCTCCTGGCGCGGTCGATCTGCACCCCACGCCATCCCGCTGCTCTGCGGGCGGCAATCACGACCGGCGCCGCCGGCGCCGCGGGCACGCTCGACCGCTCCTGGAGCAGGCTCCAGTCGCAGTCATAGCCTGCCAGCTCCAGCGCCGTGCCGACACTCGGGTCGACCAGGCCCTCGGTCGCCTCGGCAGCGCCGATTGCAACCTCCAAAGCATCGATGAGCAACCGCTCGACGGGCACGGCTTGCCCGGCGGCCGCATTGCACCGCGACAGATCCGAGTCGGGGCGAAAGCGGCTGCAGGCGCGGTCGATCGCGTCCAGCTCGCTCGCCACCGCCACCTTTGCATCGTTCAAGCTCCCTGCCGCCCCGGCCTGTGCCAGACGCAGCACCGCGGTGGTGCCAAGTGTCTGCCAGATGGCGGTTCTCTCTGAGCTCGTCATGGGGATGCCCCGCTCGCTAGGAGCCTCCCGAGACAACCGGGGCTTCGGGCTGTGTTTCGACTTTCCGTTCTGCTTCCACAGGTTTTTCAGCTTCCACCGCTTTTTCTGCTTCCACTGGCTTTTCGGCTTCAACGGGTTTTTCTGCTTCGGTCGGTTTTTCGGTTGAGCCTTCGCTGGGTGGTTGAGCGGTTGTGGATTCCCCTTCGCTTGCGCCCGATTCGACGCCATGTTCTTCGCTTGACTGCGGTGTGCGTGCGGGTGCCTGCAGCCGCGAGGCGCTCGATCCCGAGCCTGCGGATTTGCCAGCCTTCCGCGTGCCCGAGGCGGCTGCGGCGCCGCTTGTCTTGAGCGTCCTGCCCGGGAACGCGTTGGCCGCGACGGCAGTGAGGACGCCGGTGAGGGCGACGCTCACGCCGATCAGCCAGTGATTGGCGGATTTGAGTCTGCTCAGAGCTGAGTCGCGGGAGTTTGGGGTGTGCAGACGCATCTCAGTGGCCGACAAACGGGAGCTGGTGTAGCCATGGGCCAAACCATGTCAGCGAGATCAGCGCCAGCACGACGCCCGCGACTAGCACTCCGGCGAGCGAAAGCAGCCGCCCGGTTCTCCCAGTGCCGTGAGCATCCCACTCCGGTGACTCCGCTACGGGCGCCACCCGCCGCATGCCGGGAAACGACTCAATTTCGGTGGTGAGACCGGAGAGCACGCCTGCATATCGCCGGCTGATCGCGCCTGGAATCTCACCCAGGTGCCCGATCACGTGCAGCGCGGCGAAAGCGATCCAGACGAAGAAGCTGAGCTTGTGCAGCTCCGAGAGGGTGCCGCGCCCGCTCGGCCCCTCGATCATCAGGATCACGCCGGTGAGCAACACCGCGATCGTGCTGAGCACGACCATCGGGGCGATGATCCGCAGCAGCGGCGCAGGCGGCCCGGCGCGGCGGTAGCTTGGGTCGAAGGTGTAGTAGCGCGCGAAGCGATAGCCGGTGCTGCCCATCTTCAGCAACACGATTGGGACCAGCATCATGCCCACGAACATGTGCACCGAGACGAGCTGTCCCATTCGCAGGATCGTTACTCCGATCACAGCCAGCAGCACGATCAGGACCGTGCCTGTCTGCGCTGTCAGCAGTCGGTTGCCGTCGGTGCCGTCTCCGGTCATCTTCTGACCAGGTTGGCGTCCGCGCTCACGACTGTAGATGCCCGGCTCCGACATGGGTGCCGTTGGGTGCATTGCCATCGCTGCCAGTCTGCGAGCGGTTGCTAAGCAATCGGTAACCGGACCGTGAGAAAACTCATTGAATGTGTTGATCGTGCAACAACGAAACCCTGCCCGTCTATGCTGATTGCATGCAGCAGCAGGCCCAGGAGACGCCGCGGGCCACCGGCGCTGCGGGCTCGGCAAGTGTCCTGCTGATCGAGGACGAGCCCGGGATCGTGGACTTCGTCAAGCGCGGGCTGGAGGCGGAGGGCTTCACCGTCGCGGTCGAGCTGGATGGAGTCGTGGCGCAGCGCACCGCGCTGCGCGAGGGCTTCGACATGGTCGTCCTGGATCTGATGCTCCCGGGCACGGGAGGTCTCGAGATCCTGCAGGCGCTGCGCACCGCCAAGCCGGCGCTGCCGGTGATCGTGCTCACGGCCAGAGGCGAGGTGGAGGATCGCGTCACGGGCCTTGAAGCCGGCGCCGCCGATTATCTGGTCAAGCCGTTCTCGTTGGCGGAGCTGGTGGCACGGATGCGCGCGCAGCTGCGCGTCGCGGCTGAGGCTTCAGCGACTCTCCTGCGCGGCGAGGACATTGAGGTCAACCTGCTCACGCGGCGTGTGCGGCGCGCGGGCACAACGGTGTCCCTCTCGAGCACCGAGTTCGAGCTGCTGGTCTATCTGCTGCGCCACCGCGGCCAGGTGCTCTCGCGAGAGCAGATCCTCAGCGCCGTATGGGGCTACGAGCACGATCCGGCCACGAACATCGTCGACGTCTACATCGGCTATCTGCGCCGCAAGCTGCGCCGGCCCGAGAGCCCCACCCCGATCTACACGGTGCGCTCGGTCGGCTATCGCCTCGGGCATGGCGGCTGAGCCTGCTCGCAGGTTCTCGCTGCGAGGGCTGCGCTGGCGGCTGGCGGCGTGGGTCGCCCTGGTGGTCATGGTCTCCTCGGTGCTCACCTTCGTCGTGGTCTACGGCGGCACCGCAAGCGAGCTGCGCAGTCAGATCGACGACGAGCTCTCCGGTGATGTGAGCGAGCTCACACATGCGGTTGCCCAAGCCGGCCCCGGCGCTCTGCGCCTGCAGCGCGCCGCTGCTGCCTACATCAAGGGGCAGCCGTTTCAGACCGGCTCCACCGCACTGTTTGCGGAGATCCCGGGCGTGCCGATCCAGACCAACACCCCGGAGCTCGTCTCGGGCGCCACGCCCGACGAAGGCGAGAGCGCCGCCGAGCAGGACGCGGAGAACCGGGCTGCGGGCCGGGTGCTCGCGGCGCCGGCCGGCTACTCGACACTGCACATGCCGGACATCGGCGCGCTGCGGCTGCTCAAGCGGAGGGTGAAGGTCCCGCATGGGCCCACGATCACGCTCGGCGCGGGCGAGTCGCTGGCGTCAGTCGCCAGTGCTCGTCAGGGTCTCGCCCGCGCCTACATCCTCGCCGGCGTGCTCACGCTGGTGGGCGCGCTGCTCGGCGCGCTGCTGATCGGCTCTCGCTTCACGCGGCCGCTGCGGCGCATGGCGGCCGTGGCCACGCGGGTCGACGCCGGCGATCTGCACCCCCGCATCCACGACGTTGGTCGTCAGGGTGACGAGGTGCGCGTGCTGGCTGACGCCTTCAACCACATGCTCGATCGTCTCACCGACGCCTTCGCAGGGCAACGTGCCTTCATCGCCGACGCCTCGCATGAGCTGCGCACGCCGCTGACCGTGATCCGTGGCCAGCTGGAAGTGCTGGCCGCCCAGAGCGAGCCCTCCGTCGAGGAGGTGCGCCGCGTCGAGCGGCTGCTGCAGTCGGAGGTCGCGCGCGTCACGCGGCTGGTCGACGATCTGCTGCTGCTCGCCAAGGCCGAGCAAACCGAGTTCCTGCGTCGCGAAGCGGTCGATCTGCCCTCCTTCGTGGAGGAGTTGTGGGACGGCCTGAGCCTGATCGCCGACCGCCGCTTCGAGCTCGGCAGCATCTCGGCCGGGACGCTGCAGGCCGACCCCGATCGGCTCGCACAGGCGCTGCGCAACCTGCTTGGCAACGCAATCGAGCACACCGAGCCTGGCAGCGGCCTGGTCAAGCTCTCGGTGCACCGTGCTCCCGGCCCCCGGAATGGGGGGATCGCCTTCACCGTCGAAGATGACGGTCCGGGGATACCAGCCGACCAGCTGGAGCGGGTCTTCGACCGCTTCCACCGCACCGACGCCGCCCGCGACAGGGCATCGGGCGGCGCCGGCCTGGGACTGGCGATCGTGCGCGCGATCGCCGAGGCGCATGGGGGGACAGTCAGTGCCGCAAGCGCGGCAGCGGGAGGCGCGCGCTTCGATCTCATGCTGCCGGGGTTCTCGCCCTCGAGTCCGTCAGGCGCCCGCGGGCACGACCGTCGCCCCGCCGAGCACGCGCAGATCGCGCGCATCGAGTCGGCGCGGGAGGCCACCGTCAGGGACGGTCAGGCGCCCGTGCTCGATGGTGAGCACGGCATCGCCACACGCGCGAAGCCGAGGGAGGCCGCGGCCACGTCCGGGCGCGGCTCAGTGCTTTGCCACGCCGATCTGCCGAGTTTGCACGGTGGACGCAGAGAATCCGAGGACTAGCTTCACCCTATGAACAGCATTGCCACATCGAGGATGGTGAACGGCTCGGGGGATAGCAGGCCGGACGGGCTCAGCGCCCGCGAGACCGAAGTGCTGCAGCTGATCGCGCTCGGCCACACCTCCGCCGAGGTTGCCCGCCAGCTCCACCTCTCTCCGCGCACCGTCGAGACTCACCGCGCCCGGATCAATCGCAAGCTCGGCCTCACCAAACGAGCCGAGCTGGTGCGTTACGCGCTGCGGCGCGGCCTGCTCGGCGTCTGAGCGTCCGCCGTCTCCTCCGTCAGCCGAGTCTGCTCGGGTCTTTCCATTTCGATGCCAGAGCCGCGGCGCTCAGAGATCATCGCCTGCAGGCCTGCCTCGCCGCTTACCGCCGAAAGCCGCGCCCGCACGACCGTGCCGGAGCCGGGGCTGGAGATGATCCGCAGTCCTCCCGCCGCCAGTCGGACGCGCTCGCGCATCCCGACGAGGCCAAAGCCCTCGCTGCCGGAATCCGGCGAGAAGCCCACGCCATCGTCGGCTATCTCGATCGCGACCTCCTCGCCAGCCTGCTTGACGGACAGCTTCACGGTGCTCGCCTGCGCGTGCTTGACCACGTTGGTGAGTGCCTCCTGAACGAGTCGATAGACGCCGACCTCCAGCTCTGGTCCAAGCCGCGCCTGCCCGCTGTCGGGGTCGGGCAGCGACATCTCGCAGACGATCTGCAGGCCGTGAAGCTCTCGGTGATGCTCCACCAGCGCGTCGATCGCCGCGTGCAGGCCGAGCTCGTCGAGCGCTGCCGGACGCAGCTCGGAGATGATCGCGCGCAGGTTCTTGATCTCCCGCTCGATGTGACTTATCGCCTCGGTTGCCGCCTTAGTCATGTGCGCCGGGTCGCCCTTGCGCAGCGCCGAGGAGAGCAGCAGCCGCAAGCCGCCGAGCCCCTGCAGCGTCTCGTCGTGCAGCTCCCGGCCCCAGCGGCGCCGTTCGGCGTCGGCTGCCGCCAGCGCGCTGCGCAGTCGATCGGACTGTGCGCTCTGGGCCATCGCCACGGCTGTCGCGGCACTGGCTGCGAAGGTCTCGAGCAGCCGCTCATCTTCCGCGGTGAAGCCCTCGCCCTCGTTGCCACGATCGAAGGCGGCCAGCACTCCCACGGGCTCGCCGCGGTAGACCAGCGGCACCAGCAGCGCTGTATGTGGATCGGTCACCCCGAATACGCTCTGCGGCGCGATCAACAGCTTCTCGTCGAGATTGCCAATTCGCTGTGATCGGCCCTGCAACATCACCTGCCCGGAGGTGGACTCGGCGATCGAGATGCGCGTGCCACGCATGTCCTCGATGTGCCCGGCGCCGGAGGAGATCACCAGATCCGGCCCGTCGCGGAGCATGATCACCACGCTGCGGGCGCTCACCAGTGCGCGCCCGCGCTTGACGATCAGCTCGAGTGCGTGTTCGAGGCTCAGATCGCTGCCGATCGCTGTCGCGACGTCCCGGGTGGCCTGCAGCCCAAGCACGGCCTGCTCGAGCTCGGCGCGCCGCTGCTCGCTTGTCTCGTAGAGGCGGGCGTTCTCGATTGCGATCGCCGCCCACTCGGCCAGCACCGTCGCGGCCTGCTCATCCTCGTCAGTGAACCTGGCGGCGTCCTGCTTCTCGGTCAGGTAGAGGTTTCCCCACACCTCGCCGCGGATCAGCACGGGCACGCCCAGGAAGCAGCGCATCACGGGGTGCCCTGCTGGAAAGCCGTAACTGCGCGGGTGGCGCGAGACGTCATCCAGCCGCAGTGGGTGGGGGTTGTCGATCAGCACGCCGAGCACGCCTCTGCCGACCGGCAGCTCTCCGATCTGGCGCCGTGTCGGCTCGTCGATGCCGAGCGTGACAAACCTCTCCAAGCCAGTGCGGCGGCTGTTGAGGATGCCCAGCGCCGCGTAGCGCGCGCCGGTCGCTTCGCAAGCGATCTCAAGCACCCGGCGCAGGACCGCCTCCTGGTCGAGCTCGCCCATCAGCACGCGGCCGACGTCAAGCAGACGTCTGATCCAAAGGTCGTTCTCGCGCTCGGCCATCGTCCTGGATAAAAGCTTAACCACGAACGTTCTTCGCATCCGTACAAAGGTCGTAACTACGGGTGCGCGGAGGTAATGCCATGGTCCGCAGAGAAGCCGCAAATGGCGGCTGGACAAATCCGGATGCGTACGGGCCGGGGCGCTGGAAATCTTGCGCACAGAAAGTCAACTCGACTCAGCCCAAGGAGAGCCGGATGACAGAGCCAGCGGCGAGCGCCATCACCCCGGTGAGGGATCTGATGCACAGAGGCCGCAGCACGTTGGAGGAAGGGCAATCGCCTTACGGGGCTCCCAGACGGCAGGAGGTGCGACATGGCTGAGATCAGAGAGCATGCAACCGACGCACGGCGTAAGGTCCGCGCCGCGGCAGTGGCACCGGCATCGCGGCGGGAGCCTGGGCATCCCTTTGCAGACGTGCTCTGCGCGGTGGATGGCACAAGGCCGAGCTTCGCCGCAGTCGAGCAGGCCGCGCAACTTGTCGGACCAAACGGACACCTCACACTGCTGGCGGTGACCGCTCCGCGCGGCGCCGGTCGTTTCCGCTCGGCTGCGCTCGGCTCGCTGCGAGTCGGAAGGGTGATGGAGCGCGCCTGCGAGATCGCGCAGCGCAGCGAGGTGCCCTTCACGCCTGTGGTCGATCGGGACGGGCCACCCGCCGAGGTGATCGCCGAGCGAGCCAGAGACCACGACCTGCTGGCGATCGGAGCACCCACGCACTCCTCCTTTGGGTCCTTCGGCGGCAGCGTCGCGGTGGAGACGCTGCGCACGTTCACGACGCCGCTGCTACTTGCGCGCTCCTGTGCGGGACAACCGGTGGCGCAGACGATCGTCGTGGCAAGCGACGGCTCTGAGGGCTCCGATGCGCTGGTCGGCCTAGCGGGCGAGCTTGCCGGCGAAACCTGTGGGCGCATCGTGCTCGTGCATGCCCAGGGCAGCGAGTCCAATGCCCACCCGCATCGCGTCCTTGCCCAGAAGGCGCTGCTGGAGCACATTTGCGGCGACCGGGCGCGGACCACGATCGAGCCCAGCGATGTGTGCGAGTTGATCGAGCAGGTGGTGGACGCGCAGAACGCCACGCTTGCGGTGCTCGGCAGTCGCCGCGCAAGTGAGCTCGGGGCGATGCTTGGAAGCGTCAGCAGGCGGGCCGTGAGGACGCTTGGCTGCTCTGTCCTCGTGATCCCGCCCGACCGTCTGCGCGCGGATCGGGTTTGAGTAGTTTTGCGCAGAGCATGGCGGATTTACTCGGCTGATCGACCAGGTGGGCGAGCCTAATCTCCAAGCATCATGAACGGAGAGACCAACGACCTCAGCGGTGCGGCGGCGGGTGGCAGACTGCCGGTCCTGATCGCCGGCGGCGGCGTGGCTGCCCTTGAGCTTGCGCTTGCGCTTCACGACCTTGCGCCGGCGCAGACGGACGTCACGGTGGTGGCGCCCAACCACGACTTCGTCTACCGGCCCTACGCGGTGCGGGAGCCGTTCGGATATGCGCCCGCGACGCGGTACCCGGTGGACCGCATTCTCGACGCGGCGGGAGCGGCGCACGTGGTCGACGGGCTCGCCTGGGTGGATCCCGAGGCGCAGGTGCTGCACACGGCATCCGGCAGCCAGCTGCCCTACGGGGCACTCGCCATCGCCATCGGCGCGCACGCGCGGCCACGGTTCGCGCACGCGATCACGATCGACGACGCCCACCTCGACGAACTGATGCACGGTCTGGTGCTCGACGTCGAGGAAGGCGCGGTGCGAAGGCTGGCGTTCGTGATTCCGGCAAGGATGGCCTGGCCGATGCCGGTCTATGACCTGGCCCTGATGACCGCGGCGCGCGCCTACGAGATGAACGTCGAGATCGAGATCACGATCATCACCCCGGAGGAGACGCCGCTTGCGATCTTCGGCGGGCGTGCCAGCGACGCGGTCGAGGCTCTGCTGCAGGAGTCCGGCATCGTGACCATCACCTCCGCCTACGCCGAAGTCTGCGGCGTGGGAGAGATCGCGATAGACCCAGGCGATCGTCAGCTGATTGCCGATCGCATCGTTGCGCTGCCAGAGCTCTACGGTCCGGCGATCCGCGGGATCGCTGCGGCCAAGCACGGCTTCATCAGGGTCGATCGTTTCGGACAGGTGCCAGATTCGGGGCCCGTGTTCGCGGCCGGCGACGCAGTCGACTTCGCGGTCAAGCACGGCGGGATCTCCTCCCAGCAGGCCGACGTAGCAGCACGCTCGATAGCCGTGCTCGCCGGCGCCGAGATCGAGCGCGAGCAATTCCAGCCGGTGCTGCGCGGCTTGCTGCTGACCGGCGCGGCCCCGCGGTATCTGAGCGCGCGCATCACCGGGGGGCATGGCTTTGCCTCCGAGATCTCCGACTCGCCCCTGTGGTCGCCCGTGGGCAAGATCGCCGCCAAGCACCTCGGCCCCTGCCTGGCAAGCCTTGATGCCGGCGCGGCCGCGAGCAGATGAGCGGCGCGGGCGCAGGTGGGCAGCAGCTCGCCGGATCGCGGTGCCGGTGATCGCGGTGCCCCAGCCGGCAGCAGCGCCGGCCGGCGCCAACGGTTGACTACGGCACGACGACGGCGGCCCCTGTGAAGGCGCCGGCGCGCAGGTCCGCCAGCGCCTCGTTTGCCTGCTCCAGCGGATAGGCTCGCACGCGGGTCTGCACCGGCACCTGCGGCGCGAGCTGCAGGAACTCCTGCCCGTCGCGGCGCGTGAGGTTGGCGACCGAGCGGATCGCGCGCTCGTGCCAGAGCAGCTCGTAGGGGAAGCTCGGGATGTCGCTCATGTGGATGCCGGCGCAGACCACGGTTCCGCCGGGCGCAAGCGCCTGCAGCGCCAGCGGGACGA
Organism: uncultured Actinomycetota bacterium; assembly: GCA_963708085.1. Taxonomy (GTDB): domain Bacteria; phylum Actinomycetota; class Thermoleophilia; order Solirubrobacterales; family Solirubrobacteraceae; genus Palsa-744. The sequence continues at coordinate 1,354,018 of OY970180.1, read as the reverse complement.
GCTCCCCTATTGGGGCGAAGATGATCGCGGCATCCAGCGGCTGCGGCGGTGGCTGCTCAGAGGAGCCGGCCCAGGTCGCGCCGAGCTCGCGCGCAAAGCTCTGCGCCTGCTCATCGCCTTTTCGTGTGAAGGCGAATACGGTCCTGCCTTCGTGGCGGGCCACTTGGATCACGATGTGCGCAGAGGCCCCGAAGCCATAGAGGCCGATCGTGGCGGCATGGGCGCACATCCGCAGCGCGCGGTGGCCGATCAGCCCGGCGCAGAGCAGCGGCGCGGCCTGCTCGTCCGGATAGCCCTCGGGGATTGGAAAGCAGAAGCGGCGGTCGGCGACGGTCCACTCAGCGAATCCACCGTCGATGTCACAGCCGGTGAACCGGGCCTGCGGACAGAGGTTCTCGCGGCCGGAGCGGCAGAAGCGGCAGTGCCCGCAGGTCCAGCCAAGCCAGGGGATTCCGACCCGCACATCACCCGGCACGGTCCGGCCCACGATCTGGTGGCCGAGGATCCGCGGCGGATCGGCGATCTCCACCTCGCCGTCGAGCAGATGCAGGTCCGTGCGGCAGACGCCGCACGCGCTCACCCTCACCAGCAACTGATCGGGCCCCGGCGTCGGTACCGGGCGTTCCACCGCATTCAGCGGCGCGCCCACCTGCTCGAAGGCCATCGCGCGCATTGAGTCTGATAGTCGCAGAGTCAATCTGCCGCAGCACGTTGACCGGCCCTGAAGGATGCGTAAAGCAGTGAGAGCCTCGGCTCAGCGTAGGCTCTACGCTGAGCCTGACCGATGAGCCCGCCCGCTCTCTACTTCCATCATCCAAGCTCACTGGAGCACGATCCGCGGGCGCACATACCGGGCCACCCCGACACGCCAGAGCGGATATATGCGATTGAGGGTGCGCTACAGGAGCGTGACTGGCTCGGCTTCGAGCGCTGGCTTGCGCCGGCCGCGCACGAGTCGGAGCTGGAGCTGATCCACACTCCCGCGCTCGTTGCGTCCATCCGCGATCTCTGTCTCGCCGGCGGCGGTGCCATCGATGGCGACACGGCCGTCGGTGAGTCCTCCTACCGCGCCGCCAGGCATGCCGCCGGCGCCGCATGCGAGATGACCCGAGCGCTGGTGGCAGGGCAGGCCAGGCTCGGCTTCTGCGGTGTGCGGCCCTCGGGCCATCACGCCGAACCCGACCGCGCGATGGGTTTCTGCCTGTTCAACAACGTCGCGATCGCAGCGCAGCTGGCGATCAGCGAGCTCGGCATCGCGCGCGTATTCGTGCTCGACTGGGACGTGCACCATGGCAACGGCACTGCCGAGGCCTTCCGCTCTCGCGCGGACGTGCTGTTCGCGAGCATCCATCAGAGCGGGATCTACCCCGGCACCGGCTTTTTGGGAGACGCAGGCACAGGCGAGGGAGAGGGCTACACGATCAATCTGCCGGTGCCGGACGGATCAGATGAGCAGCTGTGGCTCTCGCTGCTGGAGCACGTGATCCTGCCCGCGGCCGCGGCCTTCCAACCGGAGCTCGTGCTGATCTCCGCCGGCTTCGACGCGCATCGCAGCGATCCGCTGGCCGGGTGCAGGCTGGAGAGCTCCTCGTTTGCCCAGATGGCCTGCCACGTGCGAGATCTGGCTGCAGCGCTGCATGCTCCGGTGGGGGCGGTGCTGGAGGGCGGATACGAGCCGCAGGCCACGGCGGAGAGCCTGTGCATGACGCTCGCCGCGCTGGACGGCGAGGGGGAGGCGGTCTCCAGCGCGCCCGAGCCGATCCTGACCTCCCGCGCCGCCTCCTACGTCGGTCACTACTGGCCGCTCTGACACGCACCCCGGTTGCCACGCTGGATCCGTGATTTGCCGACCCCGAGGCGCGGATCGAGGCGGATGATCCGGCGGCGTCGGTCGGGGATCGTCTGAGGGCATGGGCTGCGCTGCGGACTCAGAGACGCCATCGATCCCGCAAGCGCGCCTGCGAGACGGCCAGACCGTCAGCTTCATGGCAGCCGGCGCGGGCGATGAGCAGGCGCTGCGCGAGTTCTTCGGTGGGCTTTGTGCAAACTCGCTGCGCTTCCGGTTCTTCACCGGTGCGGCAAACATCGATAGCGCCGCGCACTGGGCGGCGGTCAGCGAGCCGGGCGGCATGGGGATCGTCGCGATCGACCAGGCGGGCACACTCATTGGGCATGCCGCATACGTGCCGCTGGATGAGCAGAGCGCGGAGGTCGCTGTCGAGGTCGCCGACCGGCTGCACGGGCTCGGTATCGGCACGATCATGGTGGAGCGGCTTGCCGAGCAAGCCGAGGCTCGCGGGGTCTCTCAGTTCGTGGCGGAGGTGCTTCCGGACAACAAGGCGATGCTCGACGTATTCAGGGATGGCTTCGACGCGAAGGTCAGCTTCGACCGCGGCACCGATGCGGTCGAGTTCCCGACCTCAGCCTGGCGGCTTGCACGGCTGCGCTTCGAGGGCTAATCAAAGCGGCCGTGGGAGCCGGCCTCCCGCGGGCCCGAGCAGCTTCTCCACCCGACGCACGAGTCGATAGCCGTCTGTCAGGGCAGGTTCGCTGCGCTGACCGATCCACACCTCGACCGTTCCGCAGCCGGTCGCCGACGGACTGTTCCGTTGGTGTGGCGACGCCGGGCGGGGCGCCGGGAAGCGAAATCGCCGATCCGCCTTGGCTGAAATCTGACGTTCCGTGGCGGTAGTGGCTCGTTGCCCACGAGATGACTTCTTGCACGGACGCGCTCAGCGTCCAATAGGCGTGCTCATGATCGGTGAGCGGGCTCGACGGTCGCGATCCAGAGGGCGCCTTCAGCTTGCCTTCGGCAGCTGCCGGTTCAGCTTCGCTTCGCTGCGCCTGCGTCGGCAGGTTCAGATCTTCGAGCATCGCGCTGGCCTGCCGTGAGGCGTTGATGCTGCCGGTGCTCGAGGCCCGCGCCGTCGTGCCCAAAGACGGGACATCGACAGCAAGCAGTGCAGCCATCAGCAGCGCGGAGCCGGCCAAAGCCATCCGGACCCTCCGAATCATCGTCACGACTCTACAACTGCGTGCTTCGCGTCAGGCGACCACGGCCACCGCGCGGGCCTGTGGCTGCCGCAGGCGCAGGACGGCGATCGGCCGCTCTCGCGCGGCGCGTAGCGACCTAACCAAAGAAGGCGGCCGCGGTTTCATACAGCGCGGCGTCGACGAGCTTGGGCTCACGCAACGCCTCCTGCAGCGCGACCTCCACGATTGCTGGTCCCTGCAGGGAAACCATCACGCCGTGCCGTCCGCCCGCCACCGCGTCCAGCGCAGCCACGCCGAAGCGCGTTGCGAGCACCCGATCGAACGCGGTCGGCACGCCACCTCGCTGAACGTGGCCAAGGATCGTGACGCGCGTCTCGTAGCCGGTGCGCTCCTCGATCTCATGTTCGAGCACTACGCCGATACCGCCGAGGCGCTCGTGGCCGAATGCATCCTTCGGGGCGCCCGTCCGGGTCGCGATCGTGCCCTCCTGCGGCTTTGCGCCCTCCGCCACGACCACGATGGAGAAGCTGCGTCTGCGCCGGTGGCGGCGGCGCAAATGCGTGCAGACCTCTTCGATGTCGAACGGCCGCTCGGGAATCAGGATCGCGTCGCCCCCGCCGGCGATGCCTGCGTGAGTGGCGATCCAGCCCGCATGCCTGCCCATCACCTCCACGACCATCACGCGGTTGTGGGACTCCGCGGTGGTGTGGATCCGGTCGATCGCCTCGGTGGCGATCTGGACCGCGGTGTTGAAGCCGATCGTCGCGTCGGTACCGCCGAGGTCGTTGTCGATCGTCTTGGGGATCCCCACCACCGGAACTCCCGCCTGGTGCAGCTTCAGCGCCACTCCGAGCGTGTCCTCGCCGCCGATCGCGATCAGGGCATCGATCCTTTGGTTTCGGAGCGTCTGCCTGATCCCGTCAAGACCCTGCTCGCCGATGTCGGTAGAGAAGGGGTTTGTGCGCGAAGTGCCGAGGATCGTGCCGCCGCGCGGCAGAATCCCAGCTGTGGTCTGCAGCGTGAGCGGCATCAGGTCGCCGTCCATCACGCCCGCCCAGCCGTAGCGAAAGCCGAGCAGCTCGTGGCTGCCGCCGAGCCCGCGTCGCACGACCGCCCTGATCGCGGCGTTGAGTCCGGGGCAGTCGCCTCCGCCGGTGAGCACTCCGAAGCGCATGCTCACTCGATTGTGCCGAAATGGCGCTCGGGTGCCGTGTCCGGGCTGTGGCCGGCGGTGCCGCTCTCATCCGGGAGCAGCTGCAAGTCGGCGCCTGCGCCTGTGTCTTAGCCGTGCAGGCGAGCCGCGGCGTGCTGCAGTTGCTCGCGGGCGTCGGGATGCGCTACCCGCCCGACGATCAGACGCGCTGGGCTCGGTGTTCCTTGGGCTGCGCGGTCGTGGCGGACGCCGCGGCGCAGTTGACTTGGTCTGTGTCCAAGAGCGGCGCGAGCTGAGGGGGCTGACCTTCGTGTGCGCGGGCCCGCCGTCGCCCGGGAGAGAGCGGGCGACGGCGGCGATCCCGCGCAGCGGGCGGGCGTCCTAGGGGAGCAAGAGCACCTCGCCGCCTTCGGCTGGATAAACGACGCCGCCCCTGTGACAGGAGGGCTGAGCATCGCGACCATTGCCGTCGCAACCATGTTTCCGCCGACACCATGGTGTCGCATCCCGGGATGCCCGTCGCCTGTGGTGTGGGTTTCCCACAGGCTGATGCAGACCTTAATTGCCGGTGAGAGGTCCCCTGGGCGCGAGTGGAAAGTACGGATGCTGACAGCGAGCTTGCGAGCTCCTGCTCTACAAGCTGATCTGGCGTGAGCACTATCGCGAGCAGCGGGAGGCGGCGGGCGCCGGGACCGACACGCCTGACAGCTGAGCTGCAGGCGCCTGAAGCTTCAGTCCTCTGAGTCCTTGCTGGTGACCAGCCCGCGCCGCAGCGCGTAGCCGACCAGCTCGGCGCGCGAGGAGAGGTTCAGCTTCTGCTGGATGTGCGCGCGATGGGTCTCCACCGTGCGCACCGACAGGTAGAGCTTGCCGGCGATCTCGGCGTTGGTGTGGCCGAGCGCGATCAGGCGCAGCACATCCACCTCTCGCTCGCTGAGATCGTCGGGCGGGCCCGGCGGAGGCTCGGATGCAAGCCGGGCGCCCAGGCGCGGGTTCAGATAGCTCTCACCCGCGGCGGCGCGGTGCACGGCCTCCACGAGCTCGTCGTCGGCGGCCTCCTTGAGCACGTAGCCGATCGCGCCGGCGCCAAGCGCGCGCCTGGCGAACGCGGGCTCCTGCTGCATCGTCAGCACCACAATCTGTGTCTCGGGCATCTGCTGGCGGATCGTGGGGATCGCCTCCAGGCTCGAAGCCGCCGGGCATGTTGAGGTCCAGCACGAGCACGTCGGGGTGGTGGCCCCGCACGTATCTCTGCGCGGCTTCCAGGTCGCCCGCCTCGGCAACGACCTCGAAGTCCGACTCGCTGTCCAGCAGCAGCCGCAGTCCGCTGCGCACGACCGCGTGGTCGTCTGCGAGCACGATCCTGATCGTCTTGCCCGCGGCGCCCTTTTCCTGCCCGCCGTCTCCGCCGCCGGCAAGCCCCTCCGTTTCGCTTGCGCTCATGCTGTTAGAAGTTACCGATCGGCGGCGGCGCTCGGCTGCGGGAAAGTACTGTCTTGCGCGTGGTCGGGTTCGGAGGCTGTCCCGCGCGGCAGCACCAGCAGGCTGCAGCGGGCGTGTCGCTGCAGGTGGTTGGAGGTGCTGCCCAGCATCAGGCGCTTGACCGGTCCATAGTTGCGCGAGCCCACGATCAGCAGGTCCACTTCCTCGCCGAAGGAGGCAAGCTCCTCGCCGGCCAGGCCATACACGGCCCGTCCTGAGACGCCCTCCAGACCCTCGACTTCGATGCGCGCGTCCTCCAGCAGCGCGTCCACGCTCTCGCCGACGGCAGGCGCGGCGATGCCGGCGAAGGTGTAGCTCGGCAGCATCACCACGTGCAGGGCGCGGATCAACGCCCGGCTGCGGGCGGCGATCCCCCTGGCTGCTACGAGCGCTCGTTCACTCTCCGGCGAGCCGTCGTAACCCACCCCGATGGTCGCGATCGGCATTGGGTGCTCGAAGTAGCCGCGTACTGCGACCGCCACTGCGCACGGCGCCCCGTTCAGCGAGGCGCGGGTGTCATCACCCAGCATCACCCTGCCGATCCCGCTGCGCGAGCACGACCCCACAACGATCAGGTCGGCCTGGCGCTGTTCGGCCAGCACGTGCAACCCATGCCCCGGCGAGCTGGCGCAGAAGGGCAGCAGATCCGCCTGTGCCTCTGTGGCGTCGCGCTCGCGCTGCAGCAGCTCCAGCGCCTCCTGCTCGGCATTGGTGGCAACCGCGGGAATCGAGCTGTGTGGCGAGCGGGGGGCACCGCCGTGGACGTGGACGAGGGTGAGATGCCCATCGTCGGCTAGCAGCCGCCTCGCGAGCACGATCGCGTCGCGTCCGCTCGGCCTTCCATCGACTCCGACAAGCACGTTCTTGAACATCCTCGCGGCTCCTATGCCTCGCGGTTGGACTCTGTCGTCAGCAAAGCTATGCCAGCGCCGCGCGGCGATTATCCGGGGCGCCCGACACAGCCTCTACGGCTTTCTACGCATTGTGATCATAGGTTTTCGCTTCCCTGGCATCAGCCTCAGATGCCCTGTCCTGGCAGATACTCGTTGGTGAATGGGGGCAGGCCTTGGGCGTTAGGGTTGTGCTGGAGCAGCCGTTTTTCATACATCCATTCCGCGAAGTGAGCCCAAGCGGCTGGTTCCTGCCAGCCATAGGGCTTACCGCCGCTGGGGCTCGCCGCGGCCAGCGTGTGTTCGATCGAAAGCCGCTCCAGCTTTGGTTCAAGGCTTGGGTTGGCCTGCTGGATCAGCGCCGCGGCGGCGGCCGGATCGCTGCGTACTTCGCTCTCGCCGTGGGTGAGCGCCTGCATGAACGCCCGCAGTTCGCGGCCGCGGTGGCGCGCCTCTTCTTCGCGGACGACGAGCACGAGCTCGTTGTAGGTGGGCACGCCGGCCTTGTCGACGGGGATCACCAGCGGGTGCTTATGCAGCAGTTCAAGCTGAATCGCCTCGTAGTTCCAGAAGCCACCGAGCGTCGCCGCCACGCGTCCAGAGAGCATCGATTGGACCAGGTTGAAGCCCACGTTGACTTCTGTGACCTTGCTCGGATTGACGCCCGCGCTCTGCAGTGCGGTGTGAAGCTCCGCGGCCTGGTAGGGGATGCCGGCCGTGCCGACGCTCTTGCCGGCCAATTGCGCAACCGAGTGAACATGAGCCGAGGGCAGCGCGATGATCGAGGTTAGCGGTCGTTGCACCAGTGCACCAATCGAGACCACTTTCAGGCCCTGGTCTCTGGCGATCATCACCTCTGGCTCATATGAGATGGCCATGTCAACCTTGCCCGCCGCCAGCAGCTTCAATGGTTCGGCGGATTCGGATGGCGTGACAGCATGCACTTCCATTCCGGCGGCCTTGAAATAGCCATGATCGATCGCGGTAAACAGCGCCGCGTGATCTGCGTTGGGAAACCAGTCGAGCATCACCGAGAAGGGCCGCACCGATGTCGCGTTGATCACGTCCTGCTTCTCGCCACAGGCAGTGAGCAGTACGGCACAGGCGAGCGCGATGGCTGCCGGTAGGACGCGGCGGGTCAGAGATCTCAACGATTCTCTCCTTGTTGAGGTTGGGCCCAGCCCGCGAGGCGGCGCTCGGCGAGGGACAGCAGGTAGAAGAAGGCGATCGAGCAGACGAACAGCACGGCGGTCCCGGCGGCGGCGCCGGCTGGATTGACCGAGGCGCCGATGTCTGTGGTGATCTCACGCCCGAGTCCGGCATACGGGCCCACTGTGGGACTTGAAGTCTCTGCGATGAATGCCGAGATCCATGCGACGACGAGCGCGATCCGTGCGCCGCTGAGGGCCGCCGGCAACGCTGCGGGCAGCTCGCCGAAGCGAAAAGCCTGCCATCGCGAGGCGTCCAGCGTGCGCAGCAGCTTGACCTGGTCGGGGTCAACCGCATTCAGGCCGTCGACGGTCGTCACTGTCACGGGGAAGAAGCAGATCAGTCCGATCACGACGAGCTTTGGCAGGATGCCGAACCCCAGCCAGAACGCGAGCACCGGGGCCAGCACCGCGAAGGGGAGGGCTTGGGATCCGATTGCCAGCGGATAGACAGAGCGGCGCACCGGGTGCCAGAGGTGGATCGCGACCGCCAGCGCGAAGCCCGCCGCCACGGCCAGCGCGAGCCCGAGCGCGACTTCCTTGAGGGTCACGAGCGTGTTGCGCCACAGCAGTCCGGCTTCGCTCCAGGCCGTGCTCGCCACCGAGTGCGGCGCCGGCAACAGCACCGGGTCCACGCCGCCGAGGTCGACATAGAGCTCCCATGCGCCGATCAGCGCGATCAGCAGTGCCAGCGGCGGGAGCACGATCGTCAGTCGATGTCTCATGGGCGGTCCCCTGCGCCCAGAGCTTTCAGCGCCTGCTCACGCAGGGCCACCACATCCTCGTCGACGCGATCGCGCGGCCGTGGCAGCTCGATCTCCACCTCCTGGACCACTCGGCCTGGGCGGGGGCTCATCACCGCCACTCGATCTCCTAGTAGCACGGCCTCCTCGACGTCGTGGGTGACGAGCACAACGGTCCGCGGCTCGTGCTCGAGCACCCGTGCCAGCCAGCTCTGCATCTGCATGCGCGTGATCGCGTCGAGTGCGCCGAAGGGCTCGTCGAGGCAGAGCACTCGCTTGCCGGAGAGCAGCGTTCGCAGGAAGGCAACGCGTTGGCGCATACCGCCGGAGAGCTCGCTGGGATGAGCCTGCTCGAAGCCGTCGAGCCCCAACTCGCGGAAGAGCGGCAGTGCCTGTGCGCGCGCCTGCTTGCGGGAAAGGCCGGCGATCTGCAGCGGCAGAGCGGCATTGTCCAGCGCGCTGCGCCACGGCAACAACAGGTCGCGCTGGGGCATCAGCGCCGCCGGCGCGGACTGAATGCTGCCCGCGTCCGGGGCCTGCAGCCCGCAGATCAGCTCCAGCAACGTGGTCTTGCCGCAGCCACTGGGGCCGACGACGGCCAGCACCTCTTGCGGCCGTGCGTGCAGCGAGACGTCCCGCAGCGCCTCCACAGTCCGGCCGGAGCGATCGGTGAAGCTGCGGCTGACTTGGCGCAGAAGGATGCCGTCGCTCTGCTCCGCATCGGTCTGCGGTCCACCGGTGGCCGGCGGCCGGATCAGCTGTTGCACTCTGCTTGGCACTGCGCTCCCTTCGCGGGCATTACCCCACAGGTTCGAAGGGTCGGCGCCAGGCGAGCCAAGCTCCAGGGCGCCATCTCAGCCGACTTATCCCGTCAGCCCCCCTGTTGCGTTGCTGAGATCCTACAGCGCCTGCGTGACCGGCCTGGTCAGCGCCTTGACGAAGTCCTCCAGCTGGGCGGTCGTCCAGCACTCAAAGGCGGTGCAGTGACGCTCGTAGGCGGCGATCACCGAGTCGCCGTAGTTCCAGTACAGGCGCGGCTCCGGGTTCAGCCAGAAGGTGCGGCCAGCCCTAGCCGCGATCTGCCCGAAGAGGTCGGCGCGCGGGTCGCGACCGTTGGTGCGTGCATCGCCCAGCACGATCAGGGTGGCGCGCGGATGCAGATCGTCTTGCACCAGCTCGAGCATCTCGCTGAAGACCCTGCCGTAGTCGGTGTAGCCGGAGATGTCCGCGACGCCCGCGTCTTTGCCGATCTTCTCGCTGATGGTGCGGAAGTCGCGCTCGTGCTCGAAGATGTCGGTCACCTCGGAGACCCGCTCGATGAACACGAAGGAGCGCATCTTGCGGAAGGCGTCGTGGAGCGCGTGCAGCACCGAGAGGAAGAAGACCGAGGCGGACGTCACGCTCGTGGAGACGTCGCAGAGCACGTAGATCTCAGGCCGCCTGGGGCGCCGCGGCCGGAACTTCAGCTCCACCGGCACCCCGCCGGTTTGCAGCGATGCGCGCATCGTGCGGCGCACGTCGACGTGGGCGTGGCGGCGTTGCCCGCGCGCCTGCATGCCCTGGGTCGCCAGGCGCCGGCGCAACTGGGTCACCACGCGGTGCACCGCGGCCAGGTCGGCCAGCGGGCCGGATGGCAGGGCGCGATCGAGCTCGTTCAAGGGGCGCGCCGGCGGCAGGCGTTGCGCGCGGCGTGCCTGAGCGCGCTCGAGCTCCTCGCGCAGCAGCGCCTCGAAGCGGCGCAGCGCTTCACGCGAGACGGCGGGCCGGGTCGGATCCTCAGGCTGCTGCTCGGCACGCAGGCCGAGCGCCCTGCGGATGCGCTGAACGTCCACGCCGATTACGCCTGAGCCTTCCGCTTCGCGGGAGAAGGCGGCGATCGCCAGCAGCGCGAGGTCGCGCAGTGCACCCTGCGAGCCCTGCGCGAGCGCCGCGGCGATCTGCTCGCGCAGCGCCTCCAGCTCGCTCGCGGAGAGGTCCTGCATACTGGCGGCCGCGCCTTCGCCGATCTGCTCGCTCATCTCCGGGTCGATCGCCTGCGCCTCGACGGCCCTGAACATGAAGCGGTCGAAGACGCGCTCGAATATGCGCCTGTCCTCGGGGCTCTTTGCCAGCGTGGCTGCCAGCGCCTCCTTGAAGTCGGCCTGCGATGTCCAGCTCACCTGCGCAAGTGCCGAGAAGCAGTCGAGCAGCTCCGAGGTGCCGACCGGCACGCCCTCGTCGCGCAGTTGCTCGCCGAGGCGGAGCAGCTGCGCGGGCAGGCTCGCGGGCAGCTTCTCAGGTGCCGCCGGCATCGACCGTCGCCGCGTCCGACCGCTCCGCGAGCTTGACGCCGACTCGCTCGGCGACGACGTCCATGTCGGTGCGGTGCTTGACGATCACCGACATCGTCTCGGTGAAGAGAGTCGCGTCGATGTCCTTGGCCCCGAGCAGCAGCAGCGCGCGAGCCCAGTCGATCGACTCGGCGATCGAGGGCGGCTTCTTCAGATCGAGGTCCCTGACCATGCCGACAAGCTCCACCAGGCGACGCGCGACTGTCTCTGAGAGGTCGGGCGCGTGCAGGCGCACGATCGCGAGCTCCTGCTCCAACTCGGGGTAGTCGAGCCACAGGTAGAGGCAGCGGCGCTTGAGCGCCTCGGTCAACTCGCGCGAGTTATTGGAGGTGAGCACGACGACCGGTTGGGTGCGCGCCTTGACCACGCCCAGCTCCGGGATTGAGATCTGGAAGTCCGAGAGGACCTCGAGCAGCATCGCCTCGAACTCCTGGTCGGTCTTGTCGATCTCGTCGATCAGCAGCACGACCGGCTGCTCGGATGCGATCGCGCGCATAAGTGGGCGCGTGAGCAGGAACTCCTCGCCGAAGATGTCCTCCTGCAGGCTCTCCCAGGCGGTTTGCTGCTCTCCCTCGCTGGCCTGGATGCGCAGCAGCTGCTTGCGGTAGTTCCACTCGTACAAAGCCTTCGCCTCATCGAGTCCCTCGTAGCACTGCAGTCGTATGAGCGGGCGTTGCAGCATCGTCGAGAGCGCCTTCGCGAGCTCGGTCTTGCCCACGCCGGCTGGGCCCTCGACGAGCACTGGCTTTCCAAGCGTGACGGCGAGATGCGAGACCAGCGCGGTCGAGCGGCTCGGCAGGTACCCGGCGGCCCGCAGCCCTTCCTCCACGTCGGCGATCGTTCTCGGCGCGGCGCTCTCCATGGAGACAGGATGCTAGCTGGTGGACTTAGGCGTGCTCCTGTGGGCGCTTCCTGTGGGCGGGTGGATCGAGGTCAGCGTGATCTGGCCGCTGGCCGAAGAGTGGTTGCCGGCGAGGTCGGTGGCGGTGATCGTGACCTTGTAGGTGCCGCTCCCCTTCGGCGTCACCCACAGCAGTCGCGGCTTGCCCGCTTCGACGGTTGCGGTGTTGGTCCACACCGTCTTGCCGCCCATCGTTGTGACCGTGACGCCGATCGTCGAGATCTTCGAGAGCGAGAACTGCACCCCGGCCCGCGCGTTCGCCGGCAGCGTCTTTGAGAGCAGCGAGATCAACGGCGGGGTGTGCAGGTATTCATAGAAGTGGGTTGCGGTCGTGCAGTAGATCTGATCGCCGGCGATCTGAGCGGGATGGGCGCTCGAGTGGGGGAGGCCTTGGCGCTCACCGGCGTGCCGCCGGTGGCGATCGGCGGGCCCTGACGTGTGCGTTCGCACAGGTCTTGCAGGAATTCGGCTAGGAGTTCGTGGTAGCCGAGGTCCGATTCGGAGTGCTGGTCATATAGCGACCAGGCGCCGGTGTCGTAGTGGGGCGTTTCCACCCGTGCGTCAGCGTCGCCTTCTTCGAAGAGTCGCAGCCCGACCGCCGATCCGGTGATCTTGGTGAAGTCGTAGAGGCCGTTCAGGGACTGGATGAAGCCGTTGAGAATCCGCTCGTCGGGGGCGAAGCTGTACTCGAGGTAGTGCACCCGTGCAGGTGTGCCGGCTGCGCCGGGTGCGATCTGCAGCCGCACGCCCGCCGGGGGCGGTGTCTGGAATACCCCAAGCGCCTTTTCCGCGGTCGCGGCGAAAGCAGGTTCGCCGAGGCGCTGGGAGGCGCGCGCAAACGCCTGGATCGCGGTGCCCTGCGAGAGTCCGCTCGTCCACGGGGGGCTGCCGCCGTCGAAGTTGAACAGGTAGTCGAAGGCGATCCCACCGGCTTGTTGCACCGCTAGCCCGGACGCTTCGTCCAGCACCTGGCGCAGCGCTTCGTTCTCGTTGCCTGAGAGGTAGTAGCCGTTGGCCTCGCCGAAGGTGGCAAGCCACTGCAGCTCAATGCCCTGGCCGTTGTAGTACTCCCACACCAGGCGGCTGCCGGGGAAGGAGACGCGCGCGCCGTAGGAGAGCAGCGAGCCGGTGGACCACCATTCCCGGTTGCGCTGGAGCGTGAGGAACATCTCGGGCATGCGCGAGGGGGTCATCTGCCCTGCGAGTTGCATACGGAGCATGTTCTGGAGCACAGCGGCAAGTTCGGTATGCCTGGTGCCCGAAAGGTGGGAGAGGGTGCGCTGCGCTTCCAGGTAGACGCTGCGGTAGCGGCTGGCGGCCGACTGGGGGATCGAGCCGCTGCGGCGCAGACGCGTGATTGTCGCCAGCACGGCTGGTGCCGCGGCATGCGCGCTGGCCGCCGTCGCCGGTCGGCTCCGAAGAGGCGCCAGCTGCTCGGAGAGCACGTGTGCTCTCGCATGCCTCTTCTGCGTTTGCGCCATGGCCGGACTGACGTTTCCGACGAGACCGCACGCGAGCAGCAGCGTCGCGATTCGTGCAAGCGCCCGACGTGACGCGAGGATCGGGCTCGCCCTCGCCACATCAGGGATCCTACGGAAGGCGGTGGCGTCCGGGCGAAGGCAGGAATTGCTGCGCTGGGGCGAGTCGATTGAGCGCACCTGCCTTGAACACTGAGACGACCGCTGCTGTTGCGGTCACCTCCGCCGACCGGGCAGCCTAATCGAGCTCGTCCTCTTCCTCGTCCGGTTCGAGGTCCTCGTCCTCTTCGTCCTCGTCTTCCTCATCTGCGCCGAGCGCACTCCCGCTCAGGTGGGCGCTCTGGAAGCGCTCGAGCACCTCGTCGCGCAGCGATTCGTCGATGGGCGTCTCGTCGGAGATCAGAACCCACTCGGGGCCCTCGATCTCCTTGGTGTCGAAGATCTCCCGGTCAAGTTCCGGCGAGTCGTCGACCACAACGAGGATCTCCGTCTGAGGATTGAAATAGGTCCCCGGACGGATCAGCAGATCGTCCAACTCGAAGCGTCTGATGGCGGCCACAGGGCGGTTTTATACCCGAGCGTCGCGACGGACGCCTGAAGGCGGCCGGCTGCTCCGCTTCAGATCTCCAGCTCGGCCAGCGCTCGCGCGACCTCCGCGCGCACGTCCAGCGGCGGCTCGCCACGACGCATCCTGCGCTGGTTGCGCGCCTCCGCGAGCTGGCGCAGTTCCTCCACGAGCTCCGGATCGTGGCTGTGCGCCTCTGCGGCAGAGGGCTCGCCGGCTGCGTCCGCGTTGTGCGCTGCGGCGGACTCGACGATCAGCTGGACCTCCGCGTCGAGATCGAGCGGCGGCTCGCCGCGCCGCTCGAGGCGTTCGCTGCGCGCCAGCAGCATCTGTCGTATCTCGATGTCCCGCTCCGCGGCCGCAGCCGTTGAGCCGGGGGCAGGCTCTGGGCGCGCCTTGGCCATCGAGGACTCGCCGTCCTGCCCGATGCGCTGGTAGAGGCTGCCCGTGCGCAGCATCCCGATGATGGCGATCGCACCGCCGAGCGCGACGATTGCAACCACCAAGTCGATGAGTGGATTGCCCATCCTCCGATTGTGCCTGATCGCGACGGCGCGCACGCAGGCAGGCCAGACGCCGCAGGGGTTTGCATGCTGACCATAATCTGCGGACCTGCAAATCGTTCGCCGCTGCTGAGGGTTGAAGGGGGCATGCAAGGGAGTCCTTCAAGCCGCTCACGTGGATGCCGGATGGGGATCGTTCTGATGGCGCTCGGCCTGATGCTGTGCGCCGGCGCCGGCGCCGGCGCCGGCCCGGCAGCGGCCAGCCCGGCTTTGCAGAAGCCTGCGGCCGACACAGGTGCTGCGACCGACCTCGGCTACGCGAGCGCGACGCTCACCGGATCGGTCGATCCCCATAAGAACGCCACCTACTACTACTTCCAGTACGGACCGACCGGCGCCTACGGGCTGCAGACTCCGCTCGCCGAAGCGGGGGCGGGCGATGCCACGCTCGCCGTCAAGATTGCGATTACAGGTCTCTCCCCGCTGACGATCTACCACTACCGCCTCGTTGCAGTCAGCTCAGCCGGCACGACGTTCGGCGCCGGCCGCTCGCTGAAGACCACCAAGGTTCCGCTCTCACTTGCAATCGTCGCCTCGCCCGACCCGGTCGCCTTCGGCGGGCCGGTCAGCATTCAAGGAACGCTGTCGGGCACCGGCAACGTGAATCGCGAGGTCGTCCTGCAGTCCAACGTATTTCCGTTCACCGCGGGCTTCGTTGACGTCGATAACCCGGAGCTGACGAGCTCGACCGGAGGCTTTTCATTCGTGTTGCTCAGCCTAGATCTCACAAGCCAGTTTCGCGTCGTCACGACCGCCGCGCCGGCGGTGGTCAGCCCGACGGTGACAGAGAGCGTCACGGTCCTTCTGAGCGCAGCGCATGCGCCCGCCAGGCGCCGCCACCGGGTGCGCATATACGGCACCGTCACGCCGGCGGAGAACGGTATGAGCGTCGACATTGTGCGACTGCGGGACGGCCGGGAAACAGTGGTGGCCAGTGCGACGCTCCAACCCGACGGGCCTGACCGCTCCTCCTATCGCGCGTCGATCCGCCGACGCAAGGGCCTCTACCGCGTCTATGCCGCGGTCGCGGGCGCCCAGAGCGCCGCCTCCAGCGCCCCGCTGTTCGTGCGCTGATTGGCGCTCCCGGACGGGTCCCCTTCGCACGAGATGAGTCTGCTGCGGCCGCTCGGTGGCCGGGCGCTTGTAGGTCGCCGGGCACTCCGCTAACCTTCGGGATGATTGACTGATCAGTCAATCTAGAGCCCCCATGCGGCGGCGCGCCGGCGTCCCCGGCAGTCGGCCGGGCGGTTCTCGGGGACCGCACAACCGAGGAGAAAGCACACCAAATGGTCGATTTCACGCTCACCGACGAGCAGAAGAACCTGCGCGAGCTGGCGCACGACTTCGCCGAGAAGGAGATCAGGCCCGTCGCCTGGGAGTACGACAAGGACGGCACCTGGCCCAAGGAGATCCTGCAGAAGGCATGGGAGGTGGGCCTGATGAACACCCACATCCCCGAGGAGTATGGCGGCCCTGGGCTCGGCTATCTCGACGGCTGTCTGATCGAGGAGGAGCTCTCCTGGGGCTGCTCTGGCATCCAGACCTCGCTTGGCTGCAACGGCCTTGCCACCGCGCCGATCGCCCTCGGCGGTTCCGAGGAGACCAAGCGCAAGTACCTCGGGATGGTCACCGAGGAGCTCAAGCTCGCCTCCTTCTGCCTGACCGAGCCCGACGCCGGCTCAGACGTCTCCGGGATGCGCACCACCGCCGTGAAGATGGGCGACAAGTACGTCCTCAACGGCTCCAAGTGCTTCATCACCAACGGCGGATACGCCGACTACTACACCGTCTATGCCAAGACCGACAAGGACGCAGGCCACCGCGGCATCTCCGCATTCGTGGTCGAGCGCGACTGGGGCGTGGTCGTGGACAAGAAGGAGGACAAGCTCGGTCAGCGCGCCTCCAACACCGCCACGATCTCCTTCAACGACGTCGAGGTGCCCGCTGAGAACCTGCTCGGCGAGGAAAACAAGGGCTTCAAGCTCGCGATGATGACCCTTGACCGCACGCGCCCAGGCGTGGCGGCGATGGCAACCGGCATCGCCCGGGCGGCGCTGGAGTTCGCCAGCGAGTACGCCAAGGAACGCGTCCAGTTCGGCGTTCCGATCGCGATGCACGAGGCGATCCAGTTCATGATCGCCGACATGGCGACCGAGATCGAAGCCTCGCGCCTCTTGACCTGGAAGTCGGCCTCTATGCTCGACAACGGCGAACGCAACACGCTGGTCTCCTCGCACGCCAAGCGCTTCGCCGCCGACGCGGCGATGAAGGCGGCCACCGAAGCGGTGCAGATCTACGGCGGCTACGGCTTCATCAAGGATTACCCGGTGGAGAAGCTCTTCCGCGACGCGAAGATCATGCAGCTGTATGAGGGCACCTCCCAGATCCAGCGTCTGGTGATTGCCCGCGAGACGCTGCTGCCGCGCCGCGCCGCCGAGCCGGCCGCGGCATAGACTGCGCGCATGTTCGTTTTCAAGGCGGCGGTCGTAGGGGCCGGCACGATGGGCGGCCAGATCGCCCAGACGATCGCTGCCGCCGGCATTCCCGTGGTGCTCAAGGACGTAAACGAGGATCTCGTCCAGGCAGGGATCGAGGAGGCACGCAAAGTCAGCGAGGGTCAGGTTGCCCGCCTGGTCAAGAAGGGCAAGCTGAGCGAGCAGGAGGCCGCCGCCAAAGTGCAGGAGATAGTCGATCGGATCGATGGCACCGTCTCCTACGAGAGTTTCGGCGACGTCGACTTCGTGGTCGAGGCCGTGCCGGAGCGGATGGAGATCAAGCAGCAGGTCTTTGCCGAGCTCGATGCCGCCACGCCCGGGCACGCGGTCCTGGCTTCCAACACCTCATCGCTCTCGATCGGCGAGATGGGGGAAGCGACCCTTCGGCCGGAGAAGGTCGTCGGCTTTCACTACTTCTACCCGGCCTCGCTCATGCCGCTGATCGAGATCGTGGAGGGGCAGGACACCTCCTCGGAGACGCTCGCCACCGCGGTCGCCTTCGCTCAGACGATCCGCAAGCAGCCGATCGTCTGCGCCGAGGTGCCGGGATTCGTCGTCAACCGCATCCTCACTTCCGGCATGTCGGAGATCTGGCGCGCACAGGAGCAAGACGGCCTCTCGATCAAGGCGATCGACGAGGGCGTCGGCGCCGCCGGCGTGGTGCCGATGGGCCCCTACTTCCTGATCAACCTGCTCGGCCTGGACACGGTCCTGCACGTGGCGCAGCACATGGCCGAGTCCTACGGCGAGGATCGCTTCCACGTGCCGCGCAGCATGCGCGAGCTGGTCGCAGAAAGGCGCCTGGGGGCAAAGACCGGCGGCGACGGCTTCTACGGCCCCGAGGGGCAGCCGAACGTCGCCGGCGATGCCGAGCCCGATGTGCAGGAGCTGGTCGAGATGCTCTCGCTGAAGACGCTCGCGGAGGCGTGCCTGGTGCTGGAGGAGGGCGTGGCCACCCATCGCGACATCGACTTCGGGATGATGGCGGGTGCGGGCCTGGACTCGCGCAGGGGTCTGATGCCGCCGTTCATGAAGGCCGACGCCGAAGGGCTCGACGTCGTGCTCGAGCGCATGGAGCAGGCGCAGGAGCGTCACGGCGAGCGCTTCGCGCCGCCGCGCATCCTGCAACGGCTGGTCGCCCAGGGGCGGCTGGGGGCAAAGAGCGGGCAGGGCTTCTACGCCTACGCCCAGCTTGACGAAGCCCAGCCCGCGGAAACCATGAAGATCGAGACGCGCGAGCATGGCATCGCGATCGCCTGGCTTGCCAACGGGCAGATGAACTCGATCTCGCCGCAGGTGGTCAAGGACCTGCGGGCGGTGTGGGAGCAGGTCCGCGCCTCCGAGGTCAGGTCGCTGATCCTCGCATCTTCCAATCCATTCCTATTCTGCTCAGGCGCCGACATCAAGGCGTTCACGCAGATGGACGAGCAGGCGGGCGCGGATCTGCTCGAGGGTATGCACGGCCTGCTGCGCGAGATGGAGAGAAGCTCTGTGACCACGATCGCCGCGGTCAACGGCCTGGCCTACGGTGGCGGCTGTGAGATCGCGATGGCCTGCGACTTCAGGATCGCTGCGCGCTCGGCGATCTTCGGCCAGCCCGAGATCAAGCTCGGCATCATCCCCGGCTTTGGCGGCACCCAGCGGTTGCCACGGCTGGTGGGGGAGGCGCAGGCGCTCGAGATGAATCTGACGGGCGAGCCGGTGCTTGCGCAGGAGGCCTACGAGCTCGGTCTGGCAACCCGGGTCGTCGATGACCACGAACTGCTGGACACGGCCCTGATGTGGGCGCGCAAGCTCGCCGGACAGGCGCCGCTTGCGGTGCAACAGATCAAGTCTGTCTCTGCCGCCGGCGATCTCGATCAGGGAATCGAGGCCGAGAAGCGGGCATTCGGTGCCGCGTTCGCAAGCGAGGACGCCAGGGAGGGCATCTCCGCCTTCCTGGGCAAGCGGCAGGCGAAGTTCAGCGGGCGCTGAGCGCGGCTTCTGGGATGTGCTAGCTAAGCGGCTGGCAAACTCTCGCGTGGCTAGGCTGTGGCGCGATGCCAATATGGAGGCATGTCCCACCGTCCCTTGAGCCCAACCCTTGGCTTGAGATTGATCCAATGGACGACGCTGAGAGGTGGGCATGTCGGCCCCCTCAGCACGAGTTCATTGAATGGCACCTGAGCTTTTTTACCGAGGCGTACCTGCCGTCACAATCGGCGGCACTTTCGAGGCGTCTTCGTGAGCTAGGCTGGTCAGAAAGCCGATCATTGGCGTCTGTGCCGAGCGATCCGGTTTTGCCGTTGCGGACTGGCTCGCTGGGCGGAGGCTGGACGAACCTCAGAACGCTGCTTGGCTCCGCGCCCACGTTCGACCCGTTTAGCCACTCCCGTGTCGAGCAGCTTCCCGATGGCGTGACCAGCATCCGTCTGTGGCTCTGGTCTGTGACTCCCTCCCTCACTGTACTTATCGTTGGGGCTGAGTGGGACGTGTATGCGGGCGACGCCCTTGATCGCATAGCAAAGACCGATTACGAGACGGCAGCGGTGCCTTCAGGGAATGGGCACCAGATGTTCACCCCCGCGTTTCGCAAGCGCTTCGAGGCAGGTCGGCGCCGACGGCTTATGCACCAGCAACTGGCATCGTGGCTCGCCGAACGCGTGCCCGGAGCCTTCACGGACCTTGGGGAGCCCCTGCCGTTCCTTGACGTCGTGACCGCCGCCCTTGCACGGCCATTTGGCGAAGGTGCTGTTCCGGAGAAGATGTGGGACTATCGGGACATGCTCGGGCTCATGCGCCAGGGTGCAACAGGTACGAGCCCGACGCTACCAGGATGGACGCTTGCGCTGCCAGATCATGACGAGCCCGAGGTGCTGACCTTGGGTGCCCGCACCGCAGACGTCTTTACCCATAGCCTGCTCGGCCGATTCGGAGGTCAGGAAAGCAGGTGGGGGCTGGAGTACTATTTGAGCGGGCGCGTGGACGGGCTTCTTTGCGGGTGGACGACTCTTCGTTTGCTCCAGGCCTTTGAGAAGTACCTGGCTCTCACTCGCGATCGAGCGCCAGCGAGCGACGAGTCGCTATCCGACTTCGCGGAGCGCCTAGCGCGCGACGAAATTGACGTGCTCAGGCACGGCGCCGATGCCGCCACACTGTGCGCTGACATCAAGAGCTGGCCGTCCGACCTCGGTCCAGCGCTCCTCTTTCGGAACCTCGACTGCAAGATCAGCTACGGTCACAAGCAAGCGCGCGAGAGCCTGCGCTCCATTTGGGAATGGCAGCTCGACCAACGAGTGGCGCGTGTCGCGCGGCTGGAGCACGACCAGCGCGAGCGGCTATCGACCGTGGCAGAGCTATCGGGGGTCGCTCAGAGTCTCCGCGCTCAGTCGCACATCCGGTTTCTGACGATCGTCTTGGCGATCCTCACCGTCGTTACAATTGGCCTCGCCGTCGTGCAGCTTATGTCGGATCACAACACGAGAGTCGAAAGGGTCGTCGTGGCTCCATCGCGTGGTCGCTAGGTCTTGTCCTTTGCTTTCACATACGAGAGCTTCGAGTGTCGCCCCCAAATCAATCATGTCGCGCGCTGCGTCTCCCCGCTCCGGTTGCGCCGCGCACGTCATGCTCGCCGGTCCGGGCGTCTTGGCGGCTGGCTGTGCAACCGTTGATGGGCGAGTCGGTAAACAGACGCGCGCCGTGAATCACGTGGGTGATGGCGGACACCGAAAGCAAGGTAGGCAAGGCATGGTCTGCCAGCTATCTTGATCGCGCGGAAGACCATCCCAAAGCGCCCGGCGGGTAGCGGCAGATAGATCTTGGCGCAGTTGGGCAGCACTGTCCCGTCGCTGCCATGCTCTTGGACGCGTCGCAGATGCTCGACGGGAACGCCGTCGCGTTCATAGTCTCGTCGGGCAGCTTCGGCTGCCTCGCGTCCGGCCGGCGTGCTGCGCGCAAGGTCTTCCTTCCAGGCGTCTTGATCGAAGTGCGTGGGAAAGCTGCGTCGGCCTCGTGGACTCAACGATCTACGGCTCATCGTCGGGCGGGAGCATGTGGGGCTCGTGCTCTCGCCAGAACTCGGCGGACTCCTCCGCGGTCATCTCCTGCCCTCCGGAGCGCTCTAGGATCGCCTCCCAGGAGGTGTCGGGCACGAGCGTCAGCTCGCCACCGGCCCGTTGGTCGGTGACGACGTAGCGGCCACTGATATCCCCGCTGAGCTTGACGTGCGCCTCCTTAGCCATGCGTAGATGATCGCACGTGATCCGGCTCGTAGCGAAGGGCTGCATAACACTACGATCAAGGCCAGCCTGGGAACATCCGTCCAACCGGTGCGCACGCGGGTTTGCGTAGGCGCGTGAGGGTGTGCTGATCGACGGCGTCCAGTGCGTCCAGGAAGCGCGCGGCCTCCTCCTCGTTGAGCGCGATCCGTTGCTGGTCGGCGAGGATCTCTCGGGCGCGAGCGCTTGCTGCACGGCGAAAGAAGTCGCTCAGCGTTTCGCCGATCGCTGTCGCCGCGGCGCTGTCGAGTCGCCACTCATCGTCGGTCAAGCGAAGCTCGAGTCGTTGGGTTCGCATAACAACGGTCAGGGGCCTCCTATGCGACGTGGGCCAAATCGCGCTCGGGTGCGATCTCCCAGCGCGCGGCGGTCTCGCGCAGCCTGCTGGTCAGCGGCCAGCGATCAGGCGCGGGCTCGCCTTCATATTGGGCGCTCGCGCCCTTCAAAATCATCGATCCGGAATTGTCCCCAGCCGCTGCAAGCTCGGCGACCTCGGTCTCGCTCAGCGGCGAGACGGGCGGCACGCCGGCGAGATCGGCGCGCTTGTCCTCGATCGGGCGCGCGTCAGGACCGATCTCCTGGATCAGCGTCGGCGCCACGCAGCGGACGGGCGCTTGCGCGAGGTTCCAGCAGCAGGCCAGCTGCAGAGTGGTGAGGTCGTGGCGCTGCGCGTAGGGGGCCATCCGGTCCAGTCGCTCACAGCCGCGCTCCACCCAGCCGGCTGGCCGGAAGGCGCGGTGGTCGCGCTGCGCGAAGGAGTGGCCGGGGCGTACGTCGCCGTGGAAGAGGCCGCCGTAGTCGACTACGCGCGTGATCAAGGACACGTCGTGGCACTGCGCGGCCTCCAACACCATTCGGCCGGGCCAGGGCTCCATCGGGCTGAGGATGATCATCGCCCAGTCGATCATTGCGCCGAAGCGCTCGAAGCAATCGATCAGGTCGAGGGTGAAGCCGTTGGCCGGACCCGGGGCGACGCCGATCGCGCCCGCAAGACCGGCGTCCCGCACAGCCTGCATCCCCTCCCACACAGCCTCGCTGGAGTAGCCGATGCTGTCGGGGTTGTGCAGCAGCAGCAGGTCGAGGTGATCGGTGCCCAGGCGCCGCAGGCTGCGCTCGGTCGCGGTCCGGATGTAGGCGGAATAGCCGGAAGGCTCGCGCAGGCGCGGGTCGGTGAAGCGCGGAAATCCCTTCGCGCCTTCGCGCGTGCCCTCATAGAAGTCATGGCCGATCGCGCCCACCAGGCAGAAGGAGTCCCGATCAGTACCTGCGATCGCCCCTCCGAGCAGCGTGTCAGCCGCGCCCTCCCCATAGACGTCGGCGCTGATCACCGTGTCGATGCCGTTGCCGGGACGCAGAAGATCGCGCAGGCGCTGCTCGGGAATCGTCTGCCCGAAGTGCATGAAGCGCCCTCCGCTCCATGTGCCGACTGCGGTTCGCGTGGGCTCCACGCGCCTGATTCTAGGTTCTAGGCTGCGGCGCCGCGCGGCGGACGGGCTGAATCGCCTTTGGCCAGAAACTCCTGCGCCTTGGTCGCGTCCAGCGGGCGAGCGAACAGGAAGCCCTGGCCGCCCGAGCAGTGCTGCTCGCGCAGAATCGCAAGCTCCTGATGGCGCTCGATCCCCTCGGCATGGGTTTCAAGGCTCAGCGCCTTGCCCAGCTGCACAAGCGTCCTGATCAGCTGCTCGGCCTCGCGTCCGTCCGCAAGCGCCGCGATGAAGGAGCGGTCGATCTTCAGGGAGTCGACAGGGAAGCGCTGCAGGTGCGCAAGCGAGGAGTAGCCGGTGCCGAAGTCGTCGATCGCGATCCGCGCGCCGATCTCCTTCACGGCGGACAGACGCGCGGCGGTCTCCTGCGCGTTTCGCATGATCGCCGTCTCTGTCACCTCGATCGTGAGCGCGTTCGGCCGCAGGCCACTGCTCTGCAGGGCCTCACGCACGTCGTCGACCAGCTCGTCGGTGTCGAGCTGGCGGGCAGAGACGTTGACCGCGATGTCCACCTCGTGGCCCTCCTTGTGCCAGTCCGCCGCCTGCGCGCAAGCCTTCCGCAGAACCCATCTGCCGACCTCCACGATCATCCCGGTCTCCTCGAGCAGCGGAATGAAGTCGTTCGGCTGCACGAGACCCCGCGTCGGGCTGGCCCAGCGGATCAGGGCCTCCACACCGGTGGTCGTCATCGTCTCCAGGTCGAAGGTGGGCTGGTAGAGCAGGAAGAACTCGTCGTTCTCCAGCGCGCTGCGCAGGTCCATCTCAAGCACCATCCGGTTGCGAAGCGCGTCCTGCATCGCGGACTCGAAGACCGTGTAACGGTTCTTGCCGTCCCACTTGGCGCGGTACATCGCAACGTCGGCGTCCCGCAGCAGCTCGCCGGCGCTGCCCTCGGCTGCTGTTGCGACCCCCACGCTCGCGGTCACCGTGAGCGGGGTGTCCTCATGGCCGGTGAGCACGAACGGCTGCTTGAGCGTGTCGAGCAGGCGCTCTGCGATCAGCTCTGGGCCTGCGGCCAGCGAGATATCCTCGGCCAGCACCACGAACTCGTCGCCGCCAAGGCGTCCGAGCGCGTCGCTGTCACGGACCACACCTTGCAGTCGCGCCGCGACCGCGCGCAGCAGTTCGTCGCCGGCGGCGTGGCCGAGCGAGTCGTTGATGCCCTTGAAGTTGTCCAGGTCGACGAACAGAGCCGCGACGGGCGTCTTGTGGCGCCGCGAGCGGCCGAGCATGTGCCCGAGTCGGTCGATTATCAGCGCCCTGTTGGGCAGGCCCGTGAGCGGGTCGTGGGTGGCCATGAAGGAGAGTTCCTCCTGCTGGCGGTCGAGCTCCTCGCGTGCACGCCGCCGCTCGGACTCGAATGACTCGCCCATCCGCACGAGCGTCACGTCGAGGCTGCGCTGCAACATCGCAAGGGCCTGTGTAAGCACGCTCGCGTCGAGTTGTCGCTCCTGTGCGATCTCTCCGAGCACACCCGCCGCGGCGTCGCGCCAGCGCAGGCAGCGCTTGATCAGCTCATTCAGCGGCGCGTCGCGCTGCGCCCCAATCTGTCCGAATATGCGGGAGGCGTCGCGTCCCACCTCGCGCGCTGCGTCTTCGCCGCCGCCGGCCATCCAGCGCGCAACGGCGACCGTGGAGACTTCGCCGACGCGCAGGAAGCGGTCCTCGACGCGCATGTCCAGCACCTGCCCGGAGCGTTCCACGAGCGCGATGATGCGGTCCACCACTTCGCCCGTGCGGGCGTTGAGCTCGTCTCCGAGCGCCCGCAGCGCAGCGCTCGGAGACGAGCCTTGGGCATGCTGCACCTTCGGCGCGATCGCCACTGCCGGCGGGTTCGGATTGGAGAGCCGCGTGTGCTCGGACATCGTCTCAGGTGATCGGCGCGCGTTGTGAGCGCTTTAGTTACTTCAGTTCTGTCTCTGAACGTTCGATGAGACAAACAGGCGCGGCTGTCAAGGCGTTTCCCGGCTGGAAGGGCCGCGCTTGCCGATTCGGAGGGTCTATGTCGCCGGCCAACGATGTGGGTTCAGATCAGGCATCACCAGCGCGCACCGCGCCTGCCAGAGGACGCGGCGGATGGCGCGCCCTGTTGCCCGCCCTGCTGCTGCTGGTCGTCGGCCTGGGCGTGTCGGTGGCGGTGGGGCTGATTTGGCGGCAGAGCGCGCGTGAACGCGAACGCGTGAGCTTCCGCGGCGGCGTCTCCGACGTGGCGAGCACGCTTGGCAGCGAGCTGCGCCGTGACGGCGACTTCATCGCGACGGTGCGGGCTCTGGTGCAGATACAACCGCATCTGAGCGAGGCCAGCTTTAAGCGGTGGTATGCGGCCTTGGAAGGCCGTGAGCGCGAGCTCGGCAGCCTCGCCACCGGAGTGGTCTCGCTCGTGCGCGCCGGCGAACTGGCGGCATTTCAGCAGCGCCGACTCGATGACCCGACGTTCATGCGCTTCTCCGGCGGGAGCG
This sequence comes from uncultured Actinomycetota bacterium, assembly GCA_963708085.1. Taxonomy (GTDB): domain Bacteria; phylum Actinomycetota; class Thermoleophilia; order Solirubrobacterales; family Solirubrobacteraceae; genus Palsa-744. Next base: position 1,329,017 of record OY970180.1, on the reverse strand, counting down.
TGCAGATCGTGCCGGGGGGCGCCAGACCTCGCTACTGCCTGCTCTCAGCTGGCGTCTCCCAGATAGAAGCAAACCCACTGGTAGAGGCTGCCACGCACGCAGACTGGTGCAGCTCAGCGCTGCCGGGGGCCGCCAAGGAGCTGCGCGAGGAGACCGAAACCGGGGAGCTGGCGGTCGCGCCGCCGGCGCTTGGAACCGTGTTCGTCGGCACGGCCGTCTACCGCGCGGGAGCGCGCGCCGCCACGCCGGCGCAGCGCAATGCGGCGGTGGTCGCGTGGGTGTGGAGCTCGCTGAATGTGAAGGCGGCGATGGGGGTGGCGCTGAGGGGGCATCCAGGTCTCGCGCTTTGGCTTTACCACCGCAATCCCAGGAGCTCTGCCCTGCTGATCGGCAGCGCGGGCTCGCGCAAGGGCGAGGGCTTCGTTGAGCGGCTGCCGCTGCCCGACGGGAACGGTTGGCTGCTGAAGGCGGCGGGCGTGGGTCTGCCGACCGGGAGTCCTGCCGAAACGCAGGGCCTGCTCGCGTTCCTGATCGGTGCGACGATCAGCGCGCTGGTCTTCGCGCTGGCGCTGGTGCTGCTGCGCTCGCGCCGTGACGCTCTGGTGCTCGTCGAGCGCAGGACCGGCCAGTTGCGCCACCAGGCGCTGCACGACTCGCTCACCGGCCTTCCCAACCGGCTGCTTGCGCTCGACCGCGCGCAACAGATGCTCGCCCGCAGCCGTCGCGACACCGCTCCCGTTGCGGCGCTCTGCATCGATCTCGACCGCTTCAGGCAGGTCAACGACACCTTCGGACACCCGACCGGAGATGCGGTGCTGCGCACGGTCGCCCAGCGGCTGCGCAGCGCGCTGCGTGACTCCGACTCGACTGCGCGCCTGGCCGGCGACGAGTTTGCCGTGCTGATTGACGCTGCACATCTGGACGCCGGCCCCGAGCTCGTCGCCGAGCGCCTGCTGGAGGTGCTGCGCGTGCCCTACGACATCGCTTCGCAGCCGGGGCGCCAACTGACGCTCAGCGCCAGCGTCGGGATCGCCATCGGGCCTCGCACAAGCGCAGAGGATCTGCTGCGCGACGCGGAGGTGGCGATGAACGAAGCCAAGGCTGGCGGCGGCGATCGCTACGTGCTCTTCGAGTCGCGGATGCAGACCGCGATCCAAGACCGCATGACGCTGGAGATGGACCTCTCGCAGGCGCTGAGCGCCGGCCAGCTGGAGATCGTCTACCAGCCCACCTTCGACCTGCGCAGCCGGCAGCCCGTCGGCCTGGAGGCGCTGCTGCGGTGGCAGCATCCCACGCGCGGACTTGTGATGCCGGGGGAGTTCATCCCCGTGGCCGAGCACAGCGGTCTGATCGTGCCGATCGGACGCTGGGTGCTTGCACAGGCATGCGCGAGCGCTGCCGCCTGGCATCGCGAAGGGCACCGGATCGGCGTCGCTGTCAACGTCTCGGCGCGTCAGGTGGACAGGGAGGGGCTCCTGGCAGAGGTGCGCGACGCGCTGCGCGCCAGCGGCCTTACGCCCAGCGCGCTTACGCTCGAGGTGACCGAGACCACGATCATGCAAGACGCCGCGGCCGTGGCAAGCCGGCTGCACGCGCTGAAGGCGATCGGCGTGCGCGTCGCGATCGACGACTTCGGCACCGGCTACAGCTCTCTTGCCTACCTGCGCCAGTTTCCGGTCGACGCGCTGAAGATCGACCGCTCCTTCGTCGCGGGCCTTGCGAGCTCCAAGGAGGCTGCGCCCCTGGTCCACACGCTCGTGCGTCTGGGCAAGATGCTCGGCCTGCAGACGATCGCGGAGGGGATAGAGGACGAGGAACAGCTGTTGGCGCTGCGGCGCGAGGGTTGCGATAGCGGCCAGGGATTCCTGTATTCGAGGCCTCTGCCAGTACAGGACGTGCCGGCGTTCCTGCGCGCGGCGATGCAGCGCTCGGCTGTGACTGCGGCCGGGCGCGGCGAGAATGGTCGTTGAGCTCGGCGCTCAGCCCCAGGTAAGCGCGCTCGCGTGCGCCCGCAAAGCCGCTTCCAGACGAGCGAGCGCGTGGGAGAGGGTCTCCGCATCCTGTTGGCTGCTGTCGGTCCCTCGCGAGGAGATCGGCAGCTCTCGCCCTGCGATCTCGCTGACGCCGGGCAACGCCTCGCGCAGCTCCGCTACGCGAGGCGGATGCCCCGCAAGCTCGGTGAGGGCCAACGACAGCGCACGCTCAAGCTCACCTGCCCCGAGCGCCAGCCGACCGGCGTCGAGATCCAGCCGCGCTCGCAGCGCCAGCTCCTCGCAAAGCAGCGCCCCCCGCTCGCTGGAGAGCAGGCTGGACAGGCGCTCATGCGAGTGCAAAATCGCTGCACGCCGTCCCCGCCTCCAGCGGTGGGGCTTTGCCAGGCGTATCTCCTGCGCCTGCAGCCAGCGGCCGTCGGCCACCTGCTCCCCAAGGCCGAAGCCGGCTCTCAGCGCGAGCGCCTGCCCAGGCCCGACCTCGTGCACGTAGGGATCGGCCGCTGCCACGCGATGGGCGGCAAGCAGTCGGTTCAGCGACGCGAAGGCCAGATCGATCTCATGTTCGCCATCCAGGCGCGCAAGCCATGACTGCGCAGCCTCCTGGTCTGGGAACGACCGCGCGCTGATCATCGTCACGCGGGTAACAGGGACCGCCGCCGGCTGCGCCTCTGGCGGCACGGGCACCCGACCTCGTCGCCGCAGCTGTTTGCCTGCGCGTGGCGCCTGCGTCGTGGTGAGCACTACCACGCGCTCCACCTGCTTGCTTTTCTGCTCGCGCACCATCCAGCGTCCGTCGGGCACTCCGAGCTGTAGGGGCATCTCGACCTGCACGAAGGGGAAGACGCGCTCTGCCACATCAGCACCGTATCCTCCCGGCACCCTTGCAGGAGCGAGCGCCGCGATTCGCGCGGCTTATCCTCAACGCAGGGCTGCAAGCGAGACGAGGAGCCAGCAATGAACGAAGATCAACATGGGGTCGGGGCGCTGCGTGAGCGGCTGGCAAACGGCGCCGAGGACAGGCTCGGGCGCGCGCTCGGCGATCTGCTCGAGAACCCTGTGATCAGCGGCGCCATAGGCAGGGCCTTCGATGCGCGCGAGAAGGCGGCTCAGGCGCAGGAGCTTGCGATGGGCGCGCTGAACCTGCCCTCCGCGGCGGACATCGAACGCCTCACGCGGCGGCTGCGCTCGCTCTCCCAGCGGCTTGAGGGCATCGAGGACGGCCTCTCGCGAATCGATCGCGGTACAGGTCAGCGGTTGAGCGCGATCGAGAATCAGCTTGGAGCCATCGCCGCGAAGGTGCAGGATCTCTCGGCTCCGCCCAAGCCGGCCGCTCCTGCTCGCAGGCGCTCCGCGTCCACTTCGCGGGGCAAAGCGGTGCCCAAGCCAGCGAGCGCGCCCGGCTCGCGCAGGGCGTCCCGGGCCAAGCCCAAGCCCAAGTCCTGACGCGTCCGCTCAGCGCTCTGCAAGCGCTGCGAGCGCCGCTGCGCCCATGCGTTCGGCTGCATGCAGCAGGTCTGCGTCCTCGATCCGCTTGCGCTCACCGGGCGCTGGGAATACGTCGGAGACCGTGAGCAGGCATCCGACCGCGACCTCGCGCAGCGTGCCGAGCGCGAACAGGCTTGCCGCCTCCATCTCTACCGCGAGCGCGCCGTTGGCCCGCCACGAGCGCTCGGGCTCAGGGGAGGCCGGGTCGTAGAACAAGTCGGTGCTGACGATCAGGCCGATTCCCTGAGGGTCGGCCGCATCACGCAGCGCGGCGCTCAGAGTTGCGTCCGCTGCAGGGCGAGCGCCGTTTGTCAGGCGCTGCCCGACCCCATCGCCGGGGATCGATTCGGTCGCCAGCACGAGGTCCCCGAGTTGCAGCTGCGGATCGAGCGCGCCGCAGGTGCCCACGCGCACCGCCCGCTTCAGGCCGAGCATCACGAGCTCCTCGAAGACGATCGCCGCCGAAGGGCCTCCCATCCCGGTGCTCTGGATGGTCAGCGGCTGCCCGTCGGCGCGCGCGGGACCCGTGTAACCCCACAGGCCGCGGTGGTGGTTGAACATCTTTGGCTGCTCGATCAAAACCTGGGCAAGCGCGAGCGCGCGCCCGGGGTCTCCCGGCAGCAGCGCTCTGGGCGCCAGTTCTGCGGTGGGGCGCAGGTGAACCGGCTGCAGGGCTTTGGCGCGCATGGCCCGGCGACTCTAGACTGCCAGCGATGGCGACGCCCTTCAGGTCGGTGGCCCTTTTCTGGCGTCTCATGGTGAATCTCCGCAGGGTGCCGGCGTGAGCGCGGAGCTCACACTCGCTCACGTAGCCGGGCGCGCCGGAGTCTCGTCCGGCACAGTGCGGCGCTGGGTCAAAGATGGCCTCGTGCCCCAGTACGAAGGCGCCTGGACGTCCGCCGCCGCCTCGCAGGTGCGCATAGTCGCGCGGCTGCGCGAGCGCGGCTACACCGTTGAGCAGATCCGGGAGGCGACCCAAAGCGGCCGGCTCGTGTTCGGCTTCGTCGACGAACTGCTCGCCGGCGACGATGGCAGTCACACGCTGGCCGAGGCCGCGCGCTTGACGGGCCTCAGCTCCGAGATGATCGAACGCATCTACACGGCGATGGGTACGAGCACGCTCTCGATCGACTCCTTCTCCGAGCAGGACCTGCAGATGCTCAAATACGTCGCCGAGATGCTGGCCGCGGGCCTGCCGCTGCCGGTGCTGCTGCAGCTGGCGCGCGTCTACGCGCAGGCGATCGCCCAGATCGCCGACGCCGAGGTGCGGCTGTTCCATCTCTATGTGCATGAGCCGCTGATGCGGGCAGGCGTCTCCGGCGTGGAGGTCGCGGAGGAGATGGAGGCGCTGACCCGCGAGATGCTGCCGTTCATCGTGCCCCTGATGAACTACTTCCACGCCCGCATGCTCTCCTATTTCGTCGAGCAGGACGTGATCGGGCACGTCGAGAACGATTTCGACGGCGAGGCCCAAGGACAGGGACGCATGCGCGTGGCGATCGCCTTCGCCGACCTGGCCGGCTACACGCGGCTGATCGAGGAGCGCGGTGACGAGGAGGCGGTGGCGGCCGTCGAGCGCTTCGTGGAGACGGTCTCGCGCACGCTGCCCGCCGACGCGCGCGTGATAAAGACGCTCGGCGACGAGGTGATGATCGTCGCGGCGGACCCGGTCGCGCTGACCGACTGGGCTGTGCGGCTCGCTCGCCGCCCACGACGGGGGCGCCGCGACCACATCCCCGAGCCGCCACCGCGAATCGGCATCCATCACGGCAACGCGCTCTACCGCGACGGCGACTACTACGGGCGCGAGGTCAACCAGGCCGCGCGCGTGGTGGCGCGCGCCAGTGGCGGCGAGGTGCTGGTGACCAGGGCCGTCGTGGACGCCGCGACGGGTGTCGACGGGCTGATCTTCGAGCGGATCGGCGAGGTCGGCTTGAAGGGGTTCTCGCAGCCCACAGAGCTCTTCCAGGCGGCCAGACGGCGTGGATGATCTGTTCGCCCAGCAGATCCTGGAGCGCGTCGCCGAGGGCGGTCTGCTTTGGAGCGACCAGCCCGTGGTGGCGATGCTCTCCGGCGGCAGGGACTCGGTCTGCCTGCTGGACATCGCGGTGAGGATCTGCGGGCACGACGCTGTCAGGGCGCTGCACGTCAACTATGGCCTGCGTGATCAGGCCGAGCAGGACGAGCGCCACTGTGCCGAGCTCTGCGAGCGGCTGGGGGTGAGGTTGGAGCTGGTTCGCGCGCGCGAGGAGCAGGAGCCGATGCGCGGCAACCTCCAGGCCTGGGCGCGGCAGCTGCGCTACCAGGCGGCGGAGCGGATCGCACAGAGCTCCGACGCCGCGATCGCTGTCGGCCACACCTCCTCCGATCAGGTCGAGACCATCCTGTACAGGCTTGCGGCTTCGCCGGGACGTCGTGCGCTGCTGGGGATGAGCGCACAGGAGGGCAAGGTGGTGCGCCCGCTGCTCGGGATCAGCCGCGAGCAGACCGCGCAGTACTGTGAAGCTCGGGGCCTCTCCTGGCGCGAGGACGAGAGCAACCTCAGCGATCTCTACGCGCGAAATCGTGTGCGCCATCGCCTGCTGCCAGCGCTGCACGAGCTGCATCCCACTGCCGAGGCGAACGTGCTGCGCACCGCAGAGCTGCTGCGAGAGGAGACCGAGCTGCTGGAAGGTCTGGTCGACCTCGAGCTTGACGGCGCCCAGAGCATTGCGATCGAACGGCTGGCTGCGCTGCCGCCTGCGCTTGCACGGCTGATTGTGGTGCGCCTGGCCGAGCAGACAGCCGGGCGCCTGGTCCCGCAGGCAGGTGAGCGCGTCGCCGAGCTCGTGCAGCTGGGACGGCACGGCGGCAGGGCCGAGCTGCACATCGGCGCGCTGGTGGGCGCGGTCTTGCAGGGCGGCAGGCTCTCGATGGTGAGGTTGCCGCCGCGGTCGGGCGCCGCCGAGGAGACAGGCCGGGAGCGCCCCGTCTCGGCCGAAGGCTTCGAGGACTAGACTGCGGGCGGTGGGCAGCCAGCAGAGCATCGTGCCGACCCACCCGGGCGGCGCGAGCGCAAGCAGCGGCGATCAGCCGGGTGTGGGGGAGGTGATCGTCGCGCAAGAGGATCTTCGGCGCCGCGTCGCCGAGCTGGGAGCGCAGATATCGCAGGACTACGCCGGCTGCACACCGCTGCTGATCGGCGTGCTGAAGGGTGCGGTCTTCTTCATCTCCGATCTGATGCGAGAGATCGAGGTGCCGGTCCAGGTCGATTTCATGGCGGTGGCCTCCTACGGGTCGGCGACCGACTCCTCGGGCGTGGTGCGGATACTCAAGGATTTGGACGCGGCGATCGAAGACAGAGACGTGCTGATCGTCGAGGACATCGTGGACTCCGGGCTGACCCTGCAGTACCTGATGCGCAACCTTGGGTCCCGTAGCCCCCGGTCGCTGGAGGTCTGCACGCTGCTGAACAAGCCCGACCGCCGCAAAGTGGAGCTGCCGATGCGCTATGTGGGCTTCGAGATACCGGATCGCTTCGTGGTCGGCTACGGCCTCGACCATGCTGAGCGCTTCCGGAACTTGCCTTACGTCGCGGCGCTGGAGGGCCACTGACCCTTCGGCGCGCGCGCTGGCCCGTGGTACGCTGAACCACTGGCGAGCTTGCAAACGAGGCGGCGCCAGAGCCAATGAGAGGTAATCAGATGAGCCGTTTCTTCAGAAGCGCAGCGTTCCCGATCCTGATCGTGGTCGTGCTTGCGTTCTTTGCCTCCAAGCTGATCACCTCCAGCAAATCGACTGAAGCGACGCACACCTACCAGACACTGGTCAACCAGAACCTGCCCAAAGGCGAAGTCAAGTCTGCGGAGATCAAGCAGAAAGGCAACGCCGTCGAAGTCACGCTGAAGAACAAAGAAAAATTTGAAGTCGGCTACGTGCCGGCGGCGGCGGGGCAACTGATCGACCAGCTCAAGAGCACCTCCGGGGTCGAATTCAACGTCGAAACCGACAAAACCAGCGTCTGGCTCTCGCTGCTGACCTACATCATCCCCTTCGCGCTGTTCTTCGGCTTCTGGCTGTTCATCATGAACCAGGTCCAGGGCGGCGGCTCGCGCGTGATGAGCTTCGGCAAGTCGCGCGCCAAGCGGCTCTCCGCCGACTCGCCGAAGATCACCTTCAGGGACGTTGCGGGCGTCGATGAGGCCGTCGAGGAGCTGCACGAGATCAAGGAATTCCTGGAGAACCCGAAGAAGTTCCAGGCTCTGGGTGCGCGCATCCCGACCGGCGTGCTGCTCTATGGCCCGCCCGGCACCGGCAAGACGCTGCTCGCGCGCGCCGTGGCCGGCGAGGCGGGCGTGCCCTTCTTCTCGATCTCCGGCTCGGACTTCGTGGAGATGTTCGTCGGCGTGGGCGCCTCGCGCGTGCGCGACCTCTTCGAGCAGGCCAAGCAGAACTCCCCTTGCATCATCTTCATGGACGAGATCGACGCTGTCGGTCGTCACCGCGGCGCCGGGCTGGGCGGCGGCCACGACGAGCGCGAGCAGACGCTCAACCAGCTGCTGGTCGAGATGGACGGCTTCGAGGCCAAGGACAACATCATCATGATCGCGGCCACCAACCGGCCCGACATCCTTGACCCGGCTCTGCTGCGCCCCGGCCGTTTCGACCGCCAGATTGCGGTCGATCGCCCCGATCGCAAGGGCCGCGCGAAGATCCTCGAGGTCCACACGCGCGGCAAGCCGCTGGCCAAGGACATCGACGTCGATACCTTGGCGGGCCAGACCCCCGGCTTCACCGGCGCCGACCTCTCCAACCTGATCAACGAGGCCGCGCTGCTGGCTGCCCGCACCGGCCGTCGCGAGATCGGCCAGGAAGAGCTCGAGGAGGGGATCATGCGTGTGATCGCCGGCCCCGAGAAGAAGACGCGGGTGATGAGCGAAAAGGAGCGGCTGATCACCGCCTATCACGAGATGGGCCACGCGATCGTGGGCAACTACCTCGAGTACGCAGACCCCGTCCACAAGATCTCGGTCATCTCCCGGGGACAGGCGCTCGGCTACACGATCTCCCTGCCCCAGGAAGACCGCTTCCTGACCACCAGGGCGGAGCTCAACGACACGATGGCGATGACGCTCGGCGGCCGCGCCGCGGAGGAGATCATCTTCGGCGAGATCACGACGGGCGCCTCCAACGACATCGAAAAGGTGACCCAGACCGCCAAGCAGATGGTGATGCGCTTCGGCATGAGTGAGAAGCTCGGCCCGCGCGTATTCGGCCATGATCACAGCCAGCCTTTCCTGGGCCGCGAGTTCTCCACCGAGCCCGACTACTCCGACGAGATCGCGCGCGAGATCGACGACGAGGTGCTGCGGATCGTCGAATCGGCGCACCAGCGTGCCCGCGACATCCTCACCGACCATCGCGACAAGCTCGACACGATCTCGCAGATCCTGGTCAAGCGGGAGACGATCGAGAAGCTCGAGTTCGAGGCGCTGCTGGACGGCAAGAGCGAGGCCGAGGTGTTTCCGCCCGACGAGGAGCCGACGCCGGAGCTGCCCGCTCCGCCCTCGCCGGCCGGCCGTGCAGGTCGGGAGGTCCCACGCCCGATCCCGCGTCCCGGGCTAGCGGGCGGCACCGCCGAGATTCGCGGCAACGATCCCGAGCTCCCAGAGCTCACCTGACCGACGAGCGTCTCGTCGCGCCTGGCGGCGTCCTCGCTCGCTCGCGTACCGAGTACGCCACGTCGCTTGAGTCCTTGCCAGGCACGACGATACGCTCGTCGGACTGTGCCCGCCCTCATGTTCGCCCTGATGGGCATCCTCAACGTCACGCCGGACTCGTTTTCCGACGGCGGGCGCTATCTCGACTCCGCCGCCGCGATCGAGCATGGCGTGGAGATGGTCCGCGAAGGAGCGGCGATCATCGACGTCGGCGGCGAGTCCACCCGCCCTGGTGCCGAGCCGGTGGCGGCCGAGGAGCAGATGCGGCGGGTGCTGCCGGTAATCGAGGGGCTCGCCCAACGCCTGTCAGGCACTGAGATTTCGATCGACACGGCCGATGCGACCGTCGCGGCGGCGGCGCTCAACGCCGGCGCGAGCATCGTCAACGACGTCACGGCGCTGCGCGGGGATCCGGAGATGGCACGCGTCGTTGCGCAGACGGGTGCGCATTGCTGCCTGATGCACATGCTCGGCGAGCCGCGCACGATGCAGCGAGAGCCGCGCTATCGCGATGTCGTCAGCGAGGTGAAGTTCTTCCTGGAGGAGCGGATCGCCTACGCCATCTCAGCCGGCATCGCCGAGCAGAAGCTACTGTTGGACCCCGGCATCGGCTTCGGCAAGACCGTGGCACACAACCTCGAGCTGCTGCGACGGCTCTCGGAGATCGCAGCGCTCGGGCGGCCGCTGGTGATCGGGACCTCGCGCAAGAGCTTCCTTGGCCGCCTTGCCGCCAACGTGGCGGGACAGAAGCAGCCGCTCGAGGTGTCGCAGCGTCTCCCCGGCACGATCGCCACCAACGTGCTCGCGCTGGAGCGCGGCGCCACCGTGTTCCGCGTCCACGACGTCGCTCCCGTGCGAGATGCGCTCGCGGTCGCGGCTGCTACGTTGGGCCGTGAATGGACGAGCACGAGCATGAATCCGCAGAGGACGACCTGACCGAGCCAGACGATCCCCTTGGCTTGGGTGAAGAGGACCCCGAGCACGAGCTCGACGAGGAGGGCGAGGAGGAACGGGACTCGCTCGAATCGGTAACGATCGAGATCAGCGGCCTCTCCATCTACACCCATCACGGCGTCAGCGAGGCCGAGCGGGAGGTCGGGCAGCGTCTGGTGCTCGACCTGCGCTTGGAGTTGGGGGAAACCGACGCCACGGCGACCGACCGGATCGAGGACACCGTCGACTACGCGGAGGTCTGCCAGCTGGTGACGCTGATAGCGCAGCAGCGCTCCCACCGCACCCTGGAGCGGCTGGTCAGCAGCATTGCCGATCGCCTGATCGTCGATTATGCGCTCGAGGGCGTCTGGGTGAAGGCCGCCAAGCCCGAGCCGCCGATCCCACTGCCTGTGGACGAGGTCGCTGTCGAGGTCTGGCGCGAGCCCGCCGAGTAGGGCCCTATCGGGATAGGCCAAGAGCGATGGCGGTTGCACGGCGAGGCCTGCTCGGCCTTGGCTCCAATGTCGGCGATCGGCGCGCCAATCTGCAGGGTGCGATCGATGCGCTGAGTAGGGCTGGCGTGGAGGTGCTCGCCTGCTCCAGCGTCTACGACACCGATCCGGTTGGAGAGATCCTCCACCAGCCGAGCTTTCTCAACGCCTGCCTGCTGATAGAGAGCGCTCTGGAGCCGCTGCCGCTGCTCGACCTGGTCAAGCGGCTGGAGTCCGAGCTCGGTCGCACCGCCGGCGGTCCACGCCACGGCCCCAGGCCGATCGACATCGACATCCTGATGCTCGGCGATCTGCGGGTCGGCGATGAGCGGATGACCTTGCCCCACGAGCAGGTGCTCACACGTCGATTCGTGCTGATCCCCGCCCTTGAGCTGGACTTCGACCTGCGCACGCCAGACGGCGAGCGGCTGTCCGACGCGCTCGCTCGGTTGCCTGTCGATGAGGGCGTGCGGTGGGCCGGGCCGCCGTTGAGCGTGCCGGCGGCTTCTATTGCTATCGAGGCGGAATGATCTGCTTCCTGGCAGAGTCTTCAGTATCAGGGCGTCTGAAGAAGCGGACGCGGCCAATTGAACCGATCGAGTTGGAGGTCTGATGAGAAGATCGAGTGCCGTCGGGCCGGGGGTCCTCGCGGTCGCGGCCGCCACCGCGATCCTGCTTGCAGGCTGCGGGAGCAGCAAATCGAAAAGTGGTTCGGGCGGGTCCTCGGAAAATGGATATTCGACCAGCACGAGCAGCACGTCGGCGGCGGCCGGCAATGGGGGGTCGGCCAGCCAGGCTGTGATTGCTACCAAGTCGAACCCCGTCCTGGAAACGACGATCCTCGCCGCGGGACCGAAGAAGCTGACGGTCTACATGTTCGCTGCCGACCACGGAGGCACCTCGGCCTGCTACGCAGCCTGCGCGGCGGCGTGGCCGCCGGTCCTCACCAGCGGCAGCCCGAAGGCGGAAGGCGGCGCAAGCGCATCCAAGCTCGGCACGATTACGCGCAGCGAAGGGGCTAAGCAGGTCACCTATGCCGGGCATCCGCTCTATTACTACACGCCTGACAGCACCGAATCCGACATCACCGGCCAGGGCATCAACTCCTTCGGAGCGCTCTGGTACGTGCTCTCGCCGGGCGGGCAGGTGATCAAGAAGTCGTGAGGACTGCGCCGGGGCGGGCAGATGCTCCCCGCCCCGGCATCTCAGGCGTCCCATAATCGGATGTCCGCGGATCGTTTAGAGCATCCTTAGATTGCGCTGGTTGTCTACCCGGCGCCGTCCGCTCGCTGGCCGCCAGATGCGGCCGATATCGGGCACGGAGCGGCTCGACGGATGTATCTGCTCACAGTCGTTCTCTACCCGATAGCGCTCGCACTGCTCTGCACGGGTGCGGGCCTGCTTCTCGATCGCGCCAGCGGGTCGATATTGCCCGCTGCACTGATCCCACTGGTCGGCATGGCAGCGCTGATCGGGATCACGCAGCTGAGTACCTGGATCGCTTGGCTGGCGCCGGCCTCGCCCGGCATCGTGGCGGTGGTCGCAGTAGCCGGCTTCGTTGCCGGCAGGATCAGGGCAGCGCGCCTGCTGGCGGCGCTGCGCACCAGTGGCTCGGCGGCGATCCAGGTTTCGATCGCCGTGCTCGCATACCTGATCGCGATTGCGCCGGTCCTTGCCGGCGGGCGGCCGTCGTTCTCCTCCTACATGATCCTGACCGACTCCTCGATACACATGGTCGGCGCCGACTACCTGATCACCCACGGCTTCAGCTTCGCCCACCTGGATCTGCGCAATTCATACGGGCAGCTGGTCAACTCCTACTTCCCGACCGGGTATCCGACCGGCGCCGACACGCTCTTCGGCGCCAGCGCATTCCTGCTCGGCCTGCCGATGATATGGGCCTTCCAGCCATTCAACGCGTTCGTGCTGGCGATGGCAGTTGGGCCTGCCTGGCTGCTCGTCAGGCGCATCGGCCTGAACGGCTTCTGGGCAGCGCTGGCGGCGCTCACCGTGACCGTGCCGGCGCTTGTGTATGCCTACGAGCTGATCGCTTCCGTGAAGGAGATCGTCGCGCTTGCAATGCTGCTCGGCCTCGGCGTGCTGATCGCCGCGGACACTCGCTGGCTGGCGCGTGGCGCGCGCGGGGCGATCCCTTTCGCGCTGCTCTGCGCCGCGGGCATATCGGCGCTTGGGTTGGGCTTCGGCGCATGGGCTGCGATGGCGCTTCTCGTGCTCGCGCTGACCCATCGGGCTGCAATCAGGGACCTCGCGCGCACGTCAAGGCAGGTCGTGGCGCCGCTGGCTGCAATGGCGTTCACGCTCGTGCTGTTCGCCCTGCCTACCTGGGCGCAGGCATCCAAAGCGTTCAAAGTCACCCAGACGATCGCGAGCACCTCCGACCCCGGCAACCTCCAGCAGCCGCTGCGGCCGGTGCAGATGGTCGGCACCTGGCTCTCGGGCAACTATCTGATCCCGCCACACGGCCTCGCCGCTACCGTCACCTATGTCCTGGTCGTCGTGACCCTGTTCGCCGGCCTGATCGGCGTCGCCCACCTGGTCCATCGCAAGCAGATCCCGCTGGTCGGCTGGCTGATCGGTTCACTGGTCGTCTGGCTCGCGCTCACCGCCTACGGGACCACCTGGGTCGACGCGAAGGCATTGGTGCTCACTGCGCCGGTTTTGATCCTTGCCGCCTGGGCTGGAGTGTTCGCCGTTCGAGGCGCAGGCACCCGGATCGGCATGCGCGTGCTCGCACCCGCGTTGGCGGCGACGATCGCGGGTGGGGTGCTGCTCTCCGATGCAATCCAGTACCACGACATGCCGCTCGCGCCCACTGCTCGCTACGAAGAAATGGCCTCGCTGAACGAACGGTTTGCGGGCAAGGGGCCGACCTTCTTTACCGATTTCGACGAATACTCGCTATATGAGATGCGCTCGATGGACATCGGCGGTCCCGATTTCCTGAATGCGCCTCCCGCGCTTGTACAGACCTCCAAGGGCCATGGACACACGGTGGACCTGGAGCTCGCCAAGCCTGCCGCGCTGGCGCATTATCCACTGGTGGTGACTCGGGTCAGCCCCATGGCCTTCAGACCTCCCGCGGCCTACCGACTGCTCTGGCAGGGGACCTACTACGAGGTTTGGGGCCGTATCCACGGGGCGCAGCCATCGATCGTCGCGTTGGGTCTCCATGGCTCCCAGACGGTGGGCTGCAGGCTGATAGGGCACCTGGCAGGCATCGCCCGCGCCCACCACGCGCAGCTGGTCACCGACAGCCATCCGCAGGTGATCCAGCTCAACCTGCGTCGTCTGCACCATTCAGCCGGGTGGTACTTCCACAAGGTCGAGTTCTCCATGGATGGAGAAGGACGGCTCTGGAGCAGCTTCAGCGTCCCGCGGGCCGGCGTCTATCAGCTCTGGCTGCAAGGCGAGGCGATGCCCACCATGCGTGTGAAGATCGACGGCCGCCAGGTGGCCTCGGTCGGCGGTCAGATCAGCGGCAACGGCGACAGCCCCGATCCGCTTACGCCGATCCGCGTTCGTCTTGGCGCAGGCCGGCACACGCTGAGCATCGTGCGCAGTGGCTTCAGCCTCGCGCCCGGCGCCGGCAGCGAAGCCTATCTGCAGGCCATCTACTTCACGCCAGCCGGCTTCGATGGACAGCAGCACCTGCATACGGTCCCGCCCGCTCACTGGCGCTCGCTCTGCGGAGCGCATCTGGACTGGATCGAAGTGGTGCCGAGCGCTTCAGGCAGCCGGCAGCCACTGCGCCGGCAGCGTGCCTAGCGGTATCTCGCCGGGCTGGGGGCTGGGGAAGTACCGCGTAAGCTCAGCGATGCGCGGATGCGCCTCGATCAGCGTTCGCAGGTCGGCGATCGTCCACAGCAGCCTGATCGAGGAGCCGATCTGAAGGTCGGCGGCGTTGGGCGGATCGCCACCGAGATCACCGGCGTTGATCCACTGCTCAATCCGCTCGAAATGACGCGGCAGGGCCATGATGTCCGAGCGCCCCGCAGCCTCGTTAGCGCTGTTTCTGATCGCCATCAGGCGAGCGGTCAGCGGCATCAGCGGCCGCATCGCGCTGGGCGGGATCGGCAGGCTGGCCTGCGCCGCGTAGCTCTCCATCGCGCGGGGAGCCCGCACGAAGGCGACATCGAGGATCCGCCGCACGGCGCTCTGGAGCACCTCGTCCCCGAAGCGCTCGGCCTCCAGCACACGCTCGCGCTGCGCCGGCTCGGCGGGCAGCAGCGGCGGCTGCGGCGCGATCTCATCCAGATGGCGCATGATCGCCCGCGAGCCAACCATGCGCTTGCCGTCGATGCGCAGGCCGGGCACTGTGACGCCGCCGTAGAGGATCGGTCCTGCGAGCACTTGCGCCAGCGGCAGCATGTCCGTGCGCCGGAAGGGGATGTCCTTCATGTTCAGCGCGACTTCCACCGCGGCACACGGATGCGACGCTGGCACCGCGTACAGCTTCGCCGTCATGTCGCGCTCCTAGAGCACGAGCCGGACCTTGGACCCATGCGCAGAGCATAATGCGCCGCTGTGCTGCTCGTAGTCGACGTGGGGAACACTCAAACGCACTTCGGCCTCTTCCGCGAGGAGGAGCTGGTCGAGCACTGGCGCTTTGCGACCGTCCGGGTCTCGACCGCCGATGAGCTCGGCGCCGCGCTGCGCAACCTGCTCGACCTGCGCGGCTACGGCTTCGCGGACGTGGAGCGCTCGATCGTCTCCTCGACAGTGCCTCAGCTGGAGCCGGAGTGGACGGCGATGGCCACGCGCTACCTCGGACACGAGATGGTCGTTGTGGGCCCTGGGCTGCGCACGGGCCTTGCGATCCGCTACGACAACCCGCGCGAGGTGGGCGCCGACCGTCTGGTCAACGCCGTCGCGCTGCGCGAGCGCTTCGGCGGCCCTGCGGTCTGCGTGGACTTCGGCACCGCAACCACGTTCGACGTGCTCTCGGAGCAGGGCGACTATGTCGGCGGCTCGTTGATGACCGGGATCGAGATCTCGCTGGACGCTCTCTCAGAGCGGGGCGCACGGCTGCCGAAGGTGGAGCTCGCGCCGCCGCGGACGGCGCTGGCCAAGAACACGATCGACGCGATCCGCTCCGGTGTGGTCTTTGGCTACGCCGGCGCCGTGGACGCGATCCTGCGCCGGCTCTATGAGGAGCTGGGAGCGCGCGCACCGGTCGTGGCCACCGGCGGCCTGGCCAGCCTGGTGGTGCCCTTCACAGAGGAGATCGAGGAGGTCGATGACCTGCTCACGTTGACCGGGCTGAGGCTGCTGTACGAACGCAACTCATAATGGGGCGGTGCAGTCCCATCTGACGGACAGTTGGAAGCTTGGCCCGCTGGAGGTGCCAAACCGTGTGATGCTTGCGCCGCTGGCCGGTATCGGCAACTGGTTTGTGCGCTTGCAGGCCAAGCGCTATGGGGCGGGAATGGCGGTCTCGGAGATGGTCTCAAGCCACGCGATCCACCACCGCAACGCCCGCACGTGTGAGGAGATGCTGCGCATCCATCCTCAGGAGCGTCGCGGCGGGCCGGTCTCGATCCAGCTCTTCGGCGCTGACCCGGAGGTGATGCGCTCGGCCGCGGCTTACGCGGCGGGAAGCGGCGCCGACGCGCTTGACCTGAACATGGGCTGCCCGGTGCCGAAGGTCTGCAAGACGGGCGCGGGCGCGGCGCTGTTGGATCAGCCAGACCTCGCGGTTGCGGTCGCCAGGGCAGCCTGCGAGGGCAGCGGACTGCCGGTGACCGTGAAGCTGCGCAGCGGCCGGCGGCCGGGGGAGACCTCGGGCCTCCAGTTGGCAAAGCGCTTGGTCGCCGAGGCCGGAGTCGCAGCGATCGCCCTCCACCCCCGCTCTGCCGCGGTCCACCACAAGGGCAAGCCCGACTACGATCTGGCGGCGCAGCTGGCGGGCGAGCTGGAGGCTCCCGTCATCCTCTCGGGTGGTCTGCGCGAGCGCGAGCAGATCTTGGCGGCCTTCGAGCAGACCGGCGCGAGCGCGGTGATGCTTGCGCGCGGTGCGCTCGGAAACCCGTGGTTGTTCCGCGGCCTGCTGTCTGAGCAGGCGGCCCCGCCCGAGCGCGCAGAGGTGGTGGCCGAGCTACGCTGGACGATCGCGGCGGCCGTGGAGCATCTTGGCGGCGAGCGCGCTACGCGCTGGATGCGCAAGGCCTACCCGTGGTACGTCGAGCGCCTCGGCCTGACCCGCCCGGATGCCAAGGCGCTGCAGGAAGACTTGCAGCGCGCGCAGACGCTTGATGCGGTGGATCTGCTGCTGCAGCAATGCCTCTCGTGGGGTCCCGCCGAGGTCGGCGCGCTGACCGTTTAAGCCCCCCTTGAGAGATGGCGGGCCGGCGCTATACTCCTGCGCTCGCTGCAGCCTGATGGCGGCGCTGCGGCTTGATCGGGTGGCACCTCCCCGCTGCATGCGGGGATTGCTTTGAGAGCCGCCGATTTCAATTCCTGCGATCGAGGGTTACATGCCGAAGGACGTCATCCTCACCCCAGAAGGTCTGGAGAAGCTCAAGGGGGAGCTGCAGACGCTCTCCACCGAGCGGCGCCGCGAGGTGGCCGAGCGGATCAAGGAGGCGCGCGAGTTCGGGGATATCTCCGAGAACTCCGAGTACGACGACGCCAAGAACGAACAGGCGATGCTCGAGAGTCGCATCGCGCAGCTGCAGGAGAAGCTGCGGATGGCCACGGTGATCGAGCCCAAAGACCTCTCCACGGACGTCGTCCAGGTGGGCTCGGTCGTGCACGTCAAGGACGAGCAGACTGGCAAGTCGGTCAAGTACACAATCGTGGGCTCGGCCGAGGCCAAACCGGAAGAAAACAAGCTCTCGAATGAGTCTCCGGTCGGCAGAGCCCTGCTCGGGCGCGGCCGCAACGAGACGGTCGACGTGCAGGTGCCGCGCGGCCCCGCGCGCAAGCTGAAGATCACGAAGATCGACGTCGGTCTGAAGTAGGTTTTTCCCGTGAGCGGGACCGACCAGCAAGCTCCCGAGGGGGGCCGGCACGGCCTGCCCGAGCTGATCGCAGAGCGCCGCAGCAAGGCGCAGCGGCTGCGCGCGGACGGGCACGAGGTCTGCCCCTACTCGTTTGACCACGTCGAGCCGATCGCGGATGTGCGGGCCGCCTGCGAGCGACTGCAGGAGGGAGAGGAGACCGACGAGGTGCACCGCGTCGCGGGCCGCGTCTCAGCACGTCGCGGCGCCGGCAAGGCCGCGTTCATCGACATCGTGGACCGCACCGGCAAGATCCAGCTGCACGCCCGCTATGACGTGCTGGGGGAGCGGGCCTTCGCTCAGTTGGCCGAGGTTGACCTCGGCGACCTGATCGGCGTCGACGGCGCGCTGATGCGCGCGCGCAAGGCGGGCGAGCCGACGCTGCGGGTGCAGGGCTTCCAGCTGCTGGGCAAGGCGCTTCGACCGCCGCCGGACAAGTACGCCGGCCTCACCGACGTGGAGACGCGCCATCGCCACCGCGAGCTCGACCTGATCGCCAACGAGGAGGTGCGTACCGCTTTCATCGACCGCGCCAGGATCCTCGCCGCGATCCGCGCCTACCTGGATGGCGAGGGCTTCATCGAGGTGGAGACGCCGATCCTGCAGCCGCTCTATGGCGGGGCGCTGGCCCGGCCCTTCACCACCCACCACAACGTCCTGGACCGTGATCTCTACCTGCGGATCGCGCCGGAGCTGTATCTCAAGCGGCTGATCGTGGGTGGCCTGGAGCGTGTCTACGAGCTCGGCAAGGACTTTCGCAACGAGGGCATCTCCACCAAGCACAACCCCGAGTTCACGATGGTCGAGTGGTACGAGGCCTACGCCGACTACACCGACGAGGCGGCGCGCCTTGAAGGCGTGGTGGGCGCGGCCGCGCAGAGCATCGGTTACGAGGGCAATCTGGATTTCGCCGCCCCCTGGCAGCGGGTCACCTTCGTGGAGGCGGTGCAGGAGGCGACCGGCGTCGATCTGCTCGCATATGAGGACGCCGCCTCGCTGGCGCAGGCGATCGAGCAGCGCGACCTGGGCGTCAAGACCGCCGGGTTTTCCTGGCCGCAGCTTGCCGACGAGCTGCTCTCAAAGCACGTCGAGCCCGCATTGGTCCAGCCCACGTTCGTGCTCGACTACCCGATTGAGCTCTCGCCCTTCGCGCGCGAGCACCGCAGCAAGCCGCGGCTGGCCGAGCGCTGGGAGGCGTTCGCCGGCGGAATGGAGATAGCCAACGCATTCAGCGAGCTGACCGACCCCGACGAGCAGCGCGCGCGGTTCGAGGCGCAGCGGCGGCTGGCGGCGGAGGGTGACGAGGAGACCCAGCCCCACGACGAGACGTTCCTGCAGGCATTGGAGCACGGGATGCCGCCGACAGGGGGCGTGGGGCTCGGCGTCGACCGCCTTGTGATGCTTCTCACAGACCGAGCCTCGATCCGCGAGGTAGTGCTCTTTCCGGCGATGCGGACCTGATCCTGCGGGCCGTTCGCGCCGCATCGGGCGAACTACCACGGAAAATCTGCGATGCCACCCCGGAAGTGCGTGGTGGGCTATTGGTAGACTGGCTTGCAGGCGCCGAAGGACCCGCTCAAAGCGGCTTCTGAGGCGTCCCCGCACAACGGGACGCGCCGTCGCAGGAAGGGATGCCCCATCATGTTCGAGCGATTCACAGAACGGGCGAGACAGGTCGTCGTTCTCGCGCAGGAGGAGGCGCGAACGCTCAAGCACAACTACATCGGCACCGAGCACATCCTCTTGGGTCTGTTGCGTGAGGAGGAGGGACTCGCTGCGCGCGTGCTGGAGAGCCTCGACATCACCGTTGAGCGCGTCCGCGCTCAGGTGGTGCGCATCGTCGGCTCCGGCGAGGAGGTCACCTCCGGCCAGATCCCGTTCACTCCGCGCGCCAAGAAGGTGCTCGAGCTCGCGCTGCGCGAGGCGCTTTCCCTCGGCCACAACTACATCGGCACCGAGCACATCCTGCTCGGCCTGGTGCGCGAGAACGAGGGCGTCGCGGCACGCATCCTGCTCGACTTCGACGCCGACTCCGAGAAGATCCGCAATGAGGTGATCCGGATGCTCTCCGGCCCCGGCGGCCGCCGCCAGGGAGGCCCGGCCGGCGCGAGCGCCGGCGCGGCCAGCGGCGAGGGCAAGAAGTCCTCGAAGCTGCTCGACCAGTTTGGGCGCAACCTGACCAAGCTCGCCGCCGAGGGCAAGCTCGACCCGGTGGTCGGTCGCGAGACCGAGATCGAGCGGATCATGCAGATCCTCTCCCGCCGGACCAAGAACAACCCGGTGCTGGTTGGCGAGCCCGGCGTGGGCAAGACCGCCGTGGTCGAGGGCATGGCCCAGCGGATCACCAATGGCGAAGTCCCCGAGCTACTTAGAAACAAGCAGATCTACACGCTTGACCTCGCTGCGCTGGTTGCGGGCTCCAAGTACAGGGGCGAGTTTGAGGAGCGCCTGAAGAAGGTGATGAAGGAGATCACCCAGCGCGGCGACATCATCCTGTTCATCGACGAGCTCCACAACCTGGTGGGCGCTGGCGCCGCTGAGGGCGCGATCGACGCCGCTTCGATCCTCAAGCCCGCGCTTGCGCGCGGCGAACTGCAGACGATCGGCGCAACCACGCTCGATGAGTATCGCAAGTACCTGGAGCGCGACTCCGCCCTGGAGCGTCGCTTCCAGCAGATCAGGGTCGAAGAGCCGAGCATTGAGCAGAGCGTGGAGATCCTCAAGGGCCTGCGCGACCGCTACGAACAGCACCACAAGGTGAGGATCACCGACGAGGCACTGCAGGCCGCCGGCGAACTGGCCTACCGCTACATCTCTGATCGGTTCCTGCCCGACAAGGCAATCGACGTGATCGACGAGGCCGCCTCGCGGATGCGGATCAAGTCGATGACCTCCCCGCCCGCTAACCGCGAGCTGGAAGAGGAAATCGAGAAGACCCGCCGCGAGAAGGAGGCCGCGATCGAGGCGCAGGAGTTCGAGAAGGCCGCCTCTCTGCGCGACAAGGAGCGCAAGCTCACGCACAAGAAGCGGGAGCTCGAGGAAGAGTGGGAGTCCGGCGAGAGCGTCGATCGGCCCGCGATCGGCGAGGAGGAGATCGCCGACATCGTCTCGATGTGGACCGGCATCCCCGTCTTCAAGCTGACCGAGGCCGAAACCCAGAAGCTGATGCGGATGGAGGAGGAGCTGCACAAGCGCGTGATCGGCCAGCACCCGGCGATCGAGGTGATCTCCAAGGCGATCAGGCGCTCGCGCGCCGGCCTGAAGGACCCCAAGCGCCCGACCGGCTCCTTCATATTCCTTGGCCCTTCCGGGGTGGGCAAGACCGAGCTTGCGCGCACGCTTGCGGAGTTCCTCTTCGGCGACGAGGAGGCGATGATCCGCATCGACATGTCCGAGTACATGGAGAAGCACGCGGTCTCGCGACTGGTCGGCTCGCCCCCGGGCTACATCGGCTACGACGAGGGCGGCCAGCTCACCGAGGCAGTGCGGCGCAAGCCCTACTGCGTGCTGCTGCTCGACGAGATCGAGAAGGCGCACCCGGACGTGTTCAACATCCTGCTGCAGATCCTCGACGACGGTCGGCTGACCGACGCTCAAGGGCGCACGGTGGACTTCCGGCACGCGATCGTGATCATGACCTCGAACATCGGGGCGCAGGAGATCGCGCGCAACACGCCGCTTGGATTCGCGGTCTCAGATGATGAGACCGGGATCACCTACGACGAGATGAAGAACCGGATCACCGGCGAGCTGAAGAAGGTCTTCCGGCCCGAGTTCCTGAATCGCATCGACGACGTGATCGTCTTCCACAAGCTGGCCAAGCAGGAAATCAGGCAGATCGTGGAGCTGCTCTTGCTGCGGATCCGCGAGTCGATGGCCGAAAGGGAGCTGCAGTTGGAGCTCACCGATCCCGCCAAGGATCTGCTCGTGGAGAAGGGCTGGGACCCGGCGATGGGCGCTCGTCCGCTGCGGCGCGCGATCCAGCGCTACGTCGAGGACCCGCTCGCAGACTTCGTCCTGCGCGAGAAGATCACGCCCGGCAGCACGGTCGTCGTCGAACCCTCCCCCGAGGGAGAGGGCGACATGCAGCTGAAGATCGTGGCCCCCAAGAAGCAGAAGACGCCCGTCGCAGTCGGTGCTCAGGGCGCCGAGGAGCTGCCGGCCGGCGAGGAGCTCTCCGGTGGCGAGGATCTCTCGGGCGACGATCTCGCCGGCGGCGAGGAGGAGCAGATCTCGGGTGGCGAGGCTCAGGGCGAGCACGATCATCCCGTCGATGAGGCCTAAGAAGGTCTTTCAAAAAGATCGGTACGCCCGGATGCGCACCTGGACACGGCGCTGGATCGCCACGTGATGGCTTGCACGTGCCACCAGCACGCGCTGCACCGCCCTGCGTCGCCCAGCTTGGTCCAGGCACGCCCCGGCCGCACCGCCTATTTTGAAAGACCTTCTGAGAAGGCTCCGCCGGCACACGGACGCCTCCGCTGAGCTACGCAGCCCCCGGACAGCTGACTATCGCGCCGATGTTGGCCGCCGACTGGCCGCATGTCGAGCGCATCTACACGGCTGGCATATCCGGCGGCGAGGCCACGTTCGAGCGTCAGGCGCCGAGCTGGGAGCGCTGGTCTGCCGCCAAAGGCGGGATGCCGTGCCTGGTCGCTCACGATGGCGATGATCGGGTGCTTGGCTGGGCGGCGCTGACGCCTGTCTCTGCGCGCGAGTGCTACCGCGGCGTTGGCGCCGTCAGCATCTACGTCGACCCTGACCGCGCCCGGATGGGCGTCGGCAAGGCGCTGCTGCGGGCGCTTGTGGACGCGGCCGAGCAGGCTTCGATCTGGACGGTGGAGGCGGGCATCTTCCCGGAGAACGCGGCTAGTATCGCCCTGCACGAGGGCTGCGGTTTCCGGCTCGTGGGCGTACGCAAGCGGGTGGGCCAGATGCCCGACGGCAGCTGGCGCGACGTGCTGCTCTACGAGCGCCGCAGCGAGACCGTGGGCGTGGGCTGAGGTCGCGAGGGTGGGCGCGGCATCGCCCTGACCTCGTCCCCTCCCGCGCGTAAGGTTGGTGGGTGCCGCGCGCGCAAACCATCTACGTCTGCTCCGAGTGTGGACTCTCAAGCGCCAAGTGGCATGGGCAGTGCCCCGGCTGCGGCGCCTGGAACGCGATGGTGGAGGAGCGCGCCCCCACGGCAGAGGCTACGCGCGGCGGCGGCGGGCGCTTTGCCGGCGGCGGCGATGGTGCGAGCGTCGCGCGCGTGCCAGTGCCGCTCACCGAGGTGGCCGCCGAGCGTCTCGCGCGGCTCTCCACGGGCCTGGGCGAGCTCGACCGGGTACTCGGTGGCGGCATTGTGCCGGGCTCGTTGGTCCTGCTGGGCGGTTCGCCCGGCATCGGCAAGTCGACGCTCACCAACATGGTGCTCGCGCACCTGCAGAGCCGTGGACACCGCACGCTCTATGTAACCGGCGAGGAGTCGGCACAGCAGGTGCGGCTGCGGGCCGAGCGGCTACGCGTGGAGCAGCCCGGCTCCGCTGATGGGCCAGACCGCGCCGCCGACTCGGCCAACGCTGCGCTCGCGGTGCCCGTGCTGGCCGAGACCGATCTCGACTGCGTGATCGCGACGTTGGAGCAGCACGCCCCCGAGGTCTGCGTGCTCGATTCGGTGCAGACGCTGCGCGCTCCCGACCTCAGCGGCGCACCGGGCACGGTCGGCCAGGTTCGCGAGGTGGCTGCGCGCGTGATGGAGACCGCCAAGGCACGCGGGATCGCTGTGCTGCTGGTCGGACATGTGACCAAGGAGGGCGCGCTTGCCGGCCCGCGCGTGCTCGAGCACCTGGTCGACTGCGTGCTGCAGTTCGAGGGCGAGCGAGAGCGTCCCTACCGCGAGCTGCGGGCGCTCAAGAACCGCTTCGGCTCAACCAACGAGATCGGCCTGTTCGAGATGCGCCAAGGCGGCCTGGTCGAGGTGCTGGACGCCTCGGCGAGGTTCGTGGAGCAGGCCACGCGAGCGCCCGGCAGCGTCGTGCTGGCGGCGATGGAGGGATCGCGCCCGTTGCTGGTGGAGGTGCAGGCGCTGGTGGCCTCCTCAGAGCTAGAGCAGCCGCGCCGGGTCGTCTCGGGCCTGGATCGCAACCGGCTCGCGCTTGTGCTGGCGATCCTCGCGCGTCACGGCGGGATCGGCACCGGTGGCCGTGACGTCTTCGTCAACGTCGTGGGGGGCGTGCGGGTCGATGAGCCGGGCGTGGATCTCGCGATCGCGCTGGCCGTCGCCTCGGCTGCTCGCGGCGTGCCGCTGCAGCACGCGCCGCGAGCCTGCTTCGGCGAGCTTGGCCTCACCGGCGAGCTCCGCTGGGTCGGCCACCCCGAGCGGCGGCTGGCCGAGGCCGCCAAGCACGGCTGCGAGGCGGTGATCGCGCCTCATGGCGCCGGCGAGGGCGCCTGCGAGGCCGCAACGCTGCGTCAGGCGCTGGCGATGGCGCTTCCGCGCGGCCCCCGCGAGGTCGCTCGCGCAGCCGCCTGAAGGGGCCGCCTGCGCCGCCGACTAAGGGTCGCGCGCATTCAAGCTGTCAGATCTCCGCTCACTGCGAGCGGCTTGTGCGATAAATCGCGGCTAAATCGCGTAAAATGACCTGTTGTGGCACCACGTTCAGGGCAAGAGTTCGATAACGACGCTCGCCCTGAGCCGGGTTTGATGCGCGCCCTGGAGATGGTTGCGCCCGGCACCTCGCTGCGCGAGGGCCTGGAGGACATCCTGAATGCCGGCACCGGCGGCCTGCTGGCGATCGGCGACCCCGAAGAGCTTGGCTTCCTCTTCTCCGGCGGTATCAAGCTGGACATCGAGTACTCCCCGGCGATGCTCTACCAGGTCGCAAAGATGGACGGGGCGATCATCCTCAACGCCAACGCGACGAAGATCTCGATGGCCAACGTCCAGCTGATGCCGGATCCGACGATCCTCACCCAGGAGACGGGCACCAGGCACCGCACGGCCGAGCGCGTCTCAAAGCAGGTCGAAGCGATCGTGATCGCGATCTCCCAGCGCCGCGAGGTGATCTCCGTCTACGTCGACGGCGTGAAGTACATCCTCGAGGACATTCCCGTGGTGCTGGCGAAGGCCAACCAGGCGCTGGCGACGCTCAAGAAGTACCGGACCCGCCTAGACCAGGTCTCCACGCGCCTGACCGCGCTGGAGTTCGAGGGCGGCGTCACGCTGCACGACGTGCTGACGGTGCTGCAGCGCTCGGAGCTGGTGACCAGGATGGCGGTGGAGATCGAGCGCTACATTGTCGAGCTGGGCAGCGAGGGCCGGCTGATCGAGATGCAGCTGGAGGAGACGATCGTGGGCACCGCGACCGAGAAGGCTGCGCTCGTGCACGACTACCTGGCGCACTACTCCGAGGAGGCGTTCGCGGAAGCGATGGAGCAGGTCTCGCGCCTACCTCACCAGGATCTGCTCGATTTCGGCCGCCTCGCGGAGCTGCTCTCCTACGACCGCAAGCTGAACACCCTCGACTATCCGGTCTCGCCGCGCGGCTACCGCATCCTCGGTCGCATACCGCGGCTGCCGAAGCTGGTTGTGGCGCAGATCGTCAAGGAGTTCGGCGGGCTGGACGAGATGTTGGCGGCCACGGACGCCGAGCTGGAGATGATCGAGGGAGTGGGAGAGATTCGGGCGAAGGAGATCAGAGAGGGACTGCGCCGCCTGCAGGAGATCAACCTCGTCGATCGCTACCTGCAGACCTGACCGAGAACGGCTGCCCGCAGCGGCTGGCCCAAAACCAAGGAGGACACCATTCCCCAAGCAATCACCGAAGAGGAGCTCGACGAGGAGGTCGAGATCACAGTCGAAGTCGAACACATCGAGTTCGAGCTCGGCGATCATGTCGTCTATCCCCATCACGGCGCCGGCAAGGTCATGTGCAAGGAAGAGATGGAAGTGCTCGGAGAGACTCGCGAGTACCTGACCATCAAGATCCTCCACAACGACATGACGGTGAAGGTCCCCACCGAGAACGCCGCGCTGGCCGGCCTGCGCCGCGTGATCGACGAGGAAACCGTCAAGAAGGTGCTGGACGTGCTCACGGACGACGTCTCTGAGATGCCTAAGAACTGGAACCGGCGCTTCAAGCACAACCGCGACAAGATCAAGACCGGCGACATCTACGAGCTCGCCGAGGTCGTCCGCAACCTCGCCATCCGCGAGAGCGAAAAGGGGCTCTCCACCGGCGAGAAGCAGATGTTCACGCGGGCAAAGAAGATTCTCGCCTCCGAGCTGATGTACGCGCTCGACAAGGATGAGGACGACGCCGAAAGCTACCTCGACGAGCTGCTGGCCGACTCGGCTGCGAGCAAGCTCGCGGGCGTGGGCAAGTAGCAAGGCTCCCGCGCACGCAGCAGCGGCCGGCGCCCACCGGCCTGCTGCGTGCGCGAGCGCCGAAGTAGAACGATGGCTGTAGCGCTGATCGTGGCCGCGGGCAGCGGCGAGCGCCTGCAGGCGGGGATGCCGAAGGCGCTCGTGGAGCTGCACGGCAAGAGCCTGCTGGCCTGGAGCGTGGAGGCGCTTCTCGCTGCGCCCTCGGTGCGGGAAATCGTTGTAGCGTTGCCCGAGGGCGTGCAGGCGCCGGCGGGCGCGATCGGGGTCAGGGGCGGTGCGGTGCGCTCGGAATCGGTGCGTGAAGCGCTGCGGGTAGCGGGGGCGGGTGATGTCGTGCTCGTCCACGACGCTGCGCGGCCGCTGCTGAGTCCAGAGCTTGCCGAGGCCGTGATCGCGGCGGTAATCGAGCGTGGGGTGGACGCGGCGGTCGCGGCCGCTGCTGTGACCGACACCGTCAAGCGGGCTCAGGGAGGGCTCGTGCTGCAGACACTTCCGCGCTCGCAGCTATGGGCGGTGCAGACGCCGCAGGCATTCCGGCGCGAGGCTCTGGAACGCGTCCTGGCGGCGCCCGCGGAGGTACTCGCGCAGGCCACAGACGACGCGTCGCTGATCGAGCGCGCCGGCGGCTCGGTGGCGATCGTGCCCTCCAGCCCGGAGAACCTGAAGATCACCACGCCGCTGGACCTGGAGCTGGCAGCCGCACTGCTTGCCAGGCGCAAGGCTGATTGAATCGCGGCCATGCTGAGCGATTACCACGTCCATCTGCGCCCTGACGGGGAGGGCACCCCCGCCGAGCGGTACTTCACCGCCGAGAACGCCGAGCGTTATCGCGCGATCGCCTCCGAGCAGGGTATCGACGAGCTTGGCGTCTCCGAACACGTCTACCGCTTCCAGCAGGCGCTCACGGTCTGGCGGCATCCCTTCTGGGTGGCAAACGCGACCGATGACATCGACGAGTACTGCCGCTTCGTGCGTGAGCAGACCGACCTGAGACTTGGCATCGAGGCCGACTTCATCCCGGGCGCCGAGGACAGGATGGCCAACCTGCTGGCGGCGCGCGACTTCGACTACGTGGTCGGCTCGGTCCATTTCATCGCCGAGAAGGCGCTCGACATGGACGAGTACTCGATCTGGGACGGCGCAACCAGCGCCGATCAGATCTGGCGGCGCTACTTCGAGGTGCTCGGGCAGGCGGCCCGCAGCGGCCTCTTCGACATCCTCGCCCACCCAGACCTCGTGAAGGTGTGGGGCCGAGAGCGCCCGCTCCCCGAAGGCGACCTGCGTCGTTTCTACGAGCTGGCGATGGACGGCATCGCCGAGTCCGGGATCGCGGTCGAGGTTTCCACGGCGGGCCTACGCAAGCGCGCGAAAGAGATCTATCCCGCTCCGGCATTTCTGGAGATGTGCGTGGAAGCCGGTGCGCCGATTGCGCTCTCCAGCGACGCGCACGTGCCCGCCGACATCGGCGCCGACTACCAGCAGGCGCTGGAGTTGCTGGAGAGCGTCGGCGTCAGCGAGCTGTGCGTCTTCAGCGGTCGTGAGCGCACTCTGCACGAGATCGGGGCGAGCGTCACGTGAGCCTCGTCGGGATCGGCTACGACTCGCATCGCCTTGCCGAGGGGTGCGCGCTCGTGATCGGAGGCGTGCAGATCCCCCACGAGATGGGCCTGGAGGGCCACTCCGATGCGGACGTGCTCACCCATGCGGTGATCGACGCGTTGCTCGGAGCCGCAGGTCTCGGAGACATCGGGCAGCATTTCCCGGACACCGACGAGCGTTACCGCGGCGCCGACTCGATCGCGCTGCTGCAGGAGGTCATGAAGCTGCTCTCCGGCGAGGGGCTGCGAGTCCTCAACATCGACTGCACGCTGGTGATGGAGCGCCCGAAGATCGCGCCCTACAAGCAGCAGATCAGGGAGCGCCTTGCGCCAGTGCTTGGTTTGCCTGAGCGCAGGGTCAACGTGAAGGCGAGCACGGGAGAGCGGATCGGCTTCGTCGGCCGCGAGGAGGGTGTTGCGGCGCTGGCGGTGGCGAGCGTGGCTGAGGTGCGATAGCTGCAGCCCCAGCGCGGCTGAGTCGTGTCGAGGCAACTGCGACCCGCGTCGGTAGGGTGCCGGTGTCGATATGCGCCAGATCAGATTGCACGACACGCTCCGCGGCCAGATCGTCGCGCTCCAGCCTCGCGACCCGGGACGGGTCGGGATCTATGCCTGCGGTCCAACCGTCTACAGCCGCATCCACATTGGCAATGCGCGCCCGTTCGTGGTCTTCTCGCTGCTCAAGCGCTTTCTCGTTCGCGAGGGCTACCGGGTGAACCTGGTCATCAACGTCACCGACGTCAACGACAAGATCTACAAGGCGAGCAAGCCCGATCAGAGCAGCGCGGATCTGGCGGCTGAGATGACGCGGCTCTACATGCTGGACACCGACGCACTTGGTCTCGGGCGTCCCGATCACGAGCCGCTCGCCTCACAAATGATGGACGCGATCATCAGCTACATCGAGGCGCTGATCGAGCGTGGACATGCCTACGAGAGCGGCGGCGACGTGCTCTTCAGCGTTCGCTCGGACGCCTCCTACGGCTCGCTCTCGCACCGGCGCATCGAGGACATGGACCAAGGCGAAGACGGACCGGGAACCCGCCCACCCGCGGAGCGCAAGCGCGACCCGCTTGACTTCGCGCTCTGGAAGGCGCACAAGGAGGGCGAGGACACCTTCTGGGACTCGCCCTGGGGACCGGGCCGCCCCGGCTGGCACATCGAGTGCTCGGCGATGGCCGAGAGCCTGCTCGGTGTTGGCTTCGACATCCACGGGGGCGGTTCAGATCTCGTCTTTCCGCATCATGAGAACGAGGCTGCCCAGACCAGGGCGGCTCGGGGCCAGGAGCTTGCCCGCATCTGGATGCACAACGGCATGCTCCAGGCGACCGGCGAGAAGATGGCCAAGTCGGTGGGAAACATCGCGCTGCTGCACGAGGTGGTCGAGCGGTGGGGGCGCGAGGTCGTTGTCATGTATCTGATTGGAGGGCATTACCGTCAGCCGCTTGCCTTCTCCGAGGCGGAGCTGATTGACGCCGATCGGCGCATCGCACGGATCAGGGAGGCGATGAGGCGGCTGCTGCCCGAGGAGCACAGCGACCCGGAGATGTCGCCTCACAGGGAGGCGTTCTTCGATGCGCTTGCGGATGACTTCAACACGCCGAAGGCGCTTGCCAGTCTGTTCGAGTGGGTGCGCGAGGCCAACAGGCGCCAGCAGCCGACAGGCGATGCAGACCTGCGGGAGATGCTCTCGGTGCTCGGCCTCGGGGAGATCGAACCACTTGGGGGCGTGGGCGACGTCGCCACGATCGACCCCGAGGCGCACCGGCTTGCGCAGGAACGCGAGCAGGCACGGCAGGAGCGTGACTTCGCACGGGCCGACGCGCTGCGGGAGCAGATCAGGGCGCAGGGGTGGGAGGTTCGCGATGGCGCCGAGGGGCCGGAGCTGATCCCGCTGACCGGCGAGCAGTGAGCAACGCGCGTCATCACGGCGGTCACGACCGCCGGCGCGGGACAGGCCCCAAGCGGCCGGCGGGGCCCGCGCCCACGCGGGCGGCGAGACCCGATCGTGCCGCGACGATGACCATCTACGGGCGCAACCCGGTGCGTGAGGCACTGAGCGGGCGCCGCTCCTCGACGGTGGGCCCAGTCTTTGCAACCGAGCGCGCAGCGGCCGAGCCGTGGCTTGCGAAGGTGGAGGTGCGGATCTCCTCCGCGGAGGAGATCGAGGCGCGGTGCGGCAGCGACGCGCATCAGGGCATCTGTGCCGCTGCCGGTCCATATCCCTACGTTCAAGCTGAGAGGCTACTGAGCGGCGAGGACCCACTGATCGTCGTGCTCGATCAGGTGCAGGACCCCCAGAACCTCGGCTCAATCGCGCGCACCGCCGAGAGCGCAGGAGCGAGCGGGCTGGTGATCCACGAGCGGGGCTGCGCCGAGGTCACCCCGGCTGTCTGCAAGGCATCTGCAGGAGCCGTGGAGCACCTTGCGATCGCGCGTGCCCGCAACATCGCCGACTTCCTGGGGCAGGCTCGTGGGGCCGGATGCTGGTGCTACGGAGCGGCGATGCCGGGCACGCCTAAGGTGCTCCCCTACGACCAGCCCGACTACCGCGGAGGCGTCGTGCTGGTGCTTGGCAGTGAGGGGAGAGGCTTGCGACCGCGCGTTGCGGCGTCCTGCGACCAGCTGATCTGCCTGCCGATGCGGGGTCGGGTGCAGTCGCTTGGGGTGAGCGCTGCGGCCGCAGCGATCCTATACCGCGTTCTGCAGGATCGGTTGCAGATGCCTTGACAAAGACCGTCATATGTGCGATCTTGGCCGCAACATAACGCTAAACCTGAGGTCGAAGCTGCCTTCCCCGGCTTGTAGCGGGGCGGCAATCACAGTCCAGATCTCAGGCAAAACGTCTGTTGGCGCCAGGGGAGGAGTGCGCCACTGAGCACATGAGGCTGCGCAAAGCCTCAGAAAGGACCTGCTCGTGGCCCGTATCTCCTATAACCCTCAATCTGACGTCAAGGTCGACGATGGATTCCTGATCGCCCTTGCCAAGCAGGGCGATCCCAACGCCTACGACCGGCTCGTGCGTCGCTACCACGGGTTCGTGCGCCTGAAGGCCTCCTCCTACTTCCTTGCTGGCGGAGATCCCGACGATCTGATCCAGGAGGGTCTGGTCGGCCTGTACAAGGCGATCAGGGACTACCGCTCCGATCGCGAGTCGAGCTTCCGCAACTTCGCCGAGCTCTGCATCACGCGCCAGATCATCACGGCTGTCAAGACTGCGACGCGCAACAAGCACAGCCCGCTGAACCAATACGTCTCTTTCTCCTCGGCGCCGGCCGCGGGTGGCGAAGACGTGCAGACCCTCGACCAGCTGCTGCCGGGCCCGAGCGTGAACGATCCTGTCAACCAGGTGATCTCCTCAGAGGAGCTGCGCTCGCTGGTCGGCTGCCTCTCCACCGCGCTCTCGGACCTGGAGAGCCGCGTGCTCGCGCTCTACCTCGACGGCTGCTCCTACGAGCAGGTGGGCGATCGGCTCGACTGCGACACCAAGACAGTCGACAACGCGCTCCAGCGCGTCAAGCGCAAGGTCGGCGTGCACCTGCGCTCCCGGGCGGTCGCGGCCTGAGGCGGGCTCGGCCTCCCGCAGCCGCAACACCCACCGAAAGCCCAGACGAGGCCGCCCCGCAGTGGGCGGGACGACCTCGCCAGACTGGCGATTCCAGCTCTAGGACTGGCCTTCAGGCGCTTCGCTGCTGTTGCCTTCCGGTTCTGGCATCAGCGCAGGCAGCGGCGCGGGCGTCACGTCAACCGTGAACGTCGGGCTTGCGGCGCCCTCGTTCTCTGGGCCACCCGGGATGAAGACACGCAGCACCCTGTCGCCCAGCACGTAGAAGCGGTGCTGTAGGACATAGGTCGATCCGGCGCCGATGAATCCGATCTGGATTACGTGGAAGCCGCCGCCGGAGGCGTTCTGCGCCTCGAGGTAGATCACGTGCCCGGCATGCTGCGGAGACACTGAGCCCCAGACCTGCAGCGGCTGTCCCTGCTGCACGCTGGCCGCTGGCGGTTCCAGGCTCAGCAGGTCATGGACCCCCTCGAAGAGGACCGCGGAGGTCTGCCCGCCGCCCTTGACCTCGTAGAAGGTGCTGTGCAGCGGCGATTGCGGGACGAACGAGTATTCGCCGCTCGCGTTGGTACTCGTTTCTGCGACCGCGGTGAAGTGGCCATAGTGGGTGTGAGCGAACAGCTGCACGGACGTGGCGGTGCTCACGCCGGCAAGCTTGCCCTTGATCGTGACCGACCCGCCGACGACGATCGGATCGGCCGAGGCTTCGATCGTCAGTGCGCTGTTCTGCGCCTGGGAGATCTCGTATGCGATCACGTTCGAGCTGCTTGGCACGTTGCGTCCCTGGCTGCGCACGAGCACTCTGATGTTCGCATCACCCGGGACGATGAACGTGTGCGGCAGGGTGAACGTGCCATCCACGGCAACCGTCGTCTGGCCGATGTGATGCCAGGTCTGCCCGTTTTCGGCGTCCTGGCGTTGCAGCACGACCTCGGCACCGACATCGGCCGGCGTGACGGTGCCGGTGAAGGTGACCTGATTGGGCTTGCCGGTGAGCAACTGGCTGCCTTCCGCGGGGCCTGAGAGCGTCACCTGGGCGCTTACGCGCACCTGTTGCGTTCTGCTGCGCGCCCTGCCCGAGACCACGAAGAAGGAGCGGCTGGTTTCAACGACCCCGTCCGCCGGGTTGATCTCGTAATAGCCTTCCGAGTTGGTGCTCACGCTCTGGACGTAGCTGAAGCCAGGCTGGCCGGTCAGGTGGTGGAACAGCTGCACGGTTTGGGCCGATTCACCGCCTCCGGGGCAACGCAGACGCCCGAAGACCACGACAGGTTCCCCCGCCGTCGTGTGATGCGGCGCCACCTGCATTCCGATCCTGCAGAAGCCGTGATGAAACCGATGTCTGTGCGCCAGTGCTGCGGACGGCGCCAGTACGAGCGCCGTCGAGATTAGACCAGCCGCTATCGCGACGGCTGGAAACCGCCTTCCTCCACGCATCTTCTCTCCTTGGAAGTGAAGCCTTCGTTGACGTTGAGGCGGAGGCGCTGCGCCCCACCTGCACTGTCAACCCATCAGCGATCGCAAAGATGCTCTTCGTCCGCGAATTCCTAACTCCGGGTAAACACAAGCCTGCGCGTGGGCGGCGCTGCGATCGTGCGCTCCGACATCGGCGTCGGATGAGGCCAGGCCCGCCCAAAGACGTGCCAGCGCCGGCCGCTCGAACAGACCGTTTGCAGACCAAGCCGGAAACGGGACTTGAACCCGTGACCCCCTGTTTACAAGACAGGTGCTCTACCAACTGAGCTATTCCGGCGAGAGGCTCCGACGCTATCGCGACAAGCGCTGATACTAGATCTAGCGGGCTGCAGCGCCAAACCTAGCCTCTTCAGCCGCGAGCAAGCGCGACCACTCGCTCGACAGCCTTGCACAGAGGCGCCGGCGCAACCTCTCGCCGGCAGACTACGGACCTGTAACGAGCCTGGGGGGCCCGGGTATGCAGAGAAGGATGGACCTCGATCGGCTCTCCAGTCCAGCAAGCACGGTGGCGCAGTGGCGGCACTCGCACAGCCCGGCCACTGCAGGCGAGCCCGATCTCGGCGAGATCCGCGCCCGCACGCTTGACCGGGGTGTCAACCTGCCGCTGTACCTGCTCGTGCGGGCGATCCTCGTGCCCTTCTTCCGCATCTATCTGCGCCTGCAGGGGGTTGGCGGCGAGGAGGTGCCTCGTAGCGGGCCGCTGCTGCTGGCGGCCAACCACCGCAGCTTCCTCGACCCCTTCGTGATCGGGGCGCTCGTTAGGCGACCCGTCTACTACGTCGCCAAGCGAGAGCTGTTCGCTCGCGGATGGCAGGCATGGCTGCTGCGGAGCCTCGGCGCGTTCCCGATCGATCGCGGCCGCAGCGATCAGGACGCAATGGCCACAGCGAAGCAGATTCTCTCGCGCGGCGATTGCGTGGTCATATTCCCTGAGGGCACCCGTGTGCGCAAAGGCCCGCTGGGCGCTCCCCGCCGAGGAGTCGGCAGGCTCGCGCTCGAAACGGGAGCGCCGGTTGTGCCCGTGGCGGTGATCGGCACAGATCAGGTTCGCCGCGGCTGGAGAGTGCGTCCTCGCAAGGTGAGGGTTCGCTTCGGCCGAATCACCCGCCTGCCGCAGATGGACGAGGTCTCTCCGTCGCTGGCGGCGGCGGCGACCGGCCGCGTCTGGGCTTGCGTGGCTCTGCAGTGGGAGTGGCTCGGCGGGCAGACGCCGCCGCGCCCGCAGAGCCGTGGCCGGCAAAGGAGGCAGGCAAGCGCCGTCGCGCCTTCCAGTGAGCGCCAGCACGCCGGAGTACGCTGCGTTGAGTGACAGACGTACAACAGGGGGACGCGCCGCAGCGCAGCAAGGCGCGACTGGACGCGGACTTCTCGGAGCTATACAGGACGCATCTGCGCGACGTCTACAGCTATGCCTACTACCGGATCGGCAATCACCACGACGCGGAGGACCTCACCGAGCAGACGTTCCTGCAGGCCTACAGGCATTTCGAGCGCGCGCAGCGAGAGGCCAACGGCAGGCCCTTGCGGCCATGGCTGATCAGGATCGCTCACAATCTTGCGGCCAATCTCTACAGGGACCGCGCGCGCAAGCCGGCGGCACCGATGGAAGACCCGGATACGATCAGCTCTCTGCGCACGACCGAGGAGATCGTGGAGGGACGCGAAGAGCTTACGCGCGTGCTCGCCGCAGTTACCGAGATGCCGGAGGACAGGCGCGAGGCGCTGATCATGCGGTTTGCGCTCGGCATGGACAACCGCGAGATCGCGCGTGCACTTGGTCGCTCAGATGGGGCCACGAAGGTGCTGATCCACAGATCGATCAAGCAACTGCAGGGCAGACTGCGCGAAGAGGAGTCCACCGCATGAGCTTTTGGGGGAGCAGATGACCGGGACCGCCGACTTCGAGGGATTGCTGCGGCAGGCGCTTGCGCCCGTGGAGCCGCCGGAGCATCTGGCCATGCGCCTGGAGCAGAGGCTGCAGAGCATCACCGAGATGGCGGCAGAGGAGCTCGACGCGGTCGAGCTCTCAGCGATGCGCGACCCGCGCAACTGGGCGCGTCCGGCGGCCGCGGTCGTGCTGGGTACAGGCGCGGGCGCGGCGCTCGTTGTGCTGCGGGCGCGGCGACGTGCGCCGCAGACGCGTCGCCTCAATGAGGCGGGAGCCGCCATCAGCAAGTCGCTGCGCGGCGCCGAGCGCCAGGCTCGCCGCCTTCTTCGCCCTCGCTGACAGACGCGGGCCCAGAGCCATGCCCCGAGAGGCGTCGTGGCTGCTCGATGACCATCGGTAATGAGAGGACGGTTACAGTTCGGATTATCTGACCAACAACAGCCGATTGTGGTTAGATCTCGTCCTCAAATCTCTCCTACTCGAATGCAACCCGTCATCGCACTGCCGGCTGAGGTCCTTCTCGCAAGGCATCGTGGTTTGTGGTCGCCCGCGGCGGCGACGCTTGCACGGCTCTCAGATGAGCAGCTGATGAGTCTGGTGGCGCTCGACCGCAGCCAGCTCGCGTTCAGCGCGCTCTACGACCGTCACGCGGGTATCGCGTTTGCGGCCGCCCTGCGGATCTGCGGTGAGCGACCGCTCGCAGAAGATGCCGTTCAGGAGGCGTTCCTGTCGATGTGGCGTGCTCGCCGGCGCTATGACAGCCGGCGCGGCAGCGTGCGCGGCTGGGTGCTCCGGATCGTCCACAATCGGGCAATCGACCTGCTGCGCCGCAGCCCGCGAGACTGCGGCGAGCTCTTCCAGCAGGCGATTGAGGATCGTCTGCAGGCGCAGCAAGGGATCGAGTCGGAGACCGACCTGCGCGAGCAGGCGAGGACGCTGCGCAGCGCGCTGGATGGCCTGCCTGCCGAGCAGAGCTCGGTGATCGACCTTGCCTACTACGGCGGCTACACCCAGACGGAGATAGCTGGCATCTTCGGAATGCCGGTCGGCACGGTCAAGGGGCGGATGCGGCTCGGCCTGCAAAAGCTGCGGGCGGAGCTGGCGAGCGACCGAGCGCTCGCTTAGGCGCCAGGGAGAAGGCTCCGCCTCGGCGGCGCTCACCGTGCCGCTATAGGCTGCTGCCTCCAGTGGCCACCTGCTACAGGCATCCAAATCGCGAGACCGGCGTCTCCTGCTCCTCTTGTGGGCGCCCGATCTGCACGGACTGCATGACGCCGACCAACGTCGGGATGCGCTGCCCCGACTGTGCCAAACAGCGCACGAAGGTTGTGCGGATGCGCGAGATGGCGCGTGCGCCGCGCGTCACCTATGCGCTGATCGCGATCAATGTGCTCGTCTTCCTGGCCGAGCGGGGGCAGTTCTCGCTATCGGGCTCAGAACTGCATGGGACGGTCGTCAACGAAGGCTTTCTGGACAGAGCGACGATCTCGGTCGTCCATCAGTACTGGCGACTAGTCACTAACGCGTTCATTCACGAGAACTTCCTTCACATCTTCTTCAATATGTACCTGCTCTATCTGATCGGCACGATGCTCGAGACTTCGATCGGCTCGGCGCGGTTTGCGGCGATCTATGTCGCGAGCATGTTCGCGTCCTCCTTCGGCGTCCTGATCTGGAGCAACGGCATCAGCATCGGCGCTTCGGGTGCGGTGTTCGGGGTGATGGGCGCGGCCGCCGTGGAGATGAAGGCGCGCGGGCATCGATTGAGCGAGACGGGCATCGGCGCGCTGATCGTGATCAACCTCATCTTCAGCTTCCTGGTGCCGGACATCTCGATCGGCGCTCACATCGGCGGGCTGATAGGCGGCGTGATTGCAGGGCTCGCGGTCCGAGCGGCGGACAATCGCCGGATGCCTGCGCTTGGCTTCGCGGCCTGCGTTGTGATCTCCGTCGCCTCGATCGCCGGCTCCCTGGCGGTGGCGGGCGCTACCGGCGGTGGATTCGGTTAGAACGCGAGCTCTATCGCCGGCGCCGGCGCCTGCGGCACCGCCTGCGGGTGCAGGATGTGAGCCAGCAGCTCCAGGCCGTCCACGAGTCGCGGCCCGGGGCGGGAGAAGTACGCCGAGCCGTTGACTGCGACCAGCCGTCGCGCATGCAGGCTCCTCAGCTGCTCGGCGTGCAGCATGGCTTCCTCCTGCGCGCGGCGCTCGTCGAATCCACACGGCATCACCACCACGACCTCCGGCTGAGCGGCCGCAAGCACCTCCCAGCCGACCTGCTCGGACGGTTCGCCCGCCAACCCAAGGACGTCCTCTCCGCCGGCCATCTCGATCAGCTGTGGAGTCCAGTGTCCTGCGACAAATACGGGGTCAAACCACTCCAGCGCCGCGACTCGCGGCCGCGGCAGCCCGCGTACGGCGAGCCTCACCCGGTCGACTCGGTCGGCGATGCAGCGCACCAGATCCACGCCCTGATCCTTGCGGTCGGTGGCGCTCGCGATCGTGCGGATGTCGCCGAGTGTCTCGCCAAATGTCTTCGGGTCCAGCGAGATCACCTGCGGCTGGCCGGGCAGCCGGCTCGCCACCTCTGCGACCTCCTCGTAGGAGACCGCGCACACCGGACACAGCGCCTGGGTGACGATCAGGTCCGGTTCCGCTTCACGCAGCTCGTCCTCATCTAGCTCGTAGATCGCAAGGCCCTCGATGGTGCGAGCCCACACCGCCCGGTCGATCTCGGCGGCGCTCAGACCGGCCGGCAGCGCATCGCGCGTGAGCTTTGTCAGTTCGTCGGCCGCTGGTGGGTAGTCACACTCGTGCGTGACGGCCACGACCTGATCGCCAAGGCCGAGCGCGAACAGCAGCTCGGTGGCGTGGGGAACGAGGCTTGCGATCCGCATGTCATCCTGACTCTACTGTCGCCAACTTCAAAGACGGAGGTGGATCTTGCCCAAGCTGAGCGAGCCGGAGATCGAGGAGCGCCTGCAGAAGATCCCGTGGAGCAGAGAGGGCGAGGCGATCGTGCGCGAATGGGCCTTCGATGACTTCGTGCAGGCGCTCGCGTTCGTCAACCGCGTGGGCGAGGCCGCCGAGGCAGCCAACCACCACCCCGACATCCTGCTTCATGGCTGGAACAAGGTTGCCCTCACGCTCTCCACGCACTCGCAGGGCGGGCTCACGCAGGCCGACTTCGACTTTGCGCGCGCCATTGAGGCACTCGTCGCAGGCGCGTAGAAGCGTTCGCCTGGAGCGTTGATACGGTGTAGCCGTCGGCACCAGATGAACGACGACGACAAACCTCCTCGAAGTCGCGCCAGGCGTCGCACGCCACCACCATTGGCGGCGCTGCTGGGCGGCCTGGCGTGAACGGCCTGAAGCTCATCCTCGCGGCCGTTCTGATCGCGGTCAACGCCTTCTTCGTGATCGCCGAGTACGCGCTCGTGCGTTCGCGGCGGCCGCGGCTTGAAGCGATGCGCGACAAAGGCGAGCGCGGCGCTCAGCTTGCGCTCGATCAGGTTGGACACGTCAACGAGTACATCTCCGCCGTGCAGATCGGCGTCACGATGACCTCGCTCGGCGTCGGTGCGCTCGGCGAGCCTGCGCTGGCGC
The DNA here is from genome assembly GCA_963708085.1 of uncultured Actinomycetota bacterium. GTDB lineage: Bacteria > Actinomycetota > Thermoleophilia > Solirubrobacterales > Solirubrobacteraceae > Palsa-744. Next base: position 1,290,896 of record OY970180.1, on the reverse strand, counting down.
ACCTGCTCGAGGGCGCGCTCGGAGGCCCGCTCAGCCAGGGCGTCGCGGTGATCGTCGCGGTCGTGATCTCCTTCTCTCTGATCACGCTAGCCCAGCTTGTGGGCGGTGAGATGGTGCCGAAGTTCTATGCGATCGACCGGGCCGAGCCCGTGGCGCGCAGGATCGCGCGTCCGTTGCAGGCCTTCAGGCTGCTGCTCGGCCCGCTCGTTGTCGGCGTGAGCGCGCTCTCGGCGAGGATCCTCAAGCTGTTCGGGGTCGAGATGTCGCGCGAACCCGCGGGCGGCACCCCCGAGGAGCTCAAGCTGCTGATCGCCGAGTCCTTCAGGGGAGGGCAGATCGATCCCGGCGAGGCGGGCATGCTCACCGGCGTCTTTCACCTGCACGAGCAGGACGCGCGCCAGGTGATGACCCCGATCCCGGCGGTTGTCACTGTGGACATCTCCCAAGATGTCGCCACTGCGCTCGAGCGCTGCATCTCCACCGGCCATACGCGGCTGCCCGTGACCGAGGAGGGAAACAGAGACAGGGTGCGCGGCTTCGTGCACGCCAACGCGCTGATGCGTCTCTATCTGCAGCAAGGACCCTCGGCGGCGCTGGGCGCCGCGGTCAACGACGCGCCGATCGTGCCGGAGACCAAGCCGCTCGACGACCTGCTGGCCGAGCTGCAGCACCAGCGCACGCAGCTTGCGATCGTGGTCGACGAGTACGGGCGCGTTGTGGGGATCGTCACCGTCGAGGACATCATCGAGGAGGTCGTGGGGGAGATCGCTGACGAGACCGACCCTACCGCCGGCGAGGTCAGGCGCCTAGCCAACGGCGACTGGTTCGTGCGCGGACACGTCGCGGTCACCGACCTGGAGGACTACGGCCTGCATCTGCCCGTCGACACGGACGCCTACAACTCGGTTGGCGGCCTGGTGTTCGCGGAGCTCGGGCGCCTGCCCCGCCGCGGGGACACCGTGATCGCCGACGGCTACTCGATCAGAGTGGAGTCGGTACGTGAAAACCGGATCGAGGCGGTCAGGATCAGGGAGCGGCCGGTGATACGCACGCGCGAGGCGGCCGAGGACTAAGGACCTTCTCAGACACGCCTGGCTTCTTAAACACGCCCGACCCGCAGGGGGATGCGGGCCGGGCAGTGTGCACTGGGAGGAGGCAGGTGTGCGTTGCGATCTATCTCGCAAGAAGGAGTATCGCCACCCGCATCAAGCTCACATAAAAGGCTCCTTAGGCGATGCGAAAAACTGGGCGACCTCAATCGTAGAGAAGAAAGCCACGCCCGCTCTTGCGCCCCAGCGCGCCTTCGGAGACAAGCTGCTGTACCTTCGGCGGGATCTCCTGCCCGATCTCTTCGCCGATCGCCTTGGAGACATCGAGGCCCACCAGGTCCGCCAGCGCCAGCGGGCCCATCGGGTGCCCCGCGCCGAGCTTCATGCAGGTGTCGATGTCGGCGGGTGGCATCCCTGTCTCTTCGAGCAGCCGCACGGCACTGAAGATGTAGGGGAACAGCAGCCGGTTGACCACGAAGCCCGGGATGTCCGGCACGACCACAGCGATCTTCTCGAATGTCTCGCACAGCGCCGCTGCGCGCTCCCTGGTCTCCTGCGTGGCCTCCTGCGGGTAGACCAGCTCGACGAGCTTCATCCGCGTGACCGGGTTAAAGACGTGCAGGCCGACGAAGCGGTCGGCGCGCCCGCTGGCCTGTGCCAGCCGCTCCACCGAGAGGGAGGAGGTCGTCGTGGCCAGGACTGCGTCGTCCTTGATCCGGGCGGAGAGATCGGAGAGCAGGTCGGCCTTGATGTCGTGATGCTCGATCACGGCCTCCACCACGAAGCTCGCCTCCGCTAGCGCGGCCGCGTCGGTCACGATCTGGATGTGCTGAGGGTCGATTTGGGCTTCCAGCCTGCTCAGCGTCTTCTCGACCGTCTTCGCGGCTCGCGCGGCCGACTGCTCTGAGCGGGCGAGCAGCAGCACGGGACCATGGTGGGCGGCCGTCGCGGCCAGGCCGCACGCAATCGCGCCGCTGCCGACTATCGCGAGTCTCTCCTTCACGCTTGGATCCCTCCTCAGGGTTTGGCTGACTGACCAGTCAATCGATGGTGTTCGGCGGTAGAGTAGAGGTATCCGGGGGGCGAGGGCGCTTCCACCCAGCTCGATACCGATGGAGGACTCCAAGATGAGGCAACCAGAGGGCCGCGAGGTCGTGATCGTCGAGGCGGTGCGCACGCCGATCGGCCGTGGCCACAAAGAGAAGGGCTACTACAAGGACACCCATCCAAACGACCTGCTCGGCAAGGTCTACACCGAGGTGATCTCGCGCGCCGGGATCGAGCCGGCCGAGGTCGAGGACGTGATAGCCGGGTGCGTGCAGCAGTTCGGCGAGCAGGGGCTGAATATCGCCCGCAACGCCTGGCTGCAGGAAGGGCTGCCGATCGAGACGCCCGGCACGACCGTCGATCGCCAGTGCGGGTCGGCCCAGCAGGCCGTCAACTTCGCCGCCGCGCTGATCGCAGCCGGCGTGCACGACGCGATGATCGGCTCCGGCGTGGAGCACATGGGCCACCTCCCGTTTGCTGCGACGATGCAGACCCAGCAGGAGTTCGGCATGGCGTTCACGCCCTCCCTGATGGAGAAGCACAACATCGTTGGCCAGGGCCTTGGCGCGGAGATGATCGCCGACCAGTGGGAGATCCCCCGCTCCGAGCTCGACGAGCTCGCCGTGCGCTCGCACAAGCTGGCCCACCAGGCCACGCAGGAGGGCCGTTTTGAGCGCGAGATCGTGCCGATGCAGATCAACGGCGACACGTTCGTGACCGACCAGGGCATCAGGCCGGACACCAATCTGGAGGCGCTCTCGCAGCTCAAGCCCGCGTTCAAGCCCGACGGCAAGATCACCGCCGGCAACAGCTCCCAGATCTCAGATGGCGCCGCCGCGGTGCTGCTGATGTCGGCCGATAAGGCCAAGGCGCTTGGGCTGACCCCGCGGGCACGGGTCGTCGATCAGACGACCGTCGGCTGTGACCCGGTGAAAATGCTGGAAGGACCGATCCCTGCCACGCGCAAGATTCTGGAGCGCAACGGCATGCAGATCGGCGACATCGACCTGATCGAGATCAACGAGGCGTTTGCTCCGGTCGTGGCCGCCTGGCAGCGCGAGCTGCGCCCCGACATGGACCGCGTGAACGTCAACGGCGGCGCGATGGCGCTCGGGCACCCGCTCGGCTCCACTGGCGCGCGCCTGATCACCACGCTGCTGCACGAGCTCGAGCGCTCCGACAAGGAGATTGGCTTCGTGACGATGTGCTGCGGTGGCGGGCTGGGGACCGGCACGTTGATCCAGCGGGTCTGACCCGCGATAGCCGGCGCAAGGCGGCGTCCTCGCTTGCTCGCGTACGGAGTCGCCACGCTCACTGCGTCCTTGCCTTGCTTGGCTCTCGCACGTCAGACCGGTGACCTGTGGGCGGCGCGCGTTCAGCGCTTGTGGGCGCGCGCCGCGCTTGCTGTGTTTCCAGTCCAGGTGACGGCGACCGGCGCGAGGGCGAGCAGGTCGCCCCACGTGCTCGAGTCCGTTTCGCCGGTTGCCGGCAGGCCGTGAGTGGACTGGAAGCTCTTCAGGTTCGCCACAGTGGTCGCGTTGAAGATGCCGGTGATTTCCTGGGCTGGGACAGCCGTTGCCAGGTGCTCCTGCATCCATAGAACCTGATCGCCGCTGGCTCCTTCTTTGAGCAGCGGCGCCGTGTCCTCGGGGGAGGGCACCTTGAGTTCGGGGTTCAGTGGTTCGGTCAGCGCCTTCCAGCCGGTCGAGGTCGTTTCCTGCCAGTCCCACCACGAGAGGCCGCTTGCGCCGTAGGCGCCGGCCAGGGAGCGGAAAGCCACCATTTCCGAGTTGCTCGGGCTCTCGTAGGTCTGACCCAGCGGCTCGATCGGACGCTCGTAGATCAGGTTCTGTTCGTAGGTCGCGGCGAAGATCCCCGCGACGCTCGTTCCGATGTCCTTCCAGTACATCTGCGGCGCGTTGAACTGGGCGCCGCCGGGGCCGAGGAAGACCGAGTAGGGGAAGGACTCGTGGTAGTTGACGTATGGGAAGGAGGCCAGGCCGATCGGGTAGCTGGCGCCCACCTTTGCCCGCAACGTTTCCATGTACTGCTGGGCGGCGGCGTAGTGGCCTTCGTATTCGCCCTCGGCGTCGATCACAAGGCAGTCGGCGCCGGTGGACACCGCCTTTGCGCCCATTTCGGCCTCCCCGACCGGGTTGTTGCCGTAGACGAACTGCCAAGCGCAGACCTTCAGGCCGGCGTTGTGGGCATCTGCCACCAGTTCGGGGGAGAACTGCGACCAGTAGTTTTCGGGGCCGTCCGAGCTCTTGACGAAAAGCGTGCTGACGCCGTCTGCCTTCGCTTGGGCGATGATCGATGGAAGGCTGCCGCCGTTGGATGCGCTCACGTACCAGATCCACATGCCCTGACCGTCGAATGCGGTGCCGGTCGGGGAGGGGCTGATCGTGGCGACTTTGGGCTTCGGCGGCGGAGGAGGGTGAAGCTTGCCGGAGACGATCTTGATCGGCCCGAGCAGATTGGTGTGATGCCCGCTGCCGAGCAGGACCGTGATGCGGCCCGTGCTCGCGCCCCTGGGGATGCTCACGACCAAACCTTCGGAGGTCTTGTGCAGGCTCGCCTTGGGCGCATTGCGCGTAGTCGGCCCGACCGCTCGTTTGCGGTAGACGCTTGCGAAGGCGACGTTCATCTTCGGGCCCAGCTTGCTGCCCTTGACCAGCAGCGAGCCACCCATCGAGGAGGATGAGACTTCCCAAGGATTGCCGGCGCAACTGCCGTGCGGCACGCAGTCGGCCCCCGTGATCGCCGGGACCTTGCTCTTGGAAGGCGCAGTGCCTCCCGCTGCGCCCGATCCGCTCGAAGAGCCGCTGGGGGCGACAGCGCCTCCGGATTCGTAGGCGCCGAAGCTTGGACACGGCAGCGCGAGCGAGACCAACAGGACACTCGCCATCACTGTCAACCAAGATCGCTTGTTTTCGATCTGCGGTGGCACGGTGAGTCTGGCGGGCCGCACGGTGAGGGACCGTAGCGGCTATGCGGGCCTCAACAGAAGGGTGCAGGAGAAGTTGCGGACCCTGGACAAGTGAAGGAGAGCCTGCACGGACAGCGACGCCGACCGGACATACCCAAGCGGTCGACAACTACTTGTGGTATTATATGTCCAGTCTGTCCAGAATCTCGAGGAGCGGATGTGACCTGGCAACTTCAAGCAGCCAAGCAGCACTTCAGTGAGCTTGTCGAGCGCGCACGAAGCGACGGTCCTCAGGTTGTCACCAAGCACGGCAGGGAGGCGGTCGTCGTCGTCTCGGCCGAGGAGTACCGGCGGCTACGAGGAGACGGACCAAGCTTCCTGCAGTTCATTCGTCAGGCTCCAGATTTTGACCAGCTGGACATCGCCCGTGCCCGCGAGACGGGTCGCGACGTCGAGCTTTGAGCTTCCTGCTCGATACGAATGCCGTCTCGGAGATCCGTCGCGGTCGTGATCGCAACGTCCGTGCATGGGCCGAGGCGGTGGACGACGTTGACCTTCACCTCAGCGTGCTCACCCTCGGGGAGATACGCATGGGCATCGATCGCCTACGTAATCGCGATGCCGCTCAGGCGGACGTCTTCGCGCGCTGGCTCAGCGAACTAAGCACCCGCTTCGCCGACCGAATTCTTGCCGTCGATGTGCGGGTTGCAGACGAGTGGGGACGGCTGAATGCGGTTGCTCCCCGCAGCACAGTCGATAGCCTCCTCGCCGCTACCGCCCTCATACATGGGCTCACCGTCGTGACTCGCAACACAAAGGACTTCGAGGGCTGCGCGGTACGACTACTCGATCCTTGGGAGTACGAACGGCCGACGAGCTGACGACGCTCAGCTGCCCCAGCGAAAGCCGACCGGTAGCAGCGCCGGCGGCAGCGGGCTGCCTGGCAGGTCCGCGGGCGGCGCTGGCATGTTCCATCCGGACGGCGCCACGTCGTTGGATGCGTCTGGATGGAACAGGCTTGCCAGGTACTGGATCTGGCCGCGCCCCGGGCCAAGCTCTGACTGGCCGCCGCCGTAGCAGGCGATCCCCCGCGCCTCGCAGTGCTCATATACCGCGAAGAGGTCCTGCAGGCTGCCGATGCGCGAGGGCTTGACGTTGATGCACCTGGGCTCCACGGCGAGCGCCTCGATGTCTGCGACCTCGTGGATCGGGGCGTCCCAGGTCACCCGTGACATATGGGGAGCAAGGACCGCTTCGGTGGCCGGCGTGAGCTTGGGGTCCTCGATCCACGCCGCCGGGAACGCCTCGGCGACGCGGCGGTAGAGCTCGGGGTCGGCCGGGTTGTCGACGATCGTGCCTTCGTAGAAGCCCTTCAAGTCGACCGAGTCGACGACGTCCAGCTCAACCAGGGAGGCGACGAAATCATCGTCCCAGGAGACGGTGGGGTCCAGCTTGAAGCGCATCTGCGGGGCGATCGCAAGGCGCTTGCTCAACGGATCGAGAGTCGCGGGGTCGCCCAGGCGAGTCGAGACAACGAACCGCAGCGGCGCAGGCTGCCGGCCGAGCGCCGTGTGCAGCGAAATGCCGGCCTGCCGCAGAGCCAGATCGAGCGCCGCGGACTCGTAGGCCCAGATCCGGTAGCGCCGGTAGGCCGGCTGGCCCGGCGTGAGCGCTCCGAAGAGATCGAGCTGCGCCAGCCGCTGCGAGAAGGAGGCGAGCGTCATCTCGCCGGTTGGCAGAGCGATCGGGTCCAGTACATGCAGCTCCGGGTCGTAGATCACGTCCTCGCCGACGCCCTCCTGCTCGGCTCCATGCAGATGGACGACGGTGGTGCGGCGCTCGAACTCGGGGGAGTAGCGCACGCTCAGCGGCTCCAGCTCCACCCGCTCGATCGCGAGCGGCAGATCTCGCACGAGCGCCCAAAGGCCGCCCTTGAGCGTTTGCCCGGTCACCGTGCCTGTGCCTCCAGCCTTGCCACGAGATCCTCCAGCTTGAGCTCCTCCAGCTCACCCGAGACCGCCTCCAGCTCGCCGGCGCAACGCTCGATCAGCGTCTTGCCCTCCTTGACCAGCTCCAAGGTCTCCCGGAGGCTCGCCTCGCCGGAGTCCAGGCGCCTGACGATCGTCTCCACGCGTGCTGACGCGTCCTCGTAGCTGAGCTTCTGCTCCTCGCTCATGAGTCCTCCCTCACCTGCGCCTCCACGGTGGAGTCGGCGAAGCGCAACAGTACATCACGTGCTCTGCGAGCCGCCGCTGCGCTGCTGACCGCCTCGCCGGTGTGGGTCTGCACCAGCGCATAGCCGCGTTGCAGCGTGCGCTGCGGATCGTGTGCGTCGAGTGCGAGCGTGAGGCGCGCAAGCTCGCCGGGGCGCTTGCTGCGTGCGTCGTGGAGCGCGCCGTCGGCCTTGCTCACGATCGCCGCCAAGCGCCGCCGGGTCATCTCCTGCTCCGTCGTGATCCGCCGGCGCGAAGCGGCGCGAGTCTCGCGCAGCTGCTGATGAAGGCCGCGGCGCTGGCGCGCAAGATGCTCCGTCGGGGCTCTGCAAAGGGCGGCGAGCAGCCGCGCCCGGCCAAGGACGGCCCTGCCGGCACTCGCGCGCAGCCGCTGCGCCTGGTCGGCCAGAACGCCGCGCGCCTTGGCGCAGTCGACCGGCACCGCGACCTCGGCTGCGTGCGTAGGTGTGGAGCAGCTGACGGCGGCGACGTCATCGAGCAGCGTCCTGTCGGTGTGGTGTCCAACCGAGGCGATTACCGGGATCGCAAGCAACGCCACCGTTCTGCACAGGGTCTCGTCGCAAAAGCAGAGCAGATCCGCAAGCGAGCCTCCGCCGCGGGCGACGATCGCGACCTCCACCTGCCCTGAGGCGGCGAGGTCCTGCAGCGCTCTGGTGATCGCCGGAGCGGCATAGCGGTCCTGCACCGGCGCGAAGGCCCACACGATCCTGCCCGACCAGCCGCGCCGCGCAAGGCCAGCCAGCACATCGTCGCGCGCCTTGCCACTCTCGCTGCAGACGACTGCGATCGTGCGCGGCAGCGCGGGCAGCGTCAGCCGCTTCTGGCGCTCCAGCAAGCCCTCTGCATCGAGCGTCTTGCGCAGCCGCTCGATCCTTGCCAGCAGGTCTCCCTCGCCCGCGATCCGCAGGTCGGAGACCGAGAAGGAGAATGCGGGCGAGGATGAGGCGCTGCCGGCGTAGTAGTCGCAGCCGCCCTCCACGACCACCTGCATCCCCTCCGCAAGCTCGCCCACCCGGGCGAGCATCTGCTCCCAGTCGCGCAGCCAGGCGGCACATGGCACCGCGCCGCCCGCGTCGCGCAGCTCGAAGTAGGCCCGCGCCCGCGCCACGCGCAAGTTCACGATCTCGCCGATCAACTGCACTCGGGTGAATGCGCGCAGCCTTCGTTGCAGCGCGGCCGCATACTCGCCGACCGGATAGGGGCCCGGCAGGGTGCTGCCCGGGATGCCGAGCGCCGTCCCGGAGGGCTGCTGCTGTTCTGGCATCTGCGCAGCAGGATAGGAGTCGTCTCGGCTGCCGCCACTGCGCGCCGTCGGTAGGATCGTCACAGGATGGGTCCCTGCCTCACACGGCGCAGCTGCTAGCGAATGGCCAAGGCCAACAAGCGTCGCTCGCGCAAGCGTCGCTCCAGCTCGAGCGCGGGCACGACCGCCGGCGCCGCTGCGCCGGCGGCTGGCGACGCCATCGCCGTCGCAGCCCCAGAGGGTGAGTCGGTGGCTGCGCCTGCAGCTCGCCCGCGCCGCGCTTCGGCGCAGAGGGCAAGCAGGCAGGCCGGCGCGCAGACTCCGGTCTCGCGTCATTACGGAGAGCGCCCGCGGCCCCCGTGGCATCCGCTGCCGCTCTCCGAGCTGCTGATCCTGGTGGGCGCGATCGGTGTGGTGGTCGGCTTCAGGCGCGGAATCTCCCACGGCGGCGCGCCGCTGCTCGCGGGGATCGCGGCGGTTGCACTGGGCACCCTGGAGGTGACCCTGCGAGAGCACCGCAGCGGCTTTCGCTCGCACACGGTGATGCTCGCCGCGCTGCCGGTCGTCGTCTTTCACTCTGTCGTGGCGCTTGCCATCTCCGCGTTTGCCCGCATCCCGCCGGTCGCTACGGTGGGCCTGTTCGCGCTCGACCTGGTTCTTTTCCTAGCGTTGTTCAAGTTGCTTCGCAGCAACTTCCTGACGGCGCGGACCAGGGCCGCCGGGCGCGGCTGACCCCTGGGCCAAGAAGGTCTTTCAAAAAGATCGGCACGCCCGGATGTGCACCTGGACACGGCGCTGGATCGCCACGTGACGGCTTGCACGTGCCACCAGCACGCGCTGCGCCATCTCGCGTCGCCCAGCTTGGTCCAGGCACCCCCCGACCGCACCGCCTATTTTGAAAGACCTTCTATGCGCCGTTGAGCGAGGGCAGGTGAGTCTCGCCCGTGTGGGCCGCCTCGCCTTGGTCCTGCCCGAAACGGCTGAGATGCTCCAGGCGCGCGATCTCCCGCTCGCCCAGCACGCGGGCGGGGTGATCGGCCGGCAGGTCGCGGATCAGCGCTCTTATGCGGTTGCGCAGCTGCAGCGCGAAATGGGGGGTGGAGGCGCCCATCAGCTCGCGCACGTCCTCCACGGTTGGCTCGTGTGAAAGCCTGCTTGGGTCCTCTGCTTGACTCATTGTCTGGTTCCTGGCTGTCCGCGTAGTTGGTGGAGCTCTCTTTGCCCGGTGTCCGCGATCACGGCACGAGGCTTGGCTGAGGTGTGGGCGTCGAGCGGGTGACACCGCGTAGAAGCGCGTCCAACTGAGACTGCGTCTGCAGCGAGATCGCCTGCTGGTCGCCGATCAGCCAGCCGCGATTGTAGACACCGCGGACCGGCTGCGATTCCGGGGTGTGGCCGTAGCTGGGCTCGATGTCTTCCAGGTAGCGGGCCAGTGCACGCGGGATGCCCTGCTGGCTGCTGAGCAGCAGCAGCGGCGCGTAGTCGCCGGTCGCTGCGAGCAGGGCTGTTGCCGGGGCGTCGAGCGGCCTTGCGGTGCGCGCGAACACGAGCCCGTGCCCCGGTTCGTCGACTCCCCACCCGAAGTGCCCGTTCGTGAACGCCGCGACCTTGATCGCATTTTCGATCGGCCCGGCCGCGCCGATGCGGGTCGCTTCGCCCGTGCGCTGCAGGAAGGAGATAGTCGCTTCGCCGATCGCGCTTTCCGGGCCGATTGCATAGTTCGCCGGATGCCCGAGACGCGCGAGCGCGGCGGCCGTGGCACGCGGCACGCCTGCTGAGTCGACGAGCAGGATCGGAGCGCCGCTCTCGGCGGCCAGGCCGGCGGCCGGCATCGAGAGGGCGGCGGGTGCGCTCGCGCTTGCGATGATCGCCGCTGCTGTGTGGCCTGCGTGCAGACGTTGGACCAGTGCGGCAATCCGTCCGCCGAGCACGTAGGAGGTGCTGCCGTGCAAGATCAGCGCCCGGTAGCCCGCGGGTGCGCTGGTGCCTACCGCGATTACCTGAGCGCCACCGAGTGCCGGCGAGCCCAACGGATGCATCGCTTCAAGAGCCGCCGCGCTAACCGCCGGCAGTTGCCCGCCTTCGGCGTAGAGGATCGGCGCATTGAGCGGGGCTGCCGCCAGCGCCGATGCCGCCAAGGCGGCTGGCCAATCGCCCGCTTCCACGATCACGACCGCTCGCGGTCTGGCGGCGGGCGTGAGGCCCGGGTACACCGCGCGCGCGACGGCTGCGGCGTCGAGCGCCGCAGTGGCGCCGCCAAGACGCGTCGTGTTGGCCGTCACGATGCCACCGGCCCCCGATGTCCCGAGCAGCGTGCTCGTCTCGGCGGACTGCCCCGTGCCTGTGGGGGACTGCTGGGACCCGGAGCCGCTCACCGCGCTCTTACCGCACCCGGCGATCAGCAGCGCCAGCGCTGCCAGCAGCATCGATGACTTGGCTGGCTGCATCGCGGGGCAGCTTAGACCGTGCTTGGGACGGCTATGCCGAGTCCTGTCGATGCCGGAAAGTGGGCAGTGAACAGTCGACAGCGCGCCGCCGGACGGTGCGCTTGCGCTGCAACCGTCATTGCAGTCTGGTAGCGTGCCCGCCTCAACGCCGAATCTCTGACCAGATGCCAGAGAACGGGGGACCCAGGTTGTTGGGGCGAGTCTCGCGGTGAATCCGTGGGAGGCGCAGGCTCTTTCAGCGCCAGCCCGTCAGCTAACCCCGCAGGCCGACGAAAGAGGTAGCTGTGCGGGCCCGAGCCCTCATAACAACGCTTTCGAGCATTGCGATTGTCGCAGCAGCCGTTCCTGCCGCCGCGAGCGCCACCACGAACGCGTCCGCCTCGGCCACGTCCACGACGGGCGGCACGACTGCGGCTCCGCCCAGCACTGGCTCCTCCGGCGGCGCGAGCTCTACGACCAACAGCAAGGCAAGCAAGAAAGCCAAGACGGTCTCCATCACCGTCCATGCTCCGATCACGGCCCCCACGCCCAAGCTCGAATATCACGGTCCCGTCTACGAGCTAGTCAATGGCAAAGTGATCCCCTACGTCGCTCCGCCGCCCGCCAACACCGTACTCGGCAGCACCGGTGGAGACCCGGTCGCCGCGGCCGCCTCGGGCCGGCCGGAGCTGCTCGTGCCGGGCTCTACAGCCGAGCTGATCGAAGGCTTGGCAGCGGCTCCTGAGGCCGCGCCCAAGGCGATCCAGGAGATGATCTGGGCGGGAAACCAGATCATCGGCAAACCGTATGTCTACGGCGGCGGCCATGCGTCCTTCAAGTCCTACGGCTACGACTGCTCGGGCACCGTCTCCTTTGCCCTGCACGGCGCTGACTTGATCAAGACGCCGATGGACTCCGGCGAAATGGAGGGCTGGGGCGAAAAAGGCGTCGGCCGCTGGGTGACGATCTTCGCCAACGCAGGGCACGCATACATGACGATCGCGGGTCTGCGGCTCGACACCAGCCCGGTCGACGACCCTTCCAATCAGAATGGTCCGCGCTGGCGCCCGCTGCGGCCCGAAAACGCCGGCTTCGTGATGCGCCACCCGGTCGGGCTCTGAGTCACGAGTGCTGCAGGCGGGAACGCTTCGCGTGCGGCTCCCAACTCGGCTACGCTTGAGTTTCCCGCCGAAGACTCATAGGAGGAACGCATGGCCGGCTTGACCGGGCGCATGTCCACCGTTGTGAAGGCCAAGGTCTCAAAACTGCTCGACAAGGCAGAAGACCCTGGCGAGACGCTCGACTACAGCTATCAAAAGCAGGTCGAACAGCTTCAGAACGTCAAGAAGGGCATCGCGGACGTCGTGACCGCGAAGAAGCGCCTGCAGATGCAGGAGAGCACGCTCAAGCAGCAGCTGGTCAAGCTCGACACTCAGGCGCGGCAGGCGGTCGCCGCCGGCCAGGAGGATTTGGCCAAGGCTGCCCTGGAACGCAAGAACGTCGCCCAGACCGAGCTCCAAGGGCTCGACACTCAGGTCGCCGAACTGGAAGAGCAGCAGCAGAAGCTGACCGACTCCGAGCAGAAGCTGCGCGCCAAGATCGAAGCCTTCAGGACCAAGAAGGAGGTCATCAAGGCCCAGTACTCCGCAGCGGAGGCACAGGTCCGGATCTCCGAGGCGGCCACCGGCGTCGGCGAGCAGATGGCAGACGTCGGTCTTGCGATGCAGCGCGCCGTGGACAAGACCGAAAACATGAAGGCACGGGCCGACGCGGTCCAAGAGCTCGAAGCGGCGGGCGCCTTTGAAGACATCACCCAGCTCGGACCCGGCGAAGACGACATCGATCGCCAGCTCAAAGCGCTCTCCAGCTCCTCCGCGGTCGACGACGAACTGGCCAAGATGAAGGCTGAGATCGGTCAGGGCGGCGGCGCGCCGCCCAGCCAGCTCGGCAGCGGCGATGGAGAGGGCGCCTCCTCGGGCGAGCAGAGCGCATGATCGTCCGCATATCCGGCGAGGACCAGTATCGCCTCGCCGACGGGGATGGGCGTGTCGCGCAGCTCGACGACGCGGTGCTGAGGACGGTCGAGGCGGACGATTCGGCAGCGTTCACCTCCTCTTACAAAGATCTGCTCGACTACGTCCGCGGCAGTGGAGAACCCCTAGGCGCTGACGAGCTGAAGCCCTCTGATCTGATCCTGCCGCCCGCCGATATCACCTTCGCAGAGGCGAAGGGCGAATTCACTGGCGAGGGGCTAATACCGGACTGAGCGTGGTCGTGGGTGCGAGGCGCATCGTAGTCATGCCCAAAGGGCGCTGACAGGCAGCGCCCACACCCGGTCGCCAAGCGTGACCGTCCTTTGTGCCGGGTGCAGATCACGGCGCCGGCCTCGAAGCGGGCGCCCATGCGGTCGCGCAGCTTCTCCAGCGCATGGAGCTGGCGGTAGTAGTCGCGCGCGAGCTTCCACGTGGGCCAATCTCACGTGCTTCAGCAGCATGCGGGGGACTTGACATCGATGCCAACGACATTCATAATCGCTGGTTCCCAACTATGAGGCCGCCTTACGCCATATCTATGGGCGAATCCCAATCGAGGTTCGTCCGCGAACCGTCTCAAAACAGGGCCGATATGACTTCATCCAGCTCTGTTGCGCCCATGGGACTTGTCTCTCGCCTTGCGAACAGGAGGCCCCGTGCCGCGTGACCCCAGATACGACATCCTCTTCGAGCCGGTTGCGATCGGTCCGAAGACGATGAAGAACCGCTTCTACCAGACGCCCCATGCAAGCGGTCTCGGCTCGCAGCATCCGGGCGCGGAGGCGTACTTCCGGGCAACGAAGGCGGAGGGCGGATGGGCGGTGCTCAACACGGGAATGACGAGCATCTGCCCCGAGTATGACCACACAGGCCTCGAGGTCGTCTCGCGGATCTGGGATCAGGCGGACGTGCGCAACTGGAGCCTGATGACAGAGCGCGTGCATCAGCACGGCGCGCTGGCGGGGATCGAGCTGATGGCGACCGGAACGCATGTGACCGGCTTGGAGACGCGTCTGCCGGCACGCGCGGTGTCTGGCATTGGTGACGACCTGTTCTGGGTGGGCGCCTCCTACGAGATGGACAGGCAGGACATCAGGCGGTTGCAAGCGGACTATGTGGCCGCTGCGGAGCGTGCGCGCGACGCGGGATTCGACATTGTCAACGTGATGGGCGCAGAGGTGCTGACTCTGCCGACTGCGTTCCTGATGGATCGTTACAACGATCGCAACGACGAGTACGGCGGCAGCTTCGAGAACAGGGCCCGCTTCTGGATCGAGACGCTCGAGCTCGTGCGCGAGGCGGTGGGCGAGCACTGCGCGATCACGGCGCGCTTCTGCATCGACACGCTCGATCACAGCAGCGATGGCATACGTGCCGAGTTCGAGGGCGTGCAGTTCATCGCGTTGGCGGACCATCTCGTCGACTTCTGGGATTTGCAGGTTGGCGGCGAAGACCCTGGAACCTGGGCGAAGGACGTCGGCCCGTCGCGCTTCTACAACGAGAACTTCCAGGCCGACTGGCTAACGAAGGTGAGGAGCCATACCAAGAAGCCGATTGTCGGGGTCGGACGTTTCACCAGTCCAGACACGATGGCCGCCATTATCCGCAGCGGCCAGCTTGACATCATCGGCGCCGCGCGCGCGTCGATCTCCGACCCATTCCTGCCTATGAAGATCGAAGAGGGCAGGATCGAGGAGATCAGGGAGTGCATCGGCTGCAACGTCTGCGTCTCGCGCATGAACACCGTCAGCCGGATCGTGTGCACGCAGAACCCGACGAGCGGCGAGGAGTACCGGCGGGGTTGGCATCCCGAGCAGGTGCCCTCCATCGCCGACCCGAGTGTGAGCGTACTCGTGGTGGGCGCCGGACCAGCGGGCTTGGAGTGCGCGGTCACGCTCGCGCGACGAGGCGTAGAACACGTCCACCTCGTGGACGCAGGCGCAAGGCCGGGCGGACATTTCGACTGGGTACCGCGCCTGCCAGGACTCGCCGAGTGGTCGCGGATGGTCCGCTACCGCCTCACGATCGCAGAGGGGTGCCGCAACCTCGCGGTGATCCCGAAGAAGCACGTGACTGCCGACGAAGTGCTGGACTACGGGGCGGAGCTGGTGGTGATCGCGACCGGATCGACCTGGGCCTGCGACGGGCTCAATGCCGTCACCCGTAAGCCGATGCCAGGCGCCGACGCGAAGCTGCCACGCGTTCTGACCCCTGAGCAGATCATGGTGGAAGGCAAGCAGCCACCTGGCGAGAGTGCGCTCGTCTACGACGCGGAGGGCTACTTCATGGGCGTGAGTCTCGCTGAGCGGCTTGCACGCGAAGGCCGCCGCGTCATCTACGTGACACCCCTCGAAAAGGTGGGCGCCTACATGCACTACACGGGCGAGGACCAGATGATGGTGCCACTACTGCACGATCTGGGCGTGGAGATGTGGACCGGTCACGTCGTGACCGGTATCGAGGACGGGCGAGCGCATGGCGTGCTGCGTCAGCTCCCAAGCAGGACCGTGAAGTGGGATGCTGACGCGGTCATCCTCACGACCATGCGCGTGCCCAAAGACGAGCTCTACCGGCAGCTCAGAGCGCGCTCTGCCGAGTGGGCGGACGCTGGCCTGCGGGGCGTCTACCGGGCTGGCGACTGTCTTGCGCCGCGCCTTCAGGTCGCGGATGCGATCTTCGATGCACACCGGTTGGCGCGCGAGATCGACAGTGCGGATCCAATGGTCGCGAAGCCGTGGATTCGAGAGGAGCGCTTTCTTGAAACCACCGATGCGGACTACGATGCGATGGCTCCGGCGGGCGAGGCGTACCCACCCTGCTCGCTCCTGCGATCGCGGTAGGGCGATCGCCTTCTCTGAGAGGAGTAGGGCCTCTGTTCAGGTGCAGCCGCAGGAGCGGCGGACGACGAGCTGGGCCGAGATTCGCGCCGCGGCTCGTGGTTGCGGCCCCTGTAGCCGTTGCAGCAGCATTGCGGCTGCTCGCTGACCGAATTCGGTCGAGTGCTGGGAGATCGCGGTGATCGGCGGATCGATGAGATCGCCGAGTCGCGGGTCGTCGAAGCAGACCAGCGCGATGTCCTGCGGCACCCTGATGTCCGCCTTGCGCAGCATGCGCAGCGCTCCGATCGCGAGCGTCTCGCTGCCGGCGAGGATCGCGCTGGGCGGCCGATCGAGGCTGAGGAGGTTCGCGGTCATGCGCTCTCCGCTCTCCTCCGACCAGCGGTAGTCGCTCATCTGCACATAGCCTGAGGAAAGCTCGAGGCTGGCCATCGCCGCGGCGGCAAGGAACGCTTCGCGGCGCTCGTCGCCGCTCGTGTATCCCGCGGGGCCGCCAAGGTAGGCAATGCGTCTATGGCCGTGGCCGATGAGATGCTCGAGGAGCTGTTCGATACCGCCCCGGTTGTCGAGCAGGACCTCGCCGTCGCCGACGCCTGGCACGCCTGGGACCTGATCGAAGAAGACGACGGGCACCTCGCAGGGCTCATAGCCGCCGGAGCTCGAGATGAGGACGCCGCCGACGCGATGCGAGACGAGCGTCGAGAGCGCAACGGCCTCCTTCTCAGGATCGCACTCGTTGTTCATCACCAGCACCTGGTAGCCGGCCGGCTCGAGCAC
The DNA here is from genome assembly GCA_963708085.1 of uncultured Actinomycetota bacterium. Taxonomy (GTDB): domain Bacteria; phylum Actinomycetota; class Thermoleophilia; order Solirubrobacterales; family Solirubrobacteraceae; genus Palsa-744. The sequence goes on along the minus strand of OY970180.1, from coordinate 1,274,321 downwards.
ATCCTGGGCGCCCTTCAGGGCGGCTGCGTAGAACTCGACCGCAACGTCAGGCACGATCACTCCGACGAACGGGGAAGAGCGCGTGCGCAGCGAACGTGCGATCGCACTCGGGGCGTAGCCAAGCTCGCGCATCGTCTCGAGCACCTTCAGGCGAGTGCGCTCGTTGATCAGCGGGCTGTTCCTGAGCGCGCGCGAAACCGTCGAGGTCGAGACGCCCGCGGCGGCGGCAACGTCTGAGACCGTGGGATGACGGCGCGTTGGATGTCGAGGCTGGACCGCTGACGGATTATCGCTCATGACGCTGTCGGCTGAAGAAACTACCGCAGTTTAGCGATGACATCGATCCCAAGAGGTATTGACATCGATGCCAATGGCTGTGTACATTGTTGGCATCGATGTCATTTGAATCGCAGCGAGCGGAAGGGGATAATTCATGAAGCTTGGCGTCGTATCGAGCGCGCTCGTGCAACTCGACCTGTCTGATGCACTGGACCGCGTCAAGGACATGGGCCTGTCTGCGATCGAGATCGCATGTGCGGGCTGGCAGCCAAACCTGCGTCATGGCGATCCAGAAGTGCTCGCCCACGACGCCGACGCTCGCGCGCGCTGGCATGAGCAGTTTGTCTCGCGCGATCTGGAGATCAGTGCGCTCAGCATCCACGGCCAGCCGCTCTCGCCCGACCCGCAGGTGGCGAACGGCTACCGAGAGCAGTTTCGAGATGCGTGCCTGCTTGCAGAGCTGATCGGGGTTTCTCGCCTCACGTTGCTCGGCGGCCTACCCGAGGGAAGCGAGGGCGACAGCTCGCCGCTGTGGGTGGTCAACGCGTTTCCCTTCGACCAGTCCGATGTCTTGGAGTGGCAGTGGGAGCAGCGGGTGATCCCCTACTGGCAAGAGCAGGGCAAGGTCGCCGAGGCCCACGGCTGTCGCCTGTGCTTCGAGATGCACCCGATGGACGTGCTCTACAACCCACGTTCGCTGCTACGGCTGCGGGAGGCGATCGGACCGACGGTAGGCGCGAACTTCGACCCCTCACATCTGTGGTGGCAAGGCATCGATCCATTGGAGGCGCTGCGCGCGCTCGCCGACTGCATCTATCACGTGCATGCGAAGGACACGCAGGTGAATGAGCACGTGGTGCGTGTGAACGGGGTCCTCGACGCAACGCCCTTTGGCTGTCTCTCAGAGCGCTCGTGGAGCTTCAGGACGGTTGGCTACGCGCACGGCGAGCTGTTCTGGCGCCAGTTCATCTCCGTCCTGCGAGAGATCGGCTACGACGACGTGCTCAGCATCGAGCATGAGGACGAGTACATGAACCTGCTCGAGGGCCTCGAAAAGGGTGCGCAGTTTCTCGCGCCGCTGATTCTCACCGAGCCGCACGGTGTGGCCTGGTACGAACTCACTGATGCAGGAGTCGACACTTCATGACTATGGACGATGAGCTGAGCTCGTCCACGACCGTGCGGGATGCGGTCACCAGCCGGCTGGTAGCGGCAGCGTGCGTTCAAGGCTATTTTCAGCGATTGACATGGGAGGCGAAGATGGGAATAGGACAGGGCGGAGGATGGATCCGCAGGCAAAGGGAAGTACGCAGGTCAGGTTGGCGTTATGCCAGCGGCCTGGCCGCGGCCTGTACCGCGGCGATGCTCGCAATCGCGGGATGCGGCGGTTCCTCCCCAAGCAACTCCAAACTGGCGGCATCTGGCAAAGCCAGCTTCTACACGGCTGGCACTCCTGGTGGCACGCCGGTGCATGGTGGGACGGTGACCATCGATACACCGCTGGTGCCAAGCACCTTCAATCCATACGTGCAAGTCGGCGCAGCACAGGATGAGGTGTATCAGGTAGAGGAGCAGCTCTTCGAGCCTATGCCAGTGCCGGGCAATCCGTCTCAGGTGAAGACCGAGCCGGCGCTGGCGAGCTCGTGGAGCGTCAGCCCCAATGGCCTGGTTTACACCTTCCATATTCGAGAAGGGGTCCGGTTCTCCAATGGCGAACCGTTGACGGGCGAAGACGTTGTGTTCTCGCTGAAGAAGGTGGAGTCGCCGACCGACACCGAGGTCACGGTTGTCAAGCCGTGGAAGAAGATCAGCCTTGTGGCGCCGATGACGGTGCAGCTTCAGCTGAGCAAGCCCCAGAGTGTGCTACCGGAATTGCTGGCGGTCTACCAGGCGTCGATCGTGCCGAAGCGTCTCTATGAACGCGAGGGCGGAACGGCGTTTGGATTGCATCCGGTTGGCACTGGTCCGTTCATTTTTAAGAGCGCGACTCCCGGCTTTACGACCGTTACGGAGGTGCGCAATCCAGACTATTGGCGCGGTGGTGGGCAGCCATATGTGAATGAACTGGTGTGGAACCAGGTCGAAAGCCCGAATGGCCGTGTTCTTGCGGTGCGCTCGGGCGCGGCCGACGTGGCGCTGAACATCCCCTACGGCCAGGTCTCTTCGCTCGAGTCCACTCCTGGTGTGAGGATGCTGGTGGCGCCGGAGTGGGGAGCTTCGTTCGCGGTCTTCAACAGGGCGAAGGCGCCGTTCGACGAGCCCAATGTGACTAAAGCGTTGCTGTATGCGACGCCGCGTGAAGAAATCATCAAGGCTGTCTACAAGGGGATTGGCGAACCCTCCAACAGCCTGTGGGGGAAGCTGAAGTATTGGGACTCCAAAGTCCCGCTGGTTCCGTACGACATTGCAAAGGCAAAGGAACTGTTGAAGCGCTCGTCAGTGCCAAATGGCTTCAGCATGACGATCAGCTATGTGAGCGGCGAAACCGAAGGCGAGCTCGTGTCGTCGATTCTGCAGAGCGCGTGGGCGCAGATCGGAGTGCACGCGAATATCCAATCGCTGCCAGCCACGACGCTCTATTCGGACTACTTCAGCGGCAAGACCCAGTTCGCAGTGTTTCCGCCCGAAGAAGGGTACTCCAACGCCTATAACCCGTATTTTATCTCCTACTACATGGACAACACTGAACCTGGTTGGGCGCCACCCGCCAATCCTCCGCTCCTTGCGAAGCTCGAAAAAGCGCGGGATTCGACGAGCGAAGCCGAAGAACAGAAGTTGTATGGCGAACTGCAAGAAGATACATACGAGCAGGAACCGATGGCTATGTCGATCGCGACGCTGGCGTCTTTGAATCTCGTGAGCGACTCCCTACATGGCTTTCAATATCTGCCGGATACGTTTATGCGGATGGAGCAGGTGTGGTTGCAGAAATGAGATCGGGATCCGGAGTTGCTGTTGAGGGTGGGGGCGAAGCAGCAAAATGTTGAAGTATGTTGGTTTGCGTTTGTTGCAGGCGATTCCGGTGCTTTTGGGTATCACGGTCGCGAGCTTCTTTTTGATTCATCTTGTGCCGGGGGACCCAGGTCGTATTGAGCTGGGTCCCCGGGTGCCGATCTCGGCGGTGCATCAGTTGGATCGTCAGCTCGGTCTGGATCGTCCGTTGACTGCTCAGTATTTGAGTTTTCTTTCTGGTGCGGTGCGGCTTCGGTTCGGTGAATCGTTGGCGTTGCATCAGCCCGTTGGTGGGATTATCCGTTCGAAGCTTGATGTGACGGCGTTGTTGATGGTTTATAGCTTCGTGTTGAGCTTGTTGTTGACGATTCCGTTGGCGTTGATCGCGGCAGTCAAGCGTGATCGGGCTGCTGATCATGCGATCAGGATCGCGGGGATGGTTTTGTTCGTGATGCCGGTGTTCTGGCTCGGGCTGCTGTTGGCTTTGGTGTTCGGGTTGGAGCTCGGGCTGCTGCCAACAGGCGGTTACGGGAACGGCGTTGTCGGTGTTCTGCGTAGTCTTACGCTGCCGGCGTTGACGCTTGCGCTTGTGATGGCGCCGATGTTCGTGCGTTCGTTGCGGGCGAGTGTGGTGCAGACGCTTGATGGTGGTTTTGTCGAGGCGGCTAGAGCACGCGGCTTCTCCGAGAGTCGTGTGCTGTTTGGCCATTGTCTGCGTAACGCGTCGATCTCGACGGTTACGCTCGTGGGGCTGACGATGGGCTGGCTGGTCAGCGGCACCGTGGTAATCGAAAACGTGTTCGCGCTTCCCGGCCTGGGGTCGCTGCTCGTCTCCTCGGTCTCCGCCCGCGATTTCCCAACGATCCAGGGACTCGTGGTCGTGTTGGCGTTGGCGGTCGTGCTGATCAATCTCGTGACCGACCTGACCTATGCGGCTCTCGACCCACGGGTACGGCTATGAGCACTGCGGCGGCACTGCAGGAGGTGGGGCTGGCGGACGTGGGGATCGTGGATGTCCCACTCACAAGAAAACGAGGTCTGGGCGTCGGGCTCTGGGTCGGGATCGCGATCATCGCGCTGGCCGTGCTTTCCACGATCATCGTCAGGGTCGCTGGGATCGGCCACCCGGACCAGATCTCCCTTCTGCACACGCTGGAAGCTCCGTCGCTAGCTCACCCGTTCGGCACCGACACGCTTGGACGCGACATCCTGCTGCGCACCGTCTACGCCAGCGGCCTAGACCTGCAGGTCGGGTTCATAACGACCGCGCTGCCGCTGGTGATCGGCATGGTCCTCGGCCTGATCAGCGGCTTCTTCGGCGGCTGGGTCGACGCGATCATCATGCGCTGCATGGACGCGCTCCTAGCGTTCCCGTTCATAGTCCTGATCATCGGCTTCATCGCCGTCTTCGGCGTCGGCCTCGCCGGCGTCTATGTCGGCCTGGTCGTGACCAGCGTGCCCGTCTTCGCAAGACTCACACGCGGCGAGATGCTCGTCCTACGCGAGCAGCAATTCATGCTCGCCGCACGCACGCTGGGCTACTCCAACCGCCGCATCGTTTTCAAGCACGCGATGCCGCACCTAATCCGCCCAAACCTCGTGTTCGTCCCCTCCAACATGCTCGGCAACATCCTCACCCTAGCCGCCCTCTCCTACCTCGGCATCGGCGCACAACCACCCACACCCGAGTGGGGCGCCATCATCGCCGACGGCCAGTCATACCTACTCACCGCATGGTGGATCGCAACCCTACCCGGCCTCTTCATCGTAATCGTAGGCATCGGCTTCAGCCTCACCGGCGAGGGCCTCGCCGAGCTACTCAGAAAGCACACCGGATGAACGATCTAGAACGTACCGAGATAGCGGGCGGCGTTATGGGTGAGGATCTCTCCGCGCGGCCTGCCCTCGCGGTGCAGGGGCTGCGCGTCGAGTTCCCAGGCGAGCAGGGCGCGGTTCGCGCCGCGACGAATGTTTGCTTCAGCGTGATGCGAGGCCAGACGCTTGGGGTCGTGGGTGAATCCGGTTGCGGCAAGAGCATCACGCTGCGCGCGTTGTGTGGGCTGGTGCCTGAGCCGGGGCGGATGGTGGACGGCACGGTCGAGGTGGAGGGCGTTCAGTATCGGTCTGCACGGGAGCTTGCGTCGTTGCGCGGCCAGAAGCTCTCGATGATCTTCCAGGATCCGGCGAGCAGCCTCAACCCGGTGCACACCATCGGCTCGCAGGTCAGCGAGGTGCTGCGCGTCAAGCTTGGGCATTCGCGTAGGGCGGCCCGGGCGGAGGCGATCGAGTTGCTTGACCATGTCGGCATCCCGGAGCCAGCGCGCCGGATGGGCTCCTATCCGCACGAGCTCTCCGGCGGCATGCGCCAGCGCGTGATGATCGCGATGGCGATCGCGTGCCGGCCACGGGTGCTGTTGGCGGACGAGCCCACGACCGCTCTGGATGTGACTACGCAGGAGCAGATCTTGCGGCTGCTGCTGCGGCTGCAGGACGAGTCGGGGATGGCGATCATCCTCGTCACACACGATCTCGGGGTGGTCGAAGAGGTCTGCGACGAGGTCGCGGTCATGTACGCCGGTTATGTGGTTGAGCGCGGCAGCGTGGAGCAGATCGCCCACTCTGCGAGGCACCCATACACCCGCGGTTTGATCGCGGCGATGCCGCAGATCGACGCCAAAACCCTCCCGGAGGTGATCGCCGGCCAGCCCCCCGACCTGGGCAGCCTGCCCGCCGGCTGCCCCTTCGCGCCTCGCTGCCCGCAGGCCAAGGAGGAGTGCGGCGTGATCGACATGGAGGCAGAGACCCTAAATGCCTATGCATGCCCATTCGCAGACATCGACGTGCCCACCGCCAGCACCCAGCCAGAAGGACAGATCTCCAGATGAGCATGCACCCGCACCTCACCCTAGACTCGCCCGGCGCTGAGCAAATGACCGCGCGGGCTTCCAATGCCGAGGCGATCCTGAAGATCGAGAGCCTGCGTCTGGAATTCGGACGCAGATCGTTGGCAGACCGCGTTGTGCGTCGCGATGGCGTGCACACGCTCGCGCTTGACGACGTCTCACTAGCGATCGCTCCGCGAGAGGCGCTGGCGATCGTAGGCGAGTCTGGCAGCGGCAAGACCACGCTAGCCCGCAGCATCGTGCGGCTCGTCGAGCCCGACATGGGCAGCATCGAGTTCCACGAGAAGGATCTCCTAAAGACCTCCAGGAACCAGCTGCCAGCGATCAGGCGTCGCATCCAGCTCGTCTACCAGGATCCCTACAGCTCGCTGAACAGCGCGATGAAGATCGGCGAGGCAATCATCGAACCCGCGCTTGTGCACGGCCTGATCGAGAAGGGGCAGGCTGACGCGCGCCTGCGGGAGCTCATGGGCCAGGTCGGCCTTGGCGAGGCGTTGGCCGAGCGACGACCGCGCGCGCTCTCCGGCGGCCAGCGCCAGCGCGTTGCGATCGCCCGCGCGCTGGCGGCCCAGCCAGAGATCCTGATCGCCGACGAGGCCGTCAGCGCACTTGACGTTTCCATTCAGGCGCAGATCATCAGGCTGTTCGCGCGGCTGCAGGAGGAGCTCGGGCTAACGCTGATCTTCGTCTCCCACCAGCTCGCGACCGTCGCGCAGCTCTGCGAGCGCGTCGCGATCATGTACCGCGGCCGCATCGTCGAGATCGGCCCTACCAGCGAGATCTTCTCCCGCCCTCGCCACGGATACACCGCAGCGCTAATCGCCGCCCACCCTGGTGGGGGACGACGCCTACGCCACAGCCCACCCGCCACAATGGCCGCTGCCACCGCCCCCCCAATCGAGACGCCAGGCTGCCCCTTCCGGCACCGCTGCGCTTACGCCACCGACATCTGCGCCACCCAGACACCCCCACCCGTCCAGATCACACCCAACCACATGGCCACCTGCCACATCCTGCCTCACGACACGAGCATCGCTATCGCAGCAGGTAGTTAGCGCTAGCCCAGACCCGCGGCCTCGGCTGTGACCGTCTGGGTGGGCTGGCAGCGGGCGCGCACGAAAGCGCTCGCGTTAAGATCCTCGGCGAGATTGGACCAGTGCACCGAGGAGGTTCGCTCTAGATCGGTATCCCCCAGAGCGGGAACCAGCGCTCCAGTTCGGGCTCGATCGGCAGTTCCGAGGAGATCTGCGCCTTGATCTGCAGCTCGCGCTCGGTGGAGCGCTCTCCCGCCTTGAATTCGCCGCCGGACGTGCTGGAGGTCGCTGTGGAGGGCCCCTTCGGCACGAAGGGGTACCAGTAGCCGCGCTTGTAGTTGTAGATGAAGTAGACGGGTCGCTGCTGGGCGTCCTTGAAGGCGAATACGGCGCACAGCAGCCGCTCGCCGTGGCCGGCGGTCTCGATCGAGCTGGAGACCGCGTTGATGCCGACTGCGAGGTCTTCGACGCTGGCACTGCCGGATGGGTTGCTCAGTACCATCCAGCGGTAGCCGTAGGAGTCATCCTGGGTGGCCACCTGAGTGCCGCTCTCTGAGCCCGTTTCTCTGACGACGTCCTCCATTTCCTTGATCGCCGCTTCAAAGTCAGCGCTGGAGAGCGGCTGGAAGACGATTGCGGCGCGGCCGTCCGGTTCGATGCCGTGGTCGGCCTGCAGCGTGATGTAGGCGGTGGTGATCGCGAACAGGCGATCTTTGGCGGCGGGGCCCTTGACCTCGTGGCGGCCGGTGAGGATGTCGCGCAGACCCACTGTCAGGCGCTCTCAGGCGGAGGTGCCCTGCAGCTGGGACTCCAACCGGCTGAGCGCCTCCAGGCGCTTCTCCAGCGGCGGGTGGTCGGAGAAGATGTTCATCAGCGACTTCTTCGTCCGCGCGGGCACGATGAAGAAGGCGCTCATGCCTTCGGCCACTCGCATGTCCTGGCTGGGGACGCGTTCGATCGAGCCGCTGATCTTGATCAGTGCGGACGCGAGCGCCGAGGGCCTGCCCGTGAGCACCGCCGAGCCGCGGTCGGCAGCAAACTCGCGGTAGCGCGAGAGCGCCTGCAGCAGCAGGAAGGAGATCGCGTAGACGAGGATCGAGACCAGCATCACCAGGATGATTCCCTCCTCCTCGTCGCGGCTGCGACCGTAGCCGCCGCCGAAGCCGCCGCCGAAGAAGAGCGCGAACTGGGCGATCATCGCCGCCAGGGTGGCGAAGAAGCTGGCGAGCGTCATCACCATCACGTCGCGGTTGACGACGTGCGTGAGCTCGTGGGCCATCACGCCTTCGAGCTCGCTGGTGTCGAGCATGCGCAGGATGCCCGTCGTGGCGCAGACCGTCGCGGACTTCTGCGAGCGGCCCATTGCGAAGGCGTTTGGCATCTGCGTTTCCATCACGAATACCTTCGGCTTGGGCAGGTCCGCCTGCACGCAGAGCCGCTCGATAATGCCGTGCAGCTCGGGCGCTTCTTCGGGGGAGACCTCTTTGGCGCCGAGCGCTGCGAGCGCGATCTTGTCCGAGGCGAAGAGCTGGATCGCCAGCAGCGCGCAGGCGACGATCGCGATCGTCACAGCCGCGGCGCCCACCGCGAAGAGCACGCCGATCAAGATGACGTAGACGAGCCCCAGCAGGAACATCGTCATCAGCATCCGAGCCTGAAGGCCGTTGTCTTTGCCGAACTTTGACCGCTTGGACGCCATGGCGTGATTGTGGCAGAACGGCGAGCGTGACTCGGCAGGCCCGCTCGCGTGTGAGAGACAGTCCAGGGCGCACAATGCCGCAACTCGCGCTCCCGTCCGACGGCGGGGTGCCTGGCACGCGATAATCGGTGCGTGGCGATCGGAAGCTCACTCTCGCGCGTGTTCCCGCTTGGCAGCAGGGTCAACGACCTCGGTCGCCTCGAGGTGGGCGGCTGCGACACGATCGAGCTGGCCAGAGAGTTCGGCACGCCGGCCTATCTCGTCGCCGAGGCTGACCTGCGCGCCCGCGCGCGCGCCTACGTGCAGGCGGCTGGGGAGTCCGGCCTGCAGGATTTCGGCGTCGTGTTCGCCTCGAAGGCGTTTCCGTGCACAGCCGTGCTGTCACTGTTCGCCGAAGAGGGGCTCTGGTGTGACGTGGCCTCCGAAGGCGAGCTGCACCTTGCGTTGAATGCCGGCTTTCCGGCACAGCGGATCGTGATGCACGGCAACGCGAAGTCGATCTCCGAGCTGGCGATGGCTCTGGCGGCGGAAGTGGGCCTGATCGTGATCGACAACTTCGACGAGATCGACCGGCTGCGCGACCTGCTGGCGGCCGAGGCGAGCCGCAAGCCGCAACAGCAGGTGCTGATCCGCGTCACCCCGGACGTGAGAGGGGAGACCCACGAGAAGATCTCCACGGGCCAGGCCAACTCGAAGTTCGGCTTCTCGATGATCGACGTGCCGGAGGCCGTGGCGCGCCTGAGCGCGGTAGAGGGCCTTACGCTGCGCGGCATCCACGCCCACATCGGCTCTCAGCTGTTGGACCTCGACCCGTTCCGGCGCGAGGTCGCGGAGCTCGGCAAGCTCGGCGTTTCGATCCCGGAGGCCGAGGTCTGGGATCTCGGCGGCGGCCTGGGCGTGCGCTACATGGACGGGCATGAGTCTCCCCCGGAGATCGAGGAGTACGTGGCGGCGCTCGTGGACGCAGTGCGGGAGAGCGGCGCGGCCAAGCGGCTGCTGATCGAGCCAGGACGCTCGTTGACCGCCAACGGCTGCGTCACCCTCTACACCGTTGAGAGCGTCAAGCGCAACGTGCGCACCTGGGTGGCTGTGGACGGCGGGATGTCGGACAACCTGCGGCCGATGCTCTATGGGGCGCGCTATGAAGCTCATGTCGCCGATCGGCTGGGCGGGAACATGAGCTGCGTTCTGGCGGGCAAGCATTGCGAGTCGGGCGATGTGATCGTCGCCGAGGCGCATCTCGATGACCCGCGCGCGGGCGATGTGATCGTCACCCCCGCGACCGGCGCGTATGGCTACGCGATGAGCAACAACTACAACGGCGTCCTGCGCGCTCCCGTGATCTTCTGCAAGGACGGGGATGCACGGCTTGTAGTGCGCAGAGACTCCCTCGACGATCTGACCGCGCGCGATGTCCACTGAGGCCGGGGCGCTGCAGGCGGAGCAGGAGATCGGCCGGCCCGCCGGTGGGCCGGTGCTGGTCGGCCTGCTGGGGCACGGCACCGTCGGGGCTGCCGTAGCCTCGATGATCGAGCGGCGCGCCGATGCGATCGCGAGCCTGACGGGCAGACCGCCGACCGTGTGCGGGGTGCTGACCCGCAGCAGCGGCAGCTTCGCCGAGATCCTTGATCGCAGCGAGGTGGTGATCGAGCTGATCGGCGGCATCGAGCCCGCCCGCGGCTACGTGCTGGAGGCTCTGCGCGCCGGCCGGCACGTCGTGACCGCGAACAAGCAGCTGATCTGCGAGCACGGCGAGGAGCTCTTCGCGGCCGCCCGGCAGAGCGGCGTGCAGCTGCGCTTCGAGGCCGCGGTGGCCGGTGTGGTGCCGGTCGTGCGCGTGCTGACCGAGTCGCTTGCCGGCATCGAGGTCAAGCGCATCCACGGGATCGTCAACGGCACCACGAACTTCATCCTCTCCGCGATGGAGCGCGGCGCCGACTACGAGCATGCGCTCGCACAGGCGCAGGCGAGCGGCTTCGCGGAGGCTGACCCCGAGGCCGACGTCTCGGGTGCCGACGCGGCCGCCAAGATGGCGATCCTGGCACGGCTGGCCTTCGGCACGCCCGTGCGCCTGGCTGATGTGCGCTACGAAGGCATCGAGCACCTGATTAGCGACGACCTGCAGTACGCGCGCGAGCTTGGGCTGAGCCTGAAGCTGATCGGCACCGCCGAGCGCCTGCCTGACGGCGTCTGCGTGCACGTGCATCCCGCCTTCCTGTACGCGGGCCATCCGCTTGCCTCGATCGGCGGCCAGTTCAACGCGGTGACCGTGGAGGCGGATGCGATCACCGAGATCACGATGTCAGGGCCCGGCGCCGGCGGGCCGCAGACCGCGAGCGCAGTGCTGGGCGACCTGCTGAGCGTGATCTCCAGCACAGGCTCCCCGGGTCCGCCGCTGCACCCGGTGGCCGAGATGCCTCTGTTGGCCGACGCAGACAGCGCTTTCTATCTGCACATGGAGGTGGCCGATGAGCCGGGCGTGCTGGTGGCGGTGGCGGGCGTGCTCGATCGCTCCGGCGCATCGGTGAAGTCAGTGCTCCAGCGTGGACTGGGCGAGAATGCGCGCTTGGTGATGGTGACTCACCCCCTGTCCGAATCCCGCCTGCGCGGCGCCGTGAGAGAGATCGGCGAGCTCCCCTTCGTGCGCGCGGCGCCGCGGGCCATAAGAGTGATCGAAGAGGAGTTCTGAGACGATGCCTTCACTGATCGAGCGCCCTGGGTTGATCGAGCGCTACCGCGACCGCCTGCCTTTCGCGCCGGAGGACAGGCTCGTGAGCCTGCTGGAGGGCGGCACTCCGCTGCTGCCGGCGCCAAAGCTCTCCGAGCGCGTGGATGCGGAAGTATTCTTGAAGCTGGAGGGCGCAAACCCGACCGGCTCCTTCAAGGACAGGGGCATGACCTGCGCCGTCTCGGCTGCACTGCGGGAGGGGGCGGAGGCCGTGATCTGCGCCTCGACGGGCAACACCGCCGCGAGCGCCGCCGCTTATGCGGCACGTGCAGGTTTGCGCTGCGCGGTGCTGGTCCCCGACGGCAAGATCGCGATGGGCAAGCTCGCGCAGACCCTGATGCACGGCGGTCGCGTGATCGCGCTGCAGGGGAACTTCGACAAGGCGCTGCAGATGGTGCGAGAGCTGGCCGAGACCCAGCCGATCGCGCTCGTGAACTCGGTCAACGAGTTCAGGATCGAAGGCCAGAAGACCGCTGCCTTCGAGGTGATCGAGGACCTTGGCGAGGCACCCGATGCGCTCTGCATCCCCGTCGGCAATGCCGGCAACATCACCGCCTACTGGCGCGGCTTCACGGAGATGGGGACCGCGCCGCGGATGCTCGGCTTCCAGGCGGAGGGCGCGGCTCCGCTGGTGCTCGGCCACACCGTCGAGCATCCCGAAACGGTGGCCTCCGCGATCAGGATCGGCAACCCGGCGCGCGGCGAGCAGGCGCTGGAGGCGGCGCGGGAGTCGGGTGGCGCGATCCGGCCGGTGAGCGATGAGGAGATCATCGAGGCGTATCGCCTGATGGCGGCAAGCGAAGGGATGTTCTGCGAGCCGGCCTCCGCCGCCGCGGTTGCGGGCCTGCTCAAGCACGGCGCTGAAGGCGCCAAGCGCGTTGTGTGCGTGATGACCGGTCGCGGCCTGAAGGATCAGCAGACCGCGATGGAGCACCACGGCGGCGCGATCATCCCCTGCGAACCGGAAATGAACGCGCTCGTGGAGGCGGTGCTGGGGTGAGCCGGGCGGCGGCCGCGGTGCCGGCCTGATGTGCGGCCTGCGGGTGCGGGCGCCCGCCTCCTCGGCGAACCTCGGCCCCGGCTTCGACAGCTTCGCGGCAGCGCTGGGGATGCACCTGGAGCTGGAGGCGCGCCTCGCGGACGCCTTCGAGCTCACGACCGAGCTGCCCGTGGCGCCGGGCCGCAGGAACCTCGCGGTGCGCGCCTTCGAGCGCCTGCACCCAGCGGACGGCATCTCCTTCCAGATGCGCTCGAACATCCCGCTCGTCGGTGGCCTGGGCTCCAGCGCTGCGGCGATCGTTGCCGGCATGATGGCCGCCGATCGGATGTTCGAGATGGGCGTCGACGTGCTCGCGCAGGCGAGCGAGATGGAGGGGCACCCGGACAACGTCGCGGCGGCCTTGAAGGGCGGCGTGGTGGTCTGTGCCGATGGGCGGGCAGCCAGCTTTGAGCCGCCGATCGGGCTGGAGGCGCTGGCCGTCGTGCCGTGGGATCCGGTGCGCACCGAGCAGGCGCGGGCGGCGCTGCCGGAGCAGATCCCGATCGAGCAGGCCACGTTCAACGTCGCGCACGGCGCGCTGCTGATGCTGGGCCTGGCAACGGGCGACTTCGACCTCATCTCCCAGGGGCTGGCGGACCAGATCCACCAGCCGCGGCGGGCGCCGCTTTACCCGCGCTCCTACGATCTGGTGGGCAGGGCGCGCGAGCTTGGGGCGCTAGGGGCGAGTATCTCGGGCGCCGGGCCGACGGTCCTCATCTGGTGCTTCTACGAACAGACCGGCGCGGTGCTCGCGGCGCTGCAGCCCGAGGTGGAGGGCTGGGCGAGCGTCGTGCGGGCACCTTTCGAGTCGCAGGGAGCCTACGCGGAGGAGATCTGAGCGATGCGGCGCCTGGCCTGCTCGAAGCCGCCCAGGCGGGCGAGCGCTTCCTCGGCCACGGCAACATAGTCGCGACCGAGGTCGGGTCGGTGGTCGAGGATGGAGAGGGCTCGCTCCGCCGACTCGGCATAGGCGATCGAGGACCGGATCACGCTGTCGAACACCTTCTCGCCGAACCGCTCCCGCAGCGAGACAAGTGCCTCGCGGGAGTGCACGGTGCGCATGTCGGCCAGGTTGAGCAGCACTCCGAGCAGCTGCAGTGGCGGGTTCAGCGAGTCCCTGGCGACCTCCACCACCTGCATCGCCTGCTCGACGCCTTGCAGCGCGAAGTACTGCGCCTCGGCTGTGATCAGCGCGTAGTCCGCCGCTACCAGCGCGTTGACAGTCAGCAGCCCGAGCGAGGGCGGGCAGTCGAGCAGCACCACGTCATAGCCCTCCGGTGTCTGTTGCAGCGCTCTGCGCAGCGTGAGCTCTCGCCCGATCTTGCCGCCCAGAGCGAGCTCGGTCTCGGCTAGGCTGAGGTTGGCGGGCACCACCTGGCGGTGGATGGCCTGATTGATTTCGGTCGCTCCCGAGAGCACCTCGGAGATCGTCGGCGCAGCATCCGGCGGGACGTCCAGATAGTCGGACAGGTTGCCCTGCGGATCGAGATCGACCGCCAGCACCTGCAGACCGCCGCGGCCGAATACGTCTGCAAGCGTGCGGACGGCCGTCGTCTTTCCGGTGCCGCCCTTCTGAGAGAGGATCGCGATCGTTATCGGCATTGCCGCCGATACTACGCGGCTGTGCCTATGTCCGGATCGAGAGACTCAGTCGGCGCCCTGCAGCGCCTGGAGCTCACCGACGTTCGGCGTCGCGCTCATGTCCAGGAAGTTGAGCCGGTAGCGTCCGACGACGATCTCATCGCCGTCGCGCAGTGCACGCCACTCGACGCGCTCGCCGTTGACGAACACGCCGTTGAGGCTGCGGTCGTCGAGCACGCGCACTCCGTCCGCGTGGCGCACGATCAGCGCGTGCCGGCGAGAGACCGTCGGGTCGTCGAAGCGGACGTCCGCGGTCAGGCTGCGCCCGATCCGCGTCCACTCGCGGGTGAGGGGAACCTCCACCAACTCGCCGTCCTGCTCGTAGACGAGGTGCTCGCCGAGTGGGCGCTCGCCGTCGGCCTCGATCATCTCGCGCGCTCTCGCCAGCAGCGCGGCACGGTCGACGTCGGACTCGGGAGCGAAAAGCGACTCCTCCTCGAGACGGTGGCCTGCCGAGAACAGCGATGCACGCACGAAGCTCGCGCTGCCGCAGCTCGGGCAGTCGCTGAGCGCGTCAGAAGCAGCCAGGCTAACCACGTAGCCGCAGCGCTGGCAGCGAAACGAGCCTGCTCCGGCCATCGTGCCCGATGTCAGCGACTCCATCTTGCGTGCGTCCATGGCAAGCGACTCCCTTCTTGATGTTGGGATGCTCCCAGAGCTTAGACCCGCAGGCCCAGCGAAATGATAACGGCCTGTGAGCGTCTGAGATGCGTAGTTGGAGCGGACCCTGCGCCCGCCGAGATTACCCGGGGCCGGCCAGCACAAAACGATCACGTGGCTTGACGACCGGCCGTCGGGCGCATGTTGGTACTGCTTCTGACAAGACCAAGGCGGCTGGCGCGCCTCGGCAGGCCCGTGCTGCGGGACTCCCGCGCCTGCAAGCAATAGACTCCCGCGCGATGGACGCGGTCACGACATCGGTAATCATCGACGCTCCACGGGAGCGCGTCTTCGAGTATCTGGAGGATCTCGCCAACCACCCCGAGTTCACCGACCACTACCTGGTCGACTGGCGTCTGACCAGGGAGGACTCGGTCGGACGCGGCGCCGGCGCGCGCTTCCGGATCGCGGCCCCGGGTAACCGGTTCGGGTGGGGGGACGTGACCTTCGTCGAGGTGGAGGCTCCACGTCGCATCGTGGAGGCTGGACGCAGCGGCAAGGGCAACCGCATCCGCACGCTCGGCGTTTACGAGCTGGCGGAGGGGATCCACGGCACCACCAGGGTGCAGTTCACGCTCCAGACCGAGTCTGCGGTGCTCTTCGACAAGATCATGGCGGCGCTGGGCGGCCAGGCTTGGGTCAAACGCCAGAACGCGAAGGCGATGCGCCGCCTGCGCGACGTGATCGAGCGGGGCGTAGGCAGTGGACGGCGCGTCACCATCGCCGGTAGGTAGACTGCCGCGTCGCATGAGCACAGCAGCCTCAGAGCAGACGATCTCGCGGCCGCGCACGGCCCCCCGCCATCGCCGGCTAGTTGCGCTTGCAGGAGCCTTGGCGGTCTCTGTCGCGCTTGCCGCCTGCGGCGGCAACTCGGAAGTCAAGGAGACCAGCGGCACCTACGCCGGGTCCGGTGGCGTAGGCGCCCCTTACCTGAGCGTCGGCCCGCTCGTCTACCAGGTGCAGATCTCGCGGGCGCTGAACCCGTATGACACCGAAGACTCGGCCTACCTGCAGGGACTCAGCGCCTCACAGCGCGAACTGCATCCAGGCGAAGAGTTCCTCGGCGTGTTCATGCAGGTTCTCAACGAAGGCAACGTAGATCACAGCGCCGCCAGCGAAATCACGATCTCGGACATCGACGGCAACCTCTACTACCCGATCGAACCCGGTCAGACCAACCTCTTCGCCTACCGTCCAGGCACGATCGTGCCGGCCAAAAACCAGCTGCCGACACCAAGCTCGGTGGCCGCCTCCGCTCCCATCAACGGGCTGATGCTGCTCTACAAGATCAAGCTGGAATCGCTGGAAAACCGGCCGCTGAAGATCAAGATCGTCTCGCCGACCAATCCCAGCAAGACGGCCACCGCCGAACTGGACCTGTAGCTCCGGTTTCTAGCCGAGCCCGGCTTCCAGCACTTCTTTGGCCACCGGCGCGGCCGTTTCTCCGCCGAAGCCATCTTTGACCATCAGCACCGCGACCGCGATGCGGGGTGAGAGTGCCGGTGCGAACGCGGCAAACCAGGCATCGGTGTCCGCATGGGCGGCAGCGCCGGTTGGTTTGCATGCGCTGGACTGCGAGCTGGATTCGCTGCCGGCGCCGGATTCGCTGCTGCTGCACCCTGCGGGCGGTCCCAATTCGGCGGTGCCGGTCTTGCCGGCGACGGTCACTCCTGGGATCGCCGCTGAGGTGCCGGTGCCCTCCTGCACCACCGCGATCATCATCGCGCGCACCTCACGAGCGATCCCGGCCGGGGTCACGCGGATGCTCGCCGGCGGCCCGCCGAGAGAGAACGTCGGCGTGGGGCGAAGGCCGCCGTCGCCGATCGTGGCCGCCACGACGCCCATCTCCAGTGGGCTCGCCAGCACGGCATCCTGGCCGATTGCGGTCGAGCCGATCGCAAGTTCGCCCTGGATTTCGCTGGCGTGGGGGACGGTGCTCTCCGGCACGCCGGGCAGACCGGCTTCGTGGTTGAACCCGTAGCGTTCGGCGGTGGCGACCAGCCGCGCCGCGCCGAGCTTCACACCCAGCGGCGCGAAGACCGAGTTGCATGAGACGGCGAAGGAGAGCACGAGGCTGCCGCCGCAGGACTCAGATTCGGAGTTGTGCAGCTCTACGCCGTCGAGCGTGGCCGAGCTGGCGTAGGGGAAGACCGTCCGCGGCGTTGCCACGCGGTACTGCAGCACGCCCGTGACGGTCACCATCTTGAAGGTGGAGCCGGGCGGCTGCAGATCGTCGAGCCCGATGCCGGCGACGCCCAGGATCTGCCCGGTCAAGGGCTGCATCGCCACCACGCCACCGTACTGGCCGCCGAGCGCCCTGACGGCGGCTTCCTGGATCGGCGCCGAGATCGTCGTGCGCACATTGGTGCCACGATGGGCGCTCGCGCGCGCGATCACGCGGCTGCCGGCCATCAGCACTCCGCCGGCGCGCCCGCGCAACTGCGCATCGAATGTGCGCTCCAGCCCGCTGACGCCCACGATCGCATCGGCGGGCACGCCTTCGGCCTGCAGTTGGCGCGCCTCTTCGGCGGGGACGGGTCCCACGGTGCCAACGATCCCGCTGGCGGCGGCGCCGAGTGGCGAGCTGCGTTCACCGGCCGCGAGTGCTTCGCCGCTTGCCAGAACCGAGCCGGTGCGCGTCAGTAGAGCCGCCCGCGGCGGCAGGAACGTGCGCCGTTTGAGCCTCATCCCCGCCGCAAGGCCGGGAAACTCCAGTGAGGCAGACCAGGCGATCCGCGGGGATGATTCGCTGCCGGCGAACCGGAGCGTGTAGCTCGATCGCAGCATGCCGAACATGCGCGTCCTCACCGTCACCGGCACGACGAAGCTGCCGTTGGCCAGTTCTCGGGGCTTGCCTGCGGTGGCGCCAAGCGTCGTGGCAAGACCTGCGGCCTCTTGGTAGAGAGCCGCGAAGGCGGCCTGCGAGGTGCTGCGTTTGGAGGCCGCGTCGATATCGGCGTACATCGCGGCGTAGTCGGCTTTCGTCCAGGCGGCGACGAATCCGGTTGCCAGCGTGCGCGTGTAGGAGGAGCCGCCGGCGCCGGCGATCGCCCCGATCGCGAAGGCGGCGATCGCAGCCACGGACAGGACCGGCACGAGCCTGACGGCGCGGCTTCGGGGCCCGCGCCTGCGGCGTCGTCGTGGTGGCGGCGGTCGCCGTGTCGTCCTCTGGTAAGTGGATCTTCCGCCGTGCGGACCCGACCTGCCACTGCTCATCGGAACGCCAGCCCCCTCCCAGGCATGACGATCCTTGCATAGTGACAGTGGCGCACAGTCCGGAACGGTAGAACATGTGTCGTGACCGAGCTTGACTGGATCGTCGTGCTCTTTGCGCTGGCGCTCGCTTGGCTTGGCTACAGGCAGGGTTTCATCGTTGGCGTGCTCTCCTTCGCGGGGTTTGCGGCCGGCGCGTTCATCGGCACGCGGCTGGGCCCAAGCCTGCTGCCGCACGGCGCTTCCTCGCCGTATGCGCCCGCGTTCGGGCTGCTCGGCGCGCTACTGGCGGGCGCGATCCTCGCCAGCGGCCTGGAGGGAGTCGGGCGCCGTCTGCGACGGGTGCTGCCGCTGCCGGGCCTGCGGCTGATCGACGGTGGGATGGGGGCGCTGCTGAGCGTCGTGATCGCGCTTGGCGTGGTCTGGATTATCGCGGCGGTGCTCGCCCAGGTGCCCGGGCAGAGCACGCTTCGCAGCGACATTCAGCGCTCGCTGATTCTCAGGACCCTGAACAGCGTGCTGCCGCCTTCAGGCCCCGTACTCAACGCGCTGGCGCGGCTGGACCCGCTGCCCTCGCTGGCGGGCCCTGCGCCCAACGTCGCCCCGCCCAGCCCGGCGATCGCGCAGGCCGGCGGGGTCAAAGCGGCCTCCCATAGCGTCGTGCGGGTGCTCGGCACCGCCTGCGGGCTGGCAATAGAGGGCTCCGGCTGGGTGGCTGCGCCGGGCGAGGTGGTGACAAACGCGCACGTGGTCGCCGGCGAGTCCGACACGACGGTGGAGGTGGAAGGTCAGGCGCCAAACCTGGTCGCGGTTCCGGTGGCCTTCGATCCGACCGACGACGTCGCCGTACTGCACGTCCCCGGTCTGCGGGAGCCGCCGCTATCGCTTGCCTCCCAGCCGCAGGAAGGGACTTCGGGCGCGATCCTTGGCTATCCCGAAAACGGGCCCTTCGACGTGCAGGCGGGTCGCATCGGCCACACCCAGCAGGTGATTTCGCAGAACGCCTACGGCGAAGGCCCGGTGCTGCGCCTGCTGACCCCGCTACGCGGGCTGGTGCGACCGGGCAACTCCGGCGGGCCCGTGGTCGGCGCCGACGGCAAGGTGCTGGCGACGGTGTTCGCGAGCACGACCGACAGCAGCATGCCGGGCGGATACGGCGTCGCCAACGCGACCGTTGCAAAGGTGCTCAGAGACGCCCGCGGGCCGGTCGGAACGGGCCGCTGCACCAGCGCTTGAGGTTGCGCTGCTGCGACGCCCGGGCGACGCCGGCGCTGCTGCTGCCGCGGCGGGCGCGATCTCCGCGGGCGCCCAACCGCTACGCTGACCGCCGTGTCCAAGACGCTGGTGATCGCAGAGAAGCCGTCGGTCGGGCGTGACCTAGCGCGCGTGCTGCCCGGACCCTTCAAGAAGCAGGAGGGCTACCTCGAGGCCGATGAGTGGGTGATCACGTGGGCCGTGGGGCACTTGGTCCAGCTCGCCGAGCCCGAGGACTACGACGCGAAGTACAAGCGTTGGCGGATGGCCGACCTTCCGATCGTGCCGAGCACCTTCAAGCTGGAGGTCCGCGACGAGCGCTCGCGCAAGCAGATGAGCGTACTCAGCGCGCAGCTGAAGCGGGCAGACGTGGAGACCGTCGTCAATGCCTGCGACGCGGGCCGCGAGGGGGAGCTGATCTTCGCCTACGTCTACCAGATGGCAAAGGCGTCCAAGCCTGTGCAGCGGCTGTGGTTGAACTCGATGACCACCGCGGCGATGAAGGAGGCGTTCGCCTCCCTGCGCCCCGCGGAGGAGTACCAGCTGTTGGAGGAGGCTGCCCGTTCACGCTCGGAGGCCGACTGGATCGTGGGGATGAACGCCACGCGCGCCGCGACGATCCGCTTGAAATCCTCCTTCGACGGCGCGGTCTCGCTCGGCCGCGTGCAGACGCCGACGCTCGCGATCGTCGTGCGCCGGGAGGAAGAGATCAAGGCCTTCGTGCCGGAGCCCTACTGGCTAGTGGACGCGACATTTGCCGCGCAGCCGCTTGCCGACGAGGACGCAGAGCGGATCTACGACGGGCGCTACCACGCTGGCAGCAAGCCCCGCATCGCCACCGAGGAGACGGCGCAGAAGATCGTGGCGGCCTGTCGTGGCGGCAGCGGCACGATCACCAAGCTGGAGCGCAAGGAGCAGCGGGAGCGCGCCCCGATGCTCTACGACCTCACCTCGCTGCAGCGGGAGGCGAACACCCGCTTCGGCTTCTCGGCACGCCGCACGCTGGGCGCCGCGCAGCGCCTCTACGAGGAGCACAAGGCGCTCACCTACCCGCGCACCAACTCCCGCTGGTTGACCAAAGACATGATTGGCGAGCTGAAGCCGACCGCGGCGCTGCTGGGCGGCCAGAGGGAGTACGCCAAGGCGGCGGCCTACGTCACCGGCCTGGACCTGCTCCCGCTGGCCAGGGTGGTCAACGACGCCAAGGTCACCGACCACCACGCGATCATCCCGACCAAGGCCGAGCACAAAGTCGATCGCATGGACGAGGACGACAAGCGCATCTACGACATGGTCGTTCGCCGATTCCTGGCTGTCTTCCACCCCGAGGCCGTGTTCGAGAACACCCGCGTGGAGACGACGGTCGCCGCGGGCGGCGCCGATCATGTCTTCCGCACGCGCGGCAAGCTGCTGCTGGAGCCCGGCTGGCGCGGGGTCTATGGAGAGATCGCCGCGGGCGCAGCGCCACAGCGCGGCCAGGGCGAGAGCTCCGAGGAGGACGAGGGCGTCGACCAGCAGCTGCCGAAGCTGAACGAGGGCGAGAGCGCGGAGGTGCGCGAGATTGCAAGCGTGCGCAAGGAAACCAAGCCGCCGCGTCGTTACAGCGACGCCTCCCTGCTCGGGGCGATGGAGACTGCGGGCAAGCTCGTGGACGACGACGAGCTGCGCGAGGCGATGAAGGACTCGGGGATCGGCACCCCCGCCACGCGCGCAGCGATCATCGAGCGCCTGATCACGGTCGGCTACATCGAGCGCGACGGCCGCGCCCTGGTTGCCACCGAGAAGGGCTGCAGCGTCGTGCGGCTGCTCGACTCCCATGCGCTCACCTCTCCGGAGATGACAGGCAACTGGGAGCACCGCCTGGGCATGATCGAGAACGGCCAGGACTCGCGTGAGAAGTTCATGAAGGACATCGCCGGTTTCGCGCAGGAGACCGTGGGCGAGCTCGACGCAAAGCTCAAAGACGTTCGCATCCCGCGCGCGCGGCTGGGGCCCTGCCCGGTCTGCGGGCACGACATCGTCGAGAACCGCAAGGGCTACTCCTGCTGGGGCCGCGAGGATCCCGGGTGTGGCTTCGTGATCTGGAAGGACAAGGCGGGCAAGCGGCTGCCGGTCGCCGTGGCCAAGGAGCTGATCAAGACCGGCTACACCGAGCGCGCGGTCTCCGGCTTTCGGGGCCGCAGCGGCCGCAGCTTCAGGGCGCATCTGGCGCTGCATCAAACCGATGAGGGACGCTGGCGCCTGGAGTTCAACGAGCAGTGGGCGCGCGAAGGCGAGAAGCCGCCCGACGCGCAGGACGGCGAGGCCCAGGCGGCGCAGGCGGGCGAGCCGCAGGCCGCTCGCAGCGCGGCCTAACGGCGCGATCCACGCACGCCCTCGGCTCGGCGTCGGATCGGTGCGCAAGGATGAGCGCACATGCCGATCACGCTGATCACCGGTCCTGCGAACGCGGGCAAGGCGAGGGCCGTGCTGGACGCCGTGGCTCGCCACGTCGCCCACGGCGAGCAGCCGCTGCTCGTGCTGCCGACAGGCGCTGACGCGGACCGCTACCGCGAGGAGCTTGCACGCGCTGGACCCGTCGCCGGGGTGAGCGTCGGCGTCTTCGCCGGACTGCTCGAGCGGGTGGCACGCTGTGCGGCGGTGCAGGAGCCCGAGCTTGGACGCGCGCCGCTCTCTGCGGGCGCGCGCGAGCAGATGCTCTGCACACTCGCCGCCGGGATGCAGGGCTCGGCCGCCGCCGCACGGCAACTCGCAAGGGTGCTCGGCGGCGCGATTGCAGAGCTCCAGGCTGCAGACGTCAGGCCGGCGCAGCTGCGCGCGAGCCTGCACGAGCCATCCAAAGACAGCGAGCCGCGTGCGCTACTGCTGACAGAGCTGCATGAGCGCTACCGCGAGATCCTCACAAGGAGCCGCGTGCTGGACGCCGAGCTGCGCGCGCGCAGGGCGCTCGACGTGCTGCGCAAGCGGCCGACGCTCTGGCGCACAGGCGCGCGGCCCTCTCCCGTGCTGCTGTACGGCTTCGACGACCTCACGAGCCTCGAGATGGACGCGGTGGAGACGCTTGGCGTCGCGGTCGATGCGCCGGTCACGGTGGCGCTCGCATACGAGCCTGGCCGCGTCGCCTTCGCCGGGCGCGCCTGGGCCTTTCAGGAGCTTGCGCCGCGGGCCGCCGAGCACGTACGTCTCGGTTCGCGCAGCGACTACTACGCCCCCGGCTCGCGAGCGGCCCTGCACCACCTCGAGCGCCGCCTGTTCGAGGCCGGGCAGGCCGGCGTGCAGAAGCCGGTGCCGCAGAGCGCGCCGCGCGCAAGCGCCGCCGGCGAGCAGCTTTCGCTGATCGAGGCCTGCGGCTCTCTACCAAGCCCCGACGCCGACGGCGGCCAGGCCCCACGCGCAGATGGGGTGCGGCTGCTGCGGGGCAGCTCGCAGCAGACCGAGATGGCGTTGATCGCCGCGCAGGCGCGTGCCCTGATGCAGGACGGCTTCTGCGCCTCGGAGATCGCGATCGTGCATCGCTCCCCGGCGAGCGTCGCCGAGCTCCTGGCGCAGGCACTCGACGTAGAGGGGGTGCCGCACGAGATCGTGGGCGCAAGGCGGCTCGTGGACACAGCGCTCGGCGGCGCGCTGAGAGGACTGCTCGCCTGCGGCTGCGAAGGGCTCGACGGGGTCCCGCCGGCCGGCCTGCGGGATCTGCTCTGCTGGCTGCGGGCGCCCGGGCTGCTGGAGCGCCCTGAGCTGGCCGATCGCCTGGAAGCGCAGGCGCGGAGCGCCGGCGTGCGCGACGCCGCTCCCGCAAGGCTGATCTGGGAGCAGCAGCACTGGAGTCTCGATGCGATCGAGCGCGTGCGCGACGCCGCGCAGCAGGGGGCGGGCGCGCTGATCGATTGTGCCCACCGCGAGCTGATGCGCCTCTTCAGCGCTCCGCGCGCTGGCAGGGCCGTGGTGCTCGACCCGCTCCGCGAGGAGTCCGCGCTTGCGATGCAGGCTGCGCTGAAGGCGATTGCCGAGCTGGAGGAGCTCGCGTGCATGGAGCCGGAGCTGGTGGGTGGCGCCGCCGGCGTGCTGGATGCGCTCGGAGCAGCGCTGCTGCCGCGCCCGCACGCTTCCACGGCACCCACCGTGGGACTGCTACACCCGCTGGCGCTGCGTGCAAGGCGCGTGCGTGCGCTGTTCGCATGTGGCCTCCAGGAGGGCGTCTTCCCTGCCGCTGCGGGCTCTCATCCGCTCTTTACCGAGGAGATGCGCGCTCGCATCGCGACCATCTGCGGGCCACGGCTCGGCCGGCGCCAGGACGCGCTCGCCGCCGAGCGCTACCTGCTCTATGCGACGGTCTCGCGTCCCCAGGAGCGGCTCTATCTGAGCTGGCACGAGAACCGGCAGGACGGCTCGGCCGGCGCGCCATCTCTGTTCCTCGACGACGTGTGCGACCTGTTCGGTGGGGATCTGCAGCGCGATCGCCTGGAGGATCAGCCGGCGCTCGCGGTGGGCGTGAAGGCAGTGCCGCCGCCGGGGGTCAGCGCCGCGGGGGAGCTCGATCGGGACTTGCTGCTCGACCTGGCCGAGCGCGAGCTCTGGTCGGCCTCCTCGCTGGAGCGGTGGGCGGCGTGCCCGGTGAGCTGGTTCATCGAGCGTCTGCTGGGAGCGCAGGACCTGGAGCCTGAGCCCGAGCCCCGCGCGCGCGGCTCGCTGGCCCATGCCGTGCTCGGGGACGTGCTGGAGGGGCTGCGCGTCGCGCGTGGGTCGGCGAGGATCTCGCCTTCGAGCCTGCCGGCTGCAAGGGCGTTGCTGGAGCAGGCGCTTGGCCGCCGCGAGCAGGAGCTGCCGCTCACGGTCGCCCAGGAGCGGGCGCCCACAGCCCGCCGCCGGTTGCAAGCCGACCTCGAACGCTACCTGCAGCACGCCGCCGAGCAGGACAGCCCGCTGGAGCCGACCCACTTGGAGCTCTCGTTCGGATTTCCCGACCAGCCCGAGAGCCTGCCGCCGCTCAAGCTCGCCGGCGGGGTGCTGCTGCGGGGCCGCATCGATCGCATCGACGTCGGTCTCGGCGGGCAGGCGATCGTCTACGACTACAAGAGCGGGCGCACCGGCAGCGGGCACTCCGGTGCTAGATGGGTGCAGGAGGGGCGCTTCCAGATGGCCCTCTACATGCGTGCCGCCTCCGAGCTGCTCGGCCTGGATGTCGTCGGCGGGCTCTACCAGCCGCTGTCCGGTGGCGATCTGCGCGCCCGTGGAGTGCTCGCCGGGGACTGCGGCATCGAGCTCTCCTGCGTGCGCACGGACAGCTTCGATCGCGAGCAGATGGATGAGCTCGTGGCAAGCGCTTGTGAGAGTGCCCTACAGGCCGCTCTTCAGGCCAAGTCGGCGCAGATTCAGGCAAGACCGGCCAGTTGCGGCTACGGCGGTGGCTGCCTTCACCCGACGATCTGCCGATGCGCCTGCTGAACCCCGACGCAGACGCCGGCGTGCCCAGCGCCGCCGAGGAGCGCCAGGCGCTCACCCCCGAGCAGGAGAGCGCCGCATCCCGGCGCGCCGGGTCGATGCTGCTTGCCGCCGCGGCGGGCAGCGGCAAGACCTCGGTGCTTGTGGAGCGCTACGTCAGAGCGGTGATCGACGACGGGATCGACCCCGCGCGGATCCTTGCGATCACCTTCACCGAGCTCGCCGCCTGGGAGCTCAAGGAGCGCATCCGCGCTCGGCTGCAGAGCCTCGACGCCCGCGAGCAGGCGCGGGACACCGAGGCAGCCTCGATCGGCACGATCCACGGCTTCTGCGCGCGTCTGCTGCGCGTCGATCCGTTCGGGGCGGGGGTCGCACCGAGCTTCACGATCCTCGAGGAGGCGAGCGCCACACGCATCCGCGCTGCGGCGTTCACCGACGCGCTGGCTGTGGTGGTGGCCCGCCTGGACACGGCAAGGCTGGACGCGGCTGCCGCCTACGGGCCGGACCGTCTGCGGCAGATCGTGGGCGCCGCCTACGCGGAGCTGCGCAGCCGGGGCCAGCTGCGACCGGCGCTGCCGACACCGCCCGCCGAAGGCCCACCAGATGCGCTTGCGGCGTACACGTTGCTCGGCGACCTGCTTACGGAGTACGGGGAGGCCTACGAGCAGCGCAAGCGCGCACACGCAGCCCTCGACTTCGACGATCTGGAGCTCTACGCCCTGGCGCTGTTGCAGCAGCCGCCGCTGCGGCGAAGGTGGATGGAGCGGTTCGACATGCTGATGGTCGACGAGTTTCAGGACACCAACAGGCGTCAGCTTGCGCTGCTGAGTGCGATCGAGGGTGAGAATCTGTTCACAGTCGGCGATGAGTGGCAGTCCATCTACGGCTTTCGCCACGCCGAGGTCGAGGTCTTCCGCCGGCGGGAGACCGAGCTCGCTGGCAGGGGAGCAAGCCTTGCCCTCACGCGCAACTTCCGCAGCCGCCCGGCCATCATCGATGCGGTCAACGCCGCCTTCACGCGGCGGTTCGGCGAGCGCTTCACCGAGCTGACGCCTGCGCGCGAGCCGGCTCCTGGCGCCGAACCGGCGGTGGAGGTCATGCTCACCGACACGCGCGGATGGGAGCAGGACCGGGCCACGGCGGCCCCGGAGCTCGATGGGCTCCCCAGCGCGCCCGCATGGCGTCAGGCCGAAGCCCGCCTGATAGCCAGGCGGATCAGGCAGCTGGTGGACGACGGTCGCGCTCAGCCTGGAGACGTCGCGCTGCTGCTGCGCTCGATGACCGACCTCTCTCTCTATGAGAGGGCGCTGCGCGCCATTGGGCTTGCGAGCACCAGCGCGAGCGCCGCCCTGTGGGAGACGATCGAGGTGCAGGATGCGATCTGCGGCCTGCGCGCGCTCGCAAACCCGCTCGACGAGCTTGCCCTGCATGGCGTGCTCGCCGGTCCGCGCGTCGGGCTCTCGGCAAGCGGGCTCTGGCAGCTTGCGCGCTTGGCCAGGCAGGAGCGCGGCGGCCTGTGGCAGGCGATCTGCCAGGCGCTCGAGACGCCCGGCGGTCTGGATCGGCTCTCACAAGAGGATCGCCTGCGCCTGAGCGGCTTCCACGGGCGCTTTGCCGAGGGTCGTCGCACCGCGTCCGAACGGACGCTGCCCGCGCTCGTGCGCCTGGTTGCCGGGCGTGAGCCAGGCGTGGCGCAGCATGAGCGGACGAGCATCGATGCGCTCCAACGCTTGGCCGCAGACTTTGAATCGCTGGAAGGGCGAGATCTGCGCGGCTTCCTGGACCACCTTGCGCATCTTGCGCAGACGCGGGCCGCGGTGGGCGGCCAGGCGCCGCCGAGCGATGGTCAGGCGGTCCGGCTGATGAGCATTCATGCTGCCAAGGGACTGGAGTTCCCGGTGGTCGTAGTTGCCGATCTCGGTCGCAGCGGAAACGGACGCGAAGGCCCGTATCTGCTGCTGGACGACCAGCGCGCCGGCCTGCGCATCGCTCGCCTGGACGGCGGCGCTCCGCAGCCGGCCTTCGACTACGCGCCGCTGCTTGCTGAGCGGGGGCTCGCCGAAGGGCAGGAGGAGGACAGGATCCTCTACGTGGCGATGACCCGTGCGCGCGAGATACTGTTGTTGAGCGGCGCCGCGAGCTTTGAGCGCTGGCCCGAGGATGTGCCAGGGTGCCCTCCGATCGCCTGGATCGCGCCGGCCCTGATCGAGGGTCTCCCCGCGCGGCTCGCGGGCGCCGCGGCCACAGATGCCGAGCGGGGGCGGCCGGCGCTTGCGCTCAGCACACCGCTCTTAGAGCCTGTCCTGCCAGTGGAAGCTCGGCCGCCTGTTGCGCCGCAGGCATCCGACCGCAAGGACCTGCTGGTGGAGAATGGGCAGGCGCAGGCCCCTGTCGCGGCGCAGGACGCGGCTAGCGCCCGAGCGCACACCCGCTATATCGTCCGCCCCCACCAGCCGGAGGTGGGCGCCGCCCTCAGCTACACCGCGCTCAGCGAGCTGGAGCGCTGCGGATACAGGTACTACCTCGAACGGGTGTTGCGGCTCTCCCAGCGGCCGCCGGCCACGAGGTCGGCGCCCTCGCCGCGATCGATGCCCGATCGCGCTCGCACGGTCGGCGCCCTCACACACCGCATGATGGAGCGGCTCGACTTCAGCGGCGCTCGCGACCCGGGGCACGAGGAGGTGCTGGCGGCGGCCGCGCAGATGGGCGTGCAGGTCGACGCAAGCGCATGCCGGGAGATCGCGAGCATGCTGGCCGGCCTGCGCGAGACGCCGCTTGGGCGCAGGCTCGCGCGCGCCCGCTCGGTGCGCACCGAGCAGCCCTTCTGCTTTGCGCTGAGCGACGGCGAGACGTCGATCACGGGGGTCTTCGACGCGATCGCGACCGAGCGTGACGGCGCTCGTCTCGTGATCGACTACAAGACCGGCACGGTCTCCCAGGACCAGGACATCCAGGCTCTGGTTGCAGACGACTACGAACTGCAGCGTCTGACATACGCGCTTGCGGCCTTGCGCGACGGCGCCGCCGCCGTCGAGGTCGTGCACTGGTATCTGCATCGGCCCCAGGAGCCGGTCGCGGCGCGGTTTGCGGCAAGTCAGCTCGATGACCTGGAAGCGAGGCTGCGCGATCGTGTGCGGGCGGCGCGCGAACGGGGCTTTGCCGTCAGCGACGCGCCGCACAGGGGGTTGTGCGGCAGCTGTCCGGGCCGCGGCGGGCTCTGCTCCTGGCCGCAGAGCGCGACGCTTGGCGAGCGCCCGTCGCATACTGCCACCGGCGGGCGCAACAGCTAGTGCCGGCTCAATATCTGCGACCCTCTTGTCGGTGCCCTCGCTTCCCGGCTTGAGGGGGCGCCTGAGGCAAAGGTTAGGAGCGGGATGACGTCCGATTCACGAGAGGGGCTTGGCCATTTCCTGCGCGGCGATCGTGTGCCGGCGGCCCACCAGAGCGAGGGCCCCTCGGATGCCGCGCTGTTTGCGCGCATGCATACGGATGGCGACCAGCGTGCGCGCGAGGCGCTGATCGAGCGTTACCTGCCGCTGGCGCGCAGGCTTGCAAGGCGCTACCAGCGCACCGAGGAGCCGATGGACGACCTCGTGCAGGTCGCTTCGCTGGGATTGATCAAGGCTGTCGACCGCTTCGACGCTGGGCGCGAGATCCTGTTCTCGAGCTACGCCGTGCCGACCATCCTCGGTGAGCTCAAGCGCCATTTCCGCGATCGCACCTGGTCGGTGCGGGTGCCGCGCGATCTGCAGGAGCTCGCGCTGCGGATCGACCAGGTGGTGAGCGCGCTCTCGGCGGACACCGGCAGATCACCGGCCGTGAGCGAGATCGCGCAGGCCGTGGGTGTTAGCGAGGAGCGTGTCCTGGACGCGATGGAGGCGGCCGGCGCTTACCATGCCGGCTCGCTGGATGCACCGCGCGGACCTCGCCAGGACGAGGAATCGGGAGAGACGCTGGCCGATTCGCTGGGAAGCAACGAGAGCGGCTTCGAGCGTGCGGAGGATCGTGCCACGCTGGAGCCACTGCTCGCCCGCATATCCGCGCGGGAGCGACTGGTTCTGCGCCTGCGCTTTACCGAAGGTCTCACGCAAGCGGAGATCGGCTCCCGCATCGGCGTCTCTCAGATGCAGGTCTCTCGGCTGATCAGGCAGGCTCTCAGCCGGCTGAGAGCGGGCCTCGAGGACGAGGGCGCTCAGTCGGGCGAGGACTGATCGGCTGGCCCGCCCGCAGCGGGCTCGCCGGGGGCGCTGCGATTGCCGTTGGGTGAGGCCTGGGAGGCGCGTCGGCCGAAGCCGAGATCCAGGACCAGTTCATCGCTGGGCCCTGTCGCGGACTTCTCTACGCGTACCTGGTCGGCGATCGGCTCCAGCACGGCTCCTACGCCGGGAAGCGAGGTCGCCTGGATCAGCCGCTGCGCACCGCCCGCCGCCAGCGCACCGACCCGCAGCTCCATGCTGCCGCTGCGGGTGTGAACAGTGAACTCGATGTGACCATCGGCGCTCTGCGCACAGGCATGCGCTCCCAGCGCGTCGCAGATCAGCATCGCGTCATCGAGTCGGTCGACCGGACATTCGGCGCGGGCCAGCATCATCCCCACCACCCGGGTCAGCAGCGGGCCCGCCAACGTTCCTGCGCCCACGCGCAGGAACGCGGAGTTGGCGGCGGAGGAGTCGATCTCTCTCTCGCCAGCACCGGACCCGTTCACTCCTGGCCCCCGGAGGGCGACTCGCCGAGGCGGCGCAGTGAGAAGCCCATCCTCACCTCCGTGTGACCGGCCTCGTCGCGGCCCAGCTGGACCGTGTCCGCGAGCGAGGCGATCAGCGGCAGCCCCAGCCCGAGGCCGGGGCTGTCAGGACGCGGCGTTATCCCTCTGCCGTGGTCGCGGACGACCACCGTCAGCTGGTCCTCGGCGATGCTTGCGCTCACTTCCAGCGGGCCCTCGGCATCTTCCGGATAGGCGTGGAGCACTACGTTGGTGCACGCCTCGGTGACAGCAAGCCGCAGATCGGAGAGCATCTGCTCGGTGAGCTCGTATGCCTCTCCGAGCGCGCCGAAGGCGTGGCGCACGATCGCCACGTTCTCGGCTCGCGCCGGCAGGGCGAGCTCGATGTCGTGTGTTTCGACGTTTATTGCCTGTGCAGTTGGGGACATGGCGTTGCCCTGGTGATCATGGTCCCCCGGATGAGGGGTTTTCACACGTAGAAGCCGACCTCTGGGCAACGGCTAGAAGGGCTCCCGCGGCGGCTTGGCGCCGATCCTGGAGTCCTGCCGGGTCCGCGTCCCGGTCCCATCTAGCTGCCAGGATACGCGAGTGGGACCCCCTGCGCCTGCGATCTTCGTCCAGTCGCCGGGCATGCGCGATATCCGCTTCGCGAGCCCCGTGCACTGCTAGGCTTTCAGGCTCCGCCTGGGGTCGACGCCTGCCCGTGTCAGCACACGGTCAGCTTGACGTACTGGCGTACCTCCGAAGCCCTCGTGCGCAGCAAGCCGCCAGGGAGCACCGCAATGAACTCCAAGAACATGCAGCCGCCGACGGCCGTCGGACTTTACGACCCTCGCTTCGAGCACGACGCGTGTGGCGTCGGCATGGTCGCCCGCCTGGACAACAAGGCGACCCACGAGGTGGTTGCGATGGCGATCGCGGCGCTTGAGAACCTCGAGCACCGCGGCGCGGCAGGGGCCGATCCCCGCACAGGCGATGGCGCGGGCATCCTCATGCAGATGCCCGACGAGCTGCTGCGGGCGGTGGTCGAGTTCGAGCTGCCGTCTCCCGGTCGCTACGGCGTGATGATGTGCTTCCTGCCTAGGGACGCGCCCTCGCGCGCGCGCCTGGAGGCCCTGCTGGAGCAGACGGTCCGCGTAGAGGGCCAGCGCGTGATCGGTTGGCGCGATGTTCCCGTGGATCCAGACCATGCCGGCCAGGTCGCGGGCCGCGCACGGCCCGAGATCCGTCAGCTGTTCGTCGGCGCAGGCGCGCGGGAGGCCGAGGACCAGGATGCATTCGAGCGCAAGCTCTACGTGATCCGCCGCATCTGCGAGCTCTCAGAGCAGGGGGATGGGCTCTACGTCGCCTCGAGCTCCTCACGCACGATCAATTACAAGGGGATGTTGATCAGCTTCCAGCTGGCCAGCTTCTACCCGGATCTCGGCGATGAGCGTTGCAAGAGCTCGCTCGCTCTGGTGCACTCTCGCTTCTCGACCAACACCTTCCCCAGCTGGGAGCTGGCCCATCCGTACCGGGTGATCTGCCACAACGGCGAGATCAACACTCTGATGGGCAACATCAACTGGATGCGCGCTCGCGAGAGCGAGCTGCAAAGCGAGCTCTTCGGCGAGGACCTGAAGAAGATCCTGCCGGTCGTGGCGCCGGGCAACTCGGACTCGGCGACCTTCGACAACGTGATCGAGCTGCTGCTGCTCGCCGGCCGCTCGCTGCCGCACGCAGCGATGATGATGATCCCCGAGGCATACCGGGGCCGTGACGATCTGCCGCAGGAGCTAAAGGGCTTCTACGCCTACCATTCCTGCCTGATGGAGCCCTGGGACGGCCCTGCGGCCGTGGCCTTCACTGACGGTAGGGTGATTGGCGCCACGCTGGACCGCAACGGCCTGCGCCCGGGCCGCTGGGTGCTGACCAAGGATGGGCACGTCGTGCTTGGCTCCGAGTCCGGTCTGCTCGACCTGGAGCCATCGGAGATCGTCCGCTTCGGTCGCCTGCAGCCGGGCAAGCTCTTCTTCGTCGACCTACAGCAGGGCAAGATCGTGCAAGACGGCGAGATCAAGCATCAGATCGCCACCCAGAAGCCATACGGAGAGTGGTATGCGCGCTGTGCGGTGCCCTTCGCGGAGCTTGCGCCCTCCGATCAGGTGACGATCTCAGACCAGAAGCTCACTTCTCGCCAACGCGCCTTCGGCTACACCCAGGAGGATCTGCGCGTGCTGCTGGAGCCGATGGCCAAGGAGGCCACCGAGCCGGTCGGCTCGATGGGCAACGACCTCTCGCTGGCGGTGCTCTCCGACCAGGCACCGCCGCTGTTCTCCTACTTCAAGCAGCTCTTCGCGCAGGTGACAAACCCGCCGATCGACCCGATCCGCGAGGAAATCGTGATGAGCCTCTCAACGACGCTCGGCACCGAGCTCAACCTGTTCGCGCAGACGCCAGAGCACGCCCACCAGCTCGTGCTGGAGCAGCCGATCCTGCTAAACCGGGAGCTGGAGACGCTGCGCCACGTCTCCCACGAGGTCTTCGCCGCGCGCACGATCGACATCACATGGTGGGCCGGTGAGGAGCCCGCAGGGCAGGGCGCGCAGGGGATGGAGAAGGCGATCGCGCGGATCTGCAGCGAAGCGCATGAGGCGATCGCCGAAGGCGTGAACATCATCGTGCTCTCCGACCGGCTGATCGGGCCAAACCGCGTGCCGGTCCCCTCGCTGCTGGCTGTCGCCGCGGTCCACCACCATCTCGTGCGGGAGGGCACGCGCCTGCGTGCCGGGATCATCCTGGAGTCCGGCGAGCCGCGCGAGGTACACCACTTCGCGACGCTGATCGGCTACGGCGCCAGCGCGATCAACCCCTATCTGATGCTGGAGAGCCTCGACGCGCTTGTCTTTGAAGGCAAGATCAAGGCGATCGATGGCGGCGAGCTGAACCCCAAGCTGGCGGCGGACAACGTCGTCAAGGCGATCGGCAAGGGGCTGCTGAAGACGATCTCCAAGATGGGCATCTCCACGATCCAGTCCTACTGCGGGGCGCAGATCTTCGAGGCGGTCGGCCTGGAGCGCGCCCTGATCGACAGGCATTTCACCGGCACTGCCTCGCGCATCGGCGGAGTGGGCATCGAGGTGCTCGCGCAGGAGGCGCTGGAGCGCCATGCGCGCGCCTATCCGGCGCCACATGACGAACTGCTGCCGGTGGGTGGCATCTACGCCTGGCGGCGCGACGGCGAGCACCACATGTGGAACCCCGAGACGATCGCGCTCATACAGCACGCGGTGCGCTCCGCCAACGGGGAGGTGCCCAAAGCGCTTGCGGGCGATCCGCAGGCGCTTGACGCGATCCGCGCAAGCGACGCGTATGGCAAGTATCAGGAGTACGCCAAGGCGGTCAACGAGGACGCCGCGGCCAAGGCGACGCTGCGCGGCCTGCTGACGTTCCGCGAGCCCGAGCGGGGCAGGGGGCCGATGCCGCTGGAGCAGGTGGAGCCGGCTCAGGAGATCGTGCGCCGCTTCTGCACCGGCGCGATGAGCCTTGGCTCGATCTCGCGCGAGGCGCACGAGACGCTTGCGATCGCGATGAACCGGCTCGGCGGCCGCTCCAACACCGGCGAGGGCGGCGAGGACCCTTCGCGCTTCATGCCCGACCCCAATGGCGACAGGCGCCGTTCGGCGATCAAGCAGGTTGCCTCCGGGCGCTTCGGCGTGACGATCCACTACCTGGTCAACGCGGATGAGCTGCAGATCAAGATGGCCCAGGGCGCAAAGCCCGGTGAGGGTGGCCAGCTGCCCGGCCACAAGGTCGACGAGTACATCGGCTCGATCAGACACACCACGCCCGGTGTGGGGCTGATCTCCCCGCCGCCGCACCACGACATCTACTCGATCGAGGATCTCAAGCAGTTGATCTACGATCTGCGCTGCTCAAACCCGACCGCGCAGGTCTCGGTCAAGCTTGTCTCCGAGGTCGGCGTGGGCACGATCGCCGCGGGCGTCTCCAAGGCCAACGCCGACCGTGTCCTGATCTCAGGACACGACGGTGGCACCGGCGCCTCGCCGCTGTCCTCGATCCAGGCCGCAGGCGTGCCGTGGGAGATCGGCCTTGCCGAGACCCAGCAGACGCTGGTGCTGAACGACCTGCGCTCGCGGATCGTGGTGCAGACCGATGGTCAGATCAAGACCGGCCGCGACGTCGTGATCGCTGCGATGCTCGGCGCGGACGAGATGGGCTTCTCCACCGCGCCTCTGATCGCGACCGGCTGCATCATGATGCGCGCCTGCCACCTCAATACCTGCCCGGTGGGGATCGCCACTCAGGATCCGGAGCTGCGCAAGCGCTACAAGGGCACCCCTGAGCACGTCATCAACTTCTTCTTCTTCGTGGCGCAGGAAGTGCGCGAGATCCTCGCCTCGCTCGGGCTGAGGTCTTTGGATGAAGCTACAGGGCGTGTGGACCTGCTTCAGGCGCGCGAGGCGATCGAGCACTGGAAGGCGCGCGGCGTCGATCTCACTCACATCCTCAAGCACGTCGAGCTGCCCAGCGATGCGCCGCGGCGGCGGATCGAACCGCCCCCGGCGGTGCTCAAGGATGCCCTGGACTGGGAGCTCGTGCAGCAAGCCCAGCCCGCGATCGAGCGTGGCGAGCCCGTGCACATCCAGACGCCGATCCGCAACCTCAACCGCTGCGTCGGAGGCATCCTCTCAAGCCATGTCGCGCGCGGTCACGGCGCGCAGGGGCTGCCGAGCGACACGATCATGGTGGACTTCGAGGGCTCCGCGGGCCAGACCTTTGGCGGCTGGCTTGCACCGGGCGTGACCTTCACGCTCGCCGGGGACGCCAACGACTACGCGGGCAAGGGGCTCTCCGGCGGCGTGCTGGCCGTGCGGCCCCGCGAGGGCATGGACGAGTCGTTCATCGCCGAGGAGAACGTGATCGTCGGAAACACCGTGCTCTATGGCGCCACCGGCGGCCGAGCCTTCTTCCGCGGCCTGGCGGGCGAGCGCTTCGGCGTGCGCAACTCCGGAGCCAGCGCGGTCGTGGAGGGCGTCGGCGATCACGGCTGTGAGTACATGACCGGCGGCCGGGTCGTGGTGCTCGGCTCCACGGGCCTCAACTTCGCCGCCGGCATGAGCGGCGGCGTCGCCTACGTGCTCGATGAGGACGGGACCTTCAAGGATCGCTGCAACATGGGGATGGTCGGCTTTGAAGCGCTTGCGGAGGCGGACGCGCAGGAGCTGCGGGAGCTGATCGATGAGCACCGGCAGCGCACGGGCTCGCCGGTGGCCGCCCGCATACTGGCTCAGTGGGAGCAGCTGATCCCCGAGGGCGCCTTCGTGAAGGTGATGCCGCACGACTACAAGCGGGTGCTGGCCCAACGGGCGCAACGCGATCTCGCAGCCCAGGCGGCCGCCCACGCACCCAGCAACGGCGGCGTCTCTGAGCCCTCGCTTGGAGTGAGGGACAGCGCTCAGGTTGAGCTGGGCGAAGCCGAGCAGGAGCGTCGTCCCTGATGGGCAAGATCGGCGGCTTCCTCCAGATCGAGCGTCACGGCATCCTCTACCGGGATCCCGAGCAGCGGCTCCATGACTACCAGGAGTTCGTGCAGGAGCGCCCCGAAGGCGAGCTGCGTGACCAGGGCGCGCGCTGCATGGAATGCGGCGTGCCGTTCTGCCACAACGGCTGTCCGCTGGGCAATCTGATCCCGGATTGGAACGATCTGGTCTATCGCGGGCGGTGGCGGGAGGCGATCGACCAGCTGCACGCCACCAACAACTTCCCCGACTTCACGGGTCGGCTTTGCCCAGCGCCATGCGAGGCCGCTTGCGTGCTGGAGATCCGCGAGGGCGAGTCGGTAACGATCAAGCAGATCGAGCACGCGATCATCGACCGCGCGTTCATGGAGGGCTGGGTGGGCCCGCAGCCGCCGCGCAAGGAGACCGGCCGCAGCGTCGCGGTTGTCGGCTCTGGCCCGGCTGGGATGGCCGCAGCACAGCAGCTGCGTCGCGCGGGTCACGCCGTCGTGCTGTTCGAGCGCGACGAGGCGGCCGGTGGGCTGGTGCGCTTCGGCGTGCCCGACTTCAAGATCGAGAAGCAGATCGTGGAGCGGCGCGTGCGGCAGCTCGTCGACGAGGGCGTGGAGCTGCGCTGTGGCGTGGAGGTGGGACGCGACATCGACGTGCAGGAGCTGCGCGAGCGCTTCGACGCGATCGTGCTTGCCACCGGCGCGCGCGTGCCGCGCGACCTGCCCGTGCCGGGGCGCGACCTGCCCGGGGTCCATTTTGCGATGGACTATCTGTACCAGCGCAACCGCTTCGTGGCCGCTCAGCATGGTCCGCAGCCCACCGCGGTGGCCCCTCAGAGCCTGCCGCAGATCACCGCTGCGGGCAAGCACGTCGTGGTGATTGGTGGGGGGGACACGGGCGCCGACTGCGTGGGCAATTCGCTGCGCGAGGGCGCCGCCTCGATCGTCCAGCTCGAGCTGTTGCCGTTGCCCCCGGACCACCGTCCGGACGACCGCACGCCCTGGCCGCTGTGGCCGCTGAAGTACAGGCGCAGCTATGCGATGGAAGAGGCGCTGCAGACGGGGCTCGGAGAGCAGGACTACTCGGCAGCGACGACCAGCTTCCTGCCCGGGACAGACGGAGAGGTTGGCACGATGCGGATCGCTGCCGCGCAGGACGCTCCACCGTTTGCTCCCGTGCTCGGCACGGAGCGCGAGCTGCCGGCGCAGCTTGTGCTGCTCGCGATGGGCTTCCTGGGCCCCGAACAGCACCTGCTGGAGCAGCTGGGTGTGGAGCGGGACCAGCGCAGCAACGTCAAGGCCGTCAAGCCCTACACAACCTCCGTGGACGGTGTCTTCGCGGCCGGCGACGCGCGTCGCGGCCAGTCGTTGATCGTGTGGGCGATCAACGAGGGACGCCAGTGCGCGCGGATGGTCGATCGCTATCTCTCCGGCCTTGGCGCCGGCGGTGCGGGCGGGCCTGCGGATGACGGACTGGCCGGCCACGCCGACGCCGACGAAGGCCCCGACGGTCCGCCACAGCATGTTGGGCCCGGGATCTCCGCGGGCTGATCTGATGGACCTTCCGCGGGCATGCGTGATCGGCGCCGGCTCCTCGGGCATAACGGCGGTAAAGGCGCTGCACGACCGCGGCCTGCCTTTCGACTGCTTCGAGAAGTCCGATCGCGTCGGTGGCAACTGGGTGCTGGGCAACCGCAACGGGATGTCCTCCTCCTACTCCACACTGCACATCAACACTTCGCGCGAACGCATGGAGTACGCCGACCTGCCGATGCCGAGCTCCTATCCGGACTTCCCGCGGCACGACCAGATCGCGCGCTATTTCGACCAATACGTAGACCACTTCGGCCTGCGGGAGAAGATCACCTTCGAGCGGGGCGTCGAGCGGGCACAGCTCAACGGCGAGCGCCGCTGGCAGATCACGCTCGATGACGGGGAGCAGCGTCTGTATGACGCGCTGATCGTCGCCAACGGTCACCACTGGGACCCGCGCTGGCCCGAACCGCCGATTTCGGGCGAGTTCTCGGGAGATGTGATGCACTCCCACCACTACACTGATCCATCGCAGTTGGCTGGCCGTCGCGTGGTCGTGGTGGGGATGGGCAACTCCGCGATGGATATCGCCGTCGACGCCTCCTATCACGCCGCATCCACGCGGCTGGTGGCCCGCAAAGGCGTTCATGTCGTGCCCAAGTACATCCTCGGCAAGCCGCTGGACGCCGGCGTGCGACCCACCCGGATGCCGTTCACCT
This sequence comes from uncultured Actinomycetota bacterium, assembly GCA_963708085.1. GTDB lineage: Bacteria > Actinomycetota > Thermoleophilia > Solirubrobacterales > Solirubrobacteraceae > Palsa-744. Next base: position 1,236,993 of record OY970180.1, on the reverse strand, counting down.
GGATGCTGCGCGGCCTGCAGCCGGTGCTGAGGCTCACTGTCGGCCCGATGGACCGCTACGGCCTGCCCCTGCCAGACCACAGGCTCGGCCGGACCCACCCCACCGTCTCCTCGCGCATCCTCGACCGGCTCGCCCACGGCGCGATCGAGGTCAGGCCGGAGATCTCTGAGCTGCGCGGCGACACAGTCCGCTACAGCGATGGCACGCAAGAGCAGGCCGACCTGATCGTCTACTGCACCGGCTACAAGATCAGCTTCCCCTTCTTCGACGATGGGCTGATCGACGTTGCCGAGAACGAGCTCGTCCTCTACAAGCGGATATTTCCCGTCGAGCCGGCCGGGCTGTACTTCATCGGATTCGTGCAGCCGTGGGGCGCGATCATGCCGATCGCCGAGGCTCAGAGCCAGATCGTCGCCGACCACCTGCTCGGCGCCTACGCGCTGCCGGACGCCACGCAGATGCGCAGGGACATGGATGCGATGATCGCCCACCAGCGCCGCCGCTACCTGCCCTCCAAGCGCCACACGATCCAGGTCGACTTCTCAAACCACATGGTGGAGCTGGCCGACGAGGCGCGCGGGGGGGCGGAGCGCGCGCGGCTCCAGGGCTACCCGCTGCCGATCGCGCCGCTGGCCGCAGCCATTGCCTGATGCCCACTTTCTGCCGACACAACAGGTTCATCGAGCGGTGCCCGATCTGCAGCAAGACGCTGCCCGGTCACTTGCAGGAGCGTCGCGGGGGGAGTACGTCGCGCGGCAGCGACGCGCAGCGACGCTCCACCGGATCCGGTACCGCAAGCGGCAGCCGCACTAGACGTCTGCGTGCAACGGATGTGAAGGTGTACGTCGACGGGCGCCGGCGTGGAGTCGACGACGGGTACGAGTGTGAGCTCGTGCCGGGCTTGCGTTCCTCGCTGGATGCGCGCCATCTCGCCCAGGAGATCGACTTTGCGGCCGGGCGGCTGCGGGCGCTTGCGCAGCAGCCGTCCGGCGCCTACGCGTTGGCGGCCGAGCTTGGCCGCGGTGGCGAGCTGGAGCAGGCCAGCTGGCTTTGCTTCCTGATCGCCTATCTTTGCCCACTGGATGGCGACGAGCCCTTCGCGGGGATCTCCAGGGCGCCTTCGTTGGATCAGGCGCCGACCGTCAGTGACGAGGATCTCGATGTGCTGCCGCTCGGGCCGCGGACCTGCCACGAGCCGGGACGCGGCGCGGCTACGTTGCGCGCCTATCTGGCGTGGGCGCGGCGAGCGGGATCGCAGCGCAGCGCCCTCGCTGGAGAGGACTCCTGGAGCCCCGAGCGTCGGTTCCAGCGCGTCTTCGAGCGACTCTCTCTGCCTGGCTTTCCGCGCTTTGGACGCTACGAGCTGCTGGTGATCCTCGGCAGCCTCGGCCTGTACCAGATGACTGCCGATTCGCTGCACCTGGCGGCTGCTGTCTCAGGTCGTGCAACAGGCGTCGGGAGGGCCGAGGAGGGCGATCAGGTGCTGGCCGCCGCCAAGCGCGTGTTCGGCATCGGGGACCCGCTGCTGCTCGAGCGGCGGGCGAAGCTGCTTGCAGAAGCGGCAGGCGTGCCATTGGCCGCGCTCGACCTGGCGCTCTTCAATTGGCATGTCTCTCAGCGCGCCACCCTTGGCTTCTCGGAGGAGATGTCCGACCTGGACGCCGCCTCGCAGACCGAGCTCGCACTCGGCCTCTAGCGGGATCGTGACGGCGAAAAGTGCCGTCCACCGCGCCGCTTAGAGTCTGTGCAGACCGACGGTTCAAAGCTACATCCGCGCCAAGCAGCGAGGGAGTCGTCATGCCGCTCTGCTTCATCGAGCCCCAAAACGCCATCAGGGTCATAGCCGAGTCGATCGGCCGCGAGGCACGCCGGCAGCTGCTCGGTGAGGTTGTCCGCTCCTGGGTGGACGACATCCCTGAGCAGGAGCTCGGACTCCACTATGCAAAGGCGATCGCAAACCTCGGTGAGGACGATCTGCATCTGCTCGCTGCCTGGCATGCCTCCCTCGACGTAGGCCATCCCGTGCCCAACCTGGAGTTCCTCGTCGGCGTGTTCCCGAGCCTCGGCGAGAACCGCCGCGAGGCACTGAAGATCGCCGCCGGCTTCAACGGCGAGGAGGCGATGGACGCCGGCGTGGCCGAGGAGCACGCGCTCGACACGGTGCTGCCAAGGCTCTCGCGTCCCCGCTTGGTCGAGCTGGCCAGTGAGTGTGTGGAGCTCTATATTTGGGATCGGCTGGGCAACGACAACTGACCTCAGGGTCCGCTGTCTTGGGCGGCATCCTTGTCCGGCTGTACGACTACTCCTGTGCGATTCGCGTCATCGCGGCGCGGACGCGCTTCGTTAGCAACTGCGTGTCGTTGAGACGCTCAAGTCTGTCTTGCACAGGCTTGACCGTCCCAGTGGTGTCGAACTCGACTGGACCGTAGCGCGCGGGCTCGGTTGATCCGCTCGCTATCGCGGCGTGTGCATCGCCGCGACTGTAATGCCAGAACTCGAAGCGGTAAGGGTAGAAGCCGTGCGTTTCCATGATCGAGGTGACGAGCTGCCGCGCCTCGCGCTGCTCCGAGGAGATGAATGGGGAGCCCATTGACATGCGCTCCGAGAGGTCCAGATATCGGCCTCCACGGTCGAAGTCGCAGCCATCGGCGAGTCTCACGGACACATCTACGGCTGCCCCTGCCATGTGACCAGCCGCCTGCGGCGTGGGCGCGATGATACCCGAGAGTCCGCGTTCCACCTCCCGATCGGATACCGCGGGATGCCCGAGCACAGCCATGCGCGCAAACCAATCGATGATGTGATCGCTGAGCGCCGCCTCCTTTTGCCACTCGAAGGAGCGCAACGCGTCCTCGATCACTAGGGTCATGCCCCTACGATTGAACTCGGCCGCTGCGTCCAACAGCGGCTGAATGTTGCCGGATCGCAGACGATGGTCGCGCTTTCGCCCGACGGGGTGAAGGTCATCGGGGCAGACGATCGATACGCCCGCTGTCTGTGCGGCCCCAGGAATAGAGTACAAAGGCTCTTTGCACTCTTGTACCGCATGGGCGTGGACTTCGTCTACGTAGTGAGCAGCAGCAATCAGCGAATCCCACCAGTAGCGCGGGGCGTCATGGCCTGCTGGGTGGGATCGCTGTGGCGTCTTCGCGGTTAGCTGGGCCTTTCTCATAGGTCCACCTCTACTCTCGTTGGGATGTGCTAGTGGGCTGGGCGAACGTCTACGCAGAGCATCGAGCCGCTGATGCCGCCGACAACCACGGTCTGATCAGCGATCGCCGTGTGCATGAGCACTCCGTCACGTACCCGATGGCCAGTGTTCGCATTGGGGTATATCTCCGGGTAGTCGCTCGACGTCACCTGCAGCCCCAACCGGTCTCCAGCGCAGACTCGCATGCAGGTGTGGCCCATCGCGATCGAGCAATGGCGAGCCCGCGCTGTCCTTGACACCATCGGTAGGTTGGTGAGTCGGCCACTCCAGTAGCCGTGACACAGTGGGATTGCTTCTCCGTTGGGCCTTAGGACTATCAGCCGCGCGACGAAGTCGGTGTCCACCGCAGAGGAATCAACGGCAAGTACAGCCGAGACTCTGCCCGCTAGTTCCATATCCTGCTCCATCGGCTCGCTCGCAAACAGCAGGACGTCGGATCTCAGATGCAGCTTGGAGACGTCATGTGGCCCGTAGCGACCCATAATGCATGTGGCGCCTCCCGCGGTGGGGACAGGGTCCCTCGGATCGTATCTATATGTCACACAAGCAGCCTCGCCTGGCGCGATCCTTATGAGACCACCTGATCCGCAGCCACCTAGAGCCGTCTTGCAAAGCAGCCACTGCACACGGTGTGCATCCGGCGGGGGCCAGCTGCTATGGCTCCTCCATGCGTTGGCGCCAAGCACAAACACGCGCACCGCATCCTCGGGTGCACGGTCGCGCCCATTGATTGCATCGCGCAGGAACCGCAGGATGCGACGTTCGGCGTCGACTGGATCGTCCCCATGGATAGGAAAGGCACCATTGCAATTACACTCGACGGAGCCGTCATGGGAGGGAAAGGCATGGGGCCACGGGCCGATGATTAGCTCGTGTGCGTGGCTCTCGTCGTTCTCCCTCATACGGTCGTATGCGTCGACAGTCGTGTCCAGGCAGACGTCGTACCATCCACTGAGATGGATCGAAGGCAGCGCCACCTCGCCCGGGATGGCGACTCGGGTCCAGAATGGCTCCTCGGGGTCGTCTGTGAACCATGCCCCCAGCGCCTTGGTCGTCGCGCGTACATGCGATCCTGGTGTTAACAACATGTGCAAGCGCTCCAGCGGCGAGGCAGCCAGGTAGTCTTCCAATGCATTGCGCTCATCTGGCCTGGCAGCCCGGCTGAGTGGTCCCTGGGTGATATACCCTGCCACCCACGCCGTGATGCCGCCAAGCCTCATGGCTCCGCCGGCGATCCACAGATCGCGCTCGGAGCCGCCCATCATCGGCGCGATTGCTCTCAGCCCTGGCGGCTGTTGTTGGGCCGTCAAGAACTGGACCATGCTTCCAAACGAGGCGCCGATCGTCGCGACGTTGCCGTCACTCCAACCCTGCTGTCGAATCCATTCGATGCTGCGTGCGCCGTCGGCTCCATCGCTGCGCTTGGCGTCGAAGACGCCTGTCGAGTCTCCGCATCCACGAACGTCCTGGAAGGCGACTGCAAAGCCCTCCTCATGCGCATTCAGGATGTTGAGTTCCTGAATGCGCTGAGGAAGGTCACGTCGTCCATATGGGGTACGCAACAACAGAGTGGGCAGCCGCGTCTTCGCGGCATCTGATGGAAGATATAGATCGGTCGCCAGATCAGCCCCAAGAGCCATCACGACTTGCTCATACATCATCATCTGTGCACACCCAGCCATCGGCGTATCTAGCGCGCGAGCCTGACGTCCAGCGCCCACGGCAAAAACCACATGGTCCAATTGGAGAAGGTGGGGAACACGTATCTTTCAGCCAGGGTGCCAAAGGTCTTGTGTGTATAAAGTGGCCTGTATGGCGTAGCTTCTCCGACGATCGTCAGCGCCTTGCCGATCAGATGCAGCCTCGTAACAGGGTTGTCGTTTTCGATGTTCTCTTTCATTAGACGCAATACTTCGTTATTCGTGTAATAGGCGGCGTTCGCCAGCACCTGGGGCGAAGGATTGGGGAAAAGCAGGAATTGCATCATTCCTTCTGGGTCCACGTACCCGGGGAAGTCTTCGAAGATGAATATCTTGACCTTGCTCCCGACATATTCAGGTTCGCTCGAGGGCGGGTACTCGTCGATCTTCGCTGTGATTCCGATCTTCGCGAGGCTGGAAGACAGCACCTGGGCGATCAGCCCAAGGTTCGTCTGTCCGTTGTTTGCCTCTATTGCTGTGGTAAAGCCATGTGGATACGCTGACTTGGCCAATTCACGCCGTGCTGCGGCAAGGTCGTAGTTGTATTGGGGCAGTTTGCTGATCACTTCACTCTGCTGGCTGGCCGACCCGAGATCGGTGAACAGGGTCCGCGGCACAATCGAAACATCTTCTTCCGCATCACCGCTGGGGAAGAGAGCTTTGATTATTCCTTGTGCGTTGGTTGCATAGGCAATCGCTCGGCGCACATGAACATCGTTGAACGGCGGCTGCTTTGTGTTCATGGCGAAAGTGGTGACGCTGACTCCTGGAGCTATGAGTTGCTTGGTGCTCGGAATGTTCGCAAAGACTTTTGGTGTGAGATAGCCCCACGTGCCATCGATTGCACCTGATCTCAGTGCCAAGGACAGCGATGTTTCATTCTTGAAGAGTGAGATAGTGATCTTGGATGTGGGCCTCGCCGGTCCGGTCCAATATGGATTGGACAGCAGCACGATACGCGTTTCCGGCGTGTAGCTCGCAAACCTCCATGGCCCGGTGCCGATCAACATGTGGCCAGGGGCTCCAAGCTCCTTTTCTCCTGCCCTTTCAGCCTGCGCCTTCTCGATGATCTGGCTGTTGAAGCTCATAACCTGCTGCCATACTGCCTCTGGTCGCTTGAGCTTTACGACCACGGTCGCGCCGTTCGACGCGGATATCGAAGACACATCGGTCCAATAGGGCGTCCACCCGGATTCCTTGCCCAGCCAATGTTGCTTCAACGAGAAGACGACATCGGCGGTTGTAAGAGGTTTGCCGTCGGAAAACTTTATGCCAGATTTGAGGTGGTAGACATATGTGGTTGGATTTGTCTGTTCGTTGCTTGCCAGGTATCCGTCCTTCTTGATGAAGCCATTGGGTTCCATTTCGACCAATGTCTGTGCAACCAGTGACTCCTCCGAAGACGCCGAGTAGTTATCGTAGTAGTTGAGTCGGCCCGCGAAAGATTGAACGCCCCAACGGAGTTCGGGGTAGGTCGTCGACGATCCTGCTGCTCCTGTGCTTGCCGCTGTGGTCGACGAGCCCTTGCCGCCGCCGCATGCCGCAGCCAGGAGCGGCAGCGTCAGGAGTGCGACTACCAGCACCACGCTTCTGAGTGCGCAGCGGTTCATATGCCGGAGGCCCGGCATATGAGCTCTTTGCGGACACTGCCGCAGGCGTGGTCGTGGTCGTTGAACTGCGTTGCGCGTTTTCACTCTTCCCCTCCCAGGGTGTTGGCATGCTCGGGATTCCGCACGGTGGTCCGCAACTAGGGGCGTCGACCCGCGTCGTCGGCTCTGCGATGTGCAGCCTCGAGTCAAGAATACGTGGTTGTAGGACAACTGTCAAGCGTATATTTACGGCCTGGCTCGATGCGAGCGGGCAGCAGGCGTGACTCGCGCCGGCAGCAGGGCGATGAAATCTGCGCGGGATGGTCTTTGGGATGCGAGGCCCAGTTGCAATCTCATCGGACGACAGGCGACTCGACAATCGTCGTATGTCGTGCGATCATTGGCCCTATGGCTCGCCAGATTCCTGCTCCTCCTGCGCTGGGACATCGCCATCTACGTCGGGGACGGCTGGCGGATGAGGTGCGCGACGCCGTCGTGGAGGATTACATCCGCACTGGCCGTGTCGCGGCGGGAGAACGGCTGCCTTCAGAGACCGAGCTTTGCGAGCACTATGGAGTATCGCGCGTGACTGTTCGCTCGGCGATTCGCAGTTTGCAGGAGGCGGGCATAGTCAGCGTGCGACATGGGTTCGGCTCGACTGTGCTGCCGGGTGGAGACACGATCCATTCGGGGCTCGAAGAGCTACGCTCCTTCGAGAACTTCGCGCGAGCCAGCAATGCGCGCATCGGCACGACCGACGTCGAGATCACGGAAGCGTCTGTCGGCGCAGAGATGGCAGAAGAGTTCGCCGTCGCGGTCGGCACGCCGCTGCTCACGATTGCGCGGAACAAGCTCTATCGGGGCAAGAGGGTCGGGCGGATCGTCGATGATCTGCCGGCGGGGGTGCTGCCGTTTGAGGTTGTGAAGCAGGAGTTCAAGGGCTCGGTGCTCGATGTATTGCTTGCCCACGCAGAGGTTGGCGTCGAGTATGCGGACTGCAAGCTGATGCCGGTGGCACTCGACGCAGCGCTCGCTCGCCAACTGTCGGTGTCGCATGGCGCTGCGGCGCTCTATCTGAAGGAGCACACGCGCACCTCCGAAGGGCGCGTTGTGAATCTCAGCAGGGCCTGGTTGCTACCCGATCACTTCGAGTTCCATTTGCGTCGTCGCAGGCCTCCGGGCCTGCGCTGATCGGCCGCCAGGCCACTGGCTCCACCGTCATTGGAGCCTCCGGCAGACGTGCGCTGGGGGCGCCGTCTTTAGCGTGGTGTCTGGCCGGTGGTCCGCGGCGCCTATAGATGTATGATGACTGCTCAGCAGACGTCTGCTGATCCCTCTCACACACATCGACATCTCACGGAGGCTTCGTGTCTAACACCAGCTCATCGATCGTGGCGACCGATCACGCGTCGGGCGCCGGCGGGCGGGCTCAGGAGGCATCGATTGTGCGTGTAGAAGCCGAGGTGCGGGCGTTGCTGCCCATGAGCGCTCAGGAGGCCGCAAGCTCTCCTGTGCCAGGCGGCTTTACGCGTGCCCGCTTCTTCTGGCCGGTGCCGATCTATATCGAACGTGGCGAGGGACCGTTTGTCTGGGATGTCGACGGGCGCAGATACATCGACTGCCTGCTTGGCTTCGGCACGATGGTGCTAGGTCACCGTCCGCCCGCGGTGATCGAAGCGGCCGAACGCCAGCTCGCGCAGGGAACGCATTTCGGGACTGCCACGGTGCATGAGCGTGCGCTCGCGGAGGTGATCGTCGGAAACGTTCGTGGGGCGGAGAGTCTGGTCTTCTTCAACTCTGGCACCGAGGCGACGCTGGCCGCGTTGCGAGTCGCTCGCGCTGCGACTGGAAAGGCGAAGATCGCCAAGTTCGAGGGCGGCTGGCATGGCTGGCACGACCATCTGCTGCACAGCTTTTCCCATCATGCTGGTCCAGTGCAGCGCCCCGAGGCCGTTCCGGACTCGCTTGGGATTCCGACGGCGATGCAGGACATCGTCTTGTCGTTGCCGTTCAACCATACGGCTGCCCTCGACCTGATTCGCGAGCACGCGGAGGAGCTCGCCTGCGTGATCTTCGAGGGTGTACAGGGCAGTGCAGGAGGTCTGGTAGCCGACAGGGAGTGGTCGCAGCAGCTACAGCTCGTGTGCGAAGAGGCGAACGTGCTGCTCATCTGTGACGAGGTGATCACAGGCTTTCGCCTGGGCGCGGACGGAGTCGCCGGCAAGCTGGGGGTAGAGGCCGATCTTACGACGCTCGGCAAGGTGATCGGCGGGGGCTTCCCTGCAGGCGCTCTGGCTGGGCGCGCCAAGCTCCTCGACCTGATCCAACCAAACGCATCTGGCGAGCAGGTTCTGCTAGCGGGCACATTTTCGGCCAACCCCGTCACAATGGTTGCCGGCAAGGCGCAGATCGATGTGCTGCTTTCGGGCTCGAGAGCATTCGAGCGTCTCGATGCACTCGGTGAGCGCATGCGCAGCGGGCTGGTCGAAGCGCTGCGGGACGCTCGCGTCCGGGGCAGCGTCGCAGGGACCGGCTCGATATGGGGGTTGCATCTGGGCGCTGAGGTCCCGCCGCGAAGTGTGCGTGAGCAGTCGGCCGACCACGCTGTCCTTGGTCGGGTCCTGGCCGGCCATCTGCTTGCCGAGGGAGTGCTGATGGCGGCTCCAGTGCACCTGGGCTTCGTCAGCACCAGCCACACAGAGCAGATGGTGGACGAGGTGATCAATGCCCACCGGAGAGCGTTCGCGAAGATGAAGGCTGGCGGCCTGATCCCATAGGCCCAAGGCCATAGCTCGCCTGAGCTAGGCGCCGAGGACTACACTGGTGCGATGCCCGATGAACCGCAGCTGGAACAGGGGTCGCCGAGCCTTACTGCCGACGACGTGCTGGAGGCCCTGTCAAACGTGATCGACCCCGAGCTTGGCCTCGACTTCGTCGAGCTGGGCCTCATCTACGGTGTCGAGGTCGACGGGGGAGACGTGGAGGTCACCTTCACGCTCACCACCCCGGCCTGCCCGATCGGTCCCCACGTCACCGAACAGATGGAAGAGTTCGTCGGCGAGCTCGAAGGCGTGGAAAGCGTCGAATGCAAGATGGTCTTCACGCCGGCCTGGTCGCCTGAGAAGATGACCGAGGACGCGAAGTTCGCGCTCGGGTTCTAAGAGAGCGCCTGCTCTAAGCGGACACCGCGGCCCCGCTCGCCTCCGCGGCCAGCGCCAGCAGCGCTGAGAGCTCCAGCGAGATGTGCTCGCCGATTGAGTCGATGTCCGGCAGCGCGTCGAAGTCGCCCAGCAGGCCGAAGTTCATCTCGCCGTTGTAGGACATGATCGCCACGGCGAGCGCGTGGTTCTCTGGCAGGAAGGCGATCGGGTAGGCGTGCAGCATCTCGCGGCCGAGCACGTAGAGCGGGAACTGAGGGCCCGGCACGTTGGTCACGATCAGGTTGAACAGGCGCGTGGAGAAGTTCAGCCGCGATGCCTGGGCGAGGATCGTCGGCGGCGCGAAGTTCTGGACGTTGGCGATCATTTCGGCTCCGAGCGCCTGCTTGCTCTCCTTCAGGCCCGCCATTGCGTGGCTGACGAAGCGCAGGCGCTCCACCGGGTCGGCGATGTAGACGGGCAGCGGCCCCCGCATCGCGGCGATCCTGTTGCCGAGATGGCCGCGCTCATCGGCGGCCCTGACCGACACCGGCACCAGCGCGCGCAGCTCCAAACCCTCGGTCCGGTGGCCGCGCGATATCAGGAACGAGCGCAGCGCGCCCGTCACCACTGAGAGCACGATGTCGTTGACGGTGCCGCCAAAGGCATTCTTGACGAGCTTGAAGTCCTCGAGTCTCGCGGTCACCCCGACAACCCGGCGGTGGGGGCCGATCGGCACGTTGAACGGGGTACTCGGCGCGGGGTTCAGAGCTGCCCAGATCAGCTCGCCGATGCCCTCAGCCGCTTCGCGGCTGCGGGAGATCGCATGGTCGGGGTGTGTGAGCGCGTCGAGCGTGCCGCCCACGACCTCGGCCGCGGCGCGCGCCGCTCCGCGGGCGCCGATCGCCACCAGCTCTGTGGTGCTCGGCTCCGCATGCGGCTGCCAGGGGCGCCCGGAATGCTTGATCGGGGGCGGCTCAGGGGAAAGGTCGAACAGCACGGTCGCCAGATCGATCCCGGAGATGCCATCGATCAGGGCGTGATGGTTCTTGGAGATCAGCGCGAAGCGGCCATCGTGCAGTCCCTCGATCAGCCACATCTCCCACAGCGGCTTGCTGCGGTCCAGCGCCTGCGAGAAGATCCGCGCTGTCAGCTCGCGCAGCTGCTGCCACTGCCCTGGCGCAGGCAGCGCGGTGTGGCGCACGTGGTACTCCGGGTTGAAGTTGGGGTCGTCCACCCATACCGGCCGGCCGCTGTCAAGCGCGGTGTGTGCGAGCTTCTGCCTGTAACGGGGCACCAGATGCAGCCGCTGGCGGATCTGCTCGAGCAGGTCCTCGACCGGCGGCGGCGGTCCTTCGATGATCGTCAGCCCGCCGACGTGCATGTGCGAGTCGGGGCCCTCCTGATGCAGGAAGGAGGCGTCGATTGCGGTCAGCCTGTCGAGATGCCGTTGAGGCATGCACTCAAGCGTACAAAGGAGCCGTACAATGGGTGTAGTGACGAGCACCGTGCAAAAGCTGCTGCTCGCCGCCCCCCGCGGCTACTGCGCCGGCGTCGACAGGGCGGTGCAGACCGTTGAACGCGCGCTTGCGCTCTACGGCGCGCCTGTCTACGTGCGCAAGGAGATCGTCCACAACAAGCATGTCGTGGAAGAGCTGCGCGAGAAGGGCGCGATCTTCGTCGAGGAGGAGACCGAGATCCCGCACGGGGCGAACACCGTCTTCTCCGCCCACGGGGTGGCGCCCAGCGTGCGTGCAAACGCCGCGCAGCGCGAGCTACGGACGATCGATGCCACCTGTCCGCTGGTCACGAAGGTCCACGTCGAGGCGCGCAAGTTCGCCGAGCAGGGCTACACGATCGTGCTCGTCGGCCACGATGGCCACGAGGAGGTCGAAGGCACGATGGGCGAGGCGCCCGACCAGATCGTGCTGGTCGAGAGCGAGCAGGACGTCGCGGAGCTCGATGTTCCCGATCCAAACCGGGTGGCGTTCATCACGCAGACGACTCTGTCCGTCGGGGAAACCGCTTCGATCATCGCTGCGCTGAAGGAGCGGTTCCCCAACATCACCGGGCCCAAAACGGATGACATCTGCTACGCGACCACCAATCGGCAGGCTGCGGTGCGCCAGATGGCCGGCGAATGCGACCTGATGCTCGTGGTCGGTTCACGCAACTCCTCCAACTCCGTGCGCCTGGTCGAGGTGGCAAACGACTGCGGCACCGAGGCATACCTGATCGACAACGCGGGGCAGGTGCATGAGGAGTGGCTGCAAGGCAAGCGCGTGGTCGGCATCTCCTCGGGAGCGAGCGCGCCCGAGCACCTCGTTCAGGACCTCGTCCAGCTCTTCCGCGACCGGGGCGTGAGCGACATCTCCGAGGTCGACGTGGTCCGCGAGGACGTGCGCTTCATGCTGCCCAAGCAGATTCGCGAAGCGCTCGCCGCCGCCTGAGCGTGGTGGGCATCGCGGCGATCTCCGGCGTCGTCCTGCACCGGCGATGAGAACGCTGATCGTCTCTGACCTGCACTTCGGCAGCGCTTCGCGCGCCGACGTGTTGCGAACGCGCCACGCTCAGGAGGCGCTACTGGCAGCGCTCTCCGATGTGCAGAGGCTTGTGCTGCTCGGCGACGTGCTCGAGCTGCGCCATGGCCCGCCGCATGTGGCTCTGCATGCGGCGCGGCCATTCTTGCGGGCGCTGGGGGAGAAGATGGCAGACAGGGAGATCGTGATCGTCTATGGAAACCACGACCACGCGCTGATCGACGGCTTCTCTCAGCGGCGAAGCGAAGATCAGGATCCGGCCCCGCTTGGCCTGGAGCAGCGGATCGCGCCCGATCAGGCTTCGCCGATGGCCGCACGGCTCGCCGAATGGGCGGCCCCGGCTCATGTCGAGGTTGCCTGCCCGGGGCTTTGGGTTCGCGAGGACGTATACGCGATCCACGGGCACTACCTCGACGCTCACATCGCCATCCCCACATTGGAGCGCGTCGCGGTCTCATTGATGGGCAAGATGGTGGATCGTCCCCAGGCCGCGCTGGCCGGCGTGGAGGACTACGAGGCTGTGACGGCTCCGATCTATGCCTGGATTGATGCCGTGGCGGCTCAGGGGCAGACGAGGTCCGCGCTCAACGGCACCGCGACTGTGCGCATGTGGCGGATGCTCCATGGCAGCTCTGGTCGCGGTCGATCCTCCGCCGGCTCGGCCTCCGAAAATGGTGGTAGCCGCTCGCGTGCGGTGGCTCAGATGCGCCGCAGCATGCTCGCGCCCGGGCTTGGCGCCGGTCTGCGAAGCAGCGCAGTCAGGCGCGGCTTCCCGCTGGCCGTGGCGACCCTGAACCGGCTCGGCCTCGGTCCGTTGCAGGCCAACATCTCGGCTTCGGAACTGCGACGCACTGCGCTGGTTGCGATGGGCGAGGTCGCTGCCGCTCTGCAGCTTGGCGATGCGCACGTGGTATTTGGCCACACCCATCGGGCGGGCCCGCTGCCCGGCGACGATCTGCAGGAGTGGCGGGGCCGGCTCGGCGCGAGGCTGATCAACACCGGCTCGTGGACATACAGCGCCGGCTTCCTCGGCCAAGAAGACAGCGATAACCCCTACTGGCCGGGGTCTTGCGTGGTGGTGGAGGACGATCTGACGCAGCCTCCGCGGCTGCTGCGGCTGCTTGTGGGGAGCTCGCGCGGGCAGCTGGTCGGCAGTATCGATTAGCGGCTCGGCGGCGGCGGGGGCAGCGCGGAAGCACAAGCCCGCAGTGCGGGCTTGTGCTAGCCGATTCCTGGCGTGAAGCAGGTTGCCAGGCAGCGGACGCCCTCGCCTGCTTCGACGGTCACGACTCCGGCGGTGTGGCGCTCGTGCTCGATCAGCGGGTATGCGCCGACCTGCTCGACGACCAGCTCGCTGCCGCCCTGTTGTGGGCCGCCGTTGACCGTCAGGATGCCTTTGCCGCTGACCACCGCCCAGACCCCGCCCGCTTCGTAGGGGCCGCTGTAGGGGCCATCCTGGTCCTCGGTCTGAGGGGCCAACTCGGCCTCGGGCACGTCCTCGGGGCGCATCGGAGCAATCGGCTCCGGCCGCTCCGCACCAGGTCCGAGCAGATCCTGGATCGCGAGCTCGGTTTCTTCGTAGGCACCCTCGCCGTAGTGGTAGTCGTAGAGCGTGCCCTGCCCGTTGAAGAGATATCGGGCCGGCCATCCGAGGTTCTCGTACTCGCGCCAGGTCTCCAGCGCGGTGTCGATCAGCACCGGATACTCGATCCCCAGCCTCTGCACCGCCTCGATCACGGCCTCGCGCGGGCGCGAGGCTTCAAAGCCGGGGGAGTGGACGCCGATCACCGCAAGCCCCTCGCCGTCGTGTGAGTACCGCACGTGCCAGCCCTTGATGTAGGGCAGGGTCCGGATTGAGTTGGGTCTGCAGAAGTCCCAGAACTCGACCAGGAACGGCCTGCCGGCCAGCTGCTCCATACGCAGGCGCTTGGCGGGCACGTTGATCCACCGCAGTTGCGGTGGGAACGGCGGCGCTGCGATCGTGTCTACGGGTGCCTTCATCTGTCTGTGCACTGCGCCCCTGAGGGGCGCGAGGCGCAAGTCTGACTAGGACGCAAGGAGCATGGCGTACTTTGTACGCGAGCGACTGAGGACGCAGTCAGGCGCAGCGGATCGCGTTCCTCAGCCGATTGAGCCGACCATCTCCAGCTGTATCAGCCGGTTGAGCTCGACGGCATACTCCATCGGCAGCTCCTTGGTCACCGGCTCGATGAAGCCGTTGACGATCATCGCCGCGGCCTCGTCCTCGGTGAAGCCGCGCGAGCCCATATAGAAGAGCTGGTCGTCGGAGATGCGCCCTACGGTCGCCTCGTGGGCGACGGTCACGTTCGGGTTCTGGATCTGGATGTCGGGCCAGGTGTCAGAGCGCGAGCGGCCGTCCATCATCAGGCCGTCGCACTGGACGCGAGCCTTACTGCCCTGCGAGTGCGGGCCCATCTTCACCAGGCCGCGGTAGCCCATCACGCCGCCGTCCTTGGAGATCGACTTGGCAAGGATGTTGGAGGTCGTGTTCGGGGCGAGATGCACGACCTTTGCGCCGGTGTCCTTGTGGACCTCGCCGGAGGCGACGCCGACGTTGAGGTGATCGGCGCGCGCATGCTCGCCCATCAGGTAGGAGCCGGGGTAGAGCATCACGTACTTGGCGCCCATCGAGCCGCCGACCCACTCCACCGTGCCCTCGGCGTCCACGACCGCGCGCTTGGTGTTGAGGTTGTAGACGTCCTTGCTCCAGTTCTGGACGGTCGTGTAGCGGGCTTTGGCGCCCTCGTGGACGAAGATCTCAACGACGGCGGAGTGCATCGAGTTGACCGAGTAGGTCTGGGCGGTGCAGCCCTCGATGTAGTTGACGTCGGAGCCCTCGTCGGCCACGATCAGGGTGTGCTCGAAGGTGCCCTCGCCGGCGCCCTCCATGCGGAAGTAGGCCTGCAGCGGCAGATCGACCTTCACGCCCTTGGGCACGTACAGGAAGGAGCCGCCCGACCAGACCGCGCCATGCAAGGCGGAGAACTTGTTGTCCTGGGCGGGGACGCACTTGTTCATGAAGTACTTCTGGACCAGCTCCGGGTACTCGCTGATCGCCGTGTCCATCGAGCAGAAGAGGATTCCGAGCTTGGCGTACTCTTCCTTGAGGCCCTCGTAGACGGGCTCCTGGCGCCAGACGCCGACGACGCCCGCGAGGTGCTCGCGCTCGGCCTGGGGGATGCCGAGGTCCTCGTAGGTCTTCTTCATCTCCTCCGGAACGTCGTCCCAGCTGTTGAAGCGGCCAGCCGTGGGTGGCGAGTAGAGCACGAGCTCGTCGAGGTTGAGGCCGGAGAGGTCCACGCCCCAGGTCGGAG
Source organism: uncultured Actinomycetota bacterium (assembly GCA_963708085.1). Lineage (GTDB taxonomy): Bacteria > Actinomycetota > Thermoleophilia > Solirubrobacterales > Solirubrobacteraceae > Palsa-744. The sequence goes on along the minus strand of OY970180.1, from coordinate 1,221,481 downwards.
TCGGCTTGCGCTCAAAGATCTCCAGCGACTTCAGTCGCTTCTCGGCCATCCAGGTCGGCTCTTTCTTGATCTTCGAGAGCTCCTGAACGACCTCGCGGGAGATGCCTTGCTTGGCGCGCAGCTGCCCCTGATCGTCCTCGACGATCGGGCTTGGCTTGGTGATCTTCGTGCGGTCGACTGTGGCCATGAGGCTCCTTGCTGCGGTTGCCTTGCGAATCCTAGCTGTGGGGTAGGAATTGTATCGGGTCGCTGTCCGTGGTCATGGGGGCGAGGTGCGCGATGACTTCTGAGCCCACCGGCCATTGACATGCCGCCTGTCAGTAGGAGAGCCACGGTACGTCGCCGGTCGCCTGCTCGCTAACGTGCGCGCCGATGGCCACCAGCCTCGCAGATGCCACCCGGATCGAGGGCGAGGATGGCCGTTATTCGGCGACGCTTTCCGATCAGTGGGAGATCTGGGGTCCCAACGGCGGTTATCTAGCCGCGATCTGCCTGCGTGCCGCGGGTGAGGTGGCCAAGATCGGTCGGCCGCGCAGCTTCTACTGCCATTTCCTGAGCTCGCCGGCATTTGGCCCGGTGGAGCTGGAAGTGCTCGCGCTCAAGCATGGACGGCGGGCGGAGTCGCTCTCGGTTTCGATGAGCCAGGAAGGCCGCGCGGTGCTGCACGCGCTGGTGAAGACAGCGGCCGACGCGCCCGGCTACGAGCACCAGCATCCGAAGATGCCAGACGTGCCCGCGCCGGAGGACATCGAGCCGTTCGAGTACGTGCCTCGGGAGGGCCAGCCAGCCTTTCGCTTCTGGGAGAACGTCGAGCGGCGTCCTGTGCGGGCTGCAGAGCAGGATGCAAGCGCGCCGACGGTCCGCGAGTGGACGCGGTTTCGGCCGGTCGCCTGCTTCGAGGATCCCTACCTCGACGCTGCGCGCTCGCTAATCCTGCTCGACACGTTTGGCTTTCCCGCCGCCTATCAGCGCTACCGCTCCTGGCAGTATCTGGCGCCCAACCTCGACACGAGCGTCTGGCTGCACCACTTCAACCCGGCCTGCGAGTGGCTGCTCATAGAGCAGGAATGTGCGGTTGCGGCACACGGACTGATGGGCGTGAGCGGGCGGGTCTGGGATACGGACGGCGGGCTGCTCGCCAGTGGCGCGGCGCAGCTTTGCTGCATCCCCGGTCGAGACGGAACTTGACACGTTGCGACTGAAGGCAGGGCCATCGGATCAAACGTGGTGGCCTATGGCCCTGCCATGGAACGAGGTAGAGTCTCCGATCATCACATATCGGCTGCAAACCCGCCCGTAAGGGGGTATGAGTCCCAACAAGTGGAGGTGGCAGATGGCCGAAGCAGGACCGCCCACAGAGGGAATCATGCTGACCCACTTCATCGTCTCGGACGACGTTGAGCGTTCTCGGCACTTTTACACTGATGTGCTCGGCGGCACGTTGGAACGCTCAGGAGAACCGACCAACGTCGCGCTCGCCAACAGCTGGATCGTCATCAATCGGGGCGGAGGCCCGACCGACGACAAGCCCTCGGTCACTCTGGAGACGCCACGCGACCTCGACCGGGTCAGCAGCTTCCTCAATATCCGGGTCAAGGACATCGAGGCCGTGTACGCCGCATGGAGCGCTCGTGGTGCTCAATTCCTGACGCCGCCGAAGCAGCACCAGTACGAGATACGTTGCTACATCCGCGATCCCGACGGTCATCTGATCGAGGTGGGGCAAACCACGGACCCAGAGGGCGACTGGACCCCGCCTCAGTGGCTGTCGAGTACGGCCGCCGGGGAGCCCGAGTGAATCTCAGCGTCTCTCCCTCCGTCAGCTCGCCATCGGTGGTCCCGCGCCGAGCGCCTTGGACGTTGCCGCGATCTCCCCGCGGAGCGTCTTCAGCGCGGCGACGTAGATCTCTGAGAACGTCGGGAATGGCTGGATCGTGTCGGTGAGGACGTCGAGTGGGATGTGGGCATGGATCGCGAGCGTTGCCTGCTGCAGCCACTCGCCCGCCTCGGGGCCGAGCGCGTAGGCGCCCGTCAGTCGCTCGCCGTTGCTGAGTAGCGTCAGGAAGCCGTTGCTGCTGGCGTACTCGCGCGTGTAGGTCGCGATCTTCGACACCTCCGACAGTGGGACCATCGCGCTGAAACGGTCGGCGGAGGCGCCCACCGCCGCTGCTTGCGGGTCGGTGTAGACGACCCGGGGAACAGCCTCGTAGTTGGCCTTTCGCGGCTCGCCGAGGATGTTCGCGGCGACCACCTCGCCCTCGTACTTGCCGACATGGGTAAGCGGCCACTGGCCGTTCACGTCGCCGATTGCCCACAGGTTCGCCGCCGCCCGCAGGTGCGCGTCGACCGGAACTCCGTGTGCGTCGGCCTCGACGCCGACGGTCTCCAGGCCGAGCCCGAGCACCCGCGGACGCCGGCCGGTGGCGAGCAGCAGCTTCTCGCCGCGCAGCTCGCGTCCGTCGTCGATCTCGACGACGTAGTCCTTGCCCTCGCGTCGTGCGGCGCTCGCGTTCGCGGACAGGACAAGCTCGATGCCTTCACTGCGCAGAACCTCGCCGAGCGCCTCACCGAGCGGCGCGGGCTCCCGCCCGAGCACGTGCTCGGCCATGTCGATCACCGCCACCTCGCCGCCGAGGCGCCGAACGGCTTGCGCCATCTCCACGCCGACCGGCCCGCCACCGAGGATCAGCAGACGGCGCGGAATGGCCTTCATGGAGGTCACCTCGCGGTTGGTCCAAACGCCGTCGAGCTCGCGCAAGCCCGGCACGGGCGGCACGACCGGATCGGCGCCGTTGGCGAGGACGACGTGGTCTGCGGTGTGGCGCGCACCGTCGACCTCCACGACCCCAGGGCCGGCGAGCCGCCCACTGCCGCGCAGCAGCTCGATGCCGTGATCGGCAAGAAAGCGCTCCTGACCGGCGTCGGAGTAGTCGGAGACCATGAAGTCACGCCAGGCAAGCGCCGCCTGCACATCCACTTCCGCGGTCGCGGCGGCATCGCGCGCCCCATGGACCGCCTCGCCCGGTCGCAGCAGCGTCTTCGAGGGAATGCAAGCCCAGTAGGAGCACTCCCCTCCCACGAGCTCACGCTCCACGACCGCCACGCGCAGACCGCCCTCCGCCAGAGCGCTCGCACAGTGCTCGCCCGGCGAGCCGCCGCCGAGCACGATCACGTCATAGTCGCTGCTCATGTCGGCAGCTCCTCAGCGACCCGGCAGACGCGCGGTGATCTCCTGGAGCAGCCAGCCATTCCCGTCTGGATCACTGAAGGCCAGGAATGAGCCGTAGGTGTCACGGTCGGGCGCCGGCCCGGGCACACGACCCAGGTCGTGAAAGCGAGCGCCCAGCGCGCCCTCGTGGAACACCTCGCCCACTTCGATACCGCGCGTGAGCAACTGATCACGCGCAGCCTCGATGTCAGTGACACTCAGATACAGGCTCTGGACCGAACCGGGCGTGCCCGAAGCGATGTGCGTGCCAAACTGGATCGAGCACCCGGAGCCCGGTGGCGTGAACTGGACGAGGCGGAGGTCCTCGCCGCGGACAACGTCGGCGTCGAGCCTCCAGCCAAGGCTTTCATAGAACTTCTTCGCCCGGTCGACATCCGAGACCGGCAAGACAACCACCTCGAGCTTGAACTCTCCGGCCTTTACAGGCGGGGTGCCAGCCGCGCTCTCACTACTCACCTCGACACTGCTCATGTCGCCTCCATCCGTTGGTTGCGCCGCAACACGGCACCATGTGCTCGCCAATCCGCACAGCGGAGGCGACGGCGGCGAGAAAGCCGACGCTGCGAGCCAGCACTGCGGAGGGAATTGGCACGAGCCCCTTTCCTGGTCACCCCGGCCGTTCTTCGAGCGCAGGGCCTCCCGTCAGTTCGCACACACTTTCCTCTCATCCGAGCGGAAGTCAAGCCCTCCCGCGCGGCGCGCGGCGAGTCCGGCAACGCTGAAAAGCCGAACCCGCGGCCGCGTCCCAGGCACCCGCACGACCCTGGATCGATGCCAGAAACCGAAACCGACCTGCAGGTGCCAACATGAGCAGCATGACCATGCGCGGTCAGCTTCCGGACCCTCGCCTCAGGAAGGTCTACCGCCGCCGGGCCGCGGGCGTGATCTACGAGACCTACCTCGTCGAATGAGCTCTTCGCCCGAGCCCAACAACGGGAAGGTCGCGATCATTACCGGCGCCTCGCAGGGGATCGGCGCGGGCCTCACGAAGGCATACCGTGAGCGCGGGTATGCCGTGATCGTGACTGCTCGATCGATCGGGCCATCAGATGACTCTGGCATCGTTGCCGTTGAGGGCGACATAGCCGACCCTGATACCGCGCAGCGCATCGTGGACGCGGCGATCGAGTGCTTCGGTCGGATCGACACCCTGATCAACAACGCCGGGATCTACATTGGCAAGCCCTTCACGGACTACACCCTCGATGACTTCAACGCTCTGGTCGCCGTCGACCTCGCGGGCTTCTTTCACATCACGACACGCACGATCAAACACATGCTCGACCAGGGCCGTGGGCACGTGGTCAATGTTTCGACCACGCTCGCCGAGCAGGCTGACAGCAGCAGACCAGCTGCTCTGCCCGCCCTGACCAAGGGGGGCCTGGTTGCAGTCACCAAATCGCTTGCGATTGAGTATGCCTCCCGTGGTCTACGCGTAAATGCCGTCTCTTTGGGCGTGATCAAAACGCCGACTCACGACGTGAGTTCCTACGCGGGGATGGGCGCTCTACACCCCATCGGTCGGGTGGGCGAGATCGAAGATGTGGTCGGTGGAGTCCTTTATCTCGAGTCGGCGCCTTTCGTGACCGGCGAGATCTTGCACATCGACGGCGGCCAGAGCGCCGGATACTGATTGCGTGACTATTGAGTCAATTCCAACAACGGAGGTCATGATGAGCAAGATCGACGAGCAGATGGTCGTGGCGCACTTCATCGTTTCCGATGATGTCGAGCGCTCCCGCCGCTTCTACACCGACGTACTTGGCGGCAAGACGGTCATCTCCGGCGAGGCGGGTGACGAGGTGACGTACGTCGCGCTCGCCAACAGTTGGATCATCATCAACGTCGGAGGAGGGCCTACCGACGACAAGCCGACCGTCACGCTCGAGCGCCAGCCCGACCCAGATCGGGTGAACAGCTTCCTCAACATCCGGGTTGCGGACATCCAAGCTGTGTACACCGAGTGGAGCGCGCGGGGCGCCCAATTCCTGACCCCGCCAAAGCAACACGAGACTGAGATCCGCTGCTACATCCGCGACCCCGACGGCTACATCATCGAGGTTGGTCAAACGACGCTGGCCAGAGGTTGGCGTCCACCATCTTGATCACCGGCGCCTAACCCGCGCCTCCCTCAGCCCCCGTCGGCCATCCCGCATCGCCCGTGATCGCCCGGCGCATCACCTTCAGGTTCAGCAGGGCGCACTTGCGGCGGGTGGCGGAGATCGGGATGCCGAGCAGGTCGATCATCCAGTCGGCGCTGAGGCTGCCGGCCTGATCCAGTGGCATGCCCTTCAGCTCCTCGGAGGCGATCGAGGCCGCGGCCTGAGAGATCGCGCAGCCGTGGCCGTGGAAGCGCAGGTCGGCGATCTCGCCGTCGCTTACCCTGATGTGGACGCCCAGCTCGTCGCCGCAGAGCGGGTTCTGCTCGAAGGCCTCCAGATCGTGGGGGTCGAGCTCGCCGAAGTTGTGGGGGCGCTTGTAGTGCTCGAGGATGTGCTCGCGGTAGAGGTCGTCGTCGCTCACAGGCCGAACACCTCCCGTCCCTTGCGCAGGGCGGCGGCCAGCGCCTCGATCTCCCATGGCTCGCTGTAGACGCCTACGCTCGCGCGCGCTGTCGCGCCCACGCCGAGGCGCCGCATCAGCGGCTGCGCGCAGTGGTGCCCGGCACGGATGCAGACGCCCTCGCGGTTGGCGAGCTCCGCGATGTCGTGCGGGTGAAGTCCCTCGATCGTGAAGGACACCAGGCCGCCACGGCGCTGCGCCTCCGGCGGGCCGACGATCTGCAGACCCTCGACGCCTTGGAGCTCGTCGAGCATCTTCTGCGTCAGCTCCAGCTCGTGCTCGCGTACCCGCTCCATCCCGAGGCCAGCGAGGTAGTCGACCGCTACGGCCAGGGCGACGGCCTCGGCGATCGGCGGGGTGCCGGCCTCGAACTTCCAAGGCAGCTCGTTCCAGGTCGCGCTCTGAAAGTCCACCGAGGAGATCATGTCTCCTCCCGTCAGGAACGGCTCCATCGACTGCAGGATCTCCCGGCGGCCGTGCAGCACACCCACGCCGGTCGGCCCGAGCGCCTTGTGCCCCGTCCAGACGTAGAAGTCGGCGCCGGTCGCCTTCGCGTCGAGAGGCATGTGTGGCACTGCCTGTGCCCCGTCGATCACGCTCACCGCTCCAGCCTCTCGTATCAGGGCAGTCATCTCCGCGACCGGGTTGATCGTGCCCAGCACGTTTGAGACGTGGGTGAAGGACACGAGCTTGACGTCGCCCTTTGCAAGCTCGTCTGCGAGCTGAGCCAGCGAGAGCTCGCCGCGCTCGTCGACGTTCAGATAGCGCAACTGCGCGCCGGTGCGCCTGCAGATCTGCTGCCAGGGAACCACGTTGGCGTGGTGCTCCATCTCGGTGATCAGCACGGCGTCGCCTGAGCCGAGGTTGTCCATGCCCCAGGCGTAGGCGATTAGGTTGATGGTCTCAGTGACGTTCTTGGCGAAGATCGTCGTGTCGCGCTCCCAGCCGACGAATTGGGCGATCCTTGCGCGAGCGCTCTCATAGGCCTCGTCGGCCTCCTGGGCCAGCGCGTAAACGCCGCGGTGGACGTTCGCGTTGTGCGCCCGCAGGTGCTCGGCCAGCGCATCGATCACGACGGCGGGCTTCTGGGACGTCGAGGCTGAGTCTAGGTAGATCAGCGGCGCTCCATCGAAGCTGCGCGCAAGGATCGGAAAGTCCTCGCGCACTCCGAGCGAGGCGAGTGCCTCGCCGGCGGTGATCTCGTCCTGCTGGCGCTGCGTGCTACCGGCTTGCGGCATAGGTCTCGACGTCCTGCCTGGCGGCCGCCAGCTTCTGGGCGAGCTTGCCGCGGATCAGCTCTTCCAGCGGCTCGTCGTCAAGCTCCGCCAGCAGCGGCTCGAAGAAGCCCTCGATAATCACGCGCACGGCCGCGGAGCGGTCCAGGCCGCGGCTCTGCATGTAGAAGATCACATCCTCGTCGAGCTCGCCCACGGTGCCGCCGTGGGAGGCGGAGACGTCATCGGCGGAGACGAGCACCGAGGGAATCGCGTCCACGCGCGCCTTCGGCGAGAGCATCATTGTGTGGATCTGCAGGTAGGTGTGGGTCTGCTGGGCGCCCGGGTCGATCTTGATCAGACCCTCGAAGCTGGCTCTGCTGGCCCCAGTCGCCGCGCCGCGCCAGTGCACGTCGCCGCCGGATGGTCCGGTCTCGTGCAGGTCCACCGCGAAGGCATCGAGATGCTCCTCCTTCTCGGTGAAGAAGACGCCCCGAAAGCCCATGTCGCCGCCCGGCTCGGTGACCGCAAGCTCCATGTGCGGGCGCACCAGGTGCCCGCCGAGCAACGAGGGCAGCCAGTGGCAGTACGCGTCCCTGCCGACTATGACTACGCGCGTGGAGACGTCGTAGACCTCGCCCGCGCCCCAATCCTGAACCTGCGCCAGCCGGCAGCGCGCGCCGTCGCTCAGGTAGAGCTCGAACGCGCCGGCGTGCAGCGCCTGGCCCTCGAAGTCGCCACCGAGGTCGTACTCGTGGACGCGGAAGTCGCTGCCGCGCTCGCCCACGATCAGCGTGCGCCCGTACTGAGCCACGCCGGCACGGTCGATCGCATAGACGATCTCGAAGGGGTCCTCGATCACGACGCCCTGCGGGACGTGCAGGAAGGCACCGCCGGTCCAGAAGGCTGCGTTGGCCGCCTCCAGCTTGTTGCGGTCGATCGTAAGGCGCTTGCTGTACCACCGCGCAAAGGTCTCAGGGTGCTCCTCGGCGGCCTGCTCCAGCGGGCAGAGAACCACGCCGCGCTCCGCGAGCGCGGGATCCAGCTCGACATGCACGACCGAGCCGTCGAGCTGGACGATCCGCCCTGCGCGCGGGCGCTCCGGCAGCGTCTGGGCCACGATCTCCGGCAGGGGGCCGCGCTCGTGATGGCGGACCTCAAGCGCGTCGAGGTCGAGCGAGGTCAGGCTCGTGCTCCAGAAGCCAGAGCGGCGCCAGACCGGGAGCTCCAGCGACTCGTAGACTGCCAGCGCCGCCTCGCGCAGCTGCGCCAGCGTGCGGCCGTCTCCCGCGCCGGCGCGGGCCAGCGCGACGTGCAGAGTGGCCTCCTTGTGGCGGCCCGGCTTGACGGCTACCGACTCCTGATCAGACATGCGCGCCGAACTCCTGACGGATCGAGTCGTAGCCTTCACGCTCGAGCCGTTCGACCAGCTCCACGCCGCCCTCCAGCACGATCCGGCCCTCCAGCATGATGTGCACGAACTGCGGCTTTATGTAGTGCAGGATGCGCTGGTAGTGGGTGATGATCAGCGCGCCGAGGCCCTGCTCGTCGTGCAGGCGCTGGACGCCCTCGGCGACGGTGCGCAGCGCGTCGATGTCAAGGCCCGAGTCGGTCTCATCCAGGATTGCGATGTCGGGGGCGAGCATCGCCATCTGCAGGATCTCCGCGCGCTTCTTCTCGCCGCCGGAGAAGCCGTCGTTGAGGTGGCGGGAGGTGAAGGAGCGGTCCACGTCGAGCAGATCGATCGCGTGCTGGAGCTGGTTGCGGAACTCCTTGAGCGGGATCGGCTCATCGCGCTTGGCGTTCATCGCCATCCGCAGGAAGTTGGCGACCGAGACGCCGGGGATCGATACCGGGTACTGGAAGGCGAGGAAGAGGCCGGCCTTGGCGCGATCGTGCGGCTGCGCCTCAGTGATGTCCTGGCCCTTGAAGACGATCTGGCCCTCGGTGATCTCGTAGGCGGGGTGGCCGAGCAGCGTGTTGGCGAGCGTCGACTTGCCCGAGCCGTTGGGGCCCATCAGGGCGTGCACCTCGCCCCGGTCGATCGCGAGGTTGACGCCCTTGAGGATCTCGCGATCCTCGGTGCGCACGTGCAGGTTGGTGATGTGCAGCTCGGCCATGATCTCCTTCGGATTCTCAGACGGATGTAAGCGTGGCGATCGGGTCCTCCTTGCGATCGCCTGGGGTGGGAAGCAGCAGGTCGGCGAGCGTCGTCTGCATCAGCGTGCTGACGATCGCCAAACGCACGCGCGTCCAGAGCAGCTTCGTCGGGCAGACGTGTGCCGGATCGGACTCGCGTGAGCAGACGATGGTCCCGTCGGGGCTCTGCGAAATGCACTCGATCGGGGCGATCGAGCCCTCCAGCGCCTCGACGACTTCGGCCATCGTGATCTGGTCGGCCGGGCGCGCGAGCATGTAGCCGCCGCGGCTTCCCCGGCGGCTGTCGAGCAACCCAGCCTTGCGCAGGCGCGCGACCAGATGCTCCAGGTAGGCAAGCGGCATGCCGTCGTGCTCTGCGATCTCCGCGAGCGGAATGACCGGATCCCCGTCGCCATCGACGGATTCGCTGGCCCTGCGGGCTAGCTCCACCATCACGCGCACGCCGTACTCGGCCTTGGTTGAGAACATCATCTCTAAATCCCTACCTGCGAGCTAGGGTATCAGGGAGCCGTTCCCCAGTCGCGCCTGATCGCTTTACGGTCATCGTCAAATCCCCCTTGCAGAGCGACATATCGACACCACCTGCTCTCGGCGATGGGCCTGTGGACAAGCGTGGAGGGTCGCTATACTCTCTGAAGTACATGAATCCCGACAGTCGTTCAGGAGTTTCCAGATGAGCACCTCCAGCGCAGAGCTGCTGCGCCAGATCAAGAGCCAGATCGAGGAGATCGACCCAGCAGAGGTCAAGGAGCTTCTCGATGAGGGCGTCGTGATAGTCGACGTGCGCGGAACCGAAGAGGCGGCCGCCGGGCATCTGCCGGGCGCAAAGCTGATTCCGCGCGGCCACCTCGAGCAGCGGATCGAGGGCGCCGTGCCCGACCGCAGCGCCAACGTGATCGTCTACTGCGCCTCCGGCGTGCGCTCCGCATACGCCGCTCGCACACTGCGAGACGACCTCGGCTACCAGAACGTGAAGTCGATGACCGGCGGGATCACGCTCTGGAAGGACCGCGGCTACGAGGTCGAGGTCCCGCGGACGCTCTCCGCCGAGCAGCGCGACCGCTATTCGCGGCACCTGCTGATCCCCGAGATCGGCGTCGAGGGACAGCAGAAGCTGCTCGACGCGAAGGTGCTGCTGCTAGGCGCCGGTGGCCTCGGCTCGCCGACCGCGCTCTATCTCGCCGCAGCCGGCGTCGGCACGCTTGGGATCGTCGACGACGACGTCGTCGACCTCTCCAACCTGCAGCGCCAGGTGATCCACAACAACCAGCGCATCGGCACGCCGAAGGTCGACTCCGCGGAGGAGTCGATCAGGGCGCTGAACCCAGACGTCAACGTCGTCAAGTACCCCGTCCGGCTGCGCGCCGAGAACATCATGGAGATCATCGAGGGCTACGACGTGATCGTCGACGGCGTGGACAACTTCCCCACGCGCTACCTGCTCAACGACGCCACGGTGCGCCTGAAGATCCCCGTCGTCTCGGCCTCGATCCTCGGCTTCGACGGGCAGCTCTCGGTGTTCAAGCCCTACGAGGGCCCCTGCTACCGCTGCCTCTTCCGCGAGCCGCCACCGGCGGAGCTCGCGCCCTCTTGCGGCGCCAACGGCGTGCTCGGCGTGCTGCCGGGCACGATGGGCCTGCTGCAGGCCACCGAGGTTGTCAAGCTGATCGTCGGCATCGGCGAGCCCGCGATCGGGCGGCTGCTGCTCTACGACGCGCTCGGCGCGACGCTGACCGAGGTGAAGGTCAGGCGCGACCCCGAGTGCCCGATCTGCTCGCGCGAGCCTTCTGAGATCACCGACGATGAGATGGGCGTCTTCCCGGACTATGAGGCGTTCTGCGCCGCCGCCGGCTAGCGGGTGGGCGGGACTCGGTCGCCGGCGCCATGCTGCGTCCTCGCTCGCTCGCGTACGGTGTACGCCACGCTCACTGCGTCCTTGCCTGGCTTGACCAGCGAACCGCTAGCAAGCGCTGTTGTGGCGCCAGTCGCCGCCCGCGCCGCGGGTCCTGATAATCATTCACCGAACCCACAACCCCCAGAGGACAGATGGCGACGATCAAGATTCCCCCAGTGCTGCGCAACTCCGTCGGTGGCGAGAAGGAGGTCACCGCTGTGGGCGCCAACGTCGGCGAGGTGCTGCAGGACCTCGTCGCCACCCATCCGGCGACCAAGACCCAGCTCTTCTCCGACGACGGCCAGCTCAACCGCTACGTCAACGTCTACCTCAACGACGAGGACGTGCGTGTGCTCGGCGGGCTGGAGACAGAGGTCGGGGACTCCGACACGCTGGTGATCCTGCCGGCTATGGCCGGAGGGCGCTAGCCCAAGCCGTGGCGCGCGCTCAGCGTGGGCGCTTCGGAGGAGCGGCGACCTGAGCGAGACGGTGATCGTAGGTGAGCAGCTGGCCGTCCAGCCTGTCTGCCGTTGCGAGCACGATCGCGTCAGGCAGGCGCAAGCGCTGATGCCTTGCGCGCAGTTGCGCTGCTCGCTCGGCTATGTGTGCATCCAGCGGGGTGATGGCTATTCCCATAGCAGCGATCGCTGCACGCGCTTCATCCACGCGCTGCGCCCGGGCAAACGCCACAAGCGCCTCGCTGTATGCGCTAGCGGGGGCGAGCAACGGCTTGCCGGAGCGGTCTGCTGCCTCTACGTCGTCAACCGAACGGTTGTGGTGAGCGTCGGCTGAGTCGAGGAGCGCAATCAGGACGCTCGCGTCGAGGATCAGCGGTTCCACTCGTCGCGGAGTCGGTTGAGCTCGCCAGGCTCGTAAATGCCGGCGGCGATGCCGGCGTGACGGCGTACGCGGGAACCCGGCGCGGCGATGATGATCTCTCCCTGCTCCGTGGCGCGCACCGTGATCTCGTCGCCTGCATGCAGGCCAGCCCTTCGCATGGCCCCGACTGGAAGTGTCACCTGATGCTTGGAGGAGACCTTCGGCATTCCTTTACCATAGCACCAGATTTGTAAAGGACCGGGTCGGCAGCATACCTCAGGCAGTGGTGCTGAGTTGCTCTTCGACCGCTTGTCCCGCCGCCGGCACGAAGCTCATCGCGTGCTCGGCCAGCGCGGTGATCGTGAGGCTCGGGTTCACGCCCACGTTGGCGGGGATCACAGAGCCGTCGCAGACCATCAGGTTCTCGTAGCCAAAGACATGCTGGCGCGCGTCCACGACGCCGCGGCTTGGGTCTGAGCCGATCACCGCGCCGCCGAGGATGTGGGCGGTGGTCGGGATGTTCAGCAGCGCCTCCATCACCGAGCTCTGGGCGATCCCGCCGGTGCGTTTGGCGAACCATTCGGCGGCCTGGTTGGCGACCGGGATGAACGTCGGGTTCGGGCGCTCGGGGTCCTGCTCGGTCTGCAGCCAGAAGGTGCCGAATGGGCCGCGTTTGGGACGCAGCGCCATCGCGTTATCGAGCGTCTGCATCACGAGGATGATGATCGTCCTGCGCGACCAGTTCTTGGCCCGCAGCACCGTGAAGAAGCGGCCCGGGTGCATCGCGGCATGGGCGAGCAGCTTCAGCGGCCGGGTCATCCGCGTGCCGTCGCCGGTCAGCAGCGTGTAGAGGCGCCGCATCGAGTCGCCGTCGTTGCCGTAGGTGACGGTCTCGATGTGGGTGTTGGCATCCGGATAGATGCTGGAGGTGATCGCGACGCGCTTGACGAGCTCCTCGCGGTAGTCCTCTGGCACGGTGACCGCGAGGATCGCCTCGCTGTTGGTGCGCACCAGCTCGCCGAGGCGCGAGGAGATGCGTGCAAGCGAGCCGGAGAGCCGGCAGCGCTGCAGCAGGGTGTTGGTACCCAGCGGGCCGGCAGCGACAACAACAGACTTGGCTCGATGCACGCGGCGGTCCTTCGCAAACCATGCTCCTGAGCGCACGCTTTCGACCTCGTAGCCGTCTCTGCCATCACCGCACCCGAGCGGCCTGACGTCGATCACGGTCCGTTCGGGCGTGATGCGGACGCCGTGCTTCTCGGCCAGGTGGAGGTAGTTCTTGACCAGTGTGTTCTTTGAGCCGTGGGGGCAGCCGACCATGCAGCGCCCGCACAGCTGGCAGCCGGTGCGATCTGGGCCCTCACCGCCGAAGAACGGGTCCGGCACGGTCTTGCCCGGCTCGCCGAAGTAGACGCCCACAGGCGTCTTTTTGTAGGTCTCGCCGACGCCGAGCTCCTCGCCCAGCTCCCGCAGAAGCTGGTCCGCTGGATCGTCGTGCTCGTTCATCGTTACGCCGAGCATCCGTTGCGCTTCGTCGTAGTGGGGAGCGAGCGCTGTCTCCCAGTCCTGGATATCGCCCCACTGACGATCCTCGAAGAACGGCTTGGGGGGGACGTAGAGCGTGTTGGCGTAGCCGAGGCTGCCGCCGCCGACACCGCAGCCCGACACAACCGCCACGTCCTTGAAGTTGCTGATCCGGAAGATCCCCTTCATGCCCAGCCGCGGGCGCCAGAAGTAGCGCCTGAAGTCGCCGGTGGACTTCGGGAACTCGTGGTCGGCGAAGCGCCGGCCGCACTCCAGCACGCCGACGTCGTAGCCCTTCTGCGCCAGCCGCAGCGCAGAGACGCTGCCTCCGAAGCCGGAGCCGATCACCAGCCAGTCGTGGTCAAAGCTGCTCTGCGTTGCCTGCATTTCGGCGACTCCTCCTCGTGAGGTGCTCCGTTGAACGCTCGCTGAGCGCGGGCGATGGCGCCATCTTAGACCGAGTCTGGCCGCATGGATAGCGCGTAGAGCGTGGGCAACTCGCGGGGTTCTCTCTACGTAAATGTCATTGAGGTTGCGATACGGCGCCGGAAGGCTGCCTGTGTGGTCTCACTCGAGTTCCAGGCTCCTCAGATCAAGGCCGCCCTCGGCCAAGCGGTTAGGAGGCGTCGCGACGAGTTGGGGCTAACACAGGAAGAGCTGTTCGAAGAGTGCGGCATCTCGGCGAACTCGATCTCTCGCACCGAGAACGGCAAGGGCAACATCACCTACTTCAACCTGAAGAGACTGGCATCTGGGCTGGGGGTTCCCGCCTCGCAGATACTGGCCGATGCGGAGAAGATAGAAAAAGCCGCAATGTCGCCTGATGCGCAATCGCCGGCGGCAGATCCGAAGGCGTCGGCGAAGGCGCCCGCAGACGCGCGGCGGAAGTCAGCCAAAGCACCGGCGGAGCCGAGAAAGACCGTGCGCGAGCGGAGATCGCAACGCGACAAATCTGCGCCCGCTGCAGAGAAGCCGTGAACCATGACAATGATTCGCTTCGAGGCGCCCTGCGCGTCTTCCCGACGCCTGCTTCGCACGTAGGCTGCCCCACGCTATATTCCGTGAAGTAATGGCTCTAGAGGGTCTCCGGCAGAAGGCGTCAGGCGGACGCTACGACGACATCGTGCAGTCGATCGGCAACACGCCGCTTGTGCAGCTCAAGCGTCTCTCGCCCAAGCCGAGCGTGAAGATCTGGGCCAAGCTCGAGTCGCGCAACCCGACCGGCTCGGTTAAGGACAGGGTCGCCCGCGCCCTGATCGAGGACGCCGAGGAGAAGGGCGCGATCGCGCCCGGACAGACGATCCTGGAGCCGACCTCCGGCAACACGGGCATATCACTGGCGATGATCTGCTCCCGCAAGGGCTATCCGCTGAAGGTCGTGATGCCCGAGAACGTCACCCCCGAGCGCACGCAGCTATTGCAGATGTACGGCGCGCAGATCGTCTACTCCGAGGGCTCCAAGGGCTCAAACGGCGCGGTGGAGAAGGCCGTTGAGATGGCGCAGGATAGCCGCTACTACATGCCCTACCAGTACGGCAACATGGCCAATCCGAACGCCCACTACAACGGCACGGCGCTCGAGATAATCGAAGAGCTCGACGAGGTCTCCGCGTTTGTGGCCGGGCTTGGCACCGGCGGCACGCTGATGGGCAACGGCAGGCGCCTGAAGGAGACATTCGGGGATGCCGTGAAGATCGTCGCCGCGGAGCCGATGCAGGGCGAGCCGGTGCAGGGTCTGCGCTCGCTGGACGACGGCTTCATCCCGCCGATCATCGACCTCTCGGTGCTCGACCGCAAGATCTTCGTCACCAACAGCGACGCGATCCTATGGACGCGCAAGCTGCTCGATGAGGAGGGCATCTTCGCGGGCGTGTCAAGCGGCGCGATCGCGCGTGTGGCGGTTCGGATCGCCGGCGAGCTGGAGGAGGGCAACGTGGTCTTCGTCGTCGCCGACGACGGCTGGAAGTACCTCTCCAGCGGCATCTACACCCGCCCGCTGGAGGAGATCGAGAACCTCGACTCCACCGTGTGGTGGTAGAGGCCTCCATGCCCGCAGGCATGGCGGTCCCACCGCATCTGCGCAAGCAGTTGGTGGACCACGCGCTGGCGGACTCGCCGAACGAGTGCTGCGGGGTGGTCGGCGTACGGGCGGGCGCCCCGCGCCAGGCCGCGAGCGTCCTTGCTGCCACGAATCTTGCCGCGAGCCCTTTGCGGTTTGAGATCGACGGGCTGGAGGTGCTGCGCCTTATCGAGCAGATCGACAGCGAAGGGCTGGAGCTCGGCGCGATCTACCACTCCCACACCCGCACGGCCCCCTACCCCTCTCAGACCGACATCAACTTCGCCGCCGGCTGGCCGGGCGTGGAATGGGTGATCCTGGGCGTCGCCGACCCGGAGAGCCCCGAAGTGCGCTCCTACCTGATCGATAAGGGTCAGGTGCAAGAGGTGGCGATCGCTGCCGACGAGGTGGCGATCTGAGCAGACGCCGCCCGGGCGCGCGTGTTACGGGCGGCCAGCCGCTCGTATGTCCGGCCTGCGGTGGCCCCCAACCTGAAAGCGAGCGGTTCTGCCCGAGTTGCGGGCTGCCGCTGGTCCATCCCTCGCTCGCCGCGGCAGGCGAGGGGCTTGAGGCCGGTGAAGACGAGCGCCACCGGCTCGCGCGCAAGGTCGACCCGCGCTACGTCGAGGGGCAGCCCGAGCGGGTGGCCTGGGCTCGCAATCAGACCGAGGCCGAGTTCATTCAGGGTCTGCTGCTGGAGGAGGGCATCCCCAGCATGCTGCGGCGCAGCCGCGGCTTCGACGTGCCGGACTTCCTGGCCTCGGGCCCGCGCGACGTGCTCGTGCCCGCCTCGGGGCTGAGCGCCGCACGCGAGGTGCTGCTGCAGAGCGAGATCATCTCCGCCGAGCGCGATGCATCGCCGAACCCCGTGCCGTGGCACGTGATGGGGCTGCTGCTGGCCGCGCTTGCGCTGGTTGCGATCGTGATCTTGATTGCTACGCGGCTGTGAGGCGCCGACGAGGGCTGAGGTCTAAACCAGGGCCGGGGCGCTTGCCGAGCGGGTGATCGCCCCGATCTCTTCCGAAGCGCGCTCGAACTCCTCGTCCGAGAGCACTGGCGTGCCCTCGAAGGGTAGGTCGCGCTGCAGCTCTATCCACGAGCGACAGCCAAGGTACTCGTCCTTGATCTTGACCGTGACGGGCCGCGGGATGCGGTAGGTGCGCAGCAGCAGCACATGCAGCGGGTGCCGCCGCTTCCAGGACAGGCGCTTCTCGGCGTAATCGGTCGTCCACACGTAGAAGGGCGAGAGCGCGTCCACGCAGCGGGGGTCGGTGATCGTGAAGTGGCCCGCAACCTCCGCCCACGCGCGGATGCGCACGCGATCCGGCTGGGGTAGACCTTCGGGGGAGGAGAACTCGGAGACGGCAGGCTCGCCGTCGCTCCAGACGCCTTCCTCCAGCGCGCGGCGCAGCTCGGGCTGGTGGGACTCGCGCACGAGGTCGTGTCCCTGATGATCGAAGGTGGGGTAGAGGAAGAAGCGTTCGTGGTCGAGCTGGAAGTGCTTTTCCGGCTCGCGGATTCCACCCTTGCGAAGGGTCAACAGCTGCTCGCCTTCGGCGAGCGCTCGGACGGTGACCGCCCATTCCTTGAGAGCAATTGGCATGGTGGGGCTCTTCGAGTGGTTGGCAGGCTATTTGACTGGCTCGGCCGGAGGGGATCGCGGGCGCGGGCCGCGCTTAAAGATACGAAATCCGGGCGAAAATCCCAAATCGCCTGCAAATCGCAGGTTTTTTTGTTGCAGTGCCGCCCGCTACCTGCGGCATTTCAGCATTTGGGGCAGCCATGCCCGCCGCCTCCCGGGGTCTCGATCCTCAGCCGGTCACCGGCGCTCAGGATGCCGCTGACCTTGGGTGGGAGCTCCTGCGCCGCATGTTCCTCTGCGGCCCTGAACAGCAGGTTGCGTCCCGCCTGGCCGGGCTGCCCGCCCGCCGCTCCCGGCGGACGATGGCGTCTGCGCTCGGTTATCAGCGAGAAGCTCATCGGCTCGCGCGCTTGCAGCTCGCGCACGACACCGTCGCCGCCGTTCTGGATGCCGGCTCCGCCGGAACCGCGACGCACCGCATAACCGATTACCCGCAGCGGCAGCTCCCGCTCCAGCGCCTCGATCGGCGTGTTCAGCGTGTTGCTCATTGCGACGTGGACGGCGCTTGGGCCATCGGCGTCAGGGCAGGCGCCCTGCCCCCCGCCGATCGTCTCGTAGTAGGCGAAACGCTCGTTGCCGAGCGTGAGGTTGTTCATCGTGCCCTGCCCAAGCGCGCGGCCGAAGGCGGCGAGGACCAGGTCGGCCACGCGCGAGGAGGTCTCCACGTTGCCTGCCGCCACGGCCGCGGGCGACTTTGCGTCGAGCAGGCTGCCGTACGGCGCGATCACGTGCACCGGCCTGAAGGCGCCCGTCGAGGCCGGGATGTCGGGGTCGGTGAGCACGCGCATCGCGAACATGCAGGCCGAGCGGGTCACCGCGAGAGGGCAGTTGAGGTTGCCCTTGTGCTGTGGCGCACTGCCGGTGAAGTCGAGCGTGATCTCCTGGCCCCGCACGGTGGCCTGCAGGCACAGCTCGAGGTCGCCCTCCCTGGCCTCGAGCACATCCTTCGCGCTGCGCGCGCCGTCCGGCAACGCAGATATGCAGGCGCGCATGCGCCGCTCGGCGTAGTCGAGCACAGCCGCGTTGCCCTCCCGCAGCTGCTGGACGCCGATCCGTCCTGCCAGATCGGCCAGCCGCGCCGCGCCCGCCGTGTTGGCGGCCAGCTGTGCGCGTAGGTCTGCGCGGCGCTGGTCTGGTTGGCGCATCGTGACGATCAGACGCTCGATGCTCTCCTGGCTCAACGGCTGTGGCGCGATCACGACGCCCTCCTCGGCGAGGCTGCGGCTGTCGGCCGGCATGGAGCCTGGAGTGGCTCCGCCCACGTCGGCATGATGCGCGCGCGTGACGGCGAACCCGAGCAGTGTCTCATCCGGCGTGAACGCCGGCGTGATCACGGTGATGTCAGGCAGGTGCGTTCCGCCCGCGAACGGGTCGTTGAGGATCCATGAGCGCCCCGGCCGATGGTGCTCGTCGAGTACCGCCGCAAGCGCCGCCGGCATAGAGCCGAGGTGCACCGGGATGTGCTCGGCCTGCATCACCATCTCGCCAGCCGCGTCGAAGATCGCCGCCGAGCAGTCGCGTCGCTCCTTGATGTTTGGTGAGTACGCAGAACGGATCAGCACCGCGCCCATCTCCTCGCAGGCGGCCCACAGCGCGCCCGCGATCACCTCCAGCTCGATCGGGTCGATCATGAGTCTGCGCCTCCTGTCGTGTAGAGCACGATCGTTCCCTGTTCATCGACATGTCCGGACCAGCCCTCGCCCACCAGCAGCGTGGTCTCCGGCATGGCATACAGCGCGGGTCCTTCGATTGGCGTTCCGGGCGGGAGCTCGCCGAGCAGGCAGCGGGTCTGCACGGGCCGGCCCGAGAGGATCAGCTCGCGCGTCTGCGTATCGGGCTTCTCGTCGGCGCCTGGCGCAAGGCGCACCTGGGGCGCCGCGCCGAACACGGAGACCCGCAGCGTGACAAGCTCGATCTGCGCTTGCTCGTCGCGATATCCATAGCGCTGCTCGTGCGCTTGGGCGAAGGCGCCGCAGACGTCCTCTGGGCCGGTGCCTTGCGGCGCCGGCACGCCGAGCTCGAATGACTGGCCGCGGTAGCGCAGCTCGGCGCAAACGCGGATCTCCTGCGGCCGCTCGCCGAGTGCCTCGGCGGCCGTGGCGATCAGCTCTTCTCGCGCGGCGTCCAGGCGGGAGGCGCTGAGCTGATCGCCGCTCAGCATCACAGTGCGCGCGGCGTCGCGGCGCGGAGCTGCCGCAGCGAGTCCGAGGGCGCAGAGTACGCCCGAAGCCCGCGGGCAGAGCACCCGCTGGATGCCAAGCTCGGCGGCGAGCGAGACTACGTGCAGTGGTCCCGCTCCGCCGAAGCCCATCAGCGCAAAGCCGCGCGGATCATGCCCGCGCTCCACGCTCATCACCCGCAGCGCTTTCAGCATCTCGGCCTCCGCGATGCGCACGATCCCTTCCGCACACTCGATCACGTCGAGGCCAAGCTCGTCGGCCAGGCGTGCGATGGCGTCTTGAGAGGCCGTGCGGCTGAGCCTCACCCCACCGGCGAGCGGGTGGTCCTCCAGCAGACGTCCCAGCACCATGTTGGCGTCGGTCACGGTGGGGTCGTGGCCACCGCGTCCGTAGCAGGCGGGGCCGGGGTCGGCCCCGGCCGAGCGGGGCCCCACGCGCAGCGCTCCGCCCGCGTCCCGCCACGCGATCGAGCCGCCGCCCGCGCCCACCGTGTGGATGTCCAGTGCCGGCAGCGCGAGCGGGCGACCGGCGACGGTGCGCTGTGCGGTCTCTGCGACCGCGCCCTCCGAGATGAGGCATACGTCGCAGGAGGTGCCGCCCATGTCCAGGCAGAGCAGGTCGGGCTCTGCGGCCATCGCGGCCAGCATGCGGGCGCCGCCCACGCCGCCCGCCGGCCCCGACAGCACCGTCAGCGCGGCGTGCGAGGCGGCGCGATCGCAGCTCAGCAGCCCGCCCGAGGACTGCATCACCTGCGGCTGAGGCAGATCGGTCTCGTTTGCCCGTTGCGACAGACGTGCGAGATACCGGCTCAGCAGAGGGGAGAGAGCGGCATCGATCTCGGTCGTGGCGGCGCGCTCGTACTCACGAAAAGTGCCAACCAGATCGTGTGAGAGCGAGACGTGCACGTCCGGCAGCGCTGCGGCGATGCTCTCCGCCAGCATCAGCTCGTGCTCGGGGTGGGCATAGGAGTGCAGAAGCACCACCGCGATCGCTTCCGGTTCACAGCTCGCGAGCACCGCGATTGTCTCCGTCGCCGCCTGCGGAGTGAGCGGGCGGATGACCCCCTCGGGTCCGGTGCGCTCGGGCACCCCGAAGCGGCGCTGCGGCGGCGTCAGCGGCGCCGGCGGCGACACGCAGAGCCGGTAGAGCTGCGGCCGGGCTTGGCGACCGAGCTCAATTAGGTCGGTGAAGCCCTCGCTCGCGAGCAGTGCCGTGTTTGCTGTCTTGCCCTCCAGCAGCGCGTTGGTCGCCACCGTCATTCCATGAGCGAAGCGCCGCACATGCAGCGGCACGGCGCCCGCACGGCGCAGCACCTCCTCTACAGCTGCCAACACTGCCACGGATTGATCGCCGGGGGTTGTGGGCGCCTTCGCGGTGTGGATCGTCCCGTCCTGGGCAAGCAGGACGGCATCGGTGAAGGTGCCGCCAACGTCTACGCCGAGCAGCATCGCCCACATCTGCGCATGCACTCATTCTGGCAAGCCGCCGATGGGCTCGGCGACCGCACAGCGCGGACCCGTCAGGCCGCCGCCAGCTCCCTGCTCGCGAGATCCCTGCAGCTCTGCTCGCGGTCCTCGGTCTCTGCGAGATGCTGGTGGGAGGGGCAGTAGCCGTTGTGTGGGAGCGGCATTCGCTGACACGCCTCGCCCTTGCGTGTGGTCGCACGACACTGCAGCGGCTTACCGCTGACCGCCATATAGGCGGCTACGGGATTCTCCGAGAGGTACTGCTGTGCGAGCGCGATGTACTTCGTGACGACCTGATAGACGCGCTCCTGGGCGCTCATCGGGAAGTGAATGCGGATGTCTGCAAACAGAGTCCGCGCCGGCTTCGCGAAGTAGAAGCGATCGGTGGCAAGTCGCTCGACCGTCGACTCGCAGGCGCTCAGCACCTGACGGTGGCGCTCGAGCGACGAGGTGTCCGCTTTAGCTTCGGATAGGTGCGGCGCAAGCTCGCGGTAGATGGCTCGACTGAACTGGTACATGGCGACTCCTCGCCTTTCTTGTGTTCCTGATCACGCTTGGCACGTACCGCCTCCGCCAGAGAGATCGCCTCTCTCGCCGTGTGTAGCGCCAACACCTCTCCCAGGCGAAAGGACCGATGTCTCCGGAATTCCGGCGTCGCTCCTTCAAAAGCGCTGAGACAGTGTTGACCCCTATGTCAAGGGGGAGATAAGAAAAACGTTAAGCGGAGGTTAGGCACCCTCGGAGTTGCGCCTGCAATAGGAGAGGAAGGAGTTTTCCGGCGCGTCTACTCCCAGGTCTCCCAGTGCTGCGCCATATCGGGATCGACGACGATGTGGCGCCGGTCGAGCTTGGGGTCCGTGGCGGGGTGGTCGGTGCGCTGGTGGGCGCCGCGGCTCTCGCAGCGCATCAGGGCGCACGCACCGATCAGGCGCGCAAGCGGATGGGGGTCCTGCGCCAACTGCGCCAGCCCCTGCGCGTCTCGTTCGATGTTTGCGTGTGACCAGAGCGCCTGCCGGGTCGACTGCTGCACCACCGGCGGGGGAGTGGTGCGCTGCACCCTTGATAGATCCACCGGGCCGGGGCACGACGGTTCCTGCAGCGCGACCTCGATTGCTCTGTGGGCGAAGACGAAGCACTCGCTCAGCGAGTTGGAGGCCAGCCGGTTGGCGCCGTGCAGCCCGGTGCAGGCGGACTCGCCGAGCGCGAAGAGGCCCGACACGCTCGTGCGCGCGTGCAGATCGGCGACGATCCCGCCCATCGTGTAATGGGCGGCGGGGGCGACGGGGATCAGCTCCCGGGTGGGGTCAAGACCGGCGTCGCGCAGCGCATCGACCACGTTCGGGAAGAGCGCAGGGTCGATCGCGCGCATGTCCAGGCCCACCGAGCGGCGGCCGCTGTCGCGCAACTGAGTCTGGATTGCGCGGGCAACCTCGTCTCGCGGTGCCAGCTCGTCGACGAACCGCTCGCCGTCGGCGCCGTGCAGCGTGGCGCCCTCGCCACGGATCGCCTCGGTGATCAGGAAGCCCTCCCGGCCGGGCACCCCGATCACCGCGGTGGGATGGAATTGGACCATCTCCAGGTCTGCGAGCTGCGCTCCCGCGGCCTGCGCGATCACAAGACCGGTGCCGACCGAGCCAGGCGGGTTGGTCGTGCGCGACCACAGCGCGGCCGCCCCGCCGGCGCTGATCAGGACGGCCCGCGCTGCAATCGCCGCGCCGCTCTCGCAGGCGACCCCGACGCAGCGGCCATCCTGCAGCAGCAGTTCTCGTACTCGGCCCGCATCGCCCTCCAGCACTTTGATCGAGCCGTGCTCTGCGACCAGTGCGGAGAGCTGACGCAGCATCCGCCGCCCGGTCGCGCTGCCGCCGGCGTGGACGATCCTGCGCACCGAGTGCCCGCCCTCCAAGCCGAGTGCCAGGCGTCCGAAACGATCGGCATCGAAACGCAGCCCGAGCGACTGCAGGTCGCGTAGACGCGCCGGGGCCTCGCGCACCAGCACCTGCGCCGCCGAGGGCCGCATTGCGCCACGCCCGGCGCGCTCGGTGTCGGCCAGATGCAGCTCGAAGGAGTCGTCTGCCCCCATGGCGGCCGCCAGGCCGCCCTGCGCCCAGTAGCTAGCGGTCTGGGCCAGGGGAGTCGCGGTCAGCAGCGCCACGGAAGCGCCGGCTCGCGCGGCGCAGAGGGCCGCGTAGAGCCCTGCTGCACCGCCGCCGACGACAGCGATGTCGACCGTGTGCAGGTGCCCTTGGCCGGCGGGCAGCTGCTGTGCGCGCCCGCTTCCCCCTCTGGCCGGCCGACTCATCCGATCAGCTTCACCAGTGCGGCGACGATGACGCCGAGCGAGGCCACGATCACGATCCCCAAGGTGACGATCGGCGCTCTCCAGCGCGGCGTCGCGGCAAGCCGCGTTCTGGCCGCGGCGCCGCAAGCAAGGCACCAGTCCTGCTCACGATCCAAAGCGCAACCGCACAGCGGACACCATTCCACGGGTACCGCCGGTGGGGGCCACTGCGTTTGTGCTGCAGCCGAACCTGGGGGTGCACTCACGGGCGATCCTGGCGGCGCTCGCCATCCTTCTGCGGATCGCCGCCATGAGGCGATGCGATCGGGTTGAACGCGACCGTTTGCTGGCCGGGCGCCGCTGCTCCTCGCAAACCCGAGCGGATCACCTCGGTCGGCGGGTCGGTGGCGTCGAGGACTCTGCTGGGGCCGTTTTCAGTGTCGGTGTCGGCGTTGGCGGGAGTCGGAGCGGTGGCAGCCCGAGGGCGTGTGCGTGCGGGAGCCGGTGCTGCGGTCGGGCGTGCCGCTGACGCCGGAGCTGCATCGGGCGTCGTGGTGGACGGCGG
The DNA here is from genome assembly GCA_963708085.1 of uncultured Actinomycetota bacterium. GTDB lineage: Bacteria > Actinomycetota > Thermoleophilia > Solirubrobacterales > Solirubrobacteraceae > Palsa-744. The sequence goes on along the minus strand of OY970180.1, from coordinate 1,197,886 downwards.
GATCGGCGGCGCGGCGCTTGCGGCAGCGGGCTCGACGGCCGGGGGGCGTACGGCAGGCACTCCCGGCCATGCCTGCAACGGCTGGGGGGCGGGCGGCGGCCAGGCGGCGCCCGGTGGTGGCAGTGGCGCGGCTGCGGGTGCGTTCGGGGCGGCGATCGGACGCTCCGCCTGATCCACGGAGAGCCCGCAGGTGGGGCAGAAGCGATCGCCGCTGCCGTGGATGGCGGCGCACCGGGGGCAGGCGGCCACGCCGGCCTCTCGTAGCACGGAGACCGGCCTGCGCTCCCGCAACGCCGCTTCCAGTGCGCGCAGCTCCGCGTCGATGCGTGAAAGCGTGTCCAGCTTCGCACCCACGATCTCGTCGTTGCGCTTGGCGAATCTGTGCAGGTCGAACACGAGCCCTCCGAGATCTCTATAGGCGAGCTCGCGCGCGACGCGCAAAAAGCGAGCGCGGCGGCGCATGCGGCCCCGATCGAGAAAGCCCGGCTCCGGCTCTGTTGGCGTTTGCTGCGGGCTCGACTCGGGAACAGGTGCGGTTTCCGGTGTGCTCGTGGGCTGCGCCGGAGTCGTGAAGGTCTGCGTGGCCTGACCCGAGCCGCCACCGCCCGTGGCCTGCGGCGGCGTGGTCATCCCTGAGGCAGCGCTCTGCCGCCCGGTCTGAGTGCCGGCGTCCTGCTCGTGCTGTCCTGGCTGAGCAACGCTCTGAGCGTGCCGCTCTCCTCGGAAGATACGGAGCATTGACCGGTTAATGCTAGCCGCTTGACTGGTCGCACTTGCCGGGTCGATTCAATGCAGCGCCTCCCGCCAGGCCGTCGCGAGCTCTTCTGCCATCCGGCTGCTGGAGTGCTCGCAGGCGCGCCGGCGACCGTGCACGCGTGGGTCTGCCGCTGTGAGATGCGGAACGAGCGCCTGCGTCCAGCGCTCCAGCTCGAAGTCGGCGCAGAGCGTCCCCTCGATGCCGGCGAGCGCCGTGGGATGGACGCCCACTGGCGTGGCCAGCACCGGAACGTCGCACGCCAGTGCCTCCAGTGCGGCCAGCCCGAATCCCTCTGCGGCTGACGGCACGAGCACCGCATTGGCGGCGTTCACGAGCAGCGGCACCTGATCAGGATCGACGCCACCCAGCGTGAGCAGTGGCGTATGCACGGCGTCCGCGAGCGCACGGGCCAGCGCGTAGCGCTTCTCCGGTCGCGCCGGATCTGCGGGGAAGAGCAGTTGAGCCTGCTCGGTGGGCAGACCGAGCTCTGCGCGCGCCTCCGCACGGGGCATCGGCCTGAAGCGCTCGACGTCCACGCCGACGGGGATCACTCGTGCGCGCGAGCGCGCTTTTCGGCCAGGCAGCTCGGACGCCAGCGATCCTGACACGGCCACGATCAGATCCATCAGCGGCAGCACTGCGCGCGTCACCATCCGCGTGCGGGGATGACGCACGTCGGTGCCGTGCAACGTCACGCCGCGCACGCGGGCACGCACTCCGAGCGCCGGCAGGGCGCTGAGCGAGAAGTGGGCGTGCACGACGTCGAAGCGATCGCCGCGATGCTCGCGGCCAAGCTGCACCAGACCGGCGGCCAGCGCTGCAGGCCCTGGCCCCAGCTCGTGCAGGTCGACATGCAACCCCGCGATCGCCCGCAAGGCGGCGACCTGGTCGCGCACGAACTGCCCCCGCTCCGGGTGGGCCGCATCGGGCGCCATGTTGGAGACGACGAGTGCTTGCATCGCGCGGACCGTAGCGCTCTGGAATCATGAGCGCGGATGCAGGCATCAATCGACCCCGACCCCCGCAGCCGGCCGATCGGCGTCTTCGACTCCGGAGTCGGGGGCCTCACGGTTCTGCACGAGCTGCTCGTGCAGCTGCCGCAGGAGGACTTCGTCTACCTCGGCGACACCGCCCGGTTCCCGTACGGCGAACGCTCGCCGCAGGAGCTCGAGCAGTTCTCGACCCAGATGGCCGAGGAGCTTCTGCGACGCAGGGCGAAGCTGCTGGTCGTGGCTTGCAACGCGGCCACATCGGCGGCGCTGCCGTCGCTGCGCAGGCGCATGATGGAGACCACGCTGGGCGTGGATGTGATCGGCGTGGTGGGCCCTGAGGCCCTGCAGGCGGTGGCTGCCACCAGGACCGGCCGCATTGGGCTGCTGGCCACGCCGACGACCGTCGCAAGCGGCGCCTACGAGCGTGCCGTCTGCGAGATCGACGCGCACGTGACGCTGCACGCAGTGCCCTGTCCGAGCCTGGCCTCGATCATCCAGGCCGGCAGGCAGTTCGACGAGCTGGCGGTGCAGACCGTTCGCGAAGTGTGCGCCCCGCTGCGAGCGGCGCAGGTCGACACGGTGATCCTCGGTTGCACCCATTACCCGTTGATCCGGCTGATGCTGCAGCGGCTGCTGGGACCCTCTGTGACGCTGATCAGCTCCGGGGCGGCGCTTGCGCGCCAGGTGGAGCACGCGCTCTCCACGCGCGGGCTTCGTACTGACCGGGAGGGGGAGGGGGAGTACCGCTTCCTTTGCACCGGGGACGTGGAGGGCTTCCGCGAGGTCGGCACTCGCTTCTTGCAGATGCCTTTCGGTGAGGTCGAGCACGTCGGCCTGGCGCACGTGGAGGCGCTGGCGTGAGCGCCGCCGAGCTGACCCGCAACGACGGCAGGATGCCCTCGCACCTGCGCCCGACCGCGATCGAGCCGGACTTCATGGCCACCGCGAGCGGGTCCGCACTGATCACCGCAGGGCTGACGCGCGTGATCTGCACCGCCTCGGTGGAGGAGAGCGTGCCGCGCTGGATGGCCGGCCGCGGCACCGGCTGGGTGACCGCCGAGTACGGGATGCTGCCCGCATCGACCGGCCAGCGCAAGCAGCGCGACGCTACGCGCGGACGACAGGATGGACGCACCGTGGAGATCCAGCGTTTGGTCGGCCGCTCGCTACGCGCGATCGTCGATTTCAAGGCGCTCGGCGAACGCACCGTCTATCTCGACTGCGACGTGCTGCAGGCCGACGGCGGCACCCGCTGCGCATCGATCACAGGCGCCTACGTCGCGCTGGCACGCGCATGCCAGGCGCTGATGCAGCACGGTCGGCTTGAGAGCTGGCCGCTGAGCGGCTCGGTCGCGGCGGTCTCATGCGGCATGGTGGGCGGCGCGGCGCTGCTCGATCTCGACTACTCCGAGGACTCCAAAGCGGAGGTGGACGCGAATGTGGTGATGACCGGCGATGGCGGTCTGGTCGAGGTGCAGGCCACCGCGGAGCGCACGCCGCTCTCCCGCGCTCACCTGGACGAGCTGCTGGCGCTCGCCGCCGGCGGGATCGATCAGCTGCGCGCGTTGCAGCAGCAGGCGCTTGATGCGGCAGCCGAGGCGGACGCCGAAGCGCAGACTCCGTGAAGCTTTTGCTCTCAACGCACAACGAGCACAAGCGGCGCGAGTTCGCGCGACTGCTGCCCGGCCACGAGGTGATCTGCTTGCCGGACGACTTCGATCTGCCGCCCGAGGAGGGGGAGACCTTCGAGGCCAACGCGCTCGGCAAGGCGCGAGCGGTCGCGGCGCTTGCGCGCGCGGCAGGCGCATGCGCGATCGCGGACGACTCCGGAATCGAGGCGCAGGCGCTGGGTGGCGCGCCCGGGGTCCGCTCGGCACGCTTCGCCGGAGAGCAAGCGACCGATCGACAGAACCTGGAGAAGCTGCTCCTGGAGGCGCCGGTGGGCAGCCCGCTGCGCTACGTCTGCGCGCTCGTGCTCGTGGACCCTGAGCGCGGGCTGGAGGAGGTGTTCCACGGCTACTGCACAGGGCGCCTTGCGGCCAGCCCAGGCGGCGAGCGCGGCTTCGGGTATGACCCGGCGTTCGTGCCCGACGAGCAGCCCGGCAAGGACAGCGAGCGTGTCGGGACGGTCGCGGAGACCATGACGATGGCGCAGCTCACCGACGAGCAGAAGGATCAGATCAGCCATCGCGGCCGCGCCGTACGTGCGCTGCAGCAGTGGCTTGCGCAGCGCGCGGGCGGCTAGAGCAGGTTGATCGCCGCCGAGGCGCCGACGGCGACGCTCAGGCCGGCGTAGCCGACGTAGCCGGCGAGCAGCAGCAGGGCCGCGGTCAGCAGCGCGATCAACACCACGAGGATCCATCCCGGACGGGGCATCGGAGAGCCATTCTCGCCTGTTGGCGGCTTCCCTGCCATCTGGATGAAGCGCTTGCGATGCGTCCGCATCTGCTGTTAGCGTGCCGAGACCCTTTCCACAAGGCAGGAGGACGCGAAGTGACGAAGTCTGAGCTGGTCGATCAGGTCGCCGCGAGAGCCGAGCTCACCAAGCCCGAGGCGGCACGCGCGGTGGAGGCCGTGATCGAGACGGTTGAGGATGCGCTGCGTCGCGGCAGCGATGTCACGCTTTCCGGGTTCGGCAAGTTCCACGTCGGCGAGCGGGGAGCCCGCTCCGGCGTCAATCCGCGTACCGGCGAGCGGATCCAGATCGCCGCCTCGCGGGTGCCGCGCTTCACCGCCGGCAGCGCGCTGAAGGCGGCCGTGAAGGGGCGCTGACGCTGCTCTCCGCATCGCAAAGCGATCCTGACCTCGCCCAGGAGACCTTCGGGCGGCGGCTCGCAAGCCGCGTCGCCGAGCGTGAGTCCCAGATCGTGCTCGGGCTGGACCCCGATCCGGGTCAGCTGTGGCCGGGAAGCGATGCGGGTGGCGCAGGCACGCCGGCCCAGCGCGCCGCCGCTGCGGTGCAGGCGCACTGCTGTGCCCTGATCGACGCGGCCGGTCCGGCCTGCGTGGCGGTCAAGCCCCAGCTCGCATGCTTCGAGCGGCTCGGCAAGGACGGCCGGCAGGCGCTATCGGCGACCGTTGAGCATGCAAAGCAGGCCGGCCTACTCGTCGTGGCCGACGGTAAGCGTGGAGACATCGACGTCACCGCCAGGGCATACGCGCAGTCGCTGTTCGGCGGACTGCAGACGCCCTTCGGGGCGGTCGAAGGGCTGGGTGCAGACCTTGCGACCGTCAACCCGCTGATGGGAGCGGATGCGATCGAGCCGTTCTTGGTGCAGGCACGCGCCTGTCAGGCGGGCGTGCTGCTGCTCGTGCGCACCTCTAATCCGGGCGCGGTCGACATCGAGGACCTGCAATTGGCGGACGGCGGCACGGTATGGGAGCGGGCCGCCGCGCTCGTGCATCGACTCGGCGACGGCTCTGCCGGTTCCGATGGAATCGCCGACGTGGGTGCGGTGATGGGCGCGACCGTGCCCGCGCATCTTGCTCGTGCACGGGAGCTGATGCCGCATGCTCCATTCCTGTTGCCGGGCGTGGGCGCCCAAGGCGGCAGGATCGAGGATCTGTTGCCGGCGTTTGCGCCTGGTCGGGCCGGCGCGCTGGTCTCGGCCTCGCGCTCGATCGCGGGCGCCCACCTGCAGCATGGTGGCTCTCCCGCGCAGGCCGCAAGAGATGAGGCAGAGCGGATGCGGACTGCGGCTTGGGATCTGTCGGGACGGAGCAGTTGATCAGGCAGCTTCAGGGTCAAGCGAGGGCTCGGCTGCCGGGCGTGTGCTGGCAGACGAATCGGATCCGGCATTACACGCGCCCTCCGGTCCGCTACCCTCTTTTACGGCTTCCGGTCCCGTCACCACGGCGGGCATGGGGAAAGGTCGAGGTGACCAACCGATGATCATCACGGTCACGCTGAATGCGGCGATCGACAAGTCGCTGTCGGTTCCGAACTTTGGGGTAGGGCGGCGCCACAGGGCGGTCGAGCAGCGCACGATGGCGGGCGGCAAGGGCGTCAATATCGCCCGTACGCTGAAGGCGCTCGGGCAGCCCGTGATCGCGACGGGAATGGCGGGCGGCGCCACCGGCACCTATATCGTGGAGCAGCTTACCGAGGAGTCGATCCTCAACGACTTTGTTCGCATTCGCGAGGAGTCGCGCACCAACACCTCTGTGCTCGACCCCACGACCGGGATGCAGACGGAGGTCAACGAACACGGTCCCGCGGTCAGCGAGCGTGAGATCGAACTGTTTAGGGACAAGCTCTTTTATCTCGCCCGTGGCGCGGCGATTGTCGTCTTTGCGGGCTCGCTGCCACGTAACGTCGATCCCGACCTATACGCCTCGCTGCTGCCGGAGCTGCAGCGGATGGGCGTTACGACCGTGATCGACACCGATGGTGAGCCGCTGCGCCATGCGGTCAGAGCCGCGCCGGACGTCGTTTCGCCCAACGTGTTGGAGGCCGAGGAGCTCGTCGGCCACGAGTTCGCCGGCGAGGAGGAGCGCGCGGTCGCAATGCAGGAGATCGTCGCGCTCGGCCCGCGCGAGGCGATCATGACCGTGCCAGACGGATGCTTTGCTCAGGTCCTCTTCGACGGCAAGCCACGGCTGCGCAGAGCCAAGATCGAGCTGAGGGACCCGGTCGCCACCCGCGGCTCAGGCGACGCCTTCCTGGCCGGCTACATCGCCGCCCGCTACGAAAACCGCTCGCCTGATCAGTGCCTGCGCTTCGGCGTGGCCTGCGGCGCGGAGTCCACCGCGCGCCTGGGCGCCGCGCTGATCGATCCGCGCGAGGCGCGGCGCCTGATGGGCGAGATCGAGCTCACGGCGCTGGAAGCGGCGGAGACGGTGGCCTGATACAACGAAAACCTGAAGGTCGGGTATTTGATCTATCGGGCGGTGCGGCACGGTGCTACACTGATGCAGTGCCAACTACTCGGCCCCGTCACACCGTCACCGAGACGCCGCGTGTCCAAGAGGCGCTTGACGAGCTGCGTACCGAGATGCGCGGCGATGCCCCGATCGACTTCGGCGAGCTGGTGATCCTTGGCGCGCGAGCGCAAACCAGACGACTGCGCGCTGAGCAGCATGCAGTACGAGCTGTCGGCAAGCGGCTTGCCGGCATGATTCGGGATCGCTCGATGCCGTTTTCGATAGACGTCGACGCGGCCGACAACGTTAAGCGTCTCGGCCTACTCGACTCTCATCGGTGAGGTGCTGCTCCTAGACAATTCGGCGTGGGCTCGTCTCGGCAGCACCCGCCTGAGTCAGCGTCGCGCCGAGACAGTCGCGCACTGGATCGAGACCGAGCATCTGGCGAGTTGCCTGCCGTTGCTGTTGGAGGCAGGTTACTCAGCCAGATCCGGCGCTGACCACATCGCCATGTTTGAGCTGCTCGACTCGTTGCCACGGATCACGGTCGATGTCGAGGTCGAAAGCCTCGCGCTGGCGGCACAGAGAGAGCTCGCCCTCGTTGGCCATCACCGGCTGCCGCCATCCGATCTTCTCGTCGCCGCGTGCGCTCACCAGGCGCACGCGGGCGTCCTCCACTACGACCGTGACTTCGACGTGATCGCTCAGCGAACCAGCCTCGACTACGACAGCGAGTGGCTGGCTCCGCCTGGCACCCTCGACTGAGGATTTGCCGGAATCCTCTGCCTTTGCTAGGCATCAGCGCATGAGCGATTCTGCAGCCAGCGGCAGGCCGACCTTCATCACGCTGGGCCCTTCCGGCACCTGCCACGAGAACGCGCTGCGTCACTACCTCGATTTCCAAGGGTTGACCGACTACGAGATCGACCTCGTTCCCGAGCTGCTGCCGGCGATCGATCGTGTCAGGAGGACTCCGAACACCTATCTGGTGCAGTGCAGCGCCCATCTGCATGTCCACCTGGTCACCGAGCGCTATTACCGCGAGGTGTTCGTGATCGACACCTTCATCTATCCCACCAAGGAGCTCGCGCTGGTTGTGCGCACCGATGTGCCGCAGCCGCGCAGCCTCGGGATCGTCTCGGCTACCCGCGGCTACCCGGATCTCTCGAAGTGGGAGACGATCATCGACGAGCCCTCCAAGCCGGTCGTGGCCCGCAAACTGCTGGCGCGCGAATACGACGCTGGTCTCACCCATCTGCATTACGTCGAGGAACACCCCGACAGGCTGCGTCTGTTGGAGAGCTACGGCGCGGTCGACACGACCTGGCTGGTCTACGGGCAGCACAAGCGCTTCCAGGGAGATGTGATTGGCCAGCGTGCGCCGTGGCTCTTCACGGGCGAGCCTGAGCCGAGCGAGCCTGTCGCGGTGGCCTCTTAGGGTCCAGTAGAGCCCTTGGCGGGTCTGATCAGCGATGAACGAAGCGTGAGGCCGGCTCGAAGTCGCCGTGCAACACAAGGGGGTCGAGGTCTGCACCGTTGGGCCATACGACGGTCCCTAGCTCGTCGTCTACGCGAACCTGCGCAAAGAAGTCGGGGTTGGCAAGTGGCTCGAACACGGGGCCGTGCAGCTCTCCTGTGAGATCGACATCACGCGAGCTGCCATCGCTGAAGCCGACCCTTAGCCGATAGTGGCCCAGCACTTGCGCGGTGGTGACCCTCACGAAGTCCATCGCTTCATTTTACGGCAGCGGGTCGATCGGCTCGGTGGCGCCGCCACCCTTTGCGCGCAGCCAGTCCGCTTCGAGCTCGCCGCGGTGCAGAGCGGCCCACTCTGCGACGAGTTTGAGAGCGCGAGACGGCAGATCACCGACCAGCACCTCGCCGCTACCGATCGCGATCACCGCATGGTGCTCGGCGTATTGGGCATGGAAATGCGGCGGTTCGTGATCGTAGAAGTACATCGTGATCGCGATGCCGTAGAAGAAGCTGATCCTGGGCACCTCGCCATGATGACCGGCGCTTGGGATGGCTCAGTTGGATCAGTCATCCAGGAAAGGTCTGCCCCGCCTCGATCAGCTCGTCCTCCATCTTGCAGGTGGCGCTGATCAGCAGCTCAAAGAGGCTCGCGGTGAAGTCCGCCGGCAGATCGACCTCGACGCCGCGCTGCAGATAGCGCTCCCGCACCTGCACCACGCGATCTGGCTGCATCATCGGGATGTCGTGTTCGCGCTTGTGCAGCGCTATTTCACGACAAACCTGGAAGCGCTCGCCGAGCAGGTGTGCGATCTGGTCATCTAGCTCATCAAGACGGCGCCTGAAGGGTGCCAGCCCGTTGCTGTCGCCTTGATCGCTCATTCTCCTCCTCCGTTCAACAGGCCGGTGACGAAAGCGTGGCTGCACTGGGCCAGCGATCCGAGCGCATAGCCGCCCTCCTGCACGACGCACACCGGCAATCCTGAGCCCGCGAGTAGGCGGCCGATCTGGGTGAAGATCGAAGGCGCAAAGCTCCATCCGCCGTGAGGGTCATCGGCGATTGTGTCGTAGCCGAGGGAGAGCACGATCGCGCAGGCCTCGCGGCGGATCTCGTCGATCATGCGCGCCAGCCGGTCGAGGTATTCGGCCTCGCTGGGTGCGAACTTGAAGGAGACCAGGCGCTCGCGCTCGCTGCGGGGGCTGACGCGCTCCCATGGCAGGTTGGCGCCTGTGGAGCCGTGCAGCGAATGCAGGGTCATGCTGCGGCAGCGGGCGACGATTCCCGCGGTGCCGTTGGGGTAGTGCAGATCGATGTCCAGAATTGCGACCCGCGCTTCGCGATCACAGCTCGGGGTGCCGCTTGCGATCGTGTGCGCGGCGGCTGCGGCATTGTTGAGGTAGCAGTAGCCGCCGAGCCAGGCGGGGCCGGCGTGATGGCCGGGTGGCCGGCAGAGCGCGTAGGCGAACCGCGCGCCCTCCAGGAGGCCGATCGCCGCGGCAATCGAGGTGGCTATGCCGGCCTGCGCCGCGGTGAAGGCCGCCGCGCACACGGGCGTATCGGGCTCAAGGCCCGGTTCGGCAAGCTCGCGGATCAGCACCGCTTCGCCCTCAGGCGCCTGCTCCAGCGTGCGCAGGTAGCTGGGTTCGTGCAGGGCGCAGAGCGTCTGGCGCACCCGATCGCCATCGACCTCGCAGGAGTGGCGCCGCACGCGCGGGTGCCGTTCGAGCCCCTCCTGGACCTCGCTCAGCCGGCGGTCGTCGTCCAGCCCTTCGATCCTGTTGCCCGCTTCGTCGAGGATCCATGGCACACAGCCGCCCAGCGCGTCGCGCTGCGCCACCATCATCAACTCACTCACGTCAGCGCCAGTCGCATCCGCGGCCCAAGGGGCGCAAAGCCGTTGCGCAGATAGAAGCCGCGCGTCGCCTCGATGTGGGAGAAGTCATCGCTCGGTAGGCCGACTTCCACGCGCGGTAGGCCCAGCTCGCGCGCCTGCACGCAGAGCGCCTCGATCAGCTGGGCGCCGACACCGGCGCTGCGGTGGGTCGGCTTGACCCAGAGGTCCTGAAGCAGCGCGTAGCGTCCCGCCGTGTGGATCGCGAGTTGATAGCTGGCCGCTGCCACCCCCACCAGATCGCTGCCCTGCTCGGCGATCAGCAGCACCCCAGCGTCGGGCTGCTCGATCAGCTGGCGTCCCACCTTCTCCATCTCCTCGATCGGTGGCGGCGTGCCGCCGAGCTCCACCAGCAGCTCGCGCACCGCACCGATCGCGGCTTTCAAGTCTGTGGCGCCTGCACGGCGAACCGTGCAGGCGCCCTGCGAGGGCAAGCTTGTCTGCTGCGCCGGCGTCGCGCTGCTCATCTGGCGACCGCCAGCTCCTGCTCCGGCTCGAGCTCCACGGTGAACGCCTCCGGGTCCGCTCTGCCCGTGACCGCCTCGGCTATCGCGGCCATCGGCGCGCGCGCCTTGAGCAGGATCTCATCGAACTCCTCCTCCGGATCGGACTGCATCACGATCGCGCCGCCCGCCCCGATCGTCGTGGCGCCCGGCCGCAGCACGATCGTGCGGATCACGATCGAGAGGTCGACGCTGCCGTCGAGGCCGAAGTAGCCCAGGCCGCCGGAGTAGACGCCGCGCGCGGTGCGCTCCATCGAGTCGATGATCTCCATCGTGCGCAGCTTCGGAGCGCCGGTCATCGAGCCGCCGGGGAAGCACGCCCGTACGCACTCCACAGGGCTGCGGTCCGCCCGCAGCGAGCCGGTGATCGTGGAGATCAGCTGGTGCACAGTGGGGTAGGTCTCTACGACACGCAGCTGTGGTACCCGGACCGTATCCATCTCGCAGACGCGGCCGAGGTCGTTGCGCAGCAGGTCCACGATCATCAGATGCTCGGCGAAGGTCTTTTCGTCTTCCAGCAGATCGTCGTGGAGCGCTCGATCCTGCTCTGGATCGCTGGAGCGGCGTGCGGTGCCCTTAATCGGCCTCGCCTGCACGACACGGTCGCGGTCGACCGAGAGGAAGCGCTCGGGAGATGAGCTTACGACCGCCACCTCACCCAGCTTCAGGTATGCAGCAAATGGCGCGGGATTGCGCCGCCGCAGGATCTTGTACAGCGTGAAAGGGTCGGGGCTGGCGGAGGTCGAGATCTGGTCGGTCAAGCAGACCTCGTATGACTCGCCGGCCGCGAGCTCGGCATGGCAGCGGTGGATATCTGCGATGTACTGCTGCCGCCCTCGCCCGCAATGGAACACGACCGGCTCGCCCGGCGCACTCACGTCGCCTTGCGGCATGACATGTGCCCGCGGCCCGCTGGCCTCGGTCGGCTGTGCGATTACCCGACGGACCTCGGCCTCGGCCCGATCGATCCACTGCTGCGCATCCTGCTGGTCGTGTTCACCGGCGCTGAGCGCGAGCAAGTGGGTTCGGTGCGTGACGTGGTCGACGGCGATCAGACGATCGGCAAGCATCATCACCGCGTCGGGAACGTCGGAGCGGTGCACAGTGACGGCGCCGCAGTCGAGCTTGCACTCGTAGCCGAGATAGCCCACGAAGCCTCCGATCAGGCCGGCCTCGATGCCCTCGGGAGGGTCGATCGCCATGCTCTTCAGAGCCCCGTCGAGCGCATCGAAGATCGACGCCTGCCTGGTCTCAGTGCCCCCTGCGTGGTGCTCTGTGACCTGTCCCTGCTCGATGTCGTATTCGAGCACGCGTCGCATCGAGCCCGCGCTCGTGCCCAGGTAGGAGCATCGCGCCAGCCACGTTGGGGCATCCGCGCTGTCCAGCCAGAAGGCGTGCTCGGCATCCCCGAAGAGCGCTTCAAAGAGCGGCTCGGTCGGCGCCTCGAGATCGAGGGATCGCACGTGCAGACGCACGCCGGAGGATGGCTTGACCGGTGCGGGTGCCTGCGCCGCGGCCGGCCGCGGCCGTGGGTTGGGGGGAGTCACGCTTCCGCTGCGGCCCTCCCCGACCGCCAGGCGGTAGAAGTTCTCAAACAGCTTGCGCCCGTGCTCGGTGGAGATCGACTCGGGGTGGAACTGGACTCCCCAGAGCGGGCGTGTGTCGTGTTCGATGCCCATCACCACGCCATCGGCGGTCCAGGCAGTGATGCGGGCGTTGCGCGCGAAGGGACCCTTCACCGCGAGCGAGTGGTAGCGCACTACCGAGAAGCCCTGGGGGATGTCGGCGAAGAGCCCGTTGCCGACGTGCTGAACCTTGCTCAAACGCCCGTGCATCGCCATCGGCGCCTGCTCGACCAGGCCATCGAGCACCCGGCCAAGCCCCTGATGGCCGAGGCAGATTCCCAGCACCGGCGCCTCGCTGCGCGCCAGGATGTCCGAGCAGACGCCGAAGTCGTGCCAGCGCCCGGGGTGCCCCGGCCCCGGCGAGAGCACGATCGCGTCGAAGTGGTGACGCGAGAGCGCCTTCCAGGTGACTTCATCGTTGTGGACGACGATCGGCTCCTCGCCGCACGCCGCCGCGAGCAGGTGAAAGACGTTGTAGGTGTAGGAGTCGTAGTTGTCCACGAGCAGGGTCTTCATGTGCTCACCGCCTTTCCAGTCCGAGTCCGCGTGCGCCGCGATCGAGCAGCGTCGCGACCGCGCGGGAGGTGTGCTCGCTGCGATCGCGCTCCATGAACCAGCGCGCCAGATGGTCGACGTGACGCGCCAGCGGAGTGACATCCAGCCGCTCCAGCGCGATCCGCAGGTGACGCTTGTAGATCTCCGACTGCACGACCGCAAAGCGGAAGTCGGGCTCCTCTGCGGGGCGCAGATCGCTGGGCGTGCCGCCGGTGGCGCGTGCTCGCGCGCGGACCAGATCCCAGCCCGGGCTGCCGCGCGCCACCAGCAGGCCCTCCGGGTCGAAGTCGACCTCGGGTGTGAGCGGCTTGGTCAAGAAGAAGCCGAGCGCGATCTGCGGCGCGATCCGTTCGGGGTGAGGATGGGTGCGCTGAACCATTCGTCCGGCGTCGTTTGCGGCCAGTTGAGCGTCGATCTGGTCCATCAGCTCATCGATCAGCAGCGCGCCCTCCTGGCTGGAGGAGAGCGCGCGCTTCTGGTGCGAGACCATGCCGTGGAAGATGGTCTGCGTGGGGTCCATCTCGCGCTCAGTGCTCTCAAGCGCCATCAGCTCGCCCATCAGCTGGCACCTGTAGGTGACGTGGGCAACCCACTCGATCCCGCAGATCTGCATCGAGTGCAGCTCCTCCATGTCCGGCGCCGACATCCAGTAGGCCATCGCGCGCATGTGTTGAGTGGGCACGCCGTCACCGCGCACCAGCGGGAGCTCGTCGAAGTCCTCGTGGCCGGTCGGGTAGAAAATCACGCCGTCGTCGCGGCGCATGAAGCGGCCTTCGCGTAGCCCCTGCTCGGTCAGCTCCCGCATCTCGGGCAGGTAGTCAGACTCGAAGAAGACGCGGTCGAAGGCGATACCCAGTCGCGCGAGCGTCTTGCGCTGGCCGCCGATCGCCCAGGCGCGGGTCTTGCTCCAGAGCTCAAGCGCCTCGCGGTCACCCGACAGCACGCGTTTGATCAGCTCGTCGGCGGCGTCGCCACGCATCGTCAGCTCGCGCGTGAGCGAGTCTTCAGGTTGCTCGGAGTCGCTCGGCGCAAGCGCGTGCTCGCTCTTGACGTACTCGGCGTAGCAGTCGCCCACGAAGTGGTCGCTCTTCTCGCTGCCGGAGGGCCAAAGATGCACGTGCTGGCCGCTGTTGACCACGCCAGCCATCGCCTCGCCCATCGCGCGTCCGACGTCTGAGATCAGGCTGCGCCGTTCCACATCGGCGCCGGCCTGCGCGAGCGCCGCGGCGATCGAGTTGCCGAGCGCGAGGTTGCGCAGATGGCCGGCATGTAGCGCCTTGGTGGCATTCGCATCCCAGAACTGGACCGCGAATTGGCATTCGGTGCCAAGGTCGGCAAGGGTGTCTTCGCGGGCGTCCCCTTCCAGCAGCGCCTGACCCACTGTTTCTATCCATTGATCGTCCAGGAGCACGTCCACGCTGCTCTCTGCCCGCTCGATGCGGGCCACCCATGGCTCCGACTCGATCCGCTCCAGCGCCGCGATCGCCTCCGGATCGCTTTGCCAGCCAGGCGAACGTGGCATCAGCTTCAGGTCGCACCTGCTCTGCGGCCGCAGCGGAGGCCGCGCAGCCCAAGGCGCCTGAGATCCCTCCTCCGGCACCTCCTCGAAGTAGTCGAAGAGATTGCTCGCCGTCAGCATGGGCTAGATCTACTCGCGGGTGGGACTGCTGTCAAACGGCGACGCGGAGCAGGTTTGCCAGGCCTGCGCTGCCCACCTACGATGGTTCCAGATACAGGCAGGTGTCCTTCATCGAGGCGGTCCGCCCCTGCGCTCGCGCAGTCCAGGGCTGCACGTGGGAGGCTGGCCTTGGCGGCGCCAAGTAAAGATGAGGGTGCAAGCGATGGAAACAATCAGGAATATGGGCAAGGTGGCAGCACTTTGACGACGGTGCAGACGGATCTGGCCGTGCTCGGCGCCGGCGCGAAGGCCACGGCGATCGCGACGAAGGTGCACGCGATCAACTCGCTCGGGCTTGGTTCGATCGAGATGACGGTGCTCGAGTCCACCGAAGCCGCCGCAACGTGGTCGGGCGTGATCGGCTACACGACAGGGGCCGAGTACCTCGCGCTCACGCCCGCCAAGGACGTCGGCTTTCCCTACCAGAGCGTCGAGGAATTCGGCGAGGACGGCCTGGCGATCGACACAGCTGTGATGGCGTTCTCCTGGCACCGCTACCTGATCGGCACGCGCTCCTACGCACGTTGGATAGACGCGGGCTCGCCTCCTGTGCAGCATCGCGAATACGGCCGGTACCTGAACTGGGTGCTCTCGCGGGCCACCGAGGGCGTGAGCATCCTCGACGGCCACGTGCTGCAGGTCGGGCTGCACGACGCGCAGCGATGGAGCATCGAGGTGCAGACCGCGAGCGGCCCGCTGCGCTGCCTGGCTCGCGCCTTCCTACTCACCGGTCCGGGCATCCACCGCGAGCTGCCGCACGATCCGCAGGTGGCCGACCGCATCTTCCACTGCGACAGCCGCCGCCCCGAGCTGGCGCGGATACCCACGCAGGGCCGGGTGGAGATCGCGATCGTGGGGGGAGGCGAGAGCGCGCTGGCCAGCATTCTCTTCCTGCTCGGCCTGCGGCCGGAAGCGCACCTGACGGTGTACACGCCGAGCCTGCCGATGAGCCGTGGCGAGAGCTTCCTGGAGAACCGCATCTTCTCAACACCGGATGTCGTCAATTGGGAATCACTGCCCGAGGAGACTCGCAGGGAGTTCATCAACCGCTGCGACAGGGGCGTGTTCGGGCCCGACGGGCTCGCAACAGTCGCCTATGACGAACGTTGCAGCTTCGTGACCGGGCGCGTGAGTGATCTGAGGCCCGGCGAGAACAGCGACCGTGTGCGCGTGGAGTACGAGAGCCCGCTCGGCTCCGGCGTGGGCACGCACGACTACGTCGTCAACTGCATCGGCTTCGATCTGCTGGAGCAACTGCGCGTGCTGCTCACCGAGCCGGCGCGGGCCGAGGTGCAGCGACAGGTGGGACCGCTGTGGGGAGCGGATGCCAGCGCGCCTGAGTTCGGTCGCAACCTGGAGCTGAAGGGCATGCAGCCGATGCTGCACATCCCCGGCCTCGCGAGCCTGAGCCAGGGCCCGGGCTTCTCAAACCTCGGCTGCATGGGCCTGGTGGCCAACCGCGTCGTGCTGCCGCTGGTGGGCGGAGCCCAGCCTGCTGGCGACGTCGCGCCGGCGAGCGATGCCGCCCTGGCGGGCGATCGTTCTTAGATTCAGGCCGCCGCCAGCCGCCGCGTCACCACGGTCATCCCGCGCTGATCGGGTGCGAAGGCGATCGCGCTGCGGCGGGCGCGCTCCGAGCGCGTGCCGGGCTGGTCTAGCTCGACGTGTTCGAGCACCGTGCGCATCACCTGCTTCATCTCGAACTGCGCGAAATTGGCGGCGATGCAGCGCCGTGCTCCTCCTCCGAAGGGAATCCACGTGTAGGTCCCGGCCGGCTTGTCCAGGAAGCGCTCGGGCATGAAGCTGCGTGGGTGTGGATAGATGTCCTCGCGGTAGTGGACGAGGAATATGCAGGGCGCGACCGCCACGCCCGCCGGGATCTCGTAGCCGCCGATCTGCATTGGTTTGAGCAGCTTGCGGATTACCACCGGGACCGCCGGAATCAGTCGCAGCACCTCCTTGATCGTGGCATCCAGGTAGGGGCTCTCGCCGCCAGCGCGGACCTCCTCGCGCAGGCGCTCGAGCTTCTCGGGATGGCGCGTGAGGCGCTCGAAGGCCCAGGCCAGCGAGCTCGAGGTGGGGCCGTCGGTGATCAGCGTGACCAGTTCGTCGCGCATTTCTTTCTCGCTCAGCGGCGATCCGTCCTCGTGCCGGATCTGGTTGAGCAGCGAGACGATGTCGCCGTTGTCGGGCGCGTCGTTGCGGCGCCGTTCGCGGACCTCGTCCAGGACCGTCTCTTCCACTGGCCCCATCACGGACATGAATGAGCGGTTGCCGGCCAACCACCGTGGCCCAAGGGCCGCCAGCACGGCCAGCCGCTGCGGGTTGTTCATCCATGTGGTGAGCGTCTTCATCAGCTCCCGCAGACGGGTCATGCGCGGCGTGTCCTCCGAACCGAACACCGCCCGCATCACGACCTCCAGGCTGATCGTCTGCATGCGCGGCCACAGCTGGAAGGGCTCGCCGACGGGCCAGGCCGAGACCTCTTTGCGCGCCACGTCGGCGATCATCTCGCCGTAGGCGAGCATCCTCTGTCCGTGGAAGGGCGGCAGCACGTGACGGCGGCGCGTCATGTGCGCCGGTTCCTCCATCAGCATCACCGAGCCGGGGCCGAGCACCGGCCCGAGCAGCGTGTTGGCGACGCCCGCGCCGAGCGTGGAGGGGTCCGTCGTGAAGACCTGCTTGATGTGCTCAGGGTCTGCGAGGAAGACCCACTCGCCCGCGTGACGGATGCGCAGGGTGAAGAGATCGCCGTAGCGCTGATGGCAGCGCTGCATGAACGGCATCGGCCGCAGCGACCAGCCAATCGTCTGCACAGCCTGAGGCAAGCTCGGGCCGGGCGGCAGCGCGGAGTTGCCGTTTTGACCCTGGCGCCGAGCCCCAGATCTCAGCGTCGGACCCATGTGACTTCCAGTTCACGCGGTTTGTCTCTCACTTCAATTGTCTCCCATTGATCGCTTCGTGACTGCTTGTTCTTCGGTGTCAAAGCCCATGCCCGCCCCCGCTCGTGTCCTTGCAAACAAGCTTGTGGGTGCCTCTGACGTGCGCTTAGGAAAATCGAGACAGCGATCATATCCGTGCTCTTCGCACCCGCAAACCGCCTCCGCGCGCACGAGTTGTGCACAAATCCGCCGCTGGTGGACGGCTATGCTGCTCGCACTCGCACCAGTGCCTTAATCGGTGAAAGGGCCGGCCTTAAAAGCCGGAGATCCGGGTTCGAGCCCCGGCTGGTGCATGGTCGCGCGCGGCGCTCAGCCGCCTGCGACGTCTCGTCGCAGGAAGATCAAATATGCGGCGATCAGCGCCGGGCCGGCGTAAAGCGCGCAGACCCACAGCGAGTGCAGGATCGGCGCCCAGTCGGTTGGCGTCGCCAGCAGCCCCTGCCATGCCTGAAACTGGGTGAAGAGCAGGTAGGGCCCGGCGCCTTCCAGACCTGGGATCAGCTTCACCAGTGCCAGCAGCAGGGTGAAGGCAAGCGCGCCCACCACGGCTGCGGCGCTGTTGCGCGTCAGCGTAGAGAGCATCACGCCGATGCTGGCGACCGTCGCGAGTGGGATCAGATAGACGGCATAGGCGGCGACCACGAGCAGCAGTCCCTTGGGTGCCGAGACGATCGTGCCCGAGAAGGTGATCACGGGGTGAAAGCCCCACGAGGCCACGCCTGCAAGCGTGGCAACGGCAGCCATCGTGAAGGCCCCCGCGGCCGCGTAGAGCACCGCGGTCATCGCCTTGGCCGCGATCACCTGGCTGCGGTCGACAGAGCGGGTCAGGATCGTCTTCAGCGTGCCGTTGCCGTCCTCGTTGGCCACCACGTCGCCCGCCACCAGGCTGGCGATCAGCGGCAGGAAGAAGGGCGAGGCCCAGAACAGGATCAGCACCGGTGTGGCCAGACCGGATTCGGTGATGTGGGCGAAGAAGATGAAGCCGCCGGCGTGGGAGGGGTGGCCGCGCAGAAGCTGTGCGAGCACGAAGATCAGCGGCAGCAGCACTGCTATCCCAAGCCCAAGGTAGGTGCGCTTCTGCGAGCGCAGCTTGCGCAGCTCCAGGCGCAGGACCGTGAAGGTCGAGGGTCGCCGCGCGCGCGGCGAGCGCACCGCGATCGGCGGCGCCGTGGAGGCTTGCGTTGCGCTCACGCGGCCTCCTCGGTGAGCCGGAAGAAAAGGTCCTCCAGGCTCGCAAGCTCTGGGCTCAGCGCGAGGATCGCCACCCCGGCCTGGCCGAGCGCGATCGAGAGCGCGCCGATCGCTTCCTCGGGGCCGTGGACGCGAAGCGCGCCCTGCTCCTGCCCGCTGACCTCCAGATCCGGCATGCCGTCTGCGATCTCCCTCGCGCGGGCGTCATCGTCGGTATGCAGGCCGTATCCGCGACCGGCCTGCCGGCGCAGATCGCCAAGATCGCCCTCGTATACGATCCGGCCGCGGTTGACGATCGCGACCCGGTCGCAGAGCTCCTGCACCTCCGGCAGCTGGTGGCTTGAGAGCAGCACCGTGATCTTCTCGCCGGCCAAACGCCTGATCAGCAGCCGCATGTCTCGCATGCCGGCGGGATCGAGGCCGGTAGCCGGCTCGTCGAGGATCAGCAGGCGCGGGCGGCGCAGCAGCGCGGCGGCGATGCCCAGCCGCTGGCGCATCCCGTGCGAGTAGCCGCCGACGCGATGCTTGGCCCGTGGCGTGAGCTCGACGACGTCGAGCACTTCGTCGATCCTCCCGCTTGCGCCATCTCCGTCGAGCGCGGCCAGCAGCTCCAGGTTTCCCCGGCCGGTGAGGTAGGGGTAGAACCGCGGAGCCTCGACGAAGCCCGCGACGCCGTGCAGCGCGGCTGCGCCGGCACGCATCGGGTCGCGTCCGAAAAGCTCGACGCTGCCCTCGGTGGGGGTGATCAGCCCGAGCGCCATCCGCAGCGTCGTGGTCTTGCCGGCGCCGTTTGGGCCGAGAAAGCCGTATACGTCGCCCGCGCGCACCTCCAGGTCGACGTGGTCGACCGCGAGCACCTCCTTGTAGCGCTTGACGAGGCCTCTCGCCAGGACAGGCGGTGCCTGGCCATCGATGCCGCCGTCCCTGCGTGCGTACGCCACGTTTGGCGCATGTTGCGCCGGCGTCGGCGCTTGACTCGCCGGCGCTTCCCTCGCCGGCGCCGCCGGCGTCTCGCTCACCTCAGAGACCTCTGGCTGCTGTCTGCAGGACCGAGGGCGTCACGGAACCGACCAGCAGATGGTCCACTCCGCTACTGCTAAAGCTCAGCAGCGTGCCGAGCGCGGTCGGCAGCTCGGTGGCCTTCGCGCCGTTGATAGAGACGTGGGGGAGGGTTAGCGGAGAGGAGCCTTCTTCTGTCTGGCTGCCTGCCCCCTGCTTGGCCTGAGACTCGACCACGATGATGCCGCCGAGCCCTTCGCCGTAGCTGGCCAGAGCGGCGTCGTGACCGTCGACTTCGACCAAACGGACTTCGTGGCGGGACATGCCGGCAAGGGTCGCCGGCGCCTGCAACGTGAAGGGCAGCTTCGCCTGCACGGCCGCGACACCGATCGTGGTCGCATCGACGCGCGCGTGCTGGCCGTCGGCACCTCCTTTGGGCGGGGCGATCTTGGTCGTCTTGACGCCTGCGGGCAGCGAGAGTGAGAAGGCCGAGCTCGGAACCGGGCCGTAGGAGACGTCGGTGGCGGTCAGCGCCAGCACGGGAGCGCTCTGTCCCTTCGCATAGATGGCCAACCGCAGTGGCACCCCGTGGGTGGCGTCCCATGCCAGTTCAGCGCCGCCCACGAGTCCACCGTTACGGGCAGGCGAGATACTCACCGCGTAGGCCGGCTGCCCGCCGACGTCGGTCGGCACCGCGCCGCTCAAATCCGCATGCCCCATTAGGTGGGTGATCGCTTCCTGGATCTCGGCCACACTCGGGACATGGCCCGAGTCGGCTGAGGTCTGCTGAGATGAGCGCTCGCCCTGGCGTGCGGGCGGGGTGTACTGGTAGAGCGTGTTACTGGACGCCTGGTAGAGCGTGAGCGTGCTGCCGTCATAGAGCAGCTCGGTGGCGCCCTTTTCGGATTGCAGTTCGAGCCTGATGCGGCCATCGGCGGCGATCCAAACCCGCCCTTCGCCACCACTCAGCAGCGGGCTGCTACTACCGCCGCCGGGTTCCTGGCCCTGGATGTTTGCGCCTTCGATCAGATGGTTGGTGAGGCTCACACGGGCGCTGAAGCCCTCCAGATTGGGAGCGGTGAGCGCGTCATGGACCGCCTGGGCCAGCGGCTTGGGCGCGGGCTTGGGGTCGTTGCCGAGCGCAGAGGCAAGCGCGGTGCAGCCGATCCCCACAGCCACCGCCGTCGCGCACAGCAGCAGCAGACGGGGGAGGGGAAGCCGGCGAAGGAGACTGCTCATCTTGGCATCCTGGCTTTCTCGAAGACCCGTGTCAGCCGGCCGCTGCGGCCCGCTGAGTGGCCTGACTCCAGGCTAGCGCGGATGCTTGCGGGAACCTAAAGACTCGGCGAGGAAGCTCACATCCGGCGCGGACTGGAGTTCGCCGGAGCGCTGCGCGCAGGAGCGCGCCGACGCACGCCGGTGCGTCGGCGTCTGCGGGCGCCCGCGGCTTCCGATATCTTCTCGCCCGCAGACATGGTGATCGCATTCTTCATCCTCTGTGCCGTCGTCGCTGTCGCGGTCTACATCGCCGCGACGGGTGGCTCGCGCCGGGAGACCATGCCAGGCGAATCGGCCCTGGCCAACCGGGCGATCCTGCTGGTCGTCGTGGTCACGTTCGCCTTCGGGCTGGTCGTGCCGCTGCTCCTGCTGCTGAAAAACGGCGAAAGCAAGGCCAGCACGGCGGTGGGTGTGCATCTCACCCACAAAGAGGTCAAAGGCCGCGAACTCTTCACCGACGCATGCGCGATCTGCCACACGCTGAAGGCGACCAATTCGGTTGGCCGGATCGGCCCGATCCTCGACGATGTCGTGCCCGAAGCGGCAGGCTCCTCCTTCCCGGCACGCAAGGAACTGGTGCTGAACACGATCCTCGAAGGCAAGGCGCTCGGGGTCGGCAACATGCCGAAGAAACTCTACGAAGGCCCGCAGGCCGAAGCCGTCGCCGAATTCGTCGCGGCTGTCGCAGGCAAGTAACGTCCGATGTCCCGAATAGCATCGTGGCCGATGCCACAAGATGCGCAGGCGCGTGAGTGGTGGGCCGATGTATACGAGGTGCGCGAGCGGATCGAGCGCCGTCGTGCCAGGGAGACGACCTCTGAGCGACCTGCCTCATCGCTGCGAAGGGGCGTGCGCGAGATCCGCACGAGCCCGCAACTGAGTTTCGCCACTCACCGGCCGCAGGATGATCTCGGCGCGCGCAGACGGCGTCCGCGGCCACGGCCAGTGCAGCGCATCGGGCCGCGCCCGGACAGGATTGCCGCCTGGGCGGTCGCACTCGGCGTGCTGCTGCTACTACTTGCGATTTTGAGCGCACACTAGGACGACGCTGGGCGGCGCCCTAGAGGGGGTGCGGATCGACTAATCTCCGCGGCTGCGATGCCGGATGTGCCGAAGACCGCGGAGGACGTGAGGGTGCTCGTCAGCGAGCGCGACATCCGCTTCATCCGGCTGTGGTTTACCGACATTCTTGGCCAGCTGAAGTCCTTCTCGATCAACGCCGCCGAACTGGACGATGCGCTGGAGGGCGGGATGGGCTTCGACGGCTCCTCCGTCACCGGCTTCAATGCGATCGAGGAGTCTGACATGATCGCGATGCCTGATCCCTCGACCTTCGCGGTGCTGCCCTGGCGGCCGGAGGCGCAGGGGGTCGCGCGCATGTTCTGCGACGTGCTCACGCCCGAGCGCACGCCGTACGAGGGCGACCCGCGGCACGTGCTGCGACGGGCACTGAGCCGCATGCAGCAGATGGGCTTTGACACGTTCAACGTCGGCCCCGAGCTCGAGTACTTCCTGTTCAAGGACAAGAACGGCACCGAGGTGCTCGACGAGGGTGGCTACTTCGATCTGACCACGCTCGACGCGGGCTCCGACGTGCGGCGCGAGACGGTGTTGGCGCTGGAACAGCTCGGCGTGCACGTCGAGTACTCCCACCACGAGGTCGGTCCCAGCCAGCATGAGGTCGACATGCGCTACGCCGACGCGCTGAAGATGGCGGATGACTGCATGACCTACCGCATCACGGTCAAGGAGTACGCGATGAAGTACGGCTGGCACGCGACCTTCATGCCCAAGCCGCTTTTCGGCGAGAACGGCTCAGGCATGCACACCCACCAGTCGCTGTTCGCGGGCGGCAAGAACGCCTTCTTCGATCCAGACGACACCTACTTCCTCTCAGACGTCGGCAAGGCTTTCATCGCCGGCCAGCTCAAGCACGCGCGCGAGATCTGCTCGATCTTCGCTCAGTGGGTCAACTCCTACAAGCGCCTGGTGCCCGGCTATGAGGCGCCGGTCTACGTCGCCTGGTCGCGCCGCAACCGCTCCGCGCTCGTGCGGGTGCCGCTCTACCACCCAGGCCGCGAAAAGGCCACGCGGATGGAGCTGCGCTGTCCCGATCCCGCCTGCAACCCCTATCTGACCTTTGCGGCGCTGCTGCAGGCGGGCCTGGAGGGGATCGAGAAGGGCTACGAGCTGCCCGAGCCGATGGAGAAGAACCTCTACCACCTGCCCGGCGAGGAGCGCAAGCGCGTTGGCATCGAACAGCTGCCGGAGACCCTGGGCGAGGCAATCGAGCTGACCGCCGACTCCGAGCTGGTGCTGCGTACGCTCGGCGAGCACATGTTCAACCGCTATGTCGAGATCAAGCGCCAGGAATGGGACGACTACCGCGTGCAGGTGACCAAGTGGGAGCTCGACCGCTACCTGGCGGTGCTCTGAGCGTCCGCCGCTAAGCGGACGCGGACGCTGCCAGCAGCTCCCGCAGCTGCTCTGGCTCGCTCACCGGCCGCAGGCAGGCAAAGCGCTCGCAGACGTAGGCGGCGGGGCGCCCATCGACTGGGCCTCGGCCTTCCAGCAGCGGCACGGCGGTCGGCTTGCCGTCCCCCGGCCCGACTGCGAGCACGACAGTCGGTCGATGAGCTTCGCGGACCACACGCACGAGCATGTCGCGCTCGTAGCCGGCCGGGCCCACGATCGCCACCTCCGCGATCGGCGCGCAGTGCAGCCGTATCGCTTGCAGCATGTGCCCGAAGCCGAGCGGGTGTTGGGGGGCGATCTCCTGCAGCAGGCTGATCGCGCCGAGCGCCGCCCGCTCGTAGGAATGCTCGCCGGTGAGCGCCGCGAGCCGCAGCAGGCCCATGGCCGCGCTGGAGGCGCCGGATGGGATTGGCATGTCGTCGATGTCCTTGCGTCTTGCCACCAGTGGCTCCGCGTCGAGCGCCGTCGAGAAGAAGCCTGCCCCCTCCAGGTCGGCGAAGCGCGCGATCATCGTGTCGGCGAGCGTCCTTGCCTGCGTGAACCAGTGCTCCTGGAAGCTCGCCTGGTAGAGTTCGAGCAGCGCCTCCAGCAGAAAGGCGTGATCCTCGAGGTAGGCGAGGATCCGGCTGCCGCTCGCCCCATCCTCGCTGTAGGTGCGAAGCAGCCTGCCATCGGCGTCCACCATCCGCTCCAGCACGAATTGTGCACACCTGCTCGCCTGTCCGATCAGGGTCTGGCCAAGCTCGTGTCGTTCCGGTTCGGTGGCCGCCGGCAGCGAAGTGAGATACCCGCCCGCCTGAGCAAACGCTGAGATCGCCAGGGCATTCCAGGAGGCTAGGCGCTTGTCGTCAAGCCCGGGGCGCACGCGCTCGGTTCGAGCAAGCAGCAGCGCCTGCTTGATGCGCGCCACCGTTGGCCCGTCGGGCCGCGGGACCGCGGGCGACTCGTGCAGGACGTTGAGGCCCGCGACGGGATGGTGCGGGTCGCTGAAGTTGCCCTGCTTGCTTGCGCCAGTCCAGTCGATCGCGCGCTGCACATCTGCGCCCAGCACCGCTTGCATCTGCGCCACCGTCCAGACGTAGTAAGCGCCCTCTACACCTTCCGAGTCGGCGTCAAACGCGGAGTAGAAGCCGCCTTTGGGCCCCTGCATCTCGCGCGCCATGAACTCGATCGTCTCCAGGCACACCTCAAGCAGCCTGGGGTCGCGCTCGAGCTTGAAGGCGTGCAGGTAGGCCGGCGCGAGCAGGGCGTTGTCGTAGAGCATCTTCTCGAAGTGGGGCACCTCCCACCCGGCATCCACCGAATAGCGGTGAAAGCCGCCGCCGACCAAATCGTGGATGCCGCCGGAGGCGATCGCCCTGAGGCTGTAAAGCGCCATCTGCGCCGCCGCCGGCGGTGCGCTGCCCGAAGCAGCCTCCCCGAGAAGGAACTCGATCACGCACGGCTGCGGGAACTTCGGCGCGCCGCCGAAGCCACCATTTTGCTCATCGAAGCTCTCGCTCAGCCGCTGCACCGCCTCTCCCAGCGCGCTCGGGTCCAGTGGCGCCTGCGAGGCGCGCAGCAGCGCACCGCCGGAAAGGCGCTCCCGCAGCTGCTCCACCTGCTGCTTGATCTCGCCGGATCGCTGTCTCCACTCATCCGCGATCGCTTCCAGCACTTGACTCCAGGACGGCATTCCGGGCCGTGGCGCCGGCGGGAAGTAGGTGCCGCCGTAGAAGGGCATCTGCTCCGGGGTGAGAAAGACGTTCAGCGGCCAGCCGCCGCCGCCGGTCATCGCCTGCACGGCGTCCATGTAGATCGCATCGACGTCGGGCCGCTCCTCTCGATCGACCTTCACGCACACGAAGCTCCGGTTCATCAGCGCCGCCACGTCGGGATCCTCGAAGGACTCGCGCTCCATCACGTGGCACCAGTGGCAGGCCGAATACCCGATCGAGACCAGCAGTGGCCGATCTTCCTCCCGCGCACGTTGCAGCGCCTGCGGGCCCCAGGGCAGCCAGTCCACGGGATTGGAGGCGTGCTGGCGCAGGTAGGGCGAGCTCTCTTGCGCGAGCGCGTTGGGCACCGGCTCAGCCTAGTGGTCCGCCGGCCTCAGGGCTGGTGGACGAGCGCGGCCAGTGGGGGCAGCACGCTCGCGGGCAGCAGATCGCGCCGCAGGCCGGGCCACCGCTCTGTGTGGGCGGCACGTGCGATCAGTGCACCGCTCGCGGTGATCTGGAAGTGGTGGCCTTCGAGCACGCCCGAGACGTTGCCTTCGTCGCCGATCAGCACTGATCCGGGAGCAGCGACGCTGCCGAGCACTTTTACGCTCGCGACCCCCACCTGGCCTTTGTGGACCGGGAAGACGCCTTCCAGATCCACGCCCGGAACGAACGAGAATCTGTGCAGGCGCACGGTCTTGTTCGTGATTCGCGCGTAGCCGCCCCTCAGCCCGCCGAAGCTCGACCCGCTGGGAAGCGCCTGCTCGGCCTGCAGCGTGGCGCCGATCACCTGGCGGTCGAGGTCGACCATGGTGTCGAGCACCGCACGCAGCGTGCGGCCCGCCCTCGACGGTAGCCCCTGCACCGGGCGCAGAGCATGCAGGCTCGTGGGCGTGGTCGGAGTCGGGCTGAACAGGTCCGGGATTGCGCCGCAGGGCAGCACCGTGGCGCCTTCGAAGAAGGATTCGACCGCGATCTTCGCGCAGCCGCTGAAGTCGCTGCCCAGCACCGAATGGCCGGTGTAGGGGACCGTGAGCAGCTGTGAGCCGGGGATCATCGCGGCCACGCGCCGGGCTCCCGAGGTGGGAGTGCGCAGATCCTGCGCGCCGGAGAGGATCAGCGTCGGCACATCCGGCAGGGCGCCGCCCTGCACCGGCCCGGGCGTGCTGTATGGCCAGCTTGTGCACCCGACGAGCAGGCCGGCGTTTTCGGCGGTGGCGGCGTCGAAAGGATAGAAGGAGGAGGCAGGTTGCGCTGCCAGCGCCGCCTGTGCTTCCGCCAGGCGTCTCGCCGGCGAGCTGCTGCGCTGCCATGGGTAGGCGGTGTCTTCGCAGGTGGTGTCGATCAGCAGCGCGGAGTCGATCTCTTCTTCGGATTGCGGCGGCGCCGGTTTGGGCGGCACGTTCGGCACCAGGCCCTCCGAGAGCAGGTTCAATCTCAGCAGCGGCTCTGGATCGCCCCGCAGTGCCGAGATCACCGCTGCGGGTGTCATGGCTCGCAGCGCCGGGTTGAGGTCTCCCGCGATCAGCTCTTCCAGCAACTGCTCCTCGTCCATGGTGTCGGAGTGGCGTTTGCCGGAACCGTCGTAGACGGCGCCTTTCAGCGGCTTGCGGGCCATCCTGGCGGCAAGCTTGGCCAGGTCGCCCAATGGGTCGGAGGTGATCCCTGCGCACGCTCTTTGCGAGCACAGCTCGGCAAGCACGGGCTTGATCGCTTGCAGCGTCGGCAGGTAGAGAGGTTCGATGCCGGAGGGTTGTACGACCGAGTCCAGCACCATCGCTTCGACGCTGCTCGGGTAGGTCTGCGCGTACTGGAGCGCGACCTTCGTGCCGTAGGAGGTCCCGTACAGGACGAGCTTTTCGTAGCCGAGCGCCTGCCTGATCGCGTCGATGTCGGCGACCGATTCGCTGGTGGCATACCCGCTGCGGACGGCGCCGATCTGCTGGCCGCACTGTTCGACCAGCATGGACAGTGACGTGTCGCTGGACTGCAGAGCGGGGCAGTGCAGCGGATCCGATTCTCCGGTGCCGCGCTGATCGAAGACGACCAGGTCGCGGTTGCCAAGCGCGGGCGCCATGGCCTGCGCGAAGTAGCTGACGAGCGGCAGCGCCGACTGGCCAGGGCCGCCGGCGAGGGCGATGACGGCATCCCTGCTTGGAGTCGAGCCGCTCAGCTTGCGCTCGATGTGGAGCGTGATTGTGCCGAGCTGCGGCTGCGCTCGTACCGCGGGGACGTTCAGCGTCGCGCAGGAGAACCCCGGGCTGTGCGGGCAGCCGGAGAACGTGATCGCGGAAACTGGCGAGGCCAGGCCGAGTCCGATGGCAGGCAGCGCTGTTGCAAGAACGACGATGGCAAGCCGCCTGCGCATCGACCGACCTTAGCGAAGCCGGGAGTCGCGCCTGCGGGCGTGTGTCAGCTCGTAGGCGAGCGCGGCGCTCGATGGCTCGCCGCCCGCGCCGCTCAGATCGCCCTCCACCGCCACCAGCTGTGCGAGCGCGTGAGAGTTGCGGCCGGCGGCGAGCCGGCTCACGAGCCCAGCCGAAGACTGCGAACGTGCTGCCCGCGCCAACTCGGCCGACTGGCGCGCAGCTTTGGTCAGGCTCGCAAGCGGGATGTCGATCGCCTCCCCGTCAAGCTCGCCGATCAGGTGTTCGCCGCCTTGCAGGGCAAGCACGCCGTCGGCGGCGGCACGGCCGCTCACATGCAATTCGAGCTGTTCAAAGCCGGTCCAGCCCGAGAGCGATACGCCGGGCACGTAGGAGTAGCCCTGCAGGCGCACCCTGCGCGGCGAGAGCGTCGCCCAGCCTCCGCGCAGACCGCCGGTGCGCACCACGGAGTGGGCTGCCGCTTCCAGGCCGCCCGATTCGCCGATCGCGATCGCGAGCTGGCGCACGAGATCCTCGAAGCTCAGCGAGATCGCGCCGAGCGTGCGTCCCACCTGTCCGCTGTAACCATGGATCGGCGCGATCTGAGAGAGGCGCTTGGGCGCAAGCGGCGTTGGCTTCAGGTAGGCAGGCGGGGGACCAGCCTTGCACTTGTGGATGGCGTGGTTGGCGAACAGCACGTGCAGCGCGTTGACCGCGCAAGATCCAGGCTCGGTGGTCAGCACCGAATGCCCCGTGTTCGGCACCACCAGCAGATGCGATCCAGGGATTCGCGCGGCGACGGAGCGGGCGTTCGCCGTCGGCGTGCGCAGGTCCTCCGCGCCCGAGATGATCAGCGTCGGCACAGCCGGCAGGGAACCGCTGACCACCGGCGGCGCGGGACTGGAGAACGGCCATTCCACGCAGTCGGGCATGTCGCTGAGAGGAAGCACGTCTCTGCGTGCGAACGGCGCGAACGCGCTCGCCGGCAGCGAGTCGATCTTCGCAATTGCTTCGGTGCGCCGCTGCCCCGCGCTCGCGCTCCTACGCCAGGGAAAAGGCTCCTCTTCACAGACGGTTGCGAAGTAGAGCGGGCTGTCGAATGCTGGGTCGCTGCCCTGTTCGCCTTCTTCTGCTTCGCTGAACTCTCCGTGCAGCAGCAGCCTGCCGAGCAGAGCCGAGTCGCCTTTGGATGCGGCCGCGATCGCGGCGGGGAATTCGGCGCGCAACACCGGGTCGAGATCGCCCGCGATCAAGATCTTCGAGCATCTCGGCGGAGCCGATCCGCACCGTATGCCGGTGGCCCTGGCCATCGAACACGGTTGCGCGCAGCCTGTGATTGCCAAGACGCGAGACCAGCCGGCGCAGGTCACCTACCGGGTTGTTGGTGATGTGGGCGCAGCCGTGGAACGCGCAGAGCTCCCACATAACGCGGGGAACAGCGGCAAAGGTGGACAGGTCCAGCGGTTCGGGGCCTTCCGGCGGCACGACCGAGTCCAGCACGAGCGCTTCGACGCGCGAGGGGTGCTCCTGAGCGTATTGCTCCGCGACCTTCGTGCCGTAGGAGGTGCCGTAGAGGACGAGCTTTTCGTAGCCGCCGGCGATGCGGATCGCTTCGATGTCAGCGACGGTTTCCGGAGTCGTATAGGAGCCGTGGCCGGGGCCGATCTGCTGCGCGCAACGCTTGACTACCTGTGCGGGCGGCCCGCTGCTCTGCGAGCTGAAGGCCTTGCATTTCAGGGCGTCCGAGAGCCCCGTGCCGCGCTGGTCGAAGACGATCAGGTCGCGGGTGGAGATGATCGGCCCGAGCACTTCGGCGAAGGTTTCGGTGAACGGGATCGCCGCCTGCCCTGGGCCTCCTGCCAGCGCGATCACGGCGCTGCGCGCTTCGCCGACCGGGGCGCGGCGGCGCCTTATCGCCAGCTGCACCGTCCCCGGCACGGCGCCGGTCGGGGAGAGCGGCACGGTCAGCTGGCCGCAGGCCAGCTCGTTGCTTTCGGCGCATGTGTTGAAGGCGATCTGGGCCTGCGCCGAGCCGGCGCAGAGTGCGACGGTCAGCGCCAGGGCGGCCGCCGCGAGCATGACCATCGGGAGCTTCCCGGCGACCCATTCCACAGATGAGAATCTAGTGGATGCCGGCGGGCGCCGGCTTCAGTGCTGGCTGCCACGTGGCGGCTGCCGCAGGCTCTCGCCGTTTCGCCCTGCCATCCAGCATAGGTATCCTCCCTGGATGCCCAGATTATGGGCGAGGGCGCTGCAGCCGGCCGCCCTCCATTCACAAAGACCTTGACCTTGGAGCGTTGCCGAGCATGGCCGTAGCCGCCCCGCAGGACACAGAGAAGACCGACGAGCAGAAGGCGATCACCGAGATGGTGCGTCAGTTCGCCGACGAGCAGATCATTCCCAACGCCGAGCACTACGACCACGAGGACGTGTTCCCGGGGCCGATCGTCGAGCAGATGAAGGAGCTCGGCCTCTTCGGTGTGACGATCCCCGAGGAGTACGGCGGCATGGGGCTCGACCTGACGACCTACGCGATGATCGTCGAGGAGCTCTCCCGCGGCTGGATCTCGATCTCCGGCGTGATCAACACCCACTTCATCGGCTCCTACCTGCTGATGAAGTTCGGCAGCGAGGAGCAGAAGCGTAAGTACCTGCCGCGGATGGCCACCGGCGAGATCAGGGCCGCCTTCTCGCTCTCAGAGCCCGAGCTCGGCTCCGACGTGCAGGCGATCAAGACCTCCGCCAAGAAGGTGGGGGACGCCTACGAGATCAACGGCCAGAAGATGTGGGTCACCAACGGGCTGATGTCATCGCTCGTGTTCGTGCTGGTCAAGACCGATCCCGAGGCGCAGCCGCGCCACCGCGGCTTCACTTGCTTCATCGCCGAGAAGGAGGGCGGTGTCTCGGAGAACACCGGCGAGTATGCCGGCCTGAACGTCCCGCCGAAGATCAAAAAGATGGGTTACAAGGGCGTCGAGTCCACAGAGCTCGTCTTCGACGGCTACAAATGCCCGGCGGAGAACGTCCTCGGTGGCGAGGAGGCCGGCCTGAACAAGGGCTTCTCGCAGATGATGGACGCGCTGGAGGTCGGTCGTGTCAACGTAGCCGCTCGCGGCGTGGGCATCGCCCAGCGTGCGCTGGAGCTCGCGCTGCGTTACTCCCAGGAGCGCAAGACCTTCGGCAAGCCGATCGCGCAGCACCAGGCGATCCAGTTCAAGCTCGCCGACATGGCCACCCAGGTCGACGCGGCGAGGCTGCTCACACTGCGGGCGGCGCGCATGAAGGACGCGGGCGTGCGTAGCGACCTTGAGGCCGGGATGGCGAAGCTGTTCGCTTCCGAGGCGGGCCGCTTCTGCGTGGAGGAGAGCTTCCGCATCCACGGCGGCTACGGCTACTCCAAGGAGTACGAGATCGAGCGGCTTTACCGCGATGCGCCGCTGCTGCTGATTGGCGAGGGCACCTCGGAGATCCAGCGGATGGTGATCGGGCGCAAGCTGCTGGAGCGGAACAAAATCTGATGAGCGAGGACGCTCGCGCACTGATCGAGCAGGCGACACGCCGCTTCGTCGGCGAAGTGCCGGCCCTGGCGCAGCTGAAGATGATCTTCGAGGTCGAGTTGCGCGGGCGCGGGGACGCGCAGCAGTTCCGCCTGCAGATGCCTGAGGTGCAGGTCAGCAAGGGTCCCGCTGCCGACGCCCAGATCAGAATCGATATGCAGCGCGCCTTCTTCAACGTGATGGCCGCCGAAGCGAAGGTTCCCGACTGGATCGAGGCGTTCACCTATGGCAAGGCGCACGCGACCGGCCCAACGCAGTACCTACGCCTGATCGCGACGGTCGTGGACCGCCACCAGGAACGCCAGAACCTGCGGCGCGCGCGTCAGCGATAAGCAGAGATCTGCTCAGCCAGAAACGCCAGCGAGGCGAGCAGGAAAACGCACATCATGATGAGGGAGAAGTTGTCCTTCATGTTGGACCCGGTGGCGAGTCTACCACCGGGGCGGGGCGCGTAATCAGGTGTGCAGCACGTGCGAGGTGCCGATCACCTGGCCGGCTGCGTTCAGCGCCTGCACTTGCAGGTAGGCGGCAGATGGCGCCGAGATGGTGGTTTCAAAGCCATTGGAGCGTGCCGTGCTCACGGGTGCAAGCGAGGAGGCCGAGGAGCCGGCCAGCAGCCGCCATGAGGCGACTTCGGTGGCGCCATTCCAGCTTGCATGTATCGCGCCCCCGCTGAGCGTGAATTCCGGCGGCTGCGCGGGCGTCGCGCTCCAAGGGAACTCGTAGGTACGGAAGTCCTGGGTGTTCTTGCCAAGACGCGCGTCATAGACGATCTGCCCGCTGGAGTTGAACTCGGTGAAATTCGGAAGTTCGCCGTAGCCGAGCAGCCAGTCGCCGCCGGCGAGCTGCTGCACGCTGCCCTGGCTGCCGGCCAGCAGCATGCGGCTGCTGTTGATGAACCTCTTGACCAGGCTCACGCGATGCTGGCTTTCTTCGGGCCGCAGTAGCAGCCCGCTGGACTGCTTCTCCTTCGGTGGCGTGGAGCCGTTGTCGAACACCGAGATCAGGCCGCCGGGCTGCCAGCGCGCGTCGTGCTGCCAGTAGAAGCGCACGCCGCTGCCGAGCTTGAAGCTGCTACGCGACCCATCGCCGAACTGCCAGGCAAAGCCGCCAGTGTGGATGCTCAGGTCATAGAGCGTCCAGGTGTTGCGCACCGAGATCAGCAGGTTGCCGTTGCCGTCGGGCGCGACCGAGTTGAGGTGGTAGGCGTCCCACGGGTAGGAGGTGTGGGGGGCAGGGTTCTTGGAGTATGCGAGCGGGATGTGCCCGAGCGCATGCCATTCCCACATCACAAGGCCCGTCTTGATGTCGACCTCCTGGACCACCGAGTCGCTGAGTACACCGTCTGCCGCGCCGTGGTAGGCGGCCAGGTCCATGTGGATCGGATAGAAGGCGTCGATCCACGCGGTGCCTTCGGGCGTGATCGTGATCACGTGCAGGTCCGCGTGCAGCCCGTTGCCGGCCTTGATCGTCGTGATCGGCTGGTAGGAGCTGCTGTAGACCACGTCTTCGCCCTGGCCGAATCCGAGTTTGAGGATGCGGCCCTGCCACCAGGTCAGCACCGGCTTGCCTTCGTAGGTCTGGACCTGGAGATTGGTCGCCGAGTAGCCCGCCGGCAGCGGATGGAACCAGATCAGCCTGCCGCTGGGTGAGACGATCATCGGCCCGGGCGAGCCGGTGCCCTGGTAAGGGGCCAGGAAGAAGTCGCCCGGCGCGATTCCCGACTTGGGCGCCGTCAGCACCTTGATGCCCGAGGGCGTCAGCGATGGCGCGGAGGCGAAGTGCAGCGCTTCGGCGGGATTGCCGGGGCGGTGCGGGAACGGGGCCGTGGGCTCGCCCACTTCGCGCAGCACCTTGAAGCTGGTGCCGACGCTCTCTTCATGGCCGTCAACGAGGACCTGGGCGTTGACGCCCACCATCTCGCCGGGGCGGAAGTGGCGGGTCGGCAGGAAGCTCTCGCCGGTGCCGGTCGAGTACGCCTCGATGCGTCCTTCGTGCAGTCCGCTCTTGGCGCCGACCGCATGGACGCTGCGCACGATCATGCCCTTCGAGCCGAGGATGCTGATCTGCGTGCGCGGCGAGGCGTCGAGCGTGCCGGGCAGGGGCGAGATCGTGACCGCGTTTTCGGCCGCCGCGACGGTGGCGCTGTGGCCGCTTGGCAGCGAGGCTTTGGTGTGAACTTTGGTTTCCCCGCAGCCTGCGGCCCCGAGGCACAGCAGGGCGCTGCTTAGCAGTGCGGTCAGTGGCATCGGCCTCACCTTGAATCGATGAACGTTGGACCCGTTTGCGTCATCCGCTCACCTCGAAGGACTTGGAGGTGCCGATCACGCGCCCGCTGGCGTCGAGCGCCTGCACCTCGAAGCTCCGATAGCTACCGGAAAGCGGGAACGCGGTCTCGAAGCCTGACTTCGCGACGGTCGCGACCGTCGCGAGCCCGCCGTTCCCGGAGCCGGCCAGCACGCGCCATGAGCGTACCTGCGTGGCGCCGTTCCAGCTTGCGTACACGGTCACCTTGCCGTCCTGGCTGCGGGCGGCGCCGGCTGGCGGGTAGAGGGGTTCTCCGACCCACGGATCGAGCGTCGTGCGGTAGCTGAGGTCCGGTTTCGGGAATCTGCCTTCCAGCACCGGTTCGCCCTGCGAGGTCAGCTCCGAGAGGTATGGTTCGGAGCCTGCGCCCAGCATCACGTTGCCATTCGGCAAACGCTGCAGGTCGCCCATGTAGTCGGCTTCCAGTCCGTAGCCGACTCCATAGTCGGCGACCTTTTCGGCGGTGTGGGTGGCATCGTTGAGCTTCAGCACCAGTCCGCGCGATGGCGCGCTCGCGCCCACGTAGGTGCCGCCGCCGGTCAGCTGACAGCAGTGGTCGTCGAACATGGTCACGATCCCGCCCGGCTGCACCTTGACATCGTGCTGCCACTGGAATTCGGCGTCGGGACCGAACTTGAAGCTCGATTTGCGCCCGCCCAGGGTCCACTCAGTCTTGCCGGTCTTGATGTTCACCAGGTAGGCGGCCCAGGTGTCTCGCATCGAGACCAGGAAGCTGTCGTTGCCCACCAAGGCGATTGAGTTCACGTGGTATGCGTCCCACGGGAAGCCGTTGGTCGGCAGCGTCGCCTGTGACTGCGAGAGCGGAATGTGATCCAGCGCATCCCAGTTGTAGAGCAGCTTGCCGGTGCGCAGGTTGTACTCCTGCACGGCGGAGTCGATCATCGCGCCGTTGTAGGCGCCGCCGTAGGGGGAGAGGTCGTGGGGGATGTCCTTGTTGGCCGTGACCCAGGCGTCTTCCCCGCTGATCAGCATCTCATGCAGCGTCAGCTTCCAGCCGTCGGCGCCCTTTAGGTGGGCGACCTCCTGGTAATGCTGGTTGACCACGATGTCTTCGCCGCTTTCGATCGCGCCCGTGTTGGTGACCAATCCCTGCCACCAGGACAGCGCCGGCTTGCCTTCCCATTCCTGCAACGCAAGGTTGCTGGCGACCACGTCTTCCGGCACCGGCTTGAACCACACTGGCGCCAGCTTGTCGTCGAGGATCATCGGGCCACTCTGGCCGATCATCGGCGGGAAGCTGATGTTGTAGAAGTTCGCGGTCAGGATGTAGCCTGGGGCGAACTTGCTCGTGTCCGGTTTGTGTTCGATCTCCATCTGCGGGGGGTGCAGCGAGGGCTCGGTCACGAAGCTGTAGGTGCCCGTCTTCAGGTAGGCGCCGATCGGCGCGCCGCGGGAGTTGGCGAACGCGAAGGTGGCGGCGACGTAAACGGCGACCAGGGCCAGCGCCGCCAGAGACAGACGCCGCGCCGCAGACACGCGGTCCGCGCTTGGCTTGGGCATCGTCAGGAAGGTCAACACCGCCGCGAAGGCGACGCAGCCTGCCCCGATCAGGTAGGCCAGCCGGAAGCCTTCGGTCAGCGACAGCGGCACGCGGTGGCCGGAGCCGATCAGTTCGGTGCTCAGTTGCGTGGCCAGCGTGATCTGGATCGCCAGGCCGAGCCCGCCGCCGACCTGCCGCGAGGTGTTGACCATGCCAGAGGCGAGCCCCGCCTGTCCCTCCTTTGCTCCCTGTGTGGCGGCGATCGTCGAGGGCACGATCGAGAGCGCGATCCCAGCGGCGGCCAGCAGCCCGGGGATCATCACGTAGACGATCGAGCTGCCGCTCGGCTCGATTCGGGCCAGCAGCAGCAGTCCGGCGGCCAGCATGATCAGGCCGCTGCCGAGCACCGGGCGCACGCCGAAGCGGCCGACCAGCTTGCCGGCGCGCGGCGCGACGAGCCCGAGCACGATCGTCATCGGCAGGAAGGTCAACCCCGTCTTCAGCGGCGAGAGCCCGAGCACCTGCTGCAGGTAGAGCGAGCTCACGAACCACATCGCAAACAGTGCAGATGAGAAGAACAGCACGATCTGGTTTGCCGCCCGCAGCGTCTTTGTCAGGTCCTTGAACGGCACCAGCGGTTCCTTGGCCACGCGCGCCTCCACGTAGCCGAATGCCACGAGCATCCCTACGCCGGCGATGATCGGGCCAAGTGCCTTGGCCGATCCCCAACCGGCCAGGCCACCTTCCACCACCCCGTAGACCAGTACGATCTGGCCGACCGTCAGAAGCACCGCGCCCAGCAGGTCGAAGCTCGCGTCTTTCTTAGCTCGGCGGCGTTCTGCCACCACGTAGTACGCGACGGCTGCGGCCGCCAGCCCGATTGGTGGGTTGATCAGCAGGATCCAGCGCCAGCTCAGGAATTCGGTGATCACGCCGCCGAGCAGCATCCCCGCCGCGCCGCCGAGCCCGTTCATCGCCGCCCAGGCGCCGATCGCGCGGTGAAGCTGCGGCCCTGGCTTGAAGGAGGCGGTGATGATCGCCAGCGAGGTGGCGGCCATGAAGGCGCCGGCGCAGCCCTGCAGCGCACGGGCGGCAATCAGCATCTCGCGGCCCTGGGCGGCGCCGCCGATCGCCGAGGCGAGCGCGAACATCGCCAGAGAGACGACGAAGATCCTGCGATGCCCGAACTGGTCTGCGACGCGGCCGCCGAGCATCAAGAAGCCGGCGAAGGAGATCGAGTAGGCATCGACGATCCACTGCAGTTCCGGCGAGGAGAAGCCAAGCGCCGACTGGATGTGAGGCAGCGCGACGTTGACGATGCTGAGATCGAGGATGACCATGAACTGGGCCACGCAGCAGACAGCCAGCAGCAGGGCCTGGCTGGAGGGGCGCCGCAGCCGCGAGCGACGCTCGGAAGCCTGCTCGACCGCCCCGGGCGCGCTCGGCGGGTCGGCTCCGAGCACCGGCGTGGCGACGGAGCCCTGATCTGCTGCTGTGTTCTCGTGGTCTTGCATCAGCGTCGATCCCCTCTGTGCGATCCTCGATCCCGCCACCGGATCAGGTGCCATCGGAATGTTAGGGGCGTGTTAGCATGCCCGCCGACGCCTTCACGCAACAAGAGGAGCCAAGCCCATGAGGAAACGCCAACTGCTGTCCGCCATGCTAACGGCACTCGCCGTCGTGGCGGCGACCCTGTTGATCGCGGCGTGTGGTGGCGAATCCTCGAAAAAAGGTGGCAGCGAAACGAAGACGAGCTCGACGTCCTCGAGCCAGACGCTGCAGAAAAAGCAGCACGAAGAAAAAGGGACGTACTGATCGGCGCGGGCATCAACCATCGCCGCCTGGGCTCGTAAACGAGGCCGAGTAAGGCGCGACCTTCACCGTGGCCGAGGTGCTGAGCACCTGCCCGGCGGCGCTCAGCGCCTGCACCTGCGCGTAAGCGCTGTGTTCGTACTTCTTGGGCACGATCGCAGTGGTTTCAAAGCCGCTGGATGGCACGGTCTGCTGGCTTTGCAGTGATTGCGGCGAGGAGGCCGTGAGGATTCGCCAAGATGCGACATCTGTCGCGCCGTTCCAGCTGGCGTGGACGATCACCTCTTCGCCTGTGTTGTTCTTCGTCGCGACGATGCTGGGTGGCGCCGCGGGCTGGCCGCTCCAGGGGTGCCGGTAGGCGCGATAGAAGATCATCGGATAGGGCAGGTGCGCGTCGAATAGAAGCGAGCCGCTCTGGGTGTACTCACTGATCTGCGGCACGCCGCCCCAGCCGACCAGCAAGTTGCCGTCGCTCAGCGTCTGTACGTTGCCCTGGCTTGCGGCCAGCAGGGGTGGTGAGTGGGTGATCTGTGATGTCAGACGGGCTTCGTGTGTAGCGAAGTCCAGCGCGATTCGGATGGCGCGTGACTGGCTGTGCTTGGGCGGGTTGGCGCCGTCGTCGAAGAAGCTGACTTCGCCGCCTGGCAGGATCCGGCCGTCGTGCTGGTAGGCGGTTTCGGTGCCCGGCCCCATCTTGAAGGAGCTTTTCAGGCCGCCCAGGCGCCAGAGGATGTTGCCGGTCGATTCCTGGATCTGATACCCGGCCCAGGTGTTGCGCGCGGAGATGAATACGTTCCCATTGCTCTGCGGGTCGATCGAGTTGACGTGAAACCAATCCCAGGGGCGGTTCAGCGGGGGCGCAAACTCCGATTCGGTCGCGGCGATGTGATCGAGCGCATGCCATTCCCAACGCACGAGCCCGGTCTTCATGTCGATCTCCTGGATCGTTGCGTCGAGGATCACGCCGTTCTTGGGTCCTTTTTCGATGGAGGCGAGGTCGCAGCGAATCGGGTTGAAGGCCGTGATGTAGGCGACGTGATGGGGCGCGATCTGGAATTCGTGCAGATCGGCCTGCAGTCCGTTGCCGCCGTGGACTTTCGCGAGCACCTGGTAGCTCGGACTCATCACGAGGTCTTCGCCATCGCCGTAACCGAGTTCGAGCACCTTGCCCTGCCAGAAGGTGAGGTCTTCATGGCCTTCGTAGCCCTGCACATTGACGTCCTCGTCGGTGAGATCGCCGGAGACCTGATGGAAGTAGACGAGCTGTCCCTGCGGGTTGTAGATCAGCGCACCGTAGGAGCCGGCGCCGGGGCCGTTGCTGGTGAAGATGTCGCCCGCGCCCGGGTCCTTATCGGCATTTGTCACGGTGAGGATCGGCGCCTGCATCCCGGGCTGGGTGCGGAAGCTTTCATATTCGGAGGGAGAGGCCGCCGGGTTGGGAAAAGGCGGCACGCTTCCCGTCGGGTAGGGGGTGTCCACGCGGAAGGAGAGCGCGTCCCTGTGGCCGGAAACTGTCGCGTGCACGGTCACCGTCTCGCCGTCCGTGAACGGCTTGCTCGGCACGAAGCTGGCGCCGTCACCCTGCGAGAAGCTCTCCAAGCGACCCGAATGTGAGCCGGTCTGCGAGCCCTGCACCGATACTTCGCCGATCGCGCTCGCGGGCGCGCCCACGAAGCTGATCTGAGTGGCCGGGTTGGCCGTCACGCTGCCGGGAGCGGGGGAGACGCTCACCCCGCCGGGCAGGCTCGCGTCGTGCTGCAGGCTGCTTGGCAGGCAGGTTGGAGCCGCGACACTGCGCGGTTTGGAGCCGCCGCAGGCGGCAAGCGCCACCGCGGCACAGAGCGTAAGGGCTGCAAACGCGATCGGGCTGGTGATGCGCCTCATCTGGCGGCGATCTGCACTAAACGAGCAGCGCGCCGGCGTCGTACAGCTTGATCACCTTCACCGCGTCGCCCGCGACGTCGATGCAGAGCCGGCAGAGCACGCACTCGTCGAGGTTGCTCTCCACGATCTCGAGGCTCCCGCCCTGATCCACGGCGAAGATGTCCACAGGACAGGCGTCGGTGAGCTTCTGGGCGAGCGTCGGGTCCGCAGCAGCCGCGGAGTCCTCGACCTGCACTGCGATGAACGTACCGTCCCTTCTCATGAGAGACCTCCTTGCGCTCCGGCCGCGGCGCCCGCGCCGCGCGCCTGCATCTTCTCGGCGATCAGCCCCGGGATGTCCTCGATCCGCTCGGCGACCGTGATGCCCGCCTCCGCGAGGCGCGCGATCTTCTCCGAGGCGGTGTCCGCCTTGCCTTCGACGATCGTGCCGGCATGGCCGAAGCTCATGCCGGGCATCTCGTCCATGAAGCGGCCCGCCATGAAGGCGACGATCGGCAGGCGCGAGTCGTTCTCAGTCACCCAGCGGGCGAGCTCGGCCTCCATACGGCCGCCGGGCTCGGTGTAGATCACGATGCCCCGGGTCTGCTCGTCAGCCTCGAACAGCGGCATCAGCTCCGCGTAGGTGGAGCCGATAATCGCGTCGCCGCCGATCGAGACTGCGGTGGACTGGCCAAGACCTGCTGCGGAGAGCGTCGAGGACATCTCGGTCGTCATGCCGCCCGAGCGTGAGATCACGCCGACCGGGCCGGGCGTGTAGGCCTGCGCGGCGTTGCGCGCAGGGCCGCCGATGCCGCCCATCTTGATCACGTCGGGGACAATGATCCCAAGGCAGTTGGGGCCGATGATGCGTGCGCCGCGCAGCGCAGCTAGCTCCACCATCGCTGCCACGTCGCGGCGGGGGATGCGCTCGGTCACGATCACGATCAGCTTGACCCCGTTCTCGATTGCCTCGAATACGGCGTCCTTGGTGAAGGCGGGGGGGACCGTGACCACCGAGCCGTCGATCGGAGCGCCGTGGTGCGCCACAGCCTGAGCGACGGTGTCGAAGACGGGCACGCCGTGAACCTCGCGGCCAAGGCGTCCGGGCGTCACGCCGCCTACGACCTTCGCGCCGGCGCCGTAGTCCAGGCACTCGCGCGTGAGGTTGACGGCCTCGCGGCCGGTGATGCCCTGGACGATGAAGGTCGTCTGCGCGTCGATCAGGATGCTCATGCGGCGACCCCCTGGATCTTCTCCACCGCGCGGCGCGCGGCCTCGTTCAGCGACACGGAGCGGTCGGCGTACTCAACGCCGTACTTCTCCAGGATCTTGAATCCCTCCTCCTCCCAGGCGCCGGGGATGCGGAAGATCGCGATCTTCTCAGCGGGGTCGTATCCCAGCTCCAGGCAGGCCTTGATCACCCCGCGCGCGACGATGTCCACACGCGTGTTCGAGACGATCGACATCATCACCGCGATCTTGTCCACGCCCGGCTTGCTCAGCACGAGCTTGGCCAGGCCGCAAGTCTTGGCGACCGATGGGTTGCCGCCGATCTCGCAGTAGTTGGCCGGCTTGCCGCCGTGGGCGCGGACTGCGTCGAAGAGCGTCAGCGAGCCACCACCGGCGCCGATCACCAGCCCGAGGTTGCCGTCGAACTCGGTCACGTTGCCGGCGACGCCGCGATGGTCCTGGGCGTCGACCTCCTCGCCGGCGATCTCGAACGGGGTGGCCTCCCGCGCCTGACGGGTCTCCTCGTTGCCGACGCCGAGATCGGCGAGTAGCTTGGCGTGGCGGCCGCGCGCCTCGTTCTCCATGTCCATGTGGGCGTCCAGCGCGACGAAGGAGCCGTCGGCCAGGCGCCCGAGCGGGTTGATCTCCGCGAGGGTCATGTCGTTCTCGACGAAGAGCTTCGCGAGCCGGGTAAGGATCGGGACCAGCTTGTTCAGCGCGCTGCCGGTCACGCCAGTGGAGGCGATCACCTCCTTGGCCATGAACTCCGAGAACGGCAAGATGTTCGAGAAGTGCCTACGCCCGACCTTGTCGGGCTGTTCCTCTGCGACCTGCTCGATATCGATCCCGCCGACGGGGGAGAAGATCATCACCGGCTGCTTGCGCAGACCGTCCCAGACCACGCCGGCGTAGTACTCCTGCTCGACCTGCGCCTTCGGATCGACCAGCACGCCCCGCGGCATGTGGCCTTTGATCTCCAGGGCGAGGATGTCGCGCGCGTACGCCTGCGCCTCCTCGGGGGAGTCGGCAAACTTCACGCCGCCGGCCTTCATGCGGCCGCCGGTCAGCACCTGGGACTTCACGACCGTCGGGCCACCGATCCGCTGCGCGATCTCGCGCGCTTGCGAGGGCTCGGTGGCGAAGCCGAAGTCGGTTACTGGGATGCCGGCACGCTTGACGATCTCGCGCGCCTCGTACTCGAAGAATCGCATTCGCGGGTTGTCCGGGGTCGAAGTTGATCAGGGTCGCGGAAGTGTTGTCTTCCGGTTAGGGCCGCCAAGCCTATAGGGACCGGCAGCCGGCCGCGCAACTGCCGCCGGCGTTTGAGAACCCGCGGCAGGGCCGATCGATTCGCCGACCGCTACGCAGCAGCCGGCGTGAAGCCGTACAGCTCCGCCAGCTCCGGGTCCTTGTGCGCCAGCATCTCAGCCAGTTTGACCATCACTTGGCACTGCTTCCAGGTGGCGTCGTCCTGCATCTTGCCGTCGATCATGTGCACGCCCCGGCCATCCGGGATCGCCTCGATCACCTTCTTGGCGAACGCGACCTCCTCGGGGTCCGGCGAGAAGACCTTCTTGGCGATCTCGATCTGCCCGGGATGCAGCGACCAGGCGCCCACGCAGCCGAGCAGGAAAGCCGCGCGGAACTGGGTCTCGCAGCCGAGCGTGTCCTTGATGTCGCCGTAGGGGCCGTAGAAGGGCAGGGCGCCGACCGCCGTGCAGGCATCGACCATGCGCGCGATCGAGTAATGCCAGGGGTCCTGCTGGTAGCTGGCGCGCGGGGCGTCGGGGTCGTTCGGGTCGGGGTCGGCGATCGTGCGGTAGCCGGGGTGCCCGCCACCGACGCGCGTGGTCTTCATCCGCCGCGAGGCGGCCAGGTCGGCCGGGCCGAAGCTCATCCCCTGGATGCGCGGTGAGGCGGCGGCGATCTCCTCCAGGTTGGCCACGCCGAGCGAGGTCTCAAGGATCGCGTGCACCAGGATCGGCTTGGTCAGCCCCGCCTTGGCCTCCAGCTGGGCCAGCAGGCGATCGACGTAGTGGATGTCCCAGGCGCCCTCGACCTTCGGCACCATGATCACCTCGAGCTTCTCGCCGATCTCACTCACCAGCTGGGTGAGATCGTCGAGCACCCAGGGAGACTCGAGCGCGTTTACGCGGGTCCACAGCGCGGTGTCGCCGAGATCGATCTCGCGGCCCACCTTGATCAGGCCCGCGCGCGCGGCCTCCTTGCGGTCGACGGGCACCGCGTCCTCGAGGTTGCCGAGCAGAATGTCGACCTTAGGCGCGATGTCCGGCACCTTCGCGACCATCTTCTCGTTTGAGAAGTCGAGGAAGTGGATCATCCTCGATGGCTTGACAGGGATCTCCTTGGCGGGCGTGGGGGCGCCGATCGCCAGGGGCGTCTCGAAGGCTCGGGGGTTGCGCAAATCGGTCTCCTGATCCTCGGGTGGTCGGGGCCTGAACGGTATCGCCTCGCGCCTGCAGCGTGCGATCTCTAGAGTGCTGCCTGACCCCCGTACGAGGAGAACCCGACAGATCCATGAGCGACACCGAGACCGTCCAGAGCCCAGCCCTAGAGACCGATCAGGCTGCCCGCGAGGCAAGCGGCGCCCATCCCTACGGCCGCTATCTCGAGGAGTTCGAGGTCGGCGATGTCTACAAGCACTGGCCGGCGAAGACCGTGACTGAGGCCGACGATCACCTCTTCTGCCTGATCACGATGAACCACCATCCGCTGCACATCAACGACGTCTACGCCGCCGGCTCCCAGCAGGGCCGCAACGTCGTCGTGGGTCCGCTCGTCTACTCGCTGGCGCTCGGCATGTCCGTCTCCGACGTGAGCGGCA
This sequence comes from uncultured Actinomycetota bacterium, assembly GCA_963708085.1. Taxonomy (GTDB): domain Bacteria; phylum Actinomycetota; class Thermoleophilia; order Solirubrobacterales; family Solirubrobacteraceae; genus Palsa-744. The sequence continues at coordinate 1,155,482 of OY970180.1, read as the reverse complement.
AGGCGATCGCCAACCTGGCCACCGAGGAGCTCAGCCACCCGGCGCCGGTGTTCCACGGCGACACGCTGTTCGTCGAGTCCGAGGTGCTCGAGAAGAAAGAGTCGCGCACCAAGCCGGATCGCGGGACCGTGAAGGTGCACACGCGCGTCTTCAACCAAGAGGGCACCCTGGTGGCGGAGTTCAAGCGGCTTGTCCTGGTGCCCCGCAAGATGCCCGGCGGTGCGCCGGCGGCTGACGGAAACGTCGAGTAGCGACCGCGGACTGTCACGGACCGTCTCGGCGGCTTGCCACTGAGCTGCCCGGCGGTCCGTACGGTAATCTCCCCTGATCGCCCCCCAAGGGCGATTTTCCGTTCTCGGCGCCGCTGCGGCGCCGGCCGCGCCGATCGAGGCACGTTCCTGCGACACAGAGGAGCCGCTCGCACGCCATGTCGACCACCGCCCCCGCCCCCGCCCCCACCAAGCACAAGCGCCTTCTGGCATGGGTGCAGGAGGTGGCAGCGCTCACCGAGCCCAGCGACATCCATTGGTGCGATGGCTCCAAGGCCGAGTACGACGGCCTATGTGAGACGCTGATTGCGGCGGGGACCTTTGTGCGGCTCTCGGAGGAGAAGCGGCCTGGCTCCTACCTCGCGCTCTCAGATCCCGGCGACGTGGCGCGCGTGGAGGACAGGACTTACATCTGCTCAAAGCACGAGCAGGACGCCGGTCCCACCAATAACTGGCGCGATCCGGAGGAGATGAAGGAAGCGCTGAGCGAGCTGTTCGCTGGCTCGATGCGCGGGCGCACAATGTATGTCGTGCCCTTCTCGATGGGGCCGCTCGGCTCCGACAAGAGCCAGATCGGCGTCCAGATCACCGACTCCGCCTATGTCGCGGTCAGCATGCGGATCATGACCAGGATGGGCGCCGGAGCGCTCAGGTCTCTGGGTGAGGAAGGCGAGTTCGTGCCCTGTCTGCACTCGGTTGGCATGCCGCTGATCACGGACTCGGGTGAAAGCATCGAGGACGTGTCGTGGCCCTGCGACGCCGAGAACAAGTACATCGTCCACTTCCCCGAGACGCGGGAGATCTGGTCCTACGGCTCCGGCTACGGCGGCAACGCGCTGCTGGGCAAGAAGTGCCTGGCGCTGCGGATCGCCTCGGTGATGGCGCGCGACGAAGGCTGGATGGCCGAGCACATGCTGATCCTGAAGCTGATCTCGCCCGAGGGGGACGTGAAGTACATCGCCGCCGCCTTCCCGTCGGCCTGCGGCAAGACGAACCTTGCGATGCTGATCCCGACCCTGCCCGGCTGGGAGGTGCAAACGATCGGCGATGACATCGCCTGGATGAAGTTCGGCGCCGACGGCCGCCTCTACGCGATCAACCCCGAGGCCGGCTTCTTCGGCGTGGCTCCCGGGACCGGCATGGAGACCAACCCGAACGCGATCGAGACGGTGCGCCAGAACTCGATCTTCACCAACTGCGCGCTGACCGACGACGGCGACGTGTGGTGGGAGGGGATGACCCCAGAGCCGCCCGCCCACCTGACCGACTGGCACGGCAAAGACTGGACGCCGGACTCCGAGGCCTCCGCCGCGCACGCCAACGCGCGCTTCACTACGCCGGCTGCTCAGGACCCGGCGATCGCGCCGGAGTGGGAGGACCCGGCCGGGGTGCCGATCGACGCGATCCTGTTCGGCGGCCGCCGCTCGGGCGTGGTGCCGCTGGTCACCGAGGCCCTGGACTGGGAGCACGGCGTCTTCCTCGGCTCGATCATGAGCTCCGAGAAGACCGCCGCGGCAGCCGGCAACCTCGGCGAACTGCGCTTCGACCCGTTTGCGATGCTGCCCTTCTGCGGCTACAACATGGGCGACTACTTCGCTCATTGGCTGAAGATCGGGCGCCAGGCCGATCCGAGCAAGCTGCCCAAGATCTTTTATGTCAACTGGTTCCGCAAGGACCCGGAGGGCCGCTTCTTGTGGCCAGGCTACGGCGAGAACTCGCGCGTCCTGGCCTGGGTCTTCGCGCGCTGCGCCGGCCACGGCTTCGCCCAGGAGACCCCGATCGGCCAAATCCCCCCGGTGGGAGGCGAAGGCATCGACGTCAGCGGACTCGACGTGCCGGCGAGCGACATGCAGCAGCTGCTCGACGTCGACGTCGAAGACTGGAAGTCCCAGCTGCCTCACTTCCGTGAGCACCTGGCGAAGTTCGATCGCCTCCCGCACGAGCTGCATGAGCAGCTGAAGGCGCTTGAGCAAAGGCTTGCCGGCAGCTGAGCTCTCGGTAGCTCCGGTCCGTCGGTCTAGACGTCGGGGCCGTGGCCGTGTGCGCCGTCAGCGGCTGCCGGCGGGCGTGACTCCTCGGCCAGCGAGGTGATCGCAAGCGAGCCGCGGGCGGTGGTTTCGAGCACCTCGGTCGCCTCCTCCAGCGAGCGCGCGTAGAGCTCGACCAGCAGGTGCACGACGATCGTCGTGTCGTCTTCGTGCTTGTGGAAGCGCACGTGGGTGAAGAACTCGCGCACGCCGTGCTCGCCGAAGGCGGCGTAGGCGAGCGCGTCGCCGGCCTCGGGGCCCGAACAGCTCTCCACATCGTCGGCGTCGACGGTGACGGTGCACGAGGCGACCCAGGGGGTGCCGACGATCATCCGTTCCCAACGATCCTCGATCGGCTCGACCCGGCCGTTGGAGAAGCCGAGGTGCGGCTGGTCGTGCATGCAGTCCAGGCATTGCACGACGGCCTCCTCGAGCTCGTCGACGATCTCGGAGCGCTCGCCGGTGTCGGGGTCGATCTTGTGGATCCCCTCGTAGTGGACCTGGACCTCCAGGTTCTGCGACCAGCAGCGGTAGCAACGCAGCCAGCTGCGGGCGCTGGTCTCCGAGGTCGACTCCATGTGCCCATTGTAGGCGCGCGCCCGGCACGGAGCCGGGCCGGCGCTCACGCGTGGATGGCGCGTCAGTCGATCGCCGCGCGCATTGTCGCCTCGAAATCCGTCTTGGCGACGGGTCCTACGCATGGCGAGGTCGCGCCCGCTCGCCGGTAGCGCTCGATCCCCGCCTGCACGGCCGACTCGTCGCCGATCGCAGCGAGATCCTCAAGGAAAGTGTCGGAGATCGCGGCCTGCATCGCCTCCACGTCCCCGCTGGCTGAGTCATAGGCGGCGATGTCTGCGTCGAAGCCGCTGCGCTCGATCATCGCGCGGTAGAAGGGCAGGCCGAAGTAGGGCAGCAGGTCACGGCGCAGCGAGGTGCGGGCCTGCTGCACCTCTCTGGTCAGCGCCGCCGGAACCGCGGCCACCACATCGAAGCCATCGAGGCTCTTGCCGGCCCGCTCGCGGCCCGCGCTCAGCTCCGGGATCACGACCTCGCGGATGTAGCTCGGGTTGCACAGCCAGAGCATCACGCCATCAGCGACCTCGCCGGCCAGGCGCAGCATCGCGGGGGAGAGCGCGGCGACGTAGACCGGCAGCTGTGGCCGCGGGTCCAGGCCGGCGAGGTGGAAGCTGGAGCTCCACTTCTGCCCCGCCGGCGGGTCCTCGCCGCGTAGGATCGCCTTCACGATCGCGACGTATTCGCGCATCTCCGTGGCGGGCCGATCGATGCTCTGACCGTGCCAGCTCTCCACGATCAGGCGGTGTGAGACTCCGAGGCCGAGCGTGAAGCGGCCGCCAGAGAGCTCGTCGATCGTGGCTGCGGTCTGGGCCATGGTGGCCGGGGTGCGGCTGTAGATCGGTACCACGCCCGTGCCCAGCCGGATCGTGGTGGTCGACATCGCGTAGGCGGTCAGCACCGTCAGCGACTCGCGTCCGGCGATATGAGTCGTATAGACGGCCTCGTAGCCGAGCGACTCCGCGAGCCTGACCCGCTCGATAGCGTCCTCCAGCGAGCGGCCGGTGGATATAAAGCAGCCCGTCGCCATCGATGCAGCATACGGCTCGCCGATTACGAGCGCTATCTGAGCTCCTGCGCTCTGCTCAGGTGACCGTGCTCAGCCTGGCCAGCAGCGCCTGTTCCAGCGCGGCCTCCCCGAGCGCGGGATCCTGCTCGACAAGCAGGCGTTCCGCGGCGCGGCGGCCGCCGATCGCACGCAATGCCTTCATCCCATGCTCGCTGGCGAAGTCGGACAGCGCCGCGGAGCGGCGAGCAGCGGCACGGCGTGCAGGCAGGTCGATTGCGGCCAGGCGGGAGTCGATCGCCTGGACCAGCTCCTCAATGCCGCTAGGTGGTGGGATCGAGGAGACTGCCACCACCGGCGTGTCTCTACGACCGAGCGAGCGCAGCGCGGCGTTCAGGTCGCGGCGCGCGCTGATCGCGACCTGACCGAGGTCGGCCTTCGTGACGGCGAGCACGTCCGGGATCTCCATGATTCCGGACTTCAGAAACTGCAGCACGTCACCGCCGCCGGGCTGGACGACGACGACCACAGCGTCCGCGGCATCGGCGATCTCCGTCTCTGCCTGGCCAACGCCCACGGTCTCGATCACGACTATGTCGAAGGCGGCCGCCAGCGCCTGAGCGGCTGCGCGGGTGCCCCACGCAAGACCGCCGAGTCGTTCGCCGGCCGCCGTCGAGCGGATGAAGACATCGCGGTCGGAGGCGTCGAACTCGATGCGGGCACGGTCACCGAGCAACGATCCGCCCGAGGCACGCGAGCTCGGGTCCACGGCGAGCATTGCTACCGAGCGACCCGCGCCGCGCCACGCCCGCAGCAGCGCCGAGAGGAGCGTCGACTTGCCTGCGCCGGGTGGCCCGGTGACTCCGACTATCTGGCCCGGAGGCTCGTGCCCGAGCCGGGCTGACGAAACCTCGCTTAGTAGCGCGAGCGCCTGCTCGCGGTCGGCCTGGGTTGTGCTCTCCAGCAGGTTCAGCACGGCGGGCGCGGCGCCGAGGTCCCGCTCGCGCAGACGCCTTCCGAGCTCTGCGCCGTTGCCTGCGTCGGTGCCGCTCATCCGGTTGCGGCCGCTCTAAGCCGAGGCGGGCACGCCTGCGCGCTCGCTCACCAGCTCGACGATCTCCCGCATGATCTTTGAGATGTCGAAGTCCTTCGGCGTGTAGACCGCCGCGACGCCGGCCTGCTTGAGCGCGGGCACATCCTGCTCGGGGATGATCCCGCCGACGACCACCGGTGCATCGACGCCGGCCTCCCGCAGCGCCTCGATGACCGCAGGGATCAGCTCCCGGTGGGAGCCGGAGAGGATCGAGAGGCCAATCACGTGCACGCCCTCATCGGCGGCCGATCGCGCGATCTGGGAGGGGGTCAGGCGGATGCCGCTGTAGACGACGTCCATGCCGACATCCCGTGCGCGCACAGCGATCTGCTCAGCGCCGTTTGAGTGGCCATCCAGACCGGGCTTGCCGACCAGGATCTTCGGGCGCCGGCCCAGGCGCTCCTGCAACGCCGCCACCTGCTCGCGCAGTTGCTCCAGCTCCGGCCCGGACACTGCGGCGCTTGCCTCGCCGACGCCGGTCGGCGCGCGGTAGGAGTGAAAGACGCCGCGCAGCGTCGCCGCCCACTCTCCGCTGGTTGCGCCCGCTCGCGCTGCGGCGATCGTCGGCACCATCAGGTTCTCGCGGTCGGCGTCCTCGTCAGCGGCCACGCGTGCCAGTTCAGCCAGGGTCGCGTCGACGGCCGCCTGGTCGCGGCTGGAGCGCCACTGCTTGACGGCCTCGATCTGCTGCGCTTCCACGGTCGGGTCGACGACGAGGATGCCGCCCTCGGCGTCGGCGGTCAGCGGCGAGACCTCGGTCTCGGTGAAGCGGTTCTGGCCCACTACGACCTGCTCGCCGGCCTCGATCCGACGGATGCGCTCGCGGTGAGACTCGACCAACGCTCCCTTCATGTAGGGCACCGCCTCCACCGCTCCGCCGTGCTCGGCGACCACCGCCATCTCTGCGCGCGCCTTGCCGAGCAGCTCCGCCACCAGACCTTCCATCACCTTCGAGCCCTCGAAGATGTCGGGGTAGTCGAGGATGTCGGTCTCGTAGGCGAGCACCTGCTGGATGCGCAGCGACCACTGCTGGTCGAAGGGGCGCGGCAGCCCCAGCGCCTCGTTCCAGGCGGGCAGCTGGATCGCCCGGGCGCGCGCGTCTCGGCCGAGCGTGACAGCCAGCGCCTCCAGCACGATCCGCTGCACATTGTTCTCCGGCTGGGCCTCTGTCAGCCCGAGCGAGTTGACCTGGACGCCGTAGCGGAAGCGCAGCTGTTTCTCGTCGCTGACGCCGTAGCGCGTGCGCCCCAGCTCCTCCCACAGGATCGACATCGTGCGTAGCTTCGCGTGCTCCTCGATGAAGCGCACGCCTGCGTTGACGAAGAAGGAGATCCGGCCGAAGACCTGGCCCATCGTCTCCTGCGCGCGGTCGCCGAGGCGCTCCTTGACCGCATCCAGCACCGCGATCGCGTTGCTGATCGAGTAGGCGATCTCCTGCTCGGGCGTGGCGCCCGCCTCCTGCAGGTGGTAGGAGCAGATGTTGATCGGGTTCCACTTCGGAATGTTCACGACGGTGTAGGCGACCATGTCTGCGATCAGCCGCATCGAGGGGCCGGGCGGAAACGCGTAGGTGCCGCGGGCCAGGAACTCCTTGATGATGTCGTTCTGAGTGGTGCCCTGGAGCATCTCCTGCGGGGCGGGCGGGTTCTGGTTCTCCGCGGCAACGATGTAGAGCGCCAGCAGCCAGGCGGCGGTGGCGTTGATCGTCATCGAGGTGTTCATCTCGCCGAGCGGGATGCCATCCATCAGGGCTTCCATGTCTCCGCGGTGGGCGATCGGCACGCCGACCTTGCCGACCTCGCCGCGCGAGAGCTCGTCGTCGGGGTCATACCCGGTCTGGGTGGGCAGGTCGAAGGCGACCGAGAGGCCCGTCTGTCCCTTTTGCAGGTTGCGCCTGTACAGCTCGTTGGAGGCCTTGGCCGTGGAATGGCCGGCGTAGGTGCGCATCATCCACGGCCGGTCGGGCTGCGGCAGACGTGGACCACTCGTCTCGCTCATGCCTCTAATTGTAGGGTTAGCGCGATGTCCACACCCCTGCGCCCACGGTCCAGCCGATGCAGCTGATCGACCTCATGCACTTGCGCCGCGAGCGTGTGATCGGCTCATGGCTGGTCGGCGACGTGCTGATCGACCCCGGCCCACAGTCCTGCATGGACACCTTGCTGGACGCGCTTGGCGGCGAGCCCCCACGGGTGATCGCGCTGACGCACATACACCTCGACCACGCGGGCGCGACCGGCTCGCTGTTGGCACGCTTCCCCGAGATCAAGGAGGTGTGGGTGCACGAGCGCGGCGCAAGGCACCTGATCGATCCCTCAAAGCTGCTTGCGAGCGCCGGCAGGCTCTACGGGGAGGAGATGGACAGGCTGTGGGGGGAGGTGCTGCCTGTCCCGCAGGAGCGCATCAAGCCTCTGGCCGGTGGTGAGTCCCTGCCGGGCTTCCAGGTCGCCTACACCCCGGGCCACGCCTCTCACCACGTCGCCTATCTGCACACCGAGAGCGGCACAGCTTTCTGTGGGGATCTTGCTGGGGTGCGGATCCTGCCGCAAGGTCCGGTGCTCGCGCCAACGCCGCCTCCCGACATCGACCTGCCTGCCTGGCACGCCTCGCTTTCGATAGTGGAGGCGTGGCGGCCGCAGGTGCTCGTGCCCACCCACTTCGGCAGCTATGACGACGTCTCCGAGCATCTCGCTGCACTCCGGGAGGTGCTCACCGAGATGGAGCGTTGGGCGAGTGAGGGCGACGTGCAGCGCTTCGCCGAGAAGATGAAGGAGAAGGTGCAGCGCGCTGATGACCCGCAGGTCACGCTCGCTTACGCGCAGGCAATGCCGGCCGACCAGAGCTACGCCGGGCTGCAGCGCTACCTTCAGCGCGCCGTCTGAGGCCTGACAGCTGCGGTTGCCGCTTGCGCAGGCGGCATCTGCGTCTCTATCCTTGCGCGCTGATGAACGAGACGATCGAGAAGCCGCGAGTCGGCGGCCCGGGCAGCGGCACGGGCGGACCCTGGCGGGTCATCGTCCGCAACGACGACCACAACACCTTCGATCACGTGGCCCGCACGCTGGCCCGCTTCATCCCCGGCGTCACGCTGGAGCAGGGCCACCAGATCGCCAACGTGATCCACAACGCCGGGCAGGCAATTGTCTATACGGGAGAGAAGGAGCCGGCAGAGCACTACTGGGAGCAGCTCAAGGCCTCGGGCCTGACGATGGCGCCGCTGGAACGGGGCTGACCCGGGATAGGCCCTACATTCTGAGCATGAGCGACGTCGGCAAGCTGCGGGTCTCAGACCAGGAGCGCGAGAGCGTCGTGGAGGAGTTGCGCGAGCACACTGTGGCGGGCCGGCTGAGCGCGGAGGAGCTCGATGAGCGCCTCGACGCCGTCTACAAAGCCAAGATCCGCGCCGACCTCAACGCACTGCGCGCCGACCTGCCGGTCAGCTCGGCGGCAGCAAAGCGGGCTCTGACGGCGCGCAAATCCCATCTGCGGCGCCGCTTGGCCCAGGAGGCCGGCGGCTCGCTGACGGCGTCGCTGATCTGCGTGGCGATCTGGATCGCCGCCGGTGCCAGCGGCGCTTTCTGGCCGATCTGGGTGATCGTCTTCACGATGCTGCCGGTGGTCAGGGACGGCTGGGCGCTGCTCGGGCCCGGCTCAAACCTGGAGGCGGTCGAAGCGAGTTTGCAGGCCCGTCATGAGCGGCGCCTGGCACGCGAATCCCGCCGCGCCCGCTGGTGGCTGCCGCGCTGAGCTCAGACCTCCACAAACGGAGCCTCAAAGCGCTGCGATTCGCGCCGCAACGCTGCGAGCAGCGCGCGGACGACATGCTCGTCGAACTGGCTACCGGCGCAGCGGGCGAGCTCTTCCCTGGCGGCGGTGTGTCCGATCGAGCTGCGATATGAACGGTCGCTTGTCATCGCCTCGTAGGCATCGACCACGGCGATGATTCGCGCCTCCAGCGGCACCTGATCGCCGCTGCACCCTTTCGGGTAGCCCCGGCCGTCGGGGCGCTCGTGGTGGGCGCCGACCCACTCGCTGACGTCGGCCAAGCTCGGGTGGTCGATGATCTGGGCGCCAAGGCCGGGGTGGGCCTTGATCACCGCGAACTCCTCGTTGGTAAGTGGCCCGCACTTGCGCAGGATGCAGTCGGGCACCCCGATCTTGCCGATGTCGTGCAGCATCCCCGCAAGCCGCACGCGGGCGATCCTCTCTTCGCCGAGCTCCAGCTCTCTGGCCACCATCTCCGCGTAGCGGCCGACGGTCTCCGAGTGTCTGGCGCTGCCGCTGAAGCGCAGGTCAACCGCTTCGGCGAGATCGAGCATCAGCGCGAGGAAGCGCTCGGCCTCTATGTCCCGCCTGGCCACGCCGATGCCCTGCGCGCGCAGCGCGGCGACCGGATCGTGGGCGGTTGCGCGGTTGCCGCCGCTGCGCTTGGCCAGCTGCAGCGCGTCATCGGCGGCGCGCAGCAGCGAGGCGGAGGTGTGGGCGTGGTTGGGAAAGCACGCGACTCCGAAGCTGATTGTGACGGGGACCTCCTCCTGCCTAAACGCTTCCTGCACAGCCGTGCGCAGCCGCTCAGCGGCCAGCAGCCCACCCTGCTCATCGGTCTGGGGCAGGATCAGCGCGAACTCCTCGCCGTCCACGCGCGCCGCCACATCGATCTCGCGCTTGGTCTCGCTGAGCACGATCGCCAGCCGTTGCAGTACCGCGTCGCCAACGTGGTGACCGGCACGGTCGTTGACATCTCGGAAATGGTCGAGATCGCCCAGCAGCACGGCGGCGGCGGCGTTTGCACGACGCGCGCGCTGCAGCTCTCGATCGAGCATCTCGCGAAAGCCGAGCCTGTTGGGAAGTCCGGTCAGCGGATCGGTTCGCGCGGTGTCGTAGAGACGGCCGATCAGCGACTCGACGCGCTCGCGCATCACGCGCGTGAGCACCGCAGCCACGGTCAGCGTGCCCATCACGACAAGCCACCACTCCACGATCCCGTCTCGCGGCGGATGCAACGCAAGCAGCACGGCATAGGTGCCGCCTGCATAGAGGACCTGCGCGATCGCATCGCGTCTGCTCAGGAAATAGGAGGCGAAGAGAAAGACCCACAGGTAGAAGCAGATCAGCGGGCTGGGGCGCTGCCCGGAGAAGTAGGCCACGCCGGCGATCAGCGTGGTGCCCCATGCGAGCGTGAGAGACAGCGCGAAGCGCGGCAGCCTGCGTGCGCGCCAGAACAGCAGCGCCGAGACCAGGTAGGCGTTGCCGACGATCACGAGCAGGCCCAACTTGTCTGCGTGCCCGGAAGATGGCGTCAGCAGCGTGATCAGCGCGAGCGTCGCGCCCGCGGCAAAAAGCGCCGCCAGCGTGGCGGCCATCAGCTTCTCCTCAGATGCGGCAGAGACCGGCCGCGCGGGTACGCGGGACCCTCCGGTGGACGACAGCGCCGTCATGCCAATACGTTTCGGCACCTCGTGCGCCTCGCATTAGCGGAACGCTTCGCGTAACGATACGCAACGGGCACGCCCCGCCGATTTCGGCGCTATTGCAGTGTGCTGTCAGTCGGTGTGGGCGCCGTTGCCACCCACGGCTGCAAGCCGCGCCTCGGGCCCATGGCCCTCGATCCGCCCGCTCGCCATCTGGGTCCACCAGCCGTAGAGCACCGGTACCTGGTACCAGCCGGAGTGGCGCCTGCGGAACTGGATCATCTCGGCGCCTTCCCAGTAGCGCTCCCAGTCGGTATGGCTCTCGAAGGAGGCGAACTGCTGGAAGCGGTAGCGGTCTTCCTTGGAGCGATAGACCGCGTAGGAGGTTGCGCCGTAGCGCATCGCGGCGGCCGCGATCTCATTCAGGGCTTCCTCAAAGCCGTCTGCCCGAAACCCCGTCGCGTACCAGGGGATCATCACCGTGTCTGACATCAGCCGCCAACCTCCGCGTGTATTGCGCTTGGTCCCTCGGCGGTGCGTCCAAGTCCCTGCGACTCGGCGCCGACGAGGATCGAGATCTTTCCTAGGTGCTTGTTTTCGAGCATCAGCTGGTGAGCTTGCGCGACGCCGTCGAAGCCCATCGTCTTCCACAGCACGGGCTTGATCTGACCGCTCTCGATCAGCTCGTTGGCCTTCATGCACTCGTACGCGTTGGCGAAGTGGGAGCCAAGGATCTCCTTCTGCTTCATCCACAGGTAGCGCACGTCGAAGTCGAGGTTGAATCCTGTCGTGCCGGCGCAGATCACGACCTTGCCGAACGGCTTGACCGTGTAGACCGATGTGGGGAAGGTCGCCTGGCCGACGTGCTCGAAGACGATGTCAGGCGCGTCCCCGAGCAGCTCCTTCACGCGGTTTGAGAACTCTCTGGAGGCCCGGAAGCGGGCCTTCTCCTCTTCGGGGCTCTCGCCGCCCTTTCGCATCATCCCAGCGAACTCGCCGCGGTCGATCCAGCCCACCGCGCCAAGCCGCTGCACCAGCTCGCCCTTCTCGGGCGAGGAGACCACGCCGACGCAGTGCGCGCCGGCGGCGGCGCAGAGCTGGGTGGCAAAGACGCCGAGGCCGCCGGCGGCGCCCCAGATCAGCACCCGCTGGCCGGCCTGCAGTTTGCAGCGGGTGATCAGCATCCGGTAGGCGGTGAAGTAGACAAGGCCATAGGAGGCGGCCTCCTCCCAGGAGAGCGCCTTTGGCTTTGGCAGCAGCTGCTGGGCCTGGACCTTGGTGAACTGGGCAAAGGAGCCCCAGGTCGTCTCGTAGCCCCAGATCCTTTGGGAGGGCGCGGCCATCGGGTCGAGGCCGTGGACCTCGGGGTCCTCGTAGGAGGCCTGGTTGCAGTGCACGACGACCTCGTCGCCCGGCTTCCAGCGCGTGACGCCGGGTCCGACCTTCCAGACGTAGCCGGAGGCGTCGGAGCCGCCGATGTGGTGCCCGTACTGGGGATGGTCGCCGTACTTCATCACCGAGACCGGCTTGCCCAGCGCGGCCCAGACGTTGTTGTAGTTGACGCCCGCGGCCATAACGCGCACGATCACCTCGAAGGCGTCAGGCTCGGGGACTTCGATCTCCTCGATCTGGAAGGCGTCCTTCGGCTCTCCGAAGCGCTCCTCTCTGATCACCCAGGCGGCCATGCTCTGCGGGAGCTGGCCTGGCTGCGCGTCGATCTTGGAGACCTGTTGCAGGTCGATTGCCACGGTGTTCAGAAACCTCGTTGCTCGCGGTTGGGTGTGAGGGGCATCCTACCCCTGGCCCGCGTGAGCGGTCTCCACGCCGCTTGGTTGGCGCCGGATGGCGGCCCCGTCAGCTCAGGCCGAGAACGGAAGCTCGACGACCTCCGCTGGGCGCTCGTGCTCGCCGACCATGACGTGCTGCCCGGGCGCCGCCTCGTGACGCAGCAGGCAGAGCGCGATCGGGCCAAGCGACGGCGATATCGCCGTGCTGCCAAGGTGGCCGACGAGCCGCTGCCCGAGGTGGACGGGCTCTGCGGTGGCGGCGGGCTCGCAGAGCAGCAGCCCGCGCAGCAGCCGGTTCGGTTTGCCTCTGTAGTAGAGCCGTGCGACTGTCTCCTGCCCGACGTAGCAGCCCTTGGTGAAGCTCACCGCCCTCTCATTGAGGCCCGCCTCCTGCGGGATCACGCTCTCGTCGAGGTCCACGCCGTAGCGTGGGACGCCAAGCTCGACGCGCAGCGCCTGCGCCGACTCCTCGCTGACCGGCAACGCGCCGGCGTTCACCAGCGCGAAGCGCGCCGCATCGAGGTCATCCGCCTCGCAGAGCACGTCCAGCCCCTCGGGAGCTGCGGTTGCGATCAGGCGCACGGGGCGACCCGCGATCGAGGTCGCGCAGTGGGCGTGCTCGACGGCAGGTGGGAGCGCGTCTGCGCCCGCGGTGCTCGCGATCTCGCGAGCTTGAGGCCCGATCAGGCTAAGCAGCCCACGCTCGATCGTGCGCTTGTGCAGCTCGACGTCAAAGCCGATCTTGAAGCGGCGGATCATGTCGAAGAGGCTCTGCAGTGCAACTCGCTCGGTGTCGAGCAGCAGCTCATCCTCGGCACGCAGGATCCGCAGATCGCCCAGCATCTTGCCCTTGTGCGTGAGGAAGGCCGCGTAGCAGCCCTCGCCAGCCTGCAGCCCCTCCACGTCGTTGGTGACCTGGCCGTTCAGGAACCCTGCCGCGCCAGCGCCGGCGAGCGCGAGCTTGCCTCTTTCGGAGCGGTCGAGCAGGCCGCAGCGCTCGCGCAACTCGTCCTGCTCCTGCTGCGAGTCTGCTGCGCTCGCCCGGATCGCGTTGATGGCTGACATCGTCTCCGAGGATAGCCGCGCTAGGCTTCAGCTCGATGGGCCTTGCTGAGACATTCAAGACGGTCGTCGACTCGCTGCCCGAGGACTGGACCGACCTCGAGCTCGACCTGCGGATCGCGGACGAGTCGCGCTACGTCGACGCCTCTGTCTACCTGGCCACCTGCAACGCACGCCCCTACTCCCACCATGACTGGCACTGGCGTCTGCTGATCGCACACAACTTTGGTCACGCCGCCGCCGCGCCCGCCGTGCACGCTGCACTGCGGCTGCTCGACGAAGCGGGAATCGAGGGCGAGGTCGCGGTGCGCGAGATCAGAAGCGGTCGCGTGGAGGTCACCCAGATGTGGGGCCGCCCGCAGTCCGTGCGCGACGAGTTCGCACGGCTGAGGGCGCAGTAGGCGCGCCGCAGGCGGGCGTCCTGCGAGCTTGGCATGGCGCACGCGGTCGTCCTGATCGCCGACCTGCTGTTCGGCTCGCGGGTCCAGGAGGGCTTGCGCGCGGCCGGGCATGAGGTGGACTTGGTGGGGGGGCGTGAGGAGCTGAAGGAAAGGCTGGCGGGCTGCGATGTGCTGGTCGTCGATCTGGCTGACGAGCGGCTGGATGGGGTGGAGGTGGTGCTGGCGCTCGGGGAGACGCGTCCCAGAACGCTTGGTTTCTACTCACACGTGGACGTGGAGACCCGTAACCGGGCGCAGCAAGCTGGGTTCGACCTTGTTGTGCCCCGTTCACGGATGGCGCGCGAGGGCGGGGAACTGGTCAGGCGACTGGCGGGCGCCTGAGAGAAGACGCACACGGCGCCGCGTCGTGTCTATCTCGCTCATGGTGCCGGTGCCGCGGACTGAGCGATGGGGTATGAGCATGCGCGGCATCATCGCGAGGTCGCGGATGCATGCCGAGATATGGCTTCTGCTCGAACCGGATACTCTCTACTCAAAGCTACGTATAGGCGAAAGGGTGGCGCAACGCGCCGGCGGACGGGCGGGTCTTCGCGCTCCGATCCCGACGGCGACGCATCCGGGGGCGGGTACAGATGATCGGCCGTGTGACTCTCATCGTTGGGCTTCTGCTTGCCTGTCTTGTAGCGAGCTCGCCGCTGTGGTCGAAGGGTGCGGTGAGGTTGACGGCCACGCCGGCACAAGATGTGGCTGCGGTCGCGCCGCAGTCGAGCAGCCATGACGTCGCGGCTCTTGCCCCTGGGAGCACGACCCGCGCAGAGGCGGGCGTCGCGAAACCAGATGCCGAAGAAGGCGGCTCCACCGAAACCACGACGACGACCGTGACGGACACCACCACCGAAACCGACACGACGACGGTGACCGAGACGTCCACCGAACTCGCCACGTCGACTACGACGGATACGGTGACCAGCACGTCGACGGTGCCGACCACGTCGACTACGACGGAGACGGTGACCAGTACGTCGACGGTGCCGACCACGTCGACTACGACGGAGACGGTGACCAGTACGTCGACGGTGCCGACCACGTCGACTACGACGGAGACGGTGACCAGCACGTCGACGGTGCCGACCACGACGACCACGACCGACACGGTCACCTCCACTGACACCGCGACAGACACCACGACGGCAACGGAAACAGCGACGGCCACCGATACGACGACGGTGACCAGTACCGCGTCTTCCCTCGGCGGCGGGGGATCGGTGGTCCCGGTCGGTCCGAGTGCCGCCTTCACGTGGTTGCCGGCCGACCCGCACGTCGGTCAGCCGGTGTCGCTGCTGTCCACCTCAACCGCGGGGTCGAGCGCCCTCTTCTCCTACGCGTGGCAGATCGACGGAGGGCCCTTCAGCAACGGGCCTCTGGCACGCAGCGTGACGTTCTCAACGCCCGGCAGCCATCTCGTCGCGCTGCGCGTGACCGACGCTGGCGGCCGGTCGAGTCTCGTCAGCAACACGATTCCGGTTTCCAGCCGCGAAGTGACGTTGATGCAGCCATTCCCGGTTGTGCATGTGGCGGGCAGCTACTCCCACGATGGTGCGACTCTGCGGATGCTGAGCGTGCAGGCGCCCGCTGGCGCGACGGTGGTCGTGGAATGTAGCGGGACCGGTTGCCCGGCCCGCCGACAGCGCAGGAGCGTGCCTACGGGCGATGGCGCTGCGGCCACGATCGGATTTGCCGGTTTCGAGCGCTCCCTGCCCGCGGGATTGACGTTGAAGGTTAAGGTCTTCGCCGAAGGGGAGATCGGGAAGTTGACCCGGTTGGTGATCCGCCGGGGCAAGCCTCCTGCCCGGTCTGACACGTGCCTCGAACCATCCGGCCTGCGCGCCACAGGCTGTCCGGCATGAGCGTCGTTCCCCATCGCATCACGGGAGAGCGCAGCCGGCTCGACTCACGAGCGCTGCGGAGAGCGGTGCGGACTCTGCCCATCGCTCTATTGCTGGCGCTGGCCTGCGGAGCATGCTTTGTGATCGGGCGCGTGGGTCGCGCAGCCGAACAGTCGGGCCCGCCGCCGTGGGCGCCCGCTCAGGCTCTCCCGTCGACCACGATCGCCGGCGGCGTGCAAGCTCCGACCTCGATTCCGGATCTGCCCGCGGCCGCGGCAAAGCCGGCGCTCAAACGCGCAGCGACCGCAACCGGCTCGAGCGGTACGGCTCTTGCGGCTGCCTCGGCGCCAGGCGCTGTGGGCTCCACGACGCTCGGCGGTCAGACAGGCGCCACAGAAACCACGGCTCCCTCCACGCAAGCCGCTCCCGTCTCACCGAGTCCGGCCGTCTCGCCGGGCAGCCCTCCCGCGTCCAAACCCGCGGCGCCGAGTTCCTCGGGTGGGGCGGAAGGAGGGTCCTCGAGCGGATCCTTCGACAGCTCTGAATGAGCATGAGGCGGCTGCGCTTTCGCTGGTATATGGCGCTGCTGCCGCTCCTCGCGCTGGTGCTCGGCTACGCCACGGGCCATGGCTCATCGACGCCGGCGAGTGCGGCCACGAGCGTACCGGGCTCGCCGCTGACCCTCGAATACCCGGCTGACTGGCGGAATGCCTCGCTCCCGGCGTCACTGAGTGCCTTGAAGCTGCGGCGAACGATCGTGCTGGCACCTCGGGGAGACGCAAGCGTCGGCGGGCTGTTCGCTGTGAGCGTGGCTGAAGAAGGCAACCTGCTGCCCGCCGCGATCATGCCCAAACTGGAGGGCAGATTCCAGGGCGAAGCCATATCGCTGGTGGGCTCGTCCGCCTTGCGTTTCCAGCAACTCTCGGTCATTGGCTCAGAGGAGCGGCTGACCATCTATTCGATCCCTGCGGGCGGCGGGCGATACACCG
Organism: uncultured Actinomycetota bacterium; assembly: GCA_963708085.1. Lineage (GTDB taxonomy): Bacteria > Actinomycetota > Thermoleophilia > Solirubrobacterales > Solirubrobacteraceae > Palsa-744. The sequence goes on along the minus strand of OY970180.1, from coordinate 1,138,978 downwards.
TCGCTGTGTGCTTCGCGCCACCCGGCGCGGCGCACACCCTCAGCAGGTGCGAAGAGATCGTCGAAAGCAGCCAGAATCCGGGCGAAGGCTCTACTGGGCTTGCCGAACTGGAGCCCCAGCCTTCTTATGCAAAGCAGCTCAGCGCAGCGCTGAAGACCCTTCAGCAGGCGCAAGCGCGCGCTGCGCTGGCCGACGCTTCGAGTGCGCCCACGATCGCCCGAGAAGCGACGCGGCTAGAGAGCGCTTTCGCGGGCGCCCAGGCGGCATTGGTGGCTCTCACCCCGCCGGCAGTTGCAGCGCATGCAGGCTCTGAGCTTGCACGCTCGATGCACGAAGCGCAGCTGGCCTATGCGGCTTTGGCTCAAGCTGCGGCCGCGGGTAGCAACGGCAGCTTCGCGGTCGCGCGCCGACACGTGCATGACGCGGAAGCTGCGGTCCGCGGCGCACTGCAGGGCCTCGATCTGCTGGGCTACCGGACTGGCTGAGCAGATCGCACCCGCGGCCGATCAGCCCGCGCGGGAGCTAAAGCCCGTCAACTCGGCGGCAGCGCCGCGCCGCCGCCGATGTCTGCATGTTCGGCCTGCTGCGGATCGAGCGGGACCAGAGCGGCGTTGGGGACTCGCTCGGCGAGCGCCACCCTGTGCCCAGCACGCTGGAAGAGAGCGATGCGAATCACGACACCGTGGCAGATGACCAACGCCGGCAGCTCGCCCAACTCAATCTCTGCGATCGCCGCGGCCACGCGGACGCCCTGCTCCGCAAAGGACTCGCCGTCAGGGAAGGCAAAGGCGGGATCGCCGTGGGCGAAGCCGTCGAACAGCTCGGGCGTCTGCGCTTGGATCTCCGCGAAGCTGCGATCGGTCCAGTCACCGGCGTCGGTCTCCATCAGTCGCGCGTCCTCCTGGATCGGCAGGCCGATGCGCGCCGCGACGATCTCGGCGGTTTCGCGCGCTCGGCGCAGCGGGCTCGACCACAGCGCTGCGAAGTCGATCGCGCTTGCGCGCTCTGCGAGGTCGTAGGCCTGGGCGATGCCGGTCTGATCCAGCGGCACCTGCATCTGCCCCTGGAATCGACGTTCGAGGTTGTAGGCCGTTTGGCCGTGCCTGGCTAGGTAGACGCTCATAGATCGGGTGAAATCGTGTCGCATCTGAGGCCCCGAGGACATCGACGGGTACCATGCACGGCCCGATGTTGCAGGCTCGCAGCTCGTGCGGAGCCAAGAGCGTGCAGCAACTTTCAGCCCAACGCGGCGGCGCCTGTCTCCTCTACCGGGCTCTCCGGCACACCGCGAAGGAACAGCAGGCTGTAGAGCAGCGCTGCCACTGCCCCTCCGAGTAGCGGTCCCGCATACCAGACCCAACCGTTGGCCCAGTGGTCGCCGACGAGCTGAGGGCCGAACGCGCGGGAGGGATTCATTGCCGCACCCGTGAACGGGCCGCCGAAGAGCACGTCGATCGTGATCGTGAGACCGATGGCGAGTCCGGCGACCGCGTTGAACGGGCCACGCAGATCAACGGCGGCGCCGAAGACCACGATCACCAGGAAGAAGGTGAGGACCGCCTCCAGCAGGAAGCCCGAGCTCGCATCCACGCCGTGGCCAAGCGCGGGCACGCCGAGCTTCACCGCTTCGGTGATTTCGCGCGGAAGCAGGTCGCGCACCAGCAGCGCCGCGAGCGCCGCACCGCTGAACTGCGCAATCCAGTAGATCACTGCCAGCTGTGGCTTGATCTTGCGCGCCAGCACGAAGCCGAATGTGACGGCGGGGTTGAAGTGTCCGCCGGAGATTGGCCCCAGCGCGCAGACCATGACACCGATCGCGAGGCCGTTCGCGATCGCCACCCCGATCAACGTCGGGTCGTGGACGCCGCCGGCGGCAGCAGCAGCGCCGGCTCCGATGAATGTGAGCGTGAACGCTCCGATGGACTCGGCGACCGCGCGCCTCAAAGTGTCTTCGAACATGGCGAGGAAGCTAGTCGCGGTTCCGGACGGATCGACGTAGACTGGGTCGATGCGGCGACGGGTCACCTTCTCGCGCAACCTGACGCTTTCGCTCTCGCGTACGTGTCGCTGCTACTGCAAGTACTGCTCGTTTGCAACGCGTCAGGCGCACCTCTACGCGCCCGAGCAGGTCATTGAGATCCTCGACGGCGCGGCCAGACGCCACGTCAAGGAGCTGCTCCTGCTGACTGGCGAGCGTCCCGAGGTCAATCTCGAGGTCGCTGCGCGGCTGCGCGACTACGGGCACGAGGACTTCACGAGCTACGTGGCGTGGGTCTGCGAGCGTGCGCTGGAGCGGGGGATGCTGCCGCACACGAACCTTGGCGTGCTTGAGGCGCGGGATCTGGCTCGTCTGCGCGAGGTGACCGCCTCGCAGGGGCTGATGTTGGAGTCGGTCTCGCAGCGGCTGATGGAGACCGTGCACGCCGGCTCGCCGACCAAGCATCCGCAGCGACGCCTGGCCACCATCGCCGCGGCCGGTGAGCAGAAGATTCCATTCACCTCGGGCATCCTCGTCGGGATCGGGGAGAGCGAGGAGGAGCGCATTGCCTCGCTGGAGGCGATCGCCCGCTTGCACGAGCGGCACGGGCACATCCAAGAGGTGATCCTGCAGAACTTCGTGCCCCACCAGCGCTACTACGGACGCGAGCCGGCGCAGATCGCTGATCAGGCTGCACGCGAGTACTGGGTCACTGGCGTGGCCGACTCTCGCCCGCACCTGCCGCTGCCCGAGTGGGCGTCGCCGATCTCGATCGAGGACATGAAGCGGCTGATCGCCGAGGCACGGCGGCTGATGCCAGAGGTCGGCATCCAGGTGCCGCCGAACCTCGCCGACTGGTGGCCGGAGCTGGTGGCGGCCGGCGCGACCGATCTCGGCGGGCTCTCAGCCAACGGCGATCACATCTCTCCCGAGCATCCCTTTCCTTCTCCGCACCAGGTGCGCAAGCAACTGGCCGCCGAAGGCGTCGCCCTCACCGAGCGGCTGTGCGTCTACCCGCACTACATAGACCAGGAGTGGGTTGCACAGGGCGTGATGGACGTGATCAAGACGCGGTTCTGGAGCTTCATTCCCCGGCGCGGATCTGGTCGCACAGACCCGCCGCGGCCGATCCGGCCGGACCTGGTGGCGGGCGCGATCGAGGATGCTCGCGAGGGTCGGCTGCTAGACGCCGATCAGCTGACGGCCATGTTCGCCGAGACGCGCCCGGAGGCGATCGAGGACATGCGTGAGGCCGCCGACGAGCTGAGGTCGCAGCTGGCGGGGGAGACGGTCACCTTCGTGGTCAACCGCAACATCAACATCTCCAACATCTGCACAGTGGGGTGTGCGTTCTGCGGCTTCGGGCAGGGCAAGCGCTCGCCCGATGCCTACGAGCACGGCACGGAGGAGTTCCAGCGGCGGGTGATCGAGGCGATCGAGTACGGCGCAAGCGAGCTGTGCATCCAGTCGGGCATCCACCCCGACTGGCAGCTGGAGGATTACCTGAGCTGGCTGCGGCTCGCCAAGCAGATTGCTGCGAGCGTCGGCGCGGAGATACATCTGCACGCCTACAGCCCGATGGAGATCGCCCACATGTGCGACATCTCGGGGCTGCCGCCCGCAGAGGTGTTCGCGGCGCTTCGCGATGCCGGTCTTGGCTCTACTCCGGGCACTGCCGCCGAGGTGCTGCACGACGGCGTACGTCAGCGGATCAGCCCTAACAAGCTGCCGGTGGAGCGCTGGGTGGAGATCATCGAGGCCTCGCACGTGGCCGGCCTGCGCTCGACCGCGACGGTGATGTTCGGCCACATCGAGGAGCCCTGGGAGCTCGCCGAGCACATGCACGTCATCAGAGAGCTGCAGGAACGCACGGGTGGGATCACGGAGTTCGTGCCGCTCTCCTTCATCCCGTTTCAGACGCTGTTGGGTCGCACGCACGGCATTGAGGAGATCTCCCGGGAGGAGAACCTCAAGCACACCGCGGTGTTCCGACTGGCGCTCGGCGGGACGGTGAGAAGCCTGCAAGCGTCATGGGTGAAGATGGGCATCGACGCGGCCACCGAGTCGCTGCGGTGGGGTGTCAACGACCTCGGCGGCACCCTGATGGAGGAGTCGATCAGCCGGCTTGCGGGCAGCTACCACGGCGTCAAGCTCGACCCCGACCAGCTGGTCGCCGCCGCTCATGCCGCCGGGCGCCCGGCGGCCGAGCGAAGCACGCTGTATGAGATCAGGTGCAGATATCCGATCGGAACCGTGCCTGCGCCGGTGGCCGATCAGCGCTCGGTCGCCGCTTAAGGGCCTGCCGGGTTCTGCTGCAGGTAGTCGTCGATCGCCTGCAGCAGCACGCGCTCGTAGTTGATGCCGACCTGCAGCGTCGTGGCGATTGCAGCGCTGTGCTCGTCTTCGGGCAGCCCCTCCAGAGCGGCCAGATAGCCTTCGAGCTCTTGCAGCTTGCGCGAGCGCCACTCTCGCTGCTGGGAGAAGATCACGCGCGGGTCAGCGCCGGCGAAGATCTTCAGCGTGCCTTCGTCGCGCAGCTGCGATTGCGCGACCTCCGGCGAATCCGCCCATCTGCGCAACGCCTGCCGTCCGGTCTCGGTGAGCGCGTAGAGCTTGCGTTTGCGCCCGCCGGGCTCCTGTCGGACGGTCAGATAGCCGCCCTGCTCCAGGCGTGTCGGCTCGGCGTAGAAAGTTGTATGTGGGACAGGCCAGAAGTTTGCGATCGAGCGCTCAAGCGCCTGCTTGAGGTCGTAGGGCGTTGCCTCTCCAAGGTGGTGCAGCAGTGTGAGCACGGCGAAGGAGGTGCCGGTCAGGCGCAGGTTGTTGGAGCTCACTGGTGGCTCGTCAAGGTCGGCTTGCATCTCATAGTCCATTCTGTATAGTACGACACGCACTATCAAAGCGGCGTCCACGCCAAGACGCCGAAGGCATGCCGACACGGAGGTGCCAGCCATGACGGGTCCAGGAGAGTCGCAGGCTAGCGAGATGCAGGGCGTCTCCCGCAGTCAAGCCGCGCACGGCGCGGCGGCACGGTACGACGCGGTGATCGTCGGGGCCAGCCTGGCCGGATGCACTGCGGCGACGCTGCTCGGACGAGAAGGGTTGCGGGTTGCGCTGGTCGAGAAGAGCCCTGACCCCGAGGCGTACAAGCGCATCTGCAGCCACTTCATCCAGTCCTCGGCGGTCGAGACGTTGGAGCGGCTCGGTGTGGTGCAGGAGCTCGAGCAGATGGGCGCGCGCCGATCGCGTACTCGGATCTGGACGCGCTGGGGCTGGATCATGCCCCCGGCAAATCCGAGCGTGCCCGCCTCTTTGAACATGCGGCGCGAGCGACTGGACCCGTTCCTGCGTCGTCTGGCCGCGCAGACACCGGGCGTGGAGCTGATCTTGGGTGCGACCGCGGAGGATCTCGTGCGCGAGTCTGATGGCACCGTGACAGGCGTGATCGTGCGCGGCCGCAGCGGCGAGCGGACCACGCTCAGCGCGCCGCTGACCGTCGGCGCCGACGGGCGCGATTCGAGCATCGGCGAGCTCTCGCAGGTGACCACTCGCCGGCTCCCGCACGGCCGGTTCGCCTATGGCGCCTATTACGAAGGGCCGGAGCCGGCGGGCAGTCCGGATGGCTCCCTGTGGGTGCTTGACCCGCAGATGGCTGCGGCGTTTCCCACCGACGAAGGTCTGACGATGTACGTTTGCATGCCGACACACGACCGCCTGCCCGAGTTCAAGCGGGACCTGCCGCGGGCGCTCGAGTCCTTCGTCTCCGAGATCCCCGATGCTCCGCCGATCCTCGCCTCCCGACGCGTCGGGCCAGTGCAGGGCAGGATCGACATGACCAATGTCGTGCGCTCGCCGACCGCGCCCGGGCTCTCCCTCATCGGCGATGCAGCACTCGCGCTCGACCCCCTCTGGGGCATCGGCTGCGGCTTCGCGCTGCAAACCGCGGAATGGCTCACGGATGGCGTCGCGCCCGCGCTGAAGGGTGAGCAGCCGCTCGCCGATGGCCTGCAGGCGTACCGCCGGCGCTATGCGGCCGGGCTCCACGAACACACCACGACGATCGTCGGGTTTGCGACCGGCCGGCGCTTGAACCCGGGCGAGCGCCTGGTCTTCTCCGCTGCCACCGGCGATGAGCGGATGCAGGAGCTGATGGAGGCGTTCGGCACCCGCAACGCCCGGCCGCGCTCATTCCTGGGCCGCGCCGTGCCGCGCGCGCTGGCAGTCCACGCGCAGCAGCGTGTGCGCTCGCGCGGAGCGACACCGCGATCGAGCCGGCAGGCGAGCGAGGCCGCGCTGTGAGCGCCGTGACTCGCACGCGGATCGAGGTCAAGGGCATCTCAACCCGACTGATCGGAGCCGGCCCGAGCGATGCGTCCGAGGCGGTCGTGTTCATGCACGGCAACCCCGGCTCCAGCGACGACTGGGAGCGCCTGATCGGCGCAGTCTGCGGCCCGAGCGCGGAGGGTGGCTCGCGCCCAGTCCGCAGGGCGCTGGCGTTCGACCTGCCCGACTTCGGCGAGACGGTCGCGACCGACGGCTTCCAGCACACCGTGCCCTCCTACGTGGAGTTCATGGACGCCGCACTCGAGGTCCTCGGCGTGCAGCGCGTCAACCTCGTCGTGCATGACTTCGGTGGCCCGATCGGGCTGGTGTGGTCCGCGATGCACGTCGAGCGGCTGGCGAGCATGACGCTGATCGACATCGGCATCCTGCCCGGCTACCGCTGGCACCGGATGGCGCGTGTCTGGCGCACGCCGGTGTTGGGCGAGCTGGCGCAGGCGATCACGTTCAGGAGCGGCTTTCGGCGCATGCTCAACGCCTCGGAGCCGCGCGGCCTGCCGCATGAGTTTCTGGATCGGATGTACGACCAGTACGACCGGCGTACCAAGAAAGCCGTGCTGGAGCTATATCGCGCCACCGATGAGCCCGGCGCCGCCGCGAGCGAGTTTGCCGCCTACATGGCGCCGAAGGACATTCCGGCGCTGGTCATATGGGGCGAGCACGACGCCTACCTGCCCTCCAGCTACGCCGCGCGCCAGCGCGACGCCTTCCCCTCCGCCGACGTTCACGTGCTGCCCGCCTCGGGGCACTGGCCCTTCGCAGACTCGCCTGAGATCGTGGAACGGCTGCTGGTGTCCTTTTTGGACCGGCTTGGCGGCGAGGAGCATACGGCCGATTCATCGGCCCGTTCCGACGTAGGCGCTTGACGGCGCACCTGTCGGGAAGTAGATGCAGCGCCATGGACACAGAGGGCGCACCACAGTGAAGCGCTATCCGTGTCGCTCATTTATTAGAAACAGATTGCTGCCAATCGACTGCGCGTGAATGGTTGGGATGCGCGTAGCCGGCCGATTTCTTGCGTGACACGTGGCGCGCCGCTTGACGCCATCGAGCTAAAGCGCTAGCCATTACTGCTACGCCCGCAACAACAAGCGCGCGCAGCCTTCGATGCCCCAGACGCAACAACTGGGCAAACGCCGCGCGCCACAACGCAGGCGACACCAGCAATCAAAGGAGCAACATGCACCTGAAGATCATCAGCCTCATCGCCATCGCGATCGCAGCATTGGCACTAGGTGCCACTACAGCCCTTGCCGAAGAATTCACAGCCAAAGAATACCCTGCCAACATCACAAGTAAACCAACCACCGCCCAAGTGTTTTCTATTGGCGAAGCCACGATCACTTGCACTGAAGCGGCATTTACCGGCGAACTCACCAAAGCCAGCACGGAAATCGACGTATCACCTGGATTCGGTGGCTGCAAAGCAACGATTGGGGGCCTGCATTTCGACGTGTTATTCAGTATCTTAGAATTGCCCTATTTTTCGTTCAAGATACACAGCCTATTCAAATGGTTACTATCCCTATTAGGAAAAGGCAAGATCACATTCAAAATAGAGGTGCTCGAATGCGCGATCTCGGCGCCTGTTGGGCAACTGCTGGAAGGCGTATCGGGCGAAAACGCGTCAGGTAAGATCAATGTCACCGCAGCAGTCACCGGAATAAAACAGGAAAACACGTGTGGTCTCGGCACTGCAACCGCTGACTACAAAGGTAATGTTGAAGTAAGCGCGACCAACAGCAAAGGCGAAGCGGACGCGATCGAAGCGTAATTAGGCTAAATATCCTAGTCGCAACAGCCTGGGCCAAACGCCGCGTGGGACAAGCCGGCAACACGACCAATTAAAGGAGCAGTATGTACCTGAAGATCATCAGCGTCATGGCGATCGCTATCGCTGCATTGGCGCTTGGAGCCAACGCAGCGCTCGCCGAAGAATTCACAGCCAAAGAATACCCCGCCAAAATCACAGGGAAGACAACCAGCGTCCAAGAATTCGCCCTTGGCGAAAACACGATCGATTGCAGCGAAGGTTCATTTACGGGCGAACTCGAAAAAGCCAGCACAGAACTTGGCCTGACGCCGGCATACAGTGTGTGCAAAGCCAAAGTCAGCGGCCTCAACATCGATGCGTTAATCAGCATATTAGAAGGCTTTAAATTCACGCTCAAAATACACAGCCTGTTCAAATGGTTAACTTCCTTCTTAAAAGGAAAGATCGAGTTCAAGGTCGAGGTGCTTGAATGTGAAATCACCGTGCCCAGTGAACAGCTGCTGGAAAATGTATCGGGCGAAAACGCTTCTGGCAAGATCGATCTTGCCGTGGCAATCACCGGAATCAAACAAACAAACACGTGCGGTCTCGGCAGTGCCAATGCTTCCTATAAAGGCAAAGTTGAAGTAAGCGCGACCAACAGCAAAGGCGAAGCGGACCCGATCGAAGCCTGATCGGCGATATGCAAGTGGCGTCCCAAGACGCACGGCGCCCTGGTAGAGACAGTGGGGCAAGCCCTTGGCTTGCCCCACTTGTCTCAGCGAAAGAGATCCTCCTCGAGCGGTCTCAGCAGCGCAGCGGCTCCGGGGCCATCTTGCTCGCTCACGAAGCGCTTCAGCCCCGCGACGAGGATGGCGGGCTCGGATGAGTCCTTGCTGCGCGCTAGATCTGCGGCTGCCGCCACGCTATCGGCCACGGCCAACCATGTTGCGGCGAGCTCTCGGCCGTTGGCGTCGGTGCGCCCGCGCCAGTCCTCCAGCGGCGCGATCCCGGCGCAGCCGATGGCGATGTCGCATTGTCCGTGGCGCCACGCACGTCCGAAGCTGTCGGTTATCAGCACGCCAGGGGCGATCCCGGTCAGCTCGCGCAGACGGGCGCGGATGGCTCGGGCCGAGGCGTCGGGATCCTTCGGCAGCACGATCACTGTCTCTGCGTGCGGCGAGTTGGAGGCGTCGACGCCGGCGTTCGCACAGAGGAAGCCGTGGTGGGTGCGGCAAATCAGCACCCCGCGTGCAGCGCGCACGATCTCCGCGCTCTGATCGAGCACGACCTGAATCGCGCGCGGGTCGCGCCGCGCCGGGCCGCCCGCCATCTCCCACTCTGCGGCGATCTGGGTGGCCTTGGCGCTCGGCGCGACCGTGGTCAGGTCGACCACCGCGCCCTCGGCCTTGGAGACCGCCTTCTGCGCCAGCACGACGATGTTCCCATCCTCCAGCATGGCGGGAGCCTGCTGCTCGAATAGCGCCTTCACCAGCAGCCGGCCGAGATCGTCGCCGGGCTGGATCTCCGGCAGGCCACTCAGGCTGCGGAGTGAGAGGCTTCCCACGTCTGCTCGTCGATCCCGGAGAGGACTGCGCGCGTGCGGGCTGCTCGCACATGCTCCTGTTGCAGACGGTGGCGCAGCGCCTCGAGGTCGGCGCCCGTGTCGACGTCCAGCAGCAAGGAGGAGGGCGAGGCGACGTGACTGCGTACGCCAGCTTCGCGAGCGAGTGCGAGGTGCCTGGCGCAGCTGTCAGGGCCGAAGCTGGGCGCGATCGCGTCCGGCGGACTCAGCAGCAGACCGTTGGTGCCGGTGCCGTGCCGGTCGGGGATGATCACGACCTCGGGCTCCGATCGAGCACCAAAGTCGAGCAGCTCGGCGATCTCCAGTGGGTCGAGCGCCGGGCAGTCGCCTGGGATGCATAGGACCCGCTCGGCGCCTCGTGCGATGGCCGCCTCTATCCCGATCTGCACCGCGGCGCTCTGGCCCTGCTCTGCATCCTGCACGACCAGCGCGCCCTCACCGTTTTCGGCTGCGGCTATCACCGCTGCCTGCTCGTGTGTGACGAGCACGGTCAGCTCGATCGCCTCAACGCGCGCAAGCGCCTCCAGCACGTCGGAGACCATCGCTCTGACGAGCTCCTGTCTGGCGGAGTCGGGGATGCTCACGCTCAGGCGCTGCTTGGCCTGCGTGAAGCGCTTGACTGGCAGGACCACGGCGGTGCGCATCGCAGCCCAAGCCTAGCTGTCGGCCCGTAGCGTGCGGGCGAACGAGAGCGCCGCATCGGCAAGACGGGCTCGCCCGGCGGCGCCGTCCATCAGCATCTCTGCGTGTAGGCGGGGCAAATCGCCCTCGACCGGGTCGTCGCTGAGAATCCCGTCGATCAGCCCCGGCGCGACCTTCTCGTAGAAAGCGGCGACGCCCGCGGCGCTGAGGGGGTGCCCGTAAGCCTCCAGGCATGCGGACGTCGGCCCCTTCACGATCTCGCCGCCCACCACGGGGCTCACGCAGACAACGGGTGCCGCAACGGCCGAGAGCTCCTCGCCGATCGCTGTCAAGATCGGCCAGATCGAGATCACGGGGTTGCTCGGACCGACGATCACCGCCTCGGCGCCTGCGAGCGCCGCACGCAGCTCGGGGCTCACTGCGGGCCGACCGGGCATCTCGAAGCGCACCTCACGGACAGGCCCTTGCGCCTTGTGGCGGATCATGAACTCCTGCAAGCCGACGCCGTTGATGACGGTCCGCACCGGCGTGTCGCACATCGGCAGCACGGTGGCGGCCAGGCCGATGCGTGCGCACAGCTCCGCCAGCGCCTGCGTGGGGCGCATGCCCTGCTGCTGCAGCCGTGTCCGCTCGATGCACCAGGCCAGATCACGGTCGCCGAGGTTGAACCAAACCTCGTGACCCAGCTCACGCAGGCCGTCCATCACCTTGAAGGTGTCGCCGGCAAGCCCCCAGCCCCGTTCGTCAATCAGATCGGCAAGCCAGAAGGTGACCAGATCGGGGTCAGGGGAGACGCTTGCGCCGTAGATCTCGATGTCATCGCCGGTGTTCGCGATCACCGTCAGCCGCTGCGCGCCTACCAAGTCAAGCATGCCGCGCGCCAGCTTGGCCCCGCCGGTGCCGCCGGCCAGCACGACAACGCCGCAACGCTCCGCTCCTCCGGTGCTCAGTCCCACAGCGAGTCGGGCAGGCCTGTCAATTTGACGCCCGCGTGCGCCTTGTAGCGCGCGTTGACCCCGATCAGCATCGCGGTCAGCGACTCGGTGATCCGCGCCATCTCAAGGCGCCCGCAGTCCACGCAGCGCAGTCCGTGGATTCGCTGCAGCAGCATCGCCGCCTCACGCTTGTCGGCGCGCGAGTCGCCGCAGATCAGGACGTCCTCGTCGAGATCGTGGTGCAGGTCCGCCAGCGAGGCAGCGCTGACAGTGTGAAGTGCCGCCACGACGCGTACGCCCTCGGGCGCCATCTCCTGCGCCTGCTGGGCGGCGGATCCCTGCCAGACGCCCAGCATGCGCGTGGCGCGGCCGCTGACCGCGGCAGCGAGCGGCACCGTCGCGTCGATCAACAGCTGCCCCGGAGTGAGCGCCTGCTTGAGGTTGGTGAGAGTCTCGGACTGGTTGCGGAAGGGCACGCAGAGGATCACAGTCTGCGCTTGGGCGACCGCGCCTGCATTATCGGCGCCGGAGAAGGCGCCGTCCGGCACCTGCGCCAGAGCGCGCTGCACGGTCTCCTCGGCGCGCCGCGCATCGCGGGAGCCGATCACAATCGGCACGCCGGTCTTCGCCAGTCGCAGCGCGAGTCCGAAGCCGAGCGCTCCAGAGGCGCCGAGCACACAAACCGGCGCTGGCGCGTCGGTCGGTGTGGCTGGCGGGGTTGGCACGGCGGCCGAGTATAGGCGAGCACCGATACGGCACCTTGGACGGCGGTGGACGCGAGACGGCGCCGCGCGGTACGTGCAGGGAGATCGGAATTAGGATCATGCACATGAACTCAATGGCGTTGCCAGAGTCGGTGCGCATACGCGAGGTCGGGCCCAGGGATGGCTTTCAGAACGAGCCGGAGGTGCTGCCCACCGACGCGAAGGTGGAACTGGTCGACGCGCTGGCTGCGACGGGCCTTGCGCGCATCGAGGCCACGAGCTTCGTCAGGGCTGACGTAATCCCACAGCTGGCAGATGCCGCGGAGGTGCTGGAGCGGATCGAGGTGCCCGATCGGGTTGCGATCAGCGTGCTGGTGCCAAACGAGCGAGGGCTGCAGGCGGCGCTGGAGCACAGAGAGCGGATTGACGAGATCAACGTCTTCCTCTCTGCCTCAGAGACGCACAACCGCAAGAACGTGAACCGCTCGATCGCCGAGTCGCTGGCCGGCTCCGAAGCGGTGCTCACGCGTGCGCGGGCGGAGGGGCTGCGCTGTGAGGGGGTGATCTCGACCTCCTTCGGATGCCCTTACGAGGGGCGGGTGCCTGTGGAGCGCGTGCTTGAGATCGCGCAGCGGCTGCGTGACGCCGGGGCTCAGGAGGTCGGGTTCGGAGACACGACCGGGATGGCCAATCCGGTGCAGGTGCGTGACTTCTTTGCCCAGGCACGCCAGTGCCTGGGCAACGTGGAGCTCACCGGCCATTTCCACAACACGCGCGGGCAAGGTCTTGCGAACGTGCTGGCTGCGCTTGAGGTCGGGGTGCAGAGCTTCGAGTCAAGCTTCGGCGAGCTCGGCGGCTGCCCGGTGCCGGCGGGCGCGACGGGCAACATCGCAACCGAGGATCTGGTCTGCATGCTGGAGGAGATGGGCATCGACACCGGCGTCGACCTGCCGGCGTTGCTGGCTTGCACCGCAAGGCTGCGTGAGCTGCTTGGCAGGCCGCTCGGCAGCCACACGCTGGTGGCCGGCCCGGTCGACTGGCGGCTCAGCGGCCGCTGAACTCCGGCGCGCGCCGCTGCGAGAAGGCGCGCGCGCCCTCGGCGAAGTCCTCGCTCTGAGCGCAGATCTGCTGTGCGAGCACCTCCTGCTCAAGGCTGGCCGCCAGCGAAGGCTTGGCGGCTGCGTCGATCACCCGCTTTGCGAGCCCGACCGCCAGCGGTGCGCACAGCAGCAGCTCGTCCACCAGCTGCTGGGTGGCCTGGTCAATCTCCGCGGCGGGCGCGACGCGGTTGGCCAGGCCGATCCGCTCTGCCTCCACGCCGTTCACCAGCTTGGAGGTCATGATCATCTCCTTGGCCCGGCCCAGCCCGACGATGCTCGGCAGCCGGGAGGAGCCGCCGACGTCGGGGATCAGTCCCACCCGCGTCTCGACCAGGCCCATCACTGCGTCCTCAGCGATCACGCGCAGGTCGCAGGCCAGCGCGAGCTCCATCGCGCCGCCGATGCAACCACCGTGGATCTGCGCGATCGTCGGCTTGGTCATCTCCTCACAGAGATTCCATGCGGTCAACACGCCCGAGCGGAACTCGCGCAGCCGTCCCGCATTGCCCGCGAGCGCACCCAGCGAGGAGAAGTCCATGCCGGAGGAGAACATCGCGCCCTCGCCACGCACTACTACACAGCGCACCTGCGGATCGTGCGCCGCGGCATGCAGCGCCTCCGCAAGGCCTCGGATCAGCTCTTCGTTCATCGCGTTGCGCTTCTCGGGGCGGTTCATCACTACGTGGCGGACCGCGCCGCGGTCCTCGGTGATGACGATGCTCATCGTTTCTCCCATCGGTCTGGCCTGCCTCCTCGTCGAGCAGTGCTCATGTTTCGCAACGGTAGCGAGGTCGTGTACCGTCTGCGAGGTGGACGCCACCGATCTCGCCTTCGCCGGGATAGCGGAGCAGGCGCGCCTGATCGCCGCCGGTGATCTCTCCTCTCGCGAGTTGGTCGAGCTGTGTCTGAGGCGTATTGCCCAGCACGACTCGAAGCTGAACGCCTTCCGGGTGATCTTCGCCGAGCGCGCGCTGATGGAAGCCGAGCAGGCAGACGCGCGCCGCGGCGCCGGCGGGCAACGGCCGCTGCTCGGCGTGCCGATCGCGGTCAAGGACGACATAGACGTCGCCGGCGAGGTGACCGCGATGGGCAGCAACGCCTACGGTGACCCGAAGAGCGCCGACGCCGAGGTTGTAAGGCGCCTGCGTGAGGCCGGCGCGATCGTGATCGGCAAGACCAACGTGCCGGAGCTGTGCATTTGGCCGTTCACCGAGACGACCACCTGGGGCAGCACCCGCAACCCCTGGGATCTGCAGCGCGCGCCGGGTGGCTCAAGCGGCGGCAGCGGCGCCGCGGTCGCAGCCGGTCTGGTGGGCGGCGCGCTCGGCTCCGACGGCGCGGGCTCGATCAGGATCCCGTCAGCCTGGTGCGGTCTGTTCGGGTTGAAGGTGCAGCGCGGAAGGGTGCCGATGGCGCCGGCCAGCGAACCCTGGCACGGGCTCTCGGTCAACGGCATCCTCGGCCGGACGGTCGCCGACACCGCGCTCTTCCTCGACGTGGTCGGACCCTCTGCGGAGGCAGGTGCACCGGCTGCGCCCTCGACTCCTTTCTCCCAGGCGCTCACCCACCGCCCGCGTCTGCGGATCGCGGTCTCCACGCGGATACCGACCGGAATCGTCTCCAGCTTGGACCCAGACGCCAAGCGAGCGCTGGAGGAAACCGTGGATCTGCTGCAGTCGCTTGGCCATCACACCGAGGAGATGAACCCCGACTACGGTCTGGACACGGTGCCCTCGGTGCTGACCCGAATGCTCCGTGGAATCTACGACCAGGCGAGCGCGATGGAGAGCCCCAAGCGCTTGGAACGGCGCACGAAGGCGATGGCGCGCCTGGGCTCGCTGCTGCCGCAGAGCGCGCTGGGCTGGTCGCGCGAGCACGAGACGCAGCTGCGCGCGCGGCTCGGGGCCGTCTTCGCCGACCACGACCTGCTGCTGACGCCAACGACCGCTAAGCCGCCGCCGCGGATCGGCCAATATGAGGGCAGAGGCGCGATCTGGACGCTGAACGGCGTCGCCGGGCTCGTGCCCTTCAACGCGCCCTGGAATGTCACGGGCCAGCCGGCCTGCTCGGTGCCCGCCGGCTTGGGCGCCGACGGCTTGCCTCGTGCTGTGCAGCTCGTGGGCCGCGTCGAGGACGAGGCGACCCTGATCGCGCTTGCCGCCGAGATCGAGGCGGAGCGACCCTGGGCGCAGAGCCGCCCGCCACTGTTCGCGTGAGCGGGGAGCAGGACGCTCCGCAGCGGCTGCTGGAGGTTGCCATCGCGCTATGTGAGGAGGCGGGCGCACTGTTGCTGGAGCGCTTCGAGGGAGATCGCCGATGCGGCATCACAAGCAAGAGCACGCCCACCGACCTTGTCAGCGAGGCCGATCTGGCCTCTGAGCGGGCGATTGCCGCGCGCCTTGCGCAGCTGCGCTCGCAGGATGGGCTGCTGGGCGAGGAGGGGGAGGATCAGGCCGGGGCCAGCGGCATGCGGTGGGTGATCGACCCGCTCGATGGCACCGTCAACTTCCTGTTCGGCATCCCGCAGTGGTGCGTCAGCGTCGCGGTTCAGGACCACTCCGGGGCAAGCATTGCCGGCGCGGTCTTCGACCCCTGCCGCCAGGAGATGTGGACCGCGCACGCGGGAGGCGTTCCAAAGCTGAACGGGATGCCGATCGAAGGCTCGACCACGAAAGATCTCGCCACGGCAATGATCGCCACAGGGCTCGCCTATGACGCAAACGTGCGCGCAGCACAGGGTGAGGTGCTCGCGAAGCTGATCCCGAAGGTACGAGACATCCGCCGCTTCGGCAGCGCGGCGCTCGACCTCACCTGGACGGCAGCCGGCCGCTACGACGCCTACTTCGAGCGTTCGATGAAGATCTGGGACGTGGCGGCGGGGGCGTTGATCTGCGAATGCGCAGGGCTGACGGTCACCGAGCTGCCTGCGACCGGACCGCTGCCGTGGGGGCTGCTTGCCTGCTCGCCGGGGCTTACGAGAGGGCTGCTGGAGATCGTGGGATGATCGGTCAGCTCTTTGCGCCACCGATCAGGTCTGTTCTGTCTACGGACGCCCGACGAGCTATCGATATATCGCGATAACCCATCCTCCGCCACTCGATTCCGAGCCGATCGCAGGTTGCTGTGAAGATCCGGAGGATGTCCGGCGATGCGTTGGTGAAGTTGTAGCGCGGATATTCATATTGCTTGCCGTTGACGCGTACGCGGTTGACGACGCGACATCCATCCGAGTGGAGCAGTCCGCGCAGCAGGTTTGCGGGTTGCTCTCGTGCGATCTCGGCTTGCCATGCGTGCAGCACGATTGACCGTAGATGCTTTGGCCCGGTGCCTTGCTGGGGAAAGAGGCAGGCCAGGTGCTTGGAATAGACGCTGACGACGACGCAATTGCTGCGTTGGTCCGGCTGGTACACGGCTACCGCGTTGTGCGGTAGTACGGCGTGCAGTGCGTCTGTACATTGCGTCACGACGCCTGGCCATTTGAGGTCTAGAGAGATCCGCAGTCGCGGCGTTCGAGTTTGCATCGAGATATCGCCATCTCCGAGATACATGCCGAGCAGGTATGCGTAGTCTTGGCGGGGAAAGGTGCCGGCCTCGTGCGATGTGCAGACAGGACAGGCGGCATCCTTTGCACGACCCTGGATGCCACGCCCCTGGCGCCAGTCCCGTACGGTGCTACGCGGGACTCCTGTCATGCGCGCTACTTCGCAGTCGCGCATGCCCTGCTGAATCAGAGCCATGGCATTGGAGTGCTCTGCGCTGGGTCGCATGAAAACCATGCGGCGGGTGGGACTCGAACCCACAAGTCCTTCCGGACAATGCCTTTTGAGGGCATCGCGTTTGCCGATTTCGCCACCGCCGCGCGATCCGACCGTAGTCTAGTCGGCGCGCCGGATCAGGCAAGCAGACCGGTGAGTGATCGCCGGTGAGCGCTCAGGCCGCGGATGGCCCAACCGAAGTCGGACCCGGCGCGATCGGGGCGCGCGCCGGCCGTTCGAGCTCCACGTTCCAGCCCTGCGAGAACCCGCGCATCGCAAAGACGATCAGCAGGATCTGGACGGGGATGATTGCGAAGGTGAGTACGCCGAGCAGGGACGGGTTCAGCGTGTTGGACGCGAAGTAGCCGTAGTCGCGGTCGAACCAGTAGGTGCCCCCGACGAGCGCGAAGATCGCCAGCAGCACCGCCAACGCCGAGGCGACGGGCAGGGCGCCGCGGCGCCAGCGCACGGCCAGGTAGGTGATCAGCAGGTAGACGAAGACGAAGAAGTACTGGATCGGCAGCACCGTGGTCTGCAGGGCTTCCTGGCCGCCGATGCTCACGATCAGCACGAGGGCGACGCTTATGAGCAGCAGCACGATCACGCTTGCACGGGTCGCGCGCACGACTGGCTTGTCGCGATTCGGGTGCGTGATCTCCACGCCTGTCTGCTGGACCCTGCTTGACATCCCCACACTGACCTTACCGTCTGGAGCGGCTGTGCGCGCGTCTGGCGACTTCGCGCCCGCATCGATTGGCGCTACGGTACGCCCAGCAAGCCCGCGGGCGTGGTGGAATTGGCAGACACGCCGGCCTTAGGAGCCGGTGGGCGAAAGCCCTTGCGAGTTCGAGTCTCGCCGCCCGCACTCAGCTCCGTTCGACGATCGATCCCCGCGGCGGGCGCCCTTTGATCGCCATTTCTTCGCAGCGCAGCCTGCACGGCCGATAGACGGTCTTGAAGTCGAGCAGTTCGGGAACAGTCACGAACCTGTATCCGCGTTGCCGCAGCGCGCTGATGATGTACGGGTAGGCTTCGAGCGTCTGGAGCCTTGGCCCGCCCCCGTCGTGGGAGATGATGATCGAGCCTGGCTGGACCTGCGCGAGCACTCGCTGCTCGATCGCCTCGACGCCTGGGAGCGTGTAGTCGCTGGGGTCGACGTCCCAGAGGATTGTCGCCAGCCCGAGCGATCTGGCCGTGGCGATCACGAAGGAGTCATAGTCTCCGTAGGGTGGCCTGAAGACGCAGGGCGTATAGCCCGTTTCCCGCCGGATCACTTCTCTGGTGTCCTTCAGCTGGCCAAAGACTTCGTCGCTCTGCAGCAGATCGGGGTGAGTCCAGGTGTGATCGCCGAGCGCGTCTCCGTTGCGCAGCTCTTCACGCAGCGTGGCGCGGTAGCCGGGATTGATCTGCTCTCCGATCATGAAGAAAGTCGCCACCGCGCCGTTGGCCCGCAGCATCCGCACGAACCGCTGCGTGAGCGAAGAGGGCCCGTCATCGAAGCTGAGCGCGACCTCGCGCCGGCTGGGGCCATGCGCATAGGCCACCTCTGTCCCGGTGACTCTGCAGCCGATCGGCCGGTAGCGAAGCGGCGGCTGTGGCTTGGTCGAAGCTCCGGCCAGGGCGCCGGTGGCTGTCAATGTCGCCGCGGTGGCCAGCGCAGCCCCCAATGCAGTGCCAGCTCTGCGCGAGCGTCTCTTGCGGGCGAGGGGCATCGAAACCGCCTACATCAGCAGCATGCACCCGTCGGCAACCATGCGAGCAGCTTGACCACGCGCATGAGGTCCGGCAACGCGGAAAACCACGCAATCGAGACGGTAGGTAGGGCGGAGCTCGACCCCCTCGGGAGACCTTGCCCGCCAATCCCCTGTAGGGCAGATTCCCGCGTGCGCTACCCGGCCGCCGGAGCTGTCTCGCGTATCACTTTCCAGCCAGAGTTGAGCGGGCTGAGGAAGAAGGGGGGCTCGTCGACCGCGAGCCGTTCGTCGTACTTGTAGTCCTTAAGGTAGCCGGTGTAGCTGCGGCCGCCTCCGGTCCCGACGATGCCGCGATAGTTTTGCGCGATCGCGCCGACGATGTTCAATTCTTCGAGTGGTTCCCCGACGTTGTCGTTGTCGACAAGGAACGAATGCTGGGTTGCGAGGATGCCCGCGTAGATCCACGGGTTATAGAGAGAGCCGCTGGCGTTGACGGTTTTGCAGCCGCCGCGGCCTTCGCAGACTTCTTCCACGGGGTGGTATATGCGAACGTATTCGTTTGCGATCAGGCCAAGTGTGACCGTGGAGGAGTTCGACGGCAGCGCTGGAGGAGTTACCCCGGTCGGCTCCAGGTTGCCGTTGATGATCACGTCGTTTGCGGCGCCTATCGTCAGCGGCGAGGAGTAGGTCCCACTGACGTATACGTTGCCGCAATACGTTTCTTCGCTCTGTTCTTTGGCGGTATCAGAGTTCTGTTGTTCATATTTGATGCTGCAGGCCTGGCCTTTGACGCCGCTGACGTAGATGAGGCCATTGGCGGGCCATTTCAAGACCACTTTTTTCCCGGTATAGGTGGTCTCGGTTATCTGGGTGCCTTCCAGGACAAGGTGCGTCACGCCGCTCAGCAGGTCTTCGCTTTCGGCGTAGCTTTCGAGAGATTGGTCGCTCTGCGGCGGAATCAAAACGGCGCCTTTTTCGGTGAATGTGCCGTTGAAGACGGCTTTCCCCGTGCACCCGGCGTGGTAGATACCGCCGTTGATTTCGATCGAGTCACTGTGGCCTTCGCGCCCAAAGACCACTTCCCCGCAGACGTCGGACGCGTCGTCGGTATGCATCGGCCCATAGACCGAGTCGCCTTCGGTAAACTCGATGGTGGTGCAATTGGATTTGCGTTCGGAATAGTACTTTTCGCCGCAGCCCGCCGATTCTGGATAGTAGAGCTGCGGATCCTCGGTTTCGTAGCGCGTAAAGTAGACGTAGTTCAGAAACCCGGTGACCTGAAACGTCGCCACGAGGGCGCGCTTGGCCTTTTCTACTTCGCCAGTCGATTCAATGCGAAACGAGTTCGAGGCCGCGCCGGTTTCTTTTTCGATCACGCTTTCGAATGGCTTTGCGGTTTCACAGTGTGTGATACCGAGTTTTTCGCCGCTCTTCGCGGTCAGCATTTTGACCTTGTAGGTGCCAGCTGCGACTTCGCTGGTCTTGACCGACCCGTTTGGTTCAGGGCATTTCTCCCAGTAATCCGGGTTGGTCTGAAGCTTATACTCGTAATACTGAATTCCAGCGACAGCGGCGTAATAGGCTTGCTTCTGCGCGGTGTTTTTGCGAGTTAGGGCGATGTCCCCGCCCGCTGCGGTGAACGCAGCGGCGAGCAGTATGCCTGCGACGAACATGACGCCGAGAGTCACGATCATCGTGAACCCGTCGGGCTTGCGGGCGCTGTTGAGCGCTTTGCGTGCGACGACGTGAGGACGCCGAAGAAAGCTGGTGCATTGTGGCATACGGATCATTGGCATGGCCCGTCTTTGATTGGTTTTTCCGCATTCGGGACGCTGAAGGCGAACGTGGCTTGGCTTTCGAGGCTGATCGCTTTTTCGAGCGTTGAGTTGGCTGTCGTGGCAGCGGCTTGGAAGGCGACCAGCACGGCTCCGACCGATTTATACCATTCAGTTTTGGCCGTTTCGCTAGCGGAGATTTCAGCAGCGGTCGTTTCGGCGAGCGTGCTGACGCCGGTTGTGCCGCTTTCTTTTACTTCACCGCCGTAGTGCTTGTAGCGGAAGATCGACACGGCCTTTCCTCCGCTTGAAGCTTCGGTGATGTTTGTGGCAAGTAGGTATTTGGAGCTGGGAGATTTTTTTTCATATGTGGAGAACGTGAAGCTGGGCCAGGTGCCGCCGGTGCTGGCATAGCTGTAATCCGTCAACGTATGTTCGGAGGAGCTCCACACGATTTCGTGGACTGTGGCCGACGAGGGCACGGCCTGGGAACTGTAGGCGTTCTCGAAGATGAGCTTGGATCCGTTGCTGCCGGCATAGACGGGCGCGAAGCTTGAGTAGATGCATGCCGAGTCCAGCTCGTCGAGGAGGCTGGTCATGGCGGTGCGGCCCAGCTGATCGGCGGCGACCTCGTCTTGCGTGCGTGCTGTTTGGGTCGTCGAGATGTCGAGAATGCTGAACAGCACGATCAGCACCACGATGCCGGCTGCCATCGCGACCAGAAGTTCGATCAGCGTAAAGCCACGGGTATCGCGAAGCTGTGGCATGGTCAACATGTGTTGGTCAACTGTCCGGTCACCGTAGTGATGCCTCCGCTGGTGCCAGAGCTGGCTTTCAGATAGACCGTCGCCGAGGTGCCGGTTTCGCTGGTGTTGGTGGCTTCAGTGGTATAGGTCTTTTTTTCTGTGTGATCGTAAACGCAGAGCTTGTACTTGCCGTAAGGCTGGTAGGGATTGGTGAGGGCGCCGCTGCCGTTGAGGTACTGTTGATGCACGTTGTTTGCGGTCGTGCCGTTGTCGGGGATGCTGGACGCGCATTCTGGTTCAGTGATCTTGACTTCGTCTTTGGCGGATGTGAGTTTTTCCTTTTTGGTCGAAGATTCGCCGGTGTAGACTTCGAGCTTGATGTATGAGGTGAGCACGGTGCCTTTGGTTGTCGTGCCACCGATGACAGGCACGCCTACTATGTGCACGGAGCCGCCGCTTGCGCCTTCTGGGTTGTCCGCGGGACAGGTGCCGGCGTATGCCGCCCAGGCCGCTGAAAACGGGAACAGGTTGGTCGCGGTTTGTGCGGTTGAGGCATAGGTGTTCGTGGCGTAGGTGCTGTTGGTGCCGCCGAGCTCGAAATTCGGCGCCAGGTTCATGCCGGTGTTGTAGGCCACGAACGTGTCGCCGGTGACGGCTTTTTTCTGGTTTGTGAATTCGCCGAGTATCGCGCCCGCCTGGCCAAGCTGGATCGGATAGTGCGTGACCAGGTCCGGAACGAGCGTGATGCTGCCCGATTTGAATTCGGTGGCGCCGCTGGGTGTGACCCATCCGGTCTTGGCCACAGCGACTGTGGTGGATTCCGGTTCTTTTTCGGTTTGGAAGTTGTAGACGGCGCAGCCCTGGGCTCCAGTGGTGGTCGTTAGCCCTGAGGCGATTACGGTGGCGCCTTCGACTGGCTGCGACGGAGAGCCGCCGTTGTTGACGTCGACCTCTAGGGCGTCACCGGGACGCTTGCCTGTGACGATGCTTCGCGTGACCAGCTTCCGTGCGGAACTGGCCTGCGGCTCATGCCAAGTGACTTCGGAGATGATCTTCAGGTAGCCACTGGCCGTGTTGGATTTGCCACTGGTCGTTGCTATGCATTCTTCGTTTTCGCCTTCGCTTGCGCCTTCGATGAATTTCGTGCGCTCGGTGACCGTGAAGGTCTGGTTGCCAACTGTCTGCGTGTAGACGTGCGGCGTGTGTTCGAGCGGGCTGAGCGTGTTGATCGGATCGCTGCGAAGTTCCTCCTGCGATTGAGCGGCCAGCAGCGAGGCGTCGGCATGCAGCCTCTGGTCGGTCGTGGCGTTGGATGCGGCATCGAAGCCGTTGAGCAGGCCGACGATGATCACGGAGACGAGCATCGCGCTGACCAGGACCTCGATCAGCATGAAGCCAGAGTCCGCACCGAGATCCGGGCACTGCGGTGAGCGCAGTCGCTGCGCCGCAGCTCGGCGAGAGCCCAGCCACGAGCGAAGCGCGCCGATTGCGCCCGCCCGAGCGATGGATGTGGGCACCTTCGCGAGCATGGCCAGAAGCCGTCCGAGGATCTGTCGGCACGGCGGCGCCAGTTCTTGAGGCGGGATCGAGCTTTGCCGGCGATGGTTGGGCGGTCGGCGTGACGGGCGTGGAGCGCGGGCGGCGAGCGGCGGTGCGGTGGCCGGCTCTTGGGCAGCGAGCCCCTACAATTCCCGCTCGGTCTCGGGGGACTGGTGTATCGGTAACACGGCGGTCTCCAAAACCGCAACGCGAGGTTCGATTCCTCGGTCCCCCGCTGTCGAGAAGCCCCGGAATTCGGGGCTTTTTGGCTTTGCGGAGCCGATTACAGGGTCACGTTCAGCCGCCGGCTGCTGCATGTCGGCGGGCTTGCCCCATACACTCGCCCAGTGCGTAGCCCGAGTATCGACTACGACCTGCATGCCCCTGCCTATCCTGCGCAGCGCCGGGCGGACCTCCGCATAGCGGCTCGCGTGCATGCCGCCCTCGGGGATGCCCGCAGCGTCCTGAACGTAGGCGCCGGCTGCGGCTCCTACGAGCCACAGGATCGCGATGTGCTGGCCGTAGAGCCCTCTGCGGGCATGAGGGCGCAGCGCGCCCCGCACCTTGCGCCTGCCATCGACGCGTCCGCCGAAGCGCTGCCGCTGGACGAGGGCTCCTTCGATGCGGCGATGGCGATGGCGACGATCCACCACTGGCGCGACCCCGCCGCCGGCCTGCGCGAGCTCGCCCGCGTCTCACGCCAGCGCGTGGTGGTGCTCACCTTCGACCCGGACGTGCTGGCCGACTTCTGGCTGTTCCGCGACTACGTGCCGCAGGCCCTGGCCGACGATCAGATCCGGTTCCCCTCGATCGAGCAGATTGTCAACGCTCTCGGCGGTGAAGTGAGCGTCGAGCCCATTCCGATCCCAGTGGACTGCACCGACGGCTTCCTGGAAGCCTTCTACGCCCGGCCCGAGGCCGTCCTCGATCCATCGGTGCGCGCCGCTCAGTCGGTCTGGCCGCGCCTTGCTGAGGGCGTCGAGAAGCGTGCCATGGCGGCGCTGCGCGCAGATCTCAGCAGCGGCGCCTGGGAGCAGCTCTACGGTCACCTGCGCGGCCTGCCGACTTATGACGGAGCGCTGCGACTGGTCGTCTCGCGCACCGCGTCGGGCTTGATCTGATGCGTATCAACGCATCCAGAGTGCCAGCCGTATAGAGCGTCGCGCACTTCGTGCTCGACGTCTTCGTCTCCGGCGGAGAGATGCGGCTCGTTGCTGGCGGTTGCGTGCGTGTAGGCGCGATGGACGGTGGCTCTGCATTTGGGGCAGCTCAGCACGTTGCTGTAGCAGCTGGTCCCGCATCGCTCGCACTGGATATATGGCATCTTCTGCCTCCCTCGGTTGCCACGGCGCCGCTTACAGAAATACCCGCTATAGGGTGTGCGTATCCAATGACAGTACATAGTTGGATGAGCTGGACACGTAGTTTTCTGCTGTTTGGGCCGTGGCAACCACCGATGCGGGGAACGTACTGTCCCCCTAGGTTTTGAGCACGCTGTCTCCGACCACGACGTTTTTCGGCATCTGGGTGTGAGCATGGCGCCCGGCCCCGGACGCTGATACCAATGAACGCGCAATCTTCTGAACATCCAATTTCAGTGCCAGAACGCTCGGCGCCCAGGCTTTCCCGCGCGCTCTCGCATGCGATGGCAAGTCGGCTCGAGGTGAAGGCGGCGGTGGCGAGCGTGCTGCGCGAGAGAAGGCGGTATGCAACGGTTCGCTCCGCGCCAGATGGTGTCGGCGATCAGGGTGCTATCGAGGTGGAGGTCATCTCGTTGCTCTATGGCGACGCTGCGATGCGTCACCGCGCGTTCGACACCCAGCCGTCTCATATCTGGCCCGCCAGCCGAGGCCGCGCGGCCCCAGGCCGTAAGTAGGTTTGAGCAGCCGCTTGGGGGTGTAGTGCCGATGAGCGGCGTTTACGGGGTCCTTAGCCTTTGAGCATCCTGCATGCTTGGAAAGCGAGATCTCCGATGGCCCTGATGGTTGCGCTTCTCCTGGACGCCCTGCCTCACTCCAGCTCGACCGCCCAGATGGCGTTTCGGGGAGCGTGACATAGTGACTCCCCCCGCGGTTGGCCTCGGGACACTGACCAGGCTCGCGGCGATGCCGGTGCAAGATCGGCCTGTGCTGAGCGTCTACCTGGATTTCGATCATGCCGATCCCGCGTCATGCGTGACGCAGTTCGAGGCGCTTCTCAGCGCCCTGGCAAGACAGCCGGGACACGCAGACAGCGAGCGCGTGCGGATGAGTTTGAGTTCCCCGCTTGCGCTTGCCCACGGCACCATGAGCATCGGGTGCTTTGCCGCCGCCGAGGGCGCCGCTTACGCGATGGTCCCGCTGCCGGCGACTGTCGAGGCGATGGTCGTGGTGGAGGCGATCCCGTGGCTCGAGCCGGTTGCCGGCATGTTCACCTCCGGCGACTGGGGGGCTGTCGTGCTGGACCGTCGTTCGGTGCGGCTGCTGCGTGGCGGCCAGGCTGGGCTTGTCGAGTTTGCGAGCACGCCGCCGGCGCTACGCCGTGGCGTCAAGCCGCGCGCGTCCTCATCGACTTCGCCACAGGCCGTCCCTGAGATGCTCGTGGAGCAGGTGAAGCAGGTGGCGAGGATGCTCGCCCGCGCCCACGCGCGCCGTCCCTTCGAACGGCTGGCTCTCGCCGCGCCGCGGGAGCTCTGGTCGCCCCTCGAGCACGCGCTGCCGGGCGAGCTTCGCGAGCGTACGATCGGCGCGCTGGAGCTTCAGAGCCCCGTCGCCGAGAGCGAGCTGAGCGCCGCGTTGGTCGATCTTCTCCGTCACGACCAGGACGGCCGGCGGCTGCGCTGCAGGCATGCGACTGCCACCGCCAGGCCGGGCGGGCGGCCCGCGGTCGTAAGCCAGACGCGTGCACGGCTGGTCCATCCGCTCCCGCATGCGCTGGCCTGCGAGCCGGCGGAGCGCCCCGCGCGCCCCCTCCTGACGAGCGCGTAGGTCAAGAGTGACCTGCAACGACTACGGGATTTACGGATACAGGAGGGCGGGCGAGCGGGCATGGACGAAGCTTTGCGGCGGGCCTCAGTAGTGAGCACTGACCGGGGTTGGTAAGACGTGCGGATGTGTTCCTGGGCCTGATGCAGGAGCATGGTTGCCCATGAACAGTGCGTATTGGGGGGCCTCCTCCACTGCCTTGCGGGTCCCGACAGAGAACTCCGATCGCGACCAACTGCTGGATCGGCTGCAGTACCTTCGCGGCATCCTCTCCGCCTTCGCTCAAGAGACTGCGAGCGCCCGGCGCCATGCGGCGCGTCTGAGAGTGGAGAATCGCCGGCTGCTGGAAGAGGTCCGCCGGCTGCAGCGCGAGTAGTAGCAACGCTGAGAGCGTGAGTGCCGACGGCATCGCGGCTGCCCGCCGCTGGCCGGTTTGGCGGTCGTTCCCTGCGGAACACTCACGCTCTCTGTCTGCATCTTGACTGCCGCCGTCGGGAAGCTCATCAAGGAGAACTGCTCGCCAAGCTCAGGGTTTGCCCGCATCCCCGACACGATCGGCGGGAACGGGGTGGTCCACTGAACCTAATCCCGGCTCAGCCTCTTCACATCGGGGAGCCGCCCTGTGGGCGCGCTCCGAAGTGATCGTCCGATCGGTGTTCTTAGAAGGTCTTTCAAGATAGGCGGTGCGGTCGGGGTGTGCCTGGGCCAAGCTGGGCGACGCGGGGCGGTGCAGCGCGTGCTGGTGGCACGTGCAAGCCGTCACGTGGCGATCCAGCGCCGTGTCCAGGTGCGCATCCGGGCGTACCGATCTTTTTGAAAGACCTTCTCAGCCCGCGCGAAGGATCTGGGGCGCCTGCGCGATCACTGCCTCGGCACGCCGTATCGCGGGGATGCTTGCGCGCACGCAAGCTCCCTCTCCGGGCGCCGTCTCGATCGCCAGCTGGCCTCCGAGCACCTGGGCGCGTTCGCGCATCCCGATCAGCCCGAATCCGCCTGTCGCGACGCTCGGGTCAAAGCCCTTGCCGTCGTCGCGGATGCTCACGTGGACGGTCGCCTCGTCCTCGCTGATTTCGACCACCGCCCGCTTGGCCTCGCCGTGCTTGGTCGCATTCGTGAGCGCCTCCTGCACGATGCGGTAGAGCGCGGTCTCGACGTCCGCGACGTGCCGGCTGTCCGCACGACCCTGCTCGAAGGCCAGATCCACGCTGATGTCGACCTCCACGCCGTGCTGTGCGCTGCGATGTGCAAGCGCCTCGATCGCCGCCTCGGTGCCGAGCTCATCGAGCGCCGCCGGGCGCAGGTCGGTGATCAGCGCGCGCAGGTTGGCGATCGACTCCTCGAGCTGGTCGACGGCCTGGTGTATAGCGCTCGGCAGCGTCTCCGGCGCGCTGGAGCGCTCGGCGTGCGCCAGCCCGAGCCGCAGCGAGCTGAGGCTCTGCAGTGTCTCGTCGTGCAGCTCGCGCGCCCAACGCTTGCGCTCCGCCTCCGCGGCGGCCAGGCGCTGGCGTTGGCGCTCGGCCGCGACCGAGCGGGCGGTTGCGACGGCCGTCGCGGCGCTGGTCGCAAACGCCTCCAGCAGACGCTCGTCCTCGGCGGTGAATGCCGGTCCACCGTCGAGTCTGTTGAGCGCGAGCAGCACGCCATAGGTCTCTCCCCGAAAGATCAGAGGCACCACCAGCCCGCACTTCGCCTCCAGGCCGAGCTTGCCCACGCCGTGCTCCTGGAAGCGCACCAGTTCCAGCTCGCTGTCGAGGCGGTGGATCCGCTGCAGTCGTATCGCCTGAGCGGCGGCGGTGTCCGCGAGCGGGCATCGCCGCCCGACCAGGCCGCTGGGCAGCCGCCCCGCGCCGGCTGCGACCAGCATCTCCTCGCCGTCCTTGAGCTCGATCAGCAGGGTTTGTGCGCTGACCAGCGCCCGGCCACGCTTTGCGACCAGCTCGAGGATCACGTCGATGTCGGTCTCACCGCCGACCGCACGCGCGAATTGTGTCGTGGCATCCAGGGTGGCGACCGTGCGCTCCAGATCGTCGCGCCGTTCGCTTGCACCGGTGTAGCGGCGGGCGTGGTCGATTGCAACCCCCGCGAACTGGGCCAGAATTGTCAGCGCCTGCTCGTCGGCCTGCGAGAACTCCTGCCCGTCCGCCTTCTCGGTCAGGTAGAGGTTGCCGAACGGCGTGCCGTCGATCGGGATCTGCACTCCGAGAAAGCTCTTCATCGGCGGGTGCCCGGCAGGAAATCCATAGGAGCGGGGGTGCTGCCCCACGTCGCCCAGACGCAGCGGCTGCGAATCCTCGATCAGCGCCCCAAGCACGCCGCGGCCCTTTGGCAGCGGCCCGATCGCTGCTTGGGTCTCCTCGTCTACACCTCTGGTGATAAAACGAGTCAGTTCGTCTTTGGTGTCACTGAGCACGCCGACCGCTGCATAGCGGGCGCCGGTCAATTCCGTCGCAGACTCCAGCACGCGCTCGAGCACAATGTCGAGATCAAGCTCGGAAAGCACTCCTCGTGCGAGATCCAAGACGGCTCTGGTCGCCGAATCCATGGTCATCGCCTCCTCGTGAAGCTGCCGACGGCATCCTCGCAACCGCCGTCTATGGGGAGGGAGTCTACTGCAATCTGTCAAGACTTGAAAATCATTTTTACGCAACTCGGTTGCTTATCCTCCCAAACTAAAATTAGGTGGATCTTCAGTATTCGCCGCATCTGTCGCGAGTCGGTAGCCTGCTCGCGACATGGATCTCACCTTCACCGAATCCGAGCGCGCCTTCCGCGACGAGCTCGTCGCGTGGCTTGCGGCAAATTTGCCCGGCGCGGAGCCTGCGGGCGACGAGGACGCTCATTTCGACTGGAGGCGCCAGTGGCAGCGCCGCCTGCACGAGGGTGGCTTCGCTGCTGTTCACTGGCCAGCGCAGTACGGCGGTCGCAGCGCAAGCGTGGTCGAGTCGGCGATCTTCTTTGAAGAGCTCGGCCGCTGCGGCGCGCCGCTGCCGGCCAACGTGCTCGGTCTGCTGCTGGCCGGCCCGACGATCATGCTCTGGGGTAGCGAGGAGCAGAAGGAGCGCTACCTGCCTCCGATCCTCTCAGGTGAGGAGATCTGGTGCCAGGGCTTCTCGGAGCCGGATGCCGGTTCGGACCTCGCCTCTCTGAAGACCAAGGCGGTCAGGGATGGTGAGGGCTGGCGGATCAGCGGGCAGAAGGTGTGGACGAGCATCGCCCAGCACTCGAAGTGGTGCATGCTGCTTGCCCGCTCCGACATGCAGGCCGCCAAGCACAAGGGACTGACCTACTTCCTGCTGGACATGCAGCAGGAGGGAGTGACGGTGCGGCCGCTTAGGCAGATCACCGGCGAGAGCGAGTTCAACGAGCTCTTCCTGGATGGCGCGCTGGTACCGCAGGAGAACGTGCTCGGAGGGGAGGGCAACGGCTGGAAGGTGGCGTTGACCACGCTGATGAACGAGCGTGCCGGCCTGGCCTTCTTCCTGCAAGTGCGGATGCGCCAGCTGCTGGACCGGTTGATCGAGCAGGCGCGGCAGCGCGGCCGCCTGGATGATCCGCTGCTGGTCGATCGCCTGGTGGGACTGCACATGCGCTGCGAGGCGCTGCGACTGACCGCCTACCGCGGCCTGACTGCGATCGAGAAGTACGGGCAGCCGGGCCCCGAGGGCTCGCTGACCAAGTGGATGTGGTCGCAGGCAAACCAGGAGCTCTGTCAGCTGGCGGTGCAGGCGCTGGGTCCGCAGGCGCTGCGCGAGGGAGACCAGTGGGCCTACGAGCTGCTGCGCAGCCGCGGTAACACGATCGAGGGCGGCACCACGGAGATCCTCAAGAACATCGTCGCCGAGCGCGTGCTCGGCCTGCCGAAGGGGCGCTGAGATGGACTTCGACCTCAGCGAGCAGCAGCGCGAGATCCAGTCCACCGCCCGGGATCTGCTGGCCGCACGCAGCGGACCTGCCGCCGTGCGCGCAGCTGCCGAGGCCCGCGAGTCCGATGCTGCGCTTTGGCAGGAGATCGCGCAGCTCGGGTGGCCCGGGATCGCAGTCGAGGAGCGCTACGAGGGGCAGGGTCTCGGGCTGGTCGAGCTGTGCGTGATCCTCGAGCAGGTAGGCGCGGCGCTGGCCCCGATCCCGCTGCTGCCAAGCGTTGGCGCGACACTCGCGATCTCGCATGCCGGCTCGGAGGAGCAGCGACAGCGCTGGTTGCCGGCGCTTGCACAGGGCAGCGCGACCGGCGCCGTGGGAGTCAGCGACCGGGATGAATGTCTGCTGGCGGGCTCCACCGACGCCGAGGTGTTCGTCGTGTTCGACGGGGATCGGAGCGCACGGCTGATCGAGCGCGCGGAAGCGCAGGCACAGCCGATCGCCAGCATCGATCCGCTGCGCGCCTACGTGGAGGTAGCAGGCGATGGCGAGCCGCTCGATGGCGATGTTTCCGCCGCCTTTGGAGCCGTCTCGGTCGCGGTGGCTGCAGAGTCGGTGGGCGTATGCCAGCGGGCGCTGGAGATGACGCTTTCCTACGTCAAGGAGCGCAGGCAGTTCGACGTGCCGGTTGGCGCTTTCCAGGCGGTCTCACACCGCTGCGCGGAGATGCTGCTGCACACCGAGCAGGCCCGCTCGGTCGTCTACCACGCCGCATGGGCAAGCGATTCAGAGCCCGCCCTGCTGTCTGCCGCCGCGAGTCTGTCAAAGGCGCTGGCCTGCGAGGCCGCTGTGAGCGTGACCGCTTCGGCGATTCAGGCGCACGGCGGCATCGGGTTCACTTGGGAGGCCGACGTGCACTGGCTCTACAAGCGCGCACAGCTGAACGCCCAGTTGATGGGGGCCGCGGGGAAACACCGCCGCCGGCTGGCTCAGGCGCTGGGAATAGCCGCGGCGGCCTGAGGCTCGATCTCGCCGTCGAGGATGCGGTCGCCTGCGGGGTGGCCGGAGGCGGCGAGTGCCTTGGCCAGCAGTTCGTGCAGGTGCTCGCGCTCCTGTGGTGAGAGCCCCGCGAGCACCTCCTCCTCGATGCCTTCCTGGGCGCGTTCTGCCTTGCGCAGCGCCCGCAGGCCGGCGGGCGTCACCGCCACCAGGTGCCGGCGCCGATCCGCGGTGTCGCGCGTCCTGCGGGCGTGCCCGGCCTGCTCCAGGTCGTTGAGCAGCAGCACGAGGTTGTTGGCATCCACGCTGAGCATCTCGCACATGGCCTGCTGGGGCGTGGGGCCATGGTCGCGCAGGTAAGTGAGCGCGACGAAGTGCCGCAGACGCATGCCTAGCAGCTCCTCGCTGCTGCGCCGGTATACGACCTTTGCCAGGCGTGTGACCAGCACCATCGACCCTGCGCTGCGAGCTGTGTCCATCTTGTGATGAGAGTAGCAATTTTGAGACATGCACTACGGCCTAGGGGTTATCACTGCTACGGTGACGATCATTGTTGGAAAGCACAGGCTCCAGCGGAGCCTGGCCCGAGCGCCGGAGGTCTTCATGTCAGCAATCTCATCAACCACGCTCACTGTTGAGAGGCGCAGATGGCTCGCCCTCGTGGTCGTCTGCCTTGCGATGTTGATGAACGCGCTCGATGGGACGGTCGTCAACGTCGCCCTACCGAAGATCCAGCATGACCTGCACTTCACCCAGGCGGGCCTTGCCTGGGTGATTGACGCCTACATGATCTCCTTTGCGGGCCTGCTGCTGATGTCGGGTCGCCTCGGCGATCTCGTGGGGCGCAAGAAGATCTTCCTGGCCGGCCTGGTGGTGTTCACGCTCGCCTCGGCGGTGTGCGGTATCGCGGGCAGCGCGGGCGTGCTGGTCGCCGCACGCTTCGTGCAGGGCATCGGCGGAGCGCTGTCCTCCTCGGTGATTCTCGCGATCATCGCCACCGAGTTTCCCAACGCGCGCGAACGCGCCAAGGCGATGAGCGCGTACATCTTCGTCGCCGTAGGCGGGGGCTCGATCGGGCTGCTCGCCGGCGGCGCGCTCACTCAGGCGATCGACTGGCACTGGATCTTCTTCATCAACTTGCCGATCGGGCTGATCGCGCTGCTGCTGGGGATCTGGTTGGTGGAGGAGAACGAGGGGATCGGCTTGGCGAAGGGAGTCGACGTGCTCGGCTCGGTGCTCGTCACTGCGGGCCTGATGGTCGGGGTCTACGCGGTGGTGAAGTCGACCACCTACGGCTGGGGCTCGGTGCAGACGCTCGGCTTCCTGGCCCTGGCGCTCGCGCTGATCGCAACCTTCGTGCTGGTCGAGTCGCGCGTCGCAAACCCGATCATGCCGCTGCGGATCTTTTCGGTGCGCGGGCTCGCCAGCTCGAGCCTCGTGCGGGGATTCATGTTCATCGGGATGTACGGCTGCTTCTTCCTGGGGACGCTCTACCTGGAGCACGTGCTCGGCTACAGCGCGATGAAGACCGGCCTCGCGTTCCTGCCGATGACGCTCGTGGTCGCGGTGCTCTCGACCGGGATCACAGCCCGTCTGGTGCAGCGCTTCGGCGCCAAGGGCACGGCGGTGCCGGCGATTGCGCTCGCCGCCGCGGGTCTCGCGCTGCTTGCTCAGGCAGGCCAGCACGCAAGCTACTTTCCGGCGCTGGTCGTGCCGTTCGTGCTGATGGGGGCGGGCATGGGCGCCGCCTCGGTGCCGCTTCTGACCGTCGCGATGGCCGAGGTGCCTATGCGCGACGCCGGCCTTGCCTCCGGCATAGTCAACGTCTCTATGCAGGTGTCGGGTGCGCTCGGCGTCGCGGTGCTGGGGACGATCTCAGCCGATCGCTCCAAGACCCTCTCCCAGCAGGGCGATCCGCTGGCCAAGGCCCTGATCGGCGGATATCACCTCGCCTTCATGGTCGCCGCCGGCATGGTGGTCGTCGGGCTTGCGACGGCCCTGCTGACGATGCGCTCGCCAAAGGCGAGCCAACCGGAAACGGTCCAGCGGCCCGCCGTGCCAGAAGAGCTCGCCGCGGCGCTGCCCGCCGTGGAGGCGGTCTGATCAGTCTTGAAGGTCTTAGGGTGTGCGCTTGGCGCCTGGCAGCCGGCGCACGCCCTCCGGCTCGCCGACCAGCACCTCACTGACCATCTGCGGCGCGAACAGGCCGTGCTCGACCACGCCGGGTGTGCCGGAGAGGAGCGCGGCCAGAGGGTGGGGGTCCTCGATCGGCCCGAGGTAGTCGGCGATCAGGTTGCCATCGGGGCTCGGCGGCATGTCACGCAGCCGCGTCGGGTCGAGCGCGCGCATGCTCGCCGAGAGCCCAAAGCAGAGCAGCTCGAGGGGGACAGGAGGGTGCAATCGCTCAACGAGCTTCTCGGCCGAGACGATCACCACAAAACGACTCGCCGCCGCCGCCACGATCTTCTCTCGGGTATGTGCGCCGCCGCCGCCCTTTATCAGCCACCCCTCCGGCGAGACCTGGTCGGCGCCGTCGATCGCTATGTCGAGTCTGCCATTGACGTCATCCAGGCTGAGGATCGGCAGTCCGAGCGCGAGCGCCTGGTGCTCGGTAGCCGGCGAGGTGGCCACGCAGCGCAGCCCGGAGAGCCCGCGCTGCGCAAGTGCCGGCAGCAGGTGTACGACGGTCGATCCGGTACCCAGGCCCACCGTCATCCCGTCCTCGACCAGAGCGGCCGCGGTCTGCGCGGCGGCCCGCTTGAGCTGCTCTACAGAGTCATCCCCGGGCCGTGGGGACGACGGGTCATGCGCGCGATCGATCTCCATGACAGCGGCGAGCGTACAGCAGTCTGCTGACCCCCCAGTGGAAGTAGCTCCGGGCTGTCGGGTGCGCACAGCAGGAATCCCTGGCCGAGCGTGAACCCGACCGCGCGCGCCAGGTCGAGCTGGCGCTCTGTCTCGACGCCTACCGCGACCGCCTGGATGCCAGTCTCCCTGGCCATTGCGGTTGCGGCCATCACGATCGCGCGCTTAGCGCGGTCGTGCTCGAAGCCCTGGATCAGCGAGCGGTCGATCTTGACCATGTCGAGCGGGAGCGTGCACGGCAGGCTCAGCGAGCTGTGCCCGGCGCCGAAGTTATCAAGCGCGATCATCACGCCAAGGTCCTTGCAGGCTTGCAGGGTCGCACGAGCGCGCGCCGGGTCGCGGGACACAGCGATCTCGCTGACCTCTATGCACAAGGCGTCGCCGGGAAGATCGCTGTAGGCCAGCGCCTCCTGGATGCGGCGGGCGATGTCGACCTCGGCGAGGCCGCGTGGGGAGATGTTCATCGAGACCGCGACCGGGACGCCCTCGCGGCGCCAGGTGGCGGCCTGCATGCAGGCGGTCTGCAGCACCCACTCGCCGATGTCGACGATCAGCTTGCTCTCTTCGGCTAGGTGTAGGAACTGCTCGGGCGAAAGTGGGCGCCCCTCATGGGGGTGCCAGCGCATCAGCGCCTCGCAGGCCAGCGGGGGCCCTCCATCCAGCCGCATCACGGGCTGGTAGAGCAGGCGCAGCTCGTGGCGGGTGAGCGCGTGCCGCAGCCTGCTCTCGATATCCAGGCGCTGCGCGATCTCCTGACGCAGATCCTCGTCGAAGAGTTCGAGCTTGCGGCCGCCCGTGCCCTTGGCCCGGTACATCGCCACATCGGCCTCGTGCAGCAGGTCCTCGGGGTCCCGGTGGCGCTCGTGGCAGATAGAGATGCCGACGCTTGCCTGCATGCTGACCTCGGCCGAGCCGACGCTCGTCGGCTCCTCCAGCGCATTCAGCACCCGTTCGGCCAGCGCCAGCGCCTCGGTGTCGCTCTCCAGATCCTCGGCCAGGATCACGAACTCATCACCGCCCAGGCGCGCGACCGTATCGCTGTCGCGCAGCACCTTCTGCAGGCGCTCGGAAACCGCGATCAGCAGGTCGTCCCCGACTGCATGGCCGAGGTTGTCGTTGATCGCCTTGAAGCGGTCGAGGTCGACGAACAGCAGCGCGATCAGCCCACCGGAGCGCGGCAGGCGCGTGAGCGCGCGCCGCGCGCGGTCCATCAGCAGCAGCCTGTTGGGCAGCTTGGTCAGCGGGTCGTGCAGCGCCTGGCGTTCGAGCCACATGCGGTCCGTGACGTCCTTGGCCGCCGCGAACCATGCTTGACCGTCGCAGCGGGCGCTCCAGAGCAGCCACCTCCACGAGCCGTCGCGGTGGCGATAACGGTTGGTGAGATTGATCAGCTGGGCGGTCTCGGTCGCGCCGGGCAGCGTCAGCGCGATCGTCTGGTCGAGGTCCTCGGGGTGGATCAGCTCGTGGATCGGGCGCCCGATCATCTCCTCGCGCCTCCAGCCGAGCACCGTCTCCCAAGCCGGGTTCAACAGCGTAAAGCAGCCATCGAGTGAGATCACCGCGAGAAGGTCGTCGGTCATCGAGAACAGGCGCTGCATGTCCGTATGGTCCCCGTGGCCGACAT
Source organism: uncultured Actinomycetota bacterium (assembly GCA_963708085.1). GTDB lineage: Bacteria > Actinomycetota > Thermoleophilia > Solirubrobacterales > Solirubrobacteraceae > Palsa-744. The sequence continues at coordinate 1,104,122 of OY970180.1, read as the reverse complement.
GCTCAGAGTCGTCCTGTGGGGCGCGCTGGGGCGAGCCGGCGAGGTCGTCCATATCGCGGCTGCGCATGATCGGTTCGGTCTCAGGAAGCATGGTCATCGAAATGGGGAACGCATAGGCCCCGCGCACCCCGTGGGCCCTACCTGAGGAGTCGACCCAGTTTGCCGCCTGAGGGGGCCTTTCTGGGCGCAGTGGACAGATAGACGAGTTGTTCTGGAGACGCGGTTGCAGGCCGCTGCGATCGCTGCTCGCAGCGGCCGCATGCCAAGAAGGCGGGCGTGTTTGGCGCCCGCAGGCTCTAGATGCCCGCGCCGAGCGCGCCGGCGTCCGTGTGCGGGCCGGAGGGCTCCGACTCACCGTCTGCGGGCACCACCGGGTGCCGGGCTGATCCACCGATCAGAAAGCGATAGACCGAGAGCAGCATCAGGATCGTCATGATGCATGCGCTGCTGACGCACCACTCGCAGATCTGATGCAGCGAGAAGACCTCGCGACCGGTCAGGTATGCCGAGAAGCCGAAGCCGACCGCGGTGATCCCCAGTGTCGCCAGCCGGGTCTGCTCGCGCTCGGGCAGGATGAGTGAGACGAAGATGAAGACGTAGCCGATCAGGCCCAGCAGGGCGACGGGTACGCCTGCGAGCTTGGAGTAGACCGAAGTCTGAACCAGCTCGCAGGAGTCCGAGGTGCAGATCACCGCGCTGCCCGAGTAGTGGACGTAGGTCAGGTAGCTGGCCAAGCCAAGCCCGATGACCGAGAGGACGATCATCACGATGCGTGTGACTCGTCCACTCATCGCCACAACCCGTCTAGGAAGCCAGTTTGTTGATCGTGGGTTCGAAGGCGGCGGCGCTTTCCAGCGAAGTGCTGCTGAATGGCTTCAGTTTCTGGCCGGTCTTGCCCAGCATGAACGACGGCGTGCCGGTGAAGCCGATTTCGGCGGCTTCCTTCTCATCCTTGAGCACCTCCGCTTCGAACGTTTCGTTCTTGCGATCGCTGTGCCACTGGGCGAGGCTTAGGCCGGGCGCCTGCTTAGCCAGACCTTCGAGGAATCCTTCAGTCGCGTAGGCTTCGGTCTCATCGCCCTGCTCGTGGTAGAAGAGCTCGATGAAGTACCAAGCCTTGTTCTGGGCGCCGGCGGCGTAGGCCGCGGACTGCTGCCTCAGGAATTCGGGCGGATTGCGGGTGGCTGTTTCCATCGACTTGTATTCGATCTTCAGCTTTCCGGCGCGCACCTCGTTCTGGATGATGCCCGGCAGCGCGGAGACCGTGAACGCCCTGCAGAACGGGCACTTGAGGTCGCCGAAGTACTGCATCGTCACCGGTGCGTTCGGCTTCCCAAGGACGTTGCCCTTCTGAGGGATCCCATTGAGCTCGCCTTCCACGGTGGAGACCGCGGCGTTCTTGGCGTTCGTGGTGGTCGCGGTGTGAGATTCCGTGGCTGCGTTTTTGCTTCCGCTGGTCGCGATCAGGATCACGACGATCGCGACGATCACCACGCCGGCCACCCCACCCAACTGCATCAGCCGCCGACGTCGTGCGCCGGCTGCGGCATTGGCCTCTTCCTGGGCCTTGCGTTCTTCACGCGCCTGGTCACGGCGCTGCTTGCGGGAGGGGTTCTCGGGGTCAGAATCGCTGGGTGTCATGGCGCAACTATTACAGCGTTCTGCTCAAGATTGTCTAAGGGCGAATGCCCGACCGGGACCCCTGGCGCCACATAGGGTCCGAGATCGCGCGATCTTGCTTGAATTTTGGACTCCGGAGGGCCTAGATTCGGCTCGTTGCTGCTAGAAACAACCGGCCTGTGTGCGCCTGCCGGCGGTACCGGGCGCCTTCGCTGAAGCCGGTCGGCGGCGCTCATCGGCAACACTGTGCGGGCGGGCGTCGCGCCGACCTCGCCAAGCCCCCGTAGCTCAGCTGGATAGAGCGACGGCCTTCTAAGCCGTGGGTCGCAGGTTCGAATCCTGCCGGGGGCGCTCAAACCTGGGGTCGCCGTGTCCCAAGGTCTCGTCGGTCGTCGGATAAGAAGGCATGGAAGGCCATGCCCTTGTAAGGCGGTTGTGGGGGACTTATGCAGAGGCGGCACGATGAGCCTCCGCCAAAGCGTGCTGGACGTCGACGGCAGATTGGTGGATCTGACCGAGGAGCGATGGGCGCACATCCGCCGACGTCATCCTGAGATCGTGCCATTCGAGGAGTTGGTGCTGAGAGCCGTTCAAGAGCCCGACCAACAGTGCTTGGGGCGCAGCGCCGGGGAAGAGTGGTATTACCTGAAGACCGAGGCTCCCAGCAGATGGCTGAAGGTCGTCGTAGCCTATGTGGAAGGGCGCGGGCTCATCGTCACCGCGCACGCAAGGAGATCGATGCCATGAACATCAAGATTGCGGAAACCGTCTTCAACAACGTCTTCTACGACGAGGACGCCGACGTGCTCTACCTTCACGTCGGCGATCCTGCCTCAGCCGTCGACTTCGACGAGTCTCCGGAGGGCCACGCGCTGCGCTTCGATGCAAGTGGGAAGCTCGTCGGCGTGACGATCGTGGGAGCAAAGGCGTTGCTTCACACAGATGATGAGATCCAGATCACGCTGCCCGAGGTCGTGCACGTCGCATCAGGCGAGGTCGCGCCCGCATTGGTCGGCGTGTAGCGGTTCTCATAAAGGCGATCAAGGAGGACAACAATGAGCAGCAGGCCGATATTGCAGCCGGGGCCGGATCATCCGATCGCGATCGAGCCGGCGCAGGAGCGGGTCGTGGTCTCGGTCGCCGGGCGCGTGATCGCGGACACAAGCGACGGGGTGATGCTGCGCGAGGCGGACTATGCGCCGGTGGCCTACATCCCGCTGGCCGACGTGGACACTTCGCTGCTGGAGCGCACGGACCACGCCTCCTACTGCCCGTACAAGGGCGAGTGCAGCTACTACAGCATTCCGGTCGGGGGTGAGCGCTCGATCAATGCCGTCTGGGAGTACAGGGCGCCCTACGATGCGGTGGCCCAGATCAAGGACATGGTCGCGTTCTACCCCGACCGGGTGGACGCGATCGTGACTTCCTGAGAGCTTCCGCCTGCGGGCTCGAGCGCGGATCGACGCGCGGGCTATCGCTTGAGCGTGAACGTCGTCGATCCGCTGCAGTAGCCGGTCACTTCTTCCGGGTCGATTGCGTCCGGCTCGCCGGTGATCTTGAAGCTGCCCGTGATCGTTCCGTTCTTGTGGACCTGGAAGACCGCTGCATTGATCGCGCCATCCCCCGACTTCAGCTTGCTTTTGATCGAGCCGCTCGCGGGCACGACCACGTAGTCGAGATCCTCGTACTCGTCGGATTCGCCGTTGGGACAGGTGGTCTTGATTTCCGGCTGCGTCTTGGTGAAGAGGCACAGCGCGCGACCGTGGTCGCATTCGGAGGTCTTCAGGAGCTTGACCACGAATGGCGCGCCCTGGCTCGTCTTGCCGCTGTAGGTGCCCGACTTGAACGTGGTGTGCGCCGCGGTGGCGGAGCCTGCGAGCAGGCTTGCGCCGCTGACGACGGCGGTGAGCGTCGTGAGCATCTTCGTCAGGCGAGCGTTCATCGGGCTCTCTTTCATAGAACGGCGTATCGGGCCAGTCTAAGGCGCCTGTCCCCCGGCGCTATCGATGGCCGTTTCAGCAGTCGTAGCTTGCAAGCTCGGTGCCGCCGTAGGGCTCGGCGGGGCCCAGCGCGCGCAGTGCCGGCACCATCTCGCTGGTCACCAGCCCCTCGCCGGCGGTGATCTCGTCGATGATCAGGAAGGACTCCTCGATGCGCTGCGGGCTGTCGATCACGGTGGTGACCACGGGCACGCGGCGGCGCAGCTGCAGGAAGCGGTCACCGTGCGGGGAGTGGGCGCCGTGGAAGCCCCAGATGCCGCGCATGCTCGTCGCGCCCGCCGCGCCGGACTTACGCAGGCGGCGGATGATCTGCAGGTTGAGCGGGTGCCCCTGCCAAGTCGCGCTCTGCGAGGCGTAGACCGTGAGCTTCTGCCACAGCTGGCGGCCCTGCTCGTCGGTGCCCGGCAGCTCGTGCGGCGTCGCCAGCAGCGCTCCATCGCGCTTGCAGACGCGCACGCGCTCCAGCGTCATCAGCGGCTCGCGTACCAGAGCCGCCACCTCGGGCAGCGCCTGCGCGATCCGAGTGCCCTCGCCGACTGCGATCACCATGCACGGGACCTCTGCGTTGCGGCCGAAGAAGCTGGCGCGGAAGCGCCGGCCGCCTCTGGTGCCGTCGACTCCGAGCAGCACGCTCGCGCCGGCGATGCCGCGCGCGTGCAGGAGGTCGGTGATCGCCACGTACGCGGGCCGCTCGCCGGAATGCTCGTGGCGCCCGACGTACACGGTCAGCTTGCTTTCGTGGCCGGGCGTCTGCGGCAGCTTAACCGCGCCGATCTCACCGCTCAGCATCCGCGCGCGCTCGAGCGTGATCAGGCCACGACGCTTGATCTGCAGGACCGGCTCGAGCATCGCTTCGATACGGTCGCGGCGATCGACCGCGATCGAGACCACGGGCAGGTCTTCTGAGAGGCTGAGCAGCCGGTCGGTGCGCACGTGCTGCCCTGCGCCGAAGCCCTCTGAGCCTCTCAGCAGGATGCTGGCTGCCAGCCGGTGACCGCCGTAGACGTCGAGCAGCTCGTCTGCGAGCAGGCCATCCTGTGTGCGGTCGCGCTCGCCGAAGTAGGTGGTGAGCTTGAGGCTCTCCTCGTTCACAGCTGCGCTCCGATCGCGTGTCCGAGCGCTGCTGCTCCCACGCCGACCACGAGGCTCGCGACCACGTTCAGCGTCGCGCCCTTCAGATCGGCGTCCTCGGCCAGCCGGTGGGACTCCAGCATCCAGGTGGAGAAGGTGGTGTAGGAGCCAAGCGTTGCGGTGCCGGCGAGCACGAGCGCGTCGCCGCTGAGAGCGGCCCCTGCGAGCAGGCCGAGTAGCAGCGAGCCGCTGATGTTGATCGCAAAGGTGCCCGCAGGGAAGTCGCCGCTGATCCGCTGCCCGATCGCTCCGTCGAGCAGGAAGCGTGCGATCGCGCCAAGGCCGCCGAGCGCGGCCACGCCGAGCCAGACCCACGCGCTCATCAGATCCGCCTCGCGCGCCGCACCGTCGCGGTGGCGACCCAAACCGCAAGGTAACCGGCGCAGATGCTGCTGAGCGCATAGCCGGCCGCCAGGCCGTAACGCCCATGTTCAATCATGCCAAGGGCCTCTACCTGCATCGTGGAGAAGGTCGTGTATGCGCCGCAGAAACCGGTCCCGAGCAGCGGACGGCGGTAGGTCGACTGCGGCAGGCGCTCTTGCAATCGGGTGGCCAGGTAGCCGAGCGCGAAGGCGCCGCTGATGTTGATCGCGAACGTCGCCCAGGGCCACTGGGTCGGCTGTGCGGCGAACTGACGCGAGAGCCACACGCGCAGCAGCGCGCCCGCCACGCCGCCTGTGAAGATCGCCGCCAACTCGCGGGAGTCGACTCTGAGGCGTGCGCTCGCCGGCTCGGCTGGCGCCGGCAGGCTCTGCACTCTCAGCCCTTGCTCGATCGACACGGACGGCTCCTCTCGCGGGAAGTGAATGGTTCTTCGCGAAAGGGGCCATCAGCCCTTTTCAGTGGGCGGTTCGGAGAGCCACGGCGGCCCTCTCCTCAGGGCTCCATCTGAGGCGTTGCAGGATACCGCAGAGCTTGCTCGCTCAGCTGTGCTCGGCGGCGCCGATCTTGCTGAGCTCCTCGCAGACCCAGGGCGAGTCGGGGGAGAGGTCGGCGACGCCCATTGCGGCGGCGACGTTGAGCGCCATGCCGCGGGCGAGGAACTGGTCCAGGCGCTCGTCCTGCGCGCCCGAGAGATCCTTGGCCAGCGACACGAGCATCGCGAAGCGCTGGCGCACCCGTGCGCGCACGACCTCGTCGTCGCATGCGGCATAGGACTGCTGCTGGAGCATCAGACAGTCCCTATCGCTTGCAAGCAATTGCTTGTAAGCGACGCCCATGGCCATCAGCACATCCTCGCAACCCTCCGGGCCGTTGCCGGCCTCGTATTCGGCGGCCGCGGCGCGGAAGGTCCGCGCCACCCGCTCGAATCCCTCCTCGACCGCCGCGATGAACAGCTCGCGCTTGCTACCGAACAGCGCGAAGACATAGGGCTGGGCGACGCCGACGCGCTTTGCGACCTGCTCCACCGGCGTGCCATGCAGGCCGCCACGCGCGAACTCATGCACGGCGGCCTGCACCAGCGCCTGACGCCGCTGTGCGGCGGGCACGCGATGGCGCTTGTCCTCCTTCGTACTCACTCAGGCTCCCGCCTGCGCGACAGCCGCTTCTGGCCGGGCGCTCCACGCGGCGTCTTGCTCGGGGGCCTGATTGGTCTTGAAGGGCAGTGCGAGCACGGTGATCGCCCCAAAGCCAAGCACACTCACCGCCACCCAGAGCGCCGGGCCGAGCCCGTTCACGAATGCCTGTGGGCTGCCGTAGCCGCCGTGGGCGGTGAACACCGACGCCAGCACGGCCACGCCGAGCACTCCGCCGAGCTCGCGGATCGCGTTGGTCGCGCCCGAGGCCTGGCCGGTCTGCTCGGTGCGGACCGCAGAGAGCACGGCGTTCGCGGAGGGCGCAAAGACGAGTGCCATGCCCGAGCCGGCCATCAGGAACGGCACGATCATCGTCGTGTAGGGCATCTGGGTGGAGAGCATCGTCGCCAGCCAGGCAAGCGCGCCGGCCTGCAGCGACAGTCCGGCGAGGATGAACGGCCTGCTGCCGATCCGCGCCGCGAACACACCCGCGAAGGGCGCCGTGACCATCGTCGCACCGGTCCAGACGAGGATCTTCAGGCCTGCCTGCAACGGCGTGTTCCCGAGTGCGTCCTGCATGAACTGGGAGAGGAAGAAGATCGAGCCGAACATGCCGAAGTACATGGTCAGCGTGGCGAGGTTGGTAACCGCGGAGGCGCGTCGCTTGAAGAACTCCATCGGCAGCATCGGCTCCCTGGCCCGCAGCTCCCAGGCGATGAACAGCGCCAGCAGCGCGCCGCCGCCGATGAGGCAGGCGAGGATTGTGGGGGAGGTCCAGCCGAGCGACTGCGCGCGCACCAGCGCAAAGACCACGCCGAAGGCACCGACGGAGGTAAGCGCGAGGCCACGCAGGTCGAGCGACGGGTTGGGGCCGCGGCTCTCGCGCAGGATCAGCGCCGCCAGCGGCGCCAGCACAAGCCCGATTGGGACGTTGATCCAGAAGATCCAGTGCCAGGAGATGCCCTGCACCACGGCGCCGCCCACCAGCGGCCCGATCGCCACGGCGGCGCCGGATATGCCAGACCAGATACCGAGTGCGAGCCCGCGCCTGCTGGCGGGGAACGCCTCGGCCAGCAGCGTGAGGGTCAGCGGCGTCACGATGGCGGCGCCGGCACCCTGGATCGCGCGTGCGCTCACCAGCAGCGCGCTCGTGGGCGCCAGCGCCGCGCCTGCGGAGGCAAGCGTAAAGATCGTGATGCCGACGAGGAACATGCGCTTGCGGCCGAACCTGTCGCCGAGCGCGGCGCCGGTCAGCAGCAGCACGGCGTAGGTGAGCACGTAGGCGTTGACGGTCCACTCCAGCGATTGGATCGAGGCGCCGAGATCGCGCTTGATCGAAGGCAGCGCGATCGAGACGACGAGGTTGTCGAGGACGACCATGAAGAGCGCCACCGAGACGATCCCCAGCGTCCAGCGGTTGCGAGATGCCTGTTGGGTTGCTGCACGAACCATCGAGCCCGTCTCCTTCTTAGTGACCGCTAACTACGAAAGGAGATTAGCAGCTGCTAAGAAAGCGGTCAAGTCCGCACGTCTGCAGCTTCGCGGCCGAACCTCGGGCTCGGCCTATACTTGCGCCCGCCATGCCCGCCCTGCACGTGTTGATCGCAAGCACTCGCCCCGGCCGTGTCGGATTGCCGGTTGGCCGATGGTTTGCGCAGGCGGCGCGCGATCACGGGGCCTTCGAGGTCGAGGTCGTGGACCTCGCAGAGATCGGCCTGCCGTTCGTGGACGAGCCCAACCACCCCCGTTTGCGTCAGTACACCCAGCAGCACACGCGCGACTGGAGTGCGAAGGTCAGCGAAGCGGATGCGTTCGCGTTCGTGATGCCGGAGTACAACTACGGCTTCAACGCGCCGCTGAAGAACGCGCTCGACTACCTGCACCACGAGTGGAGCTACAAGCCGGTGGGGCTTGTCTCCTACGGCGGCATCTCGGCGGGCACCCGCGCCGCGCAGATGATCAAGCAGGTGGTCACGACGCTGAAGATGTTCCCGCTGCCAGAGGCGGTGTCGATTCCGTTCGTGGCTCAGTTCATCGACGACGAGGGCGCACTGGAGCCAAACGAGACGATGGAGCGCTCGGCCGCCGCGATGCTCGACGAGCTCGCCTCCCTGGAGGCCGTGCTGCGGCCGCTGCGGGCCGGCAGCGCCAGCGCGACCTGATCAGGAGGGCTTGCGGACGGGTCCGACGCTGAGGACTGCCGGACCGCTGCCCGAACAGGCTTCGAATGGGAAGGCAACCGTCCTGGCCGTGGTCTGGTCCGGTGGGTAGACGCGCAGGCCGGCGGCCGTGGTCTGTTTGCAGCTGGAGCTGGGGAAGTTGCCGGCCACCACGATTCGCAGCGTCGCGGCCGCGGTCGCGCCGTTTACGAGCGTGACGGTGCGCGCTTTGGCGCCGCTTTCGCGCGACCCCGAACGGCCCAGCTGGCGGCCCTGGAGGCCCACCGCGGAAACGCCCGGATAGCCGCTTATGGTGCAGGTGCGACCTGAGAGATTGGTGAACTGGAGCTGGTAGTAGACGCTCCCCAAAGTGCCGTTGCCCTGAGTATTCAGCCATACGACTAGGCCTGAGGTGCTGCAGCGCGGCGTGCCGGCGGCGGCAGCGGTCTGCGAGCTCTCGGCGGTGGCGGGCTGCGTGGCCAGAAGTGCGCCCAGTACGCCGGCTCCCACTGCGCAGATCATGCCTGCCAAGGCGATCGGGCGACGTGAGGAGGATATAAACGAGAGGCGCATGGATTGCACATTCGTTCGCGAGCGCCGGAAACCTGCCGGCTCGCCATAGTGACAATTGCTGCTTGAGAGCCACCATACCGCGTTTGCTCAAGCTCGAGGCGTCGCGGGCCGGCGGCGCATGAGCGCAGCATCGATCGCGTTAGAGTCGGACCCGACCGCTTGCACGAGATGCGCGAGACAGCCTGGCCGGCCGGGAGATCGACGTGAGAATCGCAATCGCACTCCTCTTCGCGTTCCTCTCGACGACTCTCACCAACCTCGCTTACATGCGTCAGCACGACGCCGTGGCCGCGCTGCCGCGATTGTCGGTGCGGCGTCCGCTGATCTCGTTGAGGCTGCTGCTCGCCGATCGGCGTTGGATGGTGGGCTTCGGGATGGAGAGCGGTGGCTTCCTGCTCTATGCCGCGGCGCTCGCACTTGCTCCGCTGGCGCTGGTGCAGAGCGTTGCGGCGGGCGGCATCGGCCTGCTCGCCTTCCTCTCGCACCGGATCGCCCGCCGGCGGCTCGGGCGCCGGGGGCTCACCGGAGTCGTGCTCTCGGTGCTCGGCCTGCTCGCGCTCTCGATCTCGCTGGCCGGTGGCGGGAGCGTGAGCGGCCATGGCGGCTCGATCCCCTTGATCCTGGCCTGGCTTGGCGGCACCGGAGTCCTGGCCGCCGGGGTCGTCTTCTTCGGCCGCCGCGTGCTCGGCGCAGCAGTTGCCTGCGGCATCGCCGGCGGGCTGTGCTTCTCGATCGGCGACATCTCGACCAAGCTGGCCACCGAGTGGGGGCCGCGGAGCGCGTTTGTGCTGACGATCGTCCTCGGCTACGTGGCCGGCACGACGCTCTTGCAGATCGGCTACCAGGCGGGCGCCGCGCTCACAGTCGCCGGCCTTGCGACGCTGCTGACCAACGTGCTTCCGATCGCCGCGGGCACCGTCGTGCTTCAGGAGCCGCTGCCCTCAGGAGCACTCGGAGTCGCGCGGGTACTTGCCTTCGTGTGCGTGATCGCGGGCGCGGCTCTGCTCACGCGCCCGCTTGCGGCAGAGTCATAGAGATCAGATGCCCTCCGGGCCGAGGTCCGGTAGGCGCTGAGTCAGGCTCAAGACGTCCGCGAAGAGATCGCCCTTCTCCGCCAGCCGGCGCAGCACCTCATCGGCCTCGAAGACGAGCATGTCCTGCCGCCCCGTGTGAAGGCAGTCCTGCACCTCCTCCCAGGCCAGCGGCGTCGAGACGGTCGGGCGCGTCATAGCGCGCAGCGAGTAGACCGAGACCGTCGTCTTGTGCTCGTCGTTCTGGCTCCAGTCGATCAGGACCTTGCCGTGCCGCTGCGCCTTGCCGATCTCAGACACGACCTTGTCAGGGTGCCGGTTGTGCAGCAGGTTGGCAACCGCATGCGCGAACGGCTTGGTCTGCGCGTAGCTGACTTCTGGCGAGTTGAGCGGCACGTAGACCTGCATCCCCTTGGAGCCGGAGGTCTTGGCGAATGCGCGCACTCCAAGCTGCTCGAAGATCTCGTGCAGCCACAGCGCGACCTCGCAGCAGGCAGACAGGTCGGCGGGCGGCCCGGGGTCCAGGTCGAATGCGAGCGCCGTGGGGTGCTCGATTGCCTGCGCGCGGGACAGTGAGGGATGCAGCTCGATGTCGGCGAGGTTGGCCAGCCACACGAGCGTCGGCAGGTCCTGGCAGAGTGTGTAGTCAATCTCGCGCTTGCTGCTTTCGCTGGATACGCGCACGGTTTGCACCCAGTCCGGCCGATGGCGGGGCGAATGCTTCTCGTAGAAGTGCTTGCCATCCACGCCGTTCGGGTAGCGCTTGAGCGTCAACGGCCGGTCTCGCAGGTGCGGCAGCAGCGCCGGTGCGATCGCGATGCACCAGTCGATCATCTGCCCCTTCGTGAACCCAGTCGCTGGATAGAGAACCTTCTCGAGGTTGGTGAGCTTCAAGGTTCTGCCCTCCACCTCGACCTCGACACCGCCGCTGACCTGCTCGCCTGCGTTCACGAGCGCGCTCAGATCTCCGCTCTGCACCTTGGTGTCGGCTGCCGCGTCGGGCGAAGGAGCGATGCGCTCACGTATCACCGCAGCAGCCGGCTTGTCCTCCCGCAGACCCTTGTAAGAGGCTTGCCGCAGTCGCCCGTCCTTGGTCCACTGGCTGAACTCCACCTCGCAGACGAGCTCGGGTCGCACGAAGTGGGTGCCGCGGGCGGGCTGGCGTCCGGTGAAAGGCGAGGTGCCGGCGCTCAGCGGCGCAAGCATGCGCGTGAGCCGTTCCAGCTCCCGCTCATCGAAGCCGGTGCCGACCTTGCCCGCGTGGCGAAGCTTGCCTTGCGCGTCGTAGACGCCCAGCTCCAGCGCGCCGAAGCTGCCAGAGCGTGAGCCTGTGCCATCGGTCCATCCACCTATCACCACCTCCTGGCGCTGCACGTTCTTGATCTTCAGCCAGCTGCTCTCGCGCTGTCCCGGCAGATAGGGGGAGCCGATCCGCTTGGCGATCACGCCCTCCAGGCCCTGCTCGCGCGTGGCGGCCAGCAGCGCATCGCCTTCGCCTATGTAGTGTGCCGGCGTGCGCCATCGCTCCGCCTGCAGCTTCAGCGTCTGCAACCGTTCGCGCCGCTGCTCGTAAGGCAGCTCCATCAGGGAGTGGCCGTCCAGCCACAGCAGGTCGAAGACGATGTAGGTGACCGGGTTGCTGCCGACCTGCCGCCGTACGGCGCTCTCGCCGCGCAGGTGCATGCGATTCTGAAGCGCCTGAAAGCTCGGGCGACCGGAGCCATCGAAGGCGACGATCTCTCCATCGAGCATCGCTTCGCGGGACCCGAGCGCCTCGGTCAGGCCGCGCAGCTCCGGGTAGGCGGCGCTCACCTCGTTGCGGTTGCGGGTGAGCAGCTCCAGTCGGCCGGGCCGGCAGCGCGCGATGGCACGCACTCCATCCCACTTGACCTCGAAGGCCCACTGCGACTGCTCGGCGGGCATCGTGGAGAGGCGGGCAAGCATCGGCTCGACGAATTGCGGCATCTCGTGCGCGGTCGGATCGAGCCGCGCGTCCATGCGGTGGATCATCCAGTCACGCTCCTGGCGGCCGGCGTGAAACAGCGCGTAGCGGCCCTTCAGCCGTGCTCCGTCAAAGGTGACGATCACCTTTGACGGCTCCCACTTCTCGGCGCTGTAGGTGCCGCTGTCCCACACGCTGATCTCGCCCGCGCCATAGTTGCCCTGCGGGATCGTGCCGGCGAAGTCGATGTACTCCAACGGGTGGTCCTCGACATGGACCGCCTTGCGGTTATGGTCGGGGTCCTGCGGTATCCCGTTCGGGATCGCCCAGCAGACCAGCACGCCGTCGCGTTCCAGTCGCAGGTCCCAATGCAGCCGGCGGGCGTGGTGCTCGTGGACCACGAAGCGGCCGTCGGGTCCAGTCGGGCTGCGCTTGCGCCCGGAAGGCTCCGGGGTGCCCGGTCCTCGCTTGCGCCGGTACTCGGAGAGCGCGTCGGCCATCGGCTAAGTGATACCCGCCGGCGTGCGCCGCCGCCCAGCAGCCTGCCCACAGGTTCCGCATGCCGTCGCGGAAGGGCGGACTCGCGGACCCGACAGCGGTTGCTAGAGTCGCCCGCGATGGCCGGATCAGACGACGATCTCTTCGGTGCAGAGCACGTCCGTGTCTACCGCGAGACCGGCGGGCGGCACGGCTACCACTGGCGCGGCACGACGATCCTGCTGCTGAGCACCAAGGGGCGCAAGTCGGGGCAGGAGCGGACCACGCCACTGATCCACCGCACCGACGGAGACCGCTGGATTGTCGTCGCCTCCAAGGGCGGCGCGCCGGAGAATCCCAGCTGGTACGAGAACCTGCTCGCAGACCCGGAGGCGACCATCCAGGTCACCGACCAGGAGATACCCGTGCTGGCCTCCACCGCCCAGGGCGCAGAGCGTGCCCGCCTGTGGTCTTCGATGGTCGAGGTATGGCCCGCATACGACGACTACCAGACCAAGACCGACCGCGAGATCCCGGTCGTCGTGTTCTCTCGCCGCCGGCCGGCCGCCGCGGCGTAGGCTTCGCGCGTGGCCGACCTCGATCGCCTGCGTGCTCGCCTGGCCGAGCTTTCCGATCTCTCTGCGCTGCAGATGCTTGCGGAGTGGGATCAGCTCGTGATGATGCCCTCCCAGGGCGGCGCCGGCCGCGCGCAGCAACTCGGCACGCTCGCACGGCTGACCCACGAACGCGGCACCGATGAGCAGATCGGGCAGTGGCTGGACCAGCTGCAGGGCCCCGACTTGTCCGATATCGACGCCGATCTCGTGCGGATCGCCAGCCGGGACTGGGAGCGTGCGCGTCGCGTTCCCGTCGACTTGGCGGCCGAGCTTGCGCGTGCGAGCGCCGAGGGGCAGGAGACGTGGCAGGCGGCCCGCGCGGCCGACGACTTCGCGGCGTTCGCGCCGGCGCTGCGGCGTAACGTCGAGCTTGCCCGTGCGCACGGCGAGTGCCTGGCGCAGCCGGGCCAGCGGCCCTACGATGCGCTGCTCTACGACTACGACTTCGGCCTGTCCAGCGCCGATCTGCGTCCCCTCTTCGACGCGCTCACGCAGGCGCTGCCGTCGCTGGTGCAGCAGGCTGCCCGCCACTGCCCTGCCCGCCCGATGGCGGTGCCAGTAGCCGCGCAGCAGGCCGCTGTGGAGAGCGTGCTTGCCAGGATCGGCGTCGAGCCCTCCAGCTGGCGCGTCGACGTCTCGGCCCATCCGTTCACGACGTGGATGGGGCGCGGCGACTCACGCGTCACAACGCGCTACAGCGACGGCGATGTCGAGTCGTTGCTGAGCTCGTTGCACGAGTACGGGCACGCTCTCTACGAGCGCCAGGTCGCCCTGGAGCTGGAGCGCACCAACCTCGGCGCCGGCACCTCGATGTCGATGCACGAGTCCCAGAGCAAGCTGTGGGAGAACCACGTTGCGCGCAACCCGGCATTCGCGGAGGTCCTAGCCACGGAGCTCGCGGCAGCTGGCTTCCAGGTCGGCGCGGCAGACCTCAACGCCACCCTCGTCGGCGTGGCGCCCTCGCTGATCCGGGTCTCGGCCGACCCGCTCACATATCCCCTGCACATCGTCCTTCGCTTCGAGCTGGAACACGCGCTGATCGAAGGCGATCTCGATGTGGATGACCTGCCTGGCGCCTGGGGAGACGCGATGAGGCGCCTGCTTGGGCTGGATGTCCCATCGAATGCGCTTGGCTGCATGCAGGACATCCACTGGGGCGCCGGCGCCTTCGGCTACTTCCCAAGCTATGCACTCGGATGCCTAATCGCCGCCCAGTTGTGGGAGGCGATGGAGGCAGAGATTGGGCCTCGTGCCGAGGACCTGCGGCGCGGCGAGGTGGGGGAGATCCAGCGCTGGCTGGCGCAGCGAGTGCACCGCTTCGGTCGCCGCCTGGACACAATCCCGCTGGTGGAGCAGGCGACCGGGAGCGGTCTTTCCGTCGAGCCGTTCCTGCGCTACGTCGTGCCGCTCGCCGGCGGTTAAGCGCCGATGACGCAGCCGCTGCGTCTGAGCGAGGAGATCCAGATTCCGGCCGCGGAGTTGGTGGTCCGGGTGAGCCGCTCCGCTGGACCCGGCGGCCAGCACGCAAACGTGACCGAGTCACGCGTAGAGGTAAGCTTCGACATCGCCGCATCTCCGAGTCTGCCCGAGTGGGCGCGGGAACGTCTGACGGAGCGGCTGGGCGAGCGCGCGACGGCGGTCGCCCAGGAGCAACGTAGCCAGTTGCGCAACCGCGAGGTCGCAATCGAGCGGCTCGCCAAACGGCTGCAGGATGCGCTCGCGCGCCCGCCACAGCGCCATGCCACGCGACCGTCCCGGGCCGCGCGCGAGCGGCGGTTGCAGGAGAAGCGCAGGGCCAGCGAGCGCAAGAGCAGCAGGCGTCCACCACCGACCGAATGAGCGGGCTGCTCGGCCGCCGGCCGCCGCTAGGGTGTCTGGCCGTGCCCGATCACGAGCTCATCGACGAGGCGATCCGCAGCCGCCGCACGCACAAGGTCTTCGCCCCTGAGGAGCTGGCGCGGGAGACGGTTGCGGAGATCCTCGAGCTCGCACGCTGGGCGCCCAACCACAAGCTCACCAACCCTTGGCGCTTTCGCGTGCTCGGGCCGCAGGCCAAGCAACAGCTGAAGCTCATAGCCGAGCAGGCACAGCCCGGCTCGGGTGCCAAGCTCGACCGCGCGCCGACGCTGATCTGTGCCACGGTGCGTCTGGAGGGGGACGCCGAGCAGCAGCGCGAGGACCTGCTCGCTGCCGCTGCCGCCTGCTACATCGTGCTGCTGGCCGCGCACGCCCGCGGACTGGCCGGCTACTGGCGCACCGTGCCCGCGATCGACACGCCGGCGGGACGTCAGGCGCTCGGGATCCCCGAGCAGGAGTCGCCGATCGGCTTGCTGCACCTCGGCGGGCTGCGCCAACAGCAGCACCCGCCCGAGCGTGAGCCGGTGCAGGACATCGTCTGTTTCCTCCCCTGAGCCGCGAGCCTGTAGCATCGAGGCGTGGTCCTCTACACATGTGCGAGCGGCACCTCGTTCGGCTCGGGTCCGGGGCCCCTCAAGCACCCTTGCGGTCACGCCGCGAAAGCGCTGGATGACGCCGGGCATCGCTACGAGGTCAAGAACGTGGGAGGCGGGTCGCTGATGTTCTGGACCTGGCCGACCCGTGCCAGGGACCGCGCAGAGGTCAAGCAGCTCTCCGGCCAGCATTCGGTGCCGATCCTCGTGCTCGACGACGGCGAGGTGGTCACGGGCTCGGGCACGATCGTGAAGTGGGCCCGGGAGCATCCGGCGTCCACTGTTTGAGTCCCGGCAACGACAGGAGGCAGGCATGGGAGCGCCCGTAGTGCACTTCGAGATCATGGGCAGCGATGGCGAGGCGCTGCGCAGCTATTACTCAGAGCTCTTCGGCTGGGAGATCGACGCCAACAACCCGATGGGCTACGGGATCGTCGATCGCAGCCAGAACCTAAGCGTCGATGGGATCGGCATCGGCGGCGGGATCGGCGCCGGCCACGGGCCGGGTCACGTCACCGTCTACGTCGGCGTGCCCGATGTGGAGGCAGCGCTTGTGAAGGCGCAGAGCCTCGGTGGCAAGCGGCTGATGGGTCCCGAGCAGGTCACGCCCGACGTCCAGCTTGGCCTCTTCGAGGACCCCGAGGGGCACATGATCGGGCTGCTCAAGGTGCCGGCCTGAGCCCAAGGCTCGCTGGGGTCAGTCGTCCAGGCTTGCCTAGCTAGAGCCCGCCGATCCTGCCGCCGTGGCCGCTCATACGGCTGCGCAGGCGCTGGACGTGGCGCATCTCCTGGATGTCGTCGTCCAGTGCCGGGCGCGCCGTCGGCGCGTCGGCGCCAAGCAGCTCGCAGGCAAGGCGCTTGCGCACCAGCTCACCGGCGATCGCGTCCACGCGCTGGCCGCCCGCCCCGGGTCGCGAGCTGACTGCGCGCACGGGTTTGGTGCCGGCGAACTGCAGGCCCACGCCGTCATCCAGAGCCCAGCCGCCGGGCAGCGTGCCGTCGCGCACGCCGGCCAGCCACACCGGCAGCCGCTCGGGCTCGCCGTCGGCATGCACGGTGAGCGATCCCGGCAGCAGTCCGAGCCCCTCGATCGGAGCGGGCGCACCGCCGCCTGAGCGGCTTACGCCCCCCTGGAACCAGCACATCGCCCCTGCGCTCAGCCCTGCCAGCACGATCCCCCGCCGCCACGCCTCCACGAGCAGCTCGTCGAGGCCATGCGCGTGCCAGATCGCCAGCAGGTTGCGCATCGAGCCGCCGCCGACATAGACGATGTCCTGTTCGAGCACGATCTCGCGCAGCGGACGCCTCACCTCGGCCAGCCGGAAGAGGGACAGGTGGGTCGGGGTGCAGGCACGGTCGCTGAAGCGACCGTGAAAGGCGTTGATCAGCCCCGTCGTATCGCCCGCCGCTGTGGGCAGGAACAGGATCCGCGGTTCGCGCACAGGGGAGAGGCCGAGCACGAAGTCGTCGAGCAGTGGATTATCCGGCTCCATTGTGAAGCCGCCGCCGCCCATTGCGAAGATGGTCTGCACCGTCGGCTGCGAGGACTGCGGCTCGTTCACGCCGCTACGGCGTCGCTCGCCGCAAGTCGGGCGTCGAGCGCCTCGGGACCCAGATAGGAGACCTCCAGCGACATCTCGACGACCTCGCCGGCGACTTGCTCGACGCGATATGCCCGGCCGCCGGGCCGTGAGCTGACCGCTCTGGCAAGGTCCACGCCCTCGAAGTGCAGGGCTACGCCATCCTCGGCGGCGTAGCCGGGGTGCATGCCTTCGCGCACGTAGCGGTGGTAGTCGGTGCGCCGCACCGGCTCGGCGTCGTAGTGGACGCAGTTGGAGCATGGCAGTAGGCCCAGTCCGTGCACCCGCCGAGAGCCCGCGCCATGGAACGCGCTGACCGATTCGGCGAACCAGCACAGCGACCCGGCGGAAGGCCCGCACATCACAACACCCGACTGCCAAGCCTCACGTAGCACCTCATCGAGGCCGTGGGCGCGCCAAGCGCCGAGCATGCTGACGACGTTTCCGCCACCGACGTAGACCAGATCCTGGCGCAACAGATGCGAGCCGAGGTCGTCCTCGACCCCGCCGGTGCCCTGGTCGCGGCGAAACAGCGAGATGTGGCTGGCCTCGCAGCATCTCGCAAAGCGCCTGTAGAAGCGGACCACGTAGTGGTCGGCGTCGCCTGAGGCCGTGGGCAGGAAGCAGACGCGCGGGCGCCGCTTGCCGGTCAGCGAGAGCGCGTAGTCGTCCAGCAGGGAGCTGTCTTTCTCCATCGAGAAGCCGCCTCCGCCGAGGGCCAGGATCTGAGGGGTGCGAAATCGCATGTCTTTGAAAGTGCCCTTGGGGAAGCAGAGAACGAGCAGTGTGCTGCAAGCCTGGCAGCGACGCGGATTTCGCGATATCGACTTGCGCACAAGATCGGCACCGCGCGTCTGGACAACCGTCGCCAGTGGCGCAGGGCCGGGGCCTGCCCCCGCGGGCAAGCCCCGGCCCTCGCGGGCAGCGTGCTCCAGCGCGCCGCCCCCGCGTTCCCGGTCAGTCGAGCTCCAGGCCGAAGACCCAGCCGGCGATCACCCGCGGACCCTTGGGCGCCCATCGCAGCGCGCCCTCGCCCTCCGGCAGCGTTGCCTTCATCGTCAGTGTTACGGGCTTTCCGGGCAGCACCTGCGTCGGCGGAGGGCCGCCGTTCGCGTCGCTGACCTGCAGGCGGTGCAACTGCCCGCGCTCGTCGAGGATCGTGAACGCGCTCGCGTTCAGCGGCACGACTCCCGCGGCAGACCTGAATGTGACGGTGAACGTGCACGGGGCGGTCTCGGCGTCGTCGTCGCCGTCCTGCGCCTTTTCGGCCACCTCTTCGGGCACAACCGGCCCCACGACGTTGGCCAGCACCTGCCCGTGTGCGAGGCGCACCGATACGGTGCTGCCCTCGATCGCCGAGAGTTGTGGGTGCGCCGCGCTCGCCTGCACGATCCGGTCGACCGCCACCTTCGGCTTCGGCAGCCAATTGGGAATCGACCCGTACCGCTGCGGCGGAGCGCCACGGGTCACGAGGACCACGCAGGCCGCGACGGCGATCGTCGCTATCAGGCCGGCGATCGTCAGAGAGCGACGCCCGGGGGAGCCGGGCCGCAAGGCCCAGCTCCCCCGGCGCAGCGCCGGCGTCGAGTGCGTCTGCTCACCAGCCATGGATCGAATGGCCGTGTGCGTCGACGGGCTCGCCCCACGGGTTACTGAACACGTCACGCCCGAACGGCGCGAGGCCCGGCTGGGCGGCGTAGCCGATGTGGCCCTGCCCATCGAGGCCCTTGGAGACGCGGCCCACGTCGAACAGGTCCTCCATCGTGCGCAGCCAGCTGTAGTGGTTGTAGTAGCGAGTGCTCACTGTCCCCGGCTTGATGTATGGGCTGATCAGCACGCTGCCGGTGTCGCCGCCGCCGCCGGTGGCGTCATCGGCGTCGTAGAGCGGGTCGGTTGATGGGCTCTCGGCGCCGAGCGTGATGGATGTGACCGGCGCGGTCGTCTTCAGCGGTTCGTGCGCAGCGTTCACGAGCGTGAAGGAGCCCGTATCCGCGATGCCGCCGCTGGTTCCCGATGCGCCGGTCGCGGTCACGGGCGTGTCGGTGACTTCGCCCACGAACGCCCCGGTGGGGATGCCCGCGCCGCTGACCGAGCGGCCCTTGTCGGTCGCAACAACCGAGTTGTCGGCGACCGTCGCGCTGCCGGTCGCTGCCGTGGCGGTGTCCGTCCGCGCGCCTGGAACGTGGCTGCCGCCGCCGAGCAGGCAGGTGCCTGCCGGCTGGGAGGGGACCGTCTGGGCGACACAGTTGCTCGGACGGTCGAGGTACTCGTTGAAGCCCGGACCCGGATCGAGCTCCTGACCGTCTTCGCCTGTCTGCAGCGGCGTGTTGGGGCCGGTCGGCTCCCAGCTCACCGAGCGGCCGAAGAGGGTCTCGCCGGCCGAGTCGTCTTCGAGCGAGGTGGCCGCATCCGGCGCCACCAGTTTCGAGTTGGCGAAGCTGTCACTGCTGTAGGTGAACGGCGGGTAGGCCTCGTCGAATGTGACGTCGATCAGGCCGCCTTCCCGGAATGCGGGCGAGGCCTCGATCTCGGGGATCACATGTTCCAGGAACAGATCGGCGGAGTAGAGCCCGCCGGTGTAGTTGGCAGGTTCCTTCGGCGTGGTCGGGTTTGAGAAGCCGCCGGAGAGGTTGTTGCCATGGCAGACCGCGTCATGGCCGTCGCTGCAGTTATTCGGCGAGATCCAGCTAAACGCCGGCGTCGTCTTCGCGCTCTGCAGGTCGTGGTAGAGCCCTTCCGTCGAACTGAACAGGTTGGCGATGTGCTGCGGGTTGCAGTCGCCGGACTTCAGAAGCGATTCAAACCACGGGAAGGGGAAGTGCTTTGCGACGTACTGGTCGGTTGCATTCGCGCTGCTCGGGTTCGGGAACGCGGTGCTGCCGGTCGATCCGACGGATGAGTCGGGAGCACCGCAGTACTGCGTGCCGGCGTCATGGGCAGGGCCGCTGGCGTCGGGGTTGCCGAGATCCTGGGCGTAGCCCTTCCAACTGATTTTCGCTTCGTCGAGCTGGTTGAAGAGCGTAGGCACGCTTGCCGGGTAGACGCAGCCGTTTGAGCCGGGAGCTGCGTTCGGTCCCGCCGCGGATGTCATTTGGCCGTAGTTGGGGTTGCTCCACACCGAGCCCGCTTTGTCGACACTGCCCGCGAAGCTGTCGTAGTCGGGGCAGTCGGACTGGTCGTCGGGCTGGGGCGCCTGGCCGCTGGCCAGCGAGATGTAGTTGTCGAGGCTGGAGTGACCCGTGCCGTAGTAGTCCTTCAGCAGCGCCCCCTGGGAGGGCAGCGTCTGCCACAGGTAGGTGTTGTTGTTCAGGCCCGTGAACGTCGCATCGAAGGCCTTGTTCTCAAGCACGATCAGCCAGACGTGCTTGATCTTGCCCGACTGGACGCCAACGCCGTCGTCATGGCTGGCGTAACCGTGGCGGCGCTGACCGTGAGCTCCAGCCGAGGAGATCCCCGCCGAAACGACGGCGATAAGTGCTGCAAGCACGACGACGCTGAGCCCTGCGGCGCCAAGCGCACGCCGGCGCCGAGACATGCGAGCCGCCGACTTGCGGGGCGCGCGCAGGCGAGCTGCTGCGGATAGAAGACGTCTGCTGGCCATCCAGACCTCACCTCCGGAGTGATCGTTGACAGGCGAACGTGACGCCCATCACTGTCTCCACAGCGGGCTTGCGGCGTGTTTCCTGACAGTGATCCATGAGTGACCAGCCGGTGATCAAACGTGATCAGGCGGTGAACCTGTTAGGTTGCTGGCGATGCTCTGGCGGCGCTTTCTGAACGTGTGGCACCAGTGGCGCCGCAAGCGGCGCACGCGCATTCACTGAGTCCTGCGACGAGAATGTGTACCGGGTCGCATGCACGGCCCGGTCTTCCAAGCCCTACGTGCAGGTGAGCGTCGTGCGGCCGAACCTGCCGCGGGAGCTCGTGCAGGTCACCTTGCCGGAGGCGGTCGAGGACTGCCCCGCGGTGTTGCTCACCCTCAGCGAGACGGTGTAGGAGCCCGCGGCGGAGTAGGTGTCCGTGAAGCTCGACGCGGTGCCCGCGAGGGAGTTGCCGCCGTTCCATGCATAGGCGTCGATCGTGCCTGCCGCGTCGGTCGATGTGGAGGTGAAGCTGCACCTCGCCTCAGCGCAGCTGGTGCTGAAGCTCGCAGCCGGCGGCACGCTTGGCGGGGCTGCGATCGCCTGACTTGAGAACGGCCCCACGCCGGCGCCGTTGAGAGCCTGAACCTCGTAGTAGTAGGTGGCGCCGGCGCCTGTCGCTTCGGTGTCGGTGAGCGAGGTCTCAGAGGCGGGGACGCTCGCCACCTTCGTGCTCTCCTGTCCTGAGGCGCTGCCACGCCAGATCACATATTCGCTCGCGGCAGCGATGCCGCTAGGCGGGCTCCATTGCAGATTCACGCCGCCGGCTTCCTTGCTCGCTGTGAGGCCGGTCGGTGTCCCCGGGGTGTAGGACCAGCTGCCAAGCCCGGTCGCGAGGTCGTAGTCGGTCAGCGTGGGATGGCCGTCGCTGCCGAGCAGGATGTCCCTGTAGGGGAGGTTCGCAGGGCTTGCGTAGAGGAACGACGGGCTGAGCGCGTCGGCCGAGTCAGCGGCCCGCGCGGCGATCATCACCGTCGATGCGCTCGTGCCGCCGACCGTCCACCAGCCACTCTGGCGTTCGTAGGTGACGCCGTCGTAGACCGAGACGCCGGAGTTGGGGTTCGCGTCGAGAGAGATGTCAGGCGTTGCGCGCTTGCCGGCACAGCTGACGCTGCCCGTCGCCTGATAGAGGCTGGCGGTCTCGTAGCGGCTGCAGCCGCCACCACCGCCGCTCCAGGCTTCTTCCTGGGCGAGCGTGCCACCGGAGGTGAGCGTGAGGCCCGTGCCGCCGACCGAGGTCACATCGGGCGAGGCGGAAGGCCAGATCACCGCGCCGCCTTCATCGCCGGCGGCAGCGAAGTAGCTGACGCCAGGGGCGGTGAAGTAGGAGTCGTCGGCGCTCTCGCCGGAGAACTCGCTCGCACCCCAGCTGTTGGAGACGTAGCCGGCGTGCTTGGCCGCGTAGCTCTCGGCGGCCAGCAGGTTTGCGAGGCTGGCGGTCTTGGCCTCCACGAGCAGGATGTGGGCGCCGGGGGCGATCGCGTGCGCCCACTCGATGTCGAGACTGATCTCCAGGTCCCAGCCGGATTCGGTGGCCGGCAGACTGCTGCCGCCTTCCTGGTTGACCTGGGTGAAGCTGGCGGCGGGCAACCCGTATTGGCGGCTGAATGTTTCCAGATTGCTCGCGGCGTCAGGGTCGTTGTAGGCGTCCACGATCGCGATCGTCTGGCCGGTACCCGCCGCGGTGGAGGCCGAGTAGCCGTAGATGCTCTTGACCGTGCTCGGCGAGAGGCCGGTCGGGGTCTTCACTTCCGTGACCCCGCGTTGGGCCGCGGGAGAGGCGCCACTTGGTGCCAGCACGTGGATCAGACAGTGGCCGGCGCCGGCACTTGGCACCGAGCAGACGGCTTGCTGGGAGCCGCCGAAGGGCAGGTGAGCGCCGCGCGGTGCGAACAGGTGCCAGTTCGAGGGTGTGTACCCCTCGGCCGCCGCTCCCGTGGCCAAGAGGCCACAGCCGCCGACGGCGAGAGTCAAGATCAATGAGGCGATTACCCTGCGCATCCCATCCTCCTTTTGCCAGGCGTCGAGTCCCAAGCGAGGCTCCAACGAGCGGTCGGCAGGCTACCAGCCCCGAGCGCGTCGCGATGTGTGTCGGCTGTGAACGGCAGGCCCTTGAGCGCCTGGGACCAGTGCTCGACCGCGCGCTATCTTCGAGCGATGCGGATGAGGCGGCGGCCCGGCGCGCTGTGATGCTCGCCACCACGATCAGCGTCGACCCGGGCACGTTCCTGGCGGTCGCCGCCGTAGCCGCTCTCGCCGGCACGATCGCAGCAGTGATGACCGAGCGCGTGATCGTGGTGCCGGTGGTCGTGGTGGAGCTGCTGCTCGGGGTGCTGATCGGCCCCAAGGTGCTAGGGCTGCACGTCAACGAGTTCATCGACTTCTTCTCCGCTCTTGGCCTCGGGCTGCTGTTCTTCTTCGCCGGCTACGAGATCGACGTGCACCGAATCGCCGGGCAGCCGCTGCGGCTGGCGTTGCTGGGATGGGCGCTCTCGTTGGCGCTCGCCTACGCGATCGGTGGCGCGCTGGTGGCGGCCGGTGTCGTGCTCTCGCTGCTCTACACCGGCTCTGCGATGTCCACGACCGCGCTTGGCACGCTGCTGCCGGTGCTCTCCGACGCGGGGGAGTTGCGCACCAAGTTCGGGTCCTACCTGCTGGCCGCCGGCGCCGTCGGGGAGCTCGGGCCGATCCTGCTCTTGACGCTGATCCTCTCCGCTCAGAGCACGGTCCACAACGCGCTGATCCTGTTCGCGTTCGTGGTGCTCGCCGTGGGCGTTGCGATCTTCGCGGTGCGCTCCTCGCAGCGCACGCTGCCGATCTTCGAGCGCACCCTGGAGCGCAGCTCCCAGCTGGCGGTGCGCTGGATCGTCGTGCTGGTCTTCGCGCTGGCGATGCTCGCCTTCGAACTGGGCCTGGACCTGCTGCTGGGCGGCTTCGCTGCCGGGGTGATAACCCGGCAGGTGCTCAAGGCGCGCGAGATACCCGAGTTCGACTCGAAGATGACCGCGATCGCCTTCGGCGTATTCGTGCCCTTCTTCTTCATTGTCAGTGGGATGAAGCTCGACGTGAGCGCGCTGTTCGCAAGCGCGGGCAGCGTGGCGAAGATCTTCCTCTTCTTCGCTCTCTTCCTGGTGGTCAGAGGCGTCCCCGCCCTGCTGCTCTACCGCAAGGCGCTGAGCGGCCGAGAACGACGTGCGCTGGCGCTGATGAGCTCCACGCAGCTCCCGCTCGTGCTGGCGATCACGACACTCGCCGTGGAAGCGGGCCACATGCGTGCCTCCACTGCGGCTGCGCTGGTCGGCGCTGCAGTGCTCTCCACGCTCGTGTTCCCGATCCTCGGGTTGCGATTGCGCGACGACTTGGACGATGGACACATGGATGGCGTGGAGGCCGAGGCTGGCGCGGAGGCTGGCTCTCCTGCGCCGGCCGCGTGAGCGAGCAGCCCATGATCACCGACGGGCGTTGGCTAGATCTCTTTTAGGCAACTCTTCAGCTCCGCTGGCAGACTGCAGCCGTGGATGTCCTGGTCGTGGACGACGAGCGAGCGCTGCGCTCGGCGCTGCGGCGAGCGCTCGCGCTCGAGGGCTTTGCGACGATCGAAAGCGCCAGCGGCGAGGCGGCGATCGCCGTGCTGCGGGAGCGCAGCGTCGATGCGGTGATCCTCGACGTGCTGATGCCGGGCATCAACGGGCTGGAGGTATGCAGGCGGCTGCGCGCGGCTGGCGATCGCACTCCGATCCTGATGCTCACGGCCCGCGAGACGGTGGAGGATCGCGTCGCCGGCCTGGAGGCCGGCGCCGACGACTATCTGGTCAAGCCGTTCGCGCTGCAGGAGCTGATTGCCCGGTTGCGGGCGTTGCTTCGGCGAAGCGCCGGCGAAGGGGCCGCGGAGCAACTGCGCTTCGGGCCCTTGACGATTGATCCCGGCGCCTACCAGGCGCGGATCGGCACGCGCGAGCTGGAGTTGACGCGCACGGAGTTCCTGCTGCTGGAGCTGTTCGTGCGCAATCCCCGGCGGGTGCTGACGCGGTCGGTGATAAACGAGCGGGTGTGGGGCTATGACTTCGGGCCCTCATCCAACTCGCTTGGCGTCTACGTCGGCTACCTGCGCCGCAAGCTGGAGGCCGAAGGGGAGCCGCGTCTGATCCAGACAGTCAGGGGCGTGGGCTACGTGCTGCGAGAGCGATGAGCATCTCCCGTAGGCTTGCGCTCGGTGCCGCCGCGGCGGTCGCGGTGGCCGTGCTCGGCGCCAGCGTAGGCGCATACTTCGCCGTTCGCAGCAAGCTCGTCGGAGAGCTCGATGCGACACTGACCAAGCGCGTGCACCTGGTCCAGCGCCTTGCGGAGAACGCCTACGACCTCTTCGGCGCGCCGATCTCGCCGCTCGTGCACACCCTCACTCCTCCGCCGCTGCTGACCGATCGGTTCGGCGGCGCACAGGGAATCGCCCAGTATGTGGCCCCGAACGGCGAAGCCACGGCCTTGAGCGAGTCGCACGCCAGGCTGCCGGTCAAGGCACTCACCCGCCAGATCGCAGCGGGCAAGGCGCCCGCCGGCTTTCAGAACGAGACCGTGGACGGTCTTCACCTGCGCGTGCTGACTGCGCCGCTGCGCGGCGGCGGGGCGGTCGAGATGGCGCGCCCGCTGGACGAAGTCGAATCGACTCTCAACGGCCTGATCCTGCTGCTTGGAGCCATCACCGCAGGCGGTATCGCGCTGGCGGCCGTGCTGGGCGGGGTCGTCGCGCGCACCTCGCTTGCACCGATCAGGCGCTTCACGGCCCGCACCGAGCAGATCGCCGCGGAGCACGAGCACCTGGGTCGTCGCCTACCTGTGGGCGGCGACGACGAGCTCGGACGGCTGGCGCGCTCCTACAACTCCACGTTGGAGGCGCTGGAGCGGTCGGTCGACGCCCAGCGCCAGCTCGTCTCCGACGCCTCCCATGAGCTACGTACCCCGCTTGCCAGCCTAAAGGCCAACCTCGAGGTGCTGCTGCAACGCAACCGGCTCAGCGAGGCCGACCAGCGGGAGTTGACCGGCGATCTCGTCGAGCAGCTCGACGAGCTCACGCTGCTCGTGGAGGACGTCGTGGAGCTCGCGCGAAACGGCGAGCCGGCTGTGCGGCTGCAGAGCGTGCGCCTGGACGAGGTCGTCTCCGAGGCGGTGGAGCGGGCCTCCCGCCATGCCACACAGGTGCGCTTCGAGCTTGCGACCAACGGCCCGAGTGTCGTCCGTGGAGAGCCGGAGCGGCTTGGGCGCGCAGTCAGGAACCTGCTCGAGAACGCGGCGAAGTGGAGCCCGCCGAATGGCACGGTGCACGTGTGTGTGAAGGGCGGCACGCTTGTTGTGCAGGACGATGGGCCCGGCATCCAGGAGGCCGACCTGCCTCACCTCTTCGAGCGCTTCTACCGTGCGCCAGCGGCGCGCAGCACCTCGGGCTCCGGCCTTGGTCTTGCGATCGTGAAGCAGGTCGCTGACGCCCACGGTGCGAGTGTGAGCGCAGCGAACGCGCCCGGCGGCGGCGCGGTGCTGAGCCTCAGCCTGCCGCTTGCAGTGGATGCGGGCGAGCCGCCGGCTGAGTGCTTCTCATAGGTCTCTCAGGAGCCTCTACCGTGCTTCTTAGAAGCCACTGCCTGCTTGTTTATCCCACTGCTGTTGGATTCGCCTTGCCCGGCCGGCCTGAGCCCTGACCAGGTCGCCATTGCTCACTACCCGGCCGGGTCGATCACGCCGCCAGCCGCGATCCTCAGCCCGTTCTGCGTTGCTGGCTCTTGCGGGTCAGCTCCTTGACCAGCGCTTGCACCGAGCGCTCCAGCTGCTCGATGGTCGCGGCGTCGACGCGGCCGATACCGACCGTACGGTTGAGCCATGCGTTGATCTCGCGATGGCTGCGCCCATCGCGGCGCTGCAGGTCGGCGACGAGACGGCTGCGCTCCTGGCGCAGGCTCTCACGGCGCTCGAAGGCGGCTCGCGCAGCCGGGATCGGCTCCGACACCGGCGGTGCTGGAGAGGGCTGCTTGACCTGAGCCGGCGCCGGCCCGAACAGGGTCATCTGCGGCGCGAACTCCGCGCTCAGGGGCACGAACTCGACGCCAGGCGAGGGCTCGCTCTGGCGCCGCTGCTCCGGCTCCTCGAAGAGCTCCTCGGCCTCCTGCCGGGGGCGCAGCGCATGCCGCAGCTCGGTCTCGACCTCAGCGGCATGGGTGCGCAACACGGGGTCAGCGGGGAGGTAGACCCAGCTCGGCTCCGGCGGGCGGCCCGGCAGCGTACGCACGAAGCGGCCGACTATCTGGCGGAAGATCAGCGGCGTCTTGGCGGCGCTCGCGTATACGCCGACTCGCAGCCGCGGGATGTCCACGCCCTCGGAGACCATGTTGACCGCGACGATCCATGGGTCGCGCGATCCGCGAAACGCCTCCAGCTTCTGAGAGGCGCGTGCGTCGGTGTGCAGCACGAGCACCGGTGAACGGCCGGTCGCGGTGGCGATCAGCTTGGAGATCTCCCGCGCGTGCGCGACGTCGGCGGCCACGGCGAGCGCGCCGGCGTCGCGGTGGCCGTCGGATCGCAGCGCCCGCAGCCGCTCGTCGGCTTCGCGCAGGATCCGCGGCAGCCCCTCTGGCAGCTCGGTGGAGATCGCCGTGCGATAGCGCCGGCTCGCCTCACGCGTGCTCAGCACCGTCTCAAAAGAGGATTCGATCACGTCCTCGCCGCTGCGCCAGGAGAGGCTGCCGTCGAAGGCCACGAACGCTACGGGCCGGCAGATGCCCTCGGCGGCGGCCTGTGCGTAGGTGTAGGAGAAGTCAGGCTCCGCGAGCCCTTCGGGGTCGTAGCGCACGCCTGGGATCGGGGTGGCGTCGGAGCGAAACGGGGTGCCGGAGAGCAGCAGCCAGCGCGGCGCGCCGGCGAATGCCGCCTGGAATGCGGCGCCCCAGGCAAGCTCCTCGCCAAGGTGGTGGGCCTCGTCTGCGATCACGAGCGTGCGCTCCGTGACTCCGGCGGCCCATGAGGCCGGGTCGGATGCCACACGTGCATAGGTGACACAGACGCCGTGGAAGTCGCGCGGCGGCCGCGCGCCGGGCGCGTCGGGCTGCAGCTGGACCCCGAGCGTGGCCGCCGCAGAGGCCCACTGGCGCGTCAACGGCGCGGTCGGGCAGAGCACCGCGACGCGGTCGATCGCATGCTGGCCGATCAGACGCCGCGCAAGCTCCAGCGCCGGTCTGGTCTTTCCGGCGCCCGGCGCCGCGGAGAGCAGGAAAGGTCCCTCCTGCCAGTCGTCAAGCAGTGCCAGCGCCTGTGTCTGCCAGGCGCGCAGTGATGTCGATCCGCTCGCCAAGGGGCCGGCATGGTCCAACACGGCACGGACGGACAGCTCAGGTGCCGATGCGCACGATCGGCTCGCCCGCGGCGCCGACCGCGCCGGTTGCGCGATCATCTGGGTGAACATCACTCCACACCGCGGCGAAGGAGGCACGATGGGTCAGCTGGCAGAGGGCTATCGCCTGCAGGGAATCTCACCGAAGGCCTACGAACACCCGGCCGATCGCGCCGCCACCGCCGCGCTCGCAGCGATCCCGCACCTAGACACGGTCGTGCGCAAGCTGATCGAGCTCGGCTACGAGCGCGCGCTGCGCCAGAGCCTGCTCGGCGCCAGCGTCCGCATCGGCGAGGACCAGCTGCCGGAGCTCTGGCACGCGCATCTGCGCGCCTACAAGACGCTGGACATAGAGCCGGCGCCCGAGCTCTATCTCACCACCGCCCCCTATCCGAACGCGATGACGATCGGCTCTGGACGCCCGATGGTGGTCATCCAGTCCGCCCTGGTCGGGCTGCTTGATGAGGATGGGCACGCGGCCGTGCTCGCGCACGAGGCCGGCCATGTCCTCTCCGATCACGTGCTCTATCGGACGGCGCTGCTGATCCTGCTGCGGATCGGCGGCGCCGCGAGGCTTCCAGTCGGCCTGATGCCGGTCAGGGCTGCGCTGCTTGAGTGGCATCGCGCCAGCGAGCTGAGCTGCGATCGCGCTGCAGCGCTTGCCACCCGAGATCCGTTGGCGATGTGCAGAGCGCTGATGGTGCTCGCCGGCGGGGCTGCCGCGGAGCGACTCGACCTCGACGCCTTCATGCGCCAGGCCACCGACTATCGCGAGAAGGGCAACATCCTGGAACGCCTCTCGCGCCTCTCGCTGGATCTGAACGTGACTCACGGTTTGCCGGTGCGTCGCGTGCATGAATTGATGGAGTGGGTGCGGGGCGGCGACTACGACCGCATCGTCGGCGGGGAGTACTTGCGGCGCGGTGAGCCGGTCGATCCGCGAGCGCAGGCCGGCGATGCCGCGCTTCACTATGGAGAGCGCTTTGCGAGCTTCTTCAAGGACGCGGGCGAGTCGGCTCAGCAGGCGATGGACCAGCTCGGCGAATGGCTGAAGCGGCGCGCCGCCGGGCAGGAGGAGTAGCAGGCGGTTGGCTCTCGGCAGATCCTGAGAGGGCTCTCATCAAATTCCAAGCGACGCCCGGGATGCTCCCGGCATGAGCACCAAGCCGTTTCGATCTCCGGGCTTTCGCGCACCCGAGCCTGCTCCGGCGAGGGCAGCGACGCCGAGCCTCGGCTACCTGCCTTCCTGGGCGCAACGGCTGGTGGTGGCGGTTGGCTGCCTAGCCCCCGAGGTCGTGCTGCTCGCGGGGCTGGCCGCGTTCCTGAACCTGTGGGCGCTCTCGCGCAACGGCTACGCCAACGACTACTACGCGGCCGCCGTGCGCTCGATGAGCACGAGCTGGCACGACTTCCTGTTCGCCTCGATGGACCGCAGCGGCGTGATGAGCGTCGACAAGCCGCCGCTTGCGCTGTGGGTGCAGGCGCTCTCGGCGAGGGTCTTCGGCTACGGCTCGCTGAGCCTGCTCGTGCCCCAGGCGCTGATGGGCGTCGCGAGCGTGCTGCTGATCTACGGCCTGGTGCGCCGCCGGTTCGGGCGCGTGGGCGGCTTCGTCGCAGGCCTCACGCTCGCGCTCACTCCGATCAGCGTCGCGATCTCGCGTCACAACAACCCGGACGCGCTCCTGATCCTCTGCTGCGTGGCGGCTCTGTGGCTCGGTGTGCGCGGGCTTCAGGACGGTCGCGCGAGGTGGCTGGTGCTCGCCGGGGTGTGCGTCGGCCTTGGATTCGAGACGAAGATGCTGATTGCGCTCGTCGTTGTCCCGGGGCTGCTTGTGGCCTGGCTTTGGGTCGCCCCGCGTGGCCGCCTCGCTGCGCTGCGCTGCCTGCTGCTCGGGGGTGGGGTGATGGTGCTTGTCGGCGGAGCTTGGCCTGCACTGGTCGAACTGACGCCTGCGTCCGCGCGGCCGTGGGTGTCGGGCACCGGCGATAACAAAATCCTCTCTCTGATCTTTGGATACAACGGGCTCGGTCGGATCGACGGTCAGTCTGGAGGGCCCGGAGGGAGCCCGGGAGGAAGCGTCTTCGGCGGCACGGCGGGGCCACTGCGCCTGCTGAACTCCGCGCTCGGCGGCCAGGCCGGCTGGCTGCTCGGCTTCGCCGTGCTCGGCGGCGTTGCGCTGGTGATCGACACGCGCCTGCGTCGCTCGGATCCGCGCAGCGGCTGGCTGATTGCGGTTGGCGGCTCATTTGCGGTCACAGCGGTGATCTTCAGTTACGCGAAAGGCATCTTCCATCCCTATTACGTGTCGCTGCTGGCCCCGTTCAGCGCCGCGCTCGTCGGCGCGTTCGCGGGCCGGCTGGCGACTGCGAAGCGCGGAGCGATCTGGATGAGGCTTGCGGGTGCGGCGGCGATCCTCGCCGGCCTGGCGACCGAGCTGGCGGTGCTCCATGACTACCCGGGCAACCTCACCTGGCTTTGGCCGGTGCTTGTATGCATCTGCGTCCTCGCTGCGCTGGCGATCGTCGTCTCGGGGCGTGCAGCGATCCTGCGCCTGGCGCTTATCGGTGCGCTGGGCGCCCTCCTGCTCGGCCCGGCGATCTGGTCCTTCGACACGCTCGGTCACGCCACCAGCGGCACGTTCCCCGCCGGGGGGCCGGCCTCGGCGCAGACTGTCGCGGGCGCACCCGGGCAGGCCGGCGGCCGGCCGCCTGGACTCGCGGCCGGTGGCGGCTCGGCGGGCGGGCGTCAGCCGCTGTTCGGCGCGCAGGGCGCTGCGCCGGGGCTGCAGCAGGAAGCGGGCTCGGGGCAGGCAGCGGGCCCGCAACGGGCGCAAGGGCCTGCGCAGGGCCAGGGTCCGCCGCCGGGCGCGATCGCGGGCGGCGGCGGGTTCGGCGCTGGCACCGGCGGTGGACAGACGATTGGCGCGCCGCTGGGCGGTGGCGCCGCCGGTCAGCAGGCGCTCACCCGCGCGATCTCCTACGTCAAGAGCCACGGCGGGGGCACGCTGGCGCTCTCCAGCCAGTCCACGGCGGCGAGCGCGATCGTCGCCAACGATGCGGACGTCGCCGGCATCGGTGGATTCTCCGGTCGCGAGAGTCAGATCACGGTCTCCTGGCTGGCGAGCGAGGTGCGCGCGGGACACATCCGCTGGGTGCTCAGCGAAGGCTCAGAGCAGACGGGTCCGCGGCTGCCGGGGGACAACCGCGTGGGCGCCCGCATGGCGATGGCCGCGGTGCGGGAGAGCTGCACGCGCGTCGAAGCCGGCCTCTCCAGCGAAAGTGGCGCCGGCGAATCGTCGGCCGGAAGCGCGGGCGCGGGCGCGGGCGAAGCGTCATCCGACGCGCTCTACGACTGCGTCGGTCGCGCGGCTGCGCTGAGCAGCCACGGCTCCGCCACTGCCTCCTGATCTCACCCGCTTCGAGCCTGAGAGCGCTCTCAGGCAGCTATGGGTGCTTTCCCAGCCTCCAGGTGCCCGCCGGTTAAGCGACGGCTTCGATCATCGGAGCTACAGACAAGAGTCCTCGAGACAGGAGGTATCGCAGCGCATGAGAGGTTCGATAAAGATAAAGACGGCGCTCATCGTGGCGGCGCTCGGCGTCACTGGCGCAGTTGCCGGAATCGCGGGTGCGGCCGCCACGCCGAGCTCGTCCGGCACGGGCACGAGCACCACCACCCAGACCACCACCAGCCAGACCTTGAGCACGCAGACGACGATGCCCGGAACGGGCGGCTCGGGCTCGGGCTCCTCCGGCAAACATCACTGCCCGGGGATGAGCGGCACCTCCGGCTCTGGCGGCTCGGGGACCAACGGGTCCAGCTTCCAGGCCGGCCCGCCGCAGGGGCCGGGGTATCAGTA
The DNA here is from genome assembly GCA_963708085.1 of uncultured Actinomycetota bacterium. GTDB lineage: Bacteria > Actinomycetota > Thermoleophilia > Solirubrobacterales > Solirubrobacteraceae > Palsa-744. The sequence goes on along the minus strand of OY970180.1, from coordinate 1,072,155 downwards.
GAAGCCACGCGCTGCCGTCCACGGTCCAGGCTGTGGACGGCAGTGGCAGACTCGATTGCGCTCCAGGTGATAAACCCGTGGCATGCAAGAGGCAAAGGGTCGCGGCTGGGGCATTGTTGCCGCCTACGGTGCGGTCGCAGCGATCACACAGACGCTCTGGCTGACCTACGCGCCGATAACGACCGAAACCGCTCACCGCTACGGCGTCTCGGTGTCGGCCATCGGGTGGCTGTCGGAGATCTTCCCGCTGCTCTACGTGGTGCTGGCGATTCCGGCCGGCGCGCTGCTGGACCGTTGGTTTCGGCCGTCGCTGGCTGCCGCCGGCGGGGTCGTGGCCGCGGGAGGTCTGCTGCGGCTGGGGGGCGATAGCTTCGCTTTCGCGCTCGCCGGCCAGGCGCTTGTCGCAATCGCTCAGCCGGTCGTGATGAGCGCTGTCAGCAAGCTCGCGGGCGAGTACCTGCAGCCGAAGGATCGTGCCGGTGGCATCGCTGTCGCCTCAGCAGCGGGCTTCCTCGGCATGCTGATCGCCCTCTTGCTCGGCCCTGCGCTCGGCGCCTCGCACCTGACGCTGCTGCTCTCGATTGAGGCCGCGGTGGCCGTCTTGGCCGCACTTTGGATGGCGCTCTCGCTGCGCAGGCCGGGGGCGCCCGCGAGCGAGCGCGCAGGGATCGAGCGTGGCGTGGCGCGGATGCTCTGGAGCCAGCCGGAGATCCGCACGCTGTGTCTGCTTGCGTTCCTCGGCTTCGGTGCCTTCGTGGCCCTCGCGACATGGCTGCAGACGCTGCTGCATCCCTCCGGCGTCTCTGAAACGCTCGCCGGTGCGCTGCTGGTCGGCATGATCATCGCCGGCGTAGCCGGCTGTGCGCTGATCCCGCCACTGGTCGAGCGCACACACTCCGAGCGGGGCTTCACCTACGCGGTCGTGATCGTCGGAATGCTCGGCAGCGTCGCGCTGGGCGTGCTGCCCGCGCTGGGCGCCAGGGCAGCGGCGCTGGTGGTGATGGGCGTCTTCCTGCTGCCCGCGCTGCCGGTGATCCTCACGTTGGCCGAGCGGCTGGCTGGGCCGGCCGCTGGCACCGCCGGCGCGATCGTATGGCTGGCCGGCAACCTCGGGGGGCTCGTGGTCGCCCTGATCGTTCAGGCACTCGTGCACGAGCCGCTGGCCGCGTTCCTTGCGCTTGCGGTGGTGATCGCCGCAGGCCTGCCGCTCGCCGGCAGGATGGGGAGGATCGCCGTGGTCGCCTCTGCCAGAGCCCGTGGTCGCGACGGCGCCACAGAGCCGACTGGGGCGCTCGGCCTCGCCTCCGGCCTGCACGGCGCCCTGGCGGATCTGACTGCCCAGGCGGGCGCCGAGACTTCCGGATAGCGACCGCTACGCGTTTGGGGCGCCAGGGAGGTAGGGTGCCGCGGGTGACCAGCCGTGCGCTGATCATCTGCTGGGAGTATCCGCCGGTGATAGAGGGCGGCCTCGCCAGACACGTGCGCAAGCTTTCCGAGGAGCTCGTGCATCAGGGTCTGACGGTGGACGTGCTCACACGCGGCAGCGAGCGCTCGCCCGCGGCCGAATGTCGCGGCGGAGTCAACGTACACCGCGTCCGCGAGCCGGAGTGGCCGCGCGATCTCGACCGGTTCGTGGCGTGGGTGGAGCAGATGAACGAGGATATGTTCGCCGTCGGCACGCAGCTCGCCGCCGCACACTCCTACGACATCGTGCACGGACACGACTGGTTGGTCGCAAATGTCTCGGACAAGCTTGCGCGCTCGCTCTCTGTCCCGTTGGTGACCACGATTCACGCCACCGAGCACGGCCGTCACCAGGGGTGGGTGGACAAACCGCCGCAGTCCCATATCCACGGCGTGGAGCGCTGGATGGCTTCTCACGCGGATGCGGTGATCGTCTGCTCCCACTACATGCGCGGGCATGTCGCGGACGTCTTCGACATCGACGAGAGCCGTGTCGCGGTGATCCCGAACGGGATCGACCCCAGCGACCTGCAGCCAGTGGACGATCTGCAGGCGCTGCGCCTGGAGTTCGCGCAGCCCGAGCAGCGCTTGGTGCTGCTGGTGGGCCGCCTGGTCTACGAGAAGGGGTTTCAGCACGCGCTCGACGCGCTGCCCGGGGTGATCGAGAAAGTCCCGGGTGTGCGGTTCGTCGTCGCCGGCAGCGGCACGCACGAGGCCGAGCTGAAGGCGCAGGCCGGGCGGCTGGGGCTGGATGTCCACGGCAAGTTCCTGGGCTGGATTGGGGATGACGCGCTGCACTCGCTCTACCGGATCGCCGACCTTTGCGTGGTGCCCTCCATCTATGAGCCATTCGGGCTAGTGGCTCTGGAGGCGATGGCCTCCGGCTGCCCCTGCATCGTCGCCGACACGGGCGGGCTGCGCGAGGTAGTGCCGGCTGGCGAGCGCGTCGGTCTGCGCTTCAACGGCGGCGACCCGCAGCACCTCGGCGTGATGATCGAACGGCTGCTGGTCGACAACGTACTGCGCGACCGACTGGTCGCAGAGGCCTCCGAGCACGTGCTGCGCTTCGACTGGAGCGACGTTGCTGCAAAGACGCTCGGCGTCTACCGCGGGCTGCGGCCGCGCGAGCGCGAAATGCAGCCGGCGCTGCGCCCGCGCCGTCCGACCCGCTCCGCGCAGCGCACCCCTCGCCGCTAGCGGCGAGGCGCTTGAGGGAAGGGCAGCAATGGATGTACTCTCGAACGCCGAGGAACAGGCGGGTCATCCAAGGAGACGAAGGGACTGAAGATGCTCGAAGGTTTGATGCAGGACTATCCGCTCACCCTGCACCACATGCTGCATCGGATGCGGGACGTCCATCCGGACGCGAAGGTGACGACGCTCACCGCCAGCGGGACGCAGACGGCAAGCTTCGGCGAGGTCTGCAAGCGCGTAGATCGACTCGCACGGGTGCTTGCGCATCTTGGTGTGCAGGACGGCGATCGGGTCGGCACCTTCGCCTGGAACAACCAGCGCCACCTCGAGCTCTACATGGCCGTCCCATGCGTGGGCGCCGTGTTGCACACACTCAACGTGCGGCTGTTCGCCGAGCAGCTCATCTACATCATCGGCCACGCCAAGGACAAGGTCGTGTTCGTCGACGACTCACTGATCGACGTGCTGGCGCCGATCGCGCGAGAGGTCTCCTGCGTGCAGCGCTACGTGGTCATGGGCGAGGGCGAGATCGATCCTCAACAGTTGGCAAAGCTGCCTGGCGCCCTCTCCTACGAGCAGCTTCTGGAGCAAGCGGGGGAGGGGCCCTTCGACTATCCGCAGCTCGACGAGCGCCAGGCGGCCGCGCTCTGCTACACCAGCGGCACGACCGGCAACCCGAAGGGCGTGCTCTATTCGCATCGCTCGGTCTGCCTGCACTCCACCGCTTCACTGATGAGCGATGCCCTCGCTCTGCGCAGGACCGATCGTGCGCTGGTGGTCGTGCCGATGTTCCACGCCAACGCTTGGGGCATCCCGCACGCGGCCGCCCTCTGCGGCGCCGACCTGGTGATGCCCGACCGCTTCCTGCAGGCTGAGCCGCTTGCCAAGCTGATCGAAAGCGAGCGGCCCACGATCGTGGGTTGCGTACCCACGATCTTCGCCGACCTGCTGCGCTACGCCGATGAGCACGAGGTCGACCTCAGCTCCCTGACCAACTGCGCCTGCGGCGGCTCAGCCGTGCCCAAGCAGCTGATGAAGGACTTCCAGGAGCGCCACGGCGTGCGCATCTACCAGGCGTGGGGCATGACCGAGACAAGCCCGGTGGCGACCTACTCGCGCCCGCTGCCGGCCGCTGATCAGGGACAGGCCACGCAGGAGGCCTATTGGGAGGCCCGCGCCAGACAGGGCACCCCGCTGCCGTGGGTGCAGATGCGGCTGGTCGGCGATGACGGCGCCGACGTGCCATTCGATGGCGTCTCTACCGGCGAGATCGAGGTGCGCGGCCCGTGGATCGCCGCCGCCTACTACAACGATCCAAGCGGCGAGCAGAAGTTCGACGGTGGGTGGCTTCGCACAGGCGACATCGCCTGCGCCGACGAGCACGCGTCTTTGCAGATCACCGACAGGGCCAAGGACGTGATCAAGTCCGGCGGGGAGTGGATCTCCTCGGTGGAGCTAGAGAACGAGGTGATGGCGCACCCCGACGTGTTGGAGGCTGCGGTGATCGCCAAGCCGGATGAGAAGTGGGCAGAGCGGCCGCTCTGCTGCGTGGTCCTGCGCGAGGGCTCCGCGGTCACCGCCGAGGAGCTGGTGGAGCACCTGCGTCCGCGGGTGGCGAAGTGGTGGCTGCCCGACGAGTTCGCCTTCATCGAAGCGGTGCCGAAGACCAGTGTGGGCAAGTTCGACAAGAAGGTCTTGCGTGCGAAGCTGGGCGAAGGCACCCTGCAAGGACGCGTGAAACTCGGCTCCGAGCAGGGTATGAGCTCTGCGACACGAACTTCCGTATGAGATTCTGCGTACACTTTGATGCGCAAAAGAAGCAGGGTCGCATGAGAAGGGCCTTTGGCCCGAGATCATCGGCACCCAACCCGAACACTGGGAGGTAGTAATGACCTCGAACGAAGTCACGGCCCTGGGCAGGCCACGTCGTGGCGGCGCGCGCCGGGGGCTGCGCTTCCTCATCGCGGCCCTGTCGCTCTCGCTGATCGTGATCGCGTTCTCCGCGATGCCCGTGCTCGCCGTCGAAACGAGCACCACCACGACCACGTCGAGCACCGAAACCGGCTATAGCCAGACACCAAAAGCTCCGGCCGAAAAAGAAGTTGCACCGGCCAAAGAAGAAGCGAAAGCGCCGGAAAAAGAAGTAGCGCCCGCTAAAGAAGCGGTCACCCCGGTGACTGCGAAAGCACTGCCGTTCACCGGCCTGGATCTGCGCTGGGTCGTTGGCGCAGGTGTGCTGATGCTCCTCCTTGGGGGTGTCTCGCTGCGCGTCGTTGCTCGGCGCGAGCGTCACGGCATCGGCCGCTAGGTTCGGCCAACCGACATTTCAAGCCGTACCTGAGACCGCCGGCCTTGCGCCGGCGGTCTTTTTGACGGCACCGTCAGATCTCGCGCAGCCGTTCGCGCAGCCTGCCCCTCGCCGCCGCCGCTGCGCCTCCACCAGGGCCGCGCAGCACCCACGCGACCGCTACGGCCAGCAGCATTCCCGCCAGCGGGCCCACGAGATAGATCCAGAATCCCGAGAAATCTCCGCGCGCCAGATCAGGGCCGAAGGAGCGCGCTGGGTTCATCGAGGCGCCGCTGATCGGGCTCGACCACAGGCCGGCCAGCGCTATGTAGCCACCGATCGCCAGCGCCGACAGCGGTCCTACGTTCTGCGCCCTGGAGGAGGTGCCCAGGATCGTGCTCAGAAGCCCTGCGGTGAGCACCAGCTCGATCAGCATCGCCTGCCAGCCCGCGATGCCTGTGCCGGGCTCGGTCGCGCCGAGTCCGGCGACGTTGCCCAAGACGCCACGCAAGAACAGGCACGCAAGCGTCGCGCCGAGAAGCTGCATCACCACGTAGCCCGGCACCCGACGCCAAGGAAAGTCGGTGCGCAGCGTGAAGCCGATCGTGACGGCCGGGTTCAGGTGCGCGCCCGAGACCCCACCCATGAAGAGGATGATCGCCATCACCATCAGGCCCGGCGCGCTTACTGCAGCCACCCGGCCGATGGCGCCGTGGCTGATCACGTCGACCACCGGCGCCCCCGCCGCGACCAGCACCAGCAGGAACGTCCCGAAGGCCTCGGCGAACAGGCGCCGCCACTCGACACGCAGCTCGTCGAGCCGACGCGTCCCCGGCGGCTCCAGCAGAACCGCAGCTCGCAGCCAGCGCGCACGAGCCCGGCTGCGTGGATCGGGCTCCTGTCTCATCGGCTGCGCCGCCTCGCTCACCAGCTGTCCACGAACCTCGGCCGCCGGCCTTGCCTGCGTGGCCGCGTAGCCGCGGCTGCGAGGCTGGCCGCGATCGCCGCACGCGTCTGCGCGGGATCGATCACGTCGTCGATCTCGAACAGGCTCGCGGCGTTCAGCGCCTTGGCGTTGCGCTGCGCGGCGGCGGTCAACTCCGCAACGCGCCGCTCGCGCTCCTGCTCGTCCTCGATCTGCCCGAGCTCCTTGCGCAACGCGAGCCTGACCGCTCCCTCCAGCCCCATCGGGCCGAGGTGGGCGCTTGGCCACGCGAGCGTTAGCAGTGGCTCGTGCATGCTGCCTGCAGCCATCGCCTGCGCGCCGAGGCCGTAGGCGCGTCGCAGGATCACCGCCACGATCGGGACGCGCATAGACGCGCCGGCGATCATCAGACGCGAAGCGTGGCGCACGAGGCCGCTTGCCTCGGCCTTTGGCCCGACCATGATCCCGGGCGTGTCGATCAGCGAGACGACAGGGAAGTCGAAGGCGTCGCAGAGCTGCAGGAAGCGGGCGGCCTTGTCGGCGGCAGCGCTCGTGATCGCCCCCGCCATGTACGTGGTGTTGTTAGCGATCAGCCCGATCGGCCGTCCCTCTATACGTCCAAGCGCGGTGACCATCTCCCGCGCAAACCGCTCGCGCAGGAAGGTCACCGTGCCCTCGTCGCAGAGCGTGCTCACGATCGGCCGCACGTCATACGCGCGGCGCTCACGCTCGGGCACCGCCTCGCGCAGGAGACTCTGGTCCGCAGCGCTCCCGGGAGCTAGCTCGCCCTGGAAGTAGCCCACGAGCTGCCTGGCGGCCGCTACTGCCGCCCGCTCGTCCTCCACGAGCAGGTCGATCACGCCGTTTGGCTCCTGCACGCTAACCGGGCCGACCTCGTCCGGTCCGATGTCTCCAAGTCCTCCGCCCGCGATCATCGCGGGGCCGCCCATCCCGATCGAGGAGCTCCTGGTCGCGACGATCAGATCGGAGCAGCCGGCGATCATCGCGTTGCCCGCAAAGCAACGGCCGTTGACGATCGCGATCCGCGGGACCATGCCGGAGAGCCCTGCCCAAAGCGCGAAAGCGCGCACGTCCAGCGCGGAGACGACCGGGAAATCGGTATCCCCGGGCCGACCGCCGCCTCCCTCGGCAAAGAAGACGGTTGGCAGCCGCAGTCGCTCGATCAGCTCGAAGAGGCGGTCCTTCTTACGATGTCCGAGCGCGCCCTGGGTGCCTGCCAGCACCGTGTAGTCGTAGGCGAGCACGGCACAGGAGCTCCGCTTGCCGAACTGCTGCTCGTTAATCGTCGCCATCCCGGCGATAAGGCCGTCTGCGGGCGTTCGCTCGATCAGCTCATCGACGTCGCGTCGCATGCGCTGGGCGGCGATCGCGAAGCGCCCGTACTCCACGAAGCTCCCTGGATCGACGAGCTCTTCAATGTTCTCGCGGGCCGTCCGTCCGCCTGCGGCATGACGACGCCGCACCGCGTCGGGCCTGGCCGCGTCCTCTGTCAGCTGCCGACGTCGCAGGAGCTCTGCGAGATCCTGACGTGCGTCCTGCTTCGTGCGATCGTCTTTGCCTGACACGCCGGCGCATGCTTGCAGAGAGCGGCAGGCGGGGTGGGCCGGCCTATGGTTCCGGACCCACCCCTATGCCGGTTCGATCAGCAGAGCACCTGCAGATCGAACCCGCCCGTGAAGCCGCTGGGCGCGCTGACGATTGCCTGGCTTGCGTTGCTGGTGCTCACTTCCACGCCTAGTTGGCCGGTTGTGAGCGCGGCGCCGGTCGGCGAGGCCGTCAATGAGCACTTGCTGAGGTTGGTGGTGTCGAAGGTGACGGTGAAGGTCTGGCCGGATGGCGTCACCGCCGTGGCCCCGCGCGTGCTAACGATCTTGGCTTCCGATGAGACGTCGGCGAACAGCAGCTGACCGGTGGTGAGATATTCGCTTGCCGGCTTGCCGCCGAGCTCATTCGCGTTGGCAGCTGGTTCCTTGGCGAGCTGGAATTCCTTTGCTTCCTTGCCCTGCAGGTAGTTGGCGTTCAGGCCGCTTGCTTGCCCGTGCGCGTTGGTGGTAAACGGCGCCGCGTTCGGGTTGGTGAGCAGGATCTTGCCGCCCGTGCTGCCGGTGCTCGCGAACGTGAATGCGAGGCCGCCATTGTTGTTTTCGGAGGCCAGGCACGCCGACCCGCTGCTGCTCGCTTTGCAGCCGAAGGTGCCGGCGCCGCCACTGCCGACGTTCTGGATGCGAGTGGTCCAGCTGCTGAAGTTGGCGAAGACGCCTGTCGTGCGCAAGTAGGCGCCGGAGGCCGGGTTGTGGATCGCACCCTTCAGCGGGGTGTTGTCGGCCAGGGTCGCGGCGTGAGCGAAGTGATTCGTGCTCGTGCCTGCGGCGAGCGCCACGGGAGCCGCAACGATCGCCGCCGTCGCTGCTCCAAGCAGGGCGGCCCTTCTGTGCCCGCGCCACGGTCGGCGCTCAGGCGCGCCATCCTGGCCACTGCGTGCATGGGTCTTGTACCTGGGGAGTTGCATGCGCTGTCCTCCTGATCGGCGTTGATCTGAGGGCTCCGCTGTCTGGCCTGAGCCCGCGGCCACGTCAGCGCTGCCCTAATGGGTCCCGCTGCGTTGGCTATTGGGTTGGCGGCACGAAACTCCATGCGCGCCGAGTCGCTCATTCAACTCATCCCGGTGAGCAAAGTCGCGGCTCGAGCACATGTCTGCAAGATCCCTGGCGGGATTGGCTCGACCGCCGAGACAGGGGCCCCAGAGCGCGCAGCGCGTCGTGCCGATAGCGTCTGGCCCATGTCGGCGAGCTTCACTGCCTCCCATCGCGGCGGCTCAGGCCCCCCGCTTGTGTGCATCCATGGCTTCACGGACACCTGGCGCACCTGGGAGCTGGTGCTGCCCGCCTTGGAAGACCGGCACGAGGTGCTCGCTCTGACGCTCGCCGGCCACGCCGGCGGCCCTGCGATCGAGGGCCAGATCAGCGATACGACGCTGGCAGACGCCGCCCAGCAGGCGATGGCCCAGGCGGGCTTCGCCAGCGCCCACATAGTGGGCAACTCGCTCGGCGGGTACATCTCGCTGCAGTTGGCCGCGCGCGGCCTGGCCCAGAGCGTCGTCGTGTTTGCGCCTGCGGGCGGCTGGGCTCAGGGGGATGAGTCCTACAAGGACACGCTGGAGCATTTCAGGAGCACCCAGGAGCTGCTGAGGGCAGCCGAGCCGCACATAGACGCGATCCTCGCCACGACCGAGGGTAGACGTAATGCGACGCAGTTCACGACCGTCAACTTCGAGCACATCCCGGTGGATCTACTTGCACACCAGATGCGGGGGGTGGTCGCCTGCAAGGCCGCAGACGCGCTGATCGACCACGCATTGCATGAGGGCTGGGATCTGGACGCCGAGCGCATCGACTGTCCCGCACGGATCGTGTGGGGCACAGAGGACAAGCTTCTGCACTGGCCGGGCGCGGCAGCGCGCTTCCGAGAGGACTGGCTGCCGAACGCCGACTGGGTAGTGCTGGACGGCGTGGGCCACTGTCCGCAGCTCGACGTGCCGCTGGAGGCGGCGCAGCTGATCCTCGGCCTGACAGCAGAGAGCTGAGCCGGCGAGCACGATCTGCAGCCCCGGAAGTACCGCCAACGGGATTCGAACCCGTGTTACCGCCGTGAGAGGGCGGCGTCCTAGTCCCCTAGACGATGGCGGCGCGCTTTCTGAGGCCTGAGGCTAGCAAAGCGGGCCGCCAAGACCCGGCGCCCGACCTCGAAACCGGCGGTCGAGAGGCCTTGCACGCCGAACGAGCCGCTTCGTCGCCGATGCGATACTGTCGGGGCCACGCTGGCGGATGTGGCGGAATTGGTAGACGCGCACGGTTCAGGTCCGTGTGGAGGTGACTCCGTGGAGGTTCGAGTCCTCTCATCCGCACCAAACTTCCCGGACTAAAACCACCACGCCTGAAAGGGCGTGGTGGTGGTGCGGCGCCCACGGGAGCCAATGGGGCCTCTCGTGGGCGTTCTGCGTTCTCGGTCAGCAGGCGCTCGACCGGCTGACGCCAGGCAGCGTCTCGTAGCCTCGCTGGTCTTGACGGCTACGGCTTGTCGCAGCCCAGGGCCGCAGGCGAGTCGCCGACCTCTACGATGGAGGCCGCTCCCGGAGAGTTGTCGGTACTGAACTTATGGATACGTTCTGGGCCTGGCGGCGCGAGATTTTCGAGTTTGAGAGCGCAGGCAGCCTTGATATCGTCACGGAAGCTCTCCGGTCCATCGGCCAGATACTCCTTCTGAATGTTCCCGAGGTAGCCTCGTACCGGCCGCCCCTTATCCCGGAGTTGCGGGTGATCCATGAGGCGCGGCGCGCTCGACGCGAAACAGAAGAAGCTACCGGCGCGCAGCGGTAAGCAGCTCGCTAACGCTTTGCCGCCTCCCCGCAGCGCTACGGCGCAATGCATTGAGGACCACCGGGATCTTCACACGCTACCACCCGAGGCCCTGTGGCGCTCACATGACCGTCGAGGCTGGATGAACCATCGACTGTCACTTGCGGTATTTCCATAGGATAATACTTTGCTCTCAGCATCTTTTCTGTCGGATGTGGCTATTGGGTGTAATAGCATTCACAAAGACCACCCACATCGCAAAGTCCGTTGATTGATGTGGTTGTAGCGTCCCCAGCTTGACGCCGGTGTCCTCTACCTCACTCTTGCACTCGGCACTTTCACCAAAGTCCAGGACGTAGTCGGTGCCGGCCACGGCACGGCCGGTATTGAGTTCGACTTCCCCGGGCAGACTCGATTCCAGGGTGGTAGCAAGATCAAGGCGAGCAACCATAGCTCGCCCGTTAGTTGCCGGCGGTGGACATTCGCTGAACGCGGTGTGATCGACATCGGATTGACTGGCCGGCAAAGGCGGCCCAAACCAGCCTGCAATCTTGACCCTATCGCCGTCTTGCGTCGTGGCATCCACCACGAAGCCCGGTGGACTACTCGTGTTCGGTGCTGTCGCTGCCGTGCTCGATGTCGCTTCAGACGACGATCGCGTTTGGCTGGTTGCAGACGTTTCGGACACCGGCGAAGTTATCGGGCTGGGAGAGCCAGCTGAAGCCGTCGTGCCACAGCCAGCCAGCACTGGCGCCGCGAGAACCGCCAACAGGACGGGCAGTGCAATACGTGGCCTCAACTTGGGCGCCGTCGCTTCCTTCGATCTTTGCATGGGCTCGTCCTCCAAGCGTGGGCTGGGACGCTCCGTGCAGCATCCCGTGATGGCGGGCCATAGGCTATCTCACGGGATACGGCAAGGAGCCCGCCACCACGGGTTGAAGTCTGAGAACATGACGGCTCCGAAGGGCCAAACCGAGGCCAGCCGCGCCCTTGCTCTGGGCGCCGCCATCCGTAAGTTGCGCCGCGAGCGCCGACTGACGCTCAATGCTCTGGCCGAGCAGGTGCCGATGTCGGCCTCCAACCTCAGCCGTATTGAGTTGGGCTCCCAAGGCCCACCGCCCGACGAGACGATCGAGCGCATAGCTCAAGCACTGGACGCCGACCCCAGCGTCCTATTGCGCTCTGCCGGCCGCTACGCCTCCGGTCAGAGCTTCGAGGATGCCGTGCTCGCACGCCTCGATGCGCTGAGCCGCGAGCTACGCCAGATCAAGGGCGACGTCGGCCATATCAAGGCCGCCGTCGGCAGCCGCAAGAGCCGCTAGCGTCTTCCCGCGACGGCGGGCTAGTTGCCGCGACGCGGGAAATGCGCTATAACCCCTGCCCGCACGATCAATAGTGCCCTCGTTGGTCTGTTGTAGGCTGCGCCGTAATCGGCCTATTGGATTCTTGTAGGCTCGCGGCGCTGTGGCTCGGCGGACTACAAACGTGCGGCGAACGCTCGTTGACAACTCGACGCGAACAAGGGGTGGGAGAGAATGAAGTTGAGAGCCATATGGACCGTGGTCTGTCTGGTCGGCTTGCTGATGGTCAGTGGGGTTGCCGCGTCGGGTGCCTCCGCCGAAGCGTTTTGCACTGATAGCTGGGTTGGGCCGTCTGAAGGACGGTGGCAGACGGAATCGGATTGGTCTACCGGGTCGGTGCCGGGGTCTTCTGATGTGGCGTGTATCGGTTCGGGTAAGACGGTTCTGGTTGAAACTACGCAGCAGGTCAGTGTGGTGCAGGGCGAAGGCACGCTGAAGGTGTGGGCTGGGACGCTCGAACTGACGAGCCTCATCGAAACGTCGCGCATCCATGATCTCGAAATGGGCGGCGGCACGATCACGGGTTCGGGCAATCTCGAAGTTGCGAGCGGGTTTGAATGGCGAGAGAGGGGGACGCTTTCTGGTGCCGGCGAGCTGATAGTTCCCAGCGGCGCGCACGCGGAAGTCCACGAATCTACTAGCCCGTTTGATACTCATACTGACTATCGCACGACGGTGATTGAAGGCACTTGGACTCAGGCTGCAAATGCTGCGATGGTCGCTGGCGAAGGGGACACTATCACCAACCGCGGGACGTTCGTCGCTGAGGGCTACGGAATCAGCCAAGGGTCGGGAGGTATGCCGACGTTTGTCAATGAAGGCACGCTCGAAAAGGCTGGCGGCCCGTCATCCACGTTCAGGATGGAAATCAACTTTGAAGATGAAGGTGCGGTGACAGCGACAAGCGGCTATCTGAACCTGGAAGCCGACGGGTCATCGGGCTCCAAAGCCACATGGTCTGCGTCAGAAGGCGCTTACATCGACTTTCTCAAAGGCGAATACTCGTTTACGGGGGGCACATGGTCGGGCCATATCGCGTTGAACGAGCGGGCCAGCATCAATGGTGTTGATGCGCATAGCGCGAGCGTCGAATCGAGCCATACGACAACCCTTGCTTCTGGGACGACGCTCACCGTGTCTCACTTCACCTTGCAGGGTGGTGAAGTGGCCGGGGCTGGCAATTTGAAGATTTCTGGGACGTTCGATTGGATTTCTGAAAGCAAGCTCACCGGATCGGGTACCACCACGCTCGAAGGCGGTGCCACCGGCGAAATCGTGAATAACGCTTTCTATTCTTATGATGCCATGAAGCTCGAAAAACACACGTTCGTCAATGACGGCACGGTCAAGTTGACCGGCGAGGCTGCCCATCTGGCCGTGGAAAATGACTCGACGTTCAAGAACTTTGGCACGGTTGACGCCGACCGCAACATTGTAAGTGAAGGTAGCGGCTCTCGCTTCGTCAACCGCGGCAAGTTTCGGAAGATCGCCGACTCGTGGGGTAACGAAGTCACCGAAGTAGAAGTTCCGTTTGAAAACTATGGCACCGTGAAGGCGCTCGAAGGCAAAATCAAGATCGAGCACCCCATCAAGGTCGATCGCAAAACCAAGCGCGGCAAGCACAACAAGTCAGCACGCGCATCGGTAGGGTGCTCTAAAGGTGATCCGGTCAACTGCCAGACGGGGAACTTCTATGAGACGCAGACGGACATCGCGGTTGGTGGACGCGGTGTTGGCCTGGAATTGACACGCACATATAACGCACAGGCTGCTGCCGCCGAAGAACTCGGCATGTTTGGGTACGGGTGGGCAAGCTCCTATAGCGAGCATCTGACGTTTGACTCGGAAGCTCATACGGTGACGGTCGTGCAAGAAGAAGGCGCGACGGTCACGTTCACCGAAGCTGAAGGTCATCTCGTGGCGCCAGAATGGACAGCTGACGAACTGGCCGGGAACGGCACCGAAGGCTACACGCTGGCGATGAGCAACCAGACTGTCTACAAGTTCTCTGGCTCTGGCCGGCTTGAAAGCGTGACGGATCGCAACGGCAACAAAACCGGCATGAGCTACAACGAAAAAGGCCAGCTTGCGACAATCACGGACCCGGCTGGCCGGACGATCAAACTGGCGTATAACGGCGAAGGGCTCGTGGAAAGCGCGACCGACCCGATGGGCCATGTCGTCAAATACGCCTATTCAGCCGGGAATCTCGTCAGCGTCACGATGCCTGGCGAATCCTCGCCAAGATGGAAATTCAAATACGACGAATCACATCGCATCACGACCGTAACTAATGGTGTGGGCGGCGAAACGAAAAACACGTACAACGGCGAAAGCCAGGTCGTTTCGCAGACCGACCCTGCGGGTGACACGACTACGTGGGAATATGAACCGTTCGCGACGAAGATCACCGACGAAGCGACCGGCGATGTCACGCTGGATGAATACACAAGCGAATACCAGATCAGCACGGTCACCCACGGGTACGGCACCGAACACGCTACCACCGAAACCTTCACCTACAACGAACTCGGCGAGCCGGAAACCGTGACCGACGGCGACGGGCATACCACCACCTACGAATACGGCAGCGCGGGTAATAAGACCAGCGAAACTGACGCTGAAGGCCATACAACCAAATGGACCTACAACGCTCATCATCAGGTCACCTCGGAAACGCTGCCAAGCGGCGAGAAAACCACGATCGAATACGACGAACACGGCAACCCGATCAAGGTCTCCCGGCCCGCACCGGAAGAAAAAACGCAGATCACTAAATACGAATACAACGGGCACGGCGAGATGACTGCGATGATCGACCCGCTGGAACGCAAATGGAGCTACGGCTACGACGAAGCCGGCGACCGCACAAGCGAAACCGACCCCGAAGGCGACAAAACCACCTGGGCCTATAACGAAGACTCCCAGCAGACCAGCGAAGTCTCCCCCGCCGGCAACGTCGAAGGCGGCAAACCCGCCGAATACACCACCAGCATCGAACGCAACGCGCTCGGTGAGCCGATGAAGGTCACCCAGCCCGAAGGGCAGGAAGCCCTCTACGAATACAACACTGACGGTGACAAGACAGGCGAAACTGACCCGAACGGCCACAAAACTACCACGAAATACAACACCGAAGATCAGCCGATCAAGGTCACCCTACCAAGCGGCGCTACCCAGGAAACCGAATACAACGGTGCCGGCCAGGTCATTGCGCAGATCGACGGCAACAAACACACCACCACCTACAAACGTAACGTGCTCGGCCAGGTCACTGAAATCATCGACCCGCTGGAACACAAAACCACCGAGACCTACGACGCCGACGGCAACCTCGCAACGCTCCACGACGCTGCGGGCCGCACCACCACCTACAGCTACAACGACGAGAACCAGCCGACCAAGATCGCCTACTCCGAAGAAGCCACCCCGACCGTCGAATACGAATACAACCCCAACGGGCAGCTCCTTGGCATGAGCGACGGGACCGGCACCACCAGCTACACCTACAACCAGCTCGGCCAACTGGCCGAAACCAAAGATGGGCACGGCGACAAAGTCGCCTACCACTACGACCTTGCCGGCGAGATCACGCAGATCACCTATCCCAACGGCAAGACCGTCAAATACAGCTACGACAAAGCCGGACGCATGAGCAGCCTCACCGACTGGCTCTCCCACACCACCAGCTTCTCCTACACCCCCGACTCGCAGCCATCGGTGATGACCTTTCCTGAAGCCTCCGGCGACAGCGACCACTACACCTACAACCGTACCGGCCAGCTCCACGAAACCAAAATGCTCAAGGGCAGCGAAACCCTCGCCTCGATCGCCTACAAACTGGACAGCGACAGCCAGGTCACCAAGGAAACCCAAACCGGCCTACCGGGCGAAGCAACCACCGAATACGGCTACACCACCAACGAGCAGCTCGAAAGCGCGGGCAGCAGCAGCTACGAATACGACCCCGCCGGCAACCCCACCAAGAACGCCGGCACCACTGGCACCTTCACCGCCGCCGACGAGCTGACCAAAGCCGGAACCACCAGCTACAGCTACAACGAAGTCGGCCAACGCACCAAAACAACCCCTGGAACTGGCCCGGCCACAACCTATAGCTATAACCAGGCTGGCGAGCTGACCTCCGTCAAACGCCCCGAAGAAGGCGCCATCCCCAAGATCGAAGACACATACACCTACGATGGCAACAACCTGCGCGCCAGCGAAACCATCAAAGGCAGCACTAAGCACCTCGCCTGGCAACTCACCGGCAGCCTGCCGCTCCTGCTCAGCGACGGCAGCAACAGCTACATCTACGGACCAGAAGAACTACCCATCGAGCAAATCAACACCGAAGAACACACCACCTACCTACACCACGACCAACAAGGCAGCACACGCCTACTCACAAGCGAATCAGGCGCCGTCACCGGCAAGTGCAGCTACAGCACCTACGGGATACCAACCTGCGAAGGCACGGCTACGACGCCGCTGCTCTACGACGGACAGCTCACCAGCACCGAAACCGGCCTGATCTACCTCAGAGCACGGGTCTACGATCCGACGACCGCGCAGTTCCTCAGCGTAGACCCAGCCGTTGCTAGTACCCATGAACCCTATGGATACGCTCAGGATGATCCGCTGGCCAGTGCAGATCCGACCGGCCTGGGGCTTTTTGGAGAATTCGTGCAGCTCGTAGAATCGCTTAATCCAATTCCATATTACGAAGCTGAGATAAATGCGTATGAATCCGGATGTGGTTACTGGAACTCAATCAAGATCGGCTTTCAGGGTGCTGCGTCAGCAGTAGCAATTGTGGGTATTGTGGATGGCGGAGACTCCGAGGATGCAGGAATAGAAGCCACCGAGCACGGTGCTGAACGAATCGAGGAACGGGCTCTCTCCCATGACGAAATAGCGCTGACGAAGACCGGCGACGTATATATCCAGTCAGACGGCGCTACTGCATATGTCAAGGAAGTTGCGCCTGGTCGCTTCAACGTGATTATCGAAGGCGCAAAAGGAGTTGTGACGGCACTTAAGAATATTCCGCAGAGCGCTGTGGGTCGACTAGCTAAGAAATATGGGTGGAAATGATAATGATACGTGTTAATTATGATCGTGACGCAGACGCGGCGACTATAAAGCTCGTAGATGAGATCGAGCCTGGCCGAGTGCAGAGGTCGGTACCATGCGACGATGATATTACTAATGGTGCTGTGATACTCGACTTTGACGCCGCTGAGCGTTTGGTGTCGATAGAGGTGCTCGGCGCCTCGCGTGTCTTGCCCCCCGAGCTGCTTCAAGGCGACTGACTGCGGAAGGCGAGTAATTCCGGCGTGCTTTTGCGGCGTCTGTCGCCGAATGCCGCTTGTGCGACGCGGTATTGCATCTGCACTTGCCTTACTCTATCGTCTCGTCGTAGAGTAGGTCAAGAACACTAAGTAGTGGGAATGATTCATATGGCGAAGCGGTGTGACCTTCCGGTTAGTGCTGCGAAACCTCATCATTGTCCTCTCTGAGGTGGTCGTTCATGGCTTGCCATTGAGCGTCGAAGTCGCCAAAGCGGTGCACGGTGTTCACGTATATGTGACGCTCTGCGAGGACTGTAAATACAAGCTCACCACCTATATGCAATCGGTCGACAAGGGGGAGTGCATTCTGCTCGCCGCGAATTTGATCGGCAAGTTCTACCATCGCCTCAATCGTGGCAGGGTTATCGGTAGGAAGCGCAGTGGGAGGCGGCTTTATGCCGAATCCACAAGGGAGCCTCTCAGAGGCGAAGTCTTTTTCTGAACGATACGCAAAGCCGACGTATTGCTCATCCATCTCGGAATACCCAAAATGGTAAACAGTGGATGAGCCAGAGATAGGGCCTTGCTCGTCCTCCATCTCGGTGGCGATTAGACGAAGGCTATCCGGTGTATGTTGATCGAGCATGTCGAAGTCACGACAGAGCAAGTTGGCGTGGATCGCCGCTGCCCACCGCTGACCAATGCCGGCAGTCCCAGTGAATGCGATGACACTCCCCAGGTGTGGCAGTACCATGCACTTCGAGACGAGAAGGAACGGGCGACCATCGACGCGAGTTGCCAGAGTGTCGGTGGCGACGATGACCGACTCGGGGCTCAACTGGAACAAGAGCAAGCTCATCGACCAATGATTGCGCATTCGCTCGGGTCACAGCCCCAGCGCCGCGATGCAGCCCGCGAACGCGCTTCCACTCCGAGGGCCGTTGAGCCCCGACCTCACCCAGTGTTGCTGTGCTTTTGAATCGGCGTCACCGGCGCCAGCGAGGACAGCGCTCCCGTTTCTGCTTGGCGCAGGCGTTCCTGCGTCAGCGCAAAAACGCGCCTCATCACCATGAACATAACGAGCGCCAAGTGCAGCGCAAGGGCCAGTCCAATGGCCGTAAAGATGACGAGCGCGGTCTTCGACACAACGGAAGCTACGATGAACAGCGCACACGCCAGAAGGCTCACCAACGAGGCATATCCAGAGTTGGCAGCGAGTTGCACCATGAGTTGGGCGTGCCGCGAAGTATTCGCTCCTGGCGTCGCGTCCTCAGCCCAATCGAGTGCACGCTGGGACGCCTGGAGCATCACACCGAACAAGAAGGCGCTCAACAGTCCGGCAACCGTTAGCAAGCCGACGCTCGCTCCTACGGGGAGTTCGACGCTCGCCAGACCGCAACCTATCCCGAGCAGAACTGGAAGACCGTCGAACTGTAGATAGTCCCAACCACGCGGCCGTCCGGTCGCCGCGTTGACGTACGTTTGATAATGCGCCCGGACAATTGGGGTGATGTCCGCCTTCATTCGGTTTCTGCCAGCACCACTTGCAACGATTTGCGAAGCTCCGCTTCGAGACTAGTGGGCGTTGGTTCACCGTCTGCTTCGGTGAGTTTATCCATCTCCTGAGTGTACGCATGGCCTCCCTCGCGGGCCTGAATATTGATAGTGCGCTCTTTGCCACTTGGGAGGATGATCGTGACACTCGCCTCCTCAAAAGTCATGCCACCAAACTCAACGATTTCGTCCAGCGCCGCCGCGTTGCCGGAAAGATAATCTTTGAGCTTGGTGGGAATGATCCGTGCACCCTTGCCGGCGGTAGCGATCTCAAGCGTGACTGCCGGCTTGTGATGTGAGGGCACCCACTGGTCTATCTCGGCAATATCGCTCGGTTTCCGGAGGCTGCGGAGTTTCAACTTCTCGACGCGATCTTGAGCTACCGCCGCATCCAGCGCCTTCGTGTTAACAACCGGCGAAATCTTCAGCGTCAGGGCATCGAAATCTTCTTTGAACCGTGCCTTTATGCGCGATTCGATCAAGCCCTTGGTGCTTCGACCGTTATTAATATGGACAACCCACCAGCCTAGGGTCTGAGCCTTCGGGAGATGGAAAAGGCTGCTGCAAGGAAGTACCTGCTCGTGATCGGGTGTTTGGTGGAACTCCACTTCACCTTCGCTATTCAGGAGATCAGAAGACACGCCGGTCTCCCCGTGTCCAGCAACCAGAGACAGCCATTCGCCTTTTAGATCGGGATGGCCGCAATGGACCTTCTTCGACCCATTCGGGCTGCCACCATCGAAGCTGTCGAGGTACCCCTCCAACATACTGCCGAGATAAATGCCTTTCCCGTCGATGCTCCCGAGGGGCTTTACCTCTTTGACCTTGCGCTTCGTATGCACACAGACCGAGTAGACAGCCGCCCGATGTCCCATAGTTCCCGTTCCCTCCCGTTCCGATCAGTCGATTCAAGCTGCTGATACTACGGGAAGGTGCGGCGGTTATGCCGCTGGCTGTGGGCAAGATTGCCGCTATATGCGGTCGGACGAGCTGCCCGGCTCTGCGTTTGGCATGTTGACGAGCCGTTGCGTCAAGTAATCCAAGGGCTCGGACTCGGACAGGACGTCCGCGCGCCCGTTCTGGAGTGGCGGCAGCTCCCGCCCCCTCGCCTGCCGATGGCGAGCCGCTGAAGCCGCGCCGACGCTGGAAGATCGCAAAGGTTAGGAGCACAAAGCACAGGCTACCGCGCCTTCCGCGAGCCAGCGAAGAAGCTGGAGGACACCGCCGTCGATGGTGCGACAGGCACTCCGAAGCCTCAACAAGCTGGAGATGGCCCAAGAGACAGCTACCTAGCGCGTCTCATCCCTCCCGACTGGGAACAACCCGAGATCGCGCTAGAGCTACGGGAGACGTTCGGCGTGCTACCTAGCGATGCTTGAGTCGATACGTGCCCAAGCTGACGCGCTCGAAGCGCGGCTCCGTCCCCTTAGCCCCAGCCGCCAGACACCAACCAACCGAGTTCTTGGAGATAGGATGGACGAGCACACGTTCAACTGCCAGATGAACGTCTGCGGCGCGCATCGGCCGATTGGCCTCTGCCAGGGCCTTAATGACGGCTCGCTTGACCTCGCCGTTGCCGAGCCGACGGGCGACCGGCTCTGGCTCGGAAGGCCGCACGCTCGGCTCCAGCGGTTCATCCGGCAGGGCCTCGAACACCGCTGCCAGGGGCGCCGGAAGGTTTGTAAGCCGTCCTAGAAGATGCATGGCGGCTCCTGCTCGAGTTGCGGCCCTTGTTGGAGCCGCGCTCGCGGAGCCGAGATCGAGGTCGCTCGCAAACCCCTTGTGTATCGCCGATGCAGTGCCGGTAGGCGTGCGAAAAGGTTAACCATGTTTCACCTGTGCTCCGTGGTCATTGTCGGGCCTCCTCACACGGGAGCACATGAATGCGCTCCTGGGCGACGCGAAGCAAGTCTCTTGCAGTCAAGCCGTTTTTGCCCTCTGCAGAGCTAAAAAGCGGCACGCTGCACTCCGAGTTGGAGACACGACTCGACTCCAAGCGCTTCACCGGCCAAGCTATGTGAGAGCAAGCTCCAGCTCCCGGCGTCCTCCCGAACGGGGATCGCGACGCTGCGGGGAGATGAACTGCACCGATGTCCGAAACCAACATGAGAGATGAGGCGAAGCGACCTAGATGGCGATAGCCGAGACCGATAGGACCCGGGTTATGCAGAGGCTGCGGCCAGGGCCGCGAACGATGCCGCGCGTGCAGGTGGCGGAGATCCAGCGTGGACGCCTGCTCGGCGCGACCGTCGACGTGGCGCAGGAGGTCGGGTACGCCCGGCTGACCGTCGCGCAGGTGATCGCACGGGCGAAGGTCTCGCGCAAGACCTTCTACGACCTCTTCGAGGACCGCGAAGACTGCTTCCTCGCTGTCTTCGACGAGACCGTCGAGCGCCTTGGCGCACTCGCGGCCGGTGCCTATGCCGAGCAGGCCAGCTGGCGTGACGGCGTACGCGCCGGGATGCTGGCGATGCTTGGCTTCATGGACGAGCAACCCGCGCTCGCTCGCATATGCGTGGTGGAGGCGCTCGGCGCCGGGCCACGGGTGCTCGAAAGCCGCGCGAAGGTGATAGAGCGGCTGAAGCGAGTTGTCGCCGAAGGAGAGGCGCGGGGGGACAGACGACCCCGTCTCAAGAAGGGACAGCCCGGGGACATCGCCGTTGAAGGCGTCGTGGGCGCGGCGTTCACGGTGGTCCATTCGCGCCTGCTCGAAGCTGACCACGGGCCGCTCGTCAACCTCCTGGGTCCGATCATGAGCCTGATCGTGCTGCCCTACAAGGGCAGCAGAGCGGCCGGCGAAGAGCTCTCGCGGCCTGGGCCCAAAGGCCGCAGACGCAAGCCAGAGTCGCGGGCAGATCCGCTTGGTGGCCTCGACATGAGGCTTACGTACCGGACGATGCGGGTCCTGTCCTTCATAGGCGAGCATTCAGGTGCCAGCAACCGTGAGGTGGCTGAGGGCGCAGGGATCGCCGACCAGGGGCAGATGTCGAAGCTCCTGGCGCGCCTGGAGCGTCTGGAGCTGCTGAGCAATACGGGCGCTGGTCAGCGCCACGGCGCCTGCAACGAGTGGCGCCTGACCGATCGCGGCAAGGCGGTCGAGCGAGCGGCCAGGCCGCTCTGAGGATGACCTTCCGCTAGCGGCGGATGAGGCTGCAGGCCGCGCCAGGCGCCGGCGTGAGCGTCCCGATCGCGCATCGCCGGTCGGATTTGCATACGAGATGCCAGCCGGAGCCTCGCCGTTGCAGTTGCTTGCCGGGCACTGGGAGCTGCTGCCGGCAGTCGCGGTGCCGGCCATTTTGGGGTTGGTGCTCTGCTTCAGCAGAGCGTCCCGGCGCCGGGACCGGCGCTATGTGAGGCTGCGGGTGCTGCCCTACCGCGGCGAGGACGCCAGCGCGGAGGCGATCGTCGCCATGTTCGAGACGCTGCACAAGCGGCTGCTGCGCCGTTGGTGGCGCCGGCTGCTCGGCGGCCAGCCCTCGATCGCGCTGGAGGCGCACATGGGGCAGCAGGCGTGGCTTGCTGTCTGCTGCCCGCGGGAGGCGCAACAGATGGTGCTCGTCGCATTGCGCGCCGCTTATCCGAACTGTCGTTTGGAGTCTCCGGTCGCGCTGGTCGGCCCGCCGCCCGTGCTGCTGCGGCTGAAGAAGGAGCGGCTGTTCATCAACCGGGTCAAGGCGATCGACCGCTTCGAGCATGACCGGGATCCGTTCATGAATCGTCTGTTGCGCACGCTTGCGGCAAGCGGCAGTCCAGCGTTCGTGCAGCTTGCGATGACGCCGGCGTCGATCGGCTTCGAGCGACATGCCAGGCGCCTCTACAGACGACACGAGCACCGCATTTCACGCGAGCGCGGAGAGGGTGTACTGGAGCCGAGGCTCGACCGCTCGATGGTCCAGGACGCCGAGCTGCTTGGCGGACTGAACGTCCAGCATCGTCCGCTGTTCTTCGTCGACGTGCGCGTGATCGCAGGCGACCGCAGCACCTGCGAGCGGATCGCCTCCGCGCTGCGGGCAGAGGTGGCCGAGAACCGGCTGGTTGAGCGCGGAACGACGATTCGTCACGGCTTGCTCGGCATCTACTGCGAGCGGGTGATCAGAGGAGAGGGCAACCCGTTGCCGGACAAGCGCAAGGGTGCGTTTGCCTCCACCGAGCTTGCGGCCATGTGGCACCTGCCCTCGCTCGACTTCCTGAGTGTCCCGCTTCACCGATGCCAAATTCCGGTCGCGCCTGCGCCCACGGCGATCATGCGGCCGGCGAGCGGTCTGGGCACGCTTCGGGACTCCGAGGGGGCGGTCTGCATCCACCCGGCGCTGCGCCGCCAAAACACCGCGGTCGTGGGGACCGTGGAGCAGGGCAAGACCAGCTACCTCGTCGCCTCGATGATCGAGGACATGGTCCGCACACGCTGTGCGGTGATCCTCCTGGACCCGAAGGGGGACGCCGCAGACGCTGCGCTCAGCAACGTGCCACAGGAGCGAACCTGCACGCTGCTCGACTTCGCTCATCCGACCTGCGGCTTCAACCCGCTCGCAGTCGATGCGCCCGCCGACGTGATCGCCGACTACGTCGTCGGCGCGCTCAAGCAGCTCTTCAGCGACGCCGACATCAGGGCTTCTTCAGACCGCTATCTGCGCAACGCGATCATCGCCGTGCTCGCCTACGACCGCAGATCGACGCTGTGGGACGCGGCGCGGCTGCTTTCGGTGGGGCCGGAGGGCTACGCCTACCGAGCCCGGGTGGGAGCGCGCGTGCGAGAGCTGCCCGAGCTGAAGGAGATCTCCGATTTCTTCACGGCCGAGCTGAGCGCTCAGCTGGCCGACGCTCGTAGCACCACCACGGCGAAGCTGGATGCGCCGATGAACAAGCTGGCACGCCTTTTGAACTCGCCCTCGATCAAGCGGGTGCTGCTCAACAACTCGCTGCGCGTCGACTTCGAGCGGGTGATTGGCGGGCAGGAGGTGCTCGTAGTCAGGGGGGCGCTTGGCAGCATGGGGGCCGGCAACACCGCCGTTCTGATGCAGTTGCTCGTTGGGATGCTAGACGCGGCGCTTGCGCGTCAGCAGGATCACTGCGCACCCGAGCAAAGGGTTGCGGTGGCGCTCAAGGTCGACGAGGCGCCGCTGGTCCTGAATCGCGGATTCACCGAGACGATGGCACTCAAGCGGTCCGCCGGCCTGGAGACGGTGGCCTGCTGGCAGGTCGACGCCCAGTGGGTGGAGCGCGAGATTCGCGACCAGCTGGATGGACTGTTCGCCCATCGCGTCTATTTCGCCACGGCCTCGACCCAGGATGCTCGTGACTCGGCGAGTCTGATGATGGCGCAGTTCTCCGACGTCGTGCGTCCGCGGATCGATCGACTGTCGACGCTCGGGCATCCCGATGCGCGTCTGCACCTGCCCAAGCACCATGCGATCGCGAGCTGGACTACGCCCGACGGTCGTCAACCGCCGTTCGTCGCACAGACTCTGCCGTTGCACATCGATCGGGAGCGGATGGCGTGGCACGCAGAGCGCCAGCGCGAGCGCGGAGGCCGCTACCTGAACGATCTGAGCACTGAGCACTGGGCGGCGGCTGAGAAGAGTGTGGCCGTGGCGGCCGCCCAGAAGATTGATGTTTCGCCTGGGCGAGCCGGGTCGCACGAGGTAGAGGAGCTGCACGTCCAGACCACAGACGATGTGGCGTCCGCAAGCGCCGGTGGGCAGGGCGGCCGCTCAGCCACTCTGGAGCCGCTGCCGGAGCTCGCGGCCACCGGCTACAGGGAGCTCGTTGCGCTCGACCGCTGCTCGAGGGCCCGCCGTGTGCCCCATGGCACCGCACCCCTGCACGGCAGTCTGGACGCGCGGGACCTTGCTCTGCTTGCGAGCCTGGCTTGCTTCAGGCACCTGCTCAGTAGTCAGCTACACCGCAGGCATGGAGGGCGTACCGCCCTCACCGGGACGCAGCGGCGTCTAAAGAGGCTCTCCGATGTGGGGCTGATCGAGCGCTTGCAGTTCCATGCACAGGACGGTGGAGGCGCGCCGATGTGCTGTGCGATCACCGCGGCCGGCCGCGAGGCGCTGGCGGCTGCGCACTCACGCCAGCAGGCGCTACGCACCCCCGTCGGTCCGAGCGAGCAAGAGGCTGTCGCAGAGCCGTCTCTGACCGCGATCCGACGCGACCTGCACAGCGCCGGCTGGGGGCTTGCGCTTGAGCAAGCGCTGAATCTGAGGGCGCTGCGGTGGGCCGCCGCGGCGGGTGCCGTAATCTCGCCTCCGTCGCTGGCCCGCGGCGAGAGCGCCGCGGCGATCGGCCCGGCGCAGCTCCGCCTGCCCGACGGCAGGGTTCCTCACAACTTCCTGCGCCTGGATGCAAACGGGCGCCCGGTCGAGGTCGACCGCTTCGAGACCGTGCGTCCCGCGCTCAGGCTGGAACTGGAGGGCGCTGCGAGCTCCGGGCCGGGCGCAAAGCGCTCGCCGGTTGACCTGCTGGTTGAGATCGACGACCGCTGCGGCGCGCCCGCATGGCAGGCGAAGGTCCATCGCTACGACCACTTCCTCACCGGCTGGTCCATCCATACGCGCCGCTATGGGCAGCATGGCGTGACACCGACGGTGGTGTTCGTCTGCCGCGATCGATCGCGGGCGCGCGAGTGCGCCCGCCGGGCCGATCGCCTGCTGCTTGCCAGCCGTGCTTATGCGGGCGAGCGTCCCGATCGCTGGGTCTGTAGCGGTCGCGAACGCATCGTCTTCGCTGCCGAGCGTGATGTGCACGAGGGGCTGCTCGGGGCATACGCGGTTCCGGCCGTGCCTCCGCAGATTGGAGAGAGGGGGGCCGGCGAGGACCGGCCTGGCGAGAGAGGTCTGATGACACGGTCTGTCGCCGCACTGCTTGGCCTGCCCCAACACGGACCGCGATAGTGACTCGGGCTGCCGACCCTGGCGCGATCAGGGCCTTGCAATCGCCTGTCGCTCTTGTGCAATCGCCCCGGCCGCAGACGCAGTTGGCCACATTTGGCGCCTGCATCGAGGCACAGTCGGGCTGGTGTGCGGTGCAGGGACAGCTGCGACGCAGGCGTGCAGCACAGCACCGAGCGCCTGCGATTGCGCGCAGTCGCCCGGCTGCATCCTGTGGGCAGCGCTCAGGAGGCCCGATCGCATCGGGGGCAGCGGGCTAAGGTGCACACCCCCTTCGTTTCTCTCCAGCGCACCCGCTGCCACTGGCGGCTCATGGTTCAAATGCCCTTGCGGACGGCAGAGCCACATCTCGCTCTGGCTCTGCACGAGCCGTCGCTGACCATTTCGCGCCAACTTCACGGCCCCGCACGACTGGTGCAGCAGGCCTCGAGACCCCTTTAGGGGTCTCGTGCTCCGACACGCGAACTCCTTGCCTGTCCATGAACGTCCGTTGCGTCCCAGGTCATCGCTTAGAAGCGATCCATCACACCCCGCCCCAGACATGCCAGGAGATCGCCATGAGCACCATGCTTCCGCGCGCACGCCGCTCCAAGATCACAGCCACACCGCCGTGCCAAGGGCGCTGTCAGGCCCACACCACTCAGCGGTCCGCTGCGCGCTGCGAATGTAACCGGGCAAACGATGACCGGGTCCACGAGGTCCTGGCGACCTATCTGGACGAGCTTGGAAGGCAGCGCGAGATCGTCATGTTGCATGCCGCGATTGGTAGCCCGCTCGTCCTGGATCACGACCGACTCACCCGTGGCGATCGCCGGCTGCTTGCGCATCTGGCCCCCGACGAGCCGGCCGGCAACGCGAAGCTGATCTGCGACCTCTACCTCGGAGAAGCCACCCTGCGGAGGTGCAGGAGAGTGGTCGCAGATGACTTGAGCAGCACGGTTATGGACGAGCTGGCGCAGCAGGCTTCAGGTGGCTTCCTCGCCAGCTGGGCCATAGAGGCGCAGGAGCGTTGCGTGGCGCACGGCAAGCGCTATTTGCTCGCCGGTGTGTTCACGCGGAGATCGATGCCGGAGCTTCGCTGGTGCATGAGGAGCAGCGAGGTTGTCGACGCACCGCAGCGCCCTGTCAGCGTGCGCAATGTGGTGGGGGCGCTCGAGAGCTATGAGCCGGTCCGGACGTTGACTGCGGCAGCCATACACCGACATCGGGAGGATCGGACGATGTCGGTCTCCACTCTGAGCACCGAGCTGGAACGCCTGAATTGCAGCCGGATCGTGCTCAACAGGGGATTGCGGGAGGCGGTCGTTGCGGCGGTTGCGGCAACGGATCTCAGCATGAGCGAGATCGCCCTTCGCTGCGGGCGCCTCAAGCGCGACCGCCGTGGCACGCTTAGCGGCGAAACGACCTGGCTGGCACGTCGGTTGGGCCTTGTCTGCGAGGGAGGTGCCGGCGCTCCATCTCCATGGGTGCACAGCGAAGTGCTCGCGCTGATTGCTCGGCGTGGCTTGGGCATCGCGCCACGGGAGGTAGAGATCGCATGAGCAGCCTGCGTGGGCTGCAACGGGATCCGTTGCCCGAGACTGTGTCGAGGATCTCGCCGAGCACCGTTGCCGACCTACGCCTCGGCATGGCGGTGGCCTCCTCGACGATCAGGGTGTTGCTGGCCGAGGCCGATCCGGACATGGCGCGCACGCTCGCTGGCCAACTGCTAGCCGACGGCTATGAGCCAATCGTGGCGCGCAGCTCGAGCCATGCCCGCGCGCTCGCTGAGATGCGCCCGCCGCGGCTGGCAATCCTGGGCGAGCTGGAGACCGCATATGCCGCGATCGATCTGCTGGAGCAGGTACGAGGCCAAGACCCCCTCGCCGGCGCGCAGAGCGCTCTACGATCGGACCTGCCGGTGATAGTGCTCTGTGCCGCCGCTCAGGAGCTCGATTTGCTGCGTGCCTTCGAGGCCGGCGCCGACGATTTCCTGGGAAGGCCTCCGCGTTACCTGGAGCTACGCGTGCGCATGCGCGCTCTGCTGCGACGGACGGGTGCCTCAGATGCGCCGCGTGTGCTCGTCGCCGGGTTGACGATCGAGCGCGATGCGCGGATCGCGCGCCTGCGCGGGCATCGACTGCAGCTTCGACGCATGGAGTACGAGCTGCTCGCGGCGCTCGCGAGCGCCCCTGACCGTGTATTCCCCAAGCAGGAGCTCCTGCACTGTGTTTGGGGTTACAGGTCCGGGTGCACGACGCGCACGCTGGATAGCCACGCCAGCCGCCTGAGGCGAAAGCTGATGGAGCATGACGCGCGTCACTGGATCATCAACGTTCGCGGAGTCGGCTACCGGCTGATGTAGCCACTTCGCCCTCGCCGCGCTTGCGCCGACGCGCGGGCTACGACGAGCTTTCAAGCCGCCCCCGTAAGCGGCATGAGAACCCTTGCGGGACCCGGATTTGAACACCGGGTCCTGAGCCTTGCCTCGGTCTGCGGCATGCCGCAGACCGGGCGAGGGCGGGCGCATGCCCGCCGCACGATCGGACGGTGGCACTTGCCGACCCTCCGCACTACGAGCGGCGGGCGGCCGGGCCGCCCGCCGGAAAGGAGCGACGATGGAATCGTCGACAGGATTTCCGGAAGCGGAAATGAAGCCGCTGCTGCCGCTGCACGAGGCGTGGCATTGGTTGCTTGGCGCAGGCGAGCATCTTGCGATCGGCCTTGCGCTTGGATGGTTGGGCCTCTGGGCGCTGCGCGCCGTGAGGCTGCGCTGGACGTGGGGTCCCGTCGGGATCGCCGTCGCGGCGCTGGCGCCTGGCGTGGTCGGCACGCTGGGCTGGCCCGTTGCGATCGCAGGCGTCGTGGTCACCAGGCTTGGACGCAGACGTGAGCGCGAAGATGTTGCGCCGGCAGATCAGATCGGCGTCAAGCCGCGCGGGCCCGTGGCGCTCGCAGGGCTGATGGGGCGCCTGGCGGTGCGCTACTGGCGCGCGCGTGGGGGCAGGTGGTTCATCGATGATGCGCTGCTCGTCGGCTACGACGCCGACATGCGCGCTGCCGAAGTGCCCATCCAGAGTCACGCGGGCGGAGCTCACACGCTTGTCGTGGGAGCAGCGGGCTCGGGCAAGACGGTCACCCAGACCTGGCTTTCGGTGCACGCGATCGAGGCGGGCATGCCCGCGGTGGTGATCGATCCCAAGGGGGACCCGGACCTGGCCGAGCATCTGCGCGCTGCCGCACGCAGGGCGCGCAAACCGTTCTTTGAATGGTCGCCCGAGGGTCCGTGCGTATACAACCCGTATGCGGCCGGCAGCGATGGCGAGATAGCCGATAAGGCGCTGGCGGGCGAGCGGTTCACCGAGCCGCACTACCTGCGACAGGCACAGCGTTTCCTTGGGCGCGAGGTTCGGGTACTGCGTCGAGCCGGCGTGCAGATCTCGATCGCATCGCTGGCGGAGCATCTGGATCCTGACCGTCTGGAGCAGGTGCTGAGAGGCATGCCCGAAGGCGACTCCGCCGCCGACTACGAGTACCTGGACTCGCTGAGCGCCCGCCAGCGCAGCGACCTCTCAGGAGTCCGGGACCGGCTTGCGATCCTCGCTGAGTCGGATGTGGGCCGTTGGCTTGACCCGGGCACGCAGGACGCTTCGAGCTTCGGTCTGCTCCGGTCGCTGCAGGAGGGGGCGGTCGTCCTGTTCAGGCTGCGCTCCGACAGCCGCCCGCTGATCATGCAGATGCTCGGCGGTGCGATCGTGCTCGACCTGCTCACCGCCGCGTCGGTGCTCCAGCACAGGCGGACGCCCTCGATCGCGGTGATCGACGAGTTCGCTGCACTGGCTGCGCCTCACGTGGGCGGCCTGTTCGGCCGGGCCAGAGGCGCAGGCATGAGCCTCGTGCTCGGCACGCAAGAGATCTCGGACATGGAGCTGCCGGGCAGGGAGAACCTGCTCAAGCAGGTGACGGGCAACCTCACTTCCACGATCTCCCATCGGCAGGTCAATCCCGAGTCCGCCGACTGGGTCGCAAGGCTGTCCGGCAAGCGGCCCGTCTGGAGCACGACGATATCCAGCCAGGGGTCTTTCACCTATCGGCCGGAGGAGAAGCCGCGGATCGCTCCGGAGCGCGTCAGAGCATTGGAGCCGGGCCAGGCCGCGGTGATCGTTCACGACGGCCCCACCAAGGGCATTGCCGTGGTGCGGATGCTCTCGGTCGCACGCCACAGCTGACGCCGGGCCGGGGACGTTCCTCGGCCACCCCGCGCAGTACCTCTCACGCCCAACCAAGCGCGCCGGCCGCCATTGGGCGAGCCGGCGCGCCTGAAACCGAAAGGAAGCAGATGACAAGCCACCCGAAAGCCGGCGGCGATCGCAAGAGCCGCCGCTCAAAAGGACAGGACAGCCAGCAGCGCCTCTGCATGATCCGCTGGATCGCCGACCTCGGCGCGCTCACCGCGGAGGCACTCGCTCACCATCAAGAGATCTCACTTGCCTCCGCGCGGGGTCGGCTGCAGGCCGCAGTCGCCCAGCGGCTGCTTGCCGCCGAGAGGCCGCTGCGCGACGCGCCCACGCTCTACTCCGTCACGCCTGCCGGCATGAGGGCGGCCGGCTGTGACCTAGAGGCCTGCCGCGTAACCCCATCCAACGCCCGTCACCTAGTTGCCTGCGCGGCGGCGGCTGCCGGCCTGGCGCGCTGCTACCCCGATCATGTCGTGGGCGGCGAGCGCGATCTGCGCCGCCAGGAGCGCGACCACGGAGCGAGGCTGGCAAGTGCTTTGCTTGGTCGGGGCCCTAACGGCCAGTCACTGCTGCACCGGCCGGACCTCGTGCTCTGGCCGGCACACATTTCGGTGGGGTCGCTGCCGCTGGCGGTCGAGGTGGAGTTGACGGTGAAGGCGCCTGCCCGCCTGGAGGCGATCTGTCGCGCATGGGCGCGCTGCGAGCTGATCGCCGGCGTGCTGTATCTGGCAGCGCCGGAGGTCGAGCGTCCCCTGCAGCGCGCGATCGGAAGGGCGCAGGCGCGCTCACGGGTGATCGCACTGCCGCTTGGCTGCATCCCTGGGCCTATCGACAAGGCCATCCCAAGCGCCGCTTAGATTCACGGTGGGGAGCACGTCGAAGACAAGGAGAACATTCATGTCCTACTCGAACACCAATCGCGTCGTGCTTGTCGGCCGCCTCACACGCGACCCGGAGACGAGGGCCACGCCGTCCGGGCGTACCGTCGCCAGCCTGCGGCTGGCGTGCAACGGCGTCAGGCGGGACGCCGACGGCGTCTACAGCCAGAAGCCGAACTTCTTCGACGTGAGCGTCTTCGGTGGGGCCGCGGAGACCGTCGAGCGTTACACGCGCAAGGGCTCCAAGGTGGCGATCGACGGTCGCCTGGAGTGGCGCGAGTGGGAGACGGATGAGCAGCAGCGCCGCCAGGCGGTCAGCATCGTCGCCGACTCGGTCGAGTTCCTCGACGGTCCCAGCGGAGAGCAGGAGGAGTGGGAGCCCACCGGGCACGAGTCGGACATGCAGGAGGGCGATCTGCTCGGCGCCGGCGCCGGTGCCGAGGTGGTCTTCTGAGAGGACGCCTTCGGGGCGCCGATTCTGACGCGGCCGGCCCGTCGGGGGCCGGCCGCGTAAACTCCGCCGCCGCGGCGATCGTCACGCGCCTTCTCCTTCCGACGGTGCCCGGCTTCGGGACGAAGGCGGATGGAGGGGAGTGAGCGTCGCAGTCCGAGGAAGCGTCCAACGCGCAAGGAGTCCATCGCGGTGCCAGTCAACACCAAAGCCGTAGGCAAGGCTTACGCGCCCACCCGCTACGCGGTCGGTCGCGAGAAGATCAAGGAGTACGCGCTCGCCGTGGGCGAGAGCAACCCGGTCCATCTCGACGTGGATGCCGCGCGAGCGGCGGGGTATGCCGACGTCGTGGCGCCGCCGATGTTCGCAGTCGTCTACAGCTCACCCGCTGTCGGCCCGGCGCTGTTCGATCCAGAGATCGAACTGAACTTCGCGCTGATGGTGCACGGGGGGCAGGATTTCCAGTGGGGCCCGTTGGTCGTGGCCGGAGATGAGATCTCGACCGTAGCCAGCGTGAAGGAGATCCGCGAAGACGATGGCCGCGGCTACTACGTCTTCGAGTCGGTCTCCACCAACCAGCGTGGCGAGGAGGTCTGCCGCGGTACCTGGACCAACATCGTGCGAGGAGTGTGAGCGAAATGGCCAACCTGAACGTGGGCGATCAGATCCCCGAGCTGAAGGTAACGCCGGACAAGTACCTCACCGTCCGCTATGCGGGCGCCTCCGGGGACTTCAACCCGATTCACATCGACGAGGAGTTCGCCAAAGCGGTCGGCCTGCCAGGGCGCATCCTGCATGGGCTCTGGAGCATGGCCCAGGTTGCCAGGGCGCAGACAGAAGCCGCCGGCGGACCGCAGCATCTCAAGCGGCTCTCGGTCCAGTTCCGCGGTATGGGTGTGCCTGAGCAGGAGATCGTGGTCACCGGCACCGTGCGCGAGGCTGGCGATAGCCGAGTGATTGTGGAGACGGAGGCCGAGCAGGCCGGCAAGCGGATCATTCGCAACGCAGAGGCGGAGCTGGAGCTCTGAGACGCAAGCTCGGTTGGCCGAGCCTGCCGTTGGGGCCTGCTCCGCGCGCTCGGCCTCCCGGGCCTGCTCTTGGAGCGCCTAGCAAGATGCGTGCACGTCTGGATGCGGCCGATAGCCTTCGCGGAGCTTTGTCCTCGGAGCTCGACGTAGCTCCGCTACGCCTTCGCTCCTGCGTCCGCGCTCCACTCGACTCTCGACCACCTCAGCCGCACACGCCTCTTGATAGGCACTCCTAGAATCCAAGTATGTTGACCCCTCGCCAGGAGCGGATCCTGTGCTCGGTTCTCGATGCGCACGTCCAAACGGGGCAGCCGGTCGCATCGCGGGCGATCGCCGCCAATCCGGGCCTAGACTGTGGCCCTTCGACCGTCCGCAACGAGCTTTCGCTGCTCGAGGAGCAGGGTTTGCTCACCCACCCCCACACCTCGGCGGGACGGGTGCCCACCGACGCGGGCCGGCGCTACGTCGTGGATCAGATGCTCGCATCGGGCAAGGCTCTGGAGCCCGCCCGGCACCTCGGCGTCTCACTCGTGCGCCATGAGGTGGAGGACGCAATCCGCATCACCACCGAGGCGCTCTCCCAGGTCAGCAGCCTGCTGGCCGTCGTATCCGCTCCTTTGCTGGACATGGCCAAGATCCGCCACGTGGAGGTGATTGCCCTGCAGCCCCAGGTGGTCGCTGTGGTGATCATCACCTCGACAGGCAGCGTCTCGAAGATGATCGTGACCTTCGATCGGCCGGTCGACGTCGGGCTGGTCAACTGGGCCGGGGAGTACCTCAACGAGCGCCTGGAGGGCGTCGGTGTGGGAGCGCGCATGCTGCACAAGCGGCTGCTCGACGACGGGCTCGGCGATGTGGAGCGCGAGTTCTTGATGCGCCTTGCGCCCGCGTTCCTTGAGGAGCCGCCGATGGAGGCCGACACCGCTCTCTATGTCGAGGGCGCAAGCCATCTGCTCAGCGCCGGGCAGTTTGAGAACGTGGCCCAGATCAATGAGCTGATGAACTTGCTCGAGCGGCGTGTGGCGCTGCTCAACCTGCTTCGCTCCGCCCTCTCCAGCACCGACGTCTACGTGCGCATCGGACAGGAGAACGACATCCCGGCGATGCGGCCCTTCTCCGTGGTGGCGGCGAGCTACGGGCTGGCGCAGCGAAAGCTCGGCGCTGTCTCGCTGATCGGGCCGGTGCGCATGGACTACGCGGGAGCCATCGCTACCGTGAGGGAGGCCGCGCGCGAGCTCTCCCGCTTCGTCGAAGACGCCTACGCAGAGCACTAGCTCGCGGCTCCCCTCTTATGAGCACGACATCGACCCCACGCGACCCATACGAGGTGCTCGGCATCCGCCGCGATGCCTCCGAGCAGGAGATCAAGAAGGCCTTTCGGCGGTTGGCGCGCGAACTGCACCCGGATGTCAACGCCCACGACCCGCAGGCCGAGGACAAGTTCAAGGAGGCCGCCGAGGCCTACGAGATCCTCTCTGACGCCGATCGCAGAGCCACATACGACCGCTACGGCCACGAAGGTCTGCGCTCCGGGGGCTTTGCTCCGAACTTCGATTCCTTCGGCTCGATCGGCGATCTCTTCGACGCGTTCTTCGGTGGCCAGTTCGGCGGGCGCTCTGGTCCTGCGAGCGGCGGCGACGTCGCCGTATCGGTCGAGATCGAGCTGATCGAGGCGGCGCAAGGAAAGCACGTCGAGGTCGCCTATGACGCGGTCGAGGTCTGCGAGCACTGCCGTGGCAATGGCGCGGAGCCGGGCACGCCGATCGAGACCTGCAACCGCTGCGGCGGATCGGGCCAGCTTCAGGGCGTGACCCGCACTCCATTCGGGCAGATGGTCCGCACTGTGGTCTGCGACACCTGCCACGGCGACGGGCGCCTTGCCAGCCAGCCCTGCCGGCCGTGTCGCGGACGGGGCCGCAAGGCCGCCAGGCAGACCCTGAGCGTCGAGGTGCCCGCGGGCATCGCAGATGGCCAGCGGATCAGGATCGGCCGCCGCGGCCACGCCGGCGAGGCAGGCGCGAGCCCAGGCGACCTCTACGTGCTCGTCCGCGTCAGGTCCGACGAGCGCTTCCTGCGCGAAGGCGACGATCTGGTAACGGCGCTCTCGGTGCCCGCGCCGCTCGCCTCGCTCGGGGGCGCGATGCAGGTTCCCACGCTGGACGGAGAGATGGAGATCGAGGTTCCGGCGGGCTCGCAGCCGGGCGAGATCGTCACTGTGCGCGGGCAGGGCATGCCGGAGTTGCGGCGCGGACGCAAGGGGGATCTGCGGGTGCTGCTCGACGTGGTGGTCCCGCGGCGGCTGAGCGAGGAGCAGCGCGATCTGATGCGACGCCTGAACGCGACTCTCACCGAAGAGAACCTGCGCTCCGAGGAATCGGTGCTCTCCAAGGTGCGGCGCGCGCTGCGCGGGCACTCGTGATCAGGCTTGCGCTGCGGGTCAGACGCGAGCAGGCCGAGATCGCGCTGGCCGATCTGCTCGAGCTTGCACCCAGCGGGGTGGAGGAGGTCGAGCACGACGATCAGACGGTGGAGTACGCCGTCTACGGCGCGCCGGGCGAGCTGCCGGATCTGCCGACGCTGCAGGCGAGCGTGGGGGGAGCGCTCGTGCAGGTGAGCACGAGCGAGGTGGCAGACGACTGGCAGGAGCGCTGGAAGCTCTTCCACCGGCCGGTCAGCCTGGCTGCGCCAGCCAGTGGAAGAGCACCCGCGCTGCGCCTGCGACCGCCCTGGGAGCCGAGCCTGGCTGGCGAGCAGGCCCAGGAGATCGTGATCGACCCCGGGCAGGCGTTCGGCACCGGTGCGCATGCCACGACCAAGCTCTGTCTCTGCCTGCTGCAGCAGCTCCGCGCCGAAGGGGTGCAGGGCTCGCTTGTGGATATTGGCACCGGCTCGGGTGTGCTCGCGATCGCGGCCGCCAAGCTCGGATTCGCGCCCGTGGTCGCGCTCGACCACGACCCGGAGAGCGTGCGTGCCGCCTGGGAGAACGCACAGATCAACGCAGTGCAACTCGACGTCACGCGCTCTGACCTGCGCCGGGACTCTCTGCCGTCGCTGCAGGGCACGACGGTGCTCGCCAACCTGCTACGTCCGCTGCTGCTGGAGCTCTCCGAGCGCATCGAGCAGGCGCCGGATCACCTCGTGATCAGCGGTCTTCTGCGCCAGGAGACCGATGAGGTTGTGCAGGCGCTGGCCTTGCAGCATGGGTTCTTTGAGCGCCTGCGCCTGAGCGAGGGCGAATGGGCGGCCTCGTGGCTCTCAACGCAGCCTGTGCACTGATCCCAGCGGGTACTCAGGCGCTGAGCTGGCCGGTGCCAATGCTCTGGAGCGCCTGCACAGCCTCGGCGTCAGGCACCGCCGTCGCGGCAAGCGCGATCGTGCGAAACAGCAGATCCATCGCTGCTCTGACTCTCGTCTGTGACCCGTCGCTGCCCGACAGCAGCACGTTCGTGGCCTCGAGCGCCGGGTGGATCACGGAGAGCGCCACACGCTCGTAGTCTGGCGCCTGCTCGGCGGCGCCGTCTGGCAGCCGGCAGGCTGCGAGCGCCATTTCGATCATTGCGAGCGCCTGCTCGGCGGCGCCGCCGAATAGCGCCGGGCCGGCGAGGCTCGCATACCCATAGATACGCGCCAGGCGGCCCGATAGCGCGATCGCTCCGGGGCGCCGGCGCTCGGTGGGAGCCGGCAGCTCATCGCCGTCGATCAGGGCGGCCATCGTCTCCCCGAGCACCCCGCGTAGCGCCTGCTCGTCGAGTCCAGCCTGTGCCGCGACACGCAGCGCGAGATACAGGCCCGGCGCGGTTGCGCCGTAGGGCGGGTCGGAGGCGAAGACCACGCGCTCGGCCGGCACTCGCGCAAGCAGCTCGATCACATCGATGGGGAAGAAGCAGGAGGTGTCGTAGAGCGCGGCGGGGTGGTCGGCCAGACGCGCGGTGATGATGCCCTGATCGCAGATCGCCCCGTGGGCGAGTATCAGCGTCGCTCCGGGATGCTTGAGCGCGAGGTCGACGAGCGCCTCGGCCAGCGGCGGCAGGCCTCTGCCGGCATGGATCAGGATCGGGACGCCGGCTTCTTCGGCGAGCGCGAATATCCCCTGCATCTGAGCGCCGCTGAAGTCGAACGCTTGTGCGCGGGGATGCAGCTTGATGCCGCGTGCGCCGGCCTCGATGCAGCGTGCTCCCTCCGTGAGCGGGTCTTCGGCGGGATCCAGACGGCAGAAAGGTACGAGCCTGCCGTCGCTTTCGCCTGCCCATCGCAGTACCCGGTCGTTGGGCAGGCTGTAGGATGGGCGCCGCTCCGGGTCGTGCAGCGGAAAGACGCACGCCCGGCGCGCCTGCGCGGCATCCAGCATCGAGATCAGACCCTCCAGGTCAAGCGAGCGCCCGTCCTCGTCCAGGCCGAGATGCGTGTGCGCATCGATCACTTCGCCGGCCGCCGGTCGCAGCCGGGCCGCATCCTGCAGGAAAGGCGCTAGAGCCTGCTCGTAGAGGCGCAGCGCGGCTTGCCCGTCGGGCAAGGCGCTCATCTCGCCTGCGCGCCCCTGCAGAGGGCAGCGAAGGCTGCAGGGCGTTGCATCATGCCCTCAGGTTATTGGCTTGCGGGGATGGCCTGCGAGCGTCACTGGCGGCGCTCCTCGCTCAGCGGTTGCCCCTGCTCGTCGCTTGCCTGCGTGGGTGGCCAGCGGCCGAGCCAATCATCGCGGGCCCCGTCGATCGTGATCACGGTCCCGGTGATGAAGCTGGCAGCGGGCGAGGCGAGGTAGGCGACCAGCGAAGCGAACTCCTGCGCGGTGCCCAGGCGACCCGCCGGAATTGTCTCTGAGAGACGATCGACGATGGCCTGCGGGTACTTAGTCAGCAATGTTTGCGTGGCGAACTGGCCGGGCGCGATCGCCAGCAGGCGGATGCCAAAGCGCGCCCACTCGATTGCGAGCGTGCGCATCAGGTTCTCCACCGCTGCGCGCGCGGCGCCCGAGTGGGCCATCCCGGGCATGCCGTTGTGGGGCGAGAGCGTGACGCTGAAGATCTTGCCGCCGCGGCCCGAGGGGATCATCGCCTTGGTTGCGACCGCATGTGTGACTAGCCACGTGCCCTCGACATTCAGCCGGATCACGGTCCGAAAGCCCTTCGGTGTGATCGACTCCGCTGGTGCAAGGAACTGCCCGCCGGCATTGTTGATTAGCAGATCGATCTGCCCGTGCCGTGCAAGCACCGCATCGATCATCCGGTCGACCTGCTCCTCCTCTCTGATGTCGCAGACCTGTGTCTCGATCAACCCGCGCGGGTCCAGCTGCGCTGTCTGGCGCAACGGCTCCTCGCGCCGGCCGCAGACGATCACTCGAGCACCGCAGGCGGCCAGCTCCAGCGCCGCCTGGCGCCCAAGTCCGGAGCCGCCGCCGGTGACGATCGCGACCTCGCCGGCAAGCATCGAATCTGAGAACAGGGAGTGGCGCTCTGCGTCGATGCAGGCAGCCTATCCGCCCGCTTTGCCGGCCCGCAGCGCGATCTGGAGCGGCGGCTCGCCGCTCAGCAGCCACACTCCGCGCGGCTCGCGGCGCACCAGCCCCTCGCGACGTAGTTCGCCGAGCGCGACGGTCACAGGAGACCTGCGCGCCCCGATCAGCTGGGCCAGGCTTTCGTGAGTGAGCGCGATCGGCAGCACCGTGCCGCGCGGCGTGACGTGCCCCCACCGGTCGGCCAGGTGCCAGAGTGTCAGCAGCAGCCGATCCCGCACCCGCACCGCACCATGGATGGCGAGCGTGATCACAAGCGCGCGCGAGCGCAGGCTGGAGCGTTCCAGCAGTGCGGCGGCGATCTCAGGCCAGTGGCGGGTGCGAAGCGCGAAATCGCGATCCAGCATCGCGATCCGCGTCGGCGCCATCACGCGCCAGCTCGCTGCGCTGGCCAGCGTCGTGCTCTCTTCCGCGCTCCAGGGTCGCAGCAGGTCCCCTTCGCCGAGCAGCTCGACGAACGTGAGATCGCCCACGTCCTGGCGTCTGGAGAGCATGCCTTCCAGTACCAGCATGCCGAGCGAGTGGCCGGCCTCCATAGGGATCTTCTCCCAGTCCAGCTTGCCGCGGTCGAGACTGAGCAGGGGCGCAAATGCCTCCCGCTTGGCGGCAAGCATGCTGCTTGGATCCAGATGGGATCCAAGGCTTGGTTCCGCTTCCAGGACGCCGACCATAGGTGCCCCGCGTCCCTCCCCGGCGGGCTCTGGTTTTTGGGGCCTTCCCAGCTGGCGGGATGGCTTGGGTCGCTCGTTTGACATTGGAGTGGCGTCGCCGAGTCTTGGGCGTACATGACGCTGTGCCTGCGACCGCAAGCAAGAATGGTGTTAAAAATAACGCCGACAGTTATTGTCAAGCGACATTTTGTGAGAATCCAAACAGCACAGCGAATCGCCCTTCGGCGGGTGGGGCGCGGAGCGTCGTATGAGCCGGCGTCACGGGCCAAGTGTCTTCGATGGCCTGCCGTCTCGACACGAAAGTCACGAGAAGCCGTGGAAGGCGACCCGTGCGCGGCGTATCCTGAACGTCGATGAGAACGCTTGGATCTATCGGGATCGACGGGACGCTCCGCGCAGGCGGGCGCGTATGAGCCTGCACGAGCAGATTCAGGCAGATGTCAAGCAGGCGATGCGTGAGAAGCAGCGCGAGCGGCTCACCGCCCTGCGCCTTATGCTCTCCGAGCTGCAGAAGGCGCAGAAGGACGGTCAGGCCGACGAGCTCGCGGTCCTGCGTCGCGAGCGCAAGCGGCGCCTGGAGGCGGCTGCGGCCTACGCCGATGCCGGACGCTCTGATCTCGAGGCCGGCGAGCGAGCCGAGGCCGAGCTGATCGGCTCATACCTGCCGGCGCAGCTCGACGAGCAGGAGCTGAGGCAGATCGTCGAGCAGGCGGTGGCCGACAGCGGCGCCCAGGGCGTCAAGGAGATGGGCGTTGCGATGAAGAGCGCGATGGCCGCTATCGACGGTCGCGCGGAGGGCAAGCGGGTATCTGAGCTTGTGAAGGAGACGCTGCTCAGGTGATCGCCGGCGGATGAAGACCCAGATCGAGCTGCCCAACGAGGTCGCCGCCGAGCTGGCGGGCAGCCAGGATGCGGTCCTGCGCGCGCTGGAGGGGCACCTCCAATGCAAGGTCTTCCTGCGTGGCAACCTGCTCACACTCGACGGCGAGGAGCGCGAGATGCGCACCGGCCAGCGCGTGGTCAGCGAGCTCTCGGAGCTGATCGAGCGCGGTCACCAGATCGGCCCGGGGACGATCGCGGCGGTGACCGGTGCGCTCGATCACCATGAGTCTCCGGCGAGCGTGCTGGAGGACGTCGTCTGGAGACACCGCAGCCTCCGTGTGGCGCCAAAGACGGTCAACCAGAAGCGCTATGTCGACTCGATCCGCTCAAGCACGATCACCTTCGGGATCGGGCCGGCCGGCACGGGCAAGACCTTCCTGGCGGTCGCGATGGCGGCCGCGGCGCTCGCGCGGCATGAGGTCAACAGGATCATCCTCACCCGTCCGGCCGTGGAGGCGGGGGAGCGGCTGGGGTTCCTGCCGGGCGACATGATGGCTAAGGTCGACCCCTATCTGCGCCCGCTCTTCGACGCGCTGCACGACATGATTGACCCGGAGAAGGTCTCTCAGCATCTTGAGCGCGGGGTGATCGAGGTGGCGCCGCTGGCCTACATGCGCGGACGCACCATTAATGACTCCTTCGTGATCCTCGACGAGGCGCAGAACACCACGCCTGAGCAGATGAAGATGTTCCTCACGCGCCTGGGATTCGGCTCCAAGATGGTCGTCACGGGAGACATCACCCAGGTTGACCTTCCGCCTGAGCAGCGCTCGGGCCTGATCGCTGTGGCCGAAGTGCTCAACAGCGTCGAGGGGATCGAGTTCGTGCGCTTCGGCGGCGATGACGTCGTCCGGCATAAGCTCGTCCAGCGCATCGTCGAGGCATATGACGCCCACTCCGCGACGGGCGCTGATCGTAACGGCAAGGGCTCCGCCGGGCGACGGGACGGCTGACGGCGTCGATGTCGGTGGAAGTCGAGGTGTTCGGTTTGGCGCATGCGCCCGGCGCGCCCGGGGCGCAGGAGATCGCCGCGCTCTGCCGCGCCGCCGCAGCCCGCGTGGGCGTGAGCGATGGGCACCTGGCGATCGAGCTGGTGGACTCCGCGAGGATTGCGCAGCT
Source organism: uncultured Actinomycetota bacterium (assembly GCA_963708085.1). GTDB lineage: Bacteria > Actinomycetota > Thermoleophilia > Solirubrobacterales > Solirubrobacteraceae > Palsa-744. The sequence continues at coordinate 1,032,052 of OY970180.1, read as the reverse complement.
CAACCAGGAACACCGCGGCAAGGCCGGCCCCACCGACGTGCTCTCCTTCCCGATCGACGAACTGGAGGCCCAGGACGGCGTCGAACGCGAGCTCGGCGATGTGGTCATCTGCCCCGAGCGCACGGTCGATCTGCGCGAGGCGATCGTTCACGGGGTCCTGCACCTGCTCGGTATGGATCACGAGACCGACCAGGGCCAGATGCTCGCCACCCAGGTGGAGATCCTGAGCGCCCACGCGCGCTCGAGCGCCGCCCGCACATGACCCGCTGCGGCATGCTTGCGTTGGCCGGTCGCCCGAATGCAGGCAAGTCCACGCTGCTCAACGCGATCGTCGGCGGCAAGATCGCGATCGTCTCCGACCGTCCACAGACGACCAGGCGCGCGATCAGGGGCGTGCTCACTGCCGGGCAGCGCCAGGTCGTCTTCGTCGACCTTCCGGGCGTCCAGCGTCCACGCGACCCGCTGACGCGCAGGATGGCTTATCGCGTCGAGCAGGAGTTGCAGGGCGCAGATGCTGCGCTGCAGCTGATCAACGCCAGGGAGGGGGTTGGCCCCGGGGATCGCTTCATCGCGGGCGAGCTGGCCCAGATCGGCCGGCCGGTCGTGATCGCCGTCAACAAGATCGACCGTCTGGGCAGAGCGCACACCGCGGAGGCGCTGGCGGCCGCCGCCGAGCTGCACCCGGGCGCGGAGGTCTTCCCGATATCGGCTCGCACCGGCGAGGGCGTGCAAGCGCTCACAGAGCATCTGCTGGGGCTGATGCCCAGGGGGCCATTCCTCTTCGAGCCCGGGGAACGCTCCGACCAGCCGCGCGACCAGCTGCTGGCCGAGTTGATCCGCGAGGCTGTGATCAGGCGCACCTTCCAAGAGCTCCCGCACGCCGTCGAGGTGCTGATCGAGGACGTCGAGGAGATGCACAACGGCGTGACCAAGGTCGCCGCGGCGATCTGGGTGGAGACCGAGTCTCAGAAGCGGATCCTCGTCGGCGCCGGCGGCCGCATGGTCAAGGCGATCGGGATTGCGGCCAGGCGCGAGATCGAGCGTGAGCTCGGAGACCGCGTGCACCTGGAGATCGGGGTCCGCGTCCGCCGCGACTGGCGCGCCGACGACGCGCTGCTCGACCGGCTCGGGATCGGCTGAGGACCCCATTGGCGCGCGGCCGTCGTGCCGGGCCGCCGCTCCTCAGAGCATCTGCCCCAGGCGATCGGCGATCTTCTCCAGCGCCCGCCGGTCGAGGTCGCTCTGAAACACGAACGGCACCTGCAGCACGCTCAGACCGTGCCGGCGCAGCCGCGCCACCTGGCTGTGCTGAAAGCGCGTACGTGCATGTGCCGCATGCGCGGCCGCGGCAGCCGCCGCGGCCAGCCGGTTGCGCGCCGAGGCCTGGTCCTGACCACGCAAGCTTTCTATGCGCTCGAGCTCCTCGCCGGTGAAACGGCGGTGCATGGTCGCGTTGACGATCACTGCGGCAAGCTCCACGTCGAGCTGCTCTGAGAGCTCATGCTGCAGATCGAGCGTCTCGGTCACGGCCATCTCGCTGGCCTGCGCGACCGCGAGATAGCCGGTCAGAGCAGAGTCCTGCAGAATCTCCTGGATGCGCTGCGCCTGTGCAGCGATCGGCCCCACGCGGGCGATCGAGGCGAAGGTCCGCGGCGAGGCGAGCATCGCCAGTGCGTGACCAGTGGCCGGCGCGTCCAGCACCACCAGGTCGTAGTCGCTGCGCGCGCTCAGCCCCGCCAGCTCGCAGACCTTGGCCATGCAGACCAGCTCCTTGCCGCCCGGCGCCGCGGCTGCGAAGTATTGAAAGCTAGCCTTGGAAGCCAGCATCCGAGCTGGCACACGACCGCCCAGCGACTGCATCCACTCAAGCAGCGCCCGGTCGGGATCGATCGAGTCGCTCCAGAGACCATCGGTCAGTTGGACTGGGGGGCCCCCGCCCCCGTCGGCCTCCCGCGCAAGCCGCCGCGGAACATCCTGCCCGCCGAACAGGCTTCGCAGCCGCGCCGAAGCCCCGGTCGTGTCGAGCACGAGCGTCCTCGTGCCGCGCCGCGCCGCGGCCAAGCCGAGCGCTCCTGCGATCGTCGTCTTGCCGACCCCGCCCTTGCCGGTGACGATCACCAGCCTGCGGTCGAGCAGTCCTTGCATGCAGGCAACCTACAATCCGATCGATGCATAGCGCCGCTGCCGAGAACCCGACACTCACCTCACCCGTCTTCGACGAGCACGGGCTGCTGCCGTGCATTGCTCAGGACTGTGAGTCCGGGGAGGTGCTGATGTTTGCCTACATGAACGAGCAGGCACTCGAGCTCACCCGGAGCACCGGCCAACTGCACCTCTGGAGCCGCTCGCGCAAAGAGCTCTGGCGCAAGGGCGAAAGCAGCGGAAACACGATGACCGTCCGCTCGCTGCGCCTGGACTGCGACGGCGACTGCCTGCTCGCGCTCGTGGCGCCCGCAGGCCCGGCGTGCCATACCGGGCAACGCACCTGCTTTCACAACCAGATTGGCGAGCGCGCCATCGAGGCAGCCGAGATGCTGCCGGCACTCGAGCGCACACTCCAAAGCCGCGCTACGGAGCGCCCCGAGGGCTCCTACACCGTGCAGCTTCTCGATGATCCGCCGCTGATCGGCGAGAAGGTGATGGAGGAGGCCGAGGAGGTCGCCAGAGCGGCGAGGGAGGAGAGCGACCTGCGTGTGGACGAAGAGGCCGCGGACGTGCTCTACCACCTGCTCGTGCTGCTGCACAGCCGTAGCCGCCGACTCAGCGACGCGCTCGCGGTGCTGATTGAGCGTGCGGATGGTGAGAGCCGGTGAGCGTCCTGGCTCCGTCTTTGGAGCAGGCGCAGGCGCTGCTCGCGCAGAGCCCGGCCAACGACGCCCCCAACCTGCTGCCCATCCACCACAGCTTCATCGACGACTGCGAGACCCCCGTCTCGGCATTCCTGAAGCTACGCGCCCTGGCGCCCGATCAGCCGGCGTTCCTGCTCGAGTCGGCCGAGCACGGCAGCGTAGGGCGCTGGTCGTTCATCGGCGTGCGCCCGCGGCAGGTGCTGCGCTGGTCGCTGGCCGACGGCGGTGACCCCTACGCGCTGGCCGCGCAGGCCGCGGCTCGTTTCAAGCAGGCGGATCTCGACCTGGGCGGAGGCGCCGCCCAGCCGCCGTTCGCCGGTGGCGCCGTCGGTTTCTTCGGATACGACCTCGTGCGCACGGTCGAGCCACTTGGCGAGCCCAAGCCCGACCCACTCGGTCTGCCCGACATGGCGCTGATGCTCTCTGACGCGCTGGTCATCTTCGACCATCTCAAACACACGGTCACGATCCTTGCCAACGTCGATCTAACGCAGGGTGAATCGCTGCAGCAAGCCTACGAGGCCGCCTCGGCGACGATCGCCGAAATCAGAGATACCCTCGCCGGTCCTGTGCCAGCGGCCGCATCGTTCGATGCGTCCACTCGCACGATGCCGCAGTTCGAGTCGAACATGCCGCGTGAGCAGTTCGAGTCGATGGTCAGTCGGATCGTCGAGTACATCTACGCCGGCGACGCGTTTCAGGTCGTGCCCTCCCAGCGCTTCTCGGCGCCGAGCCCGGTGGAGGCGTTCTCGATCTACAGGGGTCTGCGCGCGGTAAACCCCAGTCCCTACATGTACTTCTTGGACTTCGGCGACTTCCAGGTCGCGGGCGCGAGCCCCGAGCCGCTTCTCACCGTCACCGGCAGGCAGGTGAGCACCCGCCCGATCGCGGGAACCCGCCCACGCGGCGCCGACGCGGCGGCCGACGAGCGGATCGCGCGCGAGCTGATGGAGGATCCGAAGGAGCGCGCCGAGCACGTGATGCTCGTCGACCTCGGCCGCAACGATCTCGGCAGGGTTTGTGAGGCCGGCAGCGTGAAGGTCGACACGCTGATGTCGGTGGAGACCTACTCGCATGTCATGCACATAGTCTCCTCGGTGAGCGGAACCATGCGCGAGGACGTGAGTGCGATGGACGCACTGCGTTCGGTGCTTCCGGCGGGCACGCTCTCGGGCGCGCCAAAGGTCAGGGCGATGCAGATCATCGATGAGCTCGAGCCGATCAAGCGCGGCGGCTACGGCGGCGCGATCGGCTACCTCTCCTACAACGGCGATCTGGACACCTGCATCCACATCAGGACGGTGGTCGTCAAGGACGGAATCGCCTCCATCCAGGCCGGCGGGGGCACCGTGGCCGAAGCAAGGCCCGACTACGAGTACGAGGAGTCGGTGGCGAAGTCCAAGGCGGTGCTGCGGGCGATCGAATTGGCGCTGGAGCAGCCGGAGTGGCCATGACGAACACGTATGGCGGCGCTGGACTGCGTCCTCGCTCGCTTGCGTGCCGAGTACGCCACGCTCACTGCGTCCTTGTCCAGCTTGCCCTACGTGCCCGTCAAACCAACCGCTAAAAGACCATGCGCGTTCTGATGATCGACAACTACGACTCCTTCACCTACAACCTGGTGCAGTACCTGGGCGAGCTGGGCGCGGAGGTGGAGACGGTTCGCAACGATCGCGCCACCGTGGATGAACTGCTTACGCGTGGGTTCGATCGCTGCGTGATCTCGCCCGGCCCATGCACTCCGGAGAAGGCGGGCATCTCGATCGAGACGGCGCGGCGGATGCCCGAAGCGGGGATTCCCACGCTCGGCGTCTGCCTCGGGCACCAGTCGATGGCGCAGGCTTTCGGCGGCACCGTGCGTCTGCACGAACCGATCCACGGCAAGGCCACCACCGTGACGCATGACGGGCGCACGCTGTTCAGCGGTCTGCCCTGCCCGCTGACGGTCGGTCGATACCACTCGATCGTGGTCGATGAACACTTGCCCGACTGCCTGGAGTCTTCGGCCACCGGCGGCGGCGTGCTGATGGCGCTGCGCCACAGGGAGCTGCCGGCAGAGGGCGTCCAGTTCCATCCCGAGTCGGTGCTGACAGAGCACGGCCACGAGCTGTTGGCGAACTTCCTGAACCGAACCGGCCGCTGATGCCAAATCCGGTGCTGACCAAGGCGATCGACGCGCTGGCTTCCCGGCGCGATCTGACCAGCGAGCAGACCTCGGAGGTGCTTGCCGAGATCATGCACGGGCAGGCCTCGGAGATCGAGATCTCCGCCTTCCTGATCGCGCTGCGCACAAAGGGGGAGACGGTGCAGGAGCTGGCGGGGCTTGCGCGCACGATGCGTGAGCTCGCCGCAGCGGTCCCGGTGCAGCGCGAGGATCTGCTCGACACCGCTGGCACAGGAGGCGGCAGACGCACGTTCAACGTCTCCACCACGGCGGCGCTGATTGCCGCCGGCGCCGGTTGCGGCGTGGCCAAGCACGGCAACCGCTCCGCGACCGGGCTCTCGGGTTCAGCGGATCTGCTGGAGGCACTCGGCGCGCGCATCGACCTCGGCCCCGAGCAGGTGGCCAGCTGCATCGAGGAGGCCGGCTTCGGCTTTATGTTCGCTCCTGCGCACCATGCCGCGACCCGGTTCGTAGTCCCGGTGCGAAGCGGCCTGGCGGTGCGGACGGTCTTCAACCTGCTTGGACCGCTCACCAATCCTGCCGGCGCGCCGCGGCAGCTGATCGGGGTCGCGGACGCGGGTTTTCTCGACACGATCGCGGGTGCGCTGGCAATGCTCGGCACGCAGCGCGCGCTGGTGGTCAGCGGCCAGGACGGCATCGACGAGGTCTCGACCTCCGCTCCTACCGAGGTCGTGGAGGTCAACGGAGATCAGATCAGACGCTTTACGCTGCACCCGGAGGAGGTGGGCGTGCCTCTGCTGGGCCCGGAGGAAATCGAGCAGGTCGCGGGCGGCGCGCCTGAGTGCAACGCTGAGATCACGATCGCGATCTTCGAGGGGCAAGCCGGGCCGAGAGCCGACCTTGCGGCTCTCAACGCGGGCGCGGCGATCTACGCGGCCGGCGCAGCGCAGACGATCGCCGAGGGTGTGGAGGCAGCCAGGGAGGCGATCGCCGACGGCAGGGCCGCTGCGGCGCTACAGCGCTACGTGGAGGCGTCGCACCGGCATGCGCCGGTGAGCACCGCCACGCGATGAACATCCTGGAAACGATCATCGAGAGCACTCGCGCCGAAGTCGAGCAGCGCAAGCGCACAGGGACTCTGGACAGCGATCGCCCAACCGCGGCGCCGGCGGGCCGTCTGAAGGACGCGCTGGCGAGACCGGGCATCGGTGTGATCGCCGAGATTAAGCGCCGCTCGCCCTCCGCCGGTCAGTTGCGCACCGAGGTTGACGTGTCCGCGACCGCTACGGCGTACCAGCGCGGCGGCGCGAGCGCGCTCTCGGTGCTCACGGAGGGGCCGCACTTCGGTGGTTCTCTAGAGGACTTGCGTGCCGCACGCGAGGCCTGCGCGCTGCCCGTTCTGCGCAAGGACTTCATCGTCGACGAGTTCCAGCTGCGTGAGGCCGTTGCAGCCGGTGCTGAGGCTGTGCTGCTGATTGTGGCGGCACTCTCGCCGCAGCAGCTGTCCGACTTGCACGCGCATGCGGCCGCGGTCGGGCTCGACGTGCTGGTGGAGGTGCACGACCGGCAGGAGCTGGAGGTTGCGCTTGGCGCCGGGGCGCAGATCATCGGGGTCAACAACCGCGACCTGCGCGACTTCTCGGTCGACGTCGAGCGCACCTTCATGCTGATGGAGCACATGCCGGCCGATGTGACCGTGGTCTCCGAGTCGGGCATTGGCAGACCTGAGCAGCTGCGCCGACTGCAGGACGCCGGCGTCAGCGCGGTGCTCGTGGGTGAGTCGCTGATGCGCTCCGATGACCCGGCCGCTGCTCTTGCAGAGCTGCTGGCCTTTTGACCTGCCCGCCGACGTCGCTATCGTGCCCGCGCGAATGTGTCGGAGACGACCTCACCCGCAAACTTTTAGGACCGCCGATGATCGGCTTTAGATCCCCTTCATCGCTGGCGCTCATGCTGCTTGCCACATGAAGCGACTCTTCTTCCTACCACTGATCTCCGCGATGATCGGCGCCGGCATTGTCGTCGGCGTCCTCGCTGCCGCAGGGGACCTCGGCAAAAGCACCACGAAGGTGGTCACCGAAGTCCAGTCGCAGCCGATCGCGCCGTCCAACGCCTCCAACTCTGGAACGGCGCTCACGCCGCACGAGATCTACGAACACGCCGCTCCGGGTGTGGTCTACGTCTCCTCCTCGGTCGTGCGCAAGGTCGAATCGCCCTTCAACCCATTCGGCGAAACCCAGCGCGGGACGGACAGTGGCTCTGGAATCGTAATCAACGGCAACGGCCTGATCCTCACCAACTGGCACGTGGTGGAGAACGCGGTGAAGGTCACCGTCAGCTTCAAAGAAAACGGCGCTGCGGTCGAAGCGAAGGTGGTCGGCAAGAACCCCTCCGACGACCTCGCGCTGCTGAAGGTCCCCACCAACGGCCTCACCCTGCACCCGCTCAAGCTCGGCGACTCCAGCGCAGTTCAGGTAGGCGATCCGGTGCTGGCGATCGGCAACCCCTTCAATCTGGAGAAGACGTTGACGACGGGCGTGGTCTCGGCGCTGCAGCGTCACATCACCTCGCCCAATGGCTTCACAATCACCAACGTGATCCAGACCGATGCGCCGATCAACCCCGGCAACTCCGGCGGCCCGCTGCTCAACGGCAAGGGCGAAGTGATCGGTATCAACTCGCAGATCGAGACCAGCGGCGGCAGCGACGGCAACATCGGCATCGGCTTCGCGGTCCCGATCAACACCGCCAAGCAGCAGCTGCCGCAGCTCGAAAAAGGCGGCACCGTCTCCGGTGCCTACCTCGGTGTGGAAACCATCTCGATCACTGGGGCTCTCGCGGGGCTGAATCTGCCCGTCAAGGAAGGCGCGCTGGTGACCAAAGTCCAGCAGGGCACCGCGGCGGCCAAGGCCGGCATCCACGGCGGCGACGTCGAAGCGCAGACACAGGCCGGCGCGATCCCGCTCGGCGGCGACATCATCGTCGGCATCGCCGGGACGAAGGTCAAGAGCGCCGAACAGCTCGGCGAACTGATCGACAAGTACAAACCGGGCGACAAAGTCAAGGTCGAACTATTGCGGCCGAGCGGCGAAGGCAAATACAGCCAGAAGACCGTGGAAGCCACGCTCTCCGCGCGCCCGAACTCCAATCCCAGCGCCAGCACCTCCGAAGGCGGTAGCTCGGAAGAAGGCTGAGGGCCGCCGGCGCATCGCCGCGCCCGTCGTGCCGCTACCGTTGCGTGCATGGCGGAGCAGCCCGAGTTCACGAAGGTGAAGATCTGCGGCGTGACGCGTCTTGATGACGCGGAGTTGGCCGTCTCGCTTGGCGTCTGGGCGGTGGGCATGATCTTCTATGAGCGAAGCCCCCGGCGGTGCTCGCTGGAGCAGGCGCAGGCGATCTCGCAGGCGCTGCGGCGTAAGGCGGAGCTCGTGGGCGTGTTCGTGAACGAGTCGCTGCCGCGGATTGCGAGCGTCGCGGAGCAGCTGCAACTCTCGATCGTGCAGCTGCACGGAGACGAGGGGCCCTCCTTCTGCGCCGAGGTGGCGCGCAGGACGGGAGCGAAGGTGTGCAAGGCCGCGCAGGTCTCAGGCCCCGGCGACGTGCAGGATCTCGAACGCTTCCACGTCGACTACCACCTGGTTGACGCGAAGGGCGATCGCGGACTGCGCGGCGGCACCGGCTCGACGTTCGACTGGACGCTGCTAACGGGCCGGCGCTCGAAGGTGCCGCTGATCCTCAGTGGCGGCCTCGCGAGCGAGAACGTCGCGGAGGCGATCGCGACCGTGCGGCCCTTCGCCGTCGATGTCGCAAGCGGTGTCGAGGAGGCACCCGGGCGCAAGGACGAGGCGAAGCTGAAGGCGTTCTTCGACGCCGTGGCCGGCGCGAGCGTCGAGGTCGCCGCGTGAGCGCGGTCGAGCATCGTTTCGGGCAGTACGGCGGGCAGTTCGTGCCAGAGACCTTGATGCCCGCGCTGGCCGAACTCGAGCAGGCATGGCTCCTAGCCAGGGAGGACCCCGGCTACCGCCAGCAGCTGGCGCTGTTGCTACGCGACTTCGCCGGTCGCCCGACGCCGCTCTACCGCGCGGGCAGGCTCTCGCAGCGTCTGGAGCGCCCCGTCTACCTCAAGCGCGAGGACCTCAACCACACTGGCTCGCACAAGCTCAACAACGCGCTCGGCCAGGCACTGCTGGCAAAGCGGATGGGCAAGGATCGGATCATCGCCGAGACCGGCGCCGGTCAGCACGGCGTGGCCACCGCGACCGTCTGCGCGCTGCTCGGCCTGCGCTGCGTGATCTACATGGGTCAGGAGGACACCCGCAGACAACGGCCCAACGTGCAGCGGATGCAGCTGCTTGGCGCGGAGGTGCGACCCGTGAGCGCCGGCGCGATGACGTTGAAGGAGGCGACCTCCGCCGCGATCAGGGACTGGGTCACCAACGTGCAGGACACCCACTACGTGATCGGCTCGGTCGTCGGCCCGGCGCCCTACCCAGCACTCGTGCGCGACCTGCAGCGTGTGATCGGCGACGAGGCGCGCTCGCAGATGCTCGAGCGCGAGGGCAGGCTGCCCGACCGGGTGATCGCCTGCGTCGGCGGCGGCTCCAACGCGATGGGTATTTTCACCGCCTTCCTGGAGGATGAGCAGGTGCAGCTGATCGGCGTCGAGGCCGCGGGAGACGGGATCGACACGCCTCGCCATGGCGCGCCGCTGACCGTCGGCGGCCGGCCCGGGATCCTGCACGGCGCGCGCTCGGCGGTGATGCAGGACGAGGAGGGTCAGATCGTGGAGGCGCACTCGATCTCCGCCGGCCTGGACTATCCCGGCACCGGCCCCCAGCATGCCTTCCTGCGCGACAGCGGTCGTGCGCGCTACGTTGCGGTCACCGACGAGCAGGCGCTGGCGGCATTCCGAGAGCTGACGCGGCTGGAGGGGATCATCCCCGCCCTAGAGACCGCCCACGCGATCGCCTGGACGCTCGCCCAGGCCGACGGCGAGCTAGACCTCATATGCCTCTCCGGGCGCGGGGACAAGGATCTGGCCGAGGTGCTTGCCCGTGACTGACATAACGCAGGAGGCAGTCGATGGCGCACAACGGATCGCACAGGCCTTCAAGCGGCCCGGCCGCCGTGCTGCGCTGATGCCCTACCTGATGGGCGGCTTCCCCAGCCTGCAGGAGTCCGCGCGGATCGGCATCGCCTGCGCCGAGAATGGCGCGGACGTGATCGAGCTTGGCGTCCCATACTCCGACCCCTTGGCCGACGGCCCGGTGATCCACGAGGCGGCCACCAAGGCGCTGGCGGCGGGCGCGAGCCTGGCCGGCGTACTGGAGGTGGCAAGGACGATCGCTGACCGCGTCCCGGTCGTTCTGATGTGTTACGCGAACATGGTCTTCGCGCCCGATGTGGAGGCGTTCGTGGAGCGCCTGGCGCAGTCAGGCGCAAGCGGACTGATCGTGCCCGACCTGCCGCTGGAGGAGTCTGATCTGGTGCGGCAAGCGTGTCAGGCGCACGGGATCGCGCTGGTGCCGCTGGTCGCGCCGACGAGCAGCCAGGAGCGGATGCGTGCGATCGGCGCGCTGGCATCCGGCTTCCTATACACCGTCTCGGTAGTGGGAACGACCGGAGAGCGGCAGGCGCTCTCCGAGCACTTCGAGCAGATCGTCGCGCGGGCGAAGGCGAGCACTTCGGTGCCGGTCGCGATCGGCTTCGGCATCGCCACGCCGCAGCAGGCGCTGCAGGCGGCGCAGGCCGGCGCCGATGGCGTGATCGTGGGCACGAGGCTCGTGCGTGCGGCTGCCGAAGCCGATGACCCGGCGCAGGCGGTCGGCGCGCTGGTGGCGGAGCTTGCCGCCGCGCTGGCGGTATAGGATTCACGCCCATATGGGATTCCTGCTGACACTGATGGGCGCACTGGTCATCTGGATCGTTGTCTGGGCGCTCGGCTACTCCGGCTTGGACTCGGCGCTGCTCTCGCTCGCGATCATCATGGTCGGCGCCACCGCGCGCATCATCGTCGGCTACCTGCCAGGGCGACGCGGCTGAATCTGAGTGCAGGCGCGCTGCTGGCTGCTGCCGCTGCTCGCCGCCTGCCTGACGCCGCTGCTTGCGGGATGCGGCGGCGCGGTCGACTCTGACGCCTCGAGCTCGGTTGGCAGGCACCTCACCGTCTACAGCAGCCTGCCGATGCGCGGCCCACTGGCGGCGGAGTCGCAGGCGATCCTCGACGGGGAGCGGCTTGCGCTGATTGACGCCCACCATCGCGTCGGGCGCCTTCGCATCGATCTGGTCTCGCTGGATGACTCCGGGCCCAAGGGGACCTGGGACCCAAGCGTCACCGCGGCCAACGTGAAGATCGCGGACAAGGATCCGCGCACGATCGCCTACATCGGCGACTACGACTCCGGCGCCACCGCCGTATCGCTGCCGGCCAACAACCTGGCGGGCATCCTCCAGGTCAGCCCGATGAGCCCCTACGTAGGGCTCACCTCCTCCTTTGAAGCCGGCCAAGGCGACCCCGAACGCTTCTATCCCACCGGCAAACGCAACTTCATCCGGTTGCTGCCAGGCGACGCGGTGCAGGCGGCCGCGCAGATCGCCCTGATGCGTGCGCTGGACGTTCGCTCTCTCTACGTGCTGGCAGACGGCGAACCCTTTGGTGCGCCGCTGGCGAGCATAGTGGCCTCCGACGCAAGGCTCGCCGGCATCAAGGTGATGGGCGAACAGACCGTGGAACTCGACCGCGCAAGCGCGCAAACGAGGTTCACCGGCCTCGTGCAGCAGGTGGTCGGCAGCGGCGCGCAAGCGATCTTCCTCAACGGGGACTCTGGTGCCGGCACAGCCGCGCTCTGGCAGCAGATGCACGCAGCCGACCCAGGTCTGCTGCTACTCGGCGTGAGCGCGATGGCAAACACTTCGTTCGCCTCTGCGATCGGCGCGGCCGCACAGCGGACATATCTGACATCGCCTGCGCTGTCCGACACGAGTTACGCGGGCGCCGCGCAACCCATCTTCACGCAGATCGAAAGGCGCTTTCACGAAGGCGCCTCGCCGTATGGCCTTTTTGGATACGCGGCGATGGAACTGGTGCTGTCGGCGATCAGGCGTGCGGGCAGACATGGCAACGACCGTGCCGCGGTGGTCGCGGGCGCCTTGGCCCCGCACGCCCTGGACTCGGTCCTCGGCCGCTACGCAGTGCTCGCAGACGGAGAAACGACGATCACCAGCTACGGCGTCGACCGCATTGCAGGCGGACTGCCCGTCTTCTGGCGTCAGCTGAGCGTGACCGACGGGTCGCGCTACTTCCAGCACGTACCCTAAGAAGGTCTTGCGAAAAGATCGTCACGCCCGGATGCGCACCTGGACACGGCGCTGGATCGCCACGTGACGGCTTGCACGTCCCACCAGCACGCGCTGCACCGCCCCGCGTCGCCCAGCTTGGCCCAGGCACACCCCGACCGCACCGCCTATCTTGAAAGACCTTCTAGGAAAGCGCGGCCTCCAGCGCCTCCTGCAGCTGGGGATGGCGAAAGCGGTAGCCCTGGACGAGCGCCTTGGCCGGCAGCACGCGCTGGCCGGTGGTGACGATCTCGGCCATCTCGCCGTAGAGCAGCCTCAGCGCGGCGCCGGGAACAGGCAGGATCGCGGGACGGTGCAGAGCTCTGCCGAGCGCGTGCGATAGCTCTTGATTGGTGACCGGTTCTGGCGCTGTCGCGTTGATTGGCCCGTTCCAGGACTCCCGCTCGATCGCGGTGACGATCATCGCCGCAAGATCGTCGAGATGTATCCAAGAGACGTACTGGCGTCCTCCCGCGACCGGCCCGCCAAGGCCCATCCGAAAGGGCGGCAGCATCTTCGCCAGCGCGCCGCCGCGAGCGTCGAGTACCACGCCGGTGCGCATGCACACCACGCGCACGCCCAGCTCGCCGGCACGCCGCGCCTCCTGCTCCCAGGCGGTGCAGGTCTGCGCGAGGAAGTCGTGTCCGAGCGGCGCCTCCTCGTCCAGCGGCTCTTCGTGACGCGGACCGTAAATGCCGATTGCGGAGGAGCTGATCAGCACGCTCGGCTGCGGCTGCGCGGCTGCCAGGCCCGCGATCAGATTGCGCGTGCCGATCACTCTGCTGTCCTGAATCGCCTGCTTTGCGCGTGCGCTCCATCGCTGAGCGACAGGCTCGCCGGCGAGGTGCACGACTGCGTCGCAGCCGGCCAGAGCATCGGCCGGCGCGGGCTCCTCCAGCGCCGACCAGCGCGCTGCCTGCATATCGTCCCCGAGCGCCGCGCGGGCGCGCTCCGGGTCGCGCGAGAGCAAGGTGATCTCGGCGGGGCCGTGCCGGCGAAGCTCGGCGATCACGGCCGGGCCGATCAGGCCAGTGGCTCCAGTGATCGCGACCTTCATCAACGAGCCTTCCGCCGCCGGCCTACGCGGCGCTCGCGTCCGGGGCGGACATCCGCCCCAGGGCTCCCGAGCCGCCGCTGGCAGGCGGCGTACTCACAGGCGTGTCGCCGTGAGCGAAGCCGACCTCCTGGCCGGCTCTTGCCGTGTCGGTCGCCCGCGCCTGCTCGGCCACCGCCGCGGCGACCGCGGGCGCGACGTCGCGATTGAAGACGGAGGGGATTATGTAGTCGTCGTGCAGTTCGCTTTCCTCGACGATGCTCGCGATCGCCTGCGCGGCAGCCATCTTCATCGAGTCTGTGATCGACTGCGCCCTGACGTCGAGCGCGCCGCGAAAGACGCCCGGGAAGCAGAGCACGTTGTTGATCTGGTTGGGGTAGTCGGAGCGTCCCGTGGCCACGATTCGCGCGTAGGGCGCCGCCTCCTCGGGATGGACCTCTGGGTTGGGGTTGGCCATTGCGAAGACCATCGCCTCGGCTTTCATCTTGGCCAGCGCATCGGCCGGCAGCGCGCGCGCCCCGGAGAGTCCGATCAGCAGGTCGGCGCCGTCGATCACGTCGGCAGGTGCGCCGGAGAGGCACTGGGGGTTGGTGACCTCCGCAAACCAGCGCTTGATATCGCTCATCGACCCGTCAAGATAGTCCTCGCGCTGGACGTGCAGCGCGCCCTTCGAGTCGGCGCCGATGATGTCGCTGACGCCGGCCTGGCGCAGGATGCGCGTGACAGCGATGCCAGCGGCGCCCAGGCCGATCACCAGCACTTTGATGTCCTTCAGCTGCCGGCTGGTCAGCTTCGCCGCGTTGATCAGCGCCGCCATCACCACAACCGCGGTTCCGTGCTGGTCGTCGTGGAAGACAGGGATGTCCAGACGCCGCTTGAGCTCGTCCTCGATCTCGAAGCATCTCGGCGCCGAGATGTCCTCCAGGTTGATGCCGCCGAAGGCGGGCGCGATCAGCTCGACCGTGCGCACGATCTCCTCCGGGTCCTTTGTCTGCAGGCAGATCGGGAAGGCGTCAACGCCGGCGAACTCCTTGAACAGGCAGCACTTGCCCTCCATCACCGGCATCGCCGCCGCGGGGCCGATGTCGCCGAGGCCGAGCACTGCGGTGCCGTCGGAGACCACGGCCACGGTGTTGCGCTTGATCGTGTACTGGAATGCCCTTTCGGGCTCCTCGGCGATCGCCAAGCAGACGCGCGCCACGCCGGGGGTGTAGGCCATCGAGAGGTCATCCCGGGTCTTCAGGGGGTGCTTGTTGTGCTGCTCGATCTTGCCGCCGACGTGCATCAAGAAAGTGCGGTCGGTGGTGTCGATCACCTGCGCTCCCGGCAGCGCGCCGATCGCGTCGATGATCTCGCGCCAGTGGTCCTGGCTGCTCGCGTCGACCACGATGTCGCGCACGCTGCCGTCAGGGCCGCTCTCGACCAGGTCGATCGCGCCGACCATCCCGCCGGTGGCGGCGATTGCCGCGGTCACATCGCTCAGCGCTCCGTGTACCTCGTCGAGCTTGACGCGGATCGTGAGTCTGTATTGGGCGCTCGGTGTGGCGCTCACTGTTGTGGATCTCCTCGGTTAGACCAGTCTGGACCAGACGTCCGCATGTTATTTGCTTCGCTTAGGACCCATCCCATCAAGTCCTTGGCGAGCAGCCGCGAGGTCTGCGCCGCGTCGTAGAGTGCGGCAATGCCGCCGAGCGCCACCACGCAGGATGAGCAGCGACGCCTCGTGCTGATCGACGGGCCAAGCCTCGTCTACCGCGCCTTCTTCGCGCTGCCCGAGTCGATCGCGACCTCGACGGGCGAGCCGACCAACGCGATCTTCGGGTTCGCCTCGATGCTCGTGAAGCTGATCACCGAGCAGGGCGTGCGCCCCACCGTGGTGGTCTGGGACGCCGGCACCTCCGGGCGCACCGAGCTCTATCCCGAGTACAAGGCGCAGCGCCGCTCGCGACCGGACCTGCTGAAGATGCAGTGGCCCGCGATGGAGCCGCTGGTGGAGGCGCTTGGCTATCGCAACGTCACCGTGCAGGGGTTCGAGGCCGATGACGTGATCGGCTCGCTGGCCGAGCGGGCGCGGCAGCAAGGGGTGCCGGTCACGGTCGTCACGGGCGACCGCGACATCTTCCAGTTGATCGACCCTGAGGGCCTGATCGAGGTGATGGCCACCGCGCGTGGGATCACCGAGACCAAGACCTACGATCGCCAGGCCGTGATTGACCGCTATGGGCTGGCACCCGAGCTGATCCCCGACTATTACGGGCTCAAGGGCGATACCTCCGACAACATCCCCGGCGTCCCCGGGATCGGCGAGAAGACGGCCAGCGAGCTGATCCAGCGCTTCGGCAGCCTGGAGCAGGTGCTTGCGAACATCGATGAGGTCGGCGGCGTCAAGCGCCGCGAGAACCTGCGCGAGCACGAGCAGGACGCGCTCGTCTCAAAGCAGCTCGCGACGATCAGGCGAGACGTGCCGCTGGAGCTCGACCCGTCCGGGGAGATCGCCGCCGAGCCCGACCGCTCACGGGTGCGGGAGGTGTTTCGCCAGTACGAGCTGCGCGATCCGCTGCGACGGCTGGAAGAGGCGCTCGGCGATGGCGCGCTCGATGTCCCGGCCGTGGAGGCGGCGCAGGTGCAGGCGCGCCTGGTTACAGGGTCGCTCGCCGATCTCGCCAGGTGCAAGGGCGAGGAGCTATACCTCGCTGTGCGCCCCGCACAAGCGCCTGAGGGCGCCCTGTTCGCGGAGGGCGGCGCCTGCGAGTTCGCGGTCGCCACCGACGGGAAGGTGATCGCCGGAAGCTGCGAGGACTCGGCGCAGCTGGTAGCCGCCTGCGCCGGTCAGCCGGTGGTAGCCCACGACGCCAAGTCGCTTGGGCAGGTGCCCGACGGGCTGACCCACGACACGATGATCGCCGCCTATCTGCTCGAGCCCGCACGTCGCGGCTACCCACTGGCGGAGCTCTGCGAGGAGCGCGGTCTGACCAGCACGCTGTCCGGTGCGGCCGGCGAGGCGGCGATGCTCGGCCCGCTGGCCAATTGGCAGCGCGGCGAGATCGAGAAGCGCGGCCTTGAGACCGTGATGAACGAGATCGAGATGCCGCTCATCCCGGTCCTGCGGGAGATGGAGCTGGCGGGTGTGCGCCTGAACGTGCCGCGGCTGGAAGAGGTCGCCGAGCGCGTCCGCAAGGAGATCGCTGACCTCGAACGCGACATCTTTCAGCTCGCCGGCGAGGAGTTTCTGATCGGTTCCCCGCAGCAGCTGGGGGAGATCCTGTTCGTCAAGCTCGGCCTCTCACGCAAGCGTCGCGGTAAGACCGGCTTCTCCACGGACGCGCGCGTGCTGCAGGCGATACGGGAGGAACACGAGATCGTGCCGCGGATCGAGCGCTGGCGTGAGCTCTCGACGCTGATAAAGACTTACCTGGACGTGCTGCCGCAGCTGGTGGACGCGGAGTCTCGGATCCACACCACCTTCCTGCAGGCGGTCGCGCAGACCGGTCGGCTCTCCAGCACCAACCCGAACCTCCAGAACGTGCCGATCCGTACGCCGCTTGGGCGCGAGATCCGCGGCTGCTTCGAGGCTGCTCCCGGCAACCTGCTGATCTCCGCCGACTACTCCCAGATCGAGTTGCGGGTGCTGGCCAACGTCGCGCAGGAGCCGGCGCTGATGGAGATCTTCGCCCATGGCGAGGACGTGCACACCGCCACCGCCTCGCGCGTCTTCTCGGTCACTGCGGAAGAGATCGATCCGGGCATGCGCAGCAAGGCGAAGATGATCAACTACGGGATCGTCTACGGGCTCTCGGACTTCGGCCTCGCCGACCGCCTGAATATCCCGCGCCAGGAGGCCAAAGAAGTGATCGACGCCTACCTGCAGCGCTTCCCGCAGATCGCGAAGCTGATCGAGTCCACGATCGCGCAGGCCAGTGAGGAAGGGTACGTCAAGACGCTGTGGGGCCGCCGGCGTCAGGTGCCCGAGCTGCGCGCCCGCAACTACCAGGTGCGCACGCAGGGCGAGCGCCTGGCGGTGAACACGGTGATCCAGGGCACCGCCGCGGACATCATCAAGCTGGCGATGTTGCGCTGTCACGAGGGGCTCGTGGCGCAGGGCCTGCGCACGCGCCTGATCCTCACGATCCACGACGAGCTGCTCTTCGAGGCGCCGCCCGAGGAGGTGGACGCGGCGAAGGAGCTGATTGCCAAGGAGATGTGCGGGGTGTGGGGACGGCAGCCGCCGCTGGAGGTCGACGTCGGCGTGGGGGAGGACTGGCTGAGGGCGAAGTAGGGGACGGTCTCTCAGCCCAGCCCCGTTCTGAACCCATGCCTCCAGGAGGCGATCTGCGGCTTCCAGCCGAGGACCTCCTTGGCCCGCTGATTGCTCGCGCCATCGCCCCTGGTCATCAGACTCACAGCACCGGCGCCGCCGAGTCCTCGCGCGAGCAGTGCCGGCACGCGCCGCGGTGGGGGCGCCCCCACCGCTCGCGCCAGCTCCGGCAGCCACTGCCGCACCGCGGCGGGTTCGTCATCGACGACGTTGTAGACGCCTCGCGGCGCTTTCAGTGCCGCCAGCAGCGCGGCCGCTGCGTCATCGACGTGCACGAACGACCACACCGCGGCGCCGTCGCCGATTACAGGCAGCCGTCTGCGCCTCAGCTGCTGCACGGTCGCGCCGTCATGCGCGTAGGCGGTGCCCGGGCCGTAGAGGTGGCCGAATCTCAGCACCACTCCCTCCAGCCCGTCGGCGGAGCGCACTGTGTGCTCAAGCACGTGCAGTGCGTTGATCGAGCGCATCAGCGCCTTCGGCGCCTCGAAGTTCAGCGCGTCCTCCTCGCCCCGCAGGGCGGGCCTCCCGGCGACGCCCGCCAAGGGCATGTACAGGAAGGCGGCGCCTTGGGCGAGCATCTTGCGCGCGCCGGCCTGCTGGGCGGCCGCGACGAGGTCCCTGGTGCCGTCTTCGCGCAAACGGTCGTTGATCGCCAGGTCGCGTTCGATGCTGCGCGGAAAGAGCTGGCGCGGCAGCGAGGTCAGCAGGTGGATCACGACCTCCGGTTTGGCGTTGCCCACCGCCTCGAATACCGCCTCTCGACGCAGCGCGTCCAGCACAACCGCGTGCGCACCTGTTTGCTCCAGCTCGCGCGCCTTGCGCGGGGTGCGCGTCGTGCCGGTCACCTCGTGACCGGCTGCAAGGAGCATCGGTGTCAGGCGTGCTCCGATCGCTCCCGTGGCGCCCGCGAGAAAGACCCTCATGCCGGCGCGAGCCTAGCAGCGGCGCCGCGAACGTCAAGCTGCGCGAACACTTCCGCCAGCAGGAGAATCGCACGCTGCATCGCAGGCTCGGCCAGAGCCCCGTATCCGAGCACCAGGCCGGGCGGGCCGCCGCCCTGAAAGCGGTGCAGCGAAAGTCCCTCCAGCCCGAGCCCACGCTGCTCGGCAGCTCCGATCAGAGCGTGCTCGTCGATGGCGTCGGGCAGGCGCACCGGCTCGAAGAGCCCGCACGGCTCTCCGGTGGGCAGCACACCCGGCAGCCGCTGGGCGAGCGCGCGCAGCAACGCATCGCGGCGGCGCTCGTAGGTCGTGCGCATGCGCCGCAGATGGCGGTCCAGCTCTCCGCGGGCAATGAAGTCGGCGAGCGCGAGTTGGCCGATCGTCTCCGATCCGGCGTCCTCCACGGCCTTGACCGCCGAGAGGTGCCAGGAGGTCCATGATGGGGAGAGCAGCCAGCCGAGACGCATCCCGGGCGCGAGGCGCTTGCTGGCCGATCCGGCGTAGATCACCCGCTCGGGCGCAAGGCCCTGCAGCGCCCCGATCGCGCCGCGGTCGTAGCGCAGCTCACCGTCGTAGTCGTCCTCGACGATCAGCCCGTCCTGGCCTTGAGCCCACTCGATCAGCGCGGCTCTGCGCCCGGGGCTCAGGGTGACCCCGGTGGGAAACTGGTGCGATGGCGTGACTATCACCACCGAGGCGCCGCTCGCGCGCAATGCGTTCACGTCTATCCCCTGCTCATCCACGCCGATCGGCACCACCGTCAGGCCCGCCTGTTCGACGATCAGTCGGTGCGTGTGCCATCCCGGCTCCTCCAGCGCGACTGCGTCGACGCCCTGCGCAGCGAACGTTCTGCACAGCAACGAGAGGCCCTGGGCGAAGCCGGTGCAGATCAGCACGCGCTCGGGATTCGCGGCGGCGCCGCGCGCGCGTCCGAGGTAGTCGCTGAGCGCCTCGCGCAGCTGCGGCGTGCCGCGCGGATCGGGATAGCCGATCGCCGAGAGCGGCGACTCCCGCAGCGCGGCACGCAGGGACCGCAGCCAGCGGTCGCGGGGAAAGCCCGCCAGGTCGGGCTGGGAGGGACGTAGGTCGTAGGCGAAACTCGGCAGCAGCGACTGCGCGGGCGGGTGCTGCTCGGCGCCGCGCACCGCTGCGCTCACTCGCACGGGCGCCCCCTGCCTGGTGGTCAGGTATCCCTCGGCTGCGAGCTGCACGTACGCCTCGCTGACCACGCCGCGGGAGACGCCGAGCTGGACGGCGAGACTTCTGCTGGAAGGCAGGCGGGCGTCAGCGGGCAGGCGGCCGCTGCGGATGCTCTCGCGCAGCGCCTGCTCCAACTGCTCGTGGATCGCCAACTTCTCGCCGCTGCGAGCCCGCTCGATCGCCACCAACAGGTCGATGGCCCCAACTGGACCTCTCTCAGACGTCATGACTGGCACTGTATATGAGGCCAGTAGCGGCGTAACGTTCTCGCCGAGGTCCACCAGGTTTCCCCCCACGAAGGCCGGCGAGCCGAGCCCTCGTTTCTCCTTTAGAAGGGAGCAGACATGCAGCATCAGATCACGATCGTTGGGGCAGGGATCGCGGGCATGACCGCCGCGATCGCCTGTGCGGAGGAGGGTGCGAGCGTGCGGCTGCTGGAGGCCCATGAGCAACTCGGCGGGCGCGCGCGCAGCACCGACGGCCCCTACAAGGCCAATCTCGGCCCGCACGCGATGTACGACGACGGCGACTTCTGGGCCTGGATGCGCGAGCGCAAGATCCTGCCTCAGAGCTGCAACCCGCGCCTGACCACTGCGCGCATGCGCCTGGACGGCCAGATCCGGCGCATGCCGCCGATGGACGTCGTGCCTGGCGTGCTGCGCCTGCGCGGCCGACAGGCTCCCGTGGATGAGGACTTCCGCACCTGGGCGCAGCGTCAGGCGGGAGAGCGCGTCGCCGAGATGCTCGCAAGCGCCGCCGGCGTCTTCAGCTTTCACCACGACCCGGGCGAGCTCTCTGCGGCGTTCGTCTGGCCGCGGTCGACTCGGCTGCTGCTCACCATCCCGAGCATCGTGCGCTATCCCGTCGCGGGTTGGAGCACGCTCGTCAGCGCGCTGGAGGCGCGGGTGCGCGAGATGGGGGTGGTCGTCGAGACCTCCACGCCTGTTGACAGGCTGCCCGATCCGCCGGTGATCATCGCCACCGAGCTCGACCAGGCCCGCCGGCTGCTGGGCGATGAGAGTCTGCGCTGGCCAAGCGGCAACACCCTCTGTCTGGACATCGGCCTGACCCAGCGGCGCGGCGACCCGTCGGTCGTCTCCGACTTGGACGAATCGGGCTGGATAGGCCGCTACTCGACCACCAACCCATCTATTGCCCCCGACGGGCAGGAGCTGATCCAAGCCCAGATGCCGATCAGGCCCTCCGAGAGCGCAGACCAGGCCGCGCTGCGCCTGGAACGCTTCATGGACGCCGCGGTGACCGACTGGCGCTCCCGCGAGAGATTCCGCCGTCGCCAGGTGATGGACGCGCGCTCAGGAGCGCTGGACATGCCTGGCAGCAGCTGGCAGGACCGCCCGGCGATCGACAGGGGCGACGGCGTCTACCTCGCCGGGGACATGACCGCGGCGCCAGGGATGCTGGCAGAGGTCTCGTGGGCCAGCGGCGTGGAGGCAGCTCGACTGGCAGTCGCAGCCGCCGGCACCAACCGTCCGCGCCTGGCGCAGGCGGCCTGACTCACGACACTAGATCTCCTCGTCCTCCTCGGGCGGGCCATCGCCCGGCTGGTGGATCTCGCCGAAGGCTTTTTCGTAGTCGGCCATGTTCTCGTTGATCGAGCGCAGTAGGTCGAAGACGATCGTGGGCGGGATCCGCACCCGCGAGACGACCTGGGCGCTCATCGTGTCCTCATCGCCGCCGGCGAAGGGCTGGATCACGCAGAAGTCGATCGCGAAGTCGTGCTGGGTGTGCCAGACGCCCACCAGGTTGGCGTAGTGGCCGGCCACCTGGTCGGGCGGCACGTTGATCCGGAGATTCGGCGTCTCGTCATCCATCGGCGTCGCAGCAGTTTCGCAGCATTCGCCGCGAGGTGGGTTACAAGGCCGTCTGCATCCGACTCAGGTGCTGGCCGCAAGCGCAGGCGTGGCTGAAGATGCCAAGCGCGGCGGCTCGACGAAGGAGGGAGGTGCGATTTGGAAGTAGTGGTCGAAGGCCCAGCGCGCGATCTGCGGGCGTCCCATCGCCTTGGAGATCGCGGTCACGAAAGGCGTGGTCGTCAGGCGCCCGATCGCGCGCTGGCTGTACAGCAGCCAGCGGTACTTCCACTCATGCGAGTCGGAGAAGGCGGCGTAGCGGGACAGCGCCTGCTCGCGCGTCTGTGCGCCGGAAAGCGCCGACCGCAGCTCCCGGCCGCAGGCGATCCCGAAGTACAGCGCCGTCCTGATCCCCTCGGCAGTCAGCGGCAGGCAGTGGCCGGCAGAGTCGCCCACGAAGAAGACCCCGCCTTCGGTCGCGGGACGCAGCTGGTGCGGAATCCAGTTTCCCTGATAGCCGTCCGGTGGTAGGCCCAGGTCCGCCGCCAGCCGCACGGTTGGCTCCTTGACGTGGTGGGCCGGCCAGAAGGATCCGATGCCTACGCGCAGCTCTTCACGCGCGGGGAAACTCCAGCCATACCCTGCTCGCACGTACTTGGCGTCGATCCACAGCTCCATCTCCTGCCCGGCGCCGCCGGGGTGGACCTCCAGCCCGCGTGAGAGCCGCGCATTGGGTGGCTGGATCTCCATCGCCTGTGCCAGCACGCGTCGCCACCCCAGGCCATCGATCACCAAAGGCGCCCTGATGTCTCCGCGGTCGGTGTGGATCGTGTGGATTTGCTCGGAGCCGCCGCCACGCGTGATCCCGTCCACCTTCGCGGTCTCGAAGCGCTCCTGCCCAAGCCTGCTCTGCTCCCAGAGCAGGGCACAGAGCTCCTTGTAGTCAAAGGTGGAGAACGTCCACGGCAGCGACCAGCGCACCGAGGCCCACGGAGTGTGCACCAGCAGCTCCCCGAAGGTCTGCCGCAGAGAGTCCTGAAGTGAGAGACGAGTCAGCCAGTCGGTGGGAATCCCGCAGGCGGAGGTTTGCCGCTCGCCGATCTCATAGCGGTCGATCACCAGCACGTCCGCGCCGCTGCCCGCCAGCTCGCGCGCGACCGCGAGGCCGGCGAAGGACGCGCCGCAGATCAGAACCTCGCAGTCCCGCTGCAGCCGGGTGCGCTGCGCTCCCCGCTTCGTGGCTCGCAGAGGCATCACGGCCAATCATAGGACCCATGCCAGGCGTGCTCGCCCCGACACCAAGCCTGCGCTAGGCTTGCTGGCAATGCAAACCACTCTAGAGAACCCCGCGGCCAAGGTGGTCGAGGGATCAAACGGACTACTTCTGGAGATCGACGGCCAGATCGTCCCCAACTACGACGCGACACTCAAACCTTTCGAGGAGGGCGAGGTCGTTTCGGGTCACGTCGTCAGGATCGACAAGGACGAGGTCCTCGTCGACATCGGTTACAAGTCGGAGGGGGTCATCCCCTCGACCGAGCTCTCGATTCGCAAGACGGTCGACCCGCGCGAGGAGGTCGCGCTCGGCGAAGAGGTCGACGCGCTCGTGCTCATCAAGGAGGACCCCGACGGCCGGCTGATCATCTCCAAGAAGCGCGCGCGGTTCGAGAAGGCGTGGCGCAAGATCGAGGCTGCCGCCGAGTCCGGCGAGCCAGTGATCGGCAGCGTGATCGAGGTCGTTAAGGGCGGCCTGATCATCGACCTCGGGGTGCGCGGCTTCCTGCCCGCCTCGCTGGTCGACATCCGTCGCGTGCCCAATCTCGACGAATACCTCGGCACCGACATCGAGACGAAGGTGATCGAGCTCAACCGCTCGCGCAACAACGTCGTGCTCTCGCGCCGCGCCGTGCTCGAAGAGGAGCGCAAGGAGGTCCGCCAGCAGATCCTGGATCGGCTGCAGCCGGGCCTGGTCGTCGAGGGCCAGATCTCCAACATCGTCGACTTCGGCGCTTTTGTGGACCTCGACGGGATCGACGGCCTGATTCATATCTCAGAGCTCTCCTGGTCGCATGTCAACCACCCCAGCGAGGTCCTGAAAATCGGGGACACCGTGCAGGTCAAGGTGCTCGACATCGACCGCAACCGCCAGCGCATCTCCCTCGGGCTCAAGCAGACCCAGGAAGATCCGTGGCAGCGGATCATCGACACCTACAACGTCGGCGACGAGTTGGAGGGCAAGGTCACCAAGGTGGTCACCTTCGGCGCGTTCGTGGAGATCCTCGACGGCGTCGAGGGCCTGGTCCACATCTCAGAGCTGGCTGCCCACCATGTGGAGAGCCCGCGCGAGATCGTGCACCCCGGCGATGAGATCAGGGTGAAGATCATCGAGATCGACGCGGAGCGCAGGCGGCTCTCGCTGTCGGCCAAGCGCGTCGAGGACCAGATCCTGCCGGTCAAGCGGGCCGCAGATGCAGCGGCTCCGGCGGAGGTGGAGGGCGAGGGTCAAGCAGAGCCGGAGGCGGAGGCCCAAACGGAGACCGAGGCGGTGGCACAGCCGGAGGCGCAGGATGTCGCCGTGCAGGAGTCGCCTGAGGCCGAGGCACAGATCGCTGAGCCCGTGGCACAGACCATGGAGCCCGAGGCGCAGGTCGAGGTCGCGGCTGCGGAGCCTGAGGCGCCAGCGGAGGCCGAGGCTGTGGAGCCTGAGGCGCCAGCGGAGGCCGAGGTCCTCACCGAGGCTGAGGCGGACGTGGCAGCCGAGGCGCCCGCGGAGCCCGAGGCGCAGGCAGCGCCGGAGGAGCAGGCTCCAGTAGCCGACGACGCAGCCGCACAGGCCTGATCCGCGACGCCATGGAGGTGCCGCTGATCGGGCTGACCGGCGGCATGGGCGCGGGCAAGTCGACCGCGCTGTCGATCATGCAAAGCCTCGGCGCTGAGGTGCTCTCCACCGACGCGGTGGTGCACGCCCTCTACGCGGAGCCGGCGGTGGTGGCGGCGGTGGTCGCGCGCCTGGGCGAGCAGGTCGCGCCGGGCGGAGAGGTCGACCGCGGCGCCCTCGCCAAGGCCGTCTTCGCCGAGCCGGCTCAGCGGGAATGGCTGGAGGGGATGATCTGGCCGCTGGTGGGGCAGCGGATCGGCGAATGGATCGAGCGCATCCGCACCCGGGACCCACCGCCCCGGGCCGCGGTGCTGGAGGTCCCGCTGTTGTTCGAGTCCGGCTTCGAGCAGGGCTGCGACGCGACGATCGCGATTGCCGCCGATGAGCAGACGATCGCTCGGCGCACGGCCGACCGAGGTCTCGTTGGCGTCAGCCAGCGCAACGAGCGGCAGCTCTCAGCACATGAGAAGGCGGAGCGAGCGAGCTTCGTGGTCCACAATGACGGAGATCTGGGGGAACTGGAACAGGAGCTGTCCGGGGTGCTCGACAATCTGAGCAGATGAGCGCCCGAACGACCAGCCGCAGCATCGGTCTGAGCGCCAGACGTCGCGGACGGCTGCGTTTGAGCGCGATCCTGGCGCTGGCGCTCGCGGTGATCGTGGGGATCGCGCTTACGGCCAAGGTTCGTCGCGAACACAGCCTGCCGCTGGCCGACGAATCGATCATCCGCCACCAGGCGCAGGAAAAGCGGCTCGACCCGGCGCTGGTCGCGGCGGTGATCTACGCAGAGACGAAGTTCGATCCGCGCGAATCTTCCGCCGGCGCGCAGGGGCTGATGCAGATCCTGCCCTCGACCGCTGAATACCTCGCCAAGATCACACACGGCACGACCTTTACCGTCAGCGACCTGGCGAACCCGGAAGTCAACATCGCCTATGGCAGCTACTACCTCAGCTACCTGCTGCAGCATTACGGCGGCGCTCAGCTGCCCGCGATCGCCGCCTACAACGCTGGTCTGACCAACGTCGATCAGTGGTCTGCGAAGGCCAGGGCGCAGGGCAGATCTCTCGCGCTGAGCAACATCCCCTTCCCGCAGACGAGGGCCTACGTCAGCAAGGTGCTCGGGGCGGAGAGCACCTACACCCATTACTACGCCAAGCAACTGGGCTTGGAATAGCGCCCCGCTTAACACCGCTACCGTAGAGCGAGCCGATGCCTCAGTTCCGTCTCGATTCCACCTTCACCCCGACGGCCGATCAGCCGCGCGCGATTGAACAACTCGCCCGCGGCGTGGAGGAGGGCGAGCAGTTCCAGACGCTACTCGGCGCGACTGGGACCGGCAAGACGATGACCATGGCGGCGACGATCGAGGCGGTGCAGCGCCCGACGCTCGTGATCGCGCACAACAAGACGCTTGCGGCCCAGCTCTGCAACGAGTTCCGCACCTTCTTTCCGGAAAACGCGGTCGAGTACTTCGTCTCCTACTACGACTACTACCAGCCCGAGGCCTACGTCCCCAGCAAGGACCTCTACATCGAGAAGGACTCGGCGATAAACCAGGAGGTCGATCGGCTGCGCCACGCCGCCACCGCGGCGGTGTTTGCGCGCCGGGACGTGATCGTCGTGGCCTCGGTTTCCTGCATCTATGGCCTCGGCTCGCCCGAGGTCTACGAGATGAACGTGCAGATCCTCAAGCGTGGCGAGGAGATCGACCGCGACAAGCTGCTCTCAAAGCTCGTCTACATCCAGTACAACCGCAACGACACGGTGCTCTCGCGCGGCACCTTCAGGGTGCGGGGCGAGACGCTGGAGATTTTCCCTGCCGACGGCGAGACCGCCTACCGCGCGAGCTTCTTCGGCGATGAGATCGAGCGTCTGCAGCAGTTCGACCCGCTCACCGGAGAGGTGATCGAGGAGGATCTCGAGCACGTCGCGATCTGGCCCGCCACGCATTACAACGTCAAGGAGGGCACGGTCGAGGCGGCCGTGGCGGAGATTGGGCGCGAGCTCAATGCACGCTGTCAGCAACTGGAGTCCGAAGGCAAGATGCTCGAGTCTCATCGCCTGCGCCAGCGCACGCAGTACGACATGGAGATGCTGCGCGAGATGGGCTTCTGCTCGGGGATCGAGAACTACTCGCGGATCCTCGATGGCCGTGCCCCCGGCGAGCGTCCCTACTGCCTGATCGACTACTTCCCCAAGGACTTCGTCTGTTTCATCGACGAGTCCCACCAGACCGTGCCGCAGATCGGCGGCATGTTCGAGGGCGATCGCTCGCGCAAGACCACGCTGGTCGATTACGGCTTTCGGCTGCCGAGCGCGCTGGACAATCGCCCTCAGACCTTCCAGGAGTTCCTCTCGATCACGCCGCAGCTTGTGTTCGTATCGGCCACGCCGGGCGAGTTCGAGCGCACGCGCGCGCAACGGACCGTGGAGCAGATCGTGCGACCGACCGGGATCGTGGACCCGGACGTCGAGGTGCGCGAGACCAAGAACCAGATCGACGACCTGATGAACGAGGTGCGCGAGCGCGTCAGCAGCGACGAGCGTGTGCTGGTGACGACGCTCACCAAGAAGATGAGCGAGGACCTCTCCCAGTACCTGCTGGAGATGGGCTTCAAGTGTCGCTACCTGCACTCCGAAATCGACACCCTGGAGCGCATCCAGATCATCAGGGAGCTGCGGCTTGGCCAGTACGACGTGCTGGTGGGCGTGAACCTCTTGCGGGAGGGTCTCGATCTGCCGGAGGTTTCGCTGGTGGCGATCCTCGACGCCGACAAGGAGGGCTTCCTGCGCGGGGAGACCTCGCTGATCCAGACGATCGGTCGCGCGGCGCGCAACGTCAACGGCAAGGTGCTGATGTACGCCGACAAGGAGACTGCCGCGATGCGCGCGGCGATCTCCGAGACCGACCGCCGCCGCGCGATTCAGGTCGCCTACAACCAGGAGCACGGGATTACGCCGGAGACGATCGTCAAGGGCATCTCCGATATCGCGGAGTTCCTGCAGAGTGACTCCAAGGTGCCCAAGGGGCGTCGGCGCCGCCGCGAGCGCGCGGCATCGTCCGCTCCGCGCCACGAGCTCGAACGCATGATCGTCGAGCTGGAAGAGGAGATGGCGGAAGCCGCCGACGAGCTGCGCTTCGAGTACGCAGCGCAGCTGCGGGACGAGATCAGGCAGCTGCGGCGCGACCTCGCCGAGGCGCAGAGCAGCGAGGCACCGGCAGGCGATATTGCCTAGTGTCGTGAGTCACAAATTCGACGGCGTTTCCCGGCGGCTGATCGCGCCTGACGCCCGCCGACGACGCTTACGTACTCTCGGTACGCACCGCGCCGCCGTCGAACGTCAGACACGACCATCAACTCGGCAAACCCACCCCGAATTTGTGACTCACGACACTAGGTCCGGGACCACGCACGCGCGCAGCGCCGCCGTCTCCTCGATCGCTTAGCATGGGCGCCGTGGATCTGGACCGGCTCTCGATCGAGAAGCGAGACTTCCCGGTTGCGCGCAGGGGGTACGAGCCCGCCGCCGTGGACGCGCACCTGCGTGCGGTCGCGCTCGCCGTGGCCGAGCTGAGCTCTCAGGCGCGGCGAGGGGAGTCGGTTGGCGCCGCAGCCGCGACCCAGGTGCAGGGGATACTCGACGCGGCGCAGGACGCGGCTGCGCAGATCGTCAGCGACGCAGAGCAGCGGGCCGCGCGCGCGACCCAGGAGGCGCAGCTGGCCGCACAGCAGACGCGCAGCGAGGCGATCGCCGCCGCGCAGGCCCACATCGCCGCGGTAGCGCAGTCCGCTGCCGCGCTGCGCAGCAGAGTGGAGTCGATGGACGCCGATCTGCATGGGCTTGCCGAGACCCTCCGCGGTGGTGCGGGAAAGCTGGCCCAGGGTCTTGGCGCCGTCGAGGCGGACATGGCTGCGCTCTATGACGCCGCCAGCGGTCGCCGTGCCGCCGCGGGCGAGGCTGTGGGGGAGCCGCCGATGTCTCCGCCGCTGCGGGCAGAGGCGGAGACCGTCGTGGCGACGCCGACTGCACCCGTTTCGAGCGCTGCGCCGCCCGAGCCCGTCGAGGCGGTCGCGGCGGCGACGTTTCAGTCATCGTCATCCGATCCGGTCATCGAGGCTGTGCCGGCGCTGGCGGGGGCGCGCTCGACCGACCCCGACGGGGCGCGTTTGATCGCGCTCAACATGGCCTTGAACGGCGATTCGCGGGAGGCGACCGACCGCTACCTGGAGCAGCATTTCGATCTGCTCGACCGTGAGAAACTAGTAGACGAGGTCTTTGCCGCGATAGAGGGCTGAGGGTCTTCCTCCAGGAGCCCGTATATCCGAAGGGTCCGAAATAGTCGGAGACATTGGGTAAGGCCAGGGCGCCCTTCGTGTAGTATGCGCCAACCGAGGAGTTCGGTTTGGCGGATTCGAGAGCGGGGCGGCGATGGCCTCTTTGGATAGGGTGAAGCTGTTTGGCCCCCGGGGCCAGACCAAGATCGCGGTGCTGGCCACGGTCTCGGAGCGACCGGGTCATGGCTATGCGCTCGCGGGGCGGTTGAACATGAGGCTCGGCCCGGCGTGGGAAATCGAGCGCAAGCGCATCTACGAACTGCTTGCACAGCTCGAAAGCGAAGGGCTGGTGCAGGGCGACAAGGTCAGCAAGCCCGGCGAGTGGCACAGGGTCTACAGGGCCACGCCGCTTGCCAAACAGACGCTGGAGGAATGGCTACTCTGCCGTGGCCGCGTGCCGCTGGTGCGCTCTGAGCTGCACGCGCAGATCGGCTTTGCGAGCCCGCAGGACGCCGGCAAGCTGCTGCGCAAGCTCGACCACTACGAGCGAGACTGCCTTCAGGTCATAGAGTGTTTGCGTGTGGCAGACGTGGAGGCGAAAGGTTGGCGCAGCCGCATGATTGCTCTCTCCAGGGCCGGGACCGAGGAGCAGTTGAAGGCTGAGATGAGGTGGATTGCTCGTGCGCGCCGGGAGCTCAAGGAGCATCTGGCCGAATGTCCGTGAGCCTGCTGTCGCTCGATCGGGTCACCAAGCGCTACCGCGATGGTGCCAGGCAGATGACCGTGCTCGATCATGTCAGCCTGCACCTGCGCGCCGCCGAGTCGGTTGGGATCGTGGGCGAGCGCCGGTCCGGCAAGACGACACTGCTGCGCATCGCGGCCGGCATCGAGGTGCCGGATGCAGGGTCGGTCCACTTCGATGGCGCGCAGGTCGGGGCCTCGATCGACAGGCGCGCGCACCTATGGCGAGGAGGTGGGATCGCGCTGGTGCGCGGCGATTGGCACCCACCGGCGGGTGGGCTGGCGCTGGAGCAGGTCGCGATGCCGCTGCTTGCCGACGGGATCAGCGCGCAGGAGGCCGACCGCAACGCGCAGATGGCGCTGCAGCGGGTGGGCGCGGGGGAGCTTGGCGGCTGCGCGATCGACATGCTGGGGGTGGCCGAGCGGATTCGCGTGGACCTCGCGCGTGCGCTGGTGCGCGAGCCACGCGTGCTACTGGTCGACGAGCCCGCGGTGCTTCCAGGGCCAAGCGACGCACGCAAGCTCTACGCGCTGCTTCGCGGCCTGCCGAGTGCGCTGGGACTGGCGATGGTGATCGCAAGTGAGGACGTCGCGGCGGTGGTCGGTCTGCCGAGAGTGCTCTCGCTCAGCGACGGGCGCCTGGCATCCAGCCGTCGCGAGGTGGCGGACGTGATCCGGTTTCCGTCTCTACGGGCTTGGGGCGGATCGGAGGGGCGTTGAGCTCGTTGCATATGCAGCAGGTCGTCAAGCGCTATCGCAGCGGCGGCGAGACCGTCATCGCCGTGGACGAGGTGTCCATGGAGGTGCAGCCGGGGGAGCTCGTCGCGCTCTACGGCCCAAGCGGATCCGGCAAGACCACGCTGCTGCTGATCGCCGCCGGCCTGATGACGCCGGACGAGGGCGAGGTGCTCTTCGATGGCCTTGACCTGGCGCGCTGTTCCTCGCGTGAAGGCGTGATCTTCCGTCGCCGAGAGGTGGGCTTCGTCTTCCAGAGCTTTCATCTCACCCCGGGCGCCTCGGCGCTTGACAACACGGCGCTGAAGCTGCTCGCCGACGGCTACAGCCTGAACGACGCGCACGCAGCCGCGCAGCCCTGGCTGCAGCGGGTCGGGCTGGGGGAGCGCTTGCAAAACACACCGGAGCAGATGTCGATGGGCGAGCGCCAGCGGGTGGCGATCGCACGCGCGCTCGTGAATGAGCCCCGCCTGCTGCTCGCCGACGAGCCGACTGGCAGCCTCGACTCGATGCGCTCCGCGCAGACGCTGCGCCTGCTACGCGAGATCTGCCACGAGCGGGGTATCCCAGTGCTGATGGTCACACACGACCCGCAGGCCAGCGGCTTCGCGGATCGGGTGCACACGCTCAGGGATGGGCGCTTGACGGACGGGTTGAACGTGGATCTGGCCTCGCTTGCCGCTTCATGACACCGCCCGCGCGGGTCGTGAGAGAAGGGTGATCTCGGCGGTCGCCGGAGCCGCGGTCGTGTTCCGCGCCCGTCGGTTGGCAATGCAAGTAGTAGATAGGTATACGATGTCAACCGTCAGTTGACGTCGATCCTCGGTGACCCGGACGAGCGAGCACTACGCGACGCTCGGAGGTTCGACGCGGACTATTCGTCTACTGGACTATTCGCAGTCACCTTCTACAGTCAGAGTGCTAACGCAGATGAAGACACGTGCGCAGATTTGCCGGGGCATCCTCGGCTCGGTGGCGGGGCGCGTGCGTCCCACCGTCGTAAACGCTGCGCCGGCTCGCGGCGGCGCTTCTGGGCGCCCTGAAAGGGGGAGGATGTGAGCCCGAAGATGGGATCGCGCAGCGGTGCTCGCTTGACCGAACCGCGCTACTCGCAGTCGTTGGAGACCGGCTTGCTCGTGATGAAGGGATTCTCCAGCGAGACGCCGTTGCAGGGGATCGCCGACGTGGCAGATCGGATGGAAGCATCGCGCAGCACCGTCCACCGTTACATGACCACGCTGGTGGCGCTCGGCATGCTCGAGCAGGACTCGCTTTCGCGCCGTTACCGCGTCAGTCTGCTGCCGGCTGACATCGGCGCCGCTGCGCTGGATGCCAGCCGAGTGGTGCAGGCGCTCGATGGTCAGCTCGTCAAGCTGCGCCGCAAGACCGGGTATACGGTCAGGCTGGGTGTGCTGGTCGATCGTGACGTGTTGCTGGCCGGAGTGGCCCGCAGCGTCGGCGAGGGCCAGGGGCTGCTCGGTGTCCAGTTGCGGCGCGGTGCGAGTTTGCCCGCTCACGCGACGGCGCTGGGCAAGGTCCTGCTCGGCGGGCTCGACGCCAAGCTGCTGCGCGAGATGCTTGCCAGCACGACGCTTGCCAAGCTGACCCCGAAGACGATCACCAGCAAGCGTGCCTTCACGACCGAGGTCGCCGAGGCCAAGGAGCAGGGCTTCGCGCTGGAGCAGGAGGAGGCCGAGCAGGGGACGGTCAGCATCGCCGTGCCGGTATTCGACTCAGATGGAGATCAGGTCGCGGCGCTCGGACTCGTCGGCCATCTCCCGGAGGTCAGTACCAAGGAGATGCAGAGCTCGCTCGCCGCGCTCAAGGATGCCGCCGACGCGATCGGCCAGCGCGTGGGCGGTCGCGAGACCCGGCGCCGGAGCAGGCGACGGGCGGTCGCGCAGGCGGAGTCCTAGAGCCGGTTCTTAGGAGGGGCCCTTGGCCGGGCGGCTGGCTGCTGCGCCGCCCGGCCAAGCTGAGCCCGCCGGGCTTTCAGGCGCCGCCTGAGGGCGGTGGGCCACCTTGGCCGGCGAATGGCCCTGGCAGCTTGCTGTGGCACTTCTCCACTGCGCTCTTGAACTGGGAGCTCGAGGTGTCAAGGCCCTTGGTGTCGAACACCGGGCCCTGTCCCGAGGTGTTCGGCGCTGGCAGCTTGACGCCGTTTTCGCGCATGCAGGCGGCAAATGCCGTCAGTGCCGTCTTGTCCTTTGCGCTCTTGAAGACCCCGCCGCGGCCGCCGTGGAAGCCGCCATGGAATCCACCGGGAAAGTTGCCGCCGCATTTCTTGAGCGCCGACTGAAGCTTTTCGGCGCTGACTCCCTTCGGTAGATGCCTGCCAAATCCACCGCCGCCGCCCGGGAAACCGCCGCCTTGTGCTCCGGCTCCTCCATGAGAGTGCCGGAAAGCCTGACGCTGCGGCAGCGTGATGCCTTCCTTCTGCAGGCAGCTGCGCATCGCTGCGAAGCGCGCCGCGCCGGCGGCCGAACCTGTGGTCGACGTAGAGGTCGACGTGCTCGTGGCTCCGTTTGCCGAGGCGTTTTTCGAGGAGCCGCCACCGCATGCGGCGATGCCGATGCTCGCCAGGGCGCAGGCCGCCAGCACGCCGGCCGATCGGGTTCGTTTTTTGCGTTTGATGGGTGCCACCTGTGCTCCTTGTTCGTTGTGCAGTTTGGTCGGCGCTGGCTGGTGGGCTAGCCGCCGAAGAGGCTTTGTCCTTCGCTTGCGGCTCCCCCTGTGCCGGT
Organism: uncultured Actinomycetota bacterium; assembly: GCA_963708085.1. Classification (GTDB taxonomy): domain Bacteria; phylum Actinomycetota; class Thermoleophilia; order Solirubrobacterales; family Solirubrobacteraceae; genus Palsa-744. The sequence goes on along the minus strand of OY970180.1, from coordinate 999,047 downwards.
ATGCGAGCCGCCCGTCGAGCCCCCACGCAGGAAGGCGCCAAGGCCGTCGCCGGCACTGGAGCCGACCGAGATCGATCGGGCGACTATCGCGCCGCCGGTGCCTTTTTCGCCGATCACCGTGACCGTTTCGCCTGGATGGATTTGACCGACGGTGCCTTTCACCGTCTTGCTCACGGTCGAGGCTTCGGAGGTGCTCACCTTCACGGTGTTGCCTTCCGCGTTGGTGACGTAGAGGGTGCCGCCGTGGACGTAGGCGACCTGCCCGATGGTCGCTCCGCCGCCGATGCGGCTGAGGAAGCTATTGGCGCTTGTGCTCGCACCGGCGCCGCGCGTACCGGAGGCGCCGCCGAGCGCTGAGCGCAGCGCGGAGAAGCTCGAAGAGGAGCCTGCGCTCGAGCCCGGAGAGGTCTGTGCCTTCTCCACCAGCGCCCCGCCGATGAAGCCGCACGCGATCAGCAGCGCGGCCACAAGCGCGAGCGGGAGCGGCGTGAGCAGGCGTCGGCGTGGTCTTAGGGGCAACTCCTGCGAGTCGCCGAGCCACTGCTCCTGCTCAATCGGCTCAAATACATCGGTCTGATCGGACATCGCGGGCTCCTGGTCGGTGGAAGGATCGATGGGGTTTGCCTGCTCACTCAAAGCGCAGGGCCTCGATCGGTCGCAAGGTCGCGGCGCGGGCCGCCGGGTAGGTGCCGAAGAACAGGCCCGATGCGAGCGCTGCGCCGAAGGCGAGGAAGACCGAATAGGTGGCGATCGCGGGCTGCACGCCGGCGATCTTGAACTGGCTGGCGAGGATGCCGACCAGCACGCCGGTGAGGCCGCCGAACAGCGATACGAGCACCGCCTCGGTCAGGAACTGGGTGAGGATGTCGCTGCGGCGGGCGCCGATCGCCTTGCGGATGCCGATCTCGCGCGTGCGTTCGGTCACGCTCACGAGCATGATGTTCATCACGCCGATGCCGCCGACCAGCAGCGAGATCGCCGCCACGGCGCCAAGCAGCGTGGTAAAGACGCTGCTGGTGGAGTTGGAGGCGCTCAGCAGCGAGCCCTGGTTGAACACCTGGAAGCCGGGTTCGGCCGTGTCGGTGATTTTGTGCTGCTGCTCGATGATTTCGCTGACCTCCGCTTCGGCCGCGCCGAGCGCCGACTGCGACTGCGCCTGCACGGTGATCGAGTCGACGCTGCCGTAGCCGGTTAGGGAGCCTTCGACTGCGCTGATCGGCGCGATCACGATTTCGTCGAGGTTGGTGGCGCCGTTGGAGCCCTTTGGCGCCAGGGCGCCCACCACGGTGAAGTTCACGCCGTTGGCCTTGATCGTCTGACCCACGGGGTCCTGGCCGGGAAAGAGCTCTTCGGTGACGGTTTGGCCGATCACCGCGACCCGTTCGCGCTTTGCGACCTCCGAGCTGGAGAGGCCGCTGCCCTCGCTGACCGTGTAGTCGTGCGCGGTCAGGTAGGAGGGGGTGCTGCCCACGAAGGTGCCGGGCTCATAGCTCGTGCTGCCGTTTACGAGCGTGACGCCCGTCGCGTTGACCACTGGAGCGGCGCTCTTGACATCCGGGGCCAGTTGCTTGTCTTCCAGCGCGCTCGCGTCCTGCTTTGTCAGCGTCACGGTCCCGGTACTTGCGCCACCCAGCCCTCCCGCGCCGCGGAGGCCGCCCGACTGCACCAGCAGCACGTTCGTGCCAAGCGCCTCGATGCTTTCCGCGACGGCCTTGGAGGAGCCGTTGCCGACCGCGATCAGCACGATCACCGAGGCGACGCCGATCGTCATGCCGAGGATCGTCAGCCCCGACCGCAGCTTGTTGGCGGCGATGCCGCTCCACGCGATCCGCAGCGTCTCGGCGCCGATCATCGCTGGCCTGCCGTGGCCGGGAGATCGGAGTCGATGCGGCCGTCGCTGAGGTGAATGACGCGTCTTGCTTGATGGGCCACGTCCGGCTCATGGGTGATCAGGACGACGGTGCGTCCCTCCTCGTTCAGGCGTTTGAAGATCCTCAGCACTTCCTCGGTGGAGTGCGAGTCGAGGTTGCCGGTGGGCTCGTCGGCGAGGATCAGCGCGGGGTTGGTGACGATCGCTCGTGCGATCGCGACCCGCTGCTGCTGGCCGCCGGAGAGCTCGGCCGGCACGTGCTGCATGCGCTCACCCATCCCCACGGAGCGCAGCGCGAGCTCCGCGCGCCGGCGGCGCTCGGTGCGGCTGAGCCCCGCGTAGGCGAGCGGTAGTTCCACGTTGGCAATCGCCTTCGTGCGCGCGACCAGGTTGAAGCTCTGGAAGACGAAGCCGATCTTGCGGTTGCGCAGGTCGGAAAGATCGTCCTCGTCAAGCCTGCTTGCATTCATCCCGTCGATCAGGTAGCGGCCGCTGGTGGGGGCATCCAGGCAGCCGAGGATGTTCATCAACGTGCTCTTACCGCTCCCGGAGCTGCCCATGATTGCCACGAAGTCGCCGCGTTCGATTCGTGCGCTGATCCCTCGCAAGGCATGTACTGCTATTGCGCCCAGCCGGTAGACCTTGGTCACGTCCTGGACCTCGATCACCGGGCCGCGATTCTGAGCTGCGAGTGTCGGCGCGGCGCGGCGCACCAGCGGCTCGGTCCTGGCAGTGCGGGCCGCGATGCGTGAGAGCTGGCTCTGGCGCGGCATCCTCATCTATCAGCCGCCCGGCGCTCCGGCTGCAAAGCCGCCCCCGCGGAAGGCGCCGCCGCCGAGTCCGCCGCTGCCGAGTCTGCTGCCCAGGCGGCTGAGCAGGCTGCTGGTGGAGCTCGTGCTCCTGGCGGCGGGCAGCACCACCTGTTCGCCGGCGCTCAGGCCGCTCACCACGATCGTTGAAGTGCTGCCTGCCAGGCCGGTCAGCACACTGCGCCGCACCTGTTTGCCTTCGTGGAGCACCGTCACCGTGCCGCCGGTGATCGCGCTGCTCGGCACGTTGACCCCTTCGGCCTGCTTGACCACGACTTCCGCGGTCGCGCTCATGCCCGGCCGCAGTCCTTCGATCGTCTGGTCGAGCGTGAAGGTGACGTCGTAGCTGACGACCCCGCTGTTGCTGGTCGGCAGCATCGAGATCGCGGTCACTTCAGCGGCCAGCTTGCTGCCTTCCAGCGCTTCGATCGTGACGGTTGCAGACTGACCGCCTTGCACCTGCCCGATTTCTGACTCGCTCATCGGCACGACCAGTTGCATCGAGGAGAGGTCGCTCAGCACCGCGAACGAAGACCCCGTGGAGGACGAATCGTCCGAGGATTCGCGGCTGGCTGCAGCCGTCGAGCGCCCCAGCGCTGAGGAGGACGCCGCCGCGTCGGAGCCTTCGGAGGAGCTGCTGCCAGATGAAGCCTTCGTGGTGCCTGTGCCAGAGACGGTTTCGCCGACTTCGCCGGAGAGCGAGACCAGCGTGCCGGTCTGCGGTGCGTAGAGCTTGGTGTTCGCGAGCGCCTCTTCGTCGCTCTGGACGGCCAGTTTGTCGCTCTTGACGGCGGCGCTCGCGGAGGCGATGCTCGCAGCTCGGGCGGCGCTGCTCAGCGTGGAGGCCGAGCCTTTGCCGGAGGAGCTGGTGCCCGAGGAAGAGGACGATGAGGGAGAGGCGCCTTTGCCGCCGGTGTCCTTGTGTGTCTGTTCGCCGCCGCTGGTGGGCTTGGTGGCCTTCGAAGTGTCCGTGTCTTCGTTCTGCTGCTTGCTGCGGCCTGTGCTTTCCTGACCGGTCTTGCCTTCGATGCTCGTGCCGCTCGTGCTCTGCGGCGTCGCCTCGGCGTTTTCGGTGGTGGAGGTGGACAGAGAGCGCGTCGTGTAAGCGACGGACGCGGTCGTGGCGCGTGTGCCTGCGGCACCGGATGAGCTCGAGCCTTCGCCGTCGGTTTCTTCCTCCTGCGCGAGGCTCGCTTCCGCGGTCTTCAGCGTGGCCCGCGCCTGTTCGAGGGTGACTTCGGCGCTCTCGGGGTCCAGTTCGGCCAGCATCTGCCCCTCCACCACGTGCTGGCCCTGGGAGACGTAGATGTGGCTGACGACGCCGCTGGTCTTGAAGCCCAGGTTGAGCTGCTTGGCGGCCTCCACGTTGCCGCTACCCGACACCGTGGAGGCAACCACGCCGCTCTGCGCGGTCACGATCCGGGTCGCGGATGCGGTGCTCTGGGAGGGTGGGCCTACGACCAGATAGGCGGCGACGATGGCGCCGATCGCGGCGAGCCCCAGCAGATAGATGGGCCAGGGCCGCCCGCTGTGTTCATTCATGTGCTGTTTCGTACATGCCAATTCACGTTTGCGTCGGACGTAACGATCGACGCACGCACTCAATCGCCACTTAAGCGAAATGAGGAATTGTCGAAGGACGCGTCAGGCGCCCTCGGCGCTAGACGTAGCCGCTGTGCCTGCGTAGGCGCCCGGCCTCCACGACGCGGCCGATCCCGAGCTCGTAGGCGGCGAGGCGCATCGATGTGTGGTTGGCGTGCGCACGCTCTGCCACCTGTGCGTATGCACGGCACATGCGAGCAGCCAGACGGTCGTTGACTTCCTGCGCATCCCAGCTGAAGCGCTGCAGGTTCTGCGCCCACTCGAAGTAGGAGACGATCACGCCTCCGGCATTGGCGAGCACGTCGGGGATCACCAGGACCCCGCTGTCTCCCAGGATCTCGTCTGCCTGAGGCGTGGTGGGGTTGTTCGCGGCCTCGATGAGCATGCGGGCACGCACAGCGCTCGCGTTGCCGGCGTTGATCGCGTTGCCAAGCGCAGCCGGGATCAGCGCCTCGCACTCCAGAGCGAACAACTCCTCTGGCGTGATCCGCTCCACGCCGTGGGCATGATCGGCCTGCGCGAATTGCACCAGCTCGCCGCCTTGCGCGATGTGGCCTGCTAGCAGGCTTGGGTCAATCCCAGCCTCACTGTGGATCGCGCCGCTCAGGTCGGAGACGCCGATCACCTTGCACCCCAGCTCGGTGGCGATCTGCGCAGTCCAGGAACCCACGTTGCCAAACCCCTGTACGACCACGCGCATCTCATCTGGCTGGAGATCGAGGGTCCGTCCCGCCTCTTGGAGCACGTGCACCACGCCGCGTCCGGTCGCCGACTCGCGCCCGATCGAGCCACCAAGCGACACCGGCTTGCCTGTGACCACCGCCGGGTTGTCGCCGTGCAGCTTGCCGTACTCGTCCATGATCCATGCCATCACCGCCGCGTTCGTGTTCACGTCCGGCGCCGGGATGTCGTGGTTGGGCCCAAGCACATCCGCGGTCCTATCCACAAAAGCGCGGGTGATCAGCTCCAGCTCCTCTTCGCGGAGCTCGCCCGCGGGGCAGTCCACGCCACCCTTGGCGCCCCCGAACGGAACGTCGACGATCGCGGTCTTCCAGGTCATCAGCGAGGCGAGCGCGCGCACCTCGTCCAGGCTTACCTGCTCGTGGTAGCGCAGCCCGCCCTTGTATGGACCGCGCGCGGAGTTGTGCTGCACGCGGTAACCGGTGAAGACATGGATGCGTTCGTCTGCCAGCCTGACGGGTATCTGCACCTGGACCTCACGCTCGGGCATCTGCAGGACCGTGCGCAGGCCGTCGTTGATGCCCAGCCGCTCCGCGGCCAGGGCGAAGTAGTGCGACACGGCGGCGAAGCTGGAGCCCTCGGATGGAGTGGAGGACTGGGCGGCTGTGTCCGGTGGGCTCGGCATCTGCGTCGTGGTCCCGTCTGGGGTTACGGTGTCGGTCACGCGCATAGACTCTCATGTGGGCGTTTGAGCTGCTCCCGCAGCGTGCCGCGGCAGGATCACGGTCAGCCTGCCTTGGATCGCGCACATTGCAGCACCGCGCGGTGCAGGCCGCACCTGCCACCGGGCGACGAGGCTGCATCACCATACCCAGCGCGTTCAGCCGGCCTCGATGAACTCGCCACCGCGAAGGCGGCGAGGTATTGTGAACGCCCAGTAGATGGCTCGACGGCCACGTCGCCTCGGTGAATCCGTCGCCTCAGAGGGCGACGATTGCCCGATTGATGAACTCGTCGTCCCGTGGCCGGCGAGGCCTGCGTCGGCCGCGATCATTACGGCGGCTCATTCGTGCCTTGATGAACTCGCCGCCCAGCTAGGCGGCGAGGCGTCGAAGATCAGGATGTGACTGTCGTCAGTCCCGTGGCCTCGATGAACTCGCCACCCTGGAGGCGGCGAGGCTGGTGCAACCTTACCCGGAGGACATGGGGCACACGCCTCGATGAACTCGCCGCCTTGTTGGCGGCGAGGCTCGCAAAGCTCGCCGGCTACCTGGCCCGGAAGGCCGTGCCTGGATGAACTCGTCGCCTCGTGGGCGGCGAGGCGAATGTCGTACCGGTCTCCGCGGCCAGGTCCTTGAGGCCTCGATGAACTCGCCGCTCGGTAGGCGGCGAGGCTCTGATCTCGTGCGGCCGCGTGTTCCATTCGACGCCTCGATGAACTCGCCGCCCTTGGCGACGAGGCCACCGAATCTGCGGTGGTCGGCAGCCACGAGCTGCCTCGATGAACTCGCCGCCGACGGCGGCGAGGCCTGGCGCGCGCTGCCCGTGGCTGGGCTGGGCGAGCCTTGATGAATTCGCCGCCCCCGGAGGCGGCGAGGCACTGGCGCCAGAGCGTGAGATATTACGAGCTGCCCGCCTCGATGAACTCGCCACCCAGAGGTGGCGAGGCGCCCAGCTGTGCCACACCAGCTTGTCGGTCACCCAGCGGCCTCGATGAACTTGCCGCCTCATCGGCGGCGAGGCACCACCAGGCATCGGCAGCCGCCGCCCACCAATCTGGCCTCGATGAACTCGCCGCCTCGTCAGCGGTGAGGCGCCAGCGGCGCCGCGCAACGCAAACATGCCAAAGGCCTCGATGAACTCGCCGCCCCGGAGGCGGCGAGGCCGAACAAAGCGGGAGCGTCACCGGCAGCTGGTACATGCCTCGATGAACTCGCCGCGCCGGAGGCGGCGAGGCGCCACCACCAGCATGCGGATTCGATCGTCCCCTCGCCTCGATGAACTCGCCGCCCCGGAGGCGGCGAGGCGGATGTTCGGCAGCAACGTGGTGCCGCGCAACATGCCTCGATGAACTCGCCGCCCCGGAGGCGGCGAGGCGGCGGCGCCGTCGCGCTGGTCGTGATCGTGTTTCTCGCCTCGATGAACTCGCCGCCCCGGAGGCGGCGAGGCAGCGCGGCGGTTTCCTGGATGGGGCCCGGTCCGCAGTTGCCTCGATGAACTCGCCGCCCCGGAGGCGGCGAGGCGGAACCGGCCCAGACGGTTGACTGGCTGTTGCAGGCCTCGATGAACTCGCCGCCCCGGAGGCGGCGAGGCGCTCTCGGATTCGTCCGGGGGCGGCCTTCTTGCGGCCTCGATGAACTCGCCGCCCCGGAGGCGGCGAGGCGCGGGTTGCGCCGTTCCCACGTAGCAGGCTGACCGCCTCGATGAACTCGCCGCCCCGGAGGCGGCGAGGCGAACAGGGCGCTCCCGACACGCACACCTGCTTTCGCGCCTCGATGAACTCGCCGCCCCGGAGGCGGCGAGGCTGGCGGTCAAGCTCGGCTTCGCGAATACGGCCTAGCCTCGATGAACTCGCCGCCCCGGAGGCGGCGAGGCGGCGAATCCGTAAGCTACGTGCTGCCGGTTACGCGCCTCGATGAACTCGCCGCCCCGGAGGCGGCGAGGCTGCTGTTCTCGCTGCCGCACTACTTCAGGGGCACGCCTCGATGAACTCGCCGCCCCGGAGGCGGCGAGGCTCGGTTCTCTCAACCATCGGTCGAAGGCGTTGAGGCCTCGATGAACTCGCCGCCCCGGAGGCGGCGAGGCTGCAGGAGCGCATCGCCAATGCCCTCAGTCGCCCAGCCTCGATGAACTCGCCGCCCCGGAGGCGGCGAGGCTCTGCCAGAGCCCCTGGGCATGGCTGCCGTTGTCAGGCCTCGATGAACTCGCCGCCCCGGAGGCGGCGAGGCTCTTCATCCCCATCAAAGGCCCACTCGCCCGTCCCGCCTCGATGAACTCGCCGCCCCGGAGGCGGCGAGGCACGTTGTCCTGCCAGTCGCTGTAGGTGCTTACCTCGCCTCGATGAACTCGCCGCCCCGGAGGCGGCGAGGCAGCGGCCTCAAAAAGGCCGCGAATTGCAGGCCAAATGTGTCGACCTGCGCAGGCTCGCTTGATTTGGGCCGTCCTCTTGGTTGTCAAGGGTCGCGAGGCACGGCATTCCCCATGCCTACGGGGTCAGTGTCGCGCGCAGGGTGGACGGCGATTGCCGTGCCACTGGAGTCTGCGCAGAGGCAGTTCAAAGGATCAGGGCGTCATTATCACTCTGCAGGCGTCGCCGGATGCCAATGTGGCTGATGACGCGCTCGATGGCGGTGTCCCGTGGGCCAAGATCACAGAACATGACCGCGTCGGATTCGAGGTCGATCAGGGCGGTGAGCTTCGCCTTCAATCGCACGAACGAAGCCGGTCTCCCGTCGACGACGAAGATGCTGTACTGCAACCTGTCGCCGTGCTCCTGCAGGGCAACGGCGACGCGATCGCGCCGGCGGTCGTCAGCGATGTCATACGCGATCAGCATCCGTCTCACTGGCTCGCTCATTGTCTTCTGTCTTGTCTTCGTGACTCCATTGCAGCCTCACCTCATCACGATGGGCTCGTAGCGATCAATCGTTCCAGCGACCACGCCAAGGAACATCCGCGCCTGGATCTCCATCGCACGCCGCCATGTCACTCGGTAGTCGAAGCTGGGATGACGGAACTCACTGGAGACGCGTCGCTCATAGGTCGCAATCAAGGCCTTGCGTCCTCTGACCGTCAGCCTCGTCACCCCAAAATCGTCACGAACGTCAGCCTCCCGCAGCTCGCCGTTGTTGATCGCCCACAATACGGTTGAGTCGGCGACTAGCGGCCGGAACTCCTCCATCAGGTCCAGCGCGAGCGCCGGCTTGTTGCGTCCGGCGCTGTGCAGCACGCCCCCATATGGATCCAGTCCGCAGGCGACTATTGCGCGCAGCACGTCGGCTAGCAACAGGCCATATGCGACGTTGAGCGCGGCATTGACGCCATCCCGCGCTGGGCGTGTCGTGCGGCCAGCAAAAGAGGCCCACTCGGGCCGAAGGGCGCGACCGAGCACGCTGAAGTAGCTTGCTGCGGCAGAGCCCTCCACTCCGAACAACTCTTCAATCGCGTTCGTGCGATGCGCCAGGTCCGTGAGCATCCGCAACTCGTCACGACCGTCGAGCTTGTGACGGCGCAGCACATATCGCTGGTTGCGGATCTTGCCGCTGACGAGCTCGCGCGCCACTTGAAGGCGCATCGGCTCACCCAGCCGGTGCTGTGCCCCTCGCATGTCACCATTCGGGCTGCTCGCCGAGCATGCCCAGCCGACTACGCGACCTGACCATGTGCACCACACGATCGGAAATCCTCGTGCCATCAGCTCGCGCATCAGCGCCGAGGAGACATCGGCGTTGCCGTGGACGACAAGCCCCGCAACCTGACCAAGAGGCACCGTCTTGGGCTCCTCGCCACGATCGGAGACCTCGATGCGTCCACGACGCAGCGAAGCTCGGCTGCCCGGCGTGGTGAGATGCAGAATACGTCCGAGCGGGTCCGCGACGCCTATGCGGCGAGCGGGCACTCGGCGGCGATGCTCGTCAGGCAAACACACGGCAACGTGGCTGCACCAGCGGCAGCGATCATCGTCCTCCAAGGGAGCAGGCGGCTTTTCGGCGTCCAGCACCTTGCGCGTGTCCGCTGCTTCCCGAATTGCCCGCTCACGCAGAGCTTCGGTGAGCTTGACCCTCACACGCCGGCGCGTAGTGCTGAACCACACAGCGGCGCCTGCGACCTTTCTTCCCGTCTCCTCGAGGCAAAGCGCCTGGAGCGCAAGTTGCACTTCATTCGCCTCTGTGACCACCGATCGGCGTCGTAGCGGCACCGCCTTGTGCTCGACCAAGGTGAGGCTGCCGTCATCAGCGACCTCGATCGAGTCGCATCGCCCATGAACGCCGAGGCGTGTGGAGGAGACGTCGACGGCGCGCAGCCGATCCGGCCGGGAGGTCGACTCCTCATCGACGGCGCGATGCTCGTGAGACCCGGTCGCCATCTGCGCCGTGTCGGTCCGCTCGCCGTGGACCTCGAGCCACGCTCGCCTCGGGCAGAAGGCATGGTGGGCCACGACGCCGATCGTGATGCTCTCGCTAGCCTCGGTGTCGCGCCCGGGGCTCATCGCAGCCTCACCAGTCGCCCACGGGCGAACGTGAATGCGACGCTGCTGCCTGACCCTGGCTGGTAACGGCGATCGAACACGACGACCTCGCTGACCCCGAGTGCGCGAAGCTCACCGGCACCAGCTGCGGTGGCGGCAGCGTCAGCCGTTCCCACCGAGCCGTCCAGCTCATCATGGATGGCTTTGAGGGCTTCAAGGCCAAGAAGAGCACGAAGTCTCGCCATCGAGACCGGGCGATCCAAAACCGGAAGCGTGACGCCACGCCGGCGAGGGCGTTCCGTGGTCCAACACGCGGGCGTCGTGGAGGACGCGACCGGCCGATGGGCAACTGGCAGCAATGCGAGGCCGAGCACTGCAAGCCACTGAAGAACGAAGTCGACCTGTGTTCCTGATGGCGCCCAGCCGGTCTTGTCGAGTTGCCTCACGCTGCCCTCGTATGCGGACGGGAACGGATCGGCGTCGAGCGCTGCTGCAGCGCTGCGCGCTGGACGGAGCACGCCACGCACGATGTCAGACGTGTGATTGCCGAGCACACCATCAAGCGCCGTGGCGCCCTCGGACGGCTTGGGCTTTTCCGGCGCACCCCACGCAGCCGGTGCGCCGAGGCCCGCGAGAATGCCTGCGGAGGTCATATCCCGCTCGCTTTCGACGGTCTCTACGAGCTTCTCACGCAGTGAAAGCACGTGCACGGCGCGCTCTGGCTCTTTCATGAAGCTGGCGCGTGCCCAAGCCGCCGGGCGACGATCATTGCCCTTCTTGCCTGCCTCGATGTCCTCCTCGACGAACTGCTCGGCCCTCTCCGCTGAGGAGCGGATCGCCTCTCTCGCCAACACGCGCTCGCCCTCGAACTCGATGATCGGCTCGTATGACTGTGAATCTGGATCGTGGCCGATGAAACCCTCGACGCCCACAGCATCGAGTGCGACCAGCAGACCGTAGGCCGTGAGGTGCGCAACCAGCAGAGTGCCTGACAGTGGGATCCTCACCCGCTCTGTCATTTGCCCTCCTGCGAGATCTGCATATCTGCACATCGAAGCAGCGCCTCCAGATAGGCGAGCCGGTGGATGCCGGTCCTCCGCTGCAACTTCAGTCGCTCCAGCTCGTAACGACCAGAAGGGCCAAAGAGCGCCCACACAGCGTCGGCGAGCCGTCGCTCGCAGTCGGGCCACCCATTGAGCATCGCCTCGGCGTCACGGTCGAACAATGGTCGGCCATGGCCGTGGTGGGATGCCGCGATCACTGTCGGCACCAGGTCCCCACCGGAATCCAGCCACGCGGCTGCGGCGCCAATCGGCTCGTGGCGCCAGCCGTCGCCGCTATCGGCCTTGTGACCGGGCGCTGGCTTGGCAAGCGCTCTCTCGGGATCTCCGCCCATCCGCCGTTGGAATCGCGGGTGGCGCTTGCCCTCGTCGTGCCAGCGAGCAGCTATAAGCAACTGCTCGCGGCTGACCTCGACAGCGTCGACGTCGAGCGTGTCGAAGATGCGTCCCAGCCGCCGCTCCACGTCGGCGTTGTGTGCGCTGACGGTGACAGGGCCATCGCTTAGCGCGGTGCGCGGAAGCCAGCCCTCGCTCTTGGCTGGCACGATCACCAGCAGGCCCTGCGCCGTCTCGCCGTCGGCACACCAAGTCACATCGAGGTCTGCGAGGCGGCGCTGGCGAAGATCGCGCGCTAGCGTTGGCTCACTCTTGGCCTCCAGCAGCTTGGCCAGGGCTCTACGCGCCGGGCGGCTGCCAAGCGTTTCATCTTCGTCCAGCGCCACGGCGATCTCCTCTTCATCCAGCGGCACGATGCGATCGGGCATTGCCTTATTGGGTCGCATAGCCATCACGTCATCGATTGGCTCGCCTTGCCGTTTGCCCTCGATGCCGACGATCCGCCTGGTGCAGATCGGACTGCCGGCTGGCACCACTATCACGTTGCCTGGGCGCGGATTGAACCTACGCTCAGAAATGATCCGGTCTGCTTCGGGCTCGCGGCCATCGGTGCGGATCACCCAGCTCCCTGGCGAGGCCTCCAGCACTGCGCGCAACACCGTGCTCTCGATGTCCAGAGGCGCCAGCTCGTGTGCTCGCGGAGGCGCGGCGAGCAACGCCTGTCGAACAACGTCCTCCGACAGGTCGAGATGGTGTCTGGCGGCGACGTGTACGAGACGCTCAGCCCGGTCGCGTGGCTCTTCGATGTAGAACGCAGGATCGATGTCGGCGGAGAGTACGTGCCTTGTAATTGCCGCCGTCTCCAGCTCGGTACGGGTGATCGCCGGCATGGGCGGCTTTGCCGATGCGGGCAGCGGGGTGGCGCTGATTCGCTCGGGCGAAGCGTCGCCGTCCAGTTCTCTGATCCAGCTTGCGGCGGCGAGGATCTCCTCGGCCTCGTAGGGAGCGAATCTCTTGCCGAAATCAGCGGGGTCGGCTTGTGCAACGCCTGCTGGCGCGAGGATGATCAACATGGCGTCCTCGATCGTGCCGCTGCGGTTGAGGCGGCCCGCACGCTGGGCGAGCGCGGAGGCGGGCGCGATCATCGAGACCATGGCCGGCAGGTCGAGATCGACGCCCACCTCCAACGACTGTGTGCTTATCAGGTAATCCACCTCAGGATTCCCGTCGGCGTCGAGCAGCCCAGGTCGCTTGTGCCGAAGATGCTCGACGTCGGCCGGTCGCATCCGTCCGCACACGATCTCGACCTCTCCGTCGAGCAGCGTCGAGACATCCAACGCCATCCTGACCGTGTTGACGAACACGCCGACTGTGCCGCGGCCGTGAAGGTCTCGGGCCGCGTAGGCGATTGCGCGCGCGACTGCTCCCTTGGCCTCCCAGTCGTTGATCTCAACGATCTCCACCCGCTTGGCTGCCCGCACGCGCCGTTCCAGCTCCTCGTGCGCGAAGTCCTCGTCTGTCAGGCCAACGGCCTGCTCAGCTTGCTGCGTCGCGCTCATCGCGACGACATGCAATGCCTTGGAGAGCGGGTCCTTCGCCGCCACTGCGATTGCGGTCTCGATCAGCCGCTCATGAAGGTGCGCCTCATCGATCACGGCGACGACGTCGTGTCCGATCAGACCTGACTCGAGGTTGCGGGTGCCTCGGCTGCCGCGGTAGCCGCGCATGAGCAGCCGAGAGCCCCACATCTGAGGCGTTGCGCAGATGATCTGGCACTGCGCAGGGTCAAGGCGCCAGGTGAGGTCGAGTCGCACGCCGCCACGCAATTGGGCGACGCCGAGTGGAGAGCTGCCGTTCCGCTCCTGGTCACTGATCGTCTGAAGTCGCTGCAGTGCTTCTGCGACCTCCACGACCACCGGGTCATCCAGCTCGATCAACAGCTTTGCGAGCTTGCAGGCCCGCTCGAACTGGTCGTCTACGAGCACGCGGCGGGGTGCGACCAGGACCAGCCTTCGAGGCGGACGCGCGACTCTGAGAGGCTGGCCGTCTTCATCGGCACATTGACGCTGTCGCTCCCGCTCGGCAACGAGAAAGACGTGAACGTCTATGACCGCGGTCTTTCCGGCGCCCGTTGGAGCCGCGATGGCATTGGGCCACTCGCCGGTCAGCGCGATCTGTTCGACGAGCGCAGTCTGCCACGGGTATGGGGAGTGCCCTTTGTTGACGGCAGCGAAGAACTGCGCGAAGCGTGCTCCGATCTCGGTCATGACCTCGCCACTGGGATGAGGAGTCCGCCGCCAAGATGGCGTGCCCGGCCGAGTGCGAGAAAGCCACCTGCGACCGGCGCCAGGCGACCGAGGTTGACCGCGGCGTCCACAGCCACCGCCAGCTCTTGGTCTGGCATCCGGTGTACGTAGCGGCTCGCTGAGACTGAGGCACGGCGTGCGATGACGCGGACTTGACAGTCGCTGCGCAAGTGCTCGACGAGCTTGGTGCGGAACGCCCATCCGCCTGCCCATTCGATCTCGTTGCTTTCCAGCACGCCACGCATCGCATAACCGACCGAGCAGAGCACTGCGTCCTCCAGTGTCCAGGGCTGCTGACGGGGACGGCCGGGCGCGTCGAGGACGAGCGGTGTCGCCGTTGCCATCACCGATGTCGAGTCAGGCCAGAACGGCACCGCCGGCTCGATCGTTGGCCGCTGCACCGTGAACCAGATCGGCTTTCGGCCGAGGCTCCGGGCGGCTCGCAGCGGCCGGCGCAACGCATCCAGCAACTGCTCCCGGTCGGCGTCAGGCACGTCCGCTGGGATGCCCAGCAGGACAGCGGGACCGCCGCGCTGTTCGTCGTTGACCAACTGGATTGAGAGATGGCCCGCACCGCGCAGCGGCCCATCACCGTCGCGACCTGTGACGAATGGCGGTACGTCAGTGTCCATCGCACGCACGATCGCGCGATGGACGCCGACGGCAGTTGCAACCCGCGCTGCGGGTGCGAGGAGATTTCGAGCGTCAACGCCATTGCCGATCAGGATTGGGAGCCTCCACACCTCTGCGAACGGCCAAGCGGGCTGCTCAGCAGCGAAGCGGCAGGGCGTCGTCGCGACCTCGTTGGCGCCGGTGATGAGTTCGTCTGGTGCCTGCTTGCCGGTGGAGCCAGGGGTGTGGCCACCAGGCCTGCTCGCCTCCGCATGGGCGCGAGCGAGGGCGTCCGTCCTACCTCGCCCCGGTACGCGCATGACACGCCCCGGGCCGCGACCCTTCATGAGTCTGTGCATTAAGCGGCCAACATCCTGGGTGCAGGTGACGTCGACGATCGCGACGCTGTCCGCTCGTCCGACGTGGGTGACCTCTGCGGCCAGGACGCGCAGCGACTCGACGACGGAGTCCGGCGGCGGCGGCCATACATAGACCACCGGCCCGTCGAGCGCCGCTCGCGGCTCGAAGTCGGTGTCGGCAAGCATGACCGGCGAGGCGCGCCAACGGTATCGGCGCGCTCGCGCGACCGTAAGCCTCACATTTGGAGTGAGGATGCCAAGCGGCCCGTGCTCCTCCAACCATTGGAGAGCAAGCCGGTGGTCATCTCGTGCGCTGAGAACCCGGCCGTCCACCTGTGCCCACGGCCCGCCGGCCGCCGCCGCGACGAAGGCGTCGTGCAGTCTTGCCGGACTTGGCATCTCCTCTGGTGAACCGTGTTCTGCGCCCGAGTACGAGCCCTGCGGGAATGTGACGCTGACCTGCAGCGTCCGTTGGGTAGCGCTTGGCATGACGCTATGCCAGTGCGCTGGCGTCTTCCGCGACCTCCGCCACAGCGCCGCGCTCCAGCGACTGCTTCCCGTCGAGCTCGATCATCTGGCCGCTCCACGCGAGGCGCTCGGGCAGCGCTGCGATCGAGTCTGCGAGGAAGGCTGTGCACGCCTCGATCGAGAGGTCGAGATCGACAGGCCCCGTGTCAAGCAGCGTCTGACCCTGAGGCGCGGCAACGTCGCAGTAGGCGCGAATGTCTGGGTCGGCGTCGGCATAGGCCGCGCCGAGCAGGAGCAGCGCTAGCAGAGCGGTGCGCGCTGCGACATCTTCGTCTTCGGTGCCGCCGAAGCGCAGCCGGCGCAGGCCGGCCAGCGAGTAGCACCGAGCACGTCGGACCTCAGGGACTGAGACGCCGAACGGAGCGTCCGTCGCAGGCGGGACGCCGCCGAGTCCGAGGGGCGCTGCGGAGACGAGGGTGCCGTTGCCCTTCTTCTCCGCCGTTGCAATCTCCTTGTCCAACTTGGCAACGGTTTTGTCGGACATATGATCGCGCTGAACGTCGAGCAACTGCTTGTACTCGTCCGGGGCTATGTGGAAGTCCTGTCCGAACGGATCGAGACGTGCACCCGAGCGGCGCGAGACGGGATCGCCCTCGGCGACCACGCCAAACAGCTCAGAGACGTACAGGCTGCGCAACCGGACCTGGCCGCGCTTACGGCTGGAATCCCATCCTCCAAACGCAAGCGTTGCCGGTGCGGCGCAGAAGAGCGGCGATAGGTCTGGCATCGGCGCGTCGCGCAGGGCGCGATACCAGCCCTGCTGCACGACTGGTACTCCGCGCTCGGTGCTAGCGCGCACATGGGCGTCGTAGATCCGGTGGGGAAGCTCCAGATCCAAAAGGGTCCGGCTGGAGTACCGGACCGCGACGGTCGGCACCAACGACGCCGGCTCACCGATCTCGCGCGCCGCAAGCAAGCCATCCTCGCTGCGGTTGGACTGCGATCCCTTGGAGTCGATGAGGACCGTGGGACGGAATTGCCCGTCTACATATCGCGTCTCGAAGACGAACTCGGAGCCCGACGTTCCTGCATACCGTGCGGGTGCGACGACGGCGCCGTCGCAGACGCCATATGTGGCGGGGTGGTTGAGCGTGGCGGCACCGCCGCGCCGCAGATGGTCACCAAGCATATGTAGACTCACGACATCCTCCTCATTTTATCCTAATGAAACCTCGTTATGCCAAGCACCGGCCTGTCACGCTGCGGGACCGTATCAGGCACGGCGGCTAGAATGCAGTCGCGGCAGTCGCATCGCGCCTTTTGCGCGTTCATCGAGGCTGAAAGCTCGTAACGCCGCAAGAACGCCTTTAAGGTCGTTCCCCTTACTGGAGCCGAGTCACGCTCGTCGTTAGGCCGCGTGCCGGCTCCAACGGGCTTCAGCCGCGGCTGGGCGCTGGTCTTGGTCCATGCGGGATGGGCAAGTCTTCTGCGGCGGGCGTGCTTGTTGAGAATCACCATTGGACCACGTCTGAGAGAGGGAAGGAGTCGCGCCGACGAAGGCTTGACGCCGTCGTTATGCTCACAATGCTTGCAGGTGGGCAGGACGGAGCTAGATATTGGAATGGCGAACGCCAAGCTTGTGGGAGCAGCTAGAACGACGGTGTCCACGTATTCCTGCTGGGGCCGCGTCGCTATGGCAAGAGCTCGATTGTCCAGCGCGCGTTGCATCGCTTCCGCCGTGCAGGCGGGCGAGCGGGCTACGCGGATCTCATACTTTGCACGAGCGAGGCTGAGGTCGCCCAGGCTGTGCTCACCGCCACCGTGGAGGGCGTGCTGAGCGGTCCCGCAAGGCGAGAGAGAGCCTGGAGGCGCTGCTGCGAGGTCTGCGTGTCGCTCCGGCCGTCTCCTTCGGGCCCGATGGAGCGTTGTCGCTCAGCTTTGATCCTGTTGTCGCGCAGCGGTCCTGGCAGGCTATCTTCGATGACGCGCTTGCGATTCTTGACCAAGCGGCCAAGCGAGGACCGGTGGCGCTAGCACTCGATGAGTTCCAGCACGTCGCCGAGATCGGCCGAACCGGCATGGGTGGCGCCTTCAAGGCCGCGGCCGATCGTCTGACTGCCGCGTCACTCGTGCTCTCGGGCTCCCACATGACCACGATGGAGAAGCTGACGCGGGCGCCTGGTGCTCCGCTTCAGGGTATGGGCGAGCTGCTGGTCGTGGGCTCGATCCCTCGGCAGCAGATGACAGCCCATCTGCAACGCCGAGCACGGGCGCGTGGCAAGCGGCTGACGCGAGAGGGTGCCGATCGTCTGCACTCGCTTGGCGGAGCTGTGCCGAACGATCTGCAATGGCTCGCATACGCGGCATATGAGGCCACAGGTGCGGGGCTGGAGATTGACGGGGAGAGCGTGGAGCGCGGCTTCGAGACGATCGTGCGGCGCCAAGCGTCAAGCCTCGCAGAACGCTTCGAGTTGCTTGCGCCCTCACAGCAACGGCTACTAAAGGCGCTCGCAGCTGGGCCGACGGCAAGGCTCTACGCCAGTGTGTTCCTAACGGCGGTGCAGGTGGCCAATGCCAACGCGGTTCGCAAGGCGGTCGGAGTGCTCATCGACTCTGAGCTGGTTCGCCGCCGCGAGGGCGTCTACGAGCTCACAAGTCCATTCATGCGGGCGTGGCTGCTTGGCCGTGAGTCGTAGCGAACCCCGGCACATGCGTGAGGGGGTTCGGTCACTCGGTTGCTGGGACCTGCCATGCGCGATGAGCTCGATCTTCACAGAGCGGATCTAAATCTTTAGCTCCCCGCGCCAACAGGTTGTCTCTTCGACCGCCTGCTGGCTGTGGCGATGCCGGCCACGCAATTGGGTAGCGCCGCTCAGCGCGGCGGGTCCTCCGTCTGCCTGTCGGCCAGCGGCGAAGACGTCTCGCCTTCGGCCGTATCGAGGCCAAGCCCAGGTGATCGACGCGCTCGCCAGGGTCCGCCGAGGCGACCGCCTGCAAAGCGTGCGCCCAGCAGGATGAGAACCACGATGACGATGCGCACGATGCGCAGCACGGCGAGATCTGTGGCGGAGAAGTGCAGCACGAAGGTCGCGAGCAGCAGCACCGCCAGCAGTCCGAGCTGCAGGTAGAACAGCGCGGGGGATCGTCTTCTACCGCCAAAGAACATGCCGAACATGCCTGCATCTTAGGGGCCTCGTCGATCCTCATGTTGCACATTCCAGCTTGCCGAGCGTGCGAGCCAGCTGCCGCAGGCGCTGCTGGTGGGCCGGATGGCACTGGTCGTTAGCTGACCTTGCCGCTACGGATAGACGGTGACCAGCAGCGTGGCCTTGGTCACCTTGCCGCTCGGCGAGGTCACCTCACCGACCAGCGGGACCACGGTCGCGGCGGTGACCATTGGAAAGGCCAGCTCCATGCCGCAGTTTCCTTCGATGTCTTTGGTGCTGCACTCGACCGTGCCGTTGAGGAGCAGCGTCACGGTCCAGCCGGCCGGCATCGGGCTGTTGCCGGCATAGGCGCTGAAGAAGCCGCCCTCTTCCGAGCCGGCGTCTCCCTTGCAGCCGCTTTCGCAGTTTTCGCTTGGCACCCGCAGGCTTGTGTAGGCGCTCTCGCTGCCGTCGCTGACGAACACGCCGCCGGGCAGCTGCGCCCAGTAGATCGTGACCGGCTTTGACACAGACAGCTGCTGGCGGCCGGAGACAACCGCCACCTTGTAGAGCACCGGACCGCCGATGCCCGGTTCAGTTACGTGCACTTTGGCGTGCCCGCCGGAGAGCCTCACGGGCGTCTTGCTGGCCTTGTAGGGCGAGATCGAGTTCGCCTTGACCAGTAGCTCCAGCTTGGCGCCATGCGGCAGGCTGCCTTTGTAGACCACGCTCAGCTCAGCGATGGTTTTGGTTTCCGTATAGGGCATGGACTTGCCCACGATCTTGCCGATCGGCAGGCCGACCACGGCCACGGATGGGCGCGATGCGGCCGACGCCGATGCGGCGAAGAGAAGACATGCGGCCGGAACGGCAAGGCAGACGGAGCGGCGGCTCACGGCGAGCAGCTTACTCTGCCGTGACCCGCCCGCAGCGTTCCGTCTGCCGACCTGATCCCTAAGTGCTCCGCAGATCACGTTCCGGGCCCTTGGCCAGCTCGTAGATCACGATCACCGACAGCGCGAACACGCAGATCGACCAGAAGGGCAGCACCCAGATGTCCAGCATTGCCCCGATCGCTACGAGCCCGGCAGCGAAGATCCCAAACCAGCGCCCGAAGGTGCCTCCGCTGAACAGCGAGAAGCCTGCGACGATCTCGATCGCGCCAAGGATGAGTGTGATCCAGCCCCACGTGTTCAGTTTGCCGAACACGTAGTGAGCGCCGTTCACGGTCACGAAATGAGATTCGCCGATTGCCGCGATCCCCCAGATCACGTTCAGCACGCCGGCGATCAGCAGGAGAATCCCTGCGAACACCCACCAGCCGGTCACCCGCTCCGCATGATCCATCTCTACCTCCAGTGTCGTTCGACATAGGGTCAGAGAGCTACGGTCACGTACTGCTTGGAGAGACGCATCGGGGAGAGGCCAGCCGGTTGCTGCGGCGAAGTACTGAGAACGTGCGCGGTATGGGCTCGCGATACGGTCGCAGCGCATCCTCGTCGGCTGGCTTGCCGGTCGCCTCGAACTGGAAGTCGAGGTACTCCAGGAAGTCGACGCGGGCGATCGCGGGCAGCTGCATCTGGGCAGCCTTGCCGAAGATCGGCTGCTGATCGCGCGGTAATATCGCTCTATGCAGCCAGAGCATCGCAGTCCCCTGCTTGGTCCCGGCCATGAGCGGGAGTGGGCACAGATCAACGCCGAAGAGCAGGCGCAACTCGACGCGAGCAACCTCGCGCTTTCGGTCGTACAACGCTTGGAGGTGGGCCAGAAGCTCTCGCAAGAGGCGGTCTCGATGCTCGTCGCCGGGTACAGAGCGGGTCTTGTCCCAGAGCGAGCCCTCTGGGCCTGATCTCGCCGGCGTAGTGGCAGCCGCGAATGCGGCCGGTCTGCCGCATGTCGTGATCGGCGGATTCGCCGTCATCGCTCATGCCTACGTCCGCGCGACCAAGGATATTGATCTGCTTGTGCCCGATGGGCCGGAGGCTGATGCGGCCGTGCTGCGCTTTCTGCATCACGCCGACGCCGTCAGGCTCAGCGACGGCAGGCGACTCGCGGGCGAGGATGTCGCCGGTGCAGAGCATCTCCGCGTCAACACCCGTCATGGCATCGTCGACATCATGAGAGGCGGAGCTTCCCCACTGGATTACGACACCGTTGCTGCTCGTGCCGAGACCGTCGAGTTCCGTGGTCATCCAGTGCGTGTCGCAAGCCTGCGTAGCCTCGTCGGCTTCAAGCCGGCTGGCTGACCGTCCCGACCCGGATCGCAGCGATCTGCGCCACCTGGAAGCGATCCACGGCCCGCTGCCGATCGATCCGATTCCTGGACTCGACGGTTGAGCCAAGCACGGACTGGGCGAGGCGCTGCGACTGCTCGACATGCGTGCTGACCCCGTGATCGCAGCTTTTGCGACGCCCCAGTGGACGATGAGCCCTGGACTGAGGAGGACGAGGATGCTGCCGCGGAAGGCAGAGCGGACCTCGCCGCTGTGCGCACGATCTCGCTGGAAGAGGCGCTTCGAGACGCCGAGTGAGCGACGCCGCCTGGCGCGTTGAGCTGACGCAGGCTGCTCAACGAGACCTGCGTCGCCTTGACCCGCCGATCCGTGGGCGCGTTGCGACAGCGCTCGGAGCGCTTGCCGAGGACCCGCAAAAGACTCGGCGCCTTGCGAAAGCTCACGAGCGCGCCAGAGTGGAGGCTGAGAGTCGGCGACTGGCGAGCGCTTGTTCTTCTTCAGCCCGGAGGCTCGAGTCATCACTGTTACACGCGTGCTGCCGCGCGGTTGCGCATATCGTGACTGATCGGCTCAGCCCGGTTGCGGGCTATGCCTGAACGCACAAACCTACGCCACCATTGCGCGTCGCAGATCTGGCTCGAACGTCGTGGTACCGCCGCGATTCAATCGGCCAGAACGCTTGTATACGATGGGGCGAATGGCGTACGGGCGCAAGCCGATAGCTTCCGAAGTCTTGGATGTCATGGATCTGCTCCAGCGAGATGCCGAGTGGCGACAGGCGCTCGGGACGGGGGAGGGCATCTTTGACGCCTGCATAGAGCACGGGTTGCTCAATCAGGACTCAATCGACTGGCTCGCAGAGGCGATGCAGGAGCTTCACAGCGAGGGACTGATTGCCCGGGGCTCGGTTCATGGTGGAATGATAGAACCGCGCGTTTGGGATGGCCGCTGGATCCGCTGCACCTACGACTGGCGTGTGCTTCAGCTGGTCGTGCAGACGCCGCGCTCTATCGGCGTGAGAGTGGGAAGGTGTCGATTGCTGAGAGTGCAGATCCGGGTCATGATCACGATCTCTTTATCTCGCATGCTGGCGAGGACAAGGAGACGGTCGTGCGTCCGCTGGCAAATGAGCTGACTAGGCGTGGCTGGAAGGTTTGGCTTGATGAGCTTCAGTTGACTGTGGGCGATTCACTGAGTAACGTGATCGACGAAGCGCTTGTACGAAGTCGCTTTGGCATAGTCGTGCTTAGCCGAGCCTTCTTTGCCAAGCCTTGGCGACGTGAAATTGATCGGGCTGCGGCACCTGACTTCTTCAAGCGCCAAATTAACTGGCTTCAAGAGCGAGTAAAAATTATCGATCGGATCTTGGCTCCATCTGCATGGGAGCGGGCTTTCGGCGAGAGAGGAGAGGAGGCCGATCCGACCGGGATCGAAAATCTCGCCCGCCGAATCATCGTCGTGTACGAGTGGATGCTTGATTGGGCTGCCGAACTACGTAACACGAGCGTCCCGAGTGCGTTTGCCGAAATCCGTGACGCGACGGCTTGCTTTGTGGACGGGCCGCTCAAAAGCATACGTGACGTTATCGACAAGGCGGAGGACCAAATTGCGAGCCTGCCAGAACTCGCGGTTGGCGCGACCATCGAGAACCCAGTCCAAATCACACTCGAACTCAAGCCTGAGCTCGACCCGGCAGTTGTTGAGTGGCACAGCAGGGCGTGGAAGGATGCCAGGCGTGCTCTCGGCGACGGGTAACTCGCCCGGAATCCTGCTCTCCAGAGCCGAAAGATGCAACAGGCGAGTAGGCCGTTTGGCGTCGAATGGCGTGGGGCATGTTCGCACTTCTGTTCGCACCCTCAACAGCGAGATGGCGGCTATTTGGCGATCGGGCGCGGCAGGGTGGCGCGGTAGGCGTCGCCGAGCCTGCGAACGTGGCGAGCGTATTCAGCGCCTGAGAAGAGCGTGGCGTTGGGCTTGACCAGGCCGTTGATCACCGCGATCTGTGGACTGTCGAAACCTCGTTGGGCCAGCTCGGCCTCGGTGCCGTTGTCGAGGATGCAATAGAGGCGATAGTGCCGGCGCCCTGGGCCGATGCGGCGGATCTCGTAGTAGCCGTTCATGCTGCCGTGCATCGCCTCCCAGAAGCCGCCGCCGCTGAAAGCCGGGGGAGGGGCTGCCCGGACGACCTCCAGAACGGCGAGCAGCTTGGCTCGCACGCTGATTGGGCAGTCGAGCAGGAACTGCTGCGCAGGCACCGTGCCGTTGCTTGCTCTGTAGTAGACGGTGCCCCAGGGCATGCGGCGACCCTATGGAGCGCCCCGGATGGCGCGCGAGCGCTCTATGCCGCCTTGCGGCGAGCTGACGCGCTGCGCGGGACGATCTGGACCTCGGCGTTCAGGGCCTCGGCCATCGCGACGATCGTTCGCATCTCCGGGTTGCCCGGCGCGGTCAGGGTGCGTCGGATGCTTGCGGGGTTCTTGCCGATCTGACGTGCAAGCTCGGCCTTGCTCATCCCGCGTGTCTCGCGCAGGCCATCGAGCGCGCCCACGAGCGCGTCTATCGCCTCTATCTCTCGTCGCTCGCGCTCGAACTGCGCCCGGAACTCCGGATCGGCGAGCTGGTCGGTGAGGAAGCGATCGTGAAAGCTGGTGTCTGACACGCCATGGAGCGTAGCACAGGTGTTACGCCATTGATGGGTTCACCTTCGACAGAAGCCGCCTCATAGGCTCGGGCCGGCGGGCCGTCGATCTCGGTGACCGTGTGATACGTGATCTGGAGGATCGCGTCGCCGAGCGGTCGACTGAACATGCGGCGACGTTTACGCCTGGCGAATTGCGCTGTGATGCTGGAGCAGTCCGCCGGCCAGCTCCCACCAGAGCAGGCGCTCGCGAGAGCCAGAGAGATGGTTCACACCTCTGAACATCCCGCTGCTCGACTCTACGCCCTGAAAGCAGGGAACCCGCGCAACCATGCGGGTTCCAAACCATGCGCCCGGCGAGAATCGAACTCGCGACCTGCGGTTTGAAAGAAAGACGCGATCTAGATGTATTGGGGCGAAATGGCTTGAAATAGAGCCATTTTCGTTGATAGGTCGAGGTTGTTTCGAGCTGTTTGGGGAGGAAGTTCGGGAGGAAATTTCGTGCCCGGCGCGCGCTACCGTGGGGAGCCGACGGCCGCCTACGTTCGGATGTCGGCTCGCCAGAAAGGACACTGGATATGCCTGCACAGGATCTCGATCTTCAAGCCTCGATCAGCGGCCACGTATGGCTGTATGAGGGCAAGCGACGCAAGACTTGGTATGCGAAGTGGCGCGATCAGGCCGGGCAGCACGAAAAGGCTCTCGGGCCGCACTGGAGCGGCAAGGGCACGCCGCCTCCGGGGTTTCTACGCAAGAGGGAGGCCGAGGCGCTGCTCGCAGAGATCCTGGTCGAAGCGCGCCGCGGCCAGCTTCGTCAGCAGCGCACTGGCCTGACGTTCGCGGCGCTTTGTGAGGAGTGGTACGAGTACGGCTGCTATCAGCGCGATTGGTCTCCTGCGACCCGCCGCGACTACCGCTCAGTGCTCGACGCCCACCTGATCCCCGCGTTCGGACCGAAGCGGCCCGAGGCGATCACCGGCCGCGACGTCGAAAAGCTCCGCGACCGTCTTGCTTGCGAGAGCACTGCCGGCCTTGACGGTGAGCCTGCGCAGGAGGTGCGTACGCGGCGCACGGTCAACAAGATCATGACCCAGCTCCACGGCGTGCTCCAATTCGCAGTCCGGCATCACAAACTGCTCAAGAACGTCTGCGACGCAGTAGACCTGCTGGAGGACTCCTACGACGCCGCGCGCTACGACTTCTACTCCCCGCAGGAGATCGACCTCATCTACAGCACCGCTCTGGCCGGCGGCCAACGCAATCCAAAACGGCCTGCCAAGAGCCCAACGGAGCAGGCGCTCCGAGAAGAAGAGGACCACCAAGACGCCACTATCTACCTGACAGCCGCTCTGACGGGTTTGCGGCTCGGTGAGCTGACCAAGCTGCTGCACTGGGACGACATCGACTTCGAGAAAGCCTGCATCCGCGTCTGGGAAACACCACGCGCCAAAGACCGGCGCCACGGCAATGCCGAGCGCCCGCGCAAGCCGAAGTCACGGAAGTCGCGGACAGTGCCTATGGTCGACAGGGTCGCCAAGGCGCTACAAGAACTCAAGCAACGCGACCACCACACAGACAGGACCGACCTCGTCTTCATCAGCCGCTACGACGGGCCGCTCGACAGCTCGGCTCTGCGGCGCCGCTACAACGCCACGCTCAAAGCAACAGGCTTGCGGCGCCTACGCATCCACGATCTGCGGCACACCTTCGGCTCGCTGGCGATCAACGTCGCGAGCATCGTCCAAGTACAGGCCTGGATGGGTCATGCCGACATCAAGACGACGATGCGCTACCTGCACCACAAGAGCCGCGCCGACGATGCCCGGCTGCTCTCTGCCGCATTCGTTACAGATGCTCAATGACGCCCGTCATACGCACGATATGAGTTTGCGGCACGAAGCTGAATAGCACGCGCGGGCGTGTGCGTCTCAGCACGGGGCCACAGAAGCCTGTAGCGGCGTTCGTCAGCGTGCCATGAGGGCGGACTGTACTGGCTGCACGCTCACGCCGTGGCTCTGCTCCATCAATCAAACAGGGCCGGGACACCGACTCCCCGCGAGCGATCTCTGCCGTGATGCTTTCCACGGCACTGCGTGGGCTAATTATTTCCTCCGTGTCGAGCGTGTAGACAGACAATTGCCCTTGTTCCGCGATTTTTTTCGGTGTCCCTTGACACGTTTCTTCTGGCACCGTCGACGAGTGCCGGTAGCTTTCGCGGCGGTCTTTGCCACCTGCGAGCTTTTATCTGGGGGTGCTGCAACACCCGCGGGGTTTACGCTACCCAAAGCAGCCCCCTTCTCCGTAAACCACACTTCGCCGTTCGGCGCAACGGCAATTTGGTCGGGTATAACGGGTTCATTATTCGACAGTCGAGGAATGGGGTACTCGTGTACCTGTCCGTTAGGTGCGACTTCTCCAATGGATTCATCCCCAGGATCGGTAAACCAGAATGTTCCTTCGTGTCCAGCCACGATGTGGCGCGGATCTGGCCCCCCGACGGAGCCTGGCGGTAGATTGTGCGGGTTAGGAATCGGAAACTCGGTGAGCCGGCCTTCAGCGATACGACCGATGCGCTGAATTTGCCACTCGGTAAACCAGAGCGCTCCTTCCGGTCCAACGATCGGATAGGCGGCACCTGAGTAACCAACGTCACCGAACTGCGTAAATTCATCTTCAACTAGGCGTTCAGTGACTTCCCCTCCAGGATGCACTTCTCCAATCGTGCCATATACCTGCGGAAAATAAACCGCTCCGGTTGGAGCTGCCGCTATGCCAAACGCCGACAATAGACGCGGAGCTGCGAAGCTTTCCAAGGTGCCGCTGGACAGAAAGCGTTCAACCCTCTCCGCTGATGCGTCTAGTAGCCAAACCGATCCGTCTCCGTCTTCGCTCGCTGTCACCGCGTTCACCACGGTTCCTGTGAGGTATTCGTGTCGTAGCGTTACTGTCGGAGGGGTGGCTAGAAGGTTCGTTTCGTATAGGGCTGCACCCGATTGAGGGCCTTCGGCAACTAGCCAAAACGTACCGCTGTTTGCGATGTCGTTGCTGAAGATTCCAGTGGGAGAGCCCAGCGGGCCTGGACTCACGGCAAACGGCGATGTCGTGACCTTGTCGAACAGAGTTTTTGGGATGACTCCGGACACGATAAGGCCCCCTGACCAGCCGAAGATCGCAGTGGCAGGAGCGTATTCTGGCCCGTGGCCGGGCGGGACGTGGGGGAGTTCGTGTTGCGTGATTGTCACCGCGCATGCAATTTGTGCGCCCGTCAAGACCAAGACCATCGCCCCGACGGCTACGGCGTATGCAAAGGATCGAGCTACTAGCGTATTCCGCATTGTTCGCGTAGTATATATGCTTGCTATCGCCTTGGGCTAGGAGGCGGCGGAGGGGGCGGCACTGGCAGGAGGAGATGCTGGCCCCCGCGCGTTGAGAGCGTCAGGGTGCCAGCCGCGCCAAACGAGGCTACATACGAGTTGTTGACGATGGCTACGCGGCGTCGGTGCCCGGCCGCGGAGGATAGGACGACACTGGAGACATTGTCGGGGACCACCCCAAGTATGTACGCTGGTTCTCGATCGCTGCTTCCGCCGAGGATGAATCGGAGCTTGCCTTGCATGGCTTCACTGAGCGTTACGCACCGCTCCTCTAGACTTGGGGGAGCATGGACGCCAGCAAGTGGCTGGATGAGACCAAAGAGACAGATTTGCCCGGCCTTGTCTGTTACTAGCCATGTGCTTGTTCGGCCGGGCTGTATGCGTCGTGTTTCGAGGGTGCCTTCTGGTGTAATAGACTTGTGAGGCGCCCTGTCGGGGCTTGCCAACTGCATCACGGCCGGGGGAAGATCGTCGGTTGACGTCTTCAGGGCTCGTAGCACCGCAAAATGTTGCGCCGCTTGTTCGTACATAGTTGGACCGCGGCCCTGCACCTTTGCGGTATGCGCTATTCGTTGGTGAGTGGTTCCGCACGATGTCGTGACCAGTGCGGCGCAGGTAAGGAGGAGAACACGACTACCGCCTTGGGACTTTATGTGAGCTATTTGTGACGAGAAATGCAACCCACGTCCCTTTCTTAAACTGTGACGTACCCGCCGCTCGACACGGCGGGTACGTCCACAAGCGTGATCTGATTCTCAGGGTTCAGGCCCGCCACCGACCAGGGTCGCGTGATATTTGAAGCTGGCGTCGTTATATATCGCTGGCGATCCGGAGACCGGCGTGACTGTCTCCGCAAGCTGCCGTTCATCGGCGCAGTGCCACGGATAGATGTTTGAGAATTTGGTGCCGCCTTCATATTGCTGCATCGTTATGCACTGAGTGCCGACGACTTCAGACGTAATTTCGCTCCACAAGTATGATACCTGCCAGGGGGGTTCGACCACGTTGCCGTGACACGTTTCGCCTTTTCCGAGGTTAACGTCGTTGCAGAATGTTTCGAGGCCCCAGGCATGTGCTGGGCTATCGTCCACAGCGAGTCCGATGGCAAGTATCAACACGCATGCGACGAGTGCGACCGCACACGCGGCTCCTACTCGACGAACGTTGAGTGCTGCTGTCATTTTTTCTTATCCCTCCCGTTTGGGATGCGGTTTGGTCAGTCGCCGCGGACTCTATATGTCTGCTTATCGGAACTGCTGTCTACTTCGTTGGGATAGACAATGTAAGCTAAGCCCCGTGCGCAAGTTCAAGTTGCCAAAACGTTTGATCTGGCCTGAATACACGCGCGGGCTCGCCACGAGGTGCTGCAAGAAATCTTGCAGCACTTTTGCCTGCCGCCAGTCGGGACGCATCCTTAGGCCAGGAAGTCAGCGCCGAGGGCATCTCGCGCCGTTAGGCGTCCATCTCGTTCGGCCGGAACGAACCAGCCGCGAGCCAACGCGTGCGCGGTGTTCGGCTGCCTAGCTCACTGAGCCGGAACAAAGAGCCGCGAGCCGTCCCCAAGGACGATCCTTGAACAGTATTGACGCAACCGCTGCTTAGACCTTTGCCCGCTCGATCGCGGCCTGTAGGTCTGCGAGGCTGGCTTGCAGGCCGGCGAGAATGCTGCGGAGCGTGGTCCAGGTCGGATTGACTCGGCCGCGCTCGGTGCGGCCGATCGCCGTGACTGTAATGCCTGCCCGGTGCGCAAGCTCTTCCTGGGAGAGGCCGGCGCATTCGCGCATGTCGCGCAGCGCATGCGCAAGCTGAGTGTCGATTTTGACCGGCGGTGTCATCCGCGTATGGTGCTACGTACCGGGCCGCTTGACCAGGGCCGAACAGTCCGGTACGATCGGTCCCTCTACACAGACCTATGCGGTCTCGACGCGGGTGTGAGGCCCGCGCCGAGACCTACACGGAAAGAAAGGTTGGTTCTTCCCATGCAGGACAAAGCTACTGGTTGCCGGCTTGAGATCGTCTTGAGCGGCGCGGCGGTTGTGCCGTTGCGCTCGGCGGCCTACACGCGGTTGGAGCACGACCTGGAAGTTCTGGAGCAGGCGTTGGTGATGGTGCCCGACCGGGCGGTGGACCGCAAAGCGTGGGCTGCGTATATGCGGCTGACACGTACGGGCGGTCTGCTGGATAGGACCGGCTGGACGTATGAGGAGCAGCGTGGCGAGGTCAAGCTCGACTGCTACGAGGACATCCAGCTCGCCCAAGCCATGTTGCGTGATGATCTGCGCACCGAGGGCAACGTGAAGGCCGCTGCGATCAGCGACGGCTCAGCAGCATCCGCGGATGCTGCCTCGCGCCGCGAACTTGTGATCTACGACACGCTGACCGGATTGGAAGCGCTCGCCGCGACCGAAGGTGTGAGCTTCCGCGGCCAGCACGCGAGCGCCTGACCCCGCCGCTCGTCGCTGGATGCTGCCGGGCGCTGGGGTTGGCAAGCCTTGCCGCTCTTGCTTGCCGACCCCGCAGCTCGTGCCTGGCTGCTCCGGTGATCCAGACCGCTATGCAATGCCCCGCGCGGTGGCGAAGCCGCGTCAGGGGGCGAACCCCGAAGGAGGTAGTCACGATGCAAGAAGATCCCGCAGCGAAGTCCGTAGGCCAACGCAATGCGGATGTGGATGGTGATGTGCTTGATGCGTTGCTCGCGCATGGCGCACAGCGGCCGTGGTCGGTGGAGGAGATCACGCGGGTGATCGAAGACCCGGTAGCCGCCGCGGACAGCCTCGGACGGCTGGCGCGCGCCGGCCTGATCCACCGACTCAACGGGTTCGTGTTCGCCACACGCGCCGCTCTGCACGCCGACCAGGTCATGTTGCAGAACGAGCTTTCCGAATGACATCCCACGCCAGCATGAGCGGCCCCGGTCGCCGCACAGACACAGAAAGAGAGCGACCTCTGATGCCCAACGCATCCAAGAAGCTGACGGTGGCTCAGCAGGAGTCCATCGCCGACGAGATCGTGCTGGACATGCTGCTCGACATTGAGTGGCAGCGGCCATGGTCGGTGGAGGAGATCGCGCGGGAGCTGGGCGACCCCGTGGAAGCCGATGACTGCCTCGGCCGGCTAATCCGCCGCGGGCTTGTCCACCAGCTCAACGGATACGTGTTCGCCTCCCGTGCCGCGATCCATGCGATCAGGATCGCCCGTCACGTCGGCTCTGAGCCCGCCTGAAAACCCAGGCTCTGGCGCTGCGGCTCCATCGGCGTGCGCCGCAGCGCCAGACAAAGCCAACTGCAACAGCAAAAGCCGTTGCTCCTATGTCAAGCGGGGTACGGAAATTGCGGCATCGATGACGATCGCTGGTCTGGTTGTGCGGGGTTTCGGTGTCTGTTGCAGGAGGCGGTAGAAGCGGCGTGCGAGTAGGCGCTTGAGGCATCTGAGGGCCTCCATGCGGGTCTTGCCTTGCTCTTGCTTTCGTTGGAGGTAGGCGCGTGTGGCGGGGTCCCAGCGTCCGCGTGTGATCGCGATGACGTGGAGCGCGCGGTTGATGCGGCGGTTGCCGCCGCGGTGCAGGCGGTGGCGGTCGCTTCGGCCGGATGAGACGGGGATCGGTGAGACGCCGGCCATGCGTGCGAAGTGCGAGTCGGTGGGGAAGCGCTCGGCGCCGGCGGTTTGGCCGATGAGGATCGCGGCGGTGATCGTGCTGCAGCCGGTCTCGGCGAGCAGCTCGGGGCGGTGCGCGGTGACGAGGGCGTGCAACTCGCGCTTGAGTAGCGTTGCTTGGCGCGAGAGCTCGCGGATGCGGCGGACTTGCTCCTTGGCGATCTTGACTCGTGCTGAGGGCGTCATGGTGCGCAGGCGCCTGGCGACCCTGTCGAGCTGTCCGGGGAAGTCCATCTTGCGTGCAGGGATGCTGGCCTCCAGCGCGGGGTCGAGGATCACAAGGTTCCAGCGCAGCTTGTTCGTGAGCCGCGTGATCTCGTGAACGTGCGCTTCGCGGTGGTCGCAGAGCAGCCGGATCTCCATCGCCGTCTCGTCCAGAAAGGCGCCGGGGAAGCGATCGATGCCTTCTCTGAGGACCGCGCGGGCGACTGAGCGGGCGTCGATCTGGTCAGACTTGCCGGCCTCGCGCTCCCCGCGGCGGGAGGCACCCATGAGCTTCGGGGGGACTCTCACGACGCGCTCGCCAGCGGTCACGAGCGCGTTCTCGAGATGGTGGGACACGTGCCGGCAGTCCTCGATCGCCCACACGATCTCGGGGTCCAGGGTGTGCGCCCAGTGCAGAGCTGTGCGGTGTCCGCCGTCGTCTGCGGCGATCTCGCGTTCGCCGCGCACCTCGCCCGTGCCGGCGTCGACGGCGGCGAGGGCGTGGGTGTTCTTGTGGGTATCCGCTCCGATCACGATCATTCAGCACGTCCCTTCATTCGAGGTATCGATTGGAGTGGATCTCCGGCGGACACGTCTGAGTCGGGGCGGTTGCCACGCTCCTATTAGGTCACGCCGGTGATCCCGGACGGCGGTGGGCGACACAACGGCTTGAGGTCAGGCACGTCGCCGACAAACAGACTAAGAGTCAGCCCACCCGCCGGCCCGGACCTAACCCGGCCAGTCGGACACCACGAACAGCACTCAAAGCACGGTCCTCGGCAAGCCGAGAACGACACGATCTGAGCGCTTCGCTCGGCACCCACCATCCGGCGCCAAGTACCTTCGCACTCACAACAGACTAGATGCACTGTGACAGCGTGTGACAGTTCTGTCAGCACACGTCTAGCGCGAATCCCGCGCGGCAGAGTCATAGTGACGGCGGCGGCGAAGCAGCGCCGGCAGGCTGCCGTAGCCCCCGCATCAAGACGCCGACGTCGGTGTGAGTGCGGCTTCCACGGTGCGCTCAATCGCGGATCCACTGCGCAGATAGCCGTTTGCCTGTAGCCACTCTGCAAGCAGCGTTTGCAGGATCTCTCGGGTCGCGAGCGTGCGCTTGACGTCGTGCAGCCGCCTGGCGCCGTAGCCGCCTGGCGGGATGAAGCCATAGGGATGATTCGTCGCGCGATCGGGCTGCGGACCATCGACGATGATGTCGCGCCATCCTCGAGAGCCGTTGTTGCTCATTGTGGTCGGCGCGACGCCGAGGCTCCAGTCCACCCGGGAGTGCAGCACCCTGGCACGGCGCGAGCTTCCAAGCATGTCACCGTAGATGTCACTCTGGACCAGTGCTGAGAAACGCGCAAGCGCGCCACAGGCGTCGACCGCGCTGACCGACCACGAAGCATCATCTGTCGGTGTTTGCTTCAACGCCCAGAGGATCTCCAGCACGCCCGAGCGGGTTACAAACAACGATCGCGTCGACGCGCCCTCGCTATCGCTTGTCTCGAACCTCTGGCTGTGGGCACCCGACATCGCCGGCATAGACGGAAGCCCCAAAAACCGCGCGCACGAAGCGGCAGCCTCGGCCATTGCGTCGCCGTCAAGCGGACGAATTCGGCGGCTTGGAGCCACCGCTGCGTGCAAATAGGCGTGCGCCATCACGCCGCCGTAAGAGCGCAGACTCCGGTCGTTCAGCGTCAGATGGTCGGCGCGGAGCCTTCGTGTCACTGACTGCCCAGCACCTCGAAATGCGTGCGCGAGGTGCAGCGGGTCGACTGGACCGAAGATAGGCATAAGCGCATGATCTGATGTCTCCCGGACGAGGAAGACCGCCCGGACGTTGGCGCTGAGCCCGGGCAGGAAAGTGTGCGTCGGCTCGAGCGAACCACGGCCGCCGTGTTTTGTAGACACCTGTGCTCTCGGTCACTTGGCGGCGTCCACCAAGGCGGCGGGCCGCGTGAGAACGCAGGGGCTTGAGGGAAGGAGGTTGCAGAGCTCGGGTTCGGCAGCGCCCAGGTCGATCAGTCGGGCTGCCGCCAGTTGGCACGCCTGGCAAGAGCGATGCTGCGTGCAGGCATCGGCCTGTTGGGCGCCCTTAGCGTGGGATGTGCAGAGAGAAGCGCTGCATCAGCCGCCCTTCACGTTGCGCTGCCCGCGGCATACACAGCGGCTCTTCGGGAGGAAATCCGGGGAGGAAGTTCGGGTTGCCATCCCACGTTGCGCTAGAATCGGCTCTACAGAGCCAAATAAAGGATGCGCCCGGCGAGAATCGAACTCGCGACCTGCGGTTTGAAAGACCGCCGCTCTTTGGCTCCCCGTAGAGAACCGTTGACCACTGAGCTACGGGCGCGTGAGATGAGACGCCGGAAGGTTATCGTGCGCGCGGCACCGCGTATCCACGGTGAGCCCACCCACCCCAGGGCGAACGTCTGTTCGCCATCGTAGAATGTCCTCTAAGCAATGAGCGTCTCAGATCAGATCGTCGTCTCGGGGGCCCGCGAGCACAACCTCAAGGATGTCTCTCTCTCGATTCCGCGGGATGCGCTGGTGGTCATCACCGGCCTTTCGGGCTCGGGGAAGTCGAGCCTTGCCTTCGACACGATCTACGCCGAGGGGCAGCGCCGCTACGTCGAGTCGCTGTCCGCCTACGCGCGCCAGTTCCTGGGACAGATGGACAAGCCGGACGTCGACTCGATCGAGGGTCTCTCGCCGGCGATCTCGATCGACCAGAAGACGACCTCGCGCAACCCGCGCTCCACGGTCGGCACGGTCACCGAGATCTACGACTACCTGCGGCTGCTGTGGTCGCGGATCGGCAAGCCGCACTGCCACATCTGCGGGCGTCCGATCACCGGCCAATCGGCCGAGCAGATCGTCGACCAGGTGATGGAGATGGAGGAGGGCGTTCGCTTCATGGTGCTCTCGCCGATTGTGCGGGGGCGCAAGGGCGAGTACGGCAAGTTGCTGGAGGAGCTGCGCGCCGACGGCTTTCAGCGCGT
Organism: uncultured Actinomycetota bacterium; assembly: GCA_963708085.1. Classification (GTDB taxonomy): domain Bacteria; phylum Actinomycetota; class Thermoleophilia; order Solirubrobacterales; family Solirubrobacteraceae; genus Palsa-744. Next base: position 965,506 of record OY970180.1, on the reverse strand, counting down.
GCGGATCGACGGCGCGATGCGGATGCTCGAAGAGTCGATCGTGCTGGATAAGCGCTACAAGCACGACCTCTCGGTCGTGATCGACCGCCTGTCGATGCGTCACGACGTGCGCAAGCGGCTGGCGGACTCGATCGAAACCGCGGTAGGTCTCGCTGACGGGCTGGTAGAGATCGAGACGGTGCCGCGAGAGGGGGAAGGAGAGCCGGTCACGCTCACCTTCTCCGAGCGATTCGCGTGCCCTGAGCACGGCCCCTCGCTGGTGGAGCTCGAGCCGCGGATCTTCTCCTTCAACTCTCCACACGGCGCCTGCGAGCGCTGCACCGGGCTTGGCTCCCAGATGGAGATCGACGTCGAGCTGATCGTCCCCGATCAGAGCAAGTCGCTGGCCGAAGGGGCGATCCTGCCCTGGACCAACACAGCCTCCAACTACTACGAGCAGGTTGCGAATGCACTCGCCGAGCACTACGACGTGGACCTGGAGACCCCCTGGTCGCAGCTCCCGCGCGCGCACCAAGATCTGTTCCTCTACGGAACCAACGGCAGGCGCCTGACGATCCGCTACAAGAACCGCTTCGGGCGCACCCGCACCTACGCCACCCGCTTTGAAGGGGTGGTCGCCAACCTGCAGCGGCGCCACCGCGAGACCGACTCCGACGGCACGCGGGAGAAGATCGAGGAGTACATGTCGCTGAGGCCCTGCCCGGTCTGTGGCGGCGCGCGCCTTCGCCCGGAGTCTCGGGCGGTGCTGGTCGGCGGCAGCCGGATTGAGGACTTCTGCGGTCTCTCGGCCAACAAGGCGCTGGACTGGCTCGACGATGTCGAGCTCTCCGAGACCGACCAGCACGTCGCGCGGCTGATCCTGCGCGAGATCTCAGAGCGGTTGCAGTTCCTTGTCAACGTCGGCATCGGCTACCTCTCGATGGACCGCGCCGCCGCGACGCTCTCCGGCGGGGAGGCGCAGAGGATCAGGCTTGCGACGCAGATCGGCTCCTCGCTGGTCGGCGTGCTCTACATCCTCGACGAGCCTTCGATCGGACTGCACCAGCGCGACAACACGAAGCTGATCGCGACCTTGGAGCGGCTGCGCGATCTCGGCAACACCGTGATCGTGGTCGAGCACGACGAGCAGACGATGCGCGCCGCCGATCATCTGGTCGACCTCGGCCCCGGAGCCGGCGAGCACGGTGGCTTCATCGTCGCGCAGGGCACCGCCGCGCAGGTGCAGAAGATCAAGGACTCGCTCACCGGCCAGTACCTGGCGGGCAAGCGCTTCATCGAACCGCCCGCCAAGCGGCGCACGCCGAGCGGCTACGTGAAGATCAAGGGCGCAAGCCAGCACAACCTGCGCAACATCGACGTCGAGGTTCCCCTCGGCACGCTCACCTGCGTGACTGGCGTCTCGGGCTCAGGCAAGTCGACGCTCGTAAACGAGATCCTCTACAAGGCGCTTGCCCACCGTCTGCACGGCGCAAGGCACCGCGCTGGCGCGCACCGAGCAATCGATGGCCTGGACCAACTCGACAAGATCATCGCCGTTGACCAGTCGCCGATCGGTCGCACGCCGCGCTCCAATCCCGCCACCTACACAGGCCTGTTCGACGTGATCAGAGGCCTCTTCTCGAAGACCCAGGAGGCGCGGGCGCGCGGCTACAAGCCGGGTCGCTTCTCCTTCAACGTCAAGGGCGGCCGCTGCGAGGTCTGCAAGGGGGACGGGCAGATCAAGATCGAGATGCACTTCCTGCCTGACGTCTACGTCCCCTGCGAGCAGTGCCACGGACGCCGCTACAACCGCGAGACGCTCGAGGTGCGTTTCAAGGGCCGAAACATCGCCGAAGTGCTCGACATGCCGGTTTCCGAGGCGGTGCAGTTCTTCGCCCACATCCCGCCGGTGCGCAGGCGCCTTGAGACGCTCGACGCCGTTGGACTCGGCTACGTCCGGCTCGGACAGCCGGCAACTACGCTCTCAGGCGGCGAGGCGCAGCGTGTCAAGCTCGCCACCGAGCTCAGCAAGATCGCGACCGGCAGGACGATGTACATCCTCGACGAGCCGACGACGGGGCTTCACTTCGCTGACGTGGAGCGGCTGCTCGACGTGCTGCAGCGACTCGTGTCGGCCGGCAACACGGCGGTGGTGATCGAGCACAACCTCGACGTGATCAAGTGCGCGGACCGGCTGATAGACATGGGACCCGAGGGGGGAGACGAGGGCGGGCTCGTGATCGCCGCGGGCACTCCCGAGGAGGTGGCGGCCGAGCCGGCATCTCACACCGGGAGCTTCCTGGTCGAGTTGCTTCCCGCGCACGCGGCCACGAATGGCGCCGGTCCCAAGCGGCGCGCGGCGGCCAAGAAGCCCGGCAAGGCGAAGGCGACGGCGTGACCGCGGCGCACAAGTGAGTGACGACGGACCTTCTCGGCAGGCGGGGACGCTGCGCAGCCAAGCGCGCCTTTGGGCAGCCAAGTGGCGCTGGTACGAGCGCAACTCGCTGCCCTGGAACAGGGCTGCGATCCACTGGCACTTCATGCGCATGGAGGCGTTCGTGCGCTGGCCCGTGCACGGCAACGTGCTGGAGGCACTGCGGCAGGGGAGGCTCCAGATCGGCGAGGGCACGCTGCTGGAGCCCGGGGTCTGGATCACCGCGCCGGACCACGCGCGGGTGACGATTGGTCGCGGCGTCTTCCTCAACCTCGGCGTGATGATCGCCTCCCAGGAGCTGGTGGAGATCGGGGACCACTGCATGCTCGCCAACGGCTGCTTTATCTCAGACTCCTCGCACCGCTTCGAGGACCCGGTGCAGCCGATCACCTGGCAGGGCTTTCAGAGCAAGGGACCGACACGGATCGGCGACAACTGCTGGCTGGGAGCCAACGTTGTTGTCACCAGCGGCGTGAGCATCGGCAGGCGCTGCGTGATTGGCGCGAACAGCGTGGTTACAAAAGACATCGAGCCGTTCACGATCGCGGCTGGCGCGCCGGCGAAGGCGATCGGATCGGTGCCGCGAGGCCCGGTTGGGCAACCGGGGTAGCGCCGCGCGGCTTAGCCCAACCTGCTCCGCAGCGCCTCCAACTGCTCCGGTGCCACCTTGTAGCAGTGCTCTGGCCCCGGATAGCGGCGCCCACGCACATCCTCCGCATAGGCGGAGACGCCCGCAACCATCTCATCGAGCAAGTTCGCATAGCGCTTGACGAAGCGAGGGCCAAGTCCCTCGCGGATGCCGAGCAGGTCGTGGAAGACGAGCACCTGGCCATCCGTGGAGGGACCGGCGCCGATGCCGATCACCGGCACCTCCATGTGCGGCATCAGCTCCTCCGAGACGGCGCTCGGGATCGCCTCGAAGACGATCGCAAAGCAGCCTGCGCCCTGCAGCGCCAGCGCTTCCCCGGCGATCCGCGCGGCCGAGTCGGCGGTGCGTCCCTGCGCCTTCCAGCCGCCCAGCGCGGTCGAGCTCTGCGGGGTCAGCCCAACGTGGCCCATCACCGGTATCCCGGCGCCGATGATCGCCTTGGCCCTGCTTACGGCGGCAGGCCCGCCACCCTCCAGCTTGACCGCGTCGCAGCCGGCCTCTTTGACCATCCTGATCGCCGTGGTGATCGCCTGCTCATCGCTGACCTCATAAGAGCCGAAAGGCAGGTCTCCGATCAAAAGCGGCGTCTTGACCGCGCGGCGCACGGCCCGCGCCAGCACCAGCATGTCATCCAGGCTGACCGGGGTCGTGGAGCTGTATCCGAGCACGGTCGTGGCGGCGGAGTCGCCAACCAGCACGAGGTCCACGCCGGCAAGCTCAGCGGCACGGCCGCTCGGGTAGTCGTAGGCGGTGACCATCACGATCGGCTCGGAGAGCCGCTTCTTCTCGGCCAACAGAGGCAGGCTCATCGGCAGACGGCCGGGATCGGACGGCAGCTCGACGGAGGTCCTGGCGGAAGGCGCGTCTGGGTGGCTTGACATCAGGTGCTCCTCTCTGACTTCAGTTGACGCTCTGCGTGAGCAGAGTCGCCACTGCGTCGTCGACGGTGATGATGCGGTTGGTCTTCGCTTCCACATGGACGACCTTCGGCTCGTAGCGCTCCAGGTCGACCTCGTCGTACTGCGCATATGAGATGACAATGATCGTGTCGCCGCTATGGACCAGGCGGGCGGCGGCGCCATTGAGCTTGATCTCGCCAGAGCCCCTCGCGCCGGCGATCGTGTAGGTCTCAAAGCGCGCGCCGTTATCGATATCGACGACGTGCACCTGCTCGTGCTCGAGGATGTCGGCCGCCTCGAGCAGATCTGCATCGACCGTGATCGAGCCCACGTAGTGCAGGTCGCAGTCGGTGACTGTCGCTCGGTGAATCTTCGACTTCAGCATCACGCGCTGCATGTTTTCCTTTTTTATTGAGAGAGGGATTGCTCTGCGACCCACAGAGCCAGGTTGTCAATCAAACGCGTCTGCCCGACCCGCGCGGCAACCAACATCAGGCCGACCGCATCAACGCGGTCGAGCTCCTCGAAGCTCTCCGGGTCGACGAGGGCCACGTACTCGGGCCGCACGTCATAGGACGCGAGCACCTGCCGTGCTTGCTCGATCAGGTGCTGGGAAGAGCGCTCTCCGGCTGCGGCCAGGCGCTGTGCGGCGCAGAGCGCGGCATACAGCGCGAGCGCCTGCTCACGCTCCGATTCCGAAAGCCGCACATTCCGGCTTGACATCGCCAGTCCGTCAGGCTCGCGCACGATCGGCATCGTCTCGATCTGCACCTCCATGTCCAGGTCGATGACCATGCGCCTGATCACAGCCGCCTGCTGGGCATCCTTTTGCCCGAAGTAGGCGATGTCGGGCCGGGCGATGTTCAGCAGCTTGCAGACGACCGTGGTGACGCCACGGAAATGGTCTTTGCCGCGCATGGCCCCCTCCAGCCTGTCCGTCAGCCCACGCACCTCCACGGAGCTGGCGAAGCCTCGCTTGTAGATCTCGTCCGGCGAGGGAGCAAAGAGCAGGTCGGCGCCCGCCCGTGCAGCGAGTGCGGCATCCTGCTCCTCATCGCGGGGATATGCGAGCAGGTCGCTCTGCTCGTCGAACTGCGTCGGGTTCACGAACAGCGTGACCACGACGAAATCGCAGCGCAGGCGCGCAGCTTCGATCAGCGAGAGGTGGCCCTGGTGCAGCGCCCCCATCGTCGGCACGAGCCCGATCGTCGCTCCGGCGGCCCTGCCGGGCGCAAGCTCGCTGCGCAGCTCGGCAATCGTCCTGACGGTGCGCAGGGCGCAGCGCGGCTCGGGCGTGCAAGTCTGCGTGGTGGCAGCAGAGAGAGATGGTCTCATTGGCTCGGTCCAGTTCCTCGCGGATACCGGTCGCGACAGCGCGATCATAGCGCGCGTACAGCGTCGTGCAAGCAGCGCCGTCCGCTCCGGGGCTACCATCCGGGCGCATGCCATCCGGTGAGACTCCGATCGGCGCCGAGCAGCGGCGCGAGGCGCTCAAGCAGGTCTATGCCCGCACGCAGTCCTGCACGCGCTGCCCGGAGCTTGCCTCCACCCGCAATAGCGTCGTATTCGGGTCCGGCAACGCCGACGCTGATCTGATGTTTGTGGGGGAGGCGCCTGGCGCCAGCGAGGACGAACAGGGCATCCCGTTCGTGGGGCAGGCGGGGAAGCTGCTCGAGAAGCTGTTGGAGGAGATTGGGCTTCAGCGAAGCGATGTGTTTATTGCGAACACTCTTAAGTGCAGGCCTCCCGGCAACCGCGACCCTCTGCCGCTCGAGATCGAGAACTGCAGGGACTTCCTCTATGAGCAGGTGGAGCTGATCCAGCCGAAGGTGATCTGCACGCTCGGCAACTTCGCCACGAAGCTGCTGCGTGACGAGAAGACCGGGATTACGAAGCTGCACGGGCAGCCCGAGCTACTTGCGGTGGGGCAGCGGATGGTGCGCCTGTATCCGATCTTTCATCCCGCCGCGGCGCTTTACACCCCGCGCATGCTGCAGACCTTGCGCGAAGATTTCGAGCAGCTGCCCGAGCTGCTCGCGATGCCGGCGCCCGATCAGCCCGAGTGGCTGCATCCGCCAGAGCCGGAGATCTCCACGACGAGTGTGCCCGAGGCCGGTGGGCAATCTGCTGCGGAAGAAGCGGATCAGCTCGGCTTGTTCTGAACCGCCGCAAGCTCTTGCAACTTTCCATGCAGAGCGCTAAAGACCGCTGCGCCGCCAGTCGATACAGGACCAGTCTCCATCCTCCCAAAGCAGCACGACCGGCCCGCCATCCTCTCCGCGGGCCGGTCCTCTTTAACGCGCTATGACGTGGCCCGCGGTCTAGAGTCTTACCGTGCCCATACGAGTGCTCGAGACGCGGACGCCGCTGCAGACCGAATCGCTTGGCGCCGAGATCGCCGCGCAACTGAGCGACGGCGACGTTGTGCTCGTGTGCGGGGAGATGGGATCCGGCAAGACAACGCTGGTGCGCGGAGCGGCGCGAGCGCTGGGGGTCAGCGACCCGGTGACCAGCCCGACGTTCAGCATCGGGCATCGCTATAAGGCAGGCTCCGTGACGGTCTCCCACCTGGACCTCTACCGGCTCGCCGGCCTGGCCGGGGAGGACCCTGCGCTGCTGGCCGATCATCTCGGCCCCGGCAGGATCGCGTTCGTGGAGTGGCCGGAGAGCGCCACCGAGGAGCTGGGTCAGACGCGCATGCGCGTGACCCTGTCTCACGATGGTGGAGATCGGCGCCGGATCGAGGTTGCGCAGCGGTGATGCTGCTCGGCTTCGACACGGCGACATCGGCGACCGCGGTGGCGCTGCGGAGCAGTGACGGCGCGACCACCGAAGGCCGCGACGATCCCGCGGCCGGCGACCGTCCACAGCACACCAGCGACTTGCTGGGGCTCGCCTCAGGCCTGATCGATGCGGCCGGCCTTGACTGGAGCGACCTGCAAGCCATTGCCGTCGGGCTGGGCCCCGGCACGTTCACGGGTCTGCGCGTGGGGGTTGCGACGGCGCGCGGGCTGGCGCAGGCGCTCGCGGTGCCGCTGATCGGCGTCTCCAGCATGAAGGCGCTCGCGCTGCCGGCAACGGCGATCGGCCCGGAGGAGGCGATGGGCTCAGCGGCTGGTCTCGCAGAGCGCTCCGAGAGCCCGGTACTCGCGGTGCTCGACGCCAGGCGGGGCGAGGTGTTCCTGGCGGTATACGCGCGCGGGGACGACTTCGCTGAGCTCGCTGCGCCGCGGCCGCTGAAGCCGTTAGAGATCGCTGGGGCGCTCGCGCAGATCGATGGCGCCAAGCCGGTCGCGGTCGGCGACGGCGCGCTGCGTTTCGCAGCGGAGTTGCAGGACGCCGGTGCGCTCATCCCGGCGGAGGACTCGCCGCTGCACCTGCTGCGCGCCGCATGCATCTGCGAGCTGGCTTTCCAGCAGGGCGCAGGTGGGCCCCTGGACGAGGTGCTGCCGAGCTATGGCCGCAGACCGGATGCCGAAATCGCGATCGAAGGGGCCTCGCGGTGAGCAGGCCGATGTCGATGCATCCAGCGTTGGAGGAGGAGTCGCTGCGGATCAGGTCGCTCAGCTATCCCGACCTGCCGCAGGTGATCGCGGTGGAGCGGCGTGCCTTCCCGACGCCGTGGTCGCTTGCGATGTTCGTGCTCGAGCTCTCCAAGCCCTCGGGCATCTGCCTGGCGGCGATGCAGGGACGGCGTCTGGTGGGCTATCTGATCTGCTCGCGCTACGAGACGGTGTGGCACATCATGAACATCGCCGTCGACATCGACGAGCGCCAGCGCGGCATCGCCAGCGCCCTGCTGGACGAGCTCTACGTGCGCGCCGGAGGCGACGCCCGTTTCACCCTGGAGGTGAGGCGCTCAAACGCGCCCGCGATCCATCTCTACGAACGCGAGGGCTTCAGAGCCGCCGGCGTCAGGCGCCGTTACTACCAGGACAACGGCGAGGACGCCCTGATCATGTGGCGCACCCCCGCGACGCTGGTGGGCAGCCTCGATGACGTGCCAAACCCCGAATGGGGCCTCTGAGTCACCGGCATGAAGGCAGACCTGAACAGGGTTCTCGCGATCGAGACCAGTTGCGACGACACGTGCGCCGCCGTGCTAGATGGACAGGGCCAGATGCTCTCCAACGTGATCTCCTCCCAGGGCGTGCATGACCGTTTCGGCGGCGTCGTGCCGGAGATCGCCTCCCGTCACCACCTGCAGCTGATCAACCTCGTGGTGGCGCAGGCGCTGCAGCAGGCCGCCGTGAGCCTTGACGATCTCGACCTGATTGCCGCCACCCAGGGGCCCGGCCTGATCGGCGCGCTGCTCGTCGGATTCTGCACCGGCAAGGCGCTGGCCGCGGCGCGGCGGCTCCCGTTTGCGCCGATCGACCATATCCAGGGCCATGTGGCCGCAAACTTCATCGCCGCAGAGCAGGCGCCCGCGTTCGAGCCGCCGTTCGTGTGCCTGATCGCAAGCGGCGGACACACGCTGCTGGCGAAGGTGGAGGCCCACGACGGGTTCACCGTGCTCGGCCGCTGCCTGGACGACGCGGCCGGAGAGGCGTTTGACAAGGGAGCCCGCATGCTCGGGCTCGGATATCCAGGCGGCCCCGCGCTGGAGCGGCTGGCCTCAGGAGGCGACCCCGAGGCGTACTCATTCCCTGGCGTCCACGACGCGGGCGCTGGACGGCGCGGCGCCCGCGGCAAGAGCTACGCCCAGAGCCTCGACTTCTCTTTCGCGGGCCTGAAGACCGCGCTGCTCTACAAGGTGCGTGAGCTCGACGAGGCGCAGCTCGAGCGTCAGGCAGCAGACCTTGCGGCCTCATATCAGGCCGCGATCGTGGAGAGCCTTGCCCTGCGTGCCCAGCAGGCGCTTGAGGCGACCGGCATCGATCGGCTGGCGATCGGGGGTGGGGTAGCCGCCAACGGCCCGTTGCGGCGGCGCGTGGCGCAGATCGGCGCCGCGGTCCACGTTCCCGAGCGCTCGCTCTGCACAGACAACGCCGCGATGATCGCAAGCGCGGCCCGTTTCGGGACAGCGCTGCCCTACCCGGCCTATCTCGACCTCGACGCATATGCGACGGGAGAGAGGCCGCGATGAGTCTCGACGCGCTGGAGGGGCGCACGCTCACCCTCTACACCAAGGCTGGCTGCCATCTCTGCGAGCACGCGATGGCCGCGTTGCAGCGGCTGCGAGCCGAGATCGCCTTCGAGATCCAGCAGCGTGACATCGAGCGCGACCCGGACTTGCTGGCCGCCTACTTCGACCGCATCCCCGTGGTGAGCCTTGACGGAGTAGAGCTGTGTGACGGCGTGGTGGACGAGGAGCTGTTGCGGGAGGCGCTGCTCGCGAGAGCGGCGTGAGCACGGCTCGGTGCAGCATGGGCATCCTCTAGAGTCACGGCGATGGCCCCCCGGCAACTGATCGCAAGCGCTGCGCGCGCCGAGCGAGACGGCGATCTGAGCGGCGGCGAAAGACTTTCGCTAGGCGTCGCCGCCCGGCTCTCGCGCTACCTGCAGGTCCTCACGCAGGCCAAGAAGATGGGCAAGGAGACGATCTCCTCCCAGGAACTCTCCGACTACACGCACGTCAACTCGACTCAGATCCGGCGCGACCTCTCCGGGTTCGGGAAGTTCGGCAAGCGCGGGGTGGGCTACAACGTCGAGTCGCTGGTCTCGCAGATCCGCAAGATCCTGCGCACCGCCGGCCAGCACAACATCGCGCTGTTGGGCGCCGGCCATCTCGGCCAGGCGATCGCCTCCTCTGACATCTTCGCCGACCATGGATTCAGGGTCGTGGCGATCTTTGACGCCGACAGCGCGAAGGTCGGCAAGTCCGTCGGCAACCAGGCCGTGCGCCACGTCGAGGAGCTGCACAAGGTGGTCGAGGAGGAGGAAATCGTCGTCGGGGTGCTCGCGGTTCCGGGCGCCGCCGCTCAGGGTCTGGCCGACGAGCTCGTCGATGCGGGCGTGAAGATCATCTTCAACTATTCCGACTCGCTGTTGGCAGTGCCGCCCGAGGTGACCGTACACACCTCCAGTCCCGCGGTGGACCTGCTGTATGCGCTGTACTTCTACCTGACCTAGACCTTCTTAGGCGATCGCTCCCTGCGGGCGGACGCATCGCCTGAGGGTCCTAAGCTCTTTGGGCACCGTGGACTTCGACGCAAAGAAAAGCCTCGACCTCGATCTCGCGCAGGAGCGGTTTGCGGCCTCCCGCGAGCTCACCGTCGGCCTGGAGGAGGAGTTCGCGATCCTCGATCCACGCAGCCTGGATCTCGTGCCGCGCTTCGAGCAGCTGCGCGACGCGGCAGCGCTGCGCGACCCGTTGCTGCACGGCGCGGTCGCCGGCGAGCTGATCTCCTCTGAGATCGAGATCGTCTCCGGCCGCGGCGAGGATTTCGCCGACGCCCTGACGCGCCAGCGCGATCGCCGGAGGCGCCTGTTCGCGCTGTGCGACGCCGAGGGCGTCGCACTGGGCGCGACCGGCACACACCCGTTCGCCGACTACCGCCAGCAGCAGATCATCGACACCGAGCACTACCGTCGGGTCTCAGACGGCCTGCGCTACGTGGCGGCGCGCAACAACACCTTCAGCCTGCACGTCCACGTCGGCGTCAGGGACATTGAGCGGGCGATCAGGGTCTGCGATCGGCTACGGCCGATCCTGCCGCTGCTGCTCGCGGTCTCATCCAACTCCCCGTTCGTCGACGGCCGCGACGCCGGCCTGCACTCGGCTCGCACCCAGACCTTCACGCGCAGCTTTCCGCGCTGCGGCGTGCCGGACGCGTTTGGCTCCTGGGCGGCCTATCGCAAATACATCGACCTGCTCGTGCGCACCAACTCGATCGTCGAGTTCACCCAGGTGTGGTGGTCGGTGCGCCCGCACTTCGCCTTCGGCACGGTGGAGATGCGGATCTGCGATGCGCAGAGCAATGGCAGCGAGTCGGAGGCGCTGGCGGGGCTGATCGTCGCGTGCATCGCCCAGGCCGCACGCGACATTGACGAAGGCGTGCCGCATCCGGATCTGCCTGGACGGCTGATCGAGGAGAACATGTGGCGGGCGATCCGCTTCGGCCTGGACGGCAAGATGGTCGACTTCGCCAACGGGCAGGAGTACCACTCGGCTGCGATCGTCGAGCGGCTGGCGGCCTGGACGGCGCCGGTCAGGGCGGAGCTAGGCATCGAGCTCGTCTTCCCGGAGCGCAATGGCGCACAGCGCCAGCGCGCGATGATCGACGCAGGGATGGGCCGTGATGAGATATTCGCGGCGACGGTGAGGGAAACGCGACAGACATATGCACAGGAGGTAGCGGTATGAGCACGCAGGCCGGCCAGCCGACAGAGGAGGAGCTGCGCGCCTACGAAGAAGAGCTCAGCCGCATCACGAGCACCCAGCTCGTGATCCAAGCGGCGGCTTCGCTGCTGAACGTGGGCGGTAGGCGGCTGGGCCTCGCGGAGGGCTTTGATCACGAACGCGATCTTGACCAGGTCTGCGACGCGATAGACGCCGTCAAAGCGCTGCTGCCGATCCTCGAGCGCCGCATGCCCGCTGCGCAGACGCGGCCGCTGCGCGACGCGCTCTCCCAGCTGCAGATGGCCTACGCGCGCCTGTCGCACGCGGCGCCGGCGACAGCGGCGCCATCCGCTCCGGCCGGCGCGCCCGAGCAGCCATCGGTCCCTGCACAGCCCGCCGCACAGGGCTCAGAGGATCCTCCAAGCGCGCCCGAGATGCAGCCCGGCGGCCAGCCACCCGGGGACGCGAGTCAGCCCGGCCCGGGGCCCGCAGAGAGCAGCGGCAGGCTCTGGGTGCCGGGGCGCTGAGCGCCGCCGCGCGGGGCGCCACGCGCCGCTGAGAGTCCTCTCGCCGGGCGGCGCGATAGACTGCGCCCGCTTTTCCGCCGGGTACAGCGCCTCGGGATGGCGGCCCGGCCCAAATTGTGCGCGCGACCCGCTCGCGCAGCACGCCAAACACACCGGAGGATTTTCTCTTGAGCAGCTTCCTGACGAACCACGGGATCGTCGTTGCCCTCGTTTGCGCCGCATGCGCGCTGGCCTACGGGCTGTTGACTGCACGCTCGCTTCTCAGCCTGTCGCCTGGCAACGAGCGGATGCGCAGCATCTCGCGCGCGGTGCAGGAGGGAGCCAGCGCGTACCTGAATCGCCAGTACACGACGATCGCGGGTGTCGGCGTCGTGCTCTTCGTTGCGCTGATCTTCGTCCAGAACATCGCGGTCGCCGCCGGCTTTGCGATCGGAGGCCTACTTTCCGGAGCGGCCGGCTACATCGGCATGAACGTCTCCGTGCGCTCCAACGCACGCGTGGCGGAGGCGGCCCGCGGCGGCGTCTCCCCGGCGCTCAGCGTCGCCTTCCGCGGCGGCGCGATCACCGGCCTGCTGGTCGTGGGCCTCGCCCTGTTCGGCCTGGCCGGCTATTACGGCCTGCTCACGGCTGTCTTCAACGACAGCCAGAAGACGGCCGTGGACGCGCTCGTCGGCCTTGGCTTCGGCGGCTCGCTGATCTCCGTCTTCGCGCGTCTTGGCGGCGGCATCTTCACCAAGGCCGCCGATGTAGGCGCCGACATCGTCGGCAAGATCGAGGCCGGGATCCCCGAGGACGATCCGCGCAACCCCGCCACCATCGCCGACAACGTGGGCGACAACGTCGGCGACTGCGCCGGCATGGCAGCGGATCTGTTCGAGACCTACGCGGTCACCGCGGTCGCGGTGATGCTGCTCGGCGTGCTGACGTTCAGCAACCTCACGCAGGTCGCGCTCTACCCGCTCGTGCTCGGAGCCGTGGCGATCATCGCTTCGATCATCGGCACTTTCGCGGTGCGCACGACCAGCGGCAACGTCGAGCGTGCCCTCTACCAGGGGCTGATCGTCTCCGGCGCGCTGGCCGCCGCTGCATTCGCGCCGATCACCTACTGGCTGATGAAAGGCATCACCTTCAGCAGCGCCAGTTCGTCGGGTTCGGCCCCGACCTGGTTTCACTTCTACCTCTGCGCGTTGATCGGGATCGGCGTCACGGCCTTCCTGTTCCTGATCACCGACTACTACACCTCGACGCGCTTCTCCCCGGTCAAGAAGACCGCGAAGGCATCGATCACCGGCCACGCGACGAACATCATCCAGGGCTTCGGCTCGGGCCTGCAGGCCACCGCGCTGCCGGCGATCGTGATCGCGCTCGGCATCCTTGGCGCCTGGAAGCTCGCGGGTGGCGGCCTCGACGGCATCTACGGCGTCGGCGTCGCGGTGATGGGTCAGCTCTCGCTGATGGGCCTTATCGTGGCGCTCGACGCCTTCGGCCCGATCACCGACAACGCTGGTGGAATCGCCGAGATGGCCGATATGCCCGAGGAGGTCCGCAACGTCACCGACCCGCTGGACGCGGTCGGCAACACGACCAAGGCGGTGACCAAGGGCTACGCGATTGGTTCCGCCGCGCTGGCCGCGGTCGTGCTGTTCGCCGGGTTCCGCCTCGAACTCGCCCACCAGAGTCACACTCCGATCTCCGGCATGGGCGCGCTTGCCTTCGGCATCAACGAACCGCCAGTCCTGATCGGCCTGCTGCTCGGAGGCCTGATGGTCTGCCTGTTCGCATCGCTCTCGATCGAGGCGGTCGGCCGCGCCGGCGGCGCCGTCGTCGAGGAGGTCCGCCGCCAGTTCAAAGAGCACCCTGGGATCATGGAGGGCACAGAACAGCCCGACTACGCGCAGTGCGTGGACATCGTGACGCGCACCGCTCAGCGGGAGATGATCCTTCCCTCGCTGCTGCCGATCGCCCTGACCGTGATCGTCGGACTGATTGACACGCAGGCGCTCGGCGGGCTGCTGATCGGCGTGATCGTCGTCGGCCTGTTCTTCGCGGTGCTGATGACCGCGGGCGGCGGCGCCTGGGACAATGCCAAGAAGCTGATCGAGGACGGCGCCTTCGGCGGCAAGGGCTCCGAGGCCCACGCCGCTTCGGTCACCGGCGACACGGTCGGCGATCCCTTCAAGGACACCGCCGGCCCGGCGATCAACCCGATGATCAAGGTCGCGAACATCGTCGCGATCCTGATCATTCCGCTGATCAAGTAATGCCCCATGCGGACGGCCGTCGATCGTCTCGGCGGCCGTCCCCGGCGGGCCCATCTGGACAGACTCTAAGCTCACGGTGAGATGAGGCGCAGATGAGCGGCAGGCAGTTTCATAGGACCGGCGTGTTCGTGCTCTCGACTGCGATGTTCGCGATCGGCGTGGCGCTCCTCGTGGAGGCGTTTGCGTCCTCCGGCGCGTTCTCGGGACGTCTGCTGCTGGGAGTGCTCTTCGCCGCCGCCGGCGTGGGCCGCTTCTACGTCGAGGTGCGTCGGGGACGCAGGGCGCCGTGAGCGAGGACAGCTCTCAGGATGGCTCCGCGCCGGCTGGCGGGACGCCTTTGCCAGGTGGCACACCCGGCCAGCCGGATGGCCAGCATGCGGAGGCGAGCTTTGGCGTCACGCGTGCGCCCGCGCGCGATGAGCTGATTGCGCTCTCCCAGTCGGTCATACGCCGCTCGATTGGCTCTCCCGCGCTGTTTGCGATCGTTTATGCCGCGGCAGCCAGCGCGATCTACTTCGCGCTCGGCGTGGTCGCAGGACATGCGCTCGGCCTGACTCCGATCGTGCTGCTGCTCGCCGGCCTTCTGTTCCTGCCGGTGTCTATGACCTACGCGGAGGGCACCTCGCTTCACCCCGAACGCGGCGGCTCCACCGTCTTTGCCAGGCATGCGTTCAACGAGCTGGTGAGCTTCATCGCGGGCTGGGCGATGCTGCTCGACTACATCATCCTGATCGCCGTCACCGCCTACACGGCGACCCAATACCTGAGGGTCTTTTGGGAGCCGCTGGGCGGCAAAGCGGCGGCGCTGGGGCTGGCGCTCGTGCTGATCGCGTTCGTCGTGCTCAGCAACATCAGGGGCTTCGGCGCGCGCCGCGAGGCGCGGATCGGCGCGCTTGTATTCGGCGCCCTGGTGCTGCAGCTCGTGATCGTCGCGATCGGCCTCGCGCTCTTCTTCGAGGCGAAAGCGATCGTGGACACGATCCACCTCGGTAGCACGCCCACGTGGTCGAGTCTCATATTCGCGCTGACCGTCACGACCGTCGCCTTCACGGGCATGGAGTCCGCCGCCGGAGTCGCCGGGGACGTGAACGTCAATCGCAGCAGCCTCAAACGCCTGCTGATCACCGGCGCGGGCCTTGTGATCGTCGCCTATCTGGGCATCGGGATCGTGGCCGTCAGCGCGGTTCCAGTGCATGGCGCGCAGACGGCGCTTGGACACCAGTACGTCAAGGCGCCGGTGCTCGGCATCGCCGACCAGATGCACCCGCACTGGCTGCAGGTGAGCATGCGCTATGTGATCGGAGCGATTGCGACGCTGACGCTCGTCGCGGCCGCCAACTCGGCGATGCTGGGCCTCTCCCGCCTGGCCTACTCGCTCTCGACCAACCGCCAGATCCCCTCCCGTCTCGGTCGCCTGCATCCGACGCGCTCGACGCCTCACGTGCTCATCATCATCGCCGCCGTGATCGCCGCAGGGCTCGTGGCGCCTGAGAACCTCGATCTGCTGATCGGCCTCTATGCCTTCGGGGCCACCCTTGCGTTGGCGATCGCCCACGTCTCGGTGATACGTCTGCGCTACAGCGAGCCGGACAGGAGGCGAGGCTTCAAGGTGCCGCTCTCGGTCACGATCCGCGGCGGCGAGCTGCCGCTGCCGACGGTGCTTGCCGCGGCGGCCTTCGGCTTCGGCTGGGTGGCGGTGATGGTCGTGCACCCCACAGCCCGCTACGTCGGCCTCGGCTGGATGGCGGCCGGGCTGACGCTCTATGTCGTCTACCGGCGCTCGGAGGAACATCCGCTGCTGCGACGGGTGACGGTCGCGCCACAGATGCTAAGCGCGGAGGCTCCCCAGGAACGCAACTACAGCTCGATTCTCGTGCCCCTGTTCGGCACCTCGCTTGACGACGACATCGTCCAGACCGCGGCGCTGCTGGCATCCGGAGAGCCCGCCGAAGAAGATGCGTTGGAGGGCTCCACGATCGAGGCGCTGTGGATCTTCGAGATCCCGCTCTCGCTGCCGCTGGACGCGCGTCTGCCAGAAGCCCAGATCAAGCGCGCGCGCCAGGCGCTCGCGCGCGCAAAGGCGGTGGGGGAGGAGTACGGCGGGGTGCACGTGGCGACCGCGATCGTGCGGGCCAGGCGCGCTGGGCAGGCGATCGTCGAGGAGTCGCGGCGGCGTGGGGTGGAGGCGATCGTGCTCGGCGCCGAGGAGCCCTCGCGGATTCGCGGCGGCGGCCGGCTCGGTGGTCTGGCGCCGCTTGAGAACTTCGTCGGGGAGGCGACCAAGTACGTGATCGGCAAGGCGCGATGCCGCGTGATCGTGACGGCTCCCGCAGCAAGCCAGGACCCGGATCGCGACGCCGACGCGCTGGCGCCCGTAGCCGGGGACCTATCCCGTTAGGTCCGCACGCCCGGATGCGCCCGCTGGCCGGCGCATCGCTGCGTCCTCGGGACTCGACGTGGCTCTGCCACGCCTTCGCCCCTTGCGTCCTTGCGCTGCTTGACCATCGAACGCCCCGGACGCACGTCCCCTGCCGGGATAGGTCCTTGCGCCCTGATTGGCTAACCTCCGCGCCATGTTCATCCTGATCGTGGGAGCAGGGCGCGTCGGCGCTGCCATCGCCAAGTCGGCCCTGTCCGGTGGACACACCGTCTCTGTGCTGGACGAGGATCCGCTCTCTCACGAGCGGCTGGACGCCGGCCAGGGCCGCAGCTGGGAGGACGGCGACGGACTTTTCACGGTCGGCACAGGCCTTGAGATCGACGCACTACTGCAGGCCGGCATCGAGCGCGCCGACGTGTTCATTGCCTCCACCGACGGCGATAACACCAACCTGATCATCGCCCAGATCGCGATGAAGCGCTTCGGCGTTGCCAAGGTGCTTGCACGCGTGATGGACCCAGCCCGCGCCAGCTGGTACAGGCAGCAGGGGCTGAACACGATCTCCCCCACAGAGCACGCGATCTCGATGTTCGAGCGCGAGCTGGACCTGGAGCATGCGTAGATGTACGTGATCATCGTCGGGGCCGGCAAGGTCGGCCGCAATCTCGGTCGCGAGCTGATCGGTAAGGGCCACGAGGTGACCCTGATCGAGGCCGACCGCCGGCGCTATCTCTCCGTCGAGGATGAATTTGAGCACGCCGTCCAGTACGGCGACGCGACGGAGCTGTGGGTGCTGGAGCGCGCAGGCATCCAGCGTGCCGACATGGTGATCGCGGTCACCGGCGACGATGAGGACAACATGCTGGTCTGCCAAGTCGCCAAGGAGAAGTACCTCTGCGAACGGATAATCGCGCGCGTGAACAACCCGCGTAACCACGACCACTTCAGGCTGCTCGGAATCCAGCCGGCGGTCTCGGCGACCGACCTGATCCTGCGCCTGATCGAGCACGAGGTGCCGCGCTACGGCCTCGTGCACCTGCTCGCGCTGGAAGAGGAGCGCCTGGAGATCATTGAGCTTGAGGTCAGTGCGGACGCGCCCGTGGTCGGCGTCAGCGTCTCGGAGATCAAGCTGCCCGACGGTAGCCTCATCATCTCGGTGCTGCGCGAAGGCAGCGGCTTCGTCCCCAAGGCGGACACGGTGATCGAGGCTGGGGATGAGGTGCTGCTCGTGCTCGACCCGGGCCTGGAGGAGTCGATTACCGCCTACTTCGCGCCCAATGGTGCGGGGCGGGTGCAGGGCTAGGCGGCGTCGCCGGCGGGCGGTGGGGCGACGATTCGTAGGGCGGCGCGTCCGCATGCAGGCTCAGGCGGCTGCGTGGTGTCCTGCCGGCTCTCGACCAGGCGCAGGGCCGGCCGGCGGCTGTTGCGCTCTCCCCAGCTATCTGTCTGGCTGTGGCAGTTGGGGCAGAGGATTTCGAGGTTGGCGAGGCGATTGTCGTGGCCGTCACCGTTGACGTGGTGGAGCTCAAGAGCCAGTGGCCGGCCGCTCCACTGCGAGATGCCACAGGACTGGCAGTGGTCAGGGAGCAGGCCTGCGCTGATCAGCCGCCGCTTCAGATGGGCGCGATTTCTAGGCGCCGAGAGAAGCTGCGCGATCGACATCGTGCGACTGCGAGTGACGATTGCGCCGCGATTCTTGGCCGCGTGCCAAGTCTGCTTGGAGAAGCCGAAGTGAGCCACGCATTCGTTGACGGTATGGCCGCGGTCGTAGTACGCCTGGACGGCGTTCCAGTCGTACCGTCTGCGGAAGCGCGGGTCTGGCTCGCGCATGCGGCGCGCGTGATAAGCGACGGTGCTCTTGGTCACGCCGAGCAGACGTGCTACTTCCGCCTGGGAGAGGCCGGATGAGAGCAGCTCCAGTATGCGCCTTCGCGTATCCATGGGAACGTATGTTCTCATCCGCATGGGACGGAATGGTGCAGTCTCACGCGCTGGGTGGGTTTATCGCCGCCCGGTTTTGTAAGCTGACTGCGGGCGCTTCTCGGCGCAGGCCGGCTGGTCGCTCGAGTCGTTTACCGCGATGCGGGGTCATCTAGTGGCAAGATGCGGGTCTCTGGAACCCGTCACGATGGTTCGAATCCATCCCCCGCAGCTTCACGCACTTGGCCCTCAGGCCACCGCCTGAGCTGCCCAGTCGTTGTAGAGCTCGTGGTAGCGGCCGTGCGCCGCGACCAGCTCGTCATGGGTGCCTTCCTCGGCGATCGCGCCGTCCTGGAGCAACACGATCCGGTCGGCCTGCCTGATCGTGGAGAGGCGGTGGGCGATCACGACCGCGGTGCGGCCCGAAAGCAAGGTGCGAAGGCCCTCCTCGATCCGGCCCTCGGTGTGCAGGTCGACGTTTGAGGTGGCCTCGTCGAGGATCAGGATGCGCGGATCGGCGATCAGGGCGCGCGCGAAGGCGATCAGCTGGCGCTGGCCGGCGGAGAGCTGGCCGCCGCGCTCGCCGATCTGGGTGTCGTAGCCGTTCGGCAGCTCGCCGATGAACTCATCGGCGCCGACGGCGGCGGCCGCCGCGCGGATCTGCTCCAGGTCGGCCTCGGGGCGCCCGAAGGCGATGTTCTCGGCCACGGTGCCGGCGAACAGGAACGCCTCCTGGGGCACGATGCCCATCTGCGAGCGCAGCGAGTGGCTACTGACCTTGCGCAGGTCGTGGCCGTCGACGAGCACGCTGCCGGAGGTCGGATCGTAGAAGCGCGCGACGAGCTTTGCGATCGTGGACTTGCCGGCGCCGGTCGCGCCCACCAGCGCGACCGTCTCTCCGGCCGGCACATGCAGGTCAACGTCACGCAGCGCCAGCACGTCGGGCTTGTAGCCGAAAGAGACGTCCTTCAAGCGCACGTCGCCTGAGATCTGGCCGAGCGGCGGTGCGTCTGGCAGGTCCTGGAGCGTGGGCTTGGTGTCCAGCAGCAGGAAGATCTTCTCCAGCGCGGCCATGCCGGACTGGTAGGTGGTGTAGAGCTGGGAGAGCTGCTGGATCGGTTCAAAGAGGTATGAGAGGGTGGCCACGAAGGCCACGACGGTGCCGGTGGTGATGTGCCCGGCGATCGCCTGGTAGCCGCCATAGAGCACGATCACCGCCAGCGCGACGCCGGAGAGCATTTCCACCGCCGGGAAGTAGGCGGCGTTCAGACGCACGGTCACCATGTTGGCGTCGCAGTTGTCCTCGTTGAGCTGCGCGAAGGTGGCCTGGTGGCGGCTCTCCTGGCCGAAGCTACGCACGACCCGGATGCCGGACAGCGTCTCCTGCAGATAGGCGGTGATCGCGCCGATCGTCTCTCGCGTGCGCCGGAACGCGCTGGCGGACACCAGCCGGAACCAGATGCTGCCGCCGAGCACGAACGGCACCACGCAGAAGGTGATCAGCGCGAGCTTCCAGTCGAGGTAGAGCAGAACGCCGATCGCGCCGATCAGCGTCAGACCCGACTGGAACAGGGTCACGACCGAGTCGGTGACGAGGCTTTCCAGCGCCTCGACGTCGTTTGTCATGCGCGAGATCAGCACGCCCGCCGGCCGGCTCTCATAGAAGCCGATCGGCTGCTTCTGCAGGTGCGTGAAGATTCGGATGCGCAGGTCGGCGAGCGCGCGCTGACCGACCCAGCCGACGAGATAGGTCTGCAGGTAGGTCGTGATCCAGACCAGCAGCGCCGAGACCAGGAACAGGATCACAACGACAACGAGCGCGGTCACGTCGTGCTGCTCGATGCCCTTGTCGATCGCCTGCCTGGCCAGCAGCGGTGGCGCCAGCGCTGCCGCGGTGCCGATCAGCAGCGCGGCCAGCATCGCGCTCACGCGCAGGCGATAGGGGCGCAGCAGGTCGATCAGGGCGCGCAGGTTGCGTCCGCGGCTGCCGCGGCTCTGACGCTGGCCGTCCCACTGCTGGCCGCCACGGGCGGTGCCCGGACCAAGCCCGCGTCCGCCGCCGCCGCGCGCGCCGCCCATGCCTCCGCCGCTGCCCATTCCGCCGGGTGGGCTCACAGTCCGCTCACCTCCCGCTCGCGTGTCTCCCGCGTCATGAAGACGTGCTCGGGCAGGCCCTTCTCGACTATCTCCCGGTATAGGTCTGAGACCTGCAGCAGCTCCTCGTGGTCGCCCTGGGCGACGATCCGCCCGCCGTCGAGCACGACGATCTCCTGCGCGAGCGCGATCGTGGAGAGGCGGTGGGCGATCACGAAGGTGGTGCGGCCGGCCATCGCCTCCGCCAGCGCCAGCTTGATCGAGCGCTCGGTCGAGGCGTCGACCGAGGAGGTCGCATCGTCGAGCACGAGCACACGCGGGTTGGCAAGCAGCGCCCTGGCGATCGCGAGCCGCTGGCGCTGGCCGCCGGAGACGGTCAGGCCGCGCTCGCCGATCTGGGTCTCATAGCCCTCGGGCAGTCGCGAGACGAAGTCGTGCGCCTGGGCGCGCCGTGCGGCCGATTCGATCTCCGCCATCGGCGCCTCCGGGCGCGCGTAGGCGATGTTCTCTGCGACCGAGGCGGAGAACAGAAAGGGGTCATCGCTTACCACCGCGACGGCGCTGCGCAGCGAGGCGAGGCTGACGTCACGCACATTGGCGCCGTCGAGCAGGACCTCGCCCTGCACCGGGTCATACAGGCGCGAGAGCAGCGCGACCAGGCTCGTCTTGCCCGAGCCGGTGGCGCCGACGAGTGCGAGCGTGCGCCCCGCGGGCACGTCGAGGTCGATATCGTCCAGCACGATCCGGCCGGCCGTGGCGTTGGGGTGCCCGCTGGTGGAGGGGAGGGGGAGGCGATGAGACGCGCCGTTGGGGCTGGCGCCGTTGCCATTGGCGGCCGCGATCCCGGCGTTTGACGGCGCCACGTTCAGCTCGTCGTGCGGATCCTCATAGCGCAGCGTGACTTTGCGCAGCTCGACGTGGCCACTGCCCGGTGGCAGGGCCGGCGCGTCCGGTGCCTCCGTGAGGCGCGGCTCCCTGTCCAGCACCTGGAAGATGCGGACGCCGGAGGCGGTCGCGCGCTGGGCGAGGTTCAGCGTCACGCCGAGCGAGCGCATCGGCGTGATCAGCATGTTCAGGTAGAGGTAGAAGGTGGTGAATTCGCCGAGGTGAAGGTGGGCGTGGATCACCTGCTCGCCGCCGATCAGCAGCACCGCCGCCAGGCCAAGCTGCGGCAGGAAGCCGATCATCGGGTTGTAACGCGCTTCCAGGCGGGTGGCGACCATCGCCTGGCTGAACACTCGTCCGACAGTGTGCTGGAAGCGCTCCAGCTGGCGCGGCTCGCGCGCAAAGGCCTTCACGACGCGCACGCCAGAGATATTCTCCTCGGCGTCCACGGTCAGCTCGCCGATGCGCTGCTGGGTCTCCTGGATCGCAGGGCGGGCGCGGCGGCCGTAGCGGTAGGAGATCACGACCACGAACGGCACCGGCGCCAACGAGATCAGGCCGAGGCCGGGATTGGTCGCGACCATCACGATCCCCGCCAGCGCGATCGTCAGGATCGACTGCAGGATGAAGACCAGGCCGTAGCCGAGGAAGAAGCGCACGGCGGCCAGGTCGACAGTGGCCCGCGACATCAGCTGCCCCGTCTGCTGGTGGTCGAAGAAGCCGAGCTCCAGACGCTGCAGGTGTCCGTAGAGGCGCTCGCGCAGGTCGTATTCGACGCCGAGGGAGACCCTGCCCGCGATCATCCGGCGCCAGTACATGAACCCCCAGCGCATCAGCACGACCGCGAGGATCACGATCGCAAGGATCATCAGCGTGTGGCGATCGTGGTCGCGAGCCGCCAACTGATGATGGCTTGCGTGGCGAGCCCCATGCTGGATCGCTTCGACGGCGCTGCCGGTCAGCTTTGGCAGCGCCACGGTCATCACCATCGCAAGGCTTGCCAGGAACCATGAGACGACCATTCCACGCCGGTATGGGGCCAGGAATGTGAGGAGTCGTCTGAAGGTCGCCATAGTTGCTTAGTCAACTATTATCGCATCTCGGTGAAAACTCCGTAGCCGATGGCGCGCGGCGACGCCTGGGGGGTAGCCTTGCCGCCCATGACGAGCGAGACCAACGGCGCGCTGCGCGGGCTCGATGCGGGCCTCTGCGAGACTTGCCGCTTCCAGCGGATCGTCACGACCACGAGGGGCTCTCGCTTCTCGCTCTGCAACCGATCGCGCGAGGATCCCAGCTACCCACGATACCCGCGTCTACCCGTGTTGCAGTGCGCAGGTCACGAGCCTCGTAGGCCCTGAGCGCGCGCCTGCTGCCTCGCCGCGAGGGCGACCGTCAGGTTGGCGCCATGGTTACGCGCGACGCTCCCACGTCGTGTCGATTTCGCCCTGGCCTGTTCGACGTGTCGATAGTGCCGAGGTGCGAACCTGTCAGTTCGAGCGGCGCACCGGAGCGCAAACCCAACAAGCAGAGGAGTCACGACGATGCGCTTCATGATGATCATGATCCCGAACATTCCTGACGAAGCTGACTGGACGCCGAGCCTGGAGGCTATGGCCACGATGGGCCGATACAACGACGAGCTGACCAAGGCGGGGGTGCTGCTGAGCCTCGACGGTCTGCATCCGGCCGCGAAGGGTGCGCGCGTCGGGTTCTCCGGCGGCACCGCCACAGTGATCGACGGGCCGTTCACCGAGGCGAAGGAGCTGATCGGCGGCTACTGGCTGATTCAGACGAAATCGAAGGAGGAGGCGGTCGAGTGGGCTTCGCGCTGCCCTGCCGGCGACGGCGACGTGATCGAGGTTCGCCAGGTCTGGGAGAGGTCGGAATTTCCGGCCGAGGTCCAGGCCGGTCTCTGAGAGCGTCACCCCGCTGGTGAGAGCCACACCTGAGCATCGTGCGATCGAGGCCGTCTGGCGGATCGAGTCGGCGGCCCTCATTGCTGGGCTTGCGCGGATCGTGCGCGACGTCGGTCTCGCGGAGGATCTCGCCCAGGATGCGTTGGTGGCTGCACTGGAGCGGTGGCCGAAGTCAGGCGTTCCGGATAATCCGGGCGCCTGGCTCATGGCCACCGCCAAGCACCGGGCCATAGATCTGCTGCGCCGCAACACGCGGCTACAGCGCAAGCACGAGGAGCTGGCCTACGAGCTGAAGCTCCAGGGCGATGCCGTGGAGACCCGACTGGAGAGCACGGTGCAGGAGCAGGTCGGAGATGACCTGCTCTGCCTGATGTTCATGTGCTGCCACCCCGTCCTTTCAGGGCAGGCGCGCGTGGCGCTCACACTGCGCCTGTTCGGCGGCCTGAGCACCGAGGAGATCGCGCGGGGGTTCCTCGTGTCCGAGTCGACGGTCGCTCAACGGATCGTGCGGGCCAAGCGCACGCTCGCCGAGGCCCGCGTTCCGTTCGATCTCCCGGATGCGCAGGAGCTCACCGTCAGGCTCGCCTCCGTGCTGGAGGTGCTCTACCTGATCTTCAACGAGGGCTATACGGCGAGCGGCGGCGAGGAGTGGCTGCGCGCCGATCTTTGCGAGGAAGCGCTACGCCTCGGTCGAATCATCGCCGAGCTCCTCCCGGGGGAGCCGGAGGTGCACGGCCTGGTTGCGCTGCTGGAGATCCAGGCCTCACGTCTGAGGGCGCGCATCGGCCCCGACGGAGAGCCGGTGCTGCTGCTCGACCAGGACCGCGCGCTATGGGATCGTCTGCTGATCGGTCGCGGCTTGGCTGCACTCGATCGGGCTGAGAAGCTCGGCGCCACGCGCGGCCCCTACTCACTGCAGGCCGCAATCGCAGCATGCCACGCGCGCGCGGCAACGCCGAGCGAAACCGACTGGGTGAAGATCGCTGCCCTGTACGAGGCACTGGCCCAGCTCGCACCCTCACCTGTCGTGGAGCTCAACCGGGCGGTGGCGGTCGCGAGCGCGTTCGGCCCAGCCGCGGGGCTCGAAATCCTCGACGAGCTGGGGGAGGAGCCCTCGATGAAGGCCTATCACCTCCTGCCGAGCGTGCGGGGAGACCTTCTCGCCCGTTTGGGTCGCTATGAGGAGGCACAATCGGAGCTCCAACGAGCCGCATCGCTTGCGGGCAACGCACGTGAGCGACGGCTGCTGCTTGACCGCGCCGCCGCATGGGCGTGGCACGTGGTTGACGGCCCACTTGATATCGCTAGTTGAGCGATATATACTGTCGATATGGGCATGCGGGCGATGCAAGAGGCGACGTTCCTGATCCTGACGGCTCTGGCTGGAGGCAGCCAGCATGGCTACGGGATCATCACTGACGTCGAGCAGATCTCCGGCGGGCATGTTCGGCTGCGCGCTGGAACCTTGTACACGGCGCTGGACCGACTTCGCAATGACGGGCTGATCGATGTGGACCGCGAGGAGATCGTGGATAACCGATTGCGCCGCTACTACCGGCTCACGCCGCCGGGCCAGAAGCGGCTCGCCCACGAGGCGGCCCGCCTGCAGGCGAACGCGGTCGTTGCGATGTCGCGGCTGCGCCCGGCGGGGGCAATGCGATGACCGACGCGACTGAGCTGGAGCACCGGTACAGGCGTCTACTGAAGTGCTTCCCGGCGCGGTACCGCCGCGAGCACGAGCAGGAGATCCTGTCGGTGCTCATGGCCGGGGCCGCGGACGGTCAGCGGCGGCCTGGATTGGCAGAGTCCGCCGACCTCGTGATGAGCGCGTTCTTCATATGGTGGCGCGAAGTGACACGCCAACCGCGATGGAGATGGGAACGCCGGCACTGGCGTCTGATCGCGCGCATGCGCGTTGCGATCGGCATCTGGCTGCTGGTGGTCGGCGTCATACTGCTGAGCGACGGCTATTGGTGGGGGGTGCTGATGGTTGCGCCGGCAGCTCTGCACTTCTACCTGGCATACCGACTGCGGCACGCCGTCCAGAGCTAGCGCGCAGCGGCCCGATCGAGAGCTGATCCAGACCTTGGTCAGTGAGCTGACGAGCCGACCTGCGCCATAGAGCGCGCCGTTGGACACGCCATTTCCTCTCGCTCGAGAATCGCTTGGTAGAGGCAGAGGGAGGCCTCTCCGATTCTCTGCACGGTCTCCTGCTCGCAGGGGCCGACCGGCACGACAGGCAACGAGATGACGCCGCGCCGGCTGACGTTCACCCCGAGCTTCTCCACAAGGTCGGCGGCCGCCTGCCATGCGTGCTGCGGTCCGGCGCTGGCGATCGCTGCGCCATCGTCGGTGACCGAGACCCGGTGCTGGCGGCGCACGACCCGGACAAGAACCGGCTCTCCCGGTCGATACACCAGTCCCGTGTCGATCAATTTCTCGCTCCGACCCTGCACACGCCAAATTGTACGCCGCAAAAGCCTGCGAGACTCACAGCGTGCTCACGGTCTTCGGCGCGGTCGCGGTGACATTCATGATGCTGATGTATGCACTGGAGCGTCGTGGACGAGGGTTCGTTCTCGCCTTTGCGTGCGGATGTTTGCTCTCCAGCGCCTACGGGTTCCTCGCCGGCACCTGGCCGTTCGGGGTCGTCGAGGCGACATGGGCGGTGATCGCACTACGACGCTGGCACACCTTGAAGTCAAAGGTCGACGCAAATGGCGAACGTCTCATGGCATAGGAGCGCCGGCCGATCGCGGGCGCCGTGGAACGACGATGACCGCGCTCTCGTTGCGCGCAACCAGAATCTGACCGCCGGGCGCCCTATGATGCGGCTTTGGCAGCACTTCGAGAGGGAGCGCTTGCGCGCAACAGAAAGGGGAGTGCCTCGTGTCCTATCCCGTCACCTTCGAAGCTGACTATGTCGAGCGGCGCAACCGGCTGACTGCCTTTTTCAGGTTGATCCTGGCGATTCCGCTCGCTATCTGGTTGTACGTGTACGCAATCGTCGCCTACGTGGCGATCGTGATCGCGTGGTTTGCGATAGTCATCGCCGGCTCCTACCCGAAGGGACTTTACGAGTTCGTCGCGGGCTTCACGCGCTATCTCGCACGCATGACGGCTTACACAGCTCTGCTGTGTGACTCTTACCCCTCCTTTGGCGGCAGCGAAGTCTCCGCCTATCCCGTGCGGATGCGGTTCGAGGGGCCGCTTGCGCGCTACAGCCGCCTGAAGACGCTGTTTCGCATCATCCTCGCGATCCCGATCGTGATCCTGCGCTACGTGATGAACTTGCTGTTGGAGATCGGGGCGATCGCGGCCTGGTTCGTAGTCGTGATCACCGGCAAGATGCCGCGAGGCCTGTTCGATGTGATGGTTCTCGCCAACTCCTACATCGCGCGCTCAGATGCCTACCTCGGCCTTTTGACCGAGACATATCCGCCATTTCAAGACGAGCAGACGCGCGCGGCGGGCGGCACTTCGGACCTGCCCGACGCACAGACCCCGCCTCCGTTCTAATCGTCTGGCGCGCCGCGTGCGACTCTTCACTGCATGTGCCGGATGAACGGCGGTTGGCGGGTGGCCGCTCGGGTGCGAGTCATGTGCTGTGGTGCGATTTTCTCAGCTGTCCTGGCGGTGCTGTGTGCGCTGGTGATCGACGCCTCGCCTGCTGCGGCGACTCGCTCGCGAGCGCACAGCATCGCCGAGACGTGCCTGGTGCCGGGGGTCGGCAGGCCGCTGGATCAAATGTGGCGGCCGAATATCCACTCTGCGATCGAGTACCTGCGCCACCGGCGCGGCGACATCGCCTTCGCGGTCCGCACGGCGGGGGCGCTCTACGGCTACCGCATTGATCACCAGGAGTGGTCGGCGAGCGTGCTGAAGGCAATGTTGATGGTTGCCTACCTGGACCGGCCGTCGGTCGCGGGGCGAGCGCTGAACGCTTACGAGAAGTCGTTGCTCTACCCGATGATCACGAGGTCAGATAACGAGGCCGCCGATGCAGTGGACGAAATCGTCGGCGCCGGCGGGCTTGCGGCGCTGGCCGCCCGGGTTGGCATGACCCACTTTGTGGCCGCGGAGCCGATCTGGGGGGAATCGGAGATCACCGCGCGCGATCAGACCAAGTTCTTCTTGCACATCGACAGCTACGTCGTGCCGCGACATCGCGCCTACGCGATGCGGCTGCTGGCGAGCATCGTGCCCTCTCAGCGCTGGGGCATCGGCGAGGTTGCCCCGAAGGGCTGGAAGCTCTACTTCAAGGGTGGATGGGGGTATGGCACCGGGCTGATCGACAGCCAGGTGGCGCTGCTGACCCGGGGCTGCACACGAGTCTCGATCGCTGTGCTCACGATGTACGACGGATCGCACGCCTACGGCAAGCAGACCCTGAAGGTGATCTTTCAGAAGCTGTTGAGAGACCTACCGACCGCGCGGTCGGCATGAGGATCGCCGGCCGGGCGTCCGTATCTGGTCTCGTTCGGGCTTGCAAGCGGGCGACGGTTTTGGTCATGCTCGGGGTCGCTCTCTGCTGTGCGGCGTCGTCCGCTGCGGCTGTGGCCGCGCCCGACGCCAGGGTCAGCGGCACGTTCTCGATGCGCGCCAAGGTCACGACCGCGGTCGACGTGGCGGGCGAGCACCCTGGAGAGATCCGCTCCCGGCGGTGGTCGATCGTTCCAGCCGGCTGCACGCTTGATGTTTGCACGTCGCTGCAACTCGAACGCCAGCGCAGCGACAACCTTTACAGCACGATCACGCTTCGCCGCCGCGGACCGGGCAGCTACGCAGGCAACGGAGTGTTCTACGCCGCGCTTGAGTGCCGAGGACGGCGCTATCGGCACGGCAGCCGCGTCCCCTATCGGATCACGCTGCGGGTCACCGCGACGAGCGAGATCGGAGGGATCGTGTTCGCCAAGAGGATCGCCGCAACCTACGTCAACAGCCACCGCATCGACTTGACCCCGTGCCCGTTGGGCCCCAGTCACGACGCCGGCGTGTACACCGGAGGTCTCACTTCCGCCCTGCCGGCTGCCCCGACGGCCGCCTTTACCGCTGCGGTCGACGCCGCCACCGGCACCGTTGCTTTCACCGACACCTCGCAAGCGGGGAGCGGGAACGGCGCGATCGTCTCGCAAGTGTGGACTTTCGACGATCCCGAATCGCCCAACGGCAACAGCTCGACGCTTCAGGATCCGACCCACACCTACCTCGTCCCCGGCAGCTACGCCGTCACGCTGGTCGTGCTCGACGCCGAAGGCCTCAGCGCCAGCGTGACCCAAACGGTGATCGTCGGGCCGGCGAGCGAAGCCGCGCAGGGCCCGGCTCCGTCAGGCTGAGAACTCGATCGTCGCGAGCACGGCGCGCAGCTCTTGCACCAGCGCCTCGCGACTGCGCTGGCTGGGTTGGATCACCACATACAGGCAGCAGGTCCGCTCCTGCTCGGTGAAGAACCGCTGCCACCCGAGCTGCCCCCGGCGGGTCACCTGCAGCTGCCTCGGATCGAACTCATGCGCCTGCGGCGAGGGGCGATCTATCGCCTCAAACAGGCCTTGGCCGGGCTGGATCCTGGCGTCGCTTCGGTACTCGAGCAGCGCAGCGAACACATCGTCTGAGCGCATCCGCCCGGTCGCCGCGGCGCCGAAGTCCCCGTCGGAGGCCAGCAGCGGGAAGGTGGCGAGGTGCAGCACCGGGCCCGCCTGGGTCCGCTGGCTGATCCGGCCCTCCCAATCTGAGGGCAGCTCCACCGCCAGCCCGTGGCTGGCGATTCTCACCCGAGAGTCCCGGCGACCGCGACCAGGGCGATGATCTCGGCAGCGACGACGGCCTGCTGGGCGCGCGGCTCGAGCGCCAGCAGCCGGCGGTGGAGCGCCATCAGGGAGTCGGGATCGCGCGCGTGTCGCGTGGGCAGCAGCGTCGTCGCCTTGCTCGCGCCGAACACGGCGCCGATCGCCGCTCCCGCCCAGATGCTGCCGCTGAGCAGCTCGATCGCGAACGTCGCGTAGATCGCCGCACACGCCACCAGGGTGATGAAGCCGAGCCCGAGCTGCGCGCCGAACCCGAACCCGTACACCCAGCCGCGGTAGTGCGCCATCCAGTCCTCGTTGACCTGTCGCTTGGTGAGCGGCATCCGCCGTCGCAGTGGCGTCGCATCGATGGTCAGCGCCGCCAGCAGCACCGCGAGGAGCACCGGCGCGCGCCACCCCGAGCCGGGCAGCAGCGAGCCGACCGCGCCGAGCATCGTCCCGCCGAGCGTCCCGGCGGCGATAGCCCCGACCGCGAATGCCGTCGTAGTCACGCGCCAGGAGGAGCCACGGGCGCGCTCCGCGATCGGTGTCAGGCTCGCGAGCATCGACTGTCCGCAGGGCGACCAGGCGGCGCGGATCGCACCGTGGATCGCGACGATGCAGCCGACCAGCACGAACCAGAGCTCACTCACGATCTTCCTCCTTGGGGCGCCTGACTGGATGGGTAGAGGCTGGGATGACCGGGACCGATCCCGGCCGCCGCGAGCGCCTGCTCGGCGCGCGCGGCCCGCTGGTCGGTGCTCCGCGCCCGATACAGTGCGCTGTCCTTCTCGGCGTCGCGCAGCAGGTCGGTGATCTGTTGCCAGCTGGTGGCGCTGCCACGGCCGAGGATCTCACCGGAGCCGCCGATCAGCACGAAGTGGGGTGTCGCGGGCACAGCGAAGTCCTCCCATGCCTGGGTGGACATCACAACCTCGGCGTCGGCGGGGGCAAGCTCCTGCAATCGCGCCAGTCGCTCGCGGTCTGGGCTCTTGGTGAGCACCACCAGCCTGGCCTCGGCGGGCAGCGCCAGCGGCCGGTGAAGTCCTGACCACAGCGGCTCGCAGGCGGCGCATCCGCTGGAGAGGAACGCCAACAGCGTCCGCGGCGACCCGGAGCCGAGGCTCAGCTTGACGGCGTCGCCTGCCAGCGTCTGGCCGGCGATGTCCCGCGGCGGCTCACCCTCGCCGGCGCGCTCGCCACCAGCCGGTCCGCGCCCGCCGATCGCGGCGGGCGCGCGCTCCAGCCGCGAGAGCCGTCGCAGGATCTCGGCGTGGCTTCGCAGCAGCGCCAGGACGAACAGCAGCGCCACCGCCACCAGCAACCCCTCGACCGCGATCGCTATAGCGCTGGCGCTCACGGCTAGACCCCACCCGCTCCGGCGAGCTGGCGCGCTTCGGCCAGGCACGGCGTGTCCTGTCCGCAGACCGCGTCGTCGACGGCCAGCGAGGAGCCGCAGTTCAGTCCCCGAATCGTACTGGGGTTCTCGCACACGACCATCCGGCAGACGACCGCGGTGATGCCGGGAACCTGCGTGTTGCACTGCCCGTAGCGAAAGATGTTGCAGGCCACACGCTGGTTTTCACAGGAGCCGTTGGCGCACTGGCAGCCCCCGGGGAATTCGGTTCCCGGCAGCGCGTTGCAATCGACGTAGTAGCGGGCGCCCTGGTCGGCGCAGAGGAGCCGGCCCGCGTAGTCGGTGCACATCCACCAGCCCCCCGCGTAGGTTCCCTCGGGGCAGCTGTTGCGCCCGTGGTTGATCTGGCAGCAGAAGGCGGTGTAGCCGTCGGTGCACTGCCCGCCGGCGCAGTCATCGGGCGCGATCGCCGCCATCGCCGTCCCGGGATAGAGCAGGTAGCGAACCGGCGCCACCGCCAGCGCCGAGCCGACCAGCGCGGTTCGCTGCAGCAACGTCCTGCGTGAGAGACGGCGCTCCAGCATCAGCGCCGAGTCGCGCACCAGCGCCTCGGCCATCCCGTCGGCGCTTGCCAGCCGGATCGTGAACGCCAGGCGCCACGCCGCCGCCCCGCATACGGCGGCCAGCACGACCGCCGGCACCGCGACCGGGTCCCCGCTCGACAGCGCGGCCAGGCTTGGCGCCCCGGCGGCGGCCACCGCCAGCGCGGCGCTCGCCGAAAGCGCGGTCATCGCGCCCCTTCGCCCGGGCGAGGCGCCGGCGCCTACGTGCTCGCCGAAGCATTCGCAGTCGGCCTGCCCCGTCCGCCACCGGCGGATGTGGAATACGGTGAATCCGGCGAACACCGCCGCCAGCGCCGCGGCCGCCACCCGCCCAGGCGCCAGCAATGCGCCCGCCGCGACCGCCAGCTCGCCGACCGGCAGCGGCCTGATCGACTCCGACAGCTTCGCGATCGCCGCCCATGCAAGCACCAGGGCGAGGAGCAGGACGACCCCAGTTCCGGGTGCACCCATTGGTCTATGCGCGGTCGGGCGGAGAGAGGTTGCGCCCCATCTCGCCCTCACTGACGAGCGTTGCGAGCGCGAGCAGGGCTGCTCGCGCCAGCGCGAGCCTCTGCTTGTGAATGCTGTCTGGCATCTGGTCTCCGGCAGAGTCTACTTTCAGAGCTTACGTCCTGTTCTCGATCGCTTATGACAGCTAGCGTTCGCCGTCCCAGTAGTCGACGTTTCCGTCGGCACGGCGGAGCATCACCTTGTCGTCGGGGTTACCCGGCCAGACACCGATCTTGTCGCTGTCGGGATAGACGGCGACCGCCGGCTCACGAGCGCTTGAAAACATCACGATCCGGGCTGCCAGATCGCCACGATTGGTCACCTTGTGTGCGCCGGTAGGGCCTGGCGGGAAGCACACCACGTCACCGCGCGTAAGCTCCTCGTCGCTCTCGGGTGTGCGCACGAGCACCGTGCCCTCGAGTACGAGGAGCCACTCCTCCTCGTACTCGTAGTGGTATGGGCAGATGCTCTCGTCCGCCGGAAGCTCATAGACCTTGGCCGCAAGCGCCACGCCTCCCACGGCTTGGCTGATGTTCGCCGAGCCGGAGTGGTAGCCATCGGGATCGGTCTCGTCATAGACGCAGTCGATGCTGAGGACGTTTGCTGCCCGCACCCGCCGATCTTCGCAGATCGGATGCGGGTGCCGGTCATCGGACTTTACAAGTTCCGGCAAATGGTATATGAGTCGTGCCGTGCCAAATGACGTGCTGAGCGCAGACGGCGTCTTCTCCGGGGGCGGCATCAAGGGCCTTGCGTTCGCGGGCGCGCTCACCGGCGCCGCGGAAGCGGGCTACACCGAATGGCGCCAGCTTGCAGGCACCTCGGCGGGCGCGATCACAGCGATGGCGCTTGCCGCCGGCTATGACGCGGCGAGCCTGTCTGAAACGCTTGACGCCTTTGACTTCGCGCGGCTGGCGGACTACGGCAGCCCGATCCACCTGCTCGGCGCCGTAAAGGACCTGATCTTCCACGAGTCGATCGTGAAGGGAGATGCACTGAGCGAGTGGATCGCGGAACTGCTCGATCGCTCTCCCATACGGGAGGTTACGGCGGCGGTCACGTTCGGAGAGCTGCACGAGCTGACCGGGAGGACGCTCGTGGTGGTCGGGACCGATCTTGCGCATTCGCGCATGGTGGTGTTTCCGCGCGATGTTGCTCTGTACCGCGATCAGAGTGGCAGGCAGTACGTGCCGGATGACTTCCCGGTCGCGAAGGCGGTCCGCATCAGTGCCGGATATCCCTACTTCTTTGCGCCCATGGGCGGGCTTTGGGACCGCTTCACCAACGAGCAGGGAGTGTTCGTCGATGGCGGCGTGACCGCAGCATTCCCTGTGTTCGTGTTCGACACGCCGGCGCCCAAGCATCCAACATGGGGCTTTCACCTGCACGGTGGGCTGGACGCCACGGAGAACGAAGCCACCTACCGCAAGATCGGCGGGATCGAGTGGCCAAAGCAGATGCTCGAAGGCATCCTCGACACGGCGATGAACGCGCTCGACAAGTTCTCCGAGCAGCGCTTCCAGTCGCGCGTGATCCCGATCCCGACGGGCGAGGTCTCGACGCTGAACTTCAACCTGTCGGCGGAAGAAAAGAAGTACCTGTTCGACTCGGGCCTGCAAGCGGCGCGGAAGTTCTTCGAGAGCGGGCCCAAACCGCTCAACAGCTACGGCAAGTAGGGCAGAACTGGGGCTCTGCGTCCCCAGGCTCGCCGTGTACGCTGCCGTGCGAGCGAGATGTCCACCCTGCATGGCTGCATCCTGATTGTCTGGGCCCTTTTCTGGGTCTACTGGTTGATCTCGGCAACCGGGACAAAGCCGGGCGCGCGCAACAGGCGCGCAAGGCCCGCGGGCCTGCTGATCGTCCTGGGGGTGCTGCTACTGCGGGCATTCCATGCCAATGGCCTCGTGCTGCACGGCCCGATCCTGCAGGCGCTCGGTACCGTGCTGTTCCTGGCAGGCCTGGGTCTGGCCGTATGGGCCAGGGTCCATCTGGGCCGCAACTGGGGCATGCCGATGACCCATAAGGAGGAGCCGGAGCTCGTCACCTCGGGCCCCTACCGCTTCGTGCGACATCCGATCTACACGGGCATCCTGCTGGCGATGCTGGGCACGGCGCTGAGCGTCAACGTCTACTGGCTGATCATCTTCTTTGTGATGGGGGCGTATTTCATCTACAGCGCCAGGGTGGAGGAAGGGATCATGACCTCCTCTTTCCCGGACGCCTACCCGAGCTACAGGGCGAGGACCAAGATGCTGATTCCTTTCGTGCTCTGAGCCCGCCGGGTTCTCACGGCTGCAGCGCGGCAGCGGCGCGCCGCCTGCGGGGATTGTCTGCTCCGAGGATCGGGATCGTCGTCTTGGCAAAAGGCTCTGGTCGGACCGCGCCTCGCGTCGCCTCGTGCAGCTTGGGCAGCTACTGGCCCATGGACTCCGACGCGATGCTCTGCGTCTGCGCGGCATCCAGGTAGAGAGGGTCGTGAGAGCAGATCAGCTGCACCTGCTCGCCATGGCGCAGCGAGAGCTCGCGCAGGCGCTCCACGTTGCCTCGGCGCGCAGCGCGGTCCACCTCGTCGAATGCGGCGAAGGCTGAGATGCCGCGCGGGCAACAGGGTGGGCTTGCGATCTCGCCGTGGTGGAAGTAGGCATCGCCGCAGTGCAGCAACCAGCCGTCCGCTCGCTTGATCGCCACGCCGGTATGTCCGTGAGTGTGGCCGATCAGCGGGATCAGCAGGATCTCGGCGTCGCTGTCGGGCAGGATGCGCACGCCCTCGAACCCGAACCATTGCTCGCCGTCCGCCTCATGCTCAACCCAGTGAGGGTTGTGCGCCCAGTGTGCGGCCACATAGCGCGGGCGGTCGCGCCAGCTCGGATGCATTGCAGCCTTCAGCTCACGCCCGAGCAGATGCACCTGCGCCTGTGGGAAGTCCGGCAGTCCGCCGGCATGGTCGAGGTCGAGGTGTGTGGTGATGATGTGACGTACGTCGGCGGGCTGATGGCCAAGGCCCTGAATCTGAGCGGTGGCCGTCTCGGCAAGGCTCAGCCGCGGGCTCAGCAGCGTGTTGAACGCCAGCCCGAGCTGCCGCGGCCGGCGCACGTCATCGGCGCCAAAGCCTGTGTCCACGAGCACAAGGCCCTCGGCGCCCTCGATCAGCAGGCAGTGACAGACCAGTCGCGCACGCTCACGCAGCCCGCCCTGCCCCGTGATCAGGCGCGCGCCGCGGGGGCAGAATGTGCCGCAGCTGAGGTGATGGATGGCATGTGGGGCGGTGTTCACGATCTTCTCAACTCCTCTTCACGCAGCCTCAGCGGACAAGCGATGCCGCGATGCGATCGGCGATGGACCCGGACGCTCGCCACGATACTCCCAAAGCAACACGCCACCACGTTCTGGCAAGCGCCGAGCACAAGCTGATTATGAGAAAGGGCTTCTTCACTGGGTTCCTTTCGCATTATCTGTCGTTAACGATTCAGGTGGATGAATCGCCTTGGCACGAAGATGCGAAAACAGTCAAGCCGGAAGAGACACGCGTCGCTGCTCCTCCCGGGATCGCGCGATATAGGCTTGCGAGCACGATGAGCGACCTGCGCGATCCAGAGCGCCAGCAGGCCGGCCTTGGCATCGACGGTGTCAGCGGCTTCATGGGCATGCGCTGGGAGGACCCCCAGACCGTGCGTCTTACGATCAGGCCGGAGCTGATCAACGCCGGTGGCCTGCTTTCCGGTGTGGTCACCTATGCGCTGGTCGACTACGGCATGGGCTCCACGCTGTGGGCGCAGACCGCCGAGCAGGAGCGGATCGCGACGATCAGCATCTCGATCAACTACATCCAGACGGCCACCGAGGGCGAGATTGTCTGCAGGACTGTGTTGGATCGCCGCAACCGCAGCAACGCTGTGATGCGCAGCGATGTGCGCCACGAGGATGGCCGGCTGCTCGTGACTGCGATCGGCAGCTACGCGATCTTCATCCCGCGCAGCCTGCGTGACGGCGCGCAGGGCTGATGGCGGAGCAGCAGACGCAGGCACGCACGCCGCGGGCGCTCTCGATCGCCGGCTCGGACTCCGGCGGAGGGGCCGGCATACAGGCCGACCTGAAGGCATTCGCGTCCTGCGGCGTGCACGGCATGACGGCGATCACGGCGATCACGGCGCAGAACACCGTTGGCGTCGACGCCGTGCTGCCGATTCCCGCCGAGATGATCCTCGCCCAGGTGCGCGCGGTGGTGCGCGACATCGGCGTGGACGCCGTGAAGGTTGGGATGCTCGGCAGCCGCGGTGCCGCGCTCGCCGTTGCGAAGGCGCTCGCCGAGCTGCCCGCCGGCACGCCGATCGTTGTCGACCCGGTGATGGTCGCCGAGTCCGGTGCCGCGCTGCTGGACGATGACGCCCGGCAGGCACTGGTCGAGCACGTGATTCCGCTGGCAAGCGTCCTCACGCCCAACCTGCCCGAGGCTGGCGAGCTGGTGGGCCAGCCGTCTGTGCCGGGCGACGACGAGGCGCTGGCGCATCGGGTGCTGGCGCTCGGCTGCGGCGCGGTTGTGCTGACCGGCGGGCACCGGGACGTGGCTGTCGATCTGTTTCTGGAGGTAGGCGAGGGCGCCGAGGTGGTCGAGATCCATGGGCCGCGTCATCCCGACGGCGCAGCGCATGGCTCAGGCTGCACGCACTCCTCTGTGCTGGCGGCGCAGCTGGCGCTCGGCCATACCCCGCTGCAGGCCGCCCGGCGCGCGCGGCAGATCACCGGCGAGGCAGTCAGGAACGGTCTGCGCGACATTGGCCAGGGCGCCGGACCGGTCGACGTGCTGGACCTGCGTGCGCGGCGCTGAGCCACACCGCCGCTGGTCTGCCCAGCGCGGCGAGTGCCCCTATGCGAAAGCCGGGCGGTTTGCCATAATCGGATTACGATGAGGCTGTTGCGCATGAAGCCCGGTCATGGTGAGGTCGTGCTTGCAGAGGGCGATGTTGAGGTGCCCGAGCAAGAGCGCGAGCTGATCGAGGCGTTTCGGCGCGAGCTGGACTCCGGCATGTGGGCTGCCGTGCCCACGAGCACGAGTGGCGGGCGGCGTGAGGCTGAGCTGGTCAAGCGCTTCGAGGACGTTCCCCGCGACGCGGAGCGGGTGATCTTCTTCCCCCGGGCGGCAGGGGGAGCGCTTCCGCAGGAGCACTGAGAGTGGCTCTCCCGCTCGGGGCGACCGCGATCGTGCTCGCTGCGCTGATGGGGGTGCTCGCTGTGGAGCGCATCCGCGAGGCGATTCTGCTGCGCGGGGGCCTGATCATGCGCCGCGACCCGGCGCCCGGCGCCTACGACCCCGGCCGCGAGCGGCGGGCGGAGAACAAGGCCCGCGAGCTGCTGCGCTCCTGCGTCAACGACGAGGAGTGGGAGATGTACCGGGACCTCGGCTTCATCCGCGTCTGGGGCGGCCTTTCGCGCCGGCCGGGGGGCGAGCGTGGGGCATCCGGCCAGCATGAGGCGGCCGCCCAGGCCGACTATGCGTATCTGATCTACCCGCACCGGCCGATCGTTGCCTACCTGCCGCAGACCAGCACGCTGCTCAACGAGTACTGCGTCGCCTTCCCCGACCGCAGCGCGCCCTACGGCAGTAGCCGCCTGCCGGCGTCCGACGACGTGCTAGCGAAGTGGATGGCGCTGCGCGCCGACGAGCGGCATCTGATCTCGGAGGCGAACATGCATCTGCCCGGCCGGCAGGTCGACCCGGCGATGGTGCGGCGCGACCTGCGCCGGCTTGCTCGTTGGGAGCGCGAGCGGCTCGGCTCACCGCGCCACGCCGCCACTCCGCACGCCGCCTGACCGGGCGTGCCGCCTGTTCTAGACCGACTCGATTGACGGCACCGCGCAGGCGCGATGTAGTGTTCGGCAGATGAGCGAGTTCGACCCCAAGCATCGCAGCCGTACCCTCACCGAGGGCCCCGAGCGCGCCGCCGCGCGCGCCTACCTGCACGGCATCGGCTACAGCGCCGAGGACCTGGCCAAGCCGATCGTGGGAGTCGCGCACTCCTGGATCGAGACGATGCCCTGCAACTTCAACAACCGCGTGCTCGCGGTGAAGGTCAAGGAGGGGATTCGGGCTGCCGGCGGCACTCCGATGGAGCTCAACACGATCGCGATCTCCGACGGGATCACGATGGGCCGGCCGGGCATGCGGGCGTCGCTTGTCTCCAGGGAGCTGATCGCCGACTCGATCGAGCTTGTCGCCTCCGCGCACCAGTTCGATGCGATCGTGACGATCTCCGGCTGCGATAAGACGATCCCGGGCACCGTGATGGCGATGGCGCGCCTGGGCATCCCCGGCCTGATGCTCTACGGCGGCTCGATCAAGCCGGGCTTTTACAAGGGCCAGGAGGTCACCATCCAGCAGGTCTTCGAGGCGGTTGGCGCCTACGCCGCCGGCAAGATCACAGAGCAGGAGCTGCACGAGCTGGAGGAGGCCGCCTCGCCCGGCTCTGGCGCCTGCGCCGGCCAGTTCACCGCCAACACGATGGCGATGGCCTTCGAGGTGCTCGGCATCTCCCCGGCCGGCTCGGCGATGGTCCCAGCCGAGGACGGCCGCAAGCTGGAAGTCGCCAAGCAGTGCGGCGAACTGGTGATGGACGTGCTGAAGGCTGGCCGCACTCCCAGCCAGATCATCACCAAGCCGGCGCTTGAAAACGCGATCGCCGCGGTGGCGATGAGCGGCGGCTCGACCAACGGCGTGCTGCATTTGCTCGCGGTCGCGAGGGAAATGGGCGTGCCGCTCTCGATTGAGGAGTTCGACCACATCTCCGAGCGCACGCCGCTGCTCTGCGACCTGCAGCCGGGCGGGCAGTACGCGGCGACCGACCTATATGAGGCCGGTGGCGTGCCGCTGGTGATCAACAGGATGGCGCAGGCCGGCGTGCTCAACGGCGACGCGATCACCGTCACCGGCCGCACGATCGGCGAGCACGCCGCCGAGGCGAGCGAGACTCCGGGTCAGCGTGTCGTGCGTGAGCTCTCAGAGCCGCTGAAGCCGACAGGTGGCTTTGCGATTCTGCGCGGCAACGTGGCGCCCGAGGGCTGTGTGGTCAAGCTCGCCGGCCACGAGCGTCGCCTGCACACCGGTCCCGCGCGCGTCTTCGAGGGTGAGGAGGCGGCGATGCAGGCAGTGCTCGCACGCGAGATCAAGGAGGGCGACGTCGTGGTGATTCGCGGCGAGGGTCCCGCCGGCGGCCCCGGCATGAGAGAGATGCTCGCTGTCACCGCCGCGCTGGTCGGCGAGGGGCTGGGGGAGAGCATCGTGCTGATCACCGACGGCCGCTTCTCCGGCGCCACGCACGGCTTCATGGCCGCTCACGTCGCGCCGGAGGCGGTGCGCGGCGGGCCGATCGGAGCGATCGAGGACGGCGACCAAGTAACGATCGACGTCGATGCAAGGCGCATCGACGTGGCGCTGTCCGATCAGGAGATCGAGCAGCGGCTGCTCCACTACGCGCTGCCGGTGCGGCCGGCTGGCAGCATCGAGATCGCGATCGAGAAGTACGCGAAGCTCGTGGGTTCCGCCGCCGAAGGCGCCGTCACCCGCTGACCGGGACCGCCGGCGGGCGCGTAGAGAGCCGCTCAGCAAGCCGCCGCTACATCACCGGGATCGTCTCGTAGACGTCCACTTTGCCGCCACTTACGAGCACGGGGCAGTCCGCCACCAGCGCGGTAGCGGCGTCCAGGCTCTCTGCTGAGATCACTGAGTAGCCAGTGAGGCCGGAGGCAGCCGGGCCGTTCGTGCCGGTGGTGGTGACCGACGCGGAGGCGCCGACGGGGTTGCCCACCTCTACCACGGCGGGGCCAAGCTTCTGGAAGAAGCCGCCCCAGGCGGCCATCGCCGCCTCGCGCTCGGCCTCGGACTGGGCCATGCCTCCACCGGTGTAGGCCAGCAGGTAGTTCGCCATCTCCATCTCCTTCTCTGCTCGTGGTTGGTTGATGTGCTGCGTGGTCAGGACTGTGCGCCGTCTGGGAAGCCGCGCTGCCGCAGGACCGACAGGCAGGTGCTCCATCCCTGGGCGTGGCGGTCGCGTGAGTCTGCGTCGGGCAGGTCGGTGTGCTCGAGCACGACGAGGGTGCGCCCGTTCTGTTCCGCAAAGGAGACGGTGACGGTGCTGATGTGCCCCAGCTCCCCGCTGTCGAGCTCCCACTGCCAGCTGTAGACCAGGCGGCTGGGACGCTGCACCTCGCGGTATTCGCCGCCTACGGTGTGCCTGGTGCCGTCGGGGCTCTCCATCGAGAGGCGGTAGCGGCCACCCGCACGCAGATCCACCTCGGCGACCGGTGTGCTGCCCTGCGGGTGCGCCGCCCACCAGCGGCGCAGAACCTCGGGGCTGGTCCAGGCGTCGAACACCTCCTCGGGCGTGGCGTCGAAGCTGCGCTCGATGCGCAGACTGGTGTCGCTGAGCATCGTGTCCCGCTCGCCCTGCGTCTGGGCCTGGTCGTTGACAGTCATCTCGGTCATGCAGACTCCTCTTTACGCGGTTTGCTTTCTTGCGTGCGTTGCTCTCTCAGATAGGCATCGACGGTGTCGAGCTTGCGCTCCCAGAGGGCGCGCTGAGCTGCGATCCAGTCGTGGGCCTGCTCCAGCGGCTGCTCTGCGAGCCGCAGGCGATGCGTGCGCCCGTCGATCACGCGCGTAATCGCGCCTGCCTGCTCGAGCAACTTGAGGTGCTTGCTGATCGCGGGCTTTGAGACGCTGAAGTCGCGGCTCGCCTCCCCGACCGTCATCTCCCCGCTTGCCAGCCGTTCCAGGATGCCTCGCCTGATCGGATGCGAGCAGGCGGCAAACGTCCTGTCCAGCAACAGATCGTTAGCCATATGGTTAACAATAGCAGCGCGCAACGTCACTGACAGCGCGCCGAGCCGGAGCGAGCCCGCAGCAGCGAGGGCGACGAGAGAGGCCTAGGCGCTGAGGAAGCCTTCGAGCAGCGCGTTGAACTCCGCTGCGCGCTCGAACATCGCCACGTGACCTGTGTCCTGCCAGACGACCTTGTGTGCGCCGGGGATTTGGCTGGCGAACACCTCGGCGTCGCGAACGGGCACCACCGGGTCTTTGTCGCCCCAAAGCACGAGCGTGGGGCAGGCGATCGCGGGTAGGCGCTCGCGCAGAGTCTGCGAATGGGAGACGATCGCTTCCAGGGCAGGCAGGAAGCCTGGCTTGCCCATGCCGCGGATCTGCTCGGCGGCGAACTCGGCAGCGATGTTGCGCGGCCGGGCGGCGACAGCCGACATGACTCCGGCGCGCAGCTTCGGTCGGCGCACGAACTGGTCGGCGTTGGCGCCCACCCAGGAGGCGGCCGCGTGCACGGCCGGGTAGGTGCGGCGGATCATGGGCAGCTGCCGCTGCACATTCGCGGTGGAGATGCCGGCGGGGGATACGAGCACCAGTCGCCGTACCCGCTCCGGTGCGGCGATCGCCAGCTCGGCCGATATCTCGCCGCCCATCGAGTTGCCGACGACGGCGGCGGAGGCGATCCCCAGCGCGTCCATCACTCCCGCCACGGTCTGCGCATAGCCGGGGATGCTGATTCGGTCAGGCGGCAGCGGCGAGGAGCCGAAGCCGGGGAGATCGAGCGCGATCGTCCGGTGGCCGGCCGAGAGCACCGGCAGCTGCTCCAGCCAGTTGGGCCAGCTGCCGCCGAGGCCATGGATGAAGAGCACGGGCTCGCCTGTGCCGAGCTCGATCACGTTGACGTGCGCGCCACCTGTGTTCACCCAGCGCTGATGGCGGCGCCAGTCGACAGCGACCCATGGCGCGGGGTAATCCTGCGGCGCGTATCCGGCCGCCGCAGCCTGCCCCCCGAACTGCGCCTCGCCGGTGGCGCTTGACATAGGGCTTTAATGTACTGGACTTGCTCTGCAGCGCCCAACAGGCTCTCGCCACCCGCGGATGAGAATCGCAATCGACATCGACTCCACGCTGCACCACTACTGGGACGTGCTCTCAGAGGTCTCGCGTCGCCGTTTCGGGATCGAGCTGCCCTACGAGGAGCAGTTCACCTGGGGCATCACGCGCCTGCGCGAGGAGCAGCTGGCGCTCTGCATCCAGGAGAGCCACTGCGATGAGCAGATTCTCGCAAGCACCCCCTACCCGGGCGCGGTCGAGACGGTCAGCGCATGGCATCAGGCGGGCCATTTCATCCACATCACCAGCCACCGCGCCGCCGACTGCCGGCAGGCCACCGGTCTGTGGCTGGAGCGGATCGGGGTTCCATATAACGACCTGCACTGCTCCTTCGACAAGGTCTCGCGCTGCAGCGAGCTGAAGATTGACCTGCTGATCGACGATAGCCCGGACAACCTTGCGCATGCGGCGCAGCGCGGGATCGCGGTGGCCACCATCCTGCACCCCTGGAATCAGGAGATCTGCGAGGAAGAGGGCGTGCTTGCCGCCAGGGACTGGCACGAGCTCGCCAAGCTGCTAGAGCCGCTGCTGGCCGAGGGCCGGCGTCCGCCGGCAGGCGCTCTGCGGTCCGTTGCGCGCTGAGCTTGCTGCCAGCAGGGCCGTGGCCGCCGGCGGCGAAACTGTGCACATGAGCACCGAGGGCGGGCTCGGGGACGCCTGCGCGTTTGCGGATATGACATCGGATCGGCCTGGGCAGGGGCCGGTATGAGCGCGCCTGCGCCCAAGCCCGCCGGCGCGAGCTCGCCTGCGTGGGAGAGCGCGCAGCAGCGCTTCGAGCACGATCTGCGCCGCCGCGGCAGCGCGCAGCGCACCCGCCTGGCATACGCACATGACGTGCAGGAGTTTGCGCGCTGGTGCGAGCAGCGCGAGATCGATCCCGTTGCGGTGAGCGCGAAGACGGTCAGGCGTTACGT
Source organism: uncultured Actinomycetota bacterium (assembly GCA_963708085.1). Classification (GTDB taxonomy): domain Bacteria; phylum Actinomycetota; class Thermoleophilia; order Solirubrobacterales; family Solirubrobacteraceae; genus Palsa-744. The sequence goes on along the minus strand of OY970180.1, from coordinate 923,192 downwards.
GGCCCATCTTTCGCAAAGCGGCCTGGTGCCGAGCACGATCGCGCGCAAGCTCGCCGCCGTGCGCGGACTGTTCGTGAGCATGCGCGAGCACGGCGAGCTGTCGCAGAGCCCTGCGGAGCTTGTCTGCGCGCCAAAGCGGCCCGCGACTCTGCCACGGGTGCTCAAGAAGTCGGAGGTGGGGCGGCTGCTTGACGGCATTCCCGCGCAGGAGCCGCTGGAGCTGCGCGACAGGGCGATCTTCGAGCTCGCCTACGCCTGCGGCCTGAGGGCGTCTGAGATCGTCAGTGTTGACGTGGAAGACATCGACCACGACGCCGAGCAGTTGCGGGTGGAGGGCAAGGGGCAGCGTACGCGTCTTCTGCCGATCGGCGAGCAGGCGCAGATGGCGCTCGCCGCCTATTTGGAGCGTGCTCGCGCGCAGTTGCTCACCGACCCGGCGCAGCCCGCGTTGTTCCTCAGCCGAACGGGTCGGCGCTTGGACTCAGGCGATGTCAGACGGCGCCTCCGAAGCTGGGCGCTGCGCACCCGCACACCCGGCCACGTGCACCCCCACGCGCTGCGTCACAGCTTCGCCACGCACCTGCTCGACGGCGGCGCGGACCTGCGCGCGATACAGGAGCTGCTCGGCCACGCGAGCATCTCCACCACACAGGTCTACACTCGCGTGGAGTCCGCCCGTTTGCGAAACGCGTATGCTCGCAGCCATCCACGGGCATAGGAGCCCCTATCAAGATATGGACTCCAAGTCAGGGAAATGAGCACCCTGGATAACAGTGTCAAAGCGATCGAGCTGCGCGAACTATGGCGCCGCTACAAGGCCGACGGCGACAAGCGCGCGCGCGAGCGGCTGGTCGTCGCCTACTCGCCGCTGGTCAAGTACGTAGCCGGCCGCACCGCGGCTGGCCTGCCGCCGCACGTGGAGGAGTCCGACTTGATCTCCTACGGCCTGGACGGCCTGGTATCGGCGATCGAGCGCTTTGACCTCGGTCGCGAGATCAAGTTCGAGACCTACGCGATCACCCGCATCAAGGGCGCGATCATCGACGAGCTGCGCTCGCTGGACTGGGTTCCCCGCAGCGTGCGCGCCAGGACCCGCGAAATCGAGCGCGCGCACGCAAAGCTCGAGCACAAGCTGCAACGCACCCCCACCGACGAGGAGCTTGCCGGTGAGCTCGGCATCAGCGGCGATGAACTGCAGGATGCGCTGATCGCGATCTCGCACTCCTCGATCGTGGCGCTGGATGAGCTCTGGAGCGTCTCTGACTCCAGTGGCGACCAGGTCTCGCTGATGGACACGATCGAGGACCCCGGCGCGCCCGATCCCGCCAAGGCGCTGGACGTCGGCGACCTGAAGGACCGCATAGCCGACTCGATCGCAAGGCTGCCCGAGCGCGAGAAGCTCGTGATCGCGCTCTATTACTACGAGAACCTCACCCTGCGGGAGATCGGCGAGGTGCTCGGCGTGACTGAGTCGCGCGTATCGCAGCTGCATACCAAGGCGGTACTCAGGCTTCGCTCTGGTATGCAAGGCGACTTCGACGAGGACTGAACGTACCTCCGGCGACACCGCCCTCGACCTGGCCGCCAGCCGGCGCTATGGTGCTCTGACGGGTCGAAAATAAGGAGGCGTTGATGCCGGCAGCCGATCGGATTCGCAATGTCGCCCTGCTCGGGCACAGGGGGTCTGGCAAGACCTCGCTCAACGAGGCGCTGCTGTTCGAGGCCGGCGTGACCACGCGCCTTGGCAGCGTCATGGAGGGCAGCACCGTCTCGGACTCCGACCCGGACGAGAAGGAGCGGCAGATGTCGATCTCGGCGGCGCTGTCCACCTTCGCCTGGAAGGACTGCCAGATCAACCTGATCGACGCCCCCGGCGATCCGAGCTTCGTCTCCGACGCGCTCGGTGCGCTGCAGGTCTGCGAGTCGGCGATCTTCGTGATCAACGGGGTGATGGGGGTGGAGGTCGCCACCCAGCGGCTGTGGCAGCGTGCCGCGCAGCGCGACATCGCACGGATGCTGTTCGTGAACATGCTCGACCGCGAGCGCGCCGACTTCTTCCGCACGCTTGCGCAGCTCAAGGAGGCATTCGGCCAGCACGTGGTTGCGACCGAGATTCCGATCGGCACAGAGCACGAGCTCTGCGGCGTGATCGACCTGGTGGACATGCGCGCTTTCCGCCAGGATTCCGCCCAGCGGGGCGGATTCACAGAGATCGAGATCCCCGCAGACCATGCGGAGCTTGCCGCCACCTACCGCGAGCGGCTGATGGACGAGGTGGCGGAGGTCTCAGACGCGCTGATGGAGCGCTACCTGGAGGGTGAGGAGATCTCCCATCAGGAGATTGTCGACGCGTTGGAGCGCGGTACAAATCACGGTCACATCTTCCCGGTCGTCTGCGGCGTTGCGACCCGCAACCTGGGCACCGCGCGGCTGCTGGACGCGATCGTGGAGGACCTGCCTTCGCCGGTGCAGCACGGCCCGCTGAAAATCGGGGAGCTGGAGCTGGCAGCAGACTCCGAAGGCGAGCTGTGCGCATACGTCTTCAAGACCCGCGCCGATCCGTTCGCGGGCCGGATCAACCTTTTTCGCGTCTACCGCGGCACCCTCTCCCACGACAGCCACGCGGTCAACGCGCGCTCGCACGCAAAGGAGCGGATCGGGCAGCTGCTGGGATTCCGTGGCGGCGACGTACTTCACCTCGACAAGGTCGGCCCTGGTCAGATCGGCGCGGTGGCAAAGCTGAAGGAGACCCACGCCGACGACTGGCTGCTGGAGCGCTGGCCGATCTCCGATCGCGCCCAGGGCGACGGGCAGCCGCAAGCGCTGCCGGGCATGAGCTTGCCCTCGCCGGTGATGGCCTTCGCGGTGGCCCCCAAGAGCGCGGGAGATGAGGAGAAGATGATCTCCTCGCTGCGCCGCCTGCAGGAGGAGGACCCGGTGATCGACCTGCACCGTGACGCGCAGACGGGTGAGGAGATCGTCGCCGGTATCTCCCAGGTGCACGTCGAAGTGCTGGTGGAGCGGTTGCGGCGTCGCTTCGGGGTGGAGGTCAGCCTGCAGCCGCCGCGCGTGCCCTACAGGGAGACGATCCGTGCCGCCGCCAAGGCGCATGGCCGCCACAAGAAGCAGTCGGGCGGCCGCGGCCAGTTCGGCGATTGCCACATCGAGATCGAGCCGCTTAGCGAGGGAGAGGGCTTCCAGTTCATCGACAAGATCAAGGGCGGCGTGATCCCGGGCTCGTTTATCCCCGCAGTGGAGAAGGGCGTGCACGAGGCGATGGAATCGGGTGTCCTGGCCGGCTACCCGGTCAAGGACGTCAGGGTCACGCTCTTCGACGGCGCCTACCACTCCGTGGACTCCTCCGAGATCGCCTTCAAGCTGGCCGGCGTGCAGGCGATGAAGGACGCTCTGAGGGACGCGCAGCCGGTGCTGCTAGAGCCGATCATGCTGGTCAGCATCTCGGTGCCTGAGTCCAGCGTGGGAGATGTGATCGGCGACCTCAATAGCCGCCGTGGCCGCCCGCAGGGGATGGAGGGCGCCGGCGCAATGACAGAGGTCAAGGCCGAGGTGCCGATGGCCGAGATGCTCAGCTACGCGCCCGATCTGCGCGCGATCACCGGCGGCCAGGGCGACTACACGATGGACTTTGTGCGCTACGAAGAGGTGCCCGCACACCTCGCGCAGCGGATTGTCGACGACGCCGCCGCAGAGCGCGCCTCCGCACACGCCTGAGCGGTCCTCCCGCGGGCGGCCGGATCGGTCTGGCGGCGGGGGCGGGGGTGCATCTTCACGGTTTGGTCACTACTCTGATTGGCCGATGGCGACGCGGGCGATCATCACCCACCAACCGGAGGTCTCCTGCGACATGTGCGGCAGGCGGCTGCTACGGGGCGAGCGCCCGGACACGTTCATCGCCGCCGGCAACAGGCGCACCGTCTGCGAGCTCTGCATCCCTAGAGCCGCCGGAGAGGGCTGGATGCGCGAATCCGAGGCGCTAGCCGCAGCGAGCGGCCGCTCGCAGCGCCGGCAGCGCGGACGCTCGCTGCTGGACAGGCTGCGTCAGCGCCGCGGCCTGGAGGAGGGCGAGTACGAGCCGCTGCATGAGGAGGAGCAGCCGTGGGCGCCGCGCCGCCCTGCGGACAGCTGGCAGGACACACCCGCCGGCGGCTTCGGTGGGGACGAGGATTGGACGCATCGGCACGACCAGCAGCTGCAGGCCGGTGAAACTCTCTATGACGACGCCGAGGGCACAGAGCGCGACGAATGGGTCGATCGGGAGATCGCCGGCGAGGACCTGCTCGCGCCCCATGCGGCCGTGCCGGCGGTGCTCGCGCGCGATCTCGCGTTGCCTGGCCTTGACCTCACTCTCGAACAGGCAATAGAGATCTTCAACGCCTCTGAATGTGCTGGTCGCCTTGCGGGCATCGCACGGGCGCTTGGGCAGCCAAGCGTGACGGTCCGTGCAACTGAGCTGGACGCCGAACGCGCGAGCATCGTCGTGGCCTGGGAGCTGTGCTGGTATCGCTACGAGGTCGACCTGCGGGTGCGGCCGGCGACGATCGCGCTGCTGGCCGAGGGCATGGAGTTGGAGGAGCTTGCAGACGAGGACCGGATCGCCAATGCGACCGCAAACGAACGCGGCGAGCTCTCACTTCTCCGGTAGGATTTGCTCATGATCTACTGCGTTGTGCCAAAGCCGCTGGAGCAGGAGCTCTACGAGAAGATGGTGGAGCGCTATGCCGAGGACGAGAACGTGACCGTGATCGTCGATCGCAGGGTGGCCGACAGGCGCGCCCGGCAGGCCCGCGCCGGGGGCGTGGACCCGGCGATCCGTCAGCGCCGCGTGGTGCGCGATCGCCGGCGTGCGCGTGCGATCGGCGACATGCTGCCGCTCGCCACGCCCTGACCCTGTGAAGCTGCGCGTCAACGTCGACGGGGGAGCCAGAGGCAACCCCGGTCCCGCCGCGGCCGCGTGCGTGGTTGCAACGCCCGAGGGCGAGGTGCTGCTGGAGCGCGCGCAGCTTCTGGGCGCCACCACCAACAACGTAGCCGAGTACAGGGCGCTGCTGCTGGGCCTGGCAGCGGCAGCTGAGCTCGGCGCGACCGAGGTCGAGGTGATCGGCGACTCGGAGCTGATCGCTCGTCAGGTGCAGGGCGTCTACAAGGTCAAGCACGAGGCGATGAAGCCGCTTCACCGCGATGCGATGCAGGCGTTGCGGAGCTTTGGCAGCTGGGAGATCAGGACCGTTCCGCGCGCCCAGAATGCGGCTGCCGACGCGTTGGTCAACGCGGCGTTGGATGGCGCCCCCGTCGGCGGCGTCTGACCCCTCGCTTCAGCGCAGGCGCCTGGTCGACTGCGCGATGTAGATCATCTGTGAGTTGGTCAGTTCCTCCAGCAGGGTGTTGTTGACCCAGTAAAGGTCGCCGCCTTCGCGCCAAGCGATCACGTGGATGTGGGAGCCGTCGTCGATCAGCATGTAGCGGCGGTGACCGATGTACTCGGTCTGCGTGGGGTGCTCAATCAGCGGCGGGTCTGCCCAGTCCATCCCCTCGACGTCGTAGTAGCCGCCGATCGGGTTCTGCTGGAAGACCTCGATGTAGCCGTGGTGGCGGACTCCACCGCGGTTGCCGATCCGGTAGGAGTGGGCTTCCTGGGGCACGGCCACGTCGGTCTGCAGGGTGGGCGAGAGCACAGTGAAGGGCACGTCGACGGCCATCCCGACAGCTTCTTGGCGGATCGATTCCGAGACGGGGACCAGGCCGAGGGCTGAGGGCGGTGGTGCGCCGTGCGCGCGATGCTCTGCGCGGCCATGGCGGGCGCCAGTCGCAGCAGGAGCGGGCGCGGCGCCTTCGAGGTTGGCGCGGTTGTGGGCGGGGGAGAGGAATTCGCGCACGGTCGCGGCGATGTCTTCGGGGCTCGCAGTGACGTAGTCGCCGCCTTCGATGAAGGTGCTGTCGGAGGAGTAGCGGAACTTCACCTGCCGCAGCGGCTTGCTCTGCGAGAAGACGATCAGCTTGGTCAGTCGCAGCAGTTCTTCCGGGGTGGAAGCGAACGTGCTGACCACGGCTCGACCGACGGCCTTGGAGACGCGTTCGATCTGACTCAGCAGCCGCGAAGGGGAGACCTGCTCGCGCAGCTGGCGGATGAAGTCCTGCTGGCGTGCGACCCTGACGAAGTCGGAGTCGAGATGGCGATAGCGCACGTAGGAGAGCGCGTTTTCGTAGCAGAGCTTCTGGTAGCCGGAGGCGAGATGGATGCTGGAGTAGTTTTCTTCCGGGTCCAGGCTGTTTGAGGTGTGCCAGTAGCGGTGATCGACGTTGACGTAGACGCAGCCGAGCGAGTCCACCACGTCGATGAAGCCTTTGAAGGTCACATCGACGATCCCGTTGAGCTTGATTTTTAGGAGATGCTCGATCGTTTCGGCCGCCAGCTTGGCGCCGCCGTCGTTGCCCGCGTCTTCGCTGCCGATGGTGTAGGCGGCGTTGATCTTCTCGGGGTAGTAGACCTGGCCGGAGCGCGTGGCGATGTGCACGAGCAGATCGCGCGGGATCGAGAGCACCGTGGTCTGGCCCTGGTTGGGATCAAGACGCACGAGCAGCAGCGTGTCGCTGTGCGGCGGGTCTTCCTTGTCGATGGAGTCCTTGGAGAGCGCGCGCTTGTCGGAGCCGATCAGTAGGAAGGTCTGCGGCGCGCCTTCGTAGCCGGCGACCACGACGCCCTTGGCGGTCTTGATTCTGTTCTTGGCCGGCAGGATCTCCGAGGCCAGAGTGGTGAGCTTGCTCTGCGCGATCATGTAAGTCGCGAGACCGCTGAGCAGCGCCACAAGCACGCCCGCGAGCAGGAAGCGGCCCGTGGAGCTCGGCCAGAGCCGCCGCGGGCCTTTCTCGTCAACCACTGCGCAAGCGTAGCGGCGGCGCCGGGCGACTGGGTACCCTCGCCTGCATGCTGAGCCCTCGAAACCGCGAGCTGCTGGGCCTGTTGCCATCGGCGCTGCTGGTGGTCGCCGGCTTCACCGCGATCTTCCTGCAGGCGCAGGCGGACTCCTCGGCCACCGAAGGCGTCCGCTCGGCCAATCTGGTGCTCGACCACGCATCGAGCGCGTCGCTGCTCTACGGGGCGATCTTCCTTGCGTTGTGCATCGCCGGGCATCTGGTGATCCGTTGGGCGCTACCCAACGCCGACCCTTACATGTTCCCGCTGGCGGCGGTGCTGGCCAGCGTGGGGATCGTGATGATCTACCGGATCGAACCGACGCTCGCGCGCCAGCAGGCGCAGTGGCTGGTCGTCGGGCTGCTGGTGTTTGCGGGCACGATCCTGTTTCTGCGCAAGCGGGGTCTTGGGGTGCTGGAGCGCTACCGCTACACGATGGTGGCGGCGGCGATCGTCTTCACGCTGTTGCCGCGCGTGCCCGGCATCGGCGGGGAAGTCAATGGCGCCTATCTGGCCATCCACATCGGCCCGGTCTCCTTCCAGCCGGCCGAGCTGGCAAAGATCGCGCTGGTGATCTTCTTGGCCAGCTACCTGGCCGACAACCGCCAGCTGCTGGTCACCGCAGGCAAGAAATTCATGGGCATGACCTTCCCGCCGATGAAGCAGTTCGGCCCGCTGCTTGTGGTCTGGGGCGCCTCGATGGCCACGCTCGTGGTGACCAGCGAGCTTGGCACTTCAATCATGTTCTACAGCGCCTTCTTGGCGCTGCTGTACGTGGCCACGGGCCGGCTCTCGTTCCCGCTCGTCGGGCTGGGGCTGTTCCTGATCGGCGGATGGTTTGTGGCGACGCACGTAGGTCACGTGGAGGCGCGAATTGAAGCCTGGGAACACCCGCTGAACAGGAAGCTCTACGAAACGCCAGGTGGGAGCGGTCAGCTTGCACAGGCGCTTTTCGCGCAGGCCGACGGGGGCCTACTGGGTACCGGCCTGGGCCGTTCGCTGCTGCGCCTGCCCGGCGGCGGCTTCATCCTGCCGATCCCGGAAAGCGACATGATCTACGCCGTGATCACCGACGAGCTGGGTCTCGTCGGTGCCGCAGGCCTGCTGTGCATCTACCTTCTGTTCATCTGGCGCGGCTTGAAGACGGCGATGCTGGCGCGCGACTCCTTCTCCAAGCTGCTCGCCGTCGGGCTCTCCTTCATGGTGGCGATGCAGGTGTTCGTGATCGTCGGCGGGGTCACGCGCGTGATTCCTCTGACGGGCGTGACGCTGCCGCTGGTGGCCTACGGCGGCTCCTCGGTGGTGATGAATTTCGTGCTGCTGGCGCTGCTGCTCGTGATCTCGGATCGGGCGCGGCGCCCTTACCGCTCCAGTGGCTAGCGGCGCTGCACAGGGCTCTTTTTCGCAAGATATATGTCGAGATGAGCAGGTTCGTGGAGGTTTCCTGCCGAATCTGCCCCGCAAACCTCCATCTATGCCCCCACGTTGAAGGCCAAGCGGCCGGCTCGTGGAAGATCGCCAGCGACCATGAACGACGTCACCACACACGCAACCTCCAGCTTCGTGATTCGCCCCGGCGGCAGGCCTGCGGCGGGGCTCGGCATGCTCAGGCGTTACCCCGCCGGCGGCGGCGCCTTCAGCTCCCAGGCGGGTCTGCACCTGCGCCCGTGGCTTGCGCGCCTGCGCCATGCGCTGGCGGAGGGGCTGTTCGTGCTTCACTACCAGCCGATCGTCTGCCTGGAGGATGGGACGGTCAGCCATCACGAGGCGCTGCTGCGGCTCGCGGACGACTCTGACGGGCTGGTGGCGCCCAACAATTTTCTGCCTGCCGCCGAGCGCTACGGTCTGGTGCGCCAGATCGATCGGATGGTGCTCGGCGAGGCGATCTACCTGATGGGCGCCGAGCTGGCCGACCGCAGCACGCCGGTGGCCGTCAATCTCTCCGCGCTGTCAGTGACCGGCGAGGGCACGCTGACCCACATCGAACGGCTGCTTGCCAGCTACGAGGTCGACCCAGGCCGTCTGATCCTGGAGGTGACCGAGACCGCGGCGATCTCCGACATGGGCCGCGCGAGCGAGTTCTGCCGCGGCGTGCAGCGCCTCGGCTGCGCCGTTGCGCTGGACGACTTCGGCGCCGGCTTCGGGTCCTTCCGCTACCTCAAGCGGCTGCCCTTCGACTATCTGAAGATCGACGGCGACTTCGTGCGTGCGCTGCCGCGCTCGCACAAGGACCAGCTCGTGGTGCAGGCGCTGGTGCGCGTCGCCCAGGGGATGGGCAAGCGCACGATCGCCGAGTACGTCGGCGGTCAGGAGACGATCGCCCTGCTGTGCTCCTACGGCGTCGACTACGCCCAGGGTTTTGCGATCGGCCGCCCGGTCGAGTCCGAGCAGGCGTTCGCGCAGGCAGCCTGATCGGCCGCGCTTAGCGCGGCTGCGGAAATTGCAGGCGCATCATCCGGTCCCACATCCGGTCGCTGACCAGTTTGCGCTGGGCGATCAGGGCGTGCGCGGAAGGCGTGATCCGGTAGCGCGGCCTGGGCCGCCTGGCGCTGATCGCGCGCTCGATCACTCTCGCCACTGCCTCCGGCGGCCCGCCGAACTTCGCGAACAGCGGGTTCTCGTATGCACCCCTGCTGGCCTTGGCGACGGTCTCGTTGAAGGCGCCATAGGGCGACGCGGGGTCGGCCCCGGTGGGCAGCGAGTCCATGCTCGCGGCGGCCGCCTCCCCAAAGCGGGTCAGGATCAGCCCGGGCTGAAGCACCACCACGTCGACTCCGAAGCCGCGCACCTCGAAGCGCAGCGCGTCGGAGATTGCCTCCAGCGCGTACTTGCTTGCGTGGTAGAGGCCGCCGCCGGGAAAGGTGAAATTGGCGCCCATGGAAGAGACGTTCACGATCCTGCCGGAGCGCTGTGCGCGCATAGCCGGCAGCACGAGCTGGCACATCGTGATCACGCCGAACACGTTGGTCTGGAACTGCCGCAGGACCTCCTCTTTGGAGACGGTCTCGATCGCTCCGCTCTGGCTGTAGCCGGCGTTGTTGACCAGCGCGCCGACAGCACCGTGCTCGCGCTCCACCTCGGCGACCGCCGCGCGCATCGATTCCTCGTCGGTCACGTCCAGCTGCAGCAGCTTGCAGCCCGCCTCACGCAGGTGCTCGATCGACTCGACCCTGCGCGCGGTCGCATAGACCGGCAAGCCCTTGCCTGATAGGCGGCGCGCGGTCGCCTCACCGATGCCTGAGGAGCACCCGGTGATCAGCACGGCTCGCGATCTGTCGGACATCCGAGCAGCATAGGTCGATCCGATCATCGGTGCTCTCCAGGTTGTAGGGTCAGCGGCATGCGCGCTGTGACATTCCAGGAGCCGGGCAGGGTTGAAGTCCAGGAGGTGCCGGACCCCGAGCTCGGCGAGCTCGACGAGGCGATCGTGAGGATCGAGGCCTGCGCGGTCTGCGGCTCCGATCTGCACATCTACCACGGGCGCGTGAAGATCGAGCCCGGCTTCACGATCGGGCACGAGTTCTTCGGCACCGTGACGCAGGTCGGAGCGGGAGTGCGCCGCGTAGCCGTGGGCGACCGTGTACTCGGTTGCTTCCAAAGCGCCTGCGGCACGTGTTTCCAGTGCCTGCGCGGCGAGTACCACCGCTGCCAGCAGAGCCGCACGTTCGGGCACGGCGCCGCGATGGGCGACCTGCAGGGCTGCCAGGCCGAGCAGGTGCTGGTCCCCCATGCCGACATGACGCTGCGGCGCGTGCCGGAGGGAATGTCGCCAGAGACGGCGATCTTCGCCGGCGACGTGATGGGCACCGGCTACCACGCGATCGTAAGCGCCGGCATGCGCCCGGGCGACACGGTCGCGGTGCTGGGACTTGGGCCGGTCGGGCTATGCGCAGTTCAGGCCGCGCGCGCCGCCGGTGCCGCCTGCGTGCTCGCGGTCGACTCTGTGCCCGAGCGCCTTGCGATGGCGCAGTCCTTCGGCGCCGTTGCGCTCGACCTCGACGGGGTGGACGTCAAGCGGGCGGTTCGCGAGCACACCGAAAAGCGCGGCGTCGATGTCGCGATCGACGCGGTCGGCGACCCGCGGGCGCTCGAACTTGCGATCTCGCTGGCCCGTGCGGCCGGTGAGGTGGTCGCGCTCGGCGTCTACGCAGAGCGCATCGAGGTGCACATGGGCCTGATCTGGATCAAGGGCCTGACGCTGCACACCGGGCTTGCCAACGTGATCGCCCACGTCGACCCGGTGCTGGCGATGATGTCCGCCGGCAGACTCGATCCCAGCCCTTTGATCACGCATCACATGAGTCTTGAAGATGCGGCCGAGGCCTACGCGCTCTACGATCGGCGCGAGGCGCTCAAGATCCTGCTGGAGCCGTGAGTACGCTCGTCGGCGCAGCGGACACGGCGTCGAGAGCTTCCCCCGCAGCCGCTGCGCAAACGAGGAGACCCAATGTCCACAGCAACACTGCCAGAGGCGCTAGGCGCCGCCGCCCGTCAGTTCATCGGCGAGCCTGATGCTGCCCACGATCTGCTGATCGGTGAGCACCGGCTGCAGGCTGCCGACGGTGCCACCTTCCAGACGCTGGACCCCGCCACTGGCGCTCCGATCGCGACGCTCGCCCACGCCGGCCAGCAGGATGTCGATCGCGCCGTCGCGGTCGCGCGCGAGGCGTTCGAGAGCGGGCCCTGGGCCACGATGCCGGCGATCGAGCGCGGCCGCCTGATCGGCGCGCTAGCCGATGCGGTGGGGCAGCACGATGAGGAGCTCGCGCAGATCGAGTCGCTGGACAACGGCAAGCCGGTCAAGCTCGCCCAGTTCGTGGACGTGGGCGGCACGGTCGCGCACCTGCGCTACTTCTCCGGGTGGCCGACCAAGATCGAGGGCGCCGTGCTGCCGGTCGCGGCCCTCAATGTGCACTGCTACACGCGCCGGGAGCCGGTCGGCGTCTGCGCGCAGATCGTGCCGTGGAACTTCCCGCTGCTGATGACTGCCTGGAAGATCGCCCCGGCGCTGGCCGCCGGCTGCACGATCGTGCTCAAGCCGGCCGAGCAGACGCCGCTCTCGGCGCTGCGCCTCGGCGAACTGGCACTGGAAGTCGGCTTCCCGCCGGGCGTGCTGAACGTGCTGACCGGCGATGGCCGCACCGGCGCGGCGCTGGTGGAGCACCCCGGGATCGACAAGATCGCATTCACCGGCTCCACAGCGGTGGGGCGCGAGATTGGCGGCAAGGCGGGCGCTGCGCTGAAGCGCGTCACGCTGGAGCTGGGCGGCAAGTCGCCGAACATCATCCTGCCCGACGCCGATCTGGACGCCGCGGTGAAGGGCGCCTTCCAGGGGATCTACTTCAACTCCGGCCAGGCCTGCAACGCCGGCTCACGCCTGTTCGTGCCGGCCGAGCGCTTCGATGAGGTCACAGAGGTGCTCGCGCAGCGCGCGCAGCAGGCGCGCCTGGGCGCGGGCCTGGATCCGCAGACCCAGCTTGGGCCGCTGATCTCCGCCGAGCAGCGCAAGCGCGTGCTCGGCTACATCGAGTCCGGGCTGCAGGAGGGCGCGCAGCTGCTGGTCGGCGGACAGAGCGCGCTGGATGAGAGCGGCGGCTATTTTGTTGCGCCGACCCTGTTTGCAACCAGCTCGGATGAGCTGCGCATCTGCCGCGAGGAGATCTTCGGGCCGGTGCTCGTCGCGACTCCCTACGACACGCTGGAGGAAGTCGCCCGGCGCGCCAACGACAGCGACTACGGCTTGGCGGCCGGCGTGTGGACGCGGGATCTGGGCTCCGCACACCGGCTGGCGGGGATGCTGCGCGCCGGGTCGGTTTACGTCAACTGCTGGGGGGCCTCGGACCCGGCGGCGCCGTTCGGCGGCTTCAAGGCCTCAGGCGTCGGGCGTGAGCACGGCCAAATCGGCCTGGATGCCTACCTGGAGACCAAGACGGTCTGGGCGGCGCTTTGAAGGTCGCTCTGAGCTGCAAGGCGGCTGTCCTGCTGCGAACAATCCTGCTCGTAGATAAAGTCGCCTGAATGAGCGCGCCCTCGCCCGGCCCCGGCGGCCTATCCATATCCAGCTCGATCGAGAACGGCGTCGCGAGCGTGGCGCTGCGCGGCGAGCTGGACCTGTCCGGCGCACCGCTACTTGAGCGCAGCCTGCTCGACGTTGAGCAGCACGCTCCGGGCCGGCTGGTGATCGACCTGCGCGAGCTGCAGTTCATCGATTCGACCGGCCTGAGGCTGCTGCTCGCGGCCAACGCCCGTGCGCAGCAGCGGGGTGGGGAGCTCGTGCTGCGGCCCGGCGAGCCTTCGGTCCAGCGCGTGTTCGACCTCACCGGAGCGCTGGAGGTGCTGCGCTTCGAGGACGTACCCGGCAGCTGACCAACTCCGAGCTCACTCCCCGCTTGCACTCACCAACCTCGACATCAACAGCTTCGGTCCTGCGTTCCTCAGCAGTGCAAGGGCAGACGGCTGCCGCCCATGGGTGGCGCTCCTCGCTGACCGGCGCTCGCGGCGAGCACGCGGAGCGGCGCACGCCGCCAGTGGCGTTTGGCCTGGCGGCGATCATGGTCGGCGCGCTCGGCCTGATCGTGATCGACGCCGCCGACGGCAAGTCGCCGCTGCTGCCGCCCTCGCCTAGCATGAGCAAATGGCTCGAGGGGCTTGGCTCGCCGCTCGGATATCACCTCTTCCTGATCTGCCTGCTGATCTTCACCTGCGCCTACGCGGGTCTGGTCGCCTACTCGCGCAGGATCAGCCAGCGGACTGCGATCACGCTGGTTTGCATGCTGACCGCGATCGTGATGGTGGCGCCGATCATCATCTCCACCGACGTCTTCAGCTACATCGCCTATGGACGGATGGCGCTCGACGGGATCAACCCGTATGTGCACGGCCCGGTCTCGCTCTTCAACGACCCGATCTACAAGTACGTGGGCGGCGACTGGCTGACTGCGACCACTGCCTACGGGCCGCTCTACACGCTGATCAGCCTGCCGGCTGCCGCTCTTGGCACGATCGCCTCGGTGTGGGGGATGAAGGTGGAGGCGCTGATCTCCGTGGCCGCGACGCTCGGCTTCACCTGGCGATGTGCGCGGCAGCTGAAAATGAACCCGGTGCCGGGGCTGATCATGCTCGGCGCCAATCCGCTGTGGCTGATCTACGGCTTCGGCGGCGCGCACAACGACCTGATGATGATGGCCTTCATGATGGGCGCCGTCACGCTGGCGCTTGGCAACAGGGACGCCGGCGCCGGTGTCACGGTGGTCGCGGGAGCGTTCGTGAAGGCAACCGCGATCGCGCTGCTGCCGTTCATGCTCCTCTCCAGACGCAGCCCGCGCCTGCTGTTGGGCGCCCTGACCGCGGCCGTGGTGGGCGTGGGGCTCGGATACGCCTTCTTCGGCGTGCACGGCGCCGATCTATTTGAAGTACTTGCCCGCGACTCCGCCTATGTCTCCCAGGACGGATTTCCGACCGAGTTTGCGCACCTGCTCGGCAAGCCGGGCATCTTCCCGGTCGACCACACCCTGCTGAAGGGGCTGCTCGCGCTGGTCGTGCTCTACCTGATGTGGCGCACCTGGAAGGGGTACAGCTGGATCGCAGCCTCCGGCTGGGCGCTCCTGGCGATCGCGGTCACCAGCCCCTGGCTGCTGGCCTGGTACACGCTGTGGGGGCTGCCGCTGGGGTTTGTCTCCCGTGAACGCCGGCTGATCACTGCAGTGCTGCTGATCCAGGGCCTGTACATGATCCACCAGCTTTCGCCGCTCTTCTCGATTGCGGCGGCCAAGACATGAGCGCTGGCGACGAGCAGCTGCACGAAGAGTCGGTGCGGTGGCCGGCGCTGGAGCGCTGGCTCTCGCGGCTGCCTTCGTGGCTAAGGCCAGCGGACTCCGAAGATCAAGCCCGCCCGGCAGGGCGGCGCCGCCGGATCGAGGCGATCGTGTTGATGGTGGTGGCCGCGCTGATCTGCGTCGGGACGGTCTATGACCTCACGCGCGAGGTGAAAGTCGACGACCGCCTCACGGCGGACATTGAAACCTGGCGGCGTGTGACGGGTATTCCCGATGAAGAAGTCGCAGTCGAACAGGATCTCGTCTCCTACTCAACCGTCGACACAGCCTGCGCCAGCCTCCACGAATCCAAGAAGGTGGTCAGATCGCGTGTATGCGTGATGATGGATGGGCCGATCGTCGGCAACGAACGCCACGTGATGGGCGGCTTCTACCTGCCGCCGTATCTGCCGCTTGGCCCCAACGACCGCTACGGCTGCTTCGGCTCCCCGGTCGGCGAACACTTCTGCACCTGGGCGATCCCGCCCGGCCTGGAAAGAGGCGTGCCGAAGGGCTTTCGCGGCTCCTGATGAGGGCCGCGAGCTCGCAGGCCGCAGGCGCGGCGGCGCCAAGCACCGCGGCAGCCGCCGGCACGCCGCGCGCCGCGCCCGGCGGCGGGGCTCGCAGTGCAGAGTCGGCTGTAGGTCGTCTGCCGAGCTGGTGGCCATTGGCTGCGCTGCTGGCGTTCGCGGCGCTCGTGCGGCTGCCGACGCTGGGGCTGCAGAGCTTCTGGTTCGACGAGGCGTTCACGCCCGTGCACGTGCTGCACCCGAGCATCGTCGCGAGCATGGAAACCATGGCCCACACCGAGAACACGCCGCCGCTGTGGTACGTGACGATCTGGGTTTGGACCCGTATCTTCGGCACTGGCGTGGTGGGGATGCGGCTTCTCTCCGCGCTGGCGGGGATTGCGCTTGTCGCCGTGGTCTATGAGATCGCGCGGGAACTTGCGGGCAGGCGTGTGGCGATCGTGGCGGGCGCGATCACGGCCGCAAACCCGCTGTTTGTCTGGTATTCCCAAGAGGCGCGCGCCTACGAGCTCTACGCGCTCACGATGGCGCTCGCGCTGCTTTGCTTCATCCGCGCAGAGCGGCAGAGC
This sequence comes from uncultured Actinomycetota bacterium, assembly GCA_963708085.1. Lineage (GTDB taxonomy): Bacteria > Actinomycetota > Thermoleophilia > Solirubrobacterales > Solirubrobacteraceae > Palsa-744. The sequence continues at coordinate 907,348 of OY970180.1, read as the reverse complement.
AGCGCACGCCGGATGGCGGCCTTCGCGCTGACCGGCGCTCTTGCGCTGCTGACCCACTACTTCGCCGTGTTCCTGCTGGTGCCGATGTCGCTGTGGCTGCTGCGACGCCGGGAGCGCTGGCGTACCGCCGTGCCGGCCGTGGGCGCGATCGCGGTCGTGGGCATCGCGCTGATCCCACTCGTGCTCAGCCAGGGCGGCAAAGGCACGCAGTGGATCGGGGAATGGGCACTGCGCGACCGCGTTGAAGCGATCCCGCAGTACTACCTGACGGGCTACTCGGGAGCGCCGCTCGGGCGCGGCATCGAGCTGCTGGTCGCACTGCCGCTGATCGCCGGGCTGGCTTACGGCTTGTGGCGAGGTCTCTCCCGCGGCGAGCGCGGGGCGGCGATCGGCATGCTCGCGCTCGCCGCCTGCGGGGTGCTGATCCCGATCCTGCTCGCGCTTGGCGGCGCCGACTACCTGGCGCCTCGAAACCTGATCGGGGCGATGGTGCCCGTAACGATCCTGCTGGCGGCGGTGATAGGCGCAATCTCGACCGGCCGGCTGGGCGTGGGGGTTGCGGTACTCGCGACGCTGGCGCTGCTTGCGATCTGCGTCGACGTCGACCTCTCTCCGCGCCTGCAACGAGGCGACTGGAGCAAGGTTGCGGCAGCAGTTACGCCGGGCTCCCGCGGCGCCGGTGGCCGGGTCGCCGTCGTGACCGCGCACCTCGGCTCTGCGCCGATCGAGTACTACGCTCCCAGCTTGCGCCCGGCCTCCCTATCCATCCGCGGCGTCTCGGAGATCGACAAGGTCGGCTACAAGCCGCTGCTGGCCTCCGCCACGACGCCTCCGGCCCCTGGCTTCCGGCTTGTGCAGCGGCTTGACTTCAACGGCGAGCTCATCTACCGCTTCGTCTCCCCGAGCCCGCGGACCCTCATGCGTAGCGCCCTGACGAGCACTGGCATCACCGCTGGGGAAACCAACGTGCTCGCCTCGGCGGCCGCGGCGAATGGGGGCTAAATGCAGGTGAAGATGCTGTCAATCGTCTGGAAGCTCTAGTTTTCCGTTCCATGTCATCGCCGATCGTGCAGGCTGGGAGCGAGGCTGAGGTCACGCTCCAGCGCGCATGTGAGCATCTGCTCTCCCTCCAGAGTCAGACCGGGTGGTGGAAGGCGGAGCTGCAGACCAACGTCACGATGGACGCGGAGGACATGCTGCTGCGCGAGTTCCTCGGCATCCGCCGCGCCGATGAGACGCAGCGCTCGGCCAACTGGATCCGCTCCCAGCAGCGCCCGGACGGGACCTGGACCAACTTCCATGACGGCCCGCCGGATCTCTCCACCACGATCGAGGCCTACTGGGCGCTGAAGCTCGCAGGCGACGATCCGCAGGCCCCGCACATGCGTATCGCGGCGCAGTACATCCGCGCCGAAGGAGGGCTGGAGCAGGCGCGCGTGTTCACGCACGTGTGGATGGCGCTGTTCGGGCTCTGGTCCTGGGACCGTGTGCCCGCGCTGCCGCCGGAGATGGTCCTGCTGCCCTCCTGGGTGCCGCTGAACGTCTACGACTTCGCCTGCTGGGCCAGGCAGACGGTTGTGGCGCTGGCGGTGTTGCTCACGCACCGGCCCTGTCACAGCCTGGGCTTCGACCTGGAGGAGCTGCATGGCGCGCAGCCATGGAGCATGCCCGCGCCGACCTCCAAGCGGGGGGTTTGGCTTGCGCGCCTTGACAGGCTGCTGCGGATCTACGAGCGCCATCCGATCAAGCCGCTGCGCTCGCTTGCGCTCTCGCGTGCCGAGAGCTGGATCGTGCGCCGCCAGGAGGCGGACGGCAGCTGGGGCGGCATCCAGCCGCCGTGGGTCTACTCGCTGATGGCATTGAAGATGCGCGGCTATCCGCTCGACCATCCTGTGATGCGGCGCGGCATCGAGGGTATTGACACCTTCATGATCGAGGAAGGCGAGCTGCGGCGCCTTGAGGCCTGCCAGGGGCCGGTATGGGACACGGCGCTTGCGATGATCGCGCTCGCCGACGCGGGCGTGTCGGCTGACGCCCCGGCGCTTGCAACGGCGGCGGACTGGCTGCTGGCCGAGGAGGTGCGGATCACCGGCGACTGGGCGGTACGCAGGCCGCGGCTGCCGCCCGGCGGATGGGCTTTCGAGTTCGCAAACGACAATTACCCGGATCTCGATGACACGGCGGAGGTCGTGCTTGCGCTGATCCGCGCGCAGCCCGAGCCTGACTCTGCGGCCCAGGGCGCGATCGACCGTGCGGTGCAGTGGGTCGAGGGGATGCAGAGCAGCGGCGGCGGCTGGGGTGCCTTCGACGCGGAGAACACGCGCACGCTGGTGCGCGAGATGCCGTTCCTCGACTTCGGCGAGGTGATAGACGAGCCGAGCGCCGACGTGACTGCGCACGTGGTCGAGATGTTCGCGGCGCTCGGCCTCGCGCAGCGCGAGAGCGTCAAGCGCGGCGTGCAGTGGCTGCTAGCGCAGCAGGAGCCCGGCGGCTCCTGGTTTGGCCGCTGGGGCGTCAACCACATCTACGGCACCGGCGCCGTGGTGCCGGCGCTCGTGGCCGCCGGCATCTCGCCGCAGCACCTCAGCATCGCCCGCGCTGTGCGCTGGCTCTACGAGCACCAGAACGAGGACGGCGGCTGGGGTGAGGACCCGCGCTCCTACGACGAGGAGGCCTGGATCGGCCGCGGCCCCTCCACCGCTTCGCAGACCGCCTGGGCGCTGCTTGCGCTGCACGCCGCCGAGCAGGAAACCGAGCAGTTGCGGCGCGGCATCGATTGGCTGGTGGCCACGCAGCGGACCGACGGCAGCTGGGATGAGCCGCAGTACACCGGCACCGGCTTTCCTTCCTACTACTACATCAACTACCACCTCTACAGGCTCTCCTTCCCGATCATGGCCCTGGGACGCTGCCTGCAGAGCCGCGCGGGGTGATGGCGACGGCGCAGGACGCCGCAGCCGCCTCGCCCGCGAGGGCCACGCCGCCGCTGTCAGACGCCGAAGGCGCTCGCGCCGACACACCTGCCGCCGCGGCGGTGATGGCCCGCGTCGGCGGCGAGAACTTCCCCGTAGCAAGCCTCGTGCTGCCCCGGCGCGTGCGAGCGCATCTGCTCGCGCTCTACGGCTTCGCGCGGCTGGTGGACGAGCTCGGCGATGAGGCGCAGGGGGAGCGCCTTGCGGCGCTGGACTGGCTGCAGGAAGAGCTCGATGCCGCCTATGCAGGAGGGGCCGGCCATCCACTGATGTGCACTCTGAGCGTGACACTGCGCGAGTGCGAGCTGCCTCGCGACCCGTTCCTGCGGCTGATCGAGGCCAACCGCGTCGACCAGCGCGTGACCCGCTATGAGACATGGGAGCAGCTGCAGGGCTACTGCGCGCTCTCAGCCAACCCGGTTGGCGAGCTGGTGCTCGGCGTCTTTGGCTTGGCGAGTCCCGAGCGCATCGCTCTCTCAGACCGGATTTGCACCGCGCTGCAGCTGGTCGAGCATTGCCAGGATGTGGCCGAGGACCTGCGCCGCGGGCGGATCTACATGCCCGCGCAGGACATGCGCCGCTGCGGCTGCGGCGAGCAGGATCTGCACGCAAGCCACGCGGACGAGCACGTGAGGGCGCTGATCGCGCTGCAGACCCAGCGCGTCCACGAGCTGCTCGCGCAGGGCGCGCCGCTGCTCGACACGCTGCGCGGGCGCTCACGCCTCGCGGTGGCGGCCTTCATCGCCGGCGGCAGGGCGGCCGCGCTGGCAATCGAGCGGGCGGGCTTCGATGTGCTTGCCGGCGTGCCGACGGCAAGCGGGCGGGCACGCCTCCGAGCTCTCTTCACGGTGCTCTCGCAGCGTCCCGCAGCCAGGCGGCACGGGGGAACGCCATGACCACGACCAGCATCGCCGGCGGCTCGATCGAGCAGGCCCACCAGCACTGCGCGCAGCTGACCAAGTTGGCCGCGGCCAACTTCTACTACGGCATCGCGCTGCTGCCGCCGAGCAAGCGGCGCGCGATGTGCGCCGTCTACGCATTCGCACGGCGGATCGACGACATCGGTGACGGGGAGCTGCCGGCCGATCAGAAGCTCCGCCTACTGGAGCAACAGCGCGCCGCGCTTGGCAGCCTGCCGCATGGCGCGGAGGGCCAGGATCTCGTCGCTGTCGCGCTGGCGGACTCCCACCGACGCTTCGGGCTTCCGCTCGATGCGCTGGAGGACCTGATCGACGGCGTGCAGATGGACGTCGAGGAGGTCAGCTATCAAAGCTTTGACGATCTCGTGCTCTACTGCCGCCGGGTCGCGGGCTCGATCGGTCGGCTCTCGCTTGCGATCTTCGGCGCGCACGACCTGGAGTCGGCGTGGATGCTGGCAGACGACCTCGGCGTGGCGATGCAGCTGACCAACATTCTGCGAGACCTGCGCGAGGACGCGCAGCGGGGGAGGGTGTACCTGCCAAGCGATGACCTCGTGCGCTACCACCTGCACGATGAGGGTGCGATCGGCGACGCGCAGCTGCTGGTGCTCGCGGGGCAGGGCGCCCATGCGGAGGAGTCGGTCGTCGCCGGTTTCGGTGGCGGCGACGTCGGCCAGCTCTTTGCGCTGATGCGCTTCCAGGCGCTGCGCGCCCACGACTGGTTTCACCGCGGCATGGCGCTGGTCCCGCTGCTCGACCGCCGCAGCGCAGCATGCGTGATGGCGATGACGGGGATCTACCGGCGGCTGCTCTGGCGCATCCAGGACCACCCCGATCGCTCGCTGGCCGCCAGGATGTCGCTGCCCGCCCGCTCGAAGGTCGTGGTTGCGGTAGGCAGCGTGCTGCGGCCGCGCAAGGTGCCAGAACGCCATCCGGCTGAAAGGGTGCTCTGAGGATCGTGCGTGGCCAGGGCGCAAGCGTCGTTGTGATCGGCGGCGGCCTGGCCGGGATCACAGCCGCGCTTGACTGCGCAGACGCGGGCGCCAAGGTGGTGCTGGTGGAGGTCCGCCCGCGTCTGGGCGGCGCCGCCTACTCGGTGCAGCGCGACGGCCTCACGCTTGATAACGGCCAGCACGTCTTCTTGCGCTGCTGTACCGCCTACAGAGCTCTGCTCGCGCGCCTTGGCAGCACGCACCAGACAAGCGTGCAGGAGCGCCTTCGGATACCGATTCTGACGCCGGACGGCAGGCGCTTCACGCTGGCTCGCGACCGTCTGCCCGCACCGCTGCACCTCGCGCGTGCGCTTTTGACCCATAGGCCGCTCTCAATCAGGCAGCGGCTCTCGGCTGCGATCGCGGCCGCGGCGATCGGCCGGGTCGACCCCGCCGACCCGGCAAACGACGCGCAGACGCTTGGCCGCTGGCTTGGCGCCCACCGCCAGAGCGCGCATGCAATCGAGACGCTCTGGGACCTGATTGCGCTTCCCACCCTGAACGTGCCCGCGCGCGAGGCATCGCTTGCGCTCGGCGCCTTCGTCTTCCAGGAAGGGCTGCTGCGGAGCGCCGACGCCGGCGACATCGGCCTGCACAAGGCGTCGCTCAGCGCGATCATCGGCGAGCCGGCGCTTGCAAGCCTGCAGCAGGCAGGCGTGGAGGTGCGGCTGAGTTGGCGTGCGAGCTCGGTGGCGCCCGCGGACAGTGGATTGCAGGTGCTTGGCGCGGCCGGCGCCGAGGAGGACTCGCTTGCATGCGACGCGGCGATCATCGCGCTTCCTCACCTGCGCGCTGCGGAGATACTGCCGCCGCAGGCGCACGAGATCGCGCAGCGCCTGCGCGCGATCGAGGTCAGCCCGATCGTCAATCTTCATATCCTCTACGACCGGCGGGTGCTCGAGGAGCCATTTGCCGCCAGCGTGGAAAGCCCGGCGCAGTACCTCTTCGACCGCACAGACGCGGGCGGCGCCCCACCAGACGGGCAATACCTGGCGGTATCGCTGTCCGGTGCCGAGCAGGACATGCGCCGCTCAGTTGAGCAACTGCGCGAGCGCTACCTGCCGGCGATCGAACAGCTGCTGCCGCCGGCGCGCTATGCACGAGTGCTGCGCTTCCTGGTCTCCCGCGAGCACGCCGCTACGTTCAAGGCGGCCCCAGGCGTGGGCGCGCTGCGCCCAGGCCCGCGCACGCCGCTCGCCGGCCTTGCGCTAGCCGGCGCATACACCGCTACGGGCTGGCCGGCGACGCTGGAGGGCGCGGTGCTCAGTGGCCACGCCGCAGCACAGACGGTACTGTCCGATCTTGGTGGCGCCGCCGCTGAGATAAGCACGGCCACCGCTGCTGTCGCGAGGGCAAGATGAGCTCCTCAGAGCGTCTGCTGCTCGCCGCGCCGATGGGCATCGAGGCGCGCCTGGTGCGATGGGGCGCGCGCGAGGCGTACGTCCACCGCACGGGCATGGGACCGCGCAACGCCACCGCCGCCGCGCAGCGGCTGCGCGAGCTGCCCGGCGAGGCGATGCTCGTGATCGGCTTCTGCGGCGCACTGGAGGGCCACCTGCAGCCGGGGGAGATCGTGGTCGCAGACCGCGTCTACGCCGCAGATGACGAAGGGCACGCGCAGGCAAGCGTCACCTGTCCCGGCGCCAGTCAACTCGCCGCTGTGCTTTCGCGCAGCGGCCTGAGCGTCCACATCGCCCCCGTTGTCTGCGTCGGCAAGCTGGCGCTGGGGGAACGGCGGGAGCAGCTGCGCCGGGGTGGCGCAGCCGCCGTGGACATGGAGTCGGTGTGGCTCGCCCCCGGCGCGCAGGAGCGGCCCTTCGCGGTCGTGCGCGTCGTGCTCGACACACCTGAGCGCGAGCTCTTCCGACCCCAGATGGTGCCGCTGGCCCTGCGCGCCGGCGATGTGTTGCGCAGGACCGCGGGTGCGCTGCAAAAAGCGGCCTTGCAGCACGGGTTGCATACACTGTTGTCTGCCGGGGAGCCGGCAGGGGAGGCGCAGAGCCACCCAAGCCCCGAAAGCGAGGTGTAGACGTTCATGGCGGTTTCGATCAGGCAGCGCGCACGGATGGGCTACTACCTCGCACAGCAGCGCCTCGCCAAACGCGAGAAGTTCCCGCTGATCGTGGAGCTTGAGCCGCTATTTCAGTGCAACCTCGCCTGCGCCGGCTGCGGCAAGATCCAGCATCCTGAGCACACTCTGCGCCGGCGGATGCCCGTCGAGCAGGCGGTCGGCGCGGTGCTCGAATCGGGCGCGCCGATGGTCTCGATCGCCGGCGGCGAGCCGCTGATCCACCCTGAGATACACGAGATTGCGGCTGAGCTGATCAAGCGCAAGAAGTTCGTCTACCTCTGCACCAACGCGCTGCTGCTGGAGCGCAAGCTCGCGAACTTCACGCCCAGCCCCTACTTCTCCTGGGCGATCCACATCGACGGCCTGAAGGAGCGCCACGACGCCTCCGTGGAACGCGAAGGCGTCTTCGAGAAGGCCGTGAGCGCGATCCGCGCCGCGAAGGCCGCCGGCTTCAAAGTAACCACCAACACCACCTTTTTCACCCATGACTCGCCGAGGACGATCCGTGAGGTGCTGGACTTCCTCAACGACGACCTCGAAGTCGACGACATGATGATCTCGCCCGCCTACGCCTACGAGAAGGCGCCGGACCAGGAACATTTCCTGGGCGTGCAGCAGACCCGCGAGCTCTTCGCGGACGCCTTCGGCGAAGGCCGCCGCAAGCGCTGGCGGCTCAACCACAGCCCGCTGTTCCTCGACTTCCTGGAAGGCAAAGCTGACTTCGACTGCACCGCCTGGGGCATCCCCAGCTATTCGCTGTTCGGCTGGCAGCGGCCCTGCTACCTGATGGCAGACGGCTACGCCAAGACCTACCAGGAGCTGCTGGACACCACCGACTGGGACGCATATGGTCGCGGCAAAGACCCGCGCTGCGAAAACTGCATGGCCCACTGCGGCTACGAGCCCACCGCTGTGCTGCAGACGACCAAGTCGCTGAAGCAGTCGCTGCGGGCGATGGTCTACTCCTGAGGGCCTAGGCCCTTTGGCTCCTCGCGAGCCGACTCGACCACCTGCTCCTCGATCGTGCGGGCGCTCTTGATGTCCTGCCAGGTCATGCCCTCCCCCAGCAGCGCCGGCACTCCCAGCGCGACCGCGGTGAGCACCTCCACCGCCTGCAACAGGAGGCCGTAGGCCAGCGCGGGACCGTAGCCGACGCCGAAGAGGGCCAGCACCCCGACGCAGGCGGCCTGGAAGACCCCGACGTTGGAAGGTGTCGCTGGCACCACCGCGCTCACGTTGACCGCCAGCAGGACGGCTGCCGCCGCGGCTGCGCCGGTGTGCGACTGCAGGTTCAGGGCCACGAGCACCAGGTAGCAGGAGGTCCACTGCAGCCCCCAGGCAAGCATCTGGAAGCCGATCGCGGGAACGCCGTGCCGCGGCCGCGCGAACACGGCCAATCCCTGCCTTGCCAGCTGCAGCGTCCTAATTGCCGCAAGCGCCCCGGCGCGCACCCGCGGCCTGCGTGAGCGTGTGGCCAGGCGCAGCAGCCGGGGGATGAGCAGCACCAACGCGACGATCAGCAGCGGCACCAGCACTGCCGCCTCCAGCGCCGAGGCTTTGGTGTGCGCCACGCTGCTGAGCGTGATCGCGGCCAGGATCGCAAGCGCCACCAGGTTGATCAGCGTTTGCGAGAAGACCGTCCCGGCGACGATTGGCAGCATTCTGACCGTCGAGCCGGGCAGCCGCCTGGAGACGACCACCACGCGCGATGGCTCGCCCAGCCGGCCCGGGAAGACGGCTGAGCCGAGCACCCCGATCATCGTCGCGCGGGTGACCGCCAGCCGGCTGATCGCGGTGTCCGGGATGGCTGCCCGCAGCACCTCAAGCCACGACACCGAGCGTGCCAGCAGCGAGCTCATCATCACCGCGAGCGCAGCCGCAAGCCATCCCAGTCGTGCAGATACGAGCGCGTGAGAGACCTTGCCGAGGTCGAGGCTGCTGATTGCAGCCGCGAGCACGCCGATCACGATCAGCGCAAAGATCGCGATGCCTGCGCGCCTGTCCAGGCGCGGCATGCGCATGCGCGTGCGACCACGCGCGCTCGGTTGGCTACCAGCCATCTGGTCTGGGTCTATCAGAGCTGGGGACTCGGCGCCTGCGCGCTGCTGCGGTATGCGCGCTCGCATCGTCCATCAGGCTGCGACAGCTAGGGCTGATCCAATCGGGTGCGGCTGCCGTATGGTTCTCGACAGAATTGTGTGGGCACGCACGATTACTTGACAATGGGGTTTATGTAGTCTCAGCAATACTCGAGGAGGCAGATGGCACGGCGGCAGCGACAAACGTCAGCAATGCAGCAGGGAGTGGCGATCGCGCTCACGCACGATCAGGTAGATCAGGTGTTGCGGGCGGCCACGCGCGAGCCGAAGGGAACATCGGAAAGCTTGCTGATGGCCGCTCTGGATCACGCTCACAGCCCGACTGGCAGCGACGATTCTGCGGAGAGCCTAAGAGATGCGACCAGACGTGCGTTGCAGGCTGCGCTGGACGATCCCCAGCTCTCGCAGTCGCTGCTGCGTGGGCTGGCGCTTCTCTCCTGCTACTCGCCACAGCGGGAGTGGCGCACGATCTCCGAGCTGGCCAAGGAGCTTGATCTGCCGCCCTCGACGGCCCACCGCTACGCACGCACGCTGCGGGCGATCGGGTTGCTGGAGCAGCATCCGGGCACCAGGGAGTACAGGCCGGCGGCGACGGCTTGAGCTGCAGCCGCTGCCGGGCTGCGCGCGGCTAGGAAACTACGACCATGTCGCCCAGGCGCAGCATGTAGAAGACCGTGTGGGCGGTTTCGATCGGCAGCTCGACGCAGCCATTGGACTGCGGATAGCCATAGCCTGGGCGGGGGAATCCGTGGACGGCGTCGCCGCCATTGAAGTAGTTGACCCAGGGCACGCCCGGATCTGAGTATTTGCTCCCGTCGGGATTGGTGCCGGTCATCGTCGTGGACGTGAAGCGCTCGTAGATCGGAAACGAGCCCTGCTGCGTTTCTGCGCCAGCCACGCCCGTGTTGGCGGGGGTGCTCAGCACGACCCGGTTGCCACGATGGACCTCCAGGGTCTCCGGCAGCGACTCGGTCACCGTGACGAAGGTGTAGGGCTTGGGGTTGCGGTAGTTGCCTGCCACCGCGGTCAGCAGCTTCTGCCAGGTCAGCGGTCCTGGCGTGCCGTCGGGTTGCAGTTTGTGGTCTTCCTGGAAGACCATCAGTGCCCCCTTGGTGGTGTTGTCGAGTCTGCCGTAGCTCAGCGGCGGCGCGAAGGCGAGATCGGGCCGCAGAGCGCCCGCGACGGGTTCATATAGGAGATGAGCAGCGTTGCGGCGGCCGATCGCGCCGTGCAGGACGTGTGCGTGCAGCGCGGCGTGCAGGGAGTCGGGCAGGTAGGCCAGCCGCGCCAGCGCCTGCTGCAGTCCGCGGGTGGAGGGGCATGCGACATTCAGCGTGATGCTTCTGCTGGCGCCGAGTGAGCTATCTCCGGTCGCGGTCGTGCCGGCAGAGATTGTGAGTTGGTAGCTCGAGCATGGGAGAAGCGAAGTGGAGGATTTGAAGACCCAGGAGTCACCGGAGACTTTCCAGGAACCGTAGCCCGACGGGCTCAACGTAGGGTGCGGCGAGCCTGGGGCGGGCGTGCCGGAGAGCGTGACCGTCAGCCGTTCGGTGGCGTTGCCGACGGTGCCCTTTGGCAGCGCGACGACACGTGTGCGTACCGACGGCTTGACGCTCGCCGGCGCGCTTTCGGGAGTCTGCGCGCTCACGGCGGCGCCCGCGGCGCTGGCGCCGCCTTTGCTGCTGGCCACCGCGAGCGTAGTCGCCGCGGCCGCGACGACGACGACGAGCGCGACGCCGATTCCGAGTGAGACGCCGCCGAGCGCAAGCACGCCGTGGCGTCTGACGCCACCTGAGTTGGGGACCGGCCCGTCGGCCGCTCTGCCATACAGCCGAGCCATCATGGCATTCGAGGATAACCGACCATGCCCGGCATGCCGCAGCGCGGGCGCTCCGATTTGTGTGGCCGGGAGCCAGGATTGGGGAGCATTGACTGCCGTTGTTGCGGGTTGGAGACAGCTCGCAACCGACGCGATCCCACAATTGCACGCCGTAGGTTGCACGGATAGACGGCTCCCTGCACGGGCATATCCTCGCGTAGGCAAGACCGTACGTCAGGAGGCATGTTGATCAAGCGCCTGCCATCGATGATCGTGCCGGCGTTGCTGCTGATCGCAGTGCTCTCGACATCTGTGGTTAAGCCGGCCGAGTACGTGCGCATAAGTCCTTCGGCTACGGCGAGGCCGCTGGTTCGCGGCACGCGGCCGGGGCCTGCTGCGAGGTCAGGTGGCGGGCAGCCGATGCCCGCAGAGTTCGATCTTGAGTGCTGGTGCGCAGTAGGTCTGCGAGGTCCAGTGCCGTCGGAAATGCCTGACAAACCTTGCCAGGGCTTGGATCTGCTGCTTGCCGTGCCGGCCGGCAACGACATGTTCTGTGATCCGCGATGAGAGCATCTGAACGCGGACGCGCAGCAGAAGATCGCTGACGGTGAACCCGCTGGAGCGCAGAAACGCGTCGAATTCGTGTATGTGAGGGAACTGCTGCCGGCGCAACTTGACGAACTGAGCGTGCAATGCTGCTTCGCTGAGGGAGACGCCGAGAGCGGCGGCTTCGCCGGCGATCCACTGGGCTTGGATGAGGAAGCTGAGCGCAGGTTCATCGAAGGTGCGCAGCTTGGGATGCCGCCGGAGCGAGCCTTTGCTCAGCCATACGAGCCGCATCCAGTGGTTGAGCGTGGTGCCGTCGATTGGGGCGGAGCCAACACATGCGACCAGCTCGCCTGGAGGCACTCGAGGCATCTTGGAACGGCTCAGACTCGCGGCGGGTTGGCCGGCAAGCGAAGTCGAGGCAGCGAAGGGCGGGCATTCGCTGCCGAGAGTGCTTGAAGGCGCAGCGGAGCCCACCGATGCAAGTGCGATTGTGAAGCAGAGCGTGACGCAACCGGCTGTGACCAACTTCCATATGTCGATATAGATTATGTCTTATCGACGAAGAAGTTCAGTCGGGCGCGACGATCATCTCCGGACCATCCACGCCGGCCTTGTTCACGGCCGGGTTCGCCGGGCTTGCCGAGAGCCGTTGCTGCGGCAGCGGGGCGCAAAGAGCCAGCACGTCCTGGGCATCGAGCCTGGGGTCAAGCCAGGCCCGCTGGGCCTCGGCGTCGGCGAGGATCACGGGCATGCGGTCGTGCACCGCTGCGGCGACCCTGTTGGAGGAGGGGTCGCAGGTGAGCAGCACCACGCTCTCCACGTGCTGACCCTGCACGCGTGCCGGCGCCCACAGCGCAGCGAACGCGAACGGGATTCCGCTGTCCACACGGAAGAGGAATGGCTGACGCGGCTGGCCACGATGCTCGGCCTTCAGCCACTCGTAGTAGCCGTCTGCGATCTGCAGCGCGCGCCGCGAGCCCTTGGCGATCAACGGCCCGTAGGCGCTGGAGGATGCGACTGTCTCCATGCGTGCGTTGATCATCTTGTTGCCGACGCGCAATTCCTTGGCCCAGTGGGGGACAAGACCCCACCGCAGCATGCGAGCCTCGGGCGCTCCTTCGGGCGCGACGATCGCAAGCACCTGCTCGGTGGGCGCGATGTTGTACCTGTGCGTCCCCTGCTCGCCCAGCATCGGAACGCCGAAGCGCTCGTTGAGCTCTTCGGGGCCGACGGTGTTTGTGTAGCGGCCGCACATCGCAGCTCAGCGTAGGGCTGGGTGCGGCGGTGCGGCTCTCTCAAGCCTCTCGCAGCCCCACGCTCAGCGTCTCTCGTATCAGTCGTCTCTGGTCTTCCGAGAGCGTCCCGGGCCGAGCTGCCAGCTTGGCGACTCTTGCGGAACCACCGATCAGCACGCCGTCGACTTCCAGGCGGCTGAAGAGCGGCAGTCCGTCCGTGGAGGCCAGACACAGAGCTGCGCGCACCTCGACCTGAATCGACGCAGCGTGAAGCAGCTCGCGCACGGCCTCCGCCTGCCGCTGCACGCCGTGCACCAACTGTGTGCGATTGGAGCCGCCCACGCGAAGCGTGGCGCGTATGGTCCTCTGCACGCGCACCTTCCCGCTCAGGTTCTTGGAGTCGATCACCGTCACACCCCCGGGTCCGACCGCGACGTGGTCGATGTTCGCGGCTCGCGCTCCCGGCATCAGCCGGTCGTGAATCAGCTCGACGTGCTTGCCACAAAGCAGCTTCGTCAGGCGTCGCGCGACCTTCTCCTCGCCTTCGGCGCCGCGTCTCCATGCGGTGGTCGATCGCGGGTCGCCTGCGAGCCAGGCAATCAACGCGCCAAGCAGGCCAAAGCGGTCTCGTGCTCTACGCAGGCGGGCGTTACGGCGGTGCTGGTACTGCCGCTTCGCGCTCCCGCCGGGCATCCCGCGGGCCGGCACGCCTGGCGGCTTGGGCGCCTTCCAGCAGGCAAGGCAGGTCACGCTTCTGGCGGCCTGGTCCCAGTAGCCGCACTCACCGACGGCTAGCGGTCGACCGCAGACCACACACCGATCGGGTCGTTTGAGTAAGAGCACGCGAGAACCTGGCACGAGCAGCTAATCGGCACGGCCGGGATTGAACTGAAGACCCGAACGCATAGCTGTGCGCGATGAGACGCCGTCCAGTCCGATAATGCCGTCCGGGCCGCCCCGTAGCTTGCAGACATGAGCTGGCACCTGGGGCGGCTTGCCGCCTTTGACACGGAGACCACGGGTATCGACCCAGAGCGGGACAGGATCGTTACCGCTGCCGTGAGCCTGGTCGGCGCCAGAATCGAAAGCGAGCATCGCGATTGGCTCCTTGACCCGGGGATCGAGATCCCCGCGGGAGCCACGGCCGTGCACGGCATAAGCACCGAGCGGGCGCGGACGCAGGGCATGCATCCACGCTTCGCGATCGAGGAGATCACGAGCATCCTCGCCGCGCACCTGCGCCAGAGCACGCCGATCGTCGCCTTCAACGCGCGCTTCGACCTCACGATCCTCGATCGCGAGGCCCGCAGGCACGGCATCGTCCCACTGGTCGACAGGGTCGGAGGGGTGGACGGCCTGGCGGTCATCGACCCATACGTGCTCGACAAGCAAGTCGAACGCTTCCGTCCCGGAAAGCGAACGCTGGAAGCGGTTTGCGACCTCTATGGCGTGAGCCTCGAGCAGGCGCACGCAGCCAACGCCGACGCGCTCGCCGCGGCGAGGGTGGCCTACAGGCTGGCCACCAGGACCGCCGAGCTGCGGGCGCTTGACCTGCGCGATCTGCACTCCCGTCAGACCGAATGGGCCGCGCAGCAGGCGGCCTCGCTGCAGGAATACTTCGAGCGCAACGGACGCCCCGAGCGCGTCGAGGGTGCATGGCCGGTCGTGCCGATTGCCGCGGCGGCGCCGGTGGACGCGCTCGCGGCCTGAGGTCCAACCGCCGGACAGCCGGCGTGCGCTCGCGGGGCACAGACCGATCGTGCTTGGTCCCGGGGCGCGGCCCATCTCCTGGTTGAATACGTTCGATGGACGCTCGCAGAACGCGCCAGGCACGGCGCGCCCTGATTTGGTCTGCGCTTGCGGTCGCGCTGCTCAGCGGATGCGCTCTGGCGTTCGCTGCCAACCACATCGTCGGCGAGCAGGCGGCCTACAGTGGCCCCAAGGCGGCACAGTGCGTACCGGCGCAGCTCGATGTCTCAGACGTGCTGCCGCACACCAGCGTCCAGGTCTCGCCGCTGCCCGGCTCCTACGATGCGATGCCCGAAACCCAGATCAGCTTCCTCGGCGTTCCCGCGCAAGATCTGGTCGGCGTCAGCGCCCAGGGCTCCTTCACCGGCTCGCACCCCGGTCACTTGGAGGTCTACTCGCAGGGCGACGGTGCGAGCTTCGTCCCCGACCAGCCGTTTCGCTCCGGTGAGCGGGTGACGGTCCAGGGCAACGTGCGGTCAGGTCGCGGCCTGCAGCCCTTCTCCTTCACCTTCAACGTCGCCTACCCAGACCCGATTCCGTACTCCACGCAGCTCTCCAAACCGCGTGCCACGCCCCCCGCGGGCAGCGTGCAGAGCTTTCATTCGGCGCCGGAGTTGCAGCCGCCGAGCGTGCAGGTGAGCACCGACTCGGCCGGCGTCTCGCCGGGTGACATCTTTGTAGCGCCGTATTCGGGCCCAGGTCCCGACGGGCCGACGATCTTCACCCAGCAGGGCCAGCTGGTGTGGATGGACGTGCTGCCCGGGGAAATGAAGGCGACCAACCTGCAGGTGCAGACCTATGAAGGCCAGCCGGTGCTGACCTGGTGGCAGGGCTACATCCCGGAACAGGGATTCGGTCTGGGTGAAGAGATCGTCGACAACAGCTCCTACAGGCAGATCTTGAAAATCAAAGCCGGCAACGGCAACCTCGCCGACCTGCACGACTTCCACTTGGAGCCAAACGACACCGCGTTGCTGACTGTATTCCGCACGATCCACTGCGACCTGAATGCGGTGGAGGGGCCCAAGGACGCAGCCGTGACCGACACGAGCTTCCAGGAATTGGACGTGAAGACCGGCCTGGTGCGGCGAGAGTGGACGAGCGTCGATCACGTCCCGCTCGAGGAATCATATTCCTCGGCGCTGGAATCATCGACTTTCTGGCCGTTGGACTACTTCCACATCAACACGATCGACCCGCGTGGAGACGGCACGACGCTGCTCTCCTCGCGCAACACCTCCGCGCTATGGCTGATAGACGACAAGACGGGCCAGGTGATCGAGAAAATCGGCGGCAAGAACAGCGACGTGAAGATGGAAGCGGGCGCCCAGACCGCCTTCCAGCATGACGTGACGACGCTGCCCGACGGGGACATCAGCATCTTTGACAACGGCGGCTCGCCGTTCGATGAATCGTATTCCCACCACGAATCGCGTGGGCTGATCGTCTCGGTGAACAACCAGACCAAGACGGACTCCGTCGTGCAGGAACTGAAGCATCCCTCTCTCGTGCAGGCGGGTAGCCAGGGCAGCGTCCAGCAAATGCCCAACGGCAACTGGTTTGTCGGCTGGGGCCAGGAACCGTACTTCAGCGAATACAGCCCGTCGGGGAAGCTGATCTATGACGCGCACATGTGGGCGGTAGCCAAAAACAAAGAACTTGAAACCGAGTCCTACCGCACCTACAAGTTCCAATGGAAAGCGACGCCCTACTGGGCGCCGTCACTCGCGGCACAGAAGAGCGGTGGTGGAGTGGAAGCGTGGGCCAGTTGGAATGGCGCGACCGAAGTCGCCAGCTGGCGACTTTTGGGCGGCAACACATCATCTCTCTTGAGCCCGATTGGCAGCGCCTCCAGCAGCGGTTTTGAGACCACGCTGCACGGGAAGGCCGAGCCCTATCTGGCGGTGCAGGCGCTCAACTCGGCAGGCGAAGTGGTCGGCATCTCGAGCACGATCAGCCCGAGCTGACCGGGCCCTCACGGGCGGCGGGCTCCGGGCTTACTCCGCGCCGTTGTGCGGAAAACCGCTGATGCTGGGCGATCGCAGCAGTGGGACCGTCGCGCGATGACCGTCGCGACAGGCGCGCAGGGCGGCACCGAGCCCTCAGCGGTGCAGGCGCCCGCCAGGCCGGCGCTCGTGCTCGCGGCGCTGATCGCGGTTGCGGCCGTCGCGAACCTCGGGCTCGCTGTCGCAAACGTCGCGCTGCCATCGATCGGCAAGGCATTCGACGCCTCACAGGTATCGCTGAACCTGGTCGCCGTCGGCTACTCGCTCGGCCTGGCCGCCTCGGTGCTCTACTTCGGCGCTGTCGGCGACCGCTATGGGCGCAAGCTGCTGCTGGTGACCGGCATGGTGCTCACCGTGCCGGCGGATTGCTTGGCGGCCTTCTCGCCATCGGTCGGCGTCCTGTTCGCCGCGCGCGTGATCGGCGGCCTTGCGGCGGGCATGGCCTATCCCACGACGCTCGCGCTGATCACCGCCCTGTGGTCTGGGCCGGCAAGGACGCGCTCGATTGCACTGTGGGCAGCCACAGGAGGCGCGATCAGCTCGCTCGGGCCGCTCTGCGCCGGGATCCTGCTCAAACACTTCGCGTGGGGCTCGGTGTTCCTGATCACGCTGCCGCTGGCGCTGATCGCGCTGGTGATGGCGCTCAAGCTGGTCCCGGCCCACATCAACGAGACGACCAATCCCGTCGACCACAAGGGCGGGGTGCTGTCGATCTTCATGGTCGGCGCGCTGATCCTCGGCATCAACTTCGCGCCCGTGCCCAACCAGGGTACGCTCGTGCTCGGCCTGCTGCTGGTCGCCGCGGCCGCGATCATCGCGTTTTTCATCCGCGAGCGCCGCGCGCAGAACCCGCTCTATGACCTGAAGGCTGCCGCGCGCCCGACCTTCTGGGTGGCCGCCATCGCCGGGATCATTGTCTTCGGGTCGCTGATGGGCGCGATGTACATCGGCCAGCAGTTCTTGCAGAACGTGCTGAGCTACTCGACCGTGGACTCGGGGCTTGCGATCCTGCCCGCGGCAGCGTGCATGGTGCTGGCCGCGCCGCGCTCGGCGAAGCTCGTGGAGAGCAGGGGGGCGAGGCAGACGCTGCTGATCGGCTATGTCTTCGTGCTGCTCGGCTTCCTGACGATGCTGCTGCTCTGGAAGGAGAACATCTCCTACTGGAAGGTCGGGCTCGGCTATGCCTTCGTGGGCATCGGGGTCGGCCTGGCCGGCACGCCGGCCTCGCATTCGCTGACGGCATCGGTGCCGGTCAGGCGGGTCGGCATGGCCTCCGGCACCGCCGACCTTCAGCGCGACCTCGGCGGTGCGATCATGCAGTCGATCTTCGGGGCACTGCTCACGGCTGGCTATGCGGCGACCGCTGGAGCAGCGATCAGCGCGTCGGGCAAGAACATCAGCGGCAGCATTGAAGGCGCCCTGACCAAGTCGTTCTCAAGCGCCGCCGACCTCGCCAAACGCTATCCGGAATCTGTTCAGCACCAGATCATCGCCGCGGCGAAGGCCTCGTTCCTAAAGGGGGATCAGTGGGCCTACACGGCCGGCATCATCGCGGTGCTGATCGGGGCCACGCTTGTGTTCTTCATGTTCCCCAAGCGAGAGGAAGAGAAGCGGCTGTTGGCGGAGTATGCGGCCGATGACGCTGCGGCAGGACAGGCCGAGCAGCCAGGCCGGCCGATTGTACGGCCGTCGCTGCGGCCGACTTCATAGCCCGGCTTGCTCGGTCAGCGGCTGTCTGGGTGTGATCTTCCCGACGATCGCTCGCTGAGGGCTTTCGGCGTCCTCGTCGGGTAGGTACCTGCCACCCCTTTCGACTAAGGCCTGTGATGCCGGAGGAGGGACTCGAACCCCCGACACGCGGATTATGATTCCGCTGCTCTAACCAGCTGAGCTACTCCGGCGGGGAGCCGCAGTTTAGCGAGCCGCCGATGAGGGCTCCCAGGGCGCGCCGGCCGGCCGGGCGGGCTCTTGCGAGCCACGCTTGACGTGCGTGATGCCATCGTGTACTTCAACCGCTGGAGCGTCCGCGATGACGGACGCATCTGCAGCCTGTCGGGGATCTTGGACCGGACGGCGATTGGTCTCGGGTGGATATCGCGGCGGGCTGGCCAACCTTGTCATGGAAGGGAGAGAGATGAAGCTCGTACGAATCGCAGGTTTGTTGGCGGCGGTAGCGCTCGCCGTCATGGTTGTGGGCGCGGCGCCGGCCTTTGCGGGAGAACTGAATTGGTTAGTCAACGGCAAATTCCTCAAAGAAGGCGAATCGGCCAAAGTCTCGATATCCAGCAGCGGTCCGCTAGACATTGTGATTGGGCACGTGGTGTACTACGAATGCGAAGGGTTCATCGCCGAGGGTCGCGTGACCGGGCGCGGGCGGGACGAAATCACGTCGATCGATTTCGTCGAATGCGACCCGGACTTTGCCCTCATCCTGAGGGATCCGATCACGTCTCATCTCAGCAACGAGGGCGGCGCAAGCATCTTCGACCTGAACAGTCTTGTGCTGACCATCAAAGAGGGCAGCGAAGAAAGGACGATCGAAGGGGAGCTCGCGGGAGAATGGAAGAACTCCACAGATGAAGAGGTGTTCCCCAAAACCCCGCTTGAAGGCGACAGCCTGAAATCGGCAGGCGAAGAAGTGGTCATCTCGGGCAGCGAGAAGTTCAAACTCGAAGGCGCCGGCACACTGCGAGCAGGAGAAGAATGAGCTGAGGGCGGGGGCGGGCAGTGGGCGGCTAGAGTCTGCGTTGTCGATGTGCCCGCCTCTGCTCGCAGTCCCGAACATCTCCGAGGGCCGCGACCTGGAGACGATTGGCGCCATCGGCGAGGCGTTTGAGTCGGCCGGCGCCAGGCTGCTCGATGCCCACTCCGACGCAGACCACCATCGCTCCGTCTTTACGCTCGTTGGCATTCCGGGCCAGCTCGCGCCCGCACTCCTCGCCGGCTTTGAGGTCGCAGAGCGTCGCATCGACATATCCGACGGTCGCGGCGAGCACCCGCACGTCGGCGCGATCGACGTCGCCCCGATCGTCCACCTGGACCCTGCCACCCGCGGAGCCGCCTGCGCCGAGGCGCTGCTGCTCGGCGACCTGATCGCCGAGCGTCTGCAAATCCCGGTGCTCATCTATGGCGAGCTCGCCGACGGTCGCGTCAGATCCGAGCTGCGCCGCGGCGGCCCGCTTGCCCTCGCCCGTCGCATCGAGTCCGGCGAGCTGACCCCTGACTTCGGCCCTCATCGGCTGCATCCCACCGCTGGCGCCACGCTCATCGCCGCCCGGCATCCATTGGTGGCTTTCAACCTCGAGCTGGCGCCACCGAGCGGCTCCCATCAGGCGCGTGAGATTGCCGCCCTCATCAGGGACGGAGGCCCGGAGGGCCTGCCCGGCGTAAGGGCGATCGGCATCGCACTCAAGCGGCCCTCAGGCGAGGTGGGTCAGGTCTCTTTCAACGTCGAGACTCCCGAGCGGACGCCGCTGCGCCTGCTCGTGCAGGCGGTCGCGCGCCACGCGAAGATCGAGCGAGCCGAGCTGGTGGGCCTTGCTCCCAGGGCTGCCTTCGAGGGCTTCCCGCAGGAGCTGCCGATTCCCGGCTTCGATCCAGGGCGCCACCTGCTCGAGAACGCACTAGGGTTGTAGGTGAAATGGCTCAGACTAAGAGGAAGACAAAGCACAGAGGCAACGCCGCCGGGATGGTCGAATCCCGCGGCAGAACCGGCCGCCGGCCTACCGCCGAAGAGAAGTCCGGCCCGGTCCGCGGCGGCTCCAAGCGACCCGGCGAGGCCAAGCCCAACCGTCTCGACCAGCCGCCGACCTGGCGGAGCGCAGTCCTGCGCTCGATGGCCGCGGCGGTGGTGATGCTGCTGCTGGCGATAGTGCTGACCAAAAAGCCCAACGAGGCGGTCGCGATCTTCCCGGTCGTGCTCGTGCTCTACATCCCGATCAGCTACTACACCGACCTCTGGCTATACAAACGCCGTCAGCGCCAGAAGCTCGCAAGGGCTGCGGCCGAGAAGGCGGCCAGGGCGGCCGAAAAGGCCTCCGCCGAATGAGCCGGCGCACCGCGGCAGGCGCAGGGTGGCGCCGATGACCGATGTGCGCTCCTTCTCGGTTGGTCCGATTCAGGAGAACGCCTATCTGGTCAGGGCCGCCGGTGACTCCACGAGCGCCCTGCTGATCGACCCAGGCGATGAGCCGCAGAAGCTGCTTGACGCCGCTGCCGCGCTTGGCGCCAGCATCGAGGCGATCCTGCTCACCCACTGCCACTTCGACCACATCGGCGCCGTGGCGCCGATCGCGAAGGCGACGGGAGCGCCCGTCTACTGCCCGGAGATCGAGAAGCCAGTGCTGACCGACGTGATGCGCTGGGTGCCGCCCGGCTTTGGGCCCTTCGAGAGCTGGGACCCCGAGCACACCCTCAAAGGCGGCGAGCGGCTGCAGCTCGCCGGCCTGGACATCGAGGTGCTCTTCACTCCGGGCCACAGCCCCGGGCACCTCACCTACGCGATCACCGCGCCCGGCGCGGCAGACGCGCAACCGGAGCAACCGCCAGCGCTGCTCTCCGGCGACGTCCTCTTCAAGGGCTCGGTCGGCAGGGTCGACCTGCCCGGCGGGGACTGGGCCACCCTGGAGAGCTCGATCGCAACGCTGATGGAGCGCTTTCCCGCGCAGAGCACGGTCTTCCCGGGCCACATGGGCATCACCACCCTCGGCGCCGAGCTGCAGACCAACCCGTTCCTGACCGAGTTGCGTCAGGGCGCGGCACTCGCCGTGCCCGCGGAGCGCAAGACCGCGCCTTGAGCTCGGCGGAGGTCAAGGTTCCGCGCGGCACCTTCGACGTGCTGGGCGATGAGAGCAAGGCGCGGATGGCGATCGAGGCCAAGGCACGCTCGATCCTTGAGGATGCCGGGTACGAGCGGATCGAGACGCCCTGCTTCGAGGCCACCGAGCTCTTCGCCCGCGGCGTCGGGGAGGCGACCGACATCGTCAAGAAGGAGATGTACACCTTCACCGACGGCTCGGGCCGCTCCCTGACCCTGCGTCCGGAGGGCACCGCGCCCGTCTGCCGCGCCTACGTAGAGCACGGCATGCACAAGCGCCCGCAGCCGGTGAAGCTCTGGTACCTGTCGAGCTTCTTCCGCTACGAGCGGGCACAGAAGGGCCGCTACCGCCAGTTCTGGCAGGTCGGCGCCGAGGCGCTCGGCAGCGAGGATCCGGCGCTGGACGCCGAGTCGATCCTGCTGCTGCATCGCCTGCTGGCCGAGCTTGGCGCCAGAGACCTGAGGCTGCGCCTATCGAGCCTTGGCAGCCCGCAGGCGCGCGGCTCCTACCGCGAGCAGCTCAAGGCGCACCTGAAGAGCCGTGAGGACGAGCTCTCCGAGGATGTGCGCAGCCGGATCGAGCTGAACCCGCTGCGCGCCTTCGACTCCGAACACCCCGGCACGGTCGCGGTGATGAAGGACGCGCCGCTGCTGCTGGATCATCTGGACACCGAGGACCTGGCCCACTTCGCTGAGGTCCGCTGCCTGCTCGACGCCGCCGAGGTTCCATACGAGATCGACCCCACGCTGGTCCGGGGCCTGGACTATTACACCCGCACCGTCTTCGAGTTCACCTCGCAGGCGCTCGGCGCGCAGAGCGGAGTGGGAGGGGGCGGGCGCTACGACGGCCTGGTGGAGCAGCTGGGTGGGCCGCGCACGCCCGGGATCGGCTGGGCGGCGGGCATCGAGCGAATGCTGCTGGCTGGGACGCTGCTGGCGCCGGCCAAGCCGGCCCTCGATCTCTACGTGTGCGTGCCGGAGCCTGCGAGCCGCAGGCTTGCCTTCGAGCTGCTCTGGCAGGCGCGCGCCGCGGGCCTGCGCGCCGAGATGGAGATGGCCGGACGATCGCTCTCGGGCCAGCTCAAGCAGGCCGACCGGCACGGCGCGCGCTTTGCGGCGATCGTGGGCAATCCGCAGACGACGCTTCGCGACATGCAGGACGGCGGCCAGAGCGAGATGGCCGGCGAGACGGTCGTGCACGAGCTGTTGCGGCGCCTGCGCACGCTTAGCTGAGCTGCGGCAGCGCTCAACCCTTCGGCCATCCATGCCGAAATAGCGGGTGATGGCGCAACTCTCCCGCCCCTATCAGGCCGCCCTCGTACTGGTCGCCGTGCTCGCGCTGGCCTGGTTCGCGGTGTTGCGTGCGCATGTGTCCACGAGCACAGGCGGCTCCTCTTCGCCCACCTCCTCATCCTCCTTGAGCACTTCCACGTCGCCGAAGGCCGGCGAAATCGGACACGACGAAGGCAAGGCCACGCCCGTCTACCACGGCGCCGTGCCGGGGCTCTCGGGGCTCTCCAAAGACATTCGCCGGGCGCACGAAACTGTTGGCGCCTCCGAAACCGAAGCCCACAAGGTGGAAGGCACAGCTGCCAAGCCTTCGCAGGCAACCGGGTCCGTCACGGCCACGCCCGTCGCCAAGGTCTCCCATCCAGCCGCGCCGTCGCACCCCGTGGCGAAGGCGCAGCATTCGAGCGACGCCCGCGCAGCGAGCGTCGAATCGCAGCTGCATGCCGGCAAGATCGTGCTGCTGCTCTTCTGGAACGCCCATTCCACCGATGACCAGGCGGTGCACTCGCAAGTGCAGGCGGTGCGCGGCTCACTGAAGGGCAAGGTCGCACTCGACTTCGCTAAGGCGCGCGAAGTCGGCAGCTTCGGCACCATCACAAGGGACATCTCGGTGCTGCAGACGCCGACGCTGCTGATCATCAACCGCAAGGGCCTTACGACCACGATCACGGGCCTGACGGATTCCTTCTCGATCGAACAGGCGGTGCGGGAAGCCGGTGGATGATCCTCGCGCGCTGCTAGGTTCGAGGCACCATGCGAGATCGACGGGCGCGCCGCGCGCACCACAAAGCCCGGCGGCGCAGCAGCATGCAAGGCGCGCTTTCACCCGAGATGCGCCTGATCAGGACGATCGCCTGGATCGGCGCTGCACTGGCCGCGGTGGCGATCGTCGCGTTCGTGGTCACGCGCGGGCTCTCCTCGAGCTACCGGGTCGCGCCCGCGCTGCCCAAGCAGCGGCTGGCGGGGCCGCGCGTGACGCTCGCCTCCTTGCGCGGAAAGCCTGCCCTGGTGCTGTTCTGGGCCAGCTGGTGCACCCAGTGCAGCCAAGAGGCGCAGGCGGTGCGCAGCTTCGCGCAGAGTCCTGCCGGGGCCGGCAGGATCGTGGGCGTGGACTGGGCCGACCGGCCGCGTGCGGCCAGGAGCTTCCTGCGCCACCACCGCTGGAGCTTCTCCAACCTGCGCGACGCGACCGGCGAAGTCGGACTGAGCTACGGCCTGACCAAGCTGCCCGCCCTATTCGTGATCGACGCTCACGGCCACATCCTCAAGGCGCTCTCGGGCACCCAGACCCAGCACGGCCTGGAACGCGCTCTGCGCTCTGCGTAAGACCTACGTCCAGCAGGTTTAGGAGCCTGGTGGCACTGGTACCAGGTGACAGATGAGCCGGCCGGCGGCCAACGTCCTGAGCCTCGACACCACCTATCCGGCGGTGGCCGAGTCTGTGGGGCAGGCCAGGCGCGCGGTCGCCGCGCTTGCGCAACTGGACGGCGCCGGCCAGGCGGATCTTGAACGGATCAGGCTCGCCGTCTCAGAGGCGGTGAGCAACGCCATCATCCACGCCTACGCGTTCGAGGCCGCTCGCGCGGTCGTCTTGACCGCCGCCGTGATCGACGGTGAGCTCACCGTGGTGGTGGCCGATGACGGATGCGGCTTCGGTGGTGCCCGCGAGAGCCAGGGCCTGGGTCTTGGCCTCGCCGTGATGACGCAGCTCTGCGATTTGCTCACCATGAGCAAGCGGTCTTCTGGCGGCAGCCAGCTGGAAATGCGCTTCCGGCTCACACGTGGCCCGGCTCGGAGGGCCAATCGGTCGGCTAGACTGAACGCAGTTGTAAAAGCCGCCGGCTGAGCTCGACTCTGTTGGCGGCGTGCATGGGGTCTAGAGGCGGCCGGGCGCAGCGAGCATCGCTGCGCCGGTTTCGAGGTGGATCTTGAAAGTCAAAGAGGAGGGAGAGTTGATGCGCAGAGCATCGATGGTCTTGGCGTTGCTCGGTGCGGCGGCGCTCAGCATCCCGGCGGGCGCCTCAGCGGCGCCGACGGTCACACTGAAAGCAAAGATCGTGCCGATTCCGAAGAACCTGTCCAAAAAGGGCGGGCCGACCTGGCCTGGCACCGGGAACATCCTGGGCGCGCCGGCGGCGATCGAAGGGACCTTCACGATCAAGGGCAACGAATATCCCACCGCCAGCGAAGGCTTCGTCGCAGGCACGTTGCTGAACGTAGGTCCGGCGCCGCTGCGGCGCGTGGACGTGTACCTGCCCAAAGGCACGGTGATCAGCACCAAGGGCTTCCCGACCTGCTCGAAGAGCAAATTCGAAAATCACCTGGAACCGCCGTGCCCGAAGGGCTCTGAAGCGGGACCGCCAGGTGAAGCCAATGGCAAGGTCTTCTTCGGCAAAACGGCCGTGGCTGAGAAAGTGCTCGTGCAGCCGTACTTCTCGCCTGGCAGCAATAGGGCCACCTTCTGGATCGAAGGCAAGGAACCAGCGTCGATCGAAAAGTACGCGGAAGGTGGAGTGAGCACGATCTCGGGGCCGTTCACCAAGAAGCTGGAATCCAATGTGCCGCTGGTCGAAACGGTCACGGGTGCTCCTTTCGCGATGGCCGAACAGATCAAGGTCACCCTCGGCGCCGCGATGATGAAGGGCAAAAAACTGATCTCTGCCGGCTACGTGCCGAAGACCTGCCCCAAAGGCGGCTTCAAGGGCAAGGCCGAATTGTGGTTCGGCGGCGGCGAATCAGAATCGTCCTGGCAGAAGGTGTCGGTCACCACGACGGTGCCCTGCCCGAAGGCGTAGCGCCTGTCGTGTTGCTGCGGCGCGGGAGCTCACAGAGCCCGCGCCGCAGCGCCTGCCTGGCGGTGAGTCCGCGTAGGTAGTTTTCTCCCATCCGCTGTGGGGATGTCCGGATGAGCCCGCCCGCCTCTGCGTCCAGACTGCCGCCATGGCCAGCGCAGAACAGCAGCTTCGCGCCTTTGCGCGTGTGTGGTGGCTGCCGCTGCTGGTTGGCCTGCTAAGCGTGGTCGCTGGGGTGATAGTCCTGATCAAGCCCGGCAACAGCCTGAAGACGATCGCAATCATCGTGGGGATCTTCATCGCCTGCGACGGCGTGATCGCGATCGTCGCGGCTCTGCGCCGGACCACCGAAAGCCGGGGCATGACCGCCTTCATGGGCGTGCTGGGGCTGATTGTGGGAGTGCTGCTGATCAGGCATCCGGTCGGCGGGGTGACGGCGGTCGCCCTGCTGGTCGGCATCTGGCTGATCGCGGTTGGCGCGATTCGCTTCGTGCTGGCCTTTGAAGAAGAGCATCGTGTGTGGCGGATCCTCGTCGCGGTGATCGAGATCATCGCTGGCCTGGTGATCGTCTCGACCCCCCATGTGGGCTTGGCGGCGCTTGCGATCATCATCGGCGTCTCGCTGATCATCAACGGCGCAAGCCTGACGGTGCTGGGCGCCATGCTCCACGGCGTCTCTCACGAAGAGGACACCCCGCCTCACACTCACGCAGCCGCGGCCTGACCGATACACGACGCCGCGGCGTCTATCGTTGGGGGCAACGGAGCGGCCGATTGGGCGCGGTGGACACGAAAGGGAGTGGGGAGATGAGGATCAGGATCGCAGCGCTGCTGCTTGTCGCTGTGGCGCTGCTCTCAGGCGTCGCCCTGGCCGCTACGGCCAGCGCCCGCACCGCCAAGCCGCCGAAGGTTCCGTGCAAGGGCGGTGCAGCTACGCACACGATCGCCCATAGCGCCAAGGCCAGGCTCTTCACCGATGAAAAGACCGGCTACTACTACGCCTGCCTCTACAAGAATGGCCACCCACGCAAGATCTCGACGATCGAGCACTGGGAATACCAGCTGATCCGCTTCCGCGAAAAATACATCGCGTTCGTCGCCTTCGCCGAGGCCAGCAACTACTACATCGGCGTGATGAACTTGAGCAACGGCCACATCCGCGAGTTTCAAGACGGGGAAGAGGTGACCCCGATCAAACCGCCGCCCAGCGGGTGCCCGACCGGTGTGCCCAACTGCAGCGTCGTGTGCCCCCAAGTCGATTCGCTCGTGCTCAAGTACAACGGCTCGCTCGCCTGGATCGCCGTCAACTTCCCCGCGCCGAGCCCGACCACAGGCGTCTTCTGCGGCAACGAAATTCCGCCCGTCACCGAAGTGCGCCGCTATGACAGCCGCGGCCTGCAGGTGATTGCACAGGGTGCAGGTATCGAACCGGCGTCTTTGCGCCTGAGCGGCGGCTCGACGCTGACCTGGGTCGATGAAGGGCGCAGCGTGACGGCGAACCTGCTCTGACGCGGTTGCGCGGTCTGTGCCCGCGCCGGCACGCGAGTACGATTGGCTCGATGAGCACGATGACTTGCGCCGCCGCCTCGGTGCGGTTTAGCGACGATCTCTGGAGAGGCGACGACCAGAATCGAACCGGTGTAGACGGCTTTGCAGGCCGCTGCGTCTGTGATTCATGACCAGGTATACGCGGCTGGATTCCATGACCGGCCTTCGGCGGAGCCGAGGATTGCCGGGTCGGCGAAGTCGATGACGGCCATGATGATGTCATCGAAGCGCGCTGGCAGTCTATCCTCCAGCCGCTGACGGCGGCGCCACGCCATCCATCTCTGCTGGCCGATCTGCCCGTAGTCGTTGAGTGCCTGCGCGAGCGGGACGAGCCGGACTTCGCGATGTTCGGCGACGCGGCGGATCGCGCGGGCGAGCTCTGACCCGCTGACAGCGTGATGTCGGGCGAGCATGTGGATGTCGGCGAAGTCGCGCCATCTCGTGCTGACGGTGCCCCGCGCGATTGCGGTCACGATCTTCTCCGCGTGCACCATCGCCAAGGGGTATCCGCGCAGGACAATCTCTCCCCCGAGCAGCCGGGGCAGACTCACGTCCTTTGGCGCAGGGCTGATCGGGTCGCCCGCGTTGGTGTCGACATGGAAGTGTGGGCGCGCTGTGGCCAGCTGCGCCATCATCGTCACTCGAACCCCGCTGTAGATCGCCTCGTCTCGTATTGGTTGTGCAGTGGCAGCCTCGACATCGAAAACGACCCCGTCGTTGAGCCTGATCGCGGCGATCTCACAAATCGCTGCGCGGGTTGTCTCAGTGTCGGTCTCAAATGCCTGGGCTTGAAGATCGATGTCGCGTGTCGGTCGGCGCTCCTCGAAGGCGGCCAGCAGGACCCCGCCCTTCAGCACGAACTGATCGGCGAACCGCGAGCTCGCGAGCCGAGCGAGGAACGCCTCCAAGACGTAGAGCTGGAGCAGCTCGTCAACGGGGCGTTGTTTCTCGCGCGCGAGCTTGCGCAGGTCGAGGTAGGCGCGGCCGGCAGCGTCGGCTCGAGTCGGAGCGTTCACAGGAGGACTTCAAGTGCCTTGCGGATTGCCTGCTCTGCGCCGGCGAACTGCTTGGCAACGTCGATGAGCCGCGCCGGGCTTGCGCCCGGTTGACGCAACCGTCGCCGCAACGCCTCCCAGGCGATATCGCTGCCTTGGAGGTGGCGGGTTCGGACCATGTCGACGAGCGAGCGGTCGGCGGAGTAGATGCCCAGTGGCGTGCGTGCATCGACGTCGAGCGTTTCCCGTCCCAGATCGAATGTTTGGGGGCCGAACTGGTGGAGGCGGGAAGGTGCTCTCAGTGCTGGACGGGTCTTTCCGCGTGGGATCGCGATATCGATCGCAGCAGGAATCGAGTCGACAAGCTCGTGGCGTGCGAGCGCCGTCTCCAAGCAAAGCGTCGCGTGTGGGACGCGTTCGGCGATCTCGATCAGGTCGACGTCGGCTGGTGGCGCATCCGACCATCGATAGATGCCGCCGCCCAGCGCGAGGATCGCGCCTGACTCGCGCAACCCAAAGAGGCGAGTGTCGCTCAGGCCGGCCTCTTTGGCCTCGCGGTAGCGGAATGTATCGTCGAGAAGCTCGCGTGGGTCAGCCGTCTTCATGAAGGTAATCATACCCACCAACCAATGAGTTGGGTAGGATTACCTCGGCGCCTGCAAGCGGCTGCCAGAGGCGACGACCGGAATCGAACCGGTGTAGACGGCTTTGCAGGCCGCTGCGTAGCCACTCCGCCACGTCGCCCTGATGCGTCCTCAAGCCTAGCGGTCGGCGTTGGCTTGCGAAGGCGCGAGCGAGCTTAGGCACGCCTTCGACCCCGCCTAACGGGCGTTTGGTCGCCGGTTAGCGAATCTTTCGGGAGTGCTTAGCGCCTGTGCAGCGAGCGTGCGCATGATCGTCTGGTTCCCACAAACGGCGAGGTGATCGCATGAAAGCTCCAGTCCTACCAGTCATCGTCGCGGCGCTGCTCGGCTCGGGCGTGGCCGCGGGCGCGACCGTCCTTGCTGTCGGCGGCAGCGGCAATGGCACCGTCAAGACCTCCGGCCAGGTCGCCGCCCTGTCCTCGGGCAACACCGGTGCCACGCGGGATGCCTCCACGAGCTCCTCGAGCACGTTGACCGCGACCCAGGTCTACCAGCACGCCTCCTCCGGGGTCGTCCAGATCCGGGCGGTCACGGCCAGCGGGGAAGACCTCGGCACCGGCATAGTGCTCAACAACGAAGGTCTGATCCTGACCAACAACCATGTTGTGGCCGGCGAGCGCCAGTTGGTCGTGAGCCCCGGAAAGGACACGAGCGTCACACGTACCGCGAAGCTCGTGGGCCAGGAAGCCAACGAGGATCTCGCCCTGATCAAGGTCGATCCGTCCGGGCTCGGGCTCAAACCGCTGAAACTCGTGAGCTCAAGCTCGACGCAGATCGGCGACACCGTCTACGCGCTCGGCAACCCCTACGGTCTCGACGAGACCCTGACCAAGGGCATCGTCTCTGCGCTGGGGCGCGAAATCCAGGCGCCCGACGGCGCGAAGATCACCGGCGCGATCCAGACCGATGCGGCACTGAACCCCGGCAACTCGGGCGGCCCGCTGCTCAACCAGGAAGGAAACGTGATCGGCGTCAACTCACAGATCGCGAGCGATCAGGCGAGTGTCTCCGGCTCCCAGCCGGGCAGCACGGGCGTTGGCTTCGCGATCTCGTCCAACACTGTGATGGAAGCGATCAAGAAGATCGAGGCGGGCGAAGGGGTGACCGGCGAAAGCACCCAGACGCGCCAGCAGGAAGCCTCAGCCGAAAGCGGCTCGGGACGGTCTGAACTTGAAGGCTATGGCGCTGAAGAAGGCGCCAGCACAGGCGGCCAGGGCGGACCCGAAGGGCAGGTAGTGATTGTGCCCTGAACGGGGCCAGACCGAAGCCGGGCGGATGACGGCGACCCATCCGCCCGGCTTCGCCGGCCGCGGCGCGCGTGCGGCGTGGACCGGCGCCTGCGTGTGAGGCGGATGCGCCCGACGTCGGAGCTCGCTAGAGGAGACCGAGGCCTCCCCGGCGCTGATAGGCTTGAAGCCGGTCCCAGGGCGATTAGCTCAGCTGGGAGAGCGCCGCCTCGACAAGGCGGAGGTCACTGGTTCGAGCCCAGTATCGCCCATCGTTGGATTTGGCTCTAGAGCAAGGATTAGCTGGCATAGAAGGGCCGGCGTGGTAGCAATTTGGTAGCAATTCTCTGGCCGTAGGATGTCTCGGAGACTGGCTGGAGCCAGATGTCGTGCTCGTCGGGCGTCTGGTTCCAGATGGTCCGGTTTGCGCTCTATCTTCGGACCGATGACTCGAGGAAGGAGGCGGAAGGGCAGAGGCCCAGTCGGGCCGAAGCCTCCGAGACGCCGCGAACAATCCGCCAGCTCATTGCAGCTGGTCGTTGCCGCCCAGCCCGGTTCTGCGATGACGGTTGCGCCGGAAATCGAGCTGGTCAAGGCGGCACTGCTCTACGGCGATCGAGTCACGCTTCTCAGCCCGATCACGACGATGCTCCTCGATGTTGCGGCGCTTGAGCGATTCTCTCCGCTGCAACAGATCGACTTGGTGCGACGGGTCGCCCCATACCTGCCTAACGGAGCGGAGTTGGCGGCCTCTGAGGCTGGACTTGATCAGCTCGAAGACTTCCTGCGACGCAGCGCTCGGATTGCGTCTCCATCTGATCGTCTGCTGCGGGTTGGCCTGACCCGTCAACTGGCGCCCGTAAAACAGATCCTGGCGGACGCCGTCGGTGGCATCGAACGGGAATCGGGCATTGACCAGCTCGCGCAGGCGCGAGCAAAGGGATACCTCAAGATCGAGAGCGCGAACCCGGATGATGCCGTGGACCTGCTCGCGGACTGCATCATCAAAGCGAGCTCAGCGGCGAAGGGCATCAATAGCGACGACTCTCAGCTGGGCCGGCTCGTCGCCACGTTCGTCGCCAAGCTAAGTGCTCATCTCTCGTCCGGCGAGGGATACCTGATCTTCGACAAGCAGGTGGCGTCGCTCACCGAGGCGGCCATACGTGAGGGGCTATTCAAGCCGGCGCCGGGTCCGGCTGGTCGTAGCGCGCAGGCCATGAGCGCCGCTGCATTCATGGCGCGGCTGCCAACGTTTCCCGGTGCGACGGTGGATGAGGTACTCGACATTCGCGAGAGCTCGCAGCGCCTCTCATACAGTTCAGAGGTGCGCTGGTGCAGGTCTCAAATGCTTTCGTCAGTGAGGCGTGGGAGGCGGCGTTCGCCGATGAGATTCAAGACGCGTGGGTCGGTTCTGTCGCCCCGGCAATCGCGCACATCGACGCGTGCGTTCGTGAAAACCGGTCGCTCCTTACGAAAGCTGCGGGGCTGGCTGGGCTTGCGCACACTAGTCTGCCGGGTCTGGGGATGGTGGCCGCCGGAATCGCGGCCCATGATGCTCCGACTGCCCTGGCTGGGGGCGCTCTTTCGGCTGGCGCACCGTTCCTCCAAGCGCTCCGTGACGATCGGAGCGCTGAGAGAGATATCAGGCTGCAGCCGTTCTATTTCCTCTACGGCGTCGAGCGCGCTCTTGCTTGATGAGTGCTAACGCATGCGCGGCTGGCGAGCTGCACCGCCGAGGTGCTCGTGCTCGTCGTCGGGACCGAAGAGCAGTCTGAGCACGTCGTCGGCTGGTACCGAGTCCTGGTCTGCCAAGACCGCCCGTGCGCACCGTACAAGGTCACCGAACGCCGCGCGGCCCTCGGGCGACAAGGTGTTGTCACCGGGTCGCTTGAAGACCAGGAGCGCGTCAATGACCTCGCGTGAACCCTACGCGGCGAGTCGCGCCTTCGCTTGGGAGAAGAGTTCTGATCCTTGCTGGCGATTCCCGTGTGCGCTTTGGGCCGGGGCAACAAAGACATCGGTGATCGCGGCGGCAACCAGCTCGTCTCGCTGCCGGTGGGCTTCAAGCCACCGCTGCACAACGCCGTTGAGTACGACGACCGCTAGGGCCGCCGTGGCCCCGATCAGTGCGGCGCTACGTCAGTGGACATCCCGGCGCCATTCTTCCACGGGAGGAGGCCGGGTCTCGCGCTGCCGGAACTTGTCGGATCTACCCACCCGTCAGGAGGAATTGCAGAGCAGTGCGTCGATGGGATGCTTGTAGACCGTCAACGTTGACACCGGACAGACAGGAGGGTGTGATGGTCCCTGAGTTTGAAGAGGATGTTGAGCGTTGGCCGACAGACACGTTGGTGCTGGGAAAGTCGTCCTGGCATGGGGGAGCCGACAAATCTCTGAAGTACGCATGGCCCGATAAGAACGGCAAGCGGGCTCGGGGCGGAGAGGTGCCCATCGTCGCTCTTCCGCAGGCCGTTATCTTCGCGGCAAAGTGTGGCTATCTCTCCAGAGAGCAGATGCAAGAGATCGCGAAGGGGCTAATCGACGCTCTGGCGGCCCCCGGCGGGACGGGGCTCGGCTAGATGCAGAACCGGTACGCGGGCGACGTGGGCGACTTCATCAAGCTGGGGCTTATCCGCCACTTGACGGCTGACGATCTGTCGTTCGGCGTCAACTGGTATCTCACGCCCGATGAGGCCCACAACGCCGACGGCAAGCATGTTGCCTACGTCGAGCCGGAGAACCGCCAGTACTCGAGCCTGAAGACGTGCGACCCCGATCTCATGCAACGACTCAGCGGGGTGGTCGCAGGCTCGCGCAGCGTGGAGGCACTTGAGGATTCCGGTGCGCTGCCTGTCGGCGCGTTGACCTTCGGCGAAGTCCTAGATCGCTCCGTCAATCGGCAGGCGTGGCATGAGCGTGCTCTGGCTGCGCTCGCAAGCGCCGATGCCGTGCTTGTCGATCCCGATAACGGCTTGGCCTCGGCATCCCGTACCCCGACGATCAAGCATGTGCCCATGGGAGAGCTTGCCGACTACGCGGCGCGTGGGCAGAGCCTCGTTGTCTACCACCACGCCGACAGGTCCGCGAAGGCGGAGGATCAAGCGAAGACCCAGCTCGGCCGGATCGTTCGCGCGGTCGGACAGGCACCGGTCGGAACGATCATCGCGCGCAGGGGGTCGTGCCGTCTGTTTTTGGTCACGGCGAGCGACGAGCACCTGAACGCCTTGGCAGATCGCGTTCAGTCCTTCACCGAGCGCTGGCGAGGACACGTCGAGCTGGTTCGGATCTGAGATGAGCCGGCGTCGGTCGCTCGCGATAGTAGCGACGCGGCGCCACTGGTCGACTAGTGCAGTGTTTCCGAAGTGGCTTGTCGATTCGTGGCGCTGCTGATGATCCGCTCGCTCGCACTTCGGTCTGTCGTCTGAAGGGGCAGCCAGCGTGCAGAGACGTACTGCGCTCGCTCAGTCGACAAAGCGGCAATAGTGGCGGCTGAGCGCAGAAAGGCGACTCCGAGAAGCCTGGGTCAGATGAGTTTTGATCCGCAGCTCAGGCGGGCAATGCACTGCCTAGGAACCACTCAAGCCAAGGGTTGAAGTACGTGCTCGCGATCACCGAAATCGATCACGTTCGCGCCCTCTAGGCCGTCGCTCGTAATCCGCGAAACCGACCGCGTGATCGTCACGATCACCTGCCCGCCAGTCTTTATGCTGCGGGCCGCGCGCGCGAGGAACGCAGCGAGGCTCTCATCCTCGATGTCGTGCTGGCCCGGCTCGTCTAGAACTAGCAGCCCCGGATGGTTGACTCCGTCGGCCTCACTTGTTTGCATCAATCCCAACAGGTATGCCCAGATGAGGCGGATCGTGTCACTCGCGGACACCTCGTGCGTCAGGTCGAACCCTTTTCGTTCGGGTAGGTAGGTCTCCTCACTCAATCCGACTCCGTCGAGGCTTCGGAACCCATAGCCCGCGAGCTGGTCAAGGAAGACATCCCGGAACTCCGCGAGACGTTCGAGATCACGCTCGCTGAGATCGCTGGCACTCATCTCCGCCAGCGCGGCGTGTACACCGCGATACTCCTCGCTCAGCGACGCGAGGTCTTCTTCGATGCCCACGAGATCCAGACGCACAGCCTCCAGGCGCGCAAGCCTGTCCTCTAGGAGAAGCTGTTCACGGATCGCCGCGACCGACGGGCGCTTCGCGTCGCCGAGCAGCGTTTCGCGATGAGCGCGGATATCCGCCCGCAGCTCTGCGAGACGCTGACGCACCGCACGGTCCCTCGCACCGCGCTCCAGAAGCGTTGCATTCGTGCCCTTGAGTAGTGCCTGGAGGCTACGCTGCTCCTGTTCGATCAGCAGCAAGTGCTCGGCGATCGCCATCACGGGCTCCCCGTCCTCGCGACGTCCGCCGAGCAGATCGACCGGCCAG
Organism: uncultured Actinomycetota bacterium; assembly: GCA_963708085.1. Classification (GTDB taxonomy): domain Bacteria; phylum Actinomycetota; class Thermoleophilia; order Solirubrobacterales; family Solirubrobacteraceae; genus Palsa-744. The sequence goes on along the minus strand of OY970180.1, from coordinate 873,201 downwards.
TCTTGGTCGCACGTAGGGCAGTGCCCGTCGCTTAGCTCGCTGGCCGGGGTGCCGCCAAGCTTCACGACCCGCTCTGCATCGAGATGTCGCTGCCGGTCGATCCGTAGAGACTCCAGGCGCTCCTCGATCCGTCGTATGTCAGCCTCGTCGGCGTCGAGTTCCCGCACGAGGCCGGATTGCGCGGCTGCGAGCCGGCGGTGTTCGCTCTCCAGCTCTGCGAGTCGCTGTTCGACCGCGGCGGCTGCCGCTTTGACCGTCGGTATCTCGCGATCCGTCAGCTCCCTCAGGCGCACACGCAATGTGGGTAGTGCATCAGTTTGAGAATTGGCTATGCGCGCGCCCTTGCGACGCGTAGGCTCGGCGGGTCAATAGCCAAGCGGCCCCGGCGCGGGCGCGAACCCAACGCCGGAGCCTAGACACGGAGGTACTAGCTCCATGCCTACCCCGCAGCCTATTCCGATGAGCGTGGCCGAGCAGGATGCCCAGACGGACGCCGCGATCCTTGAAGTTCTGTTGGACGACGACGCGCAGCGGCCGTGGACGGAGCATGAGGTCGCTCTCGTGCTTGACGACCCGATCGCTGCTTCGGATGGTCTCGGGCGTCTCGCTCGCGCCGGCCTGATCCATCGCGTAGACCGTTTCGTGTTTGCGTCGCGTGCCGCGCTACACGCGGACCAGATCGCGCGCTGAGTCGTTCGGCTGGAGCGCCACGTCACGGCCGGGCGTGGCGCTCCTGTTCTATTCCGTCCGGCTGTTGCCCTAGCCTCCGCGAATGGGTCCGGCTCTGGCAGCGGTGCCGAGCAGAAACGAAGTTGTGCTCGCAGCAATTGGCGCCAGTGCTGCCCTCGGCGGTCTTATTCTGGTGTTCTTGGGCGTCGTCATAGCCGGCTACCAGGCTTATCCGCCTGGCACGGCTAAACGTCTGCTCAGTCCTTATCGGAAGGCGGGCGGCGCAATCTTGGGGGTATTCGCCCTAAGTCTCTTGTGCTCGGGCCTGGGCGTGGGATGGCTAGCGACGGGAGGCGGCGGTGGCCCGCTCTACGCGGCGGTGCTTGTGAGCTTCTTTGTGAGCCTCGCAGCGATTTCCATAGTTGCCGTGATCACGACCTACCGTCTGGTACTCAAGTAGCACGAGGGGGAATTTGTCTGTGGCTATTACGACCCTAAAGACCGAACGGCTTATAGATGCAGGGCTGGACGACTTTTTCTCGAAAAACAAGGCGCATTGGCTTGCCCACGCAAAACGAGCCTTCGACTACATGGCTCAACTAATCGCCGCTCAAGACATTCATCCTGATGACCTGATTCCCATCCTCGAACCAGCGCTGGAACTCGATACCGATTTGCGCGATTTCCTAGACGAAAGTCGCCTTGGGCAGAAGTATTGGTTTACGTACTTTGGTGAGTACATCGTTGATGAGGTGTGGGGCGAACTATGAAAGAGGAACGATGACTGACCTACAGATTGGCTCGCTCGCGAGGAAATACATAGATGAAGCCCTCGCGAAGCAAGAGACTATGCCCTCAGATGAGGCATACGAAGTGGCGGTCGCCAAGGTCGAAGTTGAGACTCGCAAGCTCTTGGAGACTCGCTTGGCACAACGCTGACCACGCATCTGCCTAGCCTGTTAGCGCCACAACCTCGCTGAGACTCCATACGTGGTCCGCAACGCCCGCGGCCATCGCGGGCGTGCGTGGGTACGGGTTCGCCAGCGTCTTGTGCGGGCGCACAAAGTTGTAGGCCATGAAGTGCAATGCCACGGATGCCGCGTGGTTCTCCAGCTTCTTTGAGAAGGCGTTTGTGAGTCTCGTGAAGCGGCGCATGTTCATCCTCATTGTGAGGTTCTGGCGCTCGATATAGCTAGTGCTGACCTTGGCGAGGTCCGGGCTTCCGAGTTGCGGCTTGATATGCATGCCCGTGCATGCTGGCGGGCTGTAGCGGCCCGGAGCGACGTTCGTGGACTTGTACTCCTTGACGACCTGCGCCCAATCAACATCTCCAGCGAACACGAGCCCGACAGCACCCTTATAGCTCGCGTGAGCGTCTGTGGATAGCTGGATGCGGTAGCGCAGCCGCTCCCGCAAGTCATCGAGGAACGCGACGCAATCAGCTGTCTTGCGTTCCCCGAGCAGCCACGATGGCACCAGCTTGGACTCGGCATCGATCGCTACCCAGACCCACACATCGCCGAGGCCAAACTCACCCTTGCGGTCATCGGGCACGTTCTTTGCCTTTGCGCCGACGAAGCTCCAGATCTCATCGCACTGGATCGCTGCGCAGCTCAGGTTGCGCAGCGCGCCGTCCTGAAACGCTGTGCAGGCCGCGCCCACGTCCAAAAGCAACTTAGAAACAGTATTGAAGGAGCACCCCGCCATCCGGGCCGTGGCTCTCATGCTGTTCCCCTCTGTGAGCATCGCCAGTATTTGTGCGCGACGCGCGGCGCTCAGCCGGTTCATACTGAACATTATGCGTGAGCGGTCGGACAGAACTTCCGACGGTGCGGGAGGGTATGATTCCTTTGCTTTGCAGGCCTTTCTTGCTTAGAGGGCGAACTAGACGGCTAGGTTTAATGGCGATGACGAGCACAGCAGCCGACATTGAGACGACACGCGGCGATCTAGGCCACGGCATCTACAGCCTGGCTGAGCTTCGCATGCTCATAACGCTCTACGGAGAGCCCAAGGATGGTAAGCAGACGGCGCACTGGCTCCGGCATGCGCTTAATCCCGTCGAGCATAAGCCGTGGCACGCCGATCATAGCTTCAGTGACCTGATCAGCCTCTTTGTGGTCACCCAGCTCGCTAAACGTGGAGTTGCTGCCCGAACGATTCGAGATGCTGAGATGCATCTACGCACTAAGTGGAAGACCGATAGACCATTCGCCCGAGAGGACATCAAGACGGACGGCGTCGAGGTCTTTTGCGAAGACGAGCCGGAAGACGGACGTATTGAGGCTGCTAGCAGGTTCGGTCAGCTAGCTATGCGAGAAGCCGTCCAAGAGGGGCTTGCGAGCGTCTTTTACAACGAGGGCAATGCGGCGTACTGGGTGCCCATGAAAGGCGTCCTCATCGATCCGCGCGTGCAGTTTGGCGAGCCCGTAGTCAAGGGAACGCGAATCCCAACAAGCGCTGTGGCTGGCGTGGTACACAATCTCGGCCGAGAAGAGGCCGTTCTGCGGTTCAGCCTCACCGCCGATCTCTTGGAGAGCGCCCTCGCCTTTGAGGACCGGATTGCAGCACTGAATTAGCTCTAGTGTCTAATCGCATACTGAAGCCGCTGCTCATTGATGAGGGCTTGCCTCCGCAGGTAGCAACGGCATTGCGCGCACTCGACTGGTTCGTACTGGCGGTCAGGCAACCAGGAGCCCCACCACAAGGCGGTTCAGACGAGGGCAACTGCGAGTGGTGTAAAGCGAACGGCGATGCTGTGCTTGTCACTAACGATTACGGCAGAAAAGACAAGGAAATCCGCGTGGCTTTGGACAAGCACCAAACTCACGCCATCTTTGTACCCAAATCCCTACGCGATGGGCCTGCCCGCGATCTTGCTAAGGCGCTGCTGTTGGCCGAGAGATACATCGAAAGCTACGCCAGCAAAGAACTCATGCGGCGCTGCCTCAGGGCCAGTGGGAATCTGGTTAAGCCTTAGGTCGCTTCCACCGCGCCTGTGCGGCTTTCCGGGCGCTCTCTGAACGCTGCCCAGGCGTCATCTTCTCCGCCCGAGCCTTGCCGCCCTTCAAACCACCCTTGCGGCCCAGCGCGACCGCAGCGGGGTCCTTGCCCTCGTCGGGATCTGGCTCCTCAGCCTCGCCGGTAGCGAGGTCTACGATCAGCTTCCCGAGTTGGTTCGGGTCGCGCGGACGCTTGCGTGAGCGGTCGGGCATCGTCTTGAGCGTACCAGCCGTTTAGGCACCCGTCAGCAGACCCAGCTCATCGAGCCGCCACAGGGCAGACGACGCCCACAGCAGCTCGCCACAGCGGATCACGATGCCATCAGCCGCAAGCGTCTTGACCGCAGCCAGAGCATCCGGGCCAAACAGCCGCTCCAACGCGGCCAACTCGCGCTCGCGCTTGAGCACCAGGCAGACGATCTCGCGCTGCATCTCGTGATCGCGGTCCATCGCCCCGAGCGTTGGGGCCAATTCTCAAACTGATGCACTACCCCCTTACGCCCGATAATATATATTATGTCAACCAATGTGCGGCGGGACCGTCTGCTGGTGATCGTCTGCTCCGATTAGCCGGCCGTCCCGAGATGCTCGCGGCGGTTCATATCGCCGGGAGCCCGTCGGTCAAGTTCTGGCCGACCGAGATGTCGGCTGGCCGATCAGGAATCTGGTCGGCTAGCCGCGCCGCCTGCTGGCCGCGGCGGCGCGGGCGCCACACCCGCAAGTACTGCGCCCCGATATATGAGCCCAGGACGAGCGCGAGCGCGATGCCCTGCCCGATGAACGTCTCCCAGTTGTTGAAGAGCGAGAACCAGGTGCCCATCCAGCCCGGGATGTAGAGCCAGTGCATCGTGCTCGTCCCGATCCAGCCGGCGAGTTGCATCTCGTTGACCTCCTCGCCGACCGACACCAGCAGCACGAACAGCAGCATCACTCCGGTGATGATCAACAGTCGCCGATAGGGCAGTCGTTGGTGAAGCGCGAACGTCAGCACCCCTGCGGCTGCGGTGAACAGGCAACCGATCACCACCCCCTCGAGGACCACGCTCGAGCCGTAGAGCTCGCGAAGGTTCTGCAGGAAGATCACGACCTCAAAGCACTCCCGGTAGACCGAGGTGAACCCGAGCAGCGCCAGCCCGAGCAGCATGCGGCGCTTGTTTGTCTCGGGATCGGACGAAAGCAGGCTGCGGCGGCGCTTGTGGTGATGGGAGATCCAGCCGGTCCAGTAGACCTTGTGAAAGAACCAGTTCATCACGATCAACAACACGATCAGCGAGGGCAGGCCGGTGGCTGCCTGGACGTCAAGCTCGCCGCCGTGGAAGCGTCCTATCAGCCATACCACGAAGAACCAAGTGGCGATCCCGGCACCGATGGCCAGCGTACTTCCGGCGGCGACCGGCCGGCGGTAGACGCGGTTGCCGCCGAGGAAGCTTGCCATGACGGCGGCCAGCACCAGGATCGTCTCCAGCCCCTCTCGCAGGACGAGGATGGCCGAGTCGATCACAACCGTCGTGTGGCTCAAACGGTGCCCGGGCGGCAGGGCCGTCGGATCAGTCGTGCCACCCTTAGCGTGCCAGCCGATAGCCACGACAGTGACCGCCAGCGCAAGCACGACCGCGGTCCACACGTAGAAGCTGACGCGCTCGCCGGCGCGGATGGCCGCGCGCCGAACTGGCTGCGCGGGGACTGGATCCTGCGACATCAAATGACCTCCCTGGACGAATTCCGACTGACGCGCTCTGCTTGAGCCGCGGCAGCCTAGCACAACTTAGGGCACCCTAATTAGGATGCCCTAACTCGCTGGTGCCACAGGTCGCGGCGACGCGACAACGAGGCCATTTGCAGCACACCCGGCTGCTGCGGCAGGCTCCCGGGAGTGCGCGTCAAGCGACGAGCTACCCAGGTTGCGATCCCAAGATCGCGTAGTAGCATCGAGAAGGGATGTCGCCCTGGGTGCTGCTGTTCATTGTGGCTGCCGCGAAGATCCCTATCGCGGCGCTGATGCTGTGGTGGCCGTTCAGGTCAGATCACGCGATGCTCGTCGAAGACGATGAGGACACAGACAGCCCGTCGGATGGCGGCGGTGGCGACGGCGGCACCAAGGCTCCGCCGACGCGGCCGTATGAGCCTCATCCGCGAGGCCCGCTTGGCCGCCCGCGACGGCGCGGGCCGCATGGATCGCCATCGTCGCCAAAGCGTGCGCGTGGCCCGCTGCGACGTTTGCATCCTCGCGTGCTGCGCTAGCTGACTAGCGCGGGCGGTTGCGCTTGCGCTGCTGCTTGACGGCCTTGGCCTTCGAGCGCCGCTTGCGCACGTGAGCTGGGCTCATACGGGTCGTCGATCCATCGAGCGCGCCTTCGGGCACAGGCGCGTTCCTGTGCGCATCCCGCAGGACGAAAAACGCGATGGCGGCAATCAGGACAGCCGCGCCGCCCATGCCGAAGATGATCGGCAACGAGCTGAACCCGTTCGATTCTTCGCTGGAGCTTTTGCCCGTGCCTGTGCGTTTGGAGGCTTCTGTGCCTTCTTCGCCTTCCCCTTCTTCTGTAGCGCCGCCGCCGGCAGATGATCCCGATCCGCCGCCGAGGCCTTCCAGCAGATTGCTGCCGCCGCTCGGCGTCGCAGCGGTGGCAGCAATCGCGCTCGCCGGCATCGCCCATGCGGCAAGCAATGCAGCGATCGCCAACAGACAGAGCGGCTGCCGTACGTAGTGGACTCTCGATGACACGGTTTCGAGCATAAGTGAGGCTTGCCGGCTGCGCAACCCACAGGTGGGCTCGCGATCCTCGGCTTGGCACCCTAGAATGGCCCGGCCATGCCTCCCAAGCAACGTCAGGTGAAGATCGAGCAGCGCGGCGCCCTTGCCGCGATCCAGGCCATGCAGCAGCGCTCCGACGAGGAGCTCCAGGCCGAGACCAAGTACAAGGCCGCAGCGCTGGCCATCCTCGGAGCCCGCGCCTCCGAGCGTTTCGACGCCGAGGAGGCGCGCGGGTATTTCCAGCGCGCGATCGCGGCGGCTCGGCCACAGGAGCGGATGCAGATCAGACGCATGGCCGACGCGTCGCTCGCGCTGGCAGAACGGCGCGCGGGCGATCTCAAGCAGGCCGTCGAGCGGCTCGGGCAGACGCCGCCGAGCGGGCGTCAAATGTTTGCGCTACGCGCGATGGGCCTGCTGCTGCCGCCCGGCAACGCCGGCATTCTGGCTCGCATCCGAGGCATCCTGCTGATCATCGTCCTGATCATTGCGCTGCTGGCGCTCGGGCTCGGAGTAGTTGAGTTGATCTCGCTGCCGTTCGGCGGCATCGGCGTGGCACCGGGCGTGCTGCTCGGACTCATCCTGGTGGCGATCGTGATCACGATGCTGGTGATGATCGGACGCCGCCGGCGCGATAAGGCCCGTGCGGCAGCCGGCGCCGGCCCGCCCGGCTGACGGGCCCGAGACGTCGGGGCCCCTCCCCTGCTGGTCCTCGACTAGTTGACTTGAACCGTCGCCTTGCTGATCACGATCGGTTTGGTCGGCTCACTGTCTTCTCCGTCCGGACTCTCTGTGGTGGGCACGTGGGCGATTGCGCTCACCGTCTGAGCACCGGCGACCACCTTGCCGAGCACCGCATACTGCGGCGGCAGGTCGACGTCGTTGCCGGTGACGATGAAGAATTGGCTGCCCGCGGTGCCGGGAGGATCGGCCGGGTCCTTGGCCATCGCGACGGTGCCCTTGGTGTACTGGACGTCGCTGGGCGGCCGTTCGGTCACGGTGTAGCCGGGCCCACCGGAGCCGTCTCCCATTGGATCGCCGCCCTGGATCAGGTAGCCGGCCACCACACGATGGAAGGTGAGGTCGTTGTAGAAGCCGATCTGCACGAGGTGGACAAAGGACGCGACGACCGTCGGCGCTTCAGCGGCATCGAGCTGGATCTCGATGTTGCCGCAGTTGGTGACCATTTGCACCTCGTAGGTCTTTGAGAGGTCGAGGTGCAGATTGGGCTTGGAGAGGTGTTCGGTGCCCTTGGGCTGTGGCTGCTTGACTGCCTTGCAGACGCTGCCTGCGGCCGACGCGAGCGCTGTGCTGCTGCTTGGACGTCGGCTTGCCTGCGCTGCATGGCTGTTGCCGCACCCTGAAAGCGCAAGCGCGGTGCCGGCGGCGCCCGCCAGTCCCATGCCGAGCACGATCGAACGGCGCGACATGTTTTTCACAGGCAGGGACATCGCGCGCAGAATAGTGCCCAGGGGCTACCCGCATGTCGCCTCTTCGTCGATTCTTAAGCGAAGGAAAACGACGTCTTTGCATGAGGTCGAGCGCGATGGCCCAATACCCTTCCCAGTCGTGAGTCGACCTATATGCCTGCTCGTCAACCCCGCAGCGGGCGGCGGTCGCGCCGGGCGTGCCGCCGATGATGTGCTGCGCGAGCTGCGTGAGCGCCGCGGCCTGACCGTACATCGCGAGATGACACGCGACCTTCACCACGCGCGTGAGATCGCCGCTGAGGCTGCCCGGGCCGGTGAGATCGTCGCGGTGCTCGGAGGCGACGGCCTGATCGGAGCGGCCGCGGATGCGATGCGCGGGATCGACGATGCGGTAATCGCGATCCTGCCCGGCGGGCGCGGCAACGACCTCGCGCGGGTGCTCGGCATACCCGCCGATCCGCTGAAGGCCTGCACGGTGATCATCGATGGTCGCAGCGTCCCGCTGGACCTCGGCGAGGTCGACGGCAGCGCCTTCGTGGGCATCGCCTCGGTCGGCTTCGACTCCGACGCCAACCGGATCGCCAACGAGGCGCCTGCGCGCCTCGGTTCGCTCGTCTACGCCTACGGCGCGCTGCGGGCGCTGCTGGCCTGGCGGCCGGCCGGCTTTCAGATCACCGTCGACGGGCAAGAGCGCCGCTTTACTGGTTACAGCGTGTGCGCGGCGAACGCGAGCGCCTACGGTGGTGGCATGTACGTCGCCCCGCAGGCCAGGCTGGATGACGGGCTGCTGGACGTCATCTACCTGGAAGACGTCTCCAAGCTGCGCTTTCTGACGCGCCTGCTGCCGAAGGTCTTCAAGGGCACCCACGTGCATGAGCCGTCGGTGCACGTGCTGCGCGGTCATGAGGTGCAGATCGATGCCGACCGTCCCTTCGTCGTCTACGCCGACGGCGATCCGATCGGGCAACTGCCTGCTCACATCAGGGCGCTGCCAGCTGCGCTGCAGGTGCTGGTTCCGGCGAGCGCGAATTGAGCGGCCTGCCCCTCCCCCCTGCGATGGTCGCGGCACGCGCCGCCGGAGCGCTTTCGCGGCTGCGTGGCGGGGGTGCCACCAGCGTGCCCGGCATGGTGCTCGGCAAGCTGCGCCCGGACGCGATCTCACTGCTCTCCTCGCGTCTGAGCGCCGGCAGCGCGGTCATATCTGCAACCAACGGCAAGACGACCACGGCTGCGATGGCAGCCTCGATCCTGGAGCTGGGAGGCACGCGGCTGGTGCACAACAGCGCGGGAGCGAACATGGCCGGCGGCGTCACATCGAGCCTGCTGGCCGCCTCCCGCTACGGCGGCGGCATCGACGGTGAGCTCGGCCTCTTTGAGGTGGACGAGGCGTGGCTTGCCCCAGTGTGCGAGCAGCTGCGCCCCAAGGCGATCGCGCTCTGCAACCTCTTTCGCGACCAGCTCGACCGCTACGGCGAGCTGGAGGCGATCGCCGAACGCTGGGAGCAGACGGTGCATGACGGTCCCGGCGCGAGCGCGCATCTGGTGCTAAACGCCGATGATCCGCTGGTGGCAGACCTCGGCCGGGAGCGCGAGGCGGTGCTCTACTTCGGCGTGGAGGATGACGGCGTCGCGCTGCCCGGTATGGCGCATGCGGCGGACGCCAAGCGCTGCCGCCACTGCGGCGCCGCCTACGTCTTCGACGCGATCTATCTCGGCCACCTCGGCCGCTACCACTGCCCCTCCTGCGGCCGCCGCCGCCCGCAGCCCACGGTGCTCGCCAGCGAGATCGCGCTGCACGGGGTGAGCAGCGCGAGCTTCACACTCACCACTCCGCAGGGCGCGGCGCGCGTGGAGCTGCCACTGCCCGGCCTCTACAACGTCTACAACGCGCTCGCCGCTGCCGCGCTGGCCAGCGTGCTAGGTATGCCGCCGCAACACATTGCGCAGGGGCTCGGCGCCAGCAAGGCCGCCTTCGGACGCGCCGAGACGGTGCGGGTCGCCGGCCGAGAGGTGCGCATCCTGCTCGTCAAGAACCCCGCCGGCGCCAATGAGGTGCTCAGAACGCTCGCCTTGGAGCCGGGTGAGCACGACCTGCTCGGCATCCTCAATGACAAGATCGCCGACGGGCGCGACGTCTCATGGATCTGGGATGCCGACTTCGAGACGCTGAGTGGCCACCTGCGGAGCGTGACCTGTGCCGGCACCAGGGCAGCTGAGCTGGCGCTGCGTTTGAAGTACGCCGGCGTGGAGAGCGAGCGGATCACGATCACGCCCTCAATCGAGGCGGCGCTCGCGCAGGCTGCCGCAAGCAAGCCGGCCGACGGCCAGACGCAGACGCTCTACGCGCTGCCCACCTACACGGCGATGCTGGAGCTGCGCGCGCTGCTGGTGCGACGGGGCGAGGCAGACGGGCACTGGACATGAGCACGCTGCGGGTTTGCGCCCTCTATCCCGACCTGATGAACATCTACGCCGATCGCGGCAACCTGCTGATGCTGCGCAGGCGCTGCCAGTGGCGCAGTATCGACTTCCAGCTGACCGAGTCGGGCATCGGCGATCGGCTGCAAAGCGACGCGCACGATCTGATCTACCTCGGCGGCGGCCAGGACCGCGACCAGTTGCTCTGCGCCGAGGACCTCGTGCAGGTCAAGGGCGAGGCGATGGCCGCCGCGGCTGCCGCCGGCGTCCTGATCCTCGGGGTCTGCGGCGGCTACCAGCTGCTCGGGCATTCTTACGAGCTGGGTCCCTCGCAGCAGATCTCCGGGCTTGGCCTGCTCGACGCCGTGACCGTCCGCGACCCGGGACCGCGCCTGATCGGCAACGTCGCGATCGAGGTCGACCTCGGCTCGGGGCCGAGGGTGCTCGCCGGCTTTGAGAACCACGGCGGACGCACGCGCCTTGCCGGAGAGCAGGCGCCGCTGGGCAAGGTCTTGAAGGGGTGCGGCAACGACGGATCCAGCGGCTTTGAGGGGGCCATCGGCGGCAGCGTGATCGGCACCTACCTGCATGGACCGCTGCTGCCCAAGAACACCTGGTTTGCCGATTGGCTGATCGCAGACTCGCTCGGCGTAGAGGAAGCCGATCTCCCCGAGCTCGACGACGAGATGGAGCGTCAGGCGCATCTGAGCGCGCTGCACGCCGCCGGTGTGTGACCTAGGATCAGGCGATGGATCTCTCCGAGTACCAGCGGCTTTCGCGCCGTACGGCCCAGTACCCCCGTGACGCCTGGCTGACCTATCCGGCGCTCGGGCTCGCAGGCGAGGCGGGCGAGGTGGCCGAGCATGCCAAGAAGGCGATCCGCGACGACGGCGGCAGCGTCAGCGAGCAGCGCTGTGAGGCGATGGCCAAGGAGCTCGGAGACGTGCTGTGGTACGTCGCGCAGATCGCCACCGAGCTCGATCTGGACCTCGACCAGATCGCAGAAGGCAACCTGGAGAAGCTCCTCTCGCGCCAGCAGCGCGGCGTGCTCTCGGGCAGCGGCGATGATCGCTGAGCAACGGCCAGCCGTCGGCACTGCCTGCGCTGGGATCGGCGGCGCCGGGGCGACACCTTTGCTGCAGGTGCCGCCCCCGCTGCGCCGGCCCGCTCGTGCTAGTTGAGCTGGACGCTCCAGTGCGCTTTGGTTGAGAGCCGATCGACCATCGTTCGCACGAATTCGGCGGCTTCTTCGCCAAATTCTATTTTGCTGCTTGCGCCGCTGCATATCACTTCATGCGCTTCCTGCGGTAGCTGAATTTTCGAGTCGAATTTGCATGTCTGCTTGCCCCGCAGCACACGCACACCCCTCAGACCGCAGCCGGATATTTCTATGCTGGCGATCTTTTCGCCTTCCCCTGCCCCACTCTCTTGCACTTCGGGTGCTCCGGAAAGCGAGCCCACCAGGCTGGCCGACAGCGCTCCTTCGTAGCTTTCCGCCACGCACCCCACCGGGGTCACGACGGTGCATGAGGCTGTGGTTAAGTTCGACGTGAACGGGATCCCGAGGTGATAGGTGGTCGATAACAATCCTTTCGCGCAGCTGATCGTCATTGCGGCCGTTTTAATCACAGATTCTGAAGATACGCCTTCGATCTGGGCTTCGGGAAGCACTTCATTTTCAGGTCCACAGACGACCCATCTTTCTTTGAGGGCTTTGCAGGGGGCCGCGTAGGCGGGCGCGGTGGAGATTGCACCCAGCACCACCACTGCGCAGACCGATGCGACGACAGCAATTCGCGAGAGCGTCATAGACGTTCCTTTCTCTAATTGAGTCAGTAGAAGGGCATCGGTGAGATGGACGCGTCCGTATTCGGCCCGCGTCATCTACCGGCCGCAAAGATAGAGGGCGTTCGCCGGGCACCAAAACGCCTATGTGCTTCGCTGAAATGATCTGGGGCGTGCAGCAGTGCGCGCGGAGGCTGCGGCTAAGCCACCGCGAACTGTGCGAAGCGCGCCGCGATGCTGTCGGGCAGAAGCGCACGAACGCGCACGCCCTCGGGCGTGTCCTGGCGATCCATGCTGCCCGCGAGCTCGTGCAGCTCGGCAAGTCGGCCGCCCTGGCTGTACGGCACGAGCAGATCCACCGCCCGCAGGCTGCGCCGCAGCTCGCGCTCGATCGCCGCTGCGAGCTCGTCCAGCCCCTGGCCGTCGTTGCCGCTCGTCAGGATCGCCTCGGGGTGCGTGAGGCGAAGGTCGGCGATCGCCTGCTCGTCGAGCAGGTCGGTCTTGTTGCAGACGATCAGCCGCGGAGTCTCCCCCGCTCCGATCTCCTCGAGCGTGTGCTCCACCGCGACGCGCATCTCCTGCAGGCGATCCTCTGGCACGGAGGCGTCGAGTGCGTGCAGCAGCAGGTCGGCCCTGACCGTCTCCTCCAGTGTGGCGCCGAATGCGTCCACGAGCTGGTGGGGCAGCTTGCTGATGAAGCCGACCGTGTCGGTGAGCAGATGCCTGCGGCCGGCGATCCAGATCGTGCGCGTTGTGGGGTCGAGCGTGTGGAAGAGCCGATCTCCAACCGATGCGTGCGCGGTCTCCCAAGCGGTCGCGCCGCTGCGGGCGCCGGCGCTCATCAACCCCGCGGCGTGCTCGGCCGGGGCCCGGCCGTTGCCGTTCGTCTCCGACTCACGTGCGCCGCCGCGCGGGAATCTTGCGGCGAGCGCGTTCAACAGCGTCGACTTGCCGACGTTGGTGTAGCCGACCAGTGCGACCTGCGGCAGCGCCGCGCGCTCACGCTCGGCACGCATGACAGCGCGCGAGCGCTTCACGTTCTCAAGGCGCCGCCGCAGCGCGGCGATGCGGTCGCGCGCCAGGCGACGATCGGTCTCGATCTGGCTCTCGCCGGGGCCCCTTGTGCCGATCCCGCCCCCGAGCCGCTCCAGGTGGCTCCAGAGGCCGCGCATGCGCGCGAGGTTGTACTCCAGTTGGGCGAGCTCGACCTGCAGCTTGCCCTCGGCACTGGAGGCGTGAGCGGCAAAGATGTCGAGGATCACCGCCGTGCGGTCCACGACCGGCAGCTTCAGCTCGCGCTCGAGATTTCGCTCCTGGCGAGGGCTCAGCTCGTCGTCGCAGGCGATCACGTTCGCATCACAGCGCTTGGCGGCCTCTGCCGCCTCGGCGAGCTTGCCCCGTCCCAGGTAGGTGTCCGGGTGCGGACTCTCGCGCCGCTGGATCAGCTCACCGGCGACCGCTACCCCGGCGGTGCGAAGCAGCTCGCGGAGCTCCTGCAGCCCCTCCTGCTCGCCGCCATCGGGCAGCGCAGCGATGCAGAGCGCTCGCTGGCGTGCTCGTGGCTGGGGGTAGCTCATCTACCTACAGCTTAGGATGCCCCGCGGCGCTGCTCAAAGCGCGGCCAGACGCCTGACTGCCTCCTGCAGACGATCGTCTGGCGTGGTCAGCGAGATTCGGAACCAGCCCTCCCCGCTCGGCCCGTACGCGCTGCCCGGCGAGATCACCACCGCGGCCTGCTCCAGCACGTGCTCGCAGTATGCTACCGAGCTCTCAAAGCCCTCGGGCACCGGCGCCCAGACGTAGATCGTGCCCTTCGGCGGCTTGACGTGAACGCCCGCCTCCACGAGCGCCTCGCAGACCAGGTCGCGACGCATCCTGTAGAGTTCGTTCATCGAGGCTACCTCGGCGTCAGCGTCCGGTGAGAGCGCCGCGATCCCAGCCAACTGGACGGCCTCAAAGAGGCCGGAGTCGATGTTGGTCTTCAGCCGCCAGAAGATCTCGATCGCCTCCGCGTTGCCAAGCACCGCCGCACAACGCCAGCCGGTCATGTTGTAGCCCTTGGAGAGCGAGAAGACCTCAATCCCGACGTCCTTGGCGCCGGGCGTCGCCAGGAACGAGGGCGCGTGGTAGCCGTCGTAGAGGATCTCCGAGTAGGAGTTGTCATGTACGACGAGGATGTCGTTTGCGCGTGCAAACTCAACCACCCGCTCGAAGAAGCCAGGCGGCACGACCGCACCGGTCGGGTTGTTGGGGTAGTTGATGTAGAGCAGCTTCGCGCGCTTGCGATCCTCCGCGGAGATCGCGGTCAAGTCGGGAGTGAAGCCAAGCTCCGGCACCAATGGCATCACGACCGGCTCGGCGCCGGCGAGCAGCGGGCCGGCGGTGTAGACCGGATAGCCCGGGTCGGAGGCCAGCGCCGCGTCGCCGGGGTTCAGGAAGGCGAGGTTGAGGTTGAAGATCGCCTCCTTGGCGCCGATCGCCGGCATCACCTCGCGCTCGGGGTCGATGTCGACGTCGAAGCGGCGCTCGTAGTAGTCGCTTAGCGCCTGCCTGAAGTCCAGCCGCCCGCGGTTGGTCGGGTACTGGTGAGTCTGCGGCTCGGTCACCGCCTCCTGCATCGCCTCCACGACCAGCGCGGGCGTCGGCCGGTCCGGGTCGCCGATCCCGAGGCTGATCACGTCGACGCCTTCCGCCTTCTTCTGGGCGATCTTGCGCTCCAGTTCGGCGAACAGGTAAGGCGGAATCCGGCTCAGACGCTCACTCGGTTTCATGCAGCTCCTTGATGAATTGGTCGCTGAGGGTGCCCGCGAACACGGGTCTTGCCCAGCCTGTCAGGTCGACGTGCAGATCCTCCCCCACCTCGACCAGCAGCTCGCCTCCGTCGAGTACCACTTCCACGGGAGAGCGGCCGCCACGCAGCACGTAGGCGATCGCAGCGCCAGTCGCACCAGTGCCGGAGGAGAGCGTCTCCCCCACGCCGCGCTCGAATATCCGCGCCCTGATGCGGGATGGCTGCTCGTCTAACGCCGGCGCAAGCTCGGTAAACCAGGAGACGTTCGTGCGGTTTGGGAAGCGCGGGTCGGCTTCGATTGCGGGGCCGATCGCGGGCAGGTTCAGTGCCTCCAGGGTCTTCAGATCGTCGATTGCAATCGCGCACTGGGGGTTGCCGATGCTCACGTGCTGGAAGCGCCGGCTTTGCCCGCCCTCCTCGATCTCACCCGTCCCGTCGGCCGGCCCGTCTGGGTAGTCCTTGGATTTCAGTGAGGCGGCGCCCATGTCCACCCTGCAGGTGTCGGGCCCGGTGATGTGAGGGGTAATGATCCCGGCGTCAGTCTGGATCGAGAAATCGTCCGCGTCGGTCCAGCCGCGATGCCGCAGGTAGAGGATCGCCTCTCGGGCGCCGTTGCCGGAGAGCTCGGCGCGTGAACCGTCGGGGTTGTAGATCTCGAGCGTCGCAACGACGTCCTCTCGCTGCGGCCGGCAGAGCAGCAGAACGCCGTCGGAGAAGACGCCGAAGTGTGCCTCGCAGATGCGCCGGATCCTGGCCGCCGTCAGCTGGAATGGGAGATCGTCGCGCTCGATCACGATGTAGTCGTTGCCGAGCGCCTGCCACTTCTCGAACCTCATGCGGCCGGGAGTTTAGGGAGACCCTCAGGTCTCTGCCCGCGGCCTCGCGCTCTGCGGGGCAAGCAGACCGGCGATCTCGGCCGCAACCTCGCTCGGGTGGCGGGTGCCGACGTCGACCAGATGCGCTCCCGCGAGCTTTCGCATCCAGGTCAGCTGTCGCTTCGCGTAGTTGCGGGTGCGCTGCTTCATCGCGTCGATGTCGCCGTCGATCAGCTCCTGGAAGCCGAGCGCCTTGCGCGCCGTGCCGCTCGCGCCCGCGTCCTGCGCCACGACCGCCTCCTCACGCGCGCCGGCGGCCACCATCGCATCTACGCGCGCCTCGATACGGGCGTACAGCAACTCGCGCGGCATCGTCAGACCGACCAGCAGAGTCGGGCGGCGCATCTCGCTGGTCCACAGCTGGGATGGGTCACCGCGCGGATGCAATTGGCCGGCGTCCAGCAACTCCAGCGCCCGCACCAGGCGCTGCCGGTCTCCCGGGTCGATCTCCTGGGCCGCCCATGGCGCCGCGAGGCTGAGCTCGGCGTGCAGCGCCGCCGGCCCCTCGCGATGCAACTGCTCCATGCGGCGCTCGCGCACACCCTCAGGCGGCGGCGGGCGCAAGTCAAGGTCGGTGAGCGCGGCGCGCAGGTAGAGCCCGGTGCCACCGATCACGATCGGGCGCCTGCCCTCCGCTAGCAGCTCGTCGATCTCCGCGTGAGCAAGCTGCGCGAAGCGTCCCGCGCTGAAGCTCTCGCTCACCGGCAGAAAAGAGATCAGGCGATGCTCGAGTGCCTGCTGCTCGGCGGCCGTCGCCACGCCGCTGAGCACCTCCAGGCCGCGGTAGACCTGAAGCGCATCTGCGGAAACAGCCACTGGATCCTCGCCCTCAGCGCGCAGCAGACGCGCCAGCGCGACCGTCACCTCGGTCTTGCCGACGCCCGTAGGGCCAAAGATCGCGATCACCTGCATTGCCGTAGGCTGCATCAATGCACATCTCCGGGTCCAATGTGCTTTTGACCGGCGCAAGCGGCGGCCTTGGTCAAGCGATAGCACGCACGCTCGCCGCCAAGGGCGCGAAGCTGACGCTCACCGGTCGCCGGGTGGATGTGCTCGAGCCGCTGGCCTCCGAGCTCTCCGGAGCGCGGGTAATCGCGGTCGATCTGAGCGATCCACAAGAGGTGGACCGCTTGCTGGAGCAGGCCGGCGACGTGCAGATCCTGATCGCCAACGCCGCCCTGCCGGGCAGCGGCCTGCTGGACTCCTTCACCGAGGAGCAGATCGACAAGGCGCTGGATGTCAACCTGCGCGCGCCGATCGTGATGGCGCACGCGCTAGCCCCCAAGATGGCCGCGCGCAAAGAGGGACATCTGCTGTTCATGTCCTCGCTTTCCGGCAAGGCCGCGACTGCCGGCAGCTCCATCTACAACGCAACGAAGTTCGGCATGCGCGGGTTCGCGGGTGCGCTGCGCGCAGAGCTTCGCCCCCAAAGCGTGGGTGTCTCGACAGTCTTCCCCGGGTTCATCCGCGAAGCGGGAATGTTCGCCGAGTCTGGCGCCAAGCTGCCGCCAGGCGTCGGTACGCGCACTCCGCAGGACGTCGCCGACGCGGTGGTGAGCGCGATCGAGCGCAACCGCGGCGAGGTCGATGTCGCGCCGCTCACGCTGCGCCTGGGATCGACCTTCTCCGGTGTGGCGCCCGAGATCGCCGCCACCGTCACCCGCAAGATGGGCGGAGACAAGATCACGGCCTCGCTGGCTGCCGGGCAGCGCGAGAAGCGTTAGCACCGCACTCGCCTTGTCTCAAAAGAGACGCTCCTGCACCGGATCTGGCGCGTCGCACAGCTCGATCACCGGCCCCGGATGATCCTCTCGGGCGCGCGAGAGGGAGATACGGCGCAAGGGGCCCGGCGCACCTCTCCTCACCATCGCGGCAAGGCGCTTTCGTTCCGCTACCGGCGCATAGGCGCCACGCCGGTACAACTGCTCATAGCGCGCCAGCAAGTCGGGGCGTTGCTCGCTCAGCCACTGCATGAACAGGCCCTTCACCTCGCCACGCAGATGCAGCGCAATGCCGCCGACGCTGGTGGCGCCCGCAGCAATCGCGGCTTCCAGCAAGGGCTCCACCTGATGCGGCGCATCGTTTATGCCCGGCATCAGCGGTGCGATCAGCACGCCGGTCGGGATGCCCGCCCGGTTGAGCTCGGCGACGGCCTCAAGCCGCGCTCGCGGGCTGGGCGTATGCGGCTCGGTCGCCCGCCACGCCTTCTCGTCGAGCGTCGGAATGGAGAGGCTGGCGCTGAACTGCGCGCGCTGCGCGATCTGGAGCATCAGCGGCAGGTCCCTGAGCAGCAGCGGCGACTTGGTCAGCACCGAGCAGGGGTTGGCGGCATCTCGCATCGCCTCCCAGATCCCCTCCATCAGCCTGTAGCGGCCCTCGACCCACTGATACGGATCGGTGTTGGTGCCGAGCGCGACGTGCTCGCCCTTCCATGAGGAGCGCGCAAGCTCGGCGCGCAACAGCTCCGGCGCGTTGACCTTGACGACGATCTCGCGCTCGAAGTCGCGGCCGGCGTCGAAGTCCAAATATTTGTGGGTGGGGCGAGCGAAGCAGTTGTGGCTTACCACCCCGTTTGCGATGAAGTCACCTGTGCCGGTCGTGATGTCGTACATGCGCATCGTCATCCCGAGCGGACGGATCGATGCGACCTGCAGCTTCGCAGTCGTCTTCAATGCCGCCCCCTCAATCGTGCGCTTGCGCGTAATCGCGGGATCTGTCATCAGGAAGAAGCGCATACGCTCGTGCAGGCCCCCTCGGACCCTGATGCTGACCAGCCCGTTGCGGTTAGAGAGCGCCTCCACCACGTAGCTGAACCCGAGACGGCCAAGGCACGACTTCACCCACGCGACGATGTCTGTGTCGGTGTTGGAGATGCGCAGCACGTGCGCAGAGCAAGACCCCTCCGCGTCGAAGATCCCTGCGAGGAAGCCCTTAATCCAAGACAGGCTCGGGAGCACCGGCCAAGCGACGATACGCCGTATCCGCTCGACATCGGCCTTCTTCTGGGTGCGAATGGCATCTATTGCGCGGTGCGATCCCGCGGCCGCCGCGAACACGAACTCTCTCGTGCCGATGCCAAAATGAAAAAGGAACCCCGATGAGCGCAGCAGAGCCTCCTGATCGGCGAGCGCAAGGCGAAACCTGTGCACGTCTCCGTGCGCACGACCCGGCCTCTCATATGAATAGGTGGCAAGATTGCCGTCGCCCCGGATCATCCCGCACAGATATCCGCGCCGATAGTCATCATCGATAGGTGGGGGCGGGCAGTCGCCACCCGGACCAAGCAGCCGGTTGTTCAGCGTCAAGTGCGGCCGTTGGAAGCGGCCCCATTCAGCACCGAGGACGTGCTTCCATCCTCTGTCAGTCAGGAAACGGTGATCCTCGCTTGCGAGGATCGTGGTCCCGTCCTCTAGCTGCACTTCGTAGGCAGGCTTGATGCTGGACCACTTGTCCAGGACGTGTGTAGTGACGAACCTCCGGTAGGCGCCTCGCCGCACAGTTCCATAGATCGCATCACCTACCTCGAGATCCGCGATGCGCGCGGATCGACCGTCCGCGCAGAGCACTCGCGTATCAGGCCCCAGGCAGTATGCACATGCATGGCTGCAGCCACGATACGGATTGATTGTCCAGCCAAACGGCATCCGCGATGCCGCCGGTACACGATTGAGGATCGAGCGAGCACGGACCTCGTAGAAGCGCGTTTGCAGCGCCTCCGGCGCATCGAAGTGGCGCACGACCGCCTCATCGCAATATCCCGGCAGGCGCCTTTGGTCGGTGCCATCGAGGGTGAGGTTGCTCCAGCGCACGAACATATGTTCGCACACGTTCCGGCGGTCCACACATGCTTTTGGCCCGATCAGCCCAGACGCGCCAGCAGACGTTCATCGCCGGCAAGCGTCTGGCTCGTAGCCGAGGCGATCTCCACCTCTGCCATCTCGCCGGGCGAAGCCAGGCCAGAGAAGTTGACGACCTTGTTATGGCGCGTGCGACCCCGCAGCTTCTCCGGATCGGTGCGCGAGGGACCTTCGACCAGCACCTCGACTGTGCGCCCGACGAAGCGCGCCGCCCGCTGCTGGGCTTGCCGCTGGACGACCTGCACCAGTGCTTCCAGCCGCCTGACCTTCTCGGGGTGTGGCACTGCTTCAGCGGTCATCTGCGCCGCCTCGGTGCCGCGACGCGGCGAGAAGATGAACGTGAAGGCGCTGTCGTAGCCGACCTGCTCGACGACCTCGAGCGTCTGCTGGAAGTCCGCCTCGGTCTCGCCTGGGAACCCGACGATGATGTCGGTGGAGAGCGCGACGTCCGGCACGTGCTCTCTGATCATCGCGACCCGGTCGAGGTAGCGCTCGCGGGTGTAGGTGCGCCGCATCGCCTTCAGGACCCTGCTGGAGCCCGACTGCAGCGGCAGGTGGATGTGCTCGCAGAGGCTTGCCAGCTCCGCGTGCGCGCGGATCACGTCCTCACGCATGTCCTTGGGATGCGGGCTCGTGTAGCGGACGCGCTCGATCCCCTCCACGGCATCGATCGCCGTCAGCAGTTCCGCGAAGCTGCGTGGCCCGCCGTCTGCGCGCAGGTCGCGGCCGTAGGAGTTGACGTTCTGGCCGAGCAGCGTCACCTCCTTGACGCCCTCTGCGGCCATCGATTGCGCCTCGGCCACGAGCTCGGCGAAGGGCCTTGAGACCTCCAGTCCGCGGGTGCTCGGCACGATGCAATAGGAGCACCGGCAGTTGCAGCCAACGCTGATCTGAAGCCATCCCTGGAAGGGCCGCTCGCGATGCGCGGGCAGGCTGCCGGTGAAGCCCTCGAACTCGAAGTAGCCCTGCGCGGTCAGCGAGTCGCTGGTCAGGAACTCCGCCAGCTTGTGCACCTGGCCTGGGCCGAAGGCGACGTCGACGAAGGGGAAGCGCTCGAAGACCTCCTCCTTGACCGACTGCGCCCAGCAGCCACCGACGCCCACGATCCGCTCGGGGTCTTCACGCTTCAAGCGCTTGGCCTGGCCGAGGTGCGCCACGAAGCGGCTATCGGCGGTCTCCCTGATCGAGCAGGTGTTGAAGAGGATCAGATCCGCCTGCTCACGCTCTGGCGCCTCGCTGTAGCCGAGCGACTGCAGCATGCCCTTCATCCGCTCGGAGTCGTGCTCGTTCATCTGGCAGCCGAAGGTGGTGAGATGGAAAGACTTCACGCCTTCGAAGAGTAGCCGTGCCGTATCACGATGGCTACCCGCATCTGAGCCCTACCCTTTGCATATCTTTCTATTCTGAGTGCTTTTCAGAAAGCACCTGCTATGGTGGGCATGATGACCAAGAGTGAGCACCGTCAATTGATCGCCTGCTTCATCACGCTCGACGATGCGATCACGCGTGCGAGCGACGCGCTCGACCACGGCCGCGTCGCCGTCGCGGAGAGCGCGCTCAGGCAGGCAAGGCAGACTGTTCACGCCGACGCGCCAGCGCTGACTGTGCCCGAGGTGGCCGAGGAGCTTGAGGTCAGTCGACCGACCGTACGGAGTTGGATCGCGAAGGGCCTGCTGGCGAGCGTGCCCGGCAGCTCTCCCCAGCGCGTGAGGTTTGCAAGCACCCAAGAGCTGAAGGAACGCCTGGCCAAGCTGCGCTCCGTCGCAAAGGATGAGCGGCGCTTCGCCGCACTGCTGCACGAGGGAGCCGACCAGTGTGCGCTTGCACAGCCAGGAGCACGCGAAGGCTTGCAAGACGCCCTGGCCGGCGACACTGCAGAGATCTGAGCGCATAGAGCCTCTCGATTCGGCGATGGAGAGGTCGGCGACTATGGAGCAGGAGCAAAACTGTCTTGAGCAGCTCAACCTTTTGGGGTCCGAAAGGGGTTTAAGTCGACGATGGGTACTACAGACCTATGGCCGGGGAGCTAAGTGGAGTCACGGCACGAAGACCGGACTCGGATCGAGTTCGAGCAATTCGTTGCAAGCTACGGCGACGACTTGCTTAGGACTGCCTACCTGATCACCTCTGATCTGCCAGAGGCCGAAGACTTGACGCAGGAATGCTTTTTGCGCGTCGCGGAGCGTTGGCGACATATACGCGTGATGCATCATCCTGGTGCATATGCCCGGCGAGTGCTCGTGAACCTGGCGCTCGACGGCGGACAGCGGCGCGCTCGGCGCTGGCAAGAGCTTCTGAGACTGGATGGGCCCTCTGAGGCCAAGCTCGCGTTTCGTGGCGACGATCGAACGGATGACGTGACGACGCTGCCTACCGCTGACGGGGATTTGCGTGACGCTGTGCGTGCGCTGCCGACTCGCCAGAGAGTGATCTTGGTGTTGCGCTACTTCGGAGACTTCTCCGAGGCACAGGTCGCAGAGATGCTTGGTTGCTCTGTCGGGACCGTCAAGAGTACGACCTCTCGCAGTCTCGTGCGTCTCCGCGAAGCGCTGCAGTCATCAGCGGAGGAGGATCCGCGCGCTCCCCAATCTATAAGTATCGGGAATCAGCTAAGGAGCAGAAGCCGATGACAGATAATATCGAGACTGACCTGCGAGAGATGTTCGCGCGGCACGCGGCAGAGGTGCCCTCCGAGGCGGCTGCCCGCCTTTCACGAAATCATGCGCAGGGCACCCGGGTACCACAGCGCTTGATCTTGCGGGCGATGTGTGCGGGCGGCGCTGTCGCAGCAGCTGCCGCGGCGGCAGTCATCTTTGCGGGCGGCGATACACCGAACGCGTTCGCAGGATGGAGCGCGAAGCCGACACCAGCTGCAAGCGGCCAGGTACGGACCGCAGAATCCGAATGTCAGCGTAACTCAGCGCTGACATCGCGGGCACCTGCCGTAGTGGACACGCGAGGGCCGTACACGCTGCTTGTATACACGGATGCTTCCGGGGTCGGACTGTGCGTCACGGGCCCCTCGTTTAATAGCCCTACAGGGGAACCACCGTTTGCGCCTTTCCGTGACGGCGGCATATCGCCCACCGCTCCTATGGCCTCTGACGCGATCCGAAGAACGGATACGGGCTCCGTGCTCACGAAAACGTCCCCGATCGCCGAATTCGACTTCAACGCTGGCCGCGTCGGCACAAACGTAACTGCCGTTACGCTCGTACTCGAAGACGGCAGTCGTGTTCAGGCGACGGTCTCAAACGGGTGGTTCGCGGCTGACTGGCCGGGAAACCGACAAGCGCAGACCGCAGAAATCACTACAGCAAGTGGCGCAACCGTGCAGCAGAGCATGCCTACGAGAGAACCGGGCGGTCAGCACTAGGGACAGACGAATCACAGCGTCAGACGACGCACCGACGCTTATTGCGCTCGAAACCAGCATCAAGGCACTGTGGCGATAGAGAAGCGGTGGGTGCCACCGCTGTACGGCGGCACCCACTCACCCGCGGGATAACGACGCTAACCAGACGGCCTACGGAGTGGCTACGACCCGGCGGGCGCCGATGCAGGCGGTACCGACGACAAAGCAGCTAGGTGACGAGTCGTAGCTTCGCCTGATGCGGCGCTCAGTCTTACCGCATTTGGGTTGCCTCCTGTGACCTCATAGACTCCGTTTGTGACCGGTACGTTCCTCGCTGCTCCATCGGATTCGATCACGCTAACCGACGTATTGCCAGCTGGCGCGAGCCCAAAAATCACGGCCGCGCCGGCGGCATTTTCGGTCGTTATCGCCAAACCACGTTCTTGCGCAACCGACGTCGGACCGCACACGCCGCCAGGCACATCGCCCGGCCGCATCCCTTCATGCATGAGGCAGGTCTCCGTCGAACCGGTAATGACCCATGCGGGATAGGTGCTTCCGGCTGCTTGCGCCGTAGCCAAGTCGATGCCGGGGTAATTGCTGAGACCCTGCACGACGGCCGTCGGCAGCCCGCTTGCGCTTATCCCACTCGGAGTTAGTGGCGACGTTATCGCACTCTCTACAGCAGCAGTATGGTAGCCACGCTCCACGGCGTCAACCGCGTGCGTTGCGCTGCCGCCATTCCATGCGCGGGGATATCCGTATTCTCCTCCGGGAGTATCCACGGCCTCTTCACCCGCGTAGTACATGCATTTTTGTGACGTATATTTTTTGGGGCCCGTCAAGTACTCGTCAATACAGGTCTCGTGACTCTGGCCACCAGCATCACCTTCATTCACTTGAAGGTGAGCATATTCGCTGCTGCCGCTCGGCGGACACGTTCCACCGGGTTCCATGATGTTTTCACAATAGATGTGTTCGTATTCGTATGCCGCTGCTGGTGTCGCTGTGACGCCTATTGCCAGCATAGCGATCATGGCGCTAACAAAACCAAGCGCAACCGCGTTGCGCAAGTACGACCTACCTGACTGTTCCATCTTCACTCCTCGTTGTTGGCAACTGCACAACCGGTCGTTCATCGCTGGCGCCTCTCTTATGTATTGGGTCCACCACACTGCCGTGAAGCCAGTCGGTGAGGATGACCCCTTCCTGAACGGGTGGGATATCATGGAGGCAACAAGTTACGCTTACGCGATTTGGCCGGCATCGAAGCAACCATAAGCTCTACTGGCATGGTATGTCCAATGCGTATTCCGTATCAATACGGAATACGCATAACCAATAGTTAGGTTTTTGTAGGGAGGCTGCCGCGTTGCTTGAGGGCCGACACCTCGGCCACGAGCGCTTGATAGTGCGCCAAGAGTTCACGACCACCCACCAGCACCACTCGGCCAGCGTCCGTTAGCTCGACTCGCCGAGAGCTTCGCTCCAATAGCTGAACGCCCAACTGGGCCTCAAGAGTGCGCACTGTTCTGCTTACTGTGGCCTGCGTGGTAATGAGGCGCTGTGCCGCGCGCGCAAAATGCAGCTCTTCGGCGACGACGACATAGCAGCGAAGCATCCTAAGATCGGTGTGCGTCGCTATTGAAGCCGCCGAGAGGTCGTTACCAGCCATCGTGACCGTTCGACAAATGGGGCAACTCAGCTGCGAGCGATGGATCCCGACCACGAGTCCGTTTGGGCCATATGGGGCACGGCATTGGCAGGCTCGCCGCGTGCATGGGCGGGAGGCACCGGCTCCAACGATGGTCTGGGCTTATGATCGTGGTGCTCACGCGATCTTCCCCTCTCCTCGTGATTGCGCTCTCCGCGACGACCCAATGTGGATCGTCTCGCAACTGATGCCATCGGCTCCGGGCCACGCTGTGGTAGCAAGACGCTGGCGCTGAAGACCGGACGGCAAGCTAGCAGATTGAATCGTGGCGCGAGACAGTACCGGAGGTGTGCTTCAGAACTCGAGCGACGACCCTCGGTCTCCGCGAGGCTGTTTACCGCTCAACGAGGAATCACCAGACTCCATCTGTTCGCTGCTGGACGCCGCAGCGACGGCTTGAACGCGCCTTCTAGCTGCCCAGACCAATCTAAGTACTTAGGCAGGGATTATCCAAATGCGAATGTTCTGAGAGCCGCGGCGCACCCACGAACGCAGTGATCTAGCCGAGCAGGAATCGAGAAACGCTCATTGCACCCGGCAACTAGCCTGACTGGCATGTGCCTCGAACACCACCTGATCGAAGGACCTGCCATGACCTCCATCGAGTCCGTCACCCTCGAAGTGCCCGATCCCGCCGCAGCCAACGCCTTCTACACAACCGCCTTCGGCCTGGACACGCAGGTCGGCCTACGCGCCTGCGAGCCGCAAAGCACCGGCTTTCGTGGGTTCACGCTGTCGCTGGTGGTCTCCCAGCCGGCCACGGTCGACGCGCTCATCGGCCCTGCGCTCGATGCCGGTGCCACGCCACTGAAGCCGGTTGCGAAAAGCCTCTGGGGCTACGGCGGCGTTGTAGAAGCCCCGGACGGGGCGATCTGGAAGGTC
Source organism: uncultured Actinomycetota bacterium (assembly GCA_963708085.1). Lineage (GTDB taxonomy): Bacteria > Actinomycetota > Thermoleophilia > Solirubrobacterales > Solirubrobacteraceae > Palsa-744. Next base: position 847,671 of record OY970180.1, on the reverse strand, counting down.
GCGACCTCCTCGAAGAAAAATTCCGGTCCGGCAACTCGCCAGATCGACCAGATCGTGCTCCTTCTGGGAGTTGAGGATGTCGCCGCGAGCAAGCAGTTCTACGTCGACCGCGGTCTGAGCGTGGCCAGGAGCTTTGGCAGCAAGTACGTCGAGTTTGCCGGCCCGGCGGGAAGCCTCAAGCTGGCCCTCTACAAGCGCCGCGCCCTGGCCAAGGATGCCGGCGTCTCCTCGGAGGGCAGCGGGTCACATCGGATCGTCATCGGCAGCGATGCGGAGCCGTTTACCGACCCGGATGGGTTCGCATGGGAGGCCGCGTAGGTCCGCCGCAGGCGAAGTACGACCACTGGCCGCACCTGAGCGCGGCCAGTGTCCGTCGCGAGTCAGAGGCTTAGGCCGCCCGCTGCACGGCAGCCGGCGCGGATGCCTCTACCGCCTGCACAGCGTCCTGGGCCGGCGGGCGCTCGATTGGCGTGACCTTATCGGCGCCTATGCCGAGCGCGGCGTAGATCTTGGCCTCGACCTGCATGGCTATTTCCGGGTGCTCGTCCAGGAACGCCTTGGCGTTGTTGCGACCCTGGCCGAGCCTTTCCTCGCCGTAGGAGAAGAAGGAGCCGGACTTGGTGACGATGTTCTCTTCGATGCCGAGGTCGATCAGGCAGCCGGAGGTCGAGATGCCACGGCCGAACTCGATGTCGAACTCGGCCTGCCTGAAGGGGGCGGCGAGCTTGTTCTTGACGACCTTCACCCGCACCCGGTTGCCGACCGCCTCGGTGCCGTCCTTGAGCGTCTCGATGCGGCGGATGTCCAGACGCTGGGAGGCGTAGAACTTCAGCGCGCGGCCGCCCGGCTGGGTCTCCGGCGAGCCGAACATCACGCCCACCTTTTCGCGGATCTGGTTGGTGAGAATGCAGAGCGTGCTGGTCCGGTTGAGGTTGCCGGCGAGCTTGCGCATCGCCTGGGACATCATCCGCGCCTGGGCGCCAACCGTCTGGTCACCCATCTGGCCCTCCAGCTCTACCTTGGGGGTGAGCGCCGCGACCGAGTCGATCGCCACCACATCCACGGCGCCGGAGCGCACGAGCATGTCGGCAATCTCCAGGGCCTGCTCGCCGTAGTCAGGCTGAGAGACCAGCAGCTCGTCGATGTCTACGCCAATCGTCTTGGCGTAGAGCGGGTCCATCGCGTGCTCGGCATCGATGAAGGCGCACACGCCGCCGAGCCGCTGGGCTTCGGCGAGCACGTGATAGATCAGGGTCGTCTTGCCGGAGGACTCCGGGCCGAAGACCTCGACGATGCGTCCCTTGGGCACGCCGCCAATGCCGAGCGCGATGTCCAGGGCGAGCGCTCCGGTGGGGATCGCGTCGACACGCACCTGCGCGCCCTCGTCGCCCATCCGCATCACCGAGCCCTTGCCGAACTCGCGCTCGATCTGGCCAAGCGCGCCCTTCAGCGCCGCGTCGCGCGCCTTTGCTGCCTTCTCCTGGTCCTGGTCGGTGACGGGCATGACTGGCTCCTCCGGATCGGGTTACCCGGGACAAGCTAGAGGGCGCTCCGGACGGAACAGTTGTTCGTATTGGCCCGCCGGCGCGTGGCGCGCTCGGCGGACCTCAGGCGGCCTGCGCTCCCGGCTCCTCCGACGCGATCGCGCTGAAGGCAAGCGGCTCGTAGCTTGCGCCCTCCGGCGAGAGCCAGGAGCGATAGAGCACGAGCCGCTGCGGCAAAAAGGCGCATCTGGGAGTCGGTTCGAGCATGCGATCGCGCGGCACGGCCCCCTGGCGCAGGCGCGCGACGGTGACGTGCGGGCGAAATGCGCGATGGCCTGCGCCGTGGGTGGGTGCCGCCGCGACCAGTCCGGCCGCTCTCAGGTCACTCTCCAGGGTCCGGTGCAGATCTGCCAGGCAGCCGTGGTCGTCGTGCAGCTCCACGGCGAGCGCCCGTGGCCTGCGCGTAGGTAGCCATAGCGGCGCGCCGATCGACACCTCGTCCATCTGCGGCGCGATGCACGACTCCACGATCGCGCAGAGCGAGCCGATCTCCTCAACCGGCCGCGAGCCGAGGAAGGTCAGCGTGACGTGCATCAGCTCTGCGTCGAGCGTCCTGATGCCGTGCAGCCTGCCGGCCGCGCGATGCTCCGGCCTCGCCCCGCGCCGTCCCCGGCGCACCACCGGCTCTGGCGGCTGGGAGGCCGCGGCACGCAGCGCGCAGCGCGCCCACGAGCTCAGCTCCTGCCTCAGCGCGCTTGGCAGGTCGAGCGCTATGAACAGCCGGGCGGTCGCAGGATGAGACATCCCGCAACTGATGCTAGCCGGCCGATCGGCCGGCGATTCGGCCGCGCAGATCGGAGCGGTCGGCCCTGGCCGAGATCCAGGGCTGTCGCGGATGCCGTGGAGCTTCAGCCGACCTTGGCGGGCAGGTGCATGAAGCCGCGTATGGTGTGGTTGGAGAACCGCTCGACCGGCGCCTCGATCTCGTAGGACGGGATGGCGCGCAGGAACGCCGGCAACGCGATGCGCGCCTCCAAGCGCGCCAGCGGAGCGCCGAGGCAGAAGTGGATGCCCTCGCCGAAGGCCAGATGCCGCTGCGACGGCCGCCTGATATCGAACGTTTCCGCGCGCTCGAAGTGCCGCTCGTCGCGATTGGCGGCGCCGTAGATCAACAAGAGGTCGGCGCCCTCGGGAATCTCGACGTCATGGACGCGCGCGGAGGTGGTCGTCTGACGCGCCAGGTACTGGACCGGCAGGTCCATCCGCAGCGACTCCTCGATCACAGCGTCGATCAGCTCGGCGGGCTCGCGCCGCAGCGCCTCCTGGGCCTCACGGTGCTCTGCCAGCAGCGAGAGCGTGTTGCCAAGCAGCGACGCAGTCGTCTCGCTGCCGGCGGCGAACAGCAGCACGATCATGCCCGGGATCTCCTCGCGCCGTGGCGCGCCGTCGGCCTCGCCGGCGACGAGATGGGACATCAGATCCTCGCCCGGCGCCCGCCGCTTCTGCTCGGCAAGATCCTCCGCATAGGATCGAAGCTCGCGCAGCGCTGAGAGCATCGACTCCGAAGGCGCATCGTCGCCGGGACGACGCGTTTCCAGCTTCGTGACGAGGCCGTGCACAAGCTCGTCGTCGGCCTGTGGCACGCCGATCAGCCTGCATATCGCCCAGATCGGCAACGCCCAGGCGAAATCCTGCGCGATGTCGATCCGCCCGGCCCCTGCCAACCCTGCGACCAGCTGCTCGACGCGCTCCGCTATCTGGCCTTCGAGCTTCGCAATCTCCTTCGGCACGAAGAAGGGGCGCACGACCTTGCGCAGCACGTCGTGCCGCGGCGGGTCTTCCTCGATGAAGTTCCCGACGCCGAAGAACCGCGCCGGCACGTCGAGGTCTACGCCATTGGCGTTGGAGAAAGTCTCCCAGTCGCGCGCCGCCACCTGCACGTCATCGAAGCGCGTGAGGCACCACACGTCGCGACGCTCGCTGTGATAGACGGGGTGATCGTCCCGCATGCGCCGGTAGATCTCATAGAGATCGTCCTGCGGGGTGTGGTAGAGCGGATCGTAGAGCTCGGGAGCTGTGACGGCGGGCATATCACCTCCAGGGTTGGCATGGTGTAACAGAGGGAAACACACCTCAAAGAGATCGAGTCACCGTACCATATGGCGGAGGTTCCCTCCACCTGTGCCAGCGGGCTCCAAGCAGGCTCTCGTGTGGCTTGCGCAACGTCGCGATCGGGCGTGCAGCAATGCCCGCCCGATCAGGCGCATCGATGGGCGCCGCAGCGCCGGCGTGATCGACGGCGCTGCTCGGTCAACCTCGATGCAACCCCGGCGGCGGGATTGGTGTCAGCCGATCGTCGCGGGCAGATGCTGATAGCCCCGCACTATGTGGTTGAAGAACCGCTCCGTCCTGGACTCGAGCCGGTAGGAGGGAAATGCGCGTATGAACGCTGGCACCGCCAGACGGGCCTCCAGACGTGCAAGCGGCGCGCCCAGGCAGAAGTGGATTCCCTCGCCAAAGGCGAGGTGCCGCTGCGCAGGGCGGTGTATGTCGAAAGCTTCTGCGCGCTCGAAGTGGCGCTCATCGCGATTCGCCGCACCGTAGATCAGAATCACATCGGCGCCCGCGGGGATCTCCTCGTCGTGGAGGAGAACCGGCCGGGTGGCGCGGCGCGCGAGGTATTGGACCGGCGTGTCCATCCGCAGCGACTCCTCGATAGTTGCGTCGATCAGCTCAGCCGGCCGCTGCCGCAACGCCTGCTGAGCGTCAGGGTGCTCGGCCAGGAAGCTCAGCGTATTGCCGATCAACGCCGCCGTCGTCTCGCTGCCGGCGGTGAAGAGCAGCACCATCAAGCCAAGCAGCTCGTCGCGGCGTGGCGCCTGCTCAGCCTCGCCCGCAACCAGGTGCGACATCAGGTCATCGCCTGGCATGCGCCGCTTCCGCTCGGCGAGATCTTCTGAGTATTCATGAAACCTGCGCAGGATCGGGCCCACATGCTCGGCGTGCCCATCGTCACCGGGGCACCGCGTTTCCAATTCGGTAACCAGGTCGTGCACGTGCTCGTCGTCTGCCTCTGGCACACCGAGCAGCCGGCATATCACCCACACTGGCAGCGCCCAGGCGAAGTCCTGGGCGATATCGATCCGATCCGCATCGAGCAGCTGAGCGATCATCTCCTCCACGCGCCGTTCCACTTGGCCTTCCAGCCGTGCGATCGCCTTCGGTATGAAGAAGGGGCGAACCACCTTGCGCAGCAGGTCGTGCCGGGGCGGATCTTCCTCGAGAAAGTTGCCTGTTCCGTAGAACTGCGTTGGAACGTCCAGCTCGACGCCGTTGGCATTCGAGAACGTCTCCCAGTCGCGCGCCGCTGCCTGCACGTCGTCAAAGCGCGTCAGACACCACACCTCACGGTGCTTGCAGTGATAGACGGGATGCTCGTCCCGCAGCTGCCGGTAGATCTCGTAGAGATCCTCCTGCATCGTGTGGTACAGCGGGTCATAGAGCTCGTGAACGACAGCGGCGGGCATATCACCTCCGGTATTCAGACAAAGATTGGGTGACCATATCATATTTTTGATCGTTCAAAAAAGCTCCGCCCGGACGGTTGCACGGCCACAGGACCGCGCCACTACGATCGTCTTTGGAGCAGCGCCCGTCTGATCATGTGCATCGCCACCGTGACCGCGCGCTCTCTCACCTCCGGGCGCCCGCCCGGGAGCCGCACCGAACGCGTCAGCACGCGATCGCCCAGGCCGGCCACGCTCAGCCAGACCAGGCCGACGGGCTTCTCAGGGCTGCCGCCGCCGGGGCCGGCGATGCCCGTCACCCCCACCCCCACCTCGGCATCGAGCACTGCGCGCACCCCCTGCGCCAGCGCTGCGGCGACCTGCTCGGAGACGGCGCCGTGAGCGGTGATCAGCCGCTCCGGAACTCCCGCCAGCGAGATCTTCGACTCGTCGGAGTAGACGACCACCCCGCCGCGCACGTACTCCGAGGAGCCCGGGAGGTCCGTCAGGCGAGCGGCGAGCATCCCGCCCGTGCACGACTCGGCCATCGCGATCGAGCTGCCACGCAGCAACCCCGCAACCTGCTCGTCGATCGTCTGGCCGTCTGTAGAGAAGAGCTCGTCGGGGTGCGCGGAGGCGATGAACCTCTGCAGGTCGGCGTAGATCGGAGCGTCTGCGTCTCGCAGGCGGGTGGTGATCTCCAGCTCGCCGCGGTGCTGGCAGGTGGTGACCTCCAGCTCGGCGAGCCGCACCCCGTCCCGTTGCGCCTGCCGCAGCGTCTGTGCCAGCTGCGACTCCGGCACCCCGAACAGGCGCATCGTGTGCACCTGGCCCTGCTGCACGCTGCGCAGCAGGCCGCGCAGCGGCTCCACATCCAGCGCGGTGGTCCACATCGGCTGTAGCTCTCGCGGAGGGCCGGGCAGCACCACCACGATCGGCCCGTCGGGATGCGCAGGCGGAATCACCAGTCCCGGCGCGGTGCCGACCGGCTCCAGCACGCCAGCGCCCCGTGGCACGGTGGCCTGCTTGCTGTTGCCGGCCCGCAGCGCCTGCTCATCCACCCCGCGGCGCTGCCGCAGCGGTGCCACGATCTGCTCGATGCGGGCCTCCAGGGCGGTGTCGGTGAACAGCTCCAGGCCGAGGTGGCAGGCCACTGTCTCGACGGTCAGGTCGTCTGCGGTCGGCCCCAGCCCGCCGCTGGCGACGATCAGCTGCAGGCCCTGACCCTCCATCAACGAGAGCCCCTCTCGGATGTCCGATGGGCGATCGCCGACTATCAGGATCTCCGCCACCTCAACGCCAAGCGCGTAGAGCTCGCGCGAGAGCCACGGGCCGTTTCGATCGGTGACGGCGCCGGAGAGCACCTCCGTGCCGGTGACCAGGATGCCTGCGCGGATCATGCGCAGGTCGGTCCGCGGCCCGCCGCAAGCGGAGTCGTGCCACGCGGGCCGATGGCATAGCCGATCGCGCTCGTGGACTCGGGCACGCTCACGGCCGCTCCATTCACGGTCATGCTCACCGACGCGTTGCCGAGCGTGATTTCGAAGCGCTTGGCGTGGAAGGGCCCGCTGCGCTGGCCGGCCTGCAGGTCCACACCGGGAACCAGCTTCTGCTGGGCGCCGTTTATCAGGCACACCCATACTGGCGCCGTGGCCTGCAGCGAAACGCTCACTTCGTCACTCGCGAGGCTGGTCGTGCCCGGACGGCTGCGGCGCGGCAGGTGCGAATGGCGCTGGTTGCTCGTCTTGTGGCTTTCGGCACGCTGGCCAGATCCAGTCGTTTTCTTGGGCGAGGAGCCGCGGGTCAGCAGGCCGACCACAAGGATCACGATCAGCAGCCCGATCAGGCCCACCGTCACCACGTAGCCGCGCGATGGGCCTGCACCCGACGGGGCGCTGCCCATATCGCCGCCGGGACGCGCTTGGCGTCGCTGATGGCTGATCGGCTGCAGCTCTTGCTCACCCGGCTGCTCGAAGTTGACGCGATATTCTTCTACTAGCGCCTTGCCGTCCAACCCCAGCGCGGTTGCGTAGGTGCGCAGGAAGCTCTTGATGAAGGTCGGACCTGGCAGCAGGTCCCACTCTTCGTTCTCCAGCGCGCGCAGGTAGCGCGCCCTGATCTTCGTCTGAGCCTCGATCTCAGACACGTCGATACGCGCGCGCATTCGCGCTTCGCGCAGCGTTGCACCGATCTCGGGCATATCCGCACAGAAGGCTAATGGTTAACCGGTCGCAAGGCGCACCGATAAACCGCGTGCAAGCTTTGAATCAGACCCGCGAGGACGCCTCTGCCAGCGCGGCGAGCACGCGTGGCACGTCGGCCTCGCCGATCAGCACCTGCCGTGGCTTTGAGCCTTCATAGCCGGAGATCACGCCGCGGCGCTCGAGCATGTCGATCAGGCGGCCGGCGCGGGTGTAGCCCAGGCGCAGCCGGCGCTGCAGCATCGAAGTGGAGGCGGTCTGCATCTCAGCCACCAGGCGGATAGCGTCGGAAAGCAGCGGATCCTCGTTCGGATCGAGCTCGTCTGAGGACTCGCCGCCCTCCGCCCCTGCCGGCTCGACCTCCTCCAACAGCTCCTCGCGCAGCTCCGGCTCTCCCTGCTTTCTCCACATCTCGGTCAGCTTGGCGATCTGCGCCTCGTCGATGTATGCGCCCTGGATGCGCTGCAGGCGCGAGCTTCCCACCGGCGAGAAGAGCATGTCGCCCTGCCCCAGCAACGACTCGGCGCCGTTCTGGTCCAGGATCACGCGCGAGTCGGTCTGGCTGGAGACCGCAAAAGCAATACGCGAGGGCACGTTGGCCTTGATCATGCCCGTGATCACGTCCACGCGCGGGCTCTGGGTGGCAAGCACGAGATGGATGCCCACGGCACGCGCCTTCTGCGCGAGGCGGATGATCGAGTCCTCCACGTCGGCGGGCGCGACCATCATCAAGTCCGCGAGCTCGTCGATCACGCAGAGGATGTATGGCAGCGGCGGCTCGTCGCGCTGCTCGCGCGCGCGGTTGAGCTCGATCAGGCTGCGCGTGCGAGCAAGCGACATGATCCCGTAGCGCTGCTCCATCTCGCGGACGAGGTTCTGCAGCGCGTTGGCGGCCATCTTCGGGCTCGTGATCACCGGCGTGAGCAGATGCGGTATCGACTCGTAATGGTTGAGCTCGACCTGCTTGGGGTCCACGAGCACCATCCGCACTTCGTGCGGCGTGGCGCGCAGCAGGACGCTCGAGAGCATCGCGTTGATCGCGCCCGACTTGCCGGCGCCGGTGGTGCCTGCGACCAGCAGATGCGGCATCTTGGCCAGGTCGGCCCCGATCGCCTTGCCCGCGATGTCCTTGCCCAGCCAGACGGTGAGCGGGGACCAGTCGGCCGGCGGCTGCTGGAAGACGTCGCCGAGACGCACGATCCGCCGCTTGGCGTTTGGCACCTCGACGCCGACTGCCTGCTTGCCTGGGATCGGCGCGAGAATGCGGATGTCCGTCGCCGCCAGCGCGTAGGCGAGGTCGTCCTTCAGCTGCGCGACCTTGCCCACCTTGATGCCGGGCGCCAAGCGCAGTTCGTAGCGGGTGATATGCGGCCCTGCGACGGTGCCGATCACCTTGGCCTGCACCCCGAAGTGGCCGAGCGCCTCCACCAGGGAGCCGGCGGTCTTCTGCTGACCGGCGACGTCCGGGGCGGACTGGTCTGCCGCCGAGCGCGAGAGCACCTTGGTCGGCTCGGGCATCTTCCAGACGAAGTCGGGGTCGCCGGTGACCACCTCGCGCAGGCGGCCCTGGGGCGTCAGGCTCTCGGGGTCGATGGCCAGCTGCGCGTCGCGATCGGGCTTGCCAGGTGCGGACTCGACCGCGGGCTCATGCACCGGCCCATCCGGTGTGGCATGCGCTTCGTTTTGCGCCTCCTCGGGCTCGTCCTGCCCCCACGGATCGGTATCGGCGGTGACGCCGTCCAGCGACGGCGCCTCCACGTGGGTGGCGCGCACGATCAGCTTGTCGGGCTCGGGGTCGGGCGGCGCCAGCTCGTGGGCGTCCTGCTCGTCGCCGCGGCGCGCGGTCGGCCAGCCCTCCGCCTCGACCGGCAGCACCCCCTGCCGCTGATCGGGCGCCGCCTGCCGTCCGGCCGGGGGCTCCCGCTCGCTGCTCGCCATCCGCCGCACGACCCGCGTAGTGTCGATCAGCCCGCCGCCCGCACTGCGCAGCGCCGTTGCGATCGAGGCGCCGGTGAGGAGTACCAGGCCGACGATCAGCAGGAACACGACGAGGATGTCAACGCCCACCTGCTGCACAAGCCGATGAGTCACTTCGTAGATCGCCTGGCCGAAGACGCCGCCACGGTGCTCCAGGAAGCTCGCCGACCAGTGAGAACCGGCGGTGCGCTGACCGTCGTTGACGCCGAGGGTGCCCGCCGCCAGCGCAAGCACGATCGCCGCAAAGAGACAGATGGAGCCGGTCCGCAGTGGCTTGGTCGGCGGCATCAAGGGTGTGCAGAGCAGCACCCCGCCCGCTGCGATCGCGGCGGCAGGCGCGAGGATGCGCGCGCCACCGACGATGAAGCCGAGCGCGGCGGAGAGCGCTTTGCCTGCGCTCCCGCCATTCCAGCCGCCGTAAAGGACGAAGCCCAGAAACACCCCGACGGCAAGCAGCGCGAGCCCCAGCACGTCGCGCTGGCGCTGATCCAGGACGGGCAGGCGCGGGACGGGTGGGCGGGTTCCAATACCAAGCCAGCCCATCAAACGCTCGGCCGGCGTGCGCTTGCGGGCACGACCACGACCGCGGGCAACGCCGCGCGTGCCGCCTCGTGCGGTGCTTCTTCGCTTCGTGCTGGCTGGCATCCTCTGCGTGAGCTTCGACGCCTGCGGCCCGGCCCCTGCTTTAGGGCTTAACCCCTTACCATCGCTTTACTGGGTCTGTGTACACATTGTTGCGAGCATGACCGACTACGCCCGATCACCAAGAGTGCTCGTCGTCGAGGACGACGAAGACATCGCCCAGGCGCTCCAGCGCTCACTGCGCATGGAGGGCTATGACGTGCGCATCGCCGGCGATGGGCACGTCGCGCTGGAGCAGGGCCGCTCCTTTGCGCCGGACCTGGTGATCCTCGATCTCGGCCTGCCGCAGATCGACGGGATCGACGTGGCCAAGACGCTGCGCGAGTCAGACGACGTCCCGATCCTGATTCTCACCGCGCGGGACGCGCTGGAGTCCCGAGTCGAGGGCCTGGACGCCGGCGCGGACGACTACCTGGTCAAGCCCTTCGAGCGCCAGGAGCTGTTGGCGCGTATGCGTGCGCTGCTGCGGCGGCGCCCGCCGCGCGGCTCGGCGCCGCTGAAGGTCGGCGACCTGTCGCTCAACGTGGACACGCACGAAGTGATGCGCGGCGAGCGGATGATCGAGCTGACCCAGCGCGAGTTTGAACTGCTCGAGTATCTGATGCGAAACGAGCGGATCGTGATCTCCCGCCAGCGGCTGCTTGACGAGGTGTGGGGCTACGACCCGTTCTCGACCACCAACACGATCGAGGTGTTCGTCTCGAACCTGCGCCGCAAGCTGGAGGCCGAGGGCGAGCCGCGGCTGCTGCACACGATCAGAGGAGCCGGCTACGTCCTTCGCGCGTAGGCTGCGCGACGCCGGCGAGCGCTGCCAGGCGGCGTTCGACCGCCTGCCGATACGCACGCGCCTGGCGGCGGTGTCGGCGCTGCTGACCTTCGTCATCCTGTTCTCTTTCGCGCTGGTCGTGGGGTCACTGACGATCCATCGGATCCGCGCCGATTTCTACAACGAGGTAGAACAAGCCGGCACGAGGCTGCCGGGAGAGCTGCGGTTTCAGATCATCACCAATTCGAGCGGCGAAAGGTCGCTGAAGACGGAACCGTCGCTGCGGTCGGTCGCCACGGAGCAGGGCGCGGTGGTGAAGTTGTTCTATCTGACCGGCCAGTTGCTCGAACAGGCGCCGGCGGGGGCCCCTTGGTTGGGGGCGCCGCGCTTCGGCGCCCCGTTCGCGACTCACGGATACCTCGTCGTCAGCCGTGAAGTGGCCCTCGCCAGCAGCAATGGCACTGAAGGTGGCAAACTGATCTTGCAGTATGCTCGTCCGCTCTCGGCGGTTGACTCTACGATCGCCCGCGTTGAGCTGCTGCTAGTGCTCGGCGTACTGGCGGGCACCGGCCTCGCTCTGCTGGCGGGAATGGTGATCGCTCGCCGCGCGATGTTCCCGATCGCCCAGCTGACCAGCAGCGCCGCCGAGATCGCCCGCACCCGCGACCCTTCTCTCACGCTGCCAAAGCCGCAAGCCGAAGATGAGGTGGGCGAGCTCGCGCGAACGCTGCAGGGGATGCTCCACGAGCTCGACTCCGCGCATACCGAAACCGAAGCGATGCTGGATCGCCAGCGCAGGTTCGTCGCGGACGCCTCGCACGAGCTGCGCACGCCGCTTACCAGCGTCCTGGCCAATCTGGAGCTGCTTGCCGAATCGCTACGGGGCGAAGAGGCCGACGCAGCCCGCTCCGCACTGCGCTCTTCTCAGCGCATGCGACGCCTTGTCGCCGACCTGCTGCTGCTCGCGCGTGCTGACGTTGGCGGCGTGGTCAAGCGCGAACGCGTCGATCTGGCTCAGGTCGGGATCGAGGCAGCGGCCGAGCTTGGCCCAATGAGCGCCACGCACGAAATCTCGCTCGACGTCAAGCCAGCGAGCGTGCAGGCCGCGCGCGACGAGATCCTGCGGGCTGCCATCAACCTGATCGAGAACGCGGTGCGCCATACCCCGCCCGGCACGGAGATCCGGGTGTTGACCCGCTCGGCCGGAGTAGGTCGTGCCGAGCTCGTCGTGGAGGACGATGGCCCGGGAGTCCCCGAGCGCCTACGCAGCAGCCTGTTCGAACGCTTCGTGCGGGGCGCAGGCGATCGCGGCGGATCGTTCGGCCTTGGCCTTGCGATCGTCAAGGCAGTCGCCGAGTCCCACGGCGGCAGCGTGCGCGTGGAAGACGTGCACCCCGACCGCGAGCCGCGCGGCGCGCGTTTCGTCGTCGAGCTGCCGAGCGCATCCAGGACGGTGGATGAGCAAGTCAGGCAAGAACGCAGCGAGCGTGATGTGCTCAGCACCTGAGCGAGTGAGGACGCCGCCTGGCGCTGGCCGAAACGGGGATGCGAGCCGAAGGCAAGTGTCTCCCGACTTCGGTCAGGCGCCGTCCTGCTCAAACCTCGACGACGACAGGCAGGACCATCGGCCTTCGGCGCAGCCGGTCGTAGACCAGCTTGGCTAGATCGTCGTGCAGCATCTGCTGGAGCAGGTCGATCTCGCGGATGCCCTCCTCCGCGGCAGCTCGCTCCAGCGTCTCGCGCGCCGCCTGCCTGATCTCCTCCACCAGATCGCCGGCCTGATCGAGGAACGGCACGCCGCGGAAGATCACCTCCGGGTCGGCGACCGAGCTGCCGTCTTGCTCGGCGATCGTTACCACCACGACGAAGATGCCGTCGGCGGAGAGCATCCGCCGGTCGCGCAGCGCCACGTCGGCCACATCGCCGATCTCCACTCCGTCGACGAAGATCATCCCCGAGTGCTCGCGCTGACCAAGGCGTGCGCCGCGCTCGTCGATCATCAGCGGCAGCCCGTTGTCGGCCTGGAAGACGTGCTCGGGGTCGATGCCGACCGCCTCGGCCAGCTCGGCGTGCATCCGCAGGCGCTTGAAGTCACCGTGCATCGGCAGCACGTAACGCGGCTTTACAAGGTTGAGCATCAGCTTGATCTCCTCGGCGTGGCCGTGACCTGAGGCGTGGATGGGCGCCTCGCGCGTGGTGATCACGTCGCAGCCGATGTGGTAGAGCCGGTCGATCGTCTCGTTGACCGCGCGCTCGTTTCCAGGCACGGGGGTGGCTGAGAAGACGACGGTGTCGCCGTCCTTGAGCTGCACCTGGGGATGGTCACGGTAGGCCATCCGCCGCAGCGCCGAGAGCGGCTCGCCCTGGGAGCCCGTCGAGATGATCACGATCCGCTCGTCGGCGAAGTCGGTCAGCTCGCGCGGGTTGACGAGCATGCCGTCGGGGATGTCGATGTGGCCAAGGCGCCGCCCGATCGAGACGTTCTTGCGCATCGAGCGCCCGACGAGCACCACCTTGCGATCCAGCGCCTCCGCGGCGTCCACCACCTGCTGCACGCGGTGGATGTTGGAGGCGAAGCTCGTGACCACGATCCGCCCCTCACAGCGCGAGAAGGTCTCCTGCAGATGCCTGCCGACTTCCGACTCAGAAGGCGAGAAGCCCTTGCGGTCGACGTTGGTCGAGTCGCCGCCGAGCAGCAGCACCCCTTCCCTGCCGAGCTCCGCCAGCCGCGAGACGTCCGCGGGCGGGCCGTCGACCGGAGTCTGGTCGAACTTGTAGTCGCCGGTGATCAGCACGGTGCCGAGCTCGGTCCCGAGCGCAACGGCGCATGAGTCCGGGATCGAGTGGGTCATGTGCACGAGCTCAAGCTCGAAGGGGCCGAGGTCCAGCGCCTCCCCTGGGTCGACCTCGATCAGCTCGACGTCCTTGAGGCGATGCTCTTCCAGCTTTGACTCGGCCATCGCGATCGTGAGCGGGCCGCCGTAGATGGGTGGCGGCTCGTGCAGCTGAGCAAGCTCGCGGATCACCCACGGCAGCGCACCGATGTGGTCCTCGTGGCCGTGCGTGATCACGATCGCCTCGATGTCGCGGGCACGCTCGCGCAGATAGGAGAAGTCGGGCAACACCAGATCGATCCCGACCATCTCCGGCGTCGGGAAGCGCAGGCCCACATCGACCACGACGATTCTGCCGTCGTGCTCAACGACGGTCATGTTCTTGCCGATCTCGCCCAGGCCGCCGAGCGGTAGGACCTTCACGCCCGCGCTCATGCAGCGGTGCTCGCGGACAACAGTCCGTGGCGCTCCAGCATCGCCCTCACGAGCGCCAGCTCTTCCTCGGTTGCCTCCACCAGCGGCAGCCGCAGACCGCCGACTTTGTGGCCGAGCAGGTTCAACGCCGCCTTGGTGCAGGTCGGGCTGGCGGTCATGAACAGCGTCTTGTAGACGTCCTGCAGCGAGGCGTCGATCTCATGCCGGCGGTGCTGGTCGCGCGCCATCTCGTTCATCTGATCGCCGACCACGTGAGTGGCGACCAGGATTCCGCCGGCGCCGCCCATGTCCAGAGTCTGCGCGAAGGTCTCGTTGTCGCCGGCGTAGAGATCCAAGCCGTCGATCGGTTGCAGCTCGCTGGGGTTGGACTGCTTGACGCCGTCGATGTGCTCGATCTGAGCCAGCCGCTCAAGCAGCTGCGGCGGCATGTTCGTCCCCGTGCGGGCGGGGATGTTGTAGAGCAGGATCGGTCGGTCGGTCGCCTTGGCGACCTCTTCGTAGTGGCGCGTGATGCCCAGCGGGCTCGGCCGGTTGTAGTACGGCGTGACGCTGAGCGTGGCATCCACGCCAAGGTCGGTCGCGCGCCTAGTCAGCTTGACGGCGTGCGTGGTGTCGTTTGAGCCGGTGCCGCCGATGATGCTCACGCCGGCCGGGCGCTCTTTGACCGCGAGCTCGATCAGCCCAAGGTGCTCCTCGTCGTCGAGCGTCGCGGCCTCGCCGGTCGTGCCACAGACCACAAAGCCTTCGGAGCCATGCGCCGCGAGGTGGTGCATCAGCGCCACGAAGCTCTCAGCGTCGACCTTCCCCTCCTCATCGAAGGGCGTGACGATCGCGGTGAGCACCGTTCCCAGATCCATCCCGGGCATTATCCCATGCCCTCCCGCGGATCCCGATCGAAGAGCAGGTGCTCCAAGCCGATCACCGGCGATTGCGGTAGCGCTCCGACCTTCCTGATCGCTAGCAGCACGCCGGGCATGAACGAGCGACGGTCGATCGAGTCGTGGCGGATCGTGAGCGTCTGGCCGAGCGCGCCGAGGATTACCTCCTGGTGGGCGACCAGCCCTGGCAGCCGCACGGAATGGATCGGCGGCTGCGGCCTACCGCTGGCCTTGGCCATCAGCTCCGCCGTGCGTGCTGCCGTGCCGCTGGGCGCGTCGAGCTTGGCGTCGTGATGCAGCTCGATGATCTCGGCGGCGTCCATGTGCTGCGCCGCCTGCGCCGCAAAGCGCATCATCAGCACGGCGCCGATCGCGAAATTCGGCGCCACGAAGGCGTTCGCCTTCACGCGCAGGCACGCTTCCCGCAGCGAGCCCATGTCAAAGCCGGTGGTGCCGATCACGACGTGCACTCCAACCTCCAGGCAGGCGAGCGCATTGGGCAGCGCCGTGTCCGGGCGCGTGAAGTCCACGACCACCTCAGGCCGCTGCTCCAACGCCTGCTGCAAGGAGACGCCAAGCGCCGGGTCCGCCTGCGCCACAAGCTCCATGTCCTCCGCCGCCGCCACGGCCTCGCAGCTGGCCTGCCCCATCCGCCCTGCGGCACCAGCGACGGCGACGCGGATCACGCCACCACCGCTTCCAGGCTGCGCAGCGCGCGTTCCAGCTCACCCTCATCAGGGCCGATCGCCGCGATCGAGAGATCCGGCAGGTGCAGCAGCTCCCCCGCCAGCTCGCGCAGGTCCTCGATGCCGACGGCGTCCACCTTTGCCATCGACTCCTCGAGGCTGAGCAGCGGCAGATCATGCAGGATCGAGGCTCCCAAGCGCGCCATCCTCACGCCCGTCGACTCCATCGCCAGCGCCATCCGGCCCTTCACGTTCTCGCGCGCACGATCGAGCTCGGCCGCGTCGGCGGGATGTTCCACAAACCGCGCAAGCTCGGCGGCGATCGTCGCGACCGTTTGGGCGAGGTTGTCCGGGCGCGTGCCTACGTAGATGCCGATCTCGCCCGTCTGCTCATATAGACCGGAGAAGGAGAAGACCGCATAGGCCAGCCCGCGCCGCTCGCGCACCTCCTGGAACATGCGCGATGAGGGGCCGGCGCCAAGGATCACGTCCATCACTCTCAGCGCAAAGCGGCGCTCATCGGAGCGCGCGATTCCGGGGCCACCGATGCAGAAGTGGTACTGCTCGGTGTCCTTGGCGATGAAGCGCACCCGGCGGCTTGGGTGCGGCGGCGGCACCGCAGTACGCAGCTGCTCGGCTTTCAATTCCCGAGCGGGCACAACGCTGCTCACCAGCTCCACCATCTGCTCGTGCTCGATCGATCCGGCGGCGGCGATCACGACGTTGGCCGGCAGGTAGTGCGTGTCGTGATAATCGCGCAGGTCACGCTCCTGGAGCGCGCCGACGCTTTGCGCGTTGCCGATCACCGGGCGCCCGAGCGGGTGCTCGCCGAAGATTGCTTCGCCAAGCACGTCGAAGATGCGCTCCTGCGGGTCGTCCTCGTACATCGCGATCTCTTCGATCACCACCTCGCGCTCGGCTTGCAGGTCCTCCAGCTTCGGGTGCCAGAGCATTTGCCCCATCACATCGAACGCCCGCTCCACGTGGCGGTCGAGCACGCGCGTTGAGAGTGCGGTGGTCTCTCTGTCTGTCTGGGCGTCGAGCTCTGAGCCCATCGCGTCGAAGATCTGGTCGACCTCCTGTGAGCCGTAGCGCTCTGTGCCGCGGAAGAGCATGTGCTCCAGCAGATGCGAGATGCCTGCCTGCGGAGTCGGCTCGAAGCTCGACCCCGCGTGGATCAGGCAGCCGATGGCCACCGAGCGCACGCTGCCGACGCGTTCGGTGACCACCTGCACGCCGCCCGGCAGCGTGCTCAGCCTGTGCTCCGCCTCAGGGCTCACGCCCTCAGCGATCTCTGCCTGCCCCGTGCCGAGGACGGCCGGAGCCGCGATCGCTGCGGCGCGGACCGTCGGGACGGCCGTTGCCCGAGGAGCGACGCTCGCCGCCCTCGCGGCCTCCTCCGCCGGTGCCGACCGCTGCAAGCTCCTCGACGCTCTTGCCGGCGACATCGGGATCCTCGGCCAGGCGCAGGCCGATGCGGCCGCGCTCGCGGTCGACCTCGACCACGCGCACCTGAACCTCGTCGCCGCGGTTGAGAACCTCCTCCACCGTGTCGACGCGACGCCCGGGCGCGACATTTGATATGTGCAGCAGGCCGTCGGTGCCCTTCGCGAGCTCGACGAATGCGCCGAAGGTCGTGGTCTTTACGACCTTGCCGGTGTATTCGTCGCCGACCTCGACCTCCTTCATCATCATCCTGATCCGCTCCAGCAGCTGATCGGACAGCTCGCCGTTAGCGGAGTAGATCAGCACCTGGCCCTCGTCGTTGACGTCGATCTGGGACTCGAACTCCTCCGAGAGCCCGCGGATCGTTTCTCCGCCCTTGCCGATCAAAAGCCCGATCTGGCTCGGGTCGATCTGGATCGTCTGAATCCGCGGCGCCCACTGGGAGAGCTGCTCGCGCGGGCCGCCGATCGCGTCGGCCATCAGACCCAGGATGTGTGTCCGTGCGCGCTTTGCCTGCCCGAGCGCATCGCGCAGGATCTCGAACGTGACGCCCGAGATCTTGATGTCCATCTGCAGCGCGGTGATGCCCTGCTCGGTGCCGGCGACCTTGAAGTCCATGTCGCCGAGGTGATCCTCGACGCCAGCGATGTCGGTCAGGACGATGTAGTCATCGCCCTCCTTGATCAGCCCCATCGCGATCCCGGCGACCGGACGCTTGATCGGCACGCCCGCGTCCATCAGCGAAAGCGAGGAGCCGCAGACCGAAGCCATCGAGGAGGAGCCGTTTGACTCCAGGATGTCGGAGACCACGCGCACGGTGTAGGGGAACTCCTCGATCGAGGGCACGACCGCGACCAGCGCCCGCTCGGCCAGCGCGCCGTGGCCGATGTCACGCCGCTTGGGGCCAAGACGGCCGGTCTCGCCCACCGAGAAGGGCGGGAAGTTGTAGTGGTGGAAGTAATACTTCTTGGTCTGCAGGCCGAGCGTGTCCAGGCGCATCTCCTCCTTGAGCGTGCCCAGCGCTGCGACCGAGAGCGCCTGCGTCTGCCCGCGCGTGAACAGCGCCGAGCCGTGCGTGCGCGGAGTCACCCCCACCTCGATCGAGATGTCGCGGATCTCGTCGGCAGCGCGGCCGTCCGGGCGCTTCTTATCGACCGCGATCCGCCCGCGGATGATCGTCTTCTCAAGGTGGTCGAAGATCTGCTTCGCGGCCGCGCGGCGCTGCGAGGCGGCCTTGACCTGCTCCTCGCCTGCGCCTTCCGGAGCCGGCGATCCGTACTGCTCGAGGATCGCCTCGCCGACCGCCTCGATCGCGTTCTGACGCTCGAGCTTCTCGACGACTTGGGTGGCGGCGTCCAGCGCGGCGCCGTGGGAGGCCTTGATCTGCGCAAGCAGATCCTGATCGATCTGCAGCGCATCGACGGGAATCTTCTCCGGGGCGATCTTCGCAGCCAGATCCCGCTGGATCTGACAGATCTTCTTGATCTCGCTGTGGGCGATGTCAAGCGCGTCGAGGATCTCCGCCTCGGAGATCTCGTTGGCGCCGGCCTCGACCATCAGGATCGCGTCTTCTGTGCCGGCCACGATCAGATCCAGGTCGGAGACCGCGGCGCCATCCTCCTCTGCGCCTTCGGCGCTCAGCGTCGGCTCCGGCGGGTTGACGACGAAGTCACCGTCGATCTTGCCGATCCGCACCGCGCCGACAGGGCCCTCGAAGGGCACGCTGGAAATCATCAGCGCCGCGGAGGCGCCGTTCATCGCCAGGATGTCGTAGGGGTGGACGTGGTCCACCGACAGCGGGATCGCGACCAGGTGGGTGTCGTGGCGCCAGGATTTGTCGAACAGCGGCCGCAGCGGCCGGTCGATCATGCGCGCAGTCAGCGTCGCCTTCTCACCGGAGCGGCCCTCGCGCTTGAAGAAGGAGCCGGGGATCTTGCCCGCGGCGTACATCCGCTCCTCCACGTCCACGGTCAGCGGCATGAAGTCGATGTCGCGCTTGCCGCCCGCCGTTGCGGTCGCCAGCACCATCGTGTCGCCCTGCCGCACGACGACTGCTCCGGAGGCCTGCTTGGCCATCCTGCCGGTCTCGAAGGAGATCTCGCTGCCAGCGATCTCTACGGAGACCCGAGTGACGGAGTCACTGCTCATATGTCCTCTGCTTTCCTCTCCGCCCTTCGGTCGGCGGAGCGCTCTTCTCAGTTATCTATTCCGAATGCGCCAAGCAGCTTAGCGGACCGCGCAGGGCCAATCGCAGCAGGGATGCGTGGCGGCGACGCTCAGATGGACCGCAGGCCGTCCAGCAGCAGCTCGGCGCTGGGCAGCTCAGCGGGCGATGGCGCCTGGTAGCTCCAGCGCACCACGCCGTCGGGTCCTGTGATCAGGAGCGCACGCTGGGCGAACCCGCCCTCATGCAGCACGCCGAAGGCCTCGCAGGCCGCGCCCTTGGGCTCGAAGTCCGAGAGCTGCGGGATTGAGACCCCGAGCTTCTCGCGAAACGCCTGCTGCGCCCAGGTGGAATCGCAGGAGACGCCGTAGATCTTCTCGCCGTTGCCGGTGAGCTGATCGAGCACGCCTTCGTATATCTGCAGCTGGTCGGTGCAGACGGGGCTGAAGGCGAACGGGTAGAAGACGAGGATCGTCGTGACCCCCTGCAGGTCCTGCTCGGTGAGCTTCTCGGAGTCTTCCCGCGTAAGCGTGAAGCTCGGGACCTGCGTGCCGGCGGGCAGGACGCTCACCGCTCTTGGCTGGACGGTCGAGGACCAAGCGCAGCGCGAACGCAGGGAGCGTGGCGTACGTAGTGGTACGCGAGCGACCGAGGACAATGCTGAGCGCAGGTCATCGGCCGTCCAGGATCACTTCCGCAGACCGAGGTCCTTGATCAGCGCACGGTACCCCTCGAGGTCGTTGCGCTGCAGGTAGTCGAGCAGGCGGCGGCGGCGGCCGACCAGCTTCAGCAGCCCGCGGCGGGAGTGGTGGTCCTTGCGCTGTTCACGCAGGTGGCTGTCGTTAAGGTGGTTGATGCGCTCGGTCAGCATCGCGATCTGAACCTTGGTGCCGCCGACGTCGCCCTCGTGGGCGCCGTACTGGGTGGCGAGCTCGTGCTTTCTGTCGGTGGTCAGCGGCATGCGGCCGCACAGGCTAGCAGGCCGGCTGGGCAGGTCACCTAGTCGCGCTCGCGCGCCGCCGCGATCTCGCGGGTGCGCTGCACATCGAGCTGCATCTGCTGCACCAGCGCCTCCGCGCTCTCGAACCTGCGCTCCCCTCGCAGCCGCTCCAGGAAGCTCAGCTCCAGCGTACTGCCATAGAGGTCGCCTTGGAAGTCGAGCAGGTAGGCCTCGACCAGCTCGGCCCTGCCGGTGTCGAAGGTCGGCCGCACGCCGATACTCACAGCCGCCAGCTGCTCGCCCGCGCGGCAGGCGTAGACGCCGTGGCCGGGACAAGCCAGGCGGTCGTCCGGCACCAGATTTGCCGTCGGGAAGCCGAGTTCGCGTCCTCGCTCATCGCCATGCACCACCTCGCCCGCGAGCATGAATGGAGCCCCCAGGAAGCGGGCAGCGTGTTCAACCTCGCCGGCCGCAACCAAGCCACGGATGTGGCTGGAGGAGACGATCTCGCCGTCTATTTCCAGCAGCGGGTGCACGGTTGTGGTGAAGCGCGAGTCAGCCCGCAGCAGCTCCACGTTGCCCTGGGCGCGGTGGCCGAACCTGAAGTTCTCGCCCACCGAGACATGGACGGCGCCGAGCGCGCCCACCAGCACATCCTCAACGAACGCCGCTGCCTCCAGGCTCGCGAACTGCTGATCGAATGGGATCACGATCAGCTCCGCAACGCCCAGCGCCTCGATCAGCGCCGCCTTGCGGGGCAGGTCGGTGAGCAGCTTCGGCGCGTGCGCGGGCGCCACCACGGAGACCGGGTGCGGTTCGAAGGTCAGCACGCTGTCGCAACCGGCGATCACCTCGCGGTGACCGAGGTGCACCCCGTCAAAGGTGCCGACCGCCACCCTGCGCTGCGCCCTGCTCACGTCGGGCAGAGAGACGATCTTCACAGCGTCAAGGTTATTGGAGCAGCGCGCGCACGTGCTCGATCGTGAACGGTTGAGGCGCGCTCCATGGCTCTCCGCGCCGCGGCGGCGCCACGGCATCGGCGACGTCGAATGGCCCGATCCGGGTGCGGCGCAGCTCCAGGCAGTAGGCGTCGTCGAGGTCTGCGATCAGCGAGCGCACGTAGGTGCCCGAGGAGCACTCGATCTCAAACCGCGCCCGCTCCCCCTGGCGCCAGGTCTGCTCGAAGCGGTACACGGTCACGATCCGCGGCGGCATCGCAAAGCTCTCGCCCCGCCGTGCGCGCTTGTAGGCGCGCTCCCCTTCGATCTTGATTGCCGAGTAGATCGGCGGCCGCTGCATCACCTCGCCCGTAGGCAGCGGCGGCGGGTCGGCTGGCATGCTTCCAGTCTGCTCGATCTCACCCTCGGGGTCGCCGGTGCTCGAACGTGCGCCAAGTATCGCAAGCGTCTCGTATGCCTTTGGCAGGCCCATCAGCCGGTCCTGCAGCTTGGTGGCCCTGCCGAGCAGCACCAGCAGCAGACCGGTCGCGAACGGATCGAGCGTGCCGGCGTGCCCGGTCTTGACTCCACCGAGCCGATGCCTGACCGCGGCAACCACGTCGTGGGAGGTCATGCCGGCGGGCTTGTCGATTTGGAGGATCCCCTCCGCGGGCTCGGCCACGGGGCCTATGAAGAGATGGCGGCGGCGTGCTCGCCGTCCAGGCGCAGGGCGATCTCGCGCCGCAGCAGCGCAGCGATCTCCTGCACGTCGAGATCGGTGGTGAAGCCGGCCGCGCGGCGATGGCCGCCACCGCCTTCGATGCGCGCGATCGCCGAGACGTCGAACTCTTCGTCGGTGGCTCGCAGCGAGACCTTGCGGCGCAGCGAGCCGTCGATCGCCTCGACCTCCCGCACGAGCGCCGCGACCTTCGTGCCGCGCACGGCGCGCAACTGGTCGACGATGCCCTCGTGATGGCTCTCCTTCGCGCCGGTGGCCCGCAGGTCATCGAGCGTGATCGAAGCTAGCGTGAGCCGGCCCTGATCGTAGCTGCGCACGCTGGCCAGGGCACGCGCGAGCAGCTGCAGCTTGGCCAGCGGCATCTCCTCGAACAGCCGGCGGTAGATGCCCTGCACGTCCACTCCGGCCTCTATCAGCTCGGCCGCCATCTGGTGCGCGCGCGGCCCGGTGTTCTCGTACATGAAGCGGCCGGTGTCGGTGATCAGCGCCACGTAGAGCGCTTCCGCGATTCGCCCGTGCGCAGCGATGCCGAGATCGTGCATCAGCTCCCAGACGATCTCCGCGGTGCACGAGGCGCTCGGGACCACGTAGTTCAACGTCCCGAAGCCGGTGTTGTCGTGGTGGTGGTCGATGTTGATCAGGTGGCGCCCGTCGCGCAGCACGTCGGCGGAGTTGCGATCGATGTTCCCGCAGTCGAGCAGGATCACGGTGCGCGTGGCGATGTCCGCCGGCGGCGCCTGAATCGTGCGGGGCGTGTCGAAGAAGCTGTACTCATAGGGCAGCGGCAGGTCGCTGGGCGAGATGAACATCTCGGCCTGCTTGCCCAGCGCGATCAGCAGACCGTGCATCGCAAGCAGCGATCCCAACGCGTCGCCGTCCGGCGCCTCGTGCGTGGCCAGCAGGAAGGAGGAGTCTGCCTGCAGCCGTTCCAGCACCTGCGCGCGCGCTTGCGCGTCGCCAAGGCTCATTGCTCCTCCTGGCGCATCAGCGATTCGATGCGCATTGCATTATCGGTTGTCTGGTCGTAATGGAACTGCAACGTGGGTGTGCGCTTGAGCCGCAGCTGCGCCGCGATCTGGCGCTGTAGGAAGCCATGTGCGCTGCGCAACCCCTCGATCGAGGCCTCGCGCTGCTGCTCGTCGCCCAGGACGCTGACGTGCACGTGTGCATGCCTGAGGTCAGGGCTGGTCCTCACATCTGTCACGGTGACGAATCCCACACGGGGGTCCTTGATATCGCCGGCCATCGCATCTGCGATCACCTCACGGATCGCCTCCTCCACGCGAGCCAGCCGGTCGGAGCTCATCGTACTGGCCGCGCAGGCGGAGCAGGGTGGGCCCTACGCCAGCTCGCGCTCGCGCAACCGTGTCTCGTAGGCCTCGAGCACATCTCCCTCACGCAGATCCTGGAAGTTGGTGAGCACGATGCCGCACTCGTAGCCGCTCGATACCTCGCGCGTGTCCTCGTTGAACCGTCGCAGGCTCCCGATCGTGGTGTCGTAGATGACGGTCCCCTCGCGCACGACGCGCACCCGCATTCCGCGCGTCACATGGCCCTCGGTCACGTAGGAGCCGGCGATCACGCCGATCTTGGAGGCGCGGAAGAGCTGGCGCACCTCTGCCTGCCCGACCGAGGTCTCGACCTCCTCGGGATCGAGCATGCCCTGCATCGCAGCGCGCAGCTCTTCGATCGCCCGGTAGATGACCGAGTAGGAGCGGATCTCCACGCCCTCGCGCTCGGCCAGCCGGCGCGCGTCGCCTACGGGCCGCACGTTGAAGGCGAGGATCAGCCCGCCTGAGGCGACGGCCAGCATCACGTCGGACTCGTTGATGCCGCCGACGCCGCGGTGGATCACGTTCACGCTGACCTCGTCCTGCGGCAGCTTTGCGATCTCGTCCTCAATCGCCTCAAGCGACCCGGCCACGTCGGCCTTGATCACGAGGCCAAGCTCCTTGACCGCGCCTTCCTGGGCGAGCTTGAAGACGTCCTCCAGGGAGATCTTGCGCCCGGAGCGGCGTGCCAGCGCCTCTGTCTTGAGGCGCGTGGCGCGTTCGGCGGCAAGCTGGCGCGCCCGGCGCTCGTTCTCCACCGCGCGCATGTGCTCGCCGGCCTCGGGCACGCCGTCAAAGCCGAGCACCTCGACCGGCTGGCCGGGCATGGCGCGCTTGATCCGCCCGCCGCCCCAGTCGTTCATCGCTCGCACGCGCCCATAGTGCGCGCCAGCGACCAGCGCATCGCCCACGTGCAGCGTGCCGCGCTGAATCAGGATGCTGACGACCGGCCCGCGGCCCGGGTCGAGCTTGGACTCGATCACGGTGCCCGATGCCTCGGCGTCCGGGTTGGCCTTCAGCTCCTCCAGGTCTGAGACCACCTGGATCGTGTCGAGCAGGTCGGAGAGGCCTTGGCCGGTCTTGGCCGAGACGTCGACGAACTCGGTTTCTCCGCCCCAGTCGGATGGTTGCAGGCCGTGCTGGGCCATCTCGCTGCGCACGCGCTCAGGCTGCGCGCCCTCCTTGTCCACCTTGTTGACGGCCACGACGATCGGCACTTCGGCCGCCTTGGCGTGGTCGATCGCCTCTTCGGTCTGGGGCTTCACGCCGTCGTCGGCGGCCACCACGATCACCGCGACGTCGGTCACCCGGGCGCCGCGGGCGCGCATCGCGGTGAACGCCTCGTGGCCGGGGGTGTCCAGGAAGGTGATCTCCTTGCCGGCGTGGCCGACCTGGTAGGCGCCGATGTGCTGGGTGATGCCGCCTGCCTCCCCCGCCGCCACCTCGGTGTTGCGGATCGCGTCCAGCAGCGAAGTCTTGCCGTGATCGACGTGACCCATGATCGTGACCACCGGCGGACGGTCGACGAGCTCCTGCTCCTCATCCTCGAACTCGGGTTCGAGCTCCACCTCGTCTGCGGCGTGCACGAGCTCGATCTTCTTCTCGAACTCGTCGGCCAGCACCTGGATCGCGTCGTCGGCGAGCGTCTGGGTCAGCGTCGCCATCTCCCCCAGGCTCATCAGCTTCTTGATCACCTCGGGCACCGGCACGCCGAGATACTCGGCCACATCCTTCACGGTCGAGCCGGAGTTGACGCGGATCAGGTCGACCGCTTCCACGGTCGAGGAGTCCAGCGGCGCGATCGTTTCGTCATAGACGCCGCGGCGGCGCCTGCCTCTGCGCGGCGGCCTGCGTGGCGGCTGGGAGGCCGGTCCGCCTGCGGCAGGGCGTCGTGAAGCCTGCGAGTCGATCACAACGCGCCTGCGGCCGGTCCGGTTGGCGCCGCCGGGGGCCTGCTCGCCGGTGCGGGAGTCGCGCGTGGGCCGCGCATGGGCCGCCTGCTTGCCGTCCTCGCCGGCCTGCTGGCCCGCTGGTGCAGCCGGGGCGACGGGCGCATTCGGCTGCTGCGCGGCCGTACCGCCATCGCGCACAGTCGGCGCGGTGGCGCTCTGCGCCTGTGGCGTTGCCGGCGGCGGTGTCGCCGGGGCGACGGGCTGCGGCTGGACTGCCTTGGGCGTAGCAGGCGGCGCCGCCTGCTGAGGCGGGCTGCCACCGGCACCATTTCCCGTGTTGGCTGGCGCCGGCGGGGTGGTCTTCCCGGCGCCGTTTGCGCCAAGCGCCTTCAGCGCGCTGGCCTCGTCGACGGAGGAAGCTGCCGCCTTCGCATCGATGCCGGCGGCCTGCAGACGCTCGAGCAGCTCCTTGCTGGAGACGTTCTGCTCCTTTGCGATCTCATGCACGCGCTTCTTGCTCATCGGGAACCCGATTCTAGGAGGTCGGAGGAGTCGATCTTCGCGCCGCAGCGCAGCGTCCGCACGATCGAGCCGCGCCGTAGCGCCTGCTCCAGGCACTCGCGCTCGGGGACGCCGACCTCGTGCGCGCAGACGTAGGCGCCGCGGCCGCCGAGGCGCGCGTGCTCGTCCACCACGACCGCTGATGCGCGCGTCTGTCCCGGCTTGCGAGCCAGTGCGAGACGCACGAGATCGCCCTTGCTTGTGATCCGCCCGCAGCCGGTGCACCGGCGCTGCGGCACGTGACCCGCTATGACGCCTGCTCCTCGGTGAGCTCGGCCGCCGGCTCCTGCGCGCCGGCGTCGACCGTCTCGCTCTCTTGTTCCTGCCGCGGGGCGTTGTCGGCCACGCTCTCCTGCGCCTGCAGGGTCTCCTCGGTCCCAGCGGAGCCATTCTCGGCGGCCGAGGGCTCATCCTCGCCGCCGGCCAGGTCCGCGACCCGATCGCTGTCGATGTTCGCGAGCGCCTGATGGGCATCCAGGCCGCAGTAGCGCGAGCCCGGCAGCGAGGCGTTGGGGCAGCGACGGCCGTTTGAGAGAATCGCGGCGCAGCGGCCGGAGACCTCCTCCTCCTCGCCATAGCCCTGCTCGGCCTCCTCGGCCGCGAACTCGGTCTCCGAGCGAATGTCTACGCGCCAGCCGGTCAGGCGCGCCGCCAGGCGCGCGTTCTGGCCTTCGCGGCCGATCGCTAGCGAGAGCTGGTCGTCGGGCACGATCACGGTCGCCTGCTTGTTCTCGTCGTCGACCAGCACCTCACGCACGCGCGCGGGTGAGAGCGCCTTGGCCACGAAGCGGGCCGGCTCTTCGTTGAAGGGGATGATGTCGATCTTCTCGCCGCGCAGCTCGGAGACGACCATGCGCACACGCGAGCCGCGCGGTCCGACACATGCGCCGACAGGATCCACTCCATCGGTGTGCGAGACAACCGCGATCTTGGAGCGATAGCCGGGCTCGCGCGCGACGCCCACGATCTCCACCAGGCTGTCGGCGATCTCGGGCACCTCCAGCTCGAAGAGCTGCTTGATCAGCTCGGGGTCGCGGCGGGAGACGATGATCGAGGGGCCCTTGGTGGAGGGCGAGACCTCCTTGATCACGGCCTTGATCCGCTGGGAGTGGTCGTAGCGCTCGCCGTCGACCTGCTCGGACTTCGGCAGCAGCGCCTCCACGCGCTCGCGCAGCTGCACGAGCGTGTAGCGGGAGTCGGACTGCTGCACGATCCCGGTCACGAGCTCGCCGACGCGGTCACGGTATTCCTCGAACATCATGTCGCGCTCGGCCTCGCGGATGCGCTGCAGGATCACCTGCTTGGCGGTCTGCGCGGCGATCCGGCCGAAGTCGTCGGGCGTGACGTCACGCTCGTCGATCTGGTCGCGGTACTCCTCGAACTTCTTGGGGTCGATCACCGGTTCCTGCGGTTCGCGCAGCTCGCCGGTCTCGGGATCCACGACGGTTTCCTCGTCGATCGTCTCGACGATCAGGTGCGCCTCCAGCCGTTCGGGGATGATCAGTTCGATCACCCGGAAGTCGGCGGTCTCGCGGTCGATTTCCACGCGCGCATACTTGGCCGCTCCCGGCTGCTTCTTGTATGCAGAGAGCAGCGCGTCCTCCAGGGCGATCATCAGCTTCTCCGGCTCGATGCCCTTCTCGCGCGCCAGCGCGTGCATGGCCTCAAGGATTTCGCGTGACATGGATCTACTCCTCGACGAGGTTGCAACGACGTATGTCCGAGTAGGGGATCGCGACGATCCCGCCCTCGGCGGCCAAGGTGATCTCGCTGTCGGAGGCTCCCACGAGCTCCCCCGTATAGCTGCGCCGGCGCTCCGCGGCGGTCTGTCCTGCGTGCGTGCGCCCGGGCGAGCACTCTTGCTCATGGGCCGCCCGCACCCGTACACGCGCGCGGCGGCCTATATAACGCTGGAAGTGGTCGGGCTTGCTGAGCGGCCGTTCGCTTCCGGGCGAGGAGACCTCGAGCGTGTAGCGGTCCCGCATGTCGGCCAGATGGCCGCTCACGCGTTCGCACAGCGAGAGCGTCACGCCGTCTGGATGGTCGATGAAGATGCGCAGCGTCCCACCGCCGAGCACCTCTGCGAGCAGCACCTCGACCTGCGGCTCGGCATCAGCCAGCCGCTGCTCGATCTCTTCTTGGAGTGCTGTCATGGGACCTCCTGACGACGAAAAAAAAGCGGGCGAGCGCCCACTTTCAGATACGACTGCCGGCACGGGCGCCGGCGAGAAAGCCGTGCGTCGAGAATAGCACCGCTTGGTTCGTGGGCCTTGAGAACGGCCCTAATGCTCAGGAGCCGTGCGCGGCCTTGCGCGCGCGGTCGCGATAGAGCCGGTAGTCGGCGCGCTCGGGCCGCAGCGAGCATGCCAGGGCAAGCGGCTTGCAAGCCTCGCGATGGCGACCCATCAGCTGCATGGCGCGTCCCAGGCAGAAAAGCGCATAGTCGTTGGTGGGGGCGGCGCTGGCGACGGCCTCGAACTCTCGAGCCGCGTGCTCGAAGCGATGGGCGTGGAAGAGAGCGCGGCCAAGGGCCTCCCTGATCGAGGTCTTTTCGGGCTCCATGTTGCGCGCCCGAGTCAGCGGCACGATCGCCGCCTGGTAGTCGCCATGAGCCAGCAGGTCACAGCCGCGCATGTACAGGTCATAGAGGCTGTCCATCGCTGACCACACTTTAGCCGGCGCCTCGGAGCCCTCCTGCCGACTCCGGGAGCCGATCCTCAGAGCTCTCGCAGCCGTTGCACAGCGTCGAGGATGCCCTCGGCGACCGTGCGCTTGTCGGCCTTGGCGATGCTCTGCTCCCAGGCGGGGGCGATCACCGTGACCTCGTTCTCGGCGGCGGCGAAGCCGATGTCGCTGCGTGAGATGTCGTTGAGCACGATCGCATCCAGGTGCTTCTCGGCCAGCTTCGCCCGCGCGTGCGCCGGCCCTTGATCGCCGTGCTCGGCGGCGAAGCCGACCAACGTCTGCCGGTCGGTGCGCGCGGCGGCCAGACCGGCGAGCACGTCGGGGGTCGGCTTCGAGCTCAAGCGTCAGCGATTGACACTCCCGCTTCTTAATCTTGCCGTTGACCGCATGAGCGGGCCGGAAGTCGGCGATCGCGGCGGCCATCAGCAGCACCTCGCAGCCGGGCAGCTCCTGCTCGCAGACCCGCTGCATATCCGCTGCGGTCGCCGCCTCGATCCAGCGCACGCCCGCAGGCTTCTCGAGCGCGACGTTCGCGGCGATCACGGTGACCTGCGCGCCGCGTGTGGCGGCGGCCTGTGCGAGCGCGAGTCCCATGCGGCCGCTGGAGGTGTTGCCCACGAAGCGCACGCCGTCGATCGGCTCGCGCGTGCCACCGGCCGTGACCAGGACCTTCAAGCCCGCCCATCCACCGGTGTGCTGCGGGCCGCACCCTGCTGCAAGGATCGCCTCACATGCGGCCAGCAGGGCAGCGGGCTCGGGCAGACGACCAATCCCCTGCTCGCCCTTGGACGCCAGGCGGCCCGACTCGGGCTCGACCACGTGCGCCCCGCGGTCTCTGAGCAGTGCCAGGTTGGCGCGCGTGGCCGGATGCTCGTACATGTTGGAGTTCATCGCCGGCGCGATCACGAGCGGGCACCTGGCCGCCAGCGCGCCCGTGCTCAGCATGCCCTCCGCGTGCCCGTGGGCGAGCTTTGCGATCGTGTTCGCCGAGGCGGGCGCGATCAGCAGCAGGTCGGCTTTGGCCACGATCTCCAGATGGCCGATCGGCTCGTAACCGGGCGGCTGCTCGCCGGGAAAGGCGCCATGAAACGGGTCGTGGTCGAACTCGCTGACCAGGACTGGCGCGCCGGTGAGCGCCTCGAAGGAGGCCTGGCCCACAAACCTGCGGCTGCTCGGCGTCTGGATCACCCGCACCGAGTGCCCGGCGCCGGTCGCCAAGCGCACGAGCTCTAGCGCCTTGTATGCGGCGATGCCGCCGCTGACGCCGAGCAGGATTCTGGCCATTTCCGAAAGCTCTATCGGTTCGTCAAATCAAACTGAGCTGCTGAGAGGGCGCCGACATGCGCCGTCCGGCCGTTCTCTCAGCGGTAGTGGTACTTGATCTTGCCCGCTGCGACTTCTTCGAGGGCGATCGTCAAGTAGTTCTTGGACTTGGTCTCGATCATCGGCGGCGGGAACTCGTCGAAGGTGCCCTCGCCAAGGTTGTGGTAGTAGCTGTTTATCTGGCGCGCGCGCTTGGCTGCGACCAGGACGCCTGCATAGTTGGAGTCAACGTTCTCGAGCAGGCGGTCGACGCGGGGTGAGATCATCGGGGCATTCGCCTTTCCTGGGTGGAGCTTTAGTCTAGAGGCTCGGAGCAAGCGAGCGCCTGCTGCACGAGCGCCACGAGCTCTCCCTGTGCCTGATGCAGGTCGTCGTTGACGATCACGTGCGCGAACTCGCTCTGCGCCGCAAGCTCTTCCTCGGCCACCGCTAGGCGCCGCGCGACCTCCTGCGGATCGTCGGTGCCGCGGCCAACGAGCCGTTCTCTGAGCACAGGCAGGGATGGTGGTGCGATGAACACCTGCAGAGCGTCGGGCATCGCCGCGCGCACCTGGCGTGCACCCTGCACCTCGATCTCCAGCACGATCGGCACGCCGTCGCTGACACGCCGCTCAAGCTCGCTGCGCAGCGTGCCGTAGCGGCGGCCAGCGTAGTTGGCGTGCTCGACGAACCCGCTGTCCGCTTCGAGCCGGTCGAAGTCCTCGTTTGAGAGGAAGTGGTATTGGACGCCGTTCTGCTCGCCGGGTCGCGGCGCGCGCGTGGTGGCCGAGACCGAGAGCTCCAATTGAGGCAGCTGCTGCATCAGCCCGGAGATGAGGGTGCCCTTCCCCACGCCGGAAGGGCCGGTGATCACGAACACGCGCGCCATGCGCGGGACCCTAGAGGCCGCTCCGGTTGAATCGGGGTCTAGACGGTCGATGGACAAGCGAGACAAGGACGCACCGAGCGTAGTGTGCGTCGGGCACATGAGCGAGGGAGGACGCAGTATCGCGCAGTCCAGCGGCCGTCTAGCGACGGAGAAGCGCGACCAGCTCCGTACGCTGCCGCTCAGAGAGCCCGCCGATCGTCTTGCTCGGTGAGATGCGGCAGTTGGCCAGCACCTTGTTGACCTTCACGCGCCCGTACCGCGGCACGGCCAGCAGCAGGTCGAAGACCTTTGCGGTCTCCACGCAGCCGGGCGGATCCAGCATCAGCGAGTCGATCGAGACCCTGCCCGCCTTCAGGTCGCGCTTGACCTGGGCGCGCTGAGTCCGAATGTGGTTGGCCCGGGCAAGCGCATCCATGCGTTGAAGGTGAGATCTACTCAGCCTCTCCCGGGCTGCAACCGCCGTGTCTTGCTCGGTGTCGTGCGCTGCCGGCGCCGTGTCGGTCGCGATCGCCATGGACGAGCGAGTGTACACGGACCGGGACGCCGTTTGACGCCAACTCGCGCAATTCACCTGAAGCTGAACTTGAGGTTCATGCACCTAGAGGCAGCTGTACGGTGACAACGCGCGTTTGCAGGGGTTTCCTCCGATCCGCCCTACCGCTGTCCGATCTCCACAGCGATGCGCGCAGCCGCCGTGGGGTCGCGGAAGCTCTCGGTGCCCACCGCCACCAGATCTGCGCCGGCGCGCAGCAGATCGCGTGCGTGAGCGGCGCTCTGCACGCCCCCCATCCCGACGATCGGCAAGTCCACCGCCGCCCTCACCGCGGCGACCTGGGCCAGCGCGACCGCGCGGATCGCGGGACCTGAGAGTCCGCCCGTGCGGCCTCCCAGCCAGGGACGATCTGTACCGGGCGCAAGCGCCATCGCCCGCAGCGTGTTGATTAGCGAGACGGCGTCCGCGCCGCCGCGCTGCGCAGCCGCAGCGCAGGCCGCCACGTCAGCGGTGTTTGGCGTCAGCTTCACAATCAAGGGCTTTGCGGAATGCGCGCGCACCGCGCGGGTGACCTGCTCCAGCTGCTGTGGATCGGAGCCGATGTCAAGCCCGGTCTTGACGTTCGGGCAGGAGACGTTCAGCTCGATCGCGGCAATCTCGGGCTGAGCCTGGCAGGCCGCGACCAGCTCGCAGAGCTCCTGCTCGGTCGACCCCATCACATTTGTGATCAGCGGCACCGGCAGCTCAGCCAGCTGCGGCAGGTCCTCGCGGATATATCCATCAAGGCCCTTATTGGGCAGCCCGATCGAGTTGATCAGCCCCGCCGGCGCCTCCCACAGTCGCGGCGCCGGATTGCCCGGCCGCGGCTGCAACGTGATCGTCTTGGAGACGAAGGCGGAGAACGGGAAGCGTTCTGGGAGCTGCTCGCCGAAGACCTTGCGGGCGGCGATCGCGTCGAAGGTGCCCGAGCCGTTGATCACCGGGTGGACGAGCTTTAGGCCACAGAAGTCGATCATGCGACCTGCTCCAGCTCGGCTGCATCCACCACCGGGCCCTCGACGCACACCCGTAGGTAGCCGCCGTCGCGGCGTGGCACCGCGCAGCCGTAGCAGGCGCCGTAGCCGCAGGCCATGCTTGCCTCCAGCGCCAGCTCGGCCTGCACGCCGTCGCGCTCGCAGATCGCCCTGACGCTCTCGAGCATCGCGGGCGGACCGCAGGCGCGCACGACCGTCGGGGACCCGTCGCTCAGTTGCTGCTCCAGCAGATCGGTCACCAGTCCGTGGTGGCCGACCGAGCCGTCGTCGGTGGCGAGCACCGGCTCGCGAAGCAGCGAGGCCCCCTGCGCGTGCGCACGCCCGCGAAAACCGAGCAGAACCACGGAGCCCTCCAGAGAACCCTCGACCGCGATCGCATCCTGCAGGATCATCAGCGGCGCGATCCCGATGCCTCCGCCGAGCAGGATCGTCTTGTGGCCCTCCGGGGCACGCGAGAACCCGCAACCGAGCGGCCCGAGCACCCACAACTCCTCCCCTGGCTGCAGCGCGCACAGCCGTGCGGTGCCAGGGCCCACGTCCTCGATCAGAAAGGCGCAGCGGCCATCGTCCTGGCGCCGCGCGATCGAGAACGCGCGCGGTAGGAAGGGACGCTCGTCGACGCCCCCTCCCCATCCCTGTGCGGCGGCGATCATCGCAAACTGTCCGGCCCGGGGCGGTGGGCCGTCGCGATCGAGCACCCACAGCAGCCTGTAGGCGCCCACCTGTTCGTTGGCCACCACCGGCAGCAGCCTGCGTCCAAACGGCGTCGGGGGTGCCGCGCCGTCCTGCCAGAAGCTCACGCGACCCCGGCGCGGTTGCCCCGCTGATCGTGCAAGCGTTGCAGGCAGAGCACCTCCGGCTCTCCGGCCGTGCCGGCTCTTGCGATCGCGCGGGCAGCGGATATGCCGGCGGCGAGCGTCGTCAGGCAGGGAATCCCGCGCCGGGTCGCAGCATTGCGGATCTCCCAACCGTCGCTGCGCGCACCCGACCCGGTGGGGGTGTTGACGACCAGGTCGACATCGCCACGCTCGATCCAGTCGACCACATGCGGAGAACCTTCGCCGATCTTGTTCAGCGGCGTGACCGGCACGCCCATGCGCGTAATCGCCTCCGCCGTGCCGCGCGTGGCCACGATTGCAAAGCCGGCGTCGTGCACCAGCTGCGCGATCGCGACCGCGCCGGACTTGTCGGAATCGGTGACCGATATGAACGCCGTGCCCGAAGCAGGCAGCGGCACGCCAGCCGCTGCCTGCGCCTTGGCGAAGGCGGTCGGGAAGTCGCGTGCGATGCCCATCACCTCGCCCGTGGAGCGCATCTCGGGGCCGAGCACCGCGTCGGCGCCGTCGAAGCGGTCGAACGGCATCACCGCCTCCTTGACCGAGACGTGGTCGCCGAAGCCGAGCCCTTCGCGCTCGCGCGGCAGGCCAAGGTCCGCAATCCGTCTGCCGAGCATGATCTGGCAGGCGAGCTTGGCCAGCGGCAGCCCAACAGCCTTGGAGACGAACGGGACCGTGCGCGAGGCGCGCGGGTTGGCCTCGATCACGTACAGCTGCCCGTGGTGGATCGCGTACTGCACGTTGATCAGCCCGACCACCCCGATCTCCAGCGCGATGCCGCGCGTGGCCGCGCGGATCTGCTCCAGCATCTCCTCCCCGAGCGAGTGCGGTGGCAGCACGCACGCGGAGTCGCCAGAGTGAACGCCGGCCTCCTCCACGTGCTGCATGATCCCGCCGATCCAGACCTCCGCGCCGTCGCAGAGCGCGTCGACGTCGACCTCCACCGCGTCCTCCAGGAAGCGGTCGAGATAGATCGTGTTGCGCAGCTCATCGTCGACCTCGCGCCGCAGATAGTCGGCAAGGCCCTCGTGGGAGTAGACGATCTCCATCGCGCGGCCGCCGAGCACGTAGGAGGGGCGCACGAGCAGCGGGTAGCCGACCTGCTGCGCGCAGTCCAGCGCCTGCTGTGTGCTGGTCGCGGTGGCGTACGGCGGCGCCTGGTAGCCAAGTCGCTGCAACAGTGCGCCGAAGCGGCCGCGATCCTCGGCCAGGTCGATCGCCTCAACGCTTGTGCCGAGCAACGGCACACCCGCTTGCTCCAGGCCAGCGGCGAGCTTCAGCGGCGTCTGCCCACCGAACTGCACGATCACGCCCTGCGGCTTCTCGACGTCAACAACCCCGAGCACGTCCTCAAGCGTGAGCGGCTCGAAGTAGAGCCGGTCGGAGGTGTCGTAATCGGTGGAGACAGTCTCCGGGTTGCAATTGACCATCACTGCATCCATGTCCATTTCGCGCACGGTCATCGCGGCATGCACGCAGCAGTAGTCAAACTCGATGCCTTGCCCGATCCGGTTGGGGCCGGCGCCGAGGATCATCACCGAGGGCCGATCGCCGCGCTGGACCTCGTTCTCCACCGGCCCACCGTGAGCGGGCCGCTCAAAGCTCGAGTAGTGATAGGGAGTGCGCGCCGGGAACTCGGCGGCACAGGTGTCCACCGACTTGAACGTGCGCTGCCCGGAAAACGGCCCCTGCGGATCGAGCGCGAGCGCCTTCATCTCGCGCAGGAACCACGGATCGATCGCGCTTTCGCGCTGGATCTCCTCGATCCCGCGGCCACGCCGCAGCAGCTCGAAGATCGCCTCGTAGCGGTCAGGCGCGGGCGTGCCCAGGCTCTCCAGAAGGGCCTCGTCGGAGAGACCGCCGAGGCAGGGCGGCTTGTCCAGCTCGCGCGAGCGCATCGCCTTGGCGAACGCCTGCGCGAAGGTGCGCCCGATCGCCATCGCCTCCCCCACCGACTTCATGTGCGTGGAGAGCGACGGCGTCGCGCCCGGGAACTTCTCAAACGCGAAGCGCGGCCACTTCACCACCACGTAGTCGAGCGTGGGCTCGAATGCGGCCGGCGTTACGCCGGTGATGTCGTTGTCGATCTCCTCCAGCAGGTAGCCGACCGCCAGCCGCGCGGCGATCTTGGCGATCGGGAAGCCCGTCGCCTTGCTGGCAAGCGCCGAGGAGCGCGAGACGCGTGGGTTCATCTCGATCACGAGGATCTCCTCGGTATCCGGGTTGACCGCGAACTGCACGTTCGATCCGCCGGTCTCAACACCCACCGCCCGGATCACGGCGATCGCCTGGTCGCGGATGCGCTGGTAGAGGCTGTCAGTCAGCGTCTGCTGCGGCGCGACTGTGACTGAGTCTCCCGTGTGCACGCCCATCGGGTCGACGTTCTCGATCGAGCAGACGATCACAACGTTGTCGGCCTTGTCGCGCATCACCTCCAGCTCGAACTCGCCCCATCCCAGCACCGATTGATCGAGCAGCACCTGTCCGATCGGCGAGGCTTCCAGGCCACGCGGGACGATCTCACGGAACTGCTGCGCGGTTCGCGCGATGCCGCCGCCACGCCCGCCTAGCGTGAACGCCGGGCGCACGATGCAGGGCAGGCCGAGGTCCTCCACCGCGGCGAGCGCCTGGTCGAGGCTGGTCGCGATCGCGCTCGCCGGCATCCGCAGGCCAGCCTGCTCCATCGCGGTGCGGAACAGCTCGCGGTCCTCCGCACAGATGATCGCGTCGTAGTCGGCGCCGATCAGCTCCACTCCGAATCGCTCCAGGGTGCCGTCGTCCTTCAGCGCCTTGGCGAGGTTCAGCGCGGTCTGGCCGCCGAGCGTCGGCAGCAGTGCATCTGGACGCTCGCGCTCGATCACCTGCGCGACGGGGCCGGGCAAAAGCGGCTCGATGTAGGTTGCGTCCGCGACCTCGGGGTCGGTCATGATCGTCGCCGGGTTGGAGTTGACCAGCACGATCTCGTAGCCCTCGGCGCGCAGCACCCGGCACGCCTGCACCCCGGAGTAGTCGAACTCGGCGGCCTGGCCGATCACGATCGGCCCGGAGCCGATGATCAGGATCTTCTTGATGTCGGTTCGCTTAGGCAAGGCTTGAGAGCATCCGGTCGAAGAAGTGCACGCTGTCGTGCGGGCCGGGGCCGGCCTCCGGGTGGTACTGCACGCTGCCGCCGGGCACGTCGAGCAGCGTCAGCCCCTCCACGGTGCGGTCGTAGAGGTTCACGTGCGAGAGCAGCGCGCCGCCGAAGTCGGTCTCCCAGCGCACCGGCTCGTCGCTGTCGATCAGCTCGCCGCCGTCTGGGCCAAGCACGGCAAAGCCGTGGTTCTGGGAGGTGATCTCCACGCGCCCGGTCGAGAGGTCCTTAACGGGATGGTTTGCGCCGCGGTGGCCAAAGGGCAGCTTGAAGGTCGCAAGGCCCAGCGCGCGGCAGAGCATCTGGTGGCCGAGGCAGATTCCCCACACGGGCTTTACGCCGAGCACGCCCCTCACCGTCTCCACCACGTAGTCCAGCGCGGCGGGGTCGCCGGGGCCATTGCCGAGCAGCACCGCGTCCGGGTCTCCCTCCAGCAACTGCTGTGGTGAGCTCGTGCAGGGGTGCAGCCGCACGCGCGCCCCGCGCTCGGTCAGCTTGCGCACGATCGAGGACTTCACGCCCGTGTCGAGCACTGCGATCAGCGGCCCATGGCCGGTTCCGTGGCCGTTGCGAGCGGCGGCCAGCTCGCTCACCTCGCCGGGGCTCACGACCCGCGCGAGATCCCTGCCCTGCATCGGCGGCTCGGCCGCTATCAGCTCCATCGCCCGCGCGCCATCCATCTCGCCGGGGAAGAGGCCACCCCGCATCGAGCCCTCCTGCCGGATGTGTCGCACGAGCGCGCGGGTGTCCACGTCGCTGATCCCTGGCACGCCGCAGTCGGCCAGCCAGGAGAGCCAGCCTCGCTCGGCGCCGGGTGAATCCTCGAAGTCGCAGGCCGCACGCATGATCGCCGCCTTGGCCCAGATGCTCTGCGACTCCATCGCCTCGGCGCTGACGCCGTAGTTGCCGATGTGCGGGTAGGTGAAGGTGAGCAGCTGCCCGGCGAAGGAGGGATCGCTGACCGACTCCTGGTAGCCGGACATACCGGTCGTGAAGACGACCTCGCCAACGGCGTGGGTGGGCGCGCCGCAGGCCAGCCCGTCGAAGCGCGAGCCATCCTCCAGCAGCACGTATGCGTTCTCGGCGGCCATCAGATGATGAGCTTCTGGATCGTCTTGAACTCCGGCGTACCCGCACGCTCCAGCAGCTCGAATAGCACTGTCTCGACTGTGCTGACGACCCCGCCGGCGCGCTCCAGGCGCATAAGGCCCCGCTCATAGTCAATCTGGTTGCGCGAGCCGACCGCATCGGCGGGAACGTGCACCTCCACTCCGCGGTGCAGCAGGTCCAGCACGGTCTGTGAGACGCACACGTGCGCCTCGATACCACACACGATCGCCTGATCGGCTCCCTGCAGGTCAAAACCCTCGGCGCGCACGGCGGAGAAAACCGTCTTCTCGATCGGCTGCTCCTGCGTAAGGCCGACGCTCGCCACCGTGCGCCCGAGCCCCTTCGGGTACTGCTCGGTGACCACGCGCGGCAGTTCCAGCACTCGCGCGGCGGCCAGCAGCTTGCCGGTCGCAGCGGCGACCCGGTCGAAGCTCTCATAGGAGGAGAAGCCCTGCTGGACATCGATCACCACAAGCGCGGCGCGCTCACGCGAGAGCATCAGTGGTCCGTCCTGTGAATTCGGACCACTAAGCCACCACCGTAAACGCACGCTGGCGGTAGGCGATCACGCCGTCCGCGACGGTCACTATCACGCGGCCCTGCAGCCGCCTGCCGGCAAAGCAGCAGTTCTCCGAGCGGCTCTCCCAGCCATGCTCGCCCGGCACCCAGCCGGCACTGAGGTCGATCAGCGTGAGGTTCGCCGGCGCGCCGACGGCGATCCGCGAGATCGGGATATCGAACAGCTGCGCGCCGGCGGTCATCCGTTCCACAAGCGTGGCCAGGTCCAGCACGCCGGGCTTTACGAGCATGGAGTAGAGAGCGGGGAATGCGGTCTCAAGGCCGGTCGTGCCCATCGGCGCCTGCTCGAAGGGCACCTCCTTCTCTTCGCGTGCATGCGGCGCGTGGTCGGTGGCAACGCAGTCGATCACGCCGCTGCGCAACCCCTCGATGATCGCCTGCCGGTCCTGCTCGTCGCCCAGCGGCGGGTTCATCTTCAGCCGCGTGTCGAGGCCGTGCAGCTCCTCTTCGGTCAGCAGCAGATGGTGGGGGCTCGCCTCCGCGCTGATGAGCGCGCCGCGCTGCTTGGCGGCTGCGACCGCTTCCACGGAGGCTGTTGCGCTGAGGTGCTGGAAATGAACCCTGCCCTGCTCATAGAGCGCGAGCTCGGCGTCGCGCGCGACCATCGTCGACTCGCTGACGCTGGGGATGCCGGTCAGCCCGAGCGCTGCGGAGACGGGGCCCTCGCGCATGCTGCCGCCGGCTGAGAGCGATGGGTCCTCCTCATGCAGCGCGAGCACGCCGCCGCACAGGCGCTGGTATTGCAACGCCTTGCGCAGCATTCCGGCGCTTGCGACCGGCCGCCCGTCGTCGGTGAAGCCGATCGCGCCCTCCTGGCGCAGGGAGGCCATCTCGCTGAGCTCCTGGCCTTCCATCCTGCGAGTGATCGTGGCCATGAAGCCGACCGGCACGCGCGCCTCGTGCAGCGCGGCGTCGCGCAGCGAGCGCAGCAGCGGCGCCGAGTCGATCACGGGGTCGGTATTAGGCATCGCGATCACGCCGCAGAAGCCGCCCGCGGCCGCAGCGCGGGTGCCGGTCTCGAGGTCCTCCTTGTGCTCCTGGCCGGGTGTGCGCAGGTGCACGTGCGGGTCGAAAAAGGCGGGCAGCAGCGTCGCGGCGCCGCCGTCGATCGTCTCGGCCGGCGCGTCGCCCTCATGGCTCAGCGTGCCGGCCTCTCCCAGCTCGGCGATCTCCCCGTCGCGCACCCGCAGGTCAAGCCGCGCGTCGATCCGCTCACGCGGGTCGAAGACGTGCACGTCGCGGATCAGCAGGTCTGCTCGCGGCTGCTCGCGCCGCACCAGGGTGAGTGCGCTCATCAGGCGGGCTGGGGTGCAGTGGAAGGATGCAGCAGGCTCGGCGAGGGCAAGTGCGAGCCGCTGAGCAGCTCGTAGAGGACCGCCATCCTGACGACGACGCCCGCCTCTACCTGCGCGGAGATCAGCGACTGGGGCGAGTCGACGACCTCGCCCGAGAGCTCGACGCCGCGGTTGACCGGGCCGGGATGCATCAGCAGCTGGCGCGGCCGCAGGCGCCGGCCGTTGATCTGATACCAGGCGGCGTACTCGCGCAGCGAGGGCACCCACGCCTCCGTCATGCGCTCGCGCTGCATCCGCAGTGCGTAGACGACGTCAGCGCCAGAGATCTCATCCAGCGTATAGCGCACCTCGCAGCCGAGCGCCTCGATCTGGCGCGGGATCAGCGTCGGCGGGCCGGCGACTGTCACCTTCGCCCCCATCTTCTGCAGCGCGAGGATATTCGAGCGCGCCACTCGCGAGTGTGCAACGTCGCCCACGATCCAGATCGAGAGCCCGTCGAGCGAGCCGACCCGGCGGCGCAGCGTGTAGACGTCCAGCAGCGCCTGGGTGGGGTGCTCGTGCTTGCCGTCACCGGCATTGACGATCGCCGCGCTGCACCAGCGCGAGACGAGCTCCGCCGCGCCCACCCATGGCGTGCGGATCACGATCACGTCCGGCTTGTGGGCGGAGAGGGTGAGCACGGTGTCCTTCAGCGACTCCCCCTTCTCGACGCTGCTTCCGCCTGCGGAGAAGTTCACAACGTCGGCCGAGAGCCGCTTGGCCGCCAGCTCAAAGCTCGACCGCGTGCGCGTGGATGACTCATAGAAGAGGTTGAGCACCATCCGCCCGCGCAGCGTCGGCACCTTCTTGATCTCGCGGTCGGCGATCTCCGCGAACCGTTCGGCCCTGGTCACGATCCGCTCGATCGCGGCCCGGTCCAGTTCCTCGACGGAGAGCAGGTGGTTCACGCCCCCACCCCCACGCCGGCCTGCTCGATCGCGACCTCGTCGACGCCATCGATCTCACGAACGCGTACACGCACGTGCTCGGCGCGCGAGGTCGGCAGGTTCTTGCCCACGTAGTCGGGCCGGATCGGCAGCTCCCGGTGGCCGCGGTCGGCCAGCACCGCCAGCTGCACGCGGTCGGGGCGGCCGTAGTCGAAGAGCGCCTCGATCGCGGACCGCACAGTGCGCCCGGTGTAGAGCACGTCGTCAACGATCACGACCGTGCGGCCGGTGACGTCGAAGTCGATGTGCGAGGAGTGCAGCACCGGGCTCTGCAGCCGCTGCGCTACGTCGTCGCGGTAGAAGCCGATATCCAAATCCCCGAAGGGCACCTCGACGGGCAGCAGCTCATCCAGCAGCGCCTTCAGCCTGCGCGCCAGGATCGCTCCGCGAGTGTGAATGCCGAGAAGGGCGAGCGCTGCGGGCTCGGGGTTGCGCTCTGCGATCTCATGGGCGATTCGCGCCAGCGACCGCCCCATGCCCTCCTCTTGGAGGACCACCTTCTCGTCTTGCATCGACTTCCTTCCTGGCCTCACCGGACCGGGTTAAAGGACGTCTCGACTGTATCAAGCGGCCCCGACGGCCGCAGGCGGCGCAGAGTCAGAGCGCCAGCGCACCAGCTTGGGCGCGCCGCGCTCGGGAAACGGCAGTTCGATCGCATCGAAGTCGCGCGGTACCTCGGTCTCGGGAAAGACCTCGCGTCCCTGGTCTCGCAGCTCGCCGCCCGCGTACCGCGTCGAGATGTGTGTGAGCGCGAGCAACCGCACTTCCGCGGCGCGTGCGATCTCGGCTGCTTGCCTGGCCGTCGAGTGCTGGGTCTCTCTCGCGCGCGCAGTCTCCTCGTCGGCGAAGGTCGCCTCGTGCACGAGCAGGTCGGCCTTGTGAGCGGCGACCTGCACCGCCTCACACGGGGCCGTGTCGCCGGTGATCGCAAGCTTGCGACCCTCGCGCGTGGGCCCCATTACCTGCTCCGGGCTCACGCCCGCGACCGTCTCGCCGCGCTGCAGACGCCCGAAGTCCGGTCCCGGCGTCACGCCGAGACTCGCCGCCAGCTCAGCGTCCAGATGGCCCGGCCGCGAATCCTCAACCAGCACGTAGCCGTAGGCGACGTTGACCCGGTGGCGCACTGGCACGCTGCCGACTGTGTAGCCCGCGCGCCGCACCGCCTCCATCGGCCCGAGCTCCTCGATGCTCATCTTGTAAGGCAGTCGGCCGTAGATGAACTTCACGGCGCCCATCAGGTCCTGCAGGCCCGGCGGCCCGTAGATCTCAAGCGGCGCCTCCCGTTCGCGCAGCGCGAAGGACTTCAACATCCCCGGCAGCCCCAGCCAGTGGTCAGCGTGGAAGTGCGTGATGAAGATCGCATCGATGTCCGGCAGCCCGACCGAGCGCACCAACTGGCGCTGCGTGCCCTCACCGCAGTCGAAGAGCAGGTGCTCGCCGCCGCGCCGAACCAGCAGCGATGGCAGGCCCCGCCGCGCGCTCGGCGTCGAGGCGCCCGTGCCGATGAAGACAAGCGACATGTCCATGGCCGCAACGGTAGCGACGGCACGGCACCCACAGCCGGCCGGTGCGCCGCTAAGCTCCCTTCCAGGCGCCCGCGCGGCGCCGTTGCGCCCGTAGCTCAGTGGATAGAGCGTCCGCCTCCGGAGCGGAAGGTCGCGTGTTCGAATCACGCCGGGCGCGCTGGCATCGCTTGATGACCGTCGGCTCGGCCTCATGGGGCAAGCCGGCTGAGTACTCGGCGAGGCCGGCAAGAGGCTCTAGAAGGTAACCGGCCAGATCGACCCAAACTGGGACCAGGAACTGAGCCGAATACGGGGCCGCAGGATCCCGCAAGAGCTCCCGGTCGGACAGGCACATTCCATGCTCCATGCAGCAGGAATTGCGGAGATCTCGCGAAAGGACAGCGGCGAAGCCCGCAATGCGCCCTGCCCACGATTCCTATCCTCGTCTCACCGGGCTCTAACCATCGCTTAAGGCTCAAACGCAACGCTTTTGCCACCGATCAATCCTGCCGACAACTGTTCTCATGACCCCCGTAGCCGCCAAGCGCCTCGCCCTCCTGGGGTTTCTGGCCGCCGGCATCCCCGGCATAACCGCGGCTATCGCCCCGACCCAGGCGGTGGCCGCCGAGAGCACAGCGGTCAGCGCCAACTGGGCCGGCTACGCCGTGACCGGCGCCTCCAAGTCGGCTCTCTTGCACCGCGTCGCGGGCACCTGGGCACAACCGGCCGGACAGTGCGTCCAGGGCCAGGAAACCTACTCGGTGACCTGGGTGGGCCTCGGCGGCTTCAACCAGGGCTCCAAAGCGCTTGAGCAGACGGGCACCGCAGTGGACTGCACGACCTCCGGGCGCGCGGTCTACTCGGCCTGGTTCGAGCTCGTGCCCGCCGCCCCAGTGACGATGAAGCTGGCGGTGCATCCCGGCGACACGATCGCTGCGTCGGTCGCGCAGAAGGCCGATCAGACGATCCTCACGGTACGTGACCTCACCGCGCATACTGCAAAGACGGCTGTCCGCACGACCTCGGCTCCGGACCTCTCCTCGGCGGAGTGGATCGTGGAGGCGCCCTCGCTCTGCTTTACGAGCACCCACTGCACGCCGCTGCCGCTGACGAACTTCGGCACCGTCTCGTTCTCCAATGCCTCCGTCAGCAGCTCGCAGTCGCAGACCAGCGCGATCGACGCGCGCTCGCTGAAGGTGACGCGCCTGGAACTGCGCGACTACTCCCAGGGGCCGGGACGACGCTACGCGGCGTCAGTCACGCCCGCCAGTGGGATCGCCTCACCGCTGTCGGCCGCGGGCAACGCGTTCACGGTGACATGGGGACAGCTTGAAGGCGAAGGCGTGCAAGGCGGATCGGAATCTCCGCAGCAGCCGCAGGGGCCGCCGGTCCCCGGCTTCACCAGCGCAGCAGCATCAATCCGACGCTGACGCCGGGCCCGATCGTGATCGCCAGGCCGTGCTCGCCACGGCGCGGCTGACGCTGGGCGATCGTGCGCTCGATCACGTAGAAGATCGACGGCGTGCCGACGTTGCCGTGCTCGGCCAGCAACTGATAGCTGACCTCAACCGCCTCGTAGGGCAGGTTCAGCGCTTCCCGTGCGCAATCGATGATGCGCCTGCCGCCCGGGTGCAGCATCCAGTGGTCGACCATGTGTGCGGTCATGCCACTGGAGGCGAGGAAGTTCTCGACCAGCCCGCCTAGGTGTTCGGCGGCGATGTCGGGCAGCTCGCGGACGAGGTGCAGATAGCTGTCGTGCACATCCAACTTCATGCACACGGCTCCAAGGCTGTCCGGAACCTGGTGCACCTTGGAGGCGAGAATCGACGGAGCGACGCTCGGATCCTCCGGTCCGCAGGCACCGATCAGCATCGCGCCGCAGCCGTCGCCGAAGATCGATGAGCCCACGGTCTTGCTGCGCGGGTCGCCCTCGGTGGCGCCCATCAGCAGCCCCGACATGCTCTCCGCGCCGACGACCAGGCAAAGCTTGTCGGGATGCTCGGGCAGCTGGCGCTGCGCCAGCCGGATCAGCGGTACCGCGCTGGAGCAGCCCACGCCGACGAGGTGGTACTTGTCGATCCCGGGGTCGAGATCGAAGTGCTCGATCAGTTGGTGCGCGAGCGGCGGGCATCCCAGCGAATAAAGGCTCGAGGAGATCACCGTGCCGATCTGGCCAAGGTCCACGTCGAGCTTCTCCACCGCCTCCACGGCGCTTGCGAGCAGAAACTCCTCGACCTCTGCCGTGCGGCCCTGCAGCGGCTTTTCCAGCATCTCGGCGCTCAGATGCATGCGCCGTTGCTTGACGCCGCAGCGACCGAAGATGCGCTGCGCAAACGGATCGTCGGAGAGGCCGAGCAGATCGAGCATCTGCTGCTGGTCGAGCGTGACCTCTGGGTCTGCGGTAGCCAGGCCCAGGATGCGCGAGGGCAGCGGCGGCTGCGACGTTGCCGGCAATCCCGTTGGCAGACCTTGCCCTCGCAGCGACCGCGCCGGCGCCGCCGTCGGCGTCATGCCGAAGCGCGTCCAGAACGCCTCCCTGCCGTTGAGGTGCGGAAACGGCGTCTGCGGCACGGGTACGCCGAGGAACTCGCACAGCGGCTCCCAGCCTTCGCGGATGTCATAGATCAGAAGCCGCTCCGGCGGCACGGTGCCGGCGACCTGGAGCCGGTGGCGCTCGAAGACCTCCAGCGCATAGTCGCGCTCGCCGAACCGCCCGTCGAAGATTCCCTGCCAGATCGCGGTGTCGACGGCCTTCAGCATCGGCGCGGCGGCGGCGCTCACGCGCGGCGGTTGCAGCCCGCTGGTGGCGTGCAGACTCACGTCGCAGCTCTCATACCACTCCTCAGGGTCCCTGACGCTGAGGATCACCTTCGCCTGCGGCCACTCCTGCAGCATCTCCGGGTAAAAGCGCGCGCCCAGCCAATCGACCGTGGAGCCCCATCCGGTGAAGCTCTGCTGCCAGTCAATCGGCTCGCCGTTTGCGACCCTGTCCCAGTGCATGGCGCCCGCAGCG
Organism: uncultured Actinomycetota bacterium; assembly: GCA_963708085.1. Classification (GTDB taxonomy): domain Bacteria; phylum Actinomycetota; class Thermoleophilia; order Solirubrobacterales; family Solirubrobacteraceae; genus Palsa-744. The sequence goes on along the minus strand of OY970180.1, from coordinate 803,391 downwards.
GTCCGCTCGCCACGCAGCGACTCCATCGCATGCAGACAAGGCCCGACACCGAGCTCGTCCAGCGCGACCTTGAGCGACATCGTGCCCGTGCGACCGAATCCGGCGCCGATCACCTTCAAGATGAGAGAACCTCCAGGGGGTTGATAGCAGGACTCGGCTAGCCCAGACGATATCGAACCCACCAGCGAGCAGCCCGAAAAGCGCGCCATTTGCTCGAAGAAATCCCCTTTCGTGTCGGCGTCCGAGCGGTCGCGACAGCGCTCTGCCGCGCCACTTTCGCCTTGCAGCGCGTAGGCTGAGCAGATGCTGATCGCCGCAGAGATCGCCTTGGTGGCGCTGATGGCGCTCGCCTACGGCAGCCGCGCTCTGCATCTCGCCAGGATCGGCCAGCCCGTCCCAAGATCGCGGCTGCTTTGCACCGCTGTCGGCCTGGTGTCGCTGCTTGGGAGCATGGTGGTGCTCGCCTCGCCCGGCAGAGAACTGCTCTACTGGCGCACCGTCCAGCACCTCCTGATCGGAGACCTCACCTGCCTGCTGATCGCGATTGGCCTGACCCGGTCGATCCTCGCGCCGCTAGCGCGGACCCCGCTGCGGCTCCTAGCGCCGCTGACCCGCGCGCCGGTCGCGCTGACGCTTTGGCTCGCCAACCTGCTGGTGTGGCAGTGGCCGAGCATCTTCGAGACAACCATGCGCCACGACTCGCTGACGCTGCTGCAGGAGGTGCTCCTGGTCGCGACCGGCCTGAACATGTGGTCGGCGCTGCTGCGCGGCATTGCCGGCCCGCGGCCGCAGATGAGCGCGCGCAACAGCATCGCCTACGTCGTGATCGGCCGGGCCGCAGGCATCGCGCTCGCTTGCGTCGGCATCTGGTCGCCAGACGTCTACTACCCCTACTTCCTACGCAGCGACACGGCCTCCTCGACCTCGCCGCTGGCCGACCAGGGGATCGCCGGCGCGATCGTGCTCGCCGAGATGGCACTGATCGCCATCTGCCTGCTGCTGTGGATGCGCTCTCGCGTCGTGCGCTCAGCGCCAGCTCCGGCGGCCGTGCATGTGCTCGCTGAGCCTGCGCAAGCAGCGCACAGCACGACCGGCGCTAGCGCGCTGGCGATGGACGCGCAGACTTAGCGTTCAGCTGGCGATCAGCGCAGCGCCGCGAACCCGGCGGTCGCCGCGTCGGCGGCTGCGCGATCGTCCCGAGCCTCCGGGAAGGCAGCCTCGAACTGCTCGTAGCTCGGCGCGATCTGGGTCGTCTCGAACGTGCCCTTCACTGCGTCCAGCGTCTTCAGGCCCTCGCCGGTGATCACGAGCACGACGCGCTCCTGCGGATCGATGTCCCCGCGCTGCGCGAGCTTGGCCAGCACCGCCGTAGTCACGCCGCCGGCCGTCTCGGTGAAGATGCCCGTCGTCTGCGCGAGCAGCGCGATGCCCTGCCTGATCTCATCGTCGCTGACCGAGTCGACGCCGCCGCCGCTCTGACGCGCGAGGTCGAGTGCGAAGGGGCCGTCGGCCGGGGTCCCGATCGCAAGCGACTTGGCGATCGTTTTGGCCTTCACCGGCTGGCAGACCTGCTCGCCGGCCGCATACGCGTTGGCTACCGGCGCGCAGCCGTCGGCCTGCGCGCCATTCATGCGTGGGGCCTCCCCCTCGACCAGGCCAAGCTCGCGCCACTCCGCGAAGCCCCTTGCGAGCTTGGTGTAGAGCGAGCCCGAGGCGATCGGCACGATGCAGCGATCGGGCAACTCGAAGCCGAGCTGCTCGGCGATCTCGTAGGCAAGGGTCTTGGAGCCCTCGGCGTAGTAGGGACGCAAGTTGATGTTGACGAACGCCCAGTCCCGTTCGGCGGAGATCTCGGTGCAGAGGCGGTTGACCTCGTCGTAGTCGCCGTCGATCGCGACGACTTTGGTGCCGTAGATGCCTGTGGCGAGGATCTTCTGCTCCTCCAAGTCGGCCGGGATCAGCACGTAAGACTCGAGGCCGAGCGCCGCGGCGTGCGCGGCGACCGAGTTGGCGAGGTTGCCGGTGGAGGCGCAGGCGAGCACTTTGAAGCCGAGCTCCCGTGCCCGTGCGGCGGCCACGGAGACCACCCTGTCCTTGAAGGAGTGCGTCGGGTTGGCGGCGTCGTTCTTGACCCACACCTCGCGCAGACCGAGATGCTTGGCCAGCCGGTCGGCCCTGATCAGCGGCGTGCAGCCGGCGGGCAGGCCTGCGCGCGAAGCCAGGCGCCCTGACGGGCCGGGCTGCCCGCCGACGGTCGGCAGGAAGTCCGAGTAGCGCCAGATGTTCTGCGGGCCGCCCTGGATGCGGCGACGCAGGCCGGCCACGTCACCGCCGAGGTTCGAGTAGTCGTAGGCGGCCTCCAGCGGGCCGAAGCAGCGCTCGCAGACGTACTTCGCCTCCAGCGGGTACTCGGCCTTGCAAGCCTTGCACTGTAGATGGGTGACAGCCATATGGGCTCCTTTGAAATCGCGCTACATGCCCGCTTACCGTGTGGCAATAGACGCGAAGCCCGCCACACATCTATCTGGAATTGGCACCTTCCCGCTGCGGAACGGTGGTTGCCGGGGCTTCAAAGGGCCAGTCCCTCCACCCCTCTGGATGTGTCCAGCTATCTCGGACGAGAATTATAACGATGGATCGGCGGCACGCAACCCCAGCTTTAGCTCGGGTAGACGACGGTAACAGCGTGCGTTCGGCGGTGTAGGCACAGCCGATGAGCGCTTCTCAGCAGGAGCTCCAGCCGCCGCAGGAGATGCCAGAGGACTTCGACGCCCTCTCGCGCACCCCCAAGAAGCGGATGCTGATCATCGTCAACCCGTACGCGACCACCGTCTCCGACAGGCTGCGCCACCTCGTCGTCTACGCGCTGCAGGGCCGCTACGAGGTCGACGCGGTGGACACCGAGGCGCGCGGGCACGCGATCGAGCTCTGCAAGGAGGCCGCCCACGAGGGCTACGACGTGGTCGTAGCCTTTGGCGGAGACGGCACCGTCAACGAAGCGGCCAACGGCCTGCTCGGCTCCTCCACACCGCTCTCCTGCCTGCCCGGCGGCTCCGCGAACGTGTTCGGCAAGATGCTCGGCATCCCCGGCGAGCTGGTGGCGGCCACCGAGCATCTGCTGGCGATGGCCGACGACTGGCAGCCGCGCAGCGTCGACCTCGGCATGGTCAACGGCCGCGCCTTCACGTTCGCCTCCGGGCTAGGGCTGGACGCAAGCGTCGTGGAGCGCGTGGACTCCAACCCCCGCCTGAAGGCCCGCTACGGCCCCTGGTTCTTTACCTGGGCGGCGATCTCCAGCCTCACGCGCCGCTACCTGCTCAACCCGCCACGCATGAGTGTGCACGCCGGCGGGCAGCAGCTTGACGGCGTCACGACCGTGATCCAGAACGGCTCCCCGTTCACCTATTTCCAGAACCGCCCGGTCGAGCTCGCGCGCGGTCCCGCCCTGGACTCCGGCACGCTGGCGGGCGCAGTGCTGCACCGCGTAACGCCGGCAGCTATGCCCTTCGTTGCCTGGCGCGCGCTCTCCAGCAAGGCGCAGGTCTCTGACCACCGCCAGGTCACCGGCTTTGAGCAGATCACGGAGATGACGGTCGAAAGCGCCGACGGCCGCCCCCTGCCGCTGCAGGTCGACGGCGACTTCGTCGGCAAGGTGCGGCAGGCGCGCTACTCGATCAGGCCGCTCGCGCTCCGCGTGATTTCCTAGGCTGCGCCGCCCGGCGTCACCCGGTACGCATCGAACACCGACTCGGTGTTTCGCAGCTTGCTGATCGCGCTCTTGAGCGCGTGCGTGTCCGGCACCTCGATCACGAAGCGGTTCTTGACCATCGGCGGGTTTGACAGGCAACGGGCTTCCAGAATGTTGGTGCCCGACTCCGAGAAGATGCGGGAGATGTCGGCCAGCAGATGGTGGCGATCCCACGCGTCAATCTGCAGTTCGACCACGAAGGAGCTCTGCTGCGGACCGCCGTCCCAGGAGACATCGGTGAAGCGCTCCGGGCTGCGCTTGAGCAACGCGGTGTTCGGGCAATCCTCACGGTGGATCGTGATTCCGCGGCCAAGCGAGATGTAGCCGACGATCGGGTCGCCGGGCACCGGCCGGCAGCACTTGGCCAGGCGCAGCATCACGTCCTCGACGCCCTGCACCTTGATGCCGTACTGGCCAGAGGACTTGGTTGGGCGCCGGCGACCGCGGCCGACCCGCAGCATCTCCGACACCGCGGTCTCCCCCGCGTCGGCGGCCTCGCCGCGCTTGAGACGCTGCAGCACCTTGTCCACCACAGTCTTCGGTGAGACCTTCGCGGCGCCCAGAGCGATGTAGAAGTCGTCGGCTTTGCGGTAGCCGAGCTCGCGGATCACATCCGCCAGCAGCGTCGAGCCGGTGATCTTCTGGGCGGGCAGGCCCGCCTTCTTGAGATGTTCCTGCAGCACCTCGCGCCCTGTGTGCTCGGTGTCAACGCGCGTCTCGGCCTTGAACCACTGCTTGATCTTGTTGCGCGCCCTGGTCGTTTTGACCAGCGCGAGCCAGTCGCGCGAGGGGCCCCGCTCGCGCTTGGAGGTGATGATCTCCACGATGTCGCCGGAGCGCATCTCGTAGTGCAGCGGCACGATCTTGCCGTTGACGCGCGCACCGACGCAGCGGTGGCCGATCTCGGTGTGGACCTCGTAGGCAAAGTCCAGCGGCGTGGCGCCGGCGGCCAGCGCCTTGACCTCGCCCTTGGGCGTGAAGACGTAAACCTCGTCCTCGAAGAGGTCGCTCTTGAACGTCTTCATGAACTCGCTGGGGTCGGAGAGGTCCTTCTGCCAGTCGAGCATCGAGCGCAGCCAGCGATGGCGGGTCTGATCGTCTGGTCCTCCGACGCTCTTGGCGCCCTTGCGCTCCTTGTACATCCAGTGCGCGGCGACCCCATACTCGGCCAGTTCGTGCATCTCGTGGGTGCGGATCTGAATCTCCAGCGGCCGACCCTCGGGCCCGATGATCGTCGTGTGCAGCGACTGGTACAGGTTGAACTTCGGCATCGCGATGAAGTCCTTGAAGCGCCCGGGCAGCGGCTTCCAGAGCGAGTGGATCGCCCCCACCGCGGCGTAGCAGTCCTTCACCGAGTCCACGATCACGCGCATCGCGGTGAGGTCGTAGATCTCGTTGAACTCCTTGCCGTTGTGGGTCATCTTCGAGTAGATCGAGTAGAAGTGCTTGGCGCGGCCTGAAATCTCGGCGTGGATGCCAAGCGCCTGCAGCTCGCGCGCGAGGTACTCGCCGGCCTGCGCCACATATTGCTCGCGCTCCTTGCGCTGCTGGGCCACGAGCGCCTTTATCTCCTGGTACTTGCGCGGGTGAAGCGTGGCGAAGGCGAGGTCCTCCAGCTCCCACTTCATCGCATGGATACCCAGGCGATGCGCGATCGGGGAGTAGATCTCCAGCGTCTCCTTGGCCTTCTCGATCTGCTTCTGCTTGGGCAGCGCGTCGATCGTGCGCATGTTGTGCAGGCGATCGGCCAGCTTGATCAGGATCACCCGTTCGTCGGTGGCCATCGCGACTAGCATCTTGCGGTAGTTCTCCGCCTGCGCCTCATCGCGCGAGGTGAACGTGATCCCGGTCAGCTTGGTAACGCCGTCGACGATCTTGGCAATCGTCTCGCCGAAGCGCTCGCGCACCTCCTCGATCGAGGCAGAGGTGTCCTCGACGGTGTCGTGCAGCAGCGCCGCGCACAGCGTCTCGGTATCAAGGCGCATGCCCGCACAGATCCGCGCCACCCCAACCGGGTGCACGATGAAATCCTCGCCGGAGCGCCGGCGCTGGTCTGCGTGGTGCTCGCAGGCGAACACGAACGCGTCTTCCACGCGCAGCCGGTCAATCTCCACCGAGGAGCCGGGCGCGTGCTCGGAGACGATCGCGAAGAGATCGTCCAGCAGCCGGCGCTCGACGTCGGTCAGCTGGGCGCGCGCGGCCGAGACCGGCACCGGCGCCACCTGCGGCGGTGCGCCGCTGACACCGGCGGGCCTGGATGCGTGTGCTTGATCCTCGGTGCTCGCCATGACCTTAGGTTACGGCACTGCGAGCGCCAACTGAAGCGGCTGCTGATCTGTTGCGACAGGCGTCCTGGCGGCGCTGACGCTGGGAGCCTCCGCTGCCGCGGGCGCGATCTGTCGCAGCACCAACCGCGGCTCGCATGCGCCGCGCCACTCGTTGATCTCGAGCGTGAAGGTGGCGTCGATCGGCTCGCCCTCCTGCACCGGCAGCGTGGCGCCATTGCCGAAGCTGACCGCTGCTGCGTGCGAACTGTCTTCGAACACCTTGAAACGCGCGTGCTTGCCTTCCCCCATCGCCTGAACCTGCGCCACCTCAGCATCCCTGACCATCAGGCAGACCGTGGGATTGCCGCGCCCGAAGGGGGCAAGGCGCGAGAGCTCCTCGGCCAGCGGCAGACCTACGTCAGCCACGGAGACGATCGCGTCCACGCGCTCTGTGGCAACCAGCGCTTCCGCGTCGATCATCAGCTCGGCGTGACGGGCGAACGCCTCCCTGAAACCCTCCAGCCGCTCGCGGACCAGCTCCAGCCCGCACGCGGCGCGATGGCCTCCGTAGGCCAGCAGGTGCTCGCTACATGCGGAGAGGCCGCCGAGCAGGTCGAAGCCCTCGATGCTGCGCCCAGAGCCGCGGCCACCGGAGCCGTCGAGCCCGACCAGCACCGCCGGCCGGTTGGTGGCCTCCACGATCCGTGAGGCTACGATCCCCACCACGCCCGGATGCCACCCCTCCCCGGCCAGCACGTAGCCGGGCAGCTCCCCCAGCTCGCGCACTTGCGCCTGCGCCTCGAAGAGGATGCGCTGCTCGACCTGGCGGCGTTCGCGGTTGCAGCGGTCGAGCTCCTGCGCCAGCTCTGCGGCTCGCTGCGAGCTGGCGGTCATCAGCAGCTCCAATGGCGCTGCGGCGGTGAACAGGCGGCCGGGCGCGTTGATGCGTGGCGCGAGGCCGAAGGCGACCATACGCGCGTCGATGCAGGAAGGATCGATCCGTGCGACCTCCATCAGCGCGCGCAGGCCCGGGCGAGTCGTGGCGGCCAGTGCCTTCAGGCCCATGCTGGCCAGCGCCCGATTCTCTCCGAGCAGGTCGACCACATCGGCGATGCTCGCAAGCGCCACCAGGTCGAGGTCGGTGTCCAGCTCGGCGGGGTCGCGGCCGGCGGCGCTCCAGAGCGCCCTCGTGAGCTTGTGGGCGACCGCCGCGCCGCAGAGGTCGGGGCATGGATAGCCGCAGAGGCGCGGATGCACGATCGGCGCATCCGGCAGCGCTCCGTCGGCGCGCGGGCTGTGGTGGTCTGTCACGACCACCTGCATGCCGAGGCTTTGCGCGAGCGCGACCTCCACCACCGAGGCGATGCCGCAGTCGACCGTGATCAGCAGCTCGGTGCCGCGCTCGGCGATCGCGCGCACCGCATCCTCACGCAGCCCGTAGCCGGCCGCCCTGGCCGGTATATGCCAGTCGACCTGGGCGCCGAGCCGACGTAGCGCGCTCACCAGCAGCGCCGTCGAGCAGACGCCGTCGACGTCGTAATCACCGTGGACTGTGATGCGTCCGCCTTGCGCGATCCGGCGCAGGATCGGCTCTACGGCCTGCTCGATGCCCACAAACGCACCGTGGTCATGCAGCCGGTCGGCCCCGAGGAAGTCTGCTGCCGCACCGGCGTCGGCTATCCCGCGTCGCACGAGCGTCTGCGCGAGCACGTCGCCGATGCCGAGCGCCGAGCGCAGCCTGTCTACCGCCTGCGGCGGGCAGTCGGGGATCTCAAAACGCACGCTCTGCACTGCTCCGCACCCTACGCGGCGCCCGGGACGGAACAGCGGGCGAATCTGAGCACAAGCTGGCGTGCGTGGCGGCGCGCCGGCGGGAGCTCGGGCTAGACGCCGAGCTTCTCGACAGCAGCGACCCGCTCGCGCCACGCGCCGAGCATGTACACGATCGCGATCCCGATCAGTGCGCCCGGCACCGCGTAGAGGACCACCGCCACGTCGGTGGCTTTCTTGCCTGGAATCGTGAATGTCGAGGACTTCACCGCGTAGATGATCAGCCCGATCACGACCGCGCCGATCAGTGAGCCGATAAGTGCGCCGACGATGCCGCCCCAGAAGCGATCTGGCAGCCAGATCGTGAAGTGCCAGATCGCAAGGCCCATGATCACCCAGCCGAGCATGCCCATCAGTGGTTCGTCCTGTGAATTCGTTGGTGGTTGGGCGTTCGATGACGGGCCACTATCGACTCCTACCGTGTTTGCGGTTGCGCTGGCGGCGCTGCCGGGACTTGGAGTCTTTGGAGTCCTTCAGGAAGACATCCTCGGGCACGGCGTCGGCCGTCGGATCGGCAGGCGTCGCCTCAGACTCGGCGCGCTCACCCTGCGCATCCCCACGCGCGGCATCCCGCTGGGTCCCGTTCTGCTGCTCGCGCGGCGGCGCTTGACGCGAGGCCACGGCGGCGCGGGCGCGCTTTCCCGAAGAAGGCTCCTGCTCGATATCGAGGTCGCGCACGAGCGCGTCGAACTCCTCCTTGGAGAGCTGCTCCCCTGGGTCCTCGGCGCTGACCATGCCGCGACTCCTGCGCCTGCGCTGCTGGGCCGGCTCGACTTCGGTGTTGGCGCCGCCTGCTGCGGTTGCATACGCCGGCACAGCGCCGAATTCCCGCACCAGCCTGGCGCGGCGGTTGCGGTACACCGGTTCGCGCTCCTTCCAGTGCGTGAGCACCGGCGAGGCGATGAAGATCGAGGAGTAGGCGCCGGAGGCGATGCCGACGATCAGCGCGAAGGCGAAGTCTTTGAGTGTGGCGCCGCCGAAGGCCATCAGCGAGATCACCGGCAGCAGCGTGCAGAAGCTCGTCGCCAGCGACCTGGTCAGCACCTCGGACATCGAGCGGTTGACGATCTGCGAGAACGCAGCGCGCGGCATGCGCGGCACGTTCTCACGTATTCGGTCGAAGACGATGATCGTGTCGTAGAGCGAGTATCCGAGGATCGTAAGCAGGGCGGCGACAGTCGCGCTGGTCACTTCCCTGCCGGTCAGCGCGTAGACACCCGAGGTGATCAACAGGTCGTGCATCAAGGCGATCAGCACCGGCACCGCGTACTTCCACTCGAACCGCAGCGCGATGTAGGCGGAGATCACCAGCAGCGAGGCGATGATCGCGATCACCGCCGCGTTGGCGATTTCCTGGCCGAAGGAGGGGCCGATCGAGGTAGAGCTGAAGCCATTCGGCTTGATGCCGTAATCGGCTTCCAGCAGCGTTTTGACCTGCTGCAGCTGCTTCGGATGGAGCTCCTTGACGGAGATCTGGTAGCCGCGGCCGCCGACCACGCCCTTTTCTTTGACCGCCTGGACCTGGACGCCGTGGAACTTCGCCGCTTCAAGCGTGGAGGCGACCTGCTGTGGGCTTGGGTGCTTGACCAGCGCCACCTCCATCCTGCTGCCGCCTGTGAAGTCGAAGCCGAAGTTGATCCCCTTCGCGCCGATCGCGATCGCGCCGGTCAGCAGGATCACTCCGGAAAGCGAGAAGAACCAGCGCGAGGCGCCCATGAAGTCGAATTTCCAGTCACGCTTCTTGCCGCCGGCACCTAGCGCTGAGGGGTGCGTGATCAGGCGCGAATGGCTCATCGAGGTCAGCGCAGCCTGCGTGGCGAGCACCGCCGTGAACAGCGAGGTCAGCGTGCCGATCCCGAGCATGAACGCGAAGCCCTGGACTTCGGCTGTCGCCAGCGCGAACAGGATGAACGCGGTCATGAACGTGACCACGTTGGCGTCCACGATTGCCGCAAAGCCGCGCTTGTAGCCGGCGGCGATGCCGGCCACCACAGAGCGCCCGGATCTGATCTCCTCCTTCACGCGCTCGAAGATCACGATGTTCGCGTCCGCAGCGACGCCGATTGTGAGGATCAGGCCGGCGATGCCCGGCAGCGTCAGCACGATCGGGATCAGCTTGATCAGCGCGAAGAAATAGATGCCATAGATGAGCAGGCCGCCGATCGCGATCACGCCGAGCATGCGGTAGAAGAGCAGCAGGAAGAGACAGACGACCACGAAGCCGATCAGGCCCGCCTTGAGGCCTTGGCTGAGGGCCGTTTTCCCGAGCGTCGCAGAGACCTGGGAGCTGGAGATCAGCGTCAATTTGATCGGTAGCGCGCCCGACTGGAGCTCGTTGGCGAGATTGGAGGCCGAGGTGTAGGTGAAGCCGCCGCTGATCTGCGAGCCGTTGGTTGGGTCGATGCCTTCGGGGTAGAGCTTGTAATCGACCGACGGGGCGGTGATGACCTGTTCGTCCAACACGATCGCGAAGTGCTGCAGTGCGCTTTCGTGCGAGACGCCCGGCAGAGCGGCTTCTTCGCCCCGTTTGGCGATCTCCTTGGTGACTTTTTCAAAGGTCGTGCCGCCGGAGCCGTTGAACCCGAACACGACGGCGGGCTGGCCGCTGCCGCCGTTTTCGGATTCCTCCCGCGGATTGGTGATGTCGGAACCGCTCAGAACTGGGTCATCCCGCAGAACGTAGAAGCGGTTAGGTTCGGCCTTGATGACCTTGCCTTCGCGGTTTTCTTCAGGCCTGGACCTGACCACGACCGTCCCGGGCGGCACGAGCGTCGGCTTGAGCGTCGTGTGGAGCTTTGCTTCGTGAGTCTTGGCTTCGAGCTCCGCTTCAGTGGTGGTCGGCCCAGCCACAACCGACTTGGCACCTGGGTCGAGCAGGTACCACTGCCCGTAGATGCAGCCAGCTTCTTTGCCAGTGGTGGCAGCGTTCAGCTGCGGCGTGCAGCCCGGCGCCCAGGTGGTGGAGTTTTTGGTGGTTTTGACCGGCTGCTTGGCGGCCCGTTCCACCGCTTCGTACTCGGAGATGCCCGTAGCAGCGGAGGCCGGATTGGCGCCACCGGTCACCCCTGGTTCGGATGCGCCCGCAATCTTGCCGCTGGGCCCGATCACGTTGGTCTCCCAGTCGTAGAAGTGCATCTGCGCGGTTTTGCCGACCTCTTCTTCGGCGCGCTTGGCGTTGCTGACGTCCGGCAAGTTGACGTTGATCTCGTTGCTGCCGGCGCGCAGGATTTCCGGCTGTGAGACACCGAGCTGATCGACGCGCTTGCGCATGATTTCGATCGTCCTGCTCATCGATTCGGGGGTGACCTTGGACTGCGCGGTGGGCTGTGCCTTGTAGACCAGCGAGACCCCGCCTTTGAGGTCCAGGCCAAGCAGCGTGGGCTTCAGCGCGATCACAGCCGCGGAGGCTGCGATCAGCCCAGCGACGATCATCAGCACGAGCGTGTTTCGACGTCTATCTCGCATCGCAGTGGAGACTACTTCTCAGGGGTCAGGACGAGCAACAAGCCGCCCTCATCCTCGTCGTAGGCGGGAAAGATGTCGGCCTTGGCGGGCGCGGCTCGGTCGCGCTCGCCGCTGACCTGGACGGGCACCTCCAGCGCCCGCACGCCCCACTCCAACACCTTCTTGACCGGGTCATCGCCGTTTGAGAACTGCAGCCCCAGCGCCTCGCCCACGTCCTGCCCGATCACCGACTCCTCCTCAAGGCCCGTGAAGGCAAAGGAGTTGCGCCCGCAGCCGATCAGCCGACCCTTGGCGTCGCAGACGAAGAATGCGGCGTCCGGCGCCGGGTAGTAGTCGTCGAGCAACTCGAACAGGAACGCAAAGCCGCACTTCTCGCAGCCCTTGGGGCGCCTGGAGAAGCCTGCGGTGCGGTCGTGGTCGCTGGTTCTGTGACCGCAGTTCGGGCAGATGTATGGACGGGTCATCGACAGACAGAGTAGGGGAGCTGACACGGGAAGGTCGTCGGCTGGCGTATGTATTACCTGCTCTTTAGTAGGGACATACGAGCTGCAACCGACCGGCCCTTAGAACAAGGCCGGATCGGCGCTGGGCGCCTCGGCGACCGGCGCGGGCAGGCCCAGGTGCTCGTATGCGCCGGCGGTAGCCACGCGGCCGCGCGGCGTGCGCTTGATCAGACCCTCCTGCAGCAAGTACGGCTCATAGACGTCCTCGATCGTGTCCTGCTCCTCGCCGACCGACACCGCAAGCGTGGAGAGCCCCACTGGACCGCCATCGAAGCGCTCGCAGATCGCAGAGAGGATCTCCCTGTCCAGGCGGTCCAGGCCACGCTCGTCGACCTCCAGCAGCGTGAGCGCCTCGTGCGCGGCCCTGGCGCCGACAACGCCGTCCAGGCGCACTTCGGCGTAGTCGCGCACGCGCTTGAGCAGCCGGTTGGCGATCCGCGGCGTGCCGCGGCTGCGGGCGGCGATCGCAAGGGCTCCCTCCTCTTGCAAGCGCACCTCGAGGATCTGGGCCGAGCGGCGTACGATGCTCGCAAGCTCGGCCACGGCGTATGGCTGCATCCGCATCTGGATGCCGAAACGGTCACGCAGCGGCGTTGTGAGAAGGCCAGTACGCGTGGTCGCGCCCACCAGCGTGAAGGGAGGCAGATCCAGGGTCACCACGCGCGCGCCGGCGCCCTGGCCCACTGTGATCGGCAGCTTGCGGTCCTCCATCGCCGGATAGAAAGCCTCCTCCAGCGCACGCGGCAGCCGGTGGATCTCATCGACGAAGAACACGCTCCTGGGCTCCAGCGCACTCAGAAACGCCGCAATGTCTCCCTTTCGCTCCAGCGCGGGCCCGGCGGTCTGCACGAAGGGCACCTGCAACTCGGTCGCGACGATCTGCGCAAGCGAGGTCTTGCCGAGTCCCGGGGGGCCGGCGAGCAGCATGTGATCCAGCGGCTCGCCACGCACAGCCGCGGCCTCGATCGCGACCTGTAGCTGTTCCCGCAGTGTGCTCTGCCCCACGAACTCCTCCAGACTACGCGGGCGCAACGAGCGGTCGAGGTCCTCCTCGGTCAGCTCGTGAGGAGTCTGGATGCGCTCAATGAAGTCGTCTTGGCTCATGCCGGTCTCGCCGCCGCCCGTAGCGCCTGTGCGATCAGATCCTCCGCCGTCTCGCCCTGCGCATCGGCCAGCAGTCGCTCTGCCTCGATGGCGTTGTAGCCGAGCTCGAGCAGACCTTCACGCGCCAGCCCGAGCGGGGTCTCCGGGGCGGCGTGTGGCGGCGCGCCCGCGCCGGTCTGCAGGCCCACCTTCTCGCGCAGCTCGACGATGATCCGCTCCGCAGTGCGCCGGCCAATCCCGGGCACGGCGGTGAAGCGAGCGGAGTCGCCGGCGGCGATCGCGGCCATCAGCTCGCGCGGCCCGCCGCCAGAGAGCACCGCCATCGCCATCTTCGGCCCCACCGCCTGCACTCCGAGCAGCATCAGGAACAGGTCGCGCTCCTGCTCGGAGTGAAAGCCGTAGATCGAGATCTGGTCGTCCCTGACGATCAGATGCGTGTGCAGGCTGACGGTCCCACCGACCGCGGGGACGTGCCGCAGGGTCTCGGCGGAGACAGAGGCGCGGTAGCCCACCCCGCCGCAGAGGATCACGACGTGGTCGCCGCGGCGCAGCGCGACCTCGCCTCGCAGCAGTGCGATCAACGGCCCGCTCCCGCTGTTGCGGCCGCGATCGCTCCCGCAAGCGGCGCCGCGTTGATGTGGCAGACCGCGACGGCCAGCGCGTCGGTGGCGTGGTCGCTGCCAGGCACGCTGGCGAGACCCAGCAGGGCGCTGACCATCCTTGCCACCTGCTCCTTGCCGGCCCGCCCGCTGCCGCAGACAGCGGCCTTTATCTGCTGGGGGGTATAGGAGGCGCACGCGAGATCGTGTTGGCCAGCTACCAACATGCACACCCCGCGTGCCTGCCCGACCGCGAAGGCACTGTGCGCGTTGCTGCCGAAGTAGAGGGACTCGAGTGCCACGGCCTCGCAGGCGTGGGCTCCAAGCAGTTCAGTAAGCCGCGCGTGCAGCAGCGTCAGACGTCGCTCCAGCGAAAGCTGGGGCCGGGTCTCGATCACGCCCCCGTCCAGCGCGCGCAGACGCCCGCCGTCACGCTGCACCACGCCGTAGCCGGTGCTGGCCAGGCCGGGGTCTATGCCGAGCACGATCATGGGATTGGATTCTCCGTGGGACTCCGGACGCCTGCCTTTGGTGGTGGGCAGTATGGACCGCGGGCGTCCGCCTGCCGTAGGCTGCTTCCGTGAGCGAGGAGGGGATCGACTTCGAGCACGAGGGTCTGCTCGATGGGCTGAGCGGCGCGGCGCGAGGGGAGCGGCTGGCGCTGCTGCGCGGCTTGGCCGCCGAAGGGGTGCCGCTCAGCGAGCTGCGTCGGCACACCGAGGAGGGCACGATCCTCTTCCTGCCGGCCGAACGGGTGATCGGCGGCCCGCGCCGCTACACCGCGCAGGAGATCGCGGAGCTTTCCGGCGAGAGTGTGGACTTCCTGATCGCGGCACGCCGCGCGATGGGGCTGCCGGTGCCGGGGCTGACCGAGCGCGCCTACATCGATGCCGACCTGGAGGCCACGCGGATGGCCGCCGTGTTCAAGGCCGCGGGGGTCTCCGAGCAAGACAGCCTTGAAGTGCTGCGCATCCTCGGCCGCGGCCTCTCCCAGTCGGCGGAAGCAATCAGGACGCTCGGCCTACGCCTGGTGCTCGAGCCCGGCGTCAGCGAGCACGAGCTTGCGCAGCGCTTTGCCGGCACCGCGGCGCAGCTGACCCCGATGCTCGGCCCGCTGATCACCAACCTGCTCACGCTGCACCTGCGCCAGATGGCCGACACCGAGGCGATCGACGCGGCAGAACGGGTCGGTGGCAGGCTGCCTGGATCACGCGAGATCGCGGTCTGCTTCGCGGACCTCGTCGGCTTCACCCGCCTGGGCGAGGAGGTCCCGCCACACGAGCTCTCGCGGCTTGCGATCCGGCTGGAGCAGCTCGCCGGCGAGGTGGCGCAGCAGCCGGTGCGGCTGGTCAAGACGATCGGCGATGCGGCGATGCTCAGCTGCCCGGAGCCGGCGCCGCTGATCGACGCGGCGCTGCGCCTGATCGAAGCCGCCGATACGGAGGGTGAGCAGTTCCCCCAGTTGCGCGCCGGTGTGACGATGGGGCCTGCGCTGAGCCGCGCCGGCGATTGGTTCGGGCGTCCCGTGAACCTCGCCAGCCGCGTCACGCAGGTGGCCCGCCCAGGCAGCCTGCTGGCCGAACGCGAGGTCCGCCGCAGCGTCGGCGATGTGTACCGCTGGTCCTACGCAGGTGAGCGCAGGCTGCGCGGTGTGCGCGAGCCGGTCGCGCTCTACCGGGCAAGGCGGCTGAGCGCCGCCTCCTGATCAAAGCGCCGCCATGGCGCCTGCCCGCCGGCCCAGAGGTCGCCAAGCATGACCGCATCCTTGTATGTGTCCATGCACTCCCAGAAGCCCTCGTGGCGGTAGGCGCGAAGCTGGCCATCGGCGGCCAGGCCGCGCAGCGGCTCCTGCTCCAGGACCGAGTCGGCGGCCATGTATCCGAGTGCGGCCGGCTGGAAGCAGAAGAAGCCGCCGTTTATCCAGTGCTCGCTGCGGGGCTTCTCGGTGAAGCCGAGCACCATCTCGCCATCGTGGGCCAGATCGGCCACGCCGAACTGAAGCTGTGGCCGCACCACGCTCATGCTCGCCAGCGCCCCGTGCGCCGCATGGAAGTCGAGCAAGGCGGCCAGGTCGATGTCCGCCAGGCCATCGGCGTAGGTCGCGCAGAACGGCGCGCCGCCGAGGTGGCCCTCCAGCAGCTTCAGCCGGCCGCCTGTGGGCGTGTCCACGCCGGTGTCGACGCATAGCACCTCCACTCCCGGCGGCCACTCGCACTGCGCCGCGAAGCGCTCGATCAGAGCGCCCTTGTAGCCGGTGGCCAGCAGGAAGCGTGTGAAGCCCTGTGCGAGATAGAGCTGGATCACGTGCCAGAGAATCGGCATCCCACCGATCTCCACCAGCGGCTTGGGGATCTCTCTGGTGTGCTCCTGCAACCTCGTGCCGCGCCCGCCGCAGAGAATTGCGACGAGTGGACGCCGCCCCGGAGCCTGGTGGACCCTGCCGGCAGGCGAGCCAGGATCGCCTGCGGCGCCTTGCGCGCTCATCGGCGGGGATTATGTCGAGAACTTGGCGTCGTGCTCAGTGTCGCGCAACTGCTCGACCAGCACCGTGCTGCTCGCGCGCCAGAGCTGCACGTTGGCCAGCTTGATCTGCTCGTAGCCGCGGATCTGCTGTGCCTGCTCGCCGATCGCCACAACCTGGGGGTGCGTGCGCTCATCCAAGCGCTCAATCGCCTGCCAGAGCAACGCCAGGTACTCGTCCGGCAGCGCGCGCTCAACCCTACGCACTTGCGCGTACCCGAACGGGTCGAGCGGAGTGCCGCGCAGCCGCCGGCCGGCGCGCAGCGCGTGGAGCAGCGGCAGCGACCACCTTCCGAGCCGGATCTTGTGCGAGAGGCCCATTGCGCGCAGCAGTGGTGGATGCAGGTGCAGCCACCACTTGGCGCCCTGCCCGAACTCGCGCTCGCGTCGCTCCCGCTCCTGCGGCAACAGGTGCAGCCGCGCGACCTCGTACTCGTCCTTGTAGGCGAGCAGTTTGTGCAGCTGCCTTGCCACCGTCTCGGTCAGCTCGGTGCGACCGGGAGCCCGCTGCGCCTCCGCTGCGGCCACGCGTTCCAACTGCTCCAGATAGCGCCGGGCCACGCGGCGCCCACCGTAGGCGCGCAAGTCATCGGCACGCAGCGCCGCCAGCTCTCGCACCGGCTGCGGCAGCCGCGAGCTCACCTGCTCCTGCGCCCATGCTGAGGGCTCGGCCTGCGCGTCGGGCTCGCCCAGCAGCTGGCGCACCGCTGCCGGCGCGGCGACCACCGCTCGGCCCCACTGAAGCGCCATCAGATTCTGCTCCACGGCAACGCCGTTCAGATCGATCGCGCGCCTCAGCGCCTCCCAGCCCACACCCAGCAGCCCGAGCTGCCATGCAGCGCCCACCAGAACCATGTTGGCCTGAAGGTCATCCCCGAACGCGCACTCGGAGATCAGCCGCGTGTCGGCGAGGACGGGCATCGAGGCGCTGGCGAGCTCGATCCGGGCCAGCAGCTCGCCGCGATCCGGGAAGCGCGTCTGGCCATCGAGGACCATCTCGCCGGTCTGGCTCTCGGACACAGAGATCACCGCCACGGTGCGCCGCGGGTCACACGCGTCGCTCAGCCGCGGGTCGGCGGCGCCCAGCAGATCGAAGCCGAGCAACACGTCGACCGTCTCGCCGGTGGCGCGCGGAGCCGCCTCGGCCGTCGCCGAGGTGCCGAGCCTCACGTCGGATACCACCGGTCCGGCCTTCTGAGAGAGACCAGTCTGGTCGAGCACGGAAACCGGCGCCCCCTCCAGGTGCGCCGCCATCGCCAGCACCTGTGAGACCGTCACCACGCCTGTGCCGCCGATGCCGACCATCCGGATGGTGCTCGCGGCGCCCACCTTCACCATGGGCGTCGGCAGATCGTCCGGCGCTTGCCGGGTGCGGTGCGCGTCCCGCGCCGGAACCACCGTCAAAAACGAAGGGCAGTCGCCGTGCAGGCAGCTCATGTCCGTATTGCAGGACGCCTGGTGGATCCTCGTCTTTAGACCAAACTGGGTCTGCACGGGCTCGACGCTCAGACACCCCGACGCCTGAGCACAGTCGCCGCATCCCTCGCACACGCGCTCGTTTATCCAGGCGCACCGCGACGGCTGCGGGAGCTTGCCGCGACGACGCAGCCGGCGCAGCTCGGTCGCGCACATCTGGTCGTGGATGATCACGGTGACGCCGGGCACGCCGGTCAACTCGCGTTCGACCTGCGCGAGCTTGTCCCGGTCGTGGACCTTGGTGCCCAGCGCAAGCCGCGTGCGCCGGTAGCGCCGCGGCTCCTCGGTGGTCACCGCGATTCGCGCCACCCCCTCGGCCTTCAGCATCCGAGTCAGCTGCGACACCGAGAGCATGCCCTCCACCTGCTGACCGCCGGTCATCGCGACGGCGTCGTTGTAGAGCAGCTTGTATGTGATGTTCACTTTCGCCGCGACCGCGGCGCGCAGCGCCAGCGAGCCGGAATGGTGAAAGGTGCCGTCGCCGATGTTCTGGATGAAGTGCTCTGCCGTCACGAACGGCGAGATCCCGATCCACTGGCTCCCCTCGCCCCCCATCTGCGTGAGCCCCACGATCTGTCCGCCACGGTTACCGGATCCGGTGCCTGCCTGCTCCTGGACGAGCATCACGTGGCAGCCGATCCCGGCGCCGACCAGCGCGTCCGGGCTTGCGACGGTCGAGGTCGAGTGCGGGCAGCCCGAGCAGAAGAACGGCGTACGCACGACCGACGGCGGCGCAGGCGCACGGCGCTGCGAAAGCCGCCGCAGCCGCTGCGCGGCCTGGGTCTGCTCGCCCAGCCGGTCCCCGAGCACGCGGCCGAGCGCAAGGGCGATCTGGTCGGCGCTCAGAGTCCCGTAGGCCGGCAGCAGCGGCTCTCCACGCCCGTCCTGCTTGCCCAGCACCTGCGGCGGCGTGGGCAGCCCGTAGAGCGCGGCCTGCACCTCGGTCTGCAGCATCGGCTGCTTCCGCTCGATCACGAACACCGTACGCAGCCCGCGCGCCAGCTCGCGGATCGCCGCGTGATCGATCGGCCACGGCATGCCGAGCTTGATCAGCCGCACGCCGAGCGCGCTCAGGCGCCCCTCGTCGAGCCCGAGATCATCCAGCGCGCGGCGCAGCTCCGCGTAGGCCGAGCCGGCGGCGATCAGACCAATCTCGTCGCGCTCGCCGCTTTGCACCGCGCGGTTGAGCTGGTGCTCTCTCGCGTAGCGCAGCGTGGCGGGCAAGCGCGCCTCGACCAGGCTGCGCTCCACCTCGACCGAGGGCGTGCCCAGCAGGTGCGCGGTCGGCGTGTGGTCGACCAGCCTCTGCACCGGGCCAAGCGGACCGGCGTGGGCGATGACCGCAGACGCGTCGGCCACATCCGCCACGACCGTGAGCGCGCACCACAGGCCGGCGGCGCGCGAAAGCCGCAGCGCATGGCGGCCAAGGTCGAGCACGTCTTGAACCGATGTCGGCGCGAGCACGGGCATCATCAGACCCGAGAGCGTGCGCTCAGAGGAGCTCGGCAGGGTCGATGACTTCGAGCCGGGGTCGTCGCCCACGACCGCGACCGCGCCCGAGGACGGACCGACGCCCGAGATGTTGGCGTGGCGCAACGCGTCGGCGGCGCGGTCCAGGCCGGGGCTCTTGCCGAACCACATGCCGAGCACGCCCGGTACCCTCGCGCCGGCCCGCAGGTGAGCAAGCTGGGAGCCCCACACCGCCGTGGCGGCAAGCTCCTCGTTGACGCCCGGCGCAAAGACGATCCCCAGCTCCCGCAGATGCGCGGCACGACGCCAGAGCTCCTTGTCCAGGCCGCCAAGCGGAGACCCGGGGTAGCCGCTGACAAAGCCACCGCTTGCGATGCCGTTGCGCAGATCGTCGCGACGCTGATCGAGCAGCGCGCGCACGATCGCCTGCACGCCGGACATCAGCGCATCCGGCGTCTGCTCGCTCCAGCGGTCCTCGAGCGTGATCGTCCGTGCTCGCGCGGCGGCGGGCGGGGTCACCGATGCGGCACTTGACTGGTAGTAAACGTCGAGCGTGCCGAAAGTCTATGCGTCGGCGAGGCGCCCCGCCCATTGCCAAGCGCACGTGACAACGGGTACGATCGAGCGCAGGCGGAATGTGTCCGGCGTGTCGGGCGCAGAGCGAGCAACAGGAGGCGTGAGGATGGCCCAGGCCGTGCATGATCTGCCCGCTCCCCCCGCGGGGGCGATGGCACTGCCGCGCCCGGCAGTGCCTGACAGCATCGTGCCGCTGCGAGGGCTGCTGATCGTTGTGGCGGTGATCGGCGGCATGATCGCCGCGATCGCGACGAACTCGCTGTGGGCGCTCGACTTCTACCACGTGGTTGGCGGCGCGCTGTGGACCGCGATCGACCTCTTCCTCGGCCTACTGCTCGGCCCGATCATGGGCCGGATGTCCATCCCCGCTCGGATCGAGCTCTCCTCGCGGCTGATGCCGAAGATGGCGCTGCTGATGCCGACGCTTGTGACGATGACGCTCGGCGCCGGCTGGCAGTTGGCACGCCACCTCGGCAACCTGGATGCCGGTTATGCCAACCACGGCTGGCTGGTCGCCTCCTACATCGTGGTCGGCGTGATGGCCGTGATTGCGCTGGGGCTGCTGGAGCCGGCGAACATCGCGGTGCTGTTCGAGATGAAGAAGCGACAGCCGAACGGCGCCGTGATCGAGAAGCTGATGAAGCGCTTCATCTACACGGCGGGAGTCACCGGAGCGATGCAGGTCGCGACGCTCGTGATCATGACCAAGCTGGCGAGCGGCTGATGAGCGCGATCTCCTCCCCCGGCGCAGGCGCGTCCCCGGCTGCGATGGAGCCGGCCTCGCAGCGCAGCCTGCCGCCGGTCACGCAGGTTGCGATGGCCACGCTCACTCTGATCGTCGCGGGCGGGATCTACCTCGCCGCGAACTTGCCCGCGCACGTCACGCTCGCGCCCGCAATTGTGCTCCTCGCCGCGGCGGTTGCGCTGCTGCTTGGCAACGCGGTGATGCTGAGCCAGATCGAGCCGTTCGCCTGGGAGCGCTTTTTCCAGGTCGCGCGCTGGACGCTGCTGGCCTATCTGGTGGTCACGGGCATGCTCGCGTTCGTCTTCATCTACGACGGTGTCCGCGGCGGCACGCTGGGAGTACTCCTTGGCATGCTGGCGGTGTTCGCGCTCGATGTGCCGCTGATGATCGCCTTCACCGTCGCGCGGTACGCAGATCCGCAAGGCTGATCGCACACTTAGCGCACGGTGACGGTCCACGGCTCGATCCGCCAGGAAGCGACCAGGCCTGCCTCCACGTAGGGATCGCCGTCGACCATCGCCTGCACGTCGGCGTCCGCCGCCAGCAGAAAAAGGCCCCCGCTGGGAGGATTTCCGAACGCGCCCGCTGCGAGCAGCCACCCGTCCGTCTGCCACTCGCGCAGCCATGCTAGATGGGCCTCGCGATGCTCGCCACGCCGCTCCAGGATGTCCGGGACGTACTCGTAGATGAGGATCAGCTGCTCGCCCGGCAGCCGAGCCGCTTCGGCGTCCACGCTCAGCCCGCGACCTTTTCCAGCATCTCGGCGGGCACGTCGAAGTTGGCGTGCACGGCCTCGACGTCGTCGTTCTCTTCCAGCGCGTCGATCAGCTTCATCAGCTTGACGACTTGGCCCTCATGCGGGATCGGCACAAGGCTCTTGGGGCGGTAGACGAGCTCGGCGCTCTGCATCTCGATGCCGGCCTCCTCCAGCGCCTGCTTGACCGCGAGGAAGTCGGCGAGCTCGGTCACGACCTCGTAGACGTCCTCGTCGGTGGCCACGTCCTCGGCGCCAGCCTCCACCGCGACCATCAGATCGTCCTCGCTTGCGTCTGCGGAGTCGATCGCGATCACACCCTTCTTGTCGAAGAGGTAGGCGACCGAGCCAGGCTCGCCGAGGCTGCCGCCGAACTTCGTGAACAGGTGGCGCACGTCCGCGCCGGTGCGGTTGCGGTTGTCGGTCAGCGTCTCCACCAGCAGCGCCACGCCGGCAGGGCCGTAGCCCTCGTAGAGCACCGACTCAAACGCGCTCGCATCCCCGCCCTCGCCGGTGCCTTTCTGGATCGCGCGCTCGATGTTGTCCTTGGGCATCGAGGCCGCCTTCGCCTTCGCAATCGCGTTCTCGAGCGCCGCGTTGCCCGCCGGGTCCCCCCCGCCGTCGCGCGCCGCGACCGTGATCGCGCGCGCAAGCTTGGTGAACTGGGCACCGCGGCGCGAGTCCACGATCGCCTTCTTGTGCTTGATGCTCGCCCACTTGGAATGTCCTGACATAACCCGGAAGCATAGGATGCAAGGCATGGCTCTCGCGCTCGACCCGGGCATATTCAAGGCATACGACGTCCGCGGCATCTACGGTGAGCAGTTCGATGGGGACCTCGCCGAGCAGATCGGGCGGGCGTTCGCGCGCGTGCTGGGAAGCCTCTCCGGAAAGCCCGCGGAGAGCCTTGTGATCGGCCTCGGTCGAGACATGCGCCTGACCGCGCCCGAGCTTGCCGCCCGCTACCGCGATGGCATCCTGGCCGAGGGCGCAAGCGTGGTCGACGCCGGCCAGGTCGGCACCGAGATGCTCTACTGGCTGGTCGGCTCGCGCGGCCTCGACGGCGGGCTGATGTGCACCGCCTCGCACAACCCGAAGGCCTACACCGGCGCAAAGCTCGTGCGTGAGGGCGCACTCGCGCTCTCCGGCGACACCGGCATCCAGGACATGCGCCGGGAGATCGAAGCCGGCCTGCCCGAGCCGACCGCCGCCCGCGGCACCGTGCAGGAGGTCGACATCTACGCCGAGTTCCAGGAGGCCGCGCTGGGCTTCGTCGACCCTGGCGCGATCCGGCCGCTGAAGGTCGTGCTCGACGGCGGCAACGGGATGGCCGGGCCGATGGTCGGCCCGCTGCTTGCGCGCCTGCCGCTGGATCTGATCGAGACCTACTGGACGCCGGACGGCAACTTCCCAGACCACGAGCCCAATCCGCTTCTGCCCGAGAACAGAACTTTCATCATCGAGAAGGTGCGCCAGAGCGGCGCCGACCTCGGCATCGCCTGGGATGGCGACGCCGACCGCTGCTTCTTCATCGACGAGCACGGCGAGTTCGTGGATGGCGACTTCCTCACCGCGCTGCTGGCGAAGGCGTTGCTGGCAAAGCAGCCCAGCGAGACGATCCTCTACGACGTGCGGGCCTCCTGGGCGGTCCCGGACACCGTCCGTGCCGCCGGCGGCACGCCGGAGATCAACCGCGTGGGCCATGCCTTCTTCAAGACGCGGATGAAGCAGGAGGGGTCGCTGTTCGGCGGCGAGGTCTCCGGCCACTACTACTTCCGCGACTTCTACTGCGCGGACTCGGGAACGCTGCCCGCGCTGCTGATCCTGGAGCTCCTGTCCAAGTCGGGACAGACGATGTCGCAGCTGCTGGCGCCGCTGCGCGAGCGCTACTTCATCTCCGGCGAGATCAACTCCGAGGTCGCAGATCAGCAGGCCAAGATGCAGGAGATCGCCGAGCGATACAGCGACGCCAAGCAGGCGCACCTCGACGGCATCTCAATCGACTACGAGGACTGGCACTTCAACGTCAGGCCCTCGAACACCGAGCCGCTGCTGCGGCTGTGCCTGGAGTCGCTGGTCTCGCGGCAGGACATGGAACGCCGCCGCGATGAGGTGCTGGAGCTGATCCGCTCTTGAGCTCGGAGCAGAGCGCAACGCAGCAAGGCTTCTCCCCCGAGGACGACTCGGAGGCGCAGGCCGAGCAGGCAGCGCTCGCATCTGCCGCGCAGGCCGGCATCCATCGCCTGGCGATCCCCACCCCGTTCCAGGTCGGCAGGGTCAACGCCTACCTGATCGAGGACGACCCGCTCACCCTGGTCGACTCCGGCCCCAACTCCGGCAAGGCGCTGGACGAGATGGAGCAGGCGCTGGCCGCGCACGGCCGGCGCATCGAGGACATCGGCCTGCTGATCGTCACCCACCAGCACATCGACCACTTCGGCCTGGCCTCCATCCTCGCCCGCCGCTCGAGCGCCGAGGTCGCAGCGCTGGACCTGCTCGCCCCCTACCTCGGCAACTTCGGCGAGGAGGCCGACAGGGATGACGCCTACGCACAGGCGATCATGCGCCGCCACGGCATCCCGACGGACGTCGTCAGCGCCCTGCGAGCCGTCTCAGGCAGCTTCCGCGGCTGGGGTGCCAAGGTGCAGGTCACGCGTCCGCTGGCAGATGGCGAGCAGCTGACCCTGCGCGACCGGACCCTGCGCGTGCTGCACCGCCCCGGGCACAGCCCATCCGACACCGTCTTTCACGACGAGCAGCGCAAGACGCTGATCGCCGGCGACCACCTGCTCAAGCACATCTCCTCAAACCCGCTGATCTCGCGCCCGCTCGACTCCGCGCCCGACTACGCCGGCCCGCGCCCACAGGCGCTCATCGCCTACATCCGCTCGCTTGAGCAGACGGCCAAGATGGACCTCGACCTCGTGCTCGGCGGCCACGGCGGCCCGATCACCGATCACAAAGCGCTGATCGAGGAACGGCTACGCATGCACGCTCGGCGGGCCGAGAAGATCCACCGGTTCATCGTCGAGCAGCCGCGCACCGCGCACGAGATCGCGCAGAAGCTGTGGGGCAACGTCGCGGTGACGCAGGCTTACCTGACGCTCTCAGAGGTGCTGGGGCACGTGGACCTGCTGCTGGAGGGCGGCGAGGTCTCTGAGGTGGAGGAGGACGGGGTCGTTCGGTTCGAGGCTGCCTAGCTGGAGCCGACCGAGGTCGTCTCACATCCATAAGCCGTGGCACATTCGTGCTTCGCCAACTACGATCGCCTACGTGAGCGTGCGTCACGATGAACCACCGCTTCCCGACGACGGGGACCACCGTCTCATCGCATACTTCATGCAGCTCCGAGACGCCGTCCCGCTTGACGGCTACCGAATCTCTTTTATCGGTGACCCGGACGCTCCGATGGTCTGCGTGGACACCGAGATGGCGGCTAACTCTGGCGACGAAGCCCCCAGCCTGCATCCCGGAGCCGTCGTCTTGCGGTTCAGGACAATCGTCGGTGAGGACGAGTCAGGCCCGGAACGTGCGCGCAATCAACGCGCCCTCGCGGAGTTCCTCCCGACAGGAGTCATGTCGAGCGAGACGCTCGACCAAATGAAGGCGTCGGATCCGCCGCCGTCAATTGGGAATACAACGGCGATGTCCTTCGTCGAAATGATTACCCTCCTACCCGAACGCGGCGTCCCAAAAGACCGACTGACGGCGGCCATGGATCTGTGCATTCGGCGCTTGGTAGAGGTAAGTCGGGCGTGCCACGGAACGCTCTCGGACACGCGGGTTTCGGCCCTGACTTTTGAGCGGCTGCCATTCGTTGCGTGGTATTCGACCCGTCGAGCGGTTCCTTCTCACGACTGGGATGGGGATGGCCTAGGCGCTCTGCTGCTCCCAACCCTCGCATCAAAGGAGGGGTTGCCACCGCGACTCAGCAAGGACCAGTCCATATGGCTACAAGCGAACCTGGCTTCACTGGCTCAGAGCAACCCAGTGCTGGTGAGCGTTGAGCATTTTGCCAAAGCACACACCGCTCGCAACATCGGCGACCGTGGTCAAGCTGTAACACACGTCGCGATCGCGGCCGAGACGCTCTTCGACGCACTCCTTGCCCTCATCCTGTTCGAAGAACACCAAATCGACCCTGAGTCGGCCGTCGGACCGCTTGGCGGCTGGTTGACGGCCCGCGTGAAGGCGCAGTTCCATCCCCGACTAGGTGGATCGTGGGCCTTGACCGGCGATGGCCCTCTGGCTAAATGGGACCGCCATATCGCGACGCTTCGCAACCGCGTCATCCATCGCGGATACACGCCGACGCAGCGAGAGACCCACGATGCTTTCTTGAGCTTCAACGAGCTTCACGAGTTCCTTATCAAACGGCTTGTTGAGAAGCGCAACGACTTTCGTCGCGCGGCTCTACTCCTTGTGGGGACCAAACGCCTTCGCGAAGAAGGCCATTACAGAGGCCCCTTCCGAGAGGCAGTTGAGCAAAAGGGCGAGCGTGAGGCAACCTGGCTAAGTGACTTCAACGCGTGGCGCGACAGAGTTGATGAGCTGATCGTTGCCGCAGACGCGCGTCGAAGCTAGCGCTAAATTGTCCAGTCCTCAGCATCGCGGAGTGGAGAGGAGGTGCCTGCCAAGAACGGCCGCTACGCGCAGCGTCTACGTTACCTGCTCCTCCTGACAGCACAGCACCCAGGCGCGACCGTAGCTATCCTAGCGTCAGATCGAGGCCTGCCTCGGAACGGCGACCGGTGACTCGGTAGCGACCTCGGGCTGACCTGGGCCAGTTCTAAGCGTCGGCGTTTCGCGGCTCCTGCGGGCTCGGGCTGCATGGAAGCACGGACTGGCAAACTCTCCGTAGGATCTCGTATCTGAGGCATGGAGATCATCCCTGACAAGCGCAAGATTGTCGGCGGCGCGAGGAAGTGGCCGCGAGCTTGACGACCGAGGCCAAGCCTCAGACGCCGTAGGACAGCTTTCCTCCGCTGGGCCTCAGGCGCTCACAGCGCCGATCAGCCTCGGCTGACCGGCTGCGCGTCAGGCGGCTTGGTCAGCCTTCGCCGAAGCAGCGCGCACGGCTGAGTCTGCCGCCTCACGCTTCATCTCGATCGCACGGCGGGAGCCCTGGGAGAGCAGCATCGCGCTTGCGGCGACCTCGGCAAGCACCTCTGGGGTGGCGTCCACGAGCCGGCCGCCCCGGACCACCTGAGCGCGGTCGGCCTGGGCGTCAGCAGGGACTGCTGGCACATGCTGAGGGCGGTCATCCATGCTCTCAGCGTACCTCACGCTCTCATCCCTCGGAAGCGCCGGCGCGTTCGATGCGTGCCACGAGCAGGCGCGCGAACGGATCGATGTCCCCATCGCGTGAGAGCAGCGCTGGGATCAGCGCGTCGTCGTGATCGATCATGTCCTCATCCTCGGCGAACTCCACGGCGGGCATTCCAAGCGACCACAGGGCGCTCGAAAGCGCAACGAATGCCGTGCGATGGTTCCCGTCGGCGAAAGGATGCACGCGCAAGATGCCTGCATAAAGAGAACCAACCACTCGAGCACGATCAAGCGCCGCCGCGCTCGGCCCGCAAAGGCGCTCGACACCGGTGTTGAATGCTCGGCAAACCTCGGTGAGTTCGCGGCGCACCGCATCGGGCTGGCAGCCCTCGATCCTTCGCATGCGTCCGTCGCGCCCCATCACGCCGAAGAAGGCGCGCTCCTTGCGGAAGTGGCCGCCATCGTGAGGGAAATGCCGAGCGAAGATCGCGCCGTGCCACCACCTCACACGCTCAGCGTCGATCAGCAACGGCCGTCGCCAAAAGGCCAGAAGCGCGTCAGCGAGCACCCGAGCAAGCTCGCGAGTGAGCGTCTGCCACGTCGCCTCGGGCGATTGACCACGAGCCTGAAAGAAGCGCGACTCCTCGCGGTCGCGGTAACCGGGCGTGCTGTGGCGTGACTCGTCCATCCCAATGAGAACGCCAGCCGCTCAGGACCCATTGCACGGGATCTCGCGCAGGTGCTCGACATTGGCGAGATCGTCCAGGTCGGTGCTTGGCTGCCCCGCAAGCCATGCATCGAGAATCTCGCTCAGCTGTGCCTCGGAGGTGGTTCTCAAGCTGAGCGCAAGAACGTTGGCGTCGTTCCAGCGTCGCGCGCCCGCGGCGGTCGTTGCGTCGCCGCACAGCGCCGCCCGCACCCCGGGCACCTTGTTGGCCGCGATCGATGCGCCCGTGCCTGTCCAGCAGCAGACGATCGCCTGATCGGCTCGTCCGTCGGCCACATCCCGTGCTGCCGCCTCGCTGGCCCACGCCCAGTCGGCGCGCTCACCCTCCGCCAGCGCCCCGTGCAGAATCGGCTCATGGCCACGCTGCCGAACCTCTTCCGCCAAGCGGCTTGCAACGCCGGTCAGCTCGTCTGCGGACACCGCGATCCTCACGCGCGACACCATAGCAAGCTTTCTAGGTCTTTATTAGAAAAACCAAATATCGCCTCGTGGGTCCTTATACGCCGCCCGTCACAGACTCCTCGCGCTCGGCCACCGCCTCCAGCAGCAGCCTGTGCACCCGGTCGTCCTCCGTCAGCTCGCTGTGGAAGGAGACGGCGATCGCATCGCCCTGCCGCGCCGCCACCGGATGACCGTCCACCTCGGCGAGGATCTGCACCTGCGGCCCGTGCTCGGCGATCCACGGCGCTCTGATGAACACCCCCCGCATCGGTGGCCCCTCGATGCCCTTGACCGTCAGATCGGTCTCGAAGCTCCGCAGTTGGCGCCCGAAGGCGTTGCGGCTGGCCACCATGTCCATCACCCCCAGATGCTCCCGGTCGAGCATGATCAGCCCAGCGCAGGAGCCGAGCACGGGCACGCGCGCAGCGAGCTCGCGCAAAGGCGCCGCCAAGCCCTCCCGCTCGATCCCAAGCGTGATCGTCGTCGACTCCCCACCCGGGATCACGAGGCCATCGACCCCATCTAGGTCTGCGACGGTGCGCACCTCCCTGACCTCCGCGCCAAGCCGCGCAAGCACGCGCCCGTGCGCCTCGAAGTCGCCCTGAATTGCGAGCACGCCGATCAGGGGCGCGGCGCTCTCAGCGCGCCCGCCCCCGCCCGGCCCTACCAACCGCGGCTCGCGAGCTGCTCCTCGGGCTTGAGCTTCGCGTTCTCGATGCTTGCCATCGCTCCGCCGAGGCCACGCGAGGCCGCGGCTACGCGCGCCGGGTCCTGCCAGTGCGTGGTGGCCTCCACGATCGCCTTCGCGCGCGTCTGCGGATCCTCGGACTTGAAGATGCCCGAGCCAACGAACACGCCTTCGGCGCCCAGCGCCATCATCAGCGCCGCGTCCGCCGGCGTGGCGATCCCGCCGGCGCAGAAGAGCACGACCGGCAGCTTGCCGTTCGCAGCCACCTCACGCACGATCTCAAGCGGCGCGCCATGCTCCTTTGCCGCAGTCGGCAGCTCGGCCCCGCCAAGCGCCGCGAGCGCCTTGATCTCGCCGGTGATGCGGCGCATGTGGCGCACCGCCTCCACGATGTCGCCGGTGCCGGCCTCGCCCTTGGAGCGGATCATCGCCGCGCCCTCGCCGATCCGCCGCAGAGCCTCGCCGAGGTTGGTGGCGCCGCAGACGAACGGCACCTTGAAGGCCCACTTGTCAATGTGGTTCGCCTCATCGGCGGGCGTGAGCACCTCCGACTCGTCGACATAGTCGACCTCGATCGCCTCCAGCACCTGGGCCTCCAGGAAGTGGCCGATCCTGGCCTTGGCCATCACGGGGATGCTGACCGCCTCTTGAATCTCGGCGATCATCTCCGGGTCGGACATCCTCGCAACTCCCCCGTCGCGGCGGATGTCTGCGGGCACTCGTTCGAGCGCCATCACCGCCGCTGCGCCTGCCTCCTCGGCGACCTTTGCCTGCTCAGCCGTGACCACGTCCATGATCACGCCGCCCTTGAGCATCTCGGCCAGGCCGGACTTGACTCGAAAAGTTGCCTCGTCTCTCATAAGAGGCAGTGTATATGGGCCGTGCCGCGCTACTTCAGCCGGAAGGCCTTGATGCGATCGTCGTACTGGTCGCTGTTGCGCGAGTAGACGGCGAAGGCAAGTGCCTGGATCAAGCTCAGCAGCGCCGTGTGCGAACGCACGTAGGCGGGCGTGGAAGATGAGTAATAGAGCTTGGTCTGCGCGAGCTTTGCGACCTCTGAGAGCGTCGCATCGGTGATCGCGGCGGTCTTCGCACCGCGATGGCGCGCGAGCTTCAGCGCGCGAACGACAAGCGGGTGCGGTCTGCCGGCGGAGAGCGCAATCACAAGCGTGTCCTCATCGATGCGGCCCAGCCTCGAAAGAACCTCTTGGGACGGGCTTGCGGCCAGCTCGACTCGCAGATCGAGCAGCATCAGCAAGTGGCGCAGGTAGCTGGCGAAGAAGGCCATCTGGTCGGTGCCCGCCACGAGCACCCTGCTCGAGGTGGCAATCGCCTCCACCAGCTCATCCACCGTCTCGCGGGAGATCTTGCCGGCGGTCTGCTCGACGTTCACGTGGTCGGCCGCGATCGCAGCCTCAAACTGCGTCTGGTCGAGAGAGAAGAGCGGGCCGCTGTGACCGTTTGCGTTCTGCGTGCCGTTGCTGGGCGCGGCATGCTCGCGCCTGTACTCCTCGCGGGCGGCGGCCTGCAGCTCAGGGAAGCCCTCAAAGCCGAGCGCCTGCGAGAAGCGCACGACCGTTGAGCTGGAGGTGTTGGCACGGCGCGCGAGCTCCTCGGCAGTCTGGAAGGCGGCCTCGTCGAGATGGTCGACTATGTACTGGGCGACATCCTTCTGCGAGCGTGAGCACTGCTCGAAGCGGGACTGGATGTAGGTGGAGAGGGTGAGATGGCCGTCGATCTGCTCAAGCGGCGTCTGGGGTGTGGTTGTGGCGGCACGCTTCATCGGCGGTCTTGTTCGACGCCATGCGCTCTCTCTCCTCTTCGCACCGGCTGACGGCAATGCTCGCAAGCGTTCGTGCAGCGGCACAAGCGTGAGGGATATCCTGCGGCGCCGTGGCACACGCAGACTTCCGCTCTCAGTTTCCCGTGTTGGAGCGCGTGGCCTACCTGAATGCCGGAACGGACGGCCCGCTGCCCCGCGCAGCCGTGCAGGCCGCGCAGCAGGAGCTGGAGGGGCAGGCGCAGCAGGGACGGGCAAAGGAGCACTTTGAACGGCGCAGCGAGCTCAGCGAATCGCTGCGCGCCTCCTACGCCGGGGCGCTTGGCTGTGCGCCGCAGGATGTATCGCTGACCACCTGCACCAGCGAGGGCCTTGCGATCGTGATCGACGGGCTCGGCCTGCGCGAGGGCGATGAGATCCTCACGAGCGAGGAGGAGCACCCCGGTCTACTCGGGGCGCTGGCTGCCGCGCAGGACGGCGGCGTGAGCGTGCGGCTGGCACCGTTCATGGAGATCCACGAGCACGTGGACTCGCGCACCCGCCTGATCGCCTGCTCGCATGTGAGCTGGATGACCGGCCTGGAATGTCCCGCCGAGCTTGCCGAAGTCGAGCCTCCGCTCGTGCTGGACGGGGCTCAAGGCGTCGGAGCGGTGCCCGTCGATCTCTCACGCCTGGGGTGCGACGCCTATGCCGGCGCGGGCCAGAAGTGGCTCTGCGGGCCCGACGGCACAGGCATGCTCTACACGAGTCCGGCGCTGCGCGGCCGCCTGGCGGTCAAGCGCCGCGGATACGGGAACATCGCCGATCCGAATCAGGGACTTGACGCACAGCTGCACGAGGACGGCCGCCGGCTGGACACCCCGGCGCTGAGCGCCGAGACGCTCGCATGCGCGCATGCCGCGGCAAAGACCCTGGAGCAGGAGGGCCTGGCGCGGATGCACACGCGCGCCAAAGATCTGACGGTCAAGCTCGCAGAGATGCTTCGCAGCGCCGGCCGCGACGTGATCGAGCACTCCGCCGGAACGCTGCTCTCCTTCTGCAGCCCAGACCCCGAGGCCGAGCGCGGTGTGCTCGCCGAGCACGGCGTGGTGCTACGCGACATCCCCGGCAGGCCCTGGCTGCGCGCCTCCGTGGGCGCCTGGAATGACGAGAGCGACCTGCAGCGCCTGATCGACGCATTGCCCTAACGTCACGGGTGCGTGGCGGCCATGAACGCGACATCACAGACCGCGAGTCCTCTCGCTGCGCCCGCGGAGGCCGTGCGGCCGCGACTCCACCGAGCACGGTCGACCCCAAGAAGCGGGTTGCTTGCACCGCACCGGCTCGCGCTGGCCGCGATCCTCGGGCTCTCAGCCGCGATGAACGTCTACGACCTGTCTCGCAACGCGTGGGCGAACACCTTCTACTCGGCCGGCGTGAAGTCGATGCTGCTCTCGCTGCACAACTTCCTCTACATCTCCTTCGATCCGGGCGGCCTGATCAGCATCGACAAGCCGCCGCTGGCGATCTGGGTGCAGGCGATCAGCGCGAAGATCTTCGGCTTGAGCCCGCTGAGCCTGCTGCTGCCGGAGGCGATCGCCGGCGTGCTCTGTGTGTGGGCCCTCTACATGGCGATGGCGCGACCCTTCGGCCGGCTGGCGGCGCTGCTGGGCGCTCTGTGTCTGGCGGTCTTTCCCGCGTTCGTCGCGGTCAACCGTGACAACAACCCCGACGCGCTGCTGATCCTGCTGATGACCGTCTCCTGCTGGATCGCAATCAGGGCGATCGAGAGTGGGCGTCTACGCACGCTTGTGCTGTGCGGGGTCTTCGTCGGCCTGGCCTTCGAGACCAAGACGCTTGCCGCCTACCTGGTGGTGCCGGGGATCGCGCTCGGCTACCTGGTGTGCGCACCAGGCTCCATGCGCTCGCGGATCGTCAAGCTAGTGGTTGCGGGTGTGGTGATGGTCGCGGTCTCGCTCTCCTGGCTCTTGTTCGTGGATGCGACGCCCGCCAGCCACCGCCCGTTCGTCGGCAGCTCGACCGACAACTCGGAGATCGGCCTCACCTTCGGCTACAACGGCCTCGGGCGAATCGGCGGGCAGACAGGCGGCCCGGGCTCGATCCCGAATGCCAGCGGCGCCACCGCACCGTTGCCGCCGAGAGTGGCCTTCGAAGAAGCGACCGAAGAACATCTGGAAACCGAAGAGCTCGCCAGGTATGCCTTTGAGCCGCTGGCGGCAGCGGTCAAGCAGATGCCGTTCGTCAAGCAGATCCTTGGCCGGTCGGGCAACCCCCAGACGCCGCCTGAGTACTACGCCAACGGCCGTGCGAGCAAACCGACGGCGTTTGCCAGACCGCCGAGCCCGCTGCGGCTGCTGGAGGAAGCCTTGGGAGCGCAGGACGGCTGGCTGCTGCCGCTCTCCCTCGGCGGAGCGATCGCGATGCTGGCGCTGATCGCAAGCTCTTGGACCGGCTCGGCGCCGCGCAACGGCGGCGGTGCTCATGGTCGCCGCGACCCGCGGCTGGCCGGCCTGCTCGTGCTCGGCGGATGGTTCGCGGTGGAGGCGGTGGTGCTCAGCCTCGCAAGCGGGATCGTGCATCCCTACTACACATCTGCGCTTGGACCCGGAGCCTGCGCCATGGTCGGTGCCGGCGTAATCGCGCTTGCGGCGCTGCTGCGCGTCGACCGGCGCTGGGCGCTGCTGCTCGCAGCCGCAGTGCTTAGCACGGTGGCTACGCAGATCGTGCTGCTGGACAGGAGCGAATACATGCAGTGGCTGCTGCCGATTCTGATCGTGGCCGGCATCGCGGGAGTGGCGATCGCCGTACGTGCACAGCGGTGGGCACGGTGGGCCCTGAGCGGGATCGTGGCGGTGCTGCTCGTCGCCCCCACCGGCTTCGCTGCCGCTACGTGGGGAGCGCCGGTACAGAGCACGTTCCCTGTTGCCGGCCCCTGGGGCGCGGCTGGGTATGGCGGGATCGGCTTGCCTACCGACGAAGTGCCGATGTTCAAGAGCCTGCTGCGCTATCTACACCACCATCACCCCACCAAGCGTTTCACGGTGCTCACCGTCTCCTCGGTGACCGCGGCGCCGTTCATCCTGTGGGGCAGTCACGCCGCCGCGCTCGCCGGCTACAGCGGGACCGACCCGGCGCTCAGCGTCAGCGGGCTGGCGCGCTTGGTGCAGCGTCGCGAAGCGCGCTATGTGCTGCTGGGTGGCCCTTATTCCAGCCGCGGCGGAAACGGTGCGACCGCCGCCACGCTGAAGGCATGCCGCATGGTTCC
Organism: uncultured Actinomycetota bacterium; assembly: GCA_963708085.1. GTDB lineage: Bacteria > Actinomycetota > Thermoleophilia > Solirubrobacterales > Solirubrobacteraceae > Palsa-744. The sequence continues at coordinate 770,165 of OY970180.1, read as the reverse complement.
CTCCATAGCCTGGGGCAGCGTCCACAACGCGCTCGGCAGCCTGGTGCTCTATGACTGCGCCGGGCGCGCGAGCGCGCTCCGGGCGGCGCAGAACGCGCGCAGCTGAGAGCCGACCGCGTTGCGCCGCTCACGCGACGATGTCGAGGTGACGCCCGAAGGCGCGCTCGAAGAGCTCGCGCTCGCGCGCTGCCGCCCATCGCGGCACCGCCGTCTCCCCCTCCGCCTGCAAGGTCATTCTGACGGTTCCGTTGGGAGCCGCCAGGCTCGTGTCCCTGACCATCTGATCGCGAGAGCGCTCGAGATCCTCGGCCAGGCGCAACAGTGTGGCGCAGCGGTCCAGGCGCTCCCGGTCCCCCTCCACGAACAGCGGCGCCAGCTCGCCGGGCTCGGGCATACCCTTGCGGTGGTAGCGGGCAGCCTGAGCGATGATCGCGACCTCTTTGGGCGAGAACCCGGGCAGGCCGCCGTTGAGGATCAGGTAGCGCGAATGCTTGTGATGGTCGTCGTAGTCAACGGACATGCCAATGTCGTGCAGCATGCAGGCCGCCCACAAAAGCTCCTGCTCGCCAGGGTCGCCCTCGTGCACTCCGAGCGCCGCCAGCTCGTCGAACATGCCGAGCGCCAGCTCTGCGACGTGGCGGCTGTGGGGGGCGTCCATGCCGTAGCGCCTTGCGAGATTGAGTACCCCTTCCCTACGCACGTCACCGAACAGCGGCGGACCATCCCTGCCGCCGAGGTGACGCTCGAAGAAGATGCCCTCGCGCAGCCCAGCCTCGCTGACCTCCAGACCAGTGAAGCCGCCGGCGAGCAGCACCCCCTCGATCACCATCGCCCCGGCCAGGATCAGGTCGGCGCGCGCCGGCTTTATGCCCGGCATCTTCGCCCGCTCGCGCGGCGGCAGCGATGCCAGTCGCTCGATTAGCGCCTCCAACGCATCCAGGCCCAGCACGAAGCCCTGCACGCCGTTGTTTGGCAGCCCGGCCGCCCGCTGCGCGGCAGCAGCGAGGTTGCGCGCGGTGCCGCCCATGCCCACGATCCTGCCGCCGAGCCCCTGCAGCCAACGCGAGCCGGCAAGCTGGCCGCGCACATGGCTGCGCAGCGCCTGGATCTGCTCGGGGCTCGCCGGCTCATCGCCCGGCAGGAACCGCTCGCTCATGCGCACCGCGCCAAGCGGCCAGGAGCCGATCTCGCGCTCCAACCGGTCGAGCACATGCACGAGCTGCAACGAGCCGCCGCCGAGGTCGAGCACAGACCCGTCGGTCAGCGTGGTGGAGTTCACGGCGGCCAGATAGCCATAGCGGGCCTCCTGCTCCCGCGTGAGCACCCGTACCGGTAGCCCGATCGTCTCCTGCGCCGGGCGCAGCACCAGCTCAGAGTTCTTGGCGTCTCTGATCGCGCTGGTAGCTACCGCGTCGATCTGATCGCCGGCCAGGCCGCTGGCTCTGCAGAAGTGCGCGAACACGTCAAGCGTGGCCAGGGCTCTTACGATCGGCGCTGCCCCGAGCGAGCCGGTGGCGGCCAGTCCCTCGCCGATCCGCACTGCCTCGTAGATCTCGTCGGTGCGCTGCCACCATCCTTCGGCCGCTGTGAAGACGACCAGCCGGAAGGAGTTGGAGCCGAGGTCGATGACGGCGAGGCGCTGTTGCGCGTCCATGCCCTGAGCGTATTGACAATGGCGGCGGGGTCCAGCCTTTGGCAGTGTCCCGAGCCGCCGCCGGCCCGCATAGCCTTCAGCCATGCGCCTGCTGGTGATCCAACACATCGCCTGTGAGCCGCCGGGCGCCTACGAGGACGAGATGCTCGCGCGCGGCATCGCCTTCGACCGCGTCCAGATCGACGAGGGCCAGCCTCTGCCCGACTGGCGCGGCTACCACGGCATCGTCGCGATGGGCGGTCCGATGAGCGTGGGCGACGAGCGGGAGCTGCCGTGGCTGGCGGGCGAGAAGCGCGCAATCGGGGAGGCGGTGCGAGCCGGCTTGCCTTACTGGGGAGTGTGCCTCGGCGCGCAGCTCCTGGCCGCGAGCCTCGGTGCCCGCGTCTACCGCGGCGCCGCTCCCGAGCTAGGCATCTACGACGATCTCGCGCTCACGCATGAAGCCGGAGATGACCCGGTGTTCGCCGATCTGCCCTCTCCGTTGAGCATCTTCCAGTGGCACGGCGAGACATTTGAGCTTCCCGACGGCGCCACTCGGCTCGCCGGCTCTCGCGCATACCCCAACCAGGCGTTCGTCTGGAGGCGCGCCTACGCCCTCCAATTCCACATCGAGGTCTCCTCTGATCTCGCGCGGCGCTGGCTGGACCTGCCTGCCTATACAGCCGAACTGACAGCGGCAGATGGAAACGATGCTGTCGATGCGCTGAGCGCCAGGTTGAACGAGCTCGACCGGATCGCGCCGATCGCGCATGCCATCTTCAGTCGTTTCATAGACACAGTCGTGCAGCCTTCCGTCGTACACTGAACCGGCACAAGCACGCCAAACGGCCACGACCGACTCGCGCCGGTCGCGGCCGGGCAGTTGGGAGCCTGGTAAAGGCGCTGTAAAAGCTCTTCTACCCGCCACTCTGATCCACGGCGGGAGACCAAGATACGGAGACAAGCGTACGACCTTCACGGAGGCGAAGTTGGCTCCATGCGGCATCGTGTGCTGCGCTCTGGCACGAAAGGGGCAACATAAGATGAGAGGTCTGAGAACGGCGTCGATCTTGCTCGGCGCGGTACTGGCGGTGGCGCTGGCTGCCTCGCCGGCCGCGGCGCTTTCCACCAACAACCTCCAATGGCATCGCTGCGAAAAAGGCGCATCGGGGCCGAAATTCAAAGATAGCGCCTGCACTGAATCCTTGATGTCGGGCGAATTTGGAGAAGGGATCCTGGGGCTCTCCGAAACGCGGGAATTCAAGACCAAAGCGGTTGGCGCCCAGGTGATGGAAGTAGCCAAAGATGCCATCCGCTGCCATGGCCTCTCGGTTGCCTCGGGAGCCAAGGTGATCGGCGCCGGCAGCGAAGAACTGAGCGGCGCCGAAGCGACCATCACTATGAAGAATGCGAAGTCGTGGGCTTTCCGAGCTGCGAAATAAACAAAGCGAAAGCCGGGAGCGCAACCATCTCGACCAAACCGCTGACGGCCATCATCGCCTACGCCAGCCGAGCGGGAGCCGAAAAAGAAGAAGGCAATGCGGTGATCGTGCTCGCACCGAAGGAACTGACGGAAGAAAAAAAGGTTCTCTCCACGATCACCCTGGCTGGGTCCTGTCCGTTTATAACCGGCAAATTCAACATCGAAGGCGAACTCGCGTTTGAAGATGTGAGCGGAGCCAAACATCTGCTCGAACTGGAACTGAGCGCGTCCTCCTCCCCAATCACCAAAGCATATGACAATTCTGGTAAATCTACCCACGAACTAAGCATCGTGGTACCTAAATTCCTCGGACTGGGTATGACCTATACCGGCAACGGCGTGGTTTCGTTACCGAGCCCAGTAGTCTGGTGGCTGTTTCACTGATAGGCACAGGCGCAGGCTAGCCTTGCGACGTCAAAACACGCCGGGATGCGCCGTGGCGGCAGGGATGCTGCCACGGCGCCTCGCGACCCACACGCGTGCGGCTAGGGCACGAGCACGATCTTGCCGCGCGTGTGCCGCGCTTCAATCTCGCGATATGCGTCCTGCACCCGCTCCAGCGGATAGACACGCGCGATCGGCACCTCCAGCTTGCCTTCGTCCACCATCCGCGCAAGCTCTGCCAGCACCCCGGCGTCGGCGGCTGCCGCATTGCCCTCGGTCTTCACGCCGTGCTTCGTCGCAGCCTGGAAGTCGATGATCGTGTCGATGCGCTGCGGCGGCACGCCCAACTCCAGCGCGATCTCCACGTAGCCGCCGCCGAACGTGTCGATGAACGCGTCGAGCTCGCCTTCGCTGACCGCCCCGATGCGATCGGCGACTCCTTCGCCGTAGTCGACCGGGATCACGTCATGTGAGCGCAGCCAGGTGTGGTTGGACTCGCCGGCCAGTCCGATCACCCGCGCGCCCGCGTGCCGAGCGAGCTGCACCGCGATCGACCCGACCCCGCCGGCCGCACCCGAGACGCCGACGGTTTCCCCCGGCGAGAGCTCGACCGCGCGCACGGCCGCATACGCGGTCGCGCCGACTACGAACAGGGCGCCCGCGACCTCCCACGGCACACCCGGCGGACGCGGCGTGAGGTGGTCGGCCTCGACGAGGACCAGCTCGGCGTGACTGGCCCGATTCTCGGTAAACCCAATCACCTCGTCGCCGACGTGAAAGCCCTCCACCCCCTCGCCGACCTCCTCGATCACACCGGCGAGATCGCTGCCCTGCCCTGAAGGGAACGTGGCGGGCCAGCGATCGTGCATGTAGCCCTCCCGGATCGAGACCTCCCCAGGGTTGATACCTGCCGCCTTCACCTTCACCAGCACCTGTCCGGGCCCGTGCACTGGACGCGGCACCTCCATCACCTTCAGCACCTCGAGCCCGCCATATTGATCGAACCTCACCGCTCGCATCGCGTCTCCTTCTTTGAGTGCTTGCTCAGCCGGCGCCCTGCTCCCTTCCAGCCGCAGTCGTCGCGGCAGCGGGCTTCGCAGCGGCCAGCACAGCATCGAGCAGACCGGGGAAGCACACCTCAAGGTCCTCGCGGCGCAGACTGTTCAGTCGTGCTGTGCCGACCTCGTGCTGATGGATGACGCCGGCCTCGCGCAGCACCCGGAAGTGATGGGTCAGCGTCGACTTGGTCACGTCCAGTTCGAAGCTGCCGCAGCGCCGCGGCTCCTCGTCCTTTGCCAGCTTGCAGACGATGCTCAGCCGCTGCGGGTCGCTGAGCGCGTGCAGCACGTCGGCGATCTGGATCTCGTCTCTGTCGGGGTGATGCAGGCCCATGACGCAATTGTACGACGATCGCCGTCCAACGTGCTACGGTGATCGTCGTACAAGTAGCTGGCCCGCGAGCATTGAAATCCACCAGCCGACGAAGGGCGAACGTAGATGAGCACCACCGCCAAGACACCCCGCCCCCGCCCCAGCGTCCTGAGCAGCGCCCGTCTGTCCGCCGTCGTGGAGGCGGCCTATCTGCTGGAGCTTGCAAGCCGGTGAGCACCGCGATCACAGCCAAGCGGCCCGCCGCCGCGCGCTCGGGCTCCAAGAGCCTGCTGCTGGTCCTGATCTGCCTGGCGCAGTTCATGGTGATCCTCGACGTCTCGATCGTGAACGTCGCGCTGCCCTCGATCAGAGGTGGGCTGCACTTCGACACCAGCGGCCTGCAGTGGGTGGTCAACGCCTACACGATCACCTTCGGCGGATTCCTGCTGCTGGGCGGCCGCGCCGCAGACCTGCTCGGCCGCCGCCGCACCTTCCTGGCCGGCACCGCGATGTTCAGCCTCGCCTCTCTGCTGTGCGCCTTCGCCAGCTCGCGCGGGCTGCTGATCGGCGCTCGTGCCCTGCAGGGCTTCGGCGGAGCGGTGCTCTCGCCGGCCAGCCTCGCGATCGTCACGACGTCGTTTGCGGAGGGCGCCGAGCGTAACAGGGCGCTCGGCATCTGGGGTGCCCTCGGCGGGCTTGGCGGCGCATCCGGCGCGCTGCTCGGCGGACTGCTCACACAGGGCCTCGGGTGGCCCGCGATCTTCTTGATCAACGTGCCGATCGGCGCGGCGGTGATCCTCGTCGGCCGCAACGTCATCCCCGAGAGCCGCCGCGAGGACGCCACGCGCCACTTCGACCTTGCCGGCGCAATCCTGGTCACAGCTGGCCTGACCGTCGCCGTCTACGGAATCGTGCGCAGCGAGGCGCTCGGCTGGCTTTCCGTTGGCGTGCTGGGCCCGCTGGCGCTCGCGCTGGCTCTGCTCGCAGGCTTTGCGCTGGTCGAGGGCAAGCTTGCGTCGGCGCCGCTGCTGCCGCTTGCCGTCTTGAAGATGAAGCGTCTGCGTGCCGCGAACCTGGTCGTCACGCTGCTCTACGCAGGCGTGTTCTCGATGTGGTTCTTTCTCACGCTCTACCTGCAGGAGGTGCTCGGCTTCAGTGCTCTGCAGGCGGGCTTGGCCTTCCTACCGCTGACGCTCGCGATCGCGATCTCGGCGACGATCGCGCCCCGCCTCGTGGCTGTCGTGGGTCTGCGGCCGGTGATCACGCTGGGAATGCTCGGCTCCGCCGCCGGCCTCGGACTGCTGGCCACCCTGCAAAGCCACGGCAGCTATCTCGGTTCTGTGCTGCCTGGCGGGCTGATCAGCGCGATCGGCTTCGGGTTCGCGCTCGTGCCCTCGACGATCGCCGCGGTGCAAGGCGTCCCCGCCAAGCTGGCGGGCCTTGCATCGGGGCTGCTGAACACGTCCCGTCTGGGCGGCGGCGCGCTCGGCCTGGCGGTGCTCAGCACGATCGCGGACTCGCACGCCGCTCACGCCATCGCTGACGGTGTCTCCGCTCATGCCGCGCAGACCAGCGGCTATCGGCTCGCGTTCCTGATCGGCAGCGCGCTCTCGCTCGCCGGAGCGCTCGCGGCAGCCACGATGCTGGGCGCGAGCGGCGCGAGCCGGCAGCCGGAGTCCCAGGGGCAGGCCCGCGCCGAGGTGGCCGGGGCCGATTGAGCAACGCGGCGGGCGCTCCTACACGCTCCTTAGCGCAGCTGCCGGCGCCAAGCGCGCGGCGCGCACCGCTGGGTAGAGACCCACGAGCGCGCCCAGCATGAGTGTGATCCCCACGCCGCCGGCGACCGCGCGCACGGGAACGACGATGATCCATCCCTGCGACTGCGCGTAAGCAGCCGTGCTGGCGGCGCCGAGCAGGATGCCCGTGATGCCACCGAGCAACGCAAGCAGGACCGACTCGCCGAGGAACTGGACGCCGATGTGCAGGCGCGTGGCGCCAAGCGCCCGGCGCAGGCCGATCTCCGAACGGCGCTCGAGCACGGAGATCACCATCACGTTTGCGATCCCCACCCCGCCGACGAGCAGCACGACCGCGCCCAGGCCGAGAAACAGGGAGGTGAGCGTGCTCTGGGCGTCCGCGCGCGCCTGCAGCGCGTTGGAGGGGCGGCTGATCTGGGTGTCTTCCGGGCTCTGGGGATCCGCTGTGGCGGACAGCAGCGTGGATGCTTCGCCGACGCGTTCCTGGTCGGCGCGCACGTACACGGTGCTCGCGCTCCTGGTGGTGCCGAACAGCCTGTGGGCGACCTGATAGCCGATCAGCGCAGAGGCGTCGATCTCCGGCGCGAGCGGCAGCGAAGCGAGCACCCCGCCAACGGTGAACCAAGTGCCTTCGATATAGACCTGAACCGGCCGGCCGGCGACGCTCAACCGATCGATGTGCAACCGCTGCGCGGCGGTGGCGCCCAGAACCACGATCGGAAAGCGGCCGTCGGCCCTGGTCAGAAAGGTGCCCTTGACGAGCTTGGCCTGCAGCGCCGGGAGCAGCTGAGGTTCGCTGGCGTATAGCGTGATGCCGCCCGTTTCGGCCGCTTCTATGTAAGGGCTGCTGCGCACGCCGGCCGAGATGGCGCTGACCGCGGCGGCGGCACGCACGCTTGGCAGGTTTCGCACCGCGCGCGCAGCCGAGGCGGGCAGCGAGGCGTTTTCGCCGAAGAAGTTCTGCCCCGGCTGGACAGTGAGCAGATTCGTTCCGAGTTTGTCGAGCTCTGCGACGAGGCCCGCCTTGCTGGATTCGGAGATCCCGAGCACCGCGACCATCGCCGCGACGCCGATCCCGACGCCCAGCGCCGAAAGTGCCGCGCGCAGGCGCCGCGTACGCAGCCCGACGCTTGCCACCCGCAGCGCGTCGAGCACGGTGAGGCGGCTGCGCTGCTGGGCGCCGCCGGCCGGCGGCGGTCCGCCGCGGCGCGGACGTCGCCCTCGCGCCCGCAGCAAGGGACCGCGCGCGCTCGCCACCCTGCTCACGCAAGCGCCCCGAGGGCATCGTCATGCACTATGCGACCGTCGCGCACCTCGAGGCGGCGCGGCAGGCTATCGGCGATCTCGTGGTCATGGGTGATGACCACGACTGTGGTTCCCTGAGCGTTCAGCGTCCGCAGCAGCTGCATGATGCCCTCGCCGCTCGCGCTATCGAGGTTGCCGGTCGGCTCGTCGGCGAGCACGATCGCGGGGTCGCTGACGAGCGCTCTGGCGATCGCGACGCGCTGGCGCTCACCACCGGAGAGCAGCGCCGAGGTGTGCTTGGCGCGGTGCGAAAGCCCGACCCGCTCCAGCGCCTGCTCTGCGAGCACGCGGCGCACGCGCGCGGGCGTGCCCGTGTAGAGCAGACCGCCGGCGACGTTCTCCAGGGCGGTGTAGGCCTCCAGCAGATGAAACTGCTGGAAGACGAACCCGATCCGCCATGCACGCAGCGCCGCGAGCGCCCTGTCGGAGACGCTTGCCACGTCGATGCCGGCGATCCGCACGACCCCACTGCTCGCGCGTTCGAGCGTGCCAATGATGTGCAGCAGGGTCGACTTGCCCGAGCCCGAGGGGCCGACGATCGCGCACAGCTCACCTTCATCGACGCTGAGACTGACCCCGCGCAGCGCCTGCACGCCGCCGGGATACCGCTTGACGACCTCGCTCAGCTCGAGCACCGGCCCGCCGACCGGCGCCGCGTCGATGCTCTTCGCTGCCCCGCCAAAGGTGCGGCGCAGGCGCGGCCGCCGATTCGCACGCACCCCGCTCATTCCGCCGGCTGGGTGATCGTGAGTCCTTCGTATGTGCCTTGGCCTTCGATCTGGACATAGCCGTCGGCGAACATGCCCGGGGTGACGGGGACTTCGACCCGGCGCCCGGACTCCAGCGCCTGCACCGCGTAGCCACCGCCCGCGGTCGCGATCAGCGCGGTCGCGGGGATGCTCAGCACGTTGCGACGCTTTTCCTTGATTAGTTCGACGGTGACGGGGGCCGCGTCCAGATGCGGAGCGCGGCGGTCGAGCGAGAGCGTGACGGCGATGCTCGCTTTGCCACCTCCGGCTTCCCCGCCCCCGCCGCTCGATTCCGTGGCGACCGTGCCGACGCTCGTGATGTGCGCGCCCACGGTCTGCCCACTAGGCAGCGTGACCGGCGCGCTCTCGCCCACGCGCGCGAGCTGCTGCTTGTCGGCTTCGAGCTGCAGCTGCACGAGCTGCTGCGTGGAGGTGGTGGTGAGGACCGGCGTGCCCGCGCCGGCGCTCGCTTCTTCGCCGGATGGCGATTTGTCGCTGGAGGGAGATTTCCCACCCGAGGGAGATTTGTCGCCAGAGGGCGATTTGGAGGGGCTGCCCTCGCCCGCAGGGTCTTTGGCGGCTTCTTTGTCGGTGGCTGGCTTTTCAACGCCCGCCTTTCCCCCCGGCGGGTCCTGGCCAAGGGTCGCCTTCAGCGCGGTCACGCGCCGCGCAGAGGGGGCGAAGATCACGCGCCCCAATTCCACCTCGCCGGTCTGCGGCAGCCCCTCCGCCTGCTGCCAGCGGCGCACGGCCGCTGCGGTTGCTTCGCTGAAATCTTCGTAGTCGTCGATCGCGCCGTAGGGGTCATACCCGAGCGCAACCAGGTTCTCGTTCAGCTCGGCGACGTCTTCGCCGTCGCTCACGCCCAGCTTCAGCGTGCGGTAGGCGGGCACTGACCCGTACATCAAGACGATTGGGAGCTGGTCCACCTTGAACAGCGTGCCGCCGCGCCCGATCACCGCTCCGACGCTCGGCAGCCAGGTGAAGGTTCCCGTGATGCGGTCGTAGAGTTCGAGCGTGCTGCCGTAGCCCAGCGTGCCGTCCACCTGCGCGTGTTCTGTGAGCGTGCGTCGCTGAACGGTGGTCGTCGTATCGTCCGCCGGCACGCCGGCGCCGGAGCCGGTGCGCGCTTTCCCGTGCGACGGCAGCAAAATCGCGAGCGCGATCGCTGCGCCAACAAGCACGATCGCTGCCGCCGCCGCGACACGTACTCCTCGCCGGCTGCGCTCTGGCTGCTCCAGCGCGCCAAGATCGCTCGCGCCGCTCAGCTCGCCGTCGCTCGCGAACGGGACATGCGCCTCGGTCGCGCTCTGCGACGCCTCGCCGGAGAGCGGCGAGCCGGAGTCATTCACCGCCACCGCCGGCCGAAGGCGCGGCCCCGCTCGTGGAGCTTTCCTGCCCACCGCCAGGCCCATGCCCAGGAGCTCTTTGGCTCGCCCGGATCGCGAGCGGCAGCTTGCCCATCAGGTGGTGGCAGGCATTTTGCGCGGATTGGAAGGTGGCGCTCTGCGGGTCGATGTTGTTCAGTTCGAGCACGCCGCTTGCGCCCGGATCTGGAACCTCCACGCCGTGGCTTCTCATGCAGCGCGCGAATTCGAGCGCCTTCTGCTTCTCTTCCGCCTTCTGCGCGGGCGAGAGGCTCTCCAATGGCCCCTTGGGCGCATAGCGCTTGCAGTCGCTCATGGCGGCCTGGAACTGGGGCGGCGGCCCGGATGCCGGCCCTTCTTCCTTGCCGTGCGGGACGCCGGAGATGTGGATACCAAAGCCCTTGCCGTCAGGGCCGTTGCTCGTTTCGGCATTCAGGCCATGCTCGCGCAGGCATTTGGCGAACTTCACCGCCGTCTGTTCGGCCGCCCGCTGGCTCGACGCTTCGCCGCCTGGGTCACCCGACCCGGATCCGCCGCAGGCGGCAAGCGTAACGCAGCAGCCAACCGCGGCTGCGACAAGGAATGGGAACGCGGAAAAACGACGGCGGCGCCCCCTGGCCACCGTGCTTGATCTGGGGTGCATGCAGACATCAAGCCGGGCGAAGATGAGAGGAGCCTGAAGGCAGCAGAGGAGGTTGCTGAAGCGCCGCCTGCTCATACAGATCGCTGCTGCTGATCGGCAGCGATGCCAGCTCGAGGATCAGTCGCGCGCCGCCGCCCGAGTCGTTCTCCGCTCTGACCGTGCCCCCATGCGTCTCGGCGAACTGGCGCACGATCGCGAGGCCCAGTCCCGATCCGGGCCGCCCGCGGGCCGCGCGAGCGCGGTAGAAGCGGTCGAAGACGTGCGGCAGGTCCGCCGCGTCGATCCCTGGGCCGTGGTCGCGCACCTGCAGCCGTCCGTCGCTGACGCGCACCTCGACTGCGCCTGCGGGCGGGCTCCACTTGATCGCGTTGTCGAGCAGGTTCGCGATCGCGCGATCGAGCCGCGCCGGCGCGGCGCGCACGAGGCAGGGCTGCGCATCGAGCCGCAGCGCGACGCCTCGCGCGTGCAGGCGAGCGCGTTGCACCGCCGTGGCCGTGGCAAGGTCGAGGCGCACGTCCTCGACCTCGACCTCCTCCACCTCGGTCTTGGAGAGATCGACCAGATCGCCGACGAGCACGGTGAGCTCACGCAACTGCGCCTGTGCCGAGGCCACCGCGCGCTCGCGCTCTGCGGGAGTGAGCACGTCGCCGAGCGCGAGCGCGTCAAGGTTCGCCTGCACACTCGTAAGCGGCGTGCGCAGCTCGTGGGAAGCGTCGGAGACGAGCTGGCGCTGAGCCAGCCGCGAGCGCTCCAGCGCGGCGAGCATCGTGTTGAAGCTGGCGGCCAGCCTTCCCAGCTCGTCGCTGGCGCCGACCGGGATGCGGTGCGCAAGATCCTGGGTCCTCGCGACCCGTTCGGTGGCACCGGTCAGCCGTCGCACGGGGGCAAGCGCGGCGCGGGAGACCAGCAGCCCGAGCGCCGCAGCGAGCAGCACGCCGCCGAGGCTGACCGCGCCCAGCACGAGCAGCAGATGGTCGAGCGTATTGTTGACGTCGGTGAGCGGCAGCGCGACCTGCCAGACCCCGCCGGCCGGCGCCTTCTCGGTCAGCACGCGCAGGCGAGTACCGGACACCATCGCATCGCTGAAGTACGCATGCTGGCGGCCGCTGGCGACCGCCCTCGTCCTTGCCGTGATTGGCAGCTTGGCGCCTGCGCCGCCGGAGGTGACGATTTCGCCGTCTGACAGCAACATCTGGGCGTACCCGATGTTGCCGGCAAACCCTGCGGCCGGCAGGGAGATACTGAGCGCGGTGACCGATCCATGCGGCCCGCGGCGGATGATCCCGTTGAGCCCGAAAGCGCCGTTTGCGTTCGAGCCGGCCGGGGTCTTCAGGGGATGCAGGAGCGTCCCGCCGCGGAGCCCCCTTGGACTGGGCACAGGGACCGCTGCGCCGGCAGCGAAACCTGCGCCCCCACCTTCCACGTAGCGCTGTTTGATGATCGGCCCGCTTTCGCCGCTGCCGCTTTGTTCAGAGGAGCCGTGACGCCCACCGGTGAAGATCGTCTGCTTCGGGGCTTGCGAGATGACCTGGAATGACTGTTCCAGGCTCTTGCGGTCTTTCGCGGTCAGCTTCACCTGCCTGATTTGCACCGAGTGCGCCGTCCCTGGCGCAAGGCGCTGGCGCAGGCTCGTGTCGACCTGCGCGCGCAGCTCGCCGGCAGTCACGAAATAGACGACGACCGAGGCGAGCACGATCGCCAGCGCGACCGCCGCAGAGGCCAGCAGCACGGTGCGCCGGCGAAAGCTCATCGCCCTGCGGGGCGCAGCACGTAGCCCACCCCTCTGACGGTGTGCAGCAGCCGCGGCTCCCCCGCGGCCTCGGTCTTGCGACGCAGATAGCCGACGTAGACCTCCAGGGAGTTGGACGCCGGCCCGAAGTCGTAGCCCCAGACGCGGTCGAAGATCGTTGAGCGGGTGAGCACCTGGCGCGGATGGCGCATCAACAGCTCCAGAAGCAGGAACTCGGTACGCGTGAGCTCCAGCAGGCGACCGTCTCGCCGTGCCTCGTGCGCGACAGGATCAAGCTGGAGGTCCTCGAAGCGCAGCAGGTCGGGGTCGCCCTCCCAGCCGGTGCGTCGCAGCAGCGCCCGCAGCCGCGCGATCAGCTCCTCGTGCGCGAATGGCTTGGCGAGATAGTCGTCGGCGCCGGCCTCCAGACCTGCGACCCGCTCGCTCACCTCCGCCTTGGCGGTCAGCATCAGCACAGGAGTGTGATCTCCGGCGGCCCTGATCCGCCGGCACACCTCCAGGCCGTCGAGCTCTGGCATCAGCACGTCGAGGATCATCGCGTCATGCCGCCCGCCGGCGAGCGCGCGCATCGCCTCTCTGCCGTCCACGGCCAATGCCACGTCGAACCCGTTGAGGCTGAGCACCAAATCCAGCGCCTGCCGAATCGCGGGCTCGTCATCGACGACGAGCAGTCGCACGCGCAGATCCTTGCGCACGAATGTGAAAGGAACCTGAAGGGGCCGCCGCCGCCCCTAAACTCAAGCTCTATGGCTGCCGAGTGCTCCCACCTCGACCAGATCAAGGTCACCGAGCTGCCGGAGGCGGTCGACGGCTGCGTGTCGTGCCTCGCGACCGGCGAACCGTGGCTTCACCTGCGGATCTGCCTGGAGTGCGGCTTCGTCGGCTGCTGCGATGACTCACCCAACAGACATGCCACCGCACACGCACAGCAGACTGGGCATCCGCTGATCCATTCGCTTGAGCCTGGCGAGCATTGGAGCTGGTGCTACATCGACCAGGTCGGGCTGATCATCCCGCAGGTGAAGGGCGCCACGCGGATTCCGCCCTCGCCGCTGGGCTGATCTGCGCGCAGCCGCGGTGCTGCCGTCAGTGCGATTCCGGCAGTGGCCAGTCGCTGCAGCGGATCGATCCGCTGCCCGCCGTCGCCTTCATCCCGCCGCGACCGGGTTCAAAGTGCCCGAAGTCGAGCACGTACAGGCGCCCGTCGGGGCCGAAGGCCACGTCGAGCGGGCGCTGCAGCCCCGGGGTGGGCACCGAGTCCGCCTGCCAGCCCTGCCGCGGATCGACCACAGCGAGGCTGCGTCCCACGCGTGGACCGGAAGGCGCTGTCATCGGCACCTCGTCGCCGAACATCGCGACCACGATGCGGCCGTCGGGCGCCTGCGCCATCTTGGTCGCGGCGACGTGCGTGGTGAACTGCGTGAGCGGCCGCTCCGGCGCCGGCAGCTCCTCGTGGTTGGCGAGCACGAACCTGGGCGCCTGACCATCCTCCGGTGCAAAGCGGGGATCGAAGATAGGAACACCGCCGACGAAGTCAGGCCATCCATACCAGCGGCCCTGTTGTACCTCAAAGAGCAGGTCCGGAATGTTTCCGACCGGCCTGCTGCCGCGATCGTCTGCGCCCTGGTCGGTGGCGATCAGACGTCCGTCGTCAAGGAACAGCAGCCCGAACGCGTTTCGCAGCCCCCACGCCACAAGCTCCAAACCGTCGCCGTCGGGGTCGCAGCGCATCACTGCTGAGGTGCACGGCAGCGCGGCGGGAATGCGGGTGCCCTCGGGGTGAACTGTGCCGAAGTCTGCGAAGGGGCCTGTGACCGCGTGCCCGGTGCCGTCCTCTCGCGGATCTTCGGTGACGAACTCCTGGTGTCTAACGACGATCTCAAGCCCGGGCAGGTCGCGCTCGTGCGGCAGCAGTTTCAGCCACCCAAGGTCGTATGCGTCAAGCCCGATCACACCTGTGTTGGTCATCGCGCCCTGGCTGAAATACAGCTTGCCGTCGGGACCGAAGGCGACCATGTTGGTCTGATAGTTGCCCGGCCCGGGCAGCCCGTCGAGGACCGTTTGCTGCTCTCCGCTGGCGAGGTCGAGCCGCAGGATCCGGCTTGGATGACCGGACTCGGTGACGTAGAGGAAGCTCTCGTGGAAGGTCACGCCGTTGACCGGCGGGCGCAGGCCCTCCAGCAGCAGATCGCGGCGCTCGCCGCCGATGCGCCAGACGCGTCCTCCGGGAGGAGCACCGCCGAAGGGCAGCCCGGATTCTGAGATGTACATCTCGCCCTTCTCGCCGAAGGCAAGGCCTGTGGGGAAGCTCAGCTCCCCCACCACCATCTCCCACTCCCGGCCGGTATCGGTATGCGCCTGCGGTGTCGCCATCTCGACTGGCGAGGACCCTACCTGCCGGTGGCCCGGCGAGCCAAGTTTGACCGCCGGCGCCGCTCGGATTAGTTTGCGGGGCGCAAGGTCACGGCGCTTGCACGATTGAGAACGACTTCAGGAGAGAAGATGAGCGAAACAGCAGCGGTCGACGCAGGTAGCTCGATCGAGAGCCTGGTCAGCCGCTACCAGGCAAGGCAGATCCCCCGCGCGCGACTGCTGGCAGTGCTCACCGCGGCGGGGGCGTCGGCGGCAGCCGCGACGCTGCTGATCAACGCCGCCGAGCAGGCGCCCTCCGTGCAGCCGTTGGTGAGCAGCGCCGCATCTCACCACCAGCCCGCAGGCGCGGCCACCGTAGATCTCGCCAAGGCGCACGATCAGCACCTGAACGATCAGGTGGCCGGAACCTCCGCCCCGGACGCAAAGGCCAGGTCAGCCGCCGTGGCGAAGATGCTGAGCGATTACAGCGAGGACGCAGTGGTCAACGACCCGCTCTTCAACGGCCCGCTGGTCGGCAGCGCCGCGATCGCAGTACACAAGATGGCCGAGATGGCTGCGATCAGCGACGTCTCTTTCAAACTGCTCTCACGCTCTGTCGTGGGCAGCCAGATCCTGGCCACGTGGGCAATGGAAGGCCGCCACAGCGGCCCTTACTACAGCCTTCCCGCCACCGGCAAACGGATAGAGCTGAACGGCGCCACGGTCCAGACGCGCGGACAGGACGGCAAGATCCTGGTCGAGACGCTGTATTACGATGCTGCGCAGATGCGCCGGCAGCTTTCAAGCGCCTACTGACGATCAGCATCAAGCATCTCCCGCAGCGTCCGTCCGCTGATCATGGACTCTGGACGCGCGGCGGCGATGTCCGAGCCAGGCTGCGCGTGCTCGTCGCGCCGCTTGATCAGCAGCCACTGCGGTTTTGCGCCGCGGCCCGTACGCTGCAGCGCAAAGCCGCCCCGCAGCTTGCGCCCGTGCAGGACGAAGACGGCGTGCCCGCGCTCCAGCGCCTGCGGCCATGGCACGCGTCCCCCCTGCTCGTATGCACCGCGGTCCCAGACGATCGTGCCTCCCTTCTCCTGGGCGCCCTCGAAGTCGTTGTAATCGATGTTGTGGTCTGGCACCTCCACCGCGAGGCGCTTGACGGAGGGATCCAGCGACGGCCCCTTCGGCAGCGCCCACGAGTGCATCACGCCATCCACCTCGAGTCGCAGGTCGAAGTGGTGAGTGCTGGCCTGGTGCTCCTGCACGACGAACACTCCGGCGCTCACGCCGCGAATGGCGAACTGCTCGTGACCCTCAACCTTCACCCACTCGACCGAGACCTCCTCCACTCGCGCCGGCCGCGGGCCCTCGTGCAGAAAGGAGATCAGATCCTCCAGCCCAGCCGACCCCTCGGCGTGGACCTCAACCGTACCGTCTTGTGTGTTTCGCACCCATCCCATCAGCCCGAGCTGATGCGCTCTGCGGACCGTCGCGTCGCGAAAGCCGACGCCGTGCACATCACCGCGTACCACTGCGCGGATCGCACTTTGTTCGGAGACCATGTCGATCAGCGCATGTCGATCAGCGCCGCGATCGCGCCCCGCGCGCGCCCTAGCGTCCGCGGACAAGGTCGCGCAGGAAGCCCTTACCGATCACACTCAGGCTCAGCAGCGAGCCGAACAGCACCACCGCGTCGATGCTCTCGCGTCCCTCTTTGGTCCAGTAGACGTCTTCGAGGTTCAGCCAGAGCGCGAACTCGTCGAGCGTCAGCGCTGCTCCGCTGCCGAATACGGCCGCCGTCGCACGAGAGCTCCAGCGTTCCTCGTTGATCCCGAGCTCGAGCATCCACAGATAGCCGACCGTGAGCAGCCCAGCTATCCCGATGGTCATGTGGTGGATGTGCTTGCCGCCCGGGGTGATGTTCTTGAATGGTCCACGTTCCGCTCTGATCGCATGCGTGATGCCTCTCACCGCCGCAAACGTGCTGAAGAACGATCCGGTCGCAAACAGCTGGCGCTCCTTGCGCCGATCGTCGAAGTGCTTGTGGTAGAGCGAGCGCACGTCGCGCTCGGGCGCAAGCCACCACTGGCGAGGAGATGTCGGCATCGCCCTCAATCTACCGGCTCCGAGCGCCTCACTTGATCGCGCTATCGGGCAGCGCGTGCCGGCGCGTGAGCTCAACCGTGACGATGAGCCGGAGCTGAGGCTGACCGCTCGGCCCCTTCGGCCCGCGAGTCCGACTCGAAGACGCGCATGCAGTGCTCGCCGCAGAAGTAGAAGCTCCGGCCATCGCGCTCGACGCGCAGGGCTGACTCCCTGTCCACCTTCATCCCGCAGACCGGATCGCTCGCACCGCGGCGCCACGTCAGCCAGAACATGAACGCGAAGATTGCGACACCCAGCGCGTTGAGCACGAGCTTGTAGTTGAGCGCGATCGAACCGAATATGTCGGCGCGCGAGGGCCGTGGACCGGACGGGACCAGCCCGGCCGCGCTGAATAGCCCGTCGACCGCCAGCGCGGCGAGCGCCATCGTCACGAACATCAGGCCGACGATCCGGGCGGCATAGGCCGTGCCGTAGTACTTCCTGTAGATCGCGATGATCGGCAGCACGATCAGGTCGGCGTACAGGAACGCCAGCACGCCCGCGAAGCTGATCCCGCCGGACCAGAGCACGGCCGCAAGCGGCACGTTCCCGACCGAGCAGACGAATGAGAGCACCGCGATCAGCGGTCCCACGAGCACGTTCTTGAGCGCCCCCAGCAACCCGTTTGCGTGCGTGAGGAACAGGCTGCTGAAGAAGTCGTTGCCGATCTGGGCGACGAAGCCCGCCAGCAGAAACCCGACGGCGATCTCCTTGTAGAGCATCTGCCAGTCGCCACGGAAGTTGTGCGCGACGTCAGACCATGCGGAGATCGACGTGACCCGCTCGCGCCAGGTCATCCGCCCGCCGGCGGCATGGTGCTGATGGCCGCTGTCCGCGGCCTGTGCGTGTACGCGTGCCTGCTGCTCCAGCCGCGGCGAGACAAACAGTCGCAGCATCAGCGCCATCAGCGCGATCATCACGATCCCGCCGAGATACTCGGCGAGGGTGAACTGCCAGCCGATCAGCACCCATAGCACGAGCCCGAGCTCCCACACCAGGTTCGTGGAGGCGAACTGGAACGCAAGAGCCGTGGCGGCCGAGGCGCCCTTCTGAAACAGAGACTTGGCGATCGCCACCGCCGCGTAGGAGCAGGAGGAAGAGGCCGCGCCGAGGCCGCTCGCCAGCGCTACAGGGCGCGTACCCGATCCCGAGAGCGCACGCTCGATGCGCTGCCTTGGAACCCAGGCCTGAACGATCGCGGAGATCGCAAACCCAACCACCAGAGCCCACCACACCGTCCACGCCATCAGCAGGGAGTCCCTGATGCCGTGCCAGACGATCTGGAGCGCTTGCGCCACACCCGCAGTATACCCCCTAGGGGTTTGCTAACCTTACGGCCATGAGCGCTGTGCAACCTTCCCCGACGCGCGGCTACACGGCCAGTAAGGACCAGCTGCTCACGCGTCTGCGCCGGATCGAGGGCCAGGTGCGCGGCATCCAGAAGATGGTCGACGAGGACCGCTACTGCATCGACATCCTCACTCAGATCTCAGCAATCCAGGCTGCTCTGGACAAGGTGGCGCTGGGACTGCTCGACGGCCATGCCCGCACCTGCGTGATCGGCGCTGAGGCCGAGATCCAGGAGCAGCGAACCTCGGAGCTGATGGCTGCGGTCGGCCGGCTGATGCGACGCGGGTAACGACCCGGAGCCGCCCAACCTCACCGACCCTCTGATGCACGCTGGTATGTGAGGATCACCACTCCGGTAGTGGTCGGCGTGCATTCGACCAGCCTCATCGCCAGCGGATGCGGCGTCTGCCTGAGCAGGCGCTTGCCCGCACCGAGCACCAGCGGGTGCAGCATGAGGCGGTACTCGTCGATCAGGTCGTGCTCAATCAGGGTCTGCACGAGCAAGCCGCTGCCGAGCACGACGATCGTTCCCTGCCCCTGCTGCTTCAGTGCGCTTACAGCCGCAGGCACCTCGCCGGCGACGATGCGCGAGCCGGCCCAGTCGAGCGTGTTGAGGGTGCTCGTGACCACGTACTTGGTGGCCGTGTTGAGAGCCGCCGCGATCGGGTTCTCAGCCGGCTCGCGTGGCCAGTGGGCGGCCATCTTTTCGTAGGTCTTTCGTCCGAACAGATACACGGCCGTGGAACTCATGCCCTTGGCCGCCTGAGCAGCCAGCACCTCGTCGCCGTAGGGCGCTCCCCATCCGCCGTACTCGAAGCCGCCCTCACGATCTTCCTCAGGCGAGCCGAGACCCTGCATCACTCCATCCAAGGTCACGAACTCGACTATTGCAAGCTTTCTCATCTGGGCTCCTCTTGGTGTTGCGCTGGTCTGCCTCGTGTACCGGAGAAGGCGCACCGGCCGGGGTCAGGCTGGCTACTCTCAGCCGATCAGCAACTACTCCCCGTGACCCTCAGGCGAACGCGATCCCCGTCGGGTCGTCGCCGAGGCCGATCTCGATCGATTTCAGCACGACGTTACCGGAAGGATCGATCACGACAAGCGAGCTGGAGGTGTTGCACGCAACCCAGATCTCGCCTGCTGGGCTGAGCGCGATCGCAGTCGGGATGTGGTTGGGTTGGCCGTTGCTTTCGCCAAGCGCGATCGTGGTCGCGATGCTCGCCGAAGCGACGTCTATCACAGACACGGTGTCGTCGTTCGCGTTGGTGACGTAGGCGCTTACGCCGTCCGCCGTGAACGCCGTGTTCCAGGGCGTCGCACCCACGGGGATGCGGCCCACCGTGCGCAGCGAGGAGGCGTCCAACACGACGATCTGATTGCGCTCGGAGTCGGCGACGTAGGCATGGCTCCCGTCCGGCGTGACCGTGACTCCGTGCGGGTTGCGCAGATCCTCGGACGCCTTGCGGACACGCCCGTCCGCGGTCGCGATCGCGTAGAGGCCGTCGGCGCAGGTGACGAACAGGAGCGAGCCGTCAGGCGAGACTGCGAGCACCTGCGGGGCTTCGCCTACCGTGAGTGTGCCCGTAACGGCCTTGGCTGAGATGTCGATGACCGAGACGGTCTCCGAGCCGCCAGGGCCTGTGTTCGGGCCGGTGTTCGCGACATAGGCGCTCGAGCCGTCGGGTGTGATCGCGATTCCGTGGGGATAGATCCCGACGACGACCGTGTCTGTGATCTTGTTGGTCGCGGTTGCGATCACCGAGACGGTGTTGGTGCCGGACTCGGTGACCCAGACTTCGTCTCCGTCAGGCGTCATCGCGACGCCGTACGGGTTGGTCGTCCCGCTCGTGATCGCGCCGGCGAGCGCGTAGGTGCTCGTGTCGAAGATCGCGACGTTGCCGCCGACGATGCCAGGAACATAGGCGTAGGTCGCGCTTGCGCTGGCGCTGTTCTCCACCTTGGCGATCTTCTGCAGGTACACCTTGTCGCTGCCGCCATGCTTGAAGTCGGCGGCGTGAGTTGTCCGGTTCTCCACGTAGCGGCTTGCCGTCCCTGGCAGCGCCTTGGTCGCCCGGTTGGCGAACGTGGGCTTGCGCTGAGGCGTCCACGGCAGATGCGGGCGCGTCTCTTCCTGGACGGGGGGCGTCTGGTTCGCACCGGGGATGCTCGCGGCAGGCAGCGCCTGCACCTCGGCCTCCGCCTGCCAGAACTCCCCGATCGTCGGCGGCAGCTGCGGGAAGGTCGACTGCCTCCCGTTGGAGAAGCCAAGCGCGGAGGTGAGATCGCCAAACGTCTGGCGACGCCAGGCGCTGATGTTCGGCTCCTGCACCCCCGTGAGCTGCTCGAGGAGCTGCAGCACGGAGGTGTGGTCGAACTGCTCGGTGGCGACGTAGCCGCCGACGGTCCAGGGAGAGACGATGAAGCACGGCACTCTTACGCCGCCCCCGATCGGCAGCCCTTCGACGAACTCTTCCGGCGTTCCCGCAGGCGGCAGCGGCGGCACGACGTGGTCGAAGAGACCGTCGTTCTCGTCGTAGTTGACGATGAACACCGTCTTGCTCCAGAGATCGCGGTTCTCGGCGACGGCATTCAGCTTCGAGGCGAGGTAGTTCGCTCCCGACGCGGGCAGGTAGGCGGGGTGTTCGCTCTGGCCCGAGGTGGGGATGATCCAGGAGACGGTGGGCAGCTTGCCGTGCTTGGCGTCCCACTCGAAGCGGTCTGCAGGATAGATCGTGAGCCCGTTCTCGTAGAGCGGCGAGCCTGGGCGAGCGTCCTGGTAGGCCGCGAACCACTCGAGCGGGTTGCACCCGTAGTCGTCCTCCTCCTGATAGACGCGCCAGCTTATCCCTGCTTCGATGAGCCGCTCAGGATAGGTCTTCCACGTGTATGGCTTGCCGGTGTGAGGGCTTGGCACCACGTTGGAGATGACAGGGCCGCCACCCGTGCCGAGCGGATCGATCATGCCCGTCATCAGGTACATCCTGTTCGGCCAGGTGGGGCCAAGCAGCGAGCAGTGGTAAGCGTCGCAGAGCGTGAACGCTTCGGCGAGCGCGAAGTGGAAGGGGATGTCCTGGCGCTCGTAGTAGCCCATCGTGTACCAGTAGTGCTCAGGACCGTCGGCGACGTAGTGAGTGGGCACCCACTTATCGTTGAGCCCTGTGGTCGGCGCGCCGGGTGTGCTGCCCACTGTGATGTCAAGCGAGTCGTGCTGGTAGGTCCAGGCGTGGGAGGTCGAGGGAATCGCCTGGGAGCTCGTCTTCTGCGTGTCGAGGTGCCACGGCAGCAGGTAGCCGTCAGGGTTGTAGGGATCCTGCTGGTAGAAGATCGACTTGCCATTCGGTTGCACCAGCGCGTTCTGGTCACCGAAGCCGCGGACGCCTGCGAGCGTGCCGAAATAATGGTCGAACGAACGGTTCTCCTGCATGTGGATGACGACATGCTCGACGTCTTTGAGCGTCCCGTTCCGGGGTCCCTCGCTGACGGCGCGAGCAAGCGCGGGGGGAAGCAGCGAGGAGGCGAGCAGGCCGCCTGCACCTGTGGCGGCGGAGCTCAAGAGGCGACGGCGAGTGATCTCAGACATGGCGACCTCCCCTTCTGGGCGATATCGACTTATTTAGCTGAATCTCTGACACAGCGCCGTTCGTCGGCGGCGTCAGTTCACACGACTCTCCTCGGTTGGCACGATCGTAGGCCGGCCTTGCCGACGACGTGTTATCGATGAGTGGCGATCGTGTGACGGAGCATTACCGGTTGTTTGACGGCTGACCGCATGGGCGTCGTCCACTGACCGGTCGGGGGCACGCGCGGGCTGCGCCCTCAAACTTGGGGCGTGAGCCTGACGGAAGGAGGCCGTAGGTCCGAGCTGCCCATGAGCACGCGCGACCCGCAAAGAGGCGGGGCCGCCTGACGCGGCCCCGCTTGCGATGCTCTCTTGGTGACCCGATTGGCTATTCGGTCGGTATGCCGCTCGACGGCGGTGGCGGCTGTGTGCCGCTGTACGTCGTGATCGGCGTGCCATTCGACGGCTCGGTCCTCAGCGTCGGACCGAACAGGACGATCTTGCCTCCTTCCACGCGGCCCATCTGGACGCCGGAGTAGCCGCCGTGCTCGGTCTTCGAGTAGCGGAACGGCACAAGCCCCGGACCACTCCACTTCGCGCCATCTTCGTTGACTGCCTTGACAAGGCCTTCACGCGTGAGGTTCTTGCCGGCGGCCTTCAGCGCCTGCACGAGCGTGTACGCGTTCGCCATGCCATAGAGCACGTTGCCATCGAAGGGAACGCTCGGGTCGTACTGTTCCTTGATCTTCTTGAAGAACGCGACCCACGGGTTCGACGTGTCCGCGACTGACGGCAGATACCCGTTCGTGTAAGCGCCTTCGATCAGCGCCGTGCCGCTCGCCTTGCCCTTGGAGACTGTCTTGAGCAGCCCCGCAACGGTCGTCGGGTCGATACCGACGTTCGACACGAACAGCTGTGGTTTGTAGCCGAGCGTGAACGCCGTCAGCTGGCCGATCGCCGTGTAGATCGGAACGGTGAAGTACACGACCACTTCCGCGCCCGCGGACTTGATCGCCGTTATCTGCGGCGCAAGCGTTTCGGTCCCGGACTGGTAGGGCTGCGCGGACACGATCGCGCTCGCCGGCAGCTCGTCCTTGATACCCGCGAGGCCACCCTGGCCGAAGTCGTCGTCCTGGTAGAGGACGCCGACCTTCTTGCCAGCGAAATGCTGCGCAATGTACTGGCCCATGACCTTGCCTTCGATCGTGTAGTTCGGCTGCCAGCCGAACGTGTACGGCTGTGCCGAGCCGTTGTCCCAGCACGGGCAGCCGGAGGCCACGAACATGTCGGGAACCTTGGAGGAGTTCAGGAACCCGACGACCTTGGTGTGCGTCGGAGTACCGAGACCCTCGAAGATGCCGAACACTTTTTCCTGCAGCACGAGTTGGTGGACGACGTTGACCGTGATCGTCGGGTTGTATTCGTCGTTCTTGATGACCAGGTGGATCTTGCGTCCGTACACGCCGCCGTGTGCGTTGACGTAACTGAAGTACGCCTGGGAGGCCGGTGCGATCTCGCTGTATCCGGGTGCAGCCGGGCCGGTGAGCGGCTGATGCGTGCCGAAGGTGATGCTCGAAGCGCTCACTCCCACCACGCTTTTGCTCGAAGACGAGCCACAGCCTGCCACCATGAGCGCAAGCGCCGCGACCGCGACCAACCACGCTATCGGTCTGCTCTTTATTACTTTCATTGTCCCTCCTCTTGTTCGGTAATCGACTTTCGAGACCCGGATGCACTGCGCGCGGCGACCGCGTCACGCAGCAAGCCTGCGACTGCGCGAACTCCGCCCTGGATCCCACTCGGCCAGACGAGCATTGCAATAATCAGCACAATTCCGTAGATGGCGAGCGGAAGGTTCGCCCCGACCTTGTCGGGAAGCGAGAACGACTGCGCGAGGTCATGTGTCCAGTTCGGTAGGAGCACCAGGATCGCTGCGCCCCACGCCGCGCCGAGCAGCGAGCCCAACCCGCCGATCACGACCGCAGCGAGCAGGTAGAACGAGAGCACGAGCGGGAACGCGCCAGGGTTCGCGAGCTGGAGGACGACCGCTAGCAGTCCACCGCCAAGGCCGGCACACGCAGCGCTCAGGATGAACGCGAGCGTCTGCACGCGCGAGACGCGCAGCCCGGACACGGTCGCCGCGATCTCGTCGTCGCGAACGGCGCGCCAGCCGCGCCCCACGCCGCTGTGAATGAGGTTGTACAGCGCGAAGGCGACGAGCACCGCGCCGGCGCAGGCGATCCATGCCTCCCAGCGCTCGAGCGGGAAGCTCGAGCCGAGCGCCGACGGGACCGCCGGCGGGTTGGTCGCGATTCCGTTCGCCCCGCCGAACGTGCCGGAGTACTGGTAGGCCAGACCTGGCAGGCCAACCGCGAACGCGAGCGTGGCGCCTGCGAGATATGGCCCGCGCAGACGCGACGCAGCCGCCCCGACAGCGATCCCGACGATCGCGGTCACGAGCACCGATGCGATCAGCGCCGCAACGACCGGCCAGTGCTCGTTTGCGATCAGCAACGCGACTGTGTACGCGCCGACGGCCATCAGCGCGCCGTGGCCGAGCGAGATCTGCCCGCTCAGGCCGATCAGCACAGTCAGGCCCGCGAGCGCCGTGAAGTAATAGGCGGCATCGGCGAGCTGCAGGTCGCGGTATTCGCTCAGGACCTCGCTCAGGAGCAAGAGCACGAGCGCGGTCCCGACAAGCAGCGTGAGCGAGCGCGCAAGCGTGTGCCGGCGCCACCACTGCGGTGCACGCGGCCGTTGCCCGCGCGCGAGCGACGACACGCCTGGCGCCGGCCGACCCAGCTCCTTACGTGCCTGGACGCCGCTCATACCCGCCGCTCCCGCGCGGAGGAGAATAGGCCGCTCGGGCGGATCATGAGCGTCGCGACGAGCACGACGAGGGCGGCGAGCGGTGCAAGCGCAGAACCTTCGTAGCCGGAGACGTACGAGAGCACCAAACCGAGGATCACCCCGCCCACGATCGCGCCGAGCGGACTGTCGAGGCCTCCGAGCACAGCCGCCACGAACGCATAGATGAGAATCGAGTCGAACTGGTTCGGGCCAACGAACACAGACGGGGCGACGAGCACCCCCGCGAGCGATCCGACGAGCGCGGCGAGCGCCCAGCCGATGGTGAACATGCGCCCCACTCGCACGCCCTGCAGCCGGGCGATCTCGGGTGCGAACGCAGCCGCGCGCATCCGCAAGCCGAGTGTGGTCATGCGGAAGAGCAGCGCGAGCCCGCCCGCAACGGCGAGCACGACGAGCACGACGAAGAGGTCGTTCGGCGAGAACAGCAGGCGCGTGCCGCCGATCTTGAAGCCCTGGATCGAGAAGGCTGCGGGGAACGAGCGCGGTGTGTTGCCCCAGATCATCCCCGCCGCGGCCTCGAGGAGCACGAGCAGGCCTAGCGTGACTATGACCGCGTTCAGCGGCGGCGCCGACTCCACCCGGCGGATGAGCACACGCTCGACCACCGTCCCGAGCACGAGGGCAACCGCGAGCGCGACGACCAGGCCCACCCAGTATGGGTTGCCCGCTTCTATCACGACCGCCGCGAGGAACGTGGTGAACATCAGCATCGCTCCCTGGGCGAAGTTCACGATCCTCGTGGCGCGCCAGATGAGCACGAGCGCGAGTGCGACCGCCGCATATATCGCGCCCGTCGAGATGCCGCTGAGAGTGAGGTTGATGAACTGAGTCATCGAGCGCCTCAGAAGCCCAGGTACGCGTGTCGCAGATCGACGTCGTCAGCGAGGCGCTCGGGGTCCTCGGTGGCGACGACGCGGCCGAGATCGAGCACGACGCCGGTGTCGGCTATCGAGAGCGCGCTGCGCGCGTTCTGCTCGACCAGCAGCACCGCGAGCCCCCGCTCGTCGCAGAGTTCCCGCACAAGCACCATGATCTGCGCCGTGATCCGCGGCGCGAGACCCAAGGAGGGCTCGTCGAGCAGGAGTACCCGCGGACGGCCCATCAGCGCCCGCCCGAGCGAAAGCATCTGTCGCTCGCCGCCCGAGAGCGTTGCCGCCGGCTTGCTCCGGCGTTCGCGGAGAGGTGGGAACAGGTCGTACATGTCCTGCAGCGAAGCGCTCTCCCGGCGACGCCAGAGCCCACCCAGGCGGAGGTTCTCCTCGACGGTCAGCTCGGCGATCACGCCGCGGCCCTCCGGCACGTGCGACAGACCACGGCACACGATGTCCTCGACGGCGGTGTGCGTGATGTCCTCACCGGCCAGGCAGACCCGCCCGGAGCTCGCTCGCTTGAGCCCCGAGATCGTGCGCAGCAGCGACGTCTTGCCCGCGCCGTTCGCGCCAAGCACAGCCGTGACCTTTCCCTCCTGCACCCGGAGCGAGACGCCATCCACGGCCCGTACCGGGCCATAGTCGGTGACGAGCTTCTCGACGTCAAGCATCGCGTCCCGCACGCCCCGTGGCTGCCACATCGCCGAGGTAAGCCTCAAGCACGCGTGCATCCGAGCGCACGGTCTCCGGCGGTCCCGTGCAGATGAGGCGACCGAAGTCGAGCACCGCAACTCGGTCGCAGATGGACATGACGAAGTCCATGTGGTGCTCCACCACCATCACGCTCATCGTTCCGCGAATGCTGCGGATCAACGCTGCGAGCTGCTCGAGCTCCGCGGCGTCAAGACCGCTCGCAGGCTCGTCGAGCATGAGCAGCGCAGGCTCTGCCGCGAGCGCTCGCGCGAGCGCGACGCGCTTCTGGGTGGCGAACGGAAGCGAGTCGGGACGACGCTCGGCGACGTCCTCGCACCCAACCGTGCGCAGTGCGCTCAGCGCCCTCGCACGCAGCGCCCGCTCGTCGCGCTCGGTGCGAGGCAGCGCAACGAGCGCGCTCAGCACGCCCGTGCGCCGAAATCGCTGTGCACCCACCATCACGTTCTCCGCGACCGTCAGGCCGGAGAAAAGGCCGACACCCTGGAGCGTGCGCGCGATCCCCTTGCTTGCGCGGCGATCCGGTCGCATGCGCTCCAGCCGGTCGCCTCGCCAGGAGATCGTCCCCGATTGCGGTCTCACGAAGCCTGAGATGCAGTTAAACAGCGTTGTCTTGCCCGCGCCATTCGGACCGATCACCCCGAGCACCTCCCCACCTGCAACATCGAGCGAGACACGCTCCAGGGCCGTGATCCCACCGAAGCGCACGGTCACCCCCTGCACCGCGAGCGGAGCAGCACCCGTGAGGGGCTCCCTCGACAACTCCACGGAACTTATGCTACTCCTCGCGCCACGCCTAGTGCGTATTCGCACGACCTCGCGCGTCCCTGAGCACGAGTGCCTGAGATCACCGCCGACAACGGCTAGACCAGACGTGGCGAGATCGGATTCTTCTCTGGCCTAGGACTCTATCGAGCACTGGATGAGATCGACCGGCAAACCGAGGACGGCCACATCGCAAGGATTATTCTGGTATGTTGCATTTGCGCCGTGTTTGGAACTGTCGCCCAGCGGGCGGGGCGGTCCAGACGAGCCGTCCCTCGAGCGCTGAGTACACACGTGGCGGGCATCAGCGGGTGTTGAGCAACCCCCGCCGAGGTGGTACCAGCACGCTGCCGGATACAGGCGGCAGGTTGCCCGTCACCGCCAGCTTCAGGAGCGGAAGCTAAGCTGCGGTTTCTTCTTCGGCGTGTTCCTTGGCTGCGGCGCTATCTGGTCGGAATCTCACTGACCGTGCCTGACGTCCAGTTCGTGACCCAGACGTGGGCTCCATCCGAGGACACGTCTGTGGGGCCTTTGCCGACGTGGATCGTGCGGATCACGGTGCCGCTCGACGCTTCGATCTCACTGACCGTACCTCCGCCGATGTTCGTGACCCAGACGTGGGCTCCATCCGAGGACACGTCTGTGGGGCCTTTGCCGACGTGGATCGTGCGGATCACGGTGCCGCTCGACGCTTCGATCTCACTGACCGTACCTCCGCCGATGTTCGTGACCCAGACATGGGTTCCATCCGAGGACACGCCAACGGGTCCCTTGCCGACGTGGATCGTGCGGATCACGGTGCCGCTGGACGCTTCGATCTCACTGACCGTTTTTTCGACGCTGTTCGTGACCCAGACGTGGGTTCCATCCGAGGACACGGCCTGTGGGAAGTTGCCGACGTGGATCGTGCGGATCACGGTGCCGCTCGACGCTTGGATCTCGCTGACCGTACCTTCGGCCTGGTTCGCCGTCCAGACGTGGGTTCGATCCGAAGACACGCCACTGGGTTCGCGGCCGACGTGGATCGTGCGGATCACGGTGCCGCTCGACGCTTGGATCTCGCTGACCGTACCTCCGCCGTAGTTCGTGACCCAGACATGGGTTCCATCCGAAGACACGCGCTCGGGGTCGACGCCGACGTGGATCGTGCGGATCACGGTGCCGCTCGACGCTTGGATCTCGCTGACCGTACCTCCGCCGTAGTTCGTGACCCAGACATGGGTTCCATCCGAGGACACGCCCTCGGGGATGCGGCCGACGTGGATCGTACGGATGACCCCTGCGGCGCCCGCCGAGGACACGCCGACGCAGCATGCCGCGACGGCTACCGCCGCGACCAGCACCCCGGTCAGTCGAACTACGCCCGCTCGCGAGAATCCATCCAGCGGTCCCATAAAGTCCCTTCCCCTGTTGTAGGTCCCGAGACTGGCTGCAAGCCGGTAAGGATTGAAAAGCGTACCGTTGAACGTATCAAATGCCACGCTCGGGAGGAGTGCCCTCGTAACCGCCAGGACGTCGCTCAGGGGACCACAATGTTCTCTCCGGTCGGGCTTCTGCGGCGCAGTCGGCCGCCCGTCATAGGCGAAGGCCGCCAAGCCAGAGTGCTGCTTTCGACCAGAGAGCGGAAACAGCCGCCATCAAGCCCGACGCCGGCCGGTCTGGACGAGCCGCGAGCGTGCAGAACGCGAAGCGAGCGCTTCTGTGCTTCGCCTTGCGAAAGCAGGCGTCAGCCTTGCCTCGACGCACTGGCGCTCCCTGCCCCGAGAAAGCCGGGGGCCGTCATCCGCCGTCCGCGACCCCAGCCCTTTTACCGCAACTTCGCCGCAACCGGGTGTATCGTTTATCCTCGACTGTCCACCCTTGTCCTGGGTGGCGGAATCCCAACGAAGGAGTCGAAATGGCGCTTTTCCAGGCATTTCCGCTCCTGCAGGGGCAGATTCGTGCGATGGGCGAAACTTTGCGGCGCGCAAACCAGACGCTGATGGTGGCGCCGGCGGTTGGCGTCGGCTGGCTGGCCTAGGACTCTATCGAGCACTGGATGAGATCGGCGCGCAAACCGAGGACGGCCACATCGCAGGGACTATTCTGGTATGTTGCATTCGCGCCATGTTTGGAACTGTCGCCCAGCGGGCGGGACGGTCCAGGCGAGCCGTCCCTCGAGCGCTGAGTACGCGCGTGGCGGGTATCCTGCCCGGCCTGCTCCTGATCGCCTCGATCGCGCCGGTGGCACGCGCCAGCAACCCGACCGGCCCGGCCGGGGGCGCAAGCAGAGCCACGGCAACGGCACTCAAGAACGGAGTCAGCTACCGCGACCAGGTCACGTCCGGACAGCAGGCCTGGTATGAGATGAAAGCCGACCAGGGCGAACGAGTGAGCGTCAGGTTGTGGGGCAGGACGCAGTCCTGCCCGGTGCGCATGACCCTGATTGACGCGCACGGGCTGGCGCTCGGCGAAATCGCCTCGACCACACACGAAATCGAGCCCTTCATCGTGTACTACCCGGAACGCGAAGCCTCACCCGACTACTACCTGCGGGTCCAGCTGGGCCCTTCTGCGACTCAATGCACGAGCGCCGCATATGTGTTCACGCTGCAGGAACCCGAACAGGCACAGGAGAGTTGCAAAACTTACACAGGCCCCCACGGAGAACCGATCAGAGCGTGTGCTGCGCCGTCGAAGTCGCCCGTGCCTGCATACGAGGCCCGCGCTTGCGCTACCGCCTCGCGCAGCTATCGGAAGCTCGAGAGGGAGTTCGCCCGCGAGCGCTCAGGCTCGGCACGTAGACTCCTCGAAGTGGAGATACGCGCCGCTAGGCGCGCCGTGATCCATGGCTGCCGCTACTGACGAGCCAAAGGGCCGTCTACGCGAAGGTGTGACGGTGGCGATCATCGCGGCGGTCGCGGCGCTTACCGGGTCGCTGATCGGCGGGGGAATCACCTACTTGACCGACAAATCGGTTCAGAACAAGCAGATCGGGCAGGAAGAAAGACGTGAGCGCATCGCCGCTGAGGCGGTCGTGCGCCTGCTCATCTCCGAATATCACACCGACGCCGACCGCCTGCAGCAGATGATCGCGTTGCGCGAATACGACTTGGCCAGCTTTCGCGAGCACACGTTCGTCAGCCGCGTCGGGCAGGAAGAACGCAAGCTGTTGGCCGGCAATCTGACCGAGGAGGACTGGTCGGACGTAGCCGAGGCCGCGGACGCGATCGAAACGGTCGAGAGCGAACTCGAAGCTCACCATGGCAGAGGCCAGATCCGGAAGGTTGAAGCGGAAGAACTCGAAGCGGCAAGCTCTGTGTGCGAAACCGCGTACAAGGCGCTCACCCCAGTCGCCGAAGGCAAGACCATCTGAGCACCCGCCGAGGCGCTGGATTCCTCAACGGCTTCTTCGGGCGCGTGCTTGAAGCGGCATCGCCGATCTGGAGTTTCTTCCGGCCATTCCAGATCGTGGCCTGGGTCAGCGCGCTCGGCGTCCTCGTTGCGTTCGGCGGAGCCATCGAGGCGGACCACGGTTCTAAGGACTCGCGCGCCGTGGTCTTCGGGCTTGCGATCTTCTTGGGCACCTGGGCCGTCATCGGAACCGTGTTCCTCGTGCGCGACTTCATCACCGCCGCCATTGAACAGCGGGAATTCGCCCTCAAACGGGAAGAACGCGAGCCGAGGCCAGAGGAGTAGCCCCCACCGAGGAGGTGACACAGTCACCGTGACAATCGTTCAAGCGGAGCGAGTGCGGCACACTCAGCGACCACTGCCACGGCGAGAGGTCGTCGCCGTCGCCCCGAGCCCGAGGCGCGCAGAACCAGTCGCTGCTTCACGTGGAGAGCGAGCGCAGCGTCAGGCGCAGAGCCTCGCTGCTGCCCGTCGTCCTAAGCGGCGGCCCCAATTGGACGCCGCATCACACTTGCTTTCGTGAGTACGCGATAGCGCAGGGTGGCGGCGCGGCTACGCTAGCTCGTCGGTGCCCACTTCCTGAGCTGTGTGCGGGCCGTTCCGCTGTTGCCGAGATGATAGACGGCCACGCTCGCGGGATGGACGGCGAAGGCGTCGAACGGCTCGGCTTCGATGACCTTCAGGTCCTCGAATGTCGCGAAACCGACGGTGATGTGGGCGATGTACTTGCCCGCGCCGATCTGGGCGGGAACGTAGCCTTCGACCCAGTCCATCGTGCTCTGGCTGATCTGCTCGCCCGGGTCGATCACGAACGCCGCGGTTGTGCCTGCCGATCCGACGAAGGGCGTGACGGCGGCGAGCAGGCTGGCCTGGAAGTCGGGCACCTGCGGGCTGGGCTCAAGGACAAATGCAGCAAGTCCCTGGCCGGGGACGCCCCAGTCAGCGTGCCTGATCGCGACGGCCTGGTAGGAGAGCGTGGCAATGTCGGTGTCCACGATGGTCTTCTCGACGGCCTCGTAGACGTGGTCGAGGTCGGCGGTGCGCACGTAGCGCTGCAGTGTTGTGATGTGCGGCCGGTGGGTGGCGTCGAGCGCGAACCCGTCGGGGACACTCCTGCGCATCCGCTCGTTCACCTTGCGGGCGTGCTCGATCGTAACCTCGTCAGGGTTGACCAGGATGTCGATCGCGGTCAGATCACTCACGGCGGTCGCTCCTTTCGCGTCGGGCGGGACTATGAGGCCTGCGGGGTAAAGACGGTCTTCCAGTCGTCCTTCATGCTCACGACGGTCCAGCCTCGCCGTGCTGCCTCGGCCATCGCGCCCTCGGCGCGTTCTGTGTATGCGAACTCGCGCTCGGCATCGTCGTGGTTGACGAGCACGCTGAAACGCGCAACCTCCAGCATCGCTATGTCGCCGTCGGTGTTGCCTGCGGCCAAGAGCGGCTTGCGTCCCGTGCGGGTCCAGATGTGGACGGGCTTGCCGCCGTGTTCGTCGAACGGCTCTTCGACACCCTTGGTGCGGTAGACATCGCCGTCGCGGTACTCCAGCGTGGTCCCTGAGCCGATCACGCGCTCGCGCGGGATACCAAACATCTGCTCGCTGACGACACGGACGAAGTCCCTTCCGCCTCCGGAGCAGATGTAGATCGTGAAGTCGTGGGCCTCCAGCAGCTCGATCAGCTCGCGCATCGGCTCATAGCCCACTCGCGTATAGGGCACACTGAGGGTCGGGTGGTTCGCGCTCGCGAAGAACTTCTCAACGGCCTGCTCAAACGCCTCGGTCGTGATCCCCGCATACGCGTCGGTGACACCCTTGGCCAGCTCCGCGCTGTGATCGAGCAGGTGCGACAGATAATCCTGGTCGCTCTCAGCTACCGCCTTGTACGGCTGATCTTGAGCCAGCGCGGGCTCGGCCGCGATCATTTCCCTCATTCGCCTGAGGAAGAAGTCCCGCCTGAACATAGGTCGGCTTCTCGCACCACAACGTGCCGTCGTAGTCGAATGTCGCGATCCGGTCGACTGGCCTGACGAAGCCAGGGCCGTCCTCGCTTACGCCCTCGACAAGGTCAACGATCGCCTGCTTGGCCAGGCCGCTGTTCCAGCTCGCAAGCACGGTGCCAAGCCTATTCGCCGCGTGCGGCGAGAGATGCGGGGTTATCCGCAGCGTCTCGACGTGTCCGCCGCTGTAGCATCTCGGCTGATCCGAGTGTGCTCGGCCTCTCAGCAGGTGATCGTCACAGTTGTGCTTTGCGAGGAATCCGAGCGTTTCTCCCGCCGCCAGGCTCACGCTCGCGCTGGACGAGCCCGCGAGCGTGCAGAGCGCGAAGCGAGCGCTTCTGCTTCGCCTTGCGAAAGCAGACCTCAGCCTGGCCTCGACGCACTGGCGCTCCCCTCCCTCCGAGAAGCCGAGGGCCGTCATCCGCCGTCCGCGACCTCAGCCCTTTTACCGCAACTTCGCCGCAACCGGGTGTATCGTTTGTCCTCGATTGTCCACCCTTCTCCTGGGTGGCCGAACCCAAACGAAGGAGTCGAAAATGGCGCTTTTCCAGGCATTTCCGCTCCTGCAGGGGCAGATTCGTGTGATGGGCGATACTGGGCTCGAACTCGCCTCTGGCGCCCAGGTAAGGCCATATAGCCCGGTTTTATTGGCCTACGGTGCTCTCAGATCAGCTCAGGTTCGCTCAAATTGCTACCAAAATTGCTACCAAGTCCGCGCCGTTCGCGGCGCTGGTAAGGATCGCTCGCACGCCTCCTGTTCGTCCTCAAGCAGCGACGCCATCAGCGCCGACGGCGGCTACCTCTCGTCAAGGGAAAGCAAGCGCCGCGGCCCTGCAATTGGGCGAATCTCAGGACGGCTACGTTGCGGTCGGCGGGTCTTGATTCTGGTTTGGTGTTACTCGGCCGGCGCGCACGGCGTCAAGTCGCGGCGGGCCTCGGTACGAACCGCTGGATCGCCTCGTATGCGTGGGCTTGGATCTCGGGGTCGCGGAAGTCGGGAACGATCTCGGCCTGGTCGATGACCGGTCCGGTGATCGTCTTGGCGGCGCTTGCGTAGAAGACGCCGCTCTGCAGTGACGGGTCCGTGAGGGCTTTGACGAATCGCTCGGCCCCGACGTCCAGCTTGTGTCCGATGCGAAGGGCAGGCAGGAGGTATGGGAGCACGATCCGGCTGGCGATGATCCGCACGGGCGCGGGCTGGTCGCGCAGCACGTCGGTTCCCGCGGTGTTTCCCGGCGACATCGTGATGAACCTGAGCTCGGGGTGCATGCGGGCCATCGCGCTCATCCACAGCGCGCCGAGGTACTTGATCTGGCTGTAGGAGAGCATCATGTCGAACTTGCCGCCCTCGAAGAACGAGCCGTCGATCACCGACGCGAACTCCTGTGAGCTGTGATCGGTGAACCTTGGTCGAGCGATCCGCAGCTTGGGGATTCCGCGCGCCCCCTCGCTGCCTGCGAGGACCGCGACGTCCGTGAGCAGCCCGGCTGCCAGCAGATTCTCGAGCAGAGCCACATGACCGAGCAGGTTCTGGGCGAATAGCTCAGTCACCCCGTCTTCTGTCAACGATGCTGGCGTGCGGCCGCCGATGCCGCCGGCGATCATTGCGAGCGCGTTCAAGGGAGCGGCGATCGCGGCCACCGCAGCACGTACCGACGCAAGGTCTTCCAGGTCGATGATCACTACCTCGAAGATCTTGCGCCCGCTGACCTTCTCCAGGTCCTCCTTTGCGCGCTCCGCCTTCTCCGGATTGCGGCAGCCGAGGTAGATCCGCTCGAAATCATCGTGCAGCGCCAGCTGCCTCGCCGTCTCCTTACCGAGGCCAGTATTGGCGCCCGTGATGAGGATTGTCTTTCCTGCGGTGGTTTGCATTTGAGTCATCTCCTGCCCTCTCAGACCGCAGTGCGGCCGCCGTCGACGTGGATAATCGCGCCGTTGATGTAGCCGGCCGCGGGGGTCGCGAGGAATGTGATGACGTCGGATAGCTCGTGCACTTCAGCGACGCGGCGGAGCGGAATCGTCTTGGCAAACTCCTTGGCCATCTCCAACCTCGGCTCCACCGCCGGGGTCAACGTCGGACCGGGCGCGACCGCGTTGACGCGCACGTTCTGCGGCCCGAATTCGGCAGCCCAAGCCTTGGTGAGCAGCTCGATCGCCGCACGCGAGGCGCCGTAGGCACCCAAGCCCGGCTGGCCGTAGCTCGCGACCATCGTGGAGACGTTGATGATCGATCCGCCGCCGCGGGCCGCGATCTTCGGGGCGAGCGCGGCGACGAGGAAGAACGGCACCTTGACGTTGATCTGGAACATACCGTCGAACGCCGCCTCGTCGGTGTCAACCGTCGGGCCCATGGCCGCAACGCCTGCACAGTTGACCAGAACATCGATCTCCCCTGCCGCGTCGGCAACGCGCCCCACCTCGGACATCTCAGAGAAATCAGCGGCGATGAACTGCGCATCGTGCCCACCCGCCCGGATCTCCTCCACGGCGCTCGCGCCGCGGGTCTCATCGCGGCCGGTGATGATCACCGACGCGCCCTTTTCGGCCATCGACAGTGCGACGGCGATACCCATCCCGGAGGTGCCACCGGTGATAAGGGTGGTCTTGCCTTGAAGTGACATGTATCGCGTTCTCCCTTGAGTGGTTGTCGCGACCCCTAAATGGAGCGCGCGTTCCACTCTAACACAGAATGGATAGCTCACTCCATTCTGTTGGTAGAATCTCCACTATGAGCACGACTAGCTCCTCCTCTCGCCCGCTGACGCGCAAGGGCCAAGAGACCCGGCAGCGCATCGTCGATGCGGCGGCCGGCTTGATCTTCCGGCAAGGCGTCGCCCACACGACGATCGAGGACGTACGCGCGGCCGCGGACGTCTCAAGCTCGCAGCTCTACCACTACTTCGACGACAAGCCGGCCCTGGTCCGCGCCGTGGTCGACCACCAGTCCGAGACAATGGTCGGCGGGCAGGAGATGTTCGATTTCAGCACCCTGGAGGGCCTCCGAGCCTGGCGCGACTTCGTGATCGCGGCCCAGCGCGAGCACCACTGCATCGGCGGCTGCCCAATCGGCTCTCTCGGAGGCCAGCTAGCCGAGACCGATCCCGACGCGAGAGGCCACGTCGCCGAGGGCTTCAAACGCTGGGAAGCCACGATCCAGAGCGGTCTACGAGAGATGCACGCACGAGGCGAGCTCCCGCCTGACACCGACCCCGACACCCTCGCCCTCGCACTGCTAGCCGCCCTGCAAGGCGGCCTGCTCCTAACTCAGGTTAAACGCGACACCAAGCCGCTAGAGGCCGCGCTTGACGCAATGATCGAACTGGTCACCCGACTCAGCGGCGACAGCTAGCACGAAGATAACGTCGGACCGCCGTGGCGTCTCACCGAGCGAGCAATCGAGGGCGCGACAACTCCACGCGCACGCGGTTGCGAACGCTCTCGTGTCCGTGCGCGCCGAGGGTCAGGCGTGCGCGAGAGCGCGCATCTGGCGCACCGGGTGGCGCCCAAGACGACTCAACGTCGCGTAGGACGAGGGGTGCCCATGCGTTCGGGGCGCGACGCTGACGGGCACACGGCCCGTGAGTCGGTCGATCACACCGCGGCGCAGCGGCACCAGCAGCAGCTCGGTGTCCTCGCCGACAAGGACGGTCGCCTGCCCTTCGATCAGGTTGCGCCAGAGAACGTCGTCGGTCCACTCCTCATCGCTGGGAACGAACGCAACATCCGCCGGGTAGCCGAGATCATCGTCGCTACGCGACGCCGCCATGAACAGCTCATCGGTCTTGTCGGTGATCTCGCTCATTGCATGTGCTCCCAACCGTGAACGATATCGCGCCAGTCGCGCAGCAGCTTGAGTTCGGCGGCATACATCGCATCGTTCACTGGGCCGTGCGTGACGATGGGAGACTGCTTCTCCAGGCCGATGTACGCGTGCTCGTGATGCTCGCTCGGATCATGAGCGTTGTCGAAGGTGCGCACCGTGCGCCAGCGATCATCCCGCAACGCGAGGAGCACGATCGCGTACTCGACGGGGTGCTCGCTCGAACGCTCCACCACGAGCTGCACGTCGGAGGCCAGGAAGCGGCGTCGAGTCCGATCCTTAGGCATCTTTGAGCGCCGTCACGTCGTCAGCGAGGCGAGCGGTCGGCTGCTGCCACCCGACCCAAAGGCCGCCTCCACAAACGCCGACTCGTGGGCACTCGGCGAGTAATCCGCGTAGCGCTGAGTTGTCTCGATGTCCCGATGCCCCATCCACTCCTGCAAGGTCCGCATGGGAACGCCGGTACCAGCCATCGCCGTGCCGAACGTGTGGCGCAGATCGTGGAAGCGATGCGACTGCTCGAGCTGTGCAGCCTTGAGCGCCCGGCGGAAGCGCCGCAGGATCGCCGCCTTGTCGAGCGGCCCGGCCGTGTGGGGATCGGCGAACACGAGAGCATCGCCACTGCTCTCCCCCGCTGCGCGGCTGAGCCGGTCAAGCTCTCCCGCAACCTCGTCGGCCATCGGAACACTGCGCGTCGAGCGACGGGACTTCGGAGTGCCGAACTCGCCCAGCACGTAGTTCTGGCGGACCCTGATCCGGCCGGCGGTCCAGTCCACGTCGCGCCATCGAAGCGCCACCAGCTCGCCCTGCCGCAGACCGGTCATCGCGGCCGTGAGATACGTCGCACGATCGATCTCGCGGTAAGGCCCATCGACAGCGGCGTCAGCGAGCGCTCGCACCTCAAGCGGCTCAAGGAATCTGATCTCGGCGCTCTCGGGCTTGCCGGGCAGCTCGATATGCCGGGCGACGTTCACGGGCAGCCATCCCTTGCGCTCGGCGAACCCGAGCAGCGCCGAGAGGTAACCGATGTAGTTGCGGACCGACTTTGCGCCGACAGGACGTCCATAGCGACGGTCCCCCTTCGCCTTCGGTCCAGGCCTTTCGCCATTCTCCATCATCGTCATCAAATCCTGAACGTCCTGGGCCGTTATCCGGCGTAGATCGCGCTCCGCAAAGAACGGCTCAAGCCAAACGCGCAGGATCGACTCCACAGCCGTCGTCGTCGCCTTCTTGCGGCTCTGACGTTCCAGGTTCGCGAGGTAACGGCGTCCCAGCTCGGCCAGCGTCAGCGCGTCGCCGGTGGACATCCGGGCGGGCTTCGTCTCCGCGATCAGCCGGCGCAGCTCTGCCTCGGCCTGGCTACGTGTCAGGCCATCCCGCGAGCCTTCGACGCGCATCGGGCCGACGCGACGCTTGACCTGTCGGCCACCGTCTGCACGCCAATGCGCATACCAGACGCCCCCACGCGCGTACAGCGAGCCAGCTCCGTATGGGCGTCGGGTGGTCTTCCTCTCTGTGGCCATCACTCATCGTCTCCCTGATCGCGCGCCACCATCGGCCGCCCAAGGTAGCGGGCGCTGCGGCTGCTTCAACGCGATAGTCGTCTCGTTAGTCAGGACGCCTCCCGCGCTCTGCCTGTCGATCGACAAGCAGCGAGCGCGCTGTACGCGAGGCTGCACCTCGTGTACGCCACGGCCCCCGCATCCGCGCTCGCCACCATTCCTCCAGATCGTCCGCGCTGAACCGCACATAGCGCCCGAGCCGCACATGCGGAATCCGGTTCGCTCGTGCCTCAGCGAGTACCCACGACGCGGGTACCGACAGCAACCGCCCGGCCTCCGTCGCATCAAGAAGCGGCGAGAGAGGCGCGGCTGCTGACGCGGGCGCGTCCTGTGGTGGCTTCGTGGCGGCCATCATGGTTAATGACCCTCAGCCGCGAAAAGCGGCCAACGAATTTCCGTCCACCAGCCACAGGACCGTGCAGGCGGCCGATCAAATCGGCGCGTCCGGCCCTTCAGACTCAGCGTCCGTCGCCGTCGAGGCAAGCGTCGGCGACTCCGCCACCGAATCGACGCCGCGGAGAAGTCACGCGGCCGCAGCTAGGCCAAGGTCCGACCTCGACACGCGGCCCTGCCCAGCCGCTCCAACTGCCAGTACAGACGATATGCACGGGTGTGCGCGTGGTGTGCGAGCACTGTGTAATTCGTTGGCCGTTTTGGGCC
This sequence comes from uncultured Actinomycetota bacterium, assembly GCA_963708085.1. Lineage (GTDB taxonomy): Bacteria > Actinomycetota > Thermoleophilia > Solirubrobacterales > Solirubrobacteraceae > Palsa-744. The sequence continues at coordinate 731,667 of OY970180.1, read as the reverse complement.
GCTCAGGGTCATCACTTATGTGATGACTGCATCGAGCATCCCCGCGGCTGGTGGTGGCGGCTACGCGCGTTACTTGGAGAGCAAGACGGTCGCGCCCGAGCGAGGCGACTACTACCTGACCCCGGACGGGGAGATGACGCAGGCCCCTGGCCGTTGGCTCGCGGACCCCGAGACGCTGGCTCGGGTGGGGGTGCAGTCCGGTGAGCCGCTCGAGGGTGCGGACTTCATCGCGTTGATGGATGGTCGCCATCCGGGCACGGGCAGGTGGCTGCGTCCGGAGGGCGCGGGCGGCGGTAGGGGTGGCGGGATCGATGTGACGTTCAGCGCCCCGAAGTCCGTCTCGACGGTTTGGGCGCTCGGTGATCCGTGGCAGCGCGAGCAGATCGAGGCCGCGCACGCCAGAGCCGTCGAGAGCACCGTGCGGTATCTGCGCGAGCAGGTGCCGGTCGTCCGTCGCCGCTATGACGGCCAGGTCGTGGAGGAGCACGCCAAGGACGTGATCGCCGCCGAGTACCGGCACACCACCGCGCGAGGGGTCAGCGGGGCGCGGGCACCCGACCCGCAGCTGCACAGTCACGTCGTCATCAGTGGCGCGGTAAGGGAGGACGAGCAGATCGTCGCGGTCGCGTCTCGACCGATCTTCCGGTCAGCTCGCGAGCTGGGCGCGTTCTACCGCTCCGCGCTCGCTGAGGAGCTGGCCGGCGAGGGCTACGAGATCGAGCGGGGCACCGGCAAGGACGGCCGCTACTTCGAGATCGCCGGCGTGCCACGAACCCTGATCGAGGAGTTCTCTGGCCGCTCGCGTGAGGTCGCCAAGGCGGCCGAGCGGTTTCGTGCCCGCTACGGCCGTGCGCCGCAAAGCGGGGAGCTGCGCAACCTCGCGCTCAAGAACCGCCGCGCGAAGGAGCTGACCACACGCGGCGACCTGCAACGTGTGTGGAGCGAGACGGGTCGTCGCCACGGCTTCGGCTCCGACGAGGCCGTGCGGCTGATCGGGGCGCCCGAGCGGCCCAACGTTGAGCGGCCGATCGAGAACCGCATCGAGGCGCGGCTCACCGAGCGGCACGCCGTGTTCCACGCACGCGACCTGCACGCTGTCGCGCTGGAGCAGACTGCGGGAGAGATGGCACCCGAGCAGGTGCTCGTCGTCGCGAGAGAGATGATCCGCGACCGGCGAGTCCTCACGCTGGAAGGCGGGCGAATGACCACGCTTGCCGTGCGCGCCCAAGAGCAGGCGATCGAACGCCGCGCCGAGCTGCTCGCCCAACCAGCCGGCCGAGGCATCTTCGAGCGAACACGCACCGCCGCCAGACGCGAAGTCGCCGAGCGCATCGGCGCACCGTTGAGCGCCGAGCAAAGAGCCGCCTTGGAGGTGCTCACGGGACCGGAGCGCCTTGCCGTCTTGGTTGGCTCTGCCGGGACCGGGAAGGGCGTCGTGATCGACGCTGCTGCTCGCGCCGAGCAACACGCAGGCCACCGCACGATCGGCATAGCCGTGTCCGGGTCTACGGCCGAGCGCCTCGGCGCGGACAGCCCAGCCCTCACCGGACACACGCTCACACTCGACGCGCTCGTCGCCCGCGCAAACACCGGGACAGTCGAGATCGACCGGAACACAACGATCGTCTTGGACGAGGCCGGGATGGTCGATCACGCTCGGCTCGATGCGTTGACCGAGCTTGTCGAGCGCTCCAGCGCGAAGCTGATCGCGGTCGGTGACGGCAAGCAGCTCCCCTCGATCGGTCCTGGAGGCATGTTCGACAGGCTCACCGGCCACGCCCCGACCGCCGAACTCGCGGACATCCACCGCACCAGCGACGTAGGCGAGCAGAAAGCCTGGAGAGCGCTACGTGCCGGCGAACCCGAGCGCGCGATGGCGCACTACTACTCCCTTGGACGGCTGCACCTCGCGGACACCCGCGACCAAGCCGCCGAGAACGCCGTCCAAGCGTGGGGGCAGCTCACCAGCGAACACGACGACATCCGTTCGGTAGCGCTGATCGCGGACTCTTCAAACCAGGAGATCGACCGCCTCAACGCCCGCGCACAACATCTACGAACCCAACGCGGCGAACTCGGCAACCACGAGATTGCCCTCCCCAACGTCCACTACGGCCTCCGCGACGGCGACCTCATCGCGTTCCACGCCCAGCACCGGCCACATGGGCAGCCCCGAATCGAGAACGGCACACGCGGCCAAGTGAGCCGCGTCCACGAACACAGCGTGACGATCACGCTCGACGGATCAGGGCGACGAGTTCAGCTCGCCAGCGAGCACCTCGACTCGCTACGGCTGGCCTACGCCCAACACGTCTACCGCCAGCAGGGTGGCGACGGGCTCGCTGCCCACCGCGCAGAGTCGTATGCCTGGGCTCTATACGACTTGCTGTCGCTGCTCGGCTGAGACGGCGGAGAGGAGTCCCTCGAAGTCCTCGCCGCATGGGCCGCAGGCGCGCAGGTGAGCCTCCACGCCGGCGTATCGCTCCGTTGCGGTCTCCGGGTCGGTGCGTACGCACTCAACATAAATGTGTAGGAGTGCCATCGCCTGCTCGCACCCCACGTCTTCGGGGTCAGTGTCGAGAAATCGGTCCAGTGCGTCCCAGCCGGTCATCCGTGCCTCCCGGTCGTGGTCCGAGTGTCCAGATATCCCTTTGCGGCGAGCTCGGCCCGGATCTTACGTCTGGCGTCGAACATCGTCTTATAGATGGCGTTGCGGTTGCTGGCGAGCTCCAAGGCCAGCGACTCCACGGGCACCCCAGCGATCACAATCGCGACAAAGATGCGCCGCTGGTGGTCGGAGAGGACGTCGTCCACCGCCCTTCGCAGAGCGGCGATCAGGTCCTGCCATTCAGCTTTCCCAGCCGGGTCCAAGCCAAAGCGGTCGGGTAGACGCTCCCAGTCCTCGGCGCCCATGGCCACTGTGGGGTGGCGCCAGAAATGCCGACCGATCTTCGTCGACACCTCGAGGATCACGAACTTGTAGGCCCACGTGGTGAACCGGCTCTCTCCACGGAAGTCTTCGAGCTTGCCGGTGATCGCCATCAGCGAGTCCGCCGCGGCCTGGTGTGCAAGGTCATCGAGCTCGGGGCCAGCGAGCCTCAATCGGGAGCGACGCCGATTCACCTCGGCGCGTGCGACCTTCAGCAGCAGCTCATGCAGTCGGGCCACGGCCGCTTCCTTCGGTGGTCCGGCGCCAGCGAGCGAGCGCAGCCACTCAGCCGACTCGCGATCTGGTGTCCCATCGGTCGAGGTCTGGCGGTCGGGCGCGGGTGTCGCGCAGCGCACGGCGGGTATTCTAACCGGTGCCCGAGCCGGGTCACGGCCACGAGCCGGCGCAGCGACCGGCTCCTGGAAGCTCAGTTCCTCGCGCAGGAGGTAAGACATGCCTCCCCCGTGCTGCCAACAGGACATGAAGCAACCTGGGCGAGCTTCGAGGCGGCAGCGTAAGTTCCGCGCGCGACTGGTCGCTAATGGCTACATGGGCAACGAGGAACCGGTGCGGCAGTGAGTGGCTGGGGGACTTGTGGCGCCTGCTTGCCACCGCTCGTTCGGGTGGTTGAGGCGTGGTGAGCGAGACGAAGATACGCGTTGTTGGCTATCCGCACGCGCTTGTGCCCGTCGACCACGTCGAGCCGGTGGCTCGGCGCGTGCGGGCGATGCTCGGCGGGCACGTCGTGTTGGACACGACTCGTGCCCTGTATCTGTGGGAGTGGCCGTTCTACCCGCAGTTCCTGATCCCGGCGCGGGACGTCGACGCTGACTCGCTGATCGAGGAGCAGCGCACGCACCGCGTCAGCCGCGGCATGGTCGCGACGACTGGTCTCCGAGCCGGTGGTGTCGAGCGGCCCCGGCCGCGGGACGTCGATACGTGGAGTCGACGATTCCCGGACTCGTTGGGATGGTGCGCTTTGACTGGGATGCGCTGGAGGCGTGGTTTGAGGAGGACGAGCAGGTGTTCGTGCATCCCCGCAGCCCATATGTGCGCGTTGACGCGCTGCGTTCCACGCGCCGTGTGCGTGTAGAGCTCGAAGGGTGTCGTGCTCGCCGAGTCAAGCGCGCCGGTCATGGTCTTCGAGACGGGTCTACCCACCCGCTATTACATGGACCGCAACGCAGTGGACTGCTCCCACCTACGGCCCAGCGACACCATCACGGCCTGTCCGTATAAGGGCCACACCAGCGCCTACTGGTCGGTCCAGACCGCCGAGGCCCTACACCGGGATCTCGCGTGGTCCTATGACTTCCCGACAAGGCAGCTGCTGCCGATCGCCGGGCTGATCGCCTTCTACAACGAGAAGGTCGATGTGTTCCTCGACGGCGAGCGCCAGGTGCGACCGAAAACGCACTTCTGAGATTGAGCGGGTAAGACCGGCCCGCGAACGGACGCTGATATCCAACGAGCCCGCCGCGTCCGGGCAGAGGATCAGCGACCCGAAGGAGCCAGATGACGATCGCAGAGCAGGTACGAGGACTCGCCGAGGGCCACGCCGCGGCACTACCAGCCGAGGTCAAGAGCGCGTTTGCGCGCGAACAGGCAGAGCTGGCGGCCCTTGAGCCCGTGGAGGTCATCGCCGTCGGTGAGCTGTTGCCGGACAGCGACCTACTCGACGCGCACGGGCATGCCACAACTCTGCAGATGACGCTGGACGGCCGCCCCGCAGTGCTCGTCTTCTACCGTGGCGCGTGGTGCCCGTACTGCAACATCGCTCTGAACGCCTACCAGGCCGAGCTGGTGGGCGAGCTCGATCGTCGCGGCGTCACGCTTGTTGCCCTCAGCCCGCAGACGCCGGACGGGTCGTTGAGTATGCAGGAGAAGAACGACCTTGGCTTCGCCGTCCTCTCCGACCCGGGCAACAGCCTGGCGCGCAGCGTCGGCATTCTCACGGCGCCGTCGCAGGAGGCACGCGCTGCGCAGCTACAGCTCGGACTCGACCTCGAGACCGTCAATGCCGACGGCACGACCGCGATCCCGATGCCGACCGTGCTGATCCTCGCCCCGGACCTGACCGTCCGCTGGGTGGACGTGCACCCCGACTACACGACTCGCTCAGAGCCCGCCGAGATACTCGCCGCGCTCGACGCGATCACCACGTGAGCGCGCAGCTGCAAGGGCGGGTGGCGCTCGTCACGGGCGCCGGCCGCGGCATCGGTCGGGAGATCGCCCTGGGCCTCGCGCGAGATGGAGCGCGCGTCGCGCTGCTCGCCCGCACGACCAAGGAGATCGACGGTGTCGCCCACGAGATCAATGTCCTGGGCGACACTGCGCTCGTGTTGACCGCCGACATCGGCGACGCTACCACAGCAAAACAGGCAGTCAGGACGGTCAGCGAAGAGCTCGGCCCGATCGAGATCCTGGTCAACAACGCCGCCGTCGTGTGGCCACTTGGCGCCAGCGCGACCATCGACCCCGCACAGTGGGAGCTGGCCGCGCAGGTCAACCTGCTCGCGCCCGTGCGGCTCACCATCGCCATGCTGCCCGGCGTGATCGAGCGTGCGTGGGGCCGGATCGTCAATGTCTCAAGCGGCGTCGCCGCGAACCCCGATGGGATGATTGGCGGCAACGCCTACGCCGCGACCAAGGCGGCTCTGGAGGCACACACGCTGAACCTCGCGGCCAAGCTGCGCGAGAGCGGTGTGACCGCCAACGTCTTCCGACCCGGCGCCGTGGACACCGCGATGCAGGGCTGGATACGCGAGCAGGATCCCGCCGTGATCGGCCGCGACCTGCACGAGCGCTTCATCGCAATGCACAAGAGCGGGACGCTACTCACCCCCGAGCAATCGGCGAGCGCACTTCTCGAGCGCCTTCGCACGGGCGGCACTGGACAGATCTGGAACGTCTCAGACTAACCGCGACACCACCCTGATACCGCAAATCGAAACCAACATAAAGGAGACGACATGGCCGTGAAACTTGGGCTACTCGCACGACTCGAGGCAAAGCCCGGCAAGGGCGACGAGCTCGGGGCGTTCCTGAAGGGCGGACGCGCGCTGGCGGTAGCCGAGGAGGGAACCGTCACCTGGTACGCGTTCAAGCTCGACGACACCCACTACGGCATCTTCGACACTTTCGAGACCGAGGACGCCCGCCAAGCCCACATCAACGGCGAGATACCCAAGGCCATGGCCCAGGTCGCTAGCGACCTGCTCGCCTCCGAGCCCGACATCCGACCGATCGACGTGATCGCAGTCAAGTAGCACGTCTCGACTGCCTCGCCACGGCTCCTCGTCTGTCAGCTACTCGAAGTGCGCCTGCCCCAATCAACCCCATCCGTGGCTATCAACCTCGCGCAGCTCGCTATCGGCTCGATGAGCTCGCGATCAGCGGCGGGTATTCGACTGGGATGATCCGCTTGAGCCCGATGGCCGGACCCGGCGCAGCGTCGGCCCACCTCGCCGTCCGCCGCCCGTCTCATATGGATCAGATCGCCAGTCTCAAATCAGTGAGACGCCGCATTCACTGCCGTCGTGCTGCGCAATGCCGGGCCCGGGCGGTCTGCTCTAGAGTCTCTCGCAGATGACCGGGATTGAGGCGAACGAGAGCGAGCGCCGGCGCTGGAACGACTGTGCGTGGGCGGCGGCGTGGCCGAAGCGCGAGCGGCTGACCACGGCAGTGACCGATGTCCTGCTCGATCAGCTGCGGCTGCAGCCCGGCGATACGGTGCTGGATATCGGTACTGGCGGTGGCGTCGCCGCACTCGCGACCGCTCGGCTCGTTGGCGCTGGCACGGTTGTGGGCGTCGACATCTCTGCGCCGCTGGTCGACCTCGCGCGCCGACGCGGCGAGGAACAGGCTGCGAGCAATGTCTCGTTCATCGTGGCCGACGTCCAGCACGAGACCATCCCAGGGGGGCCTTTCGACGCAGCAGTCAGCCAGTTCGGGGTGATGTTCTTCGACGAGCCCCAGACCGCGTTCGCGAACATCCGGAATCAATTGCGCAGCGAGGGCCGTCTGGGGTTCGCCTGCTGGCAGGCTCCTAATCTGAATCCCTGGTTCCCAGGCCCGGCCCTCGCTGGGATTGCGCCACCGCCACCGCCGCCGGCGCCCGGCAAGAGCCCGACAAGCCCGTTCAGCCTGGGCGACCCGGACCTCGCGACCGGGATTCTCGAAGCGAGTGGCTGGCGCGATATCAGCAGCAGCCAGCACGAGCTGGTGGTGATTGTCGAGCGTGACACGCTCGTGGATGACGAGGCACTGGGGTTCTTCGGCGTTCCCGCGGACTCGTTCGCTGCCGCCTGGGAAGCGATCGAACACCAGCTTGCGCCGATCACCCGCGACGATGGGCGAATCGACGCACCGCTCGCATTTCAGATCTTCACCGCCACGGCCTGAGCACCGTCTCGAGCCCGGCGGCTTCGATCTGAAACGAATCAGTGCGTCGGCACCGGGAGAGCAGGAGAGCGCCGCACGTCTCCCCGGCGATACCGCCGCGCCTCTACTTCGAGGCGCGATCGATCCTGATCGGCACGGCGCTGGTGAGCGTCTGGTAGACAACGCAATAGCGCTCGGTCAGTGCGAGTAGCTTCTCGAGTTGCTGCTCGCTCGCCTCGCTGTCGAGGTCGAACATCAGCCGGATGGCGCGGAAGCCAACCCTCGCTTCGCCGGTCTTCTCGACACCGAGCGTGCCACGAAAGTCAAGATCGCCCTCGGCTCTGATGCTCCCTGACACCCGGAGCTCCATTGACGTGGCGACCGATCTCAGCGTCACCCCAGCGCACGCGACGAGCGCCTCCAGCAACATGTCCCCCGAGCAAGCGAGCATGCCCGACCCGCCCGTCGCCGGATGCAGCCCCGCCTCGACCAGCGCTCGTCCGCTCGCAACCGAGCACGAGATCTCGTGCTCGCCGAGCTCTCCGGTCGCGCTGAGGGTCACGAGCGCTCTCTCGGGCTCGCTGCGGTAGCGCTCCTTCAGAGGGCGCTGGATCGCCTGGAGCTCGGCGCGGTCCACGCTGTGACGATACCGCGCATACGGCGAAGTCCGACATCGCCAGGAGCGGTCACGTCAGTTGTGACTGGCGGGGGCGAGCTCAGCGGATGGCGTCGGCCCAGTCGCGCAGGCGGCCCGCGAACTGCGGCGTCGCTGGGCTCACCTCGACGACCGCATCGGCCGGGACGTTCGCCCTCCGTGCGGCAGCCAAGATCGCGTCAGGCGACGGCGCCTCGTAGAGGCAATAGGTGCGCCGACGGTCGGCGCTCAGAAACGAGAACAGCCAGCGGACTCCCTCGTCGCTGTTGACATCCTCGATCAACTCGACGTCGGCGTCTGTGAGGTCAAGCTGATCGGCAAAGCTGCGCTCGATCACATACAGAGCCATGGGCTGATCGTAGCGGGATCTCCGTTCACCCAGAGGCAAGCCCCTGCCGGTGGGCGTAGGACGCGGCCTCGGTGCGGTTGACGCATTCGGTCTTGCGCAGGATGTTTCGGATGTGGTTGGCCGCGGTGTGTTCGCTGATCATCAGTTCCTGCCCGATCTCGCGGTTGCTGAGCCCTCTGGCGACCAGCTTCAGGATCTGTGCCTCGCGTGGCGAGAGCCCGCCTGGGAGAACGTCCGAGGTTGGCACGCCGAGCAGGCGGATCTTGCCGAGCAGCCCTTCCATGCCAATCCGCTCGGCCAAGCCGGCGGCCTCTCCGAGCAGGGCCTCCCCCCTGCTGCGGGCCCCGTGACCTGCTCCGAGCAGAAAGCGCCCATACTCGTATGCCGTGTGAGCTAGCCAGGTCGATGCTCCCATTCGCCTGTTCTGCTCCATGGCCTGCTCGAAGTGCTCTTCGGCTCGCGCCGGCTCTTCCAGCAGCGCAGCGAGCATGCCCAGATAGCGATCGACGGCTCCGTAGCAGGCGACCAGGTGACCGATCATCACATTGGTCCCCGCGAGCGGCTTCGAGCTCGGAGTAGACGATCGCCGCTATCTCCTCGTCTTTGACCGCGGCACAGGCGTCGGTCAGGTAGGTGAGCGTAGCCAGCCAAAGCGATGCGTGGTAGCCGTCGATGCCCTCGGCAGCGAGCTTCGAGAGCTCGCGCTTGGCCTCACGCTCCATGCCCAGCTCGGCGAGTACCACGGCGAGCCCAGGACGCCATGGGCCCGCACGCTCGGGCTCGCCCGCAAGGATCCTGATTACCGGCGCGAGCTCTGCCAGGCGACCTTGCTCGCGGCGAATGCCGAACATCTGAATGCCGTGAGTACCGGACGCATCGCGACCGGTCAGCAGCCGGGCCCAGTCGTGCGAGCGCTCCGCCATCGCCTCGGCATCCGCGAGGTTTCCGTCGCAGAGAGCGATCGCGGACCCGTAGTGCTCAGCCACGTGGTGAATGAACGGCTGCGCTGTGTGCTCGGCCATCTCACGCAGGGCAACTACCTCGGCCCGAGCGCAGTCGAGGTCGCAGAGAGCAACGAAGGTCGGCACACGCCACGCCATCGCCTCCGTGTGGATCTCAGCGTCTCCTATCGCCTGCGCCAGGTCTCTCGCCTCGGTCAGCATCGAGAGGATCTCCTCCAGTGGGGTGCTGCCGCGCGCCCAGTAGGAGCCGACCAACACCTTGGCGAGCCCCGCGCGATCCTCGTATCGCCTTGCCAGCGCGACGGCGTTTTCGCGCACGAGTGCGCCACGCTCGCGCTCCCCCTCGAAGTCAAGCGCCCGGGAAAGCCCTGTCAGCAGGCCAATCCGCAGCTCGTCGCTGCTGTCATCAACTGCCGCAAGCGCCTCTTCCAGGAGCTCGATCGCATCCGGTCGTATGACCCCAGGGCGCCAGCACGCGTCCTCGTAGCCGATCGCTGCGCGGGCGAGCAGCGTCCCGCTATCCAGCGCACGAGCGATCTCCGCCGCTGACGCAAAAGCATCCAGCGCATCAGTCGCCTTGCCAGCCCGATGGCTGGCAGCGCCCAGCTCGAGCAGAGCCCCGGCGCGCTCAGGCTCGTTCTGGATCCCGACCTCGATTGCGGTCTGCAGCCGCATTGCGGCGTCGTCGAAGGCAAGCGCTGCGCTTGCCGCTCGCGCCGCGCGCAGGTTGTAGTCGATCGCCCGCCCTGTCCCGCCGAACGGGGCGGCTGCGCCGAAGTGATGGGCTAGGTCTGCGAGCGTGCGGTCGGAGCTCGCACCGCCGCTCTCGAGCGCTTCCCCGACACGAAGATGCAGTTCGGCTCGCCGAAGCTGCGAGAGTCGGTCGTAGAGCGCCCGCCGGACGATCTCGTGGGTGAAGCGGCAGGCCAGTCGCTTGGCGTGGAGCTCCTCGATCATCCCGCTGCCCACTGCCTCCTCGAGCGCGGCGAGGAGCTCGGGCTCGGCGATGCCGGCAGCGCGGCGGACGGGCTCCAGCTCGAACTCCGGCCCGGCGGCTGCCGCAAGCTCGAGCAGCTCGATGGTTCTCGGCGCCAGGCGAGATAGCCGCTGGCTGACTACCTCGCGGACGCTTTCGGGCGTGCCGAGCTCGGTAAGCGGCCCGGTCACTCTCACCTGCCCACCGGCGACCTCGACTATTCCGGTCTCCACCACCGCGCGCCAGAGCTCGCAGACAAGGAAGGCGTTGCCGGCGGTGAGATCGTGGATCGTAGTTGCAAGCTCGTGCAGCTCGGGGTCGGGGTCGCTGCCGGCGGCACGGCTGACCAGGTCAGAGACCTCCGCCCCCGAGAGCCCCCCTAGACGCATTCGCACGACCTCATCGGAGCGGCGCAGATCGGCAAGCGTCTCCGAGAGCTCCGCAGGCACGTCGGCCTCGCTGTCGCGGAAGGTCGCGAGGATCAGCAGGCGGGCGCTCCTGGCAGCGCGGGCCAGATGACGCAGGAGCAGGAGCGTCGTTGCGTCCGCCCAATGCCCGTCCTCAAGCACGAGCAGCACCGGTCTTGCGCGGCTGACGTTCGCAAGCAGATCAGCAACCGCCGTGTGGAGACGATGGCGCTCGGTATCGGCGTCGGCCTTCACAGGCCGCGGCAGCCCGCCGACCTGGGCGGGCAGGTCGGGCAGCAGCCGCGTCAACTCGCCGCCTCCGGCGCCGAGCGCGGCACGCAGCTGCACCTCGTCGGTCACCCGCACCAGGCGTTCGAGCGCCTCGACGAAAGGCCCGTAAGGCGTTCGCACCACCGCGTCACAGGCGCCGTAGAGAACAAGCACCCCTTCCATCGCGACCTGGCCGGCGAACTCGCGCGCCAGACGGCTCTTCCCGGCCCCCGGCTCGCCCGCGAGCAGCGCGACGCGGAGCCTCTCCCCTTCGGCTCGCGGCATCAAGCTCCGGAGCTTGTCGAGCTCTGTCGCGCGGCCAACGAACGGGGAAATCGACAGCGGGCGCAGCGGATCCGGAAGATCCAGGATCTCTGCCTCCATGAGAAAGACGATAGTCAGTCTTGACCATGCCGACCTGGACTCGATCGAGGCCAGAGCACTCAATTAGGTCAGATCAGGTCATGACAGCGACATTCGAGCGCCGTAGGCTCGGCCGTGAGAACTCAAAGATGACCGACAGGGGGAACGCATGAGCGCCACCACCGCCTTGAAGCACATGGCCCGCAGCGAGATGCCCAGATTCCAAGGGCAGCTTACAACCGCCGAGGACCCCGGCTACGAGGAGGCCCGCAAGGTCTACAACGCGATGATCGACCGGCATCCTGCCCTGATAGCAAACTGCGCCGACGCCGCCGATGTGGCGACGGTCGTCTCGTTCGCCGGAAACCACGACCTTTTGCTGGCCGTGCGCGGAGGCGCCCATAACGGTGCAGGGCTGGGAACGTGCGACGAGGGCATCGTGCTCGACCTTTCCAGCCTGAAGGGCGTCGAAGTGGATCCCGGTGCTCGGACGGCGAGGGTCGGTGGCGGCTGCACTTGGGGCGAAGTGGATGCCGCTACCAATAAGCATGGCCTGGCGACACCGAGCGGGATCATTTCGACCACCGGCGTCGGCGGTCTCACGCTGGGTGGCGGTCTTGGGCATCTGACCCGCAAGTACGGCCTCACGATCGACAACCTGCTTGAGGCCGAGGTCGTGCTCGCCAGCGGCGCCACGGTTCGCGCGGCCGTGGATGAGCACCCCGACCTCTACTGGGCGATCCGGGGCGGTGGCGGCAACTTCGGCGTCATCACGTCCTTCCTGTTCAGGCTGCACGAGGTGGCAACGGTCGTCGGGGGTCCGACCTTCTGGCCTGTCGAGCTCGGCGCCGAGGTGTTGACCGCCTACCGAGATTTCCTGCCGAAGGCCCCGCGCGAGCTCAATGGCTTCTTCGCCTTCGCGTCGGTCCCGCCGGCACCGCCCTTCCCCGATGAGCTCCATCTCCGCAAGGTCTGCGGGATCGTCTGGTGTTATGTGGGCGCTCCCGAGGACGCCGCCGGGGCGATGGCCCCTCTGCTGGACGCCCTGCCGGCGCCCTTGCTGCACGCAGTTGCGCCGATGCCATTCCCCGCTCTCCAAGGCGCCTTCGACCCGGTTTATCCCGCCGGAGACCAGTGGTACTGGCGCGCTGATTTCGTCAAGGAGATCCCCGACGCTGCCGTCGAGGCGCATGCCAAGTTCGGCGCGCAGATGCCGACGTGGCAGTCGACGATGCACCTGTATCCGATCGACGGAGCTGCCCACGACGTCGGCCCATCCGACACCCCGTGGAGCTACCGCGATGCGGTCTGGGGCTCGGTCTTCGCCGGTGTCGATCACGACCCCGCCAATGCCGAGGTCATCCGCCGCTGGTGCGTCGACTACTTCGAGGCGCTTCACCCATACTCCGCCGGTGGTGCTTACGTGAACATGATGATGGACGAGGGCGAGGAGCGGGTGCGAGCGAGCTACCGCCACAACTACGATCGGCTGGCGCAGATCAAGGGCACCTACGACCCGGACAACCGCTTCCGGGTGAACCAGAACATCCGTCCCGCGAGCACGCCAGCGGAGCCTGCGCCCGGCGCGGCGCACTGAGGCTCGGCACAGTCTGAACACCATGCCCCTCTACATGGACCGCCACGATCTCCCTGACGCAACCGCTGCCGACATCGCTGTCGCCCACATGCGTGATCTCGAGGTTCAGGACGGATTTGGCGTGCGCTTCGTCACCTACTGGTTCGAAGAGGGCGCGGGGAGTGGCTTTTGTCTGGTCGAAGGCCCGGACAAGGAGGCCGTTGAGGCAGCCCATCGGGCAGCCCATGGGTTGCTTCCGTCAAACGTGATCGAGGTTGATCAGGCCGTCGTGCGTGGCTTCTTCGGTCGGCTCAACACCCATCCTCCTGGCGAGCCATACATAGAGAGCGCTTTCCGGGCGATCCTCTTCACCGACATCGTCGACTCCACTCGTCTTACCCAGCAATTGGGAGACCGTGCAGCGATGAGGTTTCTACGGGTGCACGACTCGGTTGTACGCGCCGCCCTGGCACGCTTCGGCGGCAGCGAGGTCAAGCACACCGGCGACGGGATCATGGCTGCGTTCACCTCGGCCTTCCAGGCGGTCTCCGCGGCGATGCAAATCCAGCGGGCGCTGCAGGAGCGCGACGAACTGGCGCAGGGGCACCTGCACGTGCGTGTCGGGTTGGCGGCCGGAGAGCCCGTTACCGAGCAAGACGATCTCTTTGGTGCGGCGGTGCAGCAGGCCGCGCGATTGTGCGCATGCGCTCATCCGGATTGCATCGTCGTTTCGTCCGGGGTGCATGATCTCTGTCGCGGCAAGGGCATCCGGTTCTCCGACGGCGGCCCCATCGCCGTAAAGGGCTTCGACGATCTGATCGGGCACTTTGAGGTCCGCTGGCGCGATTGAGCATCAGGACATTGCGTTCGTCCGTCCGGACCGCAGTGGGCTGTAAGAGAAAGCTCGCTACTGCCGGCCTGGTTGCAGGTACAGCCCAACCAGGGTGGCCCAAGCAATGATCGCCTGGCTGCGGGCTACCACCATGCGGTCGGGTGTGCCGGCGGCCACTTGTCGAGTGACGCTGGTGCGGTCCGGCCGAGCGGGGCACGAGTCATTCGTGCGCTGGCGCCGTCCTCAGCAACGATCTGAAGTCGCCAACCGGCCCAAGGTGCGCCAGCTTGTCTGGGTTGACAACTGATCTGACGCCCCTGATATGGCCGTCGGCGATCTCCAGCGCCATCACGCTGAGCAGCCGCTGCTGCGCGTCAACGAAGACCGCTCCCAGGTCGCCGTTGACCTCGGTGAGGCGAAACGAGACGCCCGGCGTGCGCGCGACCAGTCGCAGCCAGGTGATCAGCATGTCGGCGACACGGCTGCGGCCATGCAGCGAACGTGCGAGCGCCGGCACTTTGCCGCCGCCGTCGCCGGTCAGCTGAACATCTGCGGCGAGCAGTGCCTCCAGACCGGCGAGATCGCCTTGCTCGGCGGCCGCGAAGAACCGCTGTGCGAGCTCCTCACACTGCTCGCGCGTGGTTTGAAAGCGCGGCCGGCGCTGCTGGACGTGGCCTCGGGCGCGGGTGGCGAGCTGGCGCACGTTGTCCTCGCTCTTGCCGATGATGCTCGCGATCTCCGAGTAGCGGTAGTCGAACACGTCGTGGAGTAGCAGCACGGCTCGCTGCTCGGGCGTGAGGCTCTCCAGCAGCACCAGCATCGCCAGCGACAGCGAGTCGGCCGTCTCGGCGTGCTTGGCCGGGTCGTCGTGGCTGTCAGTGATGATCGGCTCCGGCAGCCACTCGCCGAAGTAGCGCTCACGACGGGCGCGCGCGGAGCGCAGCTCGTTGATCGCCAGCCGGGTGGTCACCGTCGCCACGAACGCGCGCGGCGATTCGATCTGCTCGCCGGTATCGAGCGCACGATGGAGCCGCAGCAGCGCCTCCTGGACGACGTCCTCCGCCTCGGAGACGCTGCCGAGCATCCGGTAGGCGATCGCGAACGCGACCGGCCGCAGCTCGTCAAGCAGTTGCTCGCGATCGCTCATGCTCTTCCAATACCCGATGCTCAGGCTGCCTGCGCGGTACGCTCGACGATCTGGGCGACCCACTCGCCCGTGGGCTGCCTGGTGGCAGCGTTCAGGCGGTTGAAGGCGTTGATCGTCGCGATCGCGACCACAAGCGCGGCAAGCTGCGGCTCGCTGTAGTGACGCGCCACCTCCTCCCAGACCTCGTCCGACACCGCGTCGGGGCTGTCAGCCAGGCGGGTTGTGGCCTCCGTGAGAGCCAGCGCCGCGCGCTCGCCGTCGGTGAAATACGGCGCCTCGCGCCACGCCGCGACCATGTGGATGCGCTCGCTGCTCTCCCCCGCGAGCTCGAGCTCGCGGCTGTGGATGTCCACGCACACGCTGCAGCCGTTGATCTGGCTTGCACGCAGATGCACCAGATAGAGCGTGGCCTCGGGGATCTCGGCGGTGGTAGCGCAAGCTCCCAGTCGCTGCAGCGCCTCCAGCGCGCCGGGCACGCTGAGCGCCGGGTTCTTGATTCTTGCTTGCATGGTTGCCGTCCTTCCAGGTTGTGATCTTGCCGTACGGCGTCTAAGACAAGACAGGCGGCGAGAATGTGACACCGGAGTCGCGGGAATCTTCAATGCACCCAAGCGAAGGAGTGACCATGCACGATCAAGCGAACATCGATCAGGAGCCCGAGCCCGCCACCACGAATCCAGCGACCCCCGATGTTGTGGACCGGGCGACGTTTCAGGCGCAGCTCGACGCCTTGCGCGTACAAGAGAAGGCGCACACCCGGCAGGGTGACGCGATCGCCGCAGTGCGGCGCCGACTGCCGATGGTCGAGGTCGACGCCGGCACGCGGCTGATCGGCTCGGATGGGCCGGTCAGGCTGCTGGACGTCTTCGAGGGCCGTCGGCTGCTGATCGCCTATTACTTCATGTGGTACGCGGGCCAGCCCGCCGCCGAGCAGTGCGAGGGCTGCACTTTCTACACCACGCAAGTCAGGGAGCTGTCCTATCTGCATTCCCGCGATGTCACCTACGCGACTCTCTGCCAGGGTCCCTACGAGGAAAGCATGCGCTACCGCGACTTCATGGACTGGGACATGCCCTGGTACTCAGCCCAGGAGTCGCTCCAGACGCTGCTGATCGGGCGCAAGATCGGCATGTTCCACCTGGTCTGCTACCTGCGGGAGGGTGACCGTGTGTTCGAGACCTACTGGACCAATGGCCGCGGCGCCGAGGCGATGGACAACACCTATGCCCTGCTCGACCTGACCGTCTACGGGCGCCAGGAGAGCTGGGAGGACTCGCCTGCCGGCTGGCTGCAGCGAGATGGCTACATCTATCGCAGCGACGGACGCCCCACCGCTCAGTGGCCGCGACTGCAGGCCGGACGCTCAGATGACCTCGGCAAAGCCGGTGCCGATCTCTATTGACTTGCATTGTCTGCTGTGGCAGGCTTGCGGCCGTCCAACCGAGCCGGGGCGCTTTGAGAGGACTGCCGAGATCGTGCCATCGAGTCGGGAGGTCAGATGATCCAGCCACGGCTTGCTACCGAGCGGGGCGATCGTCACCGTCCCAAGTTTCGAGTTCACCAATAATCTCCTTTCTCCGCCAGAACTTTCGCAGCTGCGAAACCTCCTGATCAACGACCTGTTCGAGCCCTGCACGAAAGCCGGGATCGTGTTCGTCGACACTTCACCTGAATTCGTGAAGTTCGCCAAGCAGGAGAAAGCGCTCTCGGCCGCGGGCATGCTGGCCGTCCCATACGAATACAAGCCGCTGAAGCCCCAGTATGAAATAACCGGCTCCGGAAGCGTGGAAAACAAAGGCGCCGGCGACGAACTTGGTCTCGAGGTGATTGTGAGCACCGTAGCCCATCGCGCCGTACCGAGCGGTTTCGTCAACCAGGAAGCCACCAGCCCCGAATTTCGCTTCGGTGACGTGATCGAAATGCTTGCGAAAGCGAGCACCGAATTCGCCGCAAAGGTCTGCGGGGCGTAGGCGCCTACCGCAGGACGCTCAAGCGCCTCTTCTGTCTGCGCTCGATGGCGGTGTGGCAACGGCGCATCGCAAGCCTGGAGCCCCGCCGATTTGCCGGTCGAGCGTGACCAGCGTCGCACCGATCAGTTCGGCCAGCGCGACGTAGCTTGCGTCGTAGCTGGACAGGTTGCGGCGGAGCTCCCACGTTCTCTGGGCCAGAAGCGCATAGGGCCACGATTCGATTGCGAGGTCGAGCAGATCGGCGTGTGCCTGAATCGCCTGGTCGGTGCTCACCATCCCTGCGAGCTCGTGACGACGGATGATGTTTGCCGACTCAAATGCCATCAAGCTCGGCGCTGCGAGATCGGCCCCGGAGACAGTTTCGGCCACCCAACGACCGTTGGGGCCACTGTCCAGCAATAGTGCAACAAGCGCCGAGGCGTCGCATACGACGCGGGCGCTCACCGCCGATCTGCGTCGCGCGCGGACAGGATGGACTCGGTGTCGATCTGTACTCCTGTCATCTGCACCCGAGCACGAGCACGAGCGATGACATCTTCGACAGGTGCGCGTGTCGCCGCGTCGAGCAGCATCCCGCGCAGGTACTCCTGCAATGACTTCCCGACCCTTGCGGCCCGCGCGGCGAGCTCGTTGCGAACCTCGTCGGGCACGTCACGTACTGTGATTGCAACGCTCATGCATGCAATATAGCAGCAATCCTGTTGAAATGCAGATCAGTGTTCGGCAGTCGCCGGCGCACGCCGGCGGTCAGTCGGAGCCCATGATCTGGCGCTCCAGGATCTTCTCTGCGGAGCGCAGCATCCCGAGCGTCACCCACGGAAGCTGGCCCGCGCGAACGCGCAGGTTGACATCGCCGCCCGGCCGCAGGACCTCCACGACGGTGATCACGCGGCCGATCTGGTAGTCGTCGCCAAAGTCGGCTTCGATCTGGTCCATCTCCTCCGCCACTTCCTGCATCAGCCTGGTGCGCGGATCGGGCTCCTCGGCGTCCGGCTCTCTTGGATCTTCGCTTCCCATGTTTGCCAACTGTGGACTCCCGATTCGTGATGGTGGTTGGCTGCAGATATTACGTGCACCGCCATGCAGGGCAACGGAGCGCCAAACAGCCGCGGCAGGCCGCCGTTGTAGCAGTGGGCGTCGCCGGCTAAGGCGCCGCGCCCAGGCACGACCGAGCTTTCACAGCCCTCGCTGCCGGCAGCAAATAGGCTGCCGGCATGGCGAGCGCGTCCGCAGTGAAGGCTCCTGGACTGCGCGAGATTGTGCGCGAGTGGGGCCGCATCGGCTGCATCGGCTTCGGCGGGCCGCCCGCCCACATCGCGCTCTTTCGTGAGCTCTGCGTGCAGCGGCGCCAGTGGCTGACCGACACCCAGTTCGAGCGTGCGATCGCCGCGACCAACCTGCTGCCCGGGCCCGCGTCCACCCAGCTTGCGATCTACTGCGCATGGCGCCTGCGCGGAGGAGTCGGTGCTCTTGTAGGCGGCTTCTGCTTCATCGTCCCGGGACTCGCGCTGATCCTCGCGCTCTCGGTGCTGTTCCTCTCCGGTTCGCCGCCGAGATGGGTGCTCGGAGCGGGGATGGGCGCCGGCTCCGCGGTCGCAGCCGTCGCGGTCAGTGCCGGCCTTGGCGTGGGCATGCCGATCTGGCGGCGGACGGACCGCAGTCGCCGTCCGCGCATGCTGCTCTACGCGATCGCCGGGGCGGCGGCGGCCGCGAGTGCGGGCCCCTGGCTCGTGCTCATCCTGCTCGGCTGCGGCGCGATCGAGCTCTCCTTCCACTGGCGCCCGCGGCGCGGCGCGGCGGCGCTGCACGGCTGGCCTCTGCTTGCGATGGCGGCCAGTGACCCGGGCGGGATCGGCGATCTGGTCTGGACGGCGCTGAAGGTTGGTGCGCTCTCCTTCGGCGGCGGCTTCGTGATCATCCCGCTGATGCAGGCCGACGCGGTCAACACCTATCACTGGATGAGCCACAGCCAGTTCCTGAACGCGGTTGCGTTGGGCCAGGTCACCCCCGGTCCGGTGGTCCAGACGGTGGCCGCCGTCGGCTACTCGGCCGCCGGGATCGGCGGCGGGCTGCTGGCGGCGGCGGTCGCCTTCGCTCCATCCTTCTCTTTCATCATGCTCGGCGCCGCCCGCTTCGAGCGGCTGCTGGCGGACGATCGCGTGAGCTCGTTCCTGACCGGCGCCGCGCCCGCTGCCGCGGGGGCGATCATCGGCTCTGCGATCCCGCTCACGCTTGCTCTCTCGGAGAATTGGCAGTACCCGATCCTGGCCGCCGCGGCGGCCACGCTGCTGCTCCTGAGACGCAGCGTGGTGCTCACTCTGCTGTGCGCCGGAGCGATCGGGCTTGCCGCCGGTCTGCTCGGCGCCCCTCTGCCCCACTGATCCGCCGTGGCAGCGCTTACGTAACAGACCAGTGAGAAATGCCTCGCTCCCCCCTCCCCTCACGCAGGCGCACCTCGCACACGGCGGCCTCCCTGCGCCGCTTGGCCGATGAGGAGCTGATCGCGATGGTTGCTGCAAACGAGGCTACGGCGTTTGAAATCGTGCTGGAGCGGCATCTCGACGTGGCTTTCTCGCTGGCTTACCGGATGGTCGGTCGCCGTCAGGCCGCCGAAGACGTGGTTCAGGAGGCGTTGCTTTCGGTGTGGCGCAGCGGCGCCCGCTACGACCGCGCTCGTGGCAGCGTGCGAACCTGGCTGCTCGGAATCGTCCACAACCGCGCCATCGACATGCTGCGCCGGCATGACGCGCGGGAAGCGTTGGACGTCAGCGACGAGGGCCTGGAGGAGCGTCTGCAGGCGCCGCAGCGCACCGAGACGGAGGTCGCCCGCCGCCAGGACGCCCACGAGATCAGGAGCGCCGTCTCCGAGCTGCCGCCCGAGCAGCTGAAGGTGATCGAACTGGCCTTCTTCGGCGGGTTCACCCACACCGAGATCGCATCGATGCTCGAGCTGCCCACAGGCACGGTCAAGGGCCGTATGCGCCTCGGTCTGCACAAGCTGCGCGAGCAGCTTGGGGATCGCCAGGAGATGCTGCAATGAGCGGTATCGGCGACTCTCTGCACTGCGAGCAGCGCACGCTTGGCGCCGCATTCCTGCTCGGCGCGCTCGAGCCGAGTGAGCACGAGCGCTACGAGGAGCATCTGCG
Source organism: uncultured Actinomycetota bacterium (assembly GCA_963708085.1). GTDB lineage: Bacteria > Actinomycetota > Thermoleophilia > Solirubrobacterales > Solirubrobacteraceae > Palsa-744. The sequence goes on along the minus strand of OY970180.1, from coordinate 711,702 downwards.
CACATGCACAATCTGCCGGCAGGAGCTGCAGGATCTGCGGCCGAGCGTGGATGCGCTCTGCCTGGGCGTCACGGAGATGCAGGCGCCGCCGCAGGTGCGCGATCGCTTGATGGAGATCGTGCGTCAGGAGGAGAGCGTGCTGAGGGCCGCCGGTCCGCAGGCCGATCGACCCACCGCAGCGCCGCCGCGACGGCGGTGGCCGCGTCCAGCGCTCGCGTTCGGCTCCACGGTCGCCGCGGCGGCAGTGGCGATCGGCATCCTGGTTGGGGTCTCGGGATCGGCGTCCGAAACTGTGATCGCCGCGCACGTCACCGCGGCGGTGCCGCACGGCCGCGCGCAGCTGCGCGAGAGCAGTACTCGCGCCGAGCTCGTGGTCGCCGGGATGCCCCAGCCGCCGGCGGGCAAGATCTACCAGGTCTGGCTGGCACGGCCGGGACGCTCGCCCGAACCGACGGACGCGCTCTTCAGCGTCACGCGCAGCGGCAGCGGCTCGGTCGCGGTCCCGCAGAGCCTGCATGGCGTGGCACAGCTGATGGTCACGGCTGAGCCTGACGGCGGCAGCCTCCACCCCACCAGCGCACCGATCATCATCGCGACGCTGCACTGAGCAAGCGCCGACGGTGGTGCGGCGTGATCGACGCCGCCGGTCGCGAAGACGTACGCTGCACGCTGAGCGATCGGTGCTGCTTCCTTGAGCGATCACACGACAGAGCCGGCCGCGCAGGCGGGATCCGACGCGTCCGGAGTCTTCGTCGCGGGCCACCGGATCGTGCGCAGCGCCTACCAGCGGATGCAGGAGCCGCCGCGTCGTGCCGGCAAGCACGCCGAGCATGGGCATGAGCTGGGAGTGCTGGGCGCCCTGGCGGCGCTCAGCCTCGACGCGCTCTCAAGCGTCGCCTACGGCCCCGAAGCGATGGCGCTCGTGCTCGTCACTGCCGGCACGGGAGCGCTCACCTACACGCTGCCGCTGACGCTCGTGATCACCGCAATGCTGGGCCTGCTGGTGCTCTCCTACTCGCAGGTGATCGCGGCACATCCGGAGGGCGGCGGCGCATACGCGGTCGCGAAGGCAAACCTGGGACGCTGGCCAAGCCTGCTGGCCGCCGCCGCGGTCGTCGTCGACTATGTGCTCACGGTAGCGGTCAGCCTCGCCGCAGGGGCCGCGAGCCTGGGCAGCGTCTTTCCCGGTCTCGCCCACCACCTGCTGGCGGTCTCGCTCATCAGTCTGGTGATCCTGACCGCGGTGAACATGTTCGGGATCGCGGAGTCCGCGCGGCTTTTGATGGTGCCGACGGTGATCTTCATCGCAAGCATGCTCGCGGTGATCGTGATCGGGGCACTGCACCCCCACCCGGTGGCGCAAATCGGCACGCCCATCCCGTCTACTGCCACCGCAGCGCTGGGGATCGTGCTGCTGCTCAAAGCGTTTGCCTCCGGCTGCTCGGCTGTCACCGGCGTGGAGGCGATCTCAAATGGCGTGCCCGCTTTTCGCAAGCCGCGCATCCGCCGCGCGCAGCAGACCGAGGTGGCGTTGGGGGCGCTGCTGGCGGTGATGCTGATCGGCCTGGCGGTGCTGATCAAGGCGCATCACGTGGTCCCCCGGGGCGGCGTGACGATGCTCGCGCAGGTGACCGCTGGCGCTGTGGGGACCGGCTGGCCCTTCTACGTCTCCAACCTCGCGGTGACCGCGGTGCTTGGCCTGGCCGCCAACACCAGCTTCGGCGGGCTGCCGGTGCTGATGAGCCTGCTGGCCAAGGACCACCGCCTGCCGCACATGTTCTACCTGCGTGCCGAACGGCCCGTCTACCGGCACGGCATCGTTGCGCTCGCGCTGCTTGCGATGGTGCTGCTGATCGCGGTGGACGCAAAGACCGACCGGCTGATCCCGCTGTTTACGATCGGCGTCTTCGTCGGCTTTACGATCAGCCAGGTCGGGCTGGTGCGCCACTGGCTCGCCTGCCATGCGCCCAGATGGCGTCTGCGGGTTGCGCTCAACGGCGCCGGTGCCGCAATGACCACCGTCGCAGTGGCGGTGTTCCTGGCAAGCAAGTTCACCGAGGGCGCATGGGTGGTCGTGCTCGCGATCCCGCTGCTGATGTACCTGTTCGCCGCCACTGAGCGCTACTACGCGGCGATCGCCAGACAGCTGAAGATGGGTCGCACGCCACCGCTGCCGCGCAAGCGACAGAGCGTCGTGGTGATCCCCACCACGACGGTTAGCCTGCTCACCGAGCGCGCCGTCAGCGCCGCACTCTCACTCGGCGAGACGGTGGTCGCGGTGGCAGTCGCAGGCGATGAGCAGGAGTGCGAGCGAATCTCAGCCGAATGGGAGCACTGGAAGTCCGGCGTGCCGATCGAAGTGCTGATGGATCCACACCGCTCACTGGTGCGGACGGTGATTCGCTACGTCGACTCGATCGACAAGCAGGACGCGACGATCACGATCCTGATTCCACAGATCCTGCCGCGCAAGCGCCGCCACGAGATCCTGCACAACCAGCGCGGACGGCTGCTGGAGGCGGCGCTGAAGCAACGCTTCGACGTGGTGGTCGCGACTCTCCCCTTCCACCTCGAGGACTGACGGCGAGCAGGCTCAGCGCTTGCCGAAAAGGCGCTGACCGCGGTAGCGATACCGGCCAGGCTGGCCGTGGTAGCCGTATCGATCCCGTTGCAGCATTTGGTGCAGCCCGTAGCCGAGCTTGCGTCCTTCGGCGATCTGTTCGAGCATCCGCTCGCGGCGCCGCGAGGCGCCGATCGCGGCATCTGACGCCGTGTCGAAGTAGTCGTCAAAGCCAGCACGCTGCGCGCCGTGCAGCCGCCGCGGCAGCGGCTCGTGCAGTTCTGCGGTCGCCGCCTGCTGCAGCCTCGCCCGGAGTTCGGCCTCCAGCGAATCTTCCAGGCCGACCATGTTTTCGGTCTCCTGACGCCCGCCGGCAGTGCGGTAGTCGTAGAGCTCCGCTTCCTGGCCGGCAGTGGCGATCTGTGCGGTGCCGGGCGTCCAGTTGGAGTAGAGCGCGAGCTTGGCCTTCGGCGTCCTGATCGCCGAGAGGTGTAGCGGGGCATCCGCGGCATACGGCTTGATCGCGTACTCGGTCACGATCTCATCGCTTGCGTGCAGGATGTGGGTGCGCCCGGGCGCCTGTGGCTTTTGCAGCATCGCGAGCACGTCGTGGCGACCGGCGATGTGCGAATAGTGTGAGTCCTTGCGCCAGGCTTCCGATTCGGTTGCGATGCTGAGCAGCAGCGGCGCCATGTCAACGCTGCTTGTCAGCCCCGTACGTCGTCGCTTGGGCGCCGCGCAAAGCTTTTCGCCGCCACGCAGATCCTTGACCATCAGAGGCACGCGAACGCCCTCCTCGTAAACCGCGCCGCCCTTGCCGCGCAGGCCGTGCGAGCCGCCGTACTCGCCGTGGTCGGAGGTGAACACGACGACTGTGTTTGCGGCCAGCTCGGGCCGTGCGTGGAGCGCCTGCAGCACGGTGCCGATGTTGCGGTCTACCTCGCCGAGCAGCTTCAGATACAGGTCGCAGAACGGCGCCCACGCTTCGGTGGTCTGCGGCCCGCTGTAGGGCAGGCGACCGAAGGATATCGCGGTGGTTTCCTGGTGGGAGAGCTGCAGTCGCGGAATGCGCTGGAGCTGCAGCTGTTCTGGGGACTCGAAGTTCGGCGGCAGGTCGTGCACGAGCGACTTGGCGCTTGCCTCTGCGGCAAAGCGGTCGCTCCAGAGATACCACCATGCGATGTCGTGCGGGTTGACGAAGGAGACCGTCGTGCACCACGGCTCGTGCGCCGGCGCCTTGGCGATCCATTCCTGAAACTGTGTGGCGATGTAGGGGTCGACTTCCCACCCCTGTCCCGGGCCGCCGTCGGGCGAGGGATAGGTGCCGCCGGAGAAGCCATAGCGTTCGAGCGCGCCCTCGTTCCACGGCGAGGACCAGTGGTTATCACCGTGGGTAAGGTGCCACTTGCCGTACCACGAGGTCTGATAGCCCTGCTCACGCAGCATCGTGCCCCAGGTTGGAAAGTGGTGGCTGAGCGTGCTGCCGCCGGTGATCATGCAGCCGGTCTGGTGCGTGTAGAGGCCTGTCAGCATCGTCGAGCGCGCGGGCGTGCAGTCGTTGGAGGCGGTGTAGTGGGAGTCGAATGAGACCGCGCCGTCGCGCAGGCCGGCGAGGTTGGGCATTAGGCGCGCCGCTGCCGGGCTGGCAGAGAACCAGCATGGCGTGCGCATCTGGTCGACCATGATCACGAGGATGTTCGGCCGCCGGCTATAGGAGCCGGGGCTGGAGGCTTGCTGGGCGCTTCCTGCCGGAGCTTCGCCGTCTGTGTGATGCGCCCGCGCGCCGTGCGCGTCATGGCGTGAGTGGTGCCCCTTGGCCGAGAACGGGCTGGGTGAGTCCGGAGCCAGCAGGTCGCCGAGCGCCGCTCCGCCGCCAGCCAGCGCGCCTGCAGCAAGCGCGCCGCCCGCCAGTAGCGTGCGCCTGCTTATCTCCCGCCCGTGAGATGGCCGCTCAGGGTGCATGCAAGCAAGCTAGCGGCCCGAATGTTCGTTTGGTTGGGGTCTTTGTTTGCAGCAGGTTGAGACCCGGGATGCCGCAGAGAGGCTCAGTGGCCGTGTGAGGAAACCGGCTCCTGCTCCTCGTCGAAGTCATCCGGCGGCAGGTCGATCATCTTCACCGTGCCTGCGACCACGCCGTAGGTGACGAGGACCAGCAGGATGAGGGCCGGGATCAGCACGCCGATGCTGGATGTCGCGCCGGTCAGGACCGCCAAGCCGTAAACGAGCAGCATCGGGAACAGCAGCGCAAACAGCGGCCCGGTGCGGGCGAGGCTGTCCCTGCGCGGCGCGGCGTGCTGGTGGGCGTGCGGCTCTGTCTCCGAGGATGCTGACATCGAATCTGGTTCCTTTCGAAATCTTCTCACAGCCGGCGGCTGGGCCAGGCGGTGCCGCGTCGCCCGCGCAGATTACAGAGCCTGCGCTTCCTGCTGCGCTTCGCGTTCGCGACTGGGCGGCGGGATGCCCCGCCTTTCGTCGCTGTAGATCTCGACGGCCTGGTAGTTGGCAAGCCCTTCCTGCTGTGCGAGGTGCAGATAGGAAGGCAGCGGCTGGCGCAGCTCTTCGGGGATCGCCTGCTCTTCCAGCGTCTGTAGCAGCGGCTCTTCAAGCGCGGAATGTCCGGCCACGTTTTCGATCTCCTCGCGCCCGGCCTGCGTGCTGTAGTCGTAGAGCTCAACTTCCTGGCCGGCGCTCTGGATCTCGATGCCGCCCGGCGCCCAGTTGGAGTAGACGCCGAGCTTTGCCTGCGGCGTGCGGATCGCGATCACGTGCCGCGGCGCGTCGGCCGCATAAGGCTGGCTTGCGAACTCGGTCACATCCTCGTCGGTGGCGTGCAGGATCCAGTCGCGGCCGGGCGCTGTCGGCTTCTGGCACATCGCGGCGATGTCGTGCCGCCCAGCCAGATGCGCGAGCGTGGGCTCACTGCGCCAATCCTCAGAGCCGGTGGCGATGCTCAGCAGCAACGGCACGACGTCTGCGCTGGAGGTCAGTCCTGTGCGTGGCACCGAGACCTGCTTGGCAAGCAGGTCGCGCGGGTCGTGGACGTAGAGCGGCACGCGGATCGCCTCCTCGTAAGCGCTTGCGCCCTTGCCGCGCATGCCGTGCGAGCCGCCGTACTCACCGTGATCGGACGTGAAGACGACGACCGTGTTGGCGGCGACCTTCGGGTGCGAGCGCAGCGCGGCCAGGACGTTGCCGATCTGGGCGTCCACATAGCTCTGCAGAAGCAGGTAGGTGTTCATCAGGTTCAGCCACATCGGCAGCGCTTCGGGGCCTTCAAAGGGCACTGGGCCGAAGGCTTCGGCGGCGGTGTCCTGCAGCGAGCGATGCAGCGCGGGCTTACGGCGTTCGATCATTTGCTGCGGCGTCTCGAAGTTCGGCGGAAGCGCGGTTGCATATGCGGGAGGGCTGGCCTCGGCGTTGATTCCGGATGTGTAGCGCCACCACCAGGCGATGTCGTGCGGATTCACGAAAGAGGCCGTTGCGCACCACGGCTCCTGGCCGGCGTTGGCTTTCAGCCACTGAGTGACCTGACGCGCGATGTAGGGGTCGACCTGGGTTCCCTGGCCGGGGCTGCCGTTGGGCGAAGGGTAGGTGCCGCCGTCGAAGCCGTACTGCTCCATCGGGGCGTAGGCGTTGGGGTGCAGATGCCACTTGCCGTAGTAGGCGGTCGTGTAGCCCATCCGGCGAAGCAGCGTGCCCCACGTCGGGAAGCGCGGGTCAAGCCAGCTGTCCCCGGTGATCATCACGCCGGTCTGGTGGGTGTAAAGCCCGGTCAGCATCACCCCGCGCGATGGCGTGCAGTCGTTTGAGGCGGTGTAGTGGTTTTCAAAGCTGACCGAGGAGGAGCGCAACTTCCAAAGGTGGGGCGTGACGCTGCTCTGCGGCGCCAAAGAGGGCATCCAGACGGGCGTGCGCACCTGGTCGACGACGATCACGAGGATGTTCGGCGGCTTGCGTTTGGCGGGCGTGCGCCGGGCCGGCCGGCGGGTCCCGGCGTGGACGCCCGCCGCTGCGCCGCCGACCGCAAAGGCTCCCTGCTTGAGGAAGTCGCGCCGGTCTGTGCCTTGAGTCTCTCGCAGAGCTGTCGTCGAGGTGGGCGGGTGGCTGGTGGAATCGCTCATTGGAGCTTCAACAGGGCTTGTGGGCGGATGATGCGCTGCACGTCGGAAGCGTCAGGATTTGAGCGCGTAGTGCTCGATGTCGCTGGCCAGCGTGCCCTCGGTTTCGTACTGGCCAATGTGGGTGTAGAGCACCTTGCCCTGCGGGCTGATGTAGATCGTGTCCGGCAGGTTCTGCAGCGGCGCCAGCCACGCGATTTCGCTGCTTTCGCCCGCGTAGCTGGGATAGCTGACGTGGTGTTCGTTGAGGAACTGCTGGGCCTTGGAGCTTTCGGGGTCGTTGGCGTCGAAGCCCAGGAAGGCCACCTTGGTGCCGTAGGCCGCCGAGGCGGAGGCGAAGAGCGGAAACTCTTCTTTGCACGCGTCGCACCATTGCGCCCACACGTTCAGTACGACTGGGTAGCCGCGCAGTTTCGCCAGGCGGCTGCGCAGGCCGCTGACCGAGCCCACCAGCCTGCTTGCCTGTTCGTGCAGGAAGGACAGCGCCACCGGCGAGCCTGCCAGCTCCTTGCCGGCAGTTTCCGCGCTCGGTGGAGAGGTCTTCGCCAGCGAGCTGGCGGGGATCTTGCGATTCAGCAGCCAATCCATGTCGTCCATCAGCTGCGAAGTCGTCCACGGCGTTTCGGGGTCGGCAAGGTTGTGTCGGCCTTCCGCGTCCAGCAGCTTGTGCAGCGCGGGTGAGAGCGTGCCTTCCATCTGCGGCATGCCCGCGACCACGATCCGCTCGTCGCCTGCCGGGTCGAGCACGAACACGCCGTCTGAGTGCTGCACGTCGAAGGTCTCGGGCTTGTGGGTCCACCAGTCGATCGCCGGCGGGGTGCCCTGAGGCACGCGTTTGAAGTAGACGCCGAGGATCTTCCACAGTCTCGTTATGTTGGCGAGGCTGCCGGTCAGCATCGTGAAGTCCGCTCCGGTCATACGCTTGTAGGCGCGCAGGCGCGCGGGCGAGTCGCGCCAGGGGTCGACCGTCACCTCGGCCACGACCACCTTGGAGGAGAGCCCTTCGCGGCGCAGCCTGGCCAGGAGGCTCATCAAGCTGCCGGTGGTCATCGGGCAAACCTCCGCGCACAGCGTCATCGCCGGCGCGAAGACGACGAACTTGCCCCGGTAGGCAGCCAACGAGGTCTTCTGTCCGTATTCGTTTATCAGCGGGATCGCAGGCAGCGGCTTGCTGCCGTAGAGGGGGTCGCCCGCAGCCAGCGGCGCCGGCACCAGACCGCTTGCGTTCTGGGTGATCGTGTCTTTGCCAACGAGCGTCACGACCACCGCGACGACCACCATGGCCGCGGCGGCGGCGGTCGCCGTCCAGCGAATGCGTCTCAGCAACTGTCCATCCCGGATCCGAGGCGACTTACGGGCACAGGCCGATTCAACCACTTGGCCGGCGCACTTGCGACGTCAGCCGTCAGCTTGGAGACTGCGACGGCGGCGGCTGGCGAAAGATCGGGGTACCGTAAAGCCTGCAGATGAGAGACGATCGCAGAGCCCGCCGTCGGGCATCCACCGGCGGCCCGCCGGTGGACCCGACCGCCTGGCGGCGGCTGGCAGCCTGCACGGCCGCAGCGGCGGTGCTACAGATCGACGGCACCCTGATCACCGTCGCGCTGCCCCGCGCCGGCCACGCGCTCGGCATGGGAGTGCACTTTCAGGGACTGGTGCTCGCGGTCTACTTCCTCGCCTACGCGTTGACGCTCTGGCCCGGCGGCAGACTGGTCGACGCGATCGGCTCGCGTCAGGTCGCGCTCGCCGGCCTCAGCCTCTTCGCCGTGGGCGCGGCGCTGGGTGCGCTTGCGCCAAGCGCCGGTCTGCTGGTGGGCTCGCGGGTGATTCAAGGGCTCGGTGCGGGCCTGGTGAGCCCGGCCGCTTTGGCCGGCGCGGTCGCCGGCTTCCCACCGGAGCGGCGTGGCATGGCGCTTGGCGTCTGGGGCGCCGGTTCCGGTATGGCCAACCTCGCCGGGCCGCTGCTGGGCGGCGCGCTGACGGTACTGCTCGGCTGGCGCGCTGACTGGTGGGCGCTCGTGCCGTTGGCGCTGCTCTCCGCGACGGCGATCTGGCTGCTGATCCCTGCAGGGCTGGCTGCTCACGAAGGCGGGGGTGGCCGTGTGCCGCGTTCCCCTGTGATTGCAGCTGCGACGCTCGTGGCTGCACTTGCCTTCGCGGTGATGATCGGTTCGTTCTTCATTGCCGAGCAGTACCTGCAGGATTCGGCCGGCTACTCGCCGCTCGGCGCGGCTGCAGCGCTGTTGGTGGTGGCGCTATTGGTGGGAGTGGCAGCGCCGTTGGCCGGGCGGCTTTCCGACGCTCGCGGAGAGCGGCTGCCGGCGGTAACGGGCTTCGTGCTCGCCGGCATTGGCCTGGCGGTCCTGGGCATCCCCGGGATACCGCTGCACGGGCTGGCGCCGTTGCCACTGCTGATTCCAGTCGGGATCGGCCTCGGGCTGCTGTTCGCGCCGACCTCGCGCGCGGCTCTGAATGCGGCGCCCGGTGCAAGCCACGGCCGCGTCTCTGCGCTGCTGTCGGCTGGACGGCTGATCGGCGCGGGTGTGGGTGCGGGCCTTGCTGGTCTCGCGCTCGGCGGCGGGGTCACTGCGGGGCGTGTGCACGCGGTGCTGCTGGGCGCAGCCGCGGTGTGCCTGCTCGTCGGGGTGCCGGCGGCGATGCGGCTGGTCAGGCCGGGGGACGCGGGTTCCGGGGTGCGTGGGGAGGCGGGTCCCGCCGGTGCGGCGGAGCCAGTGGAGCCGGTGCACGCGGGCTGACGCACCAGCGAGGCCTGGCTGTGAGCAGGTCACATCGGCCTGCAGCGTGGCCTGGCGAGGATTTGCCCGCTCCGCTGCTAGCGCTTGACTCCGACGCGCGCGAGGAGACGGCGGATCGAACCCGGGTTCTGTTCTCGCGCAAGTCGTGCTGCCGCCCGACGACGGGCTATCTCCCGGTCAGAGATGCCTCGGTGCTGCCGAATGGCGATGTCCAGCGGCAAGCGCGGAATCTTGTCTGCGGGAGGTAGCTCGGATGTCATCATCATCAATGTACCAATAGTGCTGCTGTCCAGGCAAGCGTCTGCGAGACCATGAGGATTGCCAGCGCACCAGAAAGCCAAGACATGCGCTGCACCGCCGGATCGTTGGCGTTGTGCAGTTCTTGGTGAGCAAATCCGACCGCTGTCAACCATTCAGCAGAGCTGCTACCAACTCGGTCCGAGGTTCGGTCCCGGATAATTTCATATACATCACGCACGTCGAGAGCGAACCTCAGCGGCCACGGAGCAAGCACAACTGCCGCGACAATCAAGCCTGTGACGAGTGCCGTCACGGCAAGCCAGGTGAACACCGATGATCCCTGCGCTCGAAGCGTTGTGCTGCCGAGAAACGAAGCCACCAGTGCATGAGCTGCGAGGAGAGTGCCCGTGCGCTGCTGAATACGGGCCACCAGTGCCTCCTGATCGGAGAGGGCGCTGCGGCCCGTTTCGTAAGTGATTTGCTCGATCTCCTGCACGAGCCTGAAGGTACGCACGCCTTGGGATGGAACACGGACGCCGCTTGCGGCGGCGGCATCCCAGCTCAGGAGCCGACGTTGGTGACCCCGGCCGCTGCGTTCAGCTGCGCCATCGTGAACAGGCTGCGCAGCGTCAGCCCCTCCGCAGCCATCCGCTCGGGTCCACCGGCCTCGCGGTCGATCACGCACAGCACGACGGCGATCTCCGCCCCCAGCGTCCGCAGCTGACCGCAGGACTCGATCACCTGCCCGCCGGAGGTGACCACGTCCTCGAAGACGGCAAGCCGCCGGCCTGCAAGCCCTCCCCCCTCCGCCAGCTGACAGGTGCCGTAGGTCTTGGCCTCCTTACGCACGAACAGCGCGGGCAGGCCGCTCACCTGCGAGGCCATTGTCGCCAGCGGCACGCCGCCCAGCTCAAGCCCGGCGAGCGCGTCGATCCCATCGGGCAGCATGTCCACCATGCCCGCCGCGATCTCGCGCAGAAGTGCGGGGTCGGACTCGAAGCGGTACTTGTCGAAGTACTCGTTGCTGGTCGTGCCTGAGCGCAGCGTGAACTGGCCGGTCAGATGGGAGCTCTCGTAGATGCGGCGCGCGAGCGAGCCGGCGCTCGCCGCTGCAGCGGAGACCTGCTGGTCGTGCTCTGTCTGGGTCATGCTCAACGTCCCTCGTAGGTCGCGTGGCCGGGGCCGTGCTCCAGGAAGCTGCGCACCGCCCCCTTCAGATCCTCGGTGGCGAACAGGTCGCCGGCCAGCTTGGGCACCAGCTGATCCGCCGCGCGAGCGCCGCCCTGACAGGCCGCGCGCACGATCTCCTTGGTCGCCGCGTGCGCGCGCGTCGGCCCCTTTGCCAGAGACAGCGCGAAGTTTCTGGCTGCCTGCTCAAAGCCCTCGTCGGGCAGCACTCGGTTGACGACGTTCCAGCGCTCCAGTGTGGCCGCGTCGTAGAGGGCGCCCGTCATCACGAGCTCCCGCGCCCGCGCCGGGCCGGCGCGCTCGGCCAGACGCTGCGTGCCGCCCATCGCCGGCGTGAGTCCGACGACCGTCTCCACCAGGCCGAAGCGGGCCGACTCCGCGGCGATCAGCAGGTCGCACGCCAGCGAGAGCTCAAACGCGGCCGTCAGGCAAAGCGAATGTCCAGCGAAAACCGTTGGCGCGGGCAGCTCCTCGACGGTATGGATGACCGTCAGCAGCCTGCGCCACATCGCAGCGCCCTGCTCCGCGCTCAGCCCGTCGAAGACGTGAACGTCCACCCCGCCGCTGACCACCTTGCCGCGCGCGCAGATCAAGAGCCCGCGGGGCCGCTGGCTCGCCACCTCCCCCACCGCATGCTCCAGCGCGTCGATCATCTGCGCGTCGAAGAGGTTCAGCGGAGGATGCTCGATCGCGAGGATCGTGAGCTCTCCGTCTCTTTCGATTGTCAGGGGCGCCATCTCCGCGGAGCCTATCCGCCGTGCGTCCCGTGTACGATCGCGGTGTGCCTGACGATCGCCAGCACGACATCGTGCTATTCGGAGCGACGGGGTTCACAGGCGCTCTGGCAGCCGAATACCTGGCCGGGCATGCCCCGGAGGGCGTGAGCTTCGCGCTGGCCGGCCGCAGCCTGTCCAAGCTGCAGGCACTGAGCGAGCGACTGAAGCTCGAGGTGCCACTGATCGTCGCCGACGTGCGTCAGCCGGAGAGCCTGCGCGAGCTGGCGGCCTCCACACGTGTGGTGATCAGCACCGTCGGCCCCTACATCCAGTACGGCGAGGGTCTGGTGGAGGCCTGCGCGCTGGCTGGCACCGACTACGCCGACCTCACTGGCGAGCCCGAGTTCGTCGACCTCATGTACGTCCGCCACCAGGAGAAGGCGCTGCAGAGCGGCGCGCGCCTGGTCCACTGCTGCGGCTTCGACTCGATCCCGCACGATCTCGGCGTCCAGTTCACGGTCGCACGCCTACCGGAGGGCGTGCCGCTGAAGGTTGAGGGCTTCGCGAAGATGAACGCAAGCATCTCCGGCGGCACGCTGCACTCGGCCATCACCGCCTTCTCGCACCTGCGCTCCTCCATGTCGGTCGCCGGCGAACGCAAGCGGATGGAGCCGAGGCCGCCCGGCCGCAGCATTCACGGCATTGCAGGCAAGCCCCACAATGAGCCCGAGCTCGGATGGGTGCTGCCGATGCCCACGATCGACCCGCAGATCGTGCTGCGCTCTGCCGCTGCCCTCGATCGCTACGGCCCCGACTTCTCCTACGGCCACTATCTGGTGACCGGCAGCATCGGAGCCGCGGCGGCCTATGCGGGCGGGGCGATCGGCGCGATCGCTCTGGCGCAGATCGGGCCCACCCGCAAGATGATGCTCGACCGTATTCAACCGGGCGATGGCCCGAGCCCGCAGCGGCGCGCGCGCAGCAGCTTCGTCGTGCGGTTCGTCGGGCAGAGCGGCGGTCAGCAGGTGATCGCCGAGGTCAGTGGCGGCGACCCGGGCTATGAGGAGACCGCGAAGATGCTCTGCGAGAGCGCGCTATGCCTGGCACAGGACGAGTTGCCGCAGCTGGCCGGCCAGTTGACGCCCGCGGTGGCGATGGGCTCGGCTCTGCGCGAGCGTCTACAGGCAGCGGGGATCGCTTTCACTGTGCTGCGTGGCGGTGAGCGCCTAGAAGACCGGGTGGGCTAGGTCGCGACGAGCAGGATGCTCAGATGGTCAGTCGGCTTGGTGCTCGCCCGTAGGGCCGCCGCCTGTGAGCGAAGCTCGGCTTGGCTGCAGATGGCCGGAGGAACCGCATTCCCAAGCCGATCTGAACTGTCGCCCTGATTGGACGTCCTTTGACGGGATCGACCATCCCTTCGCCGCGACGCTTACCGGCCTGCGTCCCGCCGGGCGCCGGCCAAGCACGAACGCCGATATCGAGGCGCTTCGTGCGGATGGTGCGCTCAGCGGCAAGCTATGCGATGAGATGCGTCATGCCTACATCTATGTCGAGGCTGATGACATTCACGCTGCGGTGGACTCGACGCTGAAGCTCCTGCCCGGCTTCATCGGGTCATATGTGAGTTGGCTCGCCGAGTACGGCGTAGACGTAGCTTGAAACAGCTCGTCGGCGTGACGCCGGATGGGTGAGGCGTGCTGCACAGTCGTTACGCGTGCCTAACAGCCGCTTGAGGGCCGCAATAACGGGCCTCATCCTCCACGGCACCCTCAACCAGCCGCTAAGCTCGGCCGCGTGAGCGTCGCCCCCGCTCCTGCGAGCGACTTCGAGGCCTGGCAGATCGAGCTGCATGGCCATCGCGTGATCTACCACACGGCGGGCAGCGGGCCGCCGGTGGTGCTGATCCACGGCATGGTCAACTCATCGCGCCACTGGCGCAGGGTTGCCGAAGTGCTGGCGCAGCGCCACACCGTGATTGCGCCCGACCTGATCGGCCATGGCGACTCCGCCACCCCGCGCGGCGACTATTCCCTCGGAGCGCACGCGGCGAGCATCCGCGATCTGCTGGCCGTGATCGGCATCGAGCGCGCGACCATCGTTGGCCACTCGCTCGGCGGCGGCGTGGCGATGCAGTTCTTCTACCAGTTCCCCCAGCGCACACAGCGCCTGGTCCTGATCTCAAGCGGAGGCCTGGGCCACGAGGTCAGCCCCCTGCTGCGCAGCGCCACGCTGCCGGGCGTATCGCCGCTGCTGCGGATCGCCGCCAACCCGCGGATGCTCGCCGCGCTGCGCAGTGCGGGCGCACGCCTTGACGCCTCCGGATCCCGCTACGGGGTCCAGCTGCAGGCGATCGCGCGGGCACTTCAGCCGCTGGAGCGCCCGGGCGCGCGCACGGCATTCCTGCACACATTGCGCTCGGTGATCGACATCGAGGGCCAGCGCGTCAATGCCAACGACCGCCTCTACCTGCTCGACGGGATGCCGACGATGATCGTCTGGGGCGGCCGTGACCGCACGATCCCGCCCGAGCACGGCCGCGCCGCGCACCGCTTAGCACCCGGCAGCCGCTTTGAGATCCTCGAGCGCGCGGCGCACTTCCCCCACCTGGAAGACCCCGAAGGCCTTGCGCAGCTGCTGCTCGACTTCATGGCCGCCACAGAGCCCGCCCGCATCGAGGACGGCGACTGGGGCAGCTTGCTCGCACCACGGGCACCGACTGACCGGCATCCAGTCGGCGCCTGAGAGCTGCCGCCCAGCCTGCGCGGCGCGCAGGAGACCGACGCTGCGGTGGCGAAGAAAAGGCCGGCGGCGCTCGAATATGTGCTGCTTGCCACCATTGAGAGAGCAACCATTGCCCTCTGTCGACGTTAAGTACGGCAGATACGGGTACCGAGAGCGTGGTTCCACGGCGCAGGCCTTCGTGAAAACCCCCTTGCGGCGCCGCCGCTCGGCCGTGGAGAATGCACGGGAACGGGTGTTCTACGACGCAGGGGCTGAGATCGAAAGAATTTGGTTGACAACGCAACTAATCTGGGTATAATTCCGACTCCAGGCATCGGATTAAGAAAGACTGCCAATGGCAAAGACACTCGACATCACAAGGGCACTGCCCATCGACTCCCTCGGCGAGGCCGAGCGGCCCGCGCGTGCGCAGGAGGAGACCTCTCGCCTGACGCTGACCGCGGTCGCGGAGCCAGAGGACGAGCGCGAGGCGCTGGTCGAGGAGGAGTCGGAGGACGAGGAGACACCCGCGCTGGGCGTCACAGACGCCGGCGAGGACGACGATGACGATGAGCCGGCTGTGGTGCATACGCTGAGGCGCGCAACCAGCGAGTTTTTCGTCGACGAGTCGTTCATCCCGGAGTCGGTCGACCAGCTGCTGGCCCACTCACGTCGCTACCCGCTGCTGACGCCCGCTCAGGAGATCGAACTGGCGCAGCGGATCGAGCGCGGCGACCTGCGGGCCAAGGAAATGATGATCAACTCCAACCTGAGGCTGGTCGCCTCCAACGCACGCCGCTATCAGAACCAGGGCCTGCCGCTGGCAGATCTGGTCCAGGAGGGCATGCTCGGTCTGATCAGGGCCTCGGAGAAGTTCGACTGGCGCAAGGGCTTCCGCTTCTCGACCTACGCCACGCTCTGGATTCGCCAGGCGATCCAGCGGGGCCTCGAGAACTCGGGACGCACCATCCGCCTGCCCGTGCACGTCGCTCAGCGTTCGCGCAAGGTCGGCCGTGTGGAGCGCGAGCTCTCGGTCAGGCTTGGGCGTGAGCCGACGATCGATGAGATCGCCGCTGAGACCGGACTGCCAATCGACCAGATCGAGGAGGTCCGCCACCAGCGGGCGGCGCTCGTCAGCCTCGACCAGCAGGTCGGCGAGGACGGCGACACCGCGCTTGGCGACCTGCTCCCCTCCGACCACCAGGCGCCGGAGGAGACCGCATGGGACAACGAGCGCGAGCGTCTGGTCCACGAGGCGATCGCATCGCTGCCCGAGACTGAGCGCACTGTCCTTACGTTGCGCTTCGGCACTGGCCGCGAGGAGCCTCAGACGCTCACCGCGATCGGCAAGCGACTTGGCTTCTCGGCCGAGCGGGCCTCGCAGCTGGAGCAGCGGGCACTGAAGAAGCTGGCCGAGTCACCAGAGCTAGCCGCTCTGCGTGAGGCTGCCTGAAGTGATTAAGTTCCCACGGCGATGAGCAAGTCGCCGTGGGAACGCACTGTTGAGTTGACGATCGCCGCGGGCGAACGCGTCCTTGCGCCGATCGAGAGGTGGGTCGGCCGCCGCTCGCTGGTCGGCGATCAGCCGTTCTTCCCGGTGGACCGCTTCCCATGGGTGGCGGAGGTTGAGCGCAACTGGGAGGTGATCGCGCAGGAGTTGCAGGCGGTCCTCGCCGATCGCGAGGCGCTGCCGAGCTTCCAGGAGATCTCCAAGGATCAGATCGCGATCACCGACGACGATCGCTGGAAGACCTTCTTTCTCTATGGCTACGGCTTCCAGGCCGACCTCGGCGTTGAGCTGTGCCCGCGCACCGCGGCGGTCATGTGCGAGATCCCGGGGATGACGACGGCGATGTTCTCGATCCTCTCCCCCCGCAAGCACATTCTCGCCCACCGCGGCCCCTACAAGGGCGTGCTGCGCTACCACCTTGGGCTGATCGTGCCGCAGGCCAAGGAGGACTGCCGCATCCGCGTGGATACGGAGATCCGCCACTGGGAGGCCGGCAAGAGCATGGTCTTCGACGACACCTTCGACCACGAGGTCTGGAACGACACCGAGGAGACGCGGGTCGTGCTGTTCGTAGACGTACTGCGCCCGCTGCCATTCCCCGAGTCGCTGATCAACAAGCTGATCGTCAAGGCGATCGGCGTCTCTCCGTTCGTGCTGGACGCCAAGCGCAATCAGCGGGCTTGGGAAGGGCACTATCGGGCGCGCAAGGCCGCCGCGGCTCAATCCGCCGCCACGGCCTCCGCCACCAGCTGATCCAGCAGACCGTTCATCCGCTCCAGGATCGCGGCTTGCTCGCCCACCTCGTACTCACCGGCCAGCGAGGCCATCGGGCGGTGGGCGACCATCGTCTGTCCTTGCGCATCCCAAATCAGCACGCGTAGCGGCAGCTCGTAGCCAATCGCCGGGTCCTCCTGCATCAGCGGCGTTCCCGCCCGAGGGTCGCCGAACACAAGCAGTTCCTCGTCGCGCAGATCCATGCCGGCCCGGCGGGCACCCGCGCCGTGGTCTATGCGCGCGAAGAGCTCGATGCCGCGGTGCTCGAGCGCGGCGGCCAGTCGATCGGCCGTCTGCGCGACGGTGTGCGGGCTCTTGACGGCGGTCAGCGGCATCTGCCCGATGCCCAGTATCGCAGCGTGCTGGGCGCGGCCGTCGGGCTCTACGTGGACGACGACGTCGCTGCCGGGGAGCGCCTGCTCCACCGCCTGCTCGATCGCGCTGGCGACCGAGTGTGCGGCCTCCAGATCGGTCTGCGATGGCACTGCCACCACCACCACATCGGCGAAGTGCCTGCCGCCCGCCTCCCGCATCCGCAGCCGGCGTAGGCTGACGACCGCGCCGACGCTCTCGATCGCCTCGCGCGCGGTCTCCTGAGCGCCGGAGACAGGCACCCTGTCCATCAGCACCTGCACGTTTCGCCGCATCATCCGCCCCGCGGCGAAGAGCACCAGCCCAGCAACAAGCAGCGCTGCGATGGCGTCGGCTCCTGGGTGGCCAGAGCGCACCAGCAGTAGGCCGATCAGGACCGCAGCCGACCCGACCATGTCCAGCGCGAAATGCAGCGCGTTTGCCTCCAGCGCCGCGCTGCCCTCTCGCTTGGCCACGCGACTGGAGCTGAGGAAACGGCCTCCGTCCAGCACTATCGCGAATCCTGCGACGGCGATCACGTACCACTGCGCTTCCACCCATGCGCTCCGCTTGTCAGCCGCGTGATCGCCTCCACGGCGATACCGATGCTTGCGACCACGAGCACGGCGCCCTCGCCAAGCGCGGAGAGGTGCTCAGCCTTGCCGTGCCCGAAGGGGTGCTCGCGATCGGGCGGGCGCACCGCCACCCCCACGGCGAAGAAGGTCAGCAGGGCAGCGACGAAGTCGGTGCCGGAGTGGATCGCCTCGGCGATCATGCCGAGGCTGTGGGAGAACAGGCCCACGATCAGCTTGATCGCCGCCAGCGCCGCGGCGATCGCGACAGAGGAGAGCGCCGTGCGCTGCTGGATCGACATCATTTGCTTCCCCGTCATCCACATTGAATTATGCTGCTCGTGATCAGATCACGAGGCGCACGTTGCGTCGGAGAGTGAGCCTGCCGGGCAGCGCCTAGATACTTCCTCTCAAAGTACCCGGACCACTACATGGGGCACCCCACCACAACCCATCTGGAAAAGAGGTCCCGCCCAACGCAGGACTTCGACTGCCTAACGATCCTGCCTTTCGTTAGGCGCTCTTAGGCGGGCTCCAATGCCATCGAGGCATGCCTGGTCATCTAACCGCATCTCCCTGCTTCGTTTCGCTCGGGCAGACTTTCCTTGTTTACGATGCTCCCACTTGGCGTGCGCGTGAGGATCTGGCCTTCATCTCGGGGGCAACAGTGCGTAAACGGCTACGCCAGCCACGCCCAACTGCTGAGGGAGCGCTGCTGCTCTAAAGCGAATGCTGCTGTGATCCGTGTCTGCGGTCAGCGACCAACAAAGCGCCAAATCCTTCGGCCGCTCCCTCACCTCTGCCAGCAACACCCTGTCCTACAATGACTCGCCCTGCCACCCAATCACCCGCGTTCACAATCTCCATAGCAGGACAAGCTAGCTCGCTTTGCAACTCCGTCGCGTGACTGGACTTTTGAAACCAGGTTCTTCTCCGGCTCCCAACAAATGCTCTCGCGCCACCACAGTGCCATAAGAGCTTCTAACAGTAAGCGTGTTGGCACGCGCGAGAAGTGCACCGTAGACTTGGACGCCTTCAGGATGAAACCGTACTGGGATCGGTGCCTTTTTAAAGATAACGGACGTGCCATCTGAACTGTCCGTCACCGTGTCCCGCGACTGCCGCAACAAGCCATCCAGAACTGCGACCGATGTCCTCCCGTCGCACATATAGCTTACTCCCGGCAAGTCCAACACTCTACTGTCACCATTTCGTTCGATCGGCTCGGGATGGTTCACGCGTGGTCCTTCGTTGAGAGTACGTTCACCGTCCTTATACGCCGGCTGCGTAAAGTAGCCAACCTCGTGACACTGCGGTTCGTCCCGGCATTCTACCACCACAAATACAATCGGCTGGCCACCCGTTACGTCAAGATGCGCCATTATAGGTCCTACCCTACCTGCCCAAGGCGCCCACGGCTGACCCGGTAGACGACGTTCCAGACCACGCGGGACGGCCTCCGATCCGCAACCAGTGAGACCGAAGAACCCGCCCATCGCCATCGACGCGATAGTGCACCAGACGCGCCAGCGCGCCAGCGTATCCCCGCCCTGTTTACGTTGGCTAGTTGACACCAGCCGTGTGGCACTTCTTCTGACTCTTCCCATGCCTTCCCAAGAGTTGCTTCAGCAACTTCCGTCCAGATGCTACCGCACGATGAGTACGGCGGGCCAGCCGAATGCCACAGCCACGATTTTTCTCGCGCCTTCGGGAGTCGAGTCCGCAACGTTGTCAATGCTCTGCGCTCTCTCTACAAATACGCGATCCCGCGGGACCTAGCCAAAGCTTGCCGGTCGTTGAGATCGTCCTGCCTGCTCTGAACGAGAAACGTCGCACGCGGATAGCCACGTCAGCCGAAATGCGACTTCTACATCTTCTTTCAATTCACGATGCGCGCCGCGGAAGGGGTGCCGGCGCCACGCATTAGACCAGCTGCTGACCGGCGTGCCGAACGTCAGCGGCGGGGGAACCGCAGCGGACGACCAGAGGCACGCCCACGCAGTTCGACTATCGCGCCGGCGCAGATTCAGCGGGCCGGTTCAAGCGCCGTCTACCCTTGCGCCTACCTTGAGCCGCGACCCAAGTAAATAGAGGCATGTAGATGATCGAGCAGGAGACGCCGCTCCGCAGCATCACGGCCCCCTTCTACCACAAGCCAACCACCAGGTATGCGCCGAGCCAGCGTTGCTTCTCCTCCCGTTGACCATGCTTCGACAACACCACTGTGGTCGTCGGGTAGCGCTTTCATCAATGGCAAGCCCGCCGGTCTCGCACCGGGATGCGCCGCATCGAGCAGCACCGCCGCGTTGACGCGCCACCCACCGAATTTATAGATGGTACTGGCACACGTTGTGAAAGCATTGCCGAGCAACCCATGCACAGCGACAGCTCTCTTGATGACCTTCGCACCAAATGCGAAAGCTCCCCTGAGGGGCATCATCGCAATCCGGCAGACACCAGACGACGGATGCGCCGCATCGCTTACGCTTTGCACCGGAAGGCTAACGGTGAGCCTGCCATATGCTCTCGACTCGGGGATTGGCTTTCCGCTCGCGCTCAGCGGGATCAGCCGCAACAGCATATCTTTGTGACGACTACCAGGGACCGCAATCCCCTTGATGTCTACGACGATCGCGCGCAACCCATCCGGCAACCCCGGATCTGGCCGCGTGCGAAGCTCTCCCAGCGCCCACCACCGTTCCCGCGCCACCCGTACCGGCCGCGAAGACACCGCCCGCAACCTTTCGACTGCTACCGCCGCGACACTCTTCTCCACAACTGCCGTAGCTTCTGATGCGGCCCGCAACTTACCATATTCGGTTCTTTCGGTCGAGCCCCATCCTTCCACAACCATCGGAGCGCGCGCGGACACTCCACAGCCGCCTTTGTTCAGCGTCGCCGCGCACCATCCACTTTCACCGGCCCTCAGCAGAGGCACAAGTGCAACACGTTCGCCGCTAGCGACCATCGATACGCTCCGCGCACCACCATCGGCGCACGACGTCACAACCAGCATGCATCCGACCAGCCCAATCACCGCAGCGAAACCACGCATCTTCCGGATTGGACGCATCATGTTCATTAGGCGGCCTTTCCTTTCACGGTCGCCACCGATAGCTTGTTTATTCGTCATCCGGCGGTCCGCTTGGCTCTTCGTCAGGAGCTGGCGACGGCGACGATTCATGTTCCGGCGGTGAATCAATTTCACACTCCCGTGCATTTCCATCTCCGGTAGTCGCCGACCAGGGCACATAGCCTCCCTGATACCAATAACGCGCAAACATCCAGATCCGGTAGTAGTCGCCGTAGATACATGCGAACGCTTCGGCCGTTTTCCCACTTCGGGTGTGCCAGAAAACTTTCTTATACTTTTCATCTACAGTTTCATATACCCCTCCTTTGACACTTTTACCCGATACGATCCTTTGAAGCTCTAGCTGGATTTCAAAACCAAAGACTTCGTCTTTGCACTTGAATTCTCCTCCCACTTCCAAATATTCCCCACCAAGAGAATGCCGTATCAGACCCGAATGTCCGCTGTCGGGCGCAAGTTGCGGTGCAGCGGCTGGTTGCGCAGGCGTCTGGGGTCGGCGCGATCGTTCGGCCCAAAGGCGCGAATCTCGCCCCCGACCGCTGCCGCTCAAGCGAGCGGTTCAAGCTGGCCTCTACCTTTGCACCTACCTTGAGCCGCGCCCCAAGTAAGTCGAGGCATTTAGGTGATCGAGCACGGCGAGCCGCTCTGCGAGGTCGCGGCCTTCATCCACCACAAGCCAACCATCATTTATGCGGCGCGCAAGCACAGGGCCATTCGTTTCCGGCCACGCCTCGACCACGCCGCTGTGCCCTGGCAGGGATTTCATCAGCGGCAGGTTCGCGGGCCTCGCCCCAGGATGCGCGGCATCGATCAGGACAGTGGCTTCGACCCGCCATCCAGAGATCTTGTAGATGGTGCTCGCGCACGCAATGAATGCGTGGCCTATGAATCCGAGCTCGGGCGTGACCTTTTCGATCACATCCGCTCCGAACGCAAACACGCCGCTCATTGGCTCCATATCGATGCGGCACGCGCCAGACGCGGGACGCGCCGCGTCGTTCACACTTCGAACCGGGATCATCGCACTGAGCGGCACCGTCGCCTTGGTCTCCGCAATCTGCTTGCCGTTTGCGTTCAGCGGCAGGAACCTTACAACGCTGCGCGGACGGCCAGCCGGCTCCTTGTATTTTATCGCCACGACAGCCGCGCGCAGGCCGTCGGGCAGCCCGGGCTCGTTGTGAAGCGGAAACGTGCCCGCCGCCACCCAGCGTTCGTGTCGCCATCTTGCGGGGTGGTGCGAGATGAGGCTGTACTTCTCTGCGGCCACCGAGGCGACCGTACGCGTCGCCACCACCATACCTTCGATCGTCCCGTTCCTGGTACCGCTGCCGCTTTTTATGCGGGATTCTCCCGAGGATTCCACCAGAATCGGCAGGCGACCCGTCGCTTCTCCACAGTTTCCTGTAACCATCTGCATAGCGCACCAGCCGACTGAGCCTGCTCTGAGCACAGGCACCAGCGTCACCTGTTCGCTGACGACGGCCGCGGATACGCCGCCACTTCCAGAGCACGACGCTGCACTAAATAGACACAAGACAGCTGAGACTGCCGCCACAAGAGGGCGGACTGACCGTGACGCGGTGCCTGAGCGGCGCGTCACACGATCGCTCTTCAGTCGTCGCAAGCACATCCCTCCTCGGGTTCGCTTTCTGTCAGTAGTCATTATTCGTCATCTTCACCATCGTCAGGTGGGCCGCCGGATTCCGGGGTTTCAGTTTCTTTAGGGAAGCTTCCTTCTGGTTTCGTTTCGCATTCCGCCGCTTTGCCATCTCCACCCGTCGCTGACCACGGGTCATAGCCACCTTGATACCAGTAGCGAGCGTAGAACCAGATACGATAATATTCACCCAATTCACATTTGAACCGTTCGATCCATTTTTCACTATAAGTGTGCCAAAACACTCTCTTATGCTTGTAATCTACTGTTTCATATTTCCCGCCTTTGACGCTTTTGCCAGATATTATTCTCTGGAGCTCGATTTGGGTTTCAAAGCCGAACACCTTGTCTTTGCAGCCGAATTCAACCCCGACTTCTAGCCATTCATTTATGCTGCCTTCCCAGTCTACTTTTACTTTGCATCCATGCGTATTGTGGCCCTTTTCCGGATCCGGCCATTCTTCATCTTCTGGCGCTGACCTGCCACCGCCTCCGTCGCCATTGAACCCCTCGGGCGCGGTCACTGTGATTACGTATGGCGCGACGGTGAGAGCTGGCGCAGGCACAGGCGTGCCTTCCGCTTGTATTGGCATGTCCAGTTGTGGCACGTAGGTCATGCCGTCGTGGACAATGGTCCCGCTTGAAAGATTTGACGTGAGACCTTCGGTGCCGAGCCATCCGTATTTGTCTTGAGGTTTTTCGCTGACGGGAACTCCGAATGTGGTGGTGCGTTCCAGGGTGAGTGGTTTGCCTGTGGTTTCGCTGAGGCTTGCTGTGCCGATGATGTTGCCTTGCAAGTCGCGGAGCTGCAGGACGGCTTCTTTGCCGGATTCTTCGACTGCGACGAGTCCGCCAAAGCCGATGATGTTGCGGGTCCATGTGCCTGCCGTGCGGTTTTCGATCCAGGACGGGGCGCCCCCGGGTGTTGCGTAGTGGGCGATGGTGGTGGTCGGGAGTCCTTTTGTGCTGGTTTCGGTGAGGCTGGTGCGATCTTCTGGGTCGAGCTGGTAGGTGTTAGTGGTTTCGTTCTGGGATTGGGAGTAGACCTGGCCGTCCGCGTAGTACGTGGTTTCGAGCGTGTGCCCGCCTCCGTCTGCTGCTGGGAGCTTGGTGATGTTGCCAAGCGCGCCGTATTCGATGCCTTCGTCGGTTAGACGGTTGGCTTCGTCGTAGGTGTGGCGTTGCACTTCGCCGCCTTCGCTCACGTTACATTCGCTGCTGGCCGATTTGCGTGTTGTGAGGGTTGTGCGGCGGCCTTCTTCGTTGTAGGCGTAGATTTGTGCCGTGCAGTGTTCGCCTGCGGGTGTTTCCTGCACTTCAGCGAGTCGGCCGGGCTGTTCGTAGCGGTACTGCTCAGTAGCAAGGCTGCTGTGTTGGCTCATTGCTTCGCCGTGAATCGATGGTGTCAAGCTGTCTGTGAACCATTCGCATTCGCTGCCGCTGCAGTGGTTATTCTTTTCGTACTTCAGCGAGATATCTTCGCCAATGCTGTTGGTGGAATACGTAGCGGTCATGTTGTTCGGATAGTGCTCACTGAGCATTTCGCCTTCAAGCCCAAAGGTAGCCTTGAAGGTGTGAGCGCCGCCGCTACCGCTTTCGTTGATTTCGGTCACGGCGCCGGTCGATTCTTCGTAGTGCAGCGTCTGCTTGGCTTCCATGCCGCCTAGCTTGGTGGCGTCGTAGTTGACTTCGACGGGACGGGCGTACTGGTCGTAGCCGAAGGTTGTGGTGTTACCTTCGGCATCGGTGTAGGCTTCTATCTGCCCGAGCGTGTTGATCCCGCGGCTGATTTTCTTGGCTGCGCCTTTGATTGTGCTGCTCTGTTCGATCAGCACACCGAGCGTTTCGCTGTACTTGTTGGTGACGGCTGGCACCGGTTCGCCGGAGTTGGCGGCCGTCGCAACTGTAGTTGGGCGTTCGCCTTCATAGGTCGTGGTCGCGGTGCGTTCCTTGCTACCGATTGTTTCCTTGGTCTTGGTCGGTTGAAGCCACATATTGTATTCGGTAGTGACAACCGGAAGCCGGGCGAGTTCTTCGCCTTTGGGTTCTGCGGAGCTGTCGGTCGGCTGTGCCATCGGTTCAGTGCGGCAAAGCAGCCCTTCCCATTCGGGATGGTTCTCGCATTCCGCGGGCACTTCGGCTTGGGTGCCAGCGATATAGTAGATGCTCTTGGTGTCGTGGACGGCCTGGCTGACCGGTGCCCACTTCTCGACGCGGTGGTTGGCTGCGTCGGCTACGTAGATGTCGCCGGCGGCCGTGATGGTCAGGCCTTGTGGGTCTTTGAGCTGTCCTTCGCCGCTGCCATTTTCGCTGATCGTCTCCAGATAATGGCCGGTGGGGCTGAACTCCTCCATGCGGTCGTTGTAGGTATCGAGCACGAACAGGTCTCCGGCGCTGTTGGCCGCGATGCCTTCGGGGCCGTAGAACTCGCCGCCGTTGGGGCCTTCTTTGCCGAACTGGCCAATGTATGTCCCGCTGGTTGAGATCTCCTCGATCCGGTCATTTTTCTCGTCAGCGACATAGACGGTGCTACCGACGATCGCGATGCCTACAGGGTCTTCGAACTGGAGGTTGCCTTTGCCTTTGCTGCCGTAGGCGTGCAGGAAGGTGCCGGTGGAGCTGAACTCCTCGACTTCATCAGCGGTCATGTCGACCGTCCAGACGTTCCCGGAGCCATCGATAGCGATCGCGCCGGGACAGTTCAGCGGAGTGCTCGTAAACGCCCGGATGAATTCGCCTTTAGCTCCAAGCTCTTGGATGCGATGGTTGTAGCAGTCGCCTACATAGACATCTTCGGTGGCCTGGTTGACCGCGATACCCGTCGGCCGATTGTACTGGCCGTTCCCAGCGCCTTCAGACCCGTAGGAGGCGATGAATTTCCCCTGAGAGGTGTACTCGTCGACTTTGTTGGAGCCGTAGTCGGTGACCCAAACCTTGCCGGTCGCGCTGACCGCAGGCACTGCGGGGTATTCGAACTCGCCTTCGCCGCTTCCAGCCGTCCCGAACTGCGTGCTGTAAGCCACGTGGGCACCGCCGGCTTCCGGCTGCTGCCACATCGAGACCCGGTTGTTGTACTCGTCAGCCACGTACACGCTGCCGGTAGAGCTGACAGCCAAGCCGGCGGGCCCCTCAAATTCCATTTCGCCGGTCCCATACCAGCCGACCTGGCCGAGATACTTGCCGGCGGGGCTGAACTGGCTGACCGTATCGCCTTCTTCGTCAGAGACATAGAGATCGCCCGTCACGGGCGCGGCAGCGATGCCCCACGGCTTCTTGAACTGCCCCGGCGAGCTGCCGGCACTGCCGAACTGCCCGAAGTAGGTGCCCGTCGGCGAGAATTCCTCGACTCGCTTGTTGCCGTGATCGACAACGTAAAGGACGCCGTTTGCGAATGTCAGCAGCCCGGCGCCTTCGAACTCGCCGCCTTCGGTGCCTTTTCCACCGAATTCGCTTTCGAGCGTGCCGCTTTCGCCTATCTCGTAGATTTCATCGGATTCGTTGTTGGAGACGAACACATGGCCGCCAGCATTCACGGCAATACCCACGGGAGACGCGAAATGGTGAGTAACCCATTCGTTCGGCGCCTTTTCGCGCTTGACTTCTGTCCATTCGGTCAGGAATTCGCCTTTGCCGTTGAGCACAACAACGCTGCCTCTGCCCGTATTGGCGATGTAAATATCGCCGGACTTCGGGCTTATCGCGATCCCGTTGGGATTGTCAAGGCGCTTCGTATTATTGCCTGTCTCCGGTGTATAGGCTTCCAAGAAGCTACCCGTGCTTGTGAACTTCTCGATCCGGTCGTTTTCCTGGTCAACGACATACGCATCGCCTTCAGAGCCAACCGCGACTGCCATCGGCTCATCAAACTGACCATTGCCAGATCCCAGGCTGCCGAACCTGAGCTTCGGTTCCGGTGGCGACACGGTTTCCTTATTGCCACCAGGCGTCCGGGTTTCTTCGACCGCACCGGTTTCTTTGTTGTACTTGGTGCTCGCAATTAGATTGGCGCCCTGCGGTTCTGTGGTGGTGGACGTCGGCTCTCTTAGCGCCCACCCCTCGTCTTTTTCGCCCGAATAGCCAGTGAGGGTAGTACGAACATCCTTTTCTTCACCATTCGACAGCAGCGCACCATCAGTCGTCTTTGTTACAAGCCCGTATTGTTCTACTTCGCCTTCGCTGTTTTCTGGGGCGCCTTCGTCGTAGAAGTAGCGCACGTGGCTACGGGCGTTGACTTCTTCGCCATTTGAAAGCTTGACTTTGTGTTCGGGGCCGGTGACTTCGGTAAGTTCGTTGCTTTCCGCGCCGTATTTGCTGATGGTTGCGAGTTTGCCGGCTGCTTCTGCAGGTTTGGTTTCTCTGAGTGCTTGTGCGCGGTTATCAGCGCTCAGCGCCAGCACCACATCCCCTTCGTGGTATTCGGTGGTGGAGATACCGCCAGTCGGCGAGGCTACGTTCACGGTTTCCGCTTCATCGTCCATGTAGTAGACCGTGGCGCCGGTATGTCCGTTTGCGGGCCATCCCTGGGGGTGCTCTTCGGGGAACACCTCTGCGGCTTCAGCCGGATAGTCTTTTTGCCCCCATTTTTCGACTTCGCTGTGGCTCATGACGTATGGCGCGCCGGCGCCTTCAACGGCCACGTTGTACTCGATCGTGCTACCCGCCTGTGGTGTCTGCTGCGCTCCTTCTTCTTCTTTTATTTCTTCGCTGGGATTGAACGCCGTGACCTGCCCACTGGTGCCCGCCGTCAGGCACAACGTGCTCGAGGCACATGACACGCTGGTTAGATCGCCGCCCAGTTCCCAGGCTTTGCTCCAGCTGCTGCCGCCGTTGGTCGTGACGAACACATTGCCTTTGCTATCGACAGCCGCGCAAGTGCTGCCGGAGCAGCTGATCGCAGTCAGCGCGTTGGATCCGTCGATATCGCTTTTCGCGGTGGATGTGACCGCACCGGTTTCGCTGTTGATGGTCAGTAGGAGGACATTGCCCCCACCGTCGACAGCTATACAGGAGGTTTTCGAGACGCACGCGACGCCCTTCAGCGCGTTGGACCCGTCAACGTCGGTTTCGGTCCAGGTGCCCGATTCGATCTTCGCCGCGCTTACGGCAACGTGTACTCTGCCCGCACTGTCTGCCAATGCGCAGAAGGACGAAGATAGGCAGGCGGCGGCGTTCATCTTGGCGCTGCCCTGGCTGGTCAGAGACCACGACGTAGACGCTGGTTTGGTCGAAGCCCGTAGATACCCGTCGCCGTCCTGGCCATCAACGCAGAGCGAGGACGAGATGCAGGCGATCGCGTCAACGCCGTAGCTCGGGCTGTACGCCTCGCTCCAGGCACCGCCCAGCGAGGTGGCGTAGTAGAGATTGCCGGCACCTTCATCGCCGCTGCCAGCTGCGAGCAGACATAGCCCGCTGGTCGGACAGTCCACCGCCTCGCTTGGGCTCACGCCTGGGCCGGTCCATGAGCTCCAGGTCGCGGTGGCTTTCGAGCTCACGTTAGTCGCGTACTTGGCGTTCCCTTTGCTGTCGCTCAGCACGCAATCGCTGCTTGCCGGCGAGCAGGACACTGCGTTGATCGCGCTGCCGGAATCTGCGGTTTCGTTGTAGCCGACAAATCCATGCCACCCTTCAGTGCCGACTTCCGCGCTGACGAGAGTCGACGCGACCGTTGACCCGCCCGCGTTGGTCGCTGTGACCTTCGCGCGCAGCGTGCGGTGGAGGTCTTCGAGGACCAGGGTGTAGTTGGCGTTCGTCGCGCCGTCGATTGGCGAGCATTCCCCGCCCGATCCGTTGCACAGTTCCCACTGGTAGCCGTATGCCACCGCCCGGCCTTCCCATGTGCCATTGCTGACGGCCAGCCGGCGCCCAACATTCGGGGTTCCTGACAAAGAGGGCCGTTCTTTGCTGGCTAGATGTTCATGCTCTTCGCTCAGGCGTTTGACTATCTGCGCTTCGCTGGCTCCCGCTTCTGGGTGCGCGCGGGTGACCTTCAACAGCCGTCCTGTGCTTGGGTCACTTGCGGTCGTGCCATACACAAACGCCCACGGCTGCCGGCCGGGTGGAGTCAACGAGGTGACATGTTCTTCTTCGTCATAACCGTACACCGTCTTCAGAGCAGGTTTTATCCGTGGGTCCCAATCCGCTCGCAGACGGCCTTTGCTATCGTAGGCGAATTCGGCGACTGGAATTGCTTCCATTTTTTCCGTGGTTGAGTTCCAGGTCGCGGCGGCGATCTGTGTCAGCCGGCCTTTATACCAGCCCCATTCGCTTTCCTTTTCGCCTTTCGCTTCTGCCTGTTTGGTGACTTCGTGTTCGTCTTCGTAGGCGAACAGCAGCGCGCGGCAACCTCTCTGCATTTTCGCTACTTCCGGTGGGCACGAGCGTTCACCGTGCGGCGCCAGCTCCTCGGTCGGCTCAACGACAACTTTGCCGCCTCCGACTTCTATGCTCTTGTATGCATCTGTGACCGTATTGGTCTTTGAGGGACCTTCGACGATCGTGGGCAGCCACTGCTTCGCTGTGGCCGATGGTCTAGTGAACGTCGTCTTCTCGCCCTTCTTCGAGTCTTCCAGCACAAACTCATGGCCTTCATCGGTCTTCTTGAGCGTAAGTTCCGAGTTTCCTGGAGGTGGTTCGTAGCCACCACCTTGCTTGACCGTGAAGAACGCGAGACCTTCGGGGCCAGCAACCATCACGCCTTCTTCGTGACCTTCGGTTTCGACTACTTCCAGGCTGGCTGTGCTTCCTAGTCCGATGCTCCATTGCAGCCCGAGCGGGCCTTCGGCACCCTCGCTGGTGTTCAGCGAATCGTAATGCTGCGTGACTGCCAGCGCTCCATCACCGTACTTCAGAGCAGCATCGGTGCTTTCCAACGCGAAATCGCCATTGGCCGGGTTCACCGAGCCCGGACTCATCGCAAGCGGCGAGGCGGCATGCACCACCAGTACATATTCAGTGTTTTTTGCTTCCATGTTTGCGCCGCTCACTGCAGAGACAACCATGGTATGTCGGCCGGCGCCGAGCTTACGGCCACTTAGGGTCCACGTCGCTTTCGCGGTGCATGGCGTTGACCCTGGCGAGCAGCTACCCTCCGGTACACCGATCTGTTCAGGACCGACCTGCAACCGGAGCGACTTGATGCCTGAGTTGGGCACGCTGCCTGAACCCTGAGTCGCTTCGACTGTGACCTGGTCCCCCGCCGGCCCTTCAGTGATATTGACCGTTTTGCCAACAACATCGGCGCCCGTGATCTTCAAGTTGTACGGCAAACTATTATCGACATGCACGGTCGAAGACCAACTCGCGGTCAGCCCGGACGCGTCCCCGGCTTCAATTTTGATTGCATCATTTCCGTTGGGAGGGCCGCTGCTAAAGCTCGCGTACGTCGCTGCGTCCTTCTCTTCGCCCCCGCAAAGGTGTTCCTCGCATCCACCTTCCGAATAATTGCGCACTATTTCAGAAGTTTTACCTTCGCCGGTGACAGAGATCACCATTTTGTAGACGCCGAACGCTGGGTCTTTGCCTATCGCTTCGAACGCGCCTGATTTGCTACTGAGCCAATGTTCGCCCGAGCCCAGCACGTTTGGCTGTTTTTCGACTTCGCCTGCCTGCGAAGGTTCAGCTTTGATATTTGACGTGTCGAGGTATGTGACAGTGGCGGTTTCCATCGCAACAAACTGACGATAGGGTCGATCTTCCCAGTTCTGCACCTCGATCTGGAACCACTTAGCCCCATAGTTTGCGTTGCAGAACGGTTTAGGCCCACCGTCATATCCACCCGGTTCACCGTCCGCACAGAAAGCGGCCGGCACACGGTTGATCAGTTCGCTTGTGTATATCTTCCCTGATTGGGTGTCGCTGGGATTTTCAGCGTCATACGAATACACCGGGGAGCCGTTACTGTCTATCAGATTCGCTTCGATACTCGAATGACTGGCTTCCCCATGCAGAAGGCGAGTGACATCAACACGCGTGATCGCCCCTTCACCCGCCGCATAACCCGGCGCTTCGATGCTCCAGTTCCCCCACGCGCTTTTAGACGGCGCATTCGCGAGAACTTCAGCGACCACTTCGGTATTGCCCTGGCCGCCGTACTCCTTAGTCGAACGTTCAGGTTCCGTGCCCGCCGGCACCCAATTAGACCAGAACAGGCCGCTGCCACCGTATTTCTCCCACACGACAGGGTCTACGTCGACCGGCCAGTCAACATTACCTTCCAAATCGACATGCGTAGTCAGCGTGGAGCCGCTGACCGAGTATGAGACGGGTAGGCTGGCAGCGTCGGCCTCCGTCGCAAAGGCGGGCGGGATCATCATCAGCTGCTGACCTTCCAAGGTCACTTCCGCAGCACCTTCAACGGATTTGCTAAGCTTTAGTTCCGCGCCTGTCGGCAGCGCAAAGCTCAGCGAGTTTTCCGTCGGGCTTTCCGCAGAGAGCAGCTGCCACGAAGCCTCAACCCCCATCGGCCGCGGTTCCAACATGAAATCCGTGTCCTTCGCAGTACCCGGATAGAACACGCTATTGCCGACCACTTCCGCGGATTCGGGAGCAGCGTGCGCCGTTGGTGTCATCCGCAACCCAAACTGAAACGCCACACCTTCCGCCGCGCTCTTTCCTATTACTACCGGTACAAGCGGGTTAGCTGGCACATACCCGGAGGCCGTGGAGCCCAAGCCAAGCGCCACCGGCTTCAGCTGACCACTACCCTGGGCACTGCGCAACGGGACGCTGGAATCCATCAGCACACGCTTTCCATCCGGCAGGACTTCATCAGCCATGTCTTCACCCACATAGCTAGTGATATGGCCAGACCCTTGATCCTGCGGCGGCGTCCAACGCGGCGTCGCGATCCCGAACACCTGCTTGGCCAATGCCACCGCTTCGCCACGCTTATAGCCCGCAAACGCCATCCTCGACCGAGCATCTTCAGCCAACGCTTCCGGAGTAGACAATCGCGCGGCCGCTTCTTCAGCGGCCTGCCGACCACCACCAGCACCCAGACCCTCAACCAGCGGAGATTCCGTGGCGATCGAAAGGCCGGCGCCTGCCCCCCATGACAACGAGCCCGTTTCGGCGGCGGTCGCCGAAGATGCCACCGACAGCGCAGCAAGCATTGCCGCGGTTGCAATCCCTGTACGAATCCAGCGCTCAACACGGCCATCGGGCGTCGGCCCCATTGCTCCCCCTCCGTCGCATAGGTTGTTGCCTTGCTCCCAGATGGCCTTGTCGCAACGCGCGACCGGACCGGCCAGCCTCCCCTACCGACTATACATCAGACTGCGGCCAATGAAATGTTTACAGGATGTTAGTTGTCCGAATAACGCGGAAAATGCGTGTTGTCGGTTGCTGATTCTGCTTTCGGAACGCCGCGGGCGAACGCTCGCACTTCGTTCAGACGCCCGAGACGTCCAGTCCTGTGCCGTGCAGCAAGCTGTTGGCCTGCGAGTTCAAGACCGTGAACTCGCCGGTCAGGATCAGCAGGCCGAGCGCGATCATCACGGCGCCGCCGAGGCCGATCACGACCGGGAAGTGGCGCTTGACGACCGCAAGCGCGCCGGTGACGCGCTCAAATGCGAGCGTCAGTAGCAGGAACGGGATCGCAAGCCCCGCCGAGTAGAAGGCGAGCAGCAGCGCCCCGTGCGCCTCGGAACCGGCGACCGCGGCCTGCGCGGTGATCGCGCCGAGCGTGATGCTCGTGCATGGCGTCCAGGCGATCGCGAAGGCCGCACCGATCAAAAGCGGCCCACCCCGGCCGGCGGCGAGTCGCAGGTCGGCAAGCAGTTTGGAGCGCGGGCGCCAGGAGAGTGGCAGTGCGCTCATGAACGGGCTGGCCAGGAACGCCACGCCCATCACCACGATCAAAGCGCCTGCGGCGCGCTCCAGCGTCCCGCGATTGGTGTCGAGAGTGGAGCCGATCGCGGTGGCGGCCAGCCCCATCAGGATGAAGACGATCGAGAAGCCGGCGATGAACAGCAGGCTGGGGATGAGCATCTTGCGGCGCTTGGTGTCGGCTATCTCGGCTGGGCTCACCCCCGCCACGGTGGAGAGGTAGCCGGGCACGAGCGGCAGCACGCATGGGGAGAGAAACGACACCAGCCCGGCCGTCAGAGCCAACGGTATGCCCACGCCCGTCGCCGTGTCCGAGCTGGAGGCGAGCACGGCTGCCGCGCCGATCACGAGTCCGCTCCCACCCCGAGCTCTGCCTTCAGACTCTCCATCTCGCGCTCCAGCCGCTGAACGCGCTCGCGCAGCTCTGCGAGCTCATGCTCTGCGCCGGCGGGCGGCGCCGGCGCGGGCGCGCTTGCGATCGGGCTCGCCGGGCCCATGCCCGCGGGTCGCTCTTTCGCGAGCTCGGAGACGCCGTTTGCGCGATGCTCAGCCTGCTCTTCCTCCTCGCCGAGCAACTGCATGTAGCGCTCCTCCTTCTGCCCCGGCCGACGCGGCACAATGCTCACAAGCTCTCGATCGATCAGCCGCGCAAGCGTCTGCTCGACCTCGGCCAGGTCGGCGAACGGATGCATCCGCTCCGCCCGCTGCTTGAGCTCTCCGGGAGTCTGGGCGCCGCGCAGCATCAGGACGCAGATCACCGCCTGCTCGCCGTCGTCCATCGGCAGGCGTTCTGAGAGCAGATGCCTGAACTTCGCGGCGCGGCTGCCGGCGCCGCTTGCGAAGCGCGCCATCCCACGCCGTTCCAGGCGCTGCACCGCGTCGCGGACATCCGCCTCGGAATACTGCACGACCGGGTCGCGGTTGGTCGACTGATTGCAGGCCAGGCGCAGCGAGTTGAGCGTCAGCGGGTAGGCGTCGGGTGTGGTGCGCTGCTTCTCCAGCAGGCTGCCGAGCACCCTGATCTCCGTTGCGAGCAGATCCATCGCCCTCTCATACTATTTTCCGGGCCGCGAGGCGGCGGTAGAATCGACTGCGTGAGGCGATCGGCCGCAAGCCCGCTTTGAGTCACCAGCCGTTCTCCATCGGACATGGGGAGATGCGGCGCGGCGGCGTCGGGCGCCGCAAGCCAACCGGGGACGGCTCGGGCCCCGACCCCGACGAGCTCGGCAAGCGGCCCGCAAACGTGCCGTTCAAGCGCGTCGCCGGGCTCTTCAGGCCCTACCGCATGCGCCTGGGCGTGCTGCTCGGCCTGATCGTGTTCTCCTCGGCTCTGAACGTCGTCAACCCGTTCCTGCTGCGGGCGATCATCGACAACGCCTTCCCGAACCGCAACATGACGCTGCTCGCTCTGCTGGCCGGCGGAATGATCGCGATCGCGGTGATCAGCGGCGTGATCGGCGTCGCGCAGACCTGGATCTCAAACCTCGTTGGGCAGCGCGTCATGCACGACCTGCGCGCCGCCGTCTACGCCCACCTGCAGCGCATGTCGCTCTCGTTCTTCACCCGCACGCGCTCGGGCGAGGTGCAGTCGCGGATCGCCTATGACATCGGCGGAATCGACGAAGTCGTCACCAGCACCGCCACCTCGACGGTCTCCGCGGTGACGACCGTGCTTGCGACCGTGGTGGCGATGTTCGCGCTCAGCTGGCCGCTGGCGGTCTTCTCGCTGTGCCTGCTGCCGTTCTTCGTCTGGCTCACGCGCCGGGTCGGCAAGGAGCGCCAGCGGATCCAGTCGGTGCGGCAGAGCCGCCTGGCAGACATGTCCACGCTGGTGGAGGAGTCGCTGTCGGTCTCGGGCATCCTGCTCGGCAAGACGATGGGCCGCTCGCGCGAGCTGGCCGACCGCTTCGCCGGCGAGTCGGGCGCGCTTGCCGACCTGGAGGTGCGCGCGCGGATGGCGGGCCGCTGGCGGATGGCCTCGGTGCAGATGAGCTTTGCGATCATGCCCGCCGCCGTCTATTGGTTCGGCGGCTACGCGCTCACGCACGGCGACCACTCACTCTCGATCGGCACCGTGGTGGCGTTCACGACGCTGCAGACGCGGCTGCTCTTCCCGATGCAGTCGCTGCTCGGCGTGATGCCCGAAGTCCAGATGTCGATGGCGCTCTTCGAGCGGATCTTCGAGTATCTCGACCTGCCCGTCGACATCGCCGAGCGGCCAGGCGCCCATGACGCCGGCGAGGTGATAGGACACGTCGCGATCGAGGACGTCTGGTTTCGCTACCGGGCTGACGGCGACTGGACGCTGCGAGAAATCTCCGCGCAGATACCGGCAGGTGGCCGTGTTGCGCTGGTCGGCGAGACCGGCTCTGGCAAGACGACCCTCGCCTATCTGATCGCGCGCCTGTACGAGCCCGAGCGCGGACGAGTCACGATCGACGACCACGACATTCGCGATCTGACCCTCGCGAGCCTGGCGGCGACTGTCGGCCTAGTCTCTCAGGAGACCTACCTTTTCCACTCCTCCATCCGTGAGAACCTGCGCTTCGCGCGGCCGGATGCGACCGATCAGGAGATCGAGCAGGCGGCCAGAGCCGCTCAGATCCACGAGCTGATCGCATCGCTCCCAGACGGGTACGAGACGCCGGTCGGCGAGCGCGGCTACCGCTTTTCCGGCGGCGAGAAGCAGCGGATCGCGATCGCCCGCACGGTCCTGCGAAACCCACCCGTGCTGATCCTCGACGAGGCCACCTCTTCGCTTGACACCGAGACCGAGCGCGCGGTGCAGGCGGCGCTGGATGAGCTCTCGCGCGGACGCACCACGATCGCGATCGCGCACCGCCTCTCCACCGTGCGCGATGCGGATGAGATCCTGGTGCTAGACCACGGCCGGATCGTGGAGCGCGGAACGCACACCGAGCTGCTCGCACTCGGCGGCCGCTACGCAACGCTGGTCGGCGAGCGCGAGGACGGCCTGCTCGCAGTCGACCCGGCGCAGCCGGTCTGACGCTCAGCCCACGCCGTCGCTGAGCTCCAGCAGCGCTCTGGAGAGCTGGCCGCCCTGCCAGGCGATCGGCGAGGCTCCGGGCTGCTCTACCAGCAGACGAGCGCTGGGAATCGACTGTGCATAGCGCTCCGCGACGGCAAGTGGGTGCCCTGGGTCCGACTCGTTGCGGCTCCCGACCACCAGCGTCGGCACGGAGATCGCCGAGAGATCCTCGAGTGACTCAAACGACCGCGAACGCGGTACAGCTTCCAGCGCGTCGGCTACCGCGCCCAGATGCTCGTGCGCACTCAGCCGCTGGCGCAGCACCGTCAGCACGGTCTCTCGCCAGCGCTCCGGCATGCTCACAAGGTCATAGGCGGCAATAAAGCCCTCCACCCCGCCGTCGCGCAAGCCGCGCGCCAGTGCGTCCCAGCCTGTGTAATCGCCGCTTGCATCAGGGTCGAACGCAGGCGTGATCAGGGCTATCGCCGCAACTCGATGTGGGTGGGCCAGCGCAAAGCGGGCGATCGTGTGTGCCCCCATCGAGGCGCCCGCAAGCGTTGCCCGCTCGATTTTCAGCGCATCGAGCACCGACTCCAGGTCCTCGGCAAGCAGGTCATACCCATAGGCCTGTGGTGTCGGCGCTGGCGCCGAGCGGCCATGCCCACGTGCGTCATATGCGACCACATGGCGGCCGGAGCGCTCCAGCAACCGCGAACCCATCACCACATAGCGGCGCGTGGCGGTCAGGCCGTGCAGCAGCAGGATCGGCGCGCCTTGGCCCGCTTCGAGCACCGCCAGCGAGGTGCCATCGCGCGCCGCCACCACTCTCTCCACGTCCGCCATCCGCGCTGCTATGCCCTCACGGCGGTGTGCTCCAGCACCAGCTGTGCGGCTCTCTCGGGCTGCTCCCAGAAGAACAGGTGGCCGGCGCCCTCGATGATCTGCAGGCGTGCCTGGGGCATCAGGCCTGAGATCAGCTGCGCGTTGAGCACCGGCAGCATCTGGTCATCGCTGCCATGGACGATCAACGTGGGCGCGTCGATTTGGGCCAGCCGCGCAGTCGTGTCATGTCCGGCTATCGCTCGCATCTGCTCCATCACTACGGCCGATGCGACGCCTTTGCTCAAGCCGATCTCCATGAACTGTGTCTGCGCCTGCTGGTTGGCCGCAAAGGACTCGGAGACATTGACCAGCCATGCGGCGCGCACTGCTTGCTCGCGATCACGGGTGGCCACCGCGTCGCGCAGGATGCGGGTGGCTCGATCGGTGGCCAGCGCGCTCCCCGGCCCGCCGCAGTAGGTGCCGGCGAGCGTGAGCGTCGTGATGCGCTCGGGGTGAGCCAGCACGAGCTCCTGGGCGACCATACCGCCCATCGAGAAGCCAAGCAGATGCGCCGCGTCGATCTCCAGCGCTTCGAGCAGCCTCGCCGCGTCCGTCGCGAGATCGACGATCGTGAACGGGCTCTGCATCCGCGTCGAGGCGCCAACGCCGCGATGGTCATAGGCGATCACCTCGAAATGCTGCGCGAGCAGATTCAAGAAGGCCTCACTCCAGTGCCGGCGCGTGCCGCTCATGCCCATGATCAGCAGCAGGGGTGGTCCTGAGCCGCGGCGCTCGTAGTCCAGCTCGATATCGCCAGCCTCGATGAGGGTCATCTCGCCGGCAACCTTAGCCTGAAAGCAAGCACGTTCGTCCTGCGCGAACAAAGACATGTGCGCGCCACTGCCAGCAAGCATGCAGCGAGCGATCTTGCGGGCGCACTCAGGATCACCGCCGCGCCCGCGCCGAATCGCCGATCACACCCGCGCGGCAGACTTGACCTCAGGTCCGCTAATTGCGAGAACTGTTCGCTCAATGACATCAAGATGAGGAGGCCAGAATGAGGTTCATGGTCAAGACAGCTCTACTCTCCCTTGCACGCGTGCTTGCGATCGGCGCTTTTATGCTGGTCGTTGGCGCGATCGCGCCGGCGAGCTCCCTGGCCACCCCGTTATGGCGGGTTGGCGCGAAAGTCCTTTTAACCACTCTGGAAACCGAACCGGTCGTCGAAACGGGAACAATCAAGATCACAGTCGTCGGCCGCACAGAAGTCTCTTGTAAGGTCGAATTCCGCGATCTGCTCATCGGAGGCGCCCCTGGCACCGACGAATTCACCAAGTTCACGCCCGTCGACTGCACTGACAGCACCTCCTTCTGCTCGGTCACATCCGCATCCGCGCAACATCTTGACTTCTACTCGACGTTGAGCGAAAGCGCCAGCAAATACTTCGACCTCATCAAACCCATCGAGATCGCCTTCACGCTCTCTGGCGCAAGCTGCACGGTTGCCGGCAAATACGTGCTCGAAGAAGAAGTGGAAGGCGAATTCATCAACATCCAAGAAAAGCTCGCGCTACCACATCCAGAGCTGAAAGGCACTTTCCTCGTGGTCAACGACCTCACGAACATGGAGGGCTATCACGGCGAATTGGAAGGCAATCTTCCCTTCCCTGGCATCGGAGTCGTCAACTAGGGAGAGCGGCGGCGGTCGCCTGCGCAGGTGACCGCCGCTCAGCGCCCTCAGACTGGCAGTGCCATCTGCGCAGCGTCCTGTCCAAGCCTGGCGCCCTCGTCGGCGATCAAGCCGGCGACTCTCACTCCGAGCAGACGAACGGGTCGGGGCGGCGCATATTCGCGCAGCAGCTGCAGCGCGAGAGGACCCACAACCTGCGCCTCGTGCGTGGGCGCCTCGATCGTACGGGCACGCGTGACGGTGGTGAAGTCGTCGAGACGAACCTTGATCCCAATCGTGCGACCGCTGCGGCCGTGCTTGGCAAGGCTCGCGCACAGCTCTTGGGCCATCTTCGCGAGATTGCGCTCGAGCTCGCCCGCGTCGACGACGTCGTAGTCGAAGGTGCGCTCGCGCGACTCAGAGACGACCTTGCGCGCCGAGGAGACGATGCCATCGCTTTCAAAGAGCGCGCGTCTGCGCAACTCGCGTCCATGGTTGGCGCCAAAGCGAGCGATCAGCGTCTCCTCTGGGGCCGCCGCGAGCGCCGCCAGCGTGTGGAATCCCATCTCTGCGAGCTTCGCGGCCGTCTTCGGGCCGATCCCTGGCACGAGTCCTGGCGCGGCGCTGCCAAAGCGCTCACATGCCTGCTCGCGGGTGAGCACGACGAACCCGGCCGGCTTCTCAGCATCGGAGGCGACCTTCGCCACCAGCTTGTTCGGCCCAATCCCCACCGAGCAGGCAAGGCCGATCTCAGATCTGATCTGCGCCACGATCCGCCGCATCGCCGCCCGCGGCGAGTGAAAGCCCTCCAGGTCGAGATATGCCTCATCCAGCCCCATCAGCTCGACCTGCTCCACGTGCGCGCGCACGATCCCCATCATCCGCGCCGAGTGCTCGCGGTAGGCCGGGAAGTCGGGCGCGAGGAAGACCGCGTGTGAGCACAGCCGCCGTGCCCGCGCCGCCGGCATCGCCGAGAAGACGCCGAAGCGGCGGGCCTCGTAGCTGGCAGTGGTGACCACCGCTCGCGGGCCGCTGCCAGACACCACGACCGGCTTGCCGCGCAACTCTGGACGCCGCAGCAGCTCGACGGAGACATAGAACGCGTCTGCGTCGAGGTGGGCGACGCGCAGCTGTGAAGAGTCCTCCGGCATCCAGCCGAAT
The DNA here is from genome assembly GCA_963708085.1 of uncultured Actinomycetota bacterium. Classification (GTDB taxonomy): domain Bacteria; phylum Actinomycetota; class Thermoleophilia; order Solirubrobacterales; family Solirubrobacteraceae; genus Palsa-744. The sequence goes on along the minus strand of OY970180.1, from coordinate 672,979 downwards.
CTAGCGCCGGCGGCGGCGCTAAAAGGACACGAGCCAAGCGCCCGGTTGCGAGCCCAAATCCACGCGCTGTATCCTTGCTCGTGCTCTATTCGAGGAGACCGACAGGGGGCATGCAGGCATGAGCACACAGATCGCCGGAGTGCCTGACCTGACCGAGGAGTACGCCGAGGTCAACGGCATCAGGCTGCATTACGTGGAGGCTGGAGAAGGACCGCTGGTCGTCCTGCTCCACGGCTTTCCCGAGTTCTGGTATTCCTGGCGCCGCCAGATCCCGGCGCTCGCGCAGGCCGGCTTTCATGTCGTCGCGCCCGACATGCGCGGCTACAACCTCTCTGAGCGACCGCGCGACTGGCGGCGCTACGACGCTGACGTCCTCGCGCAGGACATTGCCGGCCTGATCGGCCATCTCGGCGAGGGACCCGCTTATCTGGCCGGGCATGACTGGGGCGCCGTGATCGCCTACCAGACCGCGATGCGTCACCCCGAGATGCTGCGCAAGCTGGCGATTCTCAACGTCCCCCACACCGAGCGCATGCTCGCAGGCTTTCGCACCCTGCGCCAGCTGCGCAAGAGCTGGTACATGTTCTTCTTCCAGATCCCGCGGCTGCCAGAGTACCTGCTGGCGCGCGATAATTTCTCCTTCGCCAAGCGCTCGCTGCGCGCCGACTCCCCCGGCGCCTTCAGCGACGCGGATCTGGAGCGCTACGCGCAGGCGTGGGCGCAGCCCGGAGCGTTGACTGGGATGGTCAACTACTATCGCGCTGCGCTGCGCCGCTCCCCTCGCGCCGCGCTGGCACAGCTCGTGCCCATCCAGACGCAGACGCTGGTGATCTGGGGTATGCGCGATCGGCACCTCGGCAGCGAGCTGGCACAGCCGCTGCCCCAATGGGTGCCAAACGCACGCATGGAGCGCTTGCCGCAGGCCACCCACTGGGTCCAGCACGACGAGCCCGAGCGCGTCAACGAGCTGCTCATCGAGTTCTTCGGCGACGCGGGCTCTTAGCCGCCTGATGCCCGTTGCGCCGGCGCCGGCGCAGGCACCCTACGGCGAGCACGGATCCGAAGCCTGCGAGCACGAGCACCGCGATCACGCCCAGCATGCCCACGCCGGCGCCCGCGATCAATGCGACGAGCACGATCGCAAGCGCGAGTGCCGCGTCGCCCACCAGCTGTCTGCGGCTGCGAGCCCGCGCGGCCGCCTGTCGACGGCGCAAGGTCGTGGGAGAGGTTGCGATCGGCTCATGCGTGAGGTTGTGCAGCGGCTCGCCTAACCCCTGCAAGCGCTCGGTACCGATGTCTGGCGGCCACTCGCTCACAGCGAAAGCCTCCTGAAGATCGATCGGGGCAGCAGGCGCAGCGCCAGCATCACCCAACGCATGGCCGGCGGCGCCCACACCGTCTGCGCTCTGCGTTCGATGCCCGCCACAGTTGCACGTGCGACGTCTTGCGGATCGCAGGCCAGCGGCGGCTGCGGCAGCCCCCTGGTCATGCGCGTGCGCACGAAGCCGGCTCGCACGACCATCACGTCCACGCCCTGTGGACGCAGCGCGTCTGAGAGCGCCTGTGCCAGCGCGTCCAGACCTGCCTTTGAGGCCCCGTACAGCGCGTTGGCGCGCCGTGGACGCTCGGCGGCCACGGAGGAGAGCACGATCAGGATCCCTCCTCGCTGGCTGCGCAGGCGCGCCGCGACTCCCATCAGCAGCGACGCCGATCCGGTGAAGTTGACCTGCAGCAGCTCCAGCGCCGCCGGCAGATCCTCGGGCAGGCCTTCACGCTGCGTGCCCAGCACCCCGGTTGCAAGGATCGCGATGTCGACCCCGCCGAGCTCGGCGAATGCTTGCTCCATCAGACGCTCGTGGCTCTCCGGCTTGCCCGCGTCGAGCCCGTCGAGCGTGTCTACCTGCGCGCAACCGGCCCCGTGAAGCCGATCGGCGGCATTCCGCAGCGCGGCAGGGTCGCGGCCGAGCAGAAGCGCCTCCAACGTTCCCTTGCCCGCCAGCTGCCGCACGATCGCAAGCCCGATCTCCGAGGTGCCGCCGATCAGCAGCACCCGCCGTCCATGCGCGCTCAAGCGGTCGCTCCTGCAGCGAGGCCGAGCCGCCTGGCCATGTCGGAGCGAAGCGTCCCCTCAGGGTCCACCGCGAACCTGATCGCCCTGAAGCGCTCCAATGCCGGATACATCGCCCCCAGCAGGTCCGCGCCAAGCCACGCATCCTTGGCCAGATACACCCGCCCGCCGGAGCCGGCGAGCAGTTCATCGGCGGCACGTAGCGACTGGCGAAGGCCTGGGCTGCCGGCGGGAAGGTCGACCGCAAGCGTCCACCCTGGCATCGGGAAGGACATCAGGCCGCCGGATGGCTCCCCGAAGCGCTTGATCACCGCGAGATACATCGGCTGGCGTGCGCGTCGCAGTCCCTCGACGACCTCCCCCAGCATGTGTGCACGGTCATCCGGCACCACGAACTGGTACTGCAGCAGACCCGCGGCGCCGTAAAGCCTGTTCCAGTTGGCCAGTGCGTCGAGCGGGAAGAAGTTCTCCGCAAGCGTGATCGGCTGGGCTCTGGCGTGAGCGGGCGCGCGGTGAAAGCGCAGGGCGTTGAAGGCGCGCACCGTTGCGGGCCGCAGCACCGCCGGCGGGAAGCGTTCGGGCACGCTCAGCCGCGGCCGGCCGGGCAGCGCGATCCGGCCGGGCGCCGTCGTGTCCGGCGCATTGTCCCTGTCGTTGCAGCGCAGCACGACCGATCGCCCGAACGCGGATCCGCGGCTGATCAGGTCGACCCATGCGATCGAGTACCTGTGTGCGGCGTCCTGGCGCATCACCGACAGTGCCTGCTCGATGCTGCCTGCACGGTCGATGTCGCCGTGCAGCAGCGAGCCGGTCAGCCTGCTCGGCCGCAGGATTGCCTCCACAATCACGCCGGTGAGCCCCATGCCGCCGAGCGTGGCGTGGAACAGGTCCGGCTGCTCCAGGCGTGAGAGCCGGCGCAGCTCGCCATCCGGTGTGCAGAGCAGCAGGTTTTCGACGTGATGGCAGAAGCTGCCGTCGCGTCGGTGGTTCTTGCCGTGGATGTCGGCCGCGATCGCGCCGCCGACGGTGATGTGCCGCGTGCCGGGGAGCACCGGCAGTGTCAGCCCAACCGCTGCGAGCGCTCGCAGCGCCGCTGAGAGCCTCGCGCCCGCCCCAACCCACAGCAGCGGCCCGTCCAGCAGCTCCATGTTTGAGATGCAGGCGAGGTCGAGCACCACGCCGCCGTCGTTCTGGGCGGCGTCCCCGTAGCTGCGACCGGCGCCGCGTGCGATCAGGCCGCCGCTTGCGCTTGCGAAGAGCATCGCCTCGCGCACCTGCTCGACGGTTCGCGGCACGATTACGGTTGCCTCGCTGTACCCCGTGCGTCCCCAGCCGCAGAGCCGCCGGCGCTCTCCTGCAGGGGCTGGTGGGCGCGCGGAGACGCGACCGGGCCGCATCGTGATCGTGGGCTCAGGTGCCGACATACACCGCGCAGGCGTAGACGCCCACCCACGCTCCACTCATCGCGATCAGGAAGCGGTCGTGCAGCAGCACTTCCTCCGGCGCCTCCCCATGCCCTTCGTGCAGCAGCAGCCCGTAGCGCAGCAGCCACAGCACGAACGGCGCGACCGTGATCTCGTACCAGGAGATGCCGTCGCTGCCGTGGCCCTCGAAGGCCCACAGGCAGTATGCGACGGTCGTCACCGAGGCCGCGAGCATCATCACGAAGCGCAGGTAGTCCTGCGAGTAGGCGGTAAGCGTGGACCGTGCCGCGGCCATCTGGCCGGTGGCACGCAGCTCTGCGTAGCGCTTGCCCGCGACCACGAACAGCGCGCCGAAGGAGGTCACCATCACAAACCAGCGCGAGACCGGGATGCCCGTCGCCGCGCCGCCGGCCAGCGCGCGCAGCACAAAGCCGGCCGCGACTATCGCGATGTCGGCCACCGCAACCTTGCGCAGCCAGAGCGAGTAGGAAGCGGTGAGCGTCAGGTAGCCGAGGCCGGTCAGGCCGAGCAGGGGCCGGATTGCGAAGCCGAGGCCAAGGCCGGCGGCCGCGAGCAGCGCGGCCGCCGCCAGCGCGAGGCCGACCGGCACTTCTCCGCAGGCGATCGGCCGGTGGCGACGACGCGCGTGCAAGGCGTCCTCGTGGCGATCATGGACGTCGTTGATCAGGTAGGTGGCGCTGGAGAGCATGCAGAAGCAGATGAACGCGCCCGCAACCTCGACGGCGACGTGCGGGTGGCTCAGCACCCCCGCCGCGCCCGGCGCAGCCACCACGAGCAGGTTCTTGACCCACTGGCGTGGCCTGCATGCACGCAGCAGCGCGCCGCCGCGCGCTGCTGGGGCGGCGATGAGAGGCGCGCCTGGACGATCTGCGATCGCCGCTGGAGTCTCGACGTCCGCCCTCTCGGCTGCATCGATTGCGCTCACCCGCGGGGTCACCTCCCTTTGCTTCCAGTGGACGAGGCCCATCGGAGCAGAGCGACCTCACGAGCACCTTTGCACAGCGTGAAGATGCTCTCACCTGGCTTGCGGCGAATATGAGGGAGTTCTCACACTTTTTCTCTCAGTAGTTCACCACGTCTGCCGAAGCGTCCGGACCTCTCACGCGCATTGGGGTGAAAATGTTCTCACTTGCGTGGTTGAGCGGGTGCATACTGGACTGGTGCCACTTACGATCACCTTGCATGGGGCTGCAGATGCAAACACCGCCTGCACGGGACCGCGGACATGGAGGGCAAGCACGCCGTACCTTCACTCACACGCCGCGCACGCGGCTGCGCCGCATCACGCTGCTGGCGTGTCTGATGGCGCTCGCCTTTGCGCTGATCTCCTTTGCAGGCACGATGCTCTCGCCATCCAACACGACCTTTTCCATCCGGGCGGTGGAGTGGCTGCGCAGCCACGGCGGCGCCGGCTTGGTCTCCACGGTCGAGAACGTCTACTACTCGCTGAACGCTCCCAGTAAGGGCGGCCCGGGCCTGAAGGCGCTGCCGCCCGTGGGCGTCGCAGTCTCCGGCGAGCACGCCAAAGTCCATCCCTACCAGCCACCGCGGATTAGGCCGCTGAGCTATCCGGCGCTGGCGGGCGAGGGCGTATGGCACGCCGCTCGACCTGGCGTCTCCTATCCGCCGCTGCTGATCACCACCTTCAGAAGCGACCCCACCGAATACCCGCGCCTGGTCGCCGGCGTAGCCTGGATCGACCCGCATCGCACCAAGATCACGCTGTACCCCGGGCGTGAACAGCCATCTGTCGAACTGCCAAGCCGCGGCCCGATGGAGGTGCCCCCCGCGCTGCGAAGCGGGCTGCTCGCCACCTTCAACAGCGCATTCAAGCTCGAAGACTCAAATGGGGGCTTCGCCTACCAAGGCCACACCTATGTGCCGATGAGAGATGGTCAGGCCACCTTCGTGCAACGCGCCGGCGGCGAAGTCAACATCGAAGCCTGGAGTGGCGGGGCGGCCGCGCCCTCAAAGGTGGTGTTCGCCAGGCAGAATCTGCCACTAATTGTGGAGAACGGCAAGCCGAACCCGCTGCTGAACGACAGCGCGGAATGGGGAGCGACGCTCGGCAATACGGTGCAGGTGTGGCGCTCGGGCATCGGGATCGACAAGCACGGCGATCTGATCTACGCGCAGGCCAACGACCAGACCGCCGCCAGCCTCGCGCAGATTCTGATCCACGCCGGCGCGGTGCGGGCGATGGAGCTCGACATCAACTCCTACTGGGTGAGCTTCAACACCTATGGGGCACCAGGCGGGCGCGAGCCGATCAAGCTTCTGGCCGGAACCGAACGGCCCGCCACCCGCTACCTGGAACCCGATGACCGCGACTTCTTTGCGGTCTTTGAACGGTAGTACTCAGCGCGTGGCCCAGACCACGCCCACTCCTTCAAAGCCCAGCGCCTGCTTTGTCGCTTCGGTGAGGTCGAATTCGCGGCCGGCCACATATGGGCCGCGGTCGACCACCTGCACGCGCACACTGCGATCGCCGTAGCGGATTGTAAGCCAGGTGCCGCAGGGCAACGTCTTGTTCGCCACGCCCATCGTGGCGCTGGTCAGCTGCCCGCCGCAGGCCATTCCCCCGCCGCCCCCATACCAGGACGCCTCAGCGGCCTGAAAGGAGCTCAGCACGCCAAGGCGGCGCGTGGCGCCCGGGGAGCCATCCACGCCGCGATACCGCAGCTGGGCAACCCAGCTGCCGGTCCGCGGCGGCGCGTAGCGCAGCGCGAAGCGGCCGCGCGCGCCGCTGCGAGTGCTGGCGACCGACACCCAGCGACGTCCTAGCAGCAGCTGCAGGCTCACCTTCGCGTCAGCCAGGCGCGGCAGCAGCGTGCCCTTCGCGCGCATCGTCTGATCTGCGAGCACGTTCAGCGTGGCCGAGTGGACCCGAATGCGCTCATGCACGGCTTCTCCCAGCGGCGGCTGCGCGGCCGCCACGCCCTGCGAGCTGAGCATTTCCACCGGCGCGATCGGCGCCGCGGGCGCGGTGGTCGCGCCCGTCGGAATGGCGAACATTTACGTCTTGCCTCCTTTGGTTTACGCCTACGGGGTTAGCTGTCGGGCTCGCGCCAGAGCCGCTTTGCGCAGCCGATCGTCGATCGACGTGCGCGTGCGCCTTCTGCGCTAGGGCCGCATCAGCGGCCAATTCGCCCCAACCGGCCGCGCTCCCCGCGGTCCGGCAATGGGTCCCCCGTTCGCCCTCGTTTGTGAGGGCGACTCGGCGTCTCTGTCAAAGCAATCCGGTCACAGTAGAGACTCGAAGACCCTTTTCTGTGATTGACGTCACATAAACGGGTTAGGTTCGCGTTGTCCTGGACAACCGTTTTGGCAGGCCGAAGGCGCAATCGGGTTGGCCAATCGCTGCAAACGCGTTGACGCCGAGCCCTCAAAGCGGCGACAATCCCGAGAAGATGGCCAATCCCGATCGGCTCACCGGCCTGGACACGGCGTTCCTGCACCTGGAGGAGCACTCGACCGCGCACATGCACGTGGCCTCCGTGATGGTGTTCGCGGGAGAGGCGCCCCTCTATCAGGCGCTCGTGGAGCACATCCTTGGCCGCCTGCACCTGGTGCCCCGCTATCGGCAGCGGCTGGCGTTCGTGCCGCTTGGCCAGGGCCGACCGGTCTGGACCGACGATCCCCGCTTCAACCCCTACTACCACATACGTCACACCGCCCTGCCGAAGCCGGCCGACGAGCGCGCGCTTCAACGCCTGGCCGGCAGGATCTTCTCCCAGCGCCTGGATCGCTCCAAGCCGCTGTGGGAGATGTGGCTGGTGCAGGCGCTAGCCGGAGATCGCTTCGCGCTGATTGCCAAGACCCACCACGCGCTCGTGGACGGGATCTCCGGCGTGGACATCACCACCGTGCTCTTCGACACCGCGCCGGACGCGATGCCGGCGAGCAGGCCGCCGACGTCCTGGTCGGCGGGGCCGCCCCCAGGGTCGGCCAAGCTGATCGCCGACGCGCTGCTGGAGCGCGCGACCGTTCCCGGTGAGATCGCCCGCGGCGCGCGCGCGACGCTGCGAGCGCCACGGCGCGCAGTGGGTCGGCTGGCGCGCAGCGTGCGCAACGTCGGCGCAAGCGCGCTGCCCGGCATTGAGCACCCCGCTCCTCGCACCCCCTTCAACGTCGAGATCGGCCCGCACCGGCGCTACACCTGGGTGGACGCCGACCTGGCTCTGTTCAAGGCGATCAAGGACGCGCTCGGCGGGACGCTCAACGACGTCGTGCTGAGCTCCGTGAGCCTTGCCCTGGGCGCCCACCTGCGCGAGCAGGGCTACGACACGGACGGCCTGGAGCTGAAGGCGATGGTGCCCGTCTCTGTACGTGCGGACACCGAGCGTGGCGCGCTTGGCAATAAGGTCGCGGCGATGTGGGCGCCGCTGCCGGTGGGCGTGCAGGACGCCGCCGAGTGTTACGCACAGGTGCGCTCAGCGACCCAGCAGCTGAAGAGCTCCGGGCAAGCGATCGGCGCCGAGGTGCTGACCAACCTGGCCGGCTTTGCGCCCCCGACGATCCTCAGCCAGGCGGCACGGCTGCAGGCCAGGCAGCGCTACTTCAACCTTGTGATCACCAACGTCCCGGGCCCACAGTTCCCGCTCTACCTGCTCGGCCGTGAGCTGATCGCGCTCTACCCGGTGGTGCCGCTCGCTCGTCGGCAAGCGCTCGGAATCGCGGTGATGAGCTACAACGGCCGGCTCGGCTTCGGGCTGCTGGCCGACTATGACGGGCTGCCGGAGCTCGAGATGATCGCCGAGGATCTGCGCCAGGCGATCGCGGCGCTGGCCAAGGCGGCTAACCTCACGCCGCCGCGCAAGCGTGCGGCGGCCAAGCGCGCGCCCAAGCGAACGGCGACGCGCGCCTGAGCAGCGGCAGCGCGCCTGCAACGAATACTCTGGTGCGTCCGATGCGGGTCGCGCTCTGCCAGATGAACGCCACCGTCGGCGACATCGCCGGCAATGCGGTGCGTATCCGTGAGGGCATCGAAGCCGCGCGTGCGCAGCATGCCCAGTTGGTGATCTTCCCCGAGCTGGCGGTGACCGGATATCCGCCCGAGGATCTGCTGCTGCGCCAGCACTTCCTGGCCGATGCGCGGGCGGCGCTGGAGCAGCTGGCTGCCTACACCGACGGGGTGGTTGCGGTCGTCGGCTTCCCGGAGCTGGCCGAGGACGTCTACAACGCCGCGGCGGTGCTGGCCGGCGGGCGCATCCACGCGATCTACCGCAAGAACTATCTGCCCAACTACGGCGTCTTCGACGAGCATCGCTACTTCCAGGCCGGGCGCGAGTGCGCCGTGATCGACATCGGAGAGGATCGCATCGGGCTGACCGTCTGCGAGGACATTTGGGAGCCCGGACCTCCGGCCTCCGATGAGGCGATGGCCGGCGCGACGCTGATTCTCAACATCTCCGCCTCCCCTTACCACGTGGGAAAGGGCGCAGAGCGAGAGCGGATGTTCGCTCAGCGCGCCCGCGACAGCCTGGCCTTCGTCGCCTTCTGCGGGCTGGTCGGCGGCCAGGACGAACTCGTCTTCGATGGCTACTCGTGCGTGGTCGACCACACTGGGGAGACGGTCGCGCGCGGCAAGCAGTTCGAGGAGGACCTGCTGATCTGTGACCTGGACCTGCCGGCAGCCGCAGCAACTCGTCTGCGCGATGCCGGGCATCGACCGGCGGCCAGGCGCGTCGAGCGCCCGGTGAGCGTACTGCCCCCGCTGCCCGCAGGCCCAAGCCCCGCCGAGGTGGTCTCGCCGCCTGCGGCGCTGCACGAGCCGATCGCGCCCCAGGAGGCCGAGGTCTATGCCGCGCTGGTGCTCGGCCTGCGCGACTACGTGGGCAAGAATGGCTTCTCCCACGTCGTGCTCGGCCTCTCCGGCGGGATCGACTCGGCGCTGGTCGCGTGCGTGGCGGTCGACGCGCTGGGCGCGCAGAGCGTGAGCACGGCGATCATGCCTTCCCAGTACTCCTCGCACGGCACCCAGTCGGATGCGCACTCTCTGGCGGCGGCGCTCGGAGCCTCCGCCCATGAGCTGCCGATCGAGACGGTGATGGATGCCTATCTGGGGGTTCTGACCGACGATCTGGCAGGCCGCCCGCCCGGCTTGACCCAGGAGAACCTGCAGGCGCGGATCAGGGGCAACCTGCTGATGGCGCTCTCCAACGAGTTCGGCTGGCTGGTGCTCACGACCGGCAACAAGTCTGAGATGTCGGTCGGCTACACAACCCTCTACGGGGACCTCGCCGGCGGCTTTGCGGTGATCAAGGACGTGCCCAAGACGCTGGTTTACCGCCTCTGCGAGTGGCGCAATACGCCCGCCGGGGTCATGCACGGCGGCCCGTCGGCCCCGATCCCTGACACGATCATCAGCAGAGCGCCCTCTGCGGAGCTTCGCCTCGACCAGCGCGACGAGGATTCGCTGCCCCCCTACCCCCTGCTAGACCGGATCCTGCAGGGCTACATCGAGTTCGACCTCTCCCGCGAGCAGCTGATCTCGCAGGGGCTGCCGGCCGAGGAGGTCGACCGTGCGATCAGGCTCGTGGACCTCGCTGAGTACAAGCGCCGCCAGGCGCCGCCAGGGATCAAGATCACAACGCGCGCCTTCGGCCGCGACCGCCGCATGCCGATCACCAACCGCTACCGTGGCTAGCCGGCGCGCCGGTGCATGCACGGCCGCTGCGGTGCTTGCGGCCCTCTGTGCCTGCCTGCTTTCCGGCTGCGGCAGTGCGGCCGAAGGCAAGGCGCTCAGCGCATCGACGCTTGAGCCGCTTGTCGGCAACCAGGAATTCCCGATCTTCTGGCTAGGAGGACGCTTCGACGGAATGGCGCTGACCGAGGTTGACGGTGACCCAAGTGGCGCGTACGACATCCAGTACGGCACCTGCACGACCGGAGGCCCGGAAACCTGCATCTCCCCGCTGACGGTGATCAGCTCCTCCGACAACAGCTTCCTGCCCGATGCCGGCGCGGTCAACGGCACCGCGAGCATCCGTGGCGTGCGCGCGGTGCTGGCATCCGATGGCAGGGTGATCGAGATCGCCACGGGGCCGACCGTCGTGGACATTCGCGCCAACAGCGCCGCGCTCGCGCTCGCCGCCGCGGGTCAGATGGTGGCGATCAACGAGCTCGGCACACCGGGGGCCGCATTGCCCGCAGCGCACGGGAACACGGGTTTTGCGAACAAGCCGCTGGAAAGCCAGCTGCCGCAGACGGTGCAGGGGCTACCCGCAAGCGGCCGCTGAACGACCTCCTCCCTGGGGCGGTCAGGCCGCACGCAGCGGCCGCACGGCAATCGTCATCCGCGTGAGAGCGCAGAGGCGGCCGAGCTCATCCTCGAAGCGAACGTCCCACACCCACGTGGTGCGGCCCTTGTGAAGGCGCGTTGCGGTCGCGGTTACCGTGCCCTCGGTGACCGGCCGCAGGAAGCTGGTCTGGTTTGAGAGACCCATCGCCGCGTTGCCGTCGGTCACCACCGCGATCGCTGTGGCCAGCGAGGCCAGCGACTCGGCGATCGATGCCAGCACGCCTCCGTGCAAGAGGCCTGCCGGCTGCTTGAGCTCGTCGCGGACCTCGATTCGCCCGCGGGCAAGCTCCGCGCCGCACTCCAGGACTTGGAGGCCGTAGAGCCGGTCGAATCCGATCATCGCCTCGTTGATCTGCGTGGCAGTGGGGCTCACCATCGGGCCGCCACGATAGCCTAAGAAAAGGTGCCCGGATCTCCGGCCACGGAGGCAGGGCAGCCGACCGGCAGCGGGGGCGGCCGGCGGAACACAAGACGATGATCAGACTCGAGCAGCTTCCACCAGACCAGCGAGCGGTGCTCTCGCTGCTGCTGCGACAGCGCAAGCGCTATCAGGAGGTTGCCTCGATCCTGCAGGTGGCACCGGAGGCCGTTCACGATCGCGCGCATGCAGCGCTCGCAGTGTTGGCGCCGGCGCAGGCACGGCTGGTTGACGCCGCCGAGCGCGAGCGGATCGGCGAGTACCTGCTCGGCCAGCAGAACGATCTGGATGCCGCCGCCACGAAGGCATATCTCACTGGATCCACCCCCGCGCGCGAGTGGGCGCGCGCGCTTGCGGTCGAGCTCGTCAAGCTCGCCTCCGAAGCGATGCCGGAGATCCCCGACGCTCCGACGTCGCTGCCGATACACGCGCCGGCAGCCGTGCCACAGGGCGACGGTCATGACGGCGGCGCGCAGCCGGCGCCCTCGCCCGTCTCGCGGCGCGGAGGCGCAATCCTGCTCGCGGGAATCGTCCTCGTCGTCGCAGTCGTGGTGGCGATCGTGCTCAGCTCGGGCGGCGACAACGGTAATGGGAATCAGGCCGCCTCGCGCTCGAGCGAACAGTCCTCAACCTCTACCACCCAAAGCAGCTCCAAATCCACGAGCACCGGGAGCAGCCAGGTCAAAATCGAAAAGCTGGCCGAAATGAAGCCGCCTTCCGGCGGAGGCTCCGCGAAGGGCTTTGCCGCGCTTGTCGCCAAGGGCGCCACCCACGCTGTAGAGATCGAAGCGAACGGGGTTGCCCCCACTGAAGGCTTCTCCTACGTCGTCTGGCTGACCGGCCCCAAAGGCGAATACTCGGCGCTTGGCAGGGTGCCACCCGTCAGCTCGAAGGGCCACTTCCGGGTAATCGAAGGGCTGCCGCAGGCCCCGAGCTCCGTGGCGGGCATCGAGATCAGCCGCGAGACCGCCGCTCATCCCAGCTCGCCCGGCCCAATCGTGCTGAAGGGCGACTTCGTCGGAGCCTAAAAGGTGTCTGGCAACAGCTTGCCAGGGTTCATGATCCCGGCAGGGTCGAGCTGCTGCTTCACCGCCCGCAGCGCGGCGATGCCGGTGGCGCCGACTTCATTTGAGAGCCATCGGCGGTGGTCGCGTCCGATCGCGTGATGGTGGGTGATCGTGCCGCCGTTTGCGAGGATGGCCGCGCCAGCGGTGTCCTTGACCGTCTGCCACTGGCGCCGCTCCTGGCCGCGCAGCATCCGCGCCAGGAACGTGAAGTAGAGCGAGGCGCCGCTCGCGTAAAGATGGGAGACGTGGCAGCCCACGATTCCGGGCGTGCCGAGCTCCGCGAGTGCATCGGAGATCGCACCGCCGACCGCGGCCTTGAGCGCGTGCAGATCCGACCAGCAGGCCGCCGTCTCCAGCGTCTCGACCATCACGCCGTGCGTGAGCAGCTCGTCGCGCATGTACGGAGCGCTGAAGCGCGAGGCCAGCCATGCATCTCCCGCTCCGCCGCCAAGGCGGATTGCGCCGTGGTCGCGGGCACAGGCCCGTGCGTGGCGCCACGCCCTGTGCACCTGCTCCTGCTCTCCCTCGAAGCCGAGGATCGCCAGGCAGCCCTCGCCGCGGCGTCGCGCTGCGAAATAGAGCTGCGTCGCAGTCCGCTTGAGCCCACCGCCGGCCAGGCGTAGGGTCAACTCGGTCTCAGCCCGATCGGAGAGCCGCGCGAGGGTGGGCGCCGCGCCCTCCTGCACCAGCTTGCGCAGCATCTGTGCGCCTGACTCAAAATCCGGCAACAGCAGGCCCTGATAGATGCGCGCGCTCGAGCGCCGTGCGAGCTTCAGAGTCAGCCGGTCGATCACCCCGAGCGTGCCCTCCGACCCGACGATCAGTTCGCGCAGGTCTGGACCCGCAGCGCTCGCGGGCAGCGCGGGCAGCTCAATCGAGCCGACCGGCGTGGCGGCACGCAGGCCAAGGATCAGATCCTCGAAGCGGCCGTAGCCGGTGGAAGCCTGGCCGGCCGAGCGCGTGGCAGCGCAGCCGCCGAGCGATACGTACTCGAAGGACTGCGGAAAATGCCCCAGAGTCAAGCCATGCCCTGCAAGCTCGTGCTCCAGTTCCGCGGCGCGCATCCCGGCCGCGACGGTGACGCTCAACGACTCTCGGTCTATCGCCTGCACGCCCGAGAGACCTGCGAGATCGAGCGCTATCAGCGCCTCGTGTTCTCCTTTGACTGGAGCCACGCCGCCCACCACCGAGGTGCCGCCGCCGAACGGCACGACCGCGATCGAGCGCTTGGCGCACAACTCCAGCAGTGAGAGGATCTGCTCATGGTCGTGCACGTGTGCGACGCCGTCGGGCGCGCCCTCCGGCTGACCTCGCCGCAGGTGCACCAGGTCCATATATCCGCGGCCGGCGGCGTGTGCCACGCGCGTAGCGTGGTTGGTACTCAGCCCATCGGCGCCGAGCACTCGCTGCAGCTCGTCGATCTGGTTTTGGCGTAGCGCAGGCTCCGGAAGCTGGACGCGCTCCAGCGCAACAGGCGGCTCCGGAGCGCCGTCGGCACCGAGTCGCTCGCGCAACTCCTCCAGCACACTGCCTTGCAGCATCGGCGGATGTTGCGGATCGCCCCACCCCCACCAGCGCATACGGGGAGCCCGCTCAGTCGCAGAGCTGCTGGAGTCCATCGAGTGCCTCCTTCACGGTCTTTGCTGCCGCCCTCCTCACCAGTGGGGCTCCCAGCCGGGCAAAGAGCCCGTTCAGCATCGGCGATCCTCTCTGCGGACTGGCGGAAGTGCCCGCAAACCAGCCGTGCGGGGTCTGCGAGAGCGTGATGGTCACCTCCGTCGAAGCGCTCTCGTTCATGCCCATCCGCGGGCTCACCTTGAGCTCTGTCTCAGAGGACGCCAGCACCCGTTCAAATGGGGTACCCGCGATCTGCTGCGCCCAACGCACCCTCATCTCCCGCTCGTCCAACTCCACTATCTCGAAGTCGGCGCGCACGAGTTTGCCGCTCGAGCTGCGCAGCACCTCCGTGAAGAACTCGCCATCCACGCCCTCCACCCGCTCCACGCGCGGCCACCACCGCGCCAGGTGATACGGATCGCGTACCGTCTCCCAAAGCTCGCCGGCGGGGATTCCCAGCACGCGCGTATGACTGGCCCGCGGCATCGCCGGCCTGCTATGCGTCGTAGCACAGCAACGAGTGCGCCTCGTACGGTGCAAGCCGTTCGCGGCCGCCGAGGAAGGCCAGCTCGACCAGGAAGCCGCAGCCCACAACGATGCCGCCGCTGCTTGCCACCAGCTCACAGAGGGCGTGCGCAGTGCCGCCAGTCGCAAGCAGATCGTCGTGCACCAAGACGCGCGCGCCCGGCGCTAGCGCGTCGGCGTGCAGCTCCAGGCGATCGGTGCCGTACTCCAGCTCGTACTCCGCCGCGATCGTTCGGTGCGGCAGCTTTCCCGGCTTGCGCGCAAGCGCGAAGCCGGCGCCCAGCCGCAGCGCAAGCGCCGGGCCAAGCAGAAAGCCGCGCGCCTCTGCCGCCAGCACGCAGTCGACGTTCAGCGGCCGGGCCCGCTCCGCGAGTCCCTGCACGGCGAGATCCAGCGCCACGGGGTCTGCCATCAGCGGCGTGATGTCCTTGAAGAGGATGCCCGGCTGCGGAAAGTCGGGGATGTCGCGGACCAGTGAGCGCAGCAGCTGCTCCGCGGAGGCGCCCTCGGCGCTCGACTCGCTGCGCGCAGGCAGCGCCATCAATTCACGATCTTGCGCAAGTCCCGCACGAGCAGCAGGTGCTTGAGGTGCGTGGTCACCGCCGCAAGGCTCTCCAGCGCCTCCAGCGCCTCCTTGCGCCGCTCGGGGTTGCGGGAGCGCAGCGCCGGGGCGAGGATCTGCTGCAAAAGGCCCGCCTCGCGGTCGGCGGAGGTGCGAAAGACGCGCAGGTTGCGCCCGCCCACGCCGTAGCGCGCCAGCTCAGCCACCGCGCCCACGATCTCGCGATCGGTCTCGTCGTAGCAGCGCACGCCCTTGTGCAGCTCCCCTTTGATCACGCCGAACTCTTCCAGCTCCCTGACCAGGCCCTCGTCGGCCTGGGTCTCCTGCAGCACCTCCTGCACGGTGTAGAGCGCGCCGCTTGCGCCGCCGACGCTGACGCTGCGACGCCATGAACGCGCGCCGTCCCGGACCTGCACTGGGATTTCCGCCTCGGCTCGGCCGGCGGCCAGCTCCTGGCGAATCACGCGCAGCGGCAGGAACTCGTCGCGCTGCAGGCGCAGAATCGTGCGCAGGCGCGCCACGTCGGCCTGGGTGTAAAGTCGGTAGCCGCCCGGCGTGCGCCGCGGGGCGAGCAGCTTCTGGTCCTCCAGGTAGCGGATCTTGGAGATGGATATGTCTGGGAACTCCTGGCCGAGCGCCTTGCAGACGGCGCCGATCGTCATCGACTTGCCCGCGCGGCCGGCCAGCTGTTCCTGCGTGCCGGCGCCGTTGGCCAGCTCCGCCGGCAGGGTGCTCTCCAGCGCGTGGATGTCGAGGTCTGGAGTTTTGGTGGACATCAGCGCGTGTGGAAGGTGAGCTTGTACTTGCCGATCTGCAGCTCGTCGCCCTCTTGCAGCTGCAGCGAGTCGATTCGTGAACGATTGACGTAGGTGCCGTTGAGCGAACCGCAGTCGTCGATGTACCACTGATCGCCGCGCTGCACGAGCATCGCGTGGTCGCGTGAGACGGTCACGTCATCGAGGAACACGTCGCACTCAGGCCGCCGTCCTATGCTCATCCGCTCGCCAAGGATCGAGAAGCTCTCGCCCTCCCTGCCCCCGCCGGCCCGCACGATCAGCGCCGGGCCGAGCGCGGTCACCTCGCTCGGATCGACGGGGATCAGCTCGCCGGTCCCCTCGTCGATCCGGTAGGTGGCCGTCGGTGGCTCCTGTACGATCTCCGCGCCCGCCAGAGACGCGCCGCAGCGCTGGCAGAAGTTCGCCTCCTCCGCGTTCAAAGAGCCGCACTCTGGACAATGCAGTGTCATCAGCCTGCCGGCGACTCCGGCTGACGTCCGGCGAGGATCTCGGTGAGACGTTGCAGGTCATCTCCGGAGATGACCTGCTCGCCGCCCTCGTGCTTGTTGCGCAGCCTGTTGACAAGCTCAGCGCGCAGGATGTCGATCTTGCCGTGCAGGATCCGACGCTGATAGGAGATGTCGGTCTCTTCCTCGGTGAGCTGTCTGATCAGGTCCTTCAGCTCGCTGTCGCTCATTGAGCCGAGGTCGGGAAAGGTGTCCATCGCAGCCTTCTCCTCGTCTAGTGCGTGCGCCCTTCCTCTTGTCGGCAGGGCGCCTTCCACCACGGATGATCCATCGGCCAGTATAGCCCAGAGCCTTAGGCTGAGCTTGAGGGTCTGGCGGCAATCGCGATCCCGGTGCGAACGTAGAGCACGAGCGCCGTCAGCGAGAGCGCAAGACCAATGAGGAAGAGCACCTCTCCGAAGGTGTCCAGACCAGCCATCGCGAAGAAAATCCCGCCCAGCAGCGGCGGTATCGAAAGCCGGCCGGGCCAGTTGACGCGCACGTCGACTCCCTGCCCGAGCCCCACGCGCGCCAGCACGAGGATCACGGCCTCGCGCGCCAGCAGCACTACGAGCGCCCAGCGCGGGAGCAGGTCATAGCGCCAGCAGACCACGACGCCCGCAATCGCGAGCAGACGGTCGGTGATCGGGTCCAGCAATGTGCCCAGGCGGCTGTATTGGCCGGTGATGCGGGCTAGCAGGCCGTCGGCGTAGTCGCCCCAACCGCAGATCGCGAAGATCACGATCGCAAGCGCGCTTACGCCTTTGCCGCCGGCCAGCGCGATCACCAGGAAGGTGGGGATCAACGCAAGACGCACGAAGCTCACGGCGTTGGGGATCGTCCAGGGGCGCAGCGGACTCCCTGGGGAGGTCTCGGGCGGTGGTGGCCCGGAGCGGTCGAGGCCAATCAGCCGCTTTACGGGAGGGTGCGCCACAGCGCGTCCACCGTCCCGGCGAGCTCGCCGTCCTGCGCCCTCAGCGGCAGCCCGGCCGCCTCCTGGCGCCCGCGCCGCACCTGCACCTCGATCTCCCCCGATTGCAGCGAGCGCCTGCCGACGGTCAGCCGCAGCGGGCAGCCAAGCAACTCGGCGTCGGCGAACTTCTCGCCTGGGTTGCCATCGCGATCGTCGTAGATCACCTCCACCCCTGCGGCGGCGAGCGCGTCGTAGACGCCATCGGCCGCCGCCCGCTCCGGCGTGCCTGGCTTGCCCAGCGCGACCAGGTGCACCGCGAACGGAGCCAGCGCACGCGGCCAGGAGATCCCATGCTCGTCTGCATACTGCTCGACCGCGGCGGCCGCGATGCGCGCCGGGCCGATTCCGTAGCAGCCCATCCAGATCGGCCGCTGGACGCCCTGCTCATCAAGGAAGTTCGCGCCCAGCGGCTCGGAGTAGCGCAGCCCGAGCTTGAAGATGTTGCCGATCTCGATCGCCGGCTCGATGCTCACGCGCGCGCCTTCGATCGTGTCGCCCTCACACACGGTCCGCACGTCGGCGCGCTGGAATGGGAAGTCGCGCCCTGGCCGCACGCCGCGCAGGTGGGTGTCGGGCTCGTTGGCGCCCGCGACATAGCTGCCGTCCGCAACCGCCTCATCGAGCAGGATCTCCACGCGCCCGTCCAGGCCGACGGGCCCGATGAACCCGGGCGGGCCGATCTGCTGCGTGATCTCCTCCGCCCGCGCCGGTCGACTGCGCGCTCCCAGCGCCGAGGCGAGCTTGATCTCGTTGACCCGGTGCTCACCGCGCAGCATCACAAGCACCATCCGATCGCTGCCGTCCTCCACGATCACCGGGTAGGCCTTCAGCAATGCGCCCTCGGGCACACCAAGCGAAGCGGCCACATCCGCAACGCTGGTCAACCCGGGTGTGTTGACGCTCAACGGCGAAGGCACGTCCTCCAGCAGCGCCACCTGCTGAGGCGTCGCGCTTGCGACCTCGATGTTGGCGGCGTAGCCGCCGGCGAGCACCACCTCGTTCTCGCCGGCCGGGCAGGGCGCCATGTACTCGTGTGCGCCAAGGCCGCCCATCATCCCCACGTCGGCCTCCACCCTGTACCAGCGCAGCCCCGTGCGCTCCATCATCCGGTCGTAGGCGCCGACGTGCAACTGGTAGCTCTCGGCCAGCCCGTGCTCGTCTCGATCGAAGCTGTAGGAGTCCTTCATCACGAACTCGCGCGTGCGCAGAACCCCGGCTCGCGGGCGAGGCTCGTCGCGCTCCTTGACCTGGAACTGATAGAGGATCAGGGGCAGATCGCGGTAGGAACGTACGCTCTGTGCCACGTGGGTGGTCACCGCCTCCTCATGGGTCATCGCAAGGACGAGGTCTGCGCCTTTGCGATCGGTGAGCTTGAACAGCTCGTCGATGGCGTAGCGGCCGCTTCGACGCCAGGGCTCGGCCGGTTGCAGCAGCGGCAGCAGCATTTCCTGCCCGCCGATGCCGTTCATCTCCTCCCGGATGATCTGCACCGCGCGCTGGTGCACACGCCAGCCGGCCGGCAGCCAGGACCACATGCCAGCGCCCAGCTGGCGGATCAGGCCGGCTCTGACCATCAGCTTGTGCGAGATCGCCTCCGCGTCGGCGGGAGCCTGCTTCTCGGTCGGGAGCATGTACTGGGAGAGACGGGTCATCTTGCGCTCACATCCTATGTGGATGTCGATTCGCGCCAGTGGCTGCTTCACGTTTTCAAGGCCTGTCACCGGGCAGAGCTCTGATAGAACAGCGAGCGTCGCGCAAACGTCCGCAAAGGAGAAGGAGCCTTCCCGATGGCCTACACAGTCCCGCCACTCCCCTATGCCTACGAGGCGCTGGAGCCTCACATCGACAAGACGACGATGGAAGTCCACCACGACAAGCACCACAAGGCTTACGTGGACAAGGTCAACGCCGCCCTGGAGGGCACCGCACTCGCTGACGCGCCGATCGAGCAAGTGATCGCCGACCTCTCCGCCGTGCCAGAGGACAAGCGCGGCGCAGTCAAAAACAACGGTGGTGGCCACTACAACCACACCCTCTTCTGGGAGAGCATGAGTCCGGCCGGAGGCGGCGAGCCGCAGGGCGCGCTCGCGGACGCGATCGCCTCCGCCTTCGGCTCCTTCGCCGACTTTCAGGCCAAGCTGAAGGAGGCGGGCGTCAACCAGTTCGGCTCAGGCTGGTCCTGGCTCGTGCACGACGGCTCCGGTCTTGCGATCGTCGCCACCCCCAACCAGGACAACCCGCTCTCGACCGGCAAGACGCCGCTGCTCGGCGTGGACGTGTGGGAGCACGCTTACTACCTGAAGTACCAGAACCGCCGCCCCGACTACATCGACGCGTGGTGGAACGTCGTCGACTGGGGCAAGGTCGCGCAGCGCCTCGCGGCGGTCTGACGTTCGCCGGCGTGGCGCCGCTCAGCTACGGGTGAAGCGGCGCCCCGCCACCGGCGAGGCGGCCTCGTCCATCTCAACGGCGGGGCTCAGCATCGAGCTCAGCACCGTCTCCGCCTCGTCGTCCTGCGAGGCGGCCTGCGCCTCGAGCGCCGCCAGTTTCTCTGGCGTCAGCGCGGTGGCGTCCTCGTTCTCTGCCAGCCACGCGCGCGCCTGCGCGGCCTGCTCCTCGTCGCGCTCCACCGTCTTGCCGGCGGCGTAGTAGCGGTCGATCTCGGCGAAGAGCTCGTCCACGAGCTGCTCGGTGGGCACCTTCTTCAGCGGCTCGCCCTTGCTGTAGATCATGCCCATGTCCTTGGCGCCGGTGATGCCGAAGTCGGCGTGGCGCGCCTCGCCGATGCCGTTGACCGCGCAGCCGAGCACCGAGACCTCGATCGGGTCCTCGTAGGCCTCCAGGCGCGCCTCCACTTCAGCGACCACACGATCCATGTCGAACTGCAGCCGACCGCAGGTCGGGCAGGCGATCAGCACGGGCCCCTTCTCGCGCAGCTTCAGCGCCTTCAGGATCTCCCAGGCGACCTTCACCTCCTCCTCCGCATGGAAGGTCGAGAGCGAGATCCGGATCGTGTCGCCGATGCCGTCCGCAAGCAGCGTGCCCAGGCCGACGGCTGACTTCAGCGACCCGGACCACTTCGTGCCAGCCTCGGTGATGCCGAGGTGCAGCGGGTAGGGAATCTTCTCCGAGAGCAGGCGGTTGGAGGCGATCGTGTTCGGCACCGAGGTCGACTTCATCGAGACCTTGAAGTCCTCGAAGTCCAGCCGCTCCATCAGCTGCACCGTCTCGATCGCGGCCTGCACGAGCGCCTGCACCGGGTCGTCGTACTCGAGATGGCGCAAATGCTTGGGCAGCGAGCCGGAGTTGACGCCGACCCGCAGCGGGGTCTCGTGGCGCCTTGCGACCTCCACGACCTCGGCGACCTTCTCTTCCCCGCCGATGTTGCCGGGATTGATCCGCACGCAATGCGCGCCGGCCTCGATCGCCTTGATCGCCAGGGTGTGGTTGAAGTGGATGTCGGCGATCACCGGGATCGGCGAGTCCACCACGATGCGCTTGAGCGCCTCGACGTCCTGCTCGCGCGGTACCGCCACGCGGACGATGTCCGCGCCGGCCTCGGCGACCGTGCGGATCTGCTCCATCGTGGCGGCGAGGTTCGCCGTCTCAGTCTTGGTCATCGTCTGCACCACGACGGGCGCGCCGCCGCCGATCGGGATGCCGCCCACGTGTATCTGCCGCTTGGATGCCATGGGACTGATTCTACGGAAGCCCGCCTGTGCGTCGGCGAGGTGGGGCCGGCCGCGCCGCTGCTTCGGCGCGGCCGGCCCCAGGCCACCGCTCTCAGTCAGTCGCCGAGCAGGGCGGCCGGGAGCTTCGCGCCGGGCACTTCGTCCGGCAGGTAGATCTTCGGGTCGCCCGGGTAGGCCAGCTGCCAGTCATGCGCTGAATACCAGTCGAAGCGGTTGAGCAGCGCCGGATCGGCCGAGTCCGGTCCGCCGTCCTTTCCGAGGAAGCGCTGCTGGCCCTTCCAGCTCATCCAGGCCTCGTAGACGCTTTGCATCGAGGCCGGTACCGCGCCCTGATCGAGCCCGTCTGTCGTCGTGCTCGCCGCCGTGGTCGCGGTGAAGCCCTTGACCCCGAGCGTCAGCGGGATCTGGTTGGCAACGGCGGTGTACGGTTCGAAGTCCGGCTTTTCGGTGAACGCGCCGTACATCGGCTCGGCGGCATAGTCCTCCTGGTTCATGGGTTTGATCCCCAGGATCTGCTCGACCGTGCGGACCATGTTGAGCTGCGTCTCATATTCGCCGTCGACGCCGCCCTTGGCGTACGGGCTGATCACGAACGCCGGTCCGCGGTGCCCGTCGACGTGGTCGACCCCGTTCTGCGTGTCGTCCTCGACGCCGAAGATCGCCGATTCCTTCCACGCCCTGCTGTGGGAGACGGTTTCCACGATTCGACCGATCGCGAGGTCGTTGTCGGCCGCCTCGGCCACCGGGTCCGGCGCACCGCCGGTGTGATCGTCGGGCAGCCAGATCAGCGTCAGGTTGGGAACGGAGTTGGTTTTTTCCTCGTGTTCGAATTCGGCGTTCCAGATGTCGTACCGGTACTGGTCGGGAATTTCGAGGTCGAACCGCGGGTAGTAGGGGTCGGTGATCGCGTTCAGCGACGGGATATCGGAGGTGGTCTTGTACTCGGTGGTCGGGATCGGCAGCGGGCCTTTCTGCTTTCCTTCGAGGATCTGTGAGTCTTCGTACCATTCCTTCCAGTCGCCGCCGTTGCCGGGTCCAGTGAAGTAACGGTTGTACTCACCGAAGACCCTGACGCTGCGCCCCGCTTCCTGGGCTGCGTTCCAGAGGAAGCCGTCGCGCTGGTAGGCCAGCGCGTCGCCGCCTTCGGCGGGGTAGGAGCGGTAGAAGGCCCCGAACTGCTTTTCGATGTAGTCGTTGGCCTCGGCCTGCACTATCCAGTTGTGCCCGTCGGCCGACAGCGTGCCCTCGTCGTAGAAGTTGTCCAGGTCGCCGAAACGCTGCGCGAGCGCGTGCTGGTTGGGGGTGATCTTCTGGCCGAACTGCGCAAGTTCGGCGTCGCCATTGCCCTCGCCGAGGTCGCCGAGCACCTGGTCGTAGGTCCGATTCTCCTTGACGATCACGAATATGTGTTTGATCGGCGAATGCTCTCCGATCTGCCGTGGGATCACGTGCGGCACGTTGTCGCCCGCGCCGCTGTTGATCGCGGGGACGTTGTTCCAGTCGTTGTCCACGAAGACGGCTTTGGTGTACTGGGCCAATTCCCCTTGCGCCGGCATTTTGAACGTGGTCACCGTGCCGGTCTCGTCATAGGTGTTGTAGCCCGTTGCACATTCGGTCGCCGGAGAGGTTTCGGGGCCCTTGCAGATCTTTTTCTGCGGGCCGCGGTCACCGATGCCCCTCGCGTTGGTGACGACCATCTCCCCGCTCCCGAGCGCCGGATCGGGCTGTACCTGGACGGGGTACCAGTCGGTTGGCAGCAGGCCTTCGAACTGAAGCGGCGCCGAGTGGCCCCAGTGGCCCGAGCCCCCGCTCGTGAGACCTCTGTACTTGTAGACGGCGATCGCGTTGTCGCGGCCGACGCTTACAAGCACGTGTTCGGGGTCGGACATGGTGATCGCGTTGGGGTAGCTGCCCACCTTGGCGCCGGGCAGCGGGTTGGTGCTCACCGTCTGCAGCACCCTGTTGGTCGAGGTGTCGATCAGCGAGATGCTGTCGTCGTTCGAGTTGGCGACGAACAGCCCCGATCCGCTCTGGTAGAGCGCGGTCGGCTCCAGTCCCACCGGGATTTCCCTTTCCTGCGTGCCGGTGGTCAGGTTGACGACGGAGACCGTGCCGGTCGTGGCGGCTCCGGTCACCGGGCTTGAGACGATCGGCGTGCCGTCGGAGAGGTTGGTCGTATCGCCCGGCTTGGCGGGACGGCCGCCCTCGTTGGAGACGTAGGCGGTGTTGCCGTCGAGAACGACCTGGCGTGGCGCGTTGCCGACGGGAATTTCCTTTTCGAGATCGTCGGTGGAGGTGTTGATCACGCCGAGCGCGTTGGATCCGTTGAGCGCGACGTAGAGCTTGCTGCCATCGGGCGAGAGGGCCATGCCCGAGGGCAGCGCTTCGCCGGGGTGCTCGGCCTCCGGTTTGTCTTCGGGCGCAGGGCCGTTGGCGGCCTTCGGCATGTTGATGATGACCTTTTCGGAGACCTGGCCGGTTGCGGGATCGACCGTGAACTTCGCGATGTCGCCCGTCTGAGGCACCCAGAGCGTCTTCCCGTCCGGCGAGTAGAACGGGCCGTCAGCTGCGACCTCTTCGCCCGGTTCTCCGGCCGCAGGGTCAAGGGTTTTGCTCGGGTATTCCCAGCCTTCTTCCTGAACGATTTCTTTTGTCTTGAGGTTGATGATCGTCAGGTAGCCGGTGAACTCTTTCCACGTCAGCGCGGCCATGTACTGGCCATCCGGGCTGAGCGTGCTCGACTCTATCCGCCCATACTTGTCCTCGATCCGGTTCCCGATTGGTGAGATCCACTGGTTGGTCGGCAGCAGCAGCGCCCCGTTGTAGGTCTGGCCGACTTCGCCGCCGCCAAACGGATTGAAGCTGCCGAGCGCGGCTGAGGCGACGCCGGCCGCCGCCAGGAATGCGACGAGCACTGCGAGTGCGCCCAAGCGCCGGCGCCGGACAGTCAGACGTGTGACATTAAGACGTGTCCCGCTTGTGCGAGATGGAACCGAGCTGGCCACGGGCGGTGCCTCCTAAGGTAGACGCATGGGTCGTAGCGTATGCGCAGATCAGCTGGCAAACTGGTGCAGCACTGACTCGCGATTCACGTTACCCGCGTCGACGTTTGGGCTGTTATCGAAGGGTGAAGAAGACAGTGAAAATCTTGTTTTCTGTAACGCGACTGTCACCTGGCGTTTACAAGTGAGCGATCTTATTCACAGGCACTTCACACCGGTCGCCATGGCGCTCCGTACACTCAATGCATGGACGCGGTCCGAGCGAGCGGATTGGTGAAGCGCTTCGGGAGCACCACCGCGGTCGATGGCGTTGACCTGACGCTCGCCCCAGGACAGGTTCGGGGCCTGCTCGGCCGCAACGGCGCAGGCAAGACGACGCTGCTGCGAATGATGTTCGGGCTGATCCACCCGGACTTCGGCGCAGTCGAGCTGCTGGGTCGGCCGCTGCACGAGCTCGGCGGGCAGGCCCTTCGGGAAGTCGGCGGCTTCGTCGAGGAGCCCACCTTCTATCCCTACCTGTCCGGGCGCGCGAACCTCTGCCTGTTGGCGAGGCTGGACGCCGGTCCGACCGCGGCCGCCGTGCAGGACGCGCTCACCCGCATGGGCTTGGAGCGGCAGGGCGAGGATCGCGTGGCCGGCTATTCGACCGGGATGCGCCAGCGGCTCGGACTCGCGGCTGCGCTGTTGCGCTCGCCGCGGCTGCTGCTGCTGGATGAGCCTACGAGCGGGCTCGACCCGGCGGGGGCCAAGGTTGTCGCATCGCTTGTCCGCGAGCTCGCTGCCGACGGTGTCGCGGTGCTGCTCTCCAGCCACCAGATCGGCGAGCTCGAGCAGGTGTGCGACGCCTATACCGTGATGCGCGAGGGGAAGGTCGTGTGGGATGGCTCAGCGGGAGAGCTGATCGCGCAGGCGCCGGCATCCGCGTACGCGCTTGCGACCAGCGACGACGAGCAGGCGTTGCGCATCGCCGAGGACCAGGTCGGAGTGCGAGCAAGCCGCTCACGCCGCGGAGAGCTCACGCTGGCCGTGCAAAAGGACCGCTTGGACGAGCTCGTCTTCGCGTTCGCGGATGCGCGAGTGGCAATCCGCCGCCTCGAGCCGCTCGTGAGTCCGCTGGAGGCCATGTTCTTCGCTCTGACCTCCGACGGCACTCCGCTGGAGGAGCTCGAGCCCGAGGATCTGGCCGAAACGGTGCTGGCCGGGCGATGAGCGCGGTTGCGCCCAGAGCGCCCGCAAGGACGGCTTCGCGACCGCTCGGCGGGGCGGATCCGATCTGGAATGCCTACCGATCCGAGCTTCAGAAGCTGGGCGCCCAGCTGATCAGCCGGCTGCTGGTGGTCCTGTGCGTGGCCGGCCCATTCGCGTTCGCCGCGGTGCTGAAGGTGCAGAGCGGCACTCCCTCCGACGCGCTGTTCGGCGCTTGGGTGCACTCGTCCGGATTCGCGATCTCGCTCGTGATCCTCGGCTTCGCCGGGACCTGGGGGCTGCCGGCGATCGCCGGGCTGCTGGGGGGAGACCTGTTCTCCTGCGAGGACCGCCACGGAACCTGGAAGACGATTCTCACGCGTTCCTGCAGCCGCAGCGACGTGTATGTCGCCAAGCTCCTTGCCGCCTGCACGTTCGCGGTCGCGCTGACGCTGCTGCTGGCGCTCTGCAGCCTGGCCGCAGGAATCCTGTTCGTCGGTGCGCACCCGCTCGTGGACCTCAGCGGTGTGCCCATCGGCCCTGGCGAGCTGCTCACCCTGACTGTTCTCAGCTGGATCCTGTGCCTGCTGCCGACTCTTGCGTATACGAGCGTCGCGATCCTTGTCTCGGTCGCCACGCGCAACGGAATCGCCGGCGTGCTCGGCCCCCTGCTGCTGGCGCTGCTCACCCAGCTGCTGGACCTGATCGGCAAGGGCGTGGTCGTGCACATGCTCCTGATCGGCTCGGCGTTTGAGGGCTGGCACGGCCTGTTCACCACGCACCGCTTCTACGGCCCCCTCGTGGTCTGCAGCCTCGTGAGCCTCGCCTGGATCGTCGCCTGTGTCGGCGCGAGCTGGAGGATCCTCAGACGCCGGGACTTTCTGTCCAGCGCGGTAGCCCGTGGGCCCGACTGGCGCACTCCTGTCCGGGTCGTGGCGGTCGTCGCTGCGGTCGTTGCGGTGCTTGCCCTGCTCGCAAATGTCGGTCCCGTCGGCGACACCGAACACCGCCTCAGCGCAGCCATCGGGGAAGAGTTCAACAACGTGACGCTGCTCCAGCAGCAGATGATCGGACGGCAGGTTCCGGCTGGAGCAAAGCTGGACATCCTCCCCAACTGCAATCGCCACGCCGCGAAGCCGGTGGGGCCGGGGGACTGGAGCTGCAGCCTCAACGTGTACTTGCCGCAGGCCCACTCGGTCCCGTTTTCAGCGACCTCCGTCGAGTATGACGTGAGCGTGGAATACGACGGCTGCTACAAGGCCCAGTCGCCTCCGGCGTTCATCGGCGGGCCGAGCATGCTCGACGCCCACGAACACAGCGTCACGAACCCGCTGTACGTCGTGTACGGGTGCTTCGACACGCTTTGACGCACGCTGCCTGCCGGCAGCGACATGAGCGTGGCGTTACCCGGCGATCCGGCCGATGTCGTTGCTGATGCCGCTGATCACCAGGAACGCGAGCAGCACCAGGCCAATCGAGCTGAAGCGCCACATCGCCGCCATCGAGACCCTGCGTCCGCGGACCTTCTCGGCCAACGCCCACAGGATGTGCCCCCCGTCCAGCGGCAGGAAGGGGAACAGGTTGATCACGCCGAGGATCAGCGAGACGTAGCCGAGTACGACGAGCGCCTTGCCCGCGCCGCTTGCAACGGCTTCTTGGGTGACTTCAGTGATGCCGACGATGCTGTGCAGGTTGCTGCGTTCCTTGGAGCTCGTGAGCGCCCGACCGAGACCGGCGACGGTTTCGCCCGTCGTGTGCCACATGGTCGCTGCGGAAGCGCCGGCCGCGCCGAGCAGGCCAAAGGAGCGCTGCGCGGTCCCGAACACGAAGCCGATCAGCATCCGTTTGTAATCGGAGTTGTAGCGCGGTCGGACTGAGAGAGGGATCACCTGGCCTTTGCGGTCGATCGTGAGGTGCACGGGCGTGGTGGCAAGACAGCCCTGTACCTGGCCGCTGGCGCAGCGATGCGAGTCGACCGCCTTGACCGTGGACTGGACGGTCGCCTTGCGGCCTTCGACGGTCAGGATCTTGTCGCCGGCGCGCAGCACCTGCTGGGCCGGCATGCCCCGCTCCACCCCAGCCACCTTGGTGCTCAGCGCGATCGATTTGATGCTCGGATCGAGATTGCCGAGCGTGAGCGCTCCTCCGTAGCTGCCGCTGATCAACACCACGGCAAACAGCAAGAACGCGATCGCGATGTTCACGAGCGGCCCGGCGAGGATCACCGCGACCCGCTTCCACGGCGGCTGGCTGTAGTAGGCGCGGGCGCGCACCTCGGGCGGCATGTCCTCAAGTTCCTCGGGGTTCATCCCGGTGATCTTCACGTAGCCGCCCGCGGGCAAGGCGCCGATCGCATACTCGGTCTCGCCCCTGCGGATCCGCGCGATCGTGGGCGGGAAGAACAGCGAGAAGCGCTCGACGCGCATGCCCACCGCCTTGGCCACGGAGAAGTGCCCGAGCTCGTGCAGCACGATCAGGAGCACGATGCCGAGGATCGTCAGGAACCAACTCACGAGATCAGTCTCGCAGGCGACTCAGCCGCGCGCCGCAGATCACGCCCGCGCGCTCACTGCCTCCTCGGCGACCGCCCGCGCCTGACGGTCGGCGTCATAGAGGGAGTCGAAGGAGCGCACTGGTTCCGATCCAAGACTCTGCAACGCGTGCTCGATCACGGCCGGGATGCCGTCGAAGGCGATCCGCGAGCTGAGGAACGCATGGACTGCGACCTCGTTGGCGGCGTTGAGGATGCACGGCGCAGTGCCTCCCGCCAGCGCCGCCTCGCGCGCGAGCCTCAGGCACGGGAAGGTCTCAAGATCGACCGGCTCGAAGCTGAGGGTTCCGACGGCCGTCAGATCCACCGGCTCGATCGGCTGCTCGACGCTCTCACCGCGATGCAGGGCATAGGAGATCGCCACCCGCATGTCATGCGGCCCAACGTGGGCGAGCATCGCACCATCCACGAGCTGGACCAAGCCATGGATCAGCGACTGTGGATGCACGACCACATCAATGTCCTGATAGGCCGTCCCGAACAGATGGTGGGCCTCCATCACCTCCAGGCCCTTGTTCATCAGGGTCGCGGAGTCGATCGTGATCTTGCCGCCCATCGACCAGGTCGGATGGGCGAGCGCCTGCTGCACGCTCACGCCGCTCATCTGCTCGCGGCTCATTCCCCGAAACGGTCCGCCGCTGGCTGTGATCACCAGGCGCCGCACCGTTCCCACCCCGCGCCCGCTCAGCAGCTGATGCAGCGCGGCGTGCTCTGAGTCGACGGGGACGATCGCCGTGCCGGTCGCTTCGGCCAGCGCTGTGACGAGCTCTCCTCCCACAACCAGCGACTCCTTGTTGGCCAGCGCCAGCTCGATTCCCTCCCCGAGCGTGGCAACCGTCGGGCCAAGCCCGGCAGAGCCGACGAGTGCGTTGAGGACCACATCCGCCTGCGACTCCACGACCAGCCGCACGAGCCCCTCCGCGCCGCTCAGGACCTCTCCATCCGTCCAGGCCTCCGCAGCCCGAGCGGCTGCGTCGACGTCGGCGAGCGCTATCCGGCGCACTCCGTGTGCCTGCGCCTGCTCGACCAGTGCTTGCCAGGAGCGCTCGGCGGAGAGCCC
This sequence comes from uncultured Actinomycetota bacterium, assembly GCA_963708085.1. GTDB lineage: Bacteria > Actinomycetota > Thermoleophilia > Solirubrobacterales > Solirubrobacteraceae > Palsa-744. The sequence goes on along the minus strand of OY970180.1, from coordinate 644,229 downwards.
GACCAGCTCAAGCTCCTCCGAGCGCTGAACTACGTCGAGCGCCTGTGTCCCGATCGAGCCGGTCGAGCCGAGTATTAGCAGACGTCTGCGGTCGCTCACTGCGCCCAGGGTAGTCACCCGGATGCACCCGCGCGTCGCCGCGAAAAGATCGAAGACGGCGCGATGATCACGTATACGCCAACCAAATGTAGTAGGCGACGATCACCGTGAAGAGCGCCGCATCCAACCGATCAAGTGCCCCTCCATGCGCCCCGAACACCCGCCCCGCGTCCTTGGTGCCCGCCTGCCGCTTGACGTAGGACTCGAACAGATCACCGATCGGCCCGAGCACCGCGACCCCGAGTCCGAGCACGACCGCGTGGGAGACTGGCATCCAGTTCTGATACCGACTGGCCAGCCAGACCGCGGCCACAGTGCAGAACATGCCGATCACCAGGCCCTCAATCGTCTTGTTGGGCGAGATCTCCGGCGCCAGCGGCCGGCGACCGAAGAGCCGCCCACCGAAGTAGGCGCCGGTGTCGCCGACGAAGGTGCCGACCAGTACGTCGATCATTACGCCGATGCCATGCGGCAGGCCGCGTAGCAGCACGGCGTGCGCGAAGCCGAAGCCGATCCACCAAAGCCCAAGCAGCGTGACCGCCATCCCCGCAGTTCCGGCCTGGCGCTGGCGCACCGCCAGCAGGAACAGTATGGGCGTGGTCGCCACCGCCGCAAGCAGCACATAGCGCGGCCCGCCGTACTGCGCGGCCAGCAGCATCCCAGCCAGGCCGATCAGGCCCGCCAGGCGCACCGGATGTGCTCGCTCATACATCGCGAAGAGCTCGTGCATGCAGATGGCGCCGAGCACGATCAGGCCCGCGGTGAAGATCAGGCCGCCCTCGATCACGAGGAAGAGCGCGAGCGCGGTCGCCGGCACCGCGGCCAGCACGCGCGCGCCGACATCCGAGCGTTCCGGCTCCCGCGGCTCCTGCACGTCGCCCTGCTCGCGCCGCCGACCGTAACCAGCGCTCACACGGCGCCTGGCAGGGCCTCTGCCAGTGCCCCTCACGCCTCGCGTTCCCCCGGCCCCTCCACGACTGGCCATCGCCTCACCGGCCTCCGAAGCGGCGCTGGCGCGCGCTGAACTGCGCCAGCGACTCCTCCAGGCTCGCCCGGCTGAAGTCCGGCCACAGCTCGTCCCTGAAGATCAGCTCGGAGTAGGCGGACTGCCAGAGCAGATAGTTGGAAAGGCGCCGCTCGCCACTGGTGCGGATCACCAGGTCCGGGTCGTGCATCTCCGGCGCGTATAGGCACGCTCTGAAATCCTCCTCGGTGCCACCGTCGAAACGAGCCGCCGCGTCCATGATCTCGGCGCGCCCGCCGTAGTTGAAGGCGACGAACAGCGTGATCCGGGTGTTGCCGTCTGTCAGCTGCTGCGCCGAGTCCATCTGCTCCCGCAGCTCCGGTGAGACTCCTTCGCGCCGGCCGATGAAGCGCATCCTCACGCCTTCCTGGTGCAGCTCGGGCGTCTCGTTTGCGATCCGCAGGGAGAACATCTCCATCAGCCCTGTGACCTCCTCAGCGGGCCGCGTCCAGTTCTCCGTCGAGAACGAGTAGACGGTCAGCTCCTTGATGCCGAAGTCGACCGCGTCGCGCAGCCGTGCCTTGACGGTGTCCGCGCCCGCTTCATGGCCGGCTCTGACCGGCAGCCCGCGCGCCTGCGCCCAGCGCCCGTTGCCGTCGGTGATGATCGCGACGTACTTCGCGCCCGATAGGGGCGAGCCGTCGGCCTGATCCTCGGCGAGCTGATGGGATGGGCCGGACGGGCGGTGCGCGTGCCCTTCCGCGGCTGCCATCACACCTCGAGGATCTCCTGCTCCTTGGCCTGCAGCATCTTCTCCAGCTCCCCCACATTCGTGTCGGTCAGCTTCTGCAGCTCGACCTCGGCGCGATGCTCGTCGTCGGAGCCCGCCTGGCCTTCGGACTTCATCTCGCGCAGATCGCTCATCACGTCGCGGCGGACGTTGCGGATCGAGACCTTGCCCTCCTCGGCCAGGTGGCGCACGATCTTGACCAGCTCGCGCCGGCGCTCTTCGGTCAGCTCCGGCACCACCAGTCGCACAAGGTTGCCGTCGTTGGAGGGCGTGAGTCCGACGTCGGACTCGTTGATCGCCTTCTCGATCGCCTTGATCGAGGACTTGTCGTAGGGCTGCACGGTGATCAGGCGCGCCTCCGGCGCGGAGATCGTGGAGAGCTGGTTCAGCGGTGTCTGCGCGCCGTAGTAGTCGACGGTGATGCGATCAAGCAGCGCGGCGCTGGCCCTGCCGGTGCGAACGGTGCCGAACTCGTGCTGGGCGCTGTGCACCGCCTTGGCCATCCGCTCCCCTGCGTCCTGCAGCAGCGCGTCGATCATTTCAGAGGCCATCTGCCTACTCCTCCCCTGCCGCTGTAGTGACGAGCGTTCCCACGCGCTCGCCTGAGATTACCCTGGATATCGCGGTTTCGTCATCCATGTTGAAGACGTTGATCGGCATCTTGTTCTCCATGCAGAGCGCAAGCGCGGTGGAATCCATCACCCGCAGGCGGCGCTCCAGCGCTTCCATGTGGGTCAGCTGCGGAATGAACTGCGCGCCCGGGTCGCGTGCCGGGTCGGCGGTGTAGACGCCCTGCACGCCGTTCTTTGCCATCAGGATGATCTCGGCGTGGATCTCCGCTGCGCGCAGCGCCGCGGCGGTGTCGGTGGTGAAGAATGGGTTGCCGGTGCCGGCGGCGAAGATCACGACCCGGCCCTTCTCCAGGTGACGCATCGCGCGGCGGCGGATGTAGGGCTCGGCCACCTCGGAGATCGTCAGCGCGCTCTGCACCCGCACCTCGGCGCCGGCCTTTTCCAGCGAGTCCTGCAGCGGCAGCGCATTCAGGACCGTCGCGAGCATCCCGATGTAGTCGGCGGTCGCGCGGTCCATCCCGTCGGCGGCGCCCTTCATGCCGCGGAAGATGTTGCCGGCGCCCACGACGATCGCGATCTCGACACCCTGCGCGTGGACCTCGTGAACCTGGGCCGCGATCGCCCGCACCCGCTCCGGATCTGTGCCGTAGGGCAACTCGCCCATAAGGGCCTCCCCGGAGAGCTTGATCAGGACGCGTTTGAAGTGCGCGGTGGACATCGACGGGAGCTTATCCGGGCCGGCGCCCCCGCAAGGCGCCGGCCGGAGGTTACTGCCCGATCGCGAAGCGCGTAAAGCGGCGAATGACGACGTTCTCGCCCGTCTTGGCGGTGAGCTCGTCGCGCAGCTGCTGAACGGTCTTGCCGTCGAACTTGGGGTTGTGCATCTCCTGCTCGAGCAGCACGATGCTCTTCAGCCAGGCGTCGAGCTTGCCGGTGACGATCTTCTCGCGCACGTTCTCGGGCTTGTCCGCAGCCTCCTGCTCGTAGACGCGCGACTCGGCGGCCTTCTGGTCCTCCGGCACGTCATCGCGGCTGACGTAGGCGACGGTCGGGCTGGCTGCGATCTGCATCGCCACGTCCCTGGCGAACGCGACGAACTCGTCGTTGCTGGCGACGAAGTCGGTGTTGCAGTCGACCTCGATCAGCACGCCGACCTTCGCGCCGGCGTGGATGTAGGACTGGATCGTGCCCTCGGTGGCGGTGCGCTGCCCGAGATCCTGGATCTTCTTGCCCTGCTTGACGCGCAGGATCTCGATCGCCTTATCGATGTCGCCAGCCGATTCGGTGAGCGCCTTCTTGCAGTCCATCATGCCGGCGCCGGTGCGGTCCCGCAGCGCCTTGACGTCCTTTGCCTGAATCTCGACTGCACTCATGATGCGCTGGCCTCCTCAGCGGTCTCGGTCTGCTGTGCCTGCTCGGTCGCGGGCGCCGCGGTCTGGGCGCTCTCCTGCACGGCCGTGGGCGCGACCTGCGGCTCTGCCGCAGCCACCGGCGCAGCGGGTTGCTGCTGCTCCGCCGGCGCCGGTGCAGCAGGCTTGGTCTCCTGCGGCGCAGGAGCACTCTGGCCACCGGCCACCTGCTGGACCGCCGCGGCCTGCGCCGCCTTGTGCGCCGCAAACGCAGCCTCGGCCTCTTCGCGCTGGGTCTGCTCGCGCCGCTCCTGCTCCTCGGCCTCGCGCTTTGCCTGAGCTTCCGCCTCGCGCTTTGCGCGTGCTTCGGCCTCGCGCTTGGCGCGTTCCTCCGCTTCCTGGCGCGCCCGTTCCTCCTGTGCACGGAAGACCGCATGGCTCTCGGCCACCACGTCTCCGATCGCCTTGGTGATCAGCGCGCAAGAGCGGATCGCGTCATCGTTGCCCGGGATCACGTAGTCGACGCCGTCGGGGTCGCAGTTGGTGTCCACCAGGCCCACGATCGGAATCCGCAGCCGCTGCGCTTCGCGCACGGCGATCGCCTCGGTCTTAAGGTCGATCACGAACACCGCGTCGGGAACGCGCTGCATGTCCTTGACCCCGCCGAGGTTGGCGCGCAACTTCGCCAGATCGGCCAGCGCCGACATCCGCTCGCGCGTGGGCAGCAGCGCCAGCTGGCCCTCCGCTTCGTAGCGTTCGAGGTCGTGCAGCCGCTTGATGCGCTGCGCCATCGTCTGGAAGTTCGTCAGCAGGCCGCCGAGCCAGCGATGGTTGACGTAGGGCATGCCAGAGGCCTCCGCCACATCTTTGACCGCGTCCCTGGCCTGCTTCTTGGTGCCCACGAACAGGACCGTGCCGCCGCGGCTGGCCACCTCGGAGACGAACCGCTGCGCCTGCGCCAGCAGATCGGCGGTCTTCAAAAGGTCGATGATGTAGATGCCATCGCGCTCCCCGAAGATGAAACGGCGCATCTTCGGGTTCCAGCGCCGCGTCTGGTGGCCGAAATGAACCCCGGCCTCCAGCAGCTGTTCTATTCCCACTTCAGCCACGTCGGTACTCCCTTGATTTTTTGTTTTGAGATGGCTGGCATCTCGTGTGCCGGGACCCAGTGCGCGCATGACGCGGCACTGGGCAGGGCCCGTGCGGAGGCTGCCAGATCGTGTTGTGTGTTTGGAACGTCTCAGGATAGCCGCTGCGCGCGCTCCAGAGCCAACCGAAGGTCCTCGGGCAGCTCGGAAGAGACCTCGATCGGCTCGCCTGTGATCGGATGGGCCAACTGCAGGCGCGCAGCATGCAAAAACTGGCGTTGCAGGCCGTAGAGGCCCGCGGTGCCGTACTCCGGATCGCCGGCGACAGGGTGCCCGATCGCCTGCAGGTGCACCCTGATCTGATGGGTCCTGCCCGTCTCCAACCTGAGCGCCAGCAGTGAGCTTGCGGGCAGCTCGCGCTCCAGCGTGAAGTGGGTGACCGCCTGGCGGGGGAACTGCCCTCCCACCGCCATCCGGGTGCGCACGCGGGAGTCGCGGCCGATCGGAGCTTCGATCGTGCCTGTGCGCGAAGGCGGCCGCCCCTCGACCAGGGCGCGGTATTCGCGCGTTATCTGCCGTGCCGCAAGCGCCGCCTGCAGCCGCGCATGGGCCTGCTCGCTCTTGGCCACGATCAGCAATCCCGATGTGTCGCGGTCCAGGCGGTGCACAATGCCCGCCCGCTGCTCCTCGCCCCCGGCTGCTACGCCCGACAGCAGTTGGGCGAGCGTGCCCTCGCTGTGCCCGCGCGCGGGATGAACGACCATGCCGGCGGGCTTGTCCACGACGAGCAGGTGCTCGTCCTCGAAGGCGATCTGGAGCTCAGGCATCCCGCTCGCGGGGCTGCGGGCGACTCAGGAGCAGCGCCAGCACGACCACCCCGACCGTTATACAGGCGTCGGCCACGTTGAACGGCGGCCAGCCCAGCGGCAGCTTGATGAAGTCGGTCACCGAGCCGAGCCGGATGCGGTCGATCACGTTGCCGAGCGCGCCGCCGAGGATCAGGCCGACCGGCAGCCAGGTCGGGCCGCGCCCGACACGCCAGGCGAAGATCACGATCGCGACGACAACCGCCAGCGCGATCGCGACCGTGAGGTAAACGTGCGATCCGCCCAGCAGTCCGAAGGCGACCCCGTTGTTGTGCGTGTGCACGATCTGCACGCCGGGCAGAAACGAGCGTTCTTCGCCGGGGTGAACTCCGGATTCAACCGCCTGCTTGGTGAGACGGTCTACCACCAGCACGACTGCCACGACGATCGCAGCGCGCGCCCAGTAGAGCAGCTGGCCGCTTCTTCTCAACCGTGGATCGCGCCCTGCACGACGATGTTGTTGATCAGCTCCAGCACGATGATCGCTACGACGGGGCTGAAGTCGAATGCCCCGATGCGCGGGATGATCCGCCGGAAGATGCGCAGGAAGGGCTCGCAGACGTCGCGCAGGAAGGTCAGGATCGCGTCGCTCCAGCGCGAGTAGGGCGGTCGCACGCCGAACGCGAACAGCAGTTGGGTCACGATGTAGAGGATGATCAGCAGCGTGTAGACGTAGATCAGCGTCGAGAGGTAGTTGGCGATTTCGACTCTCACACTCGCGATGACCATCTTCAGCTCCCAAGCACCGCGTCGAGGGCATCGTCGAAGGCGCTGCGCAGCCCGGCGCGCTCAAGCGCTGCCAGGCCGCGCGCGGTCACGCCGCCGGGCGAGGTGACCTCGCGGCGCACCGCCAGCGTGTCGTACTGCCGCTCCCGCAAAAGCTCCGCGGTGCCCGCCAGCGTCTGCACCACCAGACCGGCCGCCTGATCGGCGTGCAGGCCGTGGCGTACTCCGGCGTCGATCTGCGCCTCGGCGATCAGCGCGACGTAGGCGGGAGCGCAGGACATCAGGCCCATCGCCACGTCGACCAGGCGATCCTCGACGGTGACGACGCTGCCGAGTTGGGCGAAGAGGTCGTGGACCTCTCGGTCGAGACTCTGAGCTTGGGGCGCGTCGGCGGCCTGCACGACCGCGCCCTGGCGCACCTCGACCGGCAGCGACGGGATGAAGCGGTAGACAGGCCGATCCGGGTATGCCTGCTTGACCGCTTCCAAGCTCGTTGCGGCGAGTATCGATGCAACCGCTCCAGCTGCGGGCGCCACTTCCGCGGCCACCTCCTGCAGCTGTGCCGGCTTGTGGCAGAGCACGACCAGATCGGCCTGCGCGGCCACCTCCGCATTGCTCGACAGCGCCTGCCCGCCAGTCTCCTGCGCAAGCTGCTGCGCGCGCTCGATCACGGGGTCCGCACAGAGCACGGGCTGCCCCCAACCGCGCGCCATCGCGCGAGCCATGTTCCCAGCTCCAATCAGACCTATCTTCATGCCGGGCATCAGGCTACTGACGCGAGATACCCGGCGCCTCGCGGTGTCCTCGTTCGCTCATGTGCCACCTGCACACTACGCTCACTGCGTCCTTGCGAGGCTTGGGTCTCTCACGTCAGACGTTCTTACGACTGATTGAAGAAGCCCTTTTCAATCAACCGCGCGCGCTCCTCTGCGGAGATCTCCACGTTGCGCGGAGTCAGCATGAAGACCTTGTCGGCGATGCGCTGCATGCCGCCGTCCAGCGCGTAGGTGAGGCCGCTGGCGAAGTCGATCAGGCGCTTGGAGAGGTCGGTTTCGGTGCCCTGCAGGTTGAGGATCACCGGGATCGAGTCCTTGAACTTGTCTGCCACCTGCTGGGCGTCGTTGAAGGACTTCGGCACGACCAGATGGACGCGCACGTCGCCGTTGGTACGCACGGGGCGAAGCACGGTGGTGCGGGCGCCGCGGCCACCGGCGTCGGGGCCACCCTCGTCGGAGAAGATGTCGTCGAACTCGTCACGCCGCCTGCGCGCGGAGAGCCGGCGCACATTGGGGCGCTCGCGGTAGCGCTCCTCGATCTCTTCCTCCGGTGGATAGTCGTCCTCATATTCGTCGTCGTGGTATTCCTCGGCAAGGCCGAAGTACACGAGCGCGCGGTGCCATGAGTCTTTGATGGGCATATCTAGGGGGCGGTCTTCGCCCAAACAACGATTTTCCCTGCAAATGCTAGCTGCTTCCCCCGGATAAACGGCTGAGCCAAACAGCCGCACTCGTGAGAGGGCGCGGCCGTCCGGGCAAATCTGTGCTCTGATTGAGCGGTTGGGATGTTCGCAGCTGGCTCGGATGGCGAGGGTGTCAAGGGTGCATGCTGCTTGCGCTCTCCGCTGCGACGGCCCAACGTCCGGCTCATCATCCGCACCCGGCGACCAATCGCCCGCGAGCGACCCTGCACCCAGCCGGCGTCGCAGCTGACGTGCGCCTGCGCTCTGGCGCTGTCCAGCACCAACCCGAGCCCGTCGGACAACGCACGTCCGCCTCGATCACCGTCCGAGTCGATCCTCACCTACGCAGCGAGTCCGAGACCTCGCGCACCAGAGTCTCCTAGCCCCAGCCTGTGCGCTGCTTGACCACCATCAACCGCACGAAACTCACCATCGAGATCGTCGGACGGCCCTGGGCCATCGCCCGCTGCTGCCAGCTCGACGCGATCGGCTCCAGCAGCCGCAAATCGCGCAGCAACTCGTCCAACGCCGTCAAATCTTTCGGCAGATCCCGCGCTCCTTCCGGCAGCACCTCGTCCCACAGCGACTCCACCCGCCCACCCGACAACCCGCAGCATCAACATCCTCCTCAATCAGAAACCAGCCCATTTGCAGCGCCATTCTCTTAACCGAGGTGGACGGAGCCACGACTATTTCCGGGGGGAGCAGTCAGCCGGGCTCGGCCGTCATCAGAAGGTAGAGACACTGCGAGTCGACTCGTGCACCGTCCCAGCAGTCCAACGTGTGATGCATCCATCCGCCTCGTGCGCTCATTAGAAGGCCATTGCATCGGAAATGCTCGTCTTCTCCGGGTCGGCGTGCGACGAGCGACGGCTATCAGGCACCTGCCATATGGAGGCTGTCAGAAACGCTTGTGCTGCAGCAAGATAATCGACAGTCTGTCAGAGGACTGATGGAGTAGAGTGGCTTGTGTCTCAACGAGTCGAGAGGGAAACGTCGCGGCTCCGAGGATATAGCTAACTGCAGCCCGGCATCCGGCGTCGCAATTTGCGTGAGGCGTCGCGGCGTCGTTTGCAACAACACCAGGCAAGGAGCAATGCCATGAAGCGTCTCAAGATCGCAGGACTGGCCTTCGCGATCGTGCTCGCGCTGAGCGCGATCGCGTCGGCGTCGGCTTCGGCGGCGGGGGAACTGGAACTCGTCAACCACGAAGGCAAAGAACTCGTAAAAAAGAGCTACACGGGCGAAGGCGGTGAAACCACCTTTGAAACCGTAGGTGGACGGAAACTAACGTGCACGAAAGTGGTAGTTTCAGGAAAAGTCAAAGGCACCAAAGAAGGAGAAGGAACTTCGATCTTCACCGGATGCAAAAGCGAAGGCGTTGCGTGCAACACATCCGGTTCAGCCAGCGGGGAAGTCTCAATGGGCTATTCGTATGGTTGGGTGTGGTTATATACGATGTTTGACATCGATCAGGCGTACGTTTATACGTGGTTACCCTTCGGGGTCACCACCGTCACAGTCCAATGCTCATCGCTGGAGACACTCACCCTGAAGGATGGGATGGTTGGACCGGTGTCGGAAGTAGAACTGGGCAAATTGACAAAAGAACTCACCCTAAAGGCAAACGAGACAAAAGGTGAACAAGAAAGCACGAAGTACAAGCTCAACCGCACCGAAGAAGGCTCAAAAGAAGCAGTCATCATGACAAAGGGCGAAGGGCTCGTCAAATTTGAATATGAAAAAGCAGCTGTAAAGAATGCCGGCATAAAATTGAAATTCGAAGAAGAAGTGAAGTTAGTCGAAAACTAGACATCCAGTAACCGCAGCCACTGCGTGGAGCGCGGCAGCCCCACGCAGTGGCGCCGGCCCGGGCTGCTCTGGCCATCTCAAGCGCAGTTACGGACTACGCAGATCCCAGTTGAAGGGCCATGCCGGTGCTGAGGACGCTCGTGCCAAGTCGTACGATGGTGGCGCCCTCCTCCACGGCCACCTCGAAGTCCTGGCTGGTGCCCATCGACAGCTCGCGCAAGCCACGTTCGTGCGCGAGCTCGCGCAATGCTGAGAACCAGCGGCGACTCTGACTGGGGTGCTCGGCCGCCGGAGGCATGCCCATCAGCCCCGCAACCGGGACCGGGCAGCGCTCCAGGTAGAGGTCCAGCTCGTGCGGAGCAACGCCGGCCTTGTCCTGCTCGCCCGCGACGTTGACCTCGATCAGCGCCTGCAATCCGGGCTTGGCGGCATCCAGATGCCGCTCCAACTCGCGCATCGCAGACATGCTGGCCAGGGAGTGGATCAGGCGCACGTGGGGCACGATCGTGCGCACCTTGCGACTCTGAAGCTGGCCGATGAAGTCCCAGGTGAAGAGATCCCCGTGCGCCGTCGCCTTCGCCTCCAGGTCTTGGGCGCGGTTCTCGCCGAGGAGCTTCACGCCCGCCTGCGCGAGAATCGGCAGATCCGCCAATGCGACGTACTTGGTTGCGACCAGCAGCTCGACCGCGTCGCCGGCGCGCCCAGCGCGCTTCGCCGCAGCGGCGATGTGCTCGCGCGCCAACGCGACCTGCGCGCGGATGCTCTCTGCATGCAGCGGCGAGATCACGGAAGCCATGCCACCGCCGCCTGCCGTCCGGCATCGGCGCCTTCCCGGCGATGAGAGAACAGACGCTGCTCGCAGATAGTGCAGAGATCGACGTCCAGCACGCGGTCCACACCCGATGCGAGCAGCCGGGTACGGGCCACTGCGCGCAGGTCCAGCAGAGCTTTCTCGCCGCCGTCGGCGGGAGCGGGCAGCTCCAGTGCTCGCAGCACCTCCACGCCAACCTCATAGCAACAGCGGCCGGCGCACGGGCCGATCACCGCGACAACTTCCCCTGCTGGCACGAGGTCGCGCAAAGCATCCACCCCGCGTTCCAAGACTCCCGCAGCCAGCCCACGCCAGCCAGCGTGGACAGTGGCGACCGCTCCGGGGCGCTCCAGCACCACGGGCACGCAATCGGCAGCGAGCACCATCACGCCCACGCCGTGCAACGCGGTAGCATGGCCATCGGCCGATGCTGCAACTGGCTGACCGCCGCGATGGGCGATTTGAGTATGGGTGAGGACGCGATCTCCGTGGACCTGAGGGCTGGCGCAAAGCCAATCCAACGCAAGCTCCCCGCAGAGCCGGTCGCGCATCTGCAAGCCGTGCTCGTGATCGCGCCCGGCCGCGAGCGAAAGGTTGCCACTGCTGCGAGTCGTAAACAGCGCGCAGGCGCCGCCGGGCAGCTCGATCTCCACCGCATCCGCATCGAAGCTCACGCTCATCGCAGTGCCGCCCGCAGCTCTGCGTCGCGGCCTGACTCAATCGTCCCGCCCAGGCGCTGACGCAATGCGTTGGCAAGCCGTTCGCCGACCTCAGGGCCGGCTTGCACCCCGGCCGCCAGCAGGTCATCTCCGCTGATCTGCAGCCGGATGTGGCGCAGATCTCCAAGCCAGCGCTGCGCGGCGGCACGCCCGGGGCCGCTGCCAGCGAGCGCTCCCGCCAGCGCAACGGCCTCCACCGGTACGCCACGCAGCAGATCCCAAAGCGCAGGTGGCTCGCGCTCGTGCCCCAACTCCCGGCTGAGCGTGTCTGATCGCAGCGCGGTCTCGATCACCGGTGCACGCTCGGCGGCTGGGTGCTCGAATCCATCCAGCACGGCCTGCAGCTGCTCGTCGGCATCAGGCAGCGGTTTGCGGAGCAGCGATCCCAGCGCAAGCAGGTCCCTGCGACCGTCTGCCGGCAGCAGTTGCAGCGCGGTATCGAGCAGAGAGGGCTCCAGGCGCATCGGCGGGTGAAGCGCCGCGAGCACGCCAAGCCCTGCAAGCTGGCTGAGCGTCCCCAGCAGATCCGCTTCCCGCAATGCAAGCCGCAGCTCGGCGCCGATTCGTGCAGCCGAGACCGTGCCGGTGGCCCCGCCGGCGATTGCTTGGCTGGCGAGCAGGGCGGTATGCGGCTCCACGACGAAGCCCAGCCGAGCCGCGTAGCGGCCCAGGCGCAGAAGCCGCGTGGGGTCGTCCTGGAAGCTTGCGTCATGCAGCACCCGCAGGCGGCCGGCGTGCAGGTCGGCGAGAGCCTCGCCGGCAAGCCGGATCGCGCCAGGCTCGGCGCCACCCAATGCAACGGCGATCGCGTTGACGGTGAAGTCGCGACGTTGCAGGTCCTGCTCAGCGCTGCCCGGGCGCACCTGCGGCAGGGCGCCGGGGTGCTGATAGCGCTCAGTGCGGCGGGCGGCTATGTCGACTCGACCGCCGCGCCAGCGCACAGCGGCGGTGCCAAATCGCTCGTGCACGCTGACTTGCGGCTGCTTGCCATCGTCACAGGGCAGCAGCGGCGCCAGATCCCGGGCGAAGAGCACCGCGGCGTCTGGAAACGATGGTGGTGAGCCGTCGAGCACCAGATCGATCTCGCGCGGCGTGGCTCCCAGCAGCAGGTCTCGCACCGCGCCGCCAACCAACTCGACGTCGGCGCGGCCGGAAGCCAGCTCCAGCACCTGCTCTCCGCCGGGAAGGTTGCGAAGGCGCTGCAGGACCCTCGCACCCTCGGTGCTCGCAGCGGCCATCACACCGGGCGCACCGGGACGCCGGCCGCAGCCAGGCAGTCCTTCGCCTCAGAGATCGTGTGGGTGCCGTAGTGGAAGATCGAGGCGCAAAGCAGAGCGTCGGCGCCTGCCTGTGCTGCGTCCACGAGATGCGACAGCTCCCCTGCCCCACCGGAGGCGATCACCGGCACGCTCACAGTCTGCGCCACGGCGCCGGTGAGATCGAGGTCGTAGCCGTCGCTGGTGCCGTCGCGGTCCATGCTCGTCAGCAGAATCTCGCCGGCGCCGCGCTCCACCGCCTCGCGCGCCCATGCAAGCGCATCGCGGCCGCTGCGCTTGCGCCCACCCGCTATATAGGCGTGCCAGCCGGACCCGTCGGCCTCCGCCTTGGCATCGATCGCAAGCACCACGCATTGGGATCCGAACACCTTGGCCATCTCGTCGATCAGCTCAGGCCGCGCGAGCGCCGCTGAGTTGACCGACACCTTGTCGGCCCCGGCGTCCAGCACGTCCTGCGCGTCGCCGACCGAGCGGATGCCGCCGCCGATCGTGAACGGCACAAAGACCTCGTTCGCGGTGCGGCGCGCCAGCTCGACGATCGTCTCGCGCCGTTCGTGGGTGGCGGTGATGTCGAGGAAGACGAGCTCGTCGGCGCCTTCCCGGTCGTAATGCGCGGCCAGCTCGACAGGATCGCCGGCGTCTTTGATGTCCAGGAATTCGACGCCCTTGACCACACGGCCGGCGTCGACGTCCAGGCAGGGGATGACGCGCTTGAGATGCACGGATGACACGGTAGCGCCGCGCGGGTCAGGCGCGGGCGGCGAGCGCCTGCATCGCCTCGGCGACGGTGAAGCGCCGCTCGTACAGCGCCTTGCCGACGATCACGCCGGCCGGGGCGCCCCCGGGCAGGCTCGCAAGCGCCTCCAGGTCGCGCAGATAGCCGATGCCGCCGGAGTAGATCAGCCGCGCGCCTTTCGCGCCTGCCACAAGTACGGCGAAGCTCCCCAGGTTCGGGCCCTCCAGCATCCCGTCCCGGTCGACGTCGGTGTAGACCAGATCGTTCGCGCCACGCGCGGCCAACTCGTCGATCACCTCTGCTGCACCCTTGCCGGTGCTCTGCGTCCAGCCCGCGGTCGCGACCTCCCCACCGCGCACGTCGACGGAGACCGCGATCTGGCCCGGCCAGCGCGCGAGCGCAGCGTCAAGCAGATCGGGGTCGGTGAAGGCGGCGGTGCCGATGATCGCGCGCTGCGCGCCCGCCTCCAGCGCCCCTTCGATCGCCTCCAGGGTCCGCAGGCCACCGCCGTACTGGACAGGCACACCGAGCTCGCCGACGATCCGGCGCAGGTTGCCGAGGTTCCTCGGCTCTCCGTCCTTGGCGCCATCCAGGTCCACGACGTGGAGGTGGTCGGCGCCGTCGGCGACCCATGCTGCCGCCGCCTGCAGCGGGTCCTGCTCGTATACCTTCTTGGCGTCGAAGTCGCCCTTGGTCAGGCGCACCGCCTTGCCGCCAAGGATGTCGATCGCCGGGTAGAGAATCATGCGGCCGCCGCATGGGCGCCGGAGCGCTCCGCGCAGATCGAGACGAAGTTGGCCAGCAAACGCAGCCCGTGCGCGGAGGACTTCTCCGGGTGCGACTGAGCGCCGTAGACGTTTCCTTGGCCGACGACCGCGGCGAATGTCTCGCCGTACTGCGCGGTGGCGATCACCGTGTCGGGATCGGCTGCATGCGGCACGTAGCTGTGGACGTGGTAGAGGTAGATCCGTGGCGGCAGATCGCGCCAGATCGGCGAGTCGCGCACGCGCATGACTTCGCTCCAGCCGATGTGCGGCAGCTTCTGACCCTGAGCATCGAGTCGACGCACGACGCCCGGGAGCAGTCCAAGGCCGGCCGCACCGCCGTGCTCCTCGGAGCCCTCGAAGAGCAGCTGCATGCCCATGCAGCTGCCGAACAGCGGCATGCCCGCCTGCGCGCACTCGCGCAACAACGCATCGAGGCCCAGGCGCTCGATCACCTCCATCGCGGCCGGGAAAGCGCCCACGCCGGGCAGGAGCAGGCCGTCGGCGCGCTGGAGCTCCGCCGGCTGCCGGGTGACGAACGCGTCCGCACCGACGCACTGCAACGCCTTTTCGACCGAGCGGCGGTTACCCATGCCGTAATCGATTACGGCGATGCTGGGCCGTACGCTCACGCGGTGAGAGTGCCCTTGGTGCTGGGCACGCCCGTCTCGGTCGGGTCGATCGCCACGGCCTGCCGCAGCGCCCTGGCCAGCGCCTTGAACGCGGCCTCGATCATGTGGTGGGCGTTGCTGCCGGCCTGCACCTGCACATGAAGTGTGAGCTTGGCCGAGTTGGCCAGCGCGCGGAAAAACTCCTCGGCCAGCTCGTGCTCGAAGCCGCCCGTGCTGCCGGCAGGCAGCGCCGCATCGAAGAGCGTGAACGGGCGGCCCGAGAGGTCGATCGCGCAGCTCGCCCTGGCCTCGTCCATCGGGATCACCGCCCAGCCGTAACGGGAGATCTGGGTGCGTTCTCCGAGGGCAGCGTCGAGTGCCTGGCCGAGCGCGAGCGCAGCGTCCTCCACAGTGTGGTGTGCGCCGGTCTGAAGGTCGCCGGTGACCTGCACCTCGAGGTCAAGCCCACCGTGCCTCGCAAGCAGGTCGAGCATGTGGTCGAAGAAGCCCACGCCGGTGCTGCGCGACCCCTTGCCGGAGCCGTCGAGGCTCAGCGTGAGCTTGACGTCGGTCTCACCGGTCTTGCGCTCGATCGTGGCGGTGCGGCTCATGATCAGGGATTCTCGCCCATCGGCTGCGCGGAGGTCGCCTCGGAGGCTTCCTGGCTCTCCGCACGGGCAAGCATCGAGAGCGCGTGCAGCTCGAAACCCTCGGCCCGCGCCACCGGCGCAGCGGCGGCGGCGAGCATGCGAGCCGACTCCTCAGGGACGCGCACCTCGGCCATCCGGCGCCTGAAGGTGCCGGCGTTCAAGACCGAGGAGAAGCGGGCGGCGCCGCCGGTTGGCAGGATGTGGTTGGACCCGGCCACGTAGTCGCCGAACGCCGTCGCTGAGCCCGCCCCCACGAACAGGCAGCCGGCGTGCCTGACAGTGGGCGCCAGCGCCTCCACTTCGGCGCCGATCAGCTCGAGATGCTCGGGCGCGATTGCGTCGGCGATCGCCACGGCATCCGCGGCGTCGTCGCTGCAGACGGCGGAGAACGCCGCGTTCTCTATGCCTGCGTGACCTTCACCGAGGCGGTTGAGCTGCATCTCCAGCTCGTCGAGCACCTGCTCGTGTGGGCAGACTGCCACCACCAGGCTACCCTGCCCGTGCTCTGCCTGAGCCAGGAGATCCAGCGCCACCAGCTCCAGGTCAGCATCGCCGCCGAAGGCGACCACGAGGTCGCTCGGCCCGGCGATCGAGTCGATGCCGACGCGGTCGGAGAGCTGGCGCTTGGCCTCCTGCACATAGAGGTTGCCGGGACCGACGATCACGTCCACGCGCCGCACGGTCTGCGTGCCGTACGCAAGCGCGGCGATCGCCTGGGCGCCGCCCATCCGGTAGACGCGCTCCACGCCGAGCAGGCGACAGGCGCCGAGAACAACCGGATCGATGTCTGCACCCGGGCCGGGCGGCGAGCAGACGCATACGTCGAGCACGCCCGCCGCACGCGCGGTCACCACGCCCATCACGGCGGTACTGGGATATGGCGCGCGACCGCCCGGCACATAGACCGCGGCGGAGTCGACGGGCAGCTCGCGCAGCGTGACGGAGTGACCCTGCGGCAAGCTGGTGGTGAAATCGATCCCCGCAGTGGAGCTTGCGACCTCGGCCACGTTGGTGATGGCGACCTGCAGCCCGGCGATCACCTCGCGGTCCATCGCCTTGATCGCCTCGTCCAGCTCGGAAGGCGAGACCAGCAGCTCGCGCGTGGCCTCGCCCTTCAAATCAAAGCGGCTGGTCAGTTCCAGCACGGCGGCATCGCCGTCTCGCTGTACCTGGGCGAGGATCTCACGTACCTGCCCGCTCACTGACTCCACGCCCGGGATCAGGGCGCGCACCTGCGCGGCCACGCCGGCCGGCCCAAGCTGCTGTGCGCGCGCTCGCGAGAGCCTGTCAACCTGCACGCAGACGTCCCATCACGTCCTTCACCGCGCCGGCCTTCAGCTTGTGCGCGACCGGGTTGGCGATCAGCCGCGCCGTGCAGTGCACAATTTCCTCCCTGACCACCAGGCCGTTCTCGCGCAGGGTGGTGCCGGTCGCGGTGAGGTCCACTATCGCCTCGGCCAGCCCGGTCAGCGGCGCCAGCTCGACGGAGCCCTTGACCTCCACGATCTCCGCCTGCCTGCCGGTCTGCTCCATGTGCGCGAGGGCGATGCGGGGGTACTTGGTCGCGATCCGCATCACGCCAAGGCGGCGCAGCGCCTCCGCGGCAGGGTTCTCGCCGGCGGCATTCTCCCCCGCCTTGGTAGCCAGCACCATCGTGCAGCCGCCATAGCCGAGGTCCAGCAGCTCGTAGACCTCGCGCCCGCTGGCACCGCCGCCGAAGCCGACCTGCTCCAGCAACACGTCCTTGCCGGTCACCCCGAGATCGGCAGAGCCGGCCTCGACGTAGGTCGGCACGTCGGAGGGACGCATCGTAATCGCGCCGATCTCGGTCTGCGCACCGTCACCGCCAGGCAGGGTCCCGATCTGGTCGAACAGCAGCTTGCGGTCGTTCTCGCGCATCTCCGCGGTGTCCAGGCCGAGGCTGTCGAGCACGTCGAGCGTCTCGGTCAGCAGCGCGCCGCGCGGGACCGCGATCATCAGCTTGCCGAGTGCGGGCTGTGTGCTCATTCCAGCATCGCTCCGGTGCCGCGCTCCTCACCAGCGAGCGCGACGTGCAGCGCTTCGACGCCGAGCGCGAAGCCGACGGCGGGCAGTGGGCGCCCGAAGCGGCCGAGCAGGTCGTCGTAGCGGCCGCCGCCACCCAGCGGAGCCCCGAGCGCCGGGTCGTAGACCTCGAAGACCGCACCTGTGTAGTAGCCGATGCTGCGCACCAGGCCAAGATCGAAGATCACACGCGCAGCGACGTCACCCGGAAGTCTCTCCCCCACTTCGCGCATCCCTGAAACGGCGGTGGCAACGGGTCCGGGCGCGTGCTCAAGCACCTCGGCGCCGCCCCGTAGCTGCGGCACCTCCAGCAAGCTGGCCCGGGCCTGCGCTGGCAGATCTGCCGAGCTAAGGCAGCGCTCCAGCGCGACGAAGTCCCGCTGGACGAGCGCGTCGAGCAGCTCCTCGCGCTGCGCCGCTCCGATCCCTAGACCCTCCATCAGCGTGGGAAACAGAGATGCGTCGCCGAGGCCGACGCGAAAGTCCTTCAACCCGGCACGCTCCAGCGTGCGGCAGAGAACCGTGAGCGCCTCAACGGTACCCTCGGGCGCGGGCGCTCCGATCAGCTCGATCCCGGCCTGCAGCAGCTCGCGCGACTGGCCGCGCTGCGGGCGCACGCGCCTGTAGCAGTGCGCCAGGTAGCAGAAGCGCAGCGGCACCTGCGAGTCGGGATATCGGGTGGAGACGACGCGCGCGATCGGCACCGTCATGTCCGAGCGCAGCGCAAGCATCGCGCCCGTCTCATCAAATGTTCTGTAGGCGGGCGCGGCCTCCGCCATGTCCGCACGCGAGAGCACCTCCTCGTACTCGAGCGCCGGCGTGTAGACCTCGCCGTAGCCGTGGTCTTCAAAGCCGCAGCGCAGCGCATCGCTGATCTGGCGCAGCTCGCGCATCTCGTCGGGGAGCACGTCCCGGGTGCCGCTGGGAATCGGATGAATCACTGCGGGCAGAGCCTATCCATCGTCGCGCCGCGGCCCCTAACACCTCGGGCCGTGCAGCCGTCTTTCAGACGCGCTGCCCGTCGGGCTCAATCGCGACGCGCTCGATGCGCGCACCGAGCTCCCGCAGGCGCTCATCGATGCGCTCGTAGCCACGATCGATCTGGCGCACGTTCCCGATCTCGCTGCGCCCGTCCGCACACAGCGCGGCGAGCAGCATCGCCATCCCGGCACGGATGTCCGGAGACTCCACGCGCTCTCCGCGCAGCCGGCGCGGGCCAGTGATAATCGCACGGTGCGGGTCGCACATCACGATGTCCGCTCCCATCAGGATCAGCTTGTCGGTGAAGATCAGACGGTTCTCGAACATCCACTCGTGCACGAGGATCGAACCCTCTGCCTGGGTCGCCAACGCGACCGCGATCGAGGTCAGGTCGGCAGGGAAGGCGGGCCAGGGGCCGTCCTGAATCTTGCTCTTGTACTCGCCGACGTCGGCCTGCACGATCAGCTTCTGGCCGCCGGGCACGAGCACGTCATTGCCGTCGAGCTCGGTGCGCAGGCCGATGCGCTCGAAAACCAAACGGATCATCCGCAGGTCGTCGGGAACGGTGCCGGCGATCCGCAGCTCGCCGCCGGTCACGCCAGCCAGCGCTATGAAGCTGCCGATCTCGATGTGATCCGGCGCAACCTCGTGGACGCAACCGTGGAGGCTCTCGGCGCCCTCGACAGTGATCAGGTTCGAGCCGATCCCGTGGATGTCAGCGCCCATCTTCACGAGCATCCGCGCGAGGTCCTGCACATGCGGCTCGCAGGCAGCGTTGCGGATCACCGTCGCGCCCGGCGTCAGCGCCGCAGCCATCAGCGCGTTCTCGGTGGCCATCACCGAGGGCTCGTCCATGAAGACGTCACTGGGCCGCAAGCCGCCGGGCGCATGCAGCACGATGTCGCGTCCGCTCTCGATCTGCGCCCCCATCGCCCGGAAAGCGTCGAGATGCGGGTCCAGCCGGCGACGGCCGATCACATCGCCGCCAGGCGGGGGCATCACGGCGCGGCGAAAGCGCGCTAGCAGCGGTCCGGCCAGCAGGAAGGACGCGCGAATCTGCTCGGCAAGCTCAACGTCAAGCGCAACGCGATCGCCGGCGCCGGACGCGCAGAGCGTGATCTCATTCGCGCCAGTCCAGGAGACCTGCACGCCAATCTCCTCCAGGATCGCGAGCATCGCGTCCACGTCGCGAATTCGAGGCACGTTGCCGACCCGCACCTCCTCAGAGGTCAGCAGGCAGCTGGCCAGAATCGGAAGCGCGCCGTTCTTGTTCCCGGCCGGGGCAAGCGTGCCTGAGAGGGGAGCGCCGCCTTCGATAACGAACTTCTCCATCTTCTCCGCGCCCCTTGCCCCCAAGCGAGATCTGCGGGGCGTTGCAAGCCTAACAGTCATGGTGTCTGTCCATTACGCGCTCGGAAGCCCACTACCTCCCTACCCCGGCCGTGCCGCCGCCGGCGCGCAACACCACTGCAAGCGGCGTTGCATCTCGGGCGGCCCAAAAACGGCTCCACAATGCGGATCTTAGCTCGCGGGCACACAACCGGCGGCGTCGAACCCCTGTTCTGTCCGGAGCCACCCGTACAGTCGAACACATGTTCCCTTCCGATCTCCAAACCAATCTTGCGCGCCGCTCCCGGGCGGTGCTTGCTGCAGCGCATTCGCTCTTGATCGTCGAGCACGACCACGACGTCGACTGGGAGGTCGACCAGGAGCCTGCACTCGCACAGCATCCGCACCGGGAGCGGCTCAAAGCCGCCTGGCGCACGCAGGAGCGACGCCGTGGTGGCTCTGTGCCGGCGCGGGAGCAGGTCTGCCTGAGCCCGGTCGGCGAGCGGGACGGCCACCGCCGCACGCCGCCGACCATGCGTGCCTTTCCTGCGCCTACCGCCGCCGAGACGCGCCGTAGCTCTGATCGTTGTTGATCTCTCCATCAGGAAATTTCGCGCCGCCAAAGCCTCCGCGAGCCATAACTGCGCTAAACAAGTCGAGCCGCCCGGGGGCGGCTCGACTGCTGCAATAAAAACCGGCGGCGTCCTACTCTCCCGGGCCCTTGCGGGCCAAGTACCATCGGCGCTGAGGGGCTTAACTGCTCTGTTCGGAATGGGAAGAGGTGTTTCCCCCTCGCCAAAGCCACCGGAAAATCTCGAGAGACCGTCCAGGTCCTTCAAAACTGCACAGCGCCACTGGGTACCAACCGAAAAAATCAAAAATCCGTCAAGCCCTCGACCCATTAGTACCAGTCTCCTGCAGGCGTCACCGCCCTTCCAGATCTGGCCTATCAACCTGGTGGTCTACCAGGGGTCTTACTCCCTCAAGGGGATGGGAGAGCTCATCTTGAGGCCGGCTTCCCGCTTAGATGCTTTCAGCGGTTATCCGATCCGCACGTAGCTAACCTGCAATGCCCTTGGCAGGACAACAGATACACCAGAGGTGCGTTCATCCCGGTCCTCTCGTACTAGGGACGAATCCTCTCAACTCTCCAACGCCCACGGCAGATAGGGACCGAACTGTCTCACGACGTTCTGAACCCAGCTCGCGTACCGCTTTAATGGGCGAACAGCCCAACCCTTGGGAGCGACTTCACCCCCAGGATGCGACGAGCCGACATCGAGGTGCCAAACCGGGCCGTCGATGTGGACTCTTGGGCCCGATAAGCCTGTTATCCCCGGAGTACCTTTTATCCGTTGAGCGACGGCACTTCCACTTGCTACCGCCGGATCACTAAGACCTGCTTTCGCACCTGCTCGACCTGTCGGTCTCGCAGTCAAGCTCCCTTGCTACCTTTGCGCTCTACGTACGATTTCCAACCGTACTGAGGGAACCTTTGTGCGCCTCCGTTACATTTTGGGAGGCGACCGCCCCAGTCAAACTACCCGCCTGGAACTGTTCAGCACCCGGATTCACGGAATGCTGTTAGAAACCCAATACACCAAGGGTGGTATCTCAAAGTTGGCTCCATGCCGGCCGCAACCGACACTTCAAAGCCTCCCACCTATTCTGAGCGAAATGCATCGAATCCCAATACCAGGTTGTAGTAAAGGTTCACGGGGTCTTTCCGTCTAGCCGCGGGTACTCGGCATCTTCACCGAGACTGCAATTTCACCGAGCCCCTCGTTGAGACAGCGCTGAAGTCGTTACGCCATTCGTGCAGGTCGGAACTTACCCGACAAGGAATTTCGCTACCTTAGGACCGTTATAGTTACGGCCGCCGTTTACCGGGGCTTAGCTTCGGTGCTTCGGGTCAAGCCCTAACACCTCCACGTAACCTTCCGGCACCGGGCAGGCGTCAGCCCCTATACGTCGTCTTACGACTTAGCAGAGACCTGTGTTTTTGGTAAACAGTCGCTTCAGCCAATTCACTGCGGCCCCATCGGGCTCCACCAGCAAGTGGTTTCACCCTACCGGGGCGCCCCTTATCCCGAAGTTACGGGGCGATTTTGCCGAGTTCCTTAACGAGGGTTATCTCGATCACCTTAGTATTCTCTACTTGCCCACCTGTGTCGGTTTTGGTACGGGCACGCGCTTCCTCCCTAGAGGCTTTTCTTGGAGGTATGGCGTCAGGGACTCGCCGGCTAAGTGCCAGCTGCCATCACGTCTCAGGTTATGCGAGTCTGCATTTAACAGACCCACCCCTACACGCTTGGCCCAGGACAACCATCGCCTGGGTTCCCTTAGCCTTCCTCGTCCCCCCATCGGTCAAACGGAAGCGACGTGGTACAGGAATATCAACCTGTTGGCCATCGACTACGCCTTTCGGCCTCGCCTTAGGTCCCGACTAACCCTGAGCAGACGAACTTTACTCAGGAATCCTTGGGCAATCGGTGGAAGGGATTCTCACCCTTCTTTCGTTACTTATGCCGGCATTCTCACTTCCCAAGCCTCCACGGCTGGCTTACGCCGCCGCTTTACTGGCTTGGGAACGCTCTCCTACCGCGTGATCGGCCCGAAGGCCTCACACACCCGCAGCTTCGGTGACTAGCTTGAGCCCCGTTACATTGTCCGCGCCCGAACACTTGACCAGTGAGCTGTTACGCACTCTTTCAAGGATGGCTGCCTCTAAGCCAACCTTCTGGTTGTCTATGCACTCGGACATCGTTTCCCACTTAGCTAGTACTTAGGGACCTTAGCTGGCGGTCTGGGCTGTTTCCCTTTCGACGCTGAAGTTTATCCCCCAGCAACTGACTCCCAGAGTAAACGTGATGGTCTTCGGAGTTTGCCTGAAGTCGGTAACCTGGTAGGGCCCCTAGTCCAAACAGTGCTCTACGGCCACCACGCAATTTATCTGAGGCTATACCTAAATATATTTCGGAGAGAACCAGATATCACTGAGCTTGATTAGCCTTTCACTCCGACCCACAGGTCATCCGCCCAGTTTTCAACCTAGGTCGGTTCGGCCCTCCACGAGGTCTTACCCCCGCTTCAGCCTGCCCATGGGTAGCTCGCTCAGTTTCGGGTATACCGCCTACGACTTAGTCGCCCTGTTAGGACTCGCTTTCGCTACGGCTCCGCTCATCGCTTAACCTTGCCGCAGACGAGTAACTCGCCGGCTCGTTATGCAAAAAGCACGCGGTCACAATCAAAGATTGCTCCCACCGCTTGTAGGCACGCGGTTTCAGGTACTATTTCACTCCCCTTCCGGGGTACTTTTCACCTTTCCCTCACGGTACTTGTCCGCTATCGGTCACCAAGGAGTACTTAGCCTTGGAGGGTGGTCCCCCCAGGTTCAGTCCGCGTTTCACGGGTGCGGACTTACTCAGGAACATCTGCGGAAGGCCATGCAGTTTCGTCTACGGGACGGTTGCCCTCTATGGTGCGCGGTTCCACACGCTTCGACTACCACATGACTTTGTAACTTCCGCCGAACCGGACATGGCTCGGACCAGACGTCCTACAACCCCCCACGGACAACGCATGTCCGCTTACATCCGCAGGGTTTGGGCTGAATCCCCTTTCGCTCGCCACTACTCAGGGAGTCTCTGTTGATTTCCTTTCCTCGGGGTACTGAGATGTTTCACTTCCCCCGCTTGTCTTCCACCGGCCTATGTGTTCAGCCAGGGATAACGTCGCATTACCAACGTTGGGTTTCCCCATTCGGGAATCCACGGGTCACAGGCTATTCAGCGCCTAACCGTGGCTTATCGCAGCCGTTCACGCCCTTCATCGACTCTTGGTGCCAAGGCATCCACCATGTGCCCTTACTATCTTGACGGTGATCTTGCCGTCCCCGACCCGAAGGTCGAAGCGGCACGGTGATACCCGTTTTGCCAGCCGCGCTTATCGATGCGGCTGGCTGTGGCTTCTGTGCAGTTTTCAAGGACCGTGGAGAGGCTTCATCGCGCCGGCCGCCGATGACTTGGTTGCGAGCGCATGACGCGCTTGCGGCCACCGCCGGCGGACGCCGGTCTCTCAAAACTCAACAGCATGCCCTGCAGTCGTTTATGCCCTTGCGTGAGACGAAAACCCAGTAGGGAGGGATCCGTGCTCGCGCAGGAGCGTGCAGGCCAGGTTCGGTCGACATGCTAGGCCCGATCCGCTTTGACACCATGACGGTCTTTGCGAGATCGCGAAGATCTCAGACCGGCAGGCCGCAGGATCGGGGCGCCCGAAGGCGCTCCCTAGAAAGGAGGTGATCCAGCCGCAGCTTCCGCTACGGCTACCTTGTTACGACTTCACCCCAGTCACGAGCCCCACCTTCGACGGCTCCCTCCCTTGCGGGTTAGGCCACCGGCTTCGGGTGTTGCTCACTCCCGTGGTGTGACGGGCGGTGTGTACAAGGCCCGGGAACGTATTCACCGCGGCAATGCTGATCCGCGATTACTAGCAACTCCACCTTCATGCAGGCGAGTTTCAGCCTGCAATCCGAACCGAGACGCGCTTTAAGGGATTCGCTCCACCTCGCGGTATCGCAGCCCTCTGTACGCGCCAATGTAGCACGTGTGTAGCCCTGAACATAAGGGGCATGATGACTTGACGTCGTCCCCACCTTCCTCCGGTTTGTCACCGGCAGTCTCGCATGAGTCCCCAACTAAATGCTGGCAACATGCGACGGGGGTTGCGCTCGTTGCGGGACTTAACCCAACATCTCACGACACGAGCTGACGACAGCCATGCACCACCTGTGAAAGTGCCCCGAAGGGAGGGTGTGTTTCCACACCTGTCACTCACATGTCAAGCCCAGGTAAGGTTCTTCGCGTTGCGTCGAATTAAACCACATGCTCCGCTGCTTGTGCGGGCCCCCGTCAATTCCTTTGAGTTTTAGCCTTGCGGCCGTACTCCCCAGGCGGGGCACTTAATGCGTTAGCTTCGGCACAGGGGGAGTCGACACCCCCCACACCTAGTGCCCATCGTTTACAGCGTGGACTACCAGGGTATCTAATCCTGTTTGCTCCCCACGCTTTCGCGTCTCAGCGTCAGTACCGTCCCAGCGAGCTGCCTTCGCCATCGGTGTTCCTCCTGATATCTGCGCATTTCACCGCTACACCAGGAATTCCACTCGCCCCTTCCGGACTCTAGCCTCACAGTATCCACCGGCATCCCAGGGTTGAGCCCTGGACTTTCACAGCGGACTGATGAGGCCGCCTACACGCTCTTTACGCCCAATAATTCCGGACAACGCTTGCACCCTACGTATTACCGCGGCTGCTGGCACGTAGTTAGCCGGTGCTTCTTGTGAAGGTACCGTCACTCCGGCCGGCTATTCACCGGCGAAGCTTCGTCCCAACTGAAAGGGGTTTACAACCCGAAAGCCTTCTTCCCCCACGCGGCGTTGCTGCGTCACGCTTTCGCGCATTGCGCAAGATTCCCCACTGCTGCCTCCCGTAGGAGTCTGGGCCGTGTCTCAGTCCCAGTGTGGCTGATCGTCCTCTCAGACCAGCTACCCATCGTTGCCTTGGTAGGCCATTACCCCACCAACAAGCTAATGGGCCGCGGGCCCATCCCAATGCGGAGGCCGAGGCTTCCTTTACCCTTGCGGGCACATCCGGTATTAGCTCGAGTTTCCTCGGGTTGTCCCGGTCATCGGGGCAGGTAACCCACGTGTTACTCACCCGTTCGCGGCTTGGCCCCAGGGCAAGCCCTGGTCCGTCGCTCCACTTGCATGTGTTAGGCACGCCGCCAGCGTTCGTCCTGAGCCAGGATCAAACTCTCCGTGAAGAACTTCACGAAAAGCTGTCATGGAATAGCCGATGCGACGCCGGCGAAGCCGGGCCACAACGACAGACGGGACCGTATACACGTCGGTCCCGCACCATGACGGGGTTCCTACTTGACTCTTGTTTCCGCCACCACGAACGCGCAAGCGCCCCGCGGTGACGGGTCGAACCTGGACGCACACCGCGATCCATTCAGATCGCAAGTGCGCATGCTGTTGAGTTTTCAAAGACCGCCAAGCCATCTCCGGAGGGTTGCTCCGAGGAGGACCGACAAGAGGCCCTGCGCCCTAAGGCGGCTGCAGGCCGACAAGGGAGTATAGCGCTAGACGGCATGCTTCGACAATCGCGCCTCGATGCCGTCTGACGCCAGCAAGCGCTCCGAAGAGCGCCAGCGCCGGAGATGATACGCGATCGGCGGACGGAACGCGGGGTCAGGCTACGCGCAGGCGGCAGAAGCGCCGCCTGCCGACCCGCAGCACCTGGCCATCCAGCTGCTCTGCGGGCACGTCCTGCTCCTTGGCGCCCAGGCGTCGATCGCCCAGCTGCACGGCGCCTTGCGCGAACATCCGCCGCGCCTCCGAGCGCGAGAGGCCGAACGCCTCGGCGATCAGCCCCGGGAGGTGCACTGGCTCCCCGTCCGCTGTGACGCGGTACTCCGGCATGTCCTCGGGCTCCTTGCCTTCCACGAACAGCCGGTCGAACGCCTCCTGCGCGTCCTGCGCCTGCTGCGGACCGTGCAGCCAGGTCACGACCTCGCGCGCGAGCAGCCGCTTGGCGTCTCGCGGGCCCAGATCGGTCGGCGTCTCGCGGCTGAGCAGCAGCCTGAAGTACTCCTCCATCGCCGCGTCGGGGATCGACATCGTCTTGCCGTACATCTCCGCCGGCTCGTCGGTGATGCCGATGTGGTTGCCAAGCGACTTGGACATCTTGCGCTTGCCGTCGACGCCAACCAGGATCGGCATCGTCACGATCGCCTGGCCAGGCTGGCCGTATGCGCGCTGGATGTCGCGGCCGAGCAGCAGGTTGAACTTCTGGTCTGTCCCGCCGAGCTCGACGTCGGCTCGCACCGCGACCGAGTCGTAGCCTTGCAATAGCGGGTACATCATCTCCAGCACCGAAACTGGCTGGCCGGCCGCCAGGCGTTTGGCGAAGTCGTCGCGCTCGAGGATCTGCGCCACGGTCGTGGTACGCATCAGCGCCAGCAGCTCTCCCAGAGCCATCTGCAGCCACTCGCCGTTGCGCCTGATCTCAAGGCGCTCGCTGGAGGGGTCCAAGATCTTCAGCGCCTGCTCGTGGAAGCTCGCCGCATTGCGCTCGATCTCCTCCGTGGAGAGGATCGGCCGCAGCGTCGAGCGACCCGAGGGATCGCCGACCTGCGCGGTGGTGTCCCCCACGATCAGCACGACGCGATGACCGTGGTCCTGAAACTCACGCAGCTTGCGCAGCACGACCGCGTGGCCGAGATGGATGTCCGGCGCTGTCGGATCGATCCCGAGCTTCACGCGCAGCGGTCGAGCCTCCGCTCTCGCGGCGGCAAGCCGCTCCTGCAGGGCGCCGTCGGGCAGGCTGTCGACGACATTTGCCAGCAGGCTCATCGCCTGCGCGGCGGGCTTTTGTGGGTTGCTCTGCATGCGGGCGCCAATGCTAGACTCTCGCGATCCAAGCGGGCCGGCGCTGCCAGAGGTGAGCGGCGCTGTCCGCTCTGCCGCTCACGGCGTGCAAGCGCCTGGATCGTTGCGGCGGCTCAGCTCTTGGCGATCAGATGACCAAGGACGATCGACAGGACCACCGGGCATGACCGATACGACATCCCGCTTCTCGACATGTATTCGGTGAGCAGCTGCGCGTGAGCTCGACCGTTCCGCCTCGAAGCAGGCGTGGCGCGCGACGGCGGCGTCAGCCCTCGAGCACGCCGCCCCTCGGCAACCTGTTCCAGCGTGCGATCGCCTCGGCCCGCCTGAGCTGGCGGGTGCGCGCTCACGCCTGGCAGGCACGCCGCCGCTCGCGTCCGCGCATCAAGTGGGTGCGGCTGCTGGCGATCCTGTTCGCAGTCCTCGTGCTGGGCGGCATCTCCTTCGTGTTCGGCATGTTCATGGCGGTGACCTCCGACCTGCACGGCTTCGAAGACCAGGTGCAGTACCGCAACGCCCACAACTCCGTGCTCGTCGACGACCGCGGACATCTGCTTGCGGTGCTGAGCAGGCGCAACCAGATCCTGCTGGCCCCCAAACAGATCCCCCGGATCGTCAAGAACGCGGTGATCTCGATCGAGGACAAGCGCTTCTACAGCAACGAAGGCGTGGACCTGCGCTCGCTCGGCCGTGCGGTCCTGCACGACGTGATCGGCGGTGGCGGCGTACAGGGCGCCTCCACGATCGAGGAGCAGTTCGTAAAGAACGCACTGGAAGCCCAGGGCAAGCGCACGATCTTCGAGAAGCTCCGCGAGGCGGCGCTCGCCTTCCACCTCGACCACCGCTGGAGCAAGGAAAAGATCATCACCGAGTACCTCAACTCGATCTACTACGGCAACGGCGCCTACGGGATCGAGTCGGCTGCGCGCACCTACTTCGGCCAGGAAGCCGAAAACCACGGCTGCGGCACCCCGCAGCACCTGTGTGTCAGCGACATCAAGCCCTGGCAGGCCGCGCTGCTGGCGGGCATGGTGCAGTCGCCGACCGAGTACAACCCGATCGAACATCCGCTGGCCGCCCGCGAACGGCGCAACCTGGTGCTGCAGGAGATGCTCGCCCAGGGCTACATCGACAAGGAGATGTACACCGAAAGCATCAACCAGCCGCTGCCCACCGGGCAGGAGGTCCAGCCTCCCCGCGAACAGCTGGCCGAAGGAGTCGACAGCGGCTACTTTACGAGCTGGGTCGACCAGCAGGTGATCTCCAAGTACGGCGCCGGGCTGGCCTTTGACGGTGGCCTGCACGTCAAGACCACTCTCGACCTCGGCCTCCAGCGCGCCGCCGAACGGGCAGTCAACTCCTATCTGGAAAGCCCGAGCGGCCCCACCGCCTCGCTGGTTGCGATTGAAAACTCGACGGGCGACGTGCGCGCGATGGTCGGCGGTCGCAACTTTGAAGAAAGCCCATTCAACCTCGCCACCGAGGGAGAGCGGCAGCCTGGCTCCTCCTTCAAGGCATTCGATCTCGCCGCCGCGCTGGAGGACGGCATCTCCCCCTACTCGGAGTGGACCTCGAAGGTGAAGACCTTCCACGTCCCAGACTCAAGTGAAGTCTTCGTCGTCCACAACGACGAAGGCTCCTACACGGGCACCAACACTCTGATCGGCGCTACCGAGGTCTCCGACAACTCGATCTTCGCCGAAGTCGGAATCAAGGTGGGAACGCGCAAGATCGCGCGCATCGCGCACCAGATGGGCATCACCACCCCGATATCCACCAACTACGCGATGACGATCGGCGGCCTGAAAATCGGCGTCACCCCACTGGACATGGCCCACGCCTACGAGACGATCGCGCACGGCGGCCAGCGCGTGAGCGGCACGCTCGCGGGCGGCGAAGGCCTGCCTGTCGGCATTCAGGAAGTCAGCGACCCAACGCACAGCCTCCCCAACGGCCGCCATCGCGAAGTCAACCACACGCACGTGCGTCAGATCCTGCCTGCGGGAATCGCCGAAACCGAGACCCAGATGCTCGAGGCCGTGATCCAGCACGGCACCGGCACTTCGGCGGCGATCGGACAGTTTGCCGCCGGCAAGACCGGCACGACCTCTAACTACGTCGACGCGTGGTTCGTCGGTTGGGACAGCAAGTACACCGTCGCGGTATGGGTCGGCTATCCCGAAGGCGCCAAGCCGATGACTACCGACTTCGGCGGCCAGCCGGTCTATGGCGGAACTTTCCCGGCGCTGATCTGGAAAGACTTCATGCTCTCCGCGATCGGGATCGAACGCGAAGAAGCGGCCAAAGGCGCCGGCCATGGCGGCTCGGGCGACACGACTGCCACCTCT
Source organism: uncultured Actinomycetota bacterium (assembly GCA_963708085.1). Lineage (GTDB taxonomy): Bacteria > Actinomycetota > Thermoleophilia > Solirubrobacterales > Solirubrobacteraceae > Palsa-744. Next base: position 614,782 of record OY970180.1, on the reverse strand, counting down.
ACGACGACTACGCCATTCGGCAGTCAGGCCGGTGGCGGCACCGCGCACGCTCACGGCCATGCCGGCACTGGAGGCGGATCCGCCGCCGAAGAAGCGTCCGGTGGCCAGGGAGCTACGCCGACGAGGGAACCGTCGCGGACACAGGCGCCATCCACGCCGGCGACGCAGAGCCCGAACGGCTCCGGCTCGGGCACCACGAGCCCGTCACCGGCGCCCGAAACAGCGCCGTCCACCCCGGCCAGCGGTGCCACCGGGGGAGCAACCGCGCCCACGGGAGGCGCGGGCGGCGGGTAGCGCGGTTTGCGGCCGGTCAGCTGAGCCGCGGACGCGAGACGTACAGGCTGCCAGCAAGGCAGAAGCGCCAAGGCAGGTCAACCGCCTTGGTGATTCCGACCCGTGGTCCGCTGAGCACCTCGATGCTCTCCACGCCGGCGGCGGCGAAGATCGCGATCGGCCCGTCGAGCAGGCTGGAGCCGTTCTGGTGCAGCTCCACGTCAAGAGCCTGTGTGAGCTTCCCGGGCCCTGAGCAGAGATCCAGATCGCTGCCAACGCCGCGCCGTTTGCGCATCTCCAGCAGCCCTGAGATCGGGTGCAACGCCCTGATCAGCACCGCAGCGCCCACCCCCACCGGCTCGCAGACGGCGTTCAGCAGGGCGTGAATGCCATAGGAGCGGTAGACGTAAGCATTGCCCGGCGGCCCGAACAGGGTGCTGGTGCGTGCAGTCAGTCCCACGAAGGCATGGCTTGCCGGCTCGCTGTCGTGGTAGGCCTCGGTCTCGACGATAATGCCAGCAGTGTCGCCGTGCGCAACGGTGCAGCCGATCAGCTCGCGCCACCTGCACCACCGGGCGCTCGTAGAAGGAGCGTCCCAGCCGCTGCTGCGAGCGCACCTGCGCGCTCGACGCCGGCAGTGCCTCAGCGCCCGTGCTCTTCATTCAGGACGCTCCTAGCCAGCGTGAGCTGCTCGCGCAGCCGCGGCAGCGAGGTTCCGCCCTGCGAGACCTTCGACTCCAGCCAAGAGCTCTGGGATAGCACCGCGTAGTACTCGTTTGCGCGCTCGGCTCCGGCAAAGGCGTCGCTGTGCTGCGCAAGCTCCTCAGGGCTCAGCTGCGAAAGCGCCCTTCCACTCTCCACCGCGCTCCGAACCAGGCCGGACACGACGCCGTGCGCCTGGCGAAATGGCATTCCGTGGCGCACCAGCAAGTCAGCGATGTCGGTGGCCGCGATCATCTCGTCCGCAGCGGCCTGCCGCAGACGCTGCGCGTCGAAGCGCGCACCCTCCAGCATCCCCGCCGCGGCGGCCAGACAGAGCTGCAGCGTGTCGGCGGCGTCGAAGAGGTGCTCCTTATCCTCCTGCATGTCCTTGTTGTAGGTCAGCGGCAGCGCGTGCATCACGCCATGCATCGCGGCGAGGTGGGAGACGATCCGCGGCGCCTTGGCGCGCAGCAGCTCCGCAGCATCGGGGTTCTTCTTCTGCGGCATGATCGAGGAGCCCGAGCTCCACGCGTCGGGCAACTCGCAGAAGGCGAACTCCTCGCTCGACCAGAGCACGAGCTCTGCGCCCAGGCGCGAAAGATGCGTGGCACAAGTGGACGCAGCGCCAAGGTAGTCGAGCACGAAGTCTCTTCCGGAGACCGCGTCCAGCGAGTTCGGCGCGACCTCCTCAAAGCCCAGCTCCCGCGCGACCATGTCCCGGTCGGTGTCGAAGCTGACGCCCGCGAGCGCCCCCGCTCCCAGCGGCATTCGGCCGGCCTCGCGCGCGGCGAAGTCGAACCTGGAGCGATCGCGGCTGAGCATCCAGAAATACGCGAGCAGGTGGTGGCCGAGATAGACGGGCTGCGCGCGCTGGAGATGCGTGTAGCCGGGCATCGGCCAGTCCAGATGCTCCTCGGCGCGCGCCAGCACTACTGCCATCACCTGCTGAACTGCGGCATGAGCGTCGGCGGCTGCCTTGCGCGTGTACATCGCCACGTCGGTGGCAACCTGGTCGTTGCGCGAGCGCGCTGTGTGGAGACGGCCCCCGACTGGACCCGCGATCTCGGTCAGGCGCCGCTCGATCGCCATGTGGATGTCTTCGTCATCGTCCCTGAAGGGGAAACGATCCTGCTCGAGCTCGCGCCGGACGGCATCCAGGCCGGCGAGCAGCTGATCGCGGTCCTGCTCGGAGATGATTCCGCGTGCCGCGAGCATGCGCGCGTGCGCCTGAGATTGCTCGACGTCAAACGGCCAGAGCCTGCGATCGAAGCCGAGCGAGGTGTTCAGACGCCGGAAGTCAGGATGCTGGGGCTCGCTGAAACGGGACATCGCGGCGAGACTCTATCGGCCTGCCGAGGAGCCGCTCCCCAACGCGTTCCACAAGTCTCTACAGCGAACCTCAGTAGTTCACCACGACGTCCATGTGTGTTCCCCATAGTGAGCCGGGCATCCTTCGCCTGGTACCATCGCAAGCCTTGCGAGGCGTGGATGTTCTTGTCGTGTTGGGTCTGCTCCGTCACCGTGCCGGTGAGTGGACCGTACGCATGCTCGCGCGTGAGCTGCACATGCCGCTGGCCACGGTGCAGCGTTCGCTCGGGCGCCTAGGGACGACGCCTGCATTTGACCCCGAGCGCCGTCACGTGGATATCGCCGGCTGTGAAGAGCTCTTCGAGCACGCGCTCGCGTTCGTAGCGCCTGCAAGTTTGGGGAAGAGCGCACGTGGAACGCCGACGGCGTGGGCGGTTCCCGCACTGGCCAAGCGTCTGCGCGTTTCCGCAGACGCGCCACAGCCAGTTTGGCCCCAGCCACGCGGTCGCGTGCGTGGAGTTGCAGTGCGTCCGCTGCACGCCGGCGTGCTCGCGTTGGCCGCCGCCGACCCGGAAATGCACGAGCTTCTGGCGCTCACGGATGCGGCGCGGCTTGGCGACGCGAAGGTATCCAAGCGCGCACTCGGATTGCTGCAGGCATGGATCGCCTCCTCCCCAGCAGCCCAGGAGACATGATCTCCGCCGGCTGCGCGCCGGCGAGCCGTGACGTCTGTATGTCGACTGACCACAATCGCGATGGGACACTGGCCTGGTGGTCCTCCAACGAATTCGCAGGACGAACCACTAAATGCTGACGGTACGCGAACAGTTCGCCGCGAACCTGCGAGCGCGGCGCGAGGAACTGGGCCTAACGCAGGACGGCCTTGCGCAGGCCTGTGGCCTGCACCGCACTGAGATCAGTCTGCTGGAGCGCTCCAAGCGCTCGCCCCAACTGGAGACGATCGTGCTGCTCGCGCACGGGCTGCAGCTCAAGCCGCGCGAGCTGCTGCAGGGCATCACCTGAGCTCTGCCGGCAGAGCACCCCGCTGAGACCTCGCGCCTGGGCGCCCTCAGGACGCCACGGCGTGCTCCTGCCCAAGCACGCCGGCGAGCTGTGCCGCAACGCGCTGCACCTGGCCCTCGCTCATCTGAGGGAAGAACGGCAGCGCCAGCGAGCGCGCTGCAACGTCCTCGCAGACCGGGAACTCGCCCTCGCGATAGCCGAAGCGCTCGCGGTAGAAGCTCATCAGGTGAATCGCCGGGAGATAGGGCTTGCTCTGGATGCCACGCGCGGCAAGCTCGCGCACAGTGCCGTCGCGATCCACGCCGTGCGGCAGTTGCACCACGAACACGAACCACCCGCGCACCGCGCCATCGCGGTCCTCGCACGGCAGCGTCAGGCCCTCGATCCCGTGCAGTACGTGCCGGTAGAGCTCGGCGACATGCACGCGCTGCGCGAGCGTCTGCTCGATCTTGCCAAGCTGCGCGATCCCGATCGCGCAGGCGATGTCCGAGAGACGGTAGTTGAAGCCGAGCCGATCGTGGTCGAGCCAATCCATGTTAGGTGCGCGCCCCTGATTGCGCTCGGAGTCGATGATCTCCTTCAGCACGGGATCGGCGAGCGTGATCATTCCGCCCTCGCCGGTGGTCAGCTGCTTGTTGGCGTAGAAGCCGAACACCGCAGGATGACCGCGGCCACCGACCGCAACCCCATCGGGGTACCGAGCGCCAAGCGCCTGACAGGCGTCCTCGACGATCGCCAGTCCGTGACGCTCGGCGAGCGCCTCAAACGCCGGCATCTCCGCGGGATAGCCGAAGATGTGAACGGGCAGTAGCGCGCCGGTGCGGGGGCCGATCGCCGCCTCGGCGGCCCGCGGATCGAGGTTCAACGTGACCGGGTCGATGTCCGCAAACACCGGGCGCGCGCGCTCGTAGAGAGCCGCGTTGGCCGATGCCACAAAGGAGAACGGGCTGGTCACCACCTCATCCCCTTCTCCCACTCCAACCGCCCGCAGCGCCAAGTGCAGCCCGGCGGTGCCGCTGGAGACGGCACTGGCCAGCGGCACGCCAACCAATCGCGCGAACGCATGCTCGAACTCGGCAAGTCGCGGGCCAAGCGAGAGCCGCTGCGAACGCAGCACCTCCAGCACCGCGCGCTCCTCCTCATCTCCGATTGCCGGCTGGGCCAGCGGGATCTGCTCGCTCACGTAGTCGGCTCGCTGGAGCCCTTCAGCACGGGCGGCCGCTCAGTGTGCCGGCCCGGCTGCATTCCATACTCGATCGCGTCCACCAACGCCTCCCAGGAGGCCTCGATCACGTTCTCCGAGACGCCGATCGCGCCCCAGCTCAGATCGCCGTCGCTGCTGTCGAGCAGCACGCGGGTGACCGCGCCCGTGCCCTTCTCCTCGTCGAGGATCCGCACCTTGAAGTTGACCAGCTCGATGTCGCGCAGGTGCGGGTGGATCTCCCCGATCGCCTCGCGCAGCGCCTTGTCGAGCGCGTTTACCGGCCCGTTGCCCTCAGCGGTACGCACGATTCGCGTCCCGGTCTTGCGGTCTGGCACCCACAGCTTGATCGTCGCCTCGGTGGCGACTCCACCCTGGGCACGCTTCTCGACGATCACGCGCCAGGACTCCAGCTCGAAGAGGCGCTCGTAGTGGCCGGACTGGCGGCGCATCAGCAGCTCGAAGGAGCCGTCGGCAGCCTCGAACTGGTAGCCGCGATGCTCGAGCTCCTTGACCCGCTGCGCGGTGCGCTGCGCGGAGAGCTCGTCCAGCTCCACCCCAGCCTCCTGCGCCTTCTCCATGATCGTCGCCCGCCCGGAGAGCTCTGAGACCAGCAGGTCCCTGTCGTTGCCCACCAGCGCCGGGTCGACGTGCTCGAAGGTGCGCGCGTCGGTGCGCACGCCCGCAGCGTGCAGACCCGCCTTATGCGCGAAGGCGTTCTTGCCCACGTACGGCTGTGCCGCGCCGGGGGTGCGGTTGAGCACCTCGTCCATGAAGTGAGCTGTCTGGGTCAGGCTCGCCAGGCGCTCGGGATCCAGCAGCTGGAAGCCCATCTTCAGCTGTAGGTCGGCGATCAGCGTCACGAGGTTCGCGTTGCCGGTGCGCTCGCCGATCCCGTTCATCGTCCCCTGCACCTGTGTGGCGCCGGCGTGCACGGCCACTAGCGAGTTGGCCACGGCACAACCCGAGTCGTCGTGGGTGTGGATGCCGAGCGCAAGGTCCGGCAGGCTCTCGCGCACCGTGCCGACGACCGCCTGCACCTGCATTGGCAGCGAGCCGCCGTTGGTGTCGCAGAGCACGACACGCTCCGCGCCGGCCTCCGCGGCGGCGCGCACGCATTCAAGCGCGAAGGACGGGTCTTCGGCGTATCCGTCGAAGAAGTGCTCGGCGTCGAGGATCACGCGCTTGCCCTCGCCGACCAGGAAGGCGACCGACTCGGCGATCATCGCCAGGTTCTCCTCTCGGGAGACCCGTACGACCACCTCGATGTGCAGCGGCGAGCTCTTGCCGACGATCGTGCAGATCGGGGCAAAGCAGCCGGCGATCTCCGCCAGGCCCGGGTCGGCGTCCGCGCTTGCATCCCTGCGCCTTGTCATCCCGAACGCGGCCACCTGGGCGTGGTCGAGCTGCTCGGCTGCCAGCAGCGCGAACAGCTCGCTCTCCTTGGGGTTGGACGCCGGAAAGCCTGCCTCGACGATGTCGATGCCGAGCGCGTCGAGGCGGTGGACGACCTGCAGCTTCTCGCGGACCGTGAGATCCAGGCCCCCGCCCCCCATCCCGTCCCGCAGGGTGGCGTCGTAGAGCTCGATCTCGCCCATGCGCTACGAGGTCCTTGCGGGGGGCGCGGGCGCCGGGACGGCCGCGCTCACCGGGTCAAGCCATTCGCGGTAGCGCTCGCTGCGCCCGTGGATCGCGTCGTCGAAGGCCTCCTGCAGCACCCGCGTGATCTCACCCGGGCGCCCGTCAGCGATTTGATGGTCGTCGACCTCGCGCACCGGCACGATCTCGGCGGCCGTGCCTGAGAGGAACACCTCGTCGGAGAGGTATAGCTCGGCCCTTGCGATGTTGCGCTCGCAGACCGGGTAGCCGAGGTCGGTTGCGATCTGGATGATCGAGCGGCGCGTGATCCCGTCGAGGATCGAGTTGTGGTGACCGGGCGTGATGATCTGCCCGTCGCGCACGATGTAGACGTTCTCGCCTGTGCCCTCGCAGACGTGGCCGTGGTCGTCGAGCAGAATCGACTCCTCGTACCCGGCCTTCGTGGCCTCGACCTTGGCGAGCACGTTGTTGAGGTACTGCCCGGACGCCTTGGCGTAAGGGATCAGCGAGTCGGGGCTGATCCGTCGCCAGGAAGAGACCTTCGCGCGCACGCCGTTGAGCTTGCCCTCCTCACCGAGGTAGGTGCCCCACTCCCAGGCCGCGATGATCACTTCAACCGGCGCCTCCATCGGGTTCAGGCCCATCGAGCCGTAGCCACGGTAGACCAGCGGGCGGATGTAGCAGGAGCGCAGCTCGTTGCGCGCCACGAGCTCTCGCGTCGCGGCCTTGAGCTCATCGCAGCTGAAGGGCACCGGCATGTAGTAGAGCTCGGCCGAACGCAGCAGCCGTTCGTTGTGCTCGGCGTTGCGGAACACCGCCGGCCCAAGCTCGGTGTCGTAGCAGCGAACGCCCTCAAAGACGCCTGTGCCGTAGTGCAGACCATGCGTGAGGACGTGGATCTTCGCGTCCTCCCAGGCGACGAAGTCTCCGTTCATCCATATGAGGTCGGTGGGCTCCACGGCTCTGAGGCTCCTTGCTTTGCTTGCTTGAGTTGCTCTTGGCCTCGATCGCCCCGGATGACGGGGGCCGGGTGGGACCCCTTCATCGGGCTACTCGAGATTCGCGAACACCGTCCGGGCCGCCTGCGTGGTACCGGCCTCTCCGCCCAGGTCCGGGGTACGCAGACCCGCGGCGAGCGCGCGGTCAACTGCCGATTCTACCGCCGCGGCCTCGCTTGCCAAGCCCAGGCCGTGACGCAGCATCATCGCCGCCGAGAGGAACATCGCAAGCGGATTGGCGATCCCTTGCCCGGCGATGTTGGGCGCGGAGCCATGGACGGGCTCGAAGAGGCCTGGACCGTCACCACCCAGGGAGGCGCTCGGCAGCATCCCGATCGAGCCGGTGAGCATCGCCGCCTCATCCGAAAGGATGTCTCCAAACATGTTCTCGGTCACTATCACGTCGAAGTGGCGTGGCGCAGAGACCAGCTGCATCGCGGCGTTGTCGACCAGCACGTGCTCGAGCTCGACGTTGGGGAACTCGCGCGCGTGCAGATTGCTGACCACCTCTCGCCAGAGCCGCGAGGTCTCCAGCACGTTGGCCTTGTCGACGCTTGTGACACGAGAGCGCGCCGCTTCAAACGCGGTCCGCGCGATCCGCTCGATCTCCGGCGTCGTGTAGGCGCAGAGGTCGCTGGCCGAGTCGGCCGTGCGCGTCTTCTCGCCGAAGTAGATGCCGCCGGTGAGCTCACGCACCACGAGCAAATCGGTTCCCTCGATGCGCTCTCTGCGCAGCGGGGAGGCGTCATAAAGCGCCGGCAACGGACGCACCGGGCGCAGGTTGGCGTAGAGGCCAAGGCCCTTGCGCAGCCCGAGCAGCCCCTGCTCTGGACGTGGCTTGCTGGGATCGGTGGTATCCCACTTCGGGCCCCCAACCGCCGCCAGCAGCACAGCGTCAGCCTGCTTGCACGCCTGCAGCGTCTCGTCGGTCAGCGCGGTGCCGTGTAGGTCGATGCTGGCGCCGCCGAAGGCGTGCTGCTCGAACTCGAAGTCGCCGAGCTTGCCAAGCAACTCCAGTGCCGGAGCCATGATCTCCGGGCCGATCCCGTCGCCGGGCAGGGTGACTATTCGATGTGCCATCAGAGCGCCGTCGTCACAGGCGTGGGCGTTGACTCCTGCTCGCGCCGCGCTTCATAGGCGGCGATCGCATCCTGCTGACTGAGCGTCACGCCGATGTCGTCGAGACCCTCCAGCAGGCGCCGGCGCGTCTCCTGGTCGATCTCGAATGGGACCCGCACGATCTGGCCGTCGCTGTCGCTGTAGCGAACCTCCTGGGCGCGCAGGTCGACCTGCCCCTCCCCTGCAGCCGCCAGTGCGCGGCAGCGCTCCTCGTCGATCGCGATCGGCAGGAGCCCGATCTTCATGCAGTTGGAGTAGAAGATGTCCGCAAAGCTCGGAGCGACGATCGCCTGGAAGCCATAGTCCTGCAGGCCCCAGGGCGCATGCTCGCGCGAGGAGCCGCAGCCAAAGTTATCGCCGGTGACGAGGATCGGGTTGACCGGCAGATCCCAGTCGGGCTCCTTGGCCCAGTCGTAGAAGAGGAACTCCCCGAAGCCGGTGCGCTGCACCCGCTTGAGGAACTGCTTGGGCATGATCTGGTCGGTATCCACGTCGGCGCGGTCCAGGAAGCTGACCTTGCCGGAGATCGTCTCGATGGGGTCCATAAGTGACCTAGGCCTCCTCTAGTTCCAGGATCGGATGTCGGTGAAGTGCCCCTCGATGGCGGCGGCCGCCGCCATCTGCGGGGAGACCAGGTGTGTGCGCCCGCCGCGGCCCTGCCGGCCCTCGAAGTTGCGGTTTGAGGTGGAGGCGCAGCGCTCGCCTTCGGCCAGCGTGTCGGGGTTCATGCCCAGACACATCGAGCAGCCGGCCACCCGCCATTCAAAGCCTGCGTCCTTGAAGACCTTGTCCAGCCCCTCGGCCTCGGCCGCGGCCTTGACCTGCTGGGAGCCGGGGACGACCATCGCCCGCACACTGTCTGCAACCTTACGGCCGGCGACCACCTCGGCGGCGGCGCGCAGGTCGCCGATGCGCGAGTTGGTGCAGGAGCCGATGAAGACGCGGTCGATCCCGATCTCCTCGATCGGCGTGCCGGCCGTCAGGCCCATGTAGTGCAGGGCACGCTCTGTCGACTCCCGCTCGGCGTCGGTCTGGAAGTCATCCGGCGAGGGCACCTTTGCGGTCACCGGCGCGACCATGCCGGGGTTTGTGCCCCAGGTCACCTGAGGCGAAAGCGCGGCGGCGTCCACCACGATCTCGCGGTCGAAGCTCGCCCCCGGGTCGCTGCGAAGCTCGCTCCAGCGCTCGAAGGCCTGCTCGAGCTCGGCGCCCTTGGGCGCACCTGGACGCTCCTGGTCGGTGAACCAGGCAAAGGTCGTCTGGTCTGGGGCGATCATGCCCGCGCGCCCGCCGCCCTCGATCGTCATGTTGCAGACGGTCAGGCGACCTTCCATCGAGAGCTTCTCGATCGCGGGCCCCGCGTACTCGACCACGTGCCCGGTCGCCCCGCCGACGCCGATCTGGCCGATCGTGCCGAGGATCAGGTCCTTGGCGCTCACGCCGAACGGCAGATCGCCCTCGTAGCGGATCACCATCGACTTCGGCTTGTGCTGGACCATGCACTGCGTGGCCAGCACGTGCTCGACCTCGCTGGTGCCGATGCCGAAGGCGAGCGCCCCGAAGGCGCCGTGGGTGGCGGTGTGCGAGTCGCCACAGACGATCGTCATGCCCGGCTGGGTGACGCCCAGCTCTGGCCCGATCACGTGCACGATCCCCTGGCGATCGGAGCCAAGCGAGTAGACCGGGACGCCAAACTCGGCGCAGTTGCGCTCCAGCGTTTGCACCTGCACGCGCGAGAGCTCATCTGCGATTAGTCGCGCAGCCATCGTGCCGTCGGTGGGCGTGTTGTGGTCGGCGGTTGCCAGCGTGCGGTCGGGGCGGCGCACCTTGCGGCCGGCCATCCGCAGGCCGTCGAAGGCCTGGGGGCTGGTGACCTCATGAACGAGGTGGAGGTCGATGTAGATCAAGCCGGAGTCTCCGCCTCCAACCTCATGGGCCTCCCAGATCTTCTCGAACAGGCTGCTCGGCATCATCGCTCCTTAGCTGCGTCTCAGGCCCGCGCTGACGACCGACAGAAAGGTCGCCCCCGCGGCGGTTTGATTCTCGAAGTGGTGCGGCAGGTCGGCGTCGAAGGTGACGCAGTCGCCGGTGTCGAGCTCGTAGCGCTCCCCGTCGCAGATCAGGGTGAGCGAGCCGCTCTCCACGAGCGCCACCTCCCGGCTGCCTGGCTCATGCATGGGCGGATCGTCCACTGCGCCTGTCGCGCCGCCGGGCGCCAACGTGTGGCGTGAGAGCTCCGCGCGCTGCCCGGGCTGATCGGAGGTCATCACCTCAAAGCTGTGGCCGCGCCGGCTCGCCCCGCCGCGCCGCCGCTCCTTGGCGCGCACGATCGTGACAGCTCCCGCCTCATCCAGTCGCAACAGCTGCGAGAGCCGCAGATCCAGGCCCGCCGCTATCTTCGCCGCCACCACCAGCGTGGGGCTGGTCTCCCCTCGCTCTACCTGGGAGAGCATCGGCGCGCTCACGCCGCATCGCAGCGCCAGCTCTCGCAGCGACAGCGAGGAAGCCTCGCGCAGCGCCTTCACGCGAGCGCCGATCACCGCCGGGTCGAGCGCCTCCTGGGCGGCTGGATCCTGCCGATCGACGGTCTTCCGCTTTTGCGCCATCGCCATACGCGCGTACGCTATCACATACGTGTGTACGTCGAGCGTCGGCTGGATGACTCTTGGCAGCAGACACCGTCTGTATCGTCAAACATCCCATGGACAAGGAGGCACCACCATGCCGCAGATAACCCCCTTCCTGTGGTTCGACGACCAGGCCGAGCAGGCGGCGCAGTTCTACGTGTCGGTGTTCCCAAACTCGCGCATCGCGGAGGTGACCCACTACAGCACCGCAGGACCAGGGCCGGCCGGCTCGGTGATGACGGTGCGGTTCATCCTCGACGGCAATGAGTTCCTCGCGCTGAACGGCGGGCCAGCGCATTACGGCTTCGACGAGTCGATCTCCTTCATGGTCAACGTCGCGACCGAGGATGAGCTCGACCACTACTGGTCGGCGCTCACCGACGGCGGGCAGGAGATCGCTTGCGGCTGGCTGAAGGACCGTTACGGCCTGCGGTGGCAGATCGTGCCCGACGGGCTCTCTGCGGTTCTCAGCGACCCCGACCCGGAGCGCTCCCAGCGCGCGGCGCAGGCGATGATGGGCATGAAGAAGCTGGATCTGCGGGTGATGCGGGAAGCGGCGGACGGACAGTCGACGCAAGCCGCGACGTGAGGCATTTATTCCTACCCCGGTAGGTCGTACCGTAGTAGGATGATCTTTGTGAAGGTTGACAAGCTCAGCGTCTCTTTCGACCCAGATCTTGGCGATGCGGTTCGCGCAGCCGCCAAGCGCAGCGGGCGAGGGCTCTCTGGCTGGCTCGCCGAGGCTGCCGCCGCCCGACTGCGGGCCGAGGCGCTTGCAGAGTTCCTCGACGAATGGGAGGCCATGCACGGCAAGCTGACCGAGGAGGAGGTGGCGCAGGCCGCGGCCGAGCTCAGGCTGCCCGCCTCCTCTGCCCAGGCAGCGGCGTGAGCGCGCTCGTGCTCGATGCAGGCGCCTTCCTCGCAATAGAGCGAGGTGACCGGGCGACGGCGGCACGACTGATGGCCGCCCAGCGCGACGGACTGCAGCTGCGAAGCAACGGTGCGGTGATTGCGCAGGTGTGGCGCGATCCCTCAGGTCGGCAGGTCACCCTGGCCCGCCTACTTCGATCAGTCGACGTGAAGCCGGTCGACCGCCAGCTCGGCCAGACCGCAGGCGCGCTCTGTGGCATTGCCGGCGCGAGCGACGCGGTGGACGCGAGCGTTGTGGCAATCTCGGCCGCAGGAGACAAGATCCTCACCAGCGACCCCAATGACATACGTGTGCTCGTCGCCGCGGCCGGCCGTCCGATCCTGGTAGTGCCCTGCTGAGGTCTGTCAGCCCGCCAGCTTGACCGCGCTCACGCAGGCCCACACCTGACAGAGCAGCAGCTGATCCTCACGCTGCACGGGACGCAGCCCCGTAGGCGCGCCGCCGGCAATCTCGGCTTGCATCTCGCTGCGCACAGAGTCAGCAATCTGATTCGGCGTCCCGGCGCGCGCAAGCCAAGAATCCACGTCGTGCTCAACCGCCCTGGACTCGACGGTGATCTGATCCAGGCCGAGCGCCTGCATCTCGGCGACGATCTCCGAGATCGGCAGCGTCCGCGTGTGCGACCGGTCGCGCATGCGCTCAAGACGATCCTGTGTGCGAGCGACCTGCGGGTCCTCATCGGCGACGATGTCCGCGAATCCGATCCGGCCGCCTGGTACCAGACAGCGCGCCATCTCGGCAAGCTGCACGTCGGGCTGCTCGATGTGGTGGGCCGCAAAGCGCGAGATCACCACGTCAAAGCTCTGATCCAGGAACGGCAGCGCCAGCGCGTCGCCCCGCACGAAGATCACGTTGGCAAGTCCCTGCTCATCGGCGCTGGCCTTGCCGGCCTGCAGCATCTCCGGCGTCAGATCCACAGCGACGGCGACGCCCACCCTGCCCGCGAGCGAGCGCGCGGCATGCCCCGTCCCGGCGGCGACGTCGAGCAGCCGGTCCTGTGGGCCGCAGCGCAGCGATTGGAACAGCCACTGCGCGTCGTGGGTCAGCGCCTGGTTGTGGCGATGGTCCTCGAACGCCGCCGCTTGGCCGGCAAACACCTCTTGCACGCGCCGGGCGTGCTCCTCATCGGTTGACATGGAGCCTCCTTAGGGCGTGGGGACCGCGACAGCGGACTCGGCCTCGTGCGCCCGCTGCACTGCCACCGAGAGCGCCCGTACGTACGCCTTCGCCGCCGCCTCCACGATGTCGGTGGAGACCGCCTGACCGGAGCCCGAGCTGTCGTCGACCACTGCCACGATTGAGACCTCACCGAGCGCGTCCTGGCCTTCGGTCACGGCGCCGATCTTGAAGTCGCGCAGCTGCGCCTGCAGGCCGGTGGCCGCGTTGATCGCCGCCATCACCGCGTCGATCGGGCCATCGCCGGTGAAGGAGCCCTCGGAGACAGAGCCGTCAGGCAGCTTGACGCCCACGCGCGCGTTCGGCGGACGCCGTGAGGATGCCTCCACCTCGAAGAACTCCAGGCTGTAGCCGCTGATCTCACCGCGCAGCTCGTCAGTCACCAGCGCCTCTAGATCCATTGCGGTCAGGACCTTCTTCTTGTCCGCGATCTCCTTGAAGCGCTTGAAGGCGGTGTTCAGCGCCTGGCCCTGCACCGGGTAGCCCATCTCCTCCAGCGCCTGGCGCAGAGCGTGTCGGCCGGAGTGCTTGCCCAACACGATCGAGTTGGTCGCCAGGCCGACAGTGGTCGCGTCCATGATCTCGTAGGTGGTGCGCTCCTTCAGGACCCCGTCCTGGTGGATGCCGGACTCGTGCGCAAAAGCGTTGCGGCCCACGATCGCCTTGTTGGGCTGCACCGGGTAGCCGGTCAGGCGCGAGACCAGGCGGCTCGTGCGGGCTATCTCTGTGGTGTTGACGGCGGTGTCCAGACCTATGTCGGCGTGGCGTGTGCGCAGCAGCATCACGATCTCCTCCAGCGAGGCGTTGCCGGCGCGCTCGCCGATGCCGTTGATCGCGCACTCCACCTGGCGCGCTCCCGCGAGCACGCCCGCGAATGAGTTGGCAACCGCCAGACCCAGATCGTCGTGGCAGTGCACCGAGAGGATCACTCCGTGCAGCGCAGGCACCAGCTCGTACAGACGCCCCAGAAACGCGCCGAACTCCTGCGGCATCGCGTAGCCGACGGTGTCGGGGATGTTGATCGTAGTTGCGCCCTCGTCGATCGCGATCTGCAGCACTTCAGCGGTGAACTCCACGTCGGCGCGGGTTGCGTCCATTGGTGAGAACTCCACGTCCTCCAAATATGCCTTGGCGTGTGCGACCGCAGCACGTGCCTGGCCCTTGACGTCCTCGCGAGTGCTCTGCAGCTGATGCTCGATGTGGATGTCGGAAGTGGAGATGAAGGTGTGGATGCGGGGGCGCTCCGCGTCGCGCACCGCCTGCCATGCGGCGTCGATGTCGGCGAAGTGTGTGCGTGCCAGCCCCGTGACAATCGGCGGCGCCGGGTCGACCACCTCACGCGCGATGCTCTGCACCGCCTCGAAATCGCCCGGTGAGGTGATCGGAAAGCCCGCCTCGATCACGTCTACGCCCAGGCGGGCCAACTGTTGGGCGATCTCCAGCTTCTCCGCCGTGTTCAGCGAAATGCCCGGCGACTGCTCGCCGTCGCGCAGGGTGGTGTCGAAGATCAGGACCTGCTCATTGCTCATGTCGATCGTGCTCCTTTACTAGGTCTCTTGGCAACTTCCTCCAGGTGAGTTCGCGGCACGCGGCCGCCACGCGCTATTCCCCCCGAGGGGGGAGGAGGAGAAGTTCAAGAGACAGCGCGAACGACATTTCAAGGCAGCCTAGCAGCCGGCGGGCGGCTGGGCAAACGCTCGAAACCGGTTCTCAATCGAGCACAATCGACCAGCCGCCGACAAAGCCCTCGGAGGCAACGATCTCGTCCACGACCTCTGCGGGAACCGCGACATCCGTGGTGACAACCATCGCCGCGAGCCTGTGGGCGCCGTCCTCGCCAGACTCCGACGCATCGCCGTTCGGCGCGTGTCCGACAGCGGCGGAGGAGATGTTGATGCCGTGGCCGCCGAAGATCGTGCCGACGCGGCCGATCATCCCCGGCAGGTCCGCGTAGCGGAACACCGTGACGAACGGGGCCAGCTCCATGGTCAGCCGCCGTCCCTGCACCTCAACCAGGTGTGGCACGCGGTTGGGGCCGATCCCTGTGCCGGCGACCGCGACGCGCTGATCTCCGGCGAGCACGGTGACGCGGATCAGCTCGTTGAAGTCCTGCGCCTCAGAGACGGTCTTCTCCTCGACCACGATTCCGCGCTGCTGCGCAATGGTGGGCGCGTTGACCAGGTTGACCTCCTGCTCGCTGCGACCCTGCAGCGCCCCGCGGATCACCGAGAGCGTCAGCAGGCGCGTGTCGAACTCCGCGATCCTGCCCATGAAGGCCGCCTCGATCCGCTCGACCGAGCTGCCCTCGGCAAGGCCCATCGCCAGGCGTCCAAGCTGGGTAGCCAGCGGTAGGAACGGGCCGAGCACCTCCATGTCCTCCGCTCCGACCGACGGGACGTTCACGGCGGTGGAGACCACCCCGCCGGTGAGCGCTGCAACGATCTGCTCGGCGCTCTGGTAGCCGGCACGGTCGGTCGCCTCAGCAGTAGAGGCGCCGAGGTGCGGCGTGACCACGACGTTGCGATAGCCGAACAGCGGACTCTCGGTCATCGGCTCGGAGGGAAACACGTCGATCGCGGCGCCGGCGACCTTGCCGGAGTCGAGCGCATCCTTCAGCGCCGCTTCGTCGATCAGGCCGCCACGGGCGACGTTGAGCACGCGCACGCCGTCGCGCATCTTCGCGAACGCCTCGGTATCGAGGAAGTTCGCGGTCTCCGAGGTCTTGGGCAGATGGATCGTGATGAAGTCGGCCTGCGCGTAGATGTCATCGGGTCCGTCGGCCTTCTCGACGCCAAGCTCGCGGTAGCGCTCGGCGGATACGAACGGGTCGAAGGCGAGCACCTTCATGCCAAAGCCCTTGGCGCGGTGCGCGACCAGCTGTCCGATGCGCCCGAAGCCGACGATCCCGAGCGTCTTCTCGTAGACCTCGACGCCTGAGAACTTCGAGCGCTCCCACTTACCGGATATCAGCGAGGCGTGCGCCTGAGGGATGTTGCGGGCGAGCGCCAGCAGCAGCGCCATCGTGTGCTCGGCGGCGGTCACCACGTTGGATTCGGGCGCGTTGGCGACGATGATGCCGCGCTCGGTCGCCGCTTCGACGTCGACGTTGTCCACGCCGACCCCAGCGCGTCCGATCACGCGCAGGCGCGCGCCCTTCTCGATCAGATCGGCGGTCATCTTCGTCGCCGAGCGGATCAGAATGCCGTCGTAGTCGCCGATCCGCTCGACGAGCTGCGCATCGTCCCAATCGGTGCCCAGATCGACCTCGAAATGCGACCGCAGCAGCGCCACGCCCGACTCGCCGATCTTCTCCTTCACCAGGACCTTCACGGTTCCGTTGGATGCGCTCATGCTGCCGTCCTCTCCACGACGTAGTCGATACATGCGGTCAGCGCCTTGACGTCCTCGGGCTCCACCGCCGGGAACATGCCGACGCGCAGCTGGTTGCGGCCAAGCTTGCGATAGGGCTCGACATCGACGATGCCGTTGGCCCGCAATGTCGAGGCGACCGCGGCAGCGTCAACGCTGTCCTCGAAGTCGATCGTGCCGACCACCAGCGAGCGCTTGGCGGGATCGGCAACGAACGGCGTCGTGTAGGAGGTGTGCTGCGCCCAGTCGTAGAGGTGCGTGGAGGACGCGGTGCTGCGGGCAACGCACCCGGCAAGGCCGCCGCCGTCGAGCATCCAGCGGATCTGGTCGGCGAGCAGGAACAGCGTCGCCACGGCAGGCGTGTTGTAGGTCTGATCCTTCACCGAGTTCTCGACTGCAGTCTGCAATGAGAGAAACGCGGGGATGTAACGATCCGCGGAGTCGAGCTTGGCGATCCGCTCCTGGGCGGCGGGGCTGAGCATCGCCACCCACAGCCCGCCGTCGGCGGCAAAGCTCTTCTGCGGCGCGAAGTAGTACGCGTCCACCTGGTTCAGATCGACCGGCAGCCCGCCTGCGCCCGAGGTGGCGTCGATCAGCACGAGAGCATCGCCCGCCCCCTTGGGCCGCGCAACCGAGACCATCACTCCGGTTGAGGTCTCGTTGTGGGCCCAGGCAATCGCGTCGAGACCGCTCTCCGCGGCCAGCGCAGCTTGCAGCTCACTGGGCCCCGGTGCATCACCGGGATCACTCTTCACCACGACCGGGTCCCCCAGGAAGGGCGCATCCTTGGTCACCGAGGCGAACTTCTGGGAGAACTCACCGTAGGCGAGGTGCAGCGAGCGGGACTCAATCAACCCGAACGCCGCCGCATCCCAGAATGCGGTGGCGCCACCGTTTCCAAGCGCGACCTCATATCCCTCAGGCGCAGCGAACAGCTCCTTCAGGCCCGCCCTGATCTCCCCCACCAGGCCCTTGACGGGCGCCTGCCGGTGGGATGTGCCCATCAGCCTGACGCCATCCTGCGCCAGGCGAGCGATCGCCTCCGGGCGGACCTTGGAGGGACCGCAGCCGAAGCGGCCGTCGGCAGGCTTGAGCTGCTCTGGGATGGTGAGTTGCGTCTGCTGGCTTGCGCTGCTCGGCGTCATGGGCTTCCTCGCTGTCGGACCTCAGGGGTGTGGTGGATCTGAGGGGGTGCCCAGGCGCGCGGCGGTGATCTTGCGTCGCTCCCCGGTGGTTGATCCCACCTGAGCCCCTTGCTTGATTCTGACGAGGCTCCGAGCGCCAGTCGCGACGACAAGCGCGAGTGTAGCGAAGCGGTCGCCGAGGTCAATCGGCGAAGATCGCATCCCTGCGCCGGACGTCGGCCTGCCATCCATGCGGCAGCCGCGTCGGCGCGACACCGGCCGGGGGCTCGGCTGCCAGTAGGCAGTACTCGGGCGCCGGGCCGAGCACGAGCGCCCGCCGCCACAGGCTCGCGTGCTCGCGGTCCATGCCGTCGCCAAGCATGTCTCCAAGCCCGGGTGAGCTCGCCCCAGCAGGACGCGAGACCCATACCGCCAGCGTGTGCGCGAGCGAGTCGCCGCTGCCCTCGATCAGCTTGTAGAGAGCGCCGGCGCCGCTGCCGAACGAGCGCGCGATGTTCTCGTGGGCGCTGCGATGGCCCGCCGCCACGGCGGCCTCGTTAAGCACCCCGAGCGCGCCGAAGTCCTCGAGCAGGTACCAGTCCTCATACCAGCCCTCGCCCGCGAGCCACGGCAGCACACCGACGCGCAGTAGCGCAGAGGACCGCAGGCCCGCCGGGCGGGCGTGGGCAAGCGAACGGTGGAAGCGCTCCGCCGCCTGCTCGTAGGCGGCAGGGTCAACCCCCTGCCTTGGACGATGCCAGAGCAGGTAAGCGATCACAGTCTTAGAAGGACGTCTCCAGCCAGTCCATGTGCGAGCGCAGCTCCGCGCCAATGTGTTCGATCTGCGTGTCGGCCTGCTCGGCGCGCATGCGCTTGAAGTTCTCCTGACCGGCGCGGTTCTCGGCGATCCACTCGCGCGCGAAGTCGCCGGACTGTATCTCGCCCAGGATCTTGCGCATCGCCTCGCGCGTCTGCTGCGTGATCACGCGCTTGCCACGCGTGTAGTCGCCGTACTCGGCCGTGTTGGAGATCGAGTAACGCATCCCCGCCAAACCCTTCTCGTACATCAGATCGACGATCAGCTTGACCTCGTGCAGGCACTCGAAGTAGGCCATCTCAGGGTCGTAGCCCGCGTCCACGAGCGTCTCAAAGCCGGCCTGCACGAGCTCTGAGACCCCGCCGCAGAGCACGGCCTGCTCGCCGAAGAGGTCGGTCTCGGTCTCATCCTTGAAGGTCGTCTCGATCACGCCGCCGCGGGTGCAACCGATGCCCTTGGCGTATGCGAGCGCGAGCTCGCGCGCTTTGCCGGTCGCGTCCTGCTCGACCGCGATCAGGCCGGGGACGCCGGAGCCCTCCAAAAACTGTCTGCGCACGAGATGTCCAGGCCCCTTGGGAGCGACCATCGCCACGTCGATGCCGGGCGGCGGCTCGATCTCCTTGTAGTGGATCGAGAAGCCGTGGCCGAACATCAGCATGTTGCCCTCGGCGATGCCGTCGGCGATCTCGCTCTCGTACACCTGCTTGTGAAGCTCGTCGGGCAGCAGGATCATCACGATGTCACCCTGGCTAGCCGCTTCGGTAACGCTCAGCACGGTGAGCCCCTGCTCCTTTGCCTGCGCAACTGAGGCCGAGTCGGGGCGCAGGCCGACAACGACTTTCACCCCCGAGTCCTTCAGATTGAGGGCGTGGGCGTGGCCCTGTGAGCCGTAGCCGATGATCGCGACGGTCTTGCCGTCGAGGAGGGTGAGATCCGCATTGTCGTCGTAGAGCATGGCGCGCAGGCTATCTCAACGAGGTCTATCGTCAGGCTGAGGCGCGCGCCCCAAGCACTGCCGCCGGTATCTCCAGCGCGCCATCGACGGCAGTGAATGGCGCAAGGCTACCCGCCACCGCCTCCTTGATCTGCTCGATCTCGGTGGGCGGGCATGACATCACCGCGTCGTGGAAGCCGGGCGACATGTCCAGCGTCGTCTCCCAGAAGTCCTCGAAGTCGCTGTGTGCACGGGTGAGCGGCAGCGACTCCACCGCGACGTCGGTGAAGCCCGCGTCCTGCAGACGCTCGGCAAGCGCCTCCGCGTCGGCGAGCCCGAACATCCCTGGCCGGAAGCTCCCGGGCACCGGCCCCGGCAGTTGCATCAGCCCACGCTCGCTGAGCACCATCCCGGGGGCCGAGGCCCACGGGTTGCGCGCCGGAGAGTCCCATACCGCCAGCGCAATCCTGCCGCCCGCGCGCAGCACCCTGCGGCACTCGCGCAGAGCGGCGTCCGGATCGGCCATCAGCATCAGCCCAAAGCGACAGGCGACCGCATCGACGCTGCCGAGCGGGAGATCGATCCACTCCGCGTCCATGCGCTTGAAATCGACGTTCTCCACTTCCATCTCCTGCGCACGTTGCCTGGCGTGATGGAGCATCGGCTCGGCCTGGTCTGCGATCAGCACGCTGACGCTTGAGCCCATCCGCTCAGCGGCGGCCAGGCCCACGTCACCAAGGCCGGCGGCGAGATCGAGCACACGCTCGCCGCGCGCGAGCTCCAACACATCCAGCAGCCACTCGGTAACCGGCTGTGCGAACCGTTGCATCTGCTCTTGACGCCGCGACCATCCGGCCGCCGCGGCCTCCCACTGCTCGACGCTCTGCTGCCTGTATTGCTCGGGGTCGAAGTCGCTCATGCCAGCTGCCTGCGCAGGAGCTTGCCAGAACGCGTCCTTGGCAGCGGTCCGGTGATCGCCAGCACTTGCTTGGGCACCTTGTAGGGGGCAAGGTGCGCTGCGCAGTGCTCTCGCAGCAGCTCCGTGTCGAGCGCGACGCCGGCACGTGGAACGACTATCGCCGTCACCGCCTCGCCCCAGCGCGCGTCGCTGCGGCCGACCACGGCCGCCTCGGCAACGTGCGGGTGGGCTTCCAGAATCGCCTCGACCTCTGCCGGAGCGACGTTCTCTCCGCCGCTGATGATCGTGTCGGCCTTGCGCCCGATCAGGTGCAGGTTGCCGTCCGCGTCGAGGCTACCGAGATCGCCGGTGTGAAGCCAGCCGTCCTCGGCGAGTGCAGCCGGCGCCACGGTCGGTCCGGCAATGAGGATCTCGCCGTCGCGATCGATCCGCACACGCGCGCAGAAGAGCGGCCTGCCGGCGCCCATCGCGGCGACACCTGCCGGCCCTGCGCCTGCCAGGCAGTCGAGCGGCACCGTGCTGACCTGCGAGCACGCCTCCGTGAGTCCGTAGGTCTGGCAGACAGGTACTCCGGCGGCTGCAGCCCGCTCCAGCAGCGCCCGCGGCACCGGCCCGCCGCCGGCCAACGCGCAGCGCAGCCTCGGCGGATGTGCCAGGCCGGCGTCGAGCAGCCGCACGAGCGTCGTGGCCACGACGCTCACCAGGGTGATCTCCTGCGTCATCAGCGCATCCAGGGCCTGCTCGGTGTCAAAGCGCTCGTGCACGACCGCGGTGGTGGCGTAGATCGCGCTGCGCGCCAGGATCGAGAGCCCGCCGACGTGGCATACGGGCAGCGTGCACAGCCACCGCTCCTGCGGGTCCACTGCGAGCGCCACGGCCGATCCCTGCGCGCTCCAGAGCAGATTGCCGAACGTGAGCGCCACGCGCTTGGGCTGCGAGGTGGTGCCCGAGGTGTGGATCACCACAGCGACAGCGTCGAGGTCGAGATCGTGTGGCAGAGACGCGGTAAGTGAGGGCCCCGCCTCTGTCTCGGCGACGAGCAGAGGCCGATCGATCACCAGCGCCGAGCCGGCCGTGATCGCCTCGCGCTCTGCCGCGGAGAAACGCACATCGACGGGCACCGCGCCCGCGCCCGCAAGCCAGCAGGCGTGCAGCGCCACCGCGAACGGAATGCCGGGCGCAAGCGCCACCGCCACGCTGTCCCCACGCGCGATGCCTTGCTGCGCAAGCGCGGTCGCACCTGCCAGCGCCTGCGTGTAAAGCTGCGCATAGGTGAGCTTGCCGCGCCCGTCCTGCAGTGCGAGCTGCTGCGGCCGCCGCCGGGCGGCGCGCGCCAGCCAGGATTCGACGATCATCGCGCACAGGCTAGCCTTCGCTGGTCCAGATCAGCAGATAGGCAAAGCAGGAGGCGATCGCAGACTTGTCCCCCATCACCTGGAGCACCGCCGGAGACTTCGCAGACATCCGCTACGAGAAGGGCGAGGTGCAGGGGGGCCAGATCGCCAAGATCACGATCGACCGGCCCGAGGTGCGAAACGCGTTTCGGCCGCAGACGATTCTCGATATCTCCCACGCGCTGGAGGATGCGCGCGAGGACACCAGCGTGGGCGCGATCATCCTCACCGGAGAGGGCCCGCTCGCGTTCTGCTCCGGTGGTGACCAGCGTGTGCGCGGCGATTCCGGCTATCTCGCCGAGGATGCCGCGGGAAAGGCCGGGATCGGACGCTTCCACGTCACCGACCTGCACATCCAGATGCGCCGGCTGCCCAAGCCGATCGTCGCGATGGTCGCCGGATACGCGATCGGCGGCGGGCACGTGCTGCACCTCGTGTGTGATCTGACGATCGCGGCCGACAATGCGACCTTCGGCCAGGTCGGCCCGCGCGTGGGCTCCTTCGACGGCGGCTTCGGCGCCGGTCTGCTGGCAAACCTGGTCGGCCCCAAGAAGGCGAAGGAGATCTGGTTCCTCTGCCGCCAGTACGGCGCCAAGGAGGCGCTGGAGATGGGCCTGATCAACACCGTCGTGCCGCTGGACCGCCTGGAAGAGGAGACCGTGAAGTGGTGTGAGGAGATGCTCGTGCTCTCCCCCTTCGCGCTGCGGCTGCTGAAGGCGAGCTTCAACGCCGCCGAAGACGGCCTGGCCGGAATCCAGCAGCTCGCCCACGACGCCAACCTGCTCTTCTACGGCAGCGAGGAGGCACAGGAGGGCCGCGACGCCTACAAGCAGAAGCGCACCCCCGACTTCGGCAAGTTCCCACGGAGAGCCTGAAGTGGGCGCCCGCGCAGGAGAGCTGGTCGCAGGACCCCGCAGCCCTGTTCACATCTGGGTGATGGCCGCCCGCCTGCGCACGCTGCCGGCATCGGTGGCGCCGGTGCTGGTGGGCACCTCGCTCGCGCTCGGCGCCGGGCACTTCCGCCCGCTCGCCTTTGTGGCCGCGCTGCTGGGAGCGGTCTTCATCCAGGTCGGCACCAACCTCTCAAACGACTACTCCGACGCGCGCCGGGGCGCCGATACCGAGGAGCGCCTGGGGCCCGTGCGCGTGACCGCGGGTGGCCTTGTGCCGCCGTCGCAGGTGCTGCTTGCGACCTACATCACCTTCGGGCTGGCGGTGCTCTGCGGTGTTTACCTCGTCTACGTCGCCGGCCCGGAGCTGATCGCCGTCGGCGCAGCTTCGATCCTCGCCGGCGTGCTTTACACCGGCGGCCCTCGACCCTACGGCTACGAGGGCCTTGGAGAGGTGTTCGTGTTCCTCTTCTTCGGCATCGTCGCGGTGACCGGCTCCTACTTCGTGCAGGTGCAGAAACTGCCCTGGCAGGCGTTTGCCTGCGCGGTCCCGATCGGCCTCTTGGCAAGCGCGATCCTGGTCGTCAACAACGTGCGAGACCTGGAGACCGACCGGCGGGCAGGCAAGCGGACGCTCGCGGTCAGGCTCGGCAGGGAGCGCACGCGCGCGCTGTATGCCGGGATGCTCGCGCTGGCCTTCCTCTCACCGCCGCTGCTTTGGCTGGCGGGCGGGATGACGCCCTGGCTGCTGCTTGCCCTGCTCAGCATTCCGCTCGCGGTGAAGCTCGTCGGGGTCGTGCGCACGCGCGTCGACGGCCCGGCGCTGAACGGCGCCCTGGCGCGCACCGGCATGCTGCAGCTCCTGTTCTGCCTGCTGTTCTCCGCCGGCCTTCTGGCTGGAGGCGGCATCGGCTCCTGAGCGGCACGGCGCCATGAGAGTCCAGATCGCGCAGCGGACGCTGAAGCTGCGCAAGTCGCTGCAGACCGCTTACGGCACTGTCGCCGAGCGGGAGCTGCTGTTGGTGAGCGTCAGCGACGAGGATGGCGTTATCGGCCACGGCGAAGCGGCGCCGCTTGAGCCTTACGACGGCGTCAGCCTGCAACGCGCGCTGCTTGCGCTAAAGCGCCAGCGCAAGGCGATCGAAGAGCACCCGGACGACGGCACGCCCGGGAGCCTGATGGAAGCCTGCCGCGCGGCCGACGGCCTGCCACAGGCTCTGGCGGCGATAGACATGGCACTGTGGGATCGCGCAGGTAAGCGTCAGGGCGTTCCGGTCAGCCGTCTGCTGGTGGATGACCCCGTGGCGCGAGTGAGCGTGAATGCGACGCTCTCGGCGACCGACAGAGCCACCGCAGCCAAGGAAGCCACACAAGCCGTCGAGCGGGGCTTTACCTGCATCAAGCTTAAGGTCGGGATCGGCGACGATGCCGGGCGCGTAGCTGCCGTCCGGGCCGCCGCAGGCGCCGGCGTGGCGCTGCGCCTGGATGCCAACGGCGCCTGGGAGGTGGAGCAGGCGGTACGGGCGATCGACGCGCTCGCTGCGGCCGGCCTGGAGCTGGTGGAGGAGCCCTGCCACGGGCTTGAGGCGATCCGGCAGGTGCGCGAGCGCGTGCCCGTTCGCGTCGCGATCGACGAGACCGCCGCAGAGCCCGGGGCACTCAGTTCAGGGGTCGCGGATGCGGTTTGCCTGAAGATCTCCCGCTGTGGCGGCATCTCGGCGCTGCTGGCGGCGGCCGCGCTGGTCAGGGCCTGCGGCGCAGAGCCGTATCTGGCCTCCACGTTCGACGGGCCGCTCGGGGTCGCGGCGGCCGTCCACGCCGCCGCGGCGCTGGCCTCGCGAGGGCCGCTGCCGCCCTCCGGGCTTGCCACGCTCTCGATGTTCGAGGACCTGCCCGAGCAGTTGCCGCTCAGCGCGGGGCAGATCTCCACGCCGCAGGCGCCTGGGCTGGGAGTCCAACCGCCGTGAGCATGGGCTCAGATCGGGTCCGAGATCGCCTGCGCGACCGCGACCGAGTTCTCCAGCAGCAAGCCGTGGCCTCCGGCTACGACGCGCAGGCTGCCCCGCGGCGTCGCGGCGGCGATCCGCTCGCCGAGCGCCCAGTACTTGGCGTCGCGCTCTCCAGCGAGCACGAGCACCGGCATCTCAAGCTCACCGAGCCGATCCCACAACGGCGGCATCGCCCCGGAGCCGATCGCACGCAGCGCAGCGGCGATTCCCGCAGTCGTGTTGCGACGATGGTCAGCACTGGCGACCTCCCGCACGGCGGCCGGCTCCTGCGCGAACATCGGCTGGCTGCGCCAGCGCGCCACGAAGCGCTCCATCGGCTCGCTCTCGATCTGAGCAGCCAGGCGCTCATCGGCGGCAAGCCGGGCCTGCCGCTCGGTCTCGGGCTGGATGCCTGCAGTTGCCGATACGAGCACCAGGCGGCTTACCCGCTGCGGAGCCGCAAGCGCGGTGCGCAGCGCGATCCGCGCACCCATCGAGTAGCCGCAAAGCACGAACCGGCTCGGGCTCTGTGCGAGCACCAGCTCGACGCAGTGCTCGTAGGTGATCGACTGATCCGTCGCGCCGCGAGATCCGTGTCCAGGCAGGTCGAGCGCGATCGGTGTGTAGCTTTCCGGTGGCAGCGCTGCAATCACGCCGTCGAAGGCGCGTCCGGTGCCGCCAAAGCCATGCAACATCACCACGCTCTGCCCCGACATCGCGCCATCCTAGTGGCCCCGTGAGCAGCGCCGCAGACACCTATCTGCTGCTGCGAGCGCTCGTCGATGAGCTCGCGCGCTGCGGCATGGAGCACGCCTGCATCTCCCCCGGCTCCCGCAACGCGCCGATCGCGCTCAGCCTCGCAAACGATCCGCGCCTTGCCTGCCACAGCCACATCGACGAGCGATGCGCGGGCTTCTTCGCGCTGGGGCTGGCGAAGGCCAGCGGCCTGCCGGTGGCGGTGACATGCACTTCAGGCACCGCCGCGGCGGAGCTGCTGCCGGCGGCGATAGAGGCCCGTGAGGCACGCGTGCCGCTGCTGCTGCTGACTGCGGATCGGCCGCCCGAGCTGCGTGAGGTCGGCGCCGGCCAGGCGATTGACCAGCTCAAGCTGTTCGGGTCGGCCGCGAAGTGGTTCTTCGAGGTCGACATACAGGGCGCGGGCGAGGCCAGCCTGCGCTGGGTACGCACGCTCGCCTGCCGGGCCTACTGGACGGCGCTCGAAGGCCGGCCGGGCGTGGTGCACCTGAACCTGCCGCTGCGTGAGCCGCTGGTGAGCGAGCAGCCGCTTCCGGATGATGCCACGGCACGCCCGGGTGGCGTTCCCTACGTGGGCCGCTCTGCACGGCCGGCGGCCGCAAGCCCAGGATCGGGCATCGAGCGCCTGCGTGAGATGGTTGGCAGCGCCCGGCACGGCGTGGTGGTCGCCGGGCGTGAGGAGCGCGGGCGCCGCGGCGGCTCCTTTGCTCAGGCCGCTGCAGCGTTCTGTGAGGCCGCCGGATGGCCGCTGCTGGCAGATCCACTGTCGGGGGCCAGACGCGGTGGCGCCGCGATCGCGCACTACGACGCGCTGCTGCGAGACGAGGCGTTTCCGGAGCGCATGAGACCCGATCTGGTCCTACGGATCGGTGATCTGCCGACCTCCAAGCCGCTGCGGAGCTGGCTGGCCGGGATGCCGCATGTGCCGCAGGTGGCGCTCGACCCCGAGGGCGCTTGGCAGGACCCCGCTGGCGTGCTGCAGGAGTCCTTCGCGCTGGACCCCGCCGCGGCGCTCCAGCAGCTCACAGGCGCGGTAATCGAGGGCTCCGGCGCGCAGGAATGGCTGGCCCGCTGGCGTGGCGAGGACGAGCGCGCTGCGGAGGCGATCCTCGCGACCATCGGCACGGAGCTGAGCGAGCCGTCGCTGGCGCGCGAGCTCGGCGTGCTGCTGCCCAGCCAGGCCACGTTGTTCGTCGCCTCCTCGATGCCTGTGCGGGACATCGAGACCTTTTGGCCGGTGCGTGAGGACCCTCCGCAGGTGCTCTGCAACCGCGGCGCGAACGGCATCGACGGCACAGTCTCCAGCGCGTTCGGCGCCGCCGCGGCCGGGCGTGACCCCGTCGTGCTGCTGATCGGCGACGTCGCGCTTGCGCACGACATCGGGGGACTGCTGGTAGCCACCCGGCTGGAGATCGCGCTCACCATCGTGTTGATCGACAACGGCGGCGGCGGCATCTTCGACTTCCTGCCTGTGGCTGGTGCGTCGCTGGGCCGCGAGCCGGCGGGGCCGCCTCAGCCAAGCGATGAGGGCGCCGGCGCACAGGACGTCTACACCCGCCACATCGCCACGCCCACGGGCCTTGACTTCTCCACAGCCGCGACGCTCTATGGCCTGCATCACGAGCGGGTAAGCGACATTGCGGCCTTTCGGGCGGCGCTGGAGCGCAGCCTTGGCTCCTTGCGCAGCTCGATCGTCGAAGTGCGCGGCGAGCGGCAGGCCAACGTGGAGCTGCACCGGCGTGCCTGGAGGGCGGTCGGCGACGCGCTGGCCGCTGAGCCTCCCCAACGCTTCAGCTGAGCAGCGCCCTTACAGCCGCGTGCAGGCAGCACGCACCGCGGCTCAGCCGGCCAGCAGTGGCAGCAACGCGCTCAGCTTAACCTCGGTCTCGGCCAGCTCGGTCGCGGGATCGGAGTCCCTCACAATCCCATTGCCTGCGTAGCAGTGAGCGACGCGGCCACGCAACAGCGCGCAGCGCAGCGCGACGAAGAGCTCCCCGTCGCCGGTGGCGTCGGTCCATCCAAGCGGGCCGGCGTACCAACCCCGGTCAAGACCCTCCAGCGCAGGAATCAGCTCCAACGCCGGCTCTGCCGGCTCACCACCGATCGCGGGTGTGGGATGCAAAAGGGCCGCTAGCTCGATCGCGTCCATCGGCGCCGCCAGCTGCGCCCTGATCGGGGTCGCCAGATGCTGGATGTTGGCGATCTGCGCAAGCTGCGGCTCCCTGGCCGCGGCGACCCAGACCGCGTGCGGTCGCAGCCTGCGTTCGATCCGGCGTACGACGATCGCGTGCTCTTCGCCGTAGCTGCTTGAGCGCAGCAGCTGCTCGCCGAGGTGCACGTCCACGGCCGGGTCGGCGCTGCGCCTGCTGGAGCCGGCGAGCGCAAGGGTACTCAGCCGCTGCCCTTCGCGGCGCACGAGCAGCTCCGGGCTCGCGCCGACCAGAGCCGCATCGCCGCGCCCAATGCAGAACACGAAGCAGTTCGCGAACGCCTCGCGCAGTACGTCGAAGATCGCCGCCGGATTGTGGTCTTGGGGCGCGTGGACCTGAACCTCCCTGGCGAGCACGATCTTGCGCACCCGCCGCGAGGCGATCATCTCTTTGGCGCGTGCGACGGCGGCCTCGTAGTGCTCGGGTGGCATTGCACTGGAGACAACGCAGGGCGTGACCGGGTCAGGGTCAAGCAACGGCATACGCCCGGCGCGCAGCTCGGCCAGGCGGCTCTCCAGTCGCGCAAGCAACTGCTGGGCCACGTCGTCGGGGCCAGCCACGGCCGTCAAGGTCATGCGTACGCCGCTACCGCCACGCAGAATTGCCACCTCGGGCACAAGCAGCGAAGCCGGCGCAAATCCCGACCATGCCGGCGAGCGAGCGCCGGATACAGCGAACGCAAACCCGCCCACGGCGAGCGGGCCGGCATCCTCCACTCCCTCACCCCAGCTCAGCGCAGCGGCGGCAAGCTCTCGCCATCTCTTGGCGACCTGCTCGAAACGCTCCTGCCCATCGGCCTCAATCGCGCAAACCTGCCCTAGAGCAGCAAGCGCCATGCGGTCGCGTGCCGGCTGCTCGAGCAAAAACCACGGCTCTCCCGCGCGCCTGGAAGCGACGGCGATCGCGCTCGGATCGGCATCCGCTGGAAGCGGCACCGTCATCGAGGCGAGCGTTGGCTCTCCACGCCGCCTGGCGCGCGAGATAGCCGAGGTGAGCAGCGAGGAGAGCGTCCTGGTCGCCGACGCGCTGAGCGCGAGCGGCTCGACGCGCGTGCTGGCCGATCGCCGATCGGCGGGAGCTGCGGCAGTGGCAGTGCGTCGCTCCACCACCGCGGATTCTACCGGGCGGTGTTTCCGACCCGCGGACGGCTCAACTCAAGCGCGAGTGACCCACGTACTACGGGCGAATCAGGTCTCGCCGCGTCCGCGCGAGATCGCGATCTCGCCGGTGCGCATCATCTCGATCAGGCCGAATGGCCGCACCATGCTCTCAAACGCCTCCACCTTCTCGGTGGTGCCGGTGATCTCCACGATCACCGAGCGCTTGGTGACGTCCACGATCTTGCCGCGAAAGATCTCGGTGATCTGCGTCAGCTCGCCGCGCTGGCTGCCGTCGACTGCGACCTTGAACAGCGCCAGCTCACGTGTGACGGTGTCCTCAGGCTCAAGATCCCGGATCTTTAGCACGTTGACGAGCTTGTGCAGCTGCTTTGTGACCTGGTCGATCGGGTGCAGAGCACCGTCGAGCGTCAGCGTCACGCGCGAGATCGCATCGTCGTCAGTGGGCCCGACGGTCAGCGTGTCGATATTGAAGCCCCTGCGGGCGAACAGCCCCGCGATGCGGCTGAGCACGCCGGTCTTGTTCTCGACCAGGATCGAAAGCGTGTGCTTGCGCCCCGTGCGCAAACTGCCGGCAGCCTCCAGCTCCTCCAGGCTCAGCGGGTCCTTGGTGCCGGGCTCCCCCACGACGCTCATCCCACCATCTCACGCGCAGCGGAGCCAGCGGGGATCATCGGGTAGGTGTTCTCCTCGCGGGTCACCTTCACGTCCACCACAACCGGCCCGTCGGTCTCGATCGCGCGCTTCATGTCCTCCACGAGGCTGCCCTTGTCGGTCAGCCGCATGCCGGTCGCGCCGTAGGCCTCGGCGAGCTTTACGAAATCGGGGTAGGCACCGGTCTCCACCTGGCTGTAGCGGCCGTCCCAGAAGAGCTCCTGCCACTGGCGCACCATGCCCAGGTAGCCGTTGTTCATGATGAACACCTTGATCGGGATGCCCTCCTGCGCGCAGGTGGCAAGCTCCTGGGCGTTCATCTGCACCGACCCATCGCCGGCGATGCAGCAGACCACCTGGTCGGGGCAGCCGACGGCCGCGCCCATCGCGGCGGGCAGGCCGAAGCCCATCGTGCCAAGGCCGCCGGAGTTGATCCACCGGCGCGGCTTGGGGAAGTTGTAGTACTGCGCGCTCCACATCTGGTGCTGGCCAACGTCGCTGGTGATGATCGCCTCGCCGCCGGTGGCCTCGTACAGCGCCTGGATCATGTACTGCGGCTTGATCTCCGAGTCCTCGGAGTCCTTGTAGCCGAGCGGATGACGATCGCGCCAACCTTCGATTCGCTTCCACCAGTCACCGAGGCGCGCGCTGTCGGGGCTGAGCGCCCGGTACTCGACGAGCAGCTTGCTGAGCACGTGCTTGGCGTCTCCCACTATCGGTATGTGGGCCGGCACATTCTTTGAGATCTCGGCCGGGTCGACGTCAATGTGGATGAACTTCGCCCGCGGCGCGAACTCGGAGAGCTTGCCTGTCACGCGATCGTCGAAGCGGGCGCCGATCGCGCAGATCAGGTCGGCCTCGTCGATCGCGTAGTTGGCTGCCCGCGTGCCGTGCATGCCGAGCATTCCAAGCCACTGGGGATGGGTGCCCGAGAAGGCGCCCAAACCCATCAGCGTGCAGGTGACCGGAAAGCGGTCACAGGTGGCGAACTCGGTCAGCTCTGCGGAGGCGTTGGCGTTGACCACGCCACCGCCGGCGTAGATCACCGGCCGGCGCGCCGCGGCCAGTGCCTTAGCCGCCTGGCGAATCTGCTTCTGGTTGCCTTCGACGGTCGGTTGGTAGCCGGGCAGCCGGATGTCGGTGACCGGCTCATACTCGATCTCCGCACGAGAGAGATCCTGCGGAACGTCGACCAGCACAGGGCCTGGCCGGCCGCTGCGAGCCAAGTAGAAGGCCTCGTGGATCGCACGCGGGATCTCGGTGGGGTGCTGGATCATGAAGGAGTGCTTGACGATCGGCATCGTGATTCCAAGCGTGTCCGCCTCCTGGAAGCCGTCGGTGCCGAGCAGCTCTGTGCGCACCTGGCCGGTAATGAACACGACCGGAACGGAGTCCATCATCGCGTCGCAGATGGGCGTGATCAGGTTCGTGGCGCCGGGGCCACTGGTGGCAAACGCAACACCGACCTTGCCCGTCGCCTTCGCATAACCCTCCGCGGCGTGGCCGCCGCCGGCCTCGTGGCGCACCAGGATGTGCTTTATGCCGGCATCCACGAAGGCGTCGTAGGTGGGCAGGTTCGCGCCGCCGGGCAGCCCGAACACCACGTCCACGCCCTCCGCCTTCAAGCATTCCATTATCGCATCGACAGCACGCATGAGGGCAGTCTAACAGCGGGTTTTCCCGCGGTCAGCTAGCGATGATCAGCTTGCGCCGACGCCGACGCCAATTCCGAGCACGATCGCGCCGCCGAGCGTCACAACCAGCAGTGAGGAGCGCAGCGAGACTTCCAAGAAGCGAAAGCGCACCCAGGCGATGGCGAACAGCTCGATCGCAACGACCGCACCGGCCACGATCAACGCCTTGTGGACTTCGGAGATCAGAAACGGAAGCGTGTGGAAGATGCCGCCGACCGCGGTCATCAGCCCGGTGATCGAGCCACGGACCACCGGCGAGCCGCGGCCCGTGCTCGCCCCTGTGTCAGAGAGCGCCTCTGACATCCCCATGCTGACCCCGGCGCCAAGCGCGGTCGCCACACCGACCAGGAACGCGGTGCGGGAGTCGGAGGAGACCGCGGCGGCGAAGATTGGCGCCAGCGAGGAGATCGTGCCGTCGATCAGGCCGACCAGCCCAGGCTGCACGACGCGCAGCAGGAAGTCGCGCTCGTCCTCGAACCCCCAACGGTGGATCAGGCGTGCGATCGGCCCTTCCTGCCGCCGCTTCGCTGTCTGCTCAGGGGTTGCCATCGGTCGCCCACTATAGCAATTCACTTCAAATAAGGGTCCCCTAAGTTCTGTAAGGCAGACCTAATAGCGCTACAATTCCATAGATGGCCGCAACCGCCGAGCTCGACCAGGTTCTGACCGTGCGCCTGCGTAAGAGCGGGCATCGGGTTACCTCGCAGCGACTGCTCGTGCACCGGGCGGTCTGCGGGGAGCAGCGCCACCTCACCGCCGAGCAGGTTCTGGGCAGTGTCACCGAGGCGCTGCCCAGCATTTCGCTGCCCACGATCTACGCCACTTTGGAGTTGCTGGAGGACCTTGGGCTGGTGCGTCGGGTGAGCACCGGCACGGGCGCGCTGCTGTTCGAGTCGCGTAGGATCCCCCACGCACACGCCGCCTGCCGGCGCTGCGGCAAGATCGTCGACGTGCCGGCGCCGATGATCGATCCCGAAGCACTGCAGGGCGCACGCGCCGCCGGATTTGAGCCCGATGAGGCGCAACTGATCGTCTTCGGCCTCTGCGAATCGTGTAGAGCGGCCGCCAGCAGCTCAGCCGTCGCGTAGAGACGCGCTGCGCTCAGGCGCGCGCCTGACGCCCCTGCCGCTGTTCCATCGATTCCGACATCACCGCGACCTCCGGCAGCTCGAGCTCGGCGCCACAACGCATGCACATCGCGTCGTAGATCTTGACCACCTTGCCGCAACGCGGGCACTGGCGGCGCAACTCGTCTCGCTCAAACCTGTAGGCGATCGCCGCCATCAGGCCGAAGATCGGCACCGCGCCCGAGATCAAGAACCACAGCAGGAACGAGCTGCCCTTGATGCGTCCGACGATGCCGCCGGCCACGCCGAAGGCGATGGCTATGACGACGTAGCCGAGCGAGGCCATGGGCTTCTTAGAGCAGGACGCGCAGGGCCCAGATCACTGCCACGACGGCAAGCACGATCACCGCGATGGTCGCAAGCCACACCACAAAGCCGATCAGGAAGTGCAGCAGGAACCAGATGGCGACGACAATGACCAGGACCGCGAAGATCGTTCTGCCGATCGAGCGCGAATGATGCTCGTTCACATTCATGCCACTAGCGTAGACGGTCCGGCGGCAGCCGCGGTGCAGTAGGCGTAGAGGCGCGGTGGCCGGGCGGGCGAGGCGACCCGCCCAGCCACCGCTCGCCTGTCCCTGCGGGAGACACGGGACAGAACGCTTATGTCGCTACCTACCGGAGCGAAAGAATTGGCCAAGCTCCCCAGCAAGACGCGCCATTGCGATGTCCGCCCCATCGGACGCCGAGCGCCGCCCTATGCTCGCCAGCTGGTAGCGCCGGATCCGCGGTCTGTCGCCTGACTCGCCCACCGGATCCTCTGGCAGCAGCACGAACCGCCGAGAAGCCGAAGCCGCCTGGTGTGAGTGCGATCTCTTCATGGGTGCATAGTGCCTGCATGCGTGCAGGATTCCATTGGACGGCAGTCCAAGATATGCCGTGGTTGACTCTCTGCAATGCCGGCAGCCGACACGAACGCCGGGCCCGGCGGGCGGGTCTCAGACGCCGAGCTGCTCTGCGATCAGGCGGTTGACCTCGCCGCCGTCGGCGCGGCCCTTGGTCTCGCGCATCACGTAGCCCACGATCGGGCCGACGGCCTTGGCGTTGCCGGCCTTCACGCGCTCGGCGGCGTCCGCGTTGGCCGCGATCGCCGCGGCCACGATGCCCGCCAGTTGGTCGCCGTCGTCCATCGCGGCAAGCCCCTCCGCCTCCACGATCGCTGCGGGGTCGCCACCGTCGGCCACGAGCCTGTCCAGCACCTGCCTGCCGGCGCCCACGCTGATCCGCTTGGCGGACACGAGCCCGACCAGCGCCGCCAGCGCAGCCGGCTCCACACTGCTCTGAAGGGGCGCCTGCCCCTCCTCCAGGCGCCCGGTGAGATCGGTGATCAGCCAGTTGGCAAGCGCCTGCGGCGGCGCGGTGGGATCTGCGGATGCGTCCAGCGCCGCCTCGAAGTAATCGCCAAGCTCCTGACTGAAGGCCAGACGCTCAGCGCTTTCCACGCTCAGGCTGTGCTCCTGCACGAGACGGGCCGCCATCGCGGCGGGCAGCTCGGGCATCGTCTCGCGCGCCCGCTCGCGCATCCGATCGGAGATCGCGATCGGCAGCAGATCGGGCTCGGGGAAATAGCGATAGTCGTGCGCCTGCTCCTTTGAGCGCAGAGAGGTGATCCGGCCGGAGGCGGGGTCGAAGTGCAGCGTCTCCTGCACGACCTCCCGGCCGGCACCCAGGATCTTCTCCTGGCGCACGAGCTCGGCCTTGATACCGCGCTCGATGAAGCGGAAGGAGTTCATGTTCTTCAGCTCGGTCTTGACGCCAAGCTGCTCGCTGCCGACGGGACGCAGCGAGATGTTGGCGTCGCAGCGCAGCGAGCCCTCCTCCATGTTCACGTCGCTTACTCCCAGACGCCGCAACGTGACTCGCAGCAGGCGCAGCCACTCCGCCGCCTGCTCGGCGGTGCGAATGTCGGGCTCGGTCACGATCTCCGCCAGCGGCGTGCCGCCGCGGTTGAAGTCCACGATGCTCGCGTCGGAGCCGTGAATGCGGCCGCTGGCACCGACGTGGATCAGCTTGGCCGCGTCCTCCTCCAGGTGCACACGGTGGATGCGGACCTCCCCCAGGCGCCCGCCGCGACACAGCGGCTCGTCGTACTGGGAGATCTGGTAGCCCTTGGGCAGATCGGGATAGAAATAGTTCTTGCGGTGGAAGATCGAGCGCGGCGCGAGCTCGCTGCCGAGCGCCATCCCGATCATCAGCCCGTAGTGCACGGCCATCTCGTTGGCGACCGGCAGCGCACCGGGCAGGCCCAGGCAGACCGGGCAGGTGCGCGTGTTCGGCGGCTGCCCGAAGGAAAGCTCGCAACCGCAGAACATCTTCGTCGCAGTGGCGAGCTGAACATGAATCTCCAGCCCGATCACGGGCTCATACTCGATGGCGCTCATGCGAATGCAGCGGTGGAGTCGAAGCCGATCGCCGCCTCCAGCGCGTGAGCGGCGGCCAGGATGCGGTTCTCGCTGAACGCGGGCCCAACGATCTGAAAGCCAACCGGCAGGCCCGCGCGGCTCGGGCCAAGGCCGGTCCCGCTGAGGCCGCACGGGATCGAGATCGCCGGGATACCGGCCAGCGACATCGGCACGGTGAAGTAGTCGTTCATGTACATCGCCCACGGGTCGTCGGTGAGCGCCCCCAACTCGAAGGCGACGGTCGCAGAGGTCGGGGTGACGATGAAATCCACCTCGGCGAAGGCCTTCTTGAAGTCCTCGGCGATCTTCGTACGTACGCGCTGCGCGCGGCCGTAGTAGGCGTCGTAGTAGCCGGCTGAGAGCGCGTAGGTGCCGAGCATGATCCGGCGCTTGACCTCAGCGCCGAAGCCGTCGTGGCGCGTGCGGGTGTACATGCCGAGCAGGCCGCGCTCGCCATCCGCCGCCTCTGCGCTCGGCTCCACCCGCAGCCCATAGCGCACCCCGTCAAAGCGAGCCAGGTTCGAGGAGCACTCCGCCGGCGCGAGCACGTAGTAGGCCGCCAGCGCGTGCGGCGCATGCGGCAGCTCGACCGTCTGCACGCTGGCACCCAGCTCCTGCGCCAGCTTCACCGTGCGCTCGAACGCCTCGGCCACGCCGGCTTCGATGCCGCCGGCGGCGTTGCTGCCGGCGCTCAGCTCGGCTGCCACGCCAAGCCGCACTCCCTCCAGTCTCACACCGTCTGGGACCGAGATCGGCGCGGGGAAAGCCAGCGAGGTCGCGTCCTGCTCGTCCTGGCCAACCATGTGACGCAACATCAGCGCGGCGTCGGCCACGTTGCGCGTGAGCGGCCCCGCCTGATCGAGCGAGGAGGCGAAGGCGATCATCCCGTAGCGCGAGACCGCGCCGTAGGTCGGCTTCAGCCCCACGATCCCGCACAGCGCCGCCGGCTGGCGGATCGAGCCGCCGGTGTCGGTGCCAAGCGCCCATGGGGCAAGGCCCGCAGCCACGGCCGCGGCGCTGCCGCCGGAGGAGCCGCCGGGCACTCTGGCCCGGTCCCAAGGATTGCACACCGGCCCGAAGGCGGAGTTCTCGTTGGATGAGCCCATCGCAAACTCGTCCTGGTTGGTCTTGGCCAGCATCTTCGCGCCGGCTTCCTGCAGCTTGCTCACCGCGGTCGCCGTATAGGGCGGGCGATAGCCCTCAAGGATCTTCGAGCCCGACTGGCTTGGCACGTCCTTGGTGCAGAACAGGTCCTTGACGGCCAGAGGCACACCGCCGAGAGGGCGCTGCGAGGCGCCTCCAGACTCGCCGGCCTCGCCGACCCAGGTAAGGCAGTTCAGGGCATCGGAGCCGCCATGCTCAAGCGATCGGCGGTGGTAGGCGTCGTAGAGCTCGCGCTCATCCAACTCGCCGGCGATCACCGCGGCAGCGGCCTCGCTTGCCGAGAGCCTGATGATCTCTGGGTAGCTCATTGCGCCTCCATCCGGTCGACGCCTCTGACCCTGTGGGAGGACATCCGGTCCTCCTTGACCGTACCTCTGGTACTCATGCCTGCGGGCTGGGAACGAGGAACCCGTCTTCGCTGACCGCCGGCGCGGACGCCAGGGCAATCTCCCGCGGCAGGCACGGGCGCGGCTCATCAGGCCGCAGCGCGCCGGTGACCTCCACGACATGCGTACTCGGCACAACGCCCTCCAGGTCGAGCTCGCCGATCTTGGCGACGTGGTCGAGCACCTTGGAGAGCTCGCCCTGCATCGCCTCGATCTCCTGCTCGCTGAGCGCAAGCCGCGCCAGGCGCGCAACGTGGAGAACCTCGTCCCGGTCGATCACGCGCGGGATTCTAGGGATGCTGGAGATGCCTATAGCTGGCGGTGCTCGACGTCCGCGGCGGCATACAGCTCGGGGCGTTCATCGCGCATCGACTGCCAGCCGCCGGCGAGAATCAGGATCGCGCCTGCAAGTGCAAGCCACGCGCCCGCTTGCAGCCCGCTCGCGCCGTCGGGTCGCTCCAGCACACGCACGATCGCAGCGATCGTCGCGATCAGGCCAAACAGCGTGCACCACACCGCCGATGCGACCGGCAGTGCCGTGGAGCGCTCGAAGATGTTCGCAAACACCAGCAGCAGCGCCAAGACGCAGGCGATGATCAGCAGGACGATCGTGGGACCGAAGCTCGACCAGGCATCCAGATGGCCAGCCGCGTCGGCTCCCTGCGCGGGACTGGCACCGCCGTACCAAGCCTGCGTCAGCGAGACGATCACGCAGACCGCGCCCACGAGCGCCATCAGCTCGCCCAGCCGTACGCGCCGCAGCCGACTCACACCATGCCTCCCGTCACCCTCATCTCCCCTGAGCCATCTGCATCTCAGCGGCCTGCAGCGTGTTGCGCAGCAGCATCGCGATCGTCATCGGCCCCACCCCACCCGGCACGGGCGTGATCGCGGATGCGCGCGGAGCCACCGAGTCGAAGTCGACATCGCCGACCAGGCCGCTCTTGTTGCCCGCCTGTTCGGGCGTGAGCCGATTCATGCCCACGTCGATCACGATCGCGCCCTGCTTGACGAACTCGGCGGTGACGATCCGCGCGCGCCCGACCGCCGCGATCAGAATGTCGGCGCGAGCGCAGACGCCGGGCAGGTCGCGCGTGCGCGAGTGGCAAGTGGTCACGGTCGCGTTTGCCGCCAGCAGCAGCGCTCCCATCGGCTTACCGAATAGGTTCGAGCGGCCGATCACGACCGCCTCTGCGCCCTCCAGATCCGCGCCTGCCTGGCTCAGCAGCTCCATCACACCGAGCGGCGTGCATGGCGCAAGCCCCTCACGGCCGAGCGAGAGCAGCCCGGCGTTGATGGGCGTGAGGCCGTCTACATCCTTGACGGCGTAGATCAGCCCCGTGAGCGAGGGCCCATCGAGGTGGCCGGGCACCGGCAACTGCAGCAAGATGCCGCTCACCTGCGGATCGGCGTTCAGCCGCGTAAGCGTCTGCGCGACCTGCTCGTGGGAGGCGTCGGCGGGCAGCCGTTCGTCGAACGGCCTCATCCCCACCTCGGTGCAGGCCTTCTGCTTGCCGCCGACGTAGACGGCCGATGCGGGGTCCTCGCCGACCAGCACCGTCGCCAATCCGGGCGTCCTGCCGGTGCGCTGCGTGAACGCGGCGACCTCTTGCGCGACCTGCGCGCGCACGCGTGCCGCAACCGCCTTGCCGTCGATGATGCCTGCGCTCACGTACGGATCGTATTTCTATCGTCGGCTGACCGGCGCGTACTCCGCGATCAGCTTGCGCTCTGAGCCATCGCCGGAGAAGCGCACGACGATCACGCCGTCGGGCTCGATCGCTGTGACCACACCCTCGCCGAAAGCGGCATGCACGACGTCCTCGCCCAGCCGGAAGATCGGCGCGGCGCCATTGCCGGGCCGGCGGCGCGTGTCGGTCGCCCGCACGCCGCCCATCGCGGAGAAGCCACCGAACGAAGGACGGATCTCCACATCCGGCCCCCTGAAGCCGAACCCTCGTTCCTGCTCCTCCTCGAAGTCAAGCAGCTCATCCGGTATCTCATTCAGGAAGGAGCTCGGCAGACTCGCCATCGGCTCGCCGAACAGGCGCCGCCTGCGCGCATAGGTGAGGTAGAGCTCGCGCATCGCCCTGGTCACGCCGACGTAGAAGAGCCGCCGCTCCTCCTCGATGCCGCCCTCGTCGAGCGCGCGGGAGTGCGGGAAGACGCCCTCCTCGCAACCAGCGATGAAGACCACCGGGTACTCGAGCCCCTTGGCGTTGTGCAGCGTCATCAGCGTGATCATCCCGTCATCGTCCCGGCGGCTGTCGGCGTCGGCCAGCAGTGCGATCTGCTGCAGAAAGAGGCCAAGGCCCGAAGCCACCGCCGGGTCGGGAACCAGATCCAAGAGCGGCAGGGCGTCCTGGTCAGGGTTATCGGCGATCGGCGCCTCCGCCTCCGGCAGCGCGATCTGGTCCTCGGGCTCGAGGTCCTCCCGCTCGTCGAACTCGGCGGCGACGTCGATCAGCTGCTCGAGGTTCTCCAGGCGTCCCTGCGCCTCGATCGTGCGCTCGACCTCCAGCGCATCTAAGTAGCCGGTCTTCTGCAAGGTCTGCTCCAGCAGCTCGGCGACGCTCGCGCCGCCGCGCGCCAGCTCGCGCAGCTCTTCCATCGTTGCCATGAACCGTCCGATCGCCTTGATTGCGGCGTTGCCGAGACCCGGCACCTCCTGCGGCACCGAGGCGACTTTCCAGATCGGCAAGTCGGTCGAGGAGGCGTGGGCCAGCACCTTTGCGACCGAGGCCTGGCCGATGCCCCGGCGCGGCGAGTTGACGATCCGCTGGAAGCTGACGGCATCGTGCGGGTTTGCAAGCAGCGAGAGGTAGGCGATCGCGTCCTTGATCTCCGCGCGCTCATAGAACTTCGTGCCGCCGA
Organism: uncultured Actinomycetota bacterium; assembly: GCA_963708085.1. Classification (GTDB taxonomy): domain Bacteria; phylum Actinomycetota; class Thermoleophilia; order Solirubrobacterales; family Solirubrobacteraceae; genus Palsa-744. Next base: position 576,005 of record OY970180.1, on the reverse strand, counting down.
TCACCTGATAGGCGATCTCGTTTCGCATCAGCGCGTCCTCGATCACACGCGAGAGGGCGTTGGTGCGATACAGCACTGCGATCTCCGAGCGGGTCGCGAGATCATCGTCGAGCAGGCGCTGGATCTCACCCACGATCAGCCGCGCCTCGGCATGCTCGTCGGAGAGGCTGCGCACGTGCAGTGTGGAGCCGTCGCCGAGGTCGCTCCAGAGCCGCTTGGCGATCCCCGCGCGGTTGTGCGCGATCACCGCATTGGCGGCAGAGAGGATGTTCTGGGTGGAGCGGTAGTTCTGCTCGAGCTTGACGACCCTGGCGTCGGGGAAGTCGCGCTCGAAGTCCAAAATATTGGATATGTCCGCTCCTCTAAACCCGTAGACCGACTGCGAATCATCGCCGACCACCGCCAGATTGCGATGCCCGGAGATCGCAATCGGCTCTCCCTTGGCCGGCTGCTCGCCCCCGCCGATCAGCAGCTGCAGCAGCCGATACTGGGCGTGGTTGGTGTCCTGGTACTCGTCGACGAGCACGTGCCTGAAGGCGCTTGCGTAGTCGCGACGGGCGGCGGGATGCAGCTCGAATAGCGACACTGTCCGGTAGAGAAGGTCGTCGAAGTCCATCGCGTTGGCGGCTTCCAGCTCCCGCTCGTAGCGGCGGTAGACCTCGGCGATCATCTCTTCGAACGGCCCGTCCGCCTGGTCCCGATGGGCGGAGGCGGAGAGCAACATGTTCTTGGCGGAGGAGATGCGCGACTGCACCGCCGCGGGCGTGAAGCGCTTGGGGTCCACGCCGATCTCGTCCATGCAGCGCTTGACCAGCCGTCGCGAGTCTGCCTGGTCGTAGATCGTGAAGGAGCGGGTGTAGCCAAGCAGGTCAGCCTTGGCGCGCAGGATGCGCGCGCAGGCGGCGTGGAATGTCATCAGCCACATGCCGCGCGTGCCATGTCCAACCAGCTGCTCCACCCGACCTCGCATCTCGGCGGCCGCCTTGTTGGTGAAGGTGATCGCAAGCACCTCCGAGGGACGCACCTGGCCGCTGAAGAGCAGGAAGGCGACCCGTCGGGTGAGCACCGTGGTCTTGCCGGAGCCGGCCCCGGCGAGGATCAGCAGCGGACCCTCGCCGTGGGTGACCGCCTCACGCTGAGGCTCGTTCAGGCCCTCCAGCAGCGCCTGGAGGCGGTCGGCGTCTGGGTCTTGCGGCATCCAGGCTCAGCATAGTTGCGGGCTCGGAGGGCCTACCTTTCCAGACATGGCCATGCTGGATGAGGTTCGCGCCAACTGCGCCGATATCGCGACACACGCCAAGCACGTGCGGATCGACCTCGACGTGCTGGAGGAGATCGCGCCGGCACCGCCGCCGGAGCTCGATGCTCGCTGCCACTACCTGGAGGGCGAGGCGCAGGACGTCGCCGACTACATGCTCGCGCTGGACGCGATCAACTTTGGCTCGGGCTGGTTTCCAACGCTGTGCAAGGCAAGTCTCGACGGCAGGCCGCTGTCGGGGTACTTCACCGTCGCCTACGGACTGGCCGAGCACGTGCGCGCGCACGGCCCGCCCGCGGCCGCGTGGATGCGCCAGATCGGAGCCAGGCACGTCGCACAGATGCTCCGCCAGGACCCGAGCAGCGAGCTGATGAGTCTCTACGCCCAGGCCCTGCGCCAGCTCGGCGGCTTCCTTGGCGAGCGGCGCGCGCTTGACCTCGTAGGGCACGCCGGCGGATCGGCCGAGAAGCTAGCGGAAGTGCTCGCGCACGGCATGCCGATGTTCGCCGACCGCGGCTTTTACAAGCGCGCCCAGATCGTGGCCAGCGACCTCGACCTGGCAGGCGTGGCGCAATTCGACGACCTCGACCACCTCACGATCTTCGCCGACAACCTCGTGCCACACGTGCTGCGCTGCGATGGCGTGCTGATCTACGACGAGTCGCTGGCGGCGCAGATCGACGCCGGCGAGGTGCTGCCGCTCGGCGGCGCCGAGCGCGAGATCAGGGGCGCTGCACTGCACGCATGCGAGCTGATCGCCCGGCGCACAGGGGTAGCACCGCGCGTCCTGGACAACTGGCTGTGGAGCCGCGGGCAGGCGCCGGAGTACAAGGCGCGGCCACGGCATCGGTGCCGGTGCGTGTTCTACTGAGCCCTGCCACACGCGCTTCAGCGAACCCGATCGGCCCCGACTGGCGCGCCGAGGCCTGGCCGTCGATCAGCGCGCGAGCTGAAACAGACGCTTCAGTCTCGCAATGAAGTTGCGTACGTCTTTGCTGATCGAGGGCAGCAGAATCTGTTCGAAGTTATAAGGACCGATCGGCTGGTCACGGTCCGTTGTCGGCCCACTGCGAGATGAGTTGTCTGCACTTGCCATGAGACCTTAGTGTATCTGACTGGCCAGCTCGACAAGTACCGCGATGAGTGTCAGCACAAGGGCATTCGCCAGGCGCGGCTCCTTCCGATCAAGCGCACGCCGGTTGGCGAGTACACAAGCAGAGAGATCATCAAGGATGTCACGCACGAACTCGTGATCGGCACCGGCATCTCGTCGCGCGATGACTTCAGCGATAGATGGCCCGATACCGTCTGCACCCTGTATAAGCAGCGCGGTCGATACACGAGCAAATGACGCGCAGATCAGGACGAGGGCGATAGCCCACAGATCTGTCGCGCCGTGCACCCCAACAATGGATGCCGCAATCGCCGCATCAACACCCATCAGACCAACCACGCCCGCATCGAGTGAGCCTGCCCGAGATGTCTGGATCTGGAGCTGACACTCAGCCAGTGACTGCAGCGACGAAGCCAACGTCGCGTCTATCGGCGTCTTGATCACTACCTCTTATTCCGTCCAAGCCCCACCGCGCGGGACACTGACAACCGATCTCGCGGCCTACCCCCCCGCCGGGCTGCGCCCCCGTGTCGGCCGAAGCGGCGTGACCTCCGCGATGCGCTCTGGCTCATTCCCGGTCAGCTCCCCCACCCGGCGCTCGAGCTCGGCGATCCGTCCCGCAAGCGACTGGATCGCCTCGGCGATCGGGTCGGGCAGGTGGATCCAGTCCGCGTCGGGACCCTCCGGCCGGCGCCCTTCCACCTTCACCGGGTGGCCGGGGTTGCCGACCACCGTGGAGTTCGCGGGCACATCGGTGATCACGACGGTGTTGGCGCCGATCTTCGCGCCGTGTCCGACCGTGATCGGCCCAAGCAGCTTCGCGCCTGAGCCGATCGTGACGTTGCTCTCGACCGTCGGGTGGCGCTTGCCGGTCTGAAAGCCCGTGCCGCCGAGCGTCACGCCCTGGTAGAGGGTGACGTCGTCTCCGATGCTCGCCGTCTCGCCGATCACCACACCGGAGCCATGGTCGATGAACAGGCCGCGGCCGATCTTGGCCGCCGGGTGGATCTCGATCCCGGTCGCCGTCCTGCCGATCAGCGAGATTGTGCGCGGCAGCAGCGGCACGCTCGCTTCGTGCAGGGCGCTTGCGAGCCTGTGACAAAGCAGCGCATGGATACCAGGCCAGGTGGCGAGGATCTCGACGGGGCTGACGTCCCGTGCCGCCGGATCGCGTTCGCGTGCCGCGGCGACGTCGCGCCGCACCTCCCCCGCGACCCGCGCGAGAATGCTTAGGCCGAGCATGCCGAAAGCGTAGCGTTCGGGCAGGGCGCGATCCACCGCATAGGCCCGCAGGCCCGACGGCCACCGAGACGATCAGGAGCCGTGCGGGGCGAAGAACGCCTGCGATATGTAGCGCTCGCCCGAGTCCGGCATGATCACCACGATCCGCTTGCCTGCCGCGGCCGGCCGCTGCGCCACCTCGAGCGCAGCCCACAGCGCGGCGCCGCAGGAGATGCCTGCGAGCAGTCCTTCGGTGCGCGCGCAGCGCCACGCGGTCTCGATCGCATCCTGGTCGGAGACGGTGATCACCTCGTCGAGCAGATCGGTGTTGAGCACCGACGGAATGAAGCCGGCGCCGATGCCCTGGATTCGGTGGGCGCCGGCGCTGCCGCCGGAGAGCACCGGAGATCCTGCGGGCTCCACGGCAACGATGCGCAGCTGCGGGTTCACGCGCCGCAGGTGCTCCCCCACCCCGGTGATCGTGCCCCCAGTCCCCACGCCTGCGACCAGCACGTCCACTCGACCAATGGCCCGCTCGATCTCGGGACCGGTGGCCTGCCGGTGCGCCTCCGGGTTTGCCGGGTTGGAGAACTGGTCGGGCAGGAAGACATCCGGGTCCTTGGTCATCTCACGCGCGGCCTGGACAGCCTCTTGCATGCCTCCGAGCGACTCGGTGATCTGCACCTCGGCGCCATAGAGCCGCAGCAGCGCCTCGCGCTCGCGACTCATGCCCTGGGGCAGGGTCAGCACGATCCGGTACCCCTTGGCAGCGCAGACGAACGCGAGCGCGATGCCGGTGTTGCCGCTAGTCGCCTCCACGATCGTGCTGCGGCCCGGCTCGATCCTGCCTTCGGCCTCTGCGGCCTCGATCATCGCGATCCCGATGCGATCCTTCACCGAGCCGCCCGGGTTGAACGACTCAAGCTTCGCGTAGAGCTCGACGCCGACACCCGCGGAGGGCGTCTTGAGCATCCGGTGAAGCGAGACGATCGGCGTGCCGCCGACAAGCTCCGCAATGCTGATCGGGATTTGCCCCATAGGCAGTAGGGACAATAGAGCCAGGGCTGGCTCGCCGGCTCGCCGAGGCGCCCAGTGGTCCGCCAGGCGACCCTGATCTCAGCGTGGCAGCCAGCTCGTCCCGACGGCTGCCACGCCCCAACATCCGGTCAGTGCGCCAGTGCGTGCCGCTTGATCTCGTCGAACTCGCTCTGCGTGATCGACCCAGAGGCGAGCAGCTGCTGTGCCTTTGCGATCTCGCTGGCCGGCCCGCCGTTTCCGGCCTGCCCTCCGGCCACCGACTGCACGTACTTGTCGAATTCCGACTTCGCCGCCTGCTGGCGCTCGATCGTGCGCTCTGTCATGCCCTTGTGCTCGGCGATGATGTAAACGAATACGCCGAGGAAGGGCAGGATGATGATGAAGGCCATCCACAGCACCTTCACCCAGCCCGAGGTGTCGTGCCGGCGAAAGATATCGGCGAAGACTGTGAACAGCAGCCACAGCCATACGACGAACGCGAAGAACACCAGCATCGTCCAAAAGACTTCGAGGAATGGATAGGTAGCTGCGAGCATGATTGGAATCTCCCTGCTGCGGACAGCCGCTTACCGGCCGTCGAGTCACGTTTCGTTCTACCTGTGCGGACAGCAAGTCGCACCCGGGTAAATCCGCATTCCTGGGCGCGAAGACCCACGCTCTGCCGTGCTCCGCATATCCGCAACTTTCGATTTAGGTGTCATGCATGGCCCGCCGGCTGCCGATGGCGGGCCCGAGACTGCATGACTACCGGCAGAGGAGCGCGAGATGAATAGACACCGCGGAGAGCAGATGCGACAGATGGCCGGCCCAGGGCTGAGGGCGGCGGTTGGAGGCGCGCTGCTCGCCGGCGCGATCGCGGCCATCGTGCTAGTGCTTGGCGCCAGCACTCCCGCCAGCGGCGCGACCGGGCTCGCCCCTTGCGGCAGCGGAGAACATGCAGGCATCCTCAGCGTCAGCGGCCAGGAATACACCTGCACTTACGCCAGGGCCGGCGAGGAAGCTTTCAACCTGCCACCCGACGCGAGCAGAACGGTGACCGTCACCGCGATGGGCGCGCCAGGTGGCCGCGGCGGCGATTACTCGGGCGGCTCAAACGGGCCCGTGGGCGGGACCGGAGCGGTCGTGCAGGTGCCCGCGCTGACTCTCGCATCGGGCCTCGAAGAGCTCTACGTCGAGGTAGGGGGCGCCGGAGGCGACGGCGTGGGCTGCGCCCCCGGAGCCGGTGGCCAAAACGGCGGCGCGGACGCCGGCAACTCGCGCTGCGACGACGGCGCCGGAGGCGGAGGCGGAGGCGCATCCGACATCCGCACGACGCCGGCCTCCGAAGGCGGGCTGAGCGCTGCCGCGGGTGACCCGCGGCTGATCGTGGCGGCCGGTGGCGGAGGCGGCGGAGGAGCGATCGTCTCTCCGGGAGGCGCTGGCGGCGGCGCCGGGGACAGCGCAGTCTCGGGCGCCGGAGACGGTGGTCAAGCGGACTGCGAAGGCTCGCTGGCCCAGGGCGGCGGCCTCGGCGGCATCGACGCCGGGGGCGGCTTGGGCGGGCAGGAGGCCGAGCCGATCTTCTGCACGCAGCCAGGAGGCGGCGCCGGCAGCGCCGGTCTCGGCGGAGCTGGGGCCAGCGGTAACATCGAAAACTCCGCCGGCGGCGGAGGCGGAGGCGGAGGCTATGTCGGTGGTGGCGGCGGCGCGTACGGCGATGGCGGCGGAGGAGGCGGAGGCGGCTCTAGCTTCGGGCCGGCCGGCGCCAGCTTCACAGCGGCCCAGTCGAGTCAGCAGGCGCAGGTCGTGATCACCTACACGATGCCGGTGAGCACCGTGAACACGACCACCACCGTCTCCTCCAGCACCACAAAGACGCTGACGGAGACTCTCACGGCGTCGCTCAAGCCGGCAAGCCCGACGCCTTCCATGAGGCAAACACACGCCTCCAGGGACGGATTCGGCTTCACCCTCACCGTGCCAGGCGGCTGCTTCGCGCCCGGTTCCACGCTCGACACCGACGTGTCCCGCAGCGGCCTGCCGCGCAACTTCATCGTCCTTGAATACTCGTATCGAATCGGGAGCACGCCGATGCTGCGCAGGAGCGTGCGCTTTTCTCACCAGCCACATGGCCGCATAACCTCCTACATACCGCTGCGAGGTCTGCGCCCAGGCGCGTACAAGCTGCTGATCAGGGCGCTGCTCGCAAGGACAGGCAATCCCCCTCATGCCATTCCTTCCAGCTCCCCCACGCTGATGCTGGGCTTCACCGTCTGCGGCTAGCGCCGGGCCTCAGATGTAATACATCGAGGCGCCTGCGTCGCGGGTCTCGCGCTCGATCACATCGGCGATCGTGACGCTGCCGAGCACCTGCCTGGCGGCCTGGGCCGCATCGGCGAACACGCCTTCCGAGTCGCGTCCAAGCGACCCGTCGAGCAGCTCGACGACCTCCAGCACGGTGACGGTGCTTGGGTCCCTGGCGAAGCTGTACCCGCCCTTGACCCCGCGCTGAGAGGAGAGAATTCCTGCGCGCCGCAGCACCGCGAAGAGCTGCTCCAAAAACTGGACGGGAACATCGCGCCGCCGCGCGATCTCGCCGATTGGCACGGGTCGGTTCTCAGCGGCCCGCCCGAGCTCTGCAAGCGCCCGCACGGCATAGGGAGACTTGCTGGTGATCGAGATCATCGGCCACTCCTCACCCGGCCGATCCTACGGCATCCCGTGATCTTCTGAGGCTGTCGAGAAGCAAGCCTGACAAGGACACAGGGAGCGTGGCGTACTTCGTACGCGAGCGAGCGAGGACGCAGTATGGCGCCGCTTATCGGCGGCCTCAGAGCCAGCCGCGCTCGGTGGCGATGAGCACGGCCTGTGCGCGATCAACGGCGCCGAGCTTGCCGTAGATGTTGTGCAGATGGGTGCGAACCGTGCTGGTCGAGAGCGTGAGCTCGTGGGCGATCTGCTTGTAGACCTTGCCTTCGGACAAGCGCTGAAGGACGCCGAGCTCGCGGCCCGAGAGCGGGCAGGGGTCGACGTGGCGTTGGCGCTGGGGCGCGGAGCCGGGAAGCTCGTACATCACACGCCGAAGCTCAGCGGGGCCAAGCCCAACCGCCCGCCCGCCGCGCAGCATCTCGTTCGGCGAGACCGCATCGCCCTGGCTGTAGTGAGCAAGCATGTCGGCCAGGCGGACGAGCGCGACCTCATCGCCGGCGTCGTCGTTGTGATGGCGCTCGATCACGGTCGCAAGCGAGGCCGGCAGACCCCAGCGACGGGCGAGCACACCGCCCACCAGCGCGTGGTCGATGCCCAGTTCCCGGCGCTCTGTGCGGATCCGGTCCTCGGGCGTCTGGGCGCCCTGATGGATCTGCTGCGGATAGCCGGGGTAGGCGTGGATCAGCACCAGCTTGCCGATGTCGTGCAGCAGGCTGACCACGCCCAGCCGGTCGCGCTGCTCGAAGCCGAGCTCGCCGGCCAGCCGGTCAGCCGCGTGCTGAGTGGCGAGAGCGTGCAGCCTGAAGCGCTCCGGGGCCGCCTCCCACACGGTCGAGCGCTCGAAGAAGTCGAAGGTGCGCAACCGCCTTACCAGCTCGTCGACGACCTGCGGGGTTAGGCGTTCGACCGCGCCGATCACCGTGTCCACCCGGCTGCGGCCGTTGCGACCCTGGTTGGCCATGCGTAGCACCGCGACCATCAGCGCGACGTCCGACTCGACCGTGGCAACGATCTCGGAGGTGGATACGTTGTCCTTTGAGACGACGGCCAGCAGCCGATCGCGCGACTCGACCAGCGCTGGGAACATCTCCAGCGCATCGAAGGCGTTAGTCAGGCGCCGCCCGTGCCCCTCGTTGCTGTGGCGCACGCCCAGGGGCTCGTGCCCCTCGCGAGGCGGTGCGGGCAGGGGCCGGCTCAGCTGCCGCGGCTTGGTGGCTGTCGATTGCACGCTGTGGATACCTGTCTTGGTTTCAGGGCGCCTTGATGGCGACCTGCGGAGGTATCGGCAGCAGAGCAGCGACGGTTAAGCGAAACGCTATTGGCGTCCGTTGCCTGCAGCGGCGTCGATCCGCCTCAATGTCTCCTTTTGACCGAGCAGCGCGATGCTCTCGAAGATGCCAGGAGAGGTGGTCTTGCCGGAGATGGCGACCCTCAGCGGCTGGTAGACGTTGCCGGGCTTGACCTGCAGGCGCTCCACCAGGCCCTCCAGAGCCTGCTGCACGCCGCGTTCGCCGAACGCGTCAGGCTGCAGAGCGGCAAGCTCCTCCCGCGCCTGGAGGGCTACACCGACGCCGTTCTCGTCCAGCCATCGTGCACGCGCCTTCTCCTCGAGCTCGCGCTCCTGGAAGAGAAAGCCAGCCAGCGGCCAGAATTCCTTCAGCGTCTGGATCTTCTCTTGGCTGATCCGTACTGCATCTTGCAGCCTTCCGGGATCGGCGCGCACGGCAGCCGCGACATCCGGGCCCTCGCACTCCAGGTACTCCTCGATTTCGCCTGTGAGCGCGGTAACAGAGCTGGAACGGATGTAGACGCCGTTCATCCAGCGCAGCTTGGTCTCGTCGAAGCGGGCGGGGTTGCGGCTGACCCGGTCGAGCTTGAACTGAGCGACCAGATCCTCGGTGGAGAGGATCGTCTCATCACTCTCGCTGCCCCATCCCAGCAACGCGATGTAGTTGCGCACTGCTGCCGGGAGATAGCCCGCATCGCGCAGCTCCTGCACCGAGGCGGCGCCATGGCGCTTTGAGAGCTTCTTGCCGTCGGGGCCGTGTAGCAACGGCACGTGCGCGTAGAGGGGCTGCGGTACGCCGAGCGCTTCCAGCACAAGCAGCTGCTTTGGCGTGTTTGAGAGATGATCCTCGCCGCGCACCACATGGGTGATTCCGGCGTCGAGATCGTCGATCGCGACGGCGAAGTTGTAGAGCACCGAGCCATCTGCACGAGCGATGACGGGATCGTCGAGGTGGACGTGCTCAAATCGCGTCTGCCCCCTGATCACGTCGTGCACGATCGTCGCGCCCTCGTCGGGCACCCGCAGCCGCACCGCCCCCTCGGCCTCCGGCTGTCCCCTGAAGCCGCGATCGGCCCCATGCTGGTCCTTGTAGGCCTTCACGTCATCCGCAGTCGCTGTTGAGCGGTACGCATGACCCTGGTCGATCAGGCGCTCGAGCTCCTGCTGGTGGCGCTGCGCGCGCTCGCTCTGCATGATCGGCCCCTCGTCCCAGTCGATCTGCAGCCAGTTCAGTGCGTCGATGATCTGCGCGAGGTTCTCGGGCGTGGAGCGCTCCTTGTCGGTGTCCTCGATCCGCAGCACGAGCTGCCCGCCGCTGCCGCGCGCAAGCAGCCAGTTGAACAGCGCGGTCCGCGCGCCGCCGATGTGCAGCGCGCCGGTGGGCGATGGAGCGAACCTCAGACGCATTGAGTCTGTCCGAGAACTCGGGTGCGTGGATGGCGTGTGCATGACCAAGTGCCGCCAGGACGCAGGACCGAAGGCTTGGCGGCGCCAAGTCGAGGTCCGAGGACGCCGCGGCACGCCGTGTCAGGCGCCGCCAGGCGCGTGCACGAGTTCTCGGACAGACTCATAAGATCTCGCGCATGCTAATCGGCGCTCACGTCTCTCCGGCGGGCGGTCTCCCAAAGGCCGTGGAACGCGGCACCGAGCGAGGCTGCCGCGCGATCCAGATCTTCAACCAGTCGCCGCGCATGTGGCGGCCGAGCACCTACAGCGACCAGGACGTCGCCGCGTTCAGAGAGGCGATGGACGCAAGCGAGATCGACGCCGTGATGATCCATGCCGTCTACCTGCTCAACTGCGCCAGCGACGATCCGGACATCCGGGAGAAGTCGCTGGCATCGCTGACGCACTCGCTGCGCACCGGCCAACGAATCGGCTCCTGCGGTGTGGTGCTGCATCCGGGGTCCGCGAAGACCGGGGACGTGGGAGAAGCGATAGAGCGGGCGGGCGAGACGATCGCGCAGGCTCTCTCCGAAAGCGACGGTTGCGAGCTTCACCTCGAGAACACCGCAGGCGCGGGCGGCACGCTCGGGCGCACCTTCGAGGAGCTGGCCCAGCTGATCGAGGCGGCGGGCGGCGATCAGCGCCTGGGTGTGTGCCTGGACTCCTGTCATCTGCTGGCCTCCGGATACGACATCCGCACGCCGGCGGGCATGGACTCAGTGATGAAGCAGGCTGCCAAGGCGCTCGGCAAGGGCCGCATCCGCTCGCTGCACCTCAACGACTCCCAGACGCCGCTTGGCTCAAACCGCGACAAACATGCAAACGTCGGCGAGGGCGAGCTCGGCCAGCAAGGGTGCGCAGCGTTCCTCTCCGCTCCCAGGCTGCAGAAGCTTTCCTGCGTGCTGGAGACCCCGGGCCACGATCGCAGCGGGCCCGATCGCGACGAAGTGCATCTGGCGATGGAGTTGCGGCAGCGCGGCGTCACGCAGCGGCAGCAACGCTGAGCGCCGCGGTGGCGAGCGCCTGCTCGGCCTCTGCCCGCAGCGCCGCGGTGTGAGAGACCCGGTATGACTCGCCCAGGCGCAGCCGCCGGGCGCCGGCACGAGTGCGCAGCTCGATCACGACTTCGGATGGTCCGGGGAAGTCCTCCAGCAGATGCTTGAGGTCTTCGATCGCGCTAGCGGTCAGGCGAGAGATGTCGACGTGCAGGTGCAGCGGATGATCGGCGCGCGCCGAAGGCGGCGGCGCGGCCTGTTCCCGCGCCTGCGCTCGCTCGATCTCCTGCTGATCGGGCGCGAAATCCTCGACCGACTGGACCAGCAGCGCGGTCTTGTCGGCCTCCTTGTGGTCGACCCGGCCGCGTACGAGCACGACTTTGTCGACGGCGAGCGCCGCCTCGTGCTCGGCCAGCGCCTTGCCGAAGATCAGCATCTCCACGGAGCCCTCGAGGTCATCGAGCGTGGCGAACATCATCGGGTCGCCGTTGCGAGTCTTAATGCGCTTGGCATCGGAGATGATCCCGCCGACGCACACCCAGTCCTTGTCCCGCCGCTGCTCAAGCTCTGCGACCGAGCAGTCCACACGCGCACGCAGCGCCGCGCGCAGCGGCTTCAGCGGATGCGCGGAGATGAAGAGCCCGATCGCTTCCTTCTCGACCGCAAGCAGATCCGCCTGGTCGAACTCCTCGGCGGGGATTGGTGGGTGCGACGGAGCCATAAGGCCCGCGAACGCGGAACCCGCTGCGGTAGCCGCCTCCGGCTCACCAAGGTCGAAGATCGAGCCCTGGCCGATCTGGGCATCCTGCTGGGCCTTCTGCCCGGCGGCTTGTGCCTGCTCCAGCACGGCGAGCATGCCCTTGCGGCTGGCGCCTGTGGAGCCGAGCGCGCCACACTTGATCAGCGCCTCGATCGCCTTCTTGTTGACAGCTCTTGCATCCACGCGGGCACAGAAATCCCAGATCGAGGTGAACTCGCTAGTCTCCTCGCGAGCGCGCTTAATCGCCTCGACCGCCTGGTATCCAACTCCCTTCACGGCGTCCAAACCGAAGCGGACGTTGCCGTCCACGACGGTGAATTCGTGGTCTGAGAGGTTAACGTCGGGGGCGAGGATCTCGATCCCCATCTCCTCGCAGCGGGCGACGAAGAAAGGCACCTTGTCCTTGGTGGACATGACCGATGAGATCAGCGCCGCCATGTACTCGGCGGGGAAGTTGGCCTTCAGCCAGGCGGTGCGGTATGAGATCAGCGCGTAGCAGGCGGCATGTGACTTGTTGAACGAGTAGTCGGCAGATTTTTCGTTTGTTTGCCAGAGAAACTCGATCACCTGATCGGAGGTACCGGAGGCGCGGCAGCCCTCGTAGAACTCGGGCTTGAGCGCGGCCATCGCCTGGCGGTTCTTCTTGCCGATCGCCTTGCGCAGATCATCCGCCCTGGCTCCCGAGAAGCCGGCGAGCTCCTTGGAGATCTGCATCGCCTGCTCCTGGTAGAGGATCACGCCCTTGGTGGACTGCAGGATCGGCCGCAGGCGCTCATCCGGGTAGCTGATCGAGTCGGGGTTGTGCTTGCCGTTTGCGTAGACGGGGATCTGGTCCATCGCGCCGGGCCGGTAGAGGGCCTGCAGCGCGATCAGATCGTCGAATTCGTTGGGACGCACCTTGCGCAGTGACGTGATGTAGCCCTCGGACTCGAAGGTGAACACCCCGATCGATTCGCCCCTTGCCAGCATTTCGTAGGTCTTCGCATCGTCGAGCGGCAGCGTGCCCATGTCGGGGCGCTGGCCGGTGGAGCGCTCGATGATGTCCAGCGCGTCCTCGATCACATCCAGGTTGCGCAGGCCGAGGAAGTCCATCTTCAGCAGGCCGATCTCCTCGATCGGCTTCATCGAGAACTGCGTGACCGTGCGATAGACCCGCTCGCCGTCCTCGCTTATGCCTGCGTCGGCGAGCTGCAGCGGCACGATGTCGGTCAGCGGACGATCGGCGATCACCACCGCGGCGGCGTGGATGGACGAGTTGCGGACGATGCCCTCAAGGCCCTTGGCGACGTCGATGATCGCTTTGGCGTCCTGCTCCTCCTCGTAGGCCTTGCGCAACGGCTCGCCGGACTTCAGGCATTCCTCGAAGGAGGGCGCCCTGCCCATGATCGGATCGGGGATCAGCTTGGCCAGGCGATCGCCGGTGGCGTACTCGTAGCCGAGCACGCGGGCGGCGTCGCGCGTGGCCGCGCGGGGGAACATCTTGCCGAAGGTGACGATCTGGGCGACCGACTCGCGGCCGTACTTTTCGGTCACATAGCGCATCACACGCTCGCGTCCGCGCACCGAGAAGTCGATGTCGATATCCGGCATCGACACGCGCTCGGGGTTCAGGAAGCGCTCGAAGAGCAGGTCGTAGCGCAGCGGATCGATGTCGGTGATCTGCAGGCAGTAGGCGACGATTGAGCCGGCGGCAGAGCCGCGCCCGGGGCCGACCGCGACCTCGTTCTCCTTGGCGAACTTCACGAAGTCCCAGACGATCAGGAAGTAGGCGCTGAAGCCCATCCGGTCGATCACGGACAGCTCCATCTCGGCGCGCTGCAGCGCCTCCGCTGGGACGGGATCGCCGTAACGGGCCGTAAGGCCGGCCATCACCCGGGCGCGCAGGTAATCGCGCTCGAGGGAGCCGTCCGGCGTCGGGAAGCGCGGGATCAGCTGCCCGCCGAGCTCGATCTTGACGTTGCAGCGCTCGGCGATCTCCAGCGTGCTCGCGACCGCCTCGGGCCAGTCAGCGAACGCATTGGCCATCTCGGCGTTGTCGCGCAGATAGAACTCGTTTGTCTCGAAGGTCATCTTCGGCTGGGCGATCGTGCTCTTGGTCTGCACGCACAGCAGCGCGGTGTGATGGTCGTAGTCCTCACGCCGCAGGTAGTGCACATCGCCGGTGCCGACCAGCGTCCCGCCCATCTCCCGGGCGATCCGCACGATCCCCTCGTTGCACTTGTCCTGCAGCGCCAGGCCGTTCTTCTGCACCTCGAAGTAGACGTTCTCGGGCCCCAGCGCCCCGCGCAGCTGGTCGACGTGCTCGCGCGCGTCGTCTGGGCGGTCATCGGCCAGGCGCTGACAGAAGCGGGAGGCAAGGCAGCCAGTGAGCGCGATCACGCCGTCTCCTTGGGCGGCGATCTGATCGAGCGTCACGGTCGGCTTGCCGCGCTGCAGCCCCTCCAGGAAACCGGCGGAGGTCAATCGCACCAGGTTGCGGTAGCCGGCGTCCGTGGCAGCCAGCAGCGTGAGGTGATTGCGCTCCACCTTGGACGGGCGTGCCTCGGTCATGCCACCACTGGGCATTGGGTCCACTAGGTAGACCTCGCAGCCGAAGATCGGCTTGATGTCGTGCTTTGCGCACGCCTTCTGCAGCTCGATCATGCCGTTCATCACGCCGTGGTCTGTGAGCGCGAGCGCGGGCTGATCGAAGCTGGCGGCGCGAGCTGCGAGCGCGTCGACCTTGCACGCCCCGTCGAGCAGCGAGTACTCGGAGTGGACGTGGAGGTGGGCGCAGCCGGACGTGCTCACGGCAGGGATACTAGGCGCCGAAGCGGCGGATGCCCTGGACCCTGTCGGTCCATGAGAGCAGCGTCTCCAGGGGACCAGGCTCCCCTTCGAGCATCACCGTCTCGCCGTCCAGACCCTGCGCTGTCAGCAGGCGCGCAAACGCGCGCTCGCTGAGGTGCAGGGTGCTCTGAGCCGACCCGGGCATGACATTCGGGGCAGCTTGCGTCTGCTCGTCCGCGGCGCTACGCGTGACCGCGAGCGGCCTGCCCTGCAGCGCCTGGACCTGCAGCACCGCGCTCTGCTGAGCTTCGATCGCGAAGGCGACCGTGAAAGAGTGTCCTGCCGTGGACGCTGGGTCGATCGCCTCCGCAAGCGCCAGCAGCAGCAGGCCCGGCCAGACCGTCACCCCGGCCCGCTCGAGGTCGCTGAGCGCCAGTGGAGCTCGACGACTCCCAAGCAGCGGCCTGGCCCGACGGCGCCCGCCGCGGATGCGCAGGCCCGCAGGCGGGCGCCACGCCGAGATGCGCGACCCTCCTGCGGCGACCTCGGCAAAGGCGGCCGCAGGCCCTTCGAGCAGGAACGTATGCGCCTCGATCAGGCCGGCGCCGGCCAAGTCGCGCACCGAGCCGTGCCCGGCGGTCAACGAAACCTCGTAGGCGCCGAGCTCGGCGATCTTGGCCAGGTAGCGAATCGGCTTCTTGACGCTCAGCGCCTGGGCCGGCAGCAGCTCGAGCACCAGCTCGGCGGCAAGCCGGGGATCTCTGCGCTCGGCAACCCGGCGGATCGCCGGCGCAAGCCATGCCCGTGGCGGGGCCCGCTCGACCAGAGGGGGTGGCACATAGGACGTACTGGCTGGGACTGCTGGCTCGATGGCGGGCTCCGCGGCGACGGGAGCAGCAGACGACTCCATCGCAGGCCGCCCCGGCTCGGCCTCGCTCTCCTGCAGCTCGCCGACAGCAACCACGCGCGCTCGCAGACGTTGGATCGCGGCGGCAAGAGCCTCGGCCATCTGCTCGCTGCTCGCCTCCGCCTGAGCGGACGGGGCCACAGCAGCCGACGGCGCAACGATGCCCGCCAGCTCCTCGGGAGAGGCAGGCTGCTCCGCCCAGGCCGGAGGGCTCGGCGTCAAAGACGCGCCTGCCTGATCTGTCGGCCCGCCAGCTTCGGCGAGCACCCGCAGGCGCCCGGCGATCTGCCGCAGATCACCGACCAGCGGCTGCACCGCCGCCTGGGCCGCCTTGAGCGCCTCCAACTCGCTCTCGGCCGCCAGCCGGGCTGCGCGCTCGCGCGCCAGGTCCTCCTGGACCTCCTCGACGCGACGCTCGAGCGCATCGACGCGCCCCCTGATCTCAAGCTCGGCGCGCTCCAACTGCTGCTCGCGCTGCGCCAAGCGCTCGGAGACGGCGCTCAGGTCGCGCTCGCGGTCGCTCAGACGCTCCGAGACGGTGTGCAGCTCGCGCTCCCGGTCGGCAAGCCGCGTGGAGATCGTTCGCAGCTGCAGCTCGCCCTCGCTCAGGCGCTGCGATGCGCGAGTGAGCTCCTGCTCGCGCTCGGCGAGCCGCTGCGATGTCTCCCTGGATGCCTGCTCGGCTTCCTGCAGGCGCGCCTGGATGCCCGCAAGCCGCTCTTCGAGCGCGTGGGCCGTCGCCTCAGCGGTCTCGGCGCGCCGGATCAGGATCGGATCGCCGGCGGGCTCCCCGCGCCGCGCACGCCTTTCGGCCAGCACGTCGCGTTCTGGATCGTGAGGAGGCAGCCCGCTCGGGGTGTCGTCTTCCTGGGCGTTCACGTCCAATCAGCCTACGAGGCCGCTCGGACGCGAGCCCAGAAGGTTTATGAACGATTGCGCAGCCGCCAAGCCATCCGCGACTGCAGCGAGAAGAGCTCGATGAAGCCCGGCGAGGCGGTCTGCGAAAACAGCCCGCCGGACTCCGAGAAGCTCGCCAGGCTGGCGTCGTAGACGGCGTTGGGCGAGGAGCGCGTCACGACGCGAACGCTGCCCTTGTAGAGCTTCAGGCCAATCGTGCCAGTGACTTGCTCATTGACGGCGTTCATGTAGGCGTCGAGGTCGCTGCGCAGCGGCTCCCACCAGAGCCCCGCGTAGACGAGGTAGGCCCACTGCTCGTCGAGCGCCAGCTTGAAGCGGTTCTGGTGGATGGTGCCTACGAGCCGCTCGAGCTCTTTGTGCGCGGGAAGGATGATCGCGGCGGCCGGCACCTCGTAGATGTCGCGCACCTTCAGGCCCACGATCCGATCCTCGATGTGATCGACGATGCCTACACCATGGCGCTGGCCGATCGCGGCGGCGGCTTCGAGCAGCTCCACGAGCCCCATGCGCTGCCCGTCCAGCGCCACCGGGACGCCGCGCTCGAACTCCACGGTGACGACCTGCGGCTCATCCGGCGCCTTCTCAGGCAGGGTCACGAGCTGGAAGACATCCTCCTCAGGCGCATGATCAAGATCCTCGATCCAGCGGCCCTCTGAGGAGCGCCCCCACAAGTTGTCGTCGATCGAGTAGGGCGCGACCTCTGTCCCGCCCTTGACCGGGATGCCGTGCTCGCGGGCGTATGCGATCTCCTCCTCGCGGCCCATCTGCCACGAGCGCACCGGCGCGATCACCTTCAGCTCCGGCGCAAGCGTCGCGATCGTAGCCTCGATGCGCACCTGGTCGTTGCCCTTGCCGGTGCAGCCGTGGGCGATCGTGTCGCAGCCGCTGCGCCTGGCATAGTCGACGGCGAGCTTGGCGATCAGCGGACGGCCAAGGGCGGTGAAGAGCGGGTAGCTATCGCCGTAGAGCGCGTTGGCCTTGATCGCGGGCGTCAGGAAATCGTTCGCGAACTCCTCGCGGGCATCGACGGTGTGGCATTGCAGCGCGCCCAGATCGCGCGCCTTGCCTTCGATCACCGCGTAATCCTCGCCCGGCTGGCCAAGGTTGACCGTGAGCGTGACGACCTCGGCCCCGTAGCGTTCCTGGATCCACTTCAGCATCACGCTCGTGTCCAGGCCGCCTGAGTAGAGCAACAGCACCCGGCCGACCTGCTCGGGGTCGGCCTCGTAGCTTGCGGTTGGGCGGGGCAGGCTTTGCTCCTCGGCACTCATGGGCCGGGAAGGCTAGCGCGTAAACTCAGGGATGTGCCGAAACAGCAGCCATCCGCATCGATATCGTCGCCAGAGCGCTCATCTGTAAGCGCTCATCCCGACTTCGCCGGCGCGTCCCTGGACACAGAGTCAAAGGCAAGTCGGCTGCGCCGGTTCCTTGGGCCGCTGGCACATGAGGACGAGTCCCAAGCTCAGTTCTGGAGCGGCCAAACCCAAGCAGCGCATGCCACAGCAGGCGCCCAGCTCTCTGACATGGCTGCCCAGCTGGCAGTACAGACCGGCTGCAGCAAGAGCCCACACGAGATGTTCCCGGGCCTATCGAGCTTCGTGAGGGCGCACGCGCGGACATCTCGATGAGCCCAGTGGAGCAGCCAGCGTCGCCTGAGCTTGGGCCGCTGCCCTCAGAGAAGATCATCGCATTGCGTGATCTCTTTGAGACCAACCACGTGCCCTACGCCTTCGGTGGCGCGATCGCGTTGTTCTACTACCGTGATCCACGCAGCACGATAGACATTGACGTCAACGTCTTCCTGCCGCCGGAGCGCCAACCCGAGGTCACCACGCTGTTGCAGAGTCTCTACGACATCGACGTCGAGAAGGTGGCTGCCGATGTCACAACGACGGGTCAAGCTCGCTCCCTGTGGGGCGCCACCTTTATTGACCTGTTCTTTGCCGATACTCGGTTTCACGAGGCAATGGCTCGCCGAGTTCAGCGCAAGCCGTTTCTCGAGACCGAGATCAATGTTCTCTCTCCCGAGGACCTGCTCGTCTGCAAGATGCTGTTCGACCGCCCAAAGGACTGGCTCGACGTGCAAGCTGTGGTCGCGAACGCTCAGGTAAAGCTCGACGAGCGATACGTGGAGTCTGCACTGGAGTTGTTCGTCGATCGCAGCGATGCCCGTTTCGAGCGCTGGCGGGCAGCGACGACTCCTGCTGAAGAGCCTCAAAGCGAGCGCTGATACCGACCGCAGACGATGCAGGGCGGTTCTATGCTGGCACTCGACGCTCTCAGACTACAGACTAAATGTGGCGTGCTGGCTACGCGTGCGCCGGAACCGGCGCGCCCGACAGCTCTGCGACCGCCTCCGCCGCCACCGCCTCTCCGAGGAACGGCCCCTGGGCGATCGTGCAGCCCATCGCCTGCAGCTCGTCAAGCTGCTCCTCGCTCTCTACGCCCTTGGCCACGACGGCAATCGACAACTCTCGTCCCACCATCAGGATCGCCTCGAAGAGCCAGTTGCGGTACTCGGGATCGTCGGAGGCGGCCAGCGCGCTCCGCTGCACGCGCAGGCAATCGATCGGCATCTTGCGCAAGTCGGAGTGGTAGGCGTAGCCGCTGTCGCCGAAGTCATCAATCGCCAGGTGCACGCCCAGGCGCTTGATCTCCTGCAGCCGCTCGGCGGCCTCTGCGACATCGCTCATCACGGCGCTCTCTGCCACCTCCAGCGTGAGCAGGTCCGGCTGCACACCTGATTGCTGGAGCGCGCGGCGGACGTCGGTGATCAGGCCCTCGCGGTGCAGTTGCTCGGCCCCCACCTTCATGCTCACTCCGACGCGCCTGCCCTGCACTTCCCAGGCGGCGGCACGGCCGCATGCCTGCTCGAGCGTCCAGCGGTCGACGGGCACGATCAGCCCGCAATCCTCCGCCAGCTGGAGCAGCTCCTCGGCTGCGATCAGACCGCGCTCCGGGTGCTCCCAGCAGGGCTTTGCCTCAAAGCCGGTGACGCTGTGGGTCTGCAGGTCGTAGATCGGCGCGTAGAGCAGCTTCAGGGCTCCCTCCTGCACCGCCGCGCTGAGGTCCGCTTCAAGGCCGCCGCGACCCTCGACCACCGAGCGTGCGCTCGAGTCGAAGAGCTTGTAGCGGCCCTTGCCGTCGGCCTTCGCGCTCTGCAGCGCCGCGCCGCCGTCCCGCAGCAGATCCTCCGCGGACTCGTAGCGGCCGAAGGCGACGCCAACACTGGCCGTCATCGAGAAGGTGGGCCCGAAGCCCTCGATCTCCAGCGGCCTGTGTAGAGCCTCCAGAACACGCTGCGCGAGCGCGTCAAGCCGCAGGCTGCGGGCTGTGCATTCCACCAGCACAGCGAACTGGTCCGCGCCGAGGCGCCCGACGGTGTCCTCGGTGCGCATCACGCCCTGAAGGCGCTGCGCCACTATCTTCAGCAACTGGTCGCCGGCCTCGCGACCGAGCTTGTCATTGACATCTTTGAACCAATCTATGTCGATCAGCAGCACGCCCGCGAGCAGGCCAGACTGCCTGCCGGCACGCGCGAGCACAAGCGAGGCGCGGTCGAGCGTCAGCGCGCGGTTTGGAAGGCCAGTGAGCACGTCGTAAAGCGGCTCTGCGGGCTCGGCGGGTGGCTCTGGTGCAGGCAAAGCGGGCGCTGCGGCAGGCTCTTGGCCTGGGCTTCTGCCAAGCAGAAGAGCCAGAAGGCCAAGCAGCAAGCCGATCAAGACCCCGGCAACCAACACCCAGATCCGTCCGCTGGCCAACAGAGGCGCCGTTACCGCGGGCCCGTAGCTTGTGAGGGTCCAGCTGCCGACCAGGCGAGTGCTGACGCTCTGAGCGCCGGCGAGCGCGACACCGGCGGAGACGACGTCGACTGGGCGGGGTCCGTAGTGCAGCGCGACGGCGTAGCCAGAGTGGCCGATCAGCGCCTGCTGCGCCAGCACGGAGGGGCTCACGACCTGCCTCACCCAGCCGACGAATTCGCCGTTGCGCGCGCTCACGCTCGCGGGTATCGCAAGGCTGCGATAGACAGGCGTCTGAGTTTCAACAGTCCCAGACGTGCCTCCGATCGCTCTGACGATCGCCGCTCCATTACCGCGGGAGGCAAGCAGGCGCTTCTCCCGCGCGCAGTAGTCAAACCCGGCGGGCGCGGGCACACCACCTCGCACGACTTCAGCGGCTGTCAGGCAGTATTCGGGTCGCGCACCGGCCGGCATCGCCCGAAGCGTGGTTGCGCGCCCGGCACTCGTGCGCCCCACAAATGAGCGGATCTGCGCATGTTTGACCACGGCCAGGAGCGCGATCCTCCGCAACGCCGGATACTCCGGCATGATGTGAGCCCACTGGGCCCAAGCGGTGAACTGCGCTGGCGTGGCTTTCGAGTCGCCGGCCAGGAAGGTGCCGGCGGCAGTGGTGAGGTCTTCCTGATGACGAAGAGCGTTGCTCAGATTCGACGCGATCGCCGAGGAGCCCTGACCGAAGCTGCTGCGCTCATCGGTCCTCTGTCGAGCCGCGAGCGAGTGCGCAACCAGGAGCGAGCCCGCGACGCCTGCCAGCACGCAAAGCAGCGCCAGCAGTGCACGCCCAACGGTGATGGTGCCCGCCTTCGACGCCACCACCGCAGGTGCCTCGGCGGGCGACTCGGAAGTCCTATCGGGCGTGGGGGTCTCGGTTTCCATCACGATCTCGCGTCCCTGCGATCACTGCGCTGCGCTGCGACGCCTGATCGGGTGCGAGCAAGGGCATCTGTGCTTCAGGACCGCCTGACTGGACGAATTGACTGGATGCGCGAAACGTTGCACCGTTTGCTGCAAGACACCACGAGAATTGCCGCAGTCGAGCGGCAAGCCGCGACCCACGACCCACCAAAGGAGACCAGATGAGCCAAGCAAGTCCGGTGAGGACCAGACATCACCTGGCGAAGGTGCTGCATCCCACGCCCCGCGCGCTGCGCGAGGCGATGGGCGAGGTGGAAGGCATCAATGCCAAGATCGCAGTGCTGATCACGAGCCTCGTCGGCACGATGTGGTGTGCCTACCTGTTCACTGCCATAGCGCTCATCGGCCTGCCGACGGCGCTCAAACCGGGCGGCGAGGGAATTGTCTCCTGGATCGCCCAGACGTTCCTGCAACTCGTGCTGCTGTCCGTGATCATGGTCGGGCAGAACGTCCAGAGCGCCGCCGCGGATGCGCGCTCGGTGAAGACCTTCAATGACGCCGAGACGATCCTCGACCGGCTCGACGTCCACACGCAGGGCGGCTTGAAAGCAATACTGGACAGGCTGGATGAAATGGCGCCCAGCGGCGCACGGCCCGGAGGATTGCCCGATCGCGCCTCAGATGCTCAGCGCCAGCCGTAGCCGGCGCAACGCCTCGGCGACCTCCGCCTCCTGCACAATCAGCGGCGGCAGCAGCCGGATCGTGGTTGGTCCAGTGGCGTTGACGATCAACCGTTGCTCCAGAAGAGCCCGTCGCACGACATCTGGCGCGCTCACATCCACCTCGCAGGCGAGCATCAGGCCACGGCCGCGAACTGACACCACGTGCGGCAAGTCGACGAGCTCGGTGAGCATCCGGGCTCCCGTCTCCTGCACGTGCGCCAGCAGTTCCTCGTCGTCGGTTAGCTCTATCGCCGCAAGCGCCGCCGCGGCGATCACCGGCCCTCCGGCAAACGTCGAGCCGTGGTCACCCGGCTGGAAGATCTCGGCCAGCCGCGGAGACGTGATGAGCGCACCGATCGGCAGCCCGCCACCTAGCGCCTTCGCGGCCGTGATCGCGTCCGGTACGACTTCGGTCTGCTCATAAGCCCACAGCGACCCCGTCCTGCCCATGCCGCACTGCACTTCGTCGAAGATCAGTGCCGCGCCGTGCGTGTCACACGCCTCCCGGGCCGCGATCAGCACCTGATCGGAGAGCACGTTCACCCCCGACTCGCCCTGGATAACCTCCAGCAGCACCGCCGCGGTGCGCTCGTTCACCGATTCATGCAGCGCGCGGGCCTCTGGCGCAATCACGCGAAACCCTGGCACCAATGGCGCAAACGGCGCCTGCTTTGACTCCTGCGGGGTGGCTGACAGCGCGCCAAAGGTGCGCCCATGAAATGCGTTGTGAACGACGACCAGGTCCCCACCGTTACGCGCCTTGCGCGCGAGCTTGATTGCCGCCTCATTGGCCTCCGCGCCGGAGTTGCAGAAAAAGACCTTGCCGCCGAGGCTGCTCTGCGAGAGCCGCTGCGCCAACTGCATTGCGGGCTCTGTGTAAAACAGGTTGGAGACGTGCATCAGCGTTCCGACCTGCTCGCGCACCGCCGCCACCACCCGCGGGTGACAGTGACCAAGATTTGTCACACCAATTCCACAGAGGAAGTCGAGGTACTCGTTACCATGCTCGTCGTAAAGCTTCGCTCCCTCGCCACGCACGAACTGCACCGGGAAGCGCGCGTAGGAGCTGACCACGCTACGGCGCTCTATTTCCTGCAGCTCTGCGAGACTCATGTGCCGGCGACGATCTTGGTGCCGATGCCCGCGTCGGTGAACAGCTCGAGCAGCAGCGAGTGGGGAATGCGCCCGTCGATGATGTGGGCGGATGAGACGCCGCCGTCGATCGCTTCCACACAGGCGGCGAGCTTCGGGCGCATGCCTCCCTGCTGGCTCTCCAATGCGGCACGCACCTCCTCCTCTGTGGCGGTGGCGATCAGGCTCTCCGGGTCACCAGCGTCCCCCAGCCAACCCGTCACATCCGTGAGGAAAATCACCTTGTAGGCACGCATCGCTCGTGCGACCGCGCCCGCGACATCATCGGCGTTGATGTTGTAGGAGTTGCCCTCCCGATCAGCGCCAACGGAGGCTATTACGGGGATATAGTCGCTTGCGACGTGGGCCAGCACATCGACGTTCACCCGATCTATCCGGCCGACGTAGCCGATGTCCTGACCATCGGGGGCCGAGCGTCGGGATACCCGAAACAGTGAACCGTCGTCGCCGCAGAGCCCGATCGCGGGCTGCCCGTGGCGGTTGATACGCAGCACGATCTCCTTGTTCACCTTGCCGACGAGCACCATCTTCGCCACCTCGACGGTGTTCTGGTCAGAGACGCGCAGGCCGCCGACGAACTCGACAGGCAGCCCGAGACGCTCCATGTATGAGGTGATCTCAGGGCCACCGCCGTGCACGACGATCGGGTTCAGGCCGACGTACTTGAGCAGCACGACGTCGCGCGCGAACTCCTCGCGCAGCTGCTGGTCCTCCATTGCCGCGCCGCCGTACTTGATCACCACCGTCTTGCCGTGGAACTCCCTGATGTAGGGCAGCGCCTCCAGCAGCGTGGCAACATCTCTCACATCCGCCTGCGGTTTCTGGTCGCTCATGTCGTGTAGTCCGCGTTGATGGTCACATAATCGTGTGAGAGGTCAGAAAAGAACACCTCGGTTTCGGCGCCCTCCCCCGGCAGCGTCACCTCATACTCGACTTCTGCACGCTGCACCGCCTCCCGCAGCGCATCCTCGTCGCAGGGGATCGCGGCGCCTGCGGCGCACACCTGCGTGCCCTCGATGTGCAGATCGAGGGCGAGCGGCGCCGTGCCGATCAGTGCGCCGCCGATCGCCTGCACGATCCGGCCCCAGTTGGGGTCTCCGCCGTTCAGGGCGGCCTTCACCAGCAGCGAGTTGGCCACGGCCCTAGCGGCGCGCTCGACGGTCTCGGCGTGTCCGCCGCGGACGAGCACTCGTGCGATCCGACCCGCGCCCTCGCCGTCAGCCACCATCAGGATCGCGAGCTGTCGCAGCAGGCAGTCGAGCGCCTCGCCGAAGAGCCGCTCGTCCTCGCTTTCGGGTGCCACCTGCACCCCGCTCTCCCCGGAGCACATCAGAACCGCCATGTCGTTGGTGGAGAGCTGGCCGTCGACTGTGCAGCGGTCGAAGGAGCGCTTGACGCACACGCCGAGCAGCAGGTCGGCGGTATCGGCGGAGAGTGCGGCGTCTGTCTGCACGTAGCAGAGCATCGTGGCGAAGTTCGGCGAGATCATGCCCGCCCCCTTGCACTGCGCGCTGACTTGCACGGCGCCGCCGGAGAGCTCCACTTCGAGATTGGCCCGCTTCTCGAAGGCGTCCGTCGTCTGTATCGCCTGCTGGAAGTCGGCGTCGCCCTCGGGCCGCAGCTGCCTGCTGGCCTCCAGTATCCCCTGCAGCATCTTTTCGACGGGCAGCTCCTGGCTGATGCCTCCGGTGGAGCCGAGCGCGACCAGATCAGAGTCGATCCCCAGGACCGCCGCGGCGGCGCCCTGCGTCTTGGCGGCGTCTTCGAGTCCCCGCCGTCCGGTCGCGGCGTTGGCGCAGCCGGAGTTGGCGAGGATTCCGCGCAGGCGGTGCAGATCGCAGCGCTCCATGGAGACGATCACCGGCGCGGCGGGCGTGCCGGTGGCGGTGAAGCGCGCGGCGCTGGTCGCATCGGGCGAGTCACAGATCAGCAGACCCACGTCCGGGTTGCCACTCGGCTTGATGCCACAGGCGACCCCGGCAGCCCGAAAGCCCTGCGGCAGCCCAGAATCCGGTGGTAGCTCATGGACGTGCTCGGGCCGCGGCACCCAGCGCGAATGAAAGAACGGCGAGGGCGGGCCAGCCGCAGTCCGATCGCCCCTGAGGTCGAGCTCTTTGCTCACAGAAGCCCTTCCGTCTCGGGTAGGCCGAACATCACGTTGAGGTTCTGCACGGCCTGGGAGGAGGTTCCCTTCCAGAGGTTGTCCAGCGCGCCGAAGGCGATCACCTTGCCCGTGTGCTCATCGGCGGCGGCGAAGACCCGGCAGTAGTTGGTCTCGCGCACCTCCCTGACCCCGGGTGGCCGCGTGACCACCTCGACGAACGGCTCGGCGTCATACGCGGCGGCGTAGAGCTCGGCAAGCTCGGCGCCGTCCACGCGCCGGCTCGTGGTCACGTAGCAGCTGGCCATCTCGCCCTGGTCCAGCGGCACCAGGTGCGCCTGGAACTGCACGGGAAGCGATGCACCCAACAGCGCAAGCTCCTGCTCGATCTCGGGAGTGTGGCGGTGCGCGGCGACCTTGTAAGGGGTGATGTTCTCCGCGGCATAAGAGAGATGGATCGTCTCAACCGGAGCCGTGCGCCCCGCGCCGGATACGCCCTGCTTGGCATCGATCACGACATCCGCGATCAGGCCCGCCTTCGCAAGCGGCGCCAGCGCGAGCACGGAGGCGGTCGGATAGCAGCCCGGGTTGGCAACGATTTGCGCCTGCGCGATTGAGTCGCGGTGCATCTCGGTGAGACCATAGACCGCGTCCGGGAGCAGGTCAGGGCGCGGGTGCGGGCCGTACCAGTGCTCGTAGAGGCCCAGGTCGGCCAGCCGGAAGTCGGCGCTGAGATCCACGACCCGCATCCCCCGCGCACGCAGAATGCCGACGGCCGGCGCGGCCGCCGCGTGGGGATATCCGACCACGGCCGCCTGCAGCTCGCCGAGGGAGTCGAGCAGCGCGTCGTCGAGCTCCTGGATCACCAGCGGCACGCGGTACTGCGGATAGAGCTCCTGCAGCTCGCTGCCGACCTCGGAGCGGCCGGTGACGGCAGCCAGCTCCATGCGCGGGTGGCGCCAGATCAGATAGGCCGCGAGCGCGCCGGCAAAGCCCGTCGCACCGGCCACGAGCACCCGCGGCGAACCGGACGCGAATGTCTGTGTGCTCTCAGCCACGCAGATGCCCTCCAAGGTCCTCCAGCGCAGCCACAATCCGTTGCTGCACCGGCGCCACCTCCTCGTCGGAGAGCGTGTGGTCGCCGGCTCTGAAGCTGAGCGCAAGCGCGAGCGAGCGGCGGCCCTCCCCCACCTGTGGGCCGCTGTAGACGTCGAAGACCTGCGCGTCGGCCAGCAGCGTGCCACCTGCCTGCCTAACCGCCGCAAGCGCCTGCGACGCCTGCACGTGCGAAGGCAACACAATGGCCAGGTCGCGCCGCAGCGCCGGGAAGGAGATCAGGTCTCTGTATACGCGGCTTGCAGCCCGGGACTTGGCGATGTGCAGCAGCCGGTTCAAATCCAGCTCCAGCGCGGCCGGCGTCTCACCGTCAACGCGCAGCTCGAAGCCTTCCGCCACCAGCGGATGAATCTCCCCCAGCCACCCGATCGGCTCACCACCCGCGTGAAGCACCGCGCGGCGGCCCGGATGCAGGAACTCGAGCCCGCTCTCGCCTTCCGCAACCACGCACTCCACGCTTATGCGCAGCGCGTCGCAGAGCGCCTCCAGCACGCCCTTCAGCGCGAAAAAGCCCGCGCTCGGCGGCTCGGCGGCACCCCAGGTGCGCGGCAGCAGGGCGCCGTGCAGCAGCACCGCCAGCGCCTGGCGCTCCACCACGCCCGTTTCGGCCGCGATGCGTGCAACATCGACGCCGACGGCATCCACCTCGTGGCCGCCCGCCCCATCGCGCGTAAACACGGTGCCGACCTCGAAGAGACGCAGATCGCCGGCGCCGCGCGCGACGTTGCGCGCCGCGCTGTCGAGCAGTGAGCCGAGCAGCGTGGGACGCAGCAGCGACTGCTCCTCGGAGAGCGGGTTTTCAAGCGCCACCGCGTGCGTGCGCCAGGGGTGCTCGGCGCCCAGCCGCAGGCGGTCGGCAAACGTCGGCGCGCAGAAGGTCCAGCCCACCGCCTCGAAGAGGCCGCGTCCGACCAGCGCGTCCACTGCGCGCCGCCGCAGGCGCTGCGTCTGGCTGAGCATCCCGTAGGCGCCGCGGCGCGCGGGCAGCGTCACCGGCAGCCGCTCCAGCCCGTCGATGCGCGCGACCTCCTCGATCAGATCGGCCTCGCGCGTGACGTCGTTGCGCCTTAGCGGCGGCACGCTCACCAGCAGGTCATCGCCGTCCGCCGTCGTCTCGAAGTCCAGCGCCCGCAGGATCTTCTGCTCGCGCTCTAGCGAAACCGCGACGCCGAGAATCGACCGCACCTTTGCGGAGCGCAGCGCGATCCTCGCCGGCGCCGGCCCGGGGCCACCGACGTCGATCGTGCCGGGCTTCAGGCTCGCGGCGCAGAGCTCGATCATCAGCTGCGCAGCGACCGCCTGGGCGTGCATGCACTGCTCGGGCGCAAGGCCCTTTTCAAAGCGCGATGACGCCTCGCTGCGCAGGCCGAGGCCCCAGGAGGCGTGGTGGATGCTCGGCCCGTGCCAGTTGGCGACCTCCATCAGCACGCGCGTGGTGCCCTCGTGCACCTCCGAGCGACTGCCGCCCATCAGGCCCGCAATCGAGGTCGGGCCCTCCTGGTCCTCGATCAGCACCATTTCCGAGTCCAGGGTGCGCTGCTGCCCGTCGAGCGTGAGCACCTGCTCTCCATCGCGCGCCCGCCTGACCGTGAGCTTGGCTCCAGCCACCCGATCCAGGTCGAAGGAGTGCAGCGGCTGCGCGGTCAGCAGCATCGCGTAGTTGGTGATGTCGACCACGTTGTTGATCGGGCGCTGGCCGGCGGCGGTGAGCCTCGCCTGCAGCCACGGGGGCGAGGGCGCGATCTTGACCTGCTCGAAGATCCGCGCGGTGAAGCGGGGGCAGAGCTCAGGGCAAAGCATCTCCACCTCGGCGCCGCTCAGCGCACCAGCGCTGCCGGGGTCATCCAGCCACGGCTCGGGAGCAAGCGGTGCGCCGGTCGCGGCGTGCAGCTCGCGCGCCACGCCGTAGACGCCGAGGCAGTCGGGCCGGTTTGGCGTCACCTCCAGCTCGATCACCTCGGTGGCGATCGGCAGCACCTCTGCCAGCGGCGCCCCCGGCTCGATCTGCGGGTTGGGTCCGAGCACGCCCGCCGCAGCAAGCGCGTCGAGCTCCATGATCTCTTTGTGCCCGGGTCCGATCTCGATCTCGTCCTCGGCCAAGATCATCCCGGCAGAGGCCACACCTCGCAGCTTCGCGGCCTTCAGCTTGGTGCCGTCGGGCATCACCGCGCCCGGGAGCGCGACCGCAACGCGCTGGCCGGCGGCCACGTTCGGCGCCCCGCAGACGATGCTTGCCGGCCCGTCGGGTGAGGCGGAGCCAAGGTCGACCTGGCAGACACGCAGGCGGTCAGCGTTCGGATGCTGCTCCACGCTCAGTACCGCGCCCACGACGAACCCATCGGTGCTCATCACCCCGTGGTGGTGAATCGCCTCGACCTTCGTGCCGGTCATCGTCAGGCGCTCCTCGATCGCGGCGACGTCGAGGCCTGGATCGCAGTACTGCGTAAGCCACTCCAAAGGCACTCTCATCCGAACTGCTCCAGAAAGCGCAGATCGTTTTCGTAATACAGCCGCAGATCGGGGATGCCGTGCTTGAGCATTGCGATCCGCTCGACGCCCATCCCCCACGCAAACCCTTGCACCCGCTCGGGGTCATAGCCGGGCGCGTTGCTCTCGGTGGTGGGTACATAGGCGTAGACGTTGGGGTCGACCTCGCCGGCTCCGAGCACCTCCAGCCAGCCCTCTCCCTTGCAGAGGCCGCAGCGCGAGCCGTCACGCGTGAAGCCTTTGCCCGAGCAGTTGAAGCAGGACACGTCCACCTCAACCGAGGGCTCGGTGAATGGGAAGAAGTGTGGGCGCAGGCGCACCTCGCGCTCGTCTCCGAAGACGGCCTTGGCGAATGCCAGCAATGTCCCCTTCAGGTCGGCGAGCGTGATGTCCTCATCCACCGCCAGCCCCTCGATCTGGTGAAACTGCGGCGTGTGCGTGGCGTCGCTGTCTGGCCGGTAGACGCGCCCGGGGATCACGACGTAGAGCGGCGGCGGGTGCGCTTCCATCGCCCTCACCTGCATCGGGGAGGTGTGGGTACGCAGCACGACCTGATCTGAAACGTAGAAGGTGTCGGTCCTGGCCCGCGCCGGGTGTGTCGGACTGTGGTTCAGCGCGTCGAAGTTGTAGTGAACGGTCTCGACCTCCGGTCCCTCCAGCACGGTGAAGCCGAGCCCGAGGAAGATGTCTTCGAGCTCACGCTGCATCGCGGTCAGGACGTGCAGCCGCCCGACGGGCTGGGCGGGCGTGCCGGGAAGCGTCACGTCGATCGTGTCGCGGGCCAGCTGCTGGTCGAGCTCAGCTGAGCGCATCTGCGCAGAGCGCGTGTCGATCAGCGCCTCTAGGGCCTGGCGGGCGAGGTTCGCCTCGCGTCCCACCTGCGAGCGCTGCTGCGGCGGCAGCGATGCCACTCCGCGCAGCATCATCGGCAGCTCCGCCTTGCGTCCGAGGTAGCGCACCCGCAACTCCTCCAGCGCGTCGCTTCCGCCCGCAGCGCCGATTGCGGCCTCGGCCTCGCTCTGCAGCTCTTTGATGCGCTCGATCACGACGCCCGCACCCTAGTGAAATGACGGTCGATCTCGTATAGAGCCACGGTCGCGGCCATCGCCGCGTTCAGCGACTCTCCTGCGATCGGGATGTGCGCGACCAGATCGCAGGCCACGATCAGCTCGTCCGGCAGGCCGTCACGCTCGGCTCCCACCAGCACGCTGAGCGCGCTGCCGTCGAGCGCGCCGACCGCCTGCTGCAGGGTGCTGCCTTGGCGGGCTGCAAGCGCGAGCGTGCGTCCCGGCAGCTGCGAGATCGAGGATGCTCTGGCCAGGGGAGTCGCGAAGATCGCGCCCATGCTCGCCCTCACCGCCTTGGGCGAATGCGGATCGGCGCAACCGGGGCCGAGGGCCACGCACGAGGCGCCGAACGCGTGCGCGCTGCGCAGACAGGCGCCGACGTTGCCCGGGTCGGAGAGCCCGTGCAGGTAGAGACACAGCGGCCCGACCGGCGCCGGCGCGAAGCGTTGCTCGTAGACCGCGGCCACCCTCGCCCCCGACCCGAGCGCGCTCACCGCCGCAAGCGCCTGCGGCTCCACCTCGGTGAACGCAACCCCGCATGCCTGCTGGATCTCGCAATCGGGCGTGCGGTAGCCCTCGACCGGCGCGATGCCAGCCGCGCCGGCGGCATCGATCAGGTCCTCGCCCTCGACCAGGAAGCGGCCGCTGTGCTCGCGCTCGCGCCGGCGCTGCAGGCGCCGCAGGGCTTGGAGCTTGGGGTTGTGGGGGCTTGTGATCGTCGTCGTCATACGAAAAAGGGCGCCCTCCTGCATGGAGTGGCGCCCGGGAAGGGTTCGGCTGATGTCTGGTCTTGAGGATCAGGCAGCCGACGCCTCGCGGGCGATCTCCGCGAAACGTCGGAACGCGTCGGCATCGCGCACGGCGATGTCGGCGAGCACCTTGCGGTCGAGCTCGACGCCGGCCTTGTCGAGGCCGTGCATGAACTGCGAGTAGCTCATGCCGTTGATGCGGGCGGCTGCGTTGATGCGCGTGATCCACAGTTTGCGGAAGTCGCGCTTGCGGTTGCGGCGGTCCCGGTAAGCGTAGGAGTCGGCCTTCATCAGCGCCTCCTTGGCGCGTCTGTAGCCCGAGTTCGCCTCGCCGCGGAAGCCCTTGGTCAGCTCCAACGTCGCGCGCCGCTTCTTGCGCGCATGCAGTGAACGCTTGACCCTCGTCATGAGACCCTCAGCAGCTTCTTAACGCGCGGCTGATCGTGATCGGAGAGGATCGCCGGTTTGCCGATTGCGCGCTTGCGCTTCGGAGACTTCTTCTCCAGGATGTGGCTGGAGAACGCGTGCCTGCCCCGCACCTTGCCGGAGCCGGTCACCTTGAAGCGCTTCTTCGCGCCCGAATGGGTCTTCATCTTTGGCATCGGAGCGCAAGATTATGACACGGCGCCGCCGCCGGCGGCTGCCTGGGGCTGGGCGGCCTCTGCAGAGTCGGTCGCGGGCGCCTCGGTGGAGGCCTCGCCAGCCTGCGCGGAGGGCTGCTCCGAAGCGCCGTCAGGAGAGGGCGCAGCCTCGGTTGCGGCTGCCTCGCTCGCCCCCTCCGCCTCGTCTGCCTCGTCGTGCGTGGCTCCATCGGCGTGTCCGGCGAGCACCGACTTGGACGGCGCGAGCAGCATCGTCATGTTGCGCCCCTCCTGGAGCGGCCGCTGCTCGACCACGCCGAGCTCGGCGAGCTCCTCCGCCAACCGGTCGAGGATCGCCACGCCGCGCTCGGGGTGGGTGACCTCGCGGCCGCGGAACATGATCGTCACCTTGACCTTGTCCTTGTGGCGCAGGAAGCGTTCGACGTGGCCCTTCTTGGTGTCGTAGTCGTGCTGGGCGATCTTGGGGCGGAACTTGATCTCGCGCACCGTGATCTGCTGCTGGTGCTTGCGCGCCTGCTTGAGCTTCTGGGCCTGCTCGTACTTGTACTTGGAGTAGTCGAGCACGCGGCAGACGGGAGGACGGGCGTCGGGGGCGACCTCGACCAAGTCGAGGTCGCGCTCTTGGGCGAAAAGCAGCGCATCCGGGGTCTTCATCACGCCGACCTGCTGGCCCTGGTCGTCGATTAGACGTACCTCGGGCACGCGGATGCGCTCGTTTACCCTCGTCAGGTCCCGCTCAGGCGGGCGCCGGTCGAATCTGCGTGGGACCGGCACTAGCTGTGGAAGACGCGCTTCAAGCTGACGCTACGCGCGGCGCATTGATCGGGTGCGAGACCTCAAGGCGGCGGAGTATAGCGGGCCGCGATGAGCGCGCAATCGGGCTTTTCCCGGCGTTCACGATCTGGCCGCCACCTGATCGAGCAGCCGCTTTGAGATCTCGCTCAGCGGGGCGCTGCCCTCATCGCCATGCTGGCGCTCCCGGACGGAGACGGCGCGCTCCTGCGCCTCGCGCTCGCCGACGACCAGCATGTAGGGCACCTTGGAGATCTCGGCGTCGCGCACCTTGCGGCCCAGCGACTCGCCGCGATCGTCGAGGTGCACCCGCAATCCCTGTGAGCGCAGCAGATCGGCCACCTCACGAGCATAGGGCGCTGCGGGCTCTGAGATGCTCAGCACGCTTGCCTGCACGGGTGAGAGCCACAGCGGCAGCAAGCCCGCGTAGTGCTCGATCAGGATCCCGATGAAGCGCTCGAAGGAGCCCAGCAGCGCCCTGTGGATCATCACCGGGCGATGCTCTGCGTTGTCGGCGCCGGTGTATGCCAGATCGAAGCGCTCCGGCATCATGTAGTCGAGCTGAACCGTTCCCAACTGCCACGAGCGCCCGATCGAGTCGGTCATGTGCAGATCGATCTTGGGGCCGTAGAAGGCGCCGTCGCCGGGGTTGAGCTCGTACTCCAGCTCCTGGGATGCCAGCGCGTCGGCCAGCGCCTTCTCGGCCAGGTCCCACATCGAGTCGTCTCCGATTCGCTTCTCGGGACGAGTCGAGAGCTCAAGGCGCGGCTGGAAGCCGAAGATCTCGTAGATCGCAAACCCGAACTTCAGGCACTCCACGACCTCCCGCTCGACCTGCTCCTGGGTGCAGAAGATGTGGGCGTCGTCCTGGGTGATGTGGCGCACGCGCAGCAGGCCGTGCAGCACGCCGCTGGCCTCGTGGCGGTGCACCAGGCCTGCCTCTGAGTAGCGGATCGGCAGGTCGCGGTAGGAGCGGCGCTCGTCCTTGTAGATCTGGATGTGGGCGGGGCAGTTCATAGGCTTCAGGCCCATGGGCCGATCCTCGACCTCGGTGAAGTACATGTTCTCCTTGTACTTCTCCCAGTGGCCCGACTGCTTCCAGAGATCGACGTCGTAGAGGATCGGCGTCTTGACCTCGCGGTAGCCGCGGCGGCGGTTCTCGGTGCGCCACAGGTCGGTCAGCTCGTTCCAGATCACCATGCCCGCGGGCTTCCAGAACGGGCTGCCCGGGGAGAGCTCGGAGAAGGAGAAGAGGCCGAGCTCGCGGCCGAGACGACGGTGGTCGCGAGCGCGCGCTTGCTCCAAGCGCTCCAAGTACTCCGCCAACTGCGCCTTGGTGAAGAACGCGGTGCCGTAGATGCGAGTGAGCATCTGGCGCGAGGAGTCCCCCCGCCAGTAGGCGCCCGCCACGGACTGCAGCTTGAAGGCGCCGATGGTGGCCGTGCTGGGCGCGTGCGGGCCGCGGCAGAGGTCGGTGAAGGGTCCGTTGCGGTAGAGCGAGACCGTCCGCAGCGCTTGCGTGCCATCCCCGGCGGCTCTGACCAAATCGTCGATCAGCTCCACCTTGTAGTCCTGACCCTCAGAGAGGAACCGCTCCCGCGCGTCGGTCACCGACACATCGCTGCGAAGAAACGGCTCGGCGGCCTTGACGTGCTCGCGCATCCGCTCTTCGATCGCGGGAAAGGCGTCCTCGGAGAGGCTCACGCCTTCCGGGAAGTCGAAGTCGTAGTAGAAGCCCTCGTCGATCGCGGGGCCGATCGAGATCTTCACGCCCGGGTAGAGCTCCATCACCGCGGCGGCAAGCACGTGCGCGGCGTCGTGGCGGATCAGCTCGAGCGCAGGCGCGCCGCTCTTGGCGGTGAGGATTTCGATTTGCGCGCCGTCCGGCAGCGGCAGCGCCATGTCGCGCGTCTGCGGCTGCTCTCCCACCTCGGGGTGGCTGACGCGCACCGCGAGCGCCGCTTTGGCCAGGCCCGGCCCGATCGCCGCGGCTGCGTCGGCGCCGGTGGCGCCGTCTTGCAGGTCGAGCTCTTTCCCGTCGGGGAGTGTGGCCTTCAGCGACATCGACGGGCAGGCTACCTGTTGCGAGCTGCGCTCAGACGGCTACCCAAAGCGCGTCGTTGCCAAGCGGCACGCGCCGTGCGCTTCCTTCGCCGAGCAGCGCGATCAGCGCCGCCTCGGCAGCGGTCTTGTCGGGAGGCGTGTTGTTGGGCGCCATGATCGCGGCCACCTCTTGGGTGACAAGGCCATCCGAGAAGCTCTGCAACGCGGGCAGCGGCGAGTCCGGCGGCTCGCGGCGATCCAGCGAGGTGTCGAGGTTGGCGATCGCGAGGTCGTAGGCCTCCACCGGCTGAAAGCCGCCCGCCTCGATCCGGCGCTCGCCGGAGGCGAAGATCAGCGAGGGGGCCGAATAGCGCACCGGGCCGTCGGTCTGACGCGCCTTGCCCTGGAAGTGCGTGGGACCGCCCTCGGCGGTGCGGGTCTCATCCTTGTCGGCCTCGTAGGCAGCGAGCACCTCTGGATCGTCGATCGCCGCGACCACGGCATCTACGTTCAGGCTGGGAATATCCGCCAGCGCCTGGGCTATGTCTCCATCCTCATCGAGCAGCAGCGTCGAGGTGAACCAGGCGAACTGCAACGCGCGCAGCACCACCAGCTCGCGGTCGGGCGCGATCCGCCGCGCGGCGATGATCGCCCGGCAGGCGCGCGCAGTGGCCAGCACCCGTGCGCGCGGCGTAGCGCCGAAGGGCATGCCGTAGCGGTCGCGGAAGAGCAGACTTCCCTGCGCGGCGCGCACCGGCGTGTACCCGCGTGCGATGTAGCCGGATGGGTCCTCCATCAGCCCGATCATCACGAGCCGCCAGCGCAGCTGATCGCCGTAGCGCCAGCGCAGCACCGCCAGCGCCGGGTTCTCCGAGTAGGCCCACGGACAGCCCGGGTCGGTGAAGCAGGTGACGTCGATGCTCGCGGCCACGGTTGCTCATCCTAGAACGCTGCTGGCTCCGCAAGCCCCGTCTGCTGCTCGCTGACCTCCCACAGCTTCGCCGCGGCCTCCATGTCCTGGGCCGCCCGGGTCGGCCGCCCGAGCTTCTCGTCGACGAAGTAGCCGCCGTCGCCCTCGATCTCGGGTGTGTCGGCGAGCCAGACCAGCGTGCGGGCGCCACGCTCGGTACTGCGCGAGAACGGCTTGATCGCGACCATCGCGAGGCCCATAAGCGCGCCGTTGTTGCGGTTGAAGCCGCTGGCGACCAGGCCAGGGTGAAAGCAGTAAGCGCTGACGCCGGTCCCCTGCAGGCGCCTGGCCAGCTCGGCGGTGAAGAGAATGTTGGCGAGCTTGGTCTGCCCGTAGCGCTCGAAGCCGAGCTTGCCGTAGGAGCGCTCGGCGCCAAGGTCGTCGAACGGGATCCGGCTGCCCTTGTGCGCGTCGGAGGAGGTCGTGATCACGCGCGCCGGCGCGCTCTCCTTCAACCGATCGATCAGCAGGTTGGTCAGCAGAAACGGGGCCAGATGGTTGAGTGCCCAGGTCTGCTCGAAGCTCTCGGCGGTGAGCTGCCGCTCGGTGAACATCGCGCCGGCGTTGTTGATCAGCACATCGATGCGGGGAAGGCGCGAAAGCGCTTCCTGCGCCAGCGTTCTGACTGAGCTCTGCAGCGCCAGATCCGCGTTCAGCACCTGCACCTCCGCAGACCCGCCGGCGGCCTTCGATATCTCAGCCACCGCCGCCTGCGCGCGCTGCTCGCTGCGCGCGACGATCGCGAGCTTTGCGCCGCGTCGCGCAAGCTCCTTGGCCGCCGCCAGCCCGATCCCATTCGTGGCGCCGGTCATCAGCACCTGCTTGCCCGCAACCCCGTTCCACTGCGCCATCGCCACCTCCGCTCCTCGCATGTTCGGACCCTGGCGAGGGTACAGTGAAGGGGCACGTGAAGCTGGACGGCATACACCACATAACCGCGATCACCGGCGACGCGCCTGCCAACGTCGAGTTCTATGCCGGCGTGCTCGGACTGCGCCTGGTCAAGAAGACGGTCAATCAGGACGACCCCACCGTCTACCACCTCTTCTACGCCGACGAGAAAGGCTCGCCGGGCGCCGACCTCACCTTCTTCGAGTATCCGCACGCTGCGCGCGGCGTGCCGGGTGCCGGGATGGTTCACCGCATCGTTTGGCGCGTGGCCGCCCCCGCAGCGCTCGACTTCTGGGAGCAGCGTCTGTCAGCGCACGGGACCGCGAGCCGGCGCGAGGGCGAGGGCCTGCGCTTCAGCGACCCCGAGGGTCTCGACCACGAGCTCGCGATCGACGACAGCGCCGATGCGCCGCTGATCGCCGACACCCCGGGCGTCCCCGCCGAGCATGCGCTGCGTGGCTTTGCGGGCGTGCACGCCTACGCGCAGGACCCCGCCACCAGCGAGGCGCTGCTTGCGCAAACCCTTGGCTTCGAGCACGATGGCGAGGACCGCTGGCTGATAGAGGGCGAGAATCGCCACGGCTTCTACCGCTACGACGCACCACCGGCCGAGCACCCACGCCAGGGCGCCGGCAGCGTGCACCACATCGCCTTCGCCTCCACGATGGACGACCATGAGGCATGGCGGCAGCGCGTCGCGGCCGCCGGACAGCGGCCGACACCCGTGATCGACCGTTTCTACTTCCGCTCGATCTACTTCCGCGAGCCGAGCGGCGTGCTGTTCGAGATCGCCACGATCGGGCCCGGCTTCAGCTCGGACGAGGACGCCGCGCATCTCGGCGAGCGCCTCTCGCTGCCGCCGAGCTTCGAGCCGCTGCGATCCCGCTTGGAGCAGACGCTCACGTCGCTGCCGAACCCGCGTGCGGTGCCGACCGGCTCATAGCAGCACCTTGCGGCGGAAGTTGCGCAGCCCCAGCGCCAGGAAGCCGACGCAGAAGGCGATCAGCACCGGGTAGATCGCATACAGCGGCATGTGCGAGGCGTCGGTCAGCGCCGCCCGCATCCCCTCGGTCACATAGATCAACGGGTTGATCAACACGATGATCTGCAGCCAGTGGATGCCGTCCACCTGCACCGGCGAAAGGCGGGTCCACTGGTAGTAGGTGCCGCCGAGGAAGGTGAGCGGCAGCACCACGAAGCCGAACATCAGGCCGATGTTGCGCGGCTCGAACGTGGTTCCGAGCAGCAGCCCCAGCGAGGTCATCGCCACGCAGGCCAGCGGGATCAGCGTCAGCGTCACGAGCCAGTGCACGTCGAGGTTCGCTTCCACCCCGCCGGCATGGATAACCGCCGCGATCGGGAACACGATCACCGCCGCGATCACGCCCTGGACCGCGCCGGAGAGCACCTTGGAGGCGGCCACCAGCCAGATCGGGCAAGGCGCCTGCACGCGATCCTCGATCTCGCGGGTGTAGCCGAACTCGGTGGAGAGCTGGAGCGCGACCGCCTGGATGCCCTGGAACATGATCGAGATCGCCACCACGCCCGGAACCAGCACCGTGGCGAAATGGGACTCGGCCACCGCCCCGCCACCGCCGCCGACGCCCTGGCCGATACTGGGAAAGACGTAGAGGAAGACGAAGACCAGCAGGAAGGGCTGGATCACGGTGCGCACGACGAACTCGCCGAAGTGCTTGCGCAGCACCACGAGGTCGCGCGCCACCAGGCCCTTCATCGCCGACCAGCTGGCGGCCGCGCTGGTGCGCTGCGGTGAGATCGAGATCGTGGTGGCAGCCATCAGTCGCGCAGCTCCTTGCCTGTCAGGTGGATGAACACGGTTTCGAGGCTCGGCTCGGCGACGGAGAGATCGACGAGGTCGACGCCCGCGGCCTCCGCCACGGCCACCATCCGCGGCGCAAGCCGATCCACCCCCGTGACGTGAACCTCCACGCCACCCTCGATCGTGCGCGTGCGGGTGACGCCATCGATCTCAGCGGCGATCCGCGTGCTCAGCGCCTCGGCGTCGCCGTTTACCTTCAGCGTCACGATCGTGTCGGCCCCCACCGACTGCTTGAGCGCCTCCGGCGTGTCGAGCGCGAGGATCTTGCCGTGGTCCATGATCGCCACGCGCTGGCAGAGCCGGTCGGCCTCCTCCATGTAATGGGTGGTGAGCAGGATCGTCTGCCCGTCGGCGTGCAGCTGCTCAAGGATCTCCCACAGCGCCAGGCGGCTCTGGGGATCGAGGCCGGCTGTCGGCTCGTCCATGAACAGGACCGCCGGGCGATGGAAGATCGCCCGGGCGACCATCAGCCGCTGCGCCATCCCCCCGGAGAGCGCGTAGACCGACGCCTTGGCCCACTTGGAGAGGCGGAACTGCTCGAGCAGCCGACCGGCGATCGCGCGTGACTCCTGGACGGAGATGCCGAACAGGCGCCCGTGGAAGTAGAGGTTCTCCCACACGGTCAGCTGCCGGTCGAGCGTGTTCTGCTGGGAGACCACGCCGATCAGCTGCTTGGCCAGCGCGGGCTGGGCCACGACGTCCACTGTGCCCACCCAGGCATCCCCGGAGGTCGGGATCACGCGCGTGGTCAGCATCCCGGCGGTGGTGGTCTTGCCCGCGCCATTGGGCCCGAGTAGACCGAAGATCTCACCGCGCGTGACGTTCAGCGTGAGCTGGTCGACGGCCGCGAAGTCAGCGCCGTCGTAGACCTTTGTCAGCTCCTGGGTCCTGATCACCGCCTCGCCAGTGGCGGCCTCGGTGCTCGCGAGCGTCGACTCCGTTATCGCCATCGCGTCTCATGATCGCGCATTCGCGCGCGGCGGCGGGGAAGCAGCTTTGCGTTCCGCCACCTGGGCGGGAGGCGCTCAGCCGCGCCGGCGAGCCTTGCGCAGCGGCGCCTTGGCCAGATAGTGATGGCCGGTGCGCACCTCGACGTGCTTGTGAGTCGCGAGGTTGGTGACCGCCACCTTGTCGCGCGTGACGCGGATCAGCGTGCCTTCGCAGAGATCCTCGGTCAGCCATTCGGTGCCCTGCACGGCGCCGGCGGCATAGTTGCCCTTGGTCGTGAATTTGCCGTGCGCGTTGGCCCACAGCTTGCGCACCACATGCCTGCCCGAGGCGGAGCTGATGATCGCTGTGGTGGCCTGCGGGGGGATCTTGTAGCGGCGCGGGCAGACCGCGAAGTTGCCGCCGGTCAACGTCGCCACCGTCATCCCATTGGCTTCCTGTGTGAGCACGAACTCGCCGTCGAAGAATTCACCGGTCTCGGTGCCGCCGCCAGGCTGCGCGACGGTCACGCTCACGTGCCCATTGGTGGCGTCGATCACGCTGCCGAGCGGGATCTGCGTCAGCGTGGTCAATGACACGAAGCTTTTGGCGCCCGGCAGCTCGACGAGCACCGTGCCGGAGACCGGCGCGACGTTGCCCGTTTTGGCGAGCGTCGGTGGCGGGACCGAGGCGGCTTTCGCGTTGCCGTTGCCCCCTCCACCGGAGCCACTGCCTTTTCCCGAAGGCTGTTCTTCAAAACAATTCCAACTATAAGCGTCATTGGGTTCTTCTGCATAGGCAAAGGAGTCCGGGTGCTGCACCGCGCAGGCGTTGTCCATGCTCGGGGCGGGCCCGGTCGCTGCGATCAGCACTTCGTGGCCGCCTTTTTCGACGCAGGCCCAGTTCTCAAAGGCGGCGTCTTCTCCCACGAGCTCCCCCTTGTGCAGCGTGACCGAGGTATAGCCGAGGCTCTGGCAGTAGCCGTTCAGATTCAGTCCGCCGAGCAGGTGCGGCGGCACGTAGACGTATTTGAAGTGGTCTGCTTCGCCGGTTTTGGAGGTGCCATTCGCCGTCGTGACCTTGACGTCGACCGTTCCGCTGCCGGGCGGAGCCTCGGCGGTGATCGAGCTCGCGGAATTGACAGTGACTTCCGCGGCGGGGGTACCGCCAAACTCAACTGACGCCCCCGCGATGAATCCACTGCCTTCAACGTTCACCTGGCTCCCGCCGGCTTCCGACCCATAAGGGGGACTGACCCCCGAGACAGCTGGGGTAACCGCGCGCGCGAGCTCCACGATCGAGTGGCCTTCCTGCGCCGCAACGTAGACATTGGTGCCATCGGGAGAGACGACAAGCCGCCGTGCCCCTTCAAGCCCTTTCAGCCCGTGAGTGCCGCAGCCGGTGGGTTCTGTGGTGATGCATTCGTACGGCGATTCGAAGGGTACGAGCGCACCTTTTGCAGACGATTCGCGCTTGAACGCCGCCACAGACGCCTGGCTCGTGCTGCCGACATAGAGATCTTCGCCGTCCGGGCTGATCGACAGACCACGCGGGCCTCCGATCGATTTGACAGTTGTGCATTCGGAGATCGTTTCGTTCGTTATGCAAGCGTTGCCCCCACTGAGCTGCGTCAGCGCGCCGCTGCTCGGTTCACGTTCGAACTCGACCACGGCACTGTCAGCGAATGAGGTGGCATAGACGTTGCTGCCGTCCGGGCTGACCACTAGATCCTCTGAGCCATCGACGGCGATGCCGGTGGTGCATTCGTGCGTGATTTCCGCGCTGATGCAACCTTCCGGGCCGCGCATCTGCGTCAGGGCCCCGTCGGCTTCGCGCTTGAACGAGGCGATCTCGCCTTCTTTGCTTGACGCGCCCGCGGCGACATAGACGTTTTCGTTGTCGGGGCTGACTACGACGCCGATCGGTTCGGTCAGCGCCTGCTTGGTTTCGTCTGGACAGCCGCTGCCTGGGCCGCCGATGCATTCGTGGCTGGGGATCGGTTCCAGCAAGCCGCTGGTTTCGTTGCGCGCAAGCTCGGCGACAGATTGGCCCCCTACGTCGGCGACGTAGACGGTTTCCCCGTTCGGGCTGATCGCTATGCCGTAGGGGCCGCTGATGCCCTTGGCGTTCAGGTGTTCGCATTCGCCGGTTGCGTTGCCGCTCACGCAGGCGTGCCCCGCTTCCATGATGCTGAGCAGCCCTGTCCCGCCTTCGCGCTTGAGCTCCACGACCGCGTCGGAGCCGTCGGCGGTGACGTAGACGTCTTCCCCGTTCGGGCTGATCGCGATCGCCGTCGGTTCGGCCAGCAGCGCGATGTTCTTCTGTTCGACAGCGCCAGAGCCCGCTTCGGCGCATTCTTCGCTGCTTGCAGTGATGCAGCCGATCACGCTCAGCGCGCCTGTCGCCTGGTTGCGGGCGTACTCGATCAAGTCTCCGTTGATCGAAACCGAGTAGACGTTGCTGCCGTCCGGACTGACCTGGGCTTCATAGACATGGTTCAGGCCAAAGGGCACTGCTGTGCCGCAAAGCGCGTTCGGTTCTTTGTTCTGTTCCTCGGTCTGGCCAACGCATTCGTTCGGCGAGGCGAGGGCGGAGAGCGCGCCGCTCTGCACGGTTGCCGCCGCGTGCCCAGGCAGCGCGAGAGCCAGGCACGCAAGGAAAGCCGCTGACCCGGCCAGCAGGGCACCGCGCTCACGCAACAATCGACTCACCTCCGGCTGTCCTCGCCAAGGAGGCGTCCACGTTCAGTTACCATCGCCGAAAAATGAGGAAAGTGCTTGCCGACAGCAAAAAGGGAACGATGAGATGGGCAGCCTGAGACGGCGGCGTCGATTCACCGCGCAGATAGTAATGGCGATGCTCGCCGCGTCTATAGGCGTTTTTTCCTATACGGTGAACCTGCTGCGGCCGACTGAGCTGCAGTCGATCGACGCTCGTTTCTCGATACGAGGTCCTCAGCGCATCGCCTCCGACATCGTGCTGGTGCGAATCGATCACCCTACCCTTGAAGAATTCTCACGCCGAAATCTGGCGACGAGAATCCCGCTTCCGCGCAGCTACGACGCCAAGGTGATCGAACGGCTGCGTCAGGCAGGCGCCAAGGCGATCGCGGTCGACATCGAATTCGGCCACCCATCCAGGGGCGAACACGAAACACAGGCAAGCGAAGAACGCTCAGAAGAAGAAAGCGATGAGCTCTTCGAAGCCGTCGGCCGGGCGCACGGCAAGGTCGTGCTCGCGGCAACCGAAATCGGTCCGCACGGCGAAAACGAAGTGCTGGGCGGCGCCGCGAACCTGCGCGAAGTGGGCGCGCGTGCCGGCGCGGCCATCCTCACCATCGACTCAGACGGTGCCACCAGGCGTGTCGCCCACTCCTACAGCGGCCTGCCGACGCTCGGCGTCGCCACCGCCGAAGTCGCAAGCGGACACCGTTATCCGGCCTCGCTATTCGAAGACGGCGCCCTGCCGATCGACTTCCTCGGCCCCCCGCCGAGCTTCAAGGTCGCCTCGTTCTCCAGCGTGATGCTCGGCCAGACTCCACCGAGCCTCTTCAAGAACAAGATCGTGATCGTGGGAGCCTCCGACCCGCTCTTCCAGGACGTTCACCACACGGCCGTGGGCGGCGGCAAGGAGATGGCGGGCATGGAAATCTGGGCCAACGCCGTCTCCACCCTGCTGCGCGGCATCCCGCTGCGCAACGCCCCCGCCTGGCTCGACATCGCCCTGATCGTCCTGCTTGGCATAGCCGCCCCGCTGTCCAGCCTGCGCCTGCATCACTGGCGCGCGCTGCTGGATGCAGTCGCACTCGCGGTGCTGTTCACGATCGCCGTGCAGATCGCCTTCGACAACGGGCTGATCATCACGTTCGTCTATCCCCTGCTCGCGCTGGCGGTCGGCACCCTCGGCACCCTCGGCATCCTCTACGTCG
Source organism: uncultured Actinomycetota bacterium (assembly GCA_963708085.1). Taxonomy (GTDB): domain Bacteria; phylum Actinomycetota; class Thermoleophilia; order Solirubrobacterales; family Solirubrobacteraceae; genus Palsa-744. Next base: position 533,561 of record OY970180.1, on the reverse strand, counting down.
ACGAAGCGCTCGAGCGCGAACGGGTGCGCACGATCTTCTCCCGCTTCGTCTCGGCGCGAGTGGTGGAGGAGGTGCTCGCCCACACCGACGAGAACCTGCGCCTCGGCGGTGTGGAACGCGACTGCACCGTCCTCTTCTCCGACCTGCGCGGCTTCACGAGCTTCTCCGAGACCCAACCCGCCGCGAAGGTGATCGAAGTCGTAAACCACTATCTGAACGAGATGACCGAGGCGATCCTCGATTCCGGCGGCACCCTGATCGCCTACATGGGCGACGGCATCATGGCCGTCTTCGGGACGCCCTTGGAGCACGATGACCATGCCGACCGTGCGCTGAGCGCCGCACGCGAGATGATCGGGCCGCGGCTTGCGCAGTTCAACGCCTGGATGACCTCGCAGGGGTTCGAGCGCAAATTCGAAATGGGCGTGGGCCTCAACAGCGGCACGGTGATGGCCGGCAACGTCGGCTCTGAGCAGCGCGTGGAATACACGGCGATCGGCGACACCACCAACACCGCCTCACGTCTTGAGGGACTCACCAAGGGCAGCGAGGCGATGCTGTTCGTCGCCTCCACCACCGGGAGCGTCTGCACGTGGTGCCCGAGGACCTCGACTACGTCGGTGAGGTGAGCATCAGGGGCAGAACGCAGCCGATGATGGTGTGGACGATCTGGCCATCGGGCAGACCTGTGAAAAAAGAGAACGACGAATCTGAAACAGTCGCTGGCAATGGTGGTAAGCTGCCGCGCCAACCTCAGGCGGGCGACCCGGAGCGACCCGCCGCAAGTTGAGAGCGCAGGCACCGCGCGATGCGTCACAAGAGTTCGATCACCTCGCTGTCATGGATACCTTCTGAGGCCATCGAAGGAAGCATGCGCGTCGCGTTCGATGCGGGCATCGCGCACTACGACCCGCCGCCGCCCGACGAGATCGAGGACATCGAGGCGCTGCGCGACGCCGACCGTTTCCGCTTCGCGAACGTGCTTGAGGCATGGATCGACGTGGACAAGGCCGGCAAGATCGTCGACTTCGGCTACTCCGGCGGCGGCCTGATGGGCTCAACGACGGTCAAGGTCGGCCCGGTGGCGCGCACCTTCGAGGCGGTCGGCCTGCCGCAGATCCAGCGCAAGCCGCAGAAGGGCAAGGACTTCGTGCGCTTCACACAGACAACCGGCGGGCGCACGGGAGTGCCGGCGCCAAGGCGCGTGCGCCGCAAGCCGTTCATCCAGTGGCAGGCGCCGCTGGTCTGGACCACGCTCTCGCTCACGCTCCACGCCGACGGGCGCGTGGAGAGCAGCATGGAAGGCGCGAGCCGCTTCCCGCGGCACTGGGTCTACGACGACGACGGCAAGCTCTCGCACAAGTCGGGCCTGGCGGACTTCAAGGACTGGTACCGCAAGTCCTTCGGCAAGCACACCCCATGGGGCGACCAGGAGTCAAAGGCGCTCGTCACCGCGGTCGAGACTGCCCTGGAGCGCGCTCTCTCCGAGCAGGTGATGAGGGGCGGAGAAAAGCCTAAGATCAAGCGTGTGAAGGCGGGCACGGACGCTGGTCAAGCAGGGTGAAGCGGGCTCGGAGGTCTTCCTCCTGCTGGACGGCGTGCTGCGGGTCGAGCACGACGGAGAGCGCCTGGCCGAGTACGGGCCCGGCGCGCTGCTGGGCGAGCGCGCGCAGCCTGGAGGACGGCAAGCGCACCTCGACGCTGGTGGCGGTGACGCCGTGCAGGGTGGCCTCCGTGCAGGCCGATCAGCTCGATCGCGGATCGCTGCACGAGATCTCCAAGGACCATCGCCGCGAGAAAGCGCCGCGGCGCTGAGCAGCAGCGTGCGGGTGCACCTCTGCGGCGTGCGCGGCTCGACTCCCGCGCCCGGAGCCGACTTCCTGCGCTACGGCGGCCACACCTCCTGCGTGGCGATCGCCCACGACGACGCGCAGGTCCCTAGCCTGATCCTCGATGCGGGCACCGGCGTGCGCAGCGTCACCGCGCTGATGAGCGGCGCGCCCGTTCACGGGCACGATCCTGCTCACCCACCTGCACTGGGACCACGTGCAGGGCCTGCCATTCTTCTCCGCCGGCGACCAGGAGGACGCGCAGGTCTCGCTGCTGCTGCCAGAGCAGGAGGATGGATCGCAGGCGCTCGAGGCGGTGCTCGCACGCGCGATGTCGCCGCCCCACTTTCCGATGGGGCCGGATGGTCTGCGGGGCTCCTGGAGCTTTGGGAGCATCGCGCCTGGGCGCTCGACCGATCGAGGGCTTTGAGGTGCTCGCTCGCGAGATGCCCCACAAGGGCGGGCGCACCTTCGGCTACCGGATAAGCGACGGACGCATCGACGCTCGCCTACATGCCCGATCACTGCCCGACCGCGCTTGGCCCCGGTCCGGATGGCTACGGCGAACTATCATCCAGCGGTGCTCGAGCTTGCCGCGGAGGCGGACCTGCTCGTGCATGACGCGCAGCTGCTCAGCGAGCATGAGCTGGCCGCCGAAGGGCGCTTCGGGCATGCCGCCGCCGAGTACGCGGTGGAGCTGGGCGCCGAGCGCCGGCGTGCAAGACGGTCGCGCTCTTCCATCACCGGCCCGACCGCACCGATCGACGCGCTCGATGAGCTCGCAACGCGATGCCCGCGGTCCGCCCAACGTGATCGTGGCCGTGCAGGACGCAGGTGCTGGAGTTGTGAGCGCGATGGCCAGCGCACGGCCGGCAACTCGCCACGTTGACGCGTGGTCGTCGGCTCCGGCCCAAACGGGCTGGCAGCCGCGCTCACGCTCGCCCGCGCAGGCCTTGCGGTCGAGGTCTATGAGGGCGCCCCGAGCCCCGGCGGCGGCTGCCGCACCGCAGGAGCTGACGCTGCCGGGATTCACCCACGACGTCTGCTCGACCGTCCACCCGCTGCTCGCCGCCTCGCCGTTCTTTCGAGACGCCGGCCTCGGAGCGTGACGCTGCGCACGCCGGAGGTCGCCTTCGCGCACCCACTCGACGGCGGGCGCGCGGTTGCCGTCACCGGATCGGTCGAGCAGACAGCCGCCACGCTCGGCGCCGACGCGGCCGCGCTACCGGCGCCTGCTCGGCCCGCTGGCCGACGCGCTCGACGGCGATCGTGCCCTCGGTGCTCGCCCCGATGCTGCGCCCGCCGGCCCATCCGCTGGCGATGGCACGCTTCGGCCTGCGCGGCCTCTGGCCGGCGAGCGCTGCTCGCGCGCCTGCTTCGAGACCGCAGCCCGCCGCGGCCCTGATCGCGGGCCTCGGCCGCGCACTCGATGCAGCCGCTGAGCGCGCCCGGGCACCGGCGCCTTCGCACTGCTGCTCGGCATGCTCGCCCACACCGTCGGCTGGCCGGTCGTCGAGGGCGGCAGCGCGCGCGTCGTCGATGCGCTGGCTCGCAGAGATCGAAGCGGCGGGCGGCACGCTTCACACCGGCCGCTGGATCGGCGACCTGCGAGAGCTGCCACGCAGCAGGCTCACGCTGCTCGACCTCACGCCCCGCCAGCTGCTCGAGCTCGCGGGCGAGCGGCTGCCGGCGCGCACCGGCGCGCGCTGCGCACGCTTTCGCTACGGCCCCGGCGTCTGCAAGGTCGACTGGGCGCTGAGCGGCCCCGTGCCCTGGCAGGCGGATGTCTGCCGGAGCACCCCCACACTGCATCTCGGCGGCACCTTCGAGGAGATCGCCCGCAGCGAGTCGGAGGTCTCCGCCGGGCGCCACGCCGAGCGCCCTTACTGCATCGCGGTTCAGCCCTGCGTGGTCGACCCCTCGCGCGCGCCGCAGGGACGGCAGACCTTCTACGCCTACTGCCACGTGCCGGCCGGCTCAAGCCGGGATGTCAGCGATCGGATCGAGGCTCAGATCGAACGCTTTGCCCCCGGCTTCCGGGACCTGGTGCTGGCAAAGACCGTCATGACGGCGACCGAGATCGAGTCGCCACAACCCCAACTACATCGGTGGAGACATCAACTCCGGCGCCGCCACCCTGGCGCAGACGCTGTTTCGCCCCACCGTCAGCCTGCGCCCGTACAGCACGCCGCTGCCCGGCGTCTATCTCTGCTCCTCCTCAACCCCTCCCGGCGGCGGCGTGCACGGGATGTGCGGTCAAGGCGCCGCACAGGTCGCGCTGCGCGACCTGCATCACTGACGGCGGGCCAGCAGGCGCTGCACCTTCTCGGCGGTCTCATCGTCGCTCAGTGGCGTATAGAGGACCAGCCGCTGCTCAGGGCTCTCCTCCAGCTTGAAGACCGCGTGCTCGAAGGCCATCTCCCCGGCGACCGGGTGCAACAGCAGCTTGCGGCCGATGCCGCTGCGCACCACCTCGTGACGCCTCCACCAGCGGTTGAAGTCGCTGCTGCCGCGCTTGAGCTCGTCGATCAGCTCGTCGAACTCGGGATCGCCGACGTGCCGCGCGCTGTCGGCGCGAAAGCGCGCGACGACCTGCTGCGCGCCCTCGGTCCAGTCGGTGAACAGCGTGCGGCGCGGGGGTTCCATGAAGGTGGCCCAGATCATGTTGCGCCGCTCCGGCGGCAGCTCCGACGGGTCGCTGAAGACGACGGCGTAGGCATCGTTCCAGGTCAGGAAGTCCCAGCGGCGACCGAGGATGCAGGCGGGGCTGCTGCCGAGGTTCTCGATCAGCCGCACGAGCGTCTCGGATGCCTGCTCGCGTGGAGCGCGCCCGGCCATAATCTCCTCGCCGCGGCCGAGCACGATCAGATGGGAGCGCTCGGCGGGGGTCATCCGCAGCGCGTCGGCGATCGCCTCCAGCACCGAGCGCGAGGCCCGCACGTCGCGCCCCTGCTCAAGCCACGTGTACCAGGTGGTGCCCACGCCGGCCAACTGGGCGACCTCCTCGCGACGCAGCCCCGGCGTGCGCCTGCGTCCGCCGCCGGACAGCCCGACCTCGTGCGGCTCGATCGCTTCGCGGCGGATGCGCAGGAACTCGGACAGCTGCGCGCGCCGGCGCTCGCCGTCGCGGAGCACGGACGGCTTTGCGGTGGTCTCTGCAGTGGTGGTGCTCATACCAGGATAAGTCCCTCTCTTCTACCTGAATGAACATCGTTGCACACTGTCTGCGGGGTGTGGTGCGCAGGGTCAAGCGCAACAGACGGCACGCAGCAGGAAAGGCAACCGATGAGCACCAACCCCTACATGGTCAGACTCCCGGGCAGCAGACGCAGGCTGCGGCATGACGCGCGGGCCAAGACCAGCGGGCGTCCCACCCGCAGCATGCGCGAGCGGCTGTTGATGCCGGTGCTCTTCGCGCCGGTGTTCATGGTCATCCTCGACGTCTTCATCGTCAACGTCGCGGCGCCCTCGCTGCGCACCGACCTGCATGCCACCGCCAGTGAGGTGCAGTGGGTGGTCGGCGCCTACGTGCTGACCTACGCGATCTCGCTTGTCACCGCCGGCCGGCTCGGCGACATCTTCGGTCGGCGCAGGATGTTCAGGATCGGAGTGGCCGGCTTCACGCTCGCATCCGCGCTGTGCGCGGCGGCGCCAAGCGCGAGCACTTTGATCGCCGGCCGGCTGCTGCAGGGCTTTGCGGGCGCGGCGATGTGGCCGCAGGTGCTCTCGATCATCCAGGTGCACTTCGCGCCCTCCCAGCGCCGCAAAGTGCTTGCGATGCAGGGCGGCATCCAGGGCCTTGCCTCAGTCACCGGCCAGATCGTGGGCGGCGGGCTGATCGCACTCGACTTCCTGCACCTCGGCTGGCGGACAGTGTTCCTGATCAACGTCCCGGTCGGCCTGTTCGCGCTGGCCGCCGCGGGCAGTGTGGTGCCGGAGTCCCGCTCGGAGAGCGCCCGCAAGCTCGACCTGCCCGGCGTCGCGCTGGCCACGACAACGCTGGCGCTGATCATGGTCCCCGCGATTGAGGGGCGCGAAGCGGGCTGGCCGCCGTGGGTGTTCATCGCGCTGGCGTGCGCTGTTCCAACCGCAATCGGATTCGTCGCTCTCGAGCGCCGGATCGCGGCTCGCGGCGGCTCGCCGCTGGCAGAACTGCGGCTCTTCCGCGCGCGCGGCTTTCGCACCGCGACCTCCTCGGTGTTCCTGCTCTACTGCATCCCCTCCTTCTTCCTGCTGCTCTCGCTGTACATGCAGAGCGGCCTCGGGCTCGACCCGATCGAAACCGGGCTTGCGTTCACGCCGCTGGCAATCGCATACGCCGCCACGTCGCTGTTCGGACCGCGGGTAAGAGCGCCTTGGCGCGAACGCCTGCCCCAGATCGGCGCCTTCACGATCGCCGTCGGCCTGATCGCGACGATCCTCGCGATCGAAGTCTTCGACGTACACACGATCGGAGTCACCCTGATCGTCACGATGGCCGTGATGAACAGCGGCATGGGCATCGCCGTTCCCACGCTGATCCACCTCGCGGTGCGCGACGTGCCCTCCTCCGATGCCGGCACGGCCGCTGGCATATTCAGCACCGCCCAGCAGGTGGGCAACGGCCTGGGGATCGCGATCCTCGGCACGGTGTTCTTCTCGGTGCTCGGCACCCGCACCGGCCCGCTCGCCTACGGTCACGCCCTATCTGTGGCGATGGGCGTCCAGGTCGTAATCGTGCTGGTGAGCGGGACGATGCTGACCCGGGCGGCGCGCAGGCGGCGCGCCTCCGGCAGCGACTCGGTAGCGCGCGAGGCACACGACCTCGCGCCGGCAGGCCGGGCTCCTGGCGTCGTTCCGGCGCCGATGCTCGCCTGTGCGGCCACGCGAGTCGGCGATACGCTGCGCACATGAGCTACACGATCAAGAACCTCAGGCAGACCGAGGACCTCGCCCCCAAGTTCGGCCTCTCCGAGATGGGCGAGGCCCACTTTCCCCGCGAGGACCTGCAGGCACAGACGATCGGTCTCGCCTTTCACGTTGTCAAGCCGGGAAAGCGCCAGAGCTTCGCTCATCGTCACGAGGAGGCCGAGGAGGTCTACGTCGTGCTGTCCGGCAGTGGCCGGGTGAAGCTCGACGCCGAGGTGGAGGACCTGCGCACGATGGACGCGCTCAGGGTCTCCCCGACGGTAGTGCGTGCCTTCGAGGCCGGCCCCGAGGGCATGGAGTTGCTGGTCTTCGGCCCACGCCATGCCGGCGACGGCGAGATCCTGCAAGATGACTTCTGGAGCGAGCCGGCGGCGTAGCGGTTCGACCCGGCCGAGGCGCCGGCGCCTACTCGCTGGCCAGCGCCTGCAGCACGTCGAGCTTTGCGGCACGCCGCGCTGGCAGCAGCGCTGCCCCCAGCCCCGCGATCGCGGCGGCGATCAGCAGCAGGATCAGCGTGCCGACCGGGATCGAGAGCACGTATCCGGCGCCCGAGAGCGCGAACTCGGTGACGAGCACCGCTCCCACCACGCCGATGATCAGGCCGAGCACGCCGCCGATCAGGCCGGTGATCAGCGACTCGTAGCGGATCATCTGGCGGATCTGGCGGCGCGAGGTGCCGATCGCGCGCATCATGCCGAGCTCCCGAGTGCGCTCGTAGATCGAGAGGACCAGAGTGTTGACGATCCCGAACAGGGAGACGAGCACCGAGAGCGCCAGCAGCACGTAGACGAGCAGCAGGAACTTGTCTACCTTGTTGCTGACTTCTTTGGTGTATTCCGCGGCTGTCTGCGAGTGCACCTGCGGGAAGCTTCCTTTCAGCACCGTGTTGATGCTGCCGCGCACGCTCGTCGCGTTGGCGCCGGCGGAGTAGGAGACGAAGTCGACGCCGTCTTCGCGCTGTCCGAAGGCAGTACTCGCCAGCGGGCGGGTGATCGTGAGGTTGGTCAGCAGGCCGAGCACTTCTTCCTTGAGGATCCCCCGCACGGTCAGGGTCACCTGGTGCCCGGAGGCAGTCAGCACGGAGAGTCGGTCGCCGACGTGCAGGCCGTGCGCGCTCGCGAACTTCTTGGTGATCACCGTCCCGTTCTGGTTGAGCGCGGAGAGCGTCGCGGCCGAGCCGTGTTCCCATTCGGCCTTGTACATCTTCGTGAACGACTGGGGTTCGATCGCGGTCACCGTGCTCTTTTCGTCGATCACCGGCGCGCCGGGCTTTGAGAGGTCACGCACCCTGCCCTTCGTGAATGCGACGGCGGTGACCGAGCCGACGCCCGGCACGCTGCGTACCGCAGGCGCGACCTCGGGCGGGATGCCCTGGCCGGCCTGGGTGTTCTGGACGATCAGGCTGCCCGCGAAGGAGCGGCCCACGGCATTGTCGATCGTCGTCTTCGTGCCCGCGGCCAGCACGGAGATGAAGGCGACCAGGCCGAGACCGACCGTCAGCGCGAGCGCGGTCACCAGCGTGCGGCCCGGCTGGCGCACGGAGTTCTCGCGCGCCAGGCGGCCCATGATGCCGCGCCAGCTGACGATCAGGCCAAGTCCGCGCCCGAGCGCCGGGATGATGCGGTAGTGGCGGGGCTGACCGGCGCGACGCACGCGCGAGAACAGCATCGCGCCGCGCACCGCCCAGACCACCAGCAGCACCGGCAGGACTACCTTGCTTTTGGTCGCGGCGGAGACCACCAGCACTGCGATCAGCGCGATCAGGCCGCGAACGATCAACACTCGCCTGGAGGGAAGCGTGCGCGGCGGGATGCTCACGCCCTCGCGCATCGCCGCGATCGGTGGCACCCGCGTGGCGCGCAGCGCCGGGAAGAAGCCCGCGATCACCGTGACCACGATCCCCACCGCCAGCGAGACGATCACGGTGCGTGTCTCAAGCACCGTCCCGTTATCGGGCAGGTCGGCGCCGAATGCCTTAAAGAGCTGGTCGAGCGCGGGCGCAAGCGCGATCCCGATGAACAGGCCGGCCACGGCGCCGCCGACCCCGAGCAGCAGCCCCTCGAATACGACCGAACGCATCACCTGGGCGCGAGAGGCGCCGAGCGTGCGCAGCAGCCCGAACTCGCGCGTGCGCTGCGCGACCGTGATCGAGAACGTGTTGAAGATGATGAACGCGCCGACCACGAGCGCGACGTAGGCGAAGATCAACAGGAACGTGCGCAGGAAGCCGAGCTGTTCTTCGAGTTCGGAGGTCTGGTTGGCCGCTTCCTGAGCGCCGGTGCGCACGACCAGCGTGCTCGGCAAGGCCGCACGCACGCGCGAAGCCAGCTGTTCAGGTGAGACCGCCGGACTGGCGGCGACGTTGATGCCGTCGTAGATGCCCGGTTCGCCTGCCACGTACTGGGCCTGGCTGATCGTCACGAGCGCAACGGTGGTGCCGCCGAAGGATTCGCTGCCGGCGAACTTCGCGATGCCGGAGATCGTGTAGGGCTTGGCCGGCGAGCGGCCCGCGATCACGATCTGCTTTCCGATCTTCAGGTGCTCGCGCTGCGCAGTGGCCTGATCGATAGCGACCTGATTGGCGGCGCTCGGCAGATGCCCGCTGCTGGCTTTGAAAGACTCGAAGCGAGCCGGCTGAACACCGTCGACCAAGCCCGGCGCGCCTCCGCTTGTGAGCCGTTTGCCGTCTGTGTGAAGCAGCGCAGCTCGCGTGGAGACCGATCCCGACGCGGTCGCCACACCGGGCACAGCGCGCACCTTGGCAAGCGTCGTTGCGTTCAGGGTCGATATTTCAGAGCCCGCTCCACGACCCAGCGTTTCGCGTTCGGTGACCACGACCGCCTTGTTCTTGTAGGCGGTGCCAAAGACTTCGGCGAACGCGCTGTTGATCGTGTCCGTGAGGATGTAGGTGCCGGCCATCAGCGCGACGCCCAGCGCGATCGCGATGCCGGTCAGCAGCGCCCGCACCTTGCGCTGCGCAAAGCCCCGCAGCACCAGCTTGCCCATCTCAGCCAACCGCCTTCATCAGGTCGAGCGCTTCCTCTGCGCTGGCCGCATGACCGTCGTGGACGATTTGGCCGTCGGCAAGCACCAGCAGACGATCGGCGAAGGACGCGGCGTGCGCATCGTGGGTGACCATCACTACGGTCTGGCCGAACTCGTCGACGGCCTGGCGCAGCAGCCGCAGCACCTCGCCCGAGGACTTGGAGTCCAGGTTGCCGGATGGCTCATCGGCGAACACGACCGCCGGCCGAGAGATCAGCGCTCGCGCGACCGCCACCCGCTGCTGCTGGCCACCGGAGAGCTCGGCGGGACGGTGGTGCAGCCGGTTGCCGATCCCGACGGTCTCCACGAGCTGATCGAACCATGCGCGGTCGACCTGCTTTCCGGCGATCGAGAGCGGCAGCAGGATGTTCTCCTCGGCGCTCAGCACCGGCAGCAGGTTGAAGGTCTGGAAGATGAACCCGACCCGGTCGCGGCGCAGCTGCGTGAGCGCGCGGTCGTCCAGCTTGGTCAGGTCCACGCCGGCGAGCATCACGGTCCCGGAGGTCGGGCGGTCAAGGCCGGCCAGGGTGTGCATCAGCGTCGACTTGCCGGAGCCCGAGGGGCCCATGATGGCCGCGAAGCGCCCGGTCGGAAAGCTGACGGTCACGTCGACGAGCGCGTCGACGGCCGCCTCGCCTTCGCCAAAGCGTCGGCAGAGATCGATTGCCTGCACGATTGCCGCGGACTCTCCGTCCGCCGCCTTTTCATCGAACGAGTTTGTGAGCATGGAGGACACGGTACGCGCTCGGGCGCGCCGCGTCATCGTCGCACAGGTCGAAATGCTCTCTCTACCCGTGGGTGGAGGATCGTCCGCATGGTTACATCCGCAAGCCGGCCCTATGCCGGCTCCAGGAACCGCCTGAGGATGGCCAGCAGATCGCCTCTCCCCTCCCTGGTGAACGCCTCCAGATCAGTCTCGCTTGCCAGCAGACGCTCCTGCCGGGCTTTGATGTCGCCCTTGTCCTGCGGCGTGCGGCCCTCGATCAGATCGAAGCCGAAGTTGAGCCCGATGTCCGCTACCAGCTCACCCGCCTCCTCGGCAGGCACTTCGGTGCTCCCGTCCTCCGCGAGACTGTCGATCGCCTCTTTGATCGTCCCCTCGACCTGGCTGACCAACTGGACCCGCTCGCCGGCGTCGGAGATGATTTTGGCGGCCTCAACGATGAGCGCCATCACCTGCCCATAGACCTCCGCGATCTTGATCTCCTGATCGCCCATGGCGACCAGCTGCTCACCGAAGTCACGCACCGGAGTCGCCGCGAACCCGATCAGCCTGTTCATCGGTGCCGGACCGGCGAACAGGTTCTCGGGATTCAGGTAGAGCTTCTTGTAGATCGCCTCGACCACCCGGTCGAGCGGCATGTTCGGCCTCAACGCGACACCGAGCTCGCGCGCCATCGCGGTGAAGCGGGGCTTTCGCTCATCCGGCGAAAGCCTGTCGAACTCGACGCTCAGCGCTGTCTTCAACGTTGCGTTGCGCACCACGTGCCGCAGGTCGTCCCCTGGCTGTACGCCCTTTAGCGCCCTCAATCCCTCAGACCAGTTCGGGCGAGACATCCCCATCACGCTGAAAGGCTTCAGCACGGGCGAGGTGCCGCCGCTGCGCACCGGGCGCTGCTGCACGGCCAACCAAGACATGAACTTCTGACCGAACACGCGCATGTCGGCATAGGGAGGCGCTCCGGGAGCAGGACCCCCCAATCGCACGAACTTGACGAGCTGCGCTTTGACGCCGTAAGTCTTATGGCCCGTGCGCTCCAGCTCGGGCACGATCACCGCGTCGAACAGCTCGCCGACCTTCCTCGACCCATGCGTCACACGCTCGGTGCCGATCGTGATTTCCCGCGCCAGCGAGACGCGTGACATACCCAGCAGCCGGGCCACCGCGCGATTGCCGGCCGAGCGCTGGAGGCCGCCCAACCCCATCTCGGCAGGCTCCGCAGGCGCCGCTGGCGCGCGTCTGATCTCGCGCTCCCGCCTGACCGCAAACGAAACCTCGCCGCGCACGATTCGAACCTACCAGCCGCCAGATCCTCCTGCCAGCCCACGCTCGACGATCGGCGCGATCCTCTGCACGGGCACGCACTCGACCGGAGGACTTGCTGGACTGGCTGCTCGTTGTGGCGAGAGGCACAACACTGGTAGCGTCTCTATCCGCCGCAAAGGCGATGGAGGGCCCGTAGCTCAGCTGGTTAGAGCTGCCGACTCATAATCGGTAGGTCGCAGGTTCGAGTCCTGCCGGGCCCATAGCCGAAACACCTGCACACGAGACGAAAAGCAGCTTATCACGAGGCTGGGACGGAGAAGGAGTGCCGGCTACCCCGGTGCTCGCCGCGACGATCCACCACGTGCCGGCGGCCGGCCTCTTACGCCTGGATCTGTCGACGACCTCGGGATCCTGGCGGCCTCTGCGCCGCCAGGATCCCGAGCGTCCGCCGAAGTCCTCTATCGACATCCGCCTTCTAGAGTTGCCTACCAGCTACCACACACTCGTTCTCATGGCAAGCAGCTAATGGGCCGGACGTATGTTCATCGCCCACGGCGTGTAGAGATCGGAATAGAGCGACCAGCGAGAAGCAACGAATTTGTTTGACAGACTCAAGAAGAAGCTGTGTGTGAGCAGTTGCAGGTATGCAGCTTCCGTGTTGACGATCTTGAATATCTTCCCAAGCATCTGGAGGCGTCGAGCCTCACTCGCCGCTTCGCCTTGCTCTTCAACCAGTAGTTTGGCAACTTCAGGCGTACTAAACTCTGCAACGTTGACACCGTCGCCTGGCGGCCGTATGAAGGCGGCGCTTACCAAGGACGGCAGGGTTCCATCCGGATCGGCGAACCCAGGAGCTGTTTCAGTCAGAAGCACCTTGATCTTCTTGCCGTATAGGTCGGCGTATTCCGTGGGTGTGATCGGGCGGACTTTCGCCGCGATGCCGATCTTTGCCAGATCCGCTGCTACGATCTGGGCACCCGTTACAAGCAGAGGTTCGCTGGTTGCCGCCATCACTTCGGTGCTGAAGCCATGCGGGTAAGCAGACTTTGCGAGTTCGCGCTTTGCGGCGGCCAGATCGTAGCTGTATTTCGGCAATGCAGCCTCCATCGCGCTCACCTGACTGCTTGGGAAGTCGCTGAATCCGGCGGGTGAGATGATTGTCGGGCCACCCGGGGCTGCGCCCTTGCCCGAAAAGAGAGCTTTGGTGATGCCATGCGTATCGATAGCGTAGGCCACCGCTCGTCTGACGTGTATGTCGTTGAATGGAGCGCTTGCCACGTTCACGGATAGGAAATCGTCCATGATTTCCGGCCCTGCTTCGAGGTGAGCGTTTGGAATAGCTCCAAATTCACGCTGCGACTCAAAACCATATGCTGCGTCGATTCCACCCGACCGCATTGCCAACTCCATCGCGGATTCAGATTTGAACAGCGTGATGGTTACGTTGCGTGCCGACTGGGGCGGACCGTGCCAGTAGGGATTGCGTGAAAGCTGTACGCTGACTTCGGGTGCATAGCTGTCGAACTTCCATGGTCCTGTACCAATCGGTAGCGCATTTGGGGTTCCCAGCTTCTGCTCCCCCACCTTTTCGACCTGCGCCTGTTCGACGATCTGATCGCTTGCGGCGAGGACAACTGGCCATATGGCATCGGGCTTCTTCAAACGGACGACAACGGCTGCTCCACGAGTCGCAATCGAAGCGACATCTTCATAGAACGGTTTCCATAGTGCCTCCGGCGCGCTTATGTTCTGCCGGAGCGAGAAGGCGACGTCTTCGGCAGTGAGTAGTTTTCCGTTGGAAAACCTCACCCCAGAGCGGATGTTGTAGATGTATGTGGTCGGGTTGGGGTGTTCGATGGAGCTGGCCAGCAGAGGCCGGAGTTCATAGTTCGGTCCAACTTCAATCAGGCCCTGCACTGCTAGAGACTCTATCGACACGGCCGTTCCCCAGGCATTCACGGTGTAGTTGATCGCTCCTGGAAAATTGGTCGTCCCTACGCGGAGTTCAGACGGCCACGTGCAGATCGCGCCCGACTACGACTACACCGGGTTTCACGCGGTCGCCCGCATCTGGGACGACGCGGACATACGTAACTGGAGCCTGATGACCGAGCGCGTGCATGACGCCGGTGCGCTGGCGGGGATCGAGTTGGCTGCCAGCGGATCTGCGGTTTCCGGCTTTGAGAGTCGCATGCCCGCGCGCTCGATCACAGGCGTCGGCGACGCGCACCTCTGGATGGGCGCCTGCTACGCAATGGACAAGGCGGACATCAGGAGCCTGCAGGCAGACTACGTGGCGGCAGCCAAGCGAGCACGCGCCGCCGGCTTTGACATCGTCAACGTCCACGGCGCAATGGAATGGAGCGTTTGCACCAGGTTCCTCATGCGTCGCTACAACACGCGCACAGACGAGTATGGCGGATCGTTGGAGAATCGCGCACGATTCTGGCTGGAGACCCTCGAGCTGGTGCGTGAGGCGGTCGGCGATGACTGTGCCATTACGGCTCGTCATTGCATCGACACTCTGTCCGGAGAGCGCGGCATAGATGTCGACGAGGAGGGAGTCGGCTTTGTTGCACTTGCCGATCATCTAGTTGACTTCTGGGATATTCAGACGGGAACGAGCTACCGGGACCAGGCGGCCTCTCGTTTCACCGTGGAGAACTTCCAGGCGGAGTGGATCGCCAAGGTGCGTCCGCACACAGCAAAGCCGATAGTGGGGGTCGGCCGCTTCACCAGCCCGGACACGATGGTGTCCGTCATCCGCAGCGGCCAGCAGGACATCATCGGCGCCGCGCGCGCGTCCATCTCCGATCCGTTCCTTCCGCGCAAGATCGACGAAGGGCGCGTCGATGAGATTCGCGAGTGCATCGGCTGCAATGTGTGCGTGTCACGGGTGAACGTGCCTGCGCGGATCATCTGCACCCAGAATCCAACTATCGGCGAGGAGTACCGCCGTGGATGGCACCCGGAACGGTTCGTGCCGGCTCGCAGCTCAGACCGGAGCGTGCTGGTCGTGGGCGGAGGGCCAGCAGGGCTGGAGTGCGCGATCGTGCTAGCTCGCCAGGGCGTCGAGCACGTGCACCTGGTCGAGGCCGCGCGGGAGGTCGGTGGCCATTTCCGATGGGTGCCGCGCCTGCCTGGCATGGCCGAGTGGATCCGAGTGCTCGACCATCGCAAGGCGATGGCGGCGAAGCTGAAAAATCTCGCTGTGGTGACAAATAAGAGACTCTCCCTTGAGGAGATTCTCGACTACGGCGCCGATCGAGTGATCCTCGCAACCGGCTCCCATTGGTCGCGCGACGGCCTCAGCTGGGCCACCAACACACCGATCCCCGGAGCCGACGCCGCAGAGGCACACGTGTGCACGCCCGAGCAGATCATGGCCGAGGGGAAGCCGATCGCCGCCGAGCGCGTGCTGGTCTATGACTGCGAGGGCTACTTCATGGGCGTGAGCCTCGCCGAGCGACTTGCGCGCGAGGGCAGAGCGGTGACTTTGATCACCCCGTTTGCCACGCCGGCGCCTTATATGCAGTGGACCGAGGAGCATCAGATGATGATTCCGCGATTGCACGCATTGGAGGTCGAGCTGGTCGTGGGTCATGCAATCGACGAGGTCTCGCCAGAGGGAGCTCGGGGTCACCTGATCGAGTATCCCGCGCAAGAGAGGACTTGGACGGCCGGCGCGATCGTGCTGGCAACCGGGCGCGTTCCAGACACACAGCTCTATCGCACGCTGCAGGAGGACTCTGACAGCCTCAGCAGCGCGGGCATAGAGGCCCTCTACCGGATCGGCGATTGCGTAGCGCCGCGTCCACAGGTCGCAGACGCGATCTTCGACGGGCACCGTCTTGCGCGGGAGATCGACTCCGCCGATCCGATGAAGCCGTTGCCGTGGATACGTGAGAATCGCGTTCTTGGAACGGAAGACCGCGACTATGACCAGATCGTGGGGCACGGCACCCCCGTCCAACCATGCTCGGCAGTCCACAGCCATGACGTGCATACGACAGGGAGGACACGATGAGCGACTTGCGACCAGGGACTCCGGGGCGTGTGCCGCCTGAGCAGATTCGCATGCGGTCGGAGACCGCGGACGACGGCTTCAGGGTCGGCGTCGCGATCGACGCGACCAGCCATGGCTCACCCTTGCTGCTCGGAGTGGCATGGATCCGGCCAGGGACAGAGCGCGTGAGCTGGCAGGCTGACGCGGATACTCACGAGACCTACTACATCCAGCAGGGCCGCATCTCGGTCGCCTGGGACGGAGAGAGCGAGGGCGAGATTGAGATCGGCCCCGGCGACTCCTTCTACTTTCCGCCCGGCCGGTTGTACTCCGTCGAGAACGTGGGCGATGACGAGGTCTTTCTGATCTGGAACGTGATTCCATCGCCGTGAGCGGCGATGGCGGCCGCACAACGCCGGACGCCCCGATCTGCTTTGTAGGCATACCCACATGAAGGCCAGTGGGGCCCCGCGACGGACGTCGGGCGACGTGCATCCCCACCGGCGAGGAGCACATGCTGACACTCGACGTAAGATCTAGGACCGTGGCAGCGGTCGTCGTGGTCGAGAAGCCGCTGACGTGACGAGGTTGGCAATTACTAGGAGCCTTCAGCTGGCGCTCGGCGCCGATGTCGATCACCTGCGATTGGCAAGGTTGCTGCGACGCGCGCACGCAGTCGCGATCGACACAGGCGTCGCGCCCGCGATGGTGCGACAGGTCGTCTCGGACTCGTGGCGACGCTCGACCGAGGCAGGAGTCGACCCTGCCCGTCCCGCGCCAAGGATGCTCGACGTGCGGCGTACCGCGCAGCGCCTGGCTGAGCATCCGCTCGCGAGCGTGTTGCCGCGCGTACAAGAGCTGCTGCAGGAGACGATGGTCGAGTCGGGCTATTTCGCGGCGTTCAGCGATGCGACCGGCGTCCTGCTGTGGACCGAGGGTCCGGCGCGCGCCCTGCGCAGCGCGGTCGCGCCGCGATTCCTGCCGGGATGCCTCTGCAGCGAGGAGCGGATCGGGACGAACGCGATCGGGACGGCGCTCGTGCTCGACCGCCCGGTGCAGATCTTCTCGGCCGAGCACTTCAACCACCTCCTGCACGGCTGGATCTGCGCGGCCGCGCCGGTCCACGATCCGCACAGCGGCGAGCTGCTCGGCGCGATCGACATCTCGGGCGAGTTCCGCACCGCCCACGCCCACAGCCTCGCGCTGGTCGCCTCCGTGGCCAGGTGCGCGGAGGGCTGGCTTGCAGCCGAGCGCCAGGGCGCCGACGAACGGCTGCTGAGTCTATACCGCGAGCGGTGGGGCTCCCAGCGGTGCTTCACCGCGGTGGTGACATCCTCGGGACGGGTGCTGGCCTGCGACCCGCCAGGGTGGCTGGGCGCGCGTGTCGACGCTGCGCCCGATCAGGACCGCTGGCCTCAACCCGACGGCAGCACGATCCACGCCCAGCCGCTGGACTGCGGGTTCGTGGTCTGGCGCGGAGGGGGCATGCGCCCGCAGCCGCACCGCAGGCGAGCGAGCGTCGCCGTGCTTGGCCGGAACCGAGCGGCGGTCTCGATCGATCGAAGACGCTTCGAGCTGCGGCTGCGGCACAGCGAGATCATCGCGCTGCTAGCCCTGCACCCGCAGGGCATGACGGTGCGCGACCTTGCACTGGAGCTGTACGGGACCGCCGAGCGCCAGGCAACGGTCCGGGCCGAGGTCGCGCGCCTGCGTCCGCTGCTGGGCGAGGCGCTGCGCAGCCGACCGTATCGACTCGACGCCGGCGTGCAGATCGATCTGGCGGCGGTCCAGCGAAGACTTGCCGAGGGCGATCCGTCCGCCGCCGCGCGCCATTACCGCGGTCCACTGCTGCCGTCGTCTGTCGCGCCTGGGGTCGTAGCCGCCAGAGACCGCCTCGCACGCGCGCTGCGCCCAGCAGCGGCGCCCACGCCGACACGCCGCATGCCCTGACCTCCGGGCCGACGGCATGCAGCCTCGATGCAGCCTCCAGGCTCGGCTGGCTGCGCCGCCGCGCCGAAGCTAATGTTCGGCCTTAACTCCGCCCATGCGCAGGCGGATGACCGAGGCCGATCCGAGGGAGGATTGCGATGACTGACACGCTCAAAGGCGCCTGTCTGTGTGGCGGTGTGGAGTACGAGGTGCGTGATCCGGAGGGCATGGGCGTCTGCCATTGCACTCGCTGCCAGCGGTGGACGGGCTCCAGCCTGGCCGGCGTGCTGGTCGATCGCGAGAACTTCAAGATCACCAAGGGCGCGGATCTCGTCAAGCGCTACGAGAGCGAGTTCGCGCCGCGCCAGTTCTGCAGCAACTGCGGCTCAAGCCTCTACGACGACCTGGGCCAGAAGTACTTCGTTGCCGCCGGGCTGATGCGCGAGCTGGATCTGACGCCAAGCTTCCACCTGCAGGTCGCCTACAAGGCCGGCTGGGAGGCGATCGGCGACGACGCTCCGCAATTCGCGGAGAATCCACCTGCCTAGCCGCGCTGGCTAGCGGGCGATATCGGCGAACACCAAAGCAAGGATCCACCATGCGCATGCAGGCCGCAGTTCTGGAGGAGTTCGGCAAGCCACTTGCTCTCACGAGCGTCGACCTGGCGGAGCCGAAGGCCGGCGAGGTGCTCGTGCGCCTGGTGGCCTGCGGCGTCTGTCACACCGACCTCTACACCGCTTCGGGAGTCGATCCCTCCGGCTATGCCCCGACGGTGCTCGGCCATGAGGGCGCAGGCGTCGTGGAGGCGATCGGGCCGGACGTGCAGTCGCTTGCCGTCGGTGATCACGTCGTCACGCTGTTCTCCCCGCAGTGCCGCGAGTGCGAGCACTGCCGCAGCGGCTTGACGAACATCTGCCTGGCGATCCGCGAGCAGCAGAACAAGGGCTATCTGCCCGACGGCACGACCCGCCTGTCCCGCGACGGCGAGCCGATCCGCCACTTCATGGGCACCTCCACATTCGCCGAGTACACGGTGATGCCGGAGATCGCGCTGGCCAAGGTCAGCCTGGAGGCGCCGCTTGAGGCCGCATGCCTGTTCGCCTGCGGCCTCTCGACCGGGCTGGGCGCAGCTATGTACACCGCCGGCGTTCGAGCCGGCTCGACCTGCGTGGTCTTCGGCGCCGGCATGGTCGGCCTCGGCGCGGTCGCCGGCTGCCGGCTGCAGAACGCCGAGCGGATCATCTGCGTCGACCTCTCCGCCGAGCGCCTGGAGATGGCGCGCGCACAGGGCGCGACGGAGGTGTGGCAAGCGGGTCCGGACATCGTGGAGCGAATTCAGTCGGAGACACGCGGCTTCGGAGCCGACTACACCTTCGAGGCGACCGGGCGGGTGGACGTCATGCGCCAGGCGGTCGAGTCGGCGCGGATGGGATGGGGCCTTTGCACCGTCGCCGGCGTCGCCGGCAAGGGCGAGACGCTCGACGTGATCCCCCGCTGGCTGATCCAGGGCCGCCGCATCGCCGGCTCATCGTTCGGCGGCGTCAAAGGACGCGACCAGGTGCCGCAGCTGGTGGAGCGCTACATGGCAGGCGACATCGACGTGGACTCATTCATCTCCCATCGCATCACACTGCCGGAAGTCAACCACGCGTTCGAGCTGATGGAGGCTCAGGACGGCATCCGCAGCGTGATCGGCTTCGGATAGCACGATGGCAAGCCTGGACATCCAACGCACCGAGCACCCCGACTGGCTCTCCAATGCGTATCTCGTGGTCAACGGCGACACGAGAGAGGGCGTGCTGATAGACGGCAATGCCATCAGCGCCCCCCTGCTCGAGCGAATCGAGCGCGAGCAGATCGCGATCACAGCGATCCTGCTGACCCACCACCACGCAGACCATGTCGAGATCGAGGCCTACCGGCGATTTGACGCGCCGATCCTGGCCCACCCCGAGACAGCGCAGCTCGCCGGGCTGGAGCGCGTGGACCGCGGCTTGCTCGATGAAGAGATGGTGAGCACCGCTGGCCTGCAGATCAAGGCGCTGTACACGCCGGGACATGCGCGCGACCACATCGCATTTCTCATAGAGGATCACTGCTTCACCGCCGACGTGATCTTCCGCGGCACAGTCGGCGGCACCCGTGGCCCGGGAGGCAGCGATCTGCCAGAGCTGCGGCGATCGATCGATCGGCTGCTCGCACTGCCGCCGCACACCACGCTTCATCCCGGGCATCGCGGGCGGACCACTGTGGCGCAGGAGCTTGCCAGCAATCCGTTCGTGCTCGCATGGCGCGACGGCGGCTCGGTGATCCACGAAGCCTGCACCGTCCGCGGCGAGCCCGCTGAGCTGCTGCTGTGGGGGCCCGACTACGATGGCACCAACAAGGCGTGGGTGCGCCTGGCCGACGGCAGCGAACACGTAGTCGGCGGCTCGCAAGTGGCGCGAGGCGCAACGCAAGACTGACGCAGCAGAGTCTCCCAGCCAGCGCACGACGCCGCGCTCTCCCTTCTCCCCTGGTTTGATTCCCGCTCGAGGTCCAAGCCAGCAACCGAGGAGGAATCACCGAGATGGCAGAGCGAGCAACGATCGTCACCGGAGCATCTAGCGGCATCGGGCTCGCCGTAGCCCAGATGTTGGGCGAGGAAGGCTACGGCGTGACCATGAGCGCCCGGCGCCCGGAGAAGCTGGACGCAGCTGTCGCCGAGCTGCAGGCCAAGGGCCTCGACGTCCACGGCGTCCCGGCCAACGTCGCAGACGAGGCCGAGATCCAGCGGGTCGTAGCCGCGCACAGCGAGCGCTACGGCCGTCTCGACGTGCTGGTCAACAACGCCGGCGTGGGCGTCGGCGCGCTGCTCGGCGAGATCCAGACCAAGCGCCTGGACATGCAGCTGGACATCAACTTCCGCGCGGTCGTGCTCTTCTACCGCGAATGCCTGCCCCTGCTCCAGCAGGCCGCAGGCGAGCATCGCAACGCGCTGGTCGTCAACACCGCTTCGATTTCAGGCAAGCGCGCGGAGGGCTGGCTCTCGGTCTACTCGGCGACCAAGCACGCCGTTGTCGGCTGGACCGAAGCGATGAACAAGGAACTGGGGACCCACGGCATCAAGTCCACGGCGCTCTGCCCTGCCTTCGTCGACACCCCGATGACCGACTTCATCAAGGAGCACGTCAAAGCGGAGGAGATGATCCAGCCGCAGGACATCGCGGAGTCCGTGCGCTTCCTGCTTAGGACCTCGCCCGCGTGCATCGTGCCCGAGATCATGTTCGTGCGTCCCGGGGATTCTCTGTAGGGTCTTCGTGCAAGACGATCGGGGGACTCGCGAATGAAGCTTGGCGTTCACATCGGCTATTGGGGCCTTGGACTGACCTCCGAGGACCAGCTGGCGATCGTGCAAGAGGCCGAGCGCCTAGGCTACGACTCGGTCTGGACCGCCGAGGCATACGGCTCCGACGGCGCGACCGTGCTCGGATGGCTCGCGGGCAAGACGAGCAAGATCCGGCTGGGATCCGGGATCTTTCAGATGCCCGGCCGCTCGGCGGCGATGACCGCGATGACCGCTGCCACGATCGACCAGCTCTCTGGAGGGCGCATGATCCTCGGGATCGGCTCCTCCGGTCCCCAGGTGGCCGAGGGCTGGCACGGGCAGCGCTTCGCCCAGCAGCTTCAGCGCACGCGCGAGTACGTCGCAGTGGTGCGGATGGCGCTGGCGCGCGAACGCGTGGAGTTCCACGGCGAGACGCTCACCCTGCCGCTGCCCGACGGCCCCGGCAAGGCGCTGAAGCTGACGATCGGCACCGTGCAGGAGCAGATCCCGATCTACCTGGCCGCGATCGGCCCGAAGAACACCGCGCTTGCGGGCGAGATCGCAGACGGCTGGATTCCGACTCTGTTCTCCCCCGAGCATGTCTCGGAGCTGCGACCTTTGCTCCAGGAAGGTGCGGAGCGCTCGGGTCGCTCGCTGGAGGGCTTCGACATCGCCCCGACCGTCAACGTCTTCATCACCGACGATCTCCAGGCGGCGCGCGATGCGATGCGCCCATTCATCGCGCTGTACGTCGGCGGCATGGGCTCGCGCAAGCAGAACTTCTACAACAACCTCGTCCAGCGCTACGGCTTCGAGCAGGCGGCCGCGCAGGTCCAGGATCTCTACCTGGAAGGCAAGCGCGAGGAGGCGATGGCGGCGATCCCCGACCAGCTGATCGACATGGTCTCGCTGTGCGGCCCCAAGGACGTCGTGCGCGAGCGCCTTGCGGTCTACCGCGACGCGAGTGTCGGCACGCTCGGCGTAACGCCGCTTGCCTTCACCAAGGAGGACCGGCTCACGCAGCTTCGCCTTCTCGCAGAGCTCGCCGCCTGAGCAGCGCGATGCGTCCGCGGCGGATCCTGCTGGGCGCGTTCGGAGACCCGGGCCATGCCTTCCCGATGATCGCCCTCGGCGTCGCGCTGCGGCATCGTGGCCACGAAGTGACGCTGCAGACCTGGGAGCGCTGGCGTCCCCAGGTGGAGGCAGAGGGCCTCGCCTTCGCGCCCGCCCCGGAGTACCACGTCTTCCCCAACGGCCCAGAGCCGCTGGACCTCTACGAGGCGGTCGTCTACGCCACGCGCGACACCGAGCCGCTGCTGCGGGAGCTTGCACCGGAGGTCGTAGTCTCGGACATCCTCACGCTGGCGCCGGCGCTGTGCGCCGAGCTGTACGGCGTGCCGCTTGCCACACTGATCCCCCACGTCTTCCCCGAGTCGGCGGATGGCTTTCCGATCTACTCCTTTGGCGCCCGCCTGCCCCGCACCGCCACGGGCCGCGCGCTCTGGAGACATGCGCACTGGCCCGTGCGCAAAGGTCTGGAAAGCGGGCGCGCGGCACTGAACAGGACGCGGGCGCAGCTTGGCCTTCCGCCCCAATCCCGCTTCCACGGTGGCACCAGCGAGCAGCTGGCGCTGGTCGGCAGCTTCCCGCAGCTCGAGTACCCGCGGCGCTGGCCGGCACATGTGCACGTGGTGGGACCGCTGATGTGGGAGCCCCCGGGCGAGCAGGTGGTCCCGCCCACCCCGCCACGATCGAGCCGCGACGGGAGCGACGCTGAGCGCCCTGTCGTGCTGATCGCACCCTCGACCTCGCAGGACCCCGAGCACAGGCTGCTGCTGGCAGCACTGAAGGGCCTCGCCAACGCCCCGGTGCGCGTGATCGCAACCTGGAACAAGCGTCTGCCGCCACGGCCGCTACCCGTACCGGAGAACGCGGCCGTGGTGGACTGGGTCTCCTACTCCAAGACGATGCCGCTCTGCGACCTGGTTGTCTGCCACGCCGGCCACGGCACGCTGGCACGCGCGCTCTCCAACGGATGCCCCGTGATCGCCTGCCCAGTCGCCGGCGACATGAACGAGAACGCGGCCCGCATCGCCTGGTCGGGCGCGGGCCTGCGACTTCCACAGCGATTCATCGCGCCCCGCCCGCTGAGGCTGGCGGTAGAACGGGCCGCTGGCGATGTCGCAATGCGCACAAGAGCCAAGGAGATCGCCGAGTGGGCGGCGCGGCACGATCCCGCAGACACTGCGGCCATGCTGGTAGAGGGGCTCGCCGCGGACGCACCGCCGAGCTCAGTGCCAATCGCAGCTGCGGCTCATTGAGAGCCGCGCATCGCTCTGGGTCGCCCCTTCAAAAAAGCTCCGGGGGTGGGACTCGAACCCACAACTTCAGCATTAACAGTGCCGCACTCTGCCAATTGAGTTACCCCGGACCGCGCTACCCGGAAGAGTAGCGACCGCCACGATTCTACGAAAGCGTTCGCGCGCCGGCCTCGACCTCGGCATGGCAGTTCGAGCAGAGCAGCACGCACTTGCTCGCCTCGCGACGCAGCTTGTCGAGACTATGGGCGCCGCAGCGTGCGAGCCCGAGCTCCTTCTCTCGTGGATCGAGGTGGTGGAACTCAAGCGCAGCAAGACAGCGATCGTAGCCACAGACCTGGCAGCGCCCACCTGCCTCCTGGACAAGCGTCTGCTTGACCCGTTGTCGACGACGAGCCACTGCTTCTGCACGGCACCGTGGACACCTGAAGTAGCCCCGGCCATCACGCACATGCATCGTCTCGCCGTGATGCTTGCACTCCAATACGACCTGAGACGCACCCGCCTCGCTGGCTTGTCGAACACCCTCACGAGCATGCCGGCCCGCTTTAGATCGTGTCTTTAGGCCGTGCCTGCCGAGCCAGTGTCGCACCGTGCTCTTGCTCCGATTGACCGCCTCCGCGATCTGCTCGATCGTTGCGCCCGCCTCCACCAACGCCTCCAGCTCCTCGCGCGTCAGCCCTCCCCGCGCAGCATGCTTCTCCTGCTGTGCCGCTTTCAGGCCGTGCTTCTTGGCCCAGTAGCCGACCGTCGATTCGTGCAGGCCGTGGCGGCGGCCTATCTCCGCCAGAGAAAGGCCCTCGGCCAGAAGCGCTTGCAGTTCGGCGCGATCCATACGCCGAAGCCTCTACGATAAGACCGTAACAGCCGTCCTGCAATGTGCCCTGCGTGTGACAGCTTTGTGCCAGGAGTGTGACTTCTCCCCCTATTCGCCGCTCTGCTCCATCGCCCGCTCCAGCGCCACGTCCAAGTCGCGCTTCATCTCCACCCGCCGGTGCGCGAGCTCGGTCACCTCACCCTCGGCCTGGGCCCGGGCAGTCTGGATTTCACGTTCGAGCCGCGAGAGCTCGAGCTGCAGGCAAGAGACCTCGAGCATCGCCTCGCCGGCCGGCTCCCGGCCGGCCTCCACGACGAGCTCAGCCAGCAGCCGCTGCAGCTCCTGATCGCGCTCGTCGACACCGGCGAGCGGGGCGTTGAGGTCGCCGGCGCTCAGATGCTGCGCGGCTCTGCGCAGCGCGCCGTCGGTGAAATGCTCCTCGGGGCGCAGACGCGCGAGCGCCCTGCCTCCCGCCTCCGGCGAGCCGATGCACAGCGCCAGGAAGGCGCGCTCGACCTGAGCGGCGCCGGCGCTCACGCCGGTGCGCGCCGCCGCCGTGCCCTGTCCTGCGCTGCCACGACCACTGGTCCGGCCGCCGGAGCCGCTCGCAGCCCCAGCGGAGCCGGAGAGCAGCCCTTCAAGCAGGCTCTGCGGCAGCGCGAGCCGTCCCGCGACCATCTGCGCCAAGTCGAGCCGCAGCGCGCTTTGGGGCATGCTCGCGAAGATCGGCCGCAGCGCCTCGATGATCTTGTCGCGGCCCTCAGGGCTGCGCTCGTCGCCCCCCTCCAGCTCCCGCAGGACCCGAAAGCGCACGAACGGCACCGAAGCTTGCACGGCCGCCTGCATCGCCTCGGCGCCCTCGCGCTGGATCAGCTCCGCGGGGTCCATCCCGCCGGGCATCTGCACCACCCGCAGCTCGAGTTTCCGTGCCGCGGCAAGCCGCGCCGCCTTGAGCATCGCCTCCTGCCCGGCGGTGTCGGCGTCCAGCGCGAGCAGCACGACCTGCGCCATCCGCGAGAGCTCGGCAACCTGGCTCTCGGTCAGCGCCGTGCCCATCAAGCCGACGCTCGCAGGCATCCCCGCCTGGTGCAGGGCGATCACGTCGGTGTAGCCCTCGCAGAGGATCACGCTTCCCGCCTTGGCGGCATGGGCGCGCGCCAGATGGGAGCCGTAGAGGTGCATCCCCTTGTGGTAGATCTCGTTGTCGGAGGTGTTCAGGTACTTCGGGCCGCGTCTGCCGCTCTCCGAAGCGTCCGCGATCTCCCGCGCACCGAACCCCAGCACGCGCCCGCGCATGTCGGCAAGCGGAAACATGATCCGTCGCCTGAAGCGGTCATATGCGCTGCGGCCGGCCTCGCGCGAGCGCTGGGCAAGACCGGTCTCAAGCAGCTCCTGCTCGCTGAAGCCGGCGCGGCGGGATGCGAGCAGCACCTTGTCCCAGGCGCTCGGCGAGTAGCCGACGCCGAAATCCTTCAGCGCCTGCTCGGAGAGACCCCTGCCGAGCAGGTACTTGCGCGCGCCCTTCGCCTCGCCGGCGTCCCAGAGCACGCGCTCGTAATAGACGGCAGTCCTTGCCAGCAGCGAGAGCAGCCGCTCGCGGCGCTGGCGGCGCTGCGCCTCCTGCGGGTCCTCCTGCTCGCGCTCGAGCTCGATGCCGCTGCGTTCTGCAAGCAGCTCCAGCGCGCCCTTGAAGTCCACGCCCTCGCTCTCTTCCACGAAGGTGAACAGGTCGCCAGAGGCCTGGCAACCGAAGCAGTAGTAGACCTTCTGCACCGGGTCGATCCCGAAGGAGGGCGAGCGCTCGTCGTGGAAGGGGCAAAGGCCCTCGTAGCGGGCCGGCCCCGCCCGCCGCAGCTCCGTGCGCGCGGAGACAAGCTCCACGAAGTCCACGGCGTCGCGCACGCGATCCCGACTCTGGGGTGTATAGAGGGCCATCGTGGCAACGCTAGTGGTTCAGGACGGGCCACGGGAGCATGCTCAGCGCGCAAAGGCCTGCGGGACCTTCAGGTCCGTGTAGGCCCTGATGCAGTAGCGGTCGGTCATCCCGGCCAGATAGTCGGTCACGCGCTGGGCAAGCGAAGTGCCTGCCGCCGCAGACGGCAGCTTGTCGGGGCTCTCGACGTAGTGGGAGAAGAGCGCCCTTATCACTGCGTCGATCCGCTCACGCTCGGCGCGAACCGCCGGCCCAAGGTAGACGCGCTCGAACATGAAGCTGCGCAGTTGCGCCATCGCCTGCCCCGCCCGCACCCCCTGCACAATGTCACCCTCGGCCTGTGAGCTCTCGACCATGTCGTGCACGAGGGCGTCGATGCGTTGGGAGCCGGTCGCGCCGAGGATCGCGATCGGCTCTGCGGGCAGGTCCGACTCGGCCAGCAGGCCGGCCCGCACGGCGTCGTCGATGTCGTGGTTGATGTAGGCGACCCGGTCGATGACCCGCACGATCCGGCCCTCGAGCGTCTTTGGCTGCGGCGCGCCTCCGGAGTGGTTTGCGATCCCGTCGCGAACCTGCTCGGTGAGGTTCAGGCCGGCTCCGTCGCGCTCCAGCGCGTCCACGACCCGCAGCGAGTGCTCGAAGTGGCGAAAGCCGCTGCCGAAACGCTCGTGCAGACAGGCATCCAGCGCCTCCTCGCCAATGTGCCCGAAGGGCGTGTGCCCGAGGTCGTGACCGAGCCCGATCGCCTCGGTGAGATCCTCGTTGAGCTGCAGCGCCCTTGCGACGGTGCGCGAGATGCCCGTCACCTCGAGGGTGTGTGTCAGGCGCGTGCGGTAGTGATCGCCGGCCGGGGCGACGAACACCTGCGTCTTGTGTGTGAGCCTGCGAAACGCCTTGCAGTGCACGATCCGGTCGCGGTCGCGCTGAAACGGCGTGCGCAGCCCGCAGTCATCCTCCGGCCGCTGCCGCAGCGCCGGGTAGGAGCGTGCCGCAAGTGGCGATAGCGACTCCTGCTCGAACGCCTGTCTCCACGCCGCGAAGCGGGCGGCCACCTGATCGGGGCTGGTTGCAAGGCTCATACACCGATTGTCGCACTGGCTGCGGATCAGCCCACTGGAGCCAACCGCAGATGCGCATGATGCTCGAGCATCTGCGAGATCGCCCGCTCGACCTGAGAGAGCGCCGGCTCAGGCGCGTCGGGCGCCTGCGCCAGGGGGCTGGCGAGCGAACCCGTCATGAAGCTGTGAGCCTGCGCGCAAATCGCAAAGGAGCCCGCCTCGCAGGCGCCGCACACCACGCCACCCGCGGCGCCCGAGAAGCCGGTCAGATGCTCGCCCTCGCCACAGCTGGCGCAGGCGCCGAGCTGCGGGGCAAGGCCCGCGGCGTGCAGCAGCTTCAGGCGGAAGGCAAGCGAGCCGGCGTGCCTTGCGGCCAGCGGCTGCTCATCCAGCAGCTTCAGCTGCCGACAGAGCAGGTTGAAGACGTGCGGGTGAGGCTCGGCCGTCTCGAAGATCCGCGCGACGGCGTCGCAGGCGCGGGCGGCGGCGTGCAGCGCGGCGCCGTCGCCGCGCAGGCGCGGATGGGCGTCAACTGTCTGTGCGCCCGTGACGGTCATCAGCTCGCCGCGACCTTCGTGCATCTCAATGCCAATCCGAAAGAAAGGCTCCAGGCGCCCGCCGAAGCGGCTGTGCGTACGGCGCACCCCCTTCGCGATCGCAGCGAGGCGCCCGCGGGCAGGGGTGTAGAGATGCAGGATCCTGTCTGCCTCCCCATAGCGAATTGAGCGCAGCACGACCGCCTCTGTCTTGATCAGACCTGGCATTCAAGCCGAGTCTAGGGTTCGCTGCGGCGGTGCCGGCAGGGCTCTGCGAGCCGCCAAACGACGTCGCTATACTTTGTAAAGCGATGTCCGGCAGCCAGATCACCGTCTACACGACCAATCGCTGCCCTTACTGCGTGCAGGTCAAGCGGCTGCTCGATTCCAAGGGGCTCGCCTACGAAGAGATCAACCTCGACCGGGACCCCGAAGGCCGCATGGAGCTGGTCAAGCTCACCGGCATGATGACCTTCCCTCAGGTGCTCGTCGACGGGCAGCTCGTCGGCGGGTTCAACGAGACGCAGGCCGCCGCCCGGAGCGGCCGGCTCGACGAGCTTCTCGCCGCCTGAGCGCGGCAAGGCCACCCGGAGCGCCGCCGACCTTTGCGCCACGCGGCGGTCTCTGGCAGTGCTCGCAGACGTAGGTCCCCCTGCCCGCCACCACCAGCTTGACAATCGGCGTGCCGCAACGAGGACACGGCTTTCCCGCGCGCAAATGGACCATGAAGCGATCCTGGAAGCTGCCGCTGACTCCGTCGATGTGCCTGAAGTCGTCGATCGAGGCACCCTTGGCGTCGATCCCTGCCCGCAGCGCGTCAATCACGCCCTCCCGCAGCGCCGCCGCCTGCGCCCTGGTGAGCGTGCCCGCCATCCGCGCAGGGTGAATCTGCGCCGCGAACAGCGCCTCGTCAGCGTAGATGTTGCCGACGCCGGCGATCCGCTTCTGGTCCAGCAGCAGCGCCTTGATCGGCGTCCTTCTCCCCCGTGTCTGGCGCCACAGGTGGTCGATGGTGAAGCCGGCGTCAAACGGCTCAAGACCCAGCCGTGAGGCGAAGAAGTCCTCCAGCGCCTGGACGCCGAACACCAGCTGTGCGGTGCCGAAGCGGCGCTGGTCGACGATCGCAAGCCGCGTGATCTTGCGGCCTGGCCCGCGCAGCTGCATCCGCACCCGCACGTGCTGGGTCTCAGGATTGGGCTCCAGCAGGATCGCGCCGCTCATTCGCAGGTGCTGGATCAGGAACAGCTCGCCCTCAAGCTCCCAGATCAGGTACTTGCCCCGGCGGCCAAGCCGCTCGATACGCCGGCCCTGCACGACCTCGGAGAGCTCATCCGGCGTAAGCGGCGCGCTCCAGCGCGGATCGAGCACCTGCATCGCGACGATCCGCCCGCCCTCTACGACCGGTGCAAGCTGCCCGCGGATCGTCTCGACCTCGGGCAGCTCAGGCATCCCCGCCCCCCAGGAATGAGCGACCCGGCATCGCTGCGACACGATCCCCCGTCAGCCACAACAGCGCGCTTGCGCCCACGTCGGCCAGCGGCCCGTCATGGCGTGCGCCGGCGACGCCATCGCGCAGCATCGCGCCCGTGACCGCAAGCAGCGGCGCGTGCTCGCGAGTGTGGTCGCCCGATGGATGGCGCGGATCGACCCCGTGGTCGGCTGTTATGACCAGCAGGTCCTGTAGACGCAGCTGGGCAAGCCACCCCGCCAGTTGCGCGTCGATCTGCTGCAACGCAGCATGAAATCCCTGCAGGTCCTTGCGGTGCCCATAGACCTGGTCTGTCTCGATCAGGTTTACAAAGATCATGCCTTCCTGCATATCTTGCAACAGCACGGAGGTGCTCTCCAGCGCAGCCACGTTCGTGGCCCCGGGGTGCGACCGGCTGATGCCCGTACCGCCGAATAGATCGCTCACCTTGCCAACGCCGTGCACCGGCACTCCGCGCTTATGCATCTCCTGCAGGTAGGTGCGCCGCGGCGGCGCAAGCGTGTAGTCGCGCCGCCCCTCGGTGCGTGCGAAGGCGCCCTCCCGCCCGGTGAACGGCCGGGCGATCACACGTCCGACACCGTGCTGGCCGCTAAGCACGCCGCGTGCCGCAACGCAGGCCGCGTAGAGGTCATGCTCGCCGACGCGCTCTACATGGGCCGCTATCTGCACGACCGAGTCGGTGGAGGTGTAAAGGATCAGCGCCCCGCTTTGCAGATGCTCAGCGCCGAACTCCTCGATCGCCTTGATGCCGTTGCTCGGCCGATTGCAGATGACGCGCGCGCCGATCGCCTCGCTCAGCTGGTCCAGCAACGGCTGCGGCAGCCCCTCCGGATAAGTGGGCAGCGGACGATCGAGCACGGCGCCCATCAGCTCCCAGTGGCCGCTGGTGGAGTCCTTGCCGGGCCCGAGCGCGTGCAGGCGCCCGTGGATCGCGGGGCGCTCGCTGGGCGGCACGCCCGCAAGCGGCAGGATGCTGCCGAGACCCAGCTGCTGCAGGCAGGGCAGCGACAGCCCGCCGAGATCATCGGCCAGGTGCGCAAGCGTGTTGGTCCCCGCGTCGCCGTAGTCGGCGGCATCAGGCAGAGCGCCCACGCCGCATGCATCGATCACGAGCACGATTGCCCGTCGGCCCGCTCTCATCTCCCTCACGGCGCGCAAGCCTAGCCATCCGCGGAACGGGAGCGCCGCGCGCGGGGATGAGCGGAGAAGTAGGCATCCTTCAGCCGATCAGTGGTGAGGTGGGTGTATAGCTGGGTGGTGGCAAGGTCGGCGTGCCCAAGCATCTCCTGCAGCGCGCGCAGATCGCAGCCACCCGCCAATAGGTGCGTGGCGAAGCTGTGACGCAGCGTGTGCGGGCTCATGCGCTGCGCCAGGCCGGCGCTGCCGGCGTGACCCATGATCACCTTATAGAGGCCCTGCCTGCTGATCGCACCGCCGCGCGAGTTGACGAACAGCCTGCTCTGCACGGCGTTGCCGACAAGCACCCGGCGACCGCGCGACTCATAGACGCGCAGCGCCGCGACCGCTAGCCGCCCGACCGGCACGATCCGCTCCTTGGAGCCCTTACCGCGCGCCCGCAAAAGCCCCTCCTCTAGATCGACGTCGCCGACCTCCAGCACGACCGCCTCGGAGATCCGCAGCCCGCAGGCGTACATCAGCTCCAGCAGCGCCCGGTCGCGCAACGCAAGCGGATCAGTCCCGCGCGGCTGGGCGAGCAGCTGCGCGACCTGCTCGCGCGAGAGCACCCCAGGCAGACGGCGCGCGCGCCGCTGCCAGCGCAGATCGGCCGTCGGATCGTGGTCGATCAGCTCCTCGCGCCGCAGGTGCTTGTAGAAGGAGCGGATGCTCGCGGCCTTGCGCTGCAACGTGCTGGGCGCAAGCGCCGCCCGCGCGGGCCGGCCGTTGCGGGGATCCTCCTCTACGGGTTGCGCGAGCATCGCCAGGAAGGCGGCGAGATCGCCGTGGCGGGCCTGCAGCAGGTCCACACCTCGCGCATCCAGGAACTCGCTCAGCGCCAGCAGATCAGCGCGGTAGGCGGCCAGCGTGTGCCTTGAGGCGCCGCGCTCCAGCTCCAGGTGGGCCAGGAAGTCGAGGATCAGCGACTGTGCCCGCAGCGGAGCTGTGGCGGCGCCCTGCCTCACTGCCACTCCTCTTCGTGCAGCAGCCCCGCCAGCACGCTGCCGGCAGCAAGTGCGGACGCGTAGAGCAGCGGCGCTGACAACAGCGGCGCGGCGCCATCTAGAGCTGGAACGCGCGCGCCCGCGAAGCCGACGAGGTCCACCGGCGCGCGGCGCCAGTCGTGCCTCGCGATCCGCGCCGGCCTGTCGACGCCAAGGGCAAGCTGCGACTGACGGGCTGAGGAGTCGAAGACCGATCGCAGTCCCTCGCGCAGCTCGCGTCCCACCGGCGAGCGGATCCCTGCCGGCAGTGCGACGGTGACTGGCTCGGCCAGCTCGTCAAGCAGCGCCAGCGTGCGTTCGGAGAGCATTTGGTGCTGGTCTGCCAGCGTGCTGCGTATCTGCGCCACGAGCACCGTGTCGCATTCGCGCGCGCTGGCCGCGCCGGCGCACTCCAAGGCTGGATCGCTCTGACCATCCAAGCAGATCCCCGCGAGAAAGACCGCCGCGTCGAAGCTGAGATCACCAAACCCCCGATCCAGCGCCTCAGCCGCGCTAAGCGCCTCGCCCGAGCCGCCGGGAGCGCCCGCCGTGAGCTCGCCGGCGATCAGGCCCCTGCCGCGCAGCGCCGCCAACATACTCGCCCGCTCATGCGTGCCCGCCCCATCCACCCAGATCACGCCCAGCCGGGCGCCAGGGGCGGCCTGCGCAAAGGACCATGCCAGTGCACCCAGCTGCCCGTCGAGGAGGAGCACCGAGACGGCGTCGCTCATCATGCCCTCCGCGAGATCAGCGAGAGTCCGACGGCGGACCGGCGGGCGGCGGCGCGCCTGCCCCTCCGGGGGCGAGCGCCTTCGCCGCAGGCCACTGCACGTCGACGTCGAGCTCGTAGGCGCAATCCGGCAGGCTCGCCATCTCCTGCAGCCGGCGAATCAGCTCGGCCGCGGCCTGTGCGACGTCCTGCTCGCGATCGGCGTGCAGAGTGAAGCTGGCAGTGAGGCTTGCGCGGGCGCCCGGGAGGGCGGGCGCCGAGCCATCGCCAGCGTGCGAGGTCCCGCTCACGTCTGCGAGGCGAGCGAGCGGCCCTCGCCGGAGGCTGCCCCCTCCGCGGAGTCGGCCGGCCCTTCACCCGCAGTTGCCTTGACCCCCGTGCGGGCCCGCTCGAGTGCGGCGGCGATGAAGCCGCGGAACATCGGCGCGGGTCGCTCGGGGCGGGACTTGAACTCCGGATGGAACTGGGAGGCCAGGAAGAAGGGATGATCGTCGAGCTCTATCCCCTCGACCAGCCGTTCGCCGGGCGAGGTGCCGGAGATCCTCAAGCCCGCGCTCTGCAGGCGGCTGCGCAAGCGGTTGTTGACCTCGTAGCGGTGCCGGTGGCGCTCGTAGATGACCGCTTCGCCGTCGTAGACCTCGCGCGTGCGGGTGCCGTCGTGCAGCTTGACCGGGTCGGCACCGAGGCGCATCGTGCCGCCGAGGCCGGCGACCTCCTTCTGCTCAGGCAGCAGATCGATCACCGGGTATGGAGTCTCGATGTCGAACTCGGTCGAATTGGCGCCCTCCATCCCAGCGACGTTGCGCGCGAACTCTGCAACCGCGACCTGCATGCCCAGGCAGATACCGAGATAGGGGATCAGCTGCTCGCGGGCGATCCGCGCGGCCTCGATCTTGCCCTCTACCCCGCGGCCGCCGAAGCCGCCCGGGATCAGGACGCCGTCGGCCTGGCAGAGCGCCTGGCGCGCGCTCTGGGCGTCCTTGCCCTCCAGGCTCTCGGAGTCGACCCAGTCGACGTGCACCCTTGCACCCTGCAGATGCGCAGCGTGCCGCAGCGCTTCGCACACCGACAGGTAGGCATCCTCGAGCTTTACGTACTTGCCAACGATCGCGATCCGCACCGACTCGCTGGCCTCTTCGGCCTTTTCGATCGGCACCTTCCAGCCGGTCAGGTCGGCCTGCGGCGCCTGCATGCCGAAGTGCTCCAGCACGAAGTCGTCGACGCCCTGCTCCTGAAAACCGACGGGCACCTGGTAGATGTTCGGCACGTCCTTGGCGGAGACGATCGCGCCGACAGGCAGCGAGGCGAACAGGGCGATCTTCTTGCGGATGTCATCCGAGAGCGCTTCCTCGGAGCGGCACATCAGCATGTCCGGCGCGATCCCGATGCGGCGCAGCTCGTTGACGGAGTGCTGCGTGGGCTTGGTCTTCAGCTCGCCCGCATGGCTGATGTAGGGCACGAGCGTCAGATGGATGAACATGCAGCGTTTGCGTCCCACATCGACCGGGAACTGCCTGATCGCCTCAAGGAACGGCAGCGACTCGATGTCTCCCACGGTGCCGCCGATCTCGGTGATCACGAAGTCCACGTCCGCGGTCTCTGCGATCAGCGAGATCCGCTGCTTAATCTCGTCGGTGATGTGCGGCACCACCTGCACGGTCGCGCCGAGATAATCGCCGCGCCGCTCGCGCCGGATCACCGTGTCGTAGACGCCGCCGGCGGTGACATTCGACGCCCTGCTGGTGTTCGCGTCGGTGAAGCGCTCGTAGTGGCCGAGGTCGAGGTCGGTCTCGGCGCCGTCCTCTGTGACGAACACCTCCCCGTGCTGATAGGGAGACATCGTGCCGGGATCGACGTTGATGTAGGGGTCGAGCTTCTGCAGCCCAACGGTGAAGCCACGGGAAACAAGCAGCCGCCCGAGCGAAGCAGTGGCGATGCCCTTGCCCAGCGAGGAGACCACCCCGCCGGTCACGAAGATGAACCTTGTCTTGGCCGGTGCCTGCGGGTTGGCGTCGAGGTGATGGTTCATGCGGGCCTTGCCAGAGCAGTCTAGTCGCCCCGCCGACGGACAAGCTAGGCGGCGCTGAGCAGCTCCTCGGCATGCCGTGTAGCGGCGATATCGTCCTTGCCCGCTCCCAGCATCCGCACCAGCTCGCCGACGACCTCCTGCTCCCCGGCGAGCCTTACGACCGTCGCGCTCGTGCTCTTGGCGGTCGAGCCCTTGACGATCGAGAAGTGCGTGCG
The DNA here is from genome assembly GCA_963708085.1 of uncultured Actinomycetota bacterium. GTDB lineage: Bacteria > Actinomycetota > Thermoleophilia > Solirubrobacterales > Solirubrobacteraceae > Palsa-744. Next base: position 499,266 of record OY970180.1, on the reverse strand, counting down.
CGCAAGTGATGCGATCTGAGGCAGGTGGGTGATGCAGATCACCTGTCTGCCCTGCGCAAGCTCGCGCAGCCGCGCCCCCACTGCCCGTGCGGTGTGGCCGCCGATGCCGGCGTCGATCTCGTCGAAGACCAGCGTGACGGGACCCCTTGCGGCCGCGGAGTCACCGGCGTCGGCGATCGCGCTGAGCGCGAGCATCGTTCTTGAGAGCTCGCCGCCGGAGGCGCTCTCGCGCAGCGGCGCAGCCGCCACGCCCGGGTTGGGCGCCAGCATCAGCTCGATCGCGTCCCCGCCGGTGGCGCCCGGCTCGCGCGGGCTGAGCCTGACCTCGAAACGTGCGTCCGGCATAGCCAGTGATGCCAGCTGCGTGCGCATCGCAGCCTCCAGCTTGGGCGCTGCCTTCTCGCGCGCCTTGCGCAGCGCGGCCACGTGCTTGTCGAGCTCGCTCTGCGCCACCCGCAGTTGCTCCTTGGCTCTGCCGGCAGCAACCTCGGCGCCTACAAGCTCGTCACGTCGTCCGCGGGCCTGCTCTGCATAGGCGATCACCCCCTCCAGGCCGCCACCGTGCTTGCGGCTCAGACGCTCCACCTCCGCAAGGCGCTCTTCCAGGTGCTGCAGCTCGCCCTCGGCGGCGTCGAGCTGCTCGCCGTGACGATGCAGCTCCGCGCCCAGGTCCTGCGCCTCCAGCGTCAGTGCGCGGCAGCGCTGCCCGAGCGCATCCAGCTCGCCGTCGAGTCCCTGCATCTGGTCGATGCGCGCGCTCGCAGCGGCGAGCAGGCGCGCCGCGCCAGGCATTTCCTGCTCATCGCCACCGATCTCGATTGCACCGCCGAGTGCCGCGGCGCGCAGCGCGTCGATTTGGCGAAGGCGCTCCCGCTCGCGCTGCAGGCGCTCCTGCTCGCCTGGCTTCGGGTCGAGCGCATCGATCTCCGAGAGCTCGTGCTCGAGCAGGCCGAGCTCGCGCTCGCGCGCGGACTGCAGATCCTGCAGCCGTGCAAGCTCTGCCTCGGCGTCTCGCACGCGCGAGAGTGCTTGCGCGCAATCCTGGCGGCGCTGCCGCTGCAGGGGTCCGCAGAAGCCATCGAGCAGGTCCAGCTGCTCAGAGGGCTCGATCAGGCGACGGTGCTCGTGCTGGCCGTGAAAGGCGACCAGCTCGGCCGCGATCCGGCGCAGGTCGCCGACGGAGGCCGAGCGACCGTTGAGATAGGCGCGAGTGCGCCCGTCGGCCAGCACGCGCCGGCCCAGCACAATCTCCGCGATCTGCTCGGCCTCTCCACCCGCGTCCTCTTCATCATCCAAGTCTGAGCACCCCTCGATCGCGCAGCCGTCGGCCAGCGCGGCCAGGACGCTGCGGGGGACCGCGAAGCAGCCCTCCACGTATGACTCGGAGGCGCCGGGTCGCACGATCCCCTGCTTGGCTCGCGCCCCAAGCAGCAGGTCGAGCGCGTGCGCGAGCACGCTCTTGCCCGCGCCCGTCTCGCCGGTGAGCACGTTCAGGCCCTCGCTGAGGCGCAGCTCAGCGCGCTCTATCAGCAGTAGGTTCTCCACTCGCAGTTCGGCAAGCATGCACACGGTGTACCAGTGACCCCCGACGGATTGCCGCTGTCGGCGGCGCCCCATAATCTGTATATCCGCAGGCCATCGGCCCACCCGGATGAGAAGTGCTCTCAGCACAACCAAGAATCGCAACGGCATGGCAGCCACAGATCCGCAACCCTTCGACAGCCCTCTGGTAGGTCAGGAGCCCGTGCGGCCCCCCGGTACGCTGGCTGCGATCGCAGCCAGGGCACTGCGCTGCCTCTCCGGGCAGGAGCTGCAGGAGCGCGTCGAGGAGGAGGTCGGCCGCGCCGGCCGCCACCGCACACCCCTGTGCCTGCTGCTGTTGCGCTTGGACGACTTCGAGCAGATCGCACAGGAGCACGGCGGCGAGCTGGCGCAGCGCGCGCTGCTGGCCGCCGGCGAAACGCTGCTCGGCGAGCTGCGCCGCTTCGACCGGATCGGCAGACCGCAGCAGGATGAGCTGGTCGTGGTGCTCCCCGGTGCAGCCGGCATTCAGGGCGAAACCGTCGCGCGCAGGGCGCTGCAGCGCCTGCGGGAGATCAAGATCGAGGTCGACGGGGCCCGCCGGCCGCTGTGCGTCTCGATCGGGATTGCCGCCTGGCGGGCGCCCTGGAACGCCTCCCAGCTGATCGCCGAGGCGCGCTGCGCTGCCGGCCTAGCCCCCCAGAGCGCGGAGGACTGACGCAGATGCTCTCCGGCTCGGAGCTGTGGCTGCTGCGCCTGATGGCTGAGCGCGGCCGTGCGCTGCTCGACGCCGACACGCTGTTGATGGTGATCGAGGAGGGCGGCGAGCTGCGTGTCCCAGCAACCGCCGGCGAGGGTTCGGTGCGCCGCCGGATCCTGCCGTTGCAGGGCACAGCGCTGGGAGCGCTGCACGCCGCCGGGACGCCCCAGCGCTTCGACCGGCCGCGTGGCAACGACGCGGCCTGGCTGCACGAACTGGGCCTGGAGGCCCGCGCCGCGCTGATCGAGCCGCTGGTGATGGAGGGCCATGGCTCGGGGCTGGTGATCGCGCTGCGCACCGATGCCGGCTTTCGCGACCCCGATCAGCGCGCGCTGCAAGCCTTCGCCCAGAGCGTGGCCCAGCGCCTGGCGGCCGAGCGCTCGGTGGAGATCGAACGGCTGCGCTACGGCATGCAGGCGCGCGAGCGCGAGCGCACCAGGTGGGCGCGCGAGATCCACGACGAGACCGTGCAGGGGCTCGGCGCGCTGCGTCTGAAACTCGCAAGCGCACGCGAACTGCAGGACGCCGATGCACTCGATAAGGCCGTCGAGGACGTGCTGGAGGGCCTTGGCGCCGAGATCGACGGCCTGCGCCACCTGATCACCGAGCTTCGGCCCGCCGCGCTGGACGACCTTGGCCTGCCCGCGGCGCTGGAGGCTCTGGCCCGCCGCATGCAGGCGATGGACGGTCTGGATGTGAAGACCGAGATCGACCTGCAGGGCTACGACCAGGACGGCCGCTTGGACGCGGAGCTGGAGAGCACCGTCTACCGTGTCGTGCAGGAGGCGCTGACCAACGTCGGCAAACACGCGGAAGCCAACTCCGCGATCGTGCAGGTGCAGGCCAACAACGGCCTCATGCGCGTGCAGATCACCGACGACGGCCGCGGTCTTCCGGCCGACGCGGCGCTGGTCGCCAGCGAACGTGCCGAGCAGATGACCGGCGGCTTTGGCATGTCGGGGATGCGCGAGCGCGCGGAGCTGGTCGGCGGCGAGATGGACGTGCGTCCCGCGGACCCCGTGACCGGCAAGGGCACGATCGTACGGCTGACCATCCCGCTGAGCGGCCGGCCGCTCGCGGCGGCACAGACCTATTAAGCCAGCTAATCGACCAAGCCCAACTTGCGCGCGAACGCGGTGATCTCCGCGCGCGAGGAGACGCCCATCTTCTCGATCGCGCGAGCGCGGTAGGTCTTCACGGTGCGCTCTGCGACGTGCAGCTGCTCGGCGATCTCCGGATTGGTGTGGCCGAGGGCGATCATGCGCACGACCTCGCGCTCGCGGTCGCTTAGCACCGGACCGCCGTGGCCGCCCTCTTCGCCGGTGGCCATCAGCGCGCCCAGGCGCGGGTGCAGGTAGTTGCGACCCTGCACGGCAAGCCGGAACGCCTGCAAAAGCTCGGCCGGCTCGGCCTCCTTGAGCACATAGCTGCGAGCCCCGGCACGCAACGCTTGGCGCGCGTACTCGGGATCCTCGCGCATCGTCAGGATCGCAACCGCAAGATCCGGGTGAGCCAGAAAGCACTGCGGCAGCGCAGCCAGGCTTGAGCCACCCGGCATCGTCAAATCGAGCGTGAGCAGGTCGGGCCTGTACGCCTTGACTTCGCGAATCGTCGATGGTACGTCTGCTGCCTCCGCGACCACTCTGAACTCCCCGTTCTGGCGTTCGAGCACGGTGCGGATGCCGTCGCGGACCACGGCGTGATCGTCGGCGATGATCACGTCGATCGGCCTGTCTACCCCTGGTGTCCCTTCTGGCATGACATGACAAGGTAGCGGCTGGGGTCCCCGAACGGTCATCTCTCGAACTCAGGTGCTTTTGGGACTACACAGATCGGCACCTTTGGGACGACACGATCTGCACCTTGCGGACGGCAGACAAACGACCTCAGAGGCCCCATCATCTACCCCGGATGTACCGACCAGCGTTGCGCGACCTGCGCATAGGGGGGCCGGTCACCCGCAAAAGACTGCAAGAGAGAGACATGCAAATGGCAACCACAGCACAGACCCCCTACGCCTCGTGGCTGCAGGTGCTGCAAGGCGGCGTCCCGGAGCAAGACGCACCCGAGGATCGCCGCGCCCCGCTGCGACTCGTGCGCGACCATGCGGCGCGCAGCATCCTGGTGGCAGGCAGTGACGCGCGGCGGCGCGGCAAACTGCTGGCGCAGCTCACCGCCCGGCTGCCCGAGGGCACGATCTTTCAGGAGGCCAGCGCCACCTGGGAGGTGCTCGAGCATGCACCCAGCAGCCGCATGGTGATGCTCGCCGGCGGTGTCGAGGGCAGCTCCACGGAGTCGGTCATGCACCTGATCTGCAACCGCCACCCACAACTTCCGGTGCTCGCCTTCGGCGAGGGCTAGAGCGCCTTCATCGTCCCACCGGGGCGGCCTGGTCGCGGGGCACCCTCCTTCGCGACCGGGCCGTCCCACCCTCCCCCACGAGACCGTTCCTGACAGCGTTCCGCATACCGTGCACGGCTGCCATCCCCGGGGCGCCCTAGAATCGCGATCTCGCCCCCGTCTCCCAAGCGACAAGGTCGCGAGGTCATCTTGCTGCCCAAGTCCCCCCGCCTGCGGCGGTTGCTGGTTGCGTATGCGGTAAACGAACTGGGCACCTGGTTCGGCTACGTCGCCCTCGCAGTCGGCGTCTACGATCACACTAAAAGCGCGATAGCGACCGCGGGCCTCTTCATCGCCAGAGGCCTGCTGCCAGCGGTGCTCGCGCCGGTGCTGGTCACGAGGATCGAGCGCTCTCGCCGCCGTGGGGGCCTGGCCGCGCTCTACATGCTTGAGGCCGTGCTGGCCGTTGGGCTGGCGCTGCTGCTGTGGAAATTCTGGCTGCCTGGGGTGCTGTTGCTGGTCGCCGTCGACGGGATGGCGGCTGTCGCGGCCACGGCGCTCGTACGAGCCGGCACAGCCCAGATCTCCGACCGCGAAGGGCCGACCGCGCAACGGCAGGCAAACGCAGCCCTGAACATCGTCTTCATGTTCTCCTTTGCGGTCGGGCCGGCGCTCGGCGGCCTGATCGTACACGTGGCCGGAGGCCCCGTTGCGCTGCTGATCGACGCCGCCAGCTTCGCGCTTGCCGGCGCGCTGTTGATGGCGCTCTCCGTGCACGTCGACGCCGCCGCCGGCGAATCGATCAGGGCGCGCCTGGGGGCCGCCATCAGACACGTGCGCGGCGTGCCGGCGCTGCGGGCGCTGCTTGCGACCGAGGCGCTGGCGGTGGTCTTCTTCGCCTCTGTTGAGCCGGTCGAGGTCGTCTACGCCAAGTCCACGCTGCACGCCGGCACCCTTGGTCTGGGCATTCTGCTCGGCATCTGGGGCGCCGGAGCGGCGCTCGGGTCGGTGCTCTTCGCCCGCGCCGGCAGCCGCTCGCTTGGCTCGATGCTGAGCGTCGGCACGCTCTGCGTAGGCCTTGCATACCTCGGCTGGGCGGCGGCGCCAACGCTCGCCGTTGCATGCGTGGCCGCACTCGTGGGAGGCGTGGGCAATGGTGTCCAGTGGCCCTCGCTGGTCAGCGCCGTTCAGCGCCTCACTCCCGCCGAGATGCAAGGCCGCATTATGAGCGCGATCGGCTCCACGACAGCGCTCTGCCCCGCCATCGGCTTCGCGCTGGGCGGCGTGATCGCAGCGACCACCTCCACGCGCGTGGCGATGCTTTGCGCGGGATCGGTCGCGACGCTGGCCACCGCCGCGTTCCTGCGGCTCTGGCTCTGGGGCCCGCTGCGCGAGGCGCAGAACGCGCCCGAGCCGGCCTCCGAGCCAGTCGCGTTCTAGCCGCAACTTTAGCTCCCCAGAGGTGCCGGCGTCCAGGTCCTGTTCGACTGGCAGAGGGCTCCCTTTAAGGACGACAGCGAACGTGCCGATCAGTACCACTGAGGGTTCTGAAGCGGCCAGCGATGCGCTACCTGAAGAGACACAAGTACAAGATCTATATGGGCAGCCAGGTGCTGCTGTTGGGCGGCGCGATCGCCGGCGCGGTGCTGACCTCGCGCGCTGTCGACTGGCATCCGCTGCCGCTGCTTGGGCTGCTGCTGGTGCTGGCGGGGATCGGCGAGTGGGTGACGGTGACGATCGGCGGGCAGAACCTCTCCGCCTCCTTCATCGCGCTGGTGCTGGCAATGACGCTGATGGGGCCGGCGCCGGCAGTGGCGATCGGGATCGTCGCGATCACTGTGGACACGGTGCACCGCCGCCCAGAGCTGGCGGACTGGCTCAAAAACTTCGCCACCTACGCGACATACATCCTGCTCGGCGGTTTGTTCTGCCAGCTGCTGATCGGCGACAGCCATTCCGCGGGATCCTTCACCAAGGAAGCGCCCTTCGCACTGGTGGTGCTAGGCGTGTTCGCGCTCGCGCTGCTGCTGAACTTCCTGCAGGTCGCGGTCCACACCAAGATCATGCGCGGCAACAGCCTGATCGGCCAGATCCGCATGCAGTTCCTGCCGATCCTGCCAAGCCAGCTCGCGGCCGCCGGCCTCTCGGCGATCCTTGCAATCGCCTACACCAACCTCGGCTACGCGGTGCTGGTGGCGCTGGTCGTGGTGATCTTCATCTTCCAGTACCTGACGGTCGCGCTGCTGCGGTCCGAGGATCGAGCCGAACAGCTGCAGGCGCGCTCCATGCACCTCGCCTCCCTGCAGCTCGGCGTGCTGGTTACGCTGGTGGAGACCCTGGCGCTGCGAGACCGCGCGGCCGCCCGGCACGCCGCCTCGGTGGCCCGCTACGCACGTGCGCTGGCCGCCGAGATGGGGCTGCCGGAGGCCGACCAGGACGTCGTCCACACCGCCTCGCTGCTGCACGACGTCGGCAAGTTCGCGCTGCCTGACAGGATCCTGCACGCCGAGGTGCTCTCTGACGCCGACTGGGCGACGATAAGGCGTCACCCGCAGGACGGCGCGACGCTGGTGGGCCGCCTCGACGGCTACGGCCCGGTCGCAGACATCATCCTCTACCACCATGAGAACGTGGACGGCAGCGGCTACCCCGCAGGCCTGATCGGCAACGAGATCCCGCTGCTCGCGCGCGTGCTGGCGGTGTGCAATGCCTACGACACGCTCACTGCGCGCGACTCCTACCGCTCGCCCATGACCCCTCAGGACGCGCTGGCCGAGTTGCGGCGAGTAGCCGGACGCCAGCTCGACGGCGAGATCGTGCAGAGCTTCGTCGCGCTGGTGGAACGCGAAGGCCCGGCCGCCTTCACGCGGAGCGACGAGGCGGATTTCGAGACCGAGCTCTCTTTCGAGCATCGCGCCCGCGCGCTCGCCACGCCCGCACGCTGAGATCTACCTCAGCGCTCGATCAGAGCGTGGAGAGCCGGCGCAGGGCATCCGTGCCCCGCACCGTGTGCCCCGTATCTACGGGGCACAGGGACGGCTCGACTGCTCCCTCATGGCCCATACCACAGGCCCTTAACGACCGAAGGCGCCACCTGAACGGTGCCGCCTCTCAGGTCGTGATCCTCCAGAGGGAGCGACCAAACGGTGGATTTAGTTTTTCCAAGACACGTCCACGCTCCTTCCGTCGCAAGGCTCCCAACGACTCCCCGCGACGGCCTCCATCCAGAAAGCAGCACACGATTAGTGTTGAGTAGGTTTCACGAGCATACTAAAGGTCTACCTCGATTTGTGGAGGAAAACCAGTATTTTGCACGAGATCTTGCGGATTGCAGGAGAACAGGCGGGTTTGAGGACGTAGAGGGTGCGCGTAGCAACCTCTGCAAAGTTCAGTAATCAGACGCAAACCTGCTCAAGACTACCTAGTCTGGGCCAGCGCGCAAGAAGTGCCCCGTCGCCTGGCCAAACGTCCACAAACGTCCAGAGCCCTAAACCGAAGTGGCCTGCGCGCCGATCAACTCGATGCAGACGAGCGGAAACCGCCTCATCCGAGGCCTAACCGCAGACCCCTCGAACACGGAGCAGACATGCATCTATCACCCACCATCGCGGTCATGGACTCGCAGGCGCAGGAGCCCGAGGTCGAGCGCCAGCTCGTCTTCACGAGCTCCCAGGCGGCGCGCTACCTCGGCGTCTCGCTGGCAACTATCCGACGCTGGGCCGACGCGGGCTACATCAGCTGCTACAGGACGCCAGGCTCACAGCGCCGCTTCTCCCGCCGCCAGCTGGACGAGTTCATCACCTCGCTGCAGAGCGGCGGCGACGCGCGCCACGCTGCCTAGTGGCCCATCCCGGAAATTCGCTGGCGTTTCCCGGCGCCTGCTCGCGCCTGACGCCCGCCGACGACGCTTACGTACGCCCGGTACGCGCCGCGCCGCCGTCGAACGTCAGACACGACCATCCACCCGGCAAACACGCACCGAATTTCCGGGATGGGCCACTAGCGCCGCTCAGCGCGCCAGGCGGCCGAACTTCTCCCGCAGCCTGCGGTAAAAGGAGGTCCCGGGCAGCTGCGCGATCGTTCCCGCCCGGCCCAGAAAACTGACCGAGATCTCGCCGTCCGCGGGCATCTCGCCGACCGGGCGCCCGTCCAGGGCGATGTCGAGCGGCTCGCGCGAGCGGTTGTGAATGATCAGACGGTCGGCGGGCGCCATCACGAGCGCCCTGGCTGTGAGCGAGTGAGGCGCGATGAAGGAGACCACGAAGCCCTCCACGCCCCAAGCCATCACCGGGCCGCCGTTCGCGAGGTTGTAGCCGGTGGATCCGGCGGGCGTTGCCACGACCAAGCCATCGCAACGCACGCTGCCCAGTTCCTGGCCGTCGAAGGAGTAGGAGAGCTCGGCCACGCGCTCGCCGATCTTGCGGTGCACCGCGATGTCGTTGAAGGCGCGCTGTGCCCCGACCACGTCTTTGTCGAGCACGATCGCCGGCAACTGGAGCAGCTCGAACTCCCCGTCTATCGCGCGGTCAAAGCCTTCCTCGATGTGCTCGGGCTCGATCGTCGCCAGAAAGCCGATTTCGCCAAAGTTGATCGCAAAGACAGGCACATCGCTTGCGCCGTAGCGGCGCAGCGCACGCAGGATCGTGCCATCGCCGCCGAGCACGAAGCACAGCTCCACCTCATCGATCGGCTCCGCGTCCAGCAGCACCCCCTCCTGCGGCGTGAGGCGATGCTTTTCGGTCTCCTGCGCGTCGAAGCGCAGCAGCACGCCGCGCTTGCGTGCCTGTGCGATCAGACGACCGAGCGCGGGCGCCGTCTGGCTGAGGCGACCGTGGGTGAAAACGGTGAACTGCCTGCTCATGGCTCGACCTGCTTCGCCATTGTGCTCACATCCTCCTGCGTGCGGGCGGCACCCTGCCTGCCGGCCTGCGCCAGCCACACAAAGCTCTCGCGGTTGCCCTTGGGGCCCGGCAGGCCCGAGGAGAAGAAGCCGAGCACCGACTCGCCGAGGTCGATCGCGGCGGTCGCCGCCGTTTCCAGTGCCTCCCGGCGCAGATCCGGATCGCGCACCACCCCGCCCTTGCCCACGCGGCCCTTGCCAACCTCGAACTGCGGCTTGACCAGCGCGAGCACGTCATGCATTGGTGCCAGCACGCCGATCACCGCGGGCAGCACCTTGACCAGCGAGATGAACGAGACGTCGATCACCGCCAGGTCAGGAGCGTAGGGCAGCATCTGCGGCGCGATCTCGCGCGCGTTGACACGCTCGATCACATGCACGCGCGGATCGCTGCGCAGCGCGTAGTCGAACTGTCCATAGGCAACGTCAAGCGCGATCACCTCGCTTGCGCCATGCGCCAGCAGGCAGTCGGTGAACCCGCCTGTGGAGGCACCAATGTCGATCGCGCGCCGGCCAGTTGGATCTATGCCGCTCGCGCCGAGCGCGTTGGCGAGCTTTACGCCCCCGCGCGAGACGTAGGCCGCACGCTCGCGCACCTCCAGCAGCTCGTCCTGATCGACCAGCTCTGAGGGCTTGGCGGCCGCGCGCCGGCCTGCGCCCACGTGCACCTCCCCCGCCATCACCGAGGCGGCCGCCTGGCTGCGCGAGGTGAAGATGCCGCGCTCGGCGAGCAGAGTGTCCAGACGCTGCTTGGCCATCGGTGCCGCTAAACCTAGCGCCCGGGGCCTGCTGTGCCCGGCCGGCATGAGAACATGCCTTCAGGGCGGATGGCGCCCGCAGGTTCTCAGAACACTCAAAGCAGAGGAGATCGAGTGAGCATCGAGCTTTCACAGGGAGAGAACGCATGAGCATCGAAGTGATCGGCGCAGGGCTGCCGCGGACGGGCACGCTCACCCAGAAGACCGCCCTGGAGATGCTCGGCTTCACCCCCTGCTACCACTGGGTCGACGTGCTCGCTGACCTGGATCGGGTGCAGATCTGGGAAAAAGCGATGGACGGCGACGTCGACTGGCCAAGCGTATTCGGCGAGAGCCGCGCCACGACCGACTGGCCGGGAGGCTTCTTCTGGCGCGAGCTGATGGAGGCATACCCAGACGCCAAGGTGCTGCTGAGCGTGCGCAACCCACAGACCTGGGAGCCCAGCTTCAGGGAAACGATCTGGGACATGGGCCACGGTGAGACGATGCTGAACCTGCTCTCCAGCGCCAGGGCGCTCGTGGACCCACAGTGGCAGCGCTACGTCGCCTTCGTGGAGCGCATGTTCTGGTCGCCGGAGGGCACGTTCGCGGGCGGTGGCGAGCGCCCGGAGCAGCTGATCGAGGCGATGATCGCCCACCAGGAGGAGGTCAAGCGCACTGTTCCCCCGGAGAGGCTTCTGGTCTGGGAAGCAAGCGAAGGCTTCGAGCCGCTGTGTGAGTTCCTGGGCGTGGATGTGCCGGCCGAGCCGCTGCCGCACGTGAACGACCGCGAGACCTTCCTCGGGCGCGTGATCGACGGGGCGCTGGCTAGGCTCACGGCCGCACGCGCACAGCAGACGAGCGCCTGAACAACGCTGAGCGCCGGGCGCCGCTTAGCCGGCGCTCGCGCTCAGATGGGCGGCGGCGTCCGGGAGGCGATCGTCGCCCCAGAAGGTCTGCTCTCCGATCGCGAAGGTCGGCACGCCGATCACCCCGAGCTCGAACGCCGTGTCGGTCGCATCGCGCAGCGCCTGCTTGATCTCTGGATCGGCGACGGCCCCCTCTATTTTCGCCGCGTCGATGCCTACCTCGGCTGCGGCCCGCAACACGTTCGCAGGGATCGCCAGATCGACTCCACGCTGGAAGGCATCTCGGAACGCGCACATCGCGAAGTCGCGACCGAGCCCGATGCTGAACGCGTAGGTGGTCGCCCGCATGGCATAGAGGTAGTTGCTCGGCCACGGGTCGGGCCAGCGCATCGGCGGCAGGCCGTATGACTGCGCGCGAGCCTCCACGATTGCCATGCCGGCAGCCCTGCGTTCGTGGTCGCCAAGGGCCCACGAGCTGCGGCCCGTGAGCCCGAAGATGCCGCCAAGCAGGATCGGCTGCCACTGGATCGGCTCGGGCAAGACGGTATGCAGCCGCTCGGCGGCGAGATAGGCGTAGGGAGAGCCCAGGTCGAAGTAGAAGCGGGTCGAAGGCATCAGCGCGGCGTGTTCCGTTTCCGGCGTCTCATAGCACGAACGAGCGCAACATCGCCCACGACAAGACCCACCAGAACAACGGTGAGCACTATCGCGATCAACATGCACACAGGCTAACCGCCCCGCTGCAAGGCCGCGACCGGGCGTTGGTATGGTCGCCTTCCATGTCCGTGTCGAGAAGGGAGCCATCTATGAAGCGACTCGTGGCAGTGCTGTTCGCGGCGGGATGCCTCGGCGGAGCAACGCAGGCATATGCCGCCGAAACGCCCCCGCCCGCGGTCAGCGTCGAGGGAGTGGCAAACGTTGAGATCTCACAGACCGCCAACCAGGCGGAAGCCGATGCCGCCTACCGCCAGGGTCTCGCTGCAGCGATCGGCGACGGACACGAAAAGGCAGAATTCCTAGCTGTCTCGACCGGCGCAAAAGTCGGCCCGATCCAGCAGATCCTCGAGCGAGGCGGATCCATCGAATGCGTCGCCGCAGAGGGTCCACTGACCGAATACCAGGAATACAAGGGCGCAGAGCCAGATTTCGGCTCGGTCGAATCCGCCGGGTCACGGTTTGCGGTGGCCCCCGAGACCGCCTCCAGCACGACTCCACGCGGGACGAGCAAGCCGAAACGGAAGAAGCACAGGGCCAAAGCGAAGAAGGCGTCGGCCGTCAGGTGCACGCTCTCGGCAGAGGTCGGGCTCTCCTACCTGCTGATGTAGCGTAGGCGCCTACCGATCGCAGCGCAAGGGGTCCCAACAGGCGCCCATACGGACGGACAGGCAGGCGGACATTGACAGGGACAAAAATCAGGCAACAATCTGATTTGCCCTGCAGATCAGCGCCTTTTCGCAGCACAACGGCGGGACACCGGAGCGGACATCCCTCGGGGCATTTACGTTTCGTTCCCGTGGATCAGCTTTCGGAGGACGTCCCAACACGTCGCGTCATCTGGATGGTCTACATAGGGGATAGACGGTGCGCAACGCAATCGTCCGACCGACTTTACGAGGGCGCTGAAACCTCGATGCCGCGTTCTTGGGCGGCTTGGGCGAGGCGGGCGTCGTAGCAGTAGACGCGCTCGACGTCCTCGCCGAGGCTGATTATGGTCGCCAGGTGCAGGGCGTCCAGCGAACGCAGCTCGGCGGGATCGAGCTCGCCCGCGGCATCCACGATCGGCAGGTCGATCGGGAGCAGCGTGATCGTGGCAAGCGCGGCACGGGCACGGCTGAGGGCGAACGTGCCGTAGCGTCGTGAGGCACGTCGCCCCTCAACCGACAAAAGGACGCTGCTCAAAAGCTCCCGGCCAGCCAGCTCTGCCCTGAGTGCCTCGCTCTCGGGCTCGGAGCGGACAAGCTTGATGAACGCAGAGGTATCCAAATAGTCCGGCACGCGCTCAAGTCAGCTGCGCTCGGAGCGCAATTCGTCGAGCAGCTTGCCGGATGGCGGGCCTGGGATCGGCTCGGACAGTTCCTCGAGCGCATCCAGCAGATCCCCATGACCACGCTGGCCGCCACGTTGCGCGACGAGTCTGTCTATCGCCGATGCGCGTTCCGGCGCAGGCGTAAGCTGCGCCACCGTCTGCCCACGATCGGTGATGAGGAACGACTCCCCGCTCTTTGCCCTGCGTGCATAGCGGCTCAGGTTCTGCCGCATCTCACGGATGCCCACATGCTCCATGTGCGTCATTGTAGCGCTTTAGGGTCAAGGCGCCTCTCGGTATAAGTGTGTCCGACAACACACCTATACCTTCACGCCAGGTACTTGTGATATGCTAGGCGCATGCCACCGGTTGATCGCAACAACCCTGTGAGGGCGCGTGCTGGCGCTACGGACTCGCGGTATTCGCTGATGGAGTTCATGCGCGAGTTCCCCGATGACGCTGCCTGCTTGGACGCGCTGTGGCGCGAACGGTTCGCATCCGACGGGCATCATGCGCGCTGCCCGAAGTGCGAACGCACACGGAAGTTCCATCGGATCAAGGCGCGGCCGGCGTACTCCTGCGATACGTGCGGGCATTCGCTCTACCCGCTCGCAGGCACGATCTTCCACAAGTCTTCGACCTCGCTGCACTTGTGGTTTTACGCGATCTATCTGATGGCTAGCACTCGCTGCGGAGTGTCCGCCAAGCAGCTTGAGCGCGAGCTTGGAGTGACCTACAAGACCGCGTGGCGGATGTTCAACCTGATCCGCAACCAACTGATGACCGACGACGGCGAGCAGCTCTCCGGGCATGTGGAGGTCGATGAGACCTCTGTGGATGGCAAGCCGCGCAAGGGCTACCTGCCGAACGCGCCGATTGCTGAGCGCCGGTCCGCCGCAATGAAGCTGAAGGAACGTAGTAGGGCAACCGTCTTCGCGGCCGTCGAACGCGGCGGGCGCGTCAAGGCGACCGTTCTACCGTCGCGGCGTGGCCCACGGCTCAAGGAGCAGGTCGTCGAGTGGGTGCGACCCGAAGCGATCGTCTATACGGACGAGTGGCCCGCCTACAACCGCCTCGGAGACCACTTCGCTGCCCATAGTCGAGTCCGCCACGCCGCAGGCGAATACGTCATGGGCGAGGTCCACACGAACACCATCGAGGGCTTTTTCGGCAACCTGAAGCCGTCGATCCGGGGCACTTACAAGAAGGTCTCGCACAAGTGGCTCCAGGGCTACCTCAACGAGTTCTGCTGGCGCTACAACCATCGGCACGACGTCGAGCCGATGTTCGACCTACTCGTTAGTAGAGCCGCGCAGCCAATCAGCTAAGCGCTACGTGCGCTTGTCATCCGGCTTGGCGACCTTGCGGATCGCCGCTCGGATCGTGCTGACCTTCGGGACCGGAATCTCGATTGGATCGCCCTTCTTCGGCTGCGTCTTCTGAGTAGGCTCTTGCCCGTGGTTGCCAGGGTCCGGCATCTAGATCGAGCGTAGCGCGTGGCGGGGAGCCTCGAAGGGCCAATCGCGAAGCTCGCGCGGGCAGAGGCGCAATGCCGAATATTGCAGGCGGAGATCCATGCCGACTGGCCGCCAGGCAAAGCATGGCCCGTTAGAACCGAAGTACACCGGGACGGACTGGAGTACCGCTTCTATCTGGGCGATCTGCCCCCGATCAAACCCGACTGGGGACTCCTTGCGGGCGAGATCCTCTTCAACCTGCGTTCCGCGCTGGACCATCTTGTCTGGGAGCTGCACGTCCGTCACTACCGAGGACGGCCGATCCCCGAAAAAATTGAGTTCGCCAGCCAATTCCCCATCTTCGACACCTACCAAAAGTGGCGGGAAAAGGGGCTCTGGCGGGTCAAGGAATTGGGCAAGCGGGAGCGGCGGGCCATTCGCTTTCTCCAGCCATATCAACCCCGGCGCGACGCGTGGCGTCTCGTCCGCAACGACCTTGCGCTTCTCAACACCCTTCACAACATCGACAAGCACCGGCAACTGCATGTCGTAGTGGCCGCGCATCACGCAGCCGTGATGATGAGCAACCACTACACGCCGGAGTTTGGCTTTCGTCAGCTTCCTTCTTGGGGCGTGCTGAAACCAGATAGACAAGTCGAGACGTGGACCTTCACCAAGATGCCAGCCAACATCCAGCCGCACCACGGAGCGCTCCTTGAGATACATCTCAGCACCGGGCACGCTGAGTGGTCCGCCGGGCCACTGCTGGGAGGACTGTGGAGCAGCGTCGCGCTGGTCATCCGACGGTTCAGGGGATGGTTTCCGCCGGTCACGCTTCCCGCCGACAGCGATCTCGCGCAGCCCGGCTGGTGGGAGAGCCCTAACCCGCGCCTGCGGCACGGCCCCTATCTCGTCGGCATTCCCTGATTGGCCGCCACGAGAGCGAGACATAACCGCCGACGCGCCACTCATCGCAAATGGCGCTGAGGCCCGACGCGATGCCGGGCCTCAGACGTCCGAGACCTATTCGCTGAGCGCGGCCGCTTCGAGAGCGGCCCGAGAAGCCCAAACGAAACCATCAAGACGATGGACGAGACCGGCCCTGACAAGCCGCGCCACACCATCCGACGCGTCCCAGCTTTCCATCTCGCGCTCGATCTCCGCCATAGACCACGGACGCGCAGCGTCCGAGCAGAGCAAGGATTCGAGGATGCCCGCGTCCATCGCGCGCTCCTTCTCAGCCTCGCTGAGGGTAGGTTTTCCCTGCATGGGAAGGACCATCCTTTCCGTGCCACGGCCCCGGGCAGTTCACGCTGCGCCGGGGCCAACTTGTTAGAAGCCGGAAAGGTATGAGCCGCGTCGGTCGAAAAGATACCTGGCGTCATGGTATAAGTGTGTCCGACAACACACACAAGGCCCGCGCGATGCCTCACCATGCATATCGACCCTACGCACAGCAGTACCCTCCTCCTCCCCAGAAACGGCCCGCCCCCCAGCGGGCCGTTTCTTTTGTCATCACCCGCCGGCTACGGCGGGCTTTGCGTGCCGACTGGATCGCCTCCCGGCGATCCGACCCTTGCACGGCACCCAAGCTTGTACGTTCTCAGCGGCGCGGAGCGTGCTGGCTGCCGGCCCTCCTGGGCCGCGTGGGATGAGTGTGATGAACGTCACAGAAAAGCTGGTTGGCGTCAGGCACTATGTGTTCGACCCAAAGCACAGCAGTACCCTCCTCCCCTCAAAGCGGCCCGCCCCCCAGCGGGCCGCTTTTTTTATCACGATCGCGACGAACGCGCTCGCTGCCGGCCCGGCGTCATGGACACGGCTAAGCGCTAGGCGACGTGCGCGGACTCGCGATCGAGGATCGCGGCTCTGACGCGCTCGGCGATCTGCTCGCCGGTGAAGCCGACCTCCGCGTGCAGCAGAGCCGGCTTGCCGTGAGTCACGTAGCAGTCGGGCAGGCCGACGCGCAGAATCCGCACGCTGCCTGCTGCTGCGCCCGAGTCGTTCAGGGTCTCCCACACGGCTGAGCCGAAGCCGCCGGCCAGGACGCCCTCCTCGATCGTGACCAGCAGATCGTGCTCGGCGGCCAGCTGGGCAACGAGCCCGGCATCGATCGGCTTGACAAAGCGCGCATCCGCGACAGTGACCGCGATGTCTTGCTTAGCAAGCAGCTCCGCGGCCTGCAACGCCTTGGCCACGCCGGATCCGTAGCCAAGCAGCGCGACCCTGCGGCCGGCATGGGCCTCGCTCGTGGAGCTCGCTTCCCGCAGCACCTCGCCGGTACCGATCGCGATTGCCTCAGGCTGCTCCGGCAGCGGCACGCCCTCCGCCTCCCCGCGCGGGTAGCGCAGCGCAACCGGGCCATCGTCGTAGAGCAGCGCCGTGTGGAGCATATTGACGAGCATCGCCTCATCCCTCGGCGCCATCAGCACGATGTTTGGCAGGCAGCGCAGGTAGGCAATGTCGAAGGCGCCGTGGTGGGTTGGGCCGTCGTCGCCGACCAGGCCGGCGCGGTCCATCGCAAAGACGACGTTCAGCTTCTGCAGGCAGACGTCGTGCACGATCTGGTCGTAGGCGCGCTGCAGGAAGGTGGAGTAGATCGCCGCAACCGGCTTTATGCCCTGCAGCGCAAGGCCTGCAGCGAACAGCACCGCCTGCTGCTCGGCGATGCCGACGTCGAAGTAGCGCTCCGGCATCGCTTTCTGCAGGATGTTCAGGCCGGTGCCCGAGTTCATCGCGGCCGTGATCCCGACGACCCGCTGGTCGCGCTCGCACTCGCGCACGAGCGCCTCGCCGAAGACGGTCGTGTACTGCGGCGGCGCCGGCTTGCCGTTGGGAGCGGCGGCTTTCGCGGGCGAGCCATTGACGATCGAATGCGGCTTGGCGGCATGCCACTTCTCCATGCCCTCCAGGCCCCCCTCCTCCGCGGGAGCAAAGCCCTTGCCCTTGACCGTGGCGATGTGAACGACGACCGGCCGCTGCGCGGCAAGCGCCTCGCCGATCGCGGAACGCAGAGCCCGCACGTCGTGGCCGTCGATCACGCCGGTGTAAGCCCAGTCGAGCTCCTCCCACCACAGGCCGGGCGCCCAGAAAGCCTTCAGCGACTCCTTCAGGTGCGGCCCGATGCGCTCGAAGGCGGCGCCGATCCCTCCCGGCAGTTTGGCCAGCCCCCCCTCGACCTCCTCGCGGGCATGCCAGAGTTTCGGGTTCAGGCGCACCCTGTTGAAGTAGCGCGAGAGCGCTCCGACGTTTGGCGCGATCGACATGCCGTTGTCGTTGAGCACGACAACGATCGGGGTGCCCATGCCGCCCGCCTGGCCGATCGCCTCGAAGGCCACGCCGCCGGTCATCGCGCCGTCACCGATCACCGCGACGACGCGGCCATCCTGGCCGGCCATCTTCATGCCTTCCTTGATGCCGACTGCGTAGCCGACGGAGGTGGAGGCGTGGCCTGCGCCCATGATGTCGTGCTCGGACTCGGCCATTGAGCAGAACGGCGCAAGCCCGCCGTACTGGCGGATCGTGTGCAGCTGCGAGCGCCGGCCGGTGAGCACCTTGTGCGGATATGCCTGGTGGCCGACGTCCCAGAGGATCTTGTCGGTCGGCGAGTCGAGCAGGGAGTGCAGCGCGACCGCCAGCTCGCAGGTGCCGAGGTTGGCGCCGAAGTGCCCGCCTATCTCCCCCACGGTGTCGATGATGTGCTCGCGGACCTCCTGGGCCAGCTGCGCCAGCTGCTCCTCTGAGAGCGCCTTCAGGTCGTCGGGGCCGTCTATGCCGTCGAGGATGTTCAAGATGTCCGTGTGTAGATGAAGTCGGTGATCTGCTCTAGGTCTCTTGCCACGCGCTGCCCTGGCAGGCTTCTCATCGCATCCGCCAACGCCTGCCTGGCCATCCGGTGGGACTCCGCGGCCAGCTCCCTGGCTCGATTGACGCCGAACTCGCTGACGTAGGTGCGCTTGCCGTGACGCTCGTCGCTGCCGCTGGGCTTGCCGAGCGCGGCATCCGTGCCTGTGACGTCCAATATGTCATCGACGATCTGAAACAGCACACCGAGCTCCGCGGCAAAGCGCCGAAAGGACATTCTCGCAGGTCCGTCGACTCCACCGAGCATTAGAACACATAGCACTGATGCGCCTATCAGTCTGCCGGTCTTCAGCTCATGCAGACGTCGCAGGCCCGCCGGCCCCTCCGGCGCGACGCTTGCGACGTCAACGTACTGCCCGCCGACCATGCCGTTCACACCGGTGGCGCCGGCGAGCTCCACCGCCGCCTCGATCAGGCGCTCGGGCGGGGAGCGGCGCTCGCGAAGCATGTGCTTGAACGCCTCCGCGTAAAGCCCGTCGCCGGCAAGGATCGCGACATCCTCCCCGAAGGCGACATGGCAGGTGGGCTGGCCGCGGCGCAGATCGTCGTCGTCCATCGCAGGCAGGTCGTCGTGGATCAGCGAGTAGGTGTGGATCAGCTCGATCGCGCCGGCAAGCGGCATCACCTCCTGATGGTCCATGCCGACCGCCTCGGCGGTCGCAAGCGCAAGCACGGGCCTGATGCGCTTGCCGCCCGCAAGCAGCGAATAGCGCATCGCCTGCTCGAGGCCTGAGGCGAGCGGCTCATCGGCGAAGCGCAACTGCTCCAGATAGCGCTCGACCTCGAGGCGCAGATGGTCGGGGTAACGCGGCTCATCCGAGGCCGCCGATAGGACGTTGCCAGCAGCCACGCTGAGACCAGGACCCTTCACGCTCACGCTAGCGCCGCCGCCTCACAGCAGCGAGTCCTGTCCCGGCGGCGGCGCGGATGCGACGCTGCGGGCGCGCTGTTCCAGCTCCGCGCTGGCCTGCGTTGCGATCGCGGCGCAATCCTCCACCAGCGTCGCAGCCGCATCGACTGAGATCTCGCCGGAGCGAAGCTGCTCAGCCGCGCGCTCGAGCCGCGCTATCAGGTCGTCCAGTTGCTCTGTGCTCACGCGCCAGGCCTCCTAAGCCGCTGTGCTTGCGCCATTCTCCCGCAGATCCCGAAGGACTGCGGCAAGGACGCCGTTGATGAATGCCGGCGCCTCGCTGCCGCAGAAGGTCTTCGCGCTCTCCACGGCCTCCTCGATCGCGCCCTCGGCCGGAATTGGGGCGTCGGCTGGAACCGCGTCGGGGTGCAGCATCTCCACCAAGGCTACCCGCATGATGCTGCGCTCCAACGGCTGCACGCGGCTCACGCTCCAGCCGTGCGCGTGCTGTTCGATCAGCTCGTCGAGCGATGGCGCCAGATCGGCGGCGGCGTGGGCGAGGCTGCGCGTAAAGAGCGAGGCGTCCCGCGGCAGCGTCTGCACCAGCTCACGCCCGGTCAGATCGTGCTGGTAGAGAGCTATGACCGCCGCTCTGCGCTGCTCTGAGCGACGCACAGGTTCCGCTCAGGCCCGCGAGACATAGTCGCCCGTGCGGGTATCTACGCGTACGCGCTCGCCTGCTTCGATGAACAGCGGCACGTTGATCTGGGCGCCCGTCTGCAGCTTGGCTGGCTTGGTGCCGCCGCCGGAGGCGGTGTCGCCACGCAGCCCAGGCTCGGTCTCGGTGACCTCCAGGTCGACCGCGCTCGGCAACTGGATGTCCGAGGGCTGACCATCGATGAAGAGCATGTCCACCTCCGCGCTCGGCTCGATCCAGCGCAACGCATCAGCCACCGCGTCCTCCGTGATAGCCATCTGCTCATAAGAGGAGACGTCCATGAAGTGCGCCTCGTTGCCGTCCGCGTATAGGAACTGCATCTTGCGCGCCTCGGTGTGGACGGGCCGAAACTTCTCGCCAGCCCTGAAGGTGCGGTCGATCACCGCGCCATCGGAGGCCCGGCGCAGCTTCGTGCGCACGAACGCCCCGCCCTTGCCGGGCTTTACGTGCTGAAACTCGAGGATCTTGAAGATGACTCCGTCGATCTCGATGTGGTTGCCGCTCTTGAATTGGTTGGTGGAGATCACGGCCAGTCAGGGTAGCGGGCGCATCCGGTGTTCGCTTTCGACCAAACCACGCGTACCTCTCAGGAACATCTTCCTGTCATGGAAGGATCATCCCCATGACTACGATCGGGTGGAGAGTTGGGCAGTTGGCCGCACAGCGCGGATGGAGCGTGCGACGGCTAGCCGAGGCTGCCGGACTCGACGAGAAGACCGTTCGCAACATCGTCGCTGGCCGTGCCAAGCGCGTAGACCTTGACACGATCGCGCGCCTAAAAGTTCGGCTACCGCGAGCATCTCCAGGTTGGCTTCCATCGCGTCGGCGCTAGCCTGCATACAGCCAGCAGCGCAACCAGCTCGACCGAGGAGGCAGTCGTGGAGCAGCTCGCAGGAGTCAACGCACTCATCACCGGCGCCTCGGGCGGCATCGGCGCCGAGATCGCCCGCCGCCTCGCGGGCCAAGGCACGAACCTCGTCATCTCAGGCCGCCGCGAGGATGCGCTTGCGCAGGTTGCAGCCGAGGCGGGCGACCGCGGCGTGCGCTGCATCGCCGTCGCAGCAGACCTCAGCGACCGCCAGCAGGTCAAAGAGCTGCTCGGCAAAGCGGAGGCGCAGCTCGGGCCGATCGATGTGCTGATCAACAACGCCGGGATAGAGAGCGTCAGCTCGTTCACCGCCTCCAGCGAGCAGGAGCTCGCAGAGGTGATTGAGGTAAACCTCACCGTTCCGATGCTGCTCACCCACGAAGCGCTGCCCGGGATGCTGCAGCGCGGCCGCGGCCACGTCGTGTTCATCTCATCGGTGGCGGGCAAGATTGGCCCTGCCTACAACGAGCCCTATGCGGCCAGCAAGGCCGGCCTGGTCGCGCTCACGCAGTCGCTGCGCGCCGAGTACAAGGATGCTCCCGTCGGCTTCTCGGTCGTCTGCCCCGGCTTCACCGCGGGCGATGGCATGTATCAGCGGATGGCAGACGACGGCCACACCTCCAATCGCCTGATGGGCGAGACCACCACCGCGAAGGTCGCCGACGCAGTGGTCAGAGCGATCAGAAACGACGTCGGTGAGATCGTGGAGAGCGGCGCGCCGATCCGACCGATGCTCGCGCTGGCCCAGCTCACGCCCGGCATGGTGGAGAGACTCGCTCCTCGCTTCGGGGTGACGCAGATCTTCGAGCGGGTGGCGCGGCAGCGCGGGCGGGCCGGCGAGTAGCTTCAGCGCCTGCCTTGCGGATGCCGACCCGACGGCTGGGCAGCGGGCCGGCCATCCGCCCCGCGCGATCCTGAACGCCCGGCACGCAGCAGATCTGCCGTGACGTGCTCGGAGGTGCTTGGGATCAGGTCGAGATCGTCAAGCTCCATCAGCCCCTCGACTTCATGCTCCATGCTGCGCTCGAGCTCCTCAGAGGAGATCTCGTCAAAGCCACGGGGTAGCCAATCGGAGCTCATGGCACATCGATCGTGACGCATTTGGCGGCAGATCGCCGCCACCAGACCCATCTACTCCGCAAACACGGTCACATCCTCTGCAGTTGCGGTTGGCGCTCTCAAGACATTACGGGCGTAAACCGATGCCACTCTTACGATGTCTGCCGGCAGGTTGGAGAGAGCTGTGGCGCCCGCGATGGCGGCGCTTGGCGTCGCCAGCATGGCCTGGCTCGGCCTTTACGGCTTTGGCTGGAACGACTACGAAACCGAGGCGCTGCCGGCGATGCAGGCGCTCGTCCACGGCCACTTCGCTTCGTTTGCTCAGCTTGCGCCGTCCTACGGCGGCTCGCTGCTGCTGCGCGCCCCCTTTGCCTTTCTGCCGAGCGTGTGGGGCGGCGGCTCGCTCGCGGTCTATCAGGCTGTCTCCATCCCCTGCCTGCTGGCGGCCGCCCTGCTCGGGCTCTGGCTCTGTGCCCGGATGCGCGCGGACGGGCAGAGCAGGCTTGCGCGCGCACTCGCGCTCGGGCTCTGCGTCGCCAACCCGCTCACGCTGCTCGCGCTGGAACTCGGGCACGCCGACGAACTGCTGGACGCGTCGCTGTGCGTGGCAGCGGTGCTGCTTGCCGCTTCGTCCTCGAAAACTCAGACGCGACGCTTCGCCATCCATCCACGCGCGATCCTCGCCGGGGTGTGCGTAGGCCTTGCGATCGGCAGCAAGGAGTGGGCGCTGATCGCGCTCGGGCCTGTGCTGCTCACGCTCCGCGGCGGACGCGTGCAGATGCTGGCCGCCGCCGCAGCGGCAGCCGCAGCGCTACTCGCGCCAATCGCCCTGCTCAGCTCCTCGTTTGTCAGCGCAACCAGCAGCGCTGCCTCCACCCCAAGCACGATATTTCAGCCCTGGCAGGCGTTCTGGTTCCTGGGCCACCACGGCGCGCTCGTTCACGGCCCGTTCGGCACCCCGAAGCCTGGCTATCGCACGGCTCCATCCTGGGTTGGGCCGATTAGCCACCCCCTCATCGTGCTCACCGGAGTGCTGCTCCCACTGGCGCTCTTGTGGCGCAGACGAGGCTCGATCGGAGTGGCAGACGCGCTGCTTCTGCTGACGCTGCTAAGCCTGCTGCGGTGCCTGCTTGACACCTGGGACAACGTCTACTACACGCTGCCCCTGCTGATCAGTCTGCTGGCCTGGGAGGCCCTCACCTTCAAGCGCCCACCCGCGATCGCGCTCTGCGCAACAGTGCTCTGTTGGGCGAGCTTCCAGTGGATGCCCACGGTCGCCTCGCCTGACCTGCAGGCCGCGTTCTTCATCGCCTGGACCGTGCCGCTCGCGGCCGCGCTGGCGCTGCGGCTGTATGCACCCGGCTTCAATGTCATGCGGGTGCTTGGCGCCGCGGCGCCCCTTACGCGGAAGGCGCCGCTCGCCGAGTCCTAGCTCCCCGGCCGGCATCGGCGTTGTACCGAGCTACGAGACGACCGTCAGCTCCTTGGTCAGCGAAGTCGTGATCCGCGGGCCATCCAGCCCGACCACCACCAGATCCTCGATCCGCACCCCGAGGTCCCCTGGCAGGTAGATACCCGGCTCCACCGTGACCACGTTGCCGACCCGCAGCGGATCGTCACCTGCGGTCTTGGAGAGCCGCGGGCCCTCGTGGATCTCGATCCCCACCCCGTGCCCGAGGCCGTGACCGAAGCGCTCGCCGTAGCCGGCGGCCTCGATCACCTCGCGCGCCACCGCGTCGACCTCCTTGCCGCTGCGCCCCGCCGCAACCGCGGTAAGCCCGGCCAGCTGGGCGGCCAGCACGATCGCGTAGATCTCGCGATGGCGCTCGCTCACGGGGCCCGCCGCGTAGGTACGTGTGCAGTCGGAGCAGTAGCCGTCCAGCACGCAGCCCCAGTCGATCGTCACCAGGGTACCCGCCTGAATCGCCTGATCGCGCGGCTGGGCGTGGGGCAGCGCGCCGTGGGCGCCACTGGCCACGATGCTGGGGAAACTTGGCGCCTGCGCACCCAGCATCCGCATCCTGCTCTCCAGCGCGATCGCCACGTCACGCTCGCTGCGGCCGATCAGCCCGTCTTCCAGGATCTCGCTGAGCGCCCGGTCGGCAAGCTGCGCGGCGGCAGCTATCTGCTGCACCTCCTGCTCGTCCTTGACCTCGCGCAGCTGCTCGACCATGCCACCGCAGGCGATCAGCTCAAAGCCCTCGCCGAGCGCCTCGGCAAGCCGCTCATACCGGGCGACCGAGAGATAGTGCTCGTCGAAGCCGACGCGCTGCGGGCGCTCCTGCGAGAGCATCTTGCCGGCCGCCTGGACCAGATCCCCAGTCATGATCACGGGCTCGCAGGAGGGCGCATGTGCGCCCACCTCCTTCTGCGCCTGGGTTTCATACCTGAAGTCGGTGAGGAGCTTGTGAGCTGCAGCAGAGCCGCTTGCGGCGATCACCGCGATCCCGTTGGAGCCGGTGTAGCCCGTGAGGTAGCGAACGTTCGCCGGCGCGCTGACGATCAGGCGCTCGACGTCGCGTTTGGCCAGCGCCTCCGCCAGACGCGCAATCCGCAGCTCACCCGCCGGAGGCATCCTGAAGCGCCTTCTGCAGTCGCTGCAAGGCAAGCCGGTAACCCTCGGGCCCCTTGCCGAAGATCTTCTCGATGCAGAGCCCGTCGAAGACCGAGATCTTTCGCCAGGGGTCGCGTTTCTCCACGTCGGAGAGATGGACCTCGACCGCCGGCAGCCTGGTCAGCTCCAGCGCGTCCCTGATCGCCCAGGAGTAGTGGCTCCAGGCGCCGGCGTTGACGATCACGCCGTCGGCCTGTCCATCGAGCTGGTGCATCCGCTGGACGAACTCCCCCTCGGAGTTGCTCTGAAAGAAGCGCGTGCTCAGCCCCAGCTCGCCCGCGAAGCCCGCGATCAGCTGCTCCAGCTCCAGCAGGCCGAGATCGCCGTAGTGGCCCGGGTCGCGCCGGTGGAGCATGTCGAGGTTGACGCCGTGCATCACCTCTATGCGGTTGCTCGCTGCCATGGATCAGCAGACTATCCGTTGCCGGCGGCAGCGCCATTGGCGCACAACTCGGCCACCGCGGCACGCACCTGCGCCTCTGGTACCGCGTGCCCGATCTGCACCGCTCCCGGCCGATCGACCAGCACAAAGGGCACCTCGCCATGCAGCCGCTTCTTATCGCGCCTGGTCGCCGCCACGACCTCCTCGGCGGAAGCGCCCGCCAGGCGCGTGGGCAGACCGCGCGCGCGCATCATCTCCTGCGCCTGCTCGCGAAGCTGTTCTGCGCCGGAGAGACGCAGCGCGGCCAGCAGCCCAAGACCGACGGCCTCGCCGTGCAGGTAGCGCTCATACCCGGTCACCGTCTCGATCGCGTGCCCGATCGTGTGCCCGAGGTTCAGCGCCTGCCTTGCGCCCAAGTCGCGCTCGTCCTGCGCGACGATCCCCACCTTGGTCTGCGCGCAGAGCAAGATCGTGCGCTCGTCAAGTGGCGCATCCTCCTGCACGCGCTGCCAAAGCTCACCGCCCGCGATCAGCCCGGTCTTCAGCACCTCCACCCAGCCGGCGGAGAGCTCGCGCGGCGGCAGGCTCGCAAGCGTGTCCGGGTCGACGATCACCCCGCTTGGCTGGTGGTAGGCGCCGACGTAGTTCTTGGCCTGCGGCAGATCGACTCCCGTCTTGCCGCCGTAGGCCGAGTCGACCTGCGCCACGACCGTAGTGGGGACCTGGACGTGAGGGATACCGCGCTGGTAGGTGGCGGCGCAGAAGCCCGCCAGATCGCCCACCACGCCGCCGCCGAGCGCAACCACGTGGTCGGCGCGCGTGAGCTCACCCTGCACCATCGCCTCCCAGACGGTCTGGGCGCTGGCAAGCGTCTTGTGCGACTCGCCGGGCGCGATCGTGAAGGTGCCCGCAAGCGCCCCGAGACGCTGCCCGTAGAGCGGGCCTACATTCGCATCGGTGACACAGAAGGCATGGGAGGCGGATCGATCCAGCGGCCATGCGCCAGCCGCCACGCCCTCGCACATCAGGCCCTGGGTCACGAGCCCCCTGCGCACGAGCACCGGGTAGGAGCCCGAGACGGAGCTGGCCCACAGCATCTTGGTCCCCGCCGGGGCATCTCGCAGCCGGCCAAGCGCCTGCGCGGCCTGCGCGCCGACCCCCGGCACCCGCGCCGGCAGGATCGCGTCGGCCAGCGCGATGTAGATCGGGCCGCGCTGCTCGTGCAGCTCGGCGAAGCGTTCCCAGTCGCGCGCGAGCGGGCGATCCACCTCATGGGCGTGTGCGCGCTCCCAAGCGCTCTGCGCATCAACATCGAGCAGCACCACGACGTGGCACGCAAGCTCCTGCTGGACACGGGGCGAGAGCACGCTGCCGCCGCCGAGGGAGACGGCGCCCTGCGCGCCGGCCGCGCTGAGCAGATCGAGCACCACCCGCTCCTCGATCTCCCTAAACCCCTGCTCGCCGAGCTCTGCGAACAACGAGGCAATCGTGACCCCGTGCCGCCGCTCGATCTCGGCGTCGCTGTCGACCAGGCTTAGACCAAGCGCGTCCGCGACCTCGCCCGCAGCGGTCGACTTGCCCGCCCCCATGAAGCCGATGAACACAAGCGCGCCGCTTGCGCGCGGTCCCGTAAGTCCGTTCTGCGCGGCGCGCGAGCCGCCGGCTATCTCCTCCATCCGATCCGCTCCTCATAGGCGGCCAGAGCCTGCTTGACGTCGTCGATGTGGTCGCCGCCGAACTTGCGCCGGTAGGCGTCGGCGAGCACGAAGCAGAGCATTGCCTCCCCCACCACTCCCGCCGCCGGCACGGTGCAGGAGTCGGTGCGCTCGCGCAACGCCTGCGCCGGCTCGTGGCTGACCGTGTCGACCGAGCGAAGCGGCTTGGTCAGCGTCGGCAGCGGCTTCATCGCGGCGCGCACGACCAGCGGCAGACCTGTGGTCATGCCGCCCTCCAGTCCGCCGGAGCGGTTGGTGGAGCGATGAAAGCCCTGCATCTCGGAGTAGAAGATCTCGTCGTGCGCCTGCGAGCCGGGCCTGCCAGCGATCTCGAACCCGTCGCCGATCGAGACGCCCTTGACCGCCTGGATCGAGCAGATCGCCATCGCCACGCGGCCATCCAGACGCTCCTCCCAGGAGACGTGGGAGCCGAGGCCGGGCGTGAGCCCGAACGCTTGAACCTCGAAGACGCCGCCGAGCGACTCGTTGGCCTTGCGCAGCGAGTCGATCTCAGCCACCATCGCAACGCCGGCCTCCGCGTCTAGGCACCGCACGGGCGACTGATCGACCGCCGCAAAGTCCTCCAGGCGCAGCTGCTCGTGCTCGCGCTCAGGCGCCTTCACCGAGGCGATCTGAACGACGTGGGAGCGGACCTCCACGCCGAGCGCCGACAGGAAAGCACGGCATACCGCGCCGCCCGCCACGCGCGCCGCCGTCTCGCGCGCCGAGGCGCGCTCGAGGATGTCGCGCACGTCGGAGAGGCCGTACTTCCAGGTTCCAACCAGGTCCGCGTGTCCGGGCCGCGGCAGGTGCACCTCCGGCACCTCCTCCTCCACCGGCCAGGGATTCATCCGCTCTTCCCAGTTGGCGTAGTCCCTGTTGGCGACCTGCAGCGCGATCGGGCCGCCGAGCGTGCGTCCGTGCCGCACGCCTCCCGCCAGATCCGCTTTGTCGGTCTCGATCTTCATCCGCCCGCCGCGGCCGTGCCCGAGCTGGCGGCGCGCGAGGTCGGCGTCGATCCGCTCGCGTTGCAGCGCAAGGCCCGCGGGCAGGCCCTCCACTATGCAGGTGAGACCGGGGCCGTGGGACTCCCCGGCTGTGATCATCCGCAGCGCCATCGTGGCGCTCAGCTTATCTGCGCCGCCGCAAGCGGCGCCCTGCACGCAGCACGAGCAGCTTGCCGCCGCTGCCTTGCGATCACTTCGATCGCTGCCGCGAATGCCTGGCGGCGTGCGCGCTGGCGGGGCCCGCCCCGCCGACGATCGTTCCAAGCGACCCACCGAACGCCGCGCTGGAGGGAATCGTCAAATGCAGCCGCGTGATCAGCGCACTGCCTGCAGCCGAGCTGTGAGCCGAGGCGGCCGAAGCCGAGCTCCCGCTGACCTTTTCGATCTTGGTCACGGTCAGGCGGTAGACCAGCACGGTGCCGTCTTCTTCCTGATACTGAAGTTCCTCGGAAGCGTGCAGCTTCAGGTCGATCGCCTGGCAATCGGCGGCGCTGGGGACGCACTTGCCGTTGCCGTGAATGATCTCTGGACGCATCAGGATGAAAGCGACCTCGGCGCCACCGCCGACGACGCTCGTGGGCTCCACAAGCGCCTTGTGCTTGCTCGGCAATGGCCGCAGCTCGGCGACGTCCTGGAATGTCTGCACCTTGCCGACCGGATTACCTTCTTCGGAGAGCTGCTGCAGCGCCACGTCCACGTGATAGCTCGAGATCGAGCTGCTCGGCGGCGTGGAGCTGCCGCCGCCGCTGGAGGGCTGTGAGCCGCCCGAGGGCGTCGATGAGCCGCTGCCCGTGCCGGTGGAGGATCCGGAGCTGGGTGAGGACCCGCTGCTGCTTGGCGTCGCGGTGCTCTGCGACTGGCTCGACTTGTCTTTCAACGGGGCGAAGGGGTTGCGCGTCTTGCCGCCATGCTGGTATTTCGCGCCCACCGTCGTCTCCGAGACGGCCGCGTTGGGGTTGGCCGGAGCACTGGAGAGAGCCGGCCCGGGCAGCGAAGCCACGTGCTGGGAATGCGTGGAGGCACTTGAAGGGGACGAGGGGTTGCCAGATTTGCCGCCAAGCGCGACGTAAGCGATCGCGCCCAGCAGCGCAAGCGCGGCAAGACCGACCAGCGGCAGCATCCTGCGGCTGGTCAGGTCGGCCTTCATCGAAGCAAGCAGGTCACTCATGGCAGCGGCCTCACGATCGCGGGGGTGGCAACAGCAGATCCGGTCGAGCTGCCGGTGCTGCTGGCCTGGGTCGCACCGGAGGGCGCCGCACTGCTTGCGCCACCGGTCAGCGTCTGCCCTGCCGGCAGCACGTAGGCGGTCGCTGTCACAGTGGCCTTCAGTTCGCCACCGGAAGCAGCCCCCGTTGGTGCACTGGAGTCAAGTGAGACACCCTGGATGCTCAGCAGCCGGCCGTTCACTTTTACGCTGCCGCTTGGGTCGCTGACCGTGAAGCCCTGCAGGCGACCCATCAGCTTGTAAAGCTCTTCGTAGGTGCCCTGGAAGGTAAAGGTGAAAGGCAGCTGCTCGAAGCCGCCCACGGCGGCGCTCGCAGCCGCCGTAGCGGGAGCGCTGGAGACAGTCGAGCCGCCCGCGCCCGCAGTGATCGATTCGAAGTTCACCTTGTCATTCGTGGAGGCATGGTCGAGTTCGTAGACCAGCGAGGAAACCTCCTGCTCGGCGGGCACCGCCTGCCCGAGGCTGACGATCGAGGCGTAGGCTTCCGCGTAGCGCTTCTCGTCCTGCTGGGCTTCAGCGAGCTTCGTACGAGCGGAGCTCAGTTCGGAGCGCGCCGTTTCAGCCTGAGCGCTCACCTGCGCGGCCTTGTGCTTCTCCGGAGAGACGAGCAGCATGAACACAGCCGCCAGCACCGCGAGCGCACCCAGCACCATGATCACCATGCGGTCGCGTCCGGTCATCGCAGGCTCAACCCCGTGTGACCCTTGGAGGCACCGCGGGTCGAGTCGGAGGCGCTGCTCGTGGCAGGCTCAGAGGGCGACTTGACGGTCGGCGCGGGCAGCGCATCGAAGCTAACCTGCACCGAGAATGTGGGGTCGCCGGCGGGACAGCCTGCGCCTCCTGCCCCGCCGCTCTTGCTCGAGCTCTGCAGGCTCACTTCGCTGACGCCGTCGATCAGTCGCATCCGGTTCATCGTCAGCGCCACCGCCGACTGGCTCGTGGCGCAGCCGGTGATCGTGAAGGTGGGTGTGCTGCCCGCTGGAGTGGCCGAGGCAACTGATTTGGAGGCGCTGGCCGCGGCTGGCGCCGCCGGGCCTGTGCTGACAGTCGTGGCACCGACGGTGCCTGTCACGGTACTCAGCGCCGCCTTGGTCGGCACGACGCGGCCGAGTTCGTGCATCGCGTGCGCCCAGTCAAAGCGCGTGTTGGCCAGTTCCTGAACCGCTTTGAGGCGTTCTTCGCGCAGCGACACGAAGCTCGTGTAGGGCGCAAGCCGACTCGCTTCGCTTTGAGCCTGCTGCGCCTCGGCGCTCAGGCGGGTAGCTTCGGCCTGCTTGGCGCCGATTTCATGGTCGGCTTTGCCGTAGAGCACAGCCATCACAGCCAGCCCGAGGATCAGTCCAACCACGACGTACGCGGCGCCACCGGAGCGGCCCGAGAGATTGACGCTACCGCGGCGCTGCTCGGAGGGGATCAGGTTGACGGCTCTCACACGGTCACCTCCTCGACCGCAAGTCCCGCCGCGATCGTCAGCCGCTCGGCGGGCACGCTCTCTGCATCCTGCGCCATCTGCACGCGTCGGCAGCTCAGCGGGGCGCCGAGCTCGGCCTCCAGTGCCTGTGCAAAGCCTGAGATCTCGAGCGCAGGTCCGCTGAGCACGACGCCGCTCACCGCGCCGCCGCCCTGTGAGCGGTGAAAGTCGAGTGAGTTGCGGACCTCGCCTGCGATCTCCCGAACTCCGCCTGCAAGCACCGCGCGCACGTCCGCGCCCACGTGGTCGACCGGCGCCTCGAGGTCCGCCTCAGTCTCGGCGACTGTGGGCGCATCGTCGTTCAAGTCCGCCGTGCTCATGAGCTCCCGCGCCTGTGGCAACGCGATCGAATGGCGCTCGGCCAGCTCGCTCGCGATCGACTCCAGGCCGCCGCTGACCATCCTCGTGAAGCGACACTCGAGACCCTCGGCGATCGCCAGGTTGGTCAGCCCGCCCACGTTCAGGTACAGCGTCGAGGCCGCAGAAACATCCCCGCCGTCCCCGAGCCCGTCAGAGCTTTGCTCGCCGGAGGTATCAGCTTGATGCAGCGCGCGGATCATCGCAAACGCCGAGAGATCGACCCCAGATGGCCGCAGGCCTGCGGCCTGGACGGCTTTCAGCAACCGTTCGACCATGTCGCGCTGCGCGGCGACGACGACCACGCGTTGCCTTGGCCCGGCGGGAGTCCCAACGACTCCAAGTGGTTGGAAATCGAGCACCGCGTTGGCGAGCGGCATCGGCATGTGATCCTGGGCCTGGAAGCGCACAGCGGCATCCAGCGCCTTACGATCGTCGATCGGTGGAAGCTCCAGCACGCGCAGGACGGTCCGCTGGTTTGCCACACCCAGCCGTACCCGGCGGGGCAGCTTGCCGTCGTGGAAGAGCTCGCGCAGCGCTTCGGTCAGCAGGCTCTCGTCGAGCAGCTCGCCCTCACGCACCGTTTCGGGCGGCAGCGCGAGACCGACGGCGCGCTGAACCACGACCGAACCATTGGAGCGCGCCTGCACTGCCGCGACATAGCCGGGCTGGATGTCAAGGCCGACCGTCGAGGAGCCCGAGCTCCTCTTGGGGCGAGGGTGAGAGCCCCCTCCGCGCCGAAGCTTCGCCGAGGGTATCTTCGCCGAAGGCATCCGCAGCGCAGGCGCTTTGACCTCCATCTTGGCGATGTCCTTCAAAGAAGCCATCAGTGCACCACCGAAGTCGAGTACCAGTGCAGGATCGGCTGGCCGACGAAAAGCGCCACGACTGCGCCCAGCGCCAGGAACGGCCCGAACGGGAGTGCCGTCTTGCGCCCCTCTCCGACGCCCACCCGCGCAATCACCATGCCGCCGACGAGCACTCCGGCCAACAGCGCGATCAGGATCGCCGGGATCACCGCCTTGCCGAGAAAGAGCCCGAGCATCGCCGCAAACTTGACGTCGCCCATCCCCATGCCGCTGGGGCTGATCAGAGTCACGATCAGAAACGCGGCTCCCGCACCAAGCCCAGCCAGCAGCCTGGCCGGCTCCCCGGAAGAGTCGAATGCCAGGCCGAGTGCGATCGCAAGAGCGGCGCCGGGCAGCGTGATCATATTCGGGATGCGCTTGTGCTCCAGGTCGATCGCCGCCGCGGGCACGAGCAGCAGCACCATCGCCAGCCCAAGCGCGACCCCCACCGCAGAGCCCTTGACGAGCACGACCGCAATGCAAAGAGCTGCGGTGCCCGCCTCGATCAACGGGTAGCGAGCCGAGATGTGCACGCCGCAGCTGCGGCAGCGGCCGCGCAGCAGCAGCCAGGAGAGCACCGGAATGTTGTCGTAGGGTTTGATTGCCACGCCGCAGACCACGCAGTGCGAGGCGGGAGCGACCAGCGACTCGCGCCGCGGCAAGCGGTGCGCCACAACGTTCAGAAACGACCCAAAGATCGCTCCGAAGACTCCGGCGAAAGCGGTCTCCATGATGCTCTCATCGACCGTGACCGGCGGCTCCTTGAGCGCCTGCAAGCGGCCGTACGCGCAACCGGCTTGACAGCAACGAACACCGTTTTGAAAGGGGCGGCTGAAGGCCGCCCTGAGAGAGCTTGCGCTACGGGCGCCACCGAACGCAAAGAGGGCGGCCCGAAGGCCGCCCTCGATGCGATCTGCCTGGACATCCGCCGTGTCAGGATGGGCCGGCGAATGTGTCAGGACAGCGTGGCTTGTTGCTACCAGCTGCTGTTCTTGCAGCCGCCAGCGTTTGCCGGGGTGCAGGTACGTTCGGTCACACCGGCGGCAGTGCGCTTGAGGGTGTATTCGTCGTGGGTCGACGGCGCCCTCGCAGTCACTTCGTAGCCTTCAGTACCTATCGCTTTGGCCACGACCAGGCAAGCGTTGCCGGCTTTCGGGCATTCCTGGCCAGCACCTTCGGTGGCCGAGATTTCCACGCCTTTTTCAACTTTGTTGATTTCCGTGGTGGTCAAGCTCGCAAACGACCCGCTATTTTCGGTCGCATACGTCTGAGCGTTGGTCGCCGCATTACGGGCGAGCGCCTTCGCGGAAGCGTCGTTCGCCTTCTGAGTCTGGTTGAGGAAGGCCGGGATCGCGATCGCGGCGAGGATGCCGATGATCAGGATCACGACCAGCAGCTCGATGAGCGTGAAGCCACTCTCATCTGATGCGCGCTGGCGCAGTCTTTGCAGCATTGGTGGAGCTCCTTACTGATGCTTTGCAGGGAGCCAGCTCAAAGCTCACCGCCCTGCGGCGGCGCTTCCCCCGGTTTGCATTTCACTGCTCGCCAAGTGAGAGTCGCGGGCTTTGCTACGCGTCGTCTCTGACGCTCTGCCCGATGAACCTCGGCGCTGGCATATCAAACATTGCCTGCATCGGCGCCAGCCGCCGGATCTTTAATCCTGAAAGAGGCCTAGTGGACGCATCGGTCAAGCCGTCGCGTCCGGCTCCTGCTCCTGCTCCCCCTCCACCGCGGCTTGGTCGCCCCAGTGCGCCTGCGCGTCGACGCCCTTGCGCCGCTCCCCGCTGCCCTCACACCACGGGCAGCGCACGACGCTCTCCTCCCCGCCCAGCTTGGAGATCAAGGTGCCGCGGCCGCCGCAGGGCATGCACTCCTGCGTGCCTGCCTGCTCGGCCTGCTGCGTGTTATCGGTGTCTTGCCTTGCCAAGGGAGCCAGCAGGTTAGCGGGCGCGCTAGCGTTTGGCGCGAGATACCCCATGACAGACACGCTCAAGTCCCTAAATATCCTGGTAGTTGACGACGAGGCGCCGCTGCGCGAGACGCTGACGCGCTCCTTCTCGCGCGAGGGCCATCACGTGCAGTCGGTAGCCAACGGCCAGGAGGCGATCGAACGCGCCGGTCGTGAGCACTACGACATCGTGCTGCTCGACGTAGCCCTTGGCCCCGGCCCCAACGGCTACGAGGTCTGCCGCACGCTGCGCGAGCGGCGAAACGTGGTCCCGATCATCATGCTCACGGCCCTTGACAGCGAGGCCGATGCCGTCCAGGGCCTGGAGGCGGGCGCAGACGACTACGTCACAAAGCCCTTCGGGCTGGCCGAGCTGCGCAGCCGCGTGCGCGCAGTCCTACGCCGCGCCTCGGGCCGGGCGATCGGCCGAGAGGTGGTCAGCATCGGCGATGTGGCCCTCGACCATGGCCGCCGCGAGGTGACCGTGCGCGACGAGGCCGTGCGGCTGACCTTCTCGGAGTTCGAGCTGCTTTCGCGGCTGATGTCCGAACCGGGCCATCTGTTCAACCGCCAGGAGCTGTTGCGCGCTATCTGGGGAGACTCCGCTTACAGGGACCCGCGCGCGATCGACGTGCACATCCGCCACCTGCGGGAGAAGCTCGAGCTCAAGCCGGAGGACCCGAAGCTGATCCTCACCGTTCGTGGCGCGGGCTACAGGTTCCAGGCGCCGTGAGCGCGCGCCTGACCGGCATCGAGCGGATGCTCACCGGTCTGCGTCCGCGTCTGCTGGCCGCGATGCTGCTCGTCAGCGCGGTCACCCTCGGAGTCGCCGCGCTGGCACTGCTCTCTCCGCTGGAGCAGCGCCTGCGCGAAGACGGCGTGCGCGAAGTGCAGTACGCGATCCTCTCGGCACGATCTCGATTTACTCATCTGAAGATCGAACCCTCTACCAAGTTGCCCGATCGCCACGAGCTGCGCGAGGTCGAAGATCAGCTCGGCCGCCGCACCGGCGGTGGCGAGGTGACGCTACTCAACAAACAGATGGAAGTGGTCCACCCATCGCGATATCGCGACCTCAACGTCCCGGACTACTACTTGGGCGCAAGCGGGGCGGCACGACGCGCGCTCCTCAGCAAGAGCTTCGTGCGCAAAACCATCGCAGAAACCGCGATCGTGGCGCTGCGTCTGAAGATCCACGGCCAGCGGTATGTGCTCGTCGTCGACAAGCACCTCGAGTACGTCGCCCAAGCCGTCAGCGTAGTTCGCAAAGCGTTCCTGGTGGCAGCCGCAGCTGGCCTGCTGACCGCGCTGCTGCTCGGCATCGGCATCGCCACCGCGATGCTGCGGCGCCTGGAGCGCCTGCGCGACGCCACCGCGCGTCTGGAGCGGCGCGGCCTCGATGCTCCGGTACCGAAGGACAGCGGTCGCGACGAGATCGGCGACCTCTCACGCGCCTTTGCAGGCATGCAGTCCCAGCTACGGCGCCAGGAGGACGCGCGCCGGTCCTTCGTGGCCACAGCCTCGCATGAGCTGCGAACGCCGCTAGCCTCACTCGACGGCATGCTCGAGCTGCTCGAAGAAGACCTCAAGGAGGAGGCCCTGGACCTGCAGGACGCCCGTCTGCGCACCGAGCACGCCCGCGAACAGACCAGGAGGCTTTCCCAGCTTGCCACCGATCTACTCGACCTCAGCCGCCTTGA
This sequence comes from uncultured Actinomycetota bacterium, assembly GCA_963708085.1. Lineage (GTDB taxonomy): Bacteria > Actinomycetota > Thermoleophilia > Solirubrobacterales > Solirubrobacteraceae > Palsa-744. Next base: position 464,030 of record OY970180.1, on the reverse strand, counting down.
CACCGAGGTGCAGCTCCGCAGCGAGCCGGTGGAGCTCGGCGAGCTGGCCAGGGCAGTTGCCGCCGAGTTCGAGCTCTCCGCCGACAAGCGAGAAGTGACGCTTGCAGCCACGCCGCCGCAGGAGCCTTGCTGGACCAGCGCCGATCCGGGCTCGGTCGCGCGCATCGTGCGAATCCTGATCGACAACGCGCTGCACTTCGCGCCGCCGTCCAGCAGCATCGAGATCGTCGCCGGTCGTGATCGGGACTTCGCGCAGGTCGTGGTCCGTGACGATGGCCCCGGCGTGCCGCCCGGTGAGCGCGAGCGGATCTTCGAGCGCTTCACGCGTGGGAGCGACGCCGCCAGCCGCGGCGGCGGCTTCGGGCTTGGGCTTGCGATCGGACGCGAGCTGGCGATCCGCATGGGCGGCGATCTGGAGCTACTCGACGATCACGAAGCGCCTGCGGGGAAGCATGCGCCCCCGCCCAACGGCACGCTCCCAGACGCGAAGCGCAGTGGCGCAGGCACCTGCTTTGCGCTGCGTCTGCCCGCCATCCCCGCTGAGCTCGAGGTAGCGATCGCATGATCGAGGACGCCGGGGAGCTGGAGCGACTCGCCACCCAGGCGCGAGCCGCGAAAGCGATCGCGATCGACACGGAGTTCATGGGTGAGGGCCGCTACCGCACCCTGCTGTGTCTGATCCAGATCGCGGTGCCCCTGGACGGCCGCGACGGCGGCTCATGGATCGAGCTGATCGACCCGCTGCAGAACGGTCTCGACGCTTCCCCGCTGGCGCAACTGCTCGTCGACCCCGAGGTCGAGATCGTCGTGCACGCCGGACGCCAGGACATCGCGCTGCTGCGCCGCGCACTGTCCACCGAGGTCGCAAACGTCTTCGACACGCAGGTGGCCGCCGGCTTCACGGGCCTGGGCGCACAGATCTCCTACGACTCGCTGCTGCAAGACACGCTGGGCCTACGGCTGGCCAAGAGCGCAAGCTTCACCCGCTGGGACAAACGCCCGCTGAGCGCCGAGCAGCTCGCCTATGCACGCGAGGACGTCGTGCACCTGCTGCAGGCTGCCGACGTGCTCAAGGGCCGCCTTGCAAAACTCGGACGGCTGGAGTGGGCGCTGCAGGAGTGTGCGCCGCTGGCGAGATCCAGCGACGAGCGCGACCCCGAGACGATCTTCGCCCGCCTGCCGCGGATCGCCTCCGCCTCTGCGGCAGCCCAGGCGCTGGCGCGCGACCTGGTGCAGTGGCGCGAGGGGACCGCCGAGCGTCAGAACCGCCCGGTCCAGGGGGTGCTGCCGGATGCCGCGCTGGTTGAGATCGCCCGCCGCAGCCCCTCCTCGATCGGTGAGCTGGCCAACATCCGCGGCGTCACCCAGCCGATCGTCAAGCGCGCCGGCGCAGAGATCGTCGAGCGCGTACGCGCAGGCGGCACAGGCGAGGTGACCCCTCTACGCCCACCTGAGCGCTCACGTCCCCCCGATCCGGCAGACGCGCCGATCGTGGCGCTGGCCGAGGCGCTGGCCCGCAGCAGGGCACGGGAAGCAGGCCTGGCCTACGAGCTGATCGCCAGCCGATCCGACCTGCAGGCGGTGGTCGCCGCCAATCGCCTGGCCGAAGCTGAGCCCGAAGTGCGCCTGCTCAGTGGCTGGCGCCGCGAGTTGGTCGGCGAGCAGGTCCTGCGGCTGCTCGCGGGCAAGCTCAAGCTGTCGGTGACCAACGGCCGCCTGCATGTCGAGGAGTGATCGTGGATCGCTGCGGCGTCAGTCGTCCAACCCTGGAAGCGGCTCTATCGGGAGCTCGCCGTGGATCTCTTCGAGCTCGGCCAAGTCGTTTCGATCGCGAGGACGACCGGCGAGACGCTTGAAGGCGACGATGCTGCTGAGTCCTGCGACGCGGAACTCGACGCCCCCGTAATCGGCGAGCATCGCACGAGCCTCGACCGTCTCGTAGTCGAGCGGGGGGAGTCCGCCGCGGATGACGTCAATCAGGCCGGCAGAAGTGCTCGCTCGCAGATGCGCCCGTCCTGTCAAGTGCTCATCCGCGATGGCCTCGCCGCCATCGACTCGCACGCCATTCAGTCGTGTTCAAGCTCAGGATCGATCGCTGGCACTTGCTCGCTCGACGGCTCGCAGCAACGCCGCCGCCTGCGCCGATAGACGTTGCCCACGTCCTAGCAGCTCGCTCACGGGCGTCTCCGGCGCGGGCGTCAAAAGTCGCCGCTTCTGCTCGTCGAGATGCTTCCATTCGACATCGTGACCGGGCTCCAGCAGAGTATGACGATGCGCTTTGGCCACCTCACAATCGTAGCCTGGGCGAGGACGGATCTGCCGTGAACCGCGTCAGCTGTGCTCGGGCCTCTGCCTCTCAGTTCCCGATGTGTTCGTAAACCGTGAACAGCGGCATGTACATCGAGATCACCACGAAGCCGACGATGCCACCGATGAACAGGATCATCACTGGCTCAAGAATCGAGGTGAGCGCTTTCACCGAGGCGTCAACGCGGTCCTCGTAGAACTCCGCGATCTTGCCGAGCATCGAGTCCAATGCGCCTGTTTCCTCGCCGACGCTGACCATCTGGGCGACCATCTTCGGGAAGATCGAAGCCTTGCCGATCGGCGCAGCCAGCGTGCCGCCTCGCTTCACCGAAGCGATCACATCGGTCATGGACTCCTCGACCACAACGTTGCCGGAGGTCTTGCCGACGATCTCCAGCGCCTGCAGCAGCGGCACGCCGGCGGCAGTCAGCGAAGCCAGCGTGCGCGACCAGCGCGCCAGGGCGACCTCCTGCACGATCGAGCCGATCTTCATCGGGACGTGCAGCTTGAAGCGGTCCCACTGCTTGCGCCCCCAGCTCGACTGCTTCCACTTGATGAAGCTGACGACCACCACGATCGCGCCGACGATGATGAAGTACCAGTCCTGGGTGACGGCTTTTGAGGCCCCGACGGAGATCTGCGTGATCGCCGGCAGTTCGCCACCGTAGTTTTTGAAAACGCCGACGAAGACGGGGATCACGAAGGCCACCATCGCGACCAGCACCCCCAGCGCGAAGGTGATCACGAGCGTTGGGTAGACCATCGCGGAGCGGATCTGTTTGCGCAGCGAGGCGTCCTTCTCCAGCTGGTCTGCGACGCGGACCAGGGAGCTCTCCAGCACGCCGCCGGTCTCCCCCGCCTTGACCATCGCCACGAACAGCTGGTTGAAGACCTTGGGATGCCTGGCCATCGAGTCACTGAGCGCGAGGCCCGCCTCCACGTCCTTGCGGATCGCGACGATCGTCTCCTTCAGGAACTTGTTCTGCGCTTGCTCCTCAAGCACATAGAGCGCGCGCAGGATGCTCATGCCAGAGGAGATCATCGTCGCCAGCTGACGGGAGAAGACAGCGAGTTCCGGCAGCGGCACATGCTTCATGAAGGCGAGCTCGATCTGCTTGGATTTGTGCTTGTCGGAGACGTCGAGCACGACCAGGCCGCGGGCCTTGAGCTGATCGGCCACCGCCTGCTTGGATTCGGCCTCCACCTCGCCACGGGCCTTGCTGCCCGTCAGATCGATCGCCTTGAAGACGTAGGTGCTCACATTCGCTCCCAGTGGGCCACCATCAGACCGCCGCCAGGCTCGCGCTGCCGAGCAGCCGTCGCAGCTCCTCGGGGGTGGAGGAGCGCGCTTCGGCCAGCTTCTGTGTGATCTTGCCCGAGCGCACCAGCCCCGCGAGCGCCGTGTCCATCGTCTGCATGCCAAGCGCAGAGCCGGTCTGCAGCACAGAGTAGATCTGGTGGGTCTTGCCCTCGCGGATCAGGTTGCGCACTGCCGGGCTCGGCACGAGCACCTCGCAGGCCGCCACGCGGCCCGAGCCGTCGGCCAGCGGCAACAGCTGCTGGGTGACGATTCCCTGCAGCGCGACCGAGAGCTGCACGCGCACTTGACCCTGCTGGTGCGGCGGAAAGACGTCGATGATGCGGTCGATCGTCTGGGCTGTGTCCTGCGTGTGCAGAGTGGCGAAAACCAGATGGCCGGTCTCAGCGGCAGTCAACGCGGTGGAGATCGTCTCCATGTCGCGCATCTCGCCCACGAGGATGATGTCGGGGTCCTGGCGCATCGCGGCGGTCAGCGCCGCGGAGAAGCTCTGCGCGTCTGAGCCGAGCTCGCGCTGGTTGACCAGGCAGCGCTTGTGCGGGTGCAGGAACTCGATCGGGTCCTCGATCGTCATGATGTGCTCCTCGCGAGTCTGGTTGATCTCGTCGACCATCGCCGCCAGAGTGGTGGACTTGCCCGACCCGGTCGGCCCGGTGACCAGCACGAAGCCGCGCGGCTTGCGCGTGAACTCGTGCACCGTCGGTGGCAGCCCCAGGTCGTCGATTGAGGTCAGGCCAAAGGGGATCAGGCGAAACGCGGCGCCGATCGCGCTGCGCTGGTAGTAGGCGTTGACACGGAAGCGGGCGTGGCCGGGGATCGAGTAGGCGAAGTCGATCTGCCAGTCTGTCTCAAGGCGCTGGCGCTGCTCACCGGTGAGTATCGAGTAGACGATCTCGCGCGTGTCGGCAGGGCTGAGCTCCTCGTACTCCTCCAGCTGAGTCAACCGCCCCCGCACGCGCAGCGTCGGACGCGCCCCCGCGGTGAGGTGCAGATCGGAAGCCTTGCGGGCCACGACCTCCATCAGCAGATCTGCGAAGTCGAATGCCATCCCAATGCCCATCGGCGTTGCGGAGCTCGAGCGCGAGCGGCGTGGACGAAGGTTCGATCAGAGTGGACGCCAGCTAATGCAGCCCGCAGACGTCATGCGACAGGAGCATGGCGCGCCGCGTCAGGAGCTGCCGAGCACGCGCGCGACCTCGGCCATCGAGGTGCGTCCCTCTCGCACCTTGTCCAGACCGTCGTCGCGCAGCCGTCTCATTCCCTGGCGGATCGCAAGATCTCTGATCTCCTCCGCCGGGCGCCGTTCGAGCGCCATCGTGCGGATCTCCGCAGTCAGGTTCATCACCTCGTAGATGCCCGCCCGGCCGCGGTAGCCGTTGCCGCCGCAGCGTGGGCAGCCGACGGGCTCATAGGCCTCGATGTCCACGAGCGCCTTATAGCCGTTTTCGTGCAGCACGCGGGCGGGAATGATCGCGCGCCGCTTGCAGTTGGAGCACAGGGTCCTGAGCAGGCGCTGGGCGACCACGCACCGCAGAGCTGAGGCAACCAGGAACGGCTCGATGCCCATCTCGATCAGGCGGGTGATCGCCGAGGGCGCGTCGTTTGTGTGCAGCGTGGAGAGCACCAGATGGCCGGTGAGCGCCGACTCGATCGCGATCTGCGCGGTTTCGCGGTCGCGAATCTCGCCCACCATCAACACGTCGGGGTCGGCCCTGACCATGGCTCGCAGGCCTGCCGCGAAGGTGAGGCCGACCTTCGGGGAGACCTGCACCTGCGTCAGCCCCTCGATCTGGTACTCGACCGGGTCCTCGACCGTGATCACGTTCTTCTCTGTGGTGTTGAGCGCCTGCAGCGCCGCGTAGAGCGTCGTGGACTTTCCCGACCCGGTGGGGCCGGTGACCAGCACCGCTCCGTGCGCCTCACCGAAGGCGCGCTCGAAGCGCTCGCGCTCTTCGTCTGCCATCCCCAAGCGCTCCAGGCGCATCACGACCGAGTCCTTGTCGAGGATGCGCATCACGATCGACTCGCCGTGAACGCTCGGCAGCGACACCACGCGCAGGTCGACGTGGCGACCGTCGACCGTGAGACCGACCCGACCGTCCTGGGGCAGCCGCTTCTCGGAGATGTCGAGGTCGGCCATGATCTTCACGCGCGAGATCACCCCGGCAGCCAAACGCCGCGTGACGGTCGTGACGTCCTGCAGCACACCGTCGACCCTGAAGCGCACGCGCAGCTCGCGCCCATCGGGGGCCATGTGCACGTCGGAGGCATGCTGCTCCACCGCCTGGGCGACGATCTGGTTGACGAGCTTTATGACTGGCGCGTCGTCGGCCGACTCGTGCAGGTCGACGACCTCGGTTTGGTCGTCGTCGAGATCCTCGACGGGGGCGCCGGAGCCCGCGACCACGTCCTCCAGGCGATCAAGGCGTGAGATCAGAGCCATGATGTCCTCGGCTGCCGCGACGGCGACGCGCACGTCGTAGCCGGTCATGATCGCGATGTCATCGACGGCCAAGACGTTTGAAGGGTCGGCCATCGCAACCAGCAGCGTGCGCTTGTCGACGAAGGAGACAGGCACCGCCTGATAGCGCTTGGCCGCGTTGGTGGTGACCAGGTTCGCAGCGCCCATGTCGGTGGCAAAGACGCTGAGGTCCAGATGATCCAGGCCGTAGCGCTCTGCCAGCGCGCGCGCTAGCCCGTCTGAGCTCAGCACGCCGGACTCCAGCAGCACCCGCTCCGGCCGCGCCCCGCTGTTGCGGGCGCTCTCGACCGCGTCCTGCACCGCCTGCTGCGGCGCCAAGCCCATCTCGATGATCACATCTGTGATGAAGCGCGAGGAGGAGCCGCGCCGCGTGGGTGCTGTGACGCCCAGCCTTGCTGCCTGCTGGGGTGCGGAGGGACGATCATCGGGCTCCTCGTGCGCAACATGCGGGAGCACGTCGAGCGTGGGTTCAACCGACGCGGCGCGCAGATTTACCTCATGCTGCCCTTCGCTCGACAGCAGCTCCGGCTCATGACTCTCAGCGTGCTCGGGCTCTGGCTGGACCGCCGTGGAGCCGCGTGCATCCAGGCCGAAGATCGCGTGCAGGTTCGGCCGCTCTGAGCGAGCCTCACTCATCGCGGCACCCCATCTGGCGTCGCGACTGTCGCCGCCCTACGGCTCGCTCGTGTGCCCGCTGGCGCCCGCAGCCGCGGCCCGCATGACATCTCGCGGCGCAGCCCGTCCCGTCCACAGCTCGAAGCTGAGCGCACCCTGCGCGACGAGCATCTCCACGCCGTCGACCGTCCGGCATCCATGCCTGCGTGCAGCTGCGAGCAGCGGAGTGTCGGAGTCGGAATAGACCAGGTCGATGACATGCGTATACCTACCGACCTGATCGGCGCTCAAAGAGAGTTCGTTGAGTGCCTTCGCCTCTCTGGCCGAATCGGTGATGCCGGCGTGCGAGCCCGTCCCGATTGGGGATCCAGGCTCGCCCGAATCGGGCAGCCGCTGTAGGCCCACAGAGGTGCAGTTGACGAGTAGCTCAGCCGGCTCGGGGGAGCTCACCGCGCGGGCGCCAAGCTCGGCGGCCATCCGCGCAGCCCGCTGCGCAGTGCGGTTCCACACCATCACATCCGCCCCTGCCCGCAGCAGCGCCCAGACCGCAGCCCGTGCGCTTCCGCCGGCACCGAGCACGAGCGCACTGAGTCCTCCGACGTCGAGCGCGAGCGCGTCGATCAGCCCCGGCGCGTCGGTGTTCTGCGCCACGATCGATCCATCGGCCTCGAAGCTGAGCGTGTTAGCGGCGCCGATCTCGCGCGCCGCCACGCCGGCGCTGTCGGCGAGCGCGAGCGCGGCCTGCTTGTGCGGGATTGTGACGTTCGCGCCGGCGAAGCCCGCATCGCCAAGCGCGCGCACCGTCTGCTCCAGCAGTGGCGGCGGCACCGGCAAACGCTGGTAGCGCCAGCCATCCATGCCAAGCGCCGCGAAGGCGGCATTGTGCATCGCCGGAGAGCGGCTGTGGGCCACGGGCCATCCGAGCACCCCGAGCCGACGGCGCTCCACCGATGCGCTCACTTGTGTTTGCAGGCCGGGGTGTGCCCGCCGTTTGTCGCCAGCGCCTGGTTGTAGGCCGCCTTGTCGGCTTCAAATTCCGCTTCGGTGTCGGAGAAGACGAGGTCTCCACAGCCGTCGGCCCCGTCGACGTAGAAGAGATAACCGACGTGCGCGGGGTGCGCGGCCGCTTCGATCGCTTCCATCCCGGGATTGCTGATCGGCGTCGGCGGCAGGCCTTTGTGCAGCCGGGTGTTGTAGGGCGAGGGCGTCTGCAGCTGGGCTTCGGTGAGCGGTCGGGTGTAGTCGTTGAGGGCAAACCTGATCGTCGAATCGATCCCGAGCGGTATGCCCTGGCGCAGGCGGTTGTAGATCACGGCGGCGACCTTCGGGCGATCGCTAGCCAGATAAGCCTCCCGTTCGATCATCGAGGCCACGATCAGCAGCTGGTAGGAGGTCAGGCCGAGTGCGCGGGCGTGCTTCTGCTCTTCGGAGCCGAAGCGTTCCTGGAAGGCTTCCAGCTGCCTTTCGACCAGGCCCTTCGCGTTTCCGTGGACCGGCATCTTGTAGGTCGCTGGGAACAGGAAGCCTTCGAGGCTGGGGATGCTTGCAGGCGCGCCGAAGCGCTCTGGCTGCAGCGCCTGACTGCGTGTGGAGGCACGCATGTAGTTGCCGGTGAGCCCGTCTTTATGTGCGATCGCGGCGATCTGCAGCCGCGACTCACCCTCAGGGATCACGACCTTGACTTCCGGTGCTGCAGCGACCGGGGGGCGATTGCTTGCTTTGGAGCCGCCGAAGTGCTGGATCAGCATCACCACGCCCCACACCGCGATCGCGACGATCAGAAGCGCCCCGACAGCGCCTGCGCGGGCACGGAGGCTGTGAGCGCCGCCACCGCCCGCGGACGCGCGGCGCACGCGCGGCCGGAGCGCTCGCGCACCGCGCTGGCTAACGGGCGGCGGAGGGGCCGGCAGCGCGTCTGCCGCTCCCCGCGGCCGCCAGGCGGGACGGCTGGAAGCGGGCTGCGGGTGCTCTGGCTCAACGCTCGCCACAGCGCTCGAAGCGACCTCGTGCGCAGGGTGCTCGACGGCCGCCAGGTCGTCGGCCAGATCCCATGCCTGGGTCAGTTCGCTGGCGGGCTCTCCATGCGTCTCCTCGACCGCCTGCGCCTCGGAGTGGACGGCGACCTGCGCCGTCTCGCTCGCCCCGCCGGAAACGTCGGTGCGCTCCGGTGTGCCGGCCTCGGTCTCGACCTGCTCCTGTGCGGCACCCGCCGTCTGCTCTGGCTGCACGCCACGCCGCTGCGCACGGCGGCGCTCGCGCTCCTTCCTGGCCGCCTCGCGCTCGGCGGAGGTGCGGTTCCCCTGAGGCTGAGAGTCCGAGCCACTCACGCGACTAGCGCGCCCTCGCAGAGAGCCAGCTTTCCAGCAGGTGCGCGGCCGCCCGGGAGTCCTCGCTGCTGCGCGGGTCCGGGGTCTGAGCCGCGAGCCTGGTCGTGAAGCGCTCGTCGTGCATCTCCACCGAGACGCCTGGGCCAAGGCGCCGGGCCAGCCGCTGCGCAAACTCACGTGTCTCACGCGTCTGCTCGCTTTCGCCGCCGCTGAGCGAGAGCGGCAGCCCCACCACCACCTGACTGATCTCGCGCTCGGAAACAAGCGTCGCCAGCTGTGCCATGCCCTTCTTGCTGGCCGGCCGCAGCACCTCCTCGATCGGGGTCGCGATCGTGCCCGTGGGATCGCTCAGCGCGCAGCCGCAACGGGCGCTGCCGTAGTCCAGCGCGAGCACTCGGCTCAACGTCCCTCGGCGGAGCTCTCCGCCTGCGCCTGGGGCTCGCCTTGATCCCGGACCCCCAGCGCTGTCGCGATGCTCGCCCGCGCGGCAGCGATCGCATCCGGAAGACGCTCCGGATCCCGTCCCCCGGCCTGAGCCATCGTGTCGCGACCTCCTCCGCCGCCACCGGCCACCGACGCGGCGGCCTGCACGATTGCGCCGGCCTTCACGCCGCGCGCCACCAGCGGCGGCGCGACGCTCGCAATCAGGTGCACACGTCCCTCCGCCGCGCTGCCGAGCACTATCGCCGCTTCAGGCAAGCGCGCCTTCACCCGGTCGAGCATACCCAGCAGCGCCTTCGCATCCGCCGCTTGCACTGCGGCGGCCAGCACCTTGGCGCCGTCGATCTGCTCAGCAGCGCCCAGCAGCACATCGATCTCCCCGCCGGCACCGGCCGCGCCGCCGCCCTCGCGCTGCGCCTTCTCAAGGCGCCGGCGCTCCTGCTCGCGAGCGGCGAGCGTCTGGGGCACCTGGTCGGGCTGCACTCGCAGCGCCTGCGCGCTGCGCATGAGCAACTCGTTTCGCTGCCGTAGCAGCTCCACCGCCGCCGGCCCGGTGATCGCCTCGATGCGACGCACGTTGGCCGCGCTGGAGGTCTCGGCGAGGACGTGAAAAACGCCGATCTCGGCGGTGGAGCGCACGTGGGTGCCGCCGCAGAGCTCGCGCGAGTAATCGCCCTGGCCGATCTCGACCATCCGCACCACATCGCCGTACTTCTCGCCGAAGAGCGCCATCGCGCCAAGCTGCTTGGCCTCATCGAGCGTGGTGGTGATCGGGTGCACCGGATCGTTGCGTGCGATCCACGCGTTGACCTGGTCCTCGACCTCCGCGAGCTCCTGCTCGCTGAGCGCCGCCGAATGGGTGAAGTCGAAGCGCAGCTTGTCGGGGCCCACGTAGGAGCCGGCCTGGCGTACGTGGTTGCCGAGCGTCTGCCGCAGCGCCGCATGCAGCAGGTGCGTGGCGGTGTGGTTGCACTCGGTGGCGTGGCGGGCTTGGTGGTCGACCGTCGCGATCACGGCGGTGTCGGCGCTGAGGCTGCCACGCTCCAGCTCGACCTCGATCACCTGGTCGTCTCCCAGCCGCAGCACCCGCTGCACCTGCGCGCGGCAGTCGCCGTGCTCGCACTCGATCGTGCCGCTGTCGGAGACCTGCCCGCCCCCAACCGCATAGAACGGCGACTCGTCGAGCTTGAGTAGCAGCGTGCCGTGGTGGTCTGCCAGCGCCTGCACTTGCGCCCGCTGGCGCTCTGTCTCATAGCCGGTGAAGCGCGTGGGCGACGAGACGCTGTGCGCGAGTGCCAGCGCCTGCTCACGCACCTCGCCGGCCCCGCCGCCGGCCTGCTGGCTCGCCCCAGCCGCGCGCGCCCTGGCCCGCTGACCCTCCATCAGCGACTCGAAGCCCGCCTCATCGACGCCAAGCCCCTCCTCTGCGAGCAGCTCCCTGGTCAGCTCGAACGGGAAGCCGAAGGTGTCGTGCAGCTTGAAGGCGTCGTCTGCGTGGATCGTGTCCTGGCCCTTGTCGCGAGCGCGGTCGATGTGAAAGCGCAGCATGTCAAGGCCCTGCTCCAGCGTGCGGCCAAAGCCCTCCTCCTCGGCAGCCAGCCAGCGCTTGATCGACTCCCACTGCTCGCCGAGCTCTGGATATGCCGCGCCCATGCTCTCGCGCACGACCCCGGCGTAGCGCAGCAGAAACCCAGGCTCGAGCTGCAGCGTGCGCCCCTGCAGGATCGCGCGGCGCATCACCCGGCGCAGCACGTAGCCGCGATCCTCGTTGGACGGCACCACGCCGTCGGCGACCAGAAAGCTCATCGCACGCGAGTGATCGGCGAGTATCCGCAGTGCACGATCGGTGTCAAACTCCTGGCCGTAGCCACGGCCGGAGAGGCTCTCGCCAAGCGCGATCAGCGGCTGGAACTGGTCGGTCTCGAACACCGAGACCTTGTCCTGCAGAATCGCCGCCAGCCGGTTGAGGCCAAGCCCCGTGTCGATGTTCGCGGCGGGTAGCGGGCTGAGCACGTTCTCGGGCTCCTGCAGGTACTGCATGAAGACGAGGTTCCAGTACTCGAGAAAGCGTTCGTTCTCTCCGCCCGGCAGGTCATCGGGCTTGCCGAGATGCTCGCCACGGTCGAGGTAGAGCTCCGAGCAGGGACCGCAGGGCCCGATCGGGCCGGCCTGCCAGAAGTTCTCTGAGCGCGGGCAGGGAACGATCCGGCTCACCGGCACCCCGACCTCTTCCCAGAAGCCGATCGCCTCCTCGTCGGGGCCAATGCCCAGTTGCTCGTCGCCCTCGAACACCGTCACCCAGATCTCGTTTGGGTCGAAGCCGAACACCTCAAGCGAAAGCTCCCATGCAAAGGAGATCGCCTCACGCTTGAAGTAGTCGCCGATCGAGAAGTTGCCGAGCATCTCAAAGAACGTGAGATGCCTGTTGGTGTTCCCCACGTGGTCGATGTCAACCGTGCGAAAGCACTTCTGGCAGTCGGTCAGCCGCGACGCAGGCGGGCGCTCCTGGCCCAGGAAGTAGGGCTTCAGCGGGTGCATCCCCGCGACCGTCAGCAGCGCCGAGGGGTCGTGCGAGGAGGGCACCAGGGATGCCGAAGGTATGCGCTTGTGCCCCTTTTTTTCAAAGAAGGAGAGGTAGCGCTCGCGGATCTCGTCGGAGCTCATCATCGGAGGTGATCTTACGCGGCGATAGTGCCGTGCCCCACGACGGTCTCTCCGCTGTAGAGACAGGCGAGCTGGCCGGCCGCGGTGCGCTCGATCGGCTGGGAGAGCTGCGCGCGAAGGGCAGTGTGTGCGCCAGGGCCGGGCGTCCCCGCCAACGAGCAGGCGATCGGCCGGCCCATATAGCGGATCTTGACCGCGTCCACGCGAGCGCCGTCCTGGTGCAGGACCGCCTGCCGGATCGACACCTGCTCGGTGGCCAGCGCCTGGCGCCCTCCGACGGTGACGGTGTTGGAGAGCGGATCGGTGGCCAGCACGTAAAGCGGCCCACGCCCGCCAACGCCGAGGCCATGGCGCTGCCCGATCGTGAAGGCCTGCGCGCCACGGTGAACACCCAGCACGGCGCCATCCTGGTCGAGGATCTCCCCCTCGCGCTCGCCCATGCCGCCGTGGCGAGCCAGGAAATCGCGCTGGCTGGTGCCGGCCAGGAAGCAGAGGTCCTGTGAGTCCGGGCGCCGCGCCACCGGCAGCTGCTCCCGCTCGGCGATCTGACGCACCTCATCCTTGCTCAGCTCGCCGAGTGGGAAACGCATCCGTGCCAGTGACTCCCGCGAGAGCGCCGCCAGCGCGTAGCTCTGGTCCTTGCGCTGGTCGAGCGCCCGGCGTAGCAGCGGCAGATCGCCCTCGTCCTCCACGCAGGTGCGCGCATAGTGGCCCGTCACCAGCCGCTGCGCGCCCAGACAACCGGCCAGATCGAGCATCCCGTCGAGGCGGACGCTGCCGTTGCAGCGCACGCACGGGTAAGGGGTCAGACCCGCCGCATGGTCGGCCAGCCAGGGCTCTACAACGCCGGCGCGAAACTCGGCGCGCATGTCGAGCGAGAAGTGCGGCAGCCCCAGCCCGTGCGCCAGCCCGCGCGCGAAGCGGACCGACTCCGCCGAGCAGCAGCTGCGCTGAGCGTCGTTCTCCGGGTCTGCCCACAGCTCCAGCGTGACCGCTATCGCGTCCTTGCTCTCACGCATGCTGATCAGCGCCGCCACCGCGCTGTCCACCCCGCCGCTCATCGCGATCAACACCCTGCCGGCCATCGGCGCAAGCTGTGCCTCTCTGGCTGCCGCGCCAAGCGCCCTGTGCAGCGCGTCCGCCGCCAGCTCGGCCGCGTGCTGCTTGGCCGGAATAAGACCGCCAAGCTCGGAGGCGATCTCATCTGCACCGATTCGTGCAGCCTCCAGCAGGCCAGCGCCACGCGCCAGCGCAACGGTCGCAGACCCGGCCGCGATGCTCGCGCCGCAGCCGCTGGCGTCAAACCCGGCGTCGTAAATCTTGCCGCTGGGGTCGCTGCGATCGATCGCCAGCGAGATTCGGATAACGTCGCCGCAGGCTGCGCCTCCAGCGGCGCCGGTGTGCCCGCGCTGCGGCGTGTGACCGATCCCCACCGGCTGCTGCAGGTGCATTGCAAAGGCGTCGCTCACAGGCCGAGTGTAAGTGTGATCGACCCGTCGGCAAGAGATCTTGCATTCCTTCTATGCGATGCATCTTGCAGCCAGACCTGTTACCTTGCTCCGCGTTCGTGCCGAATCCACCGCCTCTCGGGGCAGTGGAGCGGGGGACCCAGTGTGACCGGAGAGAAAGGTCACGGGGGCGAATCGCCACCACGATTGTGGCGTAGCGTACGTACGCGAGCCCGACAGCTAACCCCGTAGGCGCCCTGCAACACCGAAAGGACGTACCTACAGATGTCGGGAACGACGCGTGATCTCGCTGCCGCTGAGCTATGGCAGGCTTCGCTCGCACGTTCGCGCGCACGGCGCGGGAGCAGCGGCGATCGCAGGCCCGCCGCATCCACTGCACCCCAGGTGAGCACCGCCTCCGCACGCAGGCAGGACGCCCATGCCACCGACGCGACATCCGTGGTCGAGCCGGCCCGTCCCGCCCGAGCGCGCAGACAGGGCGCTGAGGCGCTCGCCCATGCGCGCCACAACGCGCCGGTGTTCGCAGGCACGCGCCGCAAGCCGCTGATCTCACGCGAGCAGCCAAGCCCGCGGGATCTCTCCGACGCTGAGCCGTGGGAGCTCTCGCTTGGTCGCTCGCGCGCCAGGCGTCGTGCCCAGCAGTTGCTGTTCGTCCCGACCAAGTCACGCGTTCGCCGCATCTCGCTCGGCACCCTGGTGGCATTGACCGCCGGCCCGGCAGCCTCGCTCGGCGACGCCAACGGCGTGAGCAACGGCACCGCTTCGACCTCGACTCCGCCCACCCCAACCACAACCACCAAACACGAAATCGTGCTGACCACAGGCAGCACCGGCCGCCAGGTGCGCCTGCTGCAGCAAGCGCTGCACGTCAAGGTCGACGGCACCTACGGCCCGGAAACCGAAATGGCGGTGCGCAGCTTCCAGGCCAGCCGCAACCTCACTGTCGACAACATTGTGGGCCCCAAGACCAAAGCCGCACTCGCAGACGGCGAGCCCGCGATCATCGCCTCTAACAAGGTGCATGAAGAGGTCAGTGGCGAAACCGAAGTCGTCTCGGATGTAAGGACGCTGCAGGAAGCGCTGCATGTCGCTGTCGACGGCGAATTCGGCCCCGAAACAGAGACCGCGATCCGCAGCTTCCAGAAGCAGCACGGCCTGCACGTCGACGGCATCGTGGGACCTGAAACATGGGGCGCGCTGGGAGACCACGGCAAGGCGATGCTGACTCCTCCCCCCTCCGCGCTTCCCCAGCCCAAGGCCGGGGGGGCCGCCCACGTCTCCACCGTTGCGGCGGCGGCGAGCGTGAACGGCCATGCAAGAACCGCGGATATCAGCACAGGCGGAGTGGCCCCTCATCCGGGCAGCTACGTAAGGACGCTGCAGGAAGCGCTGCACGTCGCCGTCGACGGCGAATTCGGCCCCCAGACGCTGGCCGCCGTCAAGCACTTCCAGTCGCAGCACGGCCTGGAAGTCGACGGCGTTGTCGGCCCTGCGACCTGGGCCGCGCTCGGCTACCACGGCATGAAGGAAATCCATGCGCTGGCGTGGGCGTTGCCGCACAGCCAGCCCGGCGCGGGCGGCACCGCCGCCGCTGGCGGCGCAGCGCCGGACTCCTCCGCCGAAGCGATCGTTGCGCGCGTGATCGCGGCCGCGAACGAAATCGCGACCAGGCCCTATGTCTGGGGCGGTGGCCATGGCTCCTTCGAGTCCTACGGCTACGACTGCTCAGGGTCGGTCTCCTATGCGCTGCACGGCGGCGGGCTGCTGAGCTCGCCCGAGGACTCGACCGGCCTCGAGTCCTTCGGCGAACCGGGCCCCGGCCGCTACATCACGATCTACGCCAACGCCGAACACGCCTGGATGACGATAGACGGCCGCCGCTTCGACACTGTTGCGCTGGCCGAAACCGGCAACCGCTGGTCGGACACGATGGCCGCGACCGGCGGCTTCATCGTGCGGCACCCCGCCGGCCTGTAGAGACCCGCCGCGCATTGCGCGGCGACCCCGGTCGCGTCTGCCATCCCAAGCGGACATTAGCTTCGCGTGCTTATGCACGCCCTGGCTCGCACGTTCACGATCGATGGCCTGCAGGTCCGCGCAGTCGGTGTCGAGGTCGACATCAGGCCCGGGCTGCCGAGCTTCACGATCGTGGGGCTCGCCGGCGCCGCGGTCAGAGAGGCGCGCGAGCGCGTGCAGGCCGCGATCCTCAACTGCGGGCTGGAAATGCCCTCACGCCGGATCACCGCCAACCTCGCGCCCGGGGACCTGCCGAAGTCGAGCCCGGGGCTCGACCTTGCGATCGCCTGCGCGATCCTCGCTGCGAGCGGGCAGGTGGATCGCGAGGCGCTGCGCTCCCACGCGCTGCTCGGCGAGCTTGCGCTCGACGGCAGGCTGCGCCCCTGCCGCGGCAGCCTGGCGATCGCGCAGGCAAGCGCGCAGGCGGGCCTTGCCCGCATCGTCCTTGCTCCCGAAGCCGCCGGCGAGGCATGCCTGATCGACGGCATCGCGGTCGCGCCGGCCAGCAACCTCTCCGCCGCAGTCACAATTCTCAGGGGCGGCGCCTGCGAGCCGCTGCCGGAGTCCCAGGCGCCCCAGCCAGGCCCGCAGGACTCAGATGGCGAGGGCGACCTCCGCGACATCCACGGCCAGGAGGCGGCGGTGCGCGCGCTCATGCTTGCCGCGGCCGGTGGACACAACGCGCTGATGAGCGGTCCGCCCGGCACCGGCAAGACGATGCTCGCGCAGCGGATGCCCACGATTCTGCCGCCGCTGCAGCGCCAGGAAGCGATTGAGGTGACGCGCATCCACAGCATCCTCGGCGCGCTGCCACAGCCACAACTGCTCTGGCGGCGGCCGTTTCGCGCCCCGCACCACTCGATCACCGTCGCGGGGCTGATTGGCGGCGCTCGCGGCGAGCGCGCGGGCGAGGCGGTGCTGGCCCACCGCGGCGTGCTGTTCTTGGACGAGCTCTCCGAGTTCCAGCGCTCTGCGCTGGAGGCGCTGCGGCAACCACTTCAGGACGGCCGCGTCACAATCGTCAGGGCCAATCGTGCGGCCGTATACCCGACGCGCTTCATGCTGCTGGCCGCCACAAACCCTTGCCCCTGCGGGCATCTCGGGGACCACGGCGGCGCGCCGTGCCGCTGCAGGAAGGCTGAGCTTGCACGGCACCGCCGCCGCTTGAGCGGGCCGCTGCTCGACCGCATCGACCTGTTGATCCCAGTGCATCGCGAGCGTACCCCGCTGCGAGCGTTGCGCGCACACACCAGCTCTCGCCAGGCGCGCGAGCGGGTGATCGCCGCGCGTGAGATCCAGGCCCAGCGCATGCGAGGCGAGCCGGTGCGCATGAACGCCGAACTCGACGCGGCGGCGCTGCACCGTTACGCACGAACAGACGCCGCAGGCCAGAGGCTGCTCGACGCCGCCTGCGCCAACGGCGCGATCAGCGTCCGTGGACTTCACAGGGTGTTGCGGCTCGCACGCACGATCGCTGATCTGGACGGCAGGGCGCGAGTGGGAGCCGACCAGATCGGCCAGGCGCTTGCGCTGCGCACCGGACAGGAAACAACCGCGCCGATCGCGATGCCTTCGCAGCAGCGGGCCCACAGCACGCAATAGCACACCTGCGTAGCGTGCACCGCGCAGCCGCCACACTTCAGGGGCAGTAACCACTTGACGTATCGACGGCCTAGGCATAATCTGCCTATGTATGGCTCAGAGCGAGCTCCAGGGACACCTTGACGCAATGCTGCTCGCGGTGCTGCAGGTCACACCGCTGCACGGCTACGGCCTGGTCGAGGAGCTGCGGCGACGCAGCAACGGTGAGTTTGACCTCGCAGAGGGCACGATCTATCCGGCGCTGCACCGCCTGGAGGGCTCAGGTCTGCTCGACAGTCGCTGGGAGGTGGTCGACGGTAGGCGCAGGCGCGTCTACGCGCTCTCCCAGCAGGGCCGCGCGGCGGCCGGAGAACGACTTGAGAGCTGGCGCCGGTTCAGCAGGGCGATCGACGCGGTGCTTGCGCCGGCGCCCGAGGCGGGGCGATGAGCACCCCGGACCCGATCGCGCTCTACATCAGGGAGCTAAAGGCGCACTTGCGGGCACGTGGCCTGCGCCGCCGGCGCATCCTCTGCGAGGTGCAGGCCCATCTGTGCCAACGGCGCAGCGACCTCCAGCGAACAGGAATGAGCGAACCGCACGCTGCCGAACGCGAGGCGATCGCCCGCTTTGGAGACGCGCAGGAGATGGCCGCCCAGTTCAACCGCCTCGATCGCCGGTTTCGCCCCTTCGAGCGCCGCCTGGTGGCGCTGTGGCTGGCATGGATCGCCGCGATGGGAATGGGAAGCGCGACGGTGTGGGCGGCCGTCGACTCCAGCGGCCCATCCGCTCATGCCGTCCAGCACCACGCCACGCACGCGGGCGATGCCGGCCCGTTCTGCGCCCTGGCGGGCTCCCGCTCAGCGGACCTGCTCAAGGTCAGCGCCCTGCCCCCTATTGTGCAACCAGAGATACGGCGTCAGAGCCGAGGAGACGACCACGGATGCCAGTGAGAGCGAAGTCCAAGGAACAGCAGAAGAACAAGTCGCGCGGCAACTCGCTGATCGAGCTTGTCGCGATCATCGCCGTAGCGGTGGGGCTCGCCTTCCTGATCCAGGCGTTCATCGTCAAGCCCTACAAGATCCCCAGCGGCTCGATGGAACCCACGCTCTCTATTGGCCAGCGGATCCTCGTCAACCGCATAGGCACCGACTTCAGCGAACCGAAAATCGGCGAGATCGTGGTCTTCAACCCGCCCGAAGGCGCCACCAACGGCATCTGCGGGCCAAACCCCCACCAGGTGACCCCGGGCGGAGCCGCCTGCGACCACCCGGTGCCAAAGAAGGGGAACGTCACCTTCATCAAGCGCGTCGTCGCCGGCCCCGGAGACACGATCTACATCAAGGAAGGGCACGTCTATCTCAACGGCAAGCGCGAGAAAGACTCCTACATCCGGGAATGCGGCGAAAGCTCGGAGTGCAACTTCCCCACCCCGATCACGATCCCCGCAGGACACTGGTTCATGATGGGCGACAACCGCGGCAACTCCGAGGACAGCCGCTTCTGGGGACCGATCCCAACCGCCTGGGTCATCGGCGAAGCGTTCGCGACCTACTGGCCGCCGGACAAGATCGGCGGGATCTGAGCCGAAGTCGGCCGCCTGCGGCGCTCGAAGCGAGGCCTCCTACGGGATTTGGACCTCGCTCAACGCCTCCAGCAGCGCCCGCACCACCGGCGCGACAAGGTCCGACTTCGGCGTGAGAAGCCCCACTTCGTGGCTGACCGTGGGTTCGATCAGGGTCAAAGCGCGCATTCCCTCCGGAACGCCGTAGAGCGTAAGCCAGACTCGCGAGACCACGCAAGACCAGCCCGCGCGTGCGAAGGAGAGCAGCGCCGAGATCGAGTTGGTCTCGATCCGAGCCACGACTGTCGCGCCTCGGTCGGCAAGCACGCCGTCGATGATCCGGCGATTCTGCATCTCCGGCGTCAGCAGACAGAGCGGATAACCGTCGAGCTGTGCCCACGCAATCTGCGTCTCGGGACGATCGTCGGCGGTCAGAAGCGCATAGGTCTCGTCGTAGATGCGCGCCGCCCGCACCTTGCCGAGCGGCTCGTTGTCGAGATAGGTGATGCCGGCGTCGATCCCATGGGACTCCAGCTCGCGTCCGATCTCGATCGATGAGAGCGAGCGAATCTCCAGGTCGACTCCTGGGTGAGCGCGCAGCAGCGGCTGCGCCACCAGTGCCGCGGCCGGCAACGCGGTGGGGATCACCCCCAGACGCAGGCGTCCGCTCAGTTCATGCGAAAGGCTGGCCGCTTCGCTTCTCAGGCCCTCGACGCCCGCCAGTGCCTGCTGTGCCCAGCGCAGAAGCTTCCTGCCCTCAGGGGTGAGATCGTCGTAGTGGCGATCGCGGTGAACAAGCTCCACTCCGAGCTCGCGCTCGAGCTTGCGAATCGCAACCGAAAGCGCGGGCTGGGATACGTGACAGGCCTTCGCAGCACGACCGAAGTGCCGCTCGCGCGCCAGCGCATCCAGATACTCGAGCTGGCGCAGGAACATCAACCGATTATCCCTGTGCCAGCCCTACGTGCAGCGCTACGCGTTGCCGAAGCGCGCTGCCTCCTCCGAGCCGCCGGTGGTGTCGCCGGCGGAGTAGGAGTGGGCGCCGGCGCCCGCCAGGCCGCCACCGGCCACGATCAGGTATTCGTCGCGGATCGGCCGCCCCTCGAAGTAGCACTCCAGGATCTCGCGCGTGCCGGCCGCATAGCGCGTCTGCGCCGAGAGCGAAGAGCCCGAGATGTGCGGGGTCATCCCGTGGTGAGGCATGGTCCGCCATGGGTGGTCCTGGGGCGCCGGCTGCGGGAACCACACATCGCCGGCGTAGCCCGCGAGCTGGCCGGACTCCAGCGCGGCCACGACCGCGTCGCGGTCGCAGATCTTGCCGCGAGCGGTGTTGATCAGGTAGGCGCCGCGCTTCATGCGCCCGATCATCTGAGAATCGAAGAGACCTTCGGTCTCCGGATGAAGCGGGCAGTTGATCGTCACCACGTCGCAGACCTCCACCAGCGACTCCACGCTCTGATGGTGGGTGGCCCCCAGCTCAGCCTCGACCTCGGCCGGGAGCGGGTGGCGGTCCATGTAGTGAAGTCCGACGTCGAAGGGCTTCAGTCGGCGCAACACCGCGGTCCCGATCCGGCCGGCGGCGACCGTCCCGACCTGCATCCCCTCCACGTCGTAGGAGCGTGCGACGCAGTCGGCGATGTTCCAACCGCCGTCGATCACGGTCTGGTAGGAGGGGATGTAGTTGCGCACGAGGCCGAGGATCATCATCACGACGTGCTCGGCGACCGAGATCGAGTTGCAGTAGGTGACCTCGGCAACGGTGATGCCCGCCTCGATCGCCGCCTGCAAATCGACGTGGTCTGAGCCGATGCCGGCCGTGACGGCCAACTTCAGGTTAGGCGCCTTTGAGATCCGCTCTGCCGTCAGATATGCGGGCCAGAAGGGCTGGGAGATCACGATCTCCGCCTCGGGCAGATGGCGCTCGAACGCCGAGTCGGGGCCATCCTTGTCGGCGGTGACGATCAGCTCGTGCCCCGCCGCCTCCAGGTAGGCCCGCAGGCCAAGCTCGCCGGAGACGCATCCCAGCAGCTCGCCGGGCGTGAAGTCGATCCCCTTGGGCGTCGGCGCGCTCTGCCCGTCCGGGTAGCGCTCGATCGTCGGAATGCCGTCGCGGGCATAGGTAGGCGGATATCCGTCCACCGGGTCGTCGTAGAGCACACACAGGACCTTGGCCATCTCGTCTCCTTGGGTTCGTTTGCGCGCAGCCGCGCCACCACACGCTAGATCGCCCAGGGGCATGCGTCCAATACGTCGGGGAGCGAGGGTGATAAACAGGGGTTATCGGAAACGCGTCACGCAAGGGCCGTGAGCGCCGTTGCCGAACACTCGGCCGTTCGATGTCTTCATGGCAGCGGGTAGTCAGCCTCGACGACTTACAAGGCCCGCGATCGTTGCCTCCATCTGCGATGGCACGAACCGTCGGTGCTTGCCGAGCTTGATCGACAGCAGAACTTGGAAGCCAGGAGCAGCCCCGGTCGAGTGGGCCATAGACTGAGCGACCGTGCCAACGGTGCTCTTGCGTACACTTCAGGCACCGTGTCAGCGCATCCTGAGGACAACAGCGCACAGGAATACTTGGAGCTTCCCGTAGAGGAACTGCTCCGCCGTGCTCAGCCATTGCCAGGCCACGATGAGATAGTGATCGAGGATCTCACCGTCGAGGAGGGTGAAGCCTTTCTCGCCGCGATCGAGTCGTGACTGGGTCCAGAGCGCGCAGCGCAATCGTCATCGATACCGACGTCTTCAGCGCAGACCTCGTACCCGGATCGCGGCTGGTCGAGCGCGCTACGCGCCGCTGATCGCTGGGCGACCCGCATTCATCTCGTTTCAGACAGCCGCCGAGTTGCGCTATGGCGCGATCCGCCGCCGCTGGGGCGAGGCCCGGATGCGGAGGCTCGACGCCAAGATCCACCGCGCGGAGATCGTCCACACAGGCCCCGAACTCGTAGCGTTGTGTGCCCGACTACGCGCCGACTGCGCAGCGATCGGTCATGCGCTCGCGGCAGCGCGAGCACAACGCTGACCGATGGATCGCTGCGACCTCGATCCGGATCGGGGTACCGCTTGTCTCCAACGACACGATCTTTCGCGACGTACCCGGTCTTTCGCTCGAATCACTCGCCGCCGACTGAGCTTGCCGAGCGGTACCACGAGTTCATAGAAAGTGTTCTCGTCGCTACCTCGTGCACGAACGGCATCGATTTGGTACCCGCAACTGGTACCCGCGCCCCCAACTGGCCGCCCGCCTCGCCTCCGAGCAAGAAAAAACCCTGCGATTAGCAGGGTTTCCTCAGAGCGGATGAAGGGACTCGAACCCTCGACCTTCTGCATGGCAAGCAGACGCTCTAGCCAACTGAGCTACATCCGCGCACTTCGGCGCCCCATTCTAGCCTGGGCACCCAAGACGTGCATAGAACAACCATATCGGCGCCCTTATGCCCGCGCCGTGGACCCCCCGCCCCCGCCCAGCCGCTCCCGCGCGCGCATGATCGCCATCGTCGGCCCGGCGAGATCGCCGATCGCGCAGACGATCAGAGCACGCGCGAGCGCCGCATGCTCAAGCGACGCCTCAGGCGCCACCAGATAGAAGCAGCTCATCGCCGCCAGTAGCATTTCGTGGGCCTGTGCATTGGGCAGAGCGCCCGCCCGGCTCATCGACACCTCGGCGATATGGGCCATGCGCTCGGCCGTCTCGAAGGGTCCCTCATAGTGTCCGACGAGGCTGTGGTGGCCTTCGTGCACGTCGACCGGGTAGTCCACGAGGCTGTCGAGCAGCGTGTGCAGCGCCCCAATCCATGGAAAATAGGCTGCGTCGATCGCGGCGGCCTGCTCCGGACCCACAAGTGCGTCGGCGGCCGCGGCCATGGCAGCGAAGATCGAAAGCGACGAGCCCGCGGCCGCGCCTGTCTCCCACCAGGCAAGCCCGGTGCCGGGCGGCGTTTCTTCGCCTGCCCAACGCGCGTACTCCGCCGGCCCTCCCCCATCGCTCCAGTTGTTAAGCCCCTGATACACCGCGATTCGGCGGGCGCCCTCGATCGCATGCTCAGCCGTGGCGGCGTAGGAGGGCAGGCGGTCGATCTCGGCTCTGCATGCGTCGGCGAACGCCTGCAGATAGCCGGCGTCGTCATCTACCGGATGGTGGGCGTAGCCATCCATGCGCCGCCCGCCGGGCTGCAGCGCGGCGACAAGCGTGAGGTGCAGCCTGTAGCCGTTGGCGACCGCGTCCTGACTGTCCTGCTCGGAGAGCACGTCGACATAGTCATAGGCGCCCTGGAAGGCGACCAGCGCACGGGTCAGACAGACAGCGAACTGGCGCGGAACGAACATCGCGAAAGCCGCCGCTCCCTCCAGGTTGCCGCGCTTGCCGCCATGGGCCTCGAAGGCGAGGTTGCGCAGCGCAGGATCAGGGATCGCGCCGGCACGTGCGCGCCACTGGCGCAGCTCCCTTTTGATCACGGGGTAGGCGCTCAGCCAGTAGCGCCCGGCGACCGTGAGGAACCTGTACAGCAGGGCGATTCGGCGCAGCTCCCGGCAGCAGCGCCCGAGCGCCGCGCTCGCGCGAACGTCGTGATCTGGCCAGGACATTCACTGCCAAGCTCACTCCTGGAAGCTTGCGCGGGCCGGTACCTTGGCCGCAAGCAGCCCAGGTACGGCAATCACGAGCATCGCGATGCCCGCGACAAGCGCGAGTGTGATGAGCACCTGCAGGCCGCCGGGCGCAAAGGGTGCGGGGAAGCCGGTGCTCAGTCGCAGCTCGCGACCGGCGAGGGCATGCCCGTATTCACCCAGCAGCGCACCTACTATGCAGCCAATTCCGAGTACGAACGCGCTCTCGGCCAAAAGCGCGCGCCACAGCTGACGACGGTCAAACCCCTGGATCTTCAGGGACGCCAGCCGTGGACGGCGCTGCCAGATGGAGGCGGAAAGCGCAGCGGCGACCGCGAGCGCCGCTGCGATCAGCAGCAACGTCGAGATCTGTGAGAGGCTGCGCAGCCCCTGCCTGGCGTTGGTCTCGAACTGCGCGTCCCGTTGCGCAACGCTCTGCACTTGCAGCGCGGGCATCCCTGCGAGCACGTGTCGTACCGAGATCGCTCCCTGCGAAGCAGAGATGCCAGGCTTGAAGCTCACCTCCAACGCCGCCGGTTCAGAGCTCCTCCAGTATCTGCGGTAGTCGGTTGTACTTATCGTGATCGCGCCCGGCGGCCATCCGACGTTCGTCGTGATCGCGGCGACGCGCAGCGTCGCCCCCCCGGACGGTGTGGGGAGCGAGAAGGCCTCCCCGATGCGCAGATGCCGTTCATCTGCAAAGCCCTGTGAGATGGCTGCGTACCCGCCGCGGCGGACCAGCGCGCTGGCGGTGGCGTAGCTGCCCTTGATCAGCTGGCTGCGCTGCAGCACCACCGGGTCGCCTGGAGGGCGCGCACGGATCCACAGCCTCCGCTGGCCGACGTCGAGCAGACCGCCTTGGTAGAGGCGGACGGCGCTCACGCCTTTGATCTGTTCGATCCTGGCCACGGCGTCGCCCGGGCGAAAGCTCGTGGTGGTGAGATCGTTCATCCCCGTCGTCACCCACACCTGAGCGCTGGAGAAGAACTGCACCGTGGCCTTGTCGAGCCCGCGCATCAGGTCCGCCCTGGCGCCGCCGATCGCGACGCTGCCATAGACCGCAAGCGCCGCCACGCCGGCCAGCGCCACCGATCGCATCGGTGTTGCGCGCAGCTCTCGCACGGCCAACACGTGAGCGCTGCCGCGCATGTTCTCGCTGGCCCTGCCGACCAGATGCGAGGTGAGCGTGAACACGGGTGGGATCAGCGCAAAGGTCGCGATCGCGAGCAGCACTCCTGCGAGCAGCGTCAGGCCAGGCGAGGCGAGCACGATCACGGTGACCACCACGATCAGCGCGCCCGCGGACAGGCCAAGCGCCATCTCGGCACGACGCGAGAGTCCCTGTTCGCCGCCGGCAAGGCGACGCCCGGCGGCATCCCGGGGCCTGCCTGGCAACAGATCGAGCGCAGGCTGAGCCGAGGCGAGCAGCGTGGCCAGTAGCCCTGCTCCCACCGCAATCGCAATCGTGGCGGCCCTGATCACCTCCTCGTTGCCGATCGGAAATGCGAACGACAGATACACAGGCACGTTTTCAAAGAACGCATGAGAGATCAGCAGCCCGAGGCCGACTCCAAGCATCGAGGCTCCGAGCCCAAGCACGGACGCTTCGAAGCCGAGCACAAGCAGCACCTGGCGCCAGTCATATCCCTGCATCCGCAGGTCCGAGACGTATCTTCTGCGCTCGGGCGCAGTCAGCAGCATGGCCGAGAACGTGAGCAGGAACCCAACCATCCCCCCGAGCGCCGCGAACATCGTCGTCGCCTGTTCGCTGGGGTGGGCAGTGGCACGAAGCAGAGCGACTTCCTGATCTGCTGCGCCCACATAGACACCTGGACCGCCAAGCGCCCGCAAGCTTTGCTGCAGCGAATGCGACGCCCCAGGCTTGGGCTCAATCAGAAGCTGGGAGATACGGCCTTCGCGACCCAGCAGTTCCTGGGCTATCGGCAGCAGCGCCACCGCAACCGGACTGTCCGCGATCGCGCCGATGGTGGCGGAGCCCAGGACGGCGCGCACCAGCACCTGCCGCGCGCGGCCGCCAGCCAGCAGCGTGACCGTGTGGTTGGGCCGCGCGCCAATGGACTGCGCGACCGATTCGGGCAGTCCAATCCCGCCGGCGACCAGCGATGCGCCCGCACCCAGATTCTGCGTCGCCGCCCCGCCGAGCTGCACGATGCTCGGGGTTACGCCCACCATCCTCACTTCCCGGCGGCCAAGCGGTCCTTGCAACTCGACGTTCTGATGCAGCAGCGGGGCCGCGACGCGCACACCTGGCAGCTTCGCCGCCCGTTCGGAGAGCGCTTCGGGCAAGCCCTGTTCGGTGCGCGCGGCAACCTGAAGGCTCGCGTGGCCGTCGATGGAGCTCGCAAGCGATTCCGCGGAGCCGACGATGCTCGTGTTGGCGAGCATGACACCGAAGATCAGAGCCACCCCTACCGCGATGCCGGTCCCGGCAAGCAGCTCCTGGCCGGTGTGCCTGCGCAGGCGCCAGCCGTAGAGACGGAACAGCATGCTCAACCGGATCCCGCAGATCCTGGGATCGAGCGCTCTGTTCACGACAAAGTCGCCATCAGCTCCGCATCAAGGCCCTCTGAGAGGTGCCCGTCGCGAAGCGTGTGCACACGATCGGCGAACTTCCTTGCCTCGGGATCGTGTGTCACAAGCAAACCTGGAATCCGCCTTTCGTGGCATATGTCACGCAAAACCGCGAGTATCTCCCTGCTGCGCTTGGAGTCGAGGCTGCCGGTGGGCTCATCGGCTAGCAGCAGCCGGGGCTCGTTGACGAGCGCCCTGGCGATCGCGACCCGCTGGCGCTCTCCCATCGAGAGCTGGTCGGGCATGTGGCGCGCCCGCGTCTGCAGGCCCACGCGCTCAAGCCATGGCGCTGCCATCTTCCGCGCGTCGGCGAGCGTGTGGCCGTCACCGATCAGCTTTATGGTCGCGTTGTCGAGCGCGGTCGCGCCGGCCATCAGATGAAACGACTGGAAGACGAACCCAACGTCGCGCATGCGGTACTTGGACCCTTCCCGCTCGCTCATACTGCCTACCTGGCGCCCGCCAAAGGTGATGGTGCCGCTGTCCGGCGCCATCAGACCTGCTGCGAGCAGTAGCAGCGTCGTCTTGCCCGAGCCGCTCGGGCCGTAGAGAGCGACGAGCTCTCCCTTCGGGATCAGCAGGCAGACGCCGTCGACGGCCTTGACCGTCTCGCCGCCGCCCTGGTAGTGCTTGACGACCTGGTCAAGCTCCAGGGCGCTCACGAGGAACGCGCCTCGCCATCGGAGGCGACAGAACCCTGGCCGCTCTTGCCGCCGGGACCGCGGCCGCTGGGAAACGGCACAACCGTTCCGCGCCGCGGCACCGTGATGTTGATCTCACCGCCACCCACCGAGATCACTAGATCGGCGCCGTGCAGAGGGCCCATCTCTTCGGAGGCGACCAAGAGCGTCGCTCCGATTTCGCCCGCCGCGCGCCGCAGGCAGGCAACCATGTCCTCGCGATCGCTTATTCGCGGGATCGCCGCGGGCTCATCGACGAGCAGCAGCCGCGGCTCACGCACGAGCGCCCTGGCGAGCATCGCGCGCAAGCGCTCCCCAACCGACAGGTTGACCGCAAGCTCGCCGGCACCGTCGGCGAGGCCGATTCGCTGCAACGCACGCCGCGCCCCGTGACGCGCCTGTCGCAGCGTCGCCCCCTCGCTGCCCAGTGCGAGCGCCACATAGTCCAGCAGGCTCTCGCGCGGCTTAGGGTGCCAATCGTCGATCGACACAATGCCCACCTCGTCGCGAAGCAGACGTTCTCGCTCCAGCATCGACATGCTCGACGTGTCGCGTCCGTCGATCCGGACGAGCCCGTCTTCGGGAAGCTCAATGCCTGCCGCGAGCCGCAGCAAGGTCGACTTTCCAGAGCGGCGAGCTCCATATATCCCAGCGAATGTGCCCGGTTCGATCGAGAAGGATGCGTCCTTCAGCACGACCAGATGCCGATGCCCATCTGGACGACGGCTGGTGACCTCCTCGAATTTGAGCAGCTCGGCCGTGTGGCCAGGGCTGCTATTCGCCGGCGACATACTCCCCGATCCGCTGCCTGGTACGCCTGGCCCAGTCTACCTCCGCCTTCAGCTGAGCATCCACCGCGTCTCTGGCGCAGTCGATGACCAGGCCGCGCCAGGATCGCGTCAGCGAAGTGGGCGGCTCCAGCGACTGGGAGAGCTCCAGGCAATCGCTCTCATAGCGCCTGAGCGCCTCCAGCAGACGCGGCGCGTCGTCCTCGCGCGCAACCGCGATCTTGGCTTGCAGCACCGAGCGAGCTGCCTCCCGAGGCACGGCGGTCTCGATCCATCTCGTGAGCGCTCGCTGGGCATGCTCTGTCGGGTGGTAGACGGCGCGCAACTGGCGCGGGCCGTGCCTGCTGGGCTGCACCTCGTAGCGCACGAGCCCCGAGCGTTCGAGGTCGTCCAGAAGTCTGTAGACCCGGTTGGCCTCCAGTCGCCATGCCGGACCCAGTCTTGTGTTGAGGCGGTTCGCAAGGTCATATCCATGCCCAGGGCGCTCCATCACGAGCCCGAGCAGCGCTCCCTTCAACGGCGCTGCACTGCCTCGCATCCACACCCCATCGGCGACCCCGCCGGCCATCTGAGCGATTGCTGTCATGTTCGGTCGTCCCGTCCCGTCATCTCCGTTCATTTTCACGCCTCAGGACACCTACACAAGGCAGCCCTGAGGACGGCAGCCACCTAAACTCACCCTCATGGCCGCCATGACAAAGACGATACTGCAAAGCGAACCAATCGCAACAGGCAGCCACAGAATTATTCTATTATACAGATTTCTACTCGGATGTCATATGATGCACCGGTCGCATCCATCCTCGATACCTGGCGAGCGCGCTTGCTTGAGCCAGCGTAAGCGTTTTTGCAGCATTCAAGCCACATCCGTGAGGGAGCAGCGATTTTCTCCACATCCAAGCGCAGTCCAGAACGCGCAGACATCTCGTCGCAAAATGGCTCACAAGGCATTTAGTCGCGATCCCGCAAATGCCGTGCTTGGAGTCGGAAACACTTCACTCAAACACAGCGCCAAAGACGGCCCCCTCCCTCACTGTGCGGGCATTGGGACCGCTGCGCAGGCTGCCCGCCGCCGCGCGTGGCATGCTTGGATCCTTGCCCTGGACGGAGCTCTGAGATCGATGTGCAATCCGGCGAAGAGGCCTCTGCGCACCGCCGGACTGGCCTGCCTGACGGCGCTCGCCGGCTCGGCCTGCGCCGCAGCATCTGCACCAGCGTCCTCACATGAGCTTCCCTCGGGACCGCCGCCGGTGATCAGGACGCTCCTGCCGATCGCGAGCGGAGCTTCAGAGCAGGTGAGCGCGCAGGCCGGCTTCGTCCCGTACAAGCTCGGCGCCTCGGCGAGCATCAGCTTCGACTTTCGCATCCAGAGCCCTCCCCACACGGTGCCGCAGCCGTTGATCGACATCGCGCTGGCGCTGCCCGACGAGCTCGGAGCGGCGACCTCGCAGCTCGGCCTGGCGAACTGCACCGCGAACGATTTCTATGAATACGGGCTTGGCGGCTGCCCACCGAACTCGCTCCTGGGTCGCGCGACCGCGACTGCAACCGTGCCGATCGGTCCAGAGCTGATCAGCGAGCAGGTGCACATCGGGCTGACCGCAACCGCCTCGGAAGGCAACAACCTGGAAATCCTCTACGCCGCCGAAGGTCTGACGCCGGTCTTCTCGATGCTCGTCTTCCGTGGGGAAATCGTGGAAGCCAATCCGCCCTACGGCGAGGAGATCAACACCTTCATCCCGCCGATCGAAACGCTGCCGGAAGCGCCATATGCCTCGGTGGTCAGCATGCGCTCCACGATCGGCCCGCAGGGCATCACCTATTACAGGCGCAGCCACGGACACAAGATCGCCTACCAGCCGCAAGGCATTGACCTGCCCGCACGCTGCCCGCACGGCGGCTTCAGGTTCGCGGCCACCTTCACGTTCCTGGACCAGGCCACAAAATTGATCCACATCACGGTGCCCTGCCCCCCTGCCGGCAGGAACGGCATTTAGAAGGCCTTCGGGCCTCGGCAAAGCCCCTTCCGACTATTCAGGCCGGGCGCCGCGCAGCCGATAGATAGCCGGTGCACCGGCACGTCAATCCCAATAGCTCAAACTTCCAGCCTTGGCTCAGCATGCCGGCAACCATCACCGCGTGCGTCGCTGCGCTCACGCTGCTGGCAGCCTTCCTGCTCTACCAGCAGGCCAGCAGCTCTACCACCCAGCAGCAGAGAGCCGACGCCTCTAGGGCGCGTTCGGAGCTGCGAGACGTCCTCGACACGACGATCGGCAGAGTGCAGGACGTTGCCGCCGCCGCCAGCGAGCACTGGCCAAGCAGCGCGCAATTCGACGGCCTCGCCGATGGCCTGCTCCAGAGCCAGGCGCTCGACCGCATCTCGTTGGTGCGCTATCTGACCGCCCGCGAACGCGGCAACTACGAACGTGCCCATGGCGAGATATACCGGATGCCCCAGGCACCCCCGCCCCCGCCTCCGCCTGGCGGTAAGCCGCCCGCGGGCGCCGGCCTGCCCCCCGCCATCCTGCCTGCACCGCCCCCGTCCGGCCGTCGCCGCGGCATCGCCGGACCGCTTGGGGCGTTGGCATCGCCGCGTCCTGTCCTGGAGCGCGCGCCTCCCGCTGCCAGCTATTTCGTGCTTGCAAGCGAGGTCCAGCGCAGTCCGGGTGGCGCCGCGATCGGCACCGACATAGGCTCCGAACAGCGGCGCCACATAGCGCTGCTCGCCGCAGCCGCCTCCGGGCAGCCGCAGGCAACGGCGCCCATAGCGCCTGCCGGCGAACCGCCCGCGCACCCGACCGTCACAGCGATATTCGCGCCGGTCTACCGCGCTCGCATGCCCGTGGCCACCCCGGTGGAGCGCCTCGCCGCACTGCGTGGCTTTGTTACGACCGGCTACCACTACAACCTGCTCGACCCGCTGATCGCGCAGCGGCTGCCGCCGGGAGCTGCCTACCTGCTGCGCGACGGCGATGTCACGATCGCCGCACACGGGCACCCGTCGCAGCCGTTGAAGACCGTGATCCTGGTCACCGGCCGTGACTGGGTGCTCTCCGTCGGCGCGCCCGCGCGAGACCTCTCGCCGGTGTTGGATGCCGGCATCGTCGGAGGCACGCTGACGATGCTGTTGTGCTGGATCAGCGTTCAGGCATATCGTCGGGAGCGGTTCGCGCTGAACCTCGTGCAAACCCGCGGCGCCGAGCGCGAGATCGCGCAGAGCGCGCTGGCCACAGCCGAGGAGCGCTTCAGGACAGCCTTCGCGGAGTCGCCGATCGGGATCGCCCTGATCTCACCGCAGGGACGCCATCTTCAGGTCAACAGAGCGCTGTGCCGGATCAGCGGCTACGAGGAGCAGCAACTGCTGGCCCTGCCGGCAGCCAAGCTCACCCATCCCGATGACCGCCGCGCAGACGAGCTTGCGATCGCCTTCATGCTCAGCGGCCAGCTGCGCGTATATGACGTGGAGAAGCGACTGCTGAAGTCCGACGGCGAGATCGCATGGGCCGCTGTGCACACGACGCTCGTGCGCGACGAGCATGGAGCTGCGGCATATCTCCTGACCCAGATCGAGGACATCACGGCCAGGCATCACTACGAGAAACGCCTCCAGCACATGGCCGATCACGACCCGCTCACCGGCTTGCTCAATCGAAGAGCTTACGAACGGACCCTGACCGAGCACCTGGACTCCAGGCGCGAGGGCCGCGACGGCGCGGTGATCGTGCTCGACCTCGACGACTTCAAGCACGTCAACGACACGCTCGGCCACGGCGCCGGCGACGATCTGATCGCGCGCGTCGCACAGGCGCTGGTGCAGCGGCTGCGCAGCGACGACGTGATCGCCCGCCTGGGCGGGGACGAGTTTGCGATCCTTGTGCGAAACGGCGGGCCAGAGCAGATCGAGCACGTCGCAAAGCTGCTGCTGGAGACGGTGCGCGAGCAGCGTGCGGCCCGCGGGCACGGCGGGCCGGAGCGCCCGATGACCGCCAGCATCGGCATCGCCCCCCTGGACGGACGCAAGTCGATCAGCGCCGAGGAGGCGCTGACGGCGGCAGACCTGGCGATGTATGACGCAAAGGAGTCGGGCCGCAACCGCTATGAGACCTACGGCGGGGACAGCGGGCTTGCGCGCAGTGAGGGCACCCCGCCCGCAAAGGCCCGCATCGAGACCCGCCTTGAGTGGGTGGAGCGGATTCGCGCGGCGCTGGACGAGGATCGGCTGGTGCTGTACGCACAGCCGGTGGTGCAGACGGCCAGCGGTCTCATGACACAGCACGAGCTGCTGATCCGGATGCTCGATGAGGACGGCGCCCTGATCGAGCCGGGCGCCTTTCTGCCGATCGCCGAGCGCTACGGCCTGATCCGCGAGATCGACCGCTGGGTGATCGAGCGGGCGATCGCAATGCTCGGGCAGCAGCGCGACGAGGGCAGGGCGCCCGTGGTGGAGATCAACCTCTCAGGGCAGTCGCTCAGCGACCCGGACCTTGCCGAGCACGTCGGGCGCGCGCTCAGCGCCGCCGAAGTCGACCCCAGGCAGCTGATCTTCGAGGTGACCGAGACGGCCGCGATCGGCAACATGGCGGCCGCGAAGGGCTGCGCAGAGCGCCTGGGCGCGCTCGGATGCCGATTCGCGCTGGATGACTTCGGTGCCGGCTTCGGCTCCTTCTACTACCTCAAGCATCTGCCCTTCGACTTCATCAAGATCGACGGCGAGTTCGTGCGCAGCTGCACTGTGGATCCCACCGACCGTCTCGTCGTCGGCGCGGTAGTCGACCTGGCCAAGGGCATGGGCAAGCTCACCGTGGCCGAGTTCGTCGGCGACGAGCAGACGCTGTCGGTGCTGCGCGAGCTCGGCGTCGACTACGTCCAGGGCTTCCATCTGGGCAGGCCGGCTCCGCTGAGCGACTGGCTCGCCTATGCCGAAGGCCGACACGGGCGGCCAGACGAGCAGCCGCACCGCGCAGAGATGGCCGCGGCTCCTAGCGAGTAAGAGCCGGTTTCAAAATAGGCGGCGAGCAGCTGGTCAGCGAGGGCCCGCCGCCGCAACGGCCTGAACAGAGATCGGCCCGCCGGGGGCGACGGGCCGATCGGGGAGGGAATGAGGGAGGGATGCTCCTCGCAGCATGTGTTGCCCGAAGATTCGGAAACCAAACATGTTCGCGCGAATATGGAAACGTTTGTATGGAGCTGGGTGTGACCTGGCTAAGCCAGGCGCGCCAGCTTGGCGGCCGCAGTCCCCACCGCGGCACGGATGTACCGACTGTCCTTGACCGCGTAAAGCTCGCGATCGGCCTTGGCAAGGCAGGTGTCGAGATCCTCGCCTGCAATCCACTGGCTGACGCCGGCTGACCAGGTGATCGGCACCTCGGGCGCATGCAGCCGCTGCAGCGCCTGCGCCGCCTCGCCGATGTCGGTGCCCGGCAGCAGCAGCACGAACTCATCGCCACCGTGGCGAGCCAGCACGTCTCCGGCGCGCAACCGTGCGCGCCAGGCCACCGCCAGATCGGCCAGCAGACGATCGCCGGCCGCATGGCCGAGGCTGTCGTTGACCTGCTTGAAGCCGTTGAGATCGAGTACTGCGACGCTCAGCGGAGCCCTGGAGCGATCGGCGATCGCCCGCTCGCGCACCGCGGCGGCAAGGAAGCCACTGCGGTTCAGCAGCCCGGTGAGCTGGTCGGTCCCCGCCTGCTGACGCAGGCTCTGATTCAGTCGCGAGAGCACGAAGCCGAGCGCACAGACCGTGCAGGTCACGATTAGCCAGGCCAGCAGCACATTGGGGATGCCGTCAATCGCCAGGCCGGCCGTGAAACTCGCCACGATCAAAGCGACAGCGGCGACGACCACCTTCGGCGGGAAGAAGTGCGCGGCATAGACCGCGATCCACGTGTACATGAACGCGGTCATCAGCATCCCGCCCCGGGTCGTGGCGGCTGCGATCACCGCGCTCTCCATCAACACCGCCACCGCAATCACGACCTGGAAAGCCAGGAGCGGCAGCCGCGCGCCCCAAATCCAGATCCAGAGCGCGATCAGGCAGGCGAGCACGCCGCAGGCCGCGTCCAGATGCACTGGCGCGTGTGGGCTGAAGGGCTTGGCTATCGAGATCAGCGCGCCGACCCCACCAAGCAGGAACAGCAGCGATGCAGTCCATGCGATCGCCGGGCGAGCATCGTCAAGGCGCAGCTGCCTCGCAAGCCGCCTTGGGTATTCAAAGCGCATCGAGGGCACCTGTGCTTCTTGTCGGCGGACGGTCTGTGCAGCTTGAGTCGGGAGAGGCTGCAAAGGGCGCCTTTTGCGGGATTCGGCGCGGAAGCCGGCACGCGTCGAGATACGCTGGTGGGCATGTCCTTCTTCTTGCGCAAACACACCGCGATGGTCGATGCCGAGAGCGCGCTGCCGGGGCGCGAGCGCCCGGTTCTCGTTGGAGGCACCCACGACGTGCTGGGCGTGCCACTGCACCCGCCGTTCCCCGCCGGCACAGAGCAGGCGATCTTCGCACTGGGCTGCTTCTGGGGCGCCGAGCGCATCTTCTGGCAGCTGCCCGGCGTCTACGTGACGGCGGTCGGATACGCCGGGGGCTTCACGCCCAACCCGACATATGAGGAGGTCTGCAGCGGTCGCACGGGGCATGCCGAGGCGGTGCTGGTGGTCTTCGATCCGCGGGCGATCTCCTACGAGGAGCTGCTGCGCACCTTCTGGGAGGGCCACGATCCCACCCAGGGCATGCGCCAGGGCAACGATGCGGGCACCCAGTACCGCTCTGCGATCTACTGGACCTCGGAGGCTCAGCGCGATGCAGCGCTCGCCTCCAAGGAGGCCTACCAGAAGATGCTCTCAGCCTCAGGCTACGGCCAGATCACGACCGAGATCGAGCAGGCCGGCGCCTTCTATTACGCCGAGGACTATCACCAGCAGTATCTCTCCAAGAACCCCGCCGGCTACTGCGGCCTCGGCGGCACCGGCGTAAGTTGCCCCGTGGGCCTGCACACCGGCGGCTGAGGGTCATCAAAGCGCCGTGGCGGCCGGACATCCTGTCCGACCGCCACGTGTTGGCGCTTGCAAGGGAAGTGGTACTGCCTTGAGGCCTTGGCTTAGGAGGCGCCTCCCTGCATAGCCGGCGCCGGCTGGAAGCTCGGCGGCGCATGCGGCCCGCCAAGCGTCGGCACGTCCGAGGGATAGACCTCGTTGCCGTGGATCGCGTGATCGCCGATCTCCAGCTCCTCGTCGGAGAGACGAAGCGGGACGACCAAGCCCACGAGCTTGAGGATGATGAACGTCGCGATCGCGTTGAAGACGATCACGAACGCGCCCGTCTCAGCCTGCCAGCGCAGCAGCGTCCAGGTGCCGTGCACCGCACCGGAGGCTCCCGGCAGATTCGCGGCCCCATGGATGCCGATGTACTCGACCATGTTCGGGTCGGCTATCACCCCGACCATCAGGCCGCCCACCAAGCCGGCAATACCGTGGGTATAGATCACCCCCAGCGTGTCGTCCACGCTTCGGAAGATCGGCGCCCTGGAGAGGAACCGAATCGACATCCAGACGATCGTCGAGGCGACGACGCCCATGATGATCGCGCCATAGCCGTTGATGAAACCGGCGGCAGGCGTGATCGCAACAAGGCCCGTGATCATTCCGTTGACCGAGCCAATCAGCGATGGCTTTTCGCGGAAGATGTAGTCCCACGCGATCCAGACGAGCATCGCAACCGCGGTACAGAGGTTGGTGTTCAGCACCGCCGCCGAGGCGTTCGCACCGGCGTAGTAGGAGTCTCCACCGTTGAAGCCGTTCCAGCCGAGCCACAGAAGGCCCGCCCCGACGGCCACCATCAGCAGGTTGTTGGGTGCGTCGACCTCTCGATCTCGTTGCAGTCGCGGTCCGATCACCGCTGCTGCGACGAAGCCGGAGATGCCGGCGGAGAGGTGGATGACGTACCCACCTGAGTAGTCAAGGGCGCCATGCGCGGCGAAGTAGCCGCCGCCCCAGATCAGGAACGCGTCGACCGTGTAGACGACCGTGATCCAGATC
Organism: uncultured Actinomycetota bacterium; assembly: GCA_963708085.1. Taxonomy (GTDB): domain Bacteria; phylum Actinomycetota; class Thermoleophilia; order Solirubrobacterales; family Solirubrobacteraceae; genus Palsa-744. The sequence goes on along the minus strand of OY970180.1, from coordinate 428,555 downwards.
AGCACGAACGGGATCCACGCCTTGAAGTTGATCCGCCCGAGCACCGATCCCAGCATCAGGATCGGCGTGATCGCTGCGAACACGAACTGGAAGTAGGCCAGGGTCGCGGTGGGGAAGTGGAACGGCGGCCCCGTCGTGATCGACGGAACGAGCGCCTGTCCCTCCTCTCCAACGTGCCCGAGGATGCTGCCGGGAACTCCCAGGAACGTGTCGAAGAACCCCGTGCCTTTTCCGATCGGAGAACCAAAGCCCATCTTGAACGCCCACAACACCCAGGCGACCAGCACGAGCGAGAACGCGACGAACGTGAGCATCATGCTGTTGACGGACCAACGCTTCTGCATGACCCCGCCGTAGAGCACCGCGAGGCCGGGGACGCTCATCAGTCCGACCAGCGTCGCGGCGGTCATCTGCCAGGCGTTATCGCCTGGATTCAGCCACGATGGGTATGAGAGCCATTCTGCTACTGCCAAGACGGGCATATGCCTCCATTTCCTAGGGGATGCCGCCGGGCCTCCGGCTTGGACCCAGAAGGCACGGCACTGCTACGTGAGCATCAAATCCGGCATCCCAATGCGCCGGTAGGGAGGCATGGCCAACACTTGGCCATACGGTTTCGACATATGTACAAGGCGCCTGTTTCCAACGCCCTGCGGGTTGCTCAGAGCGTCCCGTAGGGCAAGCCGGAGTGCCTGCAGGCGGCTCTCAGAGCGCCGTGCGCGACTAGGCCAGGGTCTTCAGAGGGCCTGGCGCACATCTGCCGTGCCTTGGCTCCGCAGGCATGGGTGAAGGCAGCGCCGAGCGTGCTCGGGAAGATGACTTCGATGCAGCCCGCGCGATGCTTTGGCGCGTTGGCGGAGGCCACGATCACCACTGCTACCGCCGCCGCGAGCATGCAGGCGATCGCGCTCGCAAGCGCGACCTTGCCACCGCGCGTCCAGCGCAGCGGCTCCGAGAGCCGTTTGTGCTGGCCCACCATCACCACGACGGCATCACCATGCGGCGATTCTCGCAGGCGCCGCGCTCAGGCAGGCTTCTCGGGCGAGAACTGCAGCGCGGCCGAGTTGATGCAGAAGCGCTGACCGCCCGGGCCGGGGCCGTCGTCGAAGACGTGTCCAAGGTGGCCACCGCAGCGGCGGCAGAGCACCTCGGTGCGTTTCATGAGGAAACTTTTGTCCTCTCGCAGCTCGACGGCCTGCGCCAGTGCGGGCTCAGTGAAGCTCGGCCACCCGGTGCCCGAGTCGAACTTCGCCTGCGAGCCGAACAGGTCCGCGCCACAGCCGGCGCAGGTGTACATCCCGGAGTCCTTGTTGTAGAGCAGACTGCCGGTGAACGGCGCCTCCGTGCCCGCCCGGCGCAGCACGTCGTACTGCTCCGGCGTGAGCTCCGCGGCCCACTGCTCCTCGCTCTTGTCCGCCCCGCTCTGTTCCATGGCCACGTTCTAGCAAACCGCTGCTGCTATAGTCATCCTGACGTTTACGTAAGGTTCTCTCCGGATGCAGACGCAAACACTTCAGACACGGCCGCAATCGCGGCTTTCAGTCATCTCCGAGACGCGCTACAAGTGGTGGGCGCTCTCCTGCACAAGCCTGGGCATGCTGCTCGCCGCGACCAACTCGGGCACGCTGATCATCGCGCTGCCAAGCCTCGAGCGCGCCCTGCACACAAGCCTGCTCGCGCTGGTGTGGGTGATCCTCGCCTACATGATCGCGGCGACGGTGCTGGTGCTGAGCGCCGGCCGGCTCTCGGACCTCTTCGGGCGAAAGCGCGCCTACGTGGGCGGGTTCCTGCTCTTCGCCGTAGCCTCACTAGGCGCGGGCTTTGCCTCCGATGCCACCGTCCTGATCCTGTGGCGCATCCTCCAGGGAGTCGGCTCGGCGTTCCTGTTCGCCAACGCCGCCGCCCTGGTGACAGACGCCTTCCCCAAGCAGCAGCTCGGCCTGGCGATGGGCGCCAACACGATGATCGCAGCCGTCGGGCTGGTGCTCGGCCCGGTGCTCGGCGGCGCCCTGGTGGCGATCTCCTGGCACTGGGTGTTCTGGTTCAACGTCCCGATCGCGCTCGCCGGCGCGGCCTGGGGCGCGATCGTGCTGCGGGAGCTCTCAAAGCCCGACCAGCTGCGCGGCTACGACTTGCCGGGGACCGCGACCTTCGTGCTCGGCTTGACCGGACTGGTGCTCGGCGTATCCCGCGGCGGGCTCTCGGGGTGGAGCGATCCGCTCGCGCTCGGCGGCCTGATCACAGCTGCCGTGCTGCTGCCAGCCTGGGTGGTGATCGAGCAACACGCTCGTGCGCCGATGCTCGACCTATCGCTGTTTCGCAGCCGCCTGTTCGGAGCGGCCGCCGCGGCGGCCTTCATCAACGGGCTCGCTCGCTTCGCGCTGATGTTCGTGTTCGTCTTCTACTTCCAGGGCGCGCAGGGTGCCGATCCGATCAGGGCCGGCATCGAGCTGATCCCGCTAGCGCTCGGCATGCTGATCGCCTCGCCGATAGCGGGCATCTACGCCGACCGGCACGGCTCCCGCGCACTGGCGGCTGCGGGCATGGCCCTGACAGGCGCGGGGCTTGCCGCGATGACCACGCTGCAGGTTCATTCGCCCTACTGGCAGAGCGCTGTGTGGCTGGCCGTGGTCGGCGTGGGATCTGGCATGTTCAACTCCCCCAACACCTCGGCGATGATGGGTGCCGTGCCCGCCCACCGGCGCGGCATCGCGGCCGGAGCAAGGACCCTGCTGCAGAACACCGGCGCGGTGATTTCAATCGCGCTCGTGCTGGCCGTGATCACCTCGGCGATCCCCAAGCCGACCCTGTTTGCGATCTTCTCGGGGTTGACCAAAGGGCTCTCCAGCGCGAAGCTCGCGCCGTTCATCGCCAACATGCACCTCGCACTCTGGATGCTGGCGGGTGTCGCGTCGCTCGGAGTTCTGGTCTGCCTGATGAGACCGCGCCATGTCGCAGAGCAAGCAGGCTTCGAGGCGCCGCAGGCGCTCGACGCGCGAGCGGGCGCGTAAGGTGCAGGACACGATCGAGATGAGCGTTCTAGAGCAAAGTGCGGGCAAGACATCGGCGCCAGACGACGGCAGCTCGCCCCAGACGCTGCGCATCGGCGAGGTCGCCAAGCTCGTCGGCACCACGCCGCGCACGATCCGCTACTACGAGGAGATCGGGCTGCTGAGACAGTCGCCCGACAGGACCTCCGGCAGCCACAGGCTCTACTCGCACGATGAGGTCGAGCGTCTGCGCGAGGTGATGCGACTGAAGAACCTGCTGGGAGTGTCGCTGGAGGAACTGAAGACGCTGCTGGCGGCAGAGGAGGCCCGCAGCGCCGTCAGAGTCCAGCTGCGGCGCGAAGACGTCGAGCCACAGCGCCGGCGGCGGCTGCTCGAAGAGGCGCTCGGACACATCGAGCGCCAGCTGGATCTGGTCCGCGGCCGAGCAGCGGAGCTTGCGAAGCTGCAGGCAGAGCTCTCGCAGACGAGGACCAGGGTGCGTCGCAAGATCAAGGCTCTGGACCCCGAGGCAGAGATCAAGGACGCACATGGAGCGTAAGTGGTGGACGCTGACCGCGGTCTGCATCGCGATCTTCATGCTGTTGCTCGACATCACCGTCGTCAACGTCGCGCTGCCCTCGATCCAGCGCGAGTTGCACTCCTCCTTCTCGGATCTGCAATGGGTCGTAAACGCCTACGCGCTCACGCTCGCGGCGTTCCTGCTGACGGGCGGCGCCATATCCGATCTGGTCGGCCGCAAGCGCGTGTTCCTGATCGGGCTGGCGGTGTTCACCGCCTCCTCGGCAGTCTGCGGCCTCTCCTCCAGCCCGCTGATGCTGAACCTTGCGCGCGCCGTTCAGGGCGTGGGCGGAGCAATGATGTTCGCAACCTCCTTGGCACTGATCGCCAACGCCTTCCACGGACGCGATCGCGGCACCGCCTTCGGCGTCTTTGGGGCGGTGACCGGTGCGGCGGTGGCGATCGGCCCGGTGCTCGGCGGCATCATCACCTCCGGGATTGGGTGGAAATGGATCTTCTTCGTCAACGTGCCGATCGGCATCGCTGCCGTCGTGCTGACGATCTCGCAGGTGCAAGAGTCGCGGGACCCGAACGCCAAAGGCGTTGACTGGATCGGCCTGATCAGCTTCTCGGGCGCCCTTTTCCTGTTGGTCTATGCGCTCTCGCAAGGCAACGAAAAGGGCTGGGGCTCCACCCTGATCGTCAGCTTCCTGATCGCCTCGGCCGCACTGCTGGTGATCTTCGTGGCCGCCGAGCGGATGCAGTCGCGGCCGATGCTCGACCTCTCGCTGTTTCGCCGTCCCGCCTTCACCGGCGCAAGCATCGTCGCCTTCTCCATATCGGCCTCGATCTTCGCGATGTTCCTCTACATCACGCTCTACGTGCAGGACGTGCTCGGCTACGACGCGCTGCAGGCCGGGCTGCGCTTCCTGCCGGTGACGCTGCTCTCGTTTGCGGTCGCGCCGATGGCCGGCAAGATGAGCGTGCGCATGCCGGTCCGGTTCCTGCTCGGCGGCGGGCTCGTGTTGGTGGGCGCCGGGCTGCTGGCGATGACTGCGATCGACGCAACCAGCGGCTGGACCACGTTGATCCCCGGCTTCGTGCTGGCCGGGGCCGGCATCGGCCTGATCAACCCGCCGCTGGCCGCCACCGCCGTCGGAGTCGTGCACCACTCTCGCAGCGGGATGGCCTCGGGCATTAACAGCACCTTCCGCCAGGTCGGCATCGCCACCGGGATCGCGGGCCTGGGCGCCGTCTTCCAGCATGAGGTCGTGAAAACGACCGCGAGCAGCCTGGCGGCCTCCGGACAGGCGCAGGCCGTGCAGGCGGCGGCGCATGGGCAGCTGCCCGCGTTGCTGCAGTCCGGAGAAGTGAGCAAGCTGCTCGGCGGCCTCTCCCCCGCCGCGCGCTCGGCACTGCATCACGCCTATCGCGTCGGGTTCACCGAAGCCTTCAGCACGATCCTCACGATCGGCGGCATGATCGCCCTGGTCGGCGCCGTGCTGGCGCTGGTGCTGGTGCGTCAGCGTGACTTCGTCGGCGCGGGCGCTCCGGCGGAGACCGACGAAACGTCGAGGAACGCGACGGTGGCCGCCTGATCGTCCTCTGCGCACGGCGAAGCGGCACCAAGACGTCAACGGATCCCATCCCAAGCGCTGAGGATGCTTGGATGGCATGCGCTCCCACGATCCCCAAAAGCCATCCCGATTGCGTCCGAGTGGCGAGCAGCGCCGTCCCGACCCTCGCCGTGCGCTCGGGCGTCTCGGCGAAGATCTGGCCGCAACGCACCTGGTCTTGCGCGCCGGCCCGTCCCTCTGCCCGCTCGATCGCCGCTGCTCTCCGGCCGGCTCAGCTAAAACGCGCGCAGCCGACCGGCATGATCTCTCAGTCGTTGATTCCCTGAACGCCTACAGCCTGATTCATGCCTCTAGCACACTGGTTGTCGGTTCCCAAATCAGGAACGAATCAGCGTCGTAAGCCGCAACGATCACGGCGAGGATCGACTGCGCGACTGCGCTGCCGATGTCCTGATCGAGGTCGGCGCCGTCAACCAGACAAAGATCCTGCTCAGAGGCCGACGTCACGAAAGCATTCAGCGGATATCCGCTCGACCCGCGATGCAGCGTAAGGATCGCCGACTCCGTGCCACCTGCCAGCGCCGCCCAATGAATGACCCGTTCACCAACGAACGCAGTGTGTAGCAGTCCGTCCACGCTCGGCTTGGGATCGCGCTTCAATCTCAACTCGTCCTCAACCACAACGCAGGCGGCGCCACGACCAATCATCGCGTCAAGCACGCTCGCAAGCGCCACCCGCGCCGCCTTTGGCCCCGTCCCGATGACCCCGTGCTCGAAACTGGCTAGCTGCCCAGGATCTGTGCCGCTGGGCGCAAGCACATACGAGCGACCTCGACGCTCCTCAACCATCTTGAGCAACGCCGGAGAGATTACGTCTCCCTGGCCAAGTGAATAGCAAAGCCACTCACGCGCTGCGGCCTGGTCTACATCGACTGGTTCAGGCAAGTTGATCATCCCTTTGGTTCAATACGCCCGTCCCGATAAATGCGATAATCGGACCCGTCTGGCGCTTCGTAGTCATAGTGCGGGCCGTGGCCTGCATGTTCGAGATCTGGATGAAGTTTTTCTCCAGTATCACGATTCACCCACGAGCCTTCTTTACTTCCTGCCGGCCCTTTACCTCGCCATTCCCAGTCCTCTCCGGGTGACTCTGCGGGATTGTTGAAGTTGGGTTTGCCGCGTACATGGCCGCAATTCGCTTCGTGCTCTTCACGAGCGTGTAGTGCCGCTTCGCCTTCGTCTTCGCTGGCGTTGGAGATAATGTATTTGCCGACGGCGCCGGCGCTTTTTTCGATGCCTTCAGCGATCAGTTTCTGGATCGCTGGTGGCAGCGGTGGAGCGCACCACGGACACGGTACTTCGATGCCTTCAAGTACACCAGACGACATGCCGCTCGGGTCGGTGAATGTGAGCGGGTTGTCTTCAGCGTAGGAGTACCGCTGCCGGGTCGCTTCGACGGCCGGATCGACCGTGAGGAACTGTGCGGTGGCCGGATCGTATACCCGGGCTCGTAGGTAGACCAGGCCCGTGTCGCTGCTTGTGTACTGCCCATCAAATCCAAGCGGTGTCGTAGCCGATCCTTCGCAGGTCGAGACTCCGTAGGCGCTGTAGCTGCACTTGCCGATGACTCCGCCGCTTTCGCTGGTGATGAGCCTGGCCGAACCCTGCTGATCGTGATGCAGATACTGTGCTTCTTCTTTGGTGTTGATTTGCTCGACGGGTAGTTCTTCTGGCCCGTAGATGTAGCTGTTGCTGCCGTCGCTGAGCAGGAACGGCAGGCTGCTGGCGAGCTGCCAGGTCAGATGCTTTGTTGTACCGCCGATCGTTTCACTCGCGCGCAAGCCGTCGCCATCATAGGTGTAGCTGTCTTCTATTTCTGGGGTGGCGCCTTCTTTAGGGCGTTTGACCGAGACCAGATGGCTGGCTTGGTTCCAGCCATAGGTCGTGGTCGGGCCCGATCCCGGGGTCGTTTTGGTGCGCTGCCCGACTTCGTTGTAGCTGTAGGTAGTGGTTCCGGCTTTGGTCAGCTGGTCGGCGGCATTGACGGTGCCGGTTGTGCCAGCGATCTTGGTGGGGTTGCCGGCGGGGTCGTATTCGTAGCTGCTGCTGCCGGCGCTTTCGAGCTGGTTGTTGGTGGTGTAGCCGTATTCGGTGGTGGCTTCGCCTGGCAGGCCGGTTTGTGTTTCCTTGGTGACTTGCCCGTCGTTGTCGAGTTTGTAGGTGATCGAGGCGAGGGTTTCGCTGCCCTTGAGCATTTTGGTTTCGTGGAGCTGGCCGGTGCGGTTATAGGTGTAGTGGTCGCTGTCGCCGGAGGCTTCAGGGAAGCTCGTGACTGATGGCTGGGAGTTGGGGGTGTAGGAGAAGCTGGTGGTGTGGGAGAGCCAGTCGGTGAGGCTGCTCATGCGTCCGGCTTTGTCGTAAGTGTATTTGACTGTTTTGCCGTTTGGGTAGGTGATCTGGGTGATCTCGCCGGCAAGATCGTCGTGGTAGGCGACTTTGTCGCCGTGTCCGTCTTTGGTTTCGGTTAGCTGGCCGAGCTGGTTGTAGGTGTAGCTGGTGGTGCCGGTCCCGTCGCTCATGCCAAGGATCTGCCCGTTGGGGTTGTATTCGTATTCGACCGTCGGGGTGGCTTCTTCGGAGTAGGCGATCTTAGTTGGCTGGTTCTCGTCGTTGTAGCTATAGGTCGTGGTACGGCCAGCAGCGTCGTGCAGCGTGGCGAGGTTGCCGTCGGCGTCGTGGGTCTCTGTGGTTTTGTGTTCCAGCGGGTCGATGATCTCGCTAACCTGACCGAGAACGTTGCGTTTGTAGGTCGTGGTGTGTTTGTTGCCGTCGATCTCCGCGATGACTTGGCCGGCAGCGTTGTATTCGGTTTCCTGGGTCGCGCCGCTTGGCTGGGTGACCTTGATCGGCTGATCTTCGGTATTGTATTTCGTGGTGGTTTTGTGGCTGTTGGGGTCTGTTTCGGAGGTCTGGTCGCCGTCGGCGTTGTATTCGTAGAGGGTTTCCTGGCCTTCGGGCTGGGTGATCTTCATCGGCTCGCCAAGCACGCTGCGTTCGATGCTGGTGGTGTATTCGCTGGGTTTGCCGCCTTCGACGTTGCCGGCGGGGGCGACTTCGCTGGTCTGCTGGGAGTCTTCGTTATAGGCCCAGGTGGTTTTGTCGCCTTCGGGGTCGGTTTCGCTTGTGCGGTCGCCGGCTTCGTCGTAGCCGTAGCTCCATTTGCGTTCCAGCGGGTCGATCATCGCTGTCATCTCGCCGTGCCCGTTGTATTCGTATTTAGTGATCTGCGTTTTTTCTTCCGGCGCGGGCCGGGAGACCTTGATCGGGTTACCGTGTTCGTCGTATTCGATCGTGGTTTTCTCGCCGCTTGGCAATGTTTCCGAGGTGACTTGGTGATGGGTGTTATAGGTCCATTTGGTTGTATGGCCTTCAGGGTCCGTTTCGCTGGTCTTGTCGCCCGCGCCGTCGTATTCGTAGGTTGTGGTGTGTCCGTCGCCGTCGGTAATGGTCTCCGGCTCGCCGAGTTCGTTGTAGGTGAAGATTTCGGTGGTCGCGTATTCGGTGCCATACCCGTAGGTGACAGCACTGATCTGGTATTCGCTCGTGTATTCATCCAACGTGACATCGCCGGTCGCTTCGTCGGTAATCTTCGTCGCGAACGGTTCGTATTCCCACGTCGTCGTGTCACCCGCAGGGTCAGTCTGCGAGACGACCTGGCTTTCTTCGTTATACGTGTTTTTCGTTTCGCCACCAATGCCATTGGTCACGGTCGTGATGCGGTGCGACCCGTCGTATTTGCATTTCCATCTTGGCGATGATTCGCCGGGCATGGTGACGCTGACGAGGTTGCCGGATTCGTAGGCGTATTTGACGACGTGACCCATCGGGTCCGTGGCGCTTTCCACGAGCCCTTCGCCGTTATACGCCAGTTTGATCGTCCGGCCAGCAGGGTCGGTGATCGTCGCGAGCTGGCCTTTTTCGTTATAGCTCACGCTGGTTTTATTGCCGTTGCGTTCCATAACGCTTTCAAGCAGGCCAGAGTCGGAGAACTTGTAGACGATCTGGTTGCTCATCGTCAGCGTATAGCCTTCGGTGCCGTTCCCGGTCAGTTCGTCGGCCGTCCATTCCGGCGCGACGAGATGGCCTTCTTCTTCGGTGAACGTGACCGTCGCGCCTTCTTCCTGCACCACATTCACGGTATGAGCTTCCGTGTTGAACGTCAGATGCTCACCATAAGAACTGCTCCACCCGTACCCGAACGCCCCGTGTTCACCTTCTGCTGCCGCCTGCGCATTGTAGGTGCGCGTCAGTTCCAGGCCGATGCCGCGGCCACCCACCGCGATATCTGTCTGCGACTCGTAGAAGTTTCCTGTCTGGCAGTTGACCGGGTCGCCTTTAGAGCACCCGTTCGACGCGCGCGCTGACTTGTTTTGCTTACCACGCTTGGTTTTGCGATCAACATGCACCTTATGCGGGATGGAGAAGCTCCCTTTACGCGCCCGAATCCGCCCGTAGTTTTCCACCCAAGCCAAGATAGCCGTGGTACCAGTACCTTCAGTCTTTTCTATTGTACCGGTGTTCTTGAGCGTTGAAAGCAATTCTGATTCCGTCGCGGCAAGGTCGTGATTTTCAAGCTGGCTTTCGCTGTTGATGATAAAGTTCCCGCTGTTTGTGATCTTGACGTCATTTTCTAGCTGAAGGCCACCGCCGCGCACCATAGTAAAGTCACCCTTATTACGGAGATCGCATTCATAAAATTTGAAGCTAAACGCACTTGCTTCGGCGATTTCACCGCTAGCGCCGTTCGCGATGACCAGCGTGCCTTTCCCTTCCGCCACCCCGTTTTTGCCTCCTGTGAACGAGTGTGTGATTTCGAGTTCGCCGGCAATCTTGAAATCACCGCCTTCTGCGTCCAGCACTTCCAATTGCGACGCCGTGCTGCTAGTAAGTTCCAGGCGACTCCTGCTCCACCCTTCGCCCGTGAGCGTGACGGTCGCTTTTGAGCCGTTGATCTTACCAGCGATGACACTACCATCGAAGAAATAAACCGCGCCGGACATCGTGACGCTCGAACCCAGCTTATATGGCACTTCGCTAGGCAGAAACTCGATCTCGGCGCCCGACGACGCGACCCATGACCCGCCAGCTTCGCTTTCGCTGCCGCCGCCCATTTTCGCGAACCCCAACACGCCATGAACTGCGTGTACTTCACCATAGTTGGTGATGGAAAACTCGATAGGAGTCATTCCCGTACCTTCGGTCTTCTCCAGAACACCCGTGTTAGTGAGCGCAACTTCCCGTGTGCCCTCAAGGCCGCGGTTTTCGCCTTCACCATTGACGACCAGCGTCCCCGCATTGACGATGCTGGTGGCTGATTCCGCCCGCATCTCGCGTTCAACAGTCAATGTCCCATCATTGCGAAGCGTCACACCAGACACGTATAGACCCGACGGATATTCTTCTGAGCCCACGATAGTACCCGTAGCTCCGCTAGAGATAACCATTTCTTCGGTCCCCTCTAGAAAACTGTTACGTTTACTTGTAAAAGAGTGAGCTACTTCGACCCTTGCATTTGCGAGCAGCCTGCCACTTTCAAGCACAAGGCTGCCGATATCAGAAACTTCTAGTGCACCGACGACATCGAGCGTGCCCTCAATGACTAGTTCGCCTTCTCCTTGGATCACCCCAACGTTGGTCGCAGTGCCCATCACGACCCTCTTACCCGCACCTATGCAGGCAACGTCAGTCGAACCTGGCGCTTTCCCAGCCGACCAATCCGATTCCATGGTCCACGACCCTTCAGACGGCCCAACCCACGTATCCGTGCACAACGATTCGGCCCGCGCAGCAGAAGAGCCAATGAAAAGCAACATCACGAAAGCCGCAACAGCACAGCCGATCATCCGTATCAGCGTCGATGCGCCCGGATGCGCCTTCTGACCCGAAGAGGCCGATCGCGCGACAGCAGTCCTTACAAGCATCCCAGCTCCCCTCAGTTGGTTGCGGTTCAGGCCTCCTCGGCACGCGATCATATAGAGTCCGATGGATAGAGCAACGCGAATTGAACGCCAGTCCGAGGCTTCGGTTTGTGCCACGCCCAGCCAAAGCCGAAGTCCAGGTAGCCCGCCGCGTCCGCTCCCAAAGGCAGACCCTCAAGTTGACCCAGCAAGAGCTGGCGCAGGAGGCCGGCGTCACCCACCAGCACGTCTCGCGCATTGAGGGCGGCCACGCGGTGCCCTCGCTGGAGCTGCTTGTAAAGCTCAGCCGCCGTCTTGGCGTCAGCACCGACTACCTGCTCACGGGCAAGCAGACGACGCCGCTTGGCGTTGCCGACGCGATCCGCGGCGACAAGAACCTCAGCGCCGCAGCCAAGCGCTGTCTACTCGACCTGATCGCCGAACTGGGCGGCACCGTCTGACCCCATCGGGGCGAGTCGGCCCCGCGCGGGCGGCCAGGAGCACGTGCGCTCGATCATGGCCTGAAGGTCTGCGCGCTGACCGGCTTGGAGGCGATGGCCGCCACTGCCGGCCTTCTCGCCTGCGAGTGCGGGACGAGCGCGTGACGCCACTCATGGCTAGCTGAAGCGCAGCGAAAGGATCGGCACGAGCCGCAGGCCGTTGTCGATCCGTTTGATTCTGTCCCCTGTCGAGATGTCCCCGGCGCGATCGGAGTGCGCCGGGGACCCGTTGAAGGAGGTTCCGATGCAAAACCAGCAGGAGAAAGATGCCGACGTCGACGGTGCGGTCCTTGATGCGCTACTTGGGAGGGATGCGCAGCGTCCGTGGTCGGTTGATGAGATCGCGCGAGTGATCAGAGACCCGGTAGCCGCGTCCGACAGTCTCGCGCGACTTGCGCGAGCTGGCCTGATCCATCGCCTCGATGGCTTCGTCTTCGCCTCCCGCGCCGCCCTAGCAGCCGACGAAATCATGCTGCAAACGACGTCCTGATGCACATCGCTGGACTGCTCGTGAGCTTCGCTCGCTCCGCCGAGCTTCGCGCCCGGTGCGGCGCTCAGCGGACTCCACCCAATCCACTGTCTACGTTCTCGACACGTTTCAAAACGGATCTGTCGTGACTGCGCCGCGTCTCCCGTCCCAAGCGCCCGCCATGCTTTGCGAGCATCGCCCACGTCGAGCCCCCGACCCCGCCGACCAAGCCTCCAGAGGATCCTCGCCGTGCCCTTGGGCGCCTCGGCGAGAACTTTGCGGTCGCCCACCTGGAACGTCTCGGCTTCGCGATCCTCGCCCGCAACTACCGCAGCCGCCATGGCGAGATCGACGTCGTGGCGTTCAATGGGTCCGCCATCGCCTTCGTCGAGGTTAAGACGAGACTCGCCTCAACGCAATCGAGGCATCTGCCGTCCCCGCTTGAAGGGCTGCGGCCTCGCCAGAGAGCGCGCCTACGGCGCCTTGCTGCCGCCTGGCTGGCTGAGCGCACGTCTCCCTTCTTCGCGCGAGAGCTGCGCTTCGATGCGATCGGCGTCGTAGTTGATCCAGCGGGTAATGTTCTGCGCCTCGATCATGTCGAAGGAGCTTGGTGAGGGCCGGCATGGCTCATGCTGAAACTCGTTCGCCTGCCTGCCATTGACGGCTTCATCGCAAGGCGGTATTCGTCGAGGTCAAGACAAGGCGCGCGTCAGCCCAATCAGGCCGCCATCTGCCCGCCCCGCTGGACGGGCTGCGGCCTCGCCAGAGAGCGCGTCTACGCCGCCTGGCAGCTGCCTGGTTGGCTGATCGCCCCTCTCCTCTCCTCGCGCGAGAGCTGCGCTTTGACGCGATCGGTGTCGTGGTCGACGCAAACAGACAGCGTTCTGCGTCTTGATCACGTCGAAGGCGCTTGGTGAGAAAGCGATGACTGCCCACGGCGGCTCCCACTGACCGACTCCCTCGCCGCGTAGCCGGCTGGCACGGGCACACCCCTACGTCAGATCAGCGCCAGCTGCGCGTACGCCACCGACTGAAATGACATCCGGTGCAGGGGGCTTGGCCCCAAGCGCAGTATCGCCTCGCGATGCTCGGGCGTGGAGTAGCCGACATGCTGAGCAAAGCTCCATCCGGGATGCAGCGCGTCGGCGTGGTGCATGAAGCGATCCCGGGTTACCTTGGCGATGATCGAGGCCGCCGCGATCGCGGCGCTGCGCGCATCGCCTCCCACGACCGCCGTGTGCGGCAGCTCCAGGTCCGGCAGCGAGAACCCATCGACAACCCGAGTGACCTCCTCCTCCTCGCAATCCGCTGAGACCCTCCGCAGCGCGTCGGCAAGCGCGGTGAGGTTGGTCCGGTGCAGCCCGAAGCTGTCGATGCCGCGAGCGCTCCTGGTCACCACCGACACCCGCACGGCCGTCTCGATGATCACCGGGTACATCCGCTCTCGCGCCTCCATCGTGTGCTGCTTGGAGTCATCGAGATCGCTGAGCGCCTTGATCCTCGCCGGCGTGAGCTCCTGCACGTCGAAGAGCACCGCGGCCGCCACCAGCGGCCCGGCCAGGCAGCCCCGGCCCGCCTCATCAGCCCCGGCCACAAGCCGGGTACCGATCTCCCTGTCGAACTTGAACAGCCTGCGGCCAGAGCGGGCGGCCTTCTTTCGGGCGGCGCGTGCCTTGGCCCCTTCCGCGGGCTTGGGCGAGGTGGCAACCGGCATGCTCAGCAACTCTCCGAGTTAGAGCAGCCCGACGCGATCAGGCGGCCAGTAGGTCGCAAACGCCACTCCGATGACCCAGCTCGTGGGCACCGGCCCCCAGAACCTGCTGTCGTCTGATTCGCCACGGTTGTCCCCCATCATGAACCAGTGTTCGGGCGGAATCTCGATCGGGGTGCGGAAGTTGCACTCCGGGCTCGATCCGCAGGGGGCGATGTAGGGGTCGTGCTCGCGCTTGAATGAGCTGTGGCGGCTCTTGGAGGTGTAGGCGTGGCCTTCCTTGACGTAGATCCATTCCCCGGGGCCGGCGACGACACGCTTTATGAAGTTGACGCTCGCCTCCTTGGGTGCCGCCTTGGAGCATGGCGCGCCGCCGTAGCTGACCATGTATGGCGGCGCCGCAACGGCACCGCAGATCTCCTGTTCTGCGCCCTGCGGCGGGTGAAAGACGACGATGTCCCCGACCGATGGCCCCCCGAAGTGCATACCGATGCGGTCCACGAGCACGCGCTGACCCACTTTCAGCGTCGGTTCCATCGACCCGCTGGGGATCTTGTAGGGCTTGACGATGAAGGCCTGGATCAGCAGCGCCAAGCCGAGCGCGACGGCGACGATCACCACCAGCTCGACCAGCGAGCCGGCCCGCGACCTGATCGCGGTGCTCACGCGCTCTCAGGCTCGGCAGCGGACTCCGTGGCCTCGGATGATGCCTGCGCATCGTTGCCGTCCGTCCCAGCGGCCTGTGCATCCGCCGCGGGCTCGCCGGCCTGCTCCGTGCCATCCTCCGGCGCCTGCTGCTCCGGAGTGTCCGCCACCTCTGCGACCGCCTCAGCACCAGCATCCTCAGCCGTCCCCTGCGGCTGATCGGCCTCGGCGGTCTCGGGCTGCTGCGGCTCAGGCTCTGCCTGTGCCAGCAACCCTGGCTCCACGGCCTCCTCGGGCCCGGTGTAGCGGCGCTCGCGCACGCGTGCGCGCTTGCCGACCCGGTCGCGGAGGTAGTAGAGCTTTGCCCTTCTGACGTCGCCGCGTGCGGCGACCTCGATGCGCTCGATCTTCGGCGAGTGCAGCGGGAACATGCGCTCCACGCCGACGCCGAAGGAGTTCTTGCGCACCGTGAACGTCTCCCTCACCCCGTGCCCCTGGCGCTTGATCACGACGCCCTCAAAGACCTGCACGCGGCGCCTTGTGCCCTCGATCACCTGGAAGTGAACGCGGACGCGATCGCCGGCGGCGAACTGTGGGACGCGGCGCAGTTGCGCGCGCTCGAGTTTGTCGATGACGCTGCTCATGGTCTGGGTGAGTGTTGCCGGCGGGACTGGGGCGCGCAGACGCGCGCATGCCCGACGACGCGGCCCGCAATGGTAGCGGACGGCGGGCTCTGCGCGGAGCGTCAGCTGCCTGCCTGGCCCTCAGCCGCTCCGGAGCGCACCGCGATCTCCCGCTCCGCGCTGCGCTGAGCCCGCCATTGCCTGATCCGCTCGTGATGGCCTGAGAGCAGGATCTCGGGCACGCCCCAGCCTCGATACTCGGCGGGGCGCGTGTAGTGCGGGTACTCCGGCGCGCCCGCAAGCGCCTTGCTGAAGGACTCCTCGACCACCGAGTCCTCATGGCCAAGCGCACCCGGCAGCTTGCGCATCACCGCGTCGCAGACGACCATCGCCGCCAGCTCGCCGCCGGCCAGCACGTAGCGGCCGATCGAGAGCGTCTCGGAGGCGAAGTGCTCGACGATCCGCTCGTCGAAGCCCTCGTAGCGGCCGCACAGCAGCGTGATCTCGCTCTCGCCCGCAAGCTCGGTTGCGTAATCCTCGTCAAAGATCCGGCCCGAGGGTGTGAGCGCGATCACCCGCCGCTGCTCCCGCAGCGCCACCGGGTCCACGCCGTAATGGCCTTTCAGCGCCGCGTCCATCACGTCGACTCGCAGCACCATGCCCGCGCCGCCGCCGTAGGGCGTGTCGTCCACCTGGCCGCCGCTCAGCGGTGTCTGTGCACGAATGTCCACGCAGGAGAGCATGGAGCCGGCCGCCAGCGCATTTTCGACATGCCGCTGGCCGTAGAACCACTCAAACCACTCTGGAAAGAGAGTGAAGACATCGATGTTCACTGCGCCTCCCCGATGAAGCCCAGGTCGATGTCGATCCTGTGCAACCGCATGTCCACGTTCCTGATCGCGTCTTTGATCATCGGCACCAGTAGCGCCGGCCCCTGCTCACGGCTTATCTCCAACGCCTCGCAGGAGGGCAGCTCGACAAGCCGCGTGACCGTGCCGATCGAACGCTCGCCGTCGCAGACCAGGCACCCCTCCAGCTCATGCGCCCAGAACTCGCCCTCCCCGAGCTCCGGCGCGTGCTCCACCGCCACGGTGATCTCAAGGCCCCGCAGCGCCGCGACTGCATCACGGTCGCCGACGCCGGACAGATGCAGGACGGGACGCTGCTCGGTGCCGCCGCGCCGCTCGATGACCAGCGCGCGATCGCCGACCTGCACGGCCGCACCGGCGCCAAGCAGGCGTGCTCGCGCGCCGGTGACATGAAAGCCGCCGTCCAGGCCGTGCGGGCGCCCGACGCGCCCGGCGGATATTCGCGCCGGCGCAGCGGCGTCCGGCTTCCTCTCAGTCGACGATGTCAAGGAGCACCCGGTGCCCCTGAGCGTCGGCACTCGCGCGCAGGACCGTGCGCAGCGCCTGGGCGGTGCGCCCGCCGCGGCCGATCACCTTGCCGTAGTCATCCTCGGCAACGCTCAGCTCGAGCAGGATCGTCTCCTGCTCCTCGTCGAAGCGCTCGACGACCACCTCCTCGGGATGGTCGACCAGCCCACGCGCCAGGTAAGTAAGCAGATCCTCCACCGTGCGCGAGCCCGTACGGCTGCCTGCGGAGCCGTCGGTCCCTTGCTGCTCCCGCTCAGACAACGAGCGCGCCCCTCTCAGGCCTGGCCGGTCGGCCCGATGCCCTGGATGCGCAGCAGCTTGGCGACGGCCTCCGAGGGCTGCGCGCCGCGCGCCAGCCAGGTGCGCGCCCGCTCCTCGTCGATCACGATCGTGGAGGGATTGGTCTGCGCGTCGTAGTGGCCGAGCGTCTCGATCACGCGCCCGTCGCGCGGAGAGCGCTGGTCGGCCACGACCACCCGCCACTTTGGATCCTTCCTGGCGCCCACTCGCGTGAGCCTAAGCCTGACTGACACGTCGTCCTCTCTGATTCCTGGTTATCCGGAAGCGCAACAGCTTAGCGGGACTCAGCGCGCTTGACGCATCAGCGCGCCGATGTCGGGCATCTTGCCGCGTCCGACCTGACGCATCACCTTGCGCATCTGGGCGAACTGCTTGATCAGCCGCGAGACCTGCTGGACGTTGGTGCCGGATCCCTTGGCGATCCGCAGGCGCCGCGATCCGTTGATGCTCTCCGGCCGCCGCCGCTCATCCGGGGTCATCGCAAGGATGATCGCCTGCAGCCGGTCGAGCTCGCGCTCGTCCACGTTCATGTTGCGCAACTGATGGCCGCCGAGGCCCGGAATCATCCCGAGCAGGTTGGTCAGCGGGCCCATCCGGCGGATTGTCTTCAGCTGATCCAGAAAGTCGTCGAGGCCGAACTCGTTGCGACGCAGCTTGCGTTGCATATCGATCGCCTGCTGCTCGTCGAACTCGCGCTCGGCGGTCTCGATCAAACTCATCACATCGCCCATACCGAGGATCCGCTGGGCAATCCGGTCGGGGTGGAAGCGCTCGAACTCCTCCAGGCGCTCCCCGGTGGAGGCGAAGAGGATCGGCTTGCCGGTGACTGCGAGCACCGAGAGCGCCGCGCCGCCGCGGGCGTCTCCATCCAGCTTGCTCATCACCACGCCGTCGAACTGCACCGCCTCGGCGAAGCTCTCGGCCACGCCGACCGCGTCCTGGCCGGTCATCGAGTCCAGCACAAGCAGCACGTCGTCCGGTTTGACCGCCTCGCCGATGCGCACGAGCTCGGCCATCAGGTCCTCGTCTATGTGCAGCCGGCCGGCGGTGTCGACGATCAGCACGTCCTTGCCGTCCAGCTTGGCCTGCTGCAGCGCCCAGGCGGCGATCTCCACCGGGTCCTTTTCGGTGCCCTGCTGATAGACGGTGGCTTCCGCTTGCGCGCCGACCTTTACGAGCTGCTCCACTGCGGCGGGGCGGTAGACGTCGCAGGCCGCCAGCGCGACCGCGGAGCCGTGCTCCTCACGCAGATGACGCGCAAGCTTGGCGGCGGCGGTCGTCTTGCCGGAGCCCTGCAGGCCGGCCATCAGGATCACGGTGGGTGGGCTGGAGGCGAAGCGCAGCTTGCGCTCGGGCTGCGCTGACTCGCCGTTGGCCTCGGGCATGGCTGAGGAGGCCCCCATCAATTCCGCCAGCGCGTCGGCGACGATCTTGATCACCTGCTGGGCGGGGTTGAGCTTGCCGACGACTTCGGCACCAAGGCAGCGCTGCTTCACGTCGGCCGTGAAGCTCCGCACGACCTTAAAGTTGACGTCCGCCTCAAGCAGCGCGAGACGGATCTCGCGCATCGCCGCGTCGATGTCCGCTTCGCTCAGCGTGCCGTGTCGCCGCACGTCGGCAAGCGTGGCCTGCAGCTTCTCGGAGAGCGCCTCGAACATCTAAGCCGTGATCAGTCCTGCTGCGGGCGCTTGCCTGGCGCGGGCAGCTGCGGATCCTTGGGGCCATCGGCGCCCTGCTCCTGGCGATCGAGACGGCCGGAGAGCGCCTCGCCGATGCCGCCGAAAGCCGCCGCGAACTCGGAGGGCACGACGAAGACCTTGTTCGCGTTTCCTTCGGCCAGCTGCGGCAGCATCTGTAGGTATTCGTAGCTGAGCAGCGCCTTATCCGGCTTACCTGCGTGGATCGCGCTGAAGACTGTGTCGATCGCCTGCGCTTCGCCCTCGGAGCGCAAGATCGCCGCCTGCTTCTCGCCTTCGGCCTGCAGCACGGCCGCCTGCTTTTCGCCTTCGGCGGTGAGGATCGCCGCCTGGCGCTCGCCTTCTGCGGTGAGGATCGCGGCGCGACGGTCGCGCTCTGCGCGCATCTGCTTCTCCATCGCCGCCCTGATGTCCTGCGGCGGATCGACGGACTTGATCTCCACGCGGTTGATCCTGATCCCCCACTTGCCGGTCGCCTCGTCTAGCACCGTTCGCAGCTCGGCGTTGACGTTCTCGCGCGCCGTGAGCGTCTGCTCCAGCGTCAGGCCGCCAATCACGTTTCGCAGCGTGGTCACGGTCAGCTGCTCGATCGCCTGCAGGGGGCTGGCGACTTCATAGCTGGCCGAGCGCGGGTCGGTGATCGTGAAGTACAGCACCGTCTCGATCGCGACCACCACGTTGTCGTCGGTGATCACCGGCTGGGGCGAGAAGTTCACCACCTGCTCGCGCAGGTCGACCAGCGGGCGCACGCGTTCGACGAACGGGGTCACGACCGCAAGGCCCGGCTCCAGGGTGCGGCTATAGCGCCCGAGGCGCTCGACCACCCCGGCCCTTGCCTGCGGGATGATCCTGATCGCCCTCGCTGCAACGAACAGCGCGAAGATCACGACCACCGCGGCGACTATCAATGCGACCATCTCTGACCCGGTTCCTTTCTTTCAGCGCTCGCCTGCTGCGCCTCGCGGGAGCCTTATGGGGCTCCCCTAATGCATCACGAGCGCGGTCGCGCCCCTAATTTCGACGACCTGGACCTGCTCACCGGGATCGATCACCTCGTCATCGTCATAGCTGCGCGCAGTCCACACCTCGCCGCCGATCTTCACGCATCCCACGCCTTCGTGGTTTGCGATCCGCTCCAGTACGACCGCGTCACGGCCGACCAGCGCCGCGGCGCCCGTCCGCACGGCCGGCGGCAGCCGCCTGTGCCGCAGCGCCAGCGGGCGCAGCATCGCAAGGGTCAGCAGCGAGACCAGGGCGAAGACGATCAGGCTGGGCGCGAGCCCCGCGCCCGCGAAGCCCAGCACCGCGCCGATCAACGCGCCAATCGCGAACGGCCCGAGGAAGAAGCCGCCCGTGTGCATCTCTCCTATACCGAAAAGGCAAGCTGCCACCAGGAGGACGATCCCTGCGTCCATGACACCGATTATCGCACCGCGGGATCATTCCGCCGTTATCAGGGCGCGTGCGAACTCCTCAGGGTCGAAGGGCCGCAGGTCCTCCAGCGACTCGCCCACGCCGATCAGCTTCACCGGCAGGCCCAGATCCCTGGCGATCGCCAGGGCGATCCCACCACGGGCGGTGCCGTCGAGCTTGGTCAAAACGACGCCGCCGATCGTGACCGTCTCGGCGAACATCTTCGCCTGGCGCAGCCCGTTTTGGCCCGTGGTCGCGTCGATCGTCAAAAGCGTCTCGTGAGGGGCGCCTTCGATCTGGCGAGAGATCACCCGGCCCACCTTGCCGAGCTCGTTCATCAGGTCGGCCTTGTTGTGCAGGCGCCCGGCGGTGTCGATGATCGCCACGTCGAAGCCCTGCGCCTGCGCGGCCGCGACGGTCTCGAAGGCCACGGCGCCGGGGTCCGATCCCTCGGGCCCGGTGATGATCTCGCAGCCGGCGCGCTGCGCCCAGCCCTGCAGCTGCTCGCTGGCGGCGGCCCTGAATGTGTCGGCGGCGCCGAGCAGCACCTTCTTGCCGAGCTCGCGCTGCAGGTGCCAGGCGAGCTTGCCGATCGTCGTGGTCTTGCCGGTGCCATTTACGCCGACCGCCATGATCACGGTCGGGTGGGGCCTGATGTCGATCGTGCCCTCCCCCACCTTCGCGGTGTCTGCCAGCAGCGCAATCAGGCGCTCGGAGAGCTCGGGCCCGGAGCTCAGCCGCCCCTCGCCCGCCTCGCGTTCGAGCTCGGCCACGACCGCCGCAGTAGTGGCCACGCCCACGTCGGCCATGATCAGCGCCTCCTCCAGGCGTTCCCAAGTCTGATCGTCGAGGCTTTGGAAGAGCGTGGCCTGGATCTCGCCGGAGAGCGCCTGCCTGGTCTTCGACAGGCTCGTCCGCAGGCGTCGCAAGAAGCCGACGCGCTGCTCAGCGTCGAGCTCCGGCGCGCCGGAGCCGTCGTCGGTGATGAAGAGATCGCTCCACTGCCTTGCCATCGGCGGGCGAGACTATCTCAGGCGGCTGGGGCCTGAGCCGTGGTCTCGGCCATCCCCGTCGACTTCTAGCCTTGGTCAGCCATGCAAGCGGAGGTCATCGCCGAGAGCCGCAATCCCGAGGGCGGCATGGGATCACATACTCGATGCGCACATCGAGATGAATGGGCGTCTCTCCGAGACGATGGCTGCCGTTCAGGCGCCCGACCACCGCGAACCGGACCCGCGAGCAGGACGCGAACGCTACTTTCGCCGGGACCGACCGCTTCGCTGGATTCGCGTCGTGACCGAGCTTCATGGCGACGTCGATCGCATCGTCACCGCATTTCCGCAGTCAAATGACCTCCGCGAGGTACGCTTTTAGCGATGAGCATGGTTCGTATCGGCCCATACGAGTTCGATCACGTCTCCTACGACGCAGAGGGCGACGTGCTCTATCTGCGCCGCGGTGAGCGCCAGGCGGCCGTAGACACCGTCGGCACTCCGGAGGGCCACGCGGTTCGTCTCGACACCGACGGGCAGGTGATCGGGCTTACGATCGTCAACGCGAAGTGGCTGCTGGAGCGGGACGGCAAGCTCAGCATCACCGTCCCCAGCCGGATCGAGACCAACGCCGACGAGGTCGCGCAAGCCCTCGCGGCCGCCTGAGGCGCGCTACGCCCCAACTGATATCTGGCCAAAGCGGCCTCTGACCGCCTCTCGGGAGACAGGGGTTGGAGACGTGGTTGGGGGCTATTTGGCCGGCCGTGGGCGGTTTCGTGTGCGGTCCAGGCGCGCGCTATACCGCGATCGGCCGACTTGGCGCGTCGGGCGCTCCTGGTAGATCCTCCGATCGGGGAGACAGGATTTGAGCCTGCGACCGCCCGGCCCTACAACTCAGGCGGCCTCCAGCTTGGGCGTCGCAGCCGCCTCGTCAAGACCATGGCCGTCCTGCGCCTCCGGCGGCAGCCGGCGCGAAATCACCTTCGAGACCCCATCACCGCCCATCGAGACGCCGTAGAGCCAGTCGGCGGCCTCCATCGTGCGCTTCTGGTGGGTTATCACAATGAACTGCGCCCGGTCGGCGTAGCGGCGCAGCAGCGCCAGGAAGCGGTCGAGGTTGAGGTCGTCCAGCGCCGCCTCGACCTCGTCCAGGATGTAGAAGGGGCACGGCTTGGCCAGGAAGACTGCGAACAGGAAAGCCAGCGCGGTCATCGACTTCTCGCCGCCGGAGAGCAGCGAGAGGCGCTTGGCCGACTTGCCTGCGGGCGTTATCTCTATCTCCACGCCCAGCAGCTGGTCCCGCTCGCTGGCGAGCTTGTCATCCTCCTCCTGCTCGCCCGCCTCCGCGTCGGCCGCAGACTCCGCCTGCTCGGCATCCTGCGGCTCCTGGCCACCGAGCACCTGCCTTGGCCCCTGCTCATCGCTGACCAGACGCAGGCGCCCGCTGCCGCCCGGGAAGACCTCCTTGGCCAACTCCTCGAAGTTGCGGGCAGCGGCGTCGAAGGTCTGCTGGAAGGTCTCCTGGATCTGACGGTCGGTGTCGCGGATCACCGTGCGCAGCTCGCGCAGCGCCGTCTCCAGATCGCCCCGCCGGGCCTCCAGCTCCTCGACGTGAGCAAGCGCCTCCGCGTACTCCTCCTGGGCCAGCGGGTTGACCGGGCCAAGCTGCTCACGCCGGCGCCGCAGGCGCTCCAGGCGATCCTTGAGGCCTTGCTCCTCCTGCGCCTCCAGGGGCGGCTCTGTCTCCGGCGAGGGCTGCTTGATCTGCAGCCCCTCCGCGACCGCGGCAAGCTCCAGCTCGATCTCCGCAACCGCATCGCGCAGCCGTTGCGCCGCAACCTCGGCCGCAGTCACAGCCTCGCCTTCGCGCCGCAGCCCTACCTGGATATCGGCCTCCTCGGCGGCACATGAGCGCAGCTCGGCGGCCATCTGCTCACCGGCCTGGCTGTCGGCCGCAAGCACCTCCTCCAGCTCCCGCACCCGTGCAGCGACCGCCTCAAGCGCACCCCCGATCGCAACCGCGAGCCGCTCGGCGGCGGGCGTCAGCTCTCCATCGGCGGCGAGCATCGCCTGCAGCGCAAGCGTGCGCCTGGCGCGCTCCTGGCGTTCACGTTCCACGCGCTGCGCCTGCCGGCGCTCCGCCGCAAGCTCGCCCTCAAGCTGGGCGCGACGCACCGCGAGTGGGCCCTCCTGCGGAGAGTTGCGCCGGCGCTCCATTACCCACTTGGCGCGGCGCTCCTCCTCGCGCGCCTCGCCGAGCGCGCGCTCGGCTTCGCGCAGCATCCGCTCGGCCTGCTCGCGCGCACCGTCGGCCTCACGGACGCTCTGCAGCACCCGCTCCACGGCGCTCTGCGCCGCGTGCTCTGCCTGCGCGGCCTGCTCGGTTGCGGCGATCAGCGTGTCGCGCTCGTTGCGCATCGCAAGCACCCGCTCGGCGCCGCCCTCGGCAACCTGGCGCACCTCGCGCAGCTGCGCAAACCAGACCCGGCCGGCGCGCGTGACGGCGACTCCCGCGAACGAGTCGGGCAGCTCTTCCAAGCTCTGCACAAGCCAGGCGCCGTGCAGCAGACGCCGGGCGAGCGCCACGATCGGGTCGGGACCGCTCAGCATGTCCGCGAGCGCCCGCGCCCCCGGTGCCGGCGGCTCGCCGGCGAGATCCTCGGCGCCGGGCCCATCGCCGCCGGCTAGCAGCGCGCTGCCGCCGTCGGGGCCGGCAGCGTCGAGCAGCCGCTTGGCGCCCGCCATGTCGTCGACAAGCGCAGCCTCCAGGCGCCCGCCGAGCGCCGCTGCGACCGCCAGCTCACACCCCTTCTCCACGCCCAGCAGCTCCCCCAGCGCCTGCACGGGCGACTCCCCGGACGCGCCGGCCTGCCGCGCCAGCGGATGGGAATGGCTGCGCAGGAACTGGTTGGCCGCCGCCAGCTCCGCGCCTATCTGCGCGGAGGCGCGCCGCGCCTCCTGCGCTTCTCGTTCGGCTCCCCGCAGCGCCTCGCGCGCGCTCTCGGCGCCCTGGTCAGCCTCGGCGCGGGCGTCCCGCGCCTGCTGTGCCTCCTGCTCCAGCTCGACGGCGCGCTTGGCGGCCTGCTCGCACTCCACACCCAGCTGCTCGAGCTCGCGCTGCAAGACCTGCTCCTGCTGCTCCAGCAGCTCAGTGAGCGCCTCCTCCAGCGCCTGCAGGCGATCGGCATCCTCGTGCTGCTCGCGCTCCTGCTCCACGAGCGCCTCCAGGCTCGCCAGCTCGCGACCGGTCTGCTCGATCCGCGCCGCAATCGACTCCCGCGTTCTGCCGACCTGCTCGGCGCGCAACTGCAGCCGCTCCTGCGCAGAGCGGGCGCCATAAACACGCCGCGAGAGTGCATCACGCTGGCTGGCGCGCTCCGCAAGCGCGCGTTCCGCGTCCCCGCGGCGTACGACGACGGCCTGCAGCCGCCCCTGGATCTCCGCCTGAGCTTCCCTGGCGCTGCGCACCTGCGACTCCGCCTCGCCAAGCTCTGCACGCCGCACGCGCGCCTCCTCGCAGGCCAGGCTCAGGCGCGCTTCGAGCATCTGGCGCTCCAGCCGCTCATGCAGCTCCGCGGCCTCGGCCTGACGCTTGAGCGGCCGCAGCCGGCTACGCGCCTCGCGCTCGACGTCCAGCGCCCGGTCCAGGTTCTCCTCGGTCTTTGTGAGCTTGAGCTGCGCGCGGCGGCGACGGCGGCGGTGCTTGCCAAGCCCCGCGGCCTCCTCGATCAGGAGCCGCCTGTCGCGCGGCTTGCTCATCACGATCGACTCGACGCGGCCCTGGGAGATGACCGAGTGGCTCTCCTTGCCAAGGCCGGTGTCGGAGAGCGCCTCCAGCACATCCGCGAGGCGACAGCGGGCGCCGTTGAGGCAGTATTCGCCCTCACCGGAGCGGTCCAGGCGACGCACGATCGAGATCTCGCTGAAGGGCACGCTGACCGAGCCGTCGGAGTTGTCGAGCACGATCTCCACCTCGGCGGCGCTGCGCGCCTGCACGCCCCTGCCACCGCCGAAGATCACGTCCTGCATCGAGGCGCCCCGCACCGCCAGCGGCGACTGCTCGCCCATCGCCCACAGCACCGCGTCGGTGACGTTTGACTTGCCAGAGCCGTTGGGACCCACGACCACGCTCACTCCCGGCCCGAAGTCCAGGCGGGTGCGGTCGGGAAAGGACTTGAAGCCCTTCAGCGTCAGCGATCGCAGGTGCACGTGCTCAGGCCCTCCTCGTGTTTGTCTTGGGCATGCCCATCATGCCTCCTGCAGCCGCTCGACCGCCTGTCTTGCGGCGTGCTGCTCGGCGATCTTCTTGCTGCGACCGTTGCCGCTGCCGATCGTCTTCCCGTCAACGCAGGCAGCGACCTCGAAGATGCGGTCGTGCGGTGGGCCTGTCTCCTGCGTGACCGCATAGCTGACCACCTCGCCGCGCTGTGCCAGCAACTCCTGCAGCGCCGACTTGAAGTCCACCGGGTGCTCCAGCGCCTGCTCGATCTCGGGCGTGAACGCTTCCACCACCGCCGCGGCGGTGCGCTCGTAGCCGACGTTCAGAAAGCAAGCGCCGATCACGGCCTCGATCACCGAAGCCAGTACCCGCTCTGTGTTGAGCATCCCGGCCGCGCCGTGCGCAAGCTCGGCCGGCGCCGCTGCCTGCAGGCGCCGAGTCACGCCCAGCCGCTCGGCGACCGCCCGGCACGACGGTCCCGAGACCGCCTGCGCCCTGATCTTCGTCAGCCTCCCCGCCCCGAAGCGGTCGGCCTCCAGCCGCGGGTAGAGATGCGAAGTCACAGCCAGCGCAAGCACGCTGTCGCCGAGGAACGCGAGGCGGTCGTATGAGGCGCCGCGCCGCTCGCTCCAAGAGGAGTGGGTGAAGACCTGCGTGGCAAGGTCGGCCGGCAGCGCGTCCAGCAGCGCTTCCAGGCTCACCGGGGCCGGCAGCTCAGTGCCCGTGCCGTCCCCTTCGTTCTCTGAGGCGTTCCGCAACCCGCTAGGCGGCATGGGCCAGCACGTAGTCGACCGCCTGCCCGACCGTGAGAATCCCGGTCGCGTCCTCATCGGAGATCTTGATCCCATAGTTGTCCTCGAGCTCCTGAACGAGGGTGTAGAGGTCAAGCGAGTCGGCCTCCAGGTCCTCCTTGAAGCGCGTGTCTTCCTGAATCTTGCCCGGATCGAGGTCCAGCTCGTCGGCGAGATGGTCCCTGATCAGCTCCAGCACCTGGTCCTTAGAGGTCCGGTCAAAATGCATGTGCGACTGGGGTGGTCGAGGGTCGAGTGGAGCAAGGACGCAGGATCGAAGGCGTGGCAGCGCCACGTCGAGGTCCGAGGACACAGCTCCGCGAAGGCCATCGGCCGCATCCAGGCGTGCAGGCAGGTTGATCGGGCCTCTCAGTCATTGGGTTGGCAGGCTAGCGTCCAGCCCGGATGCGGAGCGCTCGACGGCCGACTCCGCGTCGCCGACCGGCACGCTGCGCAGCGCTCCGGCGGCCTCCAGCGCGGCGTGCGTGCGATCGGCAAGCTGCTCCTGCGCCCCCCGCTGCGCGCGCAGGATCGCCTCGGCGAAACCTCGGCTGCTGAACTTCCCGTGCGGCACGACCCCGAGGCTGCGCAGGCCGAGCAGGTATGCGCCGCCCTGGCCCTCCGGGTCGATCTGGTCGCGAAAGGCCCGTAGCGAGGGCAGCAGCAGCGCGCCACCGAGCTTGCTGCGCGGCGAGCCTTCCGCCGCCTGGCGCACCGCGCCGAGCACGGTCGAGGAGACGCCCTCGATCAGCTTCAGCGCGATGTTGCCAGTGAAGCCATCGGTCACGATCACCTCCGCCACCCCGGCCAGCACGTCGCCGCCCTCCACGTTGCCGACGAACTCGAAGGGCGCCCCCGCGCTGCGCTGCCGCAGCTCCGCGTGCGCCTCCTGCACCAGCGTGCTACCGCGCTCGCGCTCGGCGCCGTTTGAGAGCAGAGCCACACGCGGGCGCGCCACGTCGAAGACGCTGCCCACCAGCGCGGCGCCCATGAAAGCGAACTGCACCAGATGCTCCCGGCGCGCCTCGGAGTTGGCGCCGACGTCCAGCAGCGTCACCGTGTGACCGGGAACAGGCAGCGGCAGCGCCAGCGCCGGCCGGTGGATGCCCTTGGCGCGCTTGATGTTGAACAGGCCGGCGGCGAGCGCCGCGCCGGTGCCGCCTGCGCAGACGAGTGCGTCGGCGCGCCCTTCAGCCACCGCGCGTGCGGCCTGCACGATCGAGGCATCGGGAGTCGCGCGCGCCGCCCGTGCGGGGTCCGCGCTCTTGGCAATCGAGACTGGAGCGTCCACGACCTCCACCCCGCTTCCAGGCGCGCCGATCTCCTCCGCGGGCCCGAATAGCAGCACCTTCACCCCTTGCTGCGCAGCAAGCGCCGCGCCCGCGGCCACCTCGCCGGGCCCCAGGTCGGCGCCGTTGGCATCGACGGCCACCACCGGGCGCCTCGGTGCGCCCGCGCCATCCCCGCTCATCGATCCCTCCAAAGTCGCGTTCGCGCCATCCGCCTCACGGACGGCGCATCGCCCACCGACTAGTGGTCGTGGTCGTGATCGTGGCCGTGCTCGTCGCCCGCGAGGACCTCGCGGCCGGCGTAGGTGCCGCAGACCGGGCAGACGCGATGTGGCCGGCGCGGACTGTGGCAGCGCGGGCACTCGTTCACGGTCGGGGTGGAGATGCGGTGCTGGGCACGCCGCGTGGCGGTGCGCGTGTGTGACTGCTTTTTCTTAGGGACGGCCATGGTCGCTGAAGGCTAGCGCAACCGGCGCCTACTCAAGCTTCAGCTCGCGCAGCTTGGCCCAGCGCGGGTCTGGCTCGCTCTCGTGCGAGTGATGAAGTCCCGCCCGCCTCGCCTCGTTCAGGTCAGCCGCGCAGACCGCGCAGAGGCCCTTGCAGTCCTCGCGGCAGAGCACCGCCACCGGCACGGCGAGCACAAACGCATCGCGCGCCCAGGAGGCCAGGTCGAGGGTGTCCTCTCGCACGTACGGGCTGTCCAGATCGCCCTCGCCCCCGGGCACGTCGACCTCGCGGGCGTCGACGTGCAGCACCGGCCGGGCGTCCTTTAGGCAGCGCATGCACGGTCCGCACAGAGACGCCTCGAAGATCATCCGCAGCGCGTACCCGGGCCCCGCCATCCGCGAAACTTCCAGCTGCACGCCCACCACCGCCGGCTCCACCCCGTAGTCCTCCCCGCCGAGCGTCATCCCATCCATCGGCACGCTCAGCTCAAGGCGCCGGCCCTGGCCTGGGCGCAGGTGCAGGCTGGCGAGGTCGAAGAGATGGGTCAGCGAGGGCACAGCCCCAGGCTAGCGGCGATGCAGGCGTGCTCAGCTGGTCGCAGCCAGCTCGCGCTTGAGGATCTTGCCGGTCGAGTTGCGCGGCAACTCCGCCACGAAGACGACTTCGCGCGGGACCTTGTAGCGGGCCAGGTTCTGCTTGACGTAGCCCTGGATCTCCTCCACGGTCAGGCCCGCGCCCTCGCGTACGACCACGAATGCCTTCAGGCGCTGGCCGAACTCCTCGTCGGGCACGCCGATCACCGCCGCCTCCTCGATCCCTGGATGGTCGGAGAGCAGGTCCTCGACCTCGCGTGGGAAGACGTTCTCGCCGCCGGAGACGATCATCTCGTCGTCGCGGCCCTCGACGAACAGGCGGCCCTGCGTATCCAGGCTGCCCACGTCGCCGGTGCTCATCAGCCCGGAGACGATCTCCTTGTTGCCGCCGCCGGTGTAGCCGTCGAAGACCATCTCGTTGGCCACGAAGATGCGGCCGGTCTGGCCATGCGGCACCTCGCGCCCACCCTCGTCCAGCAGCTTGACGACAGTGCCCAGCGGCGGCGTGCCCGCGGTGCCGGGGGCGGCGCGCAGTTCGGCCGGCGTGGCGATCGTCGCCCAGGCGACCTCGGTGGAGCCGTAGAGGTTGTAGAGCACGTCGCCGAAGGCGTCCATCGCCCTGATCGCAAGCTCGCCCGGCAGCGCCGATCCGCTGGCGGCGATCACGCGCAGGCAGCTGACGTCGTAGCGGGCGATCGTCTCGGGCGCCAGCTCCAGCATCCGCTGCAGCATCACGGGCACCACGGCGAGCGCGCTGGCGCCATGCTCTGCCACCGCGCGCAGCGTCTCCTCTGGGTCGAACTTGCGCCGCAGCACAAGTGTGGAGGCCAGCGGCAGCGCAAGCGTGAAGTGCGCGAAGCCCCAGGAGTGGAACATCGGCGCCGCGATCATCGTCGTCTGCCGCGCCTTCAGCGGGATCTTGGAGAACAGCGCCGCGGCGGGCTCCAGCGAGTCGGGCTGTTTCCTTGCCGCGCCCTTTGGCGTGCCGGTCGTGCCGGAGGTGAGGATCACCACGCGGCCCTTCTCGGTGGGCGGCGTCAGGTCGACATCGGCGGAGGCGGCGATCGTCTGCTCCAGCGTCGGGTCCTCGGGGCTCTCGCCGGGGTCGCACCAGCCGACGAAGCGGGTGCGACCCTGCCCGCCCTCGCGCACCAGGTCGGCGAACTCGTGGTCGTAGATCAGCGCCTTGGGGTTCTCGCGCCGCATCACGTCCGCGATCTGCGGACCGGCGAACGCGGTGTTCAGGTAGAGGCCGTCCACGCCCAGCTTCGAGCAGGCGATCGTCGCCTCGATGAAGCCGCGGTGGTTGCGGCACATGATCGCGATCGAGTCGCCTTCGCGGATACCCTCGGCGGCCAGGCCACGGGCAAGCGCGTTGCTTCTCAGATGGACCTGCTCGAAGGTGAGCGTGCCGCGCTCGTCCACGATCGCAAGCCGCTTCGGGTAGCGCGCCGCGGAGCCAGTGTATGCAGCCGCTGGCGTGGGGCCCCACTGGCGCAGGGCACGCACTGCTCGCACCGCCCGATCGGGGCGTGCGGGGGCAATCATTCCCGTGCCTAGGAGGACCCTTGCGACCTCGAGCCGATGCCTCACCTGCGAGCTCACGGGCGTGACCCTACCCGATAGTGAGCGCAATCGGGATCAGCACAACTAGCCGAGTCGGAAGCGATCGCTCTAGGAAACTTCGGCGGGCTCGTCCTTGCCCGCCAGCCGCTCGCGGCCGCGCTGCACCGCGGCGATGAACTTTGAGAGGTTGACCTCCAGCGTGCCGAGGATCTCATCGGCGTAGTCCTCGGCGCCCAGGCGGATCTCCCGCTCGCGCGAGCGGGCCTCCTCGACGATGTCCTCCGCCGCGCGTTCGGCCTGCTTTGTGACCTCCTCCTCGCCGAGCAGCCGCTCCTGGCGCTCGCGCGCCTCGGTCAGGATCCGCTCGGCCTCGCGCTTGGCCTCGGCGAGCATCTCCTGGCGCTCCTTGACGATCCAGCGCGCCTGCTTGATCTCCTCGGGGATCGTCGCGCGCATCTGGTCGAGGATGTCGTAGATCTCCTCCTTGTCCACGCGCACCTGGTCGGTGAGCGGGACCGGCTTTGCGTTGTGAACCAGGTCGTCGAGCTTGTCGATCAGGACGAGAACGTCCATGCTGAGGTCACCTCCACGGTGACGATGATGCTATCGAGGTGGGTCGTTGCAATCCGCATCTGCGGGCCTGCACGGTGCATGTTCGTCAGCGCTGGCACTCTTCCTGCAACCGAACCGCAACCTCCGCGGGCACCAGATCGTCGATCTTGCCGCCGAAGGTCGCAAGCTCCTTCACGCCGCTTGATGAGAGGAAACTGTACTCCGAGCTGGCCATCAGGTAGACCGACTCGACCTCCGGGGCCTGCCTGCGGTTGAGCTGGTGCATCTCAAGCTCATACTCGAAGTCGGAGATCGCGCGCAGGCCCTTGACGATCGCCCCAGCGCCGACGCTGCGTGCGAAGTCCACGACGAGCGTCGTGAACGGCTCCACACGCACACCGGGCAGACCCGCGGTCGCGCGTTCGATGAAGCCGACGCGTTCCTCGGTTGAGAAGAGCGTGCCGCTCTTGCGCACCGAGCGGTTGACGACCGCGATGATCACTTCGTCGAAGAGGTCGGCGGTGCGCCGGATCACGTCCAGGTGGCCGTTGGTGACCGGGTCGTAGGACCCGGGACAGACCGCTATCGACTTATCAACGCTCATCGCTGCCATGGATTGTTATCGAAGTGTCTCCGTATCGGCGTTGCCGGCGCACCGGCAGGTCGATCGCAAGCGGCGCGCGGCGGTCTGCCTCGACCACAACCGTGCCGCCAGGTGAGAGCAGGCTCGGCAGATCCTGCGCGAGCCTTGGGCCCAGCGCGTGGGCCTGCGCATATGGTGGATCGAGGAAGACCAAGTCGTATGTCTCGCCACGCGCAAGGGCGTCGGCCATAGCGGCCAGGGCGTCGCGGGAGCGCACCTGCACCTGGGGGCCCTCTGCCTGCTGCAGCCCGAGCGCGGCGAGGTTGGCGTTCAGTGCCGAGAGCGCGTCGCCGTCGCGCTCGACGAACACCGCGGCGGCCGCGCCCCGAGAAAGCGCCTCGATACCCAGCGCGCCGGTGCCCGCGAACAGATCGAGCACGTTGACGCCTTCGACCGGGCCGAGCATCGAGAAGAGCGCCTCCCTCACGCGGTCTGCGGTGGGGCGGGTGCCCGAGCCGCGCGGTGCGATCAGGCGGCGGCCGCCGAAGCGGCCGGCGATCACTCTCATGCCGGGATGGCCCTGAGCGCATGCCGCAACAGCGCATGCTCGGGCGCATCCAGGTCGGGGTCGGTGCCCAGCAGCCTGCCCGCCCACGCATGGGCGGCCTCGAGCAGCGGCGTATCCTGCGGCAGGCGGGCGATCCTGCCCTCGCGCTGGCCGCTCTGGCGCACGCCCTGGCCGGCATCCTCCAGATCGCCCTCGCCGCGCAGATGCAGATCGATCTCGGCCAGGGCGAAGCCGTCGTCGTAGCGGGCGAGCGCCTGCAGCCGGCGCGAGGTCTTGGAGCCGAACAGCAGGCACAGCGAGGCGTGGCCGCCGCGACCGACCCGACCGCGCAGCTGGTGCAGTTGGGAGATGCCATAGCGGTCGGCGTCCTCGATCAGCATCACGGTCGCGTTGGGCACGTCGATCCCGACCTCGATCACCGTCGTTGCGATCAGAACGTCGGTCTCACCGCCAGCGAACGCAGCCATCGTGGCCTGCTTTTGCTGCGGGCGCATCTGGCCGTGCAGCAGGCCTAGCCGAAAGCCGGAGAGCTCGCCGGAGGACAGGCGCTCGTACTCGGCGGTGGCAGCGCGCGCGTCGAGCTGCTCGGACTCGGAGACCAGCGCGCAGACCACGAACGCCTGGCGACCGGCCCGCAGCTCTTCGCGGATACGCTCGTAGGCGCGCTCGCGCTCAGCGGAGCTGCTGGCCACGTGCGTGGCGATCGGCTTGCGCCCTGCCGGCAGCTGCGTCAGGCGCGTGGCGTCCAAGTCGCCGTACTGGGAAAGCCACAGCGTGCGCGGGATCGGCGTGGCGGTCATGTGCAGCACGTGCGGCGCCGGATCACGCGCGCCCAGCGCGGTCCGCTGAGCGACCCCGAAGCGGTGCTGCTCGTCCACGATTACGACGGCCAGGCGTGCAAATTGGACGTCGCTCTCGATCAGCGCGTGGGTGCCGACGAGCAGCTGCAGCTGGCCAGAGGCGAGCTTGCCAAGGGCATCCCGGCGCCTGGCCGCCGGCGTTGAGCCCGTCAGCAGCGCCGAGCCGATCAAGCCTTCGGGAGCCAGCGCCTGCAGGGTGGCGAAGTGCTGTTCTGCGAGCGTCTCCGTGGGTGCCATCAGCGCCGCCTGCATCCCGTGCTCGACGGCCCGCAGCATCGCGTAGAGCGCGACCACCGTCTTGCCGGATCCGACCTCCCCCATCAGCAGCCGCTGCATCGGCTGCGCGCGGGCCAGGTCCTCGTCGATCTCGCGCATCGCAGTCTCCTGATCGGCCGTCGGCGCAAACGGCAGGCTCTCTGTCAGCCAACGCTGCGTCAGATCGCGTGGACCTCGCAGCGGCGGCGCCTTGGCCCCGCTGTGCAGCGCGCGGCGGTGGCGCAGGGCGATCTGGGAGAGCAGCAGCTCCTCGAACGCCAGCCGCCTGCGGCCGGCCTCCTGCTGCTGCGCGTCGCTGGGGAAGTGCATCGCGCTGAGCGCCGCGGCGCGGTCGGGCAGGCCCTGCTCGGCCCGCAGGCGGCCGGGCAGGGGCTCCGGTATCTCCTCGATCGCGGCGCGGTGGCGCTGCACCAGCGTGAGCATCTGCGTGGAGGAGACGCCTTCAGTGACCGGATAGTGCGCAACGGCGTCATGCCCCTCGCCGGCCACGGGCTCCGACTCGGGCGCGAGCGCATGGTGGGAGACCGCGAACCCGCGGCGGGGGCGCAGAGCGCCGTGTAGGAGCAGCTTGGCGCCCTCGCCGTAGCGGTCCACAAGCCAGGGCTGGTTGAAGAAGGTGGCGGAGATCGATCCGCTGTGGTCGCGCACCTCCGCCTCCACCAGCGTGAGGCTCCTGCCGCCCCGACGCCGGATCGTGCGACGCTTGATCGAGCTGACCTGCACCGCGATCGTGGCCTGCTCGCCCACCTTCAGCGTCTGGATGCTGCGGCTGGCGCGCAGCTCGCGCGGCAGATGCTCGATCAGCTCGCCGACGGTGGCGATCCCGAGGCTCTGCAGCGCGCCGGCGAGCTTGGGGGCGCTGCGCTGCAGCGGGCTGACCAGCGCCGATGGCCGCGGCCAGCGCACCGGCGCGCCGAGCATCTGCTCGCGGGAGAGCGGGGTGCGCGAGCCCAGGCGGCACGGAAGAGCATCGGCCGGGCCGCCCTCAGCGAGTCGTTTGGCGGTGGCTGCGCCTTGCACAGCAACCCATGATGATGCGCGCTGCGGTCGCTGCAGGCCGCGGCTGCGCCGGGCCGGCGCTTAGGGCCTAGGCCCTTACTCGGCGGAGAGCAGCCACCAGTAGGCGGGCTGGCCGCCCTCGCGCAGCTCCAGCTCCGCCTCGATGCTGCCGTCGATCATCGCCTCAACCTCGCCGGCGCGAAGCGGCGCGCCCTTGCCGAACAGCACGCTGATCAGCTCGGCCTCCTGCGCCAGATGCTCAACCACCGCCAGCAGAGTCGCCTGCGGCTCGCCCCATGCAACCACCTCCCCCTCCAGGAACCCGACGGCCTGGCCGCGCTGAAAGCGACCCTGGGCGTCGTCGCGCGCGGCCGGCGCGACCGCGCCGATGCGCACGCGCTCGATCGCGGCGTCCATCGCCTGCGCGTTCTCCTTGACGCCACGTTCGGGCATCAGCGCCACCGCCGCCGCCAGCGCAGCCTGCTGACTCAGCGCCCGCACCACCAGCACCTGCTTGTCGGAGAGCTCGGCGGCGCGCTCGGCGGCCATCACGACGTTGCGGCTGCCGGGCAGCACTACGACCTCCTCGGCCTCGATCTCGTGGATGCCGGCAAGCAGCTCGTAGGTGGATGGGTTGAGCGTGGGGCCGCCGTCGATCACATGCGCGCCGAGCTCGGCGAAGAGCTGCGTGAGCCCCGCGCCTGCGGTCACTGCGAGCGCGCCGCAACGCATCCGCGCCGAGCCGGCCGCCGCGGGCGCAGTAGCACCGTTGCCGTTCCCGACGAAGGTGGGAAGCGGCATCTGCTGCTCGGTGTGCTCCTGCCCCGCAAGCCGCTCGTCGCGCTCAGCCACCTGTATGCGCATGTCCGCCACGTCGAAGTGCGAGACCTCGCCCGCATCGTCAAAGACGGCCGCCGCCAACTCGGGCTCGTCGGTGTGCACGTGCACCTTCAGCGTGGCGGAGTCACCGACCACGAGCACCGAGTCGCCGATCGCCTCCAGCGGCGCGATGAACGCCGCCGGCCGCAGGTCGACGCCGGTGACGGCGAAGTTCGTGCAGTAACGGTAGGTGCCGGAGATGTGCTGCGGATGGCTGATGCGCGCCGGGGCGTGGTGCTCGAGCTCCGGCGGCTCCTGCCCGCGCAGTGCCGCGACCACGCCCGCAAAGATCACGGTCAGGCCATAGCCACCGGCGTCTACGACGCCCGCCTCGCGCAGCGCCGCAAGCAGCTCCGGGCCGCGCTTGACGGCCTCCTCGCCGGCGACCACACCGCGCGCCAGCGTGTCCGCGATCACCCTGTCCTGCGCTTGCGCCGAGGTCTGCGGGCCGAGGCGCGGGCTCGCGGTCGCGTGCGCGACGTCGCTTGCGATCATCCGCGCCATCTCGCGCGCGACGGTCAGGATCGTGCCCTCAGCCGGCTCACGCACCGATGAATAGGCCTTGTCGGAGGCGTTTGCGATCGCGGCACCGATCAGGGTGGCGTCGACCAGCTCGCCGGGCCGCGAGACCAGCTCCTCCGCCGCGCCGCGGATCAGCTGGGAGAGGATCACGCCGGAGTTGCCGCGGGCGCCAAGCAGCGCCGCTCTTGCTACCGACTCGACGATCTCCGCGCGCCCGATCTCGTCGATCGCCTTCTCGCCGTGGATCTCCTGCAGCCGGTCGAGCTCGGCCAGCACCGCGCGCAGCGTGAGCGCCATGTTGTCGCCGGTGTCCCCGTCGGCGACAGGGAAGACGTTGAGGTCGTTGACCTCCTGCCGGCGCGACTCCAGATGCGCAAGGCCCCCGGCCACCGCGGCGCGGAAGCGAGCGAGGTCGCTGTCGCTCACGGCGTGGCCGTCAGAGCGCCTTGACGACCTTGCCGGCCTTCAGGCAGCGTGTGCAGACGTATACGCGTTTCGGCGCCTTCTCTACGAGGATCCTGACCTTCTGCAGGTTGGGCTCAAAGCGCCGCTTAGTGGCGACCATCGAGTGGCTCCTGCTCTGACCGAACGCGGGCCGCTTGCCGCAGCTGTGACATACCTTTGCCATAGTCGCGAGAGTCTAGCCGAGGGCGGGCGTCTGCGCGGTGAGCTCACGCCGCAACGCCGCCATCCGCAACGTCGTCTGCGCGGCGTGGGCGCCCTGGTCCCGCTTGCCACCGCCGGTACGCGCCAGCGCCTGGTCCATGTTCTCGCAGGTCAGCACCCCGAATGCGCAGGGCACGTGAGTTTGCAGGGAGACGTCCTGAACGCCGCGCGCCGCCTCGGCGCAGACATAGTCGTAATGGCTCGTCTCGCCGCGAATCACCGCGCCCAGGCAGGCGACCCCGTCGAAGCGGCCGCTGGCGGCAGCGTAGGAGGCGGCCAGCGGCAGCTCGAAGGCGCCCGGCACCTCGAAGATCTCAAACGTCGCGTCCTCCTGCTCGTATACAGCCGTGGCGCCGGCGATCAGCCGCTGCGCAAGCTGCTCGTAGAAGCCGCCGACGACGATCGCGAAATGGCCGCCCTGGCCGCTCACGAGGATTTGTGCTCCTGCTCGTCGCGGCGCTCGATCTCCCTCGCGCGCTCGGTGTGCAGCAGCTCGGCGTCGAGGTTGAGGCCCTGGTGGTGGAGGATGTGCCCCATCCGCTGCGCCTTGGTGCGCAGGTAGTCGGCGTTGTGCTCGTTGGGGGCGTGCTCGATCGGGATCTGTGAGGTGACCGACAGCCCGTAGCCCTCCAGCCCCTTGATCTTCTTCGGGTTGTTGGTGAGGATCCGGATTGAGCTCAGGCCAAGGTCGGAGAGGATCTGCGCGCCGATGCCGTAGTCGCGCAGGTCGGCTGGCAGGCCCAGGCGCTCGTTGGCTTCCACGGTGTCCAGGCCGTCCTCCTGCAGGCGGTAGGCCCGCAACTTGT
Source organism: uncultured Actinomycetota bacterium (assembly GCA_963708085.1). Classification (GTDB taxonomy): domain Bacteria; phylum Actinomycetota; class Thermoleophilia; order Solirubrobacterales; family Solirubrobacteraceae; genus Palsa-744. The sequence continues at coordinate 392,170 of OY970180.1, read as the reverse complement.
TCAGCAGGCCGATGCCTCTGCCCTCCTGGGAGAGGTAGAGCAGCACGCCCTGCCCCTCCTGCTCGATCATCGACAGGGCCGAAGCCAGCTGCTCGCCGCAGTCGCAACGCAGCGAGTGAAATACGTCGCCGGTCAGGCACTCGGAGTGCACCCGCACAAGCACGTCCTCACGGCCCGCAACATCCCCCTTTACCAGAGCGACATGGTGCTTGTCGTCCACCAGCGAGCGGTAGCCGATCGCCTCGAACTCGCCGAAAGTCGTGGGCAGGCGCGTGGAGACCACGCGCTCGATCAGGCGGTCGTTGCGCCGGCGGTAGGCGATCAGGTCGGCAATCGTGATCATCTTCAGGCCGTGGGTGGCGCAGTAGGTCTCAAGATCGCCGACGCGCGCCATCGAGCCGTCCTCGTTCATCACCTCGCAGATCACTCCGGCGGGGATCAGGCCCGCCAGCCGCGCCAGGTCGACGCTGGCCTCGGTGTGGCCTGTGCGCTCCAGCACGCCTCCCGCCTTCGCCTTCAAGGGGTTCACATGCCCGGGCTGGACGAGGTCCTGCGGCCGCGTCTTGGGGTCGATCGCGACCTGCATCGTGTGGGCACGGTCATGCGCGGATACGCCGGTGGTGACACCGTGGCGCGCCTCGATCGTGACCGTGAACGGCGTCTGCAGCGCCGACTCGTTCTTGGCGGTCATCAACTCCAAGTCGAGCTCCTCGCAGCGCTGCGGGCTGAGCGCCAGGCAGATCCAGCCGCGCGCCTCCTTGGCCATGAAGTTGATCGCCTCCGGCGTGACGAACTGGGCCGCCATCACCAGGTCGCCCTCGTTCTCACGGTCCTCGTCGTCGCAGACGACGACCATCTTGCCCTGCCTGATCTCCTCGATCGCCTCCTCCACGGTGGAGAAAGGGCTCTCGGCGGCCTGGCCGGCGGTCCTGGAACCGGTCTGCGGGTCGGGCGTCACGCTCATCAGACTTTAAGAGTAGAGGCCAGCAGCCGCTCGACGTGCTTTGCGAGCACGTCGACCTCGACGTTGACGCAGTCGCCCGGCTGCGCGGCGCCGAGCGTGGTGCGCACAAGCGTCTCCGGAATCAGCGATACCGAGAGGCTGCTGTCTTCCAGCGCGCTGATCGTCAGGCTCACGCCATCCAGCGCTATCGAGCCCTTCAGCACCGTGTGGCGAGCCAGATCCTCAGGCAGGGCGAGCGTGATCACGCTCGAAGAAGCCGTCCTGTTGCACGCTCTGCACCACGGCGATGCCGTCGACGTGGCCCTGGACGATGTGGCCGCCGAGGCGATCCCCCACGCGCAGCGGCAGCTCCAGGTTCACGCGCGATCCGGCGCAAAGCGCGCCCAGCGATGTGCGCCGCAGCGTCTCGGCGATCGCCTGCGCGCTGAAATCTGCCCGCCCGACGGCTGTGGCGGTCAGGCAGACGCCATTGACCGCGATCGAGTCGCCGACCGAGAGCTCGGCGGCAAGCGGTGTCTGGATCTGCAGCTCGGCACCCTGCGTCTCGCGCACGCACGCGACCACCTCGCCGAGGTCGGCAATCAGGCCCGTGAACATCTGCGTCTGCGCCGGCTGCGGGACGGGAGCATTGCTGCTCACCACTCTCGCAGGCGAGCGGAGATCATGAGGTCCTCACCCACGCGCTCGCATTCCAGCGTAAGCGCATGCATCGCGTCGGAGATCTTCTCCACGCCCTCCCCCTCCAGCGGGTCGCGGGCGGTGCGACCGCCAAGCAGAAGCGGCGCCAGGAAGAGCTTGATTTCATCGATCTCACCCGCATCCAGGAAGGCGCCCGCCAAGTGCGGCCCGCCCTCCAGCAGCGCCGAGGTGATGCCCATCGCGCCCAGCTGATCAAGCGCGTTTCGGATCCGCGCCGGCTCGTTCTCGCCGGCGGCGACCACCACATGGGCGCCGGCCGCCTCCAACGCCTCGGTGTCAGCCCGTGAGGCAGCCCTGGAGACGACGACCGTGAGCGGGATCTCGGGCGCCTCTGCGATCAGGCGCGAGTCGATCGGCATCCGCGCCAACGAGTCGAAGACCACCCGCTGAGGCTGGCGCTCCGGTGAGGCCTTCGCACCCTGCGGGCGTGCCGTCAGCTGCGGATCGTCCGCCAGCACGGTGCCGATGCCGACGATCACCGCGTCGAGCGCCAGGCGCCAAGCATGCGCGCGCTCGCGGCTCTCCGGGCCGCTGATCCACTGCGAGTCGCCCGCCCGCGTTGCGACCTTGCCGTCGAGCGTCATCGCCGACTTGAACAGCACCCACGGTCGTCCGGCGCGAGCGTGCTTGCGAAAAGGCTGGTTGAGCAGGCGGGCGCGGCTGGCCGTCTCACCGTCTGCGAGCAGCACCTCCACCCCCTCATCACGCAGGATGCCAAGGCCGCGGCCGGAGGCCTTCTCGGTCGGATCGTCGCAGGCCACCACCACGCGCCTTATGCCCGCCGCCAGGATCGCCTCGGTGCACGGCGGCGTGTGGCCGGTATGACAGCAAGGCTCCAGCGAGACGTAGAGCGTGGCATCCGAAAGATCGCTGCCCCCGCAGGCCACAATCGCCTGGACCTCTGCGTGTGCGCCTCCAAGCTGCTCGTGCCAGCCCTCTCCAATCACGCGCTCGCCCTGTGCGATCACGGCTCCGACCATCGGGTTGGGCGCGACCGTGCCGCGCCCACGCGTGGCGATCTCGATCGCATGCGCGAGATGGCCCAGGTCGGTATCGGTAGTCGAGGTCATGCCTCCTAACCAAGGATACCGGCGGCCACGGAGCGCCGCGTAAACGTTTTGGCATCGAGCCTGCGCCGATGCAGGGGCTCCTTCAGCCGCTGATTGCGCCCGCAGCAGACACGATGTCGTTGTAGGCCTGGGCGGGATCACCGCTGCCGAAGATCGCCGACCCGGCCACGAACAGGCTCGCGCCCGCCTGCCTGCACACCGGCGCGGTGGTGGCGTCGATGCCACCGTCGACCTCGATCGCGACCTGCTCGCCGAGCAACGCACGCAGACGCGCCAGCTTGGCCGGCGAGCGCTCTATGAACGGCTGCCCGCCCCAGCCGGGATTTACGGTCATGCAGAGCGCCAGATCGAGAATCTCGGCGACCTCGGAGAGCGCCTGCGGGGGCGTTGCGGGGTTGATCGCCACGCCGGCGCCAACGCCGTGCTCGCGTACCCGTTCGATGGCATAGGAGAGATGCGGCGTGGCCTCGGCATGGATGGTGATCGAACCGGCGCCCGCCTTGGCAAAGTCCACTACGTGGCGCTCCGGCCGCTCGATCATCAGGTGCACGTCGAGCATCGCGCCGACACTCTGCGCCTGCTCGCGCAGCCCGGCGACCACCAGCGGCCCGACCGTGATCGCCGGCACGAAGTGCCCGTCCATCACGTCCACGTGGATCACCCGCGCGCCGGCGTCGAGCACCTCCTGGACCTGCTCTCTAAGGCGCGAGAAGTCGGCGGAGAGGATCGACGGGGCGACCCGCACCTCGTGCATCGGACCACCGCCGCTCATGGCCGCATCCTCTCCGAGCGCCCGGACGCCATCGTCTGAGCGCTCAAATTGGCATCAGCATTGAGTCGCCGCAGTTATTGCACTTCATGATCGCGGTGGAGGACATCCGCACGATCGTGGAGTGCTCGCCGCAGTTGGGGCACACCGAGGCCAGCTCGAAGCGATGCAGGCAGTTGACGCAGCGGTAGCGCCCCGGCAGGTTGGTGGGGCGAAGCCACGGCTCCGCGCAGTGGGGGCAGGTCGGGCCGAGGTCGATCGCGTTGCCGTTCATCCTCATCGCCGTTTCAGCTTCGCAACGAAGAATCCTGCCGTGCGATCGCGGTCTGGCAGCGTGATGACGAAATCTGCGCCGCCAGGCCCTGACGCCGCCGGCAGCGCCCGCTGCAGCTCGAATTCCGCGTGGGAATCGAGGAAAGCCTCTATCTGTCGCTCGTTCTCGGTGATGGAGATCGTGCATGTAGCGTAGATGAGCGTCCCGCCCGCACGCACCGCTTCGGCAGCCGCGCCAAGGATCTTGCATTGCAGAGCCGCAAGCTCGCGGATCTTCTGCTCGCTCGCCCTCCAGCGCAGGTCCGGATGGCCTTGCAGCGTCCCCAGCCCTGAGCACGGCGCGTCGACCAAGACCCGGTCAAAGCTCTCCCCTGGCGGGCGCGGGACGCTCGCGTCAGCGACCTGCACCTCGACGTTGCCCGCGCCGAGGCGCTCCACGGTTTCACGCAGCTGCCGCGCGCGTCCGGGGTGGCGCTCGAGCGCGAGCATCCGACCCTGGCCGTGCATCAGCGCGGCGATGTGGGTGGTCTTGCCGCCCGGCGCCGCGCAGAGGTCGAGCACGCTCTCCCCCGGCTGCGGGTCGAGCACGTGCGAGACCAGCATCGCCGCGCGCGACTGGGCGATCACCGCCCCCTCACGCCAGAGCTCGGAAGCGCGCAGATCCAGCGGCTTTGCGAGCACGATCGCCTCCGGCAGATCGGCGTGCAGCAGCGTGGCGCCCGCGCGCTCCTGCAGCGACGCGGCAACCCGATCGGTGTCTGCGCGCAGCGTGTTGACCCGCAGAGCGTGCTCGGCCGGCTCGTTGTCCGCACTCATCAGCGAGCAGGCACGATCGGGGCCAAGCTGCTGCCACCACATCTCCGCCAGCCAGGCAGGATGGGAGTGGGCGACCGCGGCGCCCTGTGGCGTCGTCTCGTCAAGTGGCCCGAGCACCGCCTGCCCCTCGCGTGCCGCGCGCCGCAGGACGGCGTTGACCAGGCCATGGCCGCGGCTGCGGGCGCGCTTAGCCAGCTCGACCGCGTCGTCGACGATCGCGTGCTCGGCGGGCGCACCGCTGTAGAGCAGCTCGTAGAGGCCGAGACGCAGCGCGGCCAGCACCGCCGGGTCGAGCTTGGCGATGCTTCGCCCGCTGAGACGCTCAATCGCGGGATCGAGTGTGCCGATCCGCTGGATCGCGCCATAGGAGAGACGCATCGCCAGCGCCCGCTCACGTGGCGCTAGACCCTCGGCACAAGAGTGAAACGCCCTGTCGGCGTAGGCGTCCTGCTCGAAGACGCGCCGCAGCACCCTGTACGCGCAGACGCGCGCCTCAGAAGGCATGCCCGCGCATGTACGCCTTGGCGTCCATCGCTTTCCCGCCCGCGGGCTGAACCTCCAGCAGCTCCAGCGCCTGACCGCCGGCCAGGCCGTAAAGCAGGTGCTCGCCATGCACAGAGAGCTCGCCCTGCCGCACCTCTACCTCATCCAACGCGGGCATGGCCTCCGCCCTGTGCACGCCGAGTATCGATCCGTCGGGCAGCGCCAGGCGAGCGCCGATGTGCGGGTGCAGCGCACGCACCACACGCTCCAGCTCGATCGCTGTGCACGCCGGATCGAGCAGCCGATCGGCGGCCTCAATCTTCTCCGCGTAAGTGGCCTGGCTCTCGTCCTGCTCCTGAAAGCTCAGCTGTTGGCCGCCGCCCATGTGGTCAAGCGCCTGCACAAGCAGCTCGCCGCCAAGCACGCAAAGGCGCTGGGCGAGGCTGCCGTAGTCGTCCTGCGCACCGATCGGCTCCTGTGCGGCAAGGCAGAGTGGCCCGCTGTCGAGCCCCGCGGTCAGTTGCATGATGCAGACCCCGGTGCGATCGTCGCCGGCCATGATCGCGCGCTCGATCGGCGCCGCGCCGCGCCACCTCGGCAGCAGCGAGGGGTGGACGTTGAGCATCGGGTGGCTGGAGAGCAGCGGCTCCTTGATCAGCGCGCCGAAGGCGCAGACCACCAGCATGTCAGGACGCAGATTCTCGATCTGAGCCAGCACCTCCGGAGTGTTGACGCTCTCAGGCTGGGCGAGCGGGATGCCAAGCGTCTGCGCGCGCTTTGCCAGCGGCGGCGAGGCGAGCTTGCGGCCCCTGCCCTTGGGACGGTCCGGCCGGCTCACCGCAAGCGCCGGTCGATGCGCGCTTGCCGCCAGGCGCTCCAGCACGCCGGCCGCGAACACGGAGGTGCCCAGGAAGACGGTGCGCAATGCCGAGCGCCGCCCGCTAGGCGTCGCGCTGGGCGAGCGCCTGCCGCAGTTCGCGCATCGCTTGCTTGCGCTGCTCCTTGGAGACGCGGTCGAGAATCAGGACGCCATCGAGATGGTCGATCTCGTGCTGGATCACGCGCGCTTCCAGGCCCTCAGCCTCGATCTCAATCGAGGCTCCGGTGGGATCCTGCGCGCTCACGCGCAGGCGCGCCGGCCGTGTCACATCAACATGCACGCCCGGGATGCTCAGGCACCCCTCGGCCGCCACATCGGTCTCCTCGCTGAGCCACTCGATCTGCGGGTTGGCCAGCGCCCTGATCGGCTGCTCGGGGTCGGCGCGATAGACCAGCAGCCGATGCAGCACCCCCACCTGGGTAGCGGCCAGGCCGATCCCGAGCGCATCGTCCATCAGGGCGCCCATCCGCTCCGCCTCCTCGGCGAGATGCCGATCGAAGCGCTCGACGGGCAGCGCCTTGGCGCGCAGCACCGGATCTCCGAGCTTGCGCACATGGGTCAAGGCCGCATCCCGGCGCGCCTTGACCTCGGGGTCAAGCTCCTCGGGCTGCTCCTCATCCTGCTCTGGCTCTACGACGTCGAGCTCGCTCATCGGGACCAGTTTAGGGGCTTGCCCCGCGAACAATCCAGTCTCTGCGCTCCCACCAAGCACGCCGATAGGCTGCGTCCAGATGGCACCCCCAAGCATGATCGCGAGCTTCGACGCCGGCACGATCGCCTCGCTGGCAACGGCCGGCGGCACACTCGTGCTCGCGATCGCGACCTTCTCGGCGACCCGCTCGGCCAACCGCGCCGCACGTGTCTCCGAACAGGCGCTGAAAGTCGGCCTGCGCCCGGTGCTCTTCAACGCCCGCCCGCAGGATCCGCCGCAGAAAGTCGGCTTCGTGGACGACCACTGGCTCGGCCTGCACGACGGCCGGGCCGCGGTGCAGTGCTTCGAGGAGAAGCTCTACCTCGCGATCCCCCTGCGCAACGTGGGCGCCGGGCTGGCGGTGCTGCACGGCTGGAGCATCTGGAACGAGCGTGCGCTGGGCGCCACCCCGCCACGGCCGCTGAGTGAGTTTCGACTGCTGCAGCGTGACCTCTACGTGCCCGCCGGCGACATCAACTTCTGGCAGGCGGCGATCCGCGATGCAAGCGACCCGCTCTACGCGCCGCTGCGCGAGTCTGCGCGCAGCGGCAAAGGGATCAGCGTCGACATCCTCTACGGCGACCACGAGGGCGGCCAGCGCACGATCACCCGCTTCTATCTCACGCCCCGCACTCAGGGCGTCAACGCCAGAGCCTCGGCCTCCGAGCAGGAGCCGTGGCTGTGGGTGTGCTCCACGGCACGCCACTGGAACCTCGACCAGGCCGATCCGCGTCAGCGTCCTGAAGCACCGAGCGGCTGAGAAGAGCTCGCTCGCCTGAGTTCTCTCACTGCGGATCGACGTCGACCGAGAAGCTCACGGTTGCAAAGCGACGATCGACCGACGTCTGCCGCACGGCGGCGTCGATCGCCGCCACCGCCACCGCCCGCTCAGCGGACTTGATCATCAGCGCCTGACGCTCGCGGCCGCGCAGACGAAAGAGCGAGGCGGGGCCGAGCAAGCTCAGCTCGCCGCGTTTGCGTGCGCTCGCAAGACCGTCCGCGAGCGCTTTTGCCGCCAGCAGCGTCTGCTCGCCTTCGACGGCCGAGCAGACGACACGCACCAGATGGGAGAAGGGCGGATAGGACAGGGCGCGCCTGCGCTCCAGCTCTCCAGAGAGAAAGCCATCGCTGTCATGAGCTGCCGCGTAACACAGGCTTCGCGCCTCCGGCGTGATCGTCTGCACCAGCACGTGCCCGTCCGCGCCCCGGCCCACGCGGCCCGCAAGCTGAGCAACCAGCGCGAATGTGCGCTCCTCGGCCCTGAAGTCGGGGAAGCGCAATGTGGCATCCGCGTCGAGCACCACGCCGAGGGTGACGTCAGCGAAGTCGTGACCCTTGGCGACCATCTGGGTGCCGATCAGCACGCCGGCCGGCGCCTGCTGGAAGGCCTGCAGCAGCTGCGCGGCGTCGGCCCCAGCGGTATCGGCGTCCAGCCTGAAAACCGGGAAGGAGCCGGTCTGCAGCGTGGCGGCAAGCTCATCCTGCAAGCGCTCTGTGCCGGTGCCGTGACGGGCCAGGGTGCTGGAGCCACACTCGCACAGCGTCGGGATCGGCTCGCGGTGGTCGCAGTGGTGGCAGGCGAGCACTCCTTCTGCGCGATGCATCACCAGCGTCACATCGCAGTTGGGGCAGCTCCACACCGCCCCGCAGGAGCGGCAGGAAAGGAAGTTGGACCAGCCTCGGCGGTTAAGCAGCACGATCGCCTTGCCGCGATCGGCGCGCAACTGGGCAAGCGCCTGCGCGCTGCGTGGATGCAGCGCTTCGTGCCTGCCCCGCATGTCAAGCAGCTCCACCTGCGGCAGCGGCCGCCCGTCGACGCGACGCGGCAGGACGATGCGCTTCATGCGCTGCACCGACTCGGGTCGCGGCGTCGCGCTGCCGGCCAAGAGCAGCGCTTCGGCCTGCGCGGCGCGCTGCGCCGCAACCTCGCGCGCGTCGTAGCGGGGATCGCCTTCCTGCTGCTTATAAGAGGCGTCGTGCTCCTCGTCGAGCACGATCAGCCCGAGCTGCTCGATCGGCGCGAAGACCGCCGAGCGCGGCCCAATGCACACGCGTGCCTGGCCGCTTCGCAGCCGCCGCCACTCCTCCCGCCGCTCCGGTGGCGCCAATCGCGAATGCAGCACTGCAACCGTGTCGCCGAAGCGCTCCAGGAAACGCGCGACGATCTGTGGGGTCAGCGCGATCTCGGGAACCATCACGATCACGCCCTCTTTGCGCGCAAGCGCCGCAGCGGCGACGCGCAGGTAGATCTCGGTCTTGCCCGATCCGGTCACGCCATGTAGCAGATGCGACTGCGGCCGCGGCTCCTCCATCGCAGCGACCAGCCGATCCACCGCCTGCTGCTGTTCGTCGGTCAGCGCCGGAGGCGCACCGCGGAGGACCCCGACGGAGCGGTGCGCAGGACGTCGCGCCAGCGCGCGGCCGGCTTTTCCGTTCAGCTGCGCGCGGGTCAGCTCAGGCAGCATCAGGCGCAGCGCACGCGGCACCGTGGAGCAGTACTCGGCCGCGATCCAGTGCGCCAGCTGCACCAACTCGCGCGGCAGACTTGCCTGCAGCGCCCGCACCGGGGCAAGCAGCCGCTCCTGCGCCACATCGCTGCGGTCGGCGATCTCCACGACCACGCCGGGCAGCTCGCGCGATCCGAACGGCACCACTAGCAGCGAGCCGACCTCGATGCTGTCACCGAGCTCAGCCGGTAGGCGATAGTCGAACGGGCCGCGCAGGGCGCGAGTCGTGTTCAGCGGCTGAACCTGGGCGATCGTCGCGCCCACCGCGCCGCCGTCCGGCGCTAGCGCGGCCGTTGCGAGCGGTGCGCTGTCGCCGCCGCAGGCGATCTCAGACGCTCGCGGCCGAGGCCGCAATGCCCGCCGCCTCGCGCAGCTCCTGCGCCTTGTCGGTCCGCTCCCAGGTGAAGTCCGCGTCCTCGCGTCCGAAGTGGCCGTAGGCGGCGGTCTTCTGGTAGATCGGCCGGTGCAGGTCGAGCTGCTGGCGGAAGGCGCCGGGGCGCAGGTCGAAGTGCGCGTCCACGAGCGCGACGATCTGCGAGCGCGGGATCCGCTCGGTGCCGAAGGTCTCGACCATTACCGAGACCGGGCGCGCGACGCCGATCGCATAGGCGACCTGGACCTCGGCGCGCTCTGCCAGGCCGGCGGCGACGATGTTCTTGGCCACCCAGCGCGCCGCATAGGCGGCGGAGCGGTCGACCTTGGAGGGGTCCTTGCCCGAGAAGGCGCCGCCGCCGTGGCGGGCCATGCCGCCGTAGGTGTCGACGATGATCTTGCGGCCGGTCAGCCCGCAGTCGCCCATCGGCCCGCCGATCACGAACCGGCCGGTCGGGTTGACCAGGAAGTTGCGCAGCAGCTGCTTCTCGTCGTAGAGCGCCGCAGGCAGCACTGGCCTGACCACCTGCTCGAACAGGTCGGGCTTGATCAGCGTCTCGGCGTCGATCCCGTCGGCGTGCTGGGTGGAGATCAGCACCTTCTCGATCGCCACCGGCTTGCCGTCGCGGTAGCGAACAGTCACCTGGGTCTTGCCGTCCGGGCGCAGGTATGGCAACACCTCCGCCTTGCGCACCTCCGCCAGCCGCTTTGCCAGCCGGTGGGCAAGCGCGATCGGCAGCGGCATCAGCTCGTCCGTCTCGTTGGAGGCGTAGCCGAACATCATTCCCTGATCGCCCGCGCCGGCGAGGTCGAGCTCGTCATGGCCGGAGGGGCCGCGGCGGGTCTCATACGCGGCGTCGACGCCCTGCGCTATGTCCGGCGACTGCTTGTCGATCGTGTTCATCACCGCGCAGGTCTCGTAGTCGAAGCCGTAGCTTGCGTCGGTGTAGCCGATGTCGCGAATCGTTTTGCGCGCGATGTCCTGGATGTCGACGTAGGTGTCAGTCGATATCTCGCCGGAGACGACGACGAGGCCCGTGTTCACCAGCGTCTCGCAGGCCACCCGTCCATAAGGATCCTCCGCGAGCACAGCGTCGAGCACACCGTCGGAGATCTGGTCGGCGATCTTGTCCGGGTGACCCTCAGTCACCGACTCGGATGTGAAGAGAAACTCGCTGTCGTACTGGTCGCTCATGGCCTTCGATTGCACTCCATGCTCGCTTTCGGGGTCCGCGGAGTCTATCCGCGGCACTGGATCATCCCGGCAACGCGCCCTGCGCAGCCGGCCCACGGCTGCGACGAGAGCCGCGCTCCACGTAATCCACCACCAGCGGCACCCCGTCCATGCCGAAGCGGGCGCGCAGCCGATTCTCCACGAAGTAGGCGTAATCGCGCGTTAGGCGCGCCCGCGAGTTGACCTGGATCGCAAAGCGCGGCGGACGCCGGTCGATCTGCGTCATGTAGATCAACTTCAGGCGGTGCCCGGAGGCGCTGCGCTTCATTCCGATCGGTGGCTGGCGCGCCTGGACCGTCTCGGCCAGAAAGCGGTTGAGCTCGGGCGTCGGAATGCGCCCAGCCATGCGGTCACCGAGCGCGATCGCCTCGCTCAGCAGGCGCGTGACGTTGCGTCCGTTCTTGGCGCTGACGGTCAGCACTTTGGGCCGCAGCCGCAGCTTGTCGGCCACCACACCGCGCTCGTGAGCCAAAGTGTCGTCGTCCCCATCGTAGATATCCCACTTGTTCAGCACGATCACGGTGGCGCAGCCCGCCTTCATCGCAAGCTCCGCGATCCGCAGATCCTGCGAGGTCACGCCGTCGGTCGCGTCACAGATCACGAGCGCCACATCGGCGCGCTCGGCGGCCCGGCGCGAGCGCAGAGTCGTGTAGTACTCGACCGAGTCTGCGACCTTCGCCTGGCGGCGCATACCCGCGGTGTCGACGACGATCAGCTGCCGCCCGTCCACCTCCAGCGGCGTGTCGATCGCATCGCGAGTGGTGCCGGCGTGGTCGGCGACGATCACCCGCTCCTGGCCGAGCATGCGGTTGACAAGCGAGGACTTGCCGACGTTCGGGCGCCCGATCACGGCCAGGCGAATCGCCTGCTCCTCCTCGAGAGGATCCTGATCTGGCAGCAGGCTTACGATCCGGTCCAACAGATCGCCGGTGCCGAGCCCCTGGGTGGCGGAGACCGGCATCGGCTCGCCCAGCCCAAAGCGATGGAAGTCGGCCGCGAGCGGCATGTCGCCCACTCCGTCGCACTTGTTCGCGGCCACAATCATGGGCGTGGAGTCACGCCGCAGCAGGTCGGCGAGCTCCTCGTCACCCGGCCGCACCCCGGCGCTTGCATCGACGACCAGCACCGCGACCTCGGCGTCGGCGAGCGCCGCCCGGGCCTGGTCCCTGATCGAGCCGGCAAGCGGGTCTTCGTCGAGCATGTCCACCCCGCCGGTGTCGATCAGCACGAATCTGCGACCGTTCCATTCGCAGGGAACCTCATTGCGATCGCGTGTTATCCCCGCGCGCTCGTGCACGACCGCCTCGCGGCTGCCGCTGAGGCGGTTGACAAGCGAGGACTTGCCGACGTTCGGATATCCGAGGATCGCGACCTTCAACATTGGCTCAGTATGCCCGCGGCGGGCGTCGCCTCCGGTTGACACGCACCGAGCGGCCTATGAGCGCTCGCGCGCCAGCTGCGCGATCTGCTCCACGACCTGCTCGATCGAGCAGGTCGTCGTGTCGATCAAGACGGCGTCTTGCGCCGCTGCCAGCGGGCTGTGCTCGCGTTCGGTGTCACGGGCATCTCGTATCGCCTGCTCGGCGAGCACCGTCCGCACGTCGGCGCCGAGCTCTGCTGCGCGCCGGCGGGCACGCTCGGCCGGATTGGCGGTGAGAAAGACCTTCAGCTGCGCAGAGGGAGCGACCATGGTGCCGATGTCGCGGCCCTCCACGACCCAGTCGCCTTCCGCCACGAGAGCGCGCTGCATCGCCACGAGCGCGCTCCGAACTCCCGGCATGGCGGCCACAGCAGAGGCTGCCTCGGAGACCTCGATGCTCCTGATCTGCTGCGCAACGTCGCGCCCGTCCAGCCTCACCCCGCCGTCGAGCTCGATCCGCAGCCCGGCGGCCAGCTCGCTCACGGCGGCGCCGTCGTACGGCGGGGCCAGCTGCTCCTGCACGCCGCTCGGCCCGTAGCGCTCGATCGCCGCCAGCGCAACGCAGCGATACATCGCGCCGCTGTCCAGGTAGGCGAAGCCGAGCATGGCCGCCAGCGCGCGGGCGACCGTCGACTTGCCTGAGCCGGCGGGGCCGTCGATCGCGACGATCATCGCCGAATCAGGTCCTGCAGATCGTCCACGAAGCCCGGGTAGGAGATCCCGGCCGCGTGCATCCCGATCACCTCGACGCCTTCGCGCGAGGCAAGGCCCGCGATCGCGCCCATCATCGCGATGCGGTGGTCTCCGGCCGCGTCGATGCTGCCGCCGCGCAGCCCGCCGCTGCCGCGCACCACGAAGCCGTCGCTCATCGCCTCGATATCGGCACCCAGGCCGGCGAGGCCGGCGACGACCGTGGCGATCCTGTCGGACTCCTTCAGGCGCAACTCCGCGGCCCCCCGCACGACAGTCTCCCCTTCTGCGAAGCAGCCGAGCAGCGCGACCAGCGGCAGCTCGTCGATCGCCAGCGGCACCTCCTCGGGCTCCACTGTGGTGCCCTCCAGCGGGCCGGCCGCGACGTCCAGGTCGCTGAAGGGCTCCTCGCTTGCCAGGTCGCTGCCGGCGGCCTCCAGATCGCCGAGCACGATGCCGCCCATCCTGCGCACGATCTGCAGAAAGCCGTTGCGCGTCCAGTTGACTCCGATTCCCCTGATCAGCAGCCGCGACCCCGGCACGATCAGGCCGGCGGTGATCATAAAGGCGGCAGAGCTCGCGTCCGCCGGGACGTGCACGTCCTCCAGCACCAGCTCGTCGGTATTTACCACGGTGACGTGGTGGCCGAAGCGATGGATCTTTACGCCCGCGCGGCGCAGCATCCGCTCGGTGTGGTCACGGCTTACCGATGGCTCCCCCACCGTAGTCGCGCCGTCGGCGGTCAGCGCCGCCAGCAGCACGCACGACTTCACCTGGGCGGAGGCGACCGGCAGCTCGTACGAGATCGCGCGCAGCCTGGCGCCCTTGATCGTGAGTGGCGGCAGCCGTCCCTCGCGCGCCTGCAGGGTCGCGCCCATGTGCGCCAGCGGCGCCATCACCCGATCGACGGGGCGGCGCCTGATCGACTCGTCGCCGTCGAGCGTGAAGGTGCGGCCCTTCTGGGCCGCAAGCCAGCCCGGGAGTAGGCGCAGCAGCGTGCCCGCGTTGCCGACGTCGATCGGCTCCTTGGGCGCAAGCGCCTCGCGCAGCCCGGTGCCGCGCACGATCACCTCCAGCGCCCCGTCGCGACCGCCGCCGCGGGCCTCGCGGGTCTGGACCAGAGCCCCGAGCTTGGTCACGGCGGCAAGCGTGGAGCGCGTGTCGGCCGCGTCGAGATAGTTGGAGATCCGCGTCGGGTAGGAGGACATCGCCCCCAGCAGAGCCGCCCTGTGAGAGATGGACTTGTCTGGCGGCGGCACCAGCGTGCCCGAAAGCCTGCCGGCCGGCTCGAAGCGCATGTTCACTCTGCGAACCCTACGGCAGCAGCGATTGCCGGCGGGCGCGGGCGAGGTCGCTCCAATCGCTCAGGGCGGCGGCATCGCGCTCGCTGAGCCGCGCTCGCACCTGCGTAAGCTCGCCGACCGCCTCGTCGATCGCCTCGATCAGCATGTCCGCGTTGGAGAGGTAGATGTCGGTCCAGATCGCGCTGCTCGCGCCGGCTACGCGGGTGGCGTCGCGAAAGCTCGGCCCGGTGCCCGCCAGCGTGCGCTCGCGCTCCCCACAGTCGGCCACGCCCGCGACCAGCACGTTGGCCAGCACGTGCGGCAAGTGGGAGATGCGCGCCATCAGGCGGTCGTGCGTCTGCGCATCGATCTCCACAGGCGTTGCGCCGAACTCTTCGATCAGCGCGCGCAAGCGATCGGCTAGCTGCGTCTGCGCTGAGGGCATCAAGCACCACGAGGAGCCCTGAAAGAGGTGTGCGCGGGCGTGCTCGATCCCGCCCAGGTGCGAGCCGGCAAGCGGATGCCCGCCGATGAAGCGCTCCACGCCCGGCTGTTCACGGAGCTCTGCTAGCAGCGCGCGCTTGGTGGAGCCCACATCGCTGATCACGCAGTCCGATGGGGTCTGGCGCAGCGCAAGGCTCACCGTCTGCGCAAGCGCTCCAACCGGAGCGGCCGCGAACACGACATCGGCGCCCGCAAGCGCCTGCTCGGGCTGCTGCACCGCCTCGTCAACCGCGCCTGCCGCCAGTGCCTGTTCGCGCGTTCGCAGGTCGGGATCGAAGCCCACGACACGAGCGCCGCCAGCCCGCGCGGCCAGGCCGATCGACCCGCCAATCAACCCCAAGCCCAGGACCGCAACCTTCAAGCAGCTCGCCTCCGCCAGAGGAGCGCCCGCTTGGGGCACTGCATCTCCCGGCGAAGGCGAGTCTGCACGGCGAGCCCGGTCCCTCCCATCAGACCGAGCTCAGCGCCTGCCCTGCAAGCTGCGCGGCGCGGTGAACGGCGTCCGCGTAGGCGGCGAAGTCGTCTGCCAGCAGCGCCTGCGGTCCGTCGCACAGAGCCTCGTCGGGGTTTGGATGCACCTCGACGATGATGCCATCCGCCCCGGCGGCCGCCGCTGCCAGCGACATCGGCACCACCAGCGAACGACGGCCGGCGGCATGGCTCGGGTCGACGACGACAGGCAGGTGCGAGAGTTCTTTGAGCACCGGTACCGCCTGCAGGTCCAGCGTGGTGCGGTAGGAGCTCTCGAAGGTGCGAATTCCCCGCTCGCAGAGCATCACGTTCGGGTTGCCCTCCTTGAGGATGTACTCCGCCGCCATCAGTAGCTCTTCCAGCGTCGCCGAGAGCCCGCGCTTGAGCAGCACAGGCCGCCCAGAACGCCCGATCTCGGCCAGCAGTGGGAAGTTCTGCATGTTGCGGGCGCCCACCTGGATCACGTCGGCCACCTCGAGCACAGGCTCCAGATCACGCGCGTCCATCAGCTCGGTCACGACCGGCAGCCCTACGCGCTCCTTTGCCTCTGCCAGCAGCCGCAGCCCCTCCAGCCCAAGTCCCTGGAAGGCGTAGGGAGACGTGCGCGGCTTGTAGGCGCCGCCGCGCAGCATCGCAGCGCCGGCGTCCTTGACAACTTCGGCGGTGGAGATCACCTGGTCGCGCGATTCGACCGTGCAAGGGCCGGCGATCAGGGCGAAGTGCCCGCCCCCGATCTTCTGCCCCTCTATCTCCAGCACGCTTCGCTCCCCGTGCTTGAACTGGGAGGAGGCGAGCTTGTACGGCTTGAGGATCGGCACCACGCGGTCGACCCCGGGCTGGCCCTCCAGCCCCAGGCTCGAGACGGCGGCGTCCTGCTCGACGTCGCCGATCGCACCGATCACCGTCACGCGCGCGCCCTTGCTCTGGTGGGCGCGCGCGCCGGCTCGCTCCACCTTCTGTACGACGGCGGAGATCTCATCCTCGCTCGCCGTCTCCTTCATCACAATCATCATCGTCTCTGCCTTTCGCGTAAGTCTTCGTTGAAATATCGGCACTTCCGGGCCGACCGTCAACGGCCGGCGCAGGCAGGCCTCTGCCCTGGCCCGCTGTTCCGTGAAGACCGCACGCTGCTTGCGGTCGTGGTGCTCGCTTTGCGGCGCCCGGCCCGAAGGCCCCCCGCGGCTCCATCGCCCCGCTCACGGAGACGGGGTCGAGCCGAAGCGCCTAGCTAAATCGCCAGGCGCGATAGGTGGCGTAGAAGAACGCGCCGTCAACGGCGCGTCCGCAAATCGTCGCGATCTCGCGAGACTCGATCATGCTCGGTGTGATGTGCGAAGCCACCATCGCTCTATCCGGTTTGTAGCAGAACCGCGTGCGATGGTCCAGCAAGGAGGGCGATCCTGCCGTCGTCTGCGCTCAGCGGGAGGGCTGCACCTCGGCCAGCGCGTCGAGGAAGCGCTGGTTCTCCTCAGTGCTGCCATAGGTGACGCGCAGCCATCCAGGGCGGCCGAGCGCACCGCCGGCGCGCACGAGAACTCCGCGTTCCAGCAGGCCCTTCATCGTCTCTGACTCGATCTGCGCCTGGCGCTCGCGCTCCTGCTCGTCAGGCTGCGCCCTTCCGCCAGTGGGGCCGCCGTCAAGCGCGAACCAGCAGAAGTTCGCCTGCGAGTCGGCCGGGGCAAGCCCCATCGCCTGCAGCCGCTCCTGCATGGAGATGCGCTCGGCGATCGTGCGCGCGACCCGGTCTTCGACCACATCCTGGTGGGCAAGCGCCTCCTGCGCCGCCGCCTGGGCCAGCGCGTTGCAGAAGAAGGGCTGGCGCACCTGATCGACCGCCCTTGGCAGCTCCGAGGTGCCGCACAGCGCGAAGCCGACCCGCAGCCCGCAGAGGCCGTAGACCTTCGAGAAGGTGCGCAGCAGGACGAGGTTCGGATGGGAGTGCAGCAGCGCGACCGAGGCGTCGGGGTCGTCGATCAGGCTGAACTCGCAGTAGGCCTCGTCGAGCACCACGCAGACATGCGGCGGGATCCGATCGAGGAAGTTCGCGATCTCGTTCAGCGGCAGCGCCGTGCTCGTCGGGTTGTTCGGGTTGCAGAGGATCACGAGCCGGGTCGCAACGGTCACCTCCTCCGCCATCGCACGCAGGTCATGGCGGTCCTCTGCGTCAAGCGGCACCTCGATCGCCCGCGCTCCGGAGGCCGCCGCGAGGTGCGGGTAGACCGAGAAGGAGGGCCATGCGTAGACCACCTCCGCGCCCGGCTCCAGCAGTGCCTCGCCGGCAGCGAGCAGCACGTCGCAGGAGCCGTTGCCGATCGCGATCTGCTCCGCGGGCACGCCGTAGCGGTCGGAAAGCCTGCGCCGCAGCTCTGAGTTGGTCGGGTCCGGGTAGCGGTTGAGGCTCGCCATCGCACGCTCGATCGCCTCCTGCACCACCGGCAGCGGCGGATATGGGGTCTCGTTGGATGCGAGCTTGACGTCCGGCGCGCGGGCGCCATAGCCGTCGGCGGCCGGATAGACGGGGATGCGCCGGATGCGCTGCGAGAACTCGAGGCTCACTGCTTCATTGTCGCCGATCGGCAGTTGCGCCGGTCTCCTCGCAGCGCTCCTGCGCACCTGGCGCCGTTGCGCCTGCGCGCACGACCGCCGATGCGCTCAAGATTGCAGCGTGCGAGCGCGCAAGTCTCGACTCCTCCCCGTCTGGGCCGCGATGGTCGTCGCGGCGGCGGTCTTCTGCGCGCTCACGCCCACAGGCCGCACCCAAGCGCTCGCGGCTGCGCCAACCGTCTCCGCGATCGCGCCGAACAACGGACCTGAAGCGGGCGCCACGGAGGTAAGCATCGCTGGTGCCGGCTTTTCGCCTGGCGCCAGGGTGCTGTTCGGCTCCACGCCCGCCTCGCAGGTGCACGTCCTTTCCACGACGACGATCACCGCGCTCAGCCCGCCCGGCTCGGGCACGGTCGGCGTCGTTGTGCTCGGCTCCTCGGGCCGCTCCGCCGCGACCCCATACGACCAGTTCGCGTACGACTCACCGCCCTCGGGTCCCTGGCTTGGCCTCAACGGCAACAGCTCCACCTACCTCGGTCCGTTGCGGACGTTCGTCGAACGCGGCGTCGTCTACGACCGCAGCGCCGCGATCGACTGGACGGCGGGCGAGCGGCTGCGAGAAGGCAGCAGGCAGACCGCAGCAGGCAAGGCGATTGCCAGAGATATCGCCAGTGGCATGATCCCGGCGATCACAATCGAGTACCGCGGCTACGAAGGCGGCTTCAAAAGCGACCCCCGCTTCCCCACCGAAGCCTCAGGCTCGCACAGCCTGAGCGAATACGTCGAAGGCTTCGTCTCCTCAGCGACCGAAATCCTGCACGCCTATCCGACCGCCGGAGTGCTCTTCGAACCGATCAACGAGCCGTGGGGCTACACAACGCCGGAGTTCGACGCGGCGCAGTACGCCGCGGTGATCGCGCGCCTGTTGCCGGCGGCACAGGCGGCAGGCATACCGCTCACAGACATCTACGTGGCCGCCACCGGCGCCGATCTGAATGCCGCCGAAGACGTCGTCTCGGGGTGGGTGCAAGCGATGTACGCGGCGCAGCCTCAGCTTCGCAGCGAGATCGAGGGCTGGTACCTGCACCCCTACGGCCCACCCTCTGGAACGGAATTCCATCACTCCCGCGGCATCGAATCGCTACCGGCGACGCAGGCAGAAATGACCTCTGGCCAGAACAACATCATCGTCTCAGAGGCCGGATATTGCGCGCTGGACCTCAACGACGGCAACCCCTGCAACGCGCCAAGCCGCGAAACCGGGCAGCAGGCGGCCACGGCGCTCGCGCAGATGCTCGAAAAAGCGCTGCCCTATCGCGAAGAGGGGTGGTTGAAGGCGCTGATCGTTTATTCACGCAACGACCGCGGCTGGGCGATGCAGGTGCCTGGCGGCAGGCTCACGCCATCTGGCGAAGCGCTCGAGAGCTTCGCCTCCCTCTACGCGCTGCCGTGGAGCAGAGATCCGGTTGGTGAACCGCTCGCAGCGAGGAGATCTGTGCTGCACGGTGTCTCCTGCTTCTCGGCGCTGCGATGCGTGGCCGTCGGCACCTACGGCACGAGCGGGCCTGCCTTCGGCGGCGTCCTGCTCGCGAGCTGGAACGGCGAACGCTGGATATCGAGCTCAGCCGGCACAAGCGGCGCCGGCGCTCTTCAGTCGGTCTCATGCGCGACGCCTGAGAGTTGCCTCGCCGTTGGCGCTGGGGATCCCGATGCCGGCTCGACCAAGGGCTCGGAATCAGCGCCGATTGCGCTGCTTTGGAACGGAGCCGAATGGCGCGAGGCGTCGCCACCGGCACGATCGCACGCGCAACTGGACGCCGTCTCGTGCCCAAGCGCGTCGGCATGTCTCGCGGTCGGACGGGAAGGCCCATCCCCGGTCGCGCTGCTCTGGAGCGACGGCGAATGGAGGGACGTGTCGCCGCCGCTCGCGGGCGCGCGGCTCGACGGCGTCTCGTGCAACTCGCCGACGGAATGCGTAGTCGTTGGAAGTCTGGCGAGCGGCAGAGATCCTACAACCGCTCTGATCGAGCGCTGGAACGGCTCGGCCTGGTCTACCGAAGCTGCTCCGACGCTCGGCGTCACAGCTGGCGAGCTCGACGGCGTCTCCTGCGCCTTTGCGCACGAGTGCGTCGCCGCAGGCTCGATGCGCACCGCCGCCGGTGTCTCCCAGCCGCTCGTGCTCAGCTTTGGCCCGATCGGATGGACTCAGCAGAGCGCGCCGCTGCCGGCGAACGCGGATGAAGGCCGACTCTCAGCGGTCTCGTGCCTCGCCTTCGACGATTGCACCGCCGCGGGCTCCTACCGCACAGAGACCGGGCAGCTCGCGATCACCGAGCACTGGAATGGCGCTGAATGGTCCGCGCGCACGCCCCTCAGCCCGCCCACCACCGCCACCGACCTGCAAGCGATCTCCTGTGCCTCGCGCGGAGCCTGCGTCGCCGTCGGCTCGCTTCAGACGGCAGACGGCACCGTTCTCGCGCTTGCCGAACACGGCGAATCGCTGCAGCCGGGGGCAGGCTGAGCCCCGCGGTGAGCGGTCGCTTGCGCTAACGGCGGCGGGAGGCGCTTGCGCCTGGCGTAAGCGTCAGGTGACGTTCGATCCTCCAGTTAGCGCCGGCGGCGTCTTCGACCGTCAAATCCAAGGCCACCACAAGCGCATGACGCGCACGCAGCAACTGCTTGCTTGAGCGGCGCTCACTGTGCTGCCCGCAGGTCGGCACGCAGGACCTCCGCTCCGCGGAGATAGACGTGATTGGCAGCATCGCCGTCCGATGGATAGTAGTGAATCAACACGCGGATCACCCTCGGCAGCGCGCCCGGCACCGGGATCTCTCGCGCGCACAGCAGCGGCACCGCCTCGAAGCCGAGCGCGCGGGCCGCGACGGCGGGAAACTCGGCATCCAGATCGTCGGTGACCGTGAAGATGCAGGACACGATGTCATCGGGGGCCAGCTCGTTGCGTTCGATCAGCGCCTGCATCAGCTCGGTGGTCGCGCCGAGGATCTCTTGCGCCTCGTTGCGATCGGCTGTGATCGCGCCCCTGAGGGCATGGAGTCGGCCTGGCGCTGAGCTCATCCCGACGGATTCTGTCAGAGCGTCCTGGCGGGGCGAGGTGGCGCCTGCGCGGCGTCCCTAAGCGCCTGCACCTCGGCGGCCTCCAGCGGCCTGTAGGCACCTTGCGCAAGATCGCCCAGCGCGAGCGGACCGAAGCGCACGCGCTGCAGGCGCGCGACGGGATGGCCGATGGCATCGCACATGCGGCGCACCTGCCGGTTACGGCCCTCCCTGATCGTGATCTCGATCTGGTCCGGCCCGAGCGCCTTTACCTCTGCGGGGGCCGTCGGACCGTCCTCGAGCACGAGTCCGTCGCGCAGAGCCCGAAGGGCAGGCTCGCCGACGGGACCGCCAGAGACCCACGCCGTGTAGGTCTTGGGCACTTCAAAGCGGGGATGGGTGAGCAGGTGGGCAAGCTGCCCGTCGTTGGTGAGGAGTAGCAGCCCTTCGCTATCGAGGTCCAGGCGCCCCACCGGATAGAGGCGGCGGCTCTCGTGCGCGAGCAGTTGCACTACGGTCGGACGGCCCTGTGGGTCGCTGGCCGTGCTGAGCACCCCGACGGGCTTGTTCAGCACGTAGACAGCGGAAGCCTCGAATCCCGCTAGCAGCCGTCCGTCGACGGCGATCGCCTCCGATCCGGTGACGTCCCGTGCCGGATCGCGCACGATCTGCCCGCCCACGCTCACCCGTCCCTGCGCAATCAGCACCTCACTGGCGCGCCTGGAGGCCACGCCGGAATGCGCGAGGTGCTTTGCGAGCCGCATCTTGCTGCAAGATAGGGGGATGGACCTCGCTCTGCTCGACCAGACGCTTGCCGCCGCCGGCCAGCCGCGCTTTCGTGCCAAGCAGGTCTGGGAGTGGATCAGCCGCGGCGTAGAGAGCTACGAGCAGATGAGCAACCTGCCCTCGGCTCTGCGCGACACACTCACCGAGCAGGTCCCGCTCTCCTGCCTTGCCGTGCAGCAGGAGGCCCACGCGCGCGACGGCACGGTCAAGGCGCTCTTCCACACAGCCGATGAGCGGCCGATCGAGGCTGTGCTGATGCGCTACCGCGACGGCCGCCGCTCGATCTGCCTCTCCTCCCAGTCGGGCTGCCCGCTGACCTGCACCTTCTGCGCGACTGGCGCGATGCGCTTTGGCCGCAACCTGACCGCCTCGGAGATCCTCGACCAGGCGCTGCACTTCAGGCGCACCGAAGCGATCGACCATTGTGTGTTCATGGGCATGGGAGAGCCGCTGATCAACATCGAGAACGTGCTCGCCGCCTGCGAGCGGCTGCCCGACCTGGGCATCGGCCACCGCCGCATCACGATCTCCACCGTGGGCTGGATCCCGGGCATCAAAAGGCTCGCGGAGCAGCCGATGCCGCTACGGCTGGCCCTCTCCCTGCACGCTGCCGACGAAGCGCTGCGCACCGAGCTGATGCCGGTCAACGAGCGCTATCCGCTGAGCGACGTAATCGAGGCGTGCCAAGCGTTCTACGCCCGCCGCCACCGCCGCGTCTTCATCGAGTACGTGATGCTCGCCGGCGTCAACGACCGCTACGAGCAGGCGCTCGGGCTGGCACGGCTGCTGCGGACGGCACTGACCGCAGGTGGCGAGACGATCTTCAAGGTAAACCTGATCCCGTGGAACCCGGTCGACACCCAGCCGCCAGCCGATGGCCAGGAGCCCCTCGCACGCTTCCGCGGCTCGAGCCGCGAGTCGATCGCCGCGTTCAAGGCCGTGCTGGTCGAGCGCGGTGTGCCCGCGACGGTCCGTCTGACCAGAGGCCGGGACATCGACGCAGCATGCGGGCAGCTGGCGGCGAAGGCCGGCTGAGCTGACTGCCAGACCTGCCTCCGCGTTGCTAGCCGATGTTGGTTGGTGTGGTGGCGAGCTTCCATGCGCCGGCTTCCTTGAGGAGCTGTAGGAGCACGGTCTTGTCGTGTGGGAGTTGTAGGGTCACGGTGCTGTGAGTGCCGTGGGTGCGTACGTTGACTATCTGTCCTTTGGCGGCTGCGATGAGAGAGGGCGTCTGTCCTCGCTGTTCGAGGAGGTCGACGATCTTTGTCACGCAGCTATTTGGGTGTGCCGTGTGGCTGGTGGTGCTGGTGAGTTCATTTCGTGCTTGTGCGCTTAGCTGTTTGCAGAGCGCGTAGGCGGCAAGCTGCGCATTGCCGCCGCCGGCGCGTATCGCGATGAGCATTCGTTGTATCGCGCTGGCTGTGCCTTGGACGCGGGTTTGTTCGCGCGCGGTTGCTGGCACCTGCGTGATCCTGTTTTGCTGGTGGTGAGCATCTGTCAGTGCCGGGCCCGCCGGATGGCCAGCCATTTTCGATGTTGCACGACTGTGGGTATGTCTGGATGGTCCAGTGAGGGGTGTTGCGCTGCCGCAGGCGTTGAGAATGAGGCAGTTTGCGGCTAGGACTAGCAGCAAAGTGATGGCTCGCTGTCTCGCTGAAGCCGTGCGCCTGGGTCGCTGGTGATCTATATGCGTGGCCTCGCCGGCTGTTGAGCATCCGTGCTGGTGCTGATCTCGCTGCTCGCACGGCAGCTTCGGATGATCGTAAGCGTGGTTCATGTGCAGGTCACTCATTCGTAGTGTTGTGCTTGGGTGACTGCGGTTTCGCCGGCTGGTCCGGGGCTTGCGCTGCCGACGGCGGCGCAGCTGATGGATGAGGTGCAGGAGGTGCTGGTGAGGATGCTGCTATTGGCGCCGCTGGGGTTTGGTGTGGTTTGGATTGTCCATGCGGTGCCGTTCCACGTCTCGGCGAGCGTCTTTGGGGTGAAGAGTTCGTGGGAGTAGTCGCCGACCGCGAAGCATGAGCTTGCTGACAAGCAGGACACTGAGAGCAGGACGCTGCCTTCGCTGGCTTCAGCGGGATTCGGTGAAGACACTACCGACCAGCTGCTGCCATTCCACGCCTCCGCGAGCGTCTTATCGATTCCGCTGCTTTCATAGAAGTCACCAACCGCGACGCACGAACTGGAGGATGGGCAGGAGACGCTTTCAAGTGCTCCGCCTTTCGCGCCAGCAGGACTCGGCGGGCTCAGCAGCGACCATTCCGTACCGTTCCAACGCTCTCCAGTCGGTTTATTCGATAGCACGCCGACAGTTATGCACGATGTCGAAGATACGCACGAGACGCTGTGCATCGCTTTGCTCGCATCGCCTTCCGCGGGCGGCGACTGCACAGACCAGGTGTGGCCGTTCCACGTCTCAACCAGATCCTTACTGCCACTGTGATTGTACGACCCGACCGCCATGCAATACGTAGAAGAAACGCAAGACACCGACCCAAGTTTCAGCCCCGTAGCTTCAGCCGGCACCCCAACTTTATGAGATTCGATACTCCAGGCAGCATCACCCAAGAATTCTTCATACGACAACGTCCAACTACGCAATTCGCCGTACTCATTTTCGCCGACGACCATGCACGACGTGGCAGTACCACATGACACGCCGAACATGCCGCCAGAATACCCGTTGAGTTCTGTGAGGATGCTCCATGCCGACCCGTTCCACGCCTCAACAAACCCAGCTTCCGTGTACGAGTTCTTCCCTACCCCGACACAGTTAGTCGACGATACACATGCCACGCCGTTCAATACTGCTTCGAAGTGAGGTGCGGGGTCTGGTGCACTCACAGTCGCCCATTCCGTTCCGTTCCAGCGTTGTGCTTGGGGGACGGTTCTTTCGCCCGCTGGCCCGGGACTTGCACTGCCGACCGCAGCGCAGCTGATGGATGAGACGCAGGAGGTGCTGGTGAGAATGCTGCTATCCGCGCCGCTGGGATTCGGTGTGGTTTGGATCGTCCACGCGGTGCCGTTCCACGTCTCGGCAAGCGTCTTTGGCTCGAAGAATTCGTGGGAGTAGTCGCCAACCGCGAAGCACGAGCTTGCCGACAAGCAGGACACTGACAGCAAGACGCTGCCTTCACTGGCTTCAGCGGGATTCGGTGAAGACACTACCGACCAGCTGCTGCCATTCCACGCCTCCGCGAGCGTCTTATCGATTCCGCTGCTTTCATAGAAGTCACCAACCGCGACGCACGAACTGGAGGATGGGCAGGAGACGCTTTCAAGCGCTCCGCCTTTCGCGCCAGCAGGACTCGGCGGGCTCAGCAGCGACCATTCCGTACCGTTCCAACGCTCCGCAGTCGGTTTATTCGAAAGCACACCGACCGTGATACACGACGTCGAAGACACGCACGACACACTGTGCATCGCTTTGCTCGCATTACCTTCCGCGGGCGGCGACTGCACAGACCAGGTGTGACCGTTCCACGTCTCCGCCAGATCCTTACTGCCACTATGATTGTACGACCCGACCGCCATGCAATACGTAGAAGAAACGCAAGACACCGACCCAAGTTTCAGCCCCGTAGCTTCAGCCGGCACCCCAACTTTATGAGATTCGATACTCCACGCAGCATCACCCAAGAATTCTTCATACGACAACGTCCAACTACGCAATTCATCGTCCCCGTTTTCGCCGACGACCATGCACGACGTGGCAGAACCACACGACACGCCAAACATGCCGCCAGAATACCCGTTAAGTTCTGTGAGGATGCTCCACGCCGAACCGTTCCACGCCTCAACAAACCCAGCTTCCGTATACGAGTTCTTCCCCACCCCCACACAATTAGTCGACGACACACACGCCACCCCATTCAACACTGCTTCGACGTGCGGCGCGGGATTAGGCGAAGCTACAGAAGACCATTCGCATTTTTCCCCAGCGCCTTTGCACTCCGGCAGCGTCCCAAACGTTTTATCAGCACCATAAGACGTGCCCGTAGCATTTTTCGCGACGACCCGGAAATGATACGTCTTCGCGCGTTCCAGGCCACTGAGCGTCTTTGACACCGCGATCGCTGTCCTGCCAGAGCCGACATCTTCGGCCGTCGCAGGGACCGAATGCCCATAGGATTCACTGATCCCATATTCAAACTGGAACTGGGTATCGCTGCCCTCCGGGTCGACCGTAGCGTTCAGCTGCGGTTCAAAAGTATTCGTCGCAGACGCCGCTTCCGTCGCGGCTGTCGGCGCCAGACATTTCGTCTTGAAATGCTGGTCGCTGCCATCAACCGTTCCGTCTTCGTTTTTCGCGACAACACGGAACTGATATTCCTGGCAGACAAGCAGCGTACCGGTAGCCGCACTCACTTTGCCCCAAGAGCTGCTTTCGCCAGCTGACCCTTCCGATACCGGCACGCTCGTGCCGTGAGCACCTTCCCCTTCACCATACGGTTTCGTGTCATATTCAAAATGAAACGTAGTATGCAGACCGCGCGGCTGCACTTCCGCTTCCAAGGTCGCGCTTTCCGCCCCAATCGACCCCGCCGAGCCGCCGCGAACTTCAGGAGGCCAACATTCCGTCCTGAATTTCGCCGCAGAACCTTCAGCCGCACCATCCACATTCAACGCCACAAGCTTAGCTTCATATTCCGTACACGAAGAGAGCCCCGAAAGCGACTCTTCAACATCATGCCACGATTCGTCCGTCGCTTCCAACGACTCATGCGTGCCTTCTGACCACGAGCCGCCTGCGACCGGCCGATAGTCAAACCAGTAAGAAGTCGCAAGCGTATCAGGCATAACCTCACCCTTCAACAATGCAGTCGTACGACTCACACCATACTCACCCCATGTTTCGGCCGAGGGCGGCGCCGGTTCAGTCGTAAACGTCTTATCCACCCCATACGTCGTGCCTTCAGAATTCTGCGTAACAAGCCGGTAGTGATACGTCGTGGCCGGCGTCAAACCTTCCACAGGACCATACGCCCACTGCAAACCCGAACCACTGCCAACACCGACTTTGCCCGTGCTCGACCCATAACTCTGCGTCGTGCCATACTGGAACCAGTATTCAGTCGACACACCACTCGTATACACCTCCCCGCGCATTTCGGCACTACGCTTCCGCACGCCAACGGCAGAGTCCGTAAACGCCCACGGCGACTTTTTATTGCTGTAAATCCACGACGCCGCCGCCCGCGGACGAAAGCCCGTTTCGGTAGCCGTTTCGGGCACAAACAATGCCGTGTCGGCTGTCACGCCAAGGGCACACGGCGGTGATTCGTTATTTTTGAAGTCGAACTCATAGTAAAAAACGTGCAAAGGCGCAAATTCAGGAAGGATGAACTTTGTAAGATATTCTGCCTCGCGTGCTTGAGTTTCTTCACCCAACGTTTTAGCTTCACCGTTACAATAATAGGCTCCTACCTCACTGATAACGAGCTGCTTACCTGCCCCTTTTTCAGGCAAAGCATCGACGAACTCCGCCAACCTAGTTTCTACCTTATCTTCAATGCGTTCTTCAACCGTCTTATAAGGATGCACGCCCCAGATCGCCGGTGAAAATGTCAAGTATTTCTCGTATTCCGTCTCATATGTAACCATTTGGTTGCCGTCCTGAAGGTTACCGGCGATAATTGTGCATCCTTCTTTGGAGCACACTTCATAGGCGGCATTGGTATATTCGGCGGCTTGCTTTGCCCCGTGGTTTTCTGCGGGCTTATTGAGTTCGCCCTGGCCGTTTGGCTCGTTCCATGCCTCCACATATGCGATCGGATGTTTGAGTTCTGAGGCATCTTTCAGAAGCGCTTTGAGTTCCGTCTTATATTCTTCCAGCGACGGGAATTTTTCTTCTTTTATATTCCAGATCGTCAGCGAGAGATCGAGAGTGAGTCCCGTGCCACCAGCGTCGTTGACCCACGCTTCAAATTTTGTTTTTTCCGTACTCCAAGCATTCCATTTCATGAATTGCCGTGAATCTTTAATGTGTCCGTTATCTATCCATGCTTCGTCGAACGACTGCGTGAAGTTACTCGACCACGAAGTCTCGCTCTGATCGGAGACGCCGTCCACATACGGCGTACCTGCGGAGGCACTGTGAGGCAACGCCGCGAAACAAGCCACACATGCCACCAGAGCAATAACGGCACCAAAGATGTGGCGCGACAGGGCTGTGCCATACTGGATATTCTGCGTCTTTCCAAGCATATGGAATCGCGTCCCCCGATCGTAAATCCGGCCCGTTCTTGCGGGCCACTGTTTCGACAAGCCACGAGCAATGTTTTCGTGGCACCCTGTTGATTCTGCCGCCCTGCCGGTGATGGGTACTACATCACTTGGCTAATAGCGCCCACGGCAAACGCGCTATGTACACTTGCGCAGGCCCCAAGCCGGGTTTGAGAGTCGCAAACACCATATTCAACGTATGTTGTACAAAGGAAACCACACCGCCCGTTTCGGGGGGGAGGCCGCCGAGTTTGTAGTACGGGCCATGCCATTTCCGTCCGTTGGTATAAAGCGGCGTAACAATTGGTCCATTCCCTACCCAGGAGAGCACGCGACCACCTAGTTGGGCGCTTCCTCCAGGTGGGAGGAGAATGCGCTTGCCGCTTCCGCACTTATGCAACTGCAACGGAACGTGGGCTTCGGCTTCTTCTAGCGGACCGACGACCGTGAACGGTGGTTCGTATTGAACCGGAGCGTACGCCGTGGACTGATACTCACCCCTATTTTTCGGTCGCGTGATCGGCTTACAGAGGCGCTGGGTAAGATTCGGATTGCTGAGGTTCTCAACGTTTTCTTCCGACGCCTCTTCTCTTTCCCAAACCAGACGGCCAGTGTGCCAATTGAGGAAGAACTCATCGCCGCCAAAATGGCCACCAATACCTCCCTTTGCCCACTGGCTGCCGATCTGATATAGCCCGCTCGGTCCTCCTTCATCACCGTTGTCTGGCAGCGCGTTCTCGCCGGTGACGGGATGTTGTTCGCCAGATTGGATGTCCTCGACTATGTACCGTGCCGCGGTGAGTTTGTTGTTGGACGGCAGAGAGCAGCGGCGCTCGTGTTCGGGGCATTCGGGATCTTCGCATCTGTATAGCATCTCGCCCCCGCCGAGAGCAATCAGGCCATCTGCGCATCCTTCTGGGTCTGGACGTTCGATGGTCTTGTTCTTGAGCGTTTCGATCAACCGGGTTACGCCAGCCGTCGCTTCATAGGCCGCCCAACGCACCCCGTCAGTGTATAGCCAACCTTGCTGATCATTCGCGTTTTCAGGGGTTTCCGGCGCCACGCTGCCGAGCAGTTTCATCTTTATCGTGGGTGGTGTCGGCTGCTTTTTCTTCCTGGCCTTGCTCGCGATTGCCGCGTGTACCGCGCCGTGCGTACCCGCGGGTGCTGCTCCGGCCGTTGGCACGAGGGAGGTGGCGACAGCAAGCAACAGAAGGCATGCGAGCGCGACGAGTCGTCCACACCGGCGCACACGCGGGATTTTCGTCTGGTCTGGGGCGTGGTTGACGCGCACAACGAGAGGGATATCTCGCGCCAGCGAGCATTTCAAGTCGTGTTTTCGTCTCCGGAACACCCCAAGGAAAACTTCGCCGCGCAGCATCTCTCGTTCCTCGGTGTGCGGCCTGCTGGATCGCAAGTCTGCCTCCCCTCTTCCCACTCGTAGTGCGTCGCGCTTTGCCGGCGTCCAAGTCGAGGCGCGAGATTAACAGGTCCCAATGATCGACAGCCAGTTCTTCTATTCAGCACAAGAACGTTCGGCGCCTGAAAGTTTCGCTGCCGCAGGAACCATAGCGGGCGCTCTACGCGAATGTCATGGCGTGGTCGCTCGACTGGCCCGTTGCGGAAAACTGTGGAGCGCTCTGCGCAAGTCTGTTGCGCCGCTGGGGCTACCGAGCGCAGGTAAGCTCCCCTATTCGCCCGAGGGCCCGCCGCCGGCCCTTGCTTCGCCGGCGCGTAGCAGCCGGTCGCGCAGGTCCGACTGCTCCTCGGGGCTCGGATCCCACTGCGCGATATCGGGCAAATCCTTGATCGAACGCAGGCCGAACAGCTTCAGGAACATGGTCGTGGTGCGGTATAGGGCCGCGCCGAACTGCGAGCGTCCAGACTCCTCGATCAGGCCGCGCTCCAGCAGGGTGGCGGTCGCGGAGTCGGCGCTGACGCCCCTGATGCGCCCGATCTCGGGCCTGGAGATCGGCTGCAGGTAGGCGACGATTGCAAGCGTCTCGGTCTGTGCGGGCGTGAGGGTGGCGACGCGCGGGCGGCTGAACAGCCGCCGTGCGGCCTCCTCGGCCTCTGGGGAGCTGGCGAGTAGATAGCCGCCGCCGATCTCGCGCAGCTGCAGCCCACGAGCCCCCGGCGCAAGCTGCTCTCCCAGCAGCGCGAGTGCCTGCACGATCTGCTCCTGCTCGACCGCCGCGGCCTCGGCGAGATCCACACGAGAGACTGGATCGCTGGAGAGGAACAGCAGCGCTTCGATCACGCGGGCCAACGCAGGGAGATCCTGCCCGACACTCGGCTGGGCCTCTTCTGCCGCTGCACCGCGCTCCTGGTCCTGGTCCTGCTCAGCCTCTGTGTCGAGCGCGTCGGGCGCCTGCTCCTCGATCACGCGGCGACGCTCTTGGGGCGGGCGGGAATCCGGTCGGTGGCGAGCCGCTGATCCGGCACGCGCGCAAGGACCGAGATCTCCCCGAAGCTCTCGCGCTGCTCCCAGCTGGCCTCGCCACGCTTGTAGAGCTCCAGCAGCGCGAACAGCGTGACCGCGACCGTGATGCGATCCGCGCCGGCCACCGCCTCATCGAAGGAGAAGGCGCCGCGACGCAGCAGGCTACGCAGATGCGCCAGCCGCTCGGCGACGCTCACCCGGGGCGTGCTCATGTGCCCCACACTGATCGCCGGCGGCATCCGCAGCAGGCCGCCAAGCGCTTCGCCGAGCGCTTGCGGATTCTCGGCGCCGTCGGCGGGATCGAGCACTGTGGCCCGCAGATGCGCCGGAAGCGGCGCAGAGCGGTAGCGAAAGCCGCTCTCGGCCTCCAGCAGATGCCGCAGGTATCCCGCAGCGCCGCGGTAGCGGTGCGCCTGCAGCATTCGCGCAAGCAACTCCTCCGCAGCCTGCTCGGGCTCGATGTCCAGCAGCTCTTCGGCGTCGTCCCCGGCGATCAGCAGCCGCGACTTCAGCTCCAGCAGCGCCGCGATCAGAACGATGAACTCCGTCGCAGACTTCGAGGTCGAGCTCGCCCCTGGCTTCCAGGTGGTCGAGGTAGGCCAGCACGACGTCTGCGATCTGCAGCTCCATCAGGTCGACCTCCTCACGCAGCACGAGTGTGAGCAGCAGGTCGAACGGGCCGCTGAAGACCTCGAGATCCAGCTCCAGGGTGGCAATGCTCATCGCGTCACGGTACCGAGCGCTCCCGACGGTGCGCTCCAGCGGCCCTGGGAGCCCCAAGTCCCATGTGCTCGCGCACGTCGGCCAGCGTGCCGGCGGCGATCTCGATCGCGCGGTGTGCCCCTTCCCGCAGGATCGCCTCCAGCGCCTGCTCGTCGGCGCGCAGCTGCCCGTAGCGCTCGCGTACCGGCGCAAGCATCTCGCTCACCGCCTCCGCCGTAGCGATCTTGAGGTCGCCGTAGCCGCGCGCCTGCGCCATCTGCGCCTCGACCTGCTCGGGGCTGATCCCGCGCGCGACGGCGAGGATCTCGATCAGGTTCGAGACGCCCGGCTTATCGGGCGAGCGCACGATCTCGCTGCCGGAGTCTGTCACCGCTCGTCGCAGCTTCTTAGAGATCGCCTCGGGCTCATCTAGCACGTAGACGGTGCCCTCGACGGAGTTGCTCGTGGTTGACATCTTGCGCGTGGGCTCCTGTAGGTCCATGATCCGCGCGCCGATCTCCGGGATCCTGTGCTCCGGCACGACCAGCACCTCCTGCCCACCGCCGAAGCGCTGGTTGAAGCGCCTGGCCACGTCGCGCATCAGCTCCAAGTGCTCGCGCTGGTCCTCCCCGACCGGCACCTCGTGCGCCCTGTAGGCAAGCACGTCCGCGGCCTGGAGCACCGGGTAGAAGAGCAGCCCGGCGGAGACCAGCTCGCGCTGCGCCACCGACTTGTCCCTGAACTGATGCATGCGCTGCAGGCGTCCGAGCTCGGTCACGCTACACAGCAGCCAGCACAGTTCGGTGTGCTGCGGCACGTCGCTCTGGCGAAAGAGGATGCAGCGGTCGGGGTCCAGGCCGGCCGCAATCAGCAGCGCCGTGAGGTCGTAGAGGCTGCGCCGCAGCTCCTGCGGGTCATAGGCGACGGTGGTCGCGTGCAGGTCGACGATGCAGTAGAGCGCTTCGCCGCGGTCCTGACCGCTTACGTACTGCAGGATCGCGCCGATGTAGTTGCCGAGGTGCTTGGTGCCGGTGGGCTGGATGCCCGAGAAGATCCGCATCGCAGGCAGGCTAACGGAGCTTCGCGACACGAGCAGCGAAGTCTTCGCGGACGGACGGCGGGATACTGTAGGATCATGATCGCTATCCGAATAGCGACAACTACGCCACCGTTGTCGGTCCGGTCCAACTGAACCCGGAGGCCCGATGAGCGCGAGGACACAGCAGACCACGATGTCCCCTTCGACTACGGCCACCGAGCAGTGGAGCGCCCGCGTGGAGCCCTCTGCGGCCGGGCCGGCGCCGCAGGACGGATCGCCGATCGCACTGCCGCCCGCGGTGCGTCTACCGCGCGCGCTTCAGCAGCTGCGCTTCAGCATGCGCCAGTCCTCCTTCTTCCTGCGTTCCTCGCAGAAGCTGGGACAGACGTTCCGGATGCGAGGCGTGCTGGAGGACGACTGGGTCACGGTCACCAGCCATCCCGACCACGTCCGCTCGCTTTTCACGGCCGACCCCGATCTAGCCCCCTCGCTCACGGGCGAGTCGCCGCTGCGGCCGATCGTCGGCCCCAACTCGGTACTCACGCTGCTCGGTCCCAAGCACATGCGCCAGCGCAAGCTGTTGCTGCCGTCCTTCCACGGGGAGGCAATCGAGCGTTACACCCAGATGATCGAAGATGCTGCGCAGCGCGAGATCGAGAGCTGGCCGATCGGTGAGCCGTTTGTACTTGGCACGCAAATGCAGGCCGTGACGCTGGAGGTGATCATGAGCGGCATCTTCGGCGTGGAGGGCCTGCCGCCGAAGGGCACCCTGGAGCGGGAACTGCGGGACGAGATCCACAGCATCGTCGGCCTCTCCACGCGACCGTTCGCGATCCTGGCTGAGATGGTGCTGCTCAGCCGCGAGAACCCCGGCAAGGTCGTAAGCGGAGTGATGCAACGCGTCGATGAGCTGCTCTACGCGCTGATCGCCGAACGCCGCGAGGCGGCCGGTGCGGACGACGGCCGCACCGACATCCTCTCGCTGCTGCTCGCGGCCTGCGACGAGGAGGGCGTGCCGATGAGCGACGAAGAACTGCGTGATGAGCTCATCACGCTCGTGCTGGCCGGTCACGAGACGACCGCCAACTCGCTGGCCTGGGCCTTCGAGCGGCTGCTGCGCAACGCGGGCCCCTATGCCCGCCTGCGCGAGCTCGTGCGGGCATCGGGCTCGCGGGCGCAAGTCGAGGCCGACGCCTACGTTGAGGCCGTGATCCACGAGACGATGCGCGTGCGGCCGGTGGTCCCCTCGATCGGCCGGCGGGTGAGCGTGCCGTGGCAGCTGGGACGCTTCAGGGTGCCGGCGGGCACCCCGGTGGTGATGAGCATCGTGCTGCTGCACCACCGCGAGGACGTCTACCCGCAGCCCTTCGCCTTCGCGCCCGAGCGCTTCCTTGACGCCAAGCCCGGCACCTACACCTGGATCCCCTTCGGCGGCGGCATCAGGCGCTGCCTCGGCGCCACGCTTGCGATGGCCGAGCAGCGCGTCGTGCTGCGTGCGATCGCGACCCGCACGGACATGCGCGCCCCCGACGCCAATCCCGAAAAACTGCGTCACCGCAATGTGACGATGGTGCCCTCCCATGGCACGCGGGTGATCCTCGATCGCCGCCTGCCGGCCTGATGAGCCCGACTACATCTGCTGCCTGATCACCGGCCGCTTGGCCGCGGCCACCTCGTCAAGGCGCCGCACGGGCGTGGTGTGCGGCGCCGTGCGCGCAATTTCCGGGTCCTGCTGCGCCTCGGCGAGGATGTCCGCGATCGCCTGCGCGAACTCATCCAGGGTCTCTCTGGTCTCGGTCTCGGTGGGCTCAACCATCAGCGCCTCCTCGACCAGCAGCGGGAAGTAGACGGTCGGCGGGTGGAAGCTGTGGTCGAGCAGTCGCTTGGCCAGATCAAGCGTCTTGATCTGCAGCTCGCGCTTCATCGGAGCGCCGGAGAGCACGAACTCGTGCATGCAGAGGCGACCGTAGGCGAGCGGAAGATGCTGCTCCACGCCGAGCTGACGCAGCCTCGCAAGCAGGTAGTTGGCGTTGATCACGGCCGCCTCGGAAGCATCTCTCAGCCCGTCGGCTCCCAGTGAGCGGATATAGGCGTAAGCCCGCACGAAGCAGCCGTAGTTGCCCTGGAAGCCGCGCAGGCGACCGATCGACTTCGGGCGATCCTCGCTCAGCTCCAGAAAGGGCTGCCCGTCGCCGTTTCGCACCGGCCGCTCTGTGATCACCGGCACCGGCAGGTAGGGCTCGATGCGATCCGAGACCGCAATCGGGCCCGAGCCTGGGCCGCCGCCGCCATGCGGCTGGGTGAAGGACTTGTGCAGGTTGAAGTGCACGATGTCGAAGCCCATGTCCCCCGGCCGCGAGAAGCCCATGATCGCGTTCAGGTTCGCGCCGTCGTAGTAGAGAATCGCCCCGGCCCCGTGGACGATCTCCGCGATCTCGGCGATGTTGGGGTCGAAGATCCCAAGCGTGTTCGGGTTGGTCAACATCAGGCAGGCGACCATCTCATCCGCCTTGGCCCGCAGATCGTCGAGGTCGATGCCGCCGGCGGCATCGGTGGCGAGCTTAACCACCTCTAGGCCCGCCATCGTCACGGTCGCGGGGTTGGTGCCGTGCGAGGTGTCGGGAGTGAGCACCTTGAGCCGCCGCTCGCCGCGATCCTCGTGGTAGGCGCGGGTCAACAGCACCCCGGCAAGCTCGCCGTGGGAGCCCGCCGAGGGCTGTAGACAGACGTGAGGCAGCCCCGATATCTCAGCCAGCGACTGCTGCAGATTCCACATCAGCCGCAGCGCACCCTGGGACTGACCGGCGTCCTGCAGCGGGTGCAGGCGGGAGTGGCCGCTCAGCGCCGCCACCCGCTCGTGCAGGCGCGGGTTGTGCTTCATCGTGCAGGACCCGAGCGGATAGAAGCCCGAGTCGAGGTCAAAATTGCGCTTGGAGAGCCGCACGTAATGGCGCACGATCTCAGGCTCTGAGACCTGCGGCAGGCGCGCGGGCTGCTCGCGGCGCAGATGCGCGGGCAGCAGCGCAAGCGGGTCGAGATGCGGCACGTCGATCTGCGGACAGACGAACGCGCTTCTACCGGGGGCGCCCTTCTGGAAGATGGTCACGGCGCGTTCGCGCTGCTGCGGCGTCTGGTCAGTGCTTGCGGCGCTCACACCCGCACCGCCTCGCACTCCCGCACCGCCGCCCCGAGTGTCTGCGCCAGGCGATCGATGTCCTTGCGGCTGCGCTGCTCGGTGATCGCGACCAGCAGCAGCCCCTCGTCCTCCGGGCGCCCGGTCAGCACCTGCACGTCGACGCCCGGGTTGACGCCCGCTGCGATGCAGCGAGCCCGTGCAGCGGCGACCTCGCACGGCAACCGCACTGCGGTCTCACGGATCACCGGCTGCTCATGCATCGCGCTCACGCCCTCGATCTCACAGAGCCGCTGCCTTGCATATTGGGTGCGCGCCAGCAGCAGCTCACCAAGCTGCACCAACCCCTCGCGCCCGAGCCAGGCCAGGTAGACCATGCCGGCAAGTGCGTTCAGCGCCTGCGCGGTGCAAATGTTCGAGGTCGCACGCTCGCGGCGGATGTGCTGCTCCCTGGTCTGCAGCGTGAGCACGAAACCGCGCCGGCCATCGGCGTCCACCGTCTCCCCGGCGATCCGTCCCGGCATCCGCCGCAGGTACTCCTCCCGGGCGGCGAAGAAGCCGAAGGAAGGGCCACCGAAGTCCAGGCGGCCGCCGAGCGGCTGGCCCTCCCCCACTGCCACGTCCACGCCGCATTCGCCGGGCGATCGCAGGATTCCCAGCGTGATCGGATCGACCTGCGCGATGGTGACCGGGTCCCCACCCGCCCCTGCATCCTCGCGCTTGGCCAGCTCCACCAGCCGCTGCGCATCCTCGACGGCGCCGTAGAAGTTGGGCTGGCTGAAGAAGACGGCACCCGTCTGCTCATCGATCGCCTGCGCCCAGGCGTCGAGGTCGGTGCTGCCGTCGTGCAGGCCGACCTCCACGATCTCCGCGCCGTAGCCGTGGGCGTAGGTCCGCAGGGTACGCAGGCTGTGCGGGTGAAGGCCGGCGCTGACCACGAACCGCTTGCGGCCGTTGTGCAACCTTGCCATGTAGCCGGCGAATGCCAGCGCACTCGGGCCCTCATACACCGAGGCGTTTGAGACCGGCAGGCCCGTCAGCTCACAGATCGCGGTCTGATACTCGAACATCACCTGCAGCCCGCCTTGGGAGACCTCCGGCTGGTAGGGCGTGTATGGCGTCAGGAACTCCGAGCGCTCGCAGAGCATGTCCACGATCGCCGGCACATAGTGGTCGTACATTCCCGCGCCCAGAAAGCTCAGCTGCTCCTCGGCGGAGACGTTTCGCTGCGCCAGCGCCTTCAGGTGCTCATAGACTTCCTGCTCGCCCATCCCGTCCGCAAGCGCGAGCGCTCTGCCCAGGCGCACTCCCGGGGGTATCTGGGCGTCGAAGAGCTCCTGCGCAGAGCTCACCCCAATCGCCGCGAGCATCTGCTCGCGATCTGCGTCGGTGATGGCGGTGTAACGACTCAAACGAGATCAGCCTAGCCGCCGAGGCTAGCGCGGTAGGCGCGGGCGTCCATCAGCTGTCCCTGCTCCTCAGGCTCCGTGAGCCGCACCTTCACCAGCCACCCCTCGCCGTAGGGGTCCTCGTTGATCGCGTGGGTGCGATCGGCCAGTGCATCGTTGACCTCCACGATCTCGCCGGAGAGCGGAGCGACGATGTCCGACACGGCCTTGACCGACTCGACCTCGGTGTAGGGCTCGTCCTTGATCAGCGTCGCGCCGACCGCTGGAGGCTCGAAGAAGACGACCTCGCCGAGCGCGTCCTGCGCGTACCAGGTGATGCCGAAAGTTGCATGATCGGGCTGGCTCTGCTCGATCCGAGCCCAGTCGTGATCGGCGTGATAGAGCAGGTCCTCGGGATAGCTCGCGTCAGCCATCAACACTCCTTGTCTTGCTGGTCTGCATCGCTGGAAACATAGTGCCTAAGGCCGACGGGCAGTGGATCAGCCTTTGCTGAAGAGAGGCTTCTTCCGCACGACCGCCTCCCGGATTCTGCCGCGCACATCGATCTGCAGCCGGCCACCCACCGCCGCCTGTTCGGCAGGCACGTAGGCCAGCCCCGCGCCGATTCCCAGACACGGAGAGAGCGTGCCGCTGGTGACGACCCCACCGCCGACGATCTCGTTGCCAGTGCGAGCGATCCCTTGACCTTCGATCGCGAAGGCGACGAGCTTCTGAGGCGGGCCCTGCGCCCGCATCGCGGCTACCGCCTCGGCGCCGATGAAGCCTGTGCTCTCCTTGCAACACCAGCCAAGCCCGGCTTCGATCGGGTTGCGCTCCACGCTCAGGTCATTGCCGTAAAGGTGAAAGCAGGCCTCCAGGCGCAGCGTGTCGCGCGCGCCGAGTCCCGCGGGCACCGCGCCATACGCAACCAGCTCGTCCCACAACACAACCGCATCCGCCGTCCCGCAGAGAATCTCCACACCGTCCTCGCCGGTGTAGCCGGTGCCACACACCAGCGCGCTCGCCCCTGCGAGCTCCTGGGTGTGCGCCTGCATCCGCGCGGGCAGCGGGCCGGCTGCGATCTGCTGCACAATCCCTCGCGCGGCGGGGCCCTGTACGGCGAGCATCGCGGTCTGATCGCGCCGATCGATCACCTCTACGCCGCTGACCGGCATGTGCACCACAAAGCGGTCGAGGTCGCGCTCGTGGTTGGCCGCATTGGTGACGGTGAGGTAGCTCTCTTGCCCAAGACGATAGGTGAATAGGTCATCCAGTACGCCGCCATCGTCACGGCAGAGCAGCGCGTACTGGGCTCCTCCGCTGCGCTCCTCCAGCGAAATCGTGGCGATGTCGTTGGAGAGCAGCCGCTGCAGCAACTCGAGCGCCCGCGGCCCGCGCGTCTCGATCTGGCCCATATGGGAGACGTCGAAGATCCCGCAGGACTCCCGCACCGCCATGTGCTCGGCCCGCAGCCCACCTGGATATTCGACGGGCATCTGCCAGCCGGCGAAGTCGACGATCTTGCCCCCGGCCTCCACGTGGCGGTCGTACAGCGGGGTGCGGCGCAGGGTTGACATGCGCCGCAGGCTACATCTCCCGGCGGCTAGCGCAGGAAGGGAGGCACGTCGATCTCCTCGTCGGAGATCTCAAGTGAGGAGATGCTGTCGCTCTCGCTGCGTAGGCGCCGTTCGCGGCGCTCGCCGCCACGCTCGCCTTCGCGCCGGCGATCCTCGCGCACCGAGCGGCCCGGGCGATGGTCGAAGCCGGTCCCGATCACGGTCACGCGCACCTCGTCGCCGAGGCTCTCGTCGATCACGGCGCCGAAGATAATGTTCGCGTTCGCGTCGGCGGCGTTCTGGATGATCTCCGCGGCTTCATTGACCTCGAAGAGGCCTAGCTCCTTGCCGCCGGTGATGTTCAGCAGGATTCCGGTTGCGCCCTCGATCGACTCCTCCAGCAGCGGCGAGGAGATCGCGGCCTTGGCGGCCTCGGCGCAACGGCTCTCGCCGCTTGAGGCGCCGATGCCCATCAGCGCCGAGCCGGCGTCGTGCATGATCGTGCGCACGTCGGCGAAGTCGAGGTTGATCAGGCCGGGAATCGTGATCAGATCGGTGATGCCCTGTACGCCCTGTCGCAGGACGTTGTCGGCCTCGCGGAAGGCGTCGAGCATCGAGGTGCGGCGCTCGACCACGGCCAGCAGCTTCTCGTTGGGGATCACGATCAGTGTGTCGACGACCTCGCGCAGGCGTTCGATGCCCTCTGAGGCCTGCCGGGCGCGCTGGGTACCCTCGAACTCGAAGGGGCGCGTGACCACGCCGACGGTCAGCGCGCCGATCTCGGTCTTGGCGATCTCCGCGATCACAGGCGCCGCGCCGGTGCCTGTGCCGCCACCCTCGCCGGCGGTGATGAACACCATGTCAGCGCCCTTGAGCGCCTCCTTGATGTCATCGCGGCTCTCGGCCGCAGAAGAAAATCCGACTTCGGGGTTGGCGCCGGCGCCAAGACCCTTGGTCGACTCGTGGCCGATGTTCAGCTTCACGTCGGCTTCGCACATGCTCAGCGCCTGCGCGTCTGTGTTGGCGGCGATGAACTCGACGCCACGCAGGCCAGCGTCAACCATGCGGCTGACCGCATTGGTGCCGCCGCCGCCGACGCCGACGACCTTGATCACTGCGAGATAGGTACCGCCGCTCTCCATTGTGTGGATCTTCCGTCCGAAGCCTTGACTAGGAATTAAGGGTTGATCGCAGCTTAGCTGCCAAAATCGCTCGATGGCACGTTATGCAGGGAACTTCGCCATGTCAACGATCGACGCGACTCTCGCAACAAACGTTGCAGATCTTGGAACCCTCGACCTGGCACTGAGAATCCAAAGCTCCCTGCAGTGACTCTCAACTTGAGGTTGAGGGTTGGCTTCAGCCGCCTGCTGGCGTGGTTCCGGTGCCTTCGGTCGCCTGCGGAGAGGTCGCTGCGGCACCTGCCGAGGTGCTTGGTTCTTCGCTTGCGGAGGTGCCCGAAGGCGATGGCGCCCCGGCCGCTTCGGTGGTGCTGCTCACAGAAGGCGTTGTGCTGGAAGCGCTCGATTCGCCGTTGACGGCGCGGGCGAGGCTGGCGGCGAGGGCCGCCGAAGTCGGGTCGGACGCGCTCACCTGGCCAGATTCGCCACTTCCGACCCCTCCGCTGCTCACCCCGGCGGCGGCCCGTTCGGGCAGCCGCACATCGACATAGCTTGCGCCCGCGGAACCCTGGGCGATCAGCACGCTTACCAGCGCATCCCACTTGGCGTGCGGCCGCGAGTCGTTGCCGAAGTAGATGAGAAGGCCGTTTGCCATCTTGACGGTGAGCCCCTGCTGGCCGGTGAACACCTGCGAGACCAGCGGCAACAGCGGCGCCGGGGTCGCGCCCAAGACGCTCAGGTAGGAGCGTAGCCGCCAGCCGCTCACGCGCTTGCCGGCCGCGGGAATCACGCTCGCGTGCACGGTGGGCAGCGCTCTGGACGCAAGCGCGGGCCCGAGCACCACGCCGTCCGCGGCCACCGCGCTGCGCATCGCGCCGGCTGAGAGCTGCGCCACCGGCGGCTGCTCGAGCACTTCGATCGTCATCCGGTGTGGGAAGCTCGTGCGGACCCTGATCGAGCGTACGACCCGATACCGGGCCACCGCCGCCTGCAGAGCACCCACGCTGTAATTCATCGTGCTCATCTGCTTGGCCGCGGTTTCCAGCGCCTCGCTGACGGGCGCAGCCTGCGTCCCCCCTACGCCCACGATCCGGACCTGCTCCACAGCGACAAACGGCGAGCCGCGAAAGAGCATGAAGCCACCCGCAAGCGCAAGAGCCACAAGCGCAGCTATCAGCAGCGTGCGCCGCCGCAGCACCGCGCGCAGATCGAGCCCCCCGAGCAGGGAGGCCCATGGACGAGGCAGGACAGCAGCTCGGACCGACTCCATCCACGCGTTCTTCGACCCGCACCGGCCGAGCCCTGCCGGCGCATCGACGCTGCCGACCGTTGCAAGTCCGACTGCCGGAACTACCAGCGCTCTGCATCTCTGAACAAGCTGCAACAATGCTCGCATGTGCGGTGCCCACGAGGCAGGCGTTGACGCCGACATGCTCGTGATGCGGATGTTCGACGCGTTCAACAGCAGAGATGTCGAGACCTCTCTGCTCCCGATGCTGCACCGGGACGTCGTCTTCGAACCCGTCTCAGGCGTCGTGATGAACAAGGGCAAGCCGTATATCGGCCACGACGGGATCCGTCTCTACTTCCGCCACGTCGCCGAGCACTGGCAGCAGCTGGAGGTCAATCCAATGCAGACGCGAAGAGCGGGCACGGCCGTCGTCGCGCTCGGGCAGGTCAGCGGGAAGGGGCCGGGCGGGATCCTGGACGCGGTCCCGACCACGTGGGTCTTCAAGTTCAGAGACGGCCTGGTGGCTCAGATCCAGATCTTCTCCGACGAGCGACTGGCAAGGCGGGCGCTGATGGCCGCCGAAGAGGAGCCTGTCTAACGCTCAGCCTGCGATCGTCACAAGCGTGCCGATCGGCATGTAGGGCCAGACTTCCGCAGAGGCCTGCAGCGGCAGCTCGACGCAGCCAAGGCTCTGCGGCGTGCCGAAGGAGGCGCGATCGAAGTTGTGGACCGCGTCACCGCCGTTGAAGTAGCTGATCCACTTGATCCCTTCGTCCTTGTAATGGGAGCCGTCCGGATTGGTGCCTTCCATCGTGCCTTCAGGGATGTGCTCGAAGACCGCGAAGGTGCCGAGTTCCGTTTCCGCGCCGGCGATGCCCGTGTTGGCCGGGGTGGTCAGCACCGTCCTGCCGCTGTGCCAGAGCGTGAGCGTCTCCGGGATTTCGCGGTGCACGTAGACGTAGGTGTAGCCGGCTGTGCGCTGCTTGCCGGCGATGGCCGCGCCGATCAGCGCCCGCCATACCTGGCTGCCGGCGACTCCATCCGACGTCATGCCATGTTCGTTCTCGAACATCATCACAGCGCCCTTGGTCATCGTGTTCGCTTCGCCCGGGTTCCATAGTCCCTTCAGCGCGGAAGGAGTGTTCGGGTAACGCCACGTGAAGCTGCCGGCCGGCGGTGCCACGGCGGCCTGGACCTCGGCCGCAGGTGTGCGCTTCGCTTCCCCGCCCGCGGGCGTCCATTGCAGCGGCAGATAGCCGGCCTGCGCCAGCAGCTGCTGGAGGCGCAGCGTGGAGCCGGCGGGCACGTTCCATTCGATCTGGCTTGCCAGGCCCGCGCGCCCGCCCGCCGAGCCGGCCAGCTGGATCGGGTGCGGCAGCGATACGCGCAAGTGGCTTGCAAACGCCGCGCCATAGCCGGAGGGCGTGAAGGCAAGGGTGTGGCTGTCTATCTGGCGCCAGTGGCCCGGCGTGCTGGGCGTCAGCCGCGGCAGCTGCGAGCCAAGCACTTCTGAGACGGGCTTTGAGAACATCAGCTGGATCTGGCCGGCGGGTGAGACCTGCGAGCCGGGCGCCGGAGTCGCGACCATCATCGGCGTCGAGGAGTCGGGGAACCAGACGACCCTGACGGGCCGCCCCAGGCGCTCCCATGAGCGGGCAGCCGCGAAGACGAGCACAGAGCCGGCCTGGGCGTGGGAGGCCACCGCGACGGAATCCGCAGGGCTTGCCAGCGTGCGTCGCGCCGGATCGCTGCCGCTGCCGAAGGCGACCGCTGCGACCGGCTGATCGAAGTGGACGCGCGGGGCGCCGCCGGCGGCGACCGTCAGCCAGCGGCTGCTCACCTGCGCGACCGGCGCCTGCAGGGTGAGACGCACATTGCTCGTGCTGCCGAGCGCCCAGGCGTTCCAGCCCGGCCGGCGCACGACCGCTTCGACGCTCACCCGCTCCCCTGGCACAAGCCGCACGCGCGGGATCAGGCGGCCTTCGGTAACCGAGATCGGAATCGGCCTGCCAGCAGGGCCGAAGGCGTGCACGCTCTGCAGCGTGCCCCCGAAGGGCCCCACGCTCAGCTGCGCAAGCGCCGTTGAGTCGCTGCCAAGCGAGGCGCCCGACCACACGACCACCGCGATCAGGAACGCGACCACTACGAGCGCGAGCGTGCCGAAGATGCCGAGCCAAAGACGCGCAGAGGATCCCGATCGCGCGCGAGCACCAGCCCGCGATCTCCGCATCGTGGCCATCGGCTAATCATAAAGCCCGCATGACGGAATTGCCACGGTTCGTCGGCAAACCCGCAGACAGCCGCCCTTCCTCAGCCAGGCTGGATGCCCCAGGCGCAGGTGAACGACTGGCCCGGCTTCAGCGTCTGCAGGCCGCGGCCGGAGCGAAACGCATTCGGCGCGCAGGTCATTGGCTCGACCGCGATCGATTGTCGTCGCCGATCTAGCTCCGGCAGCGTGTCGCCGGTGAAGAGCATCAGGAATCGATGCTGCCCGTCCATCCAGAAGGTCACGGCGCGTGCGCCGTCAGGCGCCTGCAAGCGCACCCGCGCGCGGCCGTCGGCGTCATGGCGCAACTCGCAGAAGCAGGTGTCCAGGCGGGTGGCGCCGATCGGCCGCGGCGCAATGAAGTCGTACTGGCCACCTGCAGTGGGCGCGATCTCGCCAGTCGGTATCCCGCGTTCGTCGGCGGCCATCCAGCCGGCTGCGGGCACTTGCAGGATGCACTCGTCGATGCAGTCCGTGCCGGCGGTGAGATAGGGATGCGCTCCCACGCCGTAGGGACACGCCTGCTCGCCGAGGTTGGTGGCGCGCGTCTGCACGCTCAGCCCCTGTTGGTCCAACGTATAGGCGACCTCAAGCTCGAGCGTGAACGGATAGCCGTCCTGGGGATGCAGCAGGTAGACCATCGTCACGCTGCAATCTGAGCGCTGCGCGACCGTCCAATTGACGAAACGCACGAGCCCATGGATGGCGTTGGATCGCGGCGCCTCGCTGAGCGCGAGCTGGAGGGTCTGATCTTCCCATTCGTAGCTTCCGTCCTTGAGCCTGTTGGGCCACGGCACGAGGATCTGGCCGCGACCGGAGCGGCAGCGCCGATCTTCGGCATAGCCGTCGAGCACTGGGTTGCCCGCGACCGTGTATTCGCGTAGCCCTGCCCCCACCTCGACCACCACCGCGCGCTGATCGCCGAAGCGCAGCTCCACCTGCCGGCCCGACGGCGGCTCGATCCGGCCTTCGCTGCTACTGGCCTGCTCGTTGGTGCGTGCGGGCTCGATCGGGTGATCCTCGCAAATCGAGGCCGCATTGGGTGGGGCCGCATGCGCCGGTGATCGTCTGAAGGCGCATGCGAACGGCTGTGGGCGAGTACGGAGGACGAACCCCACGCGCTCGCCTACTTGTGGGAGG
The DNA here is from genome assembly GCA_963708085.1 of uncultured Actinomycetota bacterium. Classification (GTDB taxonomy): domain Bacteria; phylum Actinomycetota; class Thermoleophilia; order Solirubrobacterales; family Solirubrobacteraceae; genus Palsa-744. The sequence continues at coordinate 348,416 of OY970180.1, read as the reverse complement.
ACCTCTATGTCCAATGGCAATCAGACCACGGTGCACAATGGTCCACCGTCATGGCACCTACGCGGCGCGGCACTGCTTGCGCTGATCGTGCCGCCGGCGATGGCGATCCTGACGGCGGTCGCGCTGGCGGGTCACGTCGGCGTGGCCCTGCTTGCGATCGCTTTGATCCTGCTCGCAAGCGGCGCGATCTGGGTCGCGCTGACCAGCCGCGGCATGAGGCGCGCGGTAAGCGCGGCGCTCGCAACGCTCGCGGTGCTCGGACTGATCGCGGTGATCGTGACGCACTGGCGGGGCGTGCTGTTCCTGCTCGCACTACTGGCGCTGCTGTCGCTGTTCGGCCTGTGCGCCCGAGACGCGCTGGGCCGGAGCGGGGCGGCGGCGGTACGGCGCCTGGCGGGCAACGTTGTGGCGGTGGGCGCTGCGCGCTCGCCGGCGCTGATCATCAACCCCTGGTCGGGCGGGGGCAAGGCGCAGCGCTTCGATCTGCCCGCCGAGGCGGGCAGACGCGGCGTGACCCCGATCGTGATGCGGCCGGGAGACGACCTGCTCACCCTGGCCCAGAGGGCGATCGCGGGCGGCGCGCAGGCGATCGGGATGGCCGGAGGCGACGGCTCGCAGGCCCTGGTGGCCGGCGTCGCCGCGCAGCACGGCGTGGCTCACGTCTGCATCCCGGCGGGAACCCGCAACCACTTCGCGCTCGATCTCGGCCTGAACCGAGACGACGTGATCGGCGCACTGGAGGCATTCACCGACGGCGTCGAGCGTCGCATCGACCTCGCGAAGGTCAATGGTCGCGTGTTCGTCAACAACGCCTCGCTGGGCGTCTACGCGCAGGTGGTGCAGTCCCCCGCCTACCGTGACGCCAAGCTTGCGACGTGGACCAGCATGCTCCCCGACCTGCTCGGCACCGACGCCACTCCAATCGACCTGCGCTTCCAGACACCGGATGGGAGCATCTGCAGCGACGCGCCGCTGGTGCTGGTCTCCAACAACCCCTACCAGCTCACCCACCTCGCCGGGGCGGGCACCCGTGAGCGGATCGACACCGGCATGCTCAGCGTGGTCGCCGCGCGCGTGCGCAGCTCCGCAGATGTGTCAAAGCTCGTCGCGCTGGAGCTGGCCGGGCAAGTGGGCCGCTTCACGGGCCTCATCTCCTGGAGCGCCCTCGAATTCGAAGTCCACTCCAGCGGGAGCCTGGCCGTCGGCCTGGATGGCGAGGCGCTGATGCTGCAGCCCCCGCTGCGCTTCGAGTCTCTGCCCGGCGCGTTGCGCGTGCGGTTGCCTCGCAGCGCCGGCCTTGCGCCGGCCGCGCGTGCCACGCCCCTGACGAGCACCAACCTCGGCGCATTGGTGAGGGTGGTCGCAGGACGGTGAGCCAACGGAGCCCAAGACTGGCGATCGGCTTCGTAGCGCTCGTGCTGCTCGGCTGGGGTGCCGGGGAGCTGTGGCTCGCGATCGCCTCGTCCACCGATCTGACCGTGATTCGCGACGCAGCGGCGCAGCGCACGGCTGCGATCGAAGGCGCAGCGCGGGTGGTGACCTGGGCAGGCAGCGCGGTGGTGCTTGCTCCGCTGACGTTGATCTGCTGCCTGGTTCTGCTACGGGCAGACATGCGTCAGGCTGCCCTGGCGTTCGCGTTCAGCTTCGCCGGCGCGGCGCTGCTCGCTGACGCGGTCAAGTTGCTGGTGGAGCGTGCACGCCCGCCGGTACAGCATCTGGAAGCGGTCGGCAGCTCGAGCTTCCCTTCAGGACATGCGACCCAGGCCACCGCGTTCTGGCTCTCGGCGATCTTTGCGGCGCGCGCCGCGGGAGCCTCCAGCGCGGGCATGCGTGCCCTCGCACTCGCCTGCGTGGCGATCGTCCTCGCCGTCGCGGCCTCGCGCGTGTACCTCGGCGTTCACTACCCGGGAGACGTGGTTGCCGGGATCGCGCTGGGCTGCGGCTGGACGTTGCTGAGCTGGCGCACGCTTGCCGATCCAAGGCAACTCTGAGGCGCCGGCCAGGATGTGGAGCCGCCTGCAACGTCTCGACCGCCACCTGATGGAGCGCTGCGCGCATGCCCGCACGCCTGCCCTCGATGCGCTGCTGATAGACGCCGGCCGCGCCGCAAGCTATTCGCGCCTGTGGCTGGCGATCGCAGGCGTGCTGGCGATTGCCGGCGGCTCGCGCGGCAGGCGCGCAGCCGCGCGCGGAGTCACCTCTGTCGCGATCGCCGCGACGATCGCCAACGGGCCTATCAAGCTGCTCGTGCGGCGGCGGCGCCCCAGCCCCAGCTCCTCGCCAACCCTGATCGCGATGCCGCACAGCAGCTCGTTTCCCTCCGGGCACAGCGCGTCGGCGTTCGCCTACGCGACAGGCGTCTGCGCCGAGATGCCACATCTGACTCCGCTGCTGGCGCCGTTGGCAATCGCGGTCGCGTACTCGCGTGTACACACGGGCGTGCACCACCCGAGCGATGCCGCTGCCGGCGCGGCGATCGGGATCCTCGCGGGCGCCACCTCCGGGTGGCTGCTGAGCCAAGCGCTCTACCGCGCCCGCAGCTGCTCCTCTGCTTCCACGATGCCGCCGAGCTCGCTGAGCGGAAGATCGAGCGCCTGACACACTGCCCGGACCGTGCTCCAAACCGGGTCGGATCTACCGGACTCCAGCCGGACCAACGTGCCCGCCGTCAACCCCGAGCGCAACGCGATCCGTTCCTGGCTCTCGCCACGCTGTTCCCGTAGGCGACGCAGCGCTGCGCCTAGATTGGGATCGATCGGAATTATGGATCGCGGCATTGCGTAGAAAGCATCACCAGCAACTACTATGAAGTCCATGCGATGAATCGCAGTGGACGCATCGCATGGGATGAACCGTATGTGATGAACCGTTGACGTGGCGTCTCTTGTAGTCATACCCTACGAGCCGCACAGCTCGCCGTGAGCGCCGCCGAGATCCCAGCGGACGGCGTGCGCCAAGCCCTGCTCGCCCTCGTCCACCGTGAGAATGACCCGAGGCATCGCATTGCGAACTCAGTCGGCACTCATCCGCCTGACACGGATCCCAAAACGACTGGGGCCCCGACTGGACCCCAGCCCAGTCCGCTTCTGCCTCTCGACAGACTCTGCAAGGGCAACCCAGGCAACGGTTCTGGCTTCAGGCGGCAGTCCCCTGCCTGAAGCTAGCGTCGGGCGTGAATTACAACGCGGTCCGTGGCTACAAACCCAAGCGGCAGCCGAGAGGGCGAGCCTGGCCGGCGACTGTAAATGATCGAGGCGATATTGCGGGCGGTCATGTAAAGACGGCGGCGCATCGTCGGCTTTTGGATGATCCGCACTTCTTTAAACCCAAACTCTTCCACCATCGCGACGACGGCGGCCGGGTTTGGTCCCCACCAATTGGAGTGATCACCCCCGAGGTAGGTGCCCGGGTAGAACGCGACGGCCTTGCGTGGGCTCCAGATCATGTCGGTAAAGGTCTCCAGTACAAGCAGATCCTTGGTGACACTCGCGACAGCCTCCAGGGCCGCCATCGGATCGCGCATGTGGTAAAGGACGCCCAAAAAGAACACTACATCGAACGTTCCTACCGTCTCCGGACTGATTTCAAGGACCTCAAGCTCGATGTCTTCGACGTTCGACCGTAGACACTTGCGAGCAATTTCAAAAGGGTCCTTCGAAACGTTATGCCAGATGACGGAGTCAAGCGCCACGACCCGTCTTGCACCCAAGCGCTCGGCCGCAAACGAGAAGTAGCCGTCCCATGCACCGATATCAAGCACTGACTTGCCGGCGAGTGGTGGCAAGTCCAAGCCAGCAAGCTTGCGTGCTGACTTGTCACGCCCCGGCGTCACAAGCCCATCTCCGAGGTCGATCTGATGATGCCAGGAATATTTGTTGATCAGCACCCGGATCTCATCAGGGTCATCAGGAATGGAAATGTCAGAGGTCTTGGGAGAAGCGGCAGACATCTAAATCCTATTGATTGGAATGCGGACAGGCACGCGGCGCAGCCTAGCAAACGACAGCAGTAGCCAGTGAATTACGCCGATTTGCAAGCACTTCGTGAGGGGTGAGCGAGGGGACTCGAACCCCCGACCGCCTGGACCACAACCAGGAGCTCTACCAGCTGAGCTACGCCCACCAAGCTGACTGAACGCAGTCTAGCCGAGCGTCGGCGGAGCCGACAGGCGCGCAGGCGTCGCGTTCAGGCGCGTCGGATCCAGAGCGAGGAAGGGCCTGCGTCGAGGATCCAGGAGTCGATGCTCGCGAGCGTCTCCTCCAGATCCTCGCCATCGAGCTCGCTGCCCTCCCCCGCCCCGGCGGCAGCGAGCAGCACCAGGCGCGAGCGTGTCAGCGAGGCGACCGCGCCCCGCGCCAGGTCGAGCGCGGCCCCGATCGGCAGTTGCGGATGCCGCTCTGCGGCGATCCTCCAGGCGGCGGGCAGCGACATCGGGGTCTCCCCCAGCCCGCGCAGCAGCTCCAGGCCGAGCGCGTCGGCGAGCACTGCGGCGTCCGCGGGCGCGACCTGGGTGGCAAAAGCGATCCCGGCGGAAGCCGGCGCAGCGGAAGTGCCGGCGGCAACGCTGGCCTGCGCCGCCTCTGCAGCCGCCTCGGTAAGCACCCGTCTGACCGCCTCGATCGCCTGAGCGGTGACGTCGGTGCCTTCCCGGTGAGCGATGGCCCAACCGCGCCCCATCGTCAGCCTCCCGACCGCGATCTCTGGGCCTTCGAGCACGACGATCGAGGCCTTGGATGGGTCCCATATGCGTTCGCCCATCTGGATCGAGGCGCCTCTCACCCACGGCTCCAGGACCATCGTTTGCAGCTCGTGCTCTTGGAGGTTGAACCTGTGCAGATGGTGTGGGGCTTGGCGCAGCTCGATGTGGAACATGGCCAAAGGCTCCCATATGTAGGCGATCCTCGCCGCCAGGCGTCCGCGTCGGCCTGATGACACTTGACATCGCAGCAGTGCCTGCCGATGAGGGGCCAATGTTCAGCCGGGAAAGAGCCAAACGGGTGCTCGGCAGGGTGCTGCTCGGCCTGCCCTACCCATCTCGCAGCGGTCGTCTGACGGCGCCATCCAGCCAGCGCTTCGGCGCCTGGTGGGCTCGCCACCCGCGGATGCTGCACGCATTCGTTCCAGTCGCGCTCTGCTGGAGCACCGGCTACCTGGTGTGGCGGATCGGCTTCAGCACCCACGGCGCGGAGCCGGTGCTTTGGATCGCGCTGCTGCTGGCAGAGCTCTACGGCCTCTGGAATCTGGCGACGCTTGCTTGGATGACCTGGGATGTCGACGCCGGCGAGGCTACCCCGAAGCGAGATGCGGACGCGGCGGGCCTACCCGTCCTCGACGGCTCGTCGCTGAGCGTAGACGTCTACATCTGCACCTACGACGAGCCGTTGCACGTGCTGGAGGCGACGCTGGCCGGGTGCGCGATGCTCGACACGCCGCACACGACTTACGTGCTGGACGACGGCCAGCGCGAAGAGGTCGCGGATCTGGCCACGCGATGGGATGCGACTTGGATCACTCGCCCCGACAAAAGCCACGCGAAGGCCGGCAACATCAACCACGCGCTGCCGCTGACCGGCGGCGATGTCGTGCTCGTACTCGACGCCGACCACGTGCCGATGCCGGACGCGCTGAGTGTGCTCTGCAAGCCCTTCGAGGATCCCAAGGTCGCGCTGGTGCAGAGCCCACACGACTTCTCAAATCACGACTCGATCCAGCACTACGGGCTCGGACGCCACGAGCAGTCTCTGTTCTTCTCGGTGATCTGCCGCGGAAAGGACCGCCATGGCGCCGCGTTCTGGTGCGGCTCGGGCGCGGTGATCCGCCGCCAGGCACTGATCGAGGCCGGCGGCGTTGCCACGGAGACGATCGCCGAGGACTTTCACACCACGATCAAGCTGCACCGCGCCGGCTGGAGTAGCCGGTATGAGCCCCGCACGGTCGTCCAGGGCCTTGCCCCGCACGACCTGGCCTCCTATCTGCTGCAGCGCGATCGCTGGGCGCGCGGCAATCTGGCGGTGTTCACCACCTCGGAGAGCCCGCTGCGCGCCAAGGGGCTCAGCCCATCGCAGCGACTGAGCTACTTCGCCAGCCTGACGGGATATCTCGCCGGGCCGATGCGGCTGCTGATCCTGGGCGTGCTGATCGCGACACTGTGGAGCGCGGCGCTGCCGCTGCGGATCGCACCGTTTGCGCTGCTGAGCCTGTGGGCACCCGCGACCATGCTCAGCATCCTCGCCGGCACCGCACTCTGCCGTGGCGTGCAAAGCACCGCGGAGACCTCGCACTTCGAACTCTGCACAGCGGAGATCTTCACCCGGGCGCTGCGCTGCATCGCAAGGCCGGGACGTAGCACCTTCCGCGTCACCCCCAAGGAGGGCGTCGACCCCGGTGGCTGGCAGTCGCTGCGCCAGTTCCGGGCCGTGCTTGCGATCGCCGCGCTGCTCGGCACCGGGATCATGCTGCGGATCGCACAGGACTTCGGAGTGGGCTTCCTGCCCCCGATGCCGGGCGTGGCGGCGTGGTTCGTTCCGCTGCTGGGCGTGCTGGAGCTACGACGCGTCCTGCGCACGCTGGTGGTCGCTGGACGCAGGCGACAGCTGCGCTTGGAGTACCGCGTGCCGCTTGAGACCTCGGCGTTCGTGGAGCCGCTCGGTGCCTTCGACTCCGGGGCGCCAACGGAGATGCTGCTGCCAGCGAGAGTGAGCGACATCACCGTCTCCGGGCTTGGCTTGCAGACGGCGGCACCGCTGTCGCAGGGGAGCCTCGTGCGTCTGTCGCTTCGCCTGCCGGGCATCGCCGACGACGACTGGAACGAGATCTCGTTACTGGCGAAGGTGCGCTCCTGCCGCCAGACCGCAGATGGCTTTCGCATCGGCACCGAGATCACCGTGGCCGACGAGGCCACCAGACGCAGGATCGTCGAGTACTGCCACGTCGTCTGGCCCTACCGCCGTCTGCGTGGCAGCGCGCCGTCACTGCCGATCGCGCCGGCGCCGCTGCCGGTCGCGGTCCCGCGCACGATCGTGCCTGCGCCGCGGCCGTTGGCCGCGGGCTCACCGCTGCCTGCGTAGGCGCCAAGCCGCCTGCCCATCACCGCTACCGCCTCCGGGTTGCTGTCGATCAGCACGTAGCGTCGCCCGCCCTGCGCTGCGGCCACCCCGAGCGTGCCGCTGCCGGCGAAGAAGTCCAGGCACCAGTCCCCCGGCCTGCTGGATGCCAGCACGATCCGCCGCAGCACCCCCAGTGGCTTCTGCGTCGGGTAGCCGGTCTTCTCAGGCCCGGCGGTGGGAACGATCGTGTGCCACCACACGTCTGTCGGCAGCTTGCCCCTGGCCGCCTTCTCGGCGCTCACCAGCCCAGGGGCCATGTAGGGCTCACGGTCGACCGCCTCACTGTCGAAGTGGTAGCGCCGCGAGTGCTTGACGTAGACCAGGATCGTGTCGTGCTTGGCCGGCCAGCGGCGCTTGGAGCGAGCGCCGTAGTCGTAGGCCCAGACGATCTCATTCAGAAAGCACTCCCGGCCGAAGATGCGATCCAGCAGCAGCTTGCAATAGTGGGCCTCGCGGTAGTCGATGTGGAAGTAGAGCGTGCCCTCTTCGGCGAGCAGCCTGTGCGCGTGCCGCAGACGTGGCTCCAGAAATGCGAGGTAATCATCGAAGGCATCCTCGTAGAGCTGCTCGGAGAGCGGCACGCTTGTGTACCTGCGTCCGTTAAAGCCGACCCTGTCGCCCTCCTCATCCGCGACGGTCTGCAACATCACGCGCCGCTGCGTCGTGCCAGTGTTGAAAGGCGGATCGAGATAGATCAGCTGAAAGCTGCCGTCCGCGAACTGCGGGAGCAGATCGAGGTTCTCGCCGAGCAGGATCTCGTCGTGCTGCGGAACGCGCTGGGGAGCGTTCACGCCACCGCCTTGAGGTGACGGTAGGGCGTGCCGCGCAGCTCGCGCACGACCGCGTCGAGCACCCCTTCCTCGTCCTGCGCCCGCCCGTCGGTGACCGCGCCGATCACCGCGCGCTTGCGCTCAAGCAGCGTGGCGATCGTTTCGTCAATCGTCTCTGAGGCGAGCAGATAGGTGGCGTTGACTGCGTCCTGCTGGCCGATCCTGTGACAGCGATCCTCGGCCTGCTCGAGCTTTGCGGGCGTCCAGTCGAGCTCCAGGAAGGCAACGTTTGAGGAGCGGGTGAGCGTGAGGCCATGCCCGGCGAGCTCGATCGAGCAGACGATCAGCTGGTTGTGAGTCCCGCCCGCCCCGTCTGGCTCCTGGAAGGTTGAGACGGCAGCATCGCGCGCAGCGTGATCGTCTTCGCCGAGCACGTGCAGAGCGCTGGGGAAGCGCTCGATCAGCGCCCGCTGGATCTTGCGGTGCCTGGCGAAGACCACGAGCCGCTCGCCGGAGGCGAGGAAGTCGTGGATCCAGGCAAGCGCGGCGTGCAGCTTGCCCTCCGCGGCCAACAGCTTCAGCGCGTTCAGGCGCACCAGTCGCTCGGCGCGCAACGCCGCAGCAACCTTGACATCGAGCTCGCGCAGGTCAAGCGGCTGCGTGCGTAGCCAGGCAATCACGTCACGCTCTGCGAGCCGGTACTCGGACTCGTTGTCGAGCTCAACCGGCACGATCGAGCGCGTCTTGGCGGGCAGCTGCGGCAGCACCTCGGACTTCAGGCGCCGCACGAAGCAGCGCGAGCGCAGATGCCAGTGCAGGCGCAGGTTCGCGTCAGGGCCGCGGAAGCGCCGGCCGAACTGGGCGCCGGAGCCAAACTCGGCCAGGCGGCCGATGATCCGCAGCTGGGAGATCAGCTCTGTGGGACGGTTCATCACCGGAGTGCCGGTGAGAGCCATAACGAGGCCTTCCTTCGGGACGGCGGCGGCCAGTCTGTGCACCGCCTGGGTGCGCTTCGCGGCGGCGTTCTTGCAGTAGTGAGCCTCATCCAGCACTAGCGCCTGCGGGGCTAGCGCGGAGAGCGCGACCAGCCGGGCCGCGACGATGTCGTAGTTGACAATGCTGATCTCAGCTGCGGGCAATGCCGCCGAACCGGTGCCGGATACGACCTGGATCTCGCGATTCGGCAGCCATCTGCGGATCTCGCGCGCCCAGTTGAGCTTCAGGCTCGCCGGGCAGACAACGATCGCGGGGTAGGCATCGTCGGCCTCGATCGCGGCCAGCGCCTCAATCGTCTTGCCAAGGCCCTGCTCGTCGGCCAGGAAGGCGCGCCGGCGCTCCAGCAGATACTGCACGCCGGCTCGCTGGAAGGGCTTCAGCTCCCCCGCCAGCGCCGGCACCTCGAGATCGGCGTCGGTGGCCTGCGAGAGCGCCACCAGGCCGGCAGCCTGTGCATGCTCCTCGCGGATCTCCTGCAAGACTGTGAGCGCATCCGGATCGACCCACGCCTCGTGCTCAGCCAGGAATGCGTCGAGCTCCGGCACACAGAACGGGTCGGCGTGGATCGCAGGCAGAAGCGCATGCTCATGACGCTCCCCGCGCGCCGCGTTTGGCGCCAAAGCGCCCGGCAGCGTCGCAAAGGCGAGTTGCTGTCCCGGGTCGTGGCCCGGAGCCAGCACGAACGCCGGCTCCTCGTGGACGGCGGAGATCTCGAGCACAGAAGGCGGCGCCGGGCGACCCTCGATCAGCGCGGCAATGCAGCGCCGCGCGGCGGGGCTGATCCAACCATGCGAGCGGCTGCCTGCCAGCGCCTCCTCGATCAGACGCCAGGACTCGATGCGCAGCGGTAGACCCGCGCCGCCCGGGACGCTCGCGGCCCGTTCGCGCAGCTCGGCGGGCAGCCGCGTGCTGTCCCCCAGCAGCAGGAAGCTCGCCTCGTCCGCGGCACCGGTGACTTCCAGCGTGCCGCGCCAGGCGCACGCATGCTCGAGCCACCTGCTGACGCGCGCGTCAACCTCGGCAAGGTCGAGCGCAGCGAGGAACTCTGCGATCTGGTGCGCGTCGGGCTCGGCAGCCGCCAGCGCGAGGCTGCCACCCATCGTCTCCCGCGCGCGCAGCCCTATCCGCTCGGCAAGCTGGCGCCCCATGGAGGCGTGCTCGGCGGCGATCACCACGAAGCGCCGCCCGTTGCGGTCGCGACGCATCTCGACGTCGTGCGAGAGCCTGTCGCCCTGTGCCGGCGAACCGTCCGAGTCCGGCGCGCTTGTGCGGCTGAGCTCGGTGAGCGCGTGGCGCGCGTCGCGCGAGAGCCGCAGCCCGCTGGAGTTGCGAGCAAGCGCGCCGACGATCGTCGCGGCCTGCTCGTCCAGCGGGATCAGACCTCGGTCGATCAGCGGCAGCCTGTGGGCGCCCGGGTGCTCCAGCAGCGCCTCGACCACTGCCTGCGCGCGGTCCGTGGGAAAGCTCAGCCACCAGCTCTCATCCGGGCGGGCCACGTCCAAGACGCACTCCTGCGTGTGCCGGCGACGGCGCATGCGGGTAAGCTCGGCGTGAAGCTCTTCGCTGACCTCGGGATCTACCGGCAGCCGCTCCAGCAGCTGTCCGACCGCCTCCGCGGACTCGGGATCGAGCGGCAGCCGCCACACGCGCAGCTCGGGGTCCCAGCGGCGGCCAGGGATCGCACGCAGCAGCTTGCGCAACCCGTCGTCGTAGGGGAAGCGCAGCAGCGCCTCTCCATCCTGCAGATAGGCGTGGAGCGCGAAGGGCATGAGCACTGCACGATAGGCCGTTGTGTGGATGCAACCACTGGCTTCACACGCGAGGGGCCGCAGGTTGGATCGTCGTCAACGTCGCTCATCGCACCGCCGGACACGCCTCGCCCTACGCGATTGCGGGCCGGCTGGGCCGCCATCCTGTGCGTCAGATGCGCGAGCTGGCACACGCGTAGCCGACTCAGCCCGAAGGCTCGACGGCCACCTTCGCCGTCCGCTGAGATCCCCGCGACTCCGCCGGCATCAGCATCGCCACCACGAAGCCACCGAACGCGACCCCCGCAAGAACGGCGATCGCGGCCACATAGGCGCTGTTCCCAGATGACGCCAGCTGGACCAGGATCGTGCCGGCGATCGCGGTGCCAAGCGATGAGCCGAGGTTCGAGACGCTGCGCGAGAGCCCGGAGATCTCACCCTGCTTCTCCTCGGGGAAACTCGACTGCACCACGTTGACCGACGGCGTGAGCATCGTCCCCACTCCGAGACCTATCAGCAGCAGGCCGGGCTCAAAGGCAAGCACGTTAGAGGAGACCTTCGCCAGGGCGAGTAGCAGCCCGATGCCGACCAGCGTGGCCAGGAAGCCGACGCGAATCAGGGTGCGCTGTTCATGGCGTGCAGCCAGACGCTCGGCGGCCAGCGAGGAGATCAGGATCCCGGCCGTGGCGCCGCTGAAGATCAGGCCGGTGCGGATCGCGCTGTAGCCGCGCACCACCTGTAGGAACACCGAGACCACGAACGCGAACCCCATCAGCAGCAGCCACTGCATGTTCTGGGTGATCATCGCGAGATTGGCGCGGCGGCTGCCGAAGAGACTCATCGAAAGCAGCGGCTCCCTGCCGGCATCTTCGAAGCGACGCACGTGCCAGAAGAACAGCGCCAGCAGCAGCGCGCCGCCGGCGATGAACGCAACGGTCAGCACGGTGCTGGTGCCCGCCTGCAGGATGCCCACGACCAGCGCCAGCATCCCGCCGGCGGAGAGGACCGCGCCGCGCACGTCGAAGTTGCGACTGCGATCGGCGGGCAGCGGATCCTGCAGCCGCAGGGCGAGCACGATGATCAGCACGACGATCAGCGCCTGCAGCAGGAAGGAGGCGCGCCAGCTGATCGCGGTCGTGATCAGGCCGCCGATCAGCGGGCCGGCCGCGGCCCCGACGCCGCCCATGCCGCTGATCACCCCAAAGGCGCGGGCTCGCGAGGTCACATCGTCGTAGTACATGGTCGCCAGGATGTAGATCGGCGGGATCATCAGGGCGGAGCCGATGCCCTCGAAGGCCGAGTAACCGAGTATCAGGACGCCGAGAGCAGGCGCGAGCGCGGCGATCACCGCCCCGGTGCCGTACACGCCGAGGCCTGCGATCAGGCAGCTCTTGCGCCCGAAGATGTCTGTCAGCTTGCTGCCGGGAATCATCAGCGCAGCCATGCACAGCAGGAACAGCGTGATCGCCGTCTGCACGCCGTGCACGGTGGTTTCGAGGTCCTTGGCGATGCTGTTGATCGCCACGTTCATGTTGGAGCCGGCGAAGCTCGCGACGAACTGCGTCAGCGCCAGGGGCGCCAGGAGCATGCGCGAGGAGCTGGCCGCCTGACCGCGGCTCTGGCTGGCGGCCACCGCCCTATGCAGCTGCCGCGAGCGCCGGCGCGGCCGCGGTCGAGATCGCGCGTGCGGCGCCGATCAGGGCGAGGTGGCTGAACGCCTGTGGAAAGTTGCCGACCTGGCGTTTGCGCGGCACGTCGTACTCCTCGGCCAGCAGCCCGAGATCGTTGGAGAGCCCGACCAACCGGTCGAAAAGCTGCTCGGCCTGCGAGACCCTGCCGTTGGCCGCAAGCGCGCTTACGAGCCAGAACGAACAGGCAAGGAACTGGCCCTCGTCGCCCGGCAGCCCGTCGTTGCTCTTGGCCGTGGAGTAGCGCGAGACAAAGCCTTCGCGGCCAAGCTCGGCGGTCACCGCGTCGATCGTGCCGCTGACGCGCGGGTCGTCGCCGGGCAGGAAGCCCACGAGCGGTATGTTCAGCACGCTCGCGTCGAGCTCCTGCGAGCCGTAGTACTGGGTGAACGTCTGCCGCTTGCGGTCATAGCCCTGTTCGCAGACCTCTGCGTGGATCTCATCGCGCGCCGCCTTCCAGCGATCCAGCGGCGCCTCCGCGGAGAACTGCTGCGCCAGCTTCACCGCCCGGTCGAAGACCACCCAGGCCATCACCTTGGAGTAGGTGAAGTGCTGACGCGGCCCACGCGTCTCCCAGATGCCGTCGTCGGGCTCCCGCCAGATCGTCTCAACGTGTTCGATCGCCGCCCGCCAGCGCGGCCAGTAGCGCGGCTCCACGCCGCCCATCGCCTGCGCTCCGAGGTAGGCTGCGCCGAGCACCTCGCCGTAGACGTCGAGCTGGAACTGCTCGGAGGCGGCGTTGCCGATCCGGACCGGCTTTGAGCCTTCGTATCCCGGCATCTCCGGCAGCTCGAACTCGGTCAGCCTCCGCTCGCCGCCGAGCCCGTACATGATCTGGATCTTCGACGGATCGCCGGTCCCGGCCCGCATCATGAAGTCGCGGAAGGCAAGCGCCTCCTCGCCGTAGCCACCCGCCAGCAGCGCTTCCAGCGCCAGCACCGAGTCGCGCAGCCAGCAGTAGCGATAGTCCCAGTTGCGCACACCACCGATGTCCTCGGGCAGAGAGGTGGTGGGTGCCGCGATCACCGCCCCGGTCTGCTGGGAGGTGAGCGCCTTGAGCACCCGCAGGGAGAGCATCACCTCATCCCGGTGAGCCCCGGTGTAGGTGCAGCGCTGCGACCACGCCCGCCACCACGCGTCGGTGCGCGCGAGCGCCGAGTCGGCGTCCTCGATCGGCGGCGTGGGCTCGTATGAGAGGTGCCAGCAGAGCGTGAAGTGCTCCCGCGCGCCGGCGAAGATCGTGAAGTCGGTGCTGATCGTGCCGCTGCGCATCTGCAGCGGCAGGCTCGTACTGAGACGAAAGGCATCGGGCCCGGCGGTCACAGACGCGCCGTCCGGGGCGTGCTCCAGCCACGGCACGATCGAGGCGTAGTCGGGACGCAGCGCGAGCTCCATCCGCATCTGCACCTTGCCCCGCAGCCCCTCGACGATCCGCATCAGGCGCGGAGGGCCTTCGATCCGCGCTGGCATGAAGTCGGTGATACGCACCTCGCCCTCGGCGGTCTCGAACTCGTTCTCGATGATCATCGTGCAGTCGCGGTAACGGCGCTTGGTGGAGCGCGCCTGCTCGCTTGGCGCAAGCCGCCAGGTGCCGTGACGCTCGTCGCCGAGCAGCGCCGCAAAGCACGAAGGCGAGTCGAAGCGCGGCAGGCAGAGCCAGTCGATCGACCCGTCGCGGCCTACCAGCGCCGCCGACTGCATGTCCCCTATAAGTCCGTAGTCCTCGATCAGCATGGGCACCGTCCTTTCGACGTGCGGGCCGCCGGGGCGCAGTAGCGCTCCCGGCCGACCCTGGGAACCCCAATATGCTCGGCTCAGCCGAGGATCCGCGCCTTCTGCTCGGCGAGCTCCTCGTCGGTGATCACACCTTCTTTGTTCAGCTTGGCCAGCTGCTGCAGACGCTCCATGTCCTGCGAGCTGAGGCCGCCCGTATCCTGAGCCGGCGCGGGCGCCTGTTCGGCGCTCTGTTCGGCGGAACGCTCGGCGTGCCGTTTGCCCATCAAGTAGGCGCCGCCGCCGACAGCGGCGGCTCTGAGCATCGGGCGTCGTCTTCTGAGTGGCATTGCGATCACCTACTCCGAGCTCTCGGGCAGATCGAGCCCGAGAGCGAGCATGATCTCCGGCGCAGCCGCGATCAATCGCGGCCCGCCGACCTGCGGCGCAATCGCGCCCAGCACGCCGATGATGTCCTCGGCGCTGACTCCTTCGGCCTGCGCGTTTGCGATCTGCCAGGCGTAGGAGGCCGGGGGCGCGTCGAGTGCGATCAGCGCGGCGATCTTCACCAGCGAGAATGCGCGCGCATCCAAGCCGCTGAACGCGCGATCGACTTCGCGAAGCCCGATCGATGCCTCCAGCAGATCGAGCTCGCCGAGCGAGATCCTTTCCAGCGTGGTCTGAGTGTCCTGTGATACAGCTGTCATAGCCTCACCTTTCCTGCCAAGCGCGGACGACTTGGCCGCCTATTCGCACTTCGATTTGGTTTCACTTGCGAATTCGTTGGCCGCCGAGGCCAGTGCCACGATCTCCGCCGGGATCTGAGCCACGGCGCTGCTGCTTGAAGAGCCGGAGGCGGCCTGCACCGATGCGGCGAGTTCTTTGGCTGAACGCGAGATCGCTTCGGTCTGCTGCGGGAATTCGCTCTTGGCCGCTTTGACGACCCCTTCTGCGCTGCTCTGCACCTTGCGCAGCGCCGCTTCCGCACCCGCCACGCCTTCCTTTGAGAGGTTGATGTGCGTCAGCGCGCTCACCGCCGATTTCAGTTCGTTGGACTTCACGCAGTAGGCCGGCTTGCTGGAACCACAGGCGCAGAGAAACAGCGCCGGGACCGCCACGCCTGCTAGGAGAGCCGCCACGCGACGTCCCAACGATGCTCGAGGAGCGGTTGCATGCATCCCCTCGACCCTCCCAACTGTGACGGCAGGCTGCAACGGGGCGAAACCCCGAGGTGGGTGCGGGCTTTCCACGGTTATCCTGTCCCCTACGGAGGAACTACGGTCGGTGGTCGAGATGGAGACGGTTGCGAACCCTCCACACAGATGGCTGGTGAGAAGCCTCATCGGCCTCGCCACGCTGATCGGGGTCATCGCGATATTCGCGGTCTGGGCCAACCGTCAGCTGCTGAACACCTCCGGCTGGACGCAGACCAGCACCAAGCTGATCGAAAGCCCGCCGATCCGAGAAGCGGTCTCCGGCTACGTAACCGAAGAGATCTACGCCAGCGTCAACGTCACCGGCGAACTTCGCAGCGTCTTCCCCAGCCAGCTCAAGCCACTGGCGGGCCCGGCGGCCGGCGCGCTGCGAAGCATTGTGCAGAAGGGCGTGAACCTGGCACTGGAACGCCCGCTGGTGCAGGAGCTCTGGCGCAAGTCAAACGAAGTGGCCCACGCCCAGTTCGTGAAGCTGGTCGAGAACAAAGGCAGCGTGGTCAAGACGCCGGGCAAAGGCCAGGTTGTCCTGGATCTGCGTCCGATCGTGACCCAGGCCGCAGAACGCGTGGGGGTGCCCGCCTCAACGGTGGAAAAGATCCCCCCGAAAGTCGCCGAAATCCAGGTCGTCAAGTCCAAACAGCTGCAGACGCTGCAGACCGCGGTCAACCTGCTGCGCTATCTCGCGCTCGCGCTGCCGTTGCTGGTCCTCGTGCTCTACGGGCTCGCGGTCTACCTCGCGCGCGGCCGCCGGCCGCGGACGCTGATCCAGATCGGCATCGCCCTGATCTTCGCCGGCGTGATCGTCCTGATCGCCAGATCGCTGCTCGGCAAAGTCGTTGTCGAATCGCTGGCCAGCACCGAAGCGGTGCGGCCCGCCGCGGAGGCGGCGTGGTCGATCGGCACCGGCATCCTGGTCGAGGTCGCGGGCGCAGTGATCTTCATCGGGGTGCCGATCGTGATTGCAGGCATGCTGGGCGGCCCTTCACAGGCGGCACGCAGCATGCGCCGCTCGATGGCTCCCTACCTGCGCGACCAGCCGGGACTCGCGTTTGGCGCGATGGGACTGCTCTTGATCATCCTGTTCGCGTGGGGACCGATCCAGGCGACCCGCGACCTGCTCGGCATCCTGCTGATCATCGTGCTGGCGATGTTCGGGACCGAGATGCTGCGCCGGGAGGCGGCGGGCGAGTTCCCCGACGCGCCGGCGGCCGCAGGACTCAGCCTGGGCGGCACGATGGCTGCGATTGGCAACCGTTTCTCCGGCGCGGGGGCATCTCTGCGCTCGGAGGCGCACGCGGCGCGAGAGCGGTGGCACTCCAACGGGCCGGCGCCGGGAGCGGGCGCGCCGGGCGGCGCAGCCCCACCGCCCGCGGACTCGGGGCCGGCCGTACCGTCGGCGGTAGCCGGCGCGCCAGCGGCAACCGTTGTGGGCGGCCACGACCTGGCCGGACAGCTGCAACAGCTTGCCGCGCTGCACACTGCCGGCGCCCTCACCGACGAGGAGTACGCGGCCGCCAAGCGGCGCCTGATCTCAAACCCGTGAGGCGCGGCCCCGGGTAGGATGGCGGTCGATGCCAAAGCAGCTGTTCTTCACCGAGTCCGAGCAGGCCAACGCTCTGATCGCAACCGACCCGATGGCGCTGCTGATCGGCTTCGCGCTCGACCAGCAGGTCACGGTCCAGAAGGCATTCTCTGGCCCTCTGGCCCTCAAGGAGCGCGTCGGCTCGCTGGACGCCGAGAAGCTCGTGTCTGCGGATCTCGATGCGATCTTTCGCGAGAAGCCAGCGATACACCGCTTCCCCGGCAACATGGCAAAGCGCGTGCACGATCTTGCCGCGCATGTTCTCGACCAGTACGACGGCGACGCGGCCCGCGTGTGGAAGGGGGTGCGCAGTTCTGATCAGTTGCGCGCGAACATCGAAGCGCTGCCGGGGTTCGGCGAGATGAAGGTCAAGTCGCTTGCGGCGGTGCTCGCCAAGCGCTTCAACGTGAAGGCCGCGCAGGATCTCGTACCTCCCCACCCCACGCTCGGTGATGTCGACTCGGCGCAGGCGCTGCTCGACTACCAGGCCGCCAAGAAGGTGCACAAGGCCGAGTGGTCGAAGATGCGCGCCGGTAGTTAGACGCCGGGCCGGCCGCTTCAGGCCTCCAGCACGACCGCGAGTCCCTGCCCCACGCCGATGCAGACGGCTGCCAGGCCGACCCCGCCGCCGCGGGCGCGCAACTCGTGAGCCAGACGCCCAAGGATGCGTGCGCCGGAGGCGCCAAGGGGATGACCGACCGCGATCGCCCCACCGCGGACGTTGACCTTCTCGGGGTCCAGATCGGGCCAGCCGGCTAGGCAGGCAAGCGACTGGGAGGCGAACGCCTCGTTGAGCTCCACAACGTCTATTTGCTCCCAGGTGAGGCCAGCCCTCGCAAGCGCCTTGTTGGCCGCCTCGACAGGCCCGATCCCGAAGACGTCGGGGTCCACGCCGTGCACACCCCGCGCACCGATGCGCGCCAGCGGCTGCACGCCCAGCTGCTCGCCCACCGCCTCGTTGCCGATCATCAGCATTGCTGCGCCGTCGTTGAGCGGCGAACTGTTGCCCGCGGTCACGGTCCCGTCCTTCACGAACACCGGCTTCAGCGTGGCGAGCTTCTCCATTGAGCTGTCGGCGCGAATGCCCTCGTCGCGCTGCAGGTCTACATCGGGGATCGGCACGACCTCGCTCATCACACCCTCGTCGTAGGCCTTGGCCGCCAGCGTGTGGCTGCGCAGCGCGAACTCGTCCTGCGCCTCGCGTGAGATCGAGTACATGCCGGCGAGCTTCTCAGCGCTTTGGCCGAGGCTAATCGTCCATTGGTCCGGCATCTGCGGGTTGACCATCCGCCACCCCAGCGCAGTCGAGTAGAGCGTCTCGGGGCCAGCGGGGAAGCCCTTCTCCGGCTTCTGGAGGACCCAGGGCGCGCGCGTCATCGACTCCACCCCGCCCGCGATCACGATCGACGCATCGCCAGCCTCGATCGCACGCGCGGCCTGGATCGCCGCCTCCAGGCTCGATCCGCAAAGCCGGTTGACGGTCACCCCGGGCACGCTCGTGGGCAGGCCCGCCAGCAGCACCGCCATGCGCGCCACGTCGCGGTTTTCCTCTCCCGCGCCGTTGGCGTTGCCGAGGATCACATCATCGATCGCGTCGTGCTCCAGGGCGGGCAGACGATCCAGCAACGCACGGATTGAGTGCGCAGCCAGGTCGTCGGGACGCACGCGTGAGAGCGCGCCGCAATAGCGCCCGAAGGGCGTGCGCACGGCGTCGTATAGGTAGGCGGAAGCCATAGCGCAGGGATTATCCCATCTGTTTGGCGAAAGCTCAGGCGGCCGAGCGCGCGCTGCTGCTCTGCTGCGATTCCTGCGCCAGTGGCGCGCACATCAGATCGGGCGCGTTGGAGCTGTTCAGCGAGCGCCGCAGGCCCACGAACGCGATCGTGCCGAGGATCGCCGGCACCCCGAGCTGGAAGGTGCGGTAGGCAAGCGTGGCCGCGACCGCCTGCGAGAGCGGGCTGCCGTAGAGCACGAACGCGCCGATCAGGCCGCCGTCGGTGCCTCCCACTCCGCCCGGGAGAGGAATCAGCCCGCCGAGCTGCCCGATCACGTAGGCGAAGATCAGCGCACCAAGCGGCAGCACCGGCCCGAACGCCGCGAAGGCCACCACAGCTGCCGCCATGTCGAAGCCGAGGTAGCCGAGCGCGCCCAGGATCGCCTGCCAGCGGCCTTCCAGCAGCAGCCGGCCGGTGTCCTGGATCCCGTCCGCGGTCACGATCGCCGCGAAGCGCAGCTTGCCGAGCAGCCCGCCAGCATCCCGGGAGCGATCAAGGCGCCCGAGCATCAGCGGCAGCGCGGCGGCGATCGCGGCCGAGATCCAGGCGAGCGCCGTCATCACCGCCGTCAGCGCCACTGGCACGTGTCCCGGGAAGACCCCGAGCAGCAACAGTGGCCCCAGGAGCGCGGCACAGGCGAAGTTCGGGATGCTCGTCAGCACAAAGAACGCGACACTGCGGCGGCCGATGTGCTCGGTGCTCATCCCACCCTGGCGCAGCGCCCAGGCGCCGAGCGCCAGGCCCCCCGCGCCGCCGGTCGGGATCAGCACGTTGACTGCCTGCTCTGCCATCCCGAGCTGGTAGCTGAAGCGCCAGCTCATGCCGGGGCAGAAGACGTCCCGGAAGGCGACCACGTTGGCCAGGCACGAGCAGAGCTTGAGCAGGCCGATCAGCGCCAGCAGCCAGACATCGACCTGCGAGAAGCGCGCCCGCAGCGTCCCAAGGCCCGGCAGCGAGAGGATCAGCGCTGCGACCAGCAGCAGCGGCACCGCGAGCAGGATCAGCCGGCGCAGCAGATGACGAGGATTGAGCTCGTCTGGCATCGGCGCCGAGGCCGCGTGCCGGTCTTCTCTGGTGGCAGTCACGGGCTGGATCTACCCTATCCCGCCGGACCGCCCGGTCCGACTGCGGAAAGCAGAACGCTTGCGCAGGCGGCCGGCGCGCGCGATCCGGGCACTGCGCTAGCGTGCCCACCGGTGTCGGCGAGCAGAGGGCCGCAAGCAGAGCGCCGAACCGGCCGGCGGCAGGCTCCCCATCGGCTGCGCTGGCTGCTGCCGGCGGCACTCCTGGCGGTCGTCTTGGCCGCGGCGCTGGTGCGGGCGGCGAGCGAGCATGTGCCCCCGGTGCGCGCTCGGCGCACCATCGCAGCGCAGGTCACGCTGTCGGGCCGCCCCCCTGCGCTGGCCTGGCCGCAGGAAGGTCAGGCCGCCGTGGAGGTGGAGGGCGTGGGCAGCCTCGGCGCCTTCGGCGGCGACACGCCGGTGCCGATCGCAAGCGTGGCGAAGATGATGACCGCCTACCTGACGCTGCGCGAGCACCCGCTCTCGGCCGGCCAGAGCGGGTTCGTGATCACCGTCAACGCGGTGCAGGCCGCCGAAGAGCACGTGCGCGCGGCCGAGGGCCAGTCGGTGGTGCCCGTTCGGGCGGGCGAGCGCCTCAGCGAGCGCCAAGCGCTGCAGGCGCTGATGCTGCCCTCCGCCAACAACGTCGCGGCGATGCTCGCCGTCCACGACGCCGGCAGCACCGACGCGTTCGTAGCGCAGATGAACGAGCAGGCAAGGGCACTCGGCATGCGCTCCACGACCTACACCGACCCCAGCGGCTTTCTGGACACCACTCTCTCCACCGCCTCCGACCAGCTCAAGCTCGTGCGGGCCGCGATGAGCATCTCCACCTTCACCCAGATCGTCGACACCTCAGCCGCGCGGCTGCCGGTCTCCGGCGTCGTGCACAACTACGACGACCTCGTCGGCGAGGAAGGCTACGTGGGTGTCAAGACCGGCTCCGACAGGGCCGCAGGCGGCTGTCTGGCGTTCGCCAAGCGCGTGAGCGTGGACGGCCGCCAGTTCATGGTGCTGGGGGTCGTGCTCGGACAACGCGACGGAGAACTGATCGAAGCGGCACTTGGCGCCGCGCACCAGCTCGGCAACTCGGCCGCCGCGGCGTTGCGCGTGCGAACCGCGCTGCCGGTCGGCACCCGCGTGCTCACACTCACCGCGGCGGACGGGCAGCATGCCGCGGCGCGCACGAGCCGGCCGCTGAAGGTGATCGGCTGGCCGGGCCTGCGGGTGCCCGTGACAGTCGCAATCCACCACGCCGGCGTGAGCGTAGATGCGGGGCAACAACTTGCACGCGTGCAGATCAAGGGCGCGAGCACGGCGGCAATCGCAAGCAGCTCGCTGGCCAAGCCATCCTTCGGCTGGCGTCTGGATCACCTGTTCTGAGAGGCGCCGTCAGCGGATAAGCGGCCCGCTCTGAACCGCTTCAAAGTCCGCGCCGCTCACGCGCTCGATCTGCAAAATGCTCGCTTCATTCCAGTGCAGGCTGGGCGCACCGGTGATGTACCACGGCGAGCCGTTGTCGGCCACGATCAGCCCGTAGCGCTTGAGCGCGCGCAGGATCACAAGCGCCTGACCTGAGAACCCCTTCAGGCTGAAGCTGGCCTTCAGCCGCAGCCGCAAGCCCATCGGCGGCAGGCTCGCATCGGTGTCGCCAGAGGCAAAGTGCGTGGCCGGATGGATGTAGGCACGCTGCGTGCGCGGCACGGTCACACGCAGCGCGTGGTCGATCTGCCCGGTGTGCACCTCCGGGTAGCGCACCAGCAACGGGAAGATCGGCAGGCCAGCCGCGTCCGCCGAGGTCCAGCCTTCCGGGCGCAGCCGTTCGCTGCGCAGGTTGAAGACGGCTCCCGAGCCGGCCTGCCAGCCGCTGCGGGTGGGATGAGCGTTGTAGAGCTCGTAGAGCTTGCAGGCTCCGCGTTGCAGGACCAGCACGTGGCGATCGCCGGTCGAGGCGCTTCCGCCCTCGACCGGGGCGTTCAACGGCACCGGGTAGGGACCCCTGTTGGATTCCTGCGGGTATTCGGTGAAGTCGATTGGCAGCTTGGGCTGATTTGCCGGGACGACCGCGTACGGGATGCCGTATTCGGGGTCTCGGCCGAAGTCTGGGTGCAGGTGCACGTTCAGGCCGATGCTCGCGATGTACTGCGCCGAGCGCGGGCTGACGGGCGCATCAGCGATTTCCTGGTTGAGCGGGTCGCTTGCCGGCAGAATCGAGCAGCCGTATTCGTGTGGGCCTGTCTGCGCCGGCGTGGCGTCGAGTCGTGACGCACCGCAAAGCGCCGCGGCGGCGAGCGCCAGCACGAGGCAGACGAGGCCGAGCAGAGCGCCCAGCTTCCCATCGCCGCTGATGCGGCCGCGCCAAGTCACCAGGCCAGTCTATGCGCTGCCCTCAAGAGCGAGTGCATAATGATCGGGATGGAGGCCTTTGACAGCAGTGCCCTCCTGCGACGTGGCGTGATCGCCCTCGTACTGCTCACATTTGCATGTGCGAGTGCCGTCTCGGCGCAGGCCGCCGGCTCCACGCACCGAGCGAAGGCCGGCCTGCCGCGGCTGCGACGCCCGATCACGCTTGAGTGGGTGGGCGATATCGCGCTGAGCACCCAGCGCGGACTGCCGCCCGGCGGTCTTGCGCGAGCGCTCTCGCCAGTGAAGACGCTGCTGCGACATGCGGATATCACCGCGGGCAACCTCGAGGGCACGCTTTCGGTCGACGGAACCTCCAAGTGCGGCGGCATCGGCGGCGGCGACTGCTACGCCTTCCAGGCGCCACCCGCGGTGGCCGGGGAACTGAAATCGCTCGGGTTCGACCTCGTCAACCAGGCCAACAACCACTCGCTCGACTACGGCGTCTCGGGCAGACGCCAGACGCTCGCGGCGCTGCGCAAAGCCAAAGTCGCCCAGACCGGGCTGCCCGGCGAGATTACGATTCTCCATGTGGACGGCGAACGCGTCGCGTTCCTCGGCTTCGCTCCCTACCCCTACGACGCCAACCTGCTCAACATCCCCGCCGCCCAGGCGCTGGTCAGGCGCGCACGGCAGGAGGCGCCGATCGTGGTCGTGATCATCCACGCTGGGGCCGAGGGCGCCGATCAGCTGCACACCCCTTACGGCACCCAGTACTACCTGGGTGAGAACCGCGGCGACGCACGCGCCTTCGCCCACGCGGCGATCCAGGCCGGCGCCTCGATCGTGCTTGGCTCGGGGCCACACGTGATCCGCGGCATCGAGCGCTACGGCGGCCGCCTGATCGCCTACTCGCTCGGTAATTTCGTGGGCTACCGCACGCTTGGAGGCGGGGGCGTGCTCTCGGAGAGCGCAATCCTGCGGGTCACGCTTGGCCCGGGCGGCCACGTGATCAGTGGGCGCTGGATACCGATCAAGCTGGTCCAAGGTCTGCCGCGGCCCGATCCAAGCGAGGCGAGCGCCAAGCTGGTGGCACAGCTCTCGCGGGAAGACTTCCCGGGGGATCACTTCGCGATCGGGCCGACGGGGCGCTTCTGATCAGCGCCGCGCCGCGGGCATCTCGGCCGCGATCACCTGCAGCCGCTCACGCAGCTCGCTCGCGTTCTCGGCGATCGCATCGGCGCCACCCAGCCCATCGGCCCCAAGCGGCCCCGTGGTGACCGCGATGCACCACACCCCATCGGCCCGGGCGCACGCGATGTCGCGATCGGTGTCGCCGATCACGACCGTGCGCTGCCGCGGGTAGGGCTGGCCGTCGAGGATCGCGCCCGCGCGGCGTCTGGCCAGCTCGGGTAGGTCGGTGCGGTCGTCTGAGTCCGAGCCGAACGCGCCCTGCCCGGAGGCGAAGAAGCACCCCAGCCCAGCGCGGTCGAGCTTGATGCGGGCGATCCCTTCGAGATTGCCTGTAACCAGCGAGAGAGTCACGCCCGGCTGCTCCTTCAGCTCTGTCAGCAGCGCGCCCATGCCCGCCACGACCCGATCGCTGAGATCCTGCGGCGCCAGCCGCACATATTCACGCAGGCAGACCGACATCAGGTCTCGCCGGCGCTCGTCGAAGCGCTTGGCCGGCACGTCGCACAGCAGCGCCATCTCGCGCGCGATCTCCATGTCGGTGCGGCCCGCGGCGCGCACATCCGGCAACCCGGAGGCATCGCCATCGGGCGATCCCAGGCCGTGCACCTCGTGCAGCGCCATCCGCAGCGCCTTCGCGTGCGCACCGGCGCTGTTGCGCACCAGCGTCCCGTCTATGTCGAAGAGCAGCAGCATCCTCACGTTCATTCTCGCGCTTGGACTACCCGCTGGGCGGGCGCGTGCAACTACGAGGAGCCGGCCGGCTGCAGCACGACGACTGGGAACACTCGATCGGTCTTCAGCTCGTACTCGGCGAACTGCGGGATCTGCTGCGACTGGATCGCATAGAGGCGGTCGCGCTCCGGCCCGGTGACCTCCTGCGCATGAACGTCGAGCGTCTCGGTCCCCACCTCGATCCTGACGTCGGGGTTGGCCTTCAGATTGTGGTACCAGCCGGGGTGCTTGGCCGCGCCAGCCGCGGAGGCGAAGATCACGTAGCGCCCGTCATCCTCCAGGTAGGCAAGCGGATTGACATACGCCTTGCCCGACTGTGCGCCGGTGTGGTGCAGCAACAGCACCGGCATCCCGGCGAGCATGCCGCCTACCTGCCCGCCGTTGGCGCGGAACTCATCGATCACCTGGGCGTTGAAGTCGACGGGCGTGGACATGGCGTGCTTTCAGAGCGTAGCGGGACGGGCCGCCGCGATTGCACTCTCGCGTCGGCCCGTCGATTTCGCTTTTGCTTTAGGACTTGCTCGTCGGCTGCGGCACGATCCGGATGTAGGGCTTCGGTGACTCCCACTCCCCGAAGATCTCCTTGGCCTGATCGTTGGAGACCGAGCCGGCGATGATCACGTCGTCGCCCTGCTGCCACTGCGCAGGCGTTGCCACCTTGTGGTTGGCGGTCAGCTGCAGCGAGTCGACCACGCGCAGCACCTCGTCGAAGTTGCGCCCGGTCGTCATCGGGTAGACGAGGATCAGCTTGATCTTCTTGTCGGGACCAATCACGAACACGTTGCGAACCGTCTGGTTGTCGGCCGGGGTGCGCGCGCCCGCCTCGCCGGAGGTGTCGGCCGCGAGCATCCCGTAGAGCTTTGAGACTTTGAAGTCCGCGTCGCCGATGATCGGGTAGTTGGGCGCAGTGCCCTGGGTCTCCTCGATATCTTTGGCCCAGCGCTCGTGGTCGGAGGTCGCATCGACGGAGAGGCCGATCACCTTCACGCCGCGCGCGTCGAACTGCGGCTTGATCTTGGCCATGTAGCCGAGCTCGGTCGTGCACACCGGCGTGAAATCCTTCGGGTGGGAGAACAGCACTGCCCACGAGTCACCGATCCACTCGTGGAAGTGGATCGGGCCCTCTGTGGTCTGCGCCTCGAAGTCGGGGGCTGTGTCTCCAATCTGCAAGCTCATTTAGTCGTGCTCCTTGGGTTGCTTTACCAGCGGCGGACGGATGCTCTGCGAGGAGCACACTCAGACTACCTCCCGCAGCCGTCCAGACTCGACCTCGTAGACGAAGCCGCGAATCGAATCCTTGCGCGGAACAAACGGCGATGCCTCGATGCGCGCGATCGACTGCCGCACGTCGGCCTCCAGATCGGAGAACGCCTCCGCCGCCCACTCGGGCTTGATGCCTGTCTCCTGCTCGATCTGGCCCTTGAACTGATCGTCGGTGAAGGTGAGCATGCCGCAATCGGTGTGATGGATCAGGATGATCTCCTCGGTGCCCAGCAGCCGCTGGGAGATCGCCAGCGAGCGGATCTCGTCGTCTGTCACCACGCCGCCCGCGTTGCGGATCACGTGCGCGTCGCCCTCGCTGAGGCCAAGCGCGCCATAGACGTTCAGGCGCGCGTCCATGCAGGCCACCACAGCGACCTTCTTGCCAGGCGGTAGCGGCAGATCGCCCTTCTGGAAGGCGCCGGCATATGTCTCGTTGTTTGCAAGCAGCTGGTCTGTGGCGCTCATCGGCTTCTCCTAGAGATCGGACTCAGATCGAATAGCTCAGGGCAGGCTCTGCCCGCAGCTCCTGCTCGAAGGACTGGGCCACGCGTTCGAGCTCCCCGCCGGGAGCGATCCGGTATGTGCCGGTGCGCCGCAGCGGCGGTGAGTAGGCGTGGATCGTGATCGCTGGCGCGGTCCCGAGGTGCCGCACCCGGTGGATCACGGTCGAGGGGACGAAGATGGTGGCGCCGGGCGCGATCGCGTGCACCTGCGGCTCCCCACCGAATCGCAGCCGCTCTTCCTGCATCCGGCCTTCTATTCCGACGATCGCGGCGGCGGAGTCGTCGTGGTCGTGGAAGCCGGTGTCCTGCTCATCGCTCCAGCAGATCACCCAGGCGTTCACGTCCTGGTCGTCCCAGATCTGCTCGTAGGCGCGCGACTCGCTGTCGTGGCGCACAAGGTGGCGCCAGCGCTCCGGCGTGGCGGCCAAACCGGCGGCGAATCGCGTCAGCTCTGCGTCGCAGAAGCTCATGCGGCCACCGCCCGACTTGCAAACAGGCTCGCTCCCTGGGTCTGAAGGCTTGCGTGCAGAGCGCCCGGCTGCGGCTCTGCGAGCGGACGATCGGAGCCGTAGAGCAGCTGGCTTCGCCCGACGTGCGCGGCCATCATCTCAATCGCGGCCAGGCCATAGCTGGAGGTGTCGTAGAAGACCCGCGGGTCGTGCAGGTCGATCGGCGGCCCGCCCCGCGCGTGCAGGCGCTCGCTGAGCAGCGGCGCGCCGCCTGCCAGCATCGCGAAGATCACATGCAGGTCGGGGTGCTCGCGGCGGCCGAAGGAGGCGAATGTCAGCCACGCCGCCTGCATCTGCGCTACGTACTCGGTCAGCGCGCTCCACCACAGTGGCTCGCCGAAGGCGGCCTCTGGACGTTGCTGTCCCGGCGCCGTGCCGGGATGCACGAACAGCGGCACGCCTCGCAGCGCAAGGCGCTCAAGGATCGCTCCGACCCTGTGCAGCCGATCCGGGCCCGCCAGCGCGCCGGCCGGGATCGAGACGCCCACGCAACCACGCGCGAGCAGATCGTCAACGTCGGATGCGTCGGCACCGTCGAGCGCAATCGCACCCCAGGCCGCAAACTCGCCCGGCAGCGCCGCCACGCCGCGCAGGTGGGCATCGATCAGCTCCTGCGCACTCTCGCGCGACAGCGCCTCGATCCCGATCGGGCTGGAGATCGCGATCAGCGCGAGGTCCAGGCCGTCCTCGTGCACCAGGTCTGCGCGCCGCTGCACCGCCTCGGCGTCCGCGTCGATCACGTAGGGCTGTTCTCCGGCGCTGTGCAGCACGATCAGGCCGTTGCTGCGGCGCACCAGCGGAGGTGTGCGGCGCGCGCTCAGGCTCTCAAGCAGAGGCGCGGTCCAGATGTGCTGGTGAACGTCGAGGCGCATCAGCTCGCCGTCCCCAGGCGCGCGCCGATGTCCGCGCACTGCTCGCAGACGGTCTGCGGCACCACCCCGGCGCGGATCAGCAGCGCGAAGACCTTGCAGCCGACGCAGTAGGCGAAGATCGACTCCAGCCCCGCCGCCACCGCGAGCACGATCAGCACCCCGTCGGCAGCCTGGTGGGAGGCCGCGAAGGCGAGCACCAGCGCCGTGGTGGAGAAGGCCGCGCCGATGCCCTGCGCAAACCGCTTCGGCGGTCCCGGCACCGGACGCCGGGCGCCGAGGCGGGGCGCAATCAGGTTCTGGGCGCTCCATCCGAGCGGGCTCAGCGTCGGCCCGGTCGTGACTCGCGCCCAGAACCCGTACGCAAGCGGGATCAGCAGCCAGTACCAGGAGGTGATGAGGGTCGCCAGCACCTCTGCAAGCACGACTGCCGCCACCACTCTCGCGGCCTTCTCGTTGACTGGATTTGGAAAGGAGAACAGGTTGCGCATCGGAGCTCCAGAGGCCGATCCTGCGGCCGAGGACCCCGGCCGCAGGCTTCGACTCTCGATTGCTTCAACCAATACTCTAGTAAACCGATGGGGTTTATAGGTTTTTTATGTCGCGGCGATCTCTCCCGCGGGTGGCGCGAGCTCAAACGCCTCCGCCAGCAGCTCATATGAGCGGCGCCGCGCGCCGTGGTCATAGGTGATGCAGACGACGATCACCTCCTCAGCGCCGTACTCGCGCGCAACCTCCTGCAGCTGTGCGCGCACCGTCTCCGGCTCACCGAGGACCACGCGCCTGCGCGCAGGCGCGCTGCCTACGCGACCCTCGGCCTCCAGGAATCGCAGCGCCTTCTCCGGCGGCGGCACCGGGATCAGCTGTCCGCGGCGAAGCAGCGTGAACGCCATTCGCCCGCTTGCGGCCAGGCGCTGTGCCTCCGCCTCGCTCTCGGCGCAGATCGCCCATACAGCTACCGCGACGCGCGGATCCTCATGCCCGGAGGCGAAGAAGCGCTCGCGGTAGAGGTCCGCCGCCTGCGCGCCTCCGGAGTTGATGAAGTCGGCAAACGCGTAGGGCAGCCCCAGCTCGCCGGCCCAGATAGCGCTCTGCGGCGAGGAGCCGAGCAGCCAGGGCTCCGGCACGTGCGGCCGGCCCGGCAGGGTCCGTGCCAGCCGTACGAACGGGTGCTCGGCTGGCAGGGAGCCGCTCAGATAGCCGAGCAGCTCACCGAGCTGCTGCGGAAAATCGTCGGGCGCGGCCTGTGAGCGGTCGCGCTGCAGCGCGTAGGTCGTAAGCGGGTCAGTGCCGGCCGCGCGCCCGATGCCGAGGTCGATGCGCCCTGGGAACAGGCCGGCGAGCAGGCTGAACGTCTCGGCAACCTTGAATGGGCTGTAGTGCGGCAGCATCACGCCGCCGCTGCCAACCCTGATGCCGCTGGTCGCGCAGGCGAGCGAGCCGATCAGCGCTTCGGGGCTCGGCCCGGCGAGCATCGGGCCGCCGTGGTGCTCTGCCACCCAGTAGCGGTGGTAGCCAAGCGCGTCCGCAAGCCGCGCGAGGTCGATCGTGTTGGCCAGCGCCTGCGCGCCGGTCGAGCCCTCAGCGATGGGCGACTGGTCGAGAATCGATAGGCGCAGCGAGCTTGGCATCGGGTGCGCCCGCGTGGCACGTGTGCACGGCGCTCGCGGACGCACCCGATCCTAGAAGGCGCAGGGATTGGTCCGCGACCAAGCCCCACGGCGGGTCGCCGAATATCTCTGTTCGCAGATAGATGCTTATAGAAGCCCGAGCGCCTACTCCTCCTCTAGGCTCGCCAGCGGGAACTGCCGGCGCAGGTAGCCACCAAACAGCGGGACTGTGAAGTCGATCAGCCCTCGCCGCGGGCTGTATACGAGATCCTTGCGAAGCAGGGAGTCGCGCACGACCGACGCGCTGGCGCTGTCTTTGTAGCCGGCACGCGAGGCCACCTCGGCTGTCCGGACAGGACCCTCTCCGACGTCGGCCATCGCCGCCAAATATCGCTGCTCGGCGTCCGAGGCCATTTCGAATCTGTCCTTGAAGAAGGCCAGAGTAGATGAGACTCCGCTCCGGCCGACCGTCGGCTAAACGCGTCAGGAGCACTCGAAACGCCTCGAGATCAGGGTCTCGACCCGCGAGCTTCAACGGCTTCACGCCGGAGCCCGGCGTATACGGATCGAGACGCTGATCCATTTCTATCTGCAATCGCAAAGAAAAGCAGATAGATGAGACGGAACGGCTCGAGTCGGCGGATAAGGCCGCGGCCGCCCACGCCCGACCTACGCCGCTACGCTCGCGTAAGTGACGCCAGAGGATCTCGCCAACCTCGCGCATCTGCGCCACGCCCGCGATCTGATGGATCGCGAGTATGCGCGCCCGCTCGACGTCGCCGCGCTCGCCCGCGCTGCGCTGATGTCGACTGCGCACTTCTCGCGACAGTTCCGCGCCACCTACGGCGAGACGCCCTACGCCTACCTGATGACGCGGCGCATCGAGCGAGCGAAGGCGCTGCTGCGCCGCGGCGACATGTCTGTCACAGAGGTCTGTATGGAGGTCGGGTGCACCTCGCTTGGCTCGTTCAGCGCCCGCTTCACCGAACTGGTGGGGCACACGCCGACGGCTTACCGGGCGCGCGACCACAGCGAGCTCGCAAGCGTGCCGGGGTGCATCGCCAAGGACCTCACCCGCCCGAGCCGCAAGCCGAGCAGGATCGAAGAAGCGCGCCTGGCGCTGGCACCCTAGCCTTGCGGGCATGAACCTCACACTCTCCACCTGCTTCGTCCTAGTCCATGACCCCGACCTCGCGCAGACCTTCTACTGCGACACGCTCGGCCTGCAGACGCGCAACGACGTCGCCCGCGGGGACTTCCGCTGGATTACCGTCGGCGCCGCCTCGC
The DNA here is from genome assembly GCA_963708085.1 of uncultured Actinomycetota bacterium. GTDB lineage: Bacteria > Actinomycetota > Thermoleophilia > Solirubrobacterales > Solirubrobacteraceae > Palsa-744. The sequence continues at coordinate 318,453 of OY970180.1, read as the reverse complement.
AGCCCGACGTCGGGATCGTCCTCACCAACTACCTGAACGGCAGCCCCGCAGACATCGACGCGCTCGCCGCCCTGCTGGCCAAGGGCGCCCTGAACGGCGTCCACTTCCACACCGACGACCTCGACGCCGCTTTCGAGAAGGTGCGCGCTGCGGGCGCCGAGATCGTGCAGGAGCCGACCGACCAGCCATGGGGCACGCGGGACTGTGCCGTGCGCGACCCCTCGGGCAACATGGTGCGCATCGACCAGCCGCCCGCGGCGTAGACGCGGCAAACGCGATCGGGCCAGGGTGGCCGGGAGTTTGACCTCCGTACCACCGGCCGCCGCGTTGCTCGCCGACATTTCGCTGCACCGCGACGCTTCGGAGCTAGTATCAAACCGGTGTCGGCGGGACCGCCAAGGGTCCTTGCCGCCTCTGGACGCCAGCGATCGCAAGGAGAAGGCCCATGAAGATCCACCGCTCCACCGCCTGTCTGCTTGCCGCCTCCTTGCTCGGGGTCGGGCTCGCGCTACCCGCGAGCTCAGCGTTCGGCGCACACGCCGCCAAGCACAAAACGAAGGCCCCGCTGCTCAAGAGCCTGACCTACACGCCCCTGACCACCGACGGCTCCGACGGCTTCCTGGAGGCCCGCTACACCGCGACGATCAAGCTCTACCACTCCGCGCCTTCGATCACCTTCACCATCGACAGCACCAACTCGCACAACTTTGAAACAGAAGCCGGCCCCGAAAAGAGCTACTCCGCGGGCGTGCACAAAGTGAGCTTCCTCTACGACGCTCTGCCTGGCGGCACTTACCAGATCACCCTTTATGCCCGCGTGCGGCCATCCGCCAACAGCGACACCCTGGCGCCACCCGCCCCGCTCAAGAGCTCCGATCCCGCAACGCTCGTGGTCGCGGAAGCGCCGGAAGGCCAAGACGGCGCGGGTAAAGTGACCAAAATCTAGGCGCGAGCGGCAGTGAGGTGGAATGGCGATGGCCAAGGTCCTTGCGGTCATAACGACCTCAATCGATGGATACATAACCGGAGCAAACGACGGGCCGGGCAGAGGACTCGGCGATAACGGCGAGCGGCTGCACAACTGGGTCTTCGGCGGGCCGTGGCGCTACGAGGATGAACTGCGCCCGCAGCCCATGGGCGAGGATGCGGTGTGGTTCGAGGATGTCGCGGCGAAGATCGGCGCAGTGGTCAGCGGTCGCAAAACCTACGAGGCGGCCCGGCATTGGGGCGATCGCAACCCCTGGGGAGTGCCGCTCTTCATCGTCACCCATCGCCCCCATGAGCAGCCGCCCGGAGAGGAGTTCATCTTCGTCTCGGGAGTGCAGGCAGCGGTGCAACGCGCTGTCGAGGCAGCAGGCGAGAAGGACGTGCACATCATGGGCGGCGCCGAGATCATCCGCCAGGCATTTGCCGCCGGAATCGTCGACCAGCTACTGCTCATAATCGCCCCGGTGATCATGGGCGCGGGCAAGCGGCTCTTCGAAGGGTTCTCGCAGTCGCTGGATCTGGAGCAGCTGGGAGTGCGGCAGTCGCAGTTCGCAACGTTCATCGACTATCGCGTGCAGGCGGCCTAAATTGACGAGGCGCCCTTCGTGTCCGTGAAATAGATTCGGGCGCTCCCCTTCTTACAGGTGTAATCCACAGGCGGCCCGCCGTAGTTGGTCCCTTCGCCGTGGCAATGGAAGCCCTTGTACGTCCACACGTACACGCTCTTGTGCACCGCATGCTTGGCAACCGTGCGCGCCTTCGAGCAGTTTGAGCCCGACTCGGACAGATCGCTGATGTAACTCGGCGCGGCTCCACAGCTCTTGGTTGCGGGCTGCGCGCCGGCGAGCGTCGGGCCAACGAGCACCATTAGCGCGATCGTGCAGACCGCTGCGCCGACCATACCTCCCAATGCGAACCGCGCTGCCCTTTCGCTTCCGCCAGTTCTCACCTTCACCCCCTCACATCGCCGACCTCGGTTGCGGAGATTGTACCCCCACGCTAGGGCGTGATGATGACCCGGCCAAACGCCTTGCGGCTCTCGGCGTATTCGTGCGCCGCAGCGGCATCCGAGAGCGGGAACGAGCGATCGATCTCCACCTGAAGCTCGCCGCTTGCGACGCGCTCCAGCATGTTGCCGATCATCGGATGGACGCGGGCGTACTCCGACAGGATCGCGCCGCCGAGAAAGACGCCGTGCAGTGAGTTGTTGCGCGTCCAGAGCGAGCGCGCTTCGATCGCCGAACCCGCACGGCCGGCGACCCCGACGCTGATCAGCCGCCCTCGGTAGGCAAGTACGCCAACGCTGTCGATCAGGTTCTGACCGCCGATTGAGTCGAGGACAACCTCGACGCCGCGCGAGCCAGTGAGCTGATTGGTGCGCTCAACGAAACTCTCTGTCGCGTAGTTGATCCCGTGGTCGAGTCCGAGCGCCTTCAGCCCCTCCAGCTTCTCCTCGCGAGAGGCAGTCGCGATCACTCTCGCACCGGCCTGCTTGGCGAGTTGGATCGCGGCCATGCCGACGCCGCCGGCTCCAGCATGGATCAGGACGCTCTGGCCCTCGGCCAGTTTGCCGGCGGTGAACAGGCACTCATAGGCGGTTCCGAACGCGACCGGCACACACGCGGCGCGCGCCGCATCCAGCCCGGCGGGGATCGGCCAGGTCATCGCCGCGGGCACGGCTCGCCTGGCGGCATGGGAGCCGGCTGCGTTCAACGCGACCACCCGATCGCCGACCGCGCGCCCCTGCACGCCTGCGGCAACTTCGCTGATGGTGCCGGCGCTCAGATAGCCGACGATGTGCGGGGCCGCGGGCAGCTCCCCTGCCGCGCGAGCGAGCAGGTCTCCCCCCTCGATGCTGATCGCCTCAGCGTCTACCACCATGCATCCGTCGGGGCACTCGGGGTCGGCGACATCCTCGTAGCGCAGCACATCAGGCCCACCGTTCTCGTAGACGACCGCAGCCTTCATTTGAGCCCTCCTCTCGGGTTTCGACGCCGCGCCGTCAGGTCTCAGCTCGGGTCTCCGGCCACGCACGGTAGCGGCCACGCGCGCCGGTGGCATCTTTTGCGTTGATTGCGATCCTTGGTGGGAATCCTGGATCGCGATGGCACATGAACACCGCCACCTGAGAGGAGCAACGATGGACCAGACAGCACTGAAGAGAGCACAGCTCGGCCAGACGGGCCTTCAGATCACCCGCGTGGGCTTCGGCGCGTGGGCGATCGGAGGCGGAGACTGGGAGTTCGGTTGGGGCCCACAGGACGATGAGCAGTCGATCGCCGCGATCCACCACGCGCTCGAGCAGGGGATCAACTGGATAGACACCGCCGCCGTCTACGGCTTCGGCCACTCCGAGCAAATCGTCGGCCGGGCGCTGCAAGGCCTCGCCGAGCGACCGTACGTGTTCACCAAGTGCTCCCTGCTGGAGGGCCCCGGCCGCAAGGAGGTGCACAATCTCAAGCGGGACTCGATTCTGCGTGAGGCCGCCAACAGCCTTCAGCGGCTCGGGGTCGACGCGATCGACCTCTACCAGATTCACTGGCCGATCCCCGCCGCCGACATCCAGGAGGGCTGGGCGGCGCTCGCCGAGCTCAAGGAGCAGGGTCTCGTGCGGCACATCGGCGTCTCGAACTTCGATGTCGACCAGTTGCAGGTCATCCAGCAGATCGCGCCGGTGCAGACGCTCCAGCCGGAGTACTCGCTGATCGAGCGGGACATTGAGCGGGAGATCCTGCCGTTCGCCCAGCAGCAGGGGATCGGGGTGATCGCATATTCGCCGATGGGCTCAGGCATGCTCAGCGGTGGCATGACCCGCAAGCGCCTGCAAAGCATGCCTGAGCAGGACTGGCGCAAGCGCGACGCGCGGTTCAACGAGCCACAGCTCTCGCAGAACCTCCAGTTGGTCGAGCGGCTGAGGACGGTGGCGGACCGCTACGACACGACGCCGGGCGCTGTCGCGGTCGCCTGGACGCTGCGCAACCCCGCCGTCGACGGCGCGATCGTCGGCTTCCGCCGGCCAGATCAGGTCGATCCGATCCTGCCCGCGGCGAGCCTTGAGCTCACCGACGCGGATGTGGCGGAGATCGAAGGGGGTGCGCGATGAGCACGGTCGGGTTTGTCGGCCTCGGAGCGATGGGCAGCCGGATCGCCGGCCGGCTGCTCGACGCCGGCAATGAGCTCTACGGGAGCAACCGAACCGAGTCAAAGGCGAAGCCGTTGATCGAACGGGGGATGCAGTGGCGCGCAACGCCGCGCGAGGTCGCCGAGGCGGCCGATGTCATCTTCAGCATGGTCACCGACGACACAGCGCTGCAGGCGATCGCCTCCGGGCCCGACGGGATCCTCGCTGGTCTGCAGGAGGGAAAGATCTACGTAGACATGAGCACGGTCAGCCCGCGGGCGAGCCGGCAACTCGTCGAGCGGGTCGACTCGCTGCACGCGCAGATGCTCGACGCCCCGGTCTCCGGAAGCATCCCCCAGGCCGAGACCGGAACGCTCGCGATCTTCGTCGGCGGAAGCGAGTCAGCGTTCGCGACGGTCGAGCCGCTGTTGCGCGAGCTCGGCCAGGCCGTCACCCACGTGGGCGGCAACGGTCAGGGCCTTTTGATCAAGCTCGCGGTCAACGTCAGCCTCGCGGTGCAGACTCTCGCCTTCAGCGAGGGGTTGCTGCTCGCCGAGCGTGGCGGGATCGACCCGAGGCTCGCAGCGGAGGCCATGAGCACGAGCTCGATCGGGTCGCCGATGCTCAAGGCACGTGTCCCGCTCCTGCTCAACCTCCCCGAGCAGGCGTGGTTCGACGTGGCGCTGATGGCGAAGGACATCCGCCTCGCACGCGAGGCAGCTGATGAACTGGCAATCCCTCTTCCTTCGGCCGCCGTCGCGGAGGAGATGCTCACCAGGGCGAGCGATATGGGCTACGCGCACCGGGACATCGCCGCACTCCACGAAGTCCTCGCGAAGTCAGCCGTGCAGTGAAGCAACCATTCTGAGCCTGGCCGGGGTTAAGCAGTTGATGGGCGCTATAGATCATCCAGGGCACGAGTGCTGATGGACTTCCTGCGGCGAGATCGCACGCGAGCCGAGTTCGACAGATTCGTGGCGAGCAACCTCGATGGGCTCCTGCGAACTGCCTATCTCATCACCTCCGAGGTGACCGAGGCCGAGGATCTCGTGCAGGAATGCCTCCTGCGCGTCGCCCGGCGCTGGCCGAAGGTGCGCTCGATGGACCGTCCTGATGCCTATGCGCGCAGAGTCCTTGTGAATCTGGCCCTCGACGGCGCCAGGCGCCGAGCTCGGTGCTGGCAAGAGTTGGCGACGCTGGACGGCGAGCCGCCTCAGGTCCGAGTCGATCAGGACTCCCACCACGACGCGATCGAGACACGCGCCGTGACGAACGAGCTGCTTGATGCCCTGCGCCTCCTGCCGGCACGCCAGCGAGTGGTGCTGGTACTGCGCTACTTCGGGGACTTCTCCGAGGCGCAGGTCGCCGAGACGCTGGGCTGCTCGGTGGGGACGGTCAAGAGCACGACCTCCCGCGGCCTTTCGCGGATGCGCGAAGTGCTGGAGATCGTCCCAGATGAAGGTCAAGTTCATACAAAGACGCTAGGAACAGAGAAGGAGTAGAAGCCGATGAAAGACCAACTGGAAGAGAACCTGCGCGACGCGCTCGGACAGCATGCCGCGGAAATACCCGATGCCTTGGCCGCACGCCTACGCCAGATCGACTATCGCCCGCGCTCGCCTCGGCTTGGCGTCGCGCTGACGGTAGGTGGAGCTGCAAGCGCAGCCGCGGCTACGGGGGCAATCGTGTCCGTCATCGGCCTTGGAGCGGGAACCCAAACGGCGTTTGCGGGCTGGAGCGCTTCGCCGACTGCGCCGGCAAGCGGCCAGACAGCGGCCGCCGAAGCTGTGTGCTTGGCGCGCGTCCCCAACGCCTCAGACGCCGAACGTGCCCGCGATGACGGCACCACACATGCGCCCGTGATGGAAGCGCTGCTGAAGATCGCCCCTGACGAATGGCGCACCGTACTCGCAGACACGCGGGGATCCTTCACCATGATCATGCTGGAAGCAGCCAAAGGACAGGGACAGGCGTCCTGCCTGTCCTCACCATCCTCATCGGTGATGTCCGTAGGGCCAGTGGGCGGACAGGTAGCCCCACCAGCCGCCGGGCAAGCTCAGGTCGTCTCCTCGGGCAGCCAAAGAGCCACCGCCGGAAACCAGTTCACCTACACCGAGGGTCGTGTTGGCGCTGGTGTCACAGGGGTGAGCATCGTGCTTGCCGACGGCACCCACGTCTCCGCGACTGTCGCCAACCAACACTTCGCCGCTTGGTGGCCCGGGTCTCAACAGGCAGTCTCCCAGGAAGTTGCAACTTCAAACGGAACGAGCACGCATCAACTCGAATACGCCTCTCCGGCGACTACCTCTGTAGTGCGCTGAGACGTCCCAATCTAGGCTCCGTCCAAGGGAGACTCCACAGTGATGAGCATAGTGCTATTATAAGTAGCACTATGCTGGAGAACATAGACCGCTCGAACCCCATGCCGCTGCATGACCAGGTGGCCGCGCAGATCCGTCGTGCGATCGCGGATGGCGAGGCCAAGCCAGGAGAGCGCCTGCCACCCGCTCGCGATCTCGCGGCGGTCATGGCGGTCAACACCAATACGGTCCTGCGTGCACTTCGTGCACTGCGCGACGAAGGTCTGCTGGAGTTCCGTCGCGGGCTCGGCGTGCGTGTCAGCGGAACACCACAGCGCGGCGCGGTCATCGCACGCGCCCGCGAGCTCGTCAGCTTCGCGCGCCAACAAGGCTACCCGCCCGAGGAGCTGATCTCGATCATCCAAGGCATCCGCTGAAGCATGCTCGTGCCGCTCAGCGATAGGCCCTCCACCGAGGCATCCGCGGGTGCGCCCGCTGGGCCCGACCAGGGCGTGATCGAAGAGGCGCGGCGCAGACAGCGCTCGCGGCGGCTTCGCGTGTCGCTCGCCGTGTTGGCGGCGCTGGCGGGCGCTGGAATCCTTCTCGCCGCGGGCACGGGTGGAGCGAGGCCGGCAGAAGCGCCGCTGCACCTCCCCCCCGAACCCTCGCCGCTTTCGGCACGCAATGCCGGATCGACCTCGCAGCCCATCGGCGTGAGCCTATCCCCCAACTTGGAAGGCGGTCAGGCCGGCTGGTGTGTGACCATCCTCGAAAAGAACGGCGCGAGCACCGGCACCTGCGGCCCGCTTCCTACCGTCGACCACCCTTTCCTGACGGGCACCTCAGGGTGGGCCGCCGGCGAAAGCGACATAACAACAGTAGACATCACCGCGCCACGTGTCGCTTACTTCCTGGTGAACGGCACCCGGCGCGTCGCCACCAAAACGCTGGCGGGACTTCCGTACGGTCTGCGTGTCGCGATCATCCACACACCCCTTCATCGATCACCCAATCGGCGGCCCGCCGTCGCGTTCAGGCGACCGACCATCGTCCCCCTCGACGCCTTCGGCAAGCCGATCTCAGAATCTCGCGACCATGGAGCCGTCTGGTTTCGCGACTGGAATCGCCCGGCAACCCCACTCAAAGGGCCATGCCAGCTGCACATCTCCGGGCTTGGCGGGATCACCGCCCAGTGGGGCCAGGTGGCCACAGCCATCCGCCCGTATCCCGGACGCATCATCGGGCGAGGCTTCCTTTCGTGCATCGACACCGAGTACAGCGCTTCCGGCCGGGATATGCGAGCGGCGGTGCTGCTCGACGCCGCCAATCCCGGCGCAAGCGCACCGGCCGAGATACCGGGCCTCGAACCGATCCCCCAGGCTCCCGGCCTCTACAGTGGCCCCGGCGGCCTTCCCTCACGCGGCCCGATCACCGCCAAGCGTGAGGGCAACGCATGGGTTCTCATGGCGGGCGGCGGGCGAAACGCCGAGGAAGCACGCATCCGACTGCTGCGCCACCTCACCGTGACAACGCCGCGATAGCGGCCGGAGGCTGCAGCGCTCAGCGCTTCTCAAACACGATCCGGTAGTGGTCCAGCAACTCCCGTTCGAAGCACACCTTGTTGGCGCTGACCCCGGAGGTGAACGCGAGACGGAAATCAGGGCTCGAAAGCCAGCGCGGCAGCAGCCTGAGCTTCAGCAGCATCTTGCGGAAGCTGCGCGCGCCCATGCGGGCGTTCCACTGTTCGATCGTCTCGATGTAGTCAAGCCTGCCGCTGTCGATCGCGATCAGCCGGAAGTGAGGCTCGGCGCAGCGGAGCACCTGCTCCTTGCCGAAGGGCAGCCAGGAGCCCGGGAACTGCCGTCCCAGCAGCGCCAGATACCAGGCGTCGGTGTCGCGCGGCGGCATGCCGCGCAGCGCGTCGATGTCGATCTCGTTCGGTGGGGGCATGTTGCGCCCGAACACCATCGTCTGCAGGTAGAAGCGGCCGCGGTCGGGCAGCAGACCCGCAACCCGCGCGAAGAGGTCGCAATAGACCTGCTCCTGGCGGCCAGCCTGATAGTCCTCGGGAGAGCAGAAGTGCTCGAAGGCGCCGAGGCTCGCGACCGAGTCGAAGGCGCCGAAGCGCTCAACGTCGATCTCGCGCGCGTCGCAGAGCTCAACCTCAAGCCCGTGGCGTCGGCAGGCGGCCACCTGCGCGGATGAGAGCGTGACGCCGAGGCCGACGCCACCACGCCTGCGCACGAAATCCAGCAGCGCGCCCCAACCGCAGCCCAGGTCGAGCGTCCGCTTCCCTTCGGCAATCCCGATCTGCTGCGCGACGTACTCGTGCTTTGCCCGCTGCGCCTGCTCGAGGGACAGGGAGAAGTCACCGTCGTACTTCGCGCCACTGAAGTCCGCCATCTCGCCCATGCTGAGGCGAAACACCCTGTCGGTCAGCGAGTATGTGAACTCCAGATCCTTGCGGTCGGCCACCGCAGCCAGCTTCGCAGACGCAGCCATCGGGCCGCCTGCGCGCCGTCATCAGCGCCACTACACTTCTGAAGTGACGCAGCAGCGGTGGGCACGCAGCCGCCTGGTGAGGATCGTCATCCTGCGGCACCGACCCTTCGGAGCACCATCGCCACAACGCAGCAACCCGCGGTAGACCACGGCCCAGAGGCGCCCAGCGATCGGATTGGCCATGTCGCGAACATCCTCGCAACAGCGCTGCCGCCGGCGCTGCTGGGCTTCGCCGCCTGGCGCGCCTGGGGAGGCGCGCTGCGCTGGAGCGATCTGGTCGTGCTCGCGATCGTCTATGCGCTCACGGGGCTCGGCGTCACCGTCGGATTCCACCGTCTGTTCACCCATCGCAGCTTCAAGACCGCGGCGCCGCTGCGCTTCGTGCTCGCGGCGCTTGGCTCTGCCGCGATCGAGGGTCCGCTGATCGAGTGGGTCTCAAACCACCGCAAGCACCACCAGTTCTCCGATCAGGATGGGGATCCCCACAGTCCGCACCACCACGGCACAGGAGTGCAGGGCGCCATGCGGGGCCTCTATCACGCCCACCTCGGCTGGATCTTGAGGGGTGACGCGAGCGCCGCGCCGGAGCGCTACGCCAAGGATCTGCTCGCCGACCCGGTCGCCAGTTTCGTCGACCGCACGTTCGTGGTGTGGATGCTCGTCGGCCTGGCCCTGCCTTTCGGCCTTGGCCTGGCAATCACAGGCACGCTCACGGGTGCTCTGATGGCGCTGCTATGGGGCGGAGCGGTGCGCATCTTCCTGCTGCATCACGCGACTTTCTCGATCAACTCCCTGTGTCACTTCTTTGGCCGCCGGCCCTTCCAGACGGGCGACGAGTCGCGCAACCTCGCATGGCTTGCGCTGCCGACGCTCGGCGAGGCCTGGCACAACAATCACCATGCCTTCCCGAGCTCCGCAAGGCACGGGCAGGCGCGCTGGCAGCTCGATCCGTCCTGGTGGGTGATCGGTGTGCTCGCGCGATGCGGACTTGCCTGGGACATCGTCGGGGTCTCCTCGACGCGCCAGCTGGAAAAGCGCGCCTCCTAGACTGGACGGCGCGCGAGCACCTGGTAGACGGCCGTGTACCCGGTTTCAAAGCCAAGCCGCGCCGCACGCAGATACAGCCGCCAGACACGGGTGCGCTGCGCGCCCGCAAGCCTGCGCGCGTCGTCGAGGTGTTCGTCCAGGCGCCTGCTCCAGTGACCGAGCGTCAGCGCGTAGTCTTCGGCGAAGCCCTCAACGTGCTCAGTGAGTAGTCCCGCTCGTTCCATCGCAAGCTGGATGCGAGACAGGTGCAGCGGCTCCCCGTCCGGGAAGACGTAGCGGTTGGTGAAGGCGTCGCCGCTCGCGTCGTAGTCGGTCCGCAGCGCGGCGATGCCGTGGTTCAGCAGCGCGCCGCCAGGCGCCAGCAGCCGTGCAAGCCTGAGCGCGTACTCATCGATGCGGCTCTCGCCGACGTGCTCCACCATGCCGATGCTCGCGATCGCGTCGAAAGGCGCCTCGCGCAGCTCCCGGTAGTCGGCGACCCTGATCTCCACGCGGTCCTCGAGACCCGCCCTTGCGACCCGCTCGCGCGCTAACGCTGCCTGCTCCGGCGAAAGCGTGATGCCGAGCACGGACACCTGGTGCGTCTTCGCCGCGTGGATCGCAAAGCTTCCCCAGCCGCAGCCGACGTCGAGGACGCGCTGGCCGGTCCGTAGCCCAAGCTTGGCCGCGACCAACTCCAGCTTTGCCTCCTGCGCCTCCTCAAGCGTCTGCGCGCCACGGGTGAACAGGGCGCAGCTGTAGGTCATCGAGGCGTCCAGGAACAGGCCGAAGAAGTCGTTGCCGACGTCGTAGTGGTAGCGAACGGCGGCAGCATCGCGCGCGCGGGTGTGACGCTCGCCTTTGAGCACGAGCTCCAACGACGGGCGCCGAGAGGGCGCGATCCTCGCCGCCGCCACCGCGGCGGCTGCAAGCAGCCGCACGCGGTCGCGAGCGCCCACCGTTGGCGGCGTCCAGGAGTCCACCACGGCGAAAGCCTGATCCAGGTCCGCGGCGTCGAGCGAGCCCTCCACGTATGCGCGCCCGAGGCCAAGCCGGCCAGGCGAGCGCAGCATGTGCGCGACCGCGCTGGGCGAGCGGATGTCGAATGACGGCGCCGGCGCGAGCGTTGCGGGAAGCACGGTGCCGTCCCAGAAGCGGACCTCGAAGGGACGCGACGGCAACACGCGTGCGAGCTCGCGGCGCAAAGGCTTGGTCACGAAGCTCATCGCCCACCACTTAACCACGATGACCGGGCGCGCGGCGCGATCGCAAGAGCACCGTCCTCACAATCGATACACCGATCGCCGCCCGGACCAGCGTCGCAGGCATTCCCAGTCCAGATGCCATCGTCGAGCTTCCAGTGATCTGGAATGCCAAGCCGCTCGCAAAGGGAGACATAGGTTCTTTCGCCGTTTCGCGATCGAGCCGTCCCATAAAGCAAATGCTGGAGGATCACATGAGCGACCTGCTCGACCTCGAGAAGATCGATACAGACGGAGCCGTCCGCGAGGCGGCGCAGGCAGTCAGCGGCGACACGCGGCTTGGCTTCCTGCGCAAGGCCGGCCTTGGAGCCGGAGCGGTGATGGGCGGGGGAGCGATCCTCTCGGCACTGGCGCCCGGGGCGCTGGCCGCTGGCAGCGGCCGACCACCGGCCTCGTTCGGCAAAGGCGACGTGGGCATCCTCAACTACGCCCTCACGCTCGAGTACCTCGAGGCGACCTTCTACGCGGAAGCGTTGAAAGGCGTCTCCTTCAGCGACCCGCATCTGAAGGCACTGGCGACCAAGATCGCAAGCGACGAGGCGACTCACGTCGCGTTCCTGAAGAAAGCGCTCGGCAGCCACGCCGTCAAGAAGCCGAAATTCGACTTCGGCGCAGCCGTCACCAGTCAGTCGACGTTCACCGCGACCTCGCAGGCGCTAGAGAACACGGGCGTTGCCGCCTACTTCGGACAGGGCTTCAACATCAGCTCGAAGGCCTACCTGGCCGACGCGATATCGATCCTCACCGTCGAGGCACGCCACGCTGGAGCGATCGGCTTCTACAACGACCCGACCGCGAAGGCGGTCTCGCCTGAGGGCGCCTTCGACAAGCCAAAGACCGCCAGCCAGGTGCTCAGCATCGTCAAGGGCACCCACTTCATCGTCGGCTAGCAACCGCGTCTGCTCGCCGTGGCGGCCCATCAAAGCCGCCACGGCGACGGGCGCTCGTCCACCATTGCCTCCAAAGGAGACGATCACATGATGGGACTCGACAATCCAATTCACATCGCATTCCTACTCATCCTGCTGCTGCTGGTCTTCGGCGCCAAGCGCCTGCCTGAGCTCGGCCGCTCGCTGGGCACCGGCATGCGCGGCTTCAAGGAGTCACTGAGCGGGGAGGGCATGCCACCGGCCGAGCTGCACGAGCCGGCGCAGATGGCCGCCGCCGATGCCGCTGCGTCGCTGCCAAGCGCCGTCTGCGACCCGGTCGCCCCCGCCGCTTCAACGGCGGCTCCGGCTGCCGCCGGCCTCGATCAGCAGCATGCCTAGAGGACTCCCGGAGTCATGGCTGTCGCGGCGATAGGCAGGGTCGGGCACGAGGATCGCCTCAGCCTCGTCGACCACCTCGACGAGCTGCGTGCCAGGCTGATCGTCTGCCTGGCCGCGCTGGCGCTCACGTTCGGCCTCTGCATGTGGCAGAACCATGCGCTGCTTACCCTGGTCAATCGTCCGCTTGCGCAGCAGACGCAGAAGCAGGTACGAGCCGGTCAGGGGCCGCTCGGCGCCACGTACTCCGTGCAGCGCAACGCGCGCACCGTCGCGCGCCAGCTGCAGGTGGTCGTGGGCGCGCTCGAGCAGCCCCATAACGGGGTGAGTCCTGCAGTTCGCGGCACGCTGCGTGGAGTTGCGCCAAAGCTGAGCGGGGCGATCGCGGGCCTCTCGAGGGCACCGCAGGGCGACAAGCCGGTCACGCTTGGCATCGGCGAGCCGTTTACGACGACGGTCGGCGTCAGCCTCATGTTCGCGTTCATCCTCGCGCTACCGGTGATCCTCTACGAGCTCTACGGCTTCCTCGTGCCGGCCTTCGGCCCTGCCCAGCAACGTCTCGCAAGGCCGCTGATGCTCGCTATCCCAGGTCTGTTCCTGCTCGGCGTGGCCTTCGGCTACCTCGTCGTGCTGCCGGCGGCGGTGCGGTTCTTCGAGAACTTCAACAGCGGCCAGTTCAACGTGCTCGTCCAGGCCAGCCAGTACTACCACTTCGCAGCCGTCGTGATGCTGGCGATGGGGCTCGTCTTCCAGGTGCCGGTCGGTGTGCTGGCCGTGACCCGCTCTGGCATCTTGAGCGTGCGCCAGCTCGCCAAGAACCGCCGCTACGCGGTGCTTGCATGCGGTGCGGTGGCGGCATTCCTGCCAGGCGACGCGGTCACGATGCTGCTGGAGACAGTACCGCTGTACCTGCTCTTCGAGCTCAGCCTGCTGATCGCGCGGTTCGCGGAGCGACGAGCTGCGCGCGCCGCAGCGTGACGGCGTGCGACGAAGGCAAAAGGCGCTCAAGCGATAGGCGCCTTTGACATGCAGCCTACCGGCTGCGTATTATAGGCAGCCATATGGGTGCCTATCCCCACGAGATCGACGATGTGTTCCGGGCACTGGCCGACCCCAAACGCCGGCGGCTGCTCGACAGCCTCAACGCGTGCAGCGGCCAGACGCTGCGTGAGCTGTGCGCCGACATGGACACGGCTCGCCAGTCCGTGTCCAAGCACCTCGCAGTGCTCGAAGCCGCCCAGCTGGTGAGCACGGTGCGACGCGGACGGGAGAAGCTCCACTACCTGAACCCGGCGCCGATCAACGAGATCTCAGAACGGTGGATAGGCCAGTACGACCGCGACAGGCTCCGCGCCCTGTCGGACCTCAAGCAAGCCCTGGAGGATCACACCATGAACAAGCCGTCTTTCCTCTACACAACCTACATCCGCACCACGCCGCAGCGCCTCTGGCAAGCACTGACCGACCCCGCCTTCACCGAACGCTATTGGGGAGTCGCGTTCGACTCCGACTGGAAGGCCGGCTCCACGATCACCTTGCGCCAGTGGGGGCTGACCATCGCCGACCCCGAGCAGGTCGTGCTCGAGTCCGAGCCCTACCGGCGACTCGCCTACACCTGGCACACGTTCACGCCCGAGTGGAGAGAGAGCGCCCGCGACCGGATCGGGTTCAGCGAGGAGTTCCTGGAGCGCATCGCCGCCGAGCCACGCTCCAAGGTGCTCTTCGAGATCACCGACCTCGAAGACGGGCTGGTCAAGCTCACCATCCTCCACGACGGCTTCGAGCCCGGGAGCGAGGTGCTCGAGACGATCAGCCAGGGCTGGCCGCACATCCTCTCCAACCTCAAGACGCTGCTCGAGACCGGCCAGACGCTGACCGCAACGGCAAGCTCAGCTGACGACGACGCCGCGGCGGCTCGATCGTGAAGCCGGCCCTGAGGCCGACTCGCCGCGGCGGGGATCGGCCCATCCGCGTTAAGGCTCGCGCCTGCGTACCGTGCGCACCCTGTCGATCGAACGATCGAAGGACAGAATCTCGCCGACTCCCGTGGCCTCCGCTTGAGCAACAAGATACGCCTCGGCGAAATCAAGTCTGTCCACCTCGTATACCTCAAGCGCGCGTAGCAGGACCTCGGGATCGACTGTCTCGACTGAGTCCAACAGGATCGCCGCACGCATCAGCTCCGCTACCCGCGTACGCTCGACTTCATAGAACGACTCAAGCACGTAGACGCACTCCGCAAGCACGATGTCACTCAAGAACAGCGGCTCTTGCCCAGATAGCGCAGCCGTCGCCCGTCCAGCCATATCGGGCGGATCGCCGGTTAGATGCCGGATGAGGACGTTGGTGTCCAGGAATGCGCTCAGCGCCGCCGCCCAGCGCGCTCAACACGCGTGCGACGCAGAACGTCGTCCCAGGCCGTACCCCGCTTCGTGTCTGGGACCGAAACGGTGCCGGCAAGGTCCAGGAAGCTCGGAGCCTTCGCAAGCAGTGCCCTTGAGCGCTCGACGCGGAACAGAAGCTCGTCGCCCTCATGCAGCCCCAAGGCGTCACGCACCCGCTTTGGGATCGTGACCTGGCCCTTCGACGTCAATCTCGCCCGCGTATCCATGTTGCTCCTTACAATAGCCTTGAAGTAAGGATACTAGCTCAGCTCGACTCCCCTGCGCTCCTAAGCGTCTAGAGGCTGTCTGACACGCGCGTGTAGTGCAGGTAAACGACGCGAGAGCCAAACGTCTTCGTCTCGACCAACTCCAGGTTAATCCTTTCGTCCAGGGTCGGGAAGTAGGGCGTGCCGACGCCGAGTAGGACCGGGCTTACGAACAGCCGCCACTCGTCGATCAGCCCCAACTCCATGCACGCGCGGGCGAGACCGGCGCCGCCAACGGCGATGTCCTTTCCGGGCTGTTCCTTGAGCCTTGAGACCTCCTCTCCGACACCGTCCCTGGCCAGCCTGGTGTTGCCCATCACGCTCTGAAGCGTCGTGGAGAACACGACCTTCGGCAAGGCCTTCCAGGTCTGGGCAAACTCGACCTGCTCCGCGGCCAGCGGACTCTCCTCAGCGGTCTCCCAGTAGACCATCGTTTCATAGAGCCGCCGTCCGCAGAGATGCACATCGATTTCCTGCACCTGCTGGTGGTGGAACCGAAACAGCTCCTCGTCGGGCACCGACCAGTCGATCTCGCCATCGGGTCCGGCGATGTAGCCGTCCAGCGACACAGTCATCGAGTAGATCAGCTTCCGCATCACGGGTCCTCCTTCGGTTGGACTCCATTCTTCGGCGGATATAACAACTTCGTGTCACCATCCGAGTCTTTGCGTTGAACTGCTCGGCTGCACCGCGGCGAGATGAGGCCTACCGGCCATGTGACGCACCTCAAGGCGTCCTCGTGGTGGGGTGGCCGAGCTACTGCTCCTCGGCGTCTGAGCGCTTGAACCGCAGATTCAGGCGGTCGGCCGGGTCTTCGTCCGCCTTGGGCGGGTCGAACCGGCCTCGGGTCAGGGCGCGGATCGTGCCATCCTCGGGATACTCCACCAGCTCGGGCATCACCTTGTTGGACACCATCAGGTACCGCACCGGCTCGTCGGTTCGATTAGCCAGCGTGTGGGCGCCCCGGCGGCCCCGGGGGAAGGCGACGATGTCCCCGGGCGCGAGCTCGGACTCGCCCTCAAGCGTCCGTAGCGTCGGCCGGCCGGAGATCACGATGGCCAGCTCCTCCATTCCATGGTGGATGTGCAGCGGGACGCCCTCGTAGCGCGGAGCCAGCTCGTACAGCGTCCCGCCGAGCAACTCGCCCCCCGCGGCCTCCACGACCGGCTCGGCCCGCAGGCCGGAGCGCTCCCTGCTGAACCTCTCAGCGAAGACATTCGGCCGCGTGCCGCTCACGACAGCGATCATAAGGCGCTGTGACGCGAGGTGCGAGCACTGCTTGCTCGACACGGCTTAGGCGTCCTTCACTCACCTCGCTTCGCGCGGCATGCGGGCCGCGAGATGAGCGAGTCGGTCGTCAGACGAGGCCCAGGTCGTTCTTTATTCGTAGGATGCAGAGTCGTGGCAGCGCTACGATCACGCGTTCAGCAAGCTGGCCGAGCCGGATGACGCCCGGCGACGCATCAGCCGCACGGGCCTGATGGGCGACCACCTCATCGTCCTTCACTCTGCGGTGCGGGCCTGTACGGGCTACAGCCGCCGCGACGCTCCCTCGATTCTGTTGGACGGCTCATCGATGGCGCGCGAGACTGAGCACGGTCGCGCGATGACCGCGCAGCTGACGCGCCGCCACGGCACGCTCGAGGAGGCGATCGATGCGGCGGTTTTTGCGCTCGGCACCGCGGGGTTGTCCAAGAGCATCCGCCGGCAGGCGCACGCGGCGTGCGAGGACTACTTCTACAGCCGGCTCGACCTGGCGCCGAGCCACGAGCTAGGCGGACGGAGAGAGAACGTCGAAACGCTCGAGCTAATGCCCGAGCCGATGTTCCGAGCACTGGAGGACGTCGTCGGCCTCGTCGTGGACGCCGAATACGATGAGCTCCGCGACGCCTCTGGCGATCGGCTCAGAGTCGAGGACCTGCGCCGTCGGGTCGAGGACGACTGCCCCGAGTCGCTGGTGCTGCCGCCGCGCGAGATCTACCGGGTCGAGGCGATCGCTAAGTCCGACGACCCGGACCTGCCGGGCTGGTCCTACTTTCTCGACCTGTGGACCGAGACCGGCCCGGCGCGCCTGCACATCGAGGGTGAGCTCGACCAGTCGGGCGAGCGGTTCACGGCGACGCTGAACGACATCCTGCCGTGAGGCACCTTCCGGCACCCTTCCGAGCGCCGAGTGCGTGATGGACGGGCTCGACGGACCGTTGCTCGGCAAGGCGCGGGCCGTCCTCCAGAGATGCGTCGCACACCGCACCTCGAGCGTCGATCGGCAGGGTTCGAGTCGCTGCCGAGCGTCTCGAGCTGGGCGAGCTGACGTAGAGCACTGGTCAGGGGCAGCGCGACAAGGGGTCTACTGCGGGCCCGTTAAACGCGGAAAGCCCACCCATAGGTGGACTCTCGGCCATCAGAAGATCAGGCTGCTTTCGCGGGAAGGGGACGTTCAGATGAAGGTCTCGCCCTCTGGTTGCCATCGCTATCCGACCCTGCCAGCTTAGCGCACCCTCTCCCAGCACCGCCTTGGCGCCCCACCCGGCGTGGCCGCGTCACCGCTGGGCACAATCCGCTTGCCTTCAGAGAGTCCGGAGCCTTGTAGATCGACATCCAGGGAAGGGGCGTGCTTATGCATTCGCGGCCTCGCCCGAGCCGCATCCAACGAGATACTCTCGGCGCGTCGTGCCGGGAGAGCCCTTCGTCGCCAACGCGATCGTGAGCAGTCGGGGCCAGTCAGACGGCAAAAGCGATCGCTCATGTCAGGCGCACTTTCCGCGCGATGCAGGTCGTTGATTGAGTCGGCCAGGGGCCGTCCCCGTTCGTCGTCCCGGTTGCGGTTCCGGTTACGGACGGGTCTCTGCCGGCCGCTGGGCGCTTACACCCCGCGCAACGCGGAACTCCGCGGCGACCTCGCGTGTGGCCGCCTCCGCGCCGAGCGGAAATACGTGAAGCGCATCCACGCGCGAGATACCGGCAAGGCCCGCCGCCAGTTCGCCCGCTAGGTCGATGCCGCCGCCGCGAGCGATCTGCGCCACGGCTCGATGAGGAATCGCGACCCCTGGTAGCGCGCAGGCGCGCTCTGCCATGCGCTCGCTGCGGAGCAGCGCGACGCTTGCGTAGAACCGCACGCCCGCGAGGATGTCCTCGGCGGCCGAGAGGAACGCTTCGAGGCAGCTGAGGTCGAAGATCATCTGCGACTGCACGAACGTTGCTCCAGCGGCGATCTTGCGCCGCAGGAGCCGCAACTCCCGATCGACGTCCTTGGCGAAGGGATTGACGACCGCCCCGACCGCCAGCGGGTGCGGGGCACTCCATGCCGACGCGCTCGCAATGAGCTGCGTGGCGGTCATGTCGGCCACATGTTCAATGCCGGGCACCGGATCGCCCTGCATGCAGAGGACCGCCTCAGCGCCGAGCGCCGCCGAGCCCACGACCTGGGACTGCAGGGCAAGCCGGTTGCGATCGCGGCAGGAAACGTGGACGATTGTCCCCACGCCCTGCTCTCGCGCGAGCGCTACCGCAGCCAGCGGCGACATCCGCGGCTGGCCGGCATGATTGTCGGTCAACCCGACGACGTCGACGGTGTCGGCCAGAACAGCGATCCGGTCGCTGACGCGCGCGCCATCGGCCCCGGCCGGCAGCGAGATCTCCGCGGACGTCAGGGCGGTCAGCGACACTACCGCTGAGCCTAGCCCATCGGTCCGTCGGGCTGCTGCTGCAAAGATCCTGCAAACCTCCGCCCGCCGAAACCACGCGACACCTGACGCGACCACCCATGCCGATCCCGCGAACCTTCAGGGCGCTCCGCCCCCGTTTCCCTGCCTTCGCAGACAACTAGCTATATCGGGGAGATAGATTCAGGTTGGCTCTAGAAAGCCAGTTTTCGAGATATTGCAAACATTCCGCAGCGGTTGTGCACGCCTCGTGCACAGGCCTTCGCTGCTTTATGCACGCTTCAAGTACGTCGTAGCGCGACCGACCGACCGACCGACCGACCGACCGACCGACCGACCGACCGACCAACCGACCGAGCCAGCCAGCCAGCCAGCCAGCCAGCCAGCAGGCGATGCTGCCGCCATCCGCCGATGGTGCTCGCGCGGGGCATCTCCGCTGACCGCCAGCCGTTCGCGATAGCACTATTGCTACCGTGTCTGGCATGCAGACGATCCCACAGAAGGAGCTACGCAACCACGTCGGCGAGGTGCTGCGCCGCGCCGAGGCTGGAGAGCAGTTCACGATCACCGTGTCTGGACGCCCAGTCGCTCAGCTCGGGCCGCTGCGCGCGCGCCAATGGGTGCCAAGCAGCCAGCTAGCGGATCTGTGGGAGGCACCTCCCGACCCAACGCTCGACCGGGATCTCGAGCTGCTTGGCAGGGAGCTCGCCGACCCGTGGGCTGCATAGCCCTGTGGCGGTCCTGCTCGACACCTCGGTGCTGATCGCCGCCGAGCAAGGACCAGACGAGGATGCAGCAATCAGCGTCATCTCGCTGACCGAGCTGCACCTCGGGGTGCTAGTCGCACGCGACGAGCAAACCAGAGCACGACGCATCCGGCGCCTCGGCGCGATCGAGGACCACTTCGACGCGCTCCCCTTCGACGCCGCCGCCGCACGCGAGTGCGGCCGACTACACGCACTCGTCGCACAACGCGGCGGCCAACCACGACGACGCGCACTCGACCTCGCGATCGCCGCAACCGCGAATATCCACGGCGTGCCGCTACTGACCTACAACGCCAAAGACTTCCAAATCATCGCCACAGAGATCAACATCCGCACACCCTGACCCCCAGACCAGGCAAGTCCGAGCAAGCCCTCGCACCTCAACAGTCGCCGGTCAACCGCGGATCTGGCCAGCGATTGGTTTGCAGCCCATGACCGCCCACGCCACTCTCGCAACAGGCGAGACGTGAGCACGAGCGGCGATCAACGCCGTACGTGCGCTCTTCGTCCTCAGCGACAGCGCTGCTGGGCTCGACGAACACTCCTGCTTCGCCCAAGGCCGAAGCAGGAGTGTCATGTGCAGGGGGCGGTTTCTGCCGCCTTCGTTCCGGAGCAGGTCTGTAAAGCTGTGCTGATCGATGGTGTCGGACTTCCGCTTCGCGCCGAATGCACGCCCGGGCAGGAGCGCCCCAGCAGCACGCTGCGCAACCTTGCGCAAGGCCTGCCCCGCGCTGTGGACGTTCAAGCACCCCGGCATCGAACCGACTAACAACCACGCCGAACCCCAGCTGCGCAGCGCGGTCAACTACCGCAAGCTCTCCCTCTGAAGCCAATCCCAGGACGGCGAACGACGCATCGCGCGGCCACTCTCTGCCCATACCTGCCGCCTACAACACCGCTCGCTGTTCGTCTGCCTCACCGACGCGCTCGCCGCCAACGCCGCGGCGGCCCCGTCCCCACGCTCGCCTCACGCCAGCGACTGAACGCGTACGCGAACCGCGCTGTTTGCAGGCACATCTGAGCGGGGCGACGAGGGTCCCTCCGGACACTTACAGACCTGTGCGATCGAAATCCGCCTGTAGCCGCGCGTCGGGTACTGGTTACGTAGCCCTGCCGTGGCCCCAGCCCGGAATCGAACGAGCGTAGGCAAAGACGACGAGACGCGACACTCCAGTCGAGGCGTCGGGATGCAAGGGGCGGTGACACGAGCACCGTGGGCGACAATGAGCCACGAGAGCGTTTCGCCGTCTTCTCAACTCGCCTCGTCAGATCGACACCGTCGCAAGGGAGATCGTCGCGGCCGCGGCTTAGAAGGACAGCGTGCGCATGTCGTCGTCAGCTCCCCTGTACAAGACCCCCGGCCTCATTGACGACGGCCACGCCCTGCAGGAACGGCGAGTTCGGTGAGACGTACGCGTACGTGCCGAACGTGTAGTCGTAGAAGTTCTTCGAGTCGTAGGGATCGTCGAGGCCTCCGCTGAAGAACGTCACGGTGCTCGTCAGCTTCACTTCATCCTTCGTGTCGATGGTGTGACTGATCGTCAACGTGGTTGTGGTCGTCGTTTCGACGTCTTCATCAGCCCCGAACAGTACGGCGAGCCACCCCGGCTTGTTGTCCTCGACGTGTACCTGCGACGTCGTCGCCACCTGCTTGTCCTCGATTGTCGAGTCGTACGTGATGCTGAACTGATCGCCATTCGGGCCGGTCGAGGTGCCCGACCACTCAGCCGGGTCAGCCGGAACGAACCGCGGCGGGGCGATCGCCGGAGGCCGCAGCTCGCCACCGACAATCGGACGTGCCGGAGGTGCCATGGGATCTTGTGCGAGAAGAGCGTCAATCGCCGGCACGTCGAACCCGAGCGTGCCGGGCTGGCCTCCGTTCAACAGCTGACGCTCCGTGAGGAGATCGTTCACGGCGTTGCTGCTCGCGTCCTCGTAGCCAAGCACGACGATTCCGACCTCGCCGTTCACGGCCATCCACACGACCTTAAGGTTCTTCAGGTAGACGATCCGATCGCCGAGTCCCGGGCCGAGACCCGCGGCCGACTGGTACTGACTCATCGTCGAAAGGGCAAGCGTCAGGCTGTGGTCTTCCTCGTTCGTCGTCACAGAGGATTCCGACGGCGGCGCCGACGCGTCGATTCCGTTGAGGATGTCGCTCACAAGCGACAGCTCGCTCGAAGATTTGTTTCGTCGCGTCAGCGGTCGATTCGTTGTCCTTCTTGGCCTGACCGAACAGGGCTTCACCGAGCTCTTTGAAGGCTCCCGCCACGCTCGCGCCGCCAGCCGCACCAGCTCCACCCGTTCCGACGACGGCGACAACGGCGGTTATTGCCCCTGCGACTTTTCCGATCAAATCGGCCGCGCTGTAAGCCTGTACGGTCTTCGTGCCGGTGCCGGACGTGATCGAGGAGGTCACCGTACGCGTAATCGTTTCTGTGTCGGAGTAGGTCGCGATGTTCTTCAACTGCTTGCCCTGCGGGGGCGCGTAGATGATCGCCATCGGGAGCGCCGGGATCGTGAACGCTCCCATCCCGACGACGGGAGGACGAAGCACGAAGAACGAGGCGAAAATCGGATCGTGCCCCGGCACGTTGATCGTGACCTCCAGACGGCTGACTGCTGGCGTGGTCCACTGCGTCTGGAGCGCCGTGCTGCACTCCAGCCCGACGTCGATGGTGATCTCGTCGGCCTGTGACGAGACGGTCGGATAGCCGGAGATAGTCACGCCGCCGTTCGTCTCGCCGGCGAGCACGCCGCCGACCACGCTCTCCCTAGGCGCAGCCGCCGCCGCAACGTGGGCGGACGTCCGCCCACGCGTTGATGTCCGGCGGGCAGTCGAGACGGCCCGCGGTTGGCTCCGCTGCGGAATCACTGCGAACTTCAAACGCAGATCGACCGCCTTGGTCGCGACGACGCCGACCGTGAGGTTGATGATCTGGTTCGTCGGCGGTATCCCTTCCGGCCGAAACGGGTGGTGCCCCAGCCCTCCAACACCCGTCGCGCCGCCGCCCTCGCCAACGTCAGCGACGAAAGGCGTCATCGGTTCCACGCCGCCGAGGGAAGGTCCGCTCCCCTGCGGCTCCGGATCGATCGGCGGGATCACGATCGTCTGTACGACGGTTGGTACCGACCAGACGAAGGTACCCGCTGTAGGGTCGATTGTGCCGACTTCGATCGTCTCCTGCGTTTCGGGCAGCGTCAGCTGGCCCGTGTCCTCGAGTTTCTTTATCTGTTCATACGCATCTGCGTACCCGAAACCCATAGCCCACCTCCATTTGTCCGGTGACCCGCATAGAACGCGCGGGGCTTCCAACGGTACACAACGGCTTTGCGCCGTGATCGGAAGTCGCAGCCCGAGGGGAATCCCATTACGGCCTGCGCAGGAGCGCCGATCAGAGTGCCCCTCTTGAGGAGGAGCTGCACGTTCGGCTGATCGTGTCGGACTTCTGCTTTTCAGGGGAGTAGGAGCCTGGACCGGCGACACCCTGACTGCCGGATTGGACGAAAGGCGGGGCTGAACTCGGCGCTTATCCGGGTTAGCATGACTTGGTGCGCTTCCTCGTCACCAGTGCAGGTAGTGCCAACGGCGGGGGCCATGATGCGGTACTCGCCTTCAACGCCGAAGGCGAGCTCGTCGGCGCGTTCAGCGACGACCCCCGGATCGTCGATCCGCGTGGTCTCTGCATTGATCCCTCCGGCACGTTGATCTACCTGAACAGCGTGGACCGGATGCTCGCCCTTGATCACAGTGGACGCGTCGTGCACGACTCAGGGCCGATGACCGACCTCGACCCGGGCGGCGCCGTGTTCGGGCCAGACGGTTGCTTCTACGTCACGATGCGGCGCCGCCGGACGATTTTGGGCATCTCCGCGACGCTCGACGGCCACGCGGAACCCAGCGAGTCTCCGTTCCGTGCCCCCAATGCTGTAGTCACCGTTCGCGAATACGATCCGGCCAGCGGAGACCTCGTCCGCGTCTTTGCTCCTGACCGTTCGGTGAACTTCCGCCAGCCGCGCGGGTTGAGATTGGGGCCGGACGGCCACCTCTATTGCGTCGGCGAGGCTCACGCGATCGCGTTCGACTTCTCAACCGGAGACTTCCTGGGGCCGGTCGTACGACTGCCGAGGCTCCACGGCCAAGCGCTCGTGCTGCTCGACTAGAAGCACCTCGTGACATCCCCTTTCGCACAGCAGCGCGAACCTCGCCCGACTCAATCAACGACCTGCTTTACGCGGCGAGTAGGACCGGGGAGATGCGCTGTGAGGGCGCCTCTAAGGCAGCAGCGGCTCGAACGCGGCGACGATCTGCTGCACCGTGTTCGTCAGATCGTTGAGCGTTGGGAGCACCGCTTCGCCCTCGACAAGCCCCGGCTCATTGAGCGCTATCTCGAAGACCATCTGCGGATCTATGTCGTGCTCCGGGTCACGGACCGCCTTCATGACCTTGAAGACTGTTGCGCCGTCTTCGAGCGGGCATTGTCGGTCCTCGGGCTTGAGGGCAATCGGCATCGGGGGTACTCGGCGTCCGCTTTTGAGCTTGAGGTGTCCGCTGAAGTCCACGATCACGCTTGCATAGGCGGCGCCGGTCGCAAGGAGGAGGTGATGCTTGTCCGCGATGTCGAGTCGGTGGAGTCGCCAGAGGGCTTCATTCCCTCCCTGGTACGGCTTCAACTCCCGGATCATGCGTTCCGCGGTTGCGCTAACGCCCTTTACCTTTCCAAGTCCTCCGGCTTCAAAATGGGCCACACTCTTGAAGACCGGGAACGACGTCGCATCGGTCGGGCTTGCGTTGTTGGCGAGCACAAGCTGGTAGACGAGCAAGTCGAGAGCGGACCGCAGATTGTGGATGGCGTCACCGATGATCGCCGACCACCGAGACGGAGGCTGCTGCCTGACGTTGACGCGCCAAATCTTGTCTCCGCTATCCGTCTCTTCTTCAGAGAAGATGCGATAGGGGTCGCTCTGGAGGAACGCCTGGATTTCGGCGTCCAGCTCGTAGATGTGGTGCTTGGCCCGCTGATTCTTGACGCTGGGGCCGTCTGACGGATGGCTGCCCAAAGCGGATCAAGTCTACGCGTGAGCCAGTTCACGCGAACGATTCAGCGCTCCGGTCAACTGCGACAGGATCGTGAGGTCGGCGTGAAGACGCACGCGCTCCAAGCGACGTACTCGCAGAGGCGCGAGTCCCGCGTTGTGCTTCAGTCGGCCAAATGCGCGCTCCACAGACGCGCGGCGACGATAAAGCGCCTTCCAGCGCGCGGTCTCGCGTGGGATCAGGGGATGCAGGCGGTTCGCCTTGACCCAGACAGACGCGGGCTTGCACTCGCCGGTCGGGCAGCGCCACTTCGTCGCGCCGCGCTTGCGGTCGGCCCCCGCGAAAGTCCAGGTGCCGTGCTCGCAGCACGGTGGCTTATGGTCGCCGCGCTTGACGGCCAGGGTTTGGCGCAGCGGTGTGACGGGCAGCACTTCCCGCGCTGTTGTCGTACCCCTTGTCCATCGCGCACGTCTCGGGATTGATGCCGTGCGCCTTGAGCTTGTCCAGCAGCGGCGCGACGGTCAGGGTTTCCTGCTTCTTCGCGGTCTCAACGGTCCAGGCGAGCGGCAGGTCGGTCTTGGAGCAGACAGCCATGTGGAGCCGGTAGCCGTAGAAGCCACCGCCCTTGCGCGTCGAGACCGCGGAACGGTGCCCCCAGGAGGCGTCGGGGTCGGAGAAATTCTCGCGTTTTGCGCGCTTGAGCGCTTCGACAACCGACACAATGCAGTCGGTGAGCAGCGGCTTGTGCTCTCGGAGTTTCGCCAAGAAGCGGTAGCACGCCCAATGCGAGGGCACGTCGCCGTCAGGGGCGATCACTGCTCCCGGTGCTCTTTGACGAGCGCCACAGTACGTGTCCACGTCGGCAGTGCATACAGCGACTTCGCGAGCGCCATGCCGACCATCGACCGGATCGGGTAGCCGGGACGGCCCGTCCAGCGAGTCTGCTGAAGCTCGTCTATGAGTCGGTAGACCTCTGGTGAGGCGAGGATGTCCGACAGAGATTCGGCGACGGGTCGCCGTGGTACTTTCTGGGTGGTCACGGAGCGCTATCTCCTTGATCCAGGCCCCCGGCGACGCCAATCGCGCGGGGGTCATATTTGGCTTGTCTAAGCCAAAAACTACCGTCCAGACCGGACGGAAAAACGGTCCCGGTGAGGATGCTTGGCTAGCCTCACTGGACCCCGGCATCGCTCGTTACGTGGGCGTGCTCGACGAGGCCGGAGTCGAGACTTTCGAGTCCTGCGAAGGTGGCCCGGGCCACGGCTTCCTTGAGCCAACGGTGCGGTTCTACGGCGACAACAGCAAGGGCTTCCGGGCCCTCACTGTCAACGGGAGACCTGCCGGGGACCTGAACCTGAGACCACACCCGCATACAAAACACCGCCAAAATCCCAGCAACCAGAGGAGTTGCTTTTAGGCCCCAAGGATGATCCATGTCACATTCCGCGACGGGTCATCTTTCTTAGGGCGCTTCACCCTATCCCACGCGCCCCCGCCGAAGACAGCGTCCAGTGCAGCGGGCACAAGCTCGAAAGCCCACTGACTCGGGTCCGCCACAGCCCCCTCGGGGAGGCTCGCCTGGAGTGATGCCTGTACCGCCATCCAGGGGGCAGCCTGCCCCTGACCACGAAACCATCGCTGGACATTGTCGTCGTCGCGGAAATGCTCTATGGCAGCCCGTCGATACAGCTCATCGACGTCGACCTCGCCCTCATCATCAACGGCGGGATCACCGGGCGACCCGGCCGGGCTTTGCGCTTCTCGCTCCTCAGCCTGCTCCACCGAGGATGTCTGAGTGCCAGTCTCGCTTGCACGCACCCGCTCCGAGGCTTTCCGCACTCCCTCGGCTTTCCCCGCCGCGAGCGTCGCAGCATATGTCTCAACAGGTCCCATGGTACCGTCGAGATCGCGTGCTTGGAACGCCGCATCGAACGACAGAACCCGCAAAGGAATTGGATAAGCGTTCCCAGCCTGATCGGTTGCACCGGCGACACTCGACCAAAAGACCCCGTTCCCCGGAAGTGGCTCATTCAATAGAGAGGACAGCAGGTCGTCCGAGAAATGAGCATTTGCAGCCTTGACAGCACGGAGATCACCCGAAGAAAGTAGATGGAAAATAAACCAGTTGTCACCTTGACTGAGTAGCTCGCCGGGAATGCTTCCGGGCTGTTGAGTGACGAGCACCGCACCAAGGTTGTACTTACGGCCCTCCTTCACCCATGCTTCATATGCATCATCGCCAGACCCGCCACCAAGCACCGACTGAGCCTCCTCAACGACAGCTATCGTCGGAATTGGCTGCGGATCTGACTTGGTGAACTCCTCTTGGTTGCGATCAAAAATATGGCGCAACACAATACCCGACAACGCGAGCCCAGCGCTGCCACGCATCTGTGATATATCCACAACGCAGACCTTCCCGGCTTGAAGGGCCTGCACTAGCGAGGCAAGCATCGAACTGCTCGGGTCATGCAGCATCTGCACGACCTGGGTCATATTGGCACGTGCTGCGAGCATCTCAGCATCTTGCTGCGGATTAAGACCGAGCTTTTCCCGCAAGATCTGCTCATCAGCACTGTTCCCGTTGCGGTAAACCTCATCCACGACGTCACGCCAATCTTGGCCCCGCAGGCCCTTGAGCTTACGCACGTTCTGCTGGTCCTGACGTTCCGCGCTCAGGGCAATCGACAGCACAAGCGCTGCCGGCAGTTGGCGAATGTCCAACTTGACCCGCCCACCGACAAACGATCCATAAAACTCGGACGGCGGCGCCTTACTCGTGAACACCACGATCTGGTCTTCGAGTCCCTCAACATCACACAGAGCTGGCCGACCGTTCGCATCAGGCCAGTAATACTCGCCGTCAGGATCGAAAATCACGGTTCCGACAGGAACATCCCGGCCCATGCGGAGCCGGACCGTCGGCGAGTCGCTATAGAGATTTGCAAACAGCAACTTTATGAGGTTCGACTTCCCAAAGCCGGCGCGCGCGAACACAAAGGAGCGCCGCGCCACGAGCTGGCTCACCGCAAAGCGGACAGGAATCCGCGGCTTGCTCGGGACCATCCATCTCTGACGCTCGATACGCTTGTCGTCACCGCAATAAACAAACTCGCCAAGTGCAAAAAAGCCTAGGTCACTTCCCTCCTGGGTACCGCCCGCAACTCGCGACAGCACGTCGTCGGACAGAAAAGCCACCCGGGATCCCACATGCGGCAGTCGCCTGTGCGAAGGCGAAAAGACGAGTTCGTCGTTCGAGACACGGAGCACACCGAGAAGACGAATGTCGACCCTGTACTTCAGATATTGCTTGCGGAGATCGTCAGGAACGGTTCGGTCCTCCTCTACCGCCCGAAGACCGTAATCCTCACCAGCCGGAGACGCAAGACGGCCCTGCGAAGAGATCGCTGTAATACGGCCAAGAACCGCCTCGGCCGACTCGGCAAGCTCGACGAGCACGAATTGCCCATGAGTAGGCACCGTGTTCATGTCGCTTCTATACGGGAGCGTGAGATCTGCGTGGAACTCCAGCCCGGTCCCTGAAAACCCACGGAAGATGCCGGCGATGCGATCGCGAGGGAAAAGCTCCATTACTCGTATCTCCTATTTGCAACGTCGGGGGCAAAGCGTAGGGCGTCGAACGCGTGTTGAAGATCCGCTGTTACAAGGTTCCGCGCGGCGTCGAACACTGTGTCTTGAAGAATCTCAAGGTCAAAATCGACTACCTCGGCGTGCTCGTGCGCCTGCTGAAGACAGCGAGGATAGTACGGCATGGGGAATCCATGGACAGCGTCCGCCAGTAGGTAGCCGAACACCTCGTCCGCTTTGTCAAGCTGCGTGTAGAAAAGATCGACGGCCCAAATCGGGTCACCCGAAGATCGGCCAAAGCGCGCCAAGTGCATCCCGCCGACCACGAACTTTGCGGCCTCCTCGTCAGGGCCGACATCCTCCGGCCCACGTGCGTACTCGGGCCAAGTGTAGACCTTGCGCTCAAGCTCGCGGGGAACGTGAACATATCGTGGCTCGCCGCTCGGCATGACGCTCTCAAGCGCCAGAGCGAGGCGATAGCGTGCCAGTACCTGAGAGTGCTTAGCGATACCGACTAGGTACAGCTTCAAAGGCCGAACCGCATCCATACGTGTGGCCATTGCGCTCGCCATCTCGACGAATCGCTCCTCGGCAAAAATCTTGCTCCGCAGCAGTCCATCGCGAACAAGCAGCGTGTGATTTGCGAACTCGGTATGACAAATGCGGTGGTATAGCACTGCCCACTCGCACAGATCCCGATAGACAAGCACCCATGACCCTGACACGCGCTCCGGTTTTGTGCGTGCAGTCGTCCCTGTTGGAATCATGGGACTTAGCTCGTGAAGCGACTTAACCCCAAGATCGCTCATAAGGGTCCCGAGCGGATCCCCTGCATGAGCGTGCACCTCGTAAAGCGTGTCGGGATCTGTTGTTGGTGAGATCACGTCCAGGAAGAGTTGGCGACCCAACGAATCGACGATTCGAACCAAATTCACATTGAATGGGTCAAAGATGAGCTTGTTATTTCCCCCATCGGAGGCGACGAGCGACATCGCCGTCGCCGTGTGAGGGCGAATTACGGACGCCCCCGCCAGATGCTCTCGGACATCGGCGCGCAGGTCCTCAAGGAGGTGCCTGTCGCGCTCGGTCTGCGCACGAATGGCGTCACGCAAAGCATCTAGCTCGTCTGGGTCAAACATTGCTCAAGAAACGCGTCGGATTGCGAGGCAATCAACCTCTTCGACGTGGTCGCCAGCAGATGAAAACTGGTCTGCCTGCCGACGCCCAGTGGCCGGCCGTCCGGCGGACCGGAGGTCGACAAGCATCCACTGACCCGAAAGCGCAAGGCTGCGCTCGATTATGTCCTCGGGGTCAGGGCCGCTCAAGCTTGGGAGCGCACCAAAACGAACAACAAGATGCGCTCGTTGCTCGCAACGTTCCGCCGTCGCCTGCCATATCTTCGCCAAGCGCTGAACGAACGAGGTTCCGGTCCAGCCGCCAAGCTGCCCGGCGCGGCCATAATCAACGCGAGGCGCCCCTCCAACGAACCAGCTGCGCAGCCACTGATCCGCACGGTAAGTGACCATCCCAGGATAAGGCGGAGACGTTACGACCCATCTGAACCGGCGCCGAAGGCGTCGAAGGATATCTGTCGCGTCACCGTGAAGCACTTGGCCGGGCTGTCGTGATGGCACGCGGGCGTAGCGCCAGGATGCATGTCGGTCGATTACCGCAGCAGTGTCGACCCGATCCGGTTGGAGTCCTCGCTCCGTCCAAAACCTTACGGCTGCATCAGGCTTCGTCGAATAGGTACGGGGCATCTGGTTTGAGAGGTAGCTAGAGGGGCCGCTATTACGCGGCCCGTGCAGCGCGCCTAGCAGAATGGCTCGAAGGGCGACATCTACTGAACGAGTCGGCGCCAGCAAGGCTTGCCGAAGGCGGCAGATGTCGTCCAGCACTTCGGGGTGAAAGCAAAGTCGCCAAAAAAGCCCGGTCGGGCATTTCGCCGCCGGTGCTGAGTCGAGCAATTCGCGTGCGCGCCTACCGATTGCCTCCGGAGAGACGGATACGAGCTTCGCCGCAGTTGCTGCTACAGCGACCGCATTGCTGTCAATCCCGACGGCAGGCAGCTTGCGCATTCGTGCGGCGTACAACGTCGTCCCTCGACCGCAAAACGGATCTAGAACCCAGTCGCCCGGCCGTGCGTCTTGCAGTGCTTCGAGTGGAAAATCGAGCGGAAACATCGTGTAGTACGGGCAGATCGCGTTGAGACGCGAGAAGGCCCGATCATCGAAGTTAGTAGCCGCGTCGCCGCCGCCGTCTCGTCCCATACGTGCGAAGCTTACCTGTGCGACCGACTACTCGAATCCTCGCTGCGCCCCGAGTCGACAGGAGAGCCCGGTCCAACGGGTCGAGTAGGCGCTCCTCATGCCAGACCTCGCCATCTCTCCAACTCTTACCTGCGGGGCCCTCTGCGATCCCGATCCCAACGGACGCCCAAATCCCCGCGAACACAGCCCGCAAAGACCCAGTGTTTCGCGACCCAACGAGCGCCGGCTCAGGGCATCTGCGCTGGCTACCAAGCCAACGCGCGCCAGCCCCCAAGAACCGCTATTTCAAGTGGCTTCTCGATCGGCATCCAGGGCTACCACCTGGAATTTGAACCTGCGACCGCCGAGCCTACAAAATATCCGCAAAAACCTAATACCCAAGCCAAATCCGACGACTATCTAAAGGAAACCTAAATCGGGGAGATAGGTTCAGGTTGGCTCTAGAAAGCCATTTCTCAAGATATTGCAGTCATTCCACAGCGGTTGTGCACGCCTCGTGCACAGGCCTTCCCTGCTTCGTGCACGCTTCATGCACATCGTAGCGCTGTCGCGGAGAACATAGATCCGTGCGCGATGCGTTTCTAGAACCTCGGCAACCGACTCACGAGCTTCTCGGTGATCTGCGCCCTGCCGCAAGGCGCTTGTGCTTGGCTCTCGGCGCCCCTATCATCGTGATCGTTATGACTGCGAAGGACACCTTGCTGGAGCGAGCGCCCCTGTTCACCGAGGCGCAGGCAACAGCGGCGCTGCGGGCTGTGGAAGCCCAGGCAGAGCTTGCCGATTACCTTGACGAGGAGGCCAAGCTCTCAGACGAGGCGCTTGAGATGCGCGAGCGCGCGTGGGCCGAGACCAACGTTCGCGAGGCAGTGCGCGAAGAACCTTGGTAAGACGCGGAGGCGTCTTCTGGCTCGAACTTGAGTTGGAGGGACGCAGACCGGTCTGCGTGCTGACACGGGACGCGGCAATCCCAACGCTCGCGAACCTCGCAGTCGCATTGATAACCACCCGTGTTCGAGGTATCCCGAGCGAGGTCCCGTTGGGTGCAGAGGATGGCCTGCCACGCCCATGCGCGATCAGCCTCGACAACCTGCGGACCGTCCCCAAGGCACAACTTGTGCAGCCGATCACGATGCTCGGGCCGGACAAGCTCGCCCTGCTATGCAAGGCGCTGCAGGCAGCCACCGACTGCTGATTCAAGTCTTGCTGAACAAGGCCAAAAGCTGGTGCTGAATAGTCTCCTGCTCAACCTTCCGTTCTTTGCGATGGATCGCCTTCCGCAGCTCCTCAAGCGGCCCTGATCGGCCGTCGAGAAGGCGCAACTGCTCTCGATCCCAATCAGATAGCTTCAGCCCTCGCGTCCCAGCCTCGAGGAGGGATGGAGACATCCCCTCGACGTCGATTTCGATGCCGGTGCGCGCCTGGAGGAGACGGGCGATGCGGATACCCGCAGGATCGAGGTCAAACGCGGCGCAAAAGCGAATATGTGGGACGAGCGCAGCGATACGCTCAATCAGCTGGCACTCAGCTGGCGGTGGCCCGCCGGGCACATGTACGACCACCCAACCCCGCTCGGCCAGCACGGCAAGGGTTCTGAAGGTCTCCAGATTCTCGACCAGCAGGACACCGCTGGCGTCGTCGGCGATCGAGAGATCCACCTCGGCGATGGCGGACGCCCAGAGACCTCCCTCGGAGTGAGCAATCGGACCCCGAACTCCGAGCTGGCGATCAAGAATTGCCACCAGCGACTCGAAAGGCTCTCTCAGCAGATCTACAAGCAGCACCTTGCGCCGCGGCGTCCACGCCTTCGTGTGATCAACCAGGCCCGCCAGCTCACGCTGTCCCGCCTTCAGGCCGTGCTCGCGTAGCTCCAGCACCCGCTCGGCCGCGCGCAGCACGAAGGCGAAGGAACGCCAATCGATCCCCGCTGGAGGACCGCTGGCAAGTGCACACAGCAACATCGGCCTGCTCTGAAGCTCCTCCTCCAGTTCCGCCCGCAGCGCCTCGGGATCGGTTAGCCCCAACCACCCACGCATCGACCGCTCGACGGCGAAGGTGTCGATGACCCAACGCTCAGCGCGCCATATGTCCTCGACGATCAGGCCGGCACTGCGGCAAAGGTCGTCAAGCAGCTCGGTCTCAACCACGAGGGGTGAGAACGACGGCCCGCTGCGCGAGCGTAGCGTGGACCAACGTCGTCGTCCCCCGATGCCCGACCGCAGGACGCGCTCTGCCATCGCTGCGTGCTCGTCGTCAAGGCGAGCCAGGATATTGTCGGGGTCTGGCGCAGCTACGGGAGCGCGTGTGCGTCGCAGAGGCTTTGCGGGATAGCGCTTGCGTTCCTGCCAGAGCTCGCGATAGCGGATGCCGTCGCGCTCGTGCGAGCGCTCAATCCGCAAGCGCGAGCTGCCCCATGTCGGCGTAGCGCTCCCCATTTTCGGGCGTGCGCGTGTAGAGACGTACTGGTGGAGCGAATGGCTCCCCAGACGCCCGAGGGTAGAAGGCGATCTGATGATCGCACCACGACAGCCGGCCGGCCTCTGCGTTGGTGGGTGTCGCCAGGATGAACTGCACGCGGTGCTTAAGCGCGTTCATCACCTCGGCGACGGCGTCGATGTTGCGGGAATCGAGATGGGCAGCGTGCTCGTCCATGATGAGCAGGTCAGCCGAGCCCTCCAGCCCCATCGCGGCCAGCAGGATAAGGAGCGAGATCTTGGCTCGCTGCCCACTGGAGTGCGCCGCGCTGCGGTAGGAACGCTTGGTCTCACCACGGACGTGGGCGACCTTGACGTCGATACCGAACTCGCCCTCGACATCGCCGGGGCGCAGCTCTATGTCGCCGTCCATCCCGGCCTGCTCGCAGACCTCTCGGAAGCGGCGCGCCAGGAGATGCACCACCTGGCGAATGTGCTCGTCGTAGCGCTGCTTTGCCTTTTCGACCTCGCCCTCCACGGCTTCAAGATCCTCACGCCGACCACCAAGGAGCTGCTCCACCTCGGACACCGATTGCTCCTGGGCGTGTCGGTGAACGAGGATCAGCTCGCTGCGGACCTCCTCCGGGAAACGCGCCTCGTCCTCGAGGCGGGCGCCAATCGTGCTGGCCTCGCTGCGCAGAGCCTCAATGCCGGGGAGGCCCTCAACGTCCAGGCCGTCGGGTATCAAGGGAAGCGCAGCCAGCTCCTCGTCGATGGCCGAAAGGCGCTGGTCGTAGCGAGCCAGCAGCGGTCCGCGCTCGTTGATCCCGCGGACCAAGTCGCTCAGCCGCTGATCCCGCTGACGTAGCTCGACCTCGATGCCACCGAGCTCCTGTCTTGCGTCCCCCATGCTGGCGGCCACATCCTCGGTCGCCTTGTGTGCGTCCCGCAAGGCGCCATCGGCATCTGCGAGGACATGGCGGAGAGCGTCGATTGCCGCAGCAGCAGGCACAGCGTGGCCGAGCGCACCCGCCATAGCCCACATTTCCTTCGCACTCTCGCTTAGCGCTGGCAGGTCACCCTCGAAACCCTCGAGCTCTGCGCGGGCGTCGATCAGTCTGGCTGCTCTGGCCTGCTGACCGAGCACGGGTCGCTCGAGCGCACGCCATGCCGCCCAGTGCTCTCCGCGGACGACACCGTCCGCGGAGACGCCCGGTGCAGCCAGCGGCAAATCGATCTCCGCCAGGTAGGCGAGCGCGTTGTCCAAGCCGCCAGCATCCGCAAAGACACCTTCCGGCGCACCAGGGCCAGCGGCCACCAAAGGGAGACGGTGAGCATGTCGCTTAGCGAGATCCACCGCAGCGGCGAGATGCTTGGCCGGCACGACGAGACCCCAGACGCCGTCTGCCAGCGTGGCCTCGGCGGCCGTCGCAGCCCCTACCTCCAGCGACTCGGCGATCAGCT
Source organism: uncultured Actinomycetota bacterium (assembly GCA_963708085.1). Taxonomy (GTDB): domain Bacteria; phylum Actinomycetota; class Thermoleophilia; order Solirubrobacterales; family Solirubrobacteraceae; genus Palsa-744. Next base: position 284,140 of record OY970180.1, on the reverse strand, counting down.
CGCTGGATATCCCTGCGTCCGCCAGCACCGCACGAAAGTCATCTAGCGAACGCGGTCGCCTTGGACGGCCGGCTTCGAGCTCCGCGATCTCCGCTCGCAGGTTCGCGATCGTGTGCTCAGTCGCGGCCAACTCCTCGCGCGCGGCGAGCGCTTGTTCTTGCGCGGCGGCAGCTCGCTCCTGGTCGAGAGGGCCAGGGCCGGCCATGTGCAGTGCGTCATCGATCAGACGCTGCGCGCTCTGCACGGCGGCATCAGCACTCGCGCGCGCGTTCGCTGCCTTTACGTAGGAATCGCGCGTCTGGTGGTCGCGATAGTGCATCTGTTTTACCTCGGCCTCGAGTCTGGCGGCCCGCTCTCGCAGTTTGGGAATCGACTCTCCGAGCGCGGCGCGCTCCTGGCGGTCGCGCTCCAGCGTAGTGGCCTGGCCATCGCGCTCGCGTGCCAATGACTCGCGTTCATCTTCGCGGGCGATGCGGGTGGCAGCCATCAGGCCGACCTCGGCGATCCACGTGGCCCGCTCGCGCTCTCGCACATAGTCGTGGTGCTGAGTGGCTTGCACGTTGAGTGCCTGGAGATGGCGACGCTCGGCGGCCAGACGCTCGTTGGCCTCGTCGTACGCCTCGCGGGCACCAATCAGGCGGGCCTTGGCTTCTCGGAACTCTTCCAGCGTGTCTTGCTTGCCAGTGAGCTCGAGCACACGACGCAGCAATGCCTCGGGGGAGCCCTCGATCGTCTTGTCGGTCTCCCCTTGCTTGACGGCGATCACGCCGCGCAGCGCTTTGGAGACTCCCGCGCGAGCCAGCAGCTCGTCCCACGTGTGAGCCGTCATCCACTGCGATGCGGGTATCCGCGAGCGCATGGCATGTATGTCGCTCTCCACCTCGTGTCCATCAGCGCCCCAGATGACAGGGCCGGGCAGGAGTGCAAAGCGACGGCGATTATCGCGCGTGACCTCGCAGATAGCGGTCACGTGGGCGGTCGACTCGCAGCCGCGCCCTGCATCGGCGAAAACGCGGCCGGCCCTGCCAGGACGGACAGGGTTGGCGAAGATTGCCTTCACCAGTGCGCGTTCGGCACGCTGACCGGCCTCGCCCCCGCCGTCGTAGATGTAGTCAGCTGGACGACGGCCAAGATCCGAGACGCCGAGTATCAGCTTGAGAGCATCGAGGCTCGTCGTCTTGCCGGAGCCGTTGGGACCAGTGGCGACATTGATCCCGTCCACGGTGAGGTCAACAGGATCGGCTCGCAGCGAGCCCCAGTAGACGAGTTGGAGCTGCTCAACCTGAGGCATCCCCACCCCCATCGCCCTCGACCGCGCCCTCCTCCAACTCCTCGGCGCGACGGCGCAAATAACGGCGCAGCTGGAAGCTGCTCAGAGCTGCTTGCGCGCGCTCCCCAGCCTGCACATCGTTCAGCGCGGCCAGATATGGGCCCGCGTAGAGACGGCCGCGGTCGCGCCGGACGAAGCCTGCGTTGCGCAGGTGACCAAGCACGATCTGTTCGAGATAGTTGCGCTGATGGCCCGGGAAGGCCCGCATCACCTCGTCGATCTCGACGGATGGCTCCTCGGTCGCCCCCAGGCCTTGACCGGCCTGCAATGGCAGGTAGCGCAGATGCAGATACAGGGCGGCCACCATCGCCAGCTCGACGCTGTGCAGGCGAAACGCAGGCTCAAACCCCTCCTCTTCGTCGGCGACGGCGGCCGGTCGCGCGAGCCAGCGACCGCCGGCGCCGACGAGCTCCAGGCCGACGTGAGTCAGCCGTGCGCGCACCTCGGCTGAGAAGTCCTCGTCGTCGAGCTCAGGCCATCGCGAACGCTCGAGAGTGCCGGCAACCAACAGGGAGGCTGTCTGTGCAGGAGTCTTCACGTTGCAGCGTGGATCGTAGTCTTAGACACGCGCCAGACCTCGGAATCGGTCAACTCCTCTACATCGCGTTGGTGATCGAGACGGGGAAGGCCCGTGTAGCGAGAGTATGCGTCCACGAGCGCGCTGTGGCGAGCCACGGACTCCCCCCAAGTCGCACGCACCGTCATCGCGGCGACCGTAGTAGAGGCGCCAAGTTCGCTCAACTCCTCGCGCATCGACTCGGCGGGATCGGACAGCCGCTCAGGGACCCGCCGCTCGGGAGGGCTTGCAGGCGGCAGTGGTGGAGGCAAGCTTGGCACACGCTCGGAAGCCTCAGCCAGCGCCTCGAACGCGGCGGTAGGCGAGAGCGCGATGACAAATGGCGCAGGCAGAGCAAGGTCCGCGAACAGCCCGGCGAGCTGCTCATCAGTCTGGGAGAGCAGGAACTCACGAATGTCGACGCGGTCGACCCGCAGACCTGCCCGCATGCGCCCGCTGGCGCGACCGGAGAGCGCCTCGATGACCTCAGCCGCAAGCTTGCCCAGGCGGGCGATGAGATCGAGCGCCTCCTGGTCGGCGTCCAAGAAGAGCGCGCGCTCGTGCTGGCTCGCGAAAAATGATTGGTGCTCATCGAGCAGATCACGCATATCGTCCACGTGGACCCGCACGAGCTCGGCCGCTTCAAGCAACGCGGTATCCGAGAAGTCGTCGATCAGCCGCGTGAGGTCCTCCCAGTCCGAGCGCAGCACAGCGATCGCCGAGCGGAACTGGCGCAAGACCACATCGTCACCCGCACCACCGGCCTGAGCGAGGGCCATGGCCTTGTTGAGAAACTTGATCAAGGCGCGTGGATGGACTTCTGGAATCGTCATCGCGTCCAGCAGCGCCGTTACAACCCGTGCGGCAGGCGTCAAGCGATAGAGCCCGGTGACGGGCTCATAGGCCAGCACGTCCACCGCCCGCAGCTCGGCAACAACCTCGGTGACCGACGCCGGCTCCAACCAGTGGACGATCTCTTGCAGGCGGCGAATCTTCCACCGTCCCGATCCGTCCGCCTGCAAAGTCTTCAGCAGGCCTACCTTGTAGCGGGCTCGCTTACGCCCCACAACCGTCGCAAACATTCCCAGGAGAGGCATCGCGGCATCGACGGCCGGCAGTGGAGTGAGCTCTTCCGGCACTCGGAGAACCGGCTCGGCCGATCCTTCCTCTGCGTCGTAAGGCGGATCTTGAGCGGCAGGCTGAACCTCATCGGCGACCGCAGGCGCCCGAGCATCGGCATCCTGGCCACCCTGATTCGGTTCGAGCGCTGCACGCAACCCGCTGTCCTCCATACCGCCACCGTACACGCGAGCGACGCCAGCTTATACCTTCAACTAACGATCCTCGGCAATATCTATACGTACGGAAGTTTCTGCCAGCAGTGCTTATGAGCCGATTACGCGGATGCCATTGGCGTAGGTGCCGGCGATGGTCGCCAGATACCGGAATCTGGACGTCTGCGGCAAGTGCGCAGGCCAACACGATGTCATCGTCAGGGTTGCCGTGATCGCTATCGGCGTCTGGGCCGGCGCACCGACTCGTGCGCTGACGCGGCTAACCAAGAGGCCTGGTTGATGCGAAGCTCGGCGATCCAAGGCTACAGGCGAGCACTCGTACGATCCTTCGGGCGCTCGCTTCAGGTTGGTTCGGAAAGCCAAACGTGGTCAGCCAGCGGCGAGCTTAGGACGCGCAAACACCCGCCGCCAGGTCGGCGAGCAGCGCGGACCTTACGATCAGCTCGAAGCGCTCGTAACCATGCCTCAGCCCTCCTGGCGCGCCTGCGCAAGCGATACGAACGTGCTCATCGCCGTGGAGCACTTCTGCTTCCAAACCGACAAGTCTTGGTGCCAGGGCGGAGGCGATCCGGCATCTCCTAGTCAACCTCGCAGGCCGAGATGTCCTCCCTGGCCCAGCGCTAACGCCGGGAGTGCTCTGGTACGCACGCTGGAGTGTGGCCGGACATGAGCTGAACGTCGCCGAGCTCTGCCGACAGATACAGCGCCACGGCCAGTCGAGCCGATATCTCATCCATCTGCTGTTCGACCTCGGGGGCGCGGTCGCCACGTTCGCAGCCGTCGATGATCCACAAGCCGTGGCTGACGCAGTCGGCGGAGTCTTCGACGCCATCCTCGAAAGCACCCATCCATTCCGCGATACGCAGCGGGAGGACTGGGAGCAAGGAAGCTTCCGTGGAGCAGGTTCGCTGCTGAGGCAGGTGCAGGTGGTTCACGACCGTCGACCCGCACCAGCCGCCGGTCTCACTGTTCGATACCTGAGCCCGCGAGACCGGCTGGTAGAGCTCGGCCGGCAACGCGAACAATGCGTCGAGCCCGCGCACCGCGAGCGTCGGTGCGCAACCCGAGTATTAGGCCTCAGCGTCGTCGAGCAAGCGCTCGCGCAGCCCTGAGGCTCGCGCCGCCGGACGCTCCACCGCCGCGCGGATGGCGGCCTCGGTGCCGACCACGAGCAGGCGCTTGCAAGCTCGCGTCAGCGCCGTGTAGAGCAGCTCCCGCGTAAGGATCCGCGACGACGGCGGTGGCAGCATCACCGCGGCGGTCCCGAACTGCGAACCCTGGCTCTTGTGCACGGTCATCGCGTACACGGTCTCCACAGCCCCCAGCTGGTTCGGACGCACCCGCGCCACACCACTGTGGTGCTCGAAGGCCGCCGTCAGACGCCCGTCCTCGCCTAGTACGACGACACCGCTGTCGCCGTTGAACAGATTCAGGTCATAGTCGTTGGCGGTGATCAACAGAGGCCGGCCGGGATAGTCGCCGGTTGGCCCGCCCGCAGCGCTGATCTCGCGCCCGAGCCACAGCTCGACGCTCGACATCCAGCTGGAAACGCCATAGGGGCCTCGCCGGTGCGCGCACAGCAGCCGGAACTTGCCGAGCGCCGCGAGCGCCGCAGCGGCGTCACCCTCGCGCGCGGCGGCGATGATTGCACGGCCCGCGGCGGTGGCCGCTTCCCGCACCGGGTCAAGTACAGGATCGTCGCGGACCGCGTGCGCGTCCTTCGCGATCCAAATCACCTCGCCCTCTGAAGCGCTGAGCGCCGCGATCGCGCCGTCGGCATCGCCGAGGCGCACAGCCTCGGCGAGCGTGGCGATAGCCTCGCCGAAGCGGTGGGTGCGATCTAGAACGAACCCGCTGTCCGCAATCGCTGAACCTCCACCGTCCTCACCCTCGCTCAGGGCTAGTCCAGTGATGTCGCCGAGCACAGCGCCCGCCTCGATCGAGGACAGCTGGTCCGGGTCGCCGACGAGCACCAGGCGCGCGTCATCGCCCAACGCTTCGAGGAGCCGTGCCATCATGGTCAGCGAGACCATCGAGGTCTCATCGACGATCACCACATCGTGCGGCAGTCGGTTACGACGGTCGTGGCGAAAGCGTCCGCGGCTGTCTGCTCGGGAGCCGAGCAGCCGGTGCAGCGTGCGCGCACTGGTCGCCGAGAGGGCGTCGCGGACCTCCGGTTCGAGATCGGGGCTCTCGGCTCGCTCGGCGAGCGACTCGCCGAGTCGCGCCGCGGCCTTGCCCGTGGGTGCGGCGAGGGCGACCAGCGGCGGCCGGTCGCCTGATCCTCGAGCGTGTGCGTGCTTGGCCAACAGCGCCACGACGCTCGCGATCAACCTGGTCTTGCCGGTGCCCGGGCCACCGGCGATGATCGTCAGTCGCTGAGTTATCGCGGAAAGCACCGTTGCCCAAGAGCGCTCGTCCTGCGCCTGCGGATACAGTCGCTCGACGTCCGCGAGCAGCTCGGGGTCCTCGGGGTCACCGGTGGCCGGGGCGGCCGCGAGCACTCGCAGATGCATGGCGACCTCGCACTCCTCGCGCCAGTAGCGCTCCAGATACAGGCGTGACCCCTCCAGGCGCAGCGGATGCGGCGCCTCGCTGACGAGTGGGCTTGCCGCGACGGCCGTAACCCACTCCTCGGGATCGGGCCAGTCGAGTTCGACCAGATTGACGGGCTCCTCGGTGTCCACGGCAACCGTCCTCGCGATCGTGGTGAGGTCGACGAGAACGTGACCGAGCCGGGGGGCGCGCACCGCCAGCGCTATTGCGAGAAGGACCGCGGGCTCCTGAACCCCGGCTAGTGCTGCCAGAGTCCGCGCCACCTGCACATCGGCGGAGGAGAGCACCCCGGCGTCGTTGAACGAGCGCAGCGGCTGTGGTGCCACCCGTGCCAGGCGAGCGTCGTTGGCGTCGCGCTCTCGCAGCGAGCTCACGTCGGCGCCCCCTGATCCAGTGCGTCACTGAGCGCGCAGACGAGGGCCGGTGAGGGCTGCCAGGCAAAGACGCCGCACGGCATCCCGTCCACACGCGGCGTGTGCTCCCCGCTCAGCCCGCGCAGGAACAGGTAGAGCACGGTCAGTCGGTCACACTCAACGTCGTAGCCCGGCACGCGCCAGCGCAGGTAACGGTGCAGTGCGACCGTGTAGAGCATCGCCTGCAAGGCGTAGTGGGATCGCTGCATCTCCTCCGCCAAGGCCTCGGGACGGTGATGCCATGCCGTCAGCGGCTCACCGGCAGCAGCTAGGCGGTTGGACTTGTAGTCCATGAGGCAGAAGCCGCCGTCGATCCGGGCAACCAGATCGATCGTGCCGTTCAGATAGCCACGAAAGGTCGTCTTCAGTGTCGGATCGTTCAGCCGATCCGCGTAGCCCGCGAGGACATCGTCAGAGGGAAGATGGTCGTTTAGGACCGCCGCTATCGTCGTCAGCGTCAGCTCGCCGCCGGGGTGCTCGCCACCCGCGAGCGGCAGCTCGAAGCTCAGCTCAGCCAAGCGGTCGGTGCGGTCGATGTCACGCAGTCGCCGTTCGCCCACCAGCGGGCCGAGTCGCGTCTCGATTGCAGCACACAGTCCGTCGATGACCGAATCTTGATCGCCGAGCTCGACCGTGCGCCAGCGCTGCGCATCAGCCAGACGCAGCGAGACCTCCTCGGGCAGCTCGTGCGCCGCGAAGTCCGTGTCCTCTAGGACCTGGTGCAAAAGCGTTCCGACTCTCGTGCCTGTTGGCATGTCGGAGAGCAGCGATGGGATCGCGAGCAGCTCGGTCTGCTCGCTCTCTGTCGCCCCTATTCCGAGCGGATGGTGATCGCGCGCGTCATCGGAGCCCGTCGTTTCCTCGAACTCGCTCGCGACACGCGCTTCATAGGAGGCCGCTGTGATCGAGGTGAACGAAAGTCGCCGCCAGCTCATATCCAGACGCCGCGCAAACGCCGCAGCCGCAAGATCGCCCGGCTGGCGTGGCGGCGGAGACCACCGTGCCTGCGCTGCGATCTCCGCCGGCTCAAGGCTAATCGCATCGGGAGCGGATGCGACCAATTCCCTGAACCGGTCGCGCGCCGCGGACGCTGCTTCCTCCACACGCTGGCGCGCGCTCGGAGGACCGCCGAACAGCAGGCAGCCGAGCGGGGAACCGCTGCTCTGGTAGGTCGTTGCCCACCACACGACCGCCTGATGCTTGGCGCGAGACAGAGCCACATACACGAGCCGTAGCTCCTCGCCGGCCTGTTCGGCGAGGGACTGGTCCCGATGGCGGCAGTAATTGCGGTCATCCGGGTCCATCGCGACGTCGACCTTGCGCGTCTGACCATCCTCGGTGTCGTGGTAGACCACCGGCAGATCACCGCTGCCCGACCAGAACGGGTGCCACAGGAACGGGCAGTAGACGACCGCGAACTCAAGGCCCTTGCTGCGGTGAATCGTCAGCACCTGCACCGCGTCGGCGTCTGACTCCAGTCGACGCATCCGCGCCTCGGCATCCGCATCGCGATCGTCACCGGCGATGCGGGATCGCAGCCAGCTCGCGAGCGCCGTCGCGCCCAACCCTCTGTCCGCGGCAGCGACATGAAGCAGCTCGCCGAGCTGGCGCAGATCGGTCAGCTCGCGCTCCCCGCCGAGGCCCGACAGCAGCCGTCCCGCCAGTGACTGCTGGCTGCTGACGACCTCGAGCAGCGTCGCGACACCATTGCGCCTGAGGACCCCCGCCCATGAATGCAGCCGCTGCTGAAAGGAATCCCACTGCTCATCGCTGGCGTCCGCGACCGCCTCGGCGCTCCAGCCCCCGAACGAGGTGAGCGCAACAGCGCGCGCCCGCGAGAGCGACTCAGGCCGCTCCAGTGCGTCTAGCAGCAGCACCCAGTCCTGCGCGGCCCGCGTCTTGAACACGCTGCCGGCACCGTTGACCACAGCCGGGACACCCACCTCCCCGAGAGCGTCCTTCACCGCCTCAGCCTGCCCATTCGTGCGTACCAGCACCGCCACGTCGCTGGCCCCGAGCAGGGAACCGTCGTGGTCGAGCGTCGCACCGGCGCCCAACAGGATCGCGATCTCGCCGGCCAGATCCCTGGCAATGTAGGTGCGCGCCGACCCTGCATTCGACCACCCTGTCTTTGTCTTACGCACGCCGGGAGTTCCCCGCGCGAGGATGCGGAACCGCAGCGACGTGCCAGCCCGGTCGCCGTCGAGGCGCGCAGCCCTGTCCCGCTCTGCGGCGCGCACCTGGACGTAGGTGATGTCCTCGTGGCCGAGGCGCGCCTCGGCAAAAAGCGCGTCATAGGCGTCGAGTAGCTGCTGATCGCTACGCCAGTTCGTCTCGAGCGTTCTCACGGCGTTCGCATGCCGTGCCGCATCGAGGTAGGCGTAGACATCCGCGCCGCGGAACGAATACACCGCCTGCTTAGGGTCGCCGATCAACACCAATGTGCTGTCCTCGTGCGCGAAGGCCAGGCGCATGATCGTCCATTGGTCGGGGTCGGTGTCCTGGAACTCATCGACGAGCGCCACCCGGTAGCGGGCGCGCAGCACCCGCGCGACCTCCTCGCCCTGCTAACCCTCAAGCGTCACCCGTACGCGAGAGATGAGGTCGTCATAGCTCATCAGCGCGAGCGCGCGCTTTCGTCGATCGAGCTCCGCCCGCGCCGCGGCGGCCAACGCGTGGCGGGCATGCGCAGCCCCGTCGCTGGTCTGCGCTGCAGGCGCGAGCCGCGCACCCGGATTTTGGACCGCGGCGGCCACTGCCTGGCCAGCTTCTAGCCGGGAGAACAGCGGTGTGCTGTCGAGGAATTCGCGAACATAGAGGTCGTCCACGACCTCGCGCGTAAGGTCACGTGTGTCCTCGCTGACCGTGTAGGCACGATCGATGTCCCCGGCGACCCCGAACGAGCCGAGCACCTCCTGGCAGAAGCCGTGGGTCGTCGTGATCGTCGCAGCATCGAATTCAGCGATCGCGTGCACTAGACGATCCAGGCGCTCTGCGACCTCTGTTCGCGTCCCGGCGGCCAGCATCCGCCCGAGCTCGTCGTATTCGGCCACGGCCTCGATGTCGGGGGTGCCCTCGCCGGCAAGCGCCGCCTCGAGTGCGTCGCGCGTGTCCACGAGGCGCTGGCGCACCCGATCGCGCAGCTCTCCGGTCGCTAGCCGAGTGAACGTGACCAGCAGCAGAGCTTCCAGTGGCACGCCCTCCGCCACGTAACGAGTGGCGAGCGCCGCGATTGTGTAGGTCTTACCGGTGCCGGCACTCGCTTCGAGTACCGTCACGCCGACCGGCAGCGGCCCGCAGAGATCGAAGGTTTCACGGGTCTCGACTGTGCTCAACGCTCGCTCACCGTCTCCACCGCGAGCAGCCCGTCCCACAGGCGATGCGCGTAGCACTCAAGGCGCGAGCCGAACTGCTCGCCGAACCAGTCCTCCCCCACACGCGGTGTTTCCTCGAGCAGATCGGCGAAGCTCCGCTCAGCCCCGAGGACCCGGATGTGCTCCTCCTCGCTGTCCTCTCGCGGCTTCTCGAACTCGGACGTCCAGGCTTCCTCGGCGCGTCGGCGCGCGGAGGAAGCCGGCTGTGAGACCAGCTCGGCGGAGGTCTGACAGTAGAGCGGCAGCGGCTCACGCAAGCCGCGGTCGAACAGATCGATGAGCTTGCAGAGCTCGGTCCGCGCCCAGTCCTCGCGCTCCTGGACGCTGCCCAGGCCCGATGGGGAGATCGCGCGCGCGACGCTCACCCCGAAGCGTGGCGATACGCCTTGGCGGGCGCGCCCGACGCTCACCGAAGAGAACCTTCGGTGCGGGAACGCCGCGGTGAGCACCAACAGGCGCGCCCAGGCGCCGAGGCGCTGTCTGGGGCTGATCCGAGAAAAGCCGACATGCTGCAGCACGTCGCCGTGAAGCCCGGAGATCGTGCCCCCGATCAGTCGCCCGTCACCGAGCAGGACCCGCACATCGAGCGTCTGCTGCTCGGCTTCCAGGTCAAGGACGTCGTGGGCCGCGGTCATAACCCGCTCGACTAGGCCCGCGACCTCGTTCAAGCGCTCCTCGCCGATCAGGCCCGGGGGCACAGTGCCTCGCGCACGCTCGGCCGCGAGGGTGTCCGGCGCCTGTGTGCCTGAAAGGCGCGCGGAAAGCAGACGCCCACCGATCTCCCAGAACTCGAGAGCGCTCAACTCGAGCGGCAGACCGTCCTCGATCTCCGGCACCCGGAGGTTCACGCCAATACCGAGCCGATGGCGTAGAAAGCCGCGCACGGGGTGCCCGAGGAACGAGACTAGCCGCTCGAGCTCGATCAGCTCGCCGTGGGCGGCGGGAGGAAGCGGCCCATGCAGGAACGCCGGCGGCGCGACGCGCTCAGACACAAGCGCACGTGCCCCGCCCAAAGTCATCGCGTCAAAGCTCCACGGCCCCTCGCCGATCAGAGCTCCGGACTCGAAGTTCACGGGGTCAAACGGCTGCAGCGGATGGCGTACGACCACATCGCCACCGCCCGTGGAGCGCCTCACAACGTCCAGAAGCTCGCCAACCGGGACCGCGGGAGCACGTTGCGCATTGGTCCTCTCATCGTTGCCCGCGTAGGTGACGATCAGCCGGTCAGTGGCGGCCATCAGCGCGTCCAGCAAGATCTGACGGTCCTCCGAGCGCGGGTCGCGCTCACCCACCCGCGGCTCGGCCAGCAACAGGTCATCGCCGTCACGCGCCGAGCGGCGCGGGAACACCGCGTCATCCAGGCCAAGCAGGCAGATGACCCGGTGAGGGACGCTGCGCATCGGCTGAAGCGTGCACACCGTCAGATGCCCCGTGCGGAAGTTCGCACGCGTCGGGCGGCCGGCGAGACGGTCTTCCAACAGCGCAGCGAAGTCAGCGACGTCGAGCGGCGCCTCGCTCGTCGCCCCGTCGATCGCGGCCTCCTGCACCACCAGCCTGAGCAGGCGCTTGAGCTCAATACGCTGGCGGGCGTTCGCTCCGCTGGTCGCGCAGAGCGCGTCGGCGGCCTCTGCCGCCGCGCGCACCCAAGCCTCAAGCGGACGGCGTTCGCCGAAGTCCTCGACGATCGCCTGCAGGCGCTCCAGGTACTCGGCCAGACGCCCAGCGAGATCGATCGATGAGCTGTCGACGTCGTCGTAGGGGACTACCCCATTGAGCAGCCGAGGCTCCTCACCACCGATCGCCACACCGCTCAGGAGACGGTCGAGGCCGGCCGCCCACGTCCCCTGCGGCACATCCTGAAGACCGAAGCGTGTCCGGTACTGCGCGTCGAACCCCCACCGGGCGCCGACGGCACCCACCCACTCCCCGAGGCGCGTCATCTCTTCCGTCGTGAAGCGAAAGCGCTGGCGCACCGGCTCACGATCGGCGAGATCCAGCACCTCCGAGGCAGTCATCCGCGCACCCGCGAGCTCCAGGAGACGTGCGAGAACACCAAGCACCGGGTTGGTCTCGCGCAGAGAGCGGTCCGCGAGGCGCACACGCAGCTCGGCGGTCGGGGGCCGCGGCGTGTCAGGGTCGTCGCGCTCGTCGACCGACCCGGCGCCGAAGGTCGCCTCGATCAGTGGCGCGAAGCGCTCGATGTCAGGGCACATCACGATCACATCGCGCGGCTCGAGCGTTTCATCTTCGCTCAGGGCATGAAGGACGGCGTCGCGGAGGACCTCCACCTGGCGTGCGGCTCCGTGACAGGCATGTACCTGTAGGCTCATGTCGTCATCGGCGTCGCTGGCGGGCGCGCGATCGGCGCGGATGTCGGCCTGAAGGCGGCCGAGCAGGGTCGCGGGCTCGCCGTCCCCATCCCGCGTGTGATCGACTTCCTGGATCTCGCCGCGGGTGCCGAGCAGCACGAGCTGGAACTCGCGCCCATCGCGCCCCCAGGACCCGAGCAGCGGGTTGTGCGGGAGAAGCTCATTGCCGACTTCGCCGCGAAGCACCGGAGCGTCCTGCTCGCCCAGCACGCGTGTGATCTCCTGCCAGGCCGTCGACGACGGGGCCAGCACGAACAGGTGAACGTCCCGGCCTCCCTCGGCGAGCGCGCGCAGGACCTCCAGATGTCGGACGGGAAGGCTTGTCAGGCCGAACAGCGAGATCCGGGCAGGCAGCGTGCTGAGATCCGGATCTTCTCGTAGTCCGTCGCACGCCGCCTGCAGGCGCTCAGCGGGCCCGGGGCAGTCGACCCTCGCGCGCAGATGCCGCCACAGCCGTGCCTGCCAATGCTCGTCATCTTCGCTTGCGAGCCAGCCGATCAAGAGCTCAGGGCGAAAGACGGCGTAGCGGTCATACAGGCTCGCGAGACGCCGGGCGACGCGCAGCCGCCGCGAGCGGTCACCCCGTGCTGGATCTAGATGGGCACGGAGCTCGCCAAGCCACGGCTCGGCGAGCTGCTCGTCGATCGTCTCAAGCAGCGGCCACAGCAGCCGTCGCGGCGACCAGGGGTCCCGCTCGGCCTCAAAGCCCGACGCGGCCGCGACTATCTCGTCGATCAGCTCGCGCGGCGAGGGGAACAGAACGTTCGCGCACACCCCGTCGCCACGCTCGCCGGCACCCAGCGACGCGGAGAGCTGCTGGGAAAGCCAGCGCTCCACGCCGCGCGTCGGCACCGCGAGGACCTCCGCCGCGAACGGGTCCGCCAACGGCTCACCGAGCACGTCCGCCAACGCGCCGAGGAGATGGTCCGCGCGGTCAGCGCGATGAACGTGAAGCACGAGTTGCAACTATAAGCCCGCTCCCAGCAGATCGAGCGCACGAAGTCCGTGTGCAGAAGGACCGAATCTCTTGCGCCCTCGTCGCTCTAAAAGAATGGCCAAAAGGTAGCTATCCCGCATCGCAGAGCCAACTCACGGCCTTCAGCCGCCCCCAGCCCTCCCAGCATCCAACGAGAACTTAGTCGCCCCTAGCCGGACGGTATTTGAACCCGGCGGCGTTCCTCGACTCGAACGGCGCCGAGGATTTTAATAAGGTTCCTACAGTCGAAGAGACAGGTTCAGGTTGGCTCTAGAAAGCCAGCTTTCGAGATATTGCAACATTCCGCAGCGAAGGCCCGTGCACGAGGCGTGCACAGGCCTTCGCTGCTTTATGCACACTTCAAGCACATTGCAGCGGGCGTCCGCGAAATCATCGGGATGCCCGCGAAGTCATCGAGATCTACTCGCCTACATCGAGGCTTGTGAGGAGCTCGGCAGGGTCAGGACGGGCGGATTGGGATCCTCGAGGCTTGTGAGGTCGCCATCGCCGGAGACCAGGCAGTCGGCTTTGGCGCTTTGCGCGAGCGTGAGCGTGAGCAGGTAGGCGTCGTCAGGATCGCATAGAGGGTGCTTCTGCGCTTGTGGATCATCGACCAGCGTCGCCTCAGCATGCAGTGCCCGCACGAACGCGCGGGCTTCCTCAACGCTCAGCCAGCGACGAAACTTCGGTCGCGCAAGGACCCCCGCCAGCTCTGCCAGTAGCGCCGGGCTCACGATCAGCTCGAAACGCGCAGCCAACCAAGCCGCCAGCAACCGTCCAGGCGCACCGCGTGGGGAGAGCCGCGCAGAGATCAGCACATTGGAGTCGATCACGACCCTCCGCACCAATCACGCCTACCGCTACTTGCCGCTCCGCTCGCGACGGTAGGCATGCACCTCGCGCGTAGCAAGCTCAAGTGCCTCATCTTCCCCAAGACCCGTGTCCTGCTCAGACCAACGATCGAGCATCGCTCGCAACTCCCGCCGGCCCGCCGCAGCCTCATCGCTGCGCATATACGCCCGCAGCGCATCCTCGATCACCTCGTACTCACGCCGACCTGAGCTCGCCGCAAGCGTCTTAGTCGCCGTCAACAAATCCGGCTCCAAATAGATCGTCGTCTTCTTACGCGCCACACCCGCATTATGCCTTCTTGAAGGCGTACCATCAAGCATACCGATATGGCTGCCCAATATGCACATGCATGAGGCGGCAGGCCCGCGGCGAGGGAAGGTCGGAAGAAGGCCCATTGGCATCAGCATTTGGCCTTCCAATCGCGTTGAGATCACGATCCGAGGCTCGACCGGCGTTGGTCAGCCCCTCTAGCGGGCTTGCCCAGCGACATTCTCGAACTCGGCCGCGATCTCTCCTAGATCATCTGGCAGGCGCTCCAGCACGAGGCGCATCGCGATCCTCCTGGCCATCTGCTCGACAGTGGCAGCCAGCCATGGCCTCATCCCACGGTGGGTATCGACCACGCTCGCAAGCGCCGCGAGAGCCTGATCGCTTGCCTGTGCCTGTAGGTGGGCGACCGCAAAGGTAGCTTTCTTCGCCTCCCGCTGCGCGACCGCCACCGTATACCGCCACCACCGACAAGGCCTTCTCCGCCGCGGCTCACCCCGGGTCTCGGCTGTTGTTCTCAGCCACGCAACCGCCGCACCGAGCGCCGAACGGATGCATTCATGCCAATGTGCTTGTTCTTTCAATCCGTCCGTCCGTCTCGACATCGAACTGTGCTATTCTCGTCCTCGTTCGTTAATTCGTAATGTGGAGGGCAGTAGATATGGCAGTGATAGACACTGCAAATATAGGAAGCGGCACGCTGGCGGGCCTGGACGAGTTCTGTGACTGGGTGATTAGCAAGGGGCTGATGCGCTCGGCCGCGATGGAGCCGTTGCGATCGGCTACGAAGCAGATCCTCGCCACGGTGGAGCCGGACAACCCGTCGATCGACTTGCGTTCGATCGACACAGAAGACCTGATGAAGCGCTTTGAAACCCTAGCCGGGCAGAAGTACGCACCTGACAGCTTGCGGGCGTATCGCAACCGCTTCAACCGCGCGATAGAGCTCTATAGGCAGTACCTGGAGAAGGGCGCGGGCAACTTCAAGCCGCCCGCTGGTCGTGCGCCACGCCGCCGCCCGAGCGAGCCGGGCACAAGCATCACCAACGCGGCATCTGCACCCGCTGCGTCGCCGGCGACGACGCATGCCCAGGCGGCGACACCATCACAGGCGCTGATCGACTATCCCTTCCCATTGCGCACGGGCATCGCGCACCTTTACCTGCCCACAACGCTCGAGAAGGATGACGCTGAGCGATTGGCGGTGTTTGTTCGGGCGCTCGTGTTTGAGCCACAGCGCCAGATAGAGGGCGGGCAGCCCTCTTGACCGTGCCGAGGCAGCTTGTCAGCCGGCCGCTGAGCGGCAGCACGGGGAGCAGCGGTCGAGCAGCCGGACTAGCATATGGCACGGTTGACCTGACCGTTAACTCTCCCCTATGCGCGTGCAAAATCGCCCACGCTCATCCTCAAGAGCGGCACGGACGACTGGCAGGACAGGACGAGCGAAACCTGCCTGTCCCGGCGCCAAGGGTCGGTGCTACCGTCCGGGTTAGGTCAAGCGATATGCCCTCGCCTAGACTGCGGTCCATTTGCGGTCCGCTTGGGTGGCTGTTGCGGTCCTTGCGGTCCCGATCCCCCGACCAGCCGCGAACACGCTTTTGGGATACGTAGCATTTTTGTCGATTTTCGCCGTATTCGCGGATATTCGCGCTTCCTGAACCTAGTCGGAGAGAACGGTTCAGATCGGCTTTGCAATGCGGTTTTTGGGCGCCTTGCAAACGGAGCGCTCCCTGCTGAACCTCTCAGCGAAGACATTCGGCCGCGTGCCGCTCACGAGAGCGATCATAACGCGCTGTAACGCGAGGTGCGAGCACTGCTTGCCCGACACGGCTTGGGCGTCCTTCACTCACCTCGCTCTGTCAGCCATACGAGACGTAGGTACGTTAGCTCCATCAGTGGGCTGCTCGGCACGCCCGCGGGAGCGTCCAACGGTCGAAAGGTGCGCCAAGCATCTCCCACATCGGGCGCGTGCGCGCACGGTCCCGAAGGTACATCCAGAGACCGAGAGCCGACTGATCAACCGGCTCCTGGCTAGAAGCCGGCGATCGGGCACCTCTTAGCTCGATCACCGGCTTGGCATACCATCCCAGCGCCTGTTCGCCGCGGCTGCCGATAGGCTGGCTGGGTGGCCGCACGCGAACTTAAGCAGCTGTTTCGGGCGTTCAGCGAGGGCGACGAGCTATCGTTCCGGCGCGCCGCAAACTCGATCATCCAGGACGAGGAGTCGAAGCAGCACCACGCGCTCGCGCGAGACCTGCGCAAGATTCTGGGGGCGCAATCGACGACTGCTGGCGCGCTCGCGCTCGCAATGCCGGAGCCCCCAAGCGACCGCGACGGGGGCTGGCCGCTCGCCGACGTTCGGCAACCCACCAAGAGCTTCGAGGATCTGGTCGTGCCTCATGTTCTCGCCGACGCCCTGCGGCATCTGTGCAAGGAGATCGGACGGTGGGACGACCTTGACAATGCAGGTATCCCTCGGCGCCAACGCGTGCTGCTGTACGGCCCCCCCGGATGCGGGAAGACTTCCGTCGCCGAAGCGATCGCGGCCGAACTGATGGCGCCGTTGGCAATCGTCCGTCTCGACGCGGTCGTTTCCTCCTACCTCGGAGAGACTGCTGCGAACCTCCGACGCATCTTCGAATTCGCCTCCGGCGGACGGTGGGTTCTTTTCTTCGACGAGTTCGACGCGCTCGGACGCTCACGGGATGACCCCACCGAGCACGGCGAGATTAAGCGAATGGTCAACGCCGTCTTGCAGATGCTCGACTCCTACCGCGGGCCGAGCCTCGTGATCGCGGCCACCAACCACGAGGGTGCACTCGACACCGCCGTATGGCGTCGATTCGACGCGGTCTACGAGTTGTCGAAGCCAACCGTCCATCAGTTGCGCGCGGTCCTGCGACGCAGCCTGGCAGCGCTTCCGCACCATAGACTCGACATAGATCATGCCGCCACGAGGCTCAAAGGCCTCCCCCATGCCGCGGCCGAGCAGGCCGCGTGGGATGCTGCGAGACGCGCGCTGCTTGACGAACGCCGTGACATTCAGCCCAGCGACCTAGCTGCCGCAATCGACGGCGTCCGCCGCCGCCCCTGGTGAGCAGCGGGTGGCACAGCACCTGCCGCTCGGAGCATCCGTTCCACTGCCTAACCGGCGGATGGGAGGCGGTCCTCGATCGCCCGTGCGCAATCCGCATCGCCACGGCCAGAAACTCGCAGCCGAGCTAGCGTCGACGGTCGCCAACACGCAGGCGATCCGGGTGATCGAAGGCGTCGATCCTGCTCTTGTGTTCCGGATTCGGACAGCGAGCCGGCTGACGCTTGAGCAGTGGCAAAGCCGCGGCCTGGAGTTGCTTAGCGAGGGTGGGGACTGGGACTACGTGGTCCTCAGCCCTGGGACCCAGACTCCAAGGCTCACGGCTGAGCTCGCACGTTATGCCCGAGCACCCGATCGCGACAAAGCAAAAGCAGCGCTCTCCTCGTTTTTCGGTTTGATCGAGTCAATTGAGCCCTACGGGCCTGAGGACCGCCTCGCTGACGACGTCGCGAAAGCGCTTGACGGACAACCCGGCCCCGTCGACATCCTGATCTGGGCTGCGCCCGACGACGCCGAGGCCGGCAGACGGATGGACCAGGTGACCGCGGCGATCGAGGCCCAGAGCGGCAACATCACTGCGAGTGATCGACGTGCCCGCTCGCTAGTCATTCGGGCCGTCCTTGACGGTCCCACCGCCAGGCTACTCGCCAACATCCCCGTGGTCGAGCTGATTCGACCACCGCTACTCCCATACGTCGACCCCTCCGACTGGCGGGACATCCGAGTGAACGAATTGGAAAGCGAACACCGCGGAGGAGTGCCGATCGGCGTGCTCGACGACGCAATCGCCGCAGGTCACCCGCTACTCCGCACGCTCGTGAGCGCGAGCCGATCGTTTCCCGCCGGCCACGCGTGGCAGCAGGCGGGAGACCACGGCACCATGGTCGCAGGGCTCGCGCTCTACGGCGATTTCGAAACCGCGCTCCGCGACGGGCAGCCATTCCGCTCCGCCGGTAGCGTCGTACAGGGCCGAATTATCGAGCCACGACCCGCTCAGCCACACCTCCACCAGTTCCCAGAGGAACAGCCGGAGCATCTCACCGTCGAGGAAGCGATCATCGCGCTCAACGATGACTACGGTGTTCGGGTCTTTGTGCTGTGCGTGACAGAGATCCACCCGTACTCGGGTCCCCGAGTCTCGTTGCTGACCGAGCGCCTCGACGACCTCATTCGCGAGCGCAATCTCATCGTCGTGGTGCCAACCGGGAACCACAGTGCGGACGCGATGACAGGCCAGATGAGTAACGGCGCACACGTCCTACATGACTACCCCAGTTACGCGTTGGATGAGACCGGTCGCGTCTCCGAGCCGGCCACTGCAGCGCTCGGCTTGACCGTAGGCTCGATCGCGCGCAGCGCTGGACCCGCGAATCTCGCGGGCGAAACACGGATCGGCCACGTCGCCGTCGCACCAATAGATGGTCTCTCACCGTTCTCGCGGTCCGGCCCTGGCGCGTACAAGGGTATGAAGCCTGACCTCGTTCATTACGGTGGAAACCTGGTACTGCGCCCTGATGGCGGTATCGCGAGCCCTGAGTCCGGGACAGGGGTCGTTTCGCTAGTTGTGGATGGGGGAGGGCGGCTATTCGGAGCAGGCAGCGGAACCAGCTACGCGGCGCCGCGTGTAGCTCGGATCGCTGCAGATGTGCTGGATGCCTACCCCAATGCAAGCGGAAATCTCGTGCGGGCCCTGATCGGCCTCTCAGCGAGCGTTCCAGAACCGGTGGCGAACGCGTTCGCCGATGACCTCAGCCGGGTCGCTGGTCAAGGGTTGCCAGTGGGTGCAAGGGCGAGTGCGAGCACCGGGCTGAGGACGGTGTTGATGGGCGATTTCTCGATGGCGACAGACACTGTCGCCATCCATCCGTTGCCCATCCCAACCTCGTTTCAGTCCGTGACTGCCGCGCGATCGATCCGAGTAGCTCTGGCATTCGATCCGCCTGTGCGGCGAACGCGCCGAGAGTACCTTGCCGGCGAGATAAAATTCGACCTATTGCGGGCCAGCACGATCCAGCAAGTCCAGACCTGGTACCGCAACCAGGGAGGCGGGGTTACCGCGAAACTCCCGGGTCAGCGTCAGCGTCCTAAACTCGAGCCCGGGAGCGAAACCAGCGCAAACAGCACGCTGATTGTCCGGAGCGTAAGGCGTCAGCACGCATTCGACCCGCAGGACGGGGACACCTATTACTTGGCGGTCACACACGCTGGGCGACCCTGGGCGATAGCCGGAGAGCAGACCTACGCTCTGGCCGTCGCGTTCGAGGAGGAGGAGCGCCAGAACATTGACCTGTACGCGGAGCTGCAGCAGCGTGTCAGGCCTCGTGCACGCGTACGAGCCTGAGCCCAGTGCTACGGCGGGCGGCCAGGCTTGGCCGACCAGACGCTCGGCGCTGCCGTCTTCGAGTACATCGAGGGCTTCTACAACCGACAACGACGACACTCCACCCTCGGCTACCTCTCACCAGAGGAATACGAGAGAAAGACCACCACCAGCATCAACAACTAGTCACTAAAGCCCGCGACTGCCCACGAAAACGGGCCCACTCCGATTCCGGACTAACCCCTTCAGGCAGGATGGGTGTGAGATCCTCCATGACAACCCGCTCCAACCCGATTGCGGGATCCAGAAGCGCCAATACGCGGTGCACCCCCCACAGGACGTGGAACTCATCGCCCGCCGAAGGCTCGCGGGCGCCAGATAGACCGGATGTAGCCACAAACCGAAATCTATGCCTGGCTCGGGAGGTCTTAGCCGGCGTACTACGCGCGACCGACGACATGCAGACGCGGAACTGGCGATTTCCGCTCTGCGTATGCGCGCATGGCGTGTAGGGCGCGTTCGCGGGCTTTGCTCTCGCTGAGCTTGGTGTAGACGGTTGCGAGTAGCCAGCCGCCGTCATCGTGGCCAGCCATGAGTGCCGCGGTCTGGTGGTCGAGGCCAATGCCCCCCTCCTCGATCGGGTCGATGAACCATTGCAGAGCTCGGTGCTTGAGTGCATAGAACTCAAGGTCGGGCATCCCGGCGGAGACGCGTATCGCCTTCCAGTGCGGGGAGAAGTTGGACCGGCTGTAATAGCCGCCACGCACCGCTGGGAAGAGGATCGGTGGGCTGTGCCTGGGCATGATCGCAAGGTGCGCCTCAAGCCTCGGGCTAATGGCCACCCACCGCGTGTCCTAGTCCTTGGTAGGCACCCGCTTGCGCTGCAGCGAGTCCCACTGATAGCGCACTTGGATCTCGCCGCTCTCGAGATGCACGTCCTCTTCGTGCAGCCCAAAGATCTCGCAGGGGCGCATCGCGGTATCGCCCTGGCAGATCGTGATGCCCTCAAGCACAAGCGCGTAGTCATCGCTGCGACTACGCCTAGCGCACTCCAGCAGCAGCTCATACTTCTCGTTGCTGATGATCTCGAAGTCCGGCGAATCAACCCGCCGCTTCTTGTCAAGGCCGGTTGAAATGTAGGCCGGTTTCGTCGGTTGAAAACTAGGCCACTTGAGGGTTGTTGCGCCGGCAGTTTCTGGAGCTTGCCGTAGGCGAGCGCAGGAAACTGCCGGCGTGCGCGCTGGTCAGGAGGGGTCTGCTGGTGGTGTGGGTGGGGGTCCGAGGTCCTTGCCGCGTAGGCGGTAGCTGTCGCCCTTCAGGCTGAGGATGTCGGCGTGGTGGATGAGTCTGTCGATCATTGCGGTGGCAACGGCGTCGTCGCCGAAGATCTCGCCCCAGCCGCTGAAGGGCTTGTTGGAAGTGACGATCATTGAGGCGCGCTCGTAGCGGGAGCTGACGAGGGCGAACATGAGGTTTGCTGCCTCGGGGTCAAACGGGATGTAGCCGACCTCGTCAACGATGAGCAGTGGGATTAGCGTGAGGCGCTTTAGTTCGGTCTCCAGCTGGCCTTGGCGCTTGGCTTGCGCGAGCTTGGCGACCCACTCTGTGGCGGTCGCGAATTGGACTCGCTGTCCGGCCAGGCACGCTCTGACGCCCAGCGCAGTGGCGAGGTGTGTCTTGCCGGTGCCGGGCGGGCCGAGCAGGATCACGTTTTGGCGGCCGTGGAGAAAGTCGAGCTGGCCGAGATGCTCGATGAGCTGCTTCTTGATCGAGCGTTGGAAGGTGAAGTCGAACTCCTCCAGTGTCTTGCGTGCCGGGAACCGGGCCGTCTTGATCCTGTGCTCCTCGCCGTGGCTGTCGCGGGCGGAGACCTCGCTGGAGAGCAGCGCCTGCAGGAACTTCTCATAGCTCCAGGACTCCTCCCGCGCCCGGTCGGCCAGGCCGGGAGCGCCCTGGCTGCCGCGGGCGCCTTCAGCGCCCGGAAGAGGTGCGCCAGCTCGCTTGCGGGACCGCTCATGCGATCAGAGCGTCGTAGACGGCAAGGGAACGCTGCTGCACCTCGACGTGGTGTCGTTGGCGGCGGCGCTGGCGCTGGTCTTCCAGCTCGTTCTGGTGCGCCGGGTCGACGATCGTCAGCCCGCCCGCGAAGATCCGGTTGTGCCGAGCAGCGAGCTCGCCGGTATCCAGGACGGTCGCGGTGATCTCCCGCTGGGACACCCTGACTTCGACGCGCCTGCCAGCGAAAACCGGGTCGACCGAGTAGTCGTTGCGGTCCACTCTGATCAACGGCTGCTGGGCGACTCGCAGCACCCAGCGACGGTCAGTGTCGAGCCTCACCTGCCCGAGTGCTCGCAGCTGCTGCTCCTTGGCCAACCGCTCAGCTGGGACATCGCGGATAGTGCGATGAGCCCGACCGTTCGCCTTCTGCGCCCAGCGGTCGAGCTGATCCTGAAAGTCCAGGTGGTTCGCGAAGAACCGGCGCGGCTCGAAGTTACTCTCCAGAAACCGGTGCTGCCGCTCCGGCTGAAGATCAGCGTCCCAGCGAACGCACGCGACCAGCACGACTGACAAGTCACGACCCACCCGCGGCGCCTCTGCCCATAACCAACCGGAACGTGCTCACTCGGCTCCCAGAGATCACACTGGATCAGCTCCGCCGGCCGATAGACAGTCCGCTGGAACGTGCGCCTGACCAAAAACCGCGGCCGAACCTCCCGGACATATCCATCAAAGACGGTCTTGCCGCCGCCATAGCCAGCCTCCATCGCCAGCTCCCGCAACCGCTGAGAAGGAACCTTCGGATCAGCCCGCAACTGCTCACAAATCCAGTCCTTAAACGGGTCCAGAATCGACGCCGCCGACACCCGGCAATAACGCGGCGGCGCCTGCACCGCCAACAGCCTGCTCACCGTCTCCCGCGCCAACCCCGTCCGCCGACTGATCTCCCGCACCGAGAGCCCCTCAACCCGCTTCATCCGCCGCACCTCAGCCCACTGCTCCACGCCGACCACCGCCTTCCCCTCCCCGTCCGATCCCGATTGAGATCGAACGAGCGTCACGACCCAGCCGGACACCCCAGCCGCCACACCGAACTGGCCTAGATTTCAAACGGCGCAGACGGCCTAGTTTTCACCCGGCGCCCACACTTCTTCTTGCTCACACCAAACCGCTCGAACTTGTTATCAGGAATCAGCTCACGATCCTTTGCGTGATTGAAGAACTGCCGCACCGACTGCTGCACATGCGCGCCCTGCGGCAGCACCCAAGTCAGCGCCTCATCGCGGGAGAAGCTGTCAAGCAGCCGATCCCTGAACTCGCGCACGAATGGCTTCAGTCCCTCCCGCAAATGCGCCACCGATTTCGGGGTCCTCCCCTCCGGCTTGCGCGAAGGCTGCCCCTCCGGCCAAACCATCGTGATACGGCCGTTCTCGTGGAAACTCGCGCCCGCGAACTCCGCGACCGTCGGCACGACCACCGGCCCAGGACCATCAAGCTCCCTCCGCAGATGCTCCCGCGCACGCTCGACCGCCTCGTCAAACTCCGCGATGCTCCTGCAGCCGCCAACCCACTTGCGATGGGCCTTGTAGTACACGTAGCCGCAAAAGTCCGGCTTGCGGCGACTCCCACGGTTATGCGCTTTGACGCGCCTAACACTGCCCTGCGACATCAGATGCTCCTTTCCAGGCGTACTTCGCAACCAACGCCCAGCGCACGCAACCGCATCTCGCCACGATCAGCCACACGGCAATTGCGGCTTTCCTGGCCCTCAAGCCTTGCTCTGCTGCACGACGCCAGACGTCCATGCCCCCTTGTCGGGAAAACCCAGCCAATTCCCCCAAAAGAAATTTTCAGCGGCACCAA
The DNA here is from genome assembly GCA_963708085.1 of uncultured Actinomycetota bacterium. Lineage (GTDB taxonomy): Bacteria > Actinomycetota > Thermoleophilia > Solirubrobacterales > Solirubrobacteraceae > Palsa-744. The sequence continues at coordinate 260,877 of OY970180.1, read as the reverse complement.
AGTGGCCGACATCAGCCAGACCGCGATCACAAGAGCGCTACGGCTCACTGGCCGCCAACACGACGCACGCGAGCAGCTACCTCCTGGACATGCGGCGCAGCCACGCCTCGACCTCTGAGATCCGGTAGCGCACCACCCCGCCGCGGCGCACATACGGCAGGCCCAGATGGTGCTGCATCTCAATCCACCGGACCGTGACTTTCAAATGCTCAGCGATCTCCCGCTTGGTCACCCACGGCTCCGGCCGCCGATAGCCACCCCCGGAACGCTCCACACCCGCAGCCCGAGCGCCAACATCTGCTCCCGGCGGCGTCCACAGCCCCGTAGAAGACGTAGAGGTCGTATTCGACGCTCGCCTCTCAACCAACCCAAGCCACCTCCACACAGCAGCAGCACTCCCGGCTACCCAGAGAGTACACACCCTTCAACCAACAAGCCCCAAGCCCAATAACTAGGATTATTCCTAGCTACGCCACAAGCACGAGCGCCATCAAACGCAACGATTTGCAGCGGATCCGCAGCGATCTGCCGCCCACACCGCAGCGGTAGCCCGGAACGCGAGCACATCCCACGACCACTCCCACCCCATCACGACCTCAAAACCGCTATTTCAAGCGGTTTTCGACCTTCAACGGGAGACCTGCCGGGACCTGAACCTGAGACCACACCAGCATACAAAACACCCCAAAAACCCAGCAACCAAGCCAAATCCGACGACTACCTAAAGGAAACCTAAATCGGGGAGACAGGATTTGAACCTGCGACCGCCCGGCCCCCAGCCGGGTGCGCTACCAGACTGCGCCACTCCCCGTGGCCTTCCCCCGATTCTAGGGACAAGCGCCACCAAGCGCCCATCTCCCGCCCCGCTCCGCGTCTCATCCGGAAGTCATGCGAACATATGTTCGTGTCCTCCGAATCCCCTCCCCTGAGGACCTGCGGCCGCTGCGGCCAAGCCAAGCCCCTCCCCGACTTCGCCTGGCGCCGCATAGCCGCAGGCCAGCGCGACAACTACTGTCGTCCCTGCCGTGCCGCCTACAAGCAGGAGCACTACGCGGCCCATCGAGCGCGCTATATCGCCAACGCCCAGATCCGCAAGCGGGCACTCGCAGAGGAACGAGCCGTGCGCCTGTTCGAGTTCTTCGGCGAGCACCCTTGCGTCGATTGCGGCGAGACCGATCCGCTGGTCCTCGAGTTCGACCATCTTGCCGACAAGCGGTTCAACATTGCCAAAAGCATCCGTGATCGCAGCTGGCAGGCGGTCCTCGACGAGATTGCAAAGTGCAACGTGGTTTGTGCAAACTGTCATCGTCGGCGAACCGGGCGCAGGGCTGGGTTCGCACGCGCGGTGGTAGCTCAACGGTAGAGCCTCGCCCTTCCAAGGCGATGATGCGGGTTCGATTCCCGTCCGCCGCTTCCTCTCCGGCAGGCAACCGGTGCCCTCGACGCCCAGCATCCGCTAGCTTGCCTGGCGGCGCGCGCGGGGGAGCCGTGGCAGCGTCCGTCCCCAACTCGGTTTATCGTTTGATTCGTGCCCACACGGCCCATGCTCCTGGTGGCGGCGGTAGCCGGCGGCGACTACCTGCTGTGGACCTGGTCCTCCGATGGCGGCAGCGCAACCATCGCGCTGATCTCCGGGCTGGCACTGGCGCCGCTGATCCTTGCTCTGCTTTGGCTGCTCTCGGTCACCGTCGCCCGGATCCTGTTCGTGCCTCGCTCCCAGCGGGACGCACTGGATGCGCGGCGTCGACGGGCGCGGCGGCGGCGTGTCGTGCAGCGGGTGGCCGGGCGCCGGGCTCAGCAGGCCGCCTTACGGCGAGCCGGGGAGAGCGAGGAGCAGAGCGAGATGGACGCGAAATCCCCGAGGCGGTCATCCGAGAAGATCGCCGCCTGAGGCGGCAGGAGGGCTGGGTATGAGGAGGCTGTCATTCCTGCGTCTGCGCTCGACGCGCGCTCGCATCGGCGCAGCGGCGGCGCTGGTGGTCGTGGTCGCGGCCGGCGTCGGGATCTACCTCTACGAGCGGCATCGCACCGGCTCGATCTACCATCCCGACGCACGCTTCGTGCCGGAAAAAGCCGCCAGCAAGACGCCCCCTCCACCCAAGGAAGCGACGTTCGTCTGGCCCTTCTACGGCTACACGCCAGACCATCACCGCTATCTGGCGGCTCCGGCGTCCGTGAAACCGCCATTCAGACGCGTGTGGGAAAGCCACGAGACCGCGCTGCTCGAGTTCCCGCCAGTGATGTCTCACGAACGGATCTATCAGCTGGCGGACGACGGCACCCTCAGCGCGATCGACCGCAAGACGGGCCGTCTAGTCTGGCGCAAACAGCTTGGCGCGCTCTCGGCCTCGACGCCCGCGATCGTCGGCAACACCCTCTACGTCACGATCCTCGCGCGGCCTGGCGATGGCGAAGGCGGGCTGGTGGCCGCGCTGAACGCAACCAGCGGCAGGGTGATTTGGTCGCGCGACCTGCCGAGCCGCAGCGAGTCCTCGCCGATCGTCGCAAACGGCAAGGTGATGTTCGGCAGCGAAGACGGAACCGTCTACGCGCTGAATGCACAAAGCGGACAGACGATCTGGACCTACCGGGCGGCGGGCGCGGTGAAGGCCAGCCCCACGCTCGTGAACGGCGTCCTCTACTTCGGCGACTATGCCGGCGATGTGCAGGCGATCAGCGAGCGCACGGGCAGGCGGATCTGGAGCGCGGGCTCCGAAGGCGCGCCGCTTGGCAGCGGCACCTTCTACTCGACCGCTGCCTACGCCTACGGCCGCATTTATCTCGGCAACACCGACGGGCGCATCTACGCCTACGACGCTAACAGCGGCGAACTGGCCTGGGCGGTTCAGACCGGCGCCTACGTCTATGCCTCTCCCTCGGTGGCAGAAGTGCAGGGCCTTGGCCCCACGATCTTCGAGGGCTCCTACGACGGCAACTTCTACGCGCTGAACGCCCGCAGCGGCAGGATCGACTGGACCTACCCCGCTGGCGGCAAGATCTCGGGCTCATCCACGATCGTGGGCAAAGTCGTCTACTTCGCGGATCTCGGCACGCACAGCACGACCGGGTTGAACACCACGACCGGGCGCAAGGTCTTCTCGATCGTGCAGGGCGCGTTTGACCCGGTGATCAGCGACGGGCACACGATCTATCTGAGCGGCTACAACACGCTCTTTGCCTTTGAACCGACCGACGAGCACGGCAGCGCCGCTGGCGACCCCACCGGCAAGGCCGAGCGCCCAAAGGGCGCTCGCAAGACGAAAAGCACCCACTGAGCCGGCTGGCCGAGCGCCGCAGCCTCAGAGCCGAGCCAACGCTTCGAACGCCGCGCCGAGCGAGAACTGCGCCTGGACGCGAACCACGCCGGGACGCGAAACGGTGATCTGTGTCCAGTTACCTGACCCTTCGGTGATTCGCGCCTGGCCGGCGACTGTGCTCCAGTAGGGCGTGTAGTGGACCCGCACCAGGAAGCTGCCAGGTGCGCTCGCGTCCAGCGTGAAGCCCTGATGGCCAAGCGCCATAAGGCGCCCTGGCCCCTGCAGCAGCGGCGTTGCGCCAAGCACCCGGTACACCTGCCAGTGGACACTGCTGAACACGTGCTGCAGGAACGGCGCGCCATGTCTGATCAGCGCCGCCTCACCAATGCTCGATCCATCCAGCGGCACGTCCGGCAGCGCGACGTAGCTGACGGCGTTCTCGTCGAGCCAGTGCCTGTACACCGAGGGCGCAAGCGGATCGGCTTCGATCGCTTCGTTGTAGCGCTTGTCCAGCTGACGCTCCCAGCCGCGCGCGAGCGCTACGTGGGGCGCAAGCAGCGCGGCCTCCCAGTGTGAGCGCGTGAAGGGAACCTCGATCCTGATCGGGCCCTTCGCATGTGTGGCAAGGAACTGGCGCAGCGGCCGGTAGTAGGCAGCCTGCGTCGAGAGGTCGCCCAGCACCTCGCTGCTCTGCACGATCGGCCCCCACAGCACCCAGAACGCCATGCCGATCAGCACGGCGCCAAGCGCCCAGAAAGGGCGCCTGCCCGCCACAGAGAAGCCCCCGCCCCGCGCGATCGCGCACAGCAGCAGCGGTCCGGCGAGCAGCACCGCGTAGCGCACGACGTTGCTGCCCATCGGCGTTGGCAGCAGCGAAAGCACATTGACAAGCACAAACAGCCAGCCCCCGAGCCTCAGCAGGCGCTCGCGCGGCGGCAGCGCCCAGATGAACGCGAGCGCTACCGCTGTGGAGGGCAGGAACGATTCAAGGCCGTAGGGCTCAAACCCCCCTTCGGGGAAGAGCGCCTGCAGCGGCAGGATCACGACGAGCACCGGGATGATCAGGATCAGCGCGTATCGCAGCCTGCGGTTGGCCAGCGCGTCCGTCAGCGCCGCCAGCGCGAGCAGCGCGCCCGCCACAGGGCTGGAGGCGGCGCTCATCGCCGCAAGCAGCCCGGCAAGCGCAATCGAGGGCCTGCCGCGACCGCGCAGCACAGTCAAGACGGCCGCCAGCGCGAAGGTCACGCCGAGCGCGAAGGTGAGCCTCCCGATCCACAGATCGCCCGCGGCTGCAACGGCGAACCAGATGCTCGCAAGGCGGGTGTTCGGGCCAAAGGCGGTTTTGGCGATCTGGCCAAAAAGCGCGGCGGAGGCGACCACCGCCAGCGCACCGGCGAGCCTGATGCCAGTCAACCACGCAAGCGGCGGGTAGAGCAGGCTGTAGCCGGGGATGTGGTGCCCGCCGTACCAGTTGTCGTCCCAGACGAGCATCCCGAAGTGGGCAAAGAGGTAGGACCTGTAGTCCTGCGCGGCCAGATCCGGGGAGTTGGGCGCAACGATCAGCCAGGCGATCGCCAGGCAGACCACGACGAAGATGTGCAGCGGCACGCGCCGCAGCGAGCGCAGCGCAAGCTCGCCGGCGCGCAGCGGCTCTGCGAGGGCGGGGCTGATCGTCTCGCTCTCCACAGAGGGGCAGTATGGCGTCGGCGCCAGCGGCGGCGCGCAGGACACAGTTGCGCTCCGGGAGCCGGAGCGCTACCTCTCCGAGTCCCGGCGCGCCCGCCGCGCAGTGGGCTTATCGCCCTTCTGGCAAGCGGCTCTCCATCATTGAGAACAGCCCAAAGACACCGAAGTCGCGCTCTGTCAAGCGCAGCCTGCACGCGCAACGTCGGCCCAAGCGCTCCGGCTCGCCGATAATTGCGTGCGATGCCCGCGCCCCGCACCGCAGATCCGAGTACCCGCAGAGCCCTCCTGGGAGCGCTCGCGATCGTGCTCGCGGTCGTGCTCGCCGGCTGCGGCGACGCCCAGCCGCGCAGGATCGGGGCGGCGGAGCTGGCGGGCGCGCAGACCTTCCCTTACTACACGCTCTACTGGGTGGGCCCGAGTTTCGAGCAGCACCCGATCACGGCCGCCGATGGCGTGGAAGCCTACAAACCGAACACGGGGGACTCGGTCTACTACGGCGACTGCCTGCCCGGCAACGGTGCGCTCGGCTCTAAGGGCTGCCTGCTGCCGCTCAAGGTGACCACCTCGATCTACGCGCTGCACACCAATGTCGAGCTTGGCTCTCAACGCAACACGATCATCCGCGGCGTTCCCGCAGCCATCTTTGAAGAAGGCCGTGCGATCGAGCTCTACACAAGCCGCCTGGTGATCGACCTCTACGCGAGCACGCCCGCGCGCGCCCACGCCGCGGCGCAGCTGCTGCGGCCGCTGAACACCGCCGGTTCGAGCACGGGGCCGCTGCCTGCGCCCGTCTACTGCCCGCAGCTCTCTGGCCACCGTTCGGCCGCCGTGTTCAGGCTGATGCAGAGCCTGCCAGGGGGAGCGTGCGAGAACGAGAAAGTCGCGCTGGCCCAGCAGGAAGCCCTCAAGCGCTGAACAGCGCGGCCCTGCTGGGGCGCGCGAGCCCCTTCAGCGTTCGACGACCGGCGTCCGCGCGACCAGTGGCTGCCCGATCTCCCGGCGGATCGACAGAAACGCGAAGCTGCCGATCAGCGAGGGCAGCCACAGCGAGATCGCCCTGTAAGTGAGGACCGCCGCCAGCACGTATGAGGCCGGTTTGACACCGAAGAGCAGCAGCATGCCCGTCAGCCCGCCTTCCACGGCGACCAGGCCGCCGGGGATCGGCACAGAGTTGGCGAGCATCCCGACCAGATAGGCCATCGCGACCACCCAGAACGACGGCGTGCTCCCGTAGGCCAGCAGGCAGAAGTGCAACACGCAGAGGTCACACAGCCAGTAGACCACGGCGCCGAGCAGCCGCGGGTCGGGGTGGCGCAGCAGCGCCAGCACGCCCTGGACGCCATCGCCGAGCGGCTGCAGCAGTGAAGCGATCCGTGGATGCTCCTTGCCCTTGCTCAGCGCGTAGCCCTGCGCCCAGGTGGCCAGCGCGAGCGTCGCGACGATCACCGCGATCGCGGCCGCGGCAGGCGCGAGCGTGAGCAGCGGGTCGGTCGAGCCCGGCAGCACGCCGAGCCACATGCCGATGCCGATCACCGCGGTCGCGGCGACGTTGACGGCGCTCGTGAGCACGAACAGCTCCACCGACCGGGTCACGATCCGCTGCAGCGGAATGCCCTTGCTGCGCATCACCCAGGCGCCGAGCATGATGCCGCCGAGGCCGCTGACCGACACAACCGCGTTGACGGCGAGCTCGGCAAGGGCGAGCCGGCTTGCCAGGCGCCATCCAAGCTTGCCGAACAGCAGCTCGAAGAGCACCACGAACCCGGCGCAGGAGAGCAGCTCGAACCCGATCCCCGCCGCCACCCAGCCGACCTGAGCGTCGGTGATCAGCTCGCCGACCGAACGCAGCCCCGGCACCGCGAGCAGCAGCGCGGCCACCAGCGCGAAGAAGACCGCAAGCAAAATGATGCTGTTGCGCAGCGAGCGCGACTGCGCCGCCATTTCGGTGCGACTGACGCTCTGAGCCTCCGCGTCCTCTCTCCTGTCGACCGAGCTCTCCGTGCTGCTCACCAGGTCTGAGCATGACAGGCACGGGGCAGCGGGACCGAACGCGGTGCGAATCGCGTGCTGCGGAGAGGTCAGGCGAGCGCCCGCGGCTCGGCTCGGGCGCTGCGTTCCCGCTCCCTGAACACCGCCGGCGTGACGCCGAAGCAACGGCGAAACGCGCGCGCGAAATGGGTCGCCCTGCTGTAGCCGATGAGCCGCGCGACGTCGGCAACCGGGATGCTCGGATGCTCTACCAGCAGCTGGACGGCCGCCGACATCCTCACGGCCAGCAGGTCCTCGCTGAAGCTGCTGTCTACGCGCGTGTATGCGCGCTGCAGTTGCCGGGGCGAGCTGGAGAGCGCCCTGGCCACGCCTGCAAGCGTCAGCGGCCGGCGGTAATGCCGCGCGATCATGGCGCCGGCGAGCAGGCGCAGGCGCTGCTGTTCATGGATCGTATGTGCCCGCATGTGGCTTGATCCGACGGCGCGGGCGCGGCGTGACGCCGAGTGCGCGGGCGCGCCGGCTCAGCGGAGGCTGGCCGCAGCCGCCCGCTGTGCCGCCGCGCCATAGGAGCCGCCGAACAGCGCGGCATGTACGAGCAGCGGCAGCAGCTGGTAGAGCGGCACGCGCGCGCGCCAGCCATCCGCCAATGGGCTGACCTCCTCGTAGGCGTCGAAGATCCGCGGCGACGGCGCGCCGAACAGGCGCAGCATCGCAAGGTCGACCTCTCTGTGGCCACCGTAGGCGGTGGGGTCGATCAGCCACGGCCGGCCCCGCGCGTCGGCCAGCACGTTTCCGCTCCAGAGGTCTCCGTGCAGCCGCGCCGGCGGCTCGGCGGGGCCGCAGAGCTCAGCGATCCGCTCGCACACCGCCTCCACCGCCTGCGCCCCGGAAGCGGAGATCCCTCCGCGCTGCTGCGCCGCGGTAAGCGCCGGGATCAGCCTGCGCTGCGCATAGAAGCTCGGCCAGTCGGGCGCGGGGTCGTTGGGAAGCGAGAGGGAGCCGATGACCGATCGCCCGCCCGCCCCTCCAAGCCCGGGGTCACCGAAGGCGGGCGCGCCGGCCGCATGCAGCCGCGCCAGGCCACGGCCGAGCTCCTCGGTGCCGGCCGCATCCAGGCTGCCGTGCTCGATCCACTCAAGCGCCAGGTAGTCGGCGCCCACCTCAAGCACCTCCGGCACCTGCAACGTGCCCGGCTGGGCAAGCCAGCGCAGGGCGCTGGCCTCGCGCCCGTACTCCCCCTCCTCTGCGTCCGGACGCGTCTTTACGAACGCGAGGCGCCCGTCGGCAAGCCGCACGCGCCAGGCCTGGTTTATGTCCCCTCCGCCGACCCTGATGGCCTGCCCGGCGCCCGGCGGCAGGCTCATCGGCCTGTGGGCTCGTCGAGACCGAGCGAGTCGAGCACTCCGACACAGGCCGTCAGCACGAGATCGAGCACCCGGTCGAAGCCGTCGGGGCCGCCGTAGTAAGGGTCCGGAACCTCCAGGCCGTCGGCGTCCGGGTCGAACTCGCGCAGCAGCTTCACCTTCGCGGCGGTCTCACTATCAGGCGCCAGCGCACGCAGGTCGCGCTCGTTGGCGCGGTCCATCGCAAGCAGCAGGTCGAACTCGTCGAAGTCGAGGGCTTTGACCTGGCGCGCGGCGCCGCTCAGCGTCACGCCCCGCTCCCGCGCGGCAGCAGTGGCGCGGGCATCGGGCCTCTCCCCCACATGCCAGCCGCCGGTGCCGGCGCTGTCGACCTCGACGCGGCCACCCAGCCCGCGCTGCTCGATCAGCCCCCTCATCACTCCCTCTGCGGTGGGAGAACGGCAGATGTTGCCAAGGCAGACGAACAGGATCCGGACGGGCCTGTCCCGCGCCTCCGAGCTCCTGTCGCTCACCGCTTCGCCGGCTCCTCATCCAGCTCGAGCACCGCCAGGAACGCCTCCTGGGGCACCTCTATGCGGCCCACCTGCTTCATCCGCTTCTTGCCTTCCTTCTGCTTCTCCAAGAGCTTTCGCTTGCGGGTGATGTCACCGCCGTAGCATTTGGCGATCACGTCCTTGCGGAACGCCTTCACCGTCTCGCGAGCAATGATGTGCGAGCCGATCGCCGCCTGGATTGGCACGTCGTACTGCTGGCGCGGGATCCGCTTGCGCAGTCGCTCGGTCAGCGAGCGGCCCATGTCATAAGCCTTGTCCTTGTGCACGATCATCGAGAGCGCGTCGACGGGGTCGCCGGCGAGCAGCACGTCGAGCTTGGCCAGGTTGGCGGGCTTGACCCCATGCAACTCGTAATCCAGCGAGGCGTAGCCGCGGGTGCGCGACTTCAGCTGGTCGAAGAAGTCGAGCACGATTTCCGCCAGCGGCAGCTCGTAGGTCATCTGCACGCGCTCTGGGGAGAGATAGTGCATGCCGGCCGGCTCGCCTCGGCGTTCCTGGCAGAGCTCCATCACCGCGCCGACGTACTCGCGCGGGGCGATGATCGAGGCGGTGATGACCGGCTCCCTGATCTCCACGATGCTGGCCGGGTCAGGCATGTCAGAAGGGTTGTGCACCTCGATCTCATCACCGTTTGAGAGCCTGATCTCAAAGCCGACAGAAGGCATCGTCGCAAGCAGCTCCAGGTCGTACTCGCGCTCCAGGCGCTCCCGCACGATGTCCATGTGCAGCAGGCCCAGGAAGCCGCAGCGGAAGCCGAACCCGAGTGCGTCGGAGGTCTCCGGCTCCCAGGAGAGCGCCGCGTCGTTGAGCGAGAGCTTCTCCAGCGCGTCGCGCAGGTCCGGATAGCGGTCGGAGTCGATCGGGAACAGGCCGCAGAAGACCATCGGCTTGACCTCGCGGTAGCCAGGCAACGGCTCGCCCGCGCTGGCGCCCGACCTGCCGTAGGTGGTGAGCGTGTCTCCGACGCGCAGCTGGGTGACGTCCTTGATGCCGGTGATCAGGTAGCCCACCTCGCCGGCAGCCAGCTGCTTCACAGGCGTCATCTGCGGAGAGAAGACGCCGATGTCGTCAATCTCGGCCTGCGTGCCGGCGGCCATCGCCCTGATCGCCTCCCCCTTCTTGAAAACCCCATCGACGACCCTGATATAGGCGATCACGCCCCTGTACTGGTCAAACTCGGAGTCGAAGATCAGCGCCCGCGGCGGCGCCTGCGGGTCCCCGGAAGGCGGCGGCACCTTGCGGATCAGCTCCTCCAGCACCTCTGGGACGCCCTCCCCCGTCTTGCCGGAGATCTTCAGGATCGAGTCGGCGTCCTCGCCGATCAGCTCGGAGACTTCGCCCGCGACCCGCTCGGGCTCAGCGCCCGGCAGGTCGATCTTGTTCAGGCAAGGAATCAGCTCCAGGCCCGCATCGACGGCCAGGTAGGTGTTTGCGACCGTCTGCGCCTCGACGCCCTGAGAGGCGTCCACCACCAGCAGCGCCCCCTCGCAGGCGGCCAGCGAGCGCGAGACCTCATAGGTGAAGTCGACGTGCCCGGGCGTGTCGATCAGGTGCAGCTGGTAGGTCTGCCCGTCGCCAGCGGTGTAGAAGACCCGCACTGCCTGCGCCTTGATCGTGATCCCCCGCTCACGCTCGAGATCCATCGAGTCCAGCACCTGCGCCCGCATCGACCGCTCATCGATGGCATGTGTGAGTTCCAGGATGCGATCGGCGAGCGTCGACTTGCCGTGATCGATGTGCGCGATGATCGAGAAGTTGCGGATCTTGCTCTGGTCCATGGGCGGCTACAGGGTAGACGGCGCGCGCTCCGGCGCCGACCCCCTACGCCCGGCGGAACCGGCTGAGCAGCAGCTGGCGCACCTGATGCGCCTCGGGGACGCGCATCACAAAGACCGCCCTCGTGTAGACCGTGACGCCCACCAGGCCCGCGATCCCGAGCGCGAGGATCTGGGCGACAAGCGAGTGTGACTGGCCGAAGAGCGAGTTCAGCAGATGCCATATTGCCCATGAGACGGCGGCAAGCAACACAGCCGCGACCGCGATGCGCGCGGTGATCATTGTCGTCTGGACGCCTTCCAGGCGGCCGTTGAAGCCATCTCGAAGACGCCGCAGCGAAAGGATGGTCATCAGCACGTTGGCGACGATCGTGCCGATGATCAGCCCGGCGATGCCGAGCGGTTTATAGAGAGCGACGCTGACGACGATGTCGGCGACGATGTTGACCGCCGAGAGCCCGGTCGGAATCCAGGGACGCTGGACAGCGAAGAAGGTCCGGGTCAGCAGCAGGTTCAGGCCCGCGAAGGGCAGGCTGAAGGCAAACCAGAACAACGCGATCGAGACTTCGTGCGTGGAGCCGCCGTGGAAGACGCCGCGTTCGAAGACAAGGCGCGTGATCGGCGTCGGCAGCACGATCATGAACGCGGCCGAAGGGATCAGCAGCAGGTTGATCTGGCGCATCCCAATGCCAACGGCACGCCGCATCCCATCCGGGTCGCGCCGCGCCGCCATCCTGGAGAGCGTCGGGAACAGGACGGTCGCAACGGCAACGCTGAACATGCCCTGCGGCAGCATGTAGATGCGAAACGCCCGTTCGATCGCGCTGGGGGCGTGTTCGTTGACCAACGTGCCAAAGACTGCATTGATGAACTGGTCCAGGTTGATGATGCCGAGGCCAATCGTGACCGGCAGCATCAGCGTGAAGATCTGACGAATGCGCGGGTCGCGCCAGTTGAGATGAAACGCGAGCCTGAAATCGATGCGGCCAAGCGCCGCAAAGGCCATCAGCATCTGCACGACAGTTGCCAGCAGAATGGCGATCGCGAGCGCGTAGAGCTGTTCGCCGTCGTGGAAATGCGGCCGCAGCACCACCAGCAGCACGATGATCACGATGTTCCACACCGCCGGCGCGATCGCGGGGATCGTGAAGTGTTCGTAGGACTGCAGGATGCCGGTGAACAGCCCCGTGACACCGAGCAGCAGCACCACAGGGAAGAGCACCTGCGAGAGTCCGGCGGTGAGCGCGTCCAGATACGGGGTGAACGTCGGACCCGTGAACAGCGGCATGATCACGCCCGCGAGCAGGATGAAGAATCCCGTCAGCGCGCCGAGCACGATCGTCATGATCCAGAGCAGGTTCGAGGCCAGCAGGATCGCCTCGCGGCGCCGGCGTTGCTCCAGCATTTCGGTGAATACCGGAACGAACGCGGCCGAGAGCGCAGCGTTCGCGAACAGGTTGCTGGCGAGGTTCGGGATCTGGTTGGCCAGCGTGAAGGCCGACGCCGCCCCTGTGGTTCCAAAGAAGCTCGCGCTGAGGACTTCCCGCCCAAGCCCCGCCACCCGCGAGATAGCCGTGCCGATCGAGAAGATCGCGGTGTTGCGCGCCACCCGTCCGCTGCCGGAGCCCGCCCCGCCGCCAGGCGGAGCCGCGCCGTCTGGGCGCAGGGGCCTCAGCGGCTCCTCGGGGACGTCGGTAGTGCTCGACAAGGCCCGCTATAGTACGGCGCTCGAACGATGGCCAACATCCATTCACAGAAGAAGCGCATCCTGCGCGCCGAGCGCGAGAAGAATGAGAACCGGCTCTACACCTCAGCCGTGAAGACCTACTTCCGGCGCCTTGAAGCTGCAGCTACGGCCGGCGAGGCTCAGACGGCCGAGACGGAGCTGCGCACGCTCACCAGCACGATCGACAAGGCCGTCAAGCGCGGCGCGCTGCATCGCAACACCGCCGCGCGCAAGAAGGCCCGCGCTGCCCGCATCCGGGCCAGCGTCTCGGCCTAGAGGGTCGATGGCCGGCGCGAAGCGGCGTCCTCGCTCGCTCGCGTACCGCCGTACGCCACGCTTGCTGCGTCCTTGCCTCGCTTGGCCCTCGACCGTCTAGACCCATGCCCGGGGCTACGCCGGCTGCCCCGCAATAGCGCCGATCGTAAGCACCGCCACCGTCTTCTCCGAGAGCCCGGCTGCAGGCCGGCGGGCCGCGAGCACGCTTGCGCCGCCTCTTAGATCCACCTCCAGGTCAGCGAGGCATACAAGCCCGTTGCGCAACCGCTCGGAGTCGGCGCGGCGCACGTCGGCCACGAAGCGCTCCGCGGCCTTCGGCGGCATCCGCAGCGAGCGGATGATCTCCTTCGCGGGCTCGCCCGCCTGCAGCCGCGCCGAGACGGCGATCGCGTCGCGCAGCCTGGCTGCGATCTGGAAGCTGAGCGAGGGAATCCGCTCGCCCTGCGCCTCCAGCGAGAGGTAGGTGCGCAGCGCCGCCGCAACGTCGCCGCCCACCAACGCGTCGGCGAGCGTGAAGGCGCGCCTGACCGACGAGTGCGCGGCGCGGCTTTCGACCTCCTCGACGCCGACCGCCACCGGCGCGGAGTCCTCTGTGCCGATCTCCAGCGCAATCTTCTCCAACTCGCGCAGCAGCCGCTGCTGACGCTCCCCGACTTGAGCCACGAGCGCCTTCGACGCGGCCGCGTCCAGCTCCAGCCCGAGCCTGCGAGCCTGCGTGCGCACCCACTGCGGCAGCTCCCAGGGCTTGACGTTTGAGTGCGCGATGATCTGGCCGCCGGCAGCCTTGACGGCCGCATGCAGGGCGGCGGGCGCCTTCGCGCGCGCTTCCTCTCTGGCGAACAGAGCGAGCGTCGTATCCGGCGGCATCTGCTTGATCGCGGGAGCCAGATGGCTCTCGACCTCCGCCTGCTTGAAGCGCTCCGCCCCGTCGACGAGGATCACCCGCCGTCCGATCGCAAACGTCATCGCGGCAAGCGCGCCGGCAATGCCCTCAGCGGTGGCCGCATCCCCGGCCAGCACCTCCACCGAGCTTGCATCGCCCTGCTGCTGGGCCAGCCCCAGCAGGCTCGCGCGGCGCTCTGCCACGCCGCCGTGATCGTCGCCGTGGATGAGGTAGGCGGGCTTCAGGTCGGCCATCGGCCGAGTCTACGACTCTCGCTAGACGGTCGATCTACCTGACGACCAGGTTGACGAGCTTACCCGGCACCACGATCTCCTTGACGACCTGCTTGCCGTCGAGGTGGGCGAGCACGTTGGGCGCGCTGCGGGCCAGCGCGATCAGCTCCTGCTCGCCGGCGTCAGAGGGAACCTGCACGCGGTCGCGCAGCTTGCCGTTGACCTGGCAGACCAGCTCGTAGGTTTCACTTTCCAGGTAGCGGGCGTCCGCCTGCGGCCAGGGCTGCTCCCACACTCTCTCCCCCGTCAGCATCTCGTAAACCTCGGCGCTGAGATGCGGGGCGAACGGGAACAGCAGCGAGGCGGCGCTGGCCAGCGCGAAGCGCTGGCTCTCCACGCTCGCGGAGTCGCGCAGCCGCGAGCACTCGTTCAGAAGCTCCATCACGGCCGCGATCGCGGTGTTGAACGCGAATCGGCGCATGTCGCCGCTGATCTTCTCGATCGCCCAGTGCGCCTTGCGCATCAGCTCCAGGTCGGCTCCAGCCGGCGCATGCGCCGGCTGGACCGGACGCGCATGCGCGTCCGGGGGAGGCGCCGCATGCGGCGCCTCCTTCCCCTTATCTGCGACCTCGCTGGCCAGACGCCAGAGCCGTGCCAGGAAGCGGTAGACGCCCTCCACACCCTCATCGGACCAATCGGCGTCCTGGTCGGGCGGGCCGATGAAGAGGATGTACGCGCGTGCGGTGTCCGCGCCGTGGCTTTCCACGATCGCCGAGGGCGGGACGACGTTGCCCTTGGACTTGCTCATCTTCGCCCCGTCCTTGGTGATCATCCCCTGAGTGAAGAGGGCCTTGAAGGGCTCCTGGAAGTCGAGGTGGCCGAGGTCCGCCAGCGCCTTGCAGAAGAAGCGCGCGTACATCAGGTGCAGGATCGCGTGCTCCACGCCGCCGATGTACTGGTCCACCGGCATCCACTGCCGCAGCGCCGCCGGGTCCCACGCCGCCTGATCGTTGTGCGGGTCGCAGTAGCGCATGAAGTACCAGGAGGAATCGACGAAGGTGTCCATCGTGTCGGTCTCCCGGCGCGCCGGACCATCGCAGCTGGGGCACTTCGTGGAGACCCAGTCCTCGGCGGCGGCCAACGGCGAGCGGCCCTGCGGCGCGTAGTCCTCGATGTCGGGCAACTCCACCGGCAGCTGATCGTCGGGCACCGGCACCATCCCGCAGGAGTCGCAGTAGACGACGGGGATCGGGCAACCCCAATAGCGCTGACGGGAGATCAGCCAGTCGCGCAGGCGGTAGTTGACCGAGGCGTGGCCCTTGCCCTCGCGATCCAGCCAGCGCACGATCTCAGTCAGTGCCTTGCGGTTTTGCAGCCCGTCGAACTCGGGGTTGGAGTTGACCAGCGGCCCATCTCCGGTGTATGGCAGCCCCTGCGCATCGCCGCCATCCTCAGGGGTCCCTTCGATCACCCGCCTGACCGGCAGCCCGTGCGCGAGCGCGAAGGCGTAGTCGCGCTCATCGTGCCCGGGCACGGCCATGATCGCGCCGGTGCCGTACTCCATCAGCACGTAGTCGGCGACATACATCGGGATCTGCTCACCGTTGACCGGGTTGGTCACCGTCCTGCCGAGCGGCACGCCGGTCTTCGGCTTCTCCGCGGCGCCGCGCTCCTCGTTGCCCTCCGCCAGTGCCCTGTTGACGTACTCGCGCACCTCCTGCTCGCGGTCGGTGCCCTCCGCAAGCCGCAGCACGTCGGGGTGCTCCGGGGCCATCACAAAGAACGTCGCCCCAAAGAGCGTGTCGGGACGGGTGGTGAAGACCGGGTAGTCAACGCCGATCTCCTCGCAGCGGAAGTTGACCTCGGCGCCCTCGGAGCGGCCGATCCAGTTGCGCTGCATCGTCTTCACATGCTCGGGCCAGTCGATCGTGTCCAGGTCGTGTAGCAGCCGCTCGGCGTAGTCGGTGATGCGCAGGAACCACTGCGTGAGCTGACGCACTTCGATCTCCGCCCCGCAGCGCTCGCAGCAGCCATCGATCACCTGCTCGTTGGCGAGCACCGTCTGGTCGTTGGGACACCAGTTCACCGCCGCCTGCTTGCGGTAGGCAAGCCCGGCGTGCAACAGCTCCAGGAAGATCCACTGCGTCCAGCGGTAGTAGTTCGGTTCATAGGTGGCAAGCTCGCGCGACCAGTCGATCGAGATACCCCAGGAGCGAAACTGGCGCTGGAAGGAGGCGATCGAGGCGGCGGTCGAGTCGCGCGGGTGCACCCCCGTCTTGATCGCATGGTTCTCGGCGGGCAGCCCGAAGGCGTCATAGCCCATCGGGTGCAGCACCCTGTGTCCCGTGCGGCGATGAAAGTGGGCGATCGCATCGCCGACCGAGTAGGTCTTCAGGTGCCCGATGTGCGGCTCGCCGCTCGGGTAGGGCAGCATCTCCAGCACGTAGGACTTCGGTGGCGTCTCACTGCCGCCGCGCGGGCGGGTGGAGCGAGCGGGATCCTCGTTGACGACCTCCCAGGTGCGCTCGGTGGCCCACACGCGCTGCCAGCGCGGCTCGATCTCACTCGGGTCGTAACGCTTCTCGCTCATCAGAGTGGGCAGGTTACCGAGCAGGCTTGAAGGGATCGCTTATGGCTGCGCCGTTTACGATGAGAGCGTGGAGTCATCTGAGACCTCAGCGCGCGTGGAAGAGATCGTCGAGGCAGCCGAGGCGAGCGCCCGGCAGCTGCTGCAGGATGCGGAGCGCCGAGTCGATGCGCGGCTCGCCGAGGCTGATAGGGCGGCGGAGATAAGGCTGGCCGCGGCTGAGGATGAGGCGCAGGAGCTGCTTGAGCGGGCAGGCATAGACGCACAGGCGCTGCGCAACGAGGCGCTCGCAGGCGCGAGCGAGACGAGGCGGCAGGCGCAGGAGCAGAGGCACGCCGCCGCACAGGCGCTCGCCGACGCCAAGCAGGACGCCCAGCAGTTGCTAGAGGCCGCACGCGCGCGGGCCGAGGAAAGCGTCGAGTCCGCCCGGCATAGTGCTGAGGAGGCGATCACCGGCGCCCGCGAGCAGGCCGACACGCTGCTCGCGCAGGCACGCGAGGAGGCCGAGACGCTTCTGAACGGCGCCCGAGAGCGCGCCAGTTCCACGCTCGATGCCGCCCATGCCACCGCGGAGCAGGCGCGCTCGGGAGCACGAGCGGAGAGCGAGCAGATCCTCGCGATCGCGCGCAGAGAGGCGAGCCAGAGCCGCCAAGATGCGGAAACCGAGGCTCAGCGGCGGCTCGCCGAGGCCGACCGCCAGGCGCAGCAGGCAGTCTCAGAGGCGGCCACTGAGGCGGAGCACGCTCTGGCCCAGATTCATGAGCAGACCCAGCAGGCGATCGCCGAGAGGGAGGCCGAGCTGGCGCGGATGACCGCGGCGGCGGAGGCGCAGGCCAAGCAGGTGCGCTCGCGCGCGCGTCGGGATGCCCAGGAGATCGTCTCCGACGCCCACGGCGTGGCGCAGGAAGTGCTACGAGACGGCAGCGTCATCTCACGCAACCTGCGCGAGCTCTCCTCCTCCCTTCGCAACAACGCCGAGCGGCTGCTGCGCGACGTCAAGCTCACGCATGGGAGCATGACCGCCCGGCTCGACCAGGTTGAGGTCGAGGAGCGCGGCCAGGCGCAGCGCAGCGCTCGCTCGCGGCCACCGGAGCTTGCCGGTGAACACACTCGGGACGCTTCGGGCCAAAGCAGCGATCCGGATCTCGACGTGCCTGAGTTCATGCCGCGGGAGTAGCCGCCCGTGAGCAAATACACGCGCAAGGGATCCGCCGCCGGACCACTGAAATTGTCACACTGCGGGCACACATTCCACACTCCTGTCACATTCCCCGCGCGAGAATGTGAGCATGAGATCACTGACGCCAAGCCAGAGAGGCGCAGTGGCCGAGGCCGCGATAGCCGCGGCGGCAATAGAGCTCGGACTGACCGTTCTGCGCCCGCTCTGTGAGGGCCGCCGCTACGACCTCGTCATAGACCTGGAGCCGCATCTGCTGCGCGTCCAGTGCAAGCTCGCCCACCGAGTCGGGAATGTCCTCGTCGTCAACACGAGGACCAATCGCTGCACCCCCAGAGGCTACGTCTCCACGGTCTACACGGCCGATCAGATCGACGCGCTAGCCACATACACTCCCGATCTGCGCAAGTGCCATCTGATTCCGGCCACCGCGTTGCAAGGCCGCACCTCCGTGTACCTCCGGGTCGGCGCAACCGCCAATAACCAGTCGACAGTAGTCAACTGGGCCGCAGACTACGAGATCGCCCACGTGCTCGAGAACCTCCAAAGAGCTGCACCCGGGCCGGCCGCGCTTCTTTAAGCCCCGGGAAGACGGTAAACTCGACTCACCTGGGGCTATAGCTCAGTTGGGAGAGCGTCTGGCTGGCAGCCAGAAGGTCGCCGGTTCGAGCCCGGCTAGCTCCACTGAACTTGTTGGCGCGCAAACCATCGGTGCGCCGACACGGTAGGTGGGTAGGACTTCCGCGCGGCTGTTGACATGCAGGTCGGCGATGAGGATTGCGAGTAGGGCCTTGGCTTGCTCGGGCTCGCCGTGGGCGATGACGTGATCGAGTTGGTCGGCGACGGCTTGGAGCGTGGCCGTATCCGGCGTGGTGGGCTCGTCTGCGTCAAGTTCGAGCGCGAGTGCTTGGTCTTGGTCGTGGAGGGCGTCGAGGCGCGTATCCAGGGCGAATAGGCGCTCCTTGAAGCGCGCTGGGTTCAGGTCGCCGTTCTCGAAAGCGTCCTGGTAGCGCTCGATCGCTCGCTCCGCACGGGCAACCTCCTTGGCGAGCGAGGCGCGCTTTTCTGTGAGCGCCGCCCGGTCAGTTTCGTCGGTGGCGGCGGCTTGCTCGATCGCGCTTTGGATGAGGCTGCCGTCGCGGTAGAGCCCGGTGAGTTGGTGGAGGATCGCGGCCTCCAGCTTGTCCTTTGGTAGCCGCTCGCCGTCGCAGCCTCGCCGTCCGAGCTTTTGCCTGCCGGAGCAAGCGTAGTAGTGGTAGGTGCCGCCGTTGCCTTTGGCAGACATGCCGACGTACGCGCGGCGGCAGCGTCCGCAGCGGATGAGCCCTGTGAGCAGGAAGTCTGCACGGCTTGCGGCGCGCATCGCCAAGTCCTCGCCGCGCTCCTTCAACAGCGCTTGCGCCTGCTCGAAGATGTCGGTGTCGATCAGCGGCTCGTGGATGCCTGGGAAGGTCTGTCCGCGCCAGTGAACGCGGCCGACGTATGCCTGGTTGTTGAGAATCCAGAGCACGACGGCAGGTTGCCAGCCGCGCGGCGGCGCGGGCGCATGTTCAGCATCGAGGCGACGCGCAACCGCAGCGGCGCCGAGTCGTCCAGCGGCGTACCACTTGAAGATGCGGCGAATGACAGGCGCGGTGCGCTCGTCAGGGACAAGCTCCTTGCGATCGTTGCGGATGTAGCCGAAGGGGATACGTCCGTTGGGCCAGCGGCCTTCCCGTGCCCGGCGCTCGATGCCGCTGGTCACGCGGTCAACGATCGTGGCGTGCTCAAACTCGGCGAACACCCCGAGCATTTGCAGCATCATCCGCCCCGCCGCGGAGCCAGTGTCGAACGGCTCGGTCGCAGAGCGCAGGATCACGCCGAGCTTGTCCAACTCCTCAGCGATCCCGGCAAGTTGACGCACCTTGCGCGATAGCCGGTCGATGCGGTAGACGAGAAGCTGGTCTATGCGGCCTTGGCGGGCGAGGTCGAGCGCGGCTTGCAGGCCGGGCCGGTCAAGCTTGGTGCCGGTGGCGCGGTCTTCGTGGTGGGCGATGATCCGCCAGTCCTCCTGCACCTTGCAGAACGCTTCCAGCCGTTCGCACTGGGAGGCCAGCGAGGTCGGCTGGTTCTCCTCGTCTGTGGAGATGCGGGTGTAAAGGCATGTGCGGGTCATGGGTCCGCTCCTACTCGGGTGCTTTCGGGTGGTCGAGGAGATCAGATGCCCCGGTGTGCTTCAACTCATGCAGGTCGGCTGCTGGACTTAGCCTGGGACAGTTGTGTAGCGGGGAGAGACGCTGCCAGAAGCCGCGGGCTTCGTGGCGCCAGCGCCGTCCGAGCGCCGATTCCAGCTCGCCGCGCCCCAGGGCTTGGCTGACCGGCAGCTCTGTAAGCGCACATGCCGGCTGGTACGGGTCCGCGATCGATACCCAGGCTTTCCCGAGCGGCCCTAGGTGTTGCAGTGCGGCTGTAGTGGTGGCGAGCATCGGCCAGCGTCCATCGAGACTGACCAGGTGGATATCCTGGCGGCGACGTTCTCGCTCGGACTCAAGTGCTGCATACGCGCGGCGTAGCGTCTCGATTCGGCCCGACCCCGGCACGACGAACAGCACGCTGCACATTCGCGTGTGATCGTGCATACGGGACTCTGCGGCCCGGTAGCGTTCGATCTTCGTCTCAAGCTGCTGTTGAGGCTCAGTGCCGCGGTCCCACTCAAGAAAACACTCGACCGCGCCAGCCGGCGCATTGAGGATCAGGCCCGCGTCAGGCCGCACAAGCTGGCCGTCGCGGCGGTTGGCAAGGCGCTCAGCGGCGCGGCGAGTCGAGTCCCAGGCGGTCACGCCCATGCACGGGGTGGTCAACGCCGCCGCGACCAGATCGCATACGAATTGGTTTGCTCCCAGGCGGTGCGCGAGATGGGTGTGCGAGGCCCAGTCCTCGCGACGCTGCCAGCCCAACTGCTTAGGCTCCACACCACGGCTTGCGGCGACGAGAATCGCACCAGCCTCATCGAGCAGCCAGTGCGCCTGCGGCTTCCCGCACCCGAACGGGCGATGCGGGTAGAAGCGGTCGATCACACGCTCCCGGTAGAGGAACAACAGTCGGTCCTGGCAACGACGACGCGAGGAAAAGAACAACAGCTCAAGCTGGCCGGTACTGAGCACCTGATGGTCATACAGGGATGTGGCGATCTCCCGGTCACGCCATGTCAAATGCCGCGCAAGCTCGAACACACGATCCGCGCTCGCACGCACCCCACGCCGCTGCGTACCTGTCGATCTCGAAGAACGATCCCCCGTCCTTATATGTCGGAGCTTGCTCACCAGCGCGATCACTTGCTCCCATGCGGCTTTTCGAGCCTCCCAGCCACCGAGGTCGCGCCGCTGAAAACGCCGGGGCAAACGCCACGCGAAACGCCGTCGAAAACGCCGCTCTCATCTCTGCGGACCGCCTCATGCAGTAGCCCGGCGAGCAGCGCCGTGGCCTCGCACTCTTGCTCAGGCGAAAGCCACTGTATCCGCGGGCGCACAAGACGCACACCTCCATCACATTCACATTCACACATATCCTCTCAGCCGGCGGGCTGACCCTAGGCACCACGTAGAGGCCTTCATGTGACAGCCACTTACATCGCCGCCACCCCGAAGGACTCGCAACTGAGAAAGGTCGATCAGATGCCGCTACGGGACATGCCGCAACGCGATCTGCTTAGCGTGCTAGCTGATTTGCAAGTTGCTTGCCAGCTATCTCCGGAACGCAAAGCTGTTCGCCACCACGGAATCAGACGCGGGCCGTGCTCGGCGACTCGCAAGACAACGGCGGTCGATGACCCTATGGCTGGCGGAAGATGTCGTGTGTGCCGATGCGGCGCCAGATAATGTGCGGCTCGCCTGTGTGTATCTCTTGGCCATACTCGAAGGTTGCGCGGCCATCGGCGGCCCAGGTCATCTCCCACACGCCGGGATATCCCTGGACGCGCTTGACGCGCAGGCCAGGCTCGAAGCGTCCGCTGCGCAGGCACTTGATGAACGCGTCGAGCGCCTTTTCCCACGCGGCCGCTTGGGCTGCGGTGAGATTCTTGAAGTCGCGCAGGAACCGCGGCCGCGGCTGATAGGTCGGCACTACCCGCTACGCGCGGCCGACAGCGCAGCCTTGAAGGACTCGGCGTCCTCGTAGACGACGCCGGGGTCGCTATGTGCCTGCCGGTCGGCTTCAAGCTCCCCCGTAAGCCAGTCCAGCGTCCAGAACCACGCCTGGTCGGGGTCGATCTTGCGCTCTGAGAGGCTGCGCAGCAGAACTGCCGCCCCGTCGAGCGTGTCCTCGGGCAAGCCCTCTACAAGCTCATGCAACTCGGTCTTCGTCATGCGCCTATTCTCGCACGCAACGGCTCCCGAGCAAACCTTACGCTCGCGGCGGGCGGTGGCTGTCGTTTTCCTGCAATCGCGCAGCGCGGATGGCGCGATCATCGTTGCCCGCGATTTCCTGGATGACTTGGCGGAGGCAGCCCACGCGCAGACCGAACTCCTGCGCGAGTTGCTGGACGTCGGCGCCTTCGCGCCATGCGACAAGCAACTCGACCGTATGTTCCTGGGCGCGTGCCATCTCGGCTTGCCGTCTGATCTCCGCGGCGGTCCTGCTGATCTGGCCGGGGTTGGGTATCTGCCCGGTCGATTGGTGGATGTGCCGGTTGATGAGTTGGCGCACCCGCTCAGGACCAACGCCGAAACGCTTGCCGATCTCGCCAAGCGTCATCCCCTCGACGGTGCGCAGCCGGTACATCTCCCGCTGCCTCTCCAGCCACGTTCTCGGTGGCTCGCCCGACGCTCCGCCGGACGAGCCCAAATCGGTCGGCATAGCTGTGTTCAGTTGGTGCCGACTTGGAGTTCAGCCGCGCGACGCGCGGTGCGCGTCGGGAACACGAACTCGCCGAGACGGTGAACAAGCCCCGCGGAGGCGAGCCTTCCTACGGCGTCTGAGGCGTAGCCGGGGTCGCGAAACTCGCGGCCGATCTCCTCCACCGTCCACGGGTACGGTTCGTCCAGCATGAAGGTCAGGATCAGATTGTCGGCCCTCGCCTCCTGCTCGGCAGGGGTCTCCTGATCGAGGATGCGGCGTGCAGCGTCGTTCATCACGGCTCCTTCCGGGTCACGCACCGAAAGAGCCGCAACGAAGCCAGCATGGACCATCTCGTCGGCAGACAGCTACCGTGGTCCGTGGGCATCGACGCTGTACTCGTCGGTGCTTAAAGGCCGGGCGGGTGCTCCAACACCCGCTCGGCCGCTGAATATGTCGAGGCATCCAGATAGCAAGACCCCGACCGCGGCGCAACCCCACTCGGCGGCCAACACGTCGCGGCGCCAGGAAGGCTATGGCTGACGCTGGCCGCTGGTATCTGGCCCGCGTGCAGGCTTCAACCAGACACAACGAGCGCTGCTGCTTGCGCGAATATCGAGCGCTCAGCGCCTGTGGACGCAATGGATGATTTATGGTCAAACGCTCGTCATCCTTCAGCCATGACTGCGTTTGAGATTCTCTTTATTCGCCTTCTGATCGCCGTTGGCGACGCCGGTGACCCGTGGGCTAGCGTCCTGGCGGTCGCCTGCGAGCTCGGCCTACCAGGCTCATTGAAGGACGACATCAAGCGCGAACTCGATCAAGCTACACACCAGGGCTATCTCGCCCGGTCCACTGACCAGAGGTACAGACTCACCGGGATGTCGTTGAGGCTGCTGTACAGCAGCTGACGGCTTGCCTGGACGGCCCCGGTTAGGTTGAACGGTTTCGCGATTTGTTCTCGTCGGGAGGCCCGAAGCGTTCTCGGGCTATCTCAACGACCCGTTCGTAGCGCTTCCTGAACTCGGCTAGGGCGGCTGTTGCATTTTCGACCGCTTCGGGTCCTTCGCGTTTTTCGACTAGAGCCGGACCAGTCGCTACATAGGCGGCAACGAAGTACGCGCGAGTCTCGTCGAGCATCTGTACCATTGCGTCGTCTGGTCCTAGACGAAACTCAAGGGATGCAGCGGCAGCACGCATCTCAATCTCTCGCGCCGACACATCGTCGGCGGCAACCATCACGGCCGTCTTAGGTTCTCCTGAGCCGACTCTCGCTATATATCGCTGCGCTGCGTGGTCGCCACCTACCAAGCTTGCAATCGCCCGATCGATGCCCGCCCTTAGATCGTTCCGACGTTCGCGCTTGTTGATATTGCGATCTTGGCTACGTGACTGCCATAGAGCGACACCGACAGCGAGAACAGTGCCGATCGCAGCACAGGCGGCGCCGATAGACTCGATCCATCCGGCCGTATCCGTTGCGATTGGCACGGGCGCAGCGTAGTTGGAGCTTCAGACAGCCCAGTCGCTGCGTCGATGCGTAGCTCGGTGTCCTTGCGGCCGGGAAGCCCTATGTATCGCGCACAGAACTGCCGTCGGGCAGGCGGGGGGCGAGACGCAGATGCACGAAGCTCCTGTCGGTTGGCGCCCAGTGGTCGTGCTCGTGGCCTTCGGGGCTGTAGACGACGGCATGGGCGAGAAGAGCCCGCGGCTCTGGCTGCGGGGTCACGGCCGACACGGTATCCGGAGGCTGCCGACGATCGGGAATGAAGCTGACCGCGAGGCTTCCCGTCAGACGGCCGCCAAGCTCTCGAAACATCGACGCTGGCAATGTCCACATCACTCCTTGCGCCACGCCGCCGTGGTCCTTGTTCCCAAACGCGACCTTGCCCGCCGACCATTCGAAGCCTTTGACCGGAGGGACGCTCGACAACTTCAATTGAGCCATCGCGCCGAGCAACTTGATCGAGCCTGACGCCGCAGCCCCAGCCACTGGGCTTGCAGATGACGCCAGCTTGCTCGCATCATCTGCAAGCGGCTGAACGGCCTGCCAATCCTGCGCCGCCTTCTCCCAGAAGGACTGCTCGTGAGCTACCGGGCTCATGTACTTGACAGTGGCCGCCATCTCCTTGATGCGCCAGCCGCCTCCCATCGGGAAGTAGACATAGACACGAGCGGCTGGATCGGGAAGGCGCGCCCACAAGTCATCCGGTCCCTTGATGTGCTTGAGCAGGCCACTGTGCTCGGGGCGATGCCCAGGATGGCCGATCGTCCACCAGTACTCGTACACCGGCGTCGTCTGGGTCGTCTGCGTGCCACCTTCAACGGCGCCAGGTGGGATCACCTCCGCGTATGCGACGTCAAGGACGGGGCTCGTCTCGCCGAACACCTCGAAATAGAACGGGTCCCCGTCCTCCCCGTCCCACCGCGAGAGGTCTTTGGGATGGCTGGCCGATTCGATCGTCATCGAGCACGTAGTCTGGCAGCCATTACGGCGCTAACAGTCGGATTCCTCGTCAAGCGGCATAGCTCCGCGTAGGTGTTGCTGCCGCTTAGGTCAGGCACTGCCTGCTCTACGCGGCGCCGCGAGGGGTGATGGAAGGCTCCTTTCGGTGGAACGCCGGAAGCGCGCGCCAGGCTACCCACGCAAAACGGCAGCAGACAGCTACCGATTCTCGCGGCATCCAAGGCATGTCCTTCGGTGCTAAGGCCCATGCGGATGCTCGTAGCGCCCGTCTCGGCTGCTTGGTTGTGGGGTGTGGCGAGGTCCCCGACCGCAAGCAGACCTCGGGAGCCGCAATCTCTAGCTTATCCCGATGCTATCTCGATGTGCTAGACTTAAGGTCAGATATGGAGTTCAAGGTCGATCTATCCAATCCAGAGGAGGTGGCAGCCAAGATGCCCCAACTTCTAGCGCTCTACGAGGAAAAGCTACGCGAGCAGAAGACACTCAATGAGCAGGTGGAGTTCTTGCGCCGACTCGTCGGCCATGCATCGGGCGTTTCCCGCGGGCGTGTCCAAGCGAGCGAGCAACGCCACGACGGGCCTTCCGAGCAGCCGCGCAGGCGCCGCGCGGCACCAGCCCAGGATCGCGCCGTGCAAGCCCTCGAACAGGCCGCTAACGCACTCGGCGGAACCGCAGTCGGCCCGACCTCGCTCTACAAGTTCATGATCGAGCGAGGCATGGAGACTCCCAAGGACGCTGGCCTGCTCGGGACAAACCTATGGGACGCCTGGAAGGCCGGACGCATCATGCGAGCACCCAACGGCGTCTACACACCACTCGACGGAAGCGGAAAAACCGAATGGGACCGACCGCTCACCGACTACTACTACGCAGCCGAACAAGGATTCCCCATCCCCGGCATCTGGCCACCAAGTGGCGGACATCTCTAATGAGCTGCGGTTAGTCTCCAACGTAATGCCAGAGTACGAAATCAAATGCAGCACCATCGATGAACCAGAGCTTCAGCAGCACTTGTGCAACGTGCTAGGGCAAGACTGTCCTCTCATCCCCGACGGTCGGTGGAGCCCCGAGAGCGCGGCCCGCTACCAATGCTGCATCCTGAGCGATCTCAGTCAATGGGAGCTGGAACAACGTCTCCGCAAAGGCGGCCTCAGCGATTGCTCGATCCGGCGGTTGAGCGAGAGATGTGCTCGCTCAACCTGAGCACCAGGACATTGATGAACCGGCGTCTCGACCGTCTCGGCGATACTAAAGTACTACAGGGCCGGAGGGCATCTGCTCGGCTCTGGGCATATGTGGTGGAGCCTGAGTGAGCGCTGCTGTCCCAATCGTCGTCCATACCGGCCCCATCGTGGTGCACACAGCGCCGATCGTGCACACCTCAGACACTGCGACGACGGTGATTGCCGCGTTCGGCCTCCTGTTCGCTTTGGCTTCGCTGGGATGGCAGGCGTGGACATTCCGGCTTTCGGGCAGTCGGGTAAGGGTGGACATCGCTCGTGGCCTTAAGAGCGGAACGCACGCGCTCACGATGCCATCCACCGCGACGCCGCAGCAGATTGAGCGCATGAGTTCGCAGGGCTTTACGCAGCCCGTCCTCGCTGTCACCGTGAGCAATAGCGGGCGCGGCGAGACATCGATCGCGTCAGTCGATGTTCTTCTGCCAGGTGGAGGTGGTGTTGACGAAAGCGTCCATGAGCCTCCTTTGCCGTTCCGTCTTGCTGGCGAAAGTGAGCAGACCTGGTACTTCGATGCACTCCTCGCTGAGGGGTATGTTCGCGTCTTTGACGAGCATCTCCCAAAAGACAAGCCGCGTACAGCGCGTGGACGCGTCCGGCTTGGCGGCCGCAAGGAAGCAATCCTCTCGCGCAACGAGGTGGTCATAGGACTACCTGACGCGGCTAACTCGCCCGAGTAAAGGGTTCCGGAGCGAAACGCTTCTGGAGGCAGCATGACACCGCCTGCTGTCGAGCCCTGCTGAGACGATGATCGCCATGGCCGTCGCGACGATCAGCCCATCCGATGTCGGATTCGTCGCCGCGCTACTCGGCGGCTTCGCTGGCCTCCTAGCGATCGGAGGGGCAACTCGGGCGTGGTGGCGAAGGACGTTTGGCCGTCGCGCGGATCGCTACGCCCGCCTCGCCCGCCTCGGTACGGGTGCGCATCTCTCCTTCTTCGTCGCCGTACTGGGGGAGCCTCCGGCCATGAGCAGCACCGTGATCAAGGACGACTACATCGAGTACGTCCGGCCCGGCGACTCAGACTGGGACGACGGTGCGGCGGGCCGTCAGGAGCGTCGCGTCCGCAGAGCATTCCTCGTCTCTACCTTCATCGACCGTGACTACTACGTGCAGACCGTCTCCGACGACGACAACACCGTACTTGCGTTTTCGGTCACGACGCGATCAAGAAGATTTCAACCTGTGCTACAGGTTCCTCGACCCCCTGGACCGCTTGCTCGCTGGCGGTGGCAACGAATACATGGGCGCCCTTACCACGCGCCTGTCTACGTAAAGCTGGGGCGCACAACCTTCGCTGATCTCGACTCTCCCGACCCTGACTCGTTCTCGCCTCCGCACTTCAGAATCATGATCGGCGCCCACAACCACGTCTATTCCGAGATCGTCTACAAGGGGAACCCAGGCTATTACCAGACATTCGTCTGGACAGCCAGTGACGCAGCGCGTCAAGGTCGGTTCGGTAAGGGTATGGCGGTTGCTCAGGAGATCAAAGGCGAAGAGTGGCCGAGGCCAGATGGGGGTACAGCCGAGCCCGGATGGTCCAACATGCCCGAGACGCAGCGGTTTCGTCATGAGACCCTAATCACCACGTATACCGTGATCGGCGTCTCTCTCGCGCTGGAGAACTACCCGATAGATCGATTTGGACCGCACGAAAACCTCGTCAGAACGCTCCCCTGATGTCCTCTCAACGTTGAAATCGCCCATGCACTCGGGCTGCTGGAATAAGCGCTGGCTTGACGAGTTGTAAGTCCCGGTAGGTGAGACTGCTCGGCTAAGGCCGATCGAGCTGCCTGATACAGCCGAGCGCGGCGCACGTTAGCCAACGCTAACCGCCGCCGCCATCAGCGCGTGGTTTGCGCGCCGAATTTTTCTGGTCGGCAAACAAACCATTGCGGCGTACGAACGCCGCCAGCAGCGCACAGCGAGCCCTCTGTCCTCCAAAGGCTCAACGTCCGTTGGTACCCTTCGAGCCGTGACCTCGAATGCTTCCAAGAAGCCGTGGGATCAGCGGCTTGCCGAACGATGGGCGAGCCAGGCGAAAGAAGCTGCGAACGACCCGAGGTGGCGCATAGCGTCCTGGCGAGATCAGGTGAAGTCGCCATGGTACTGGGCGGCATTGCCAGCAATGGGCCTTTTCTTCGTTTTCGGCGGCTTTCGAGGGGTGGGAGCCGTCTTCTACGTGGTCGCCATCGCGCTAATCCAGATGTCTAGACGAGCAGCACGCCACAAGGCGCCCAGCTAGGGCACCACTGACTCAAGATCGCCTGAGGCCCCTTCGCCTTTTGCGGTGCATAGTTCTACGGCTGCGAATGCAAGACTCCTGTACGTGAACGACGACAATGTATCTCAGCAACGTAAGGTCGTCCTCGATGGCCTGCGGGAAGTAGAGCGACGATTCAGCGAGGAGAGATCGCGTCATAGCGCAGCAATTGCACCGATTCGCGAAGAGCTATGGCGACTGGTCGAGCGGGGCGACACTCTTGGCCTGAGCATCACCTCGATGGCGAAGGAGATCAAAGTGAGCCGTGGCCGTCTCAAGCGGATGATCCAGAGGCTTCGCTAGCCCTCGGGGGGGGGGGGGGGCAAAGCGCGCTTGCGGGGCCTGGCTACGCCGATATCCAGCGGCGCCGCCACCATCAACGCATGGTTTGCGCGCCGAAAAGTTTCGCCCATTTTTCTTGTCGGCAAACAAACCACGCGGTGGGAATGGTTGATCTCGGCAACACCGATACCGTTCACGCTGGCCGCTCGTGGTCCTCGCCTATCCACCGTTCAGGGAAGCGCTATGGGCCGCTGGCGCCGCCAATCGAGACGGCCCTGCATCCACCAAGGGTTGCGCCCACATAGCACGAAGCCGATCTCCACGAAGAGCACAATAAACAGCGCCGCCCAGACCACTGGCCACGGACCAACAACCATGAAGGCCATGCAGGTAGCTGCCATGAGGATCAGCGATGGAAGCTTCCATCGACTGTTCGGCGGCTCAGGCTCATGACGCCTTGGAAATGACTGCGAGAGTCCCACGACTGCAATGATTGTGCCGATGACGAGCCCAGTCAGCATGATGAGATTTTAGATGATGTGCCCGACCATCGTGCGGTGGCAGCGAGGTGGGCTTAGCGTCTAGCGCCAGCTGAGCGAGACGCGTTCTCACGAGCCTCTGCGTAGAGCGGCTCAGGGGCCATGTCAGCGCCATTTGGCCACATGACGGTGCCTGCCTCGGCGTCTACTGCCACGCGCGCGAAGTAATCGGGATCGCGCAGCGGCTCAAAGACACCTCGCCACTCGTGTCCCGCGAAGTCGACCTCGCCCACTGTTCCGTCGTCAAAGGTCAGGCGCAGTCGGTACTCGCCGCTGACCTCGACACCGATGACGTCATGCAGTTGCTCCACGGAAGCCATGTTACGCCAGAGCATCGATCGGCTCCAGCGGCTCGTCCTGTCGCGCGCGCTCCCAGTCCGTCGCAAGCTCGTCCTCGTGCAGAACCGCCCACTCTGCGACCAGCACGAGCGCGCGCCGTGGAAGCGAGCCCGCGATCACGGTGCCAGCGAAATCCACCGACGCGGTCTGCCCTGCGTAGCGGACGTGGAAATGCGGACGTGCGTGAGCGCCCTCATTCCAATACATCCAGATCGTGATCCCGTAGAAGGCGCTGATCCTCGGCACGCACGCACCATACGATCGCCTTGGGACGAAACGCTCCGGCGCGGCTCTTGTGGCTGCGGCTATTAGACGAGCCGGATCACAGGCACCTCAAAGAGCACTTGGTTTGCGCGCCGAACAGTTTCGCCCATGACCCAAAGTCAGCTCGAACCGTCGCGCCTAGAAGTGTGAGTTGATCGACCTCTGCCCGATGTGGCAGAAGGTGCCGGCTGTCAGGACTGCACGATCAGCACGCAGGACGCCGAGTGCGCCATCACGGCGGCGGCGACACTGCCGAGCAGATGTCCCACGAGCCCGCGACGGCGGTGGGAGCCCAGCACGATGAGGCTCGCTTCGTGCTCGTTGGCGATGTCGACGATGCCCTTCCAAGTTGGCGCTGCGCGGACCGCGATGCTCTGCGCTCGAAACCCCGCCTTCTCTGCCAGAGATGCTCCGTGTGCGGCGGTCTCCTCCGCGGCTTTCCGTACCTCGGTGGCCTCGGCGGCGTTGGGGTGCCGCTCGTTGATGGGTAGAAATCCGACATCATTTGGCTGCCAAACGCAGACGGCCAGCACTTCGCGTCCAAGCGCAAGTTGGCGGCCGGCCTGTTCGATCGCGAGCTTTGCCAGCTCGGAGCCGTCGTAGGCGAAGATCACCGGGCCAGCCGGCGAGGCAGGCTTTGTGGCATCTGCGCCGGTCGACGCCATGTCAGTTGACGCTTTCGGTGGCGGGCTGTGCAGCGCTCAAACCCGGGCGGACCTTCGCGAGCAGTGGGGGTGAGTACCAAGCGGGCGCCTCGCCTGCTACGAAGCGCTCGATGTCGGGCGTCTGCGGGCGCGCGCCTCCGAGCGCGTAGATCGCGACGCCGAGCGCGCCGCCGCCGAGAGCGATTCCGAGGCCGATCCACAGGGCGGTGCCGGTGCCGGCATCGGGGCTGCCGCCGACGGTCGCGGCGAAATGGGCGAAGACCGGCGCGATCATGAACGCCGCCACCGCGCGCATGAGCTCCACGATCGCGAACACGCGCTGGAGGCTGGCGGAGGGGAGCGAGAAGCCGGCGACGAACAGCGCGGGCGCGACTGTGGCGCCGAGGCCTATGCCGGTCAGTCCCGAGCCGACCAGCGTGGCCGCTTCGCCCGCAGGCACGTCGATGCGGAACACCGCGATCCCGGCCGCGAGGAACACCATCCCTGCCAACGGGAGATAGTGGATCGCGCGCCTGGTGATGAGCGCACCAAGCAGGATCGCGGTGATCACCGCGCCGGCGACCTCCGGCAGATAGAGCAGGCCCAGATGCAGCGGCCCGTAGCGCCCGGCCAGTGCGCTCGCGGTCAACGCGGTGGCGGACACCGACGCTGCCGCCGCGAACAGCGCCACCACGATGCCCGCGACCGGCATCGTGCTGGTGAGCATCGAGCGGATCGTCAAGAGCGGTCGCTTCGCGCGGAACTGGTAGACGATCAGGACGACGATCGTCGCGAGGCCGCCGAGCAGCGGCACAATCGTCAGGCCGTTGAGGAAGGGGTGGGTCAGCAGCTCTGAGGCGCCGAAGAATGCCGCCGTGCAGCCGACGGCTGCCAGCGCGAGCGCCGGCAGATCGCGCGGCGAGCCAGGATCGGCAGGCGGCGCATCGTCGAACGTCAGCACGGCCAGGACCAAGGCGCTCAGCGCGATCGCGGCGATGACCCAGAACAGCGGCCGCCAGGCGTCAGACTGCGCCTGCAGCCCGCCGATCGCCGGGCCAAGCGCAACCGCCCCGAAGATGCACAGGTTCATGATCATCGCCGTGGTGTGCAGCTTGCTCGCCGGATAGCCGATCGCGAGCGGCGGCACGGCAGAGATGAGCAGCAGGCTCGTGCAAAGGCCCTGGAGCACGTGACCTGCGATGTACATCCCCGGATCCCGAGCCGCCGCCGCAAGCACCGAGCCGATCAAGAGCACCGTGGCGTAGACGATCAGCATCCGTCGCTGCGGCAGATGCTGGGCGAGCTGGACCGCCAGCACCGTGCCGGCCGCGTAGGCGGCATTGGCCAGGCCGGAGCTGAGGCTCATCGTCTGCGGGCTCATGTGCAGCTGCTTGGCGATGATCGGCGTCAGCGGCTCGAGCGCAGCGGACAACGCCAGGTAGGGAATCAGCGCGCACATCACCATGGCCGCGACCGCGGGATACCGACCGGCGAGCGGGCCCTGGCGCATCAGCAATCACAATCCAGCGCGGCGAGCTGACGGGAGTGGGCAGCGCTTGCAGCCTCGGTGGCGTCGATCATGCCCGCAAAGAGAAGCGCCGACTGAAACTGTGGGGTGGCGACCTTCTTGCCCTGTCGTGATGATGGAGTCCGGTTGCGTTCGTAGGACCGAGTCCGGGTCATCCGCTTTCTTTTAGCAGGCAACGCTGCGCCGCCAAGATGCCTCCGTGGGCCCCAGGCTGGAGCGTGACAGCGGCCGGTCGAGTCGCCTGAGACGCGGGTCGTGACAGACATAGCGCCGAGCTTCCGGCTAGCCGATGCGTTCGAGCACGAGTCCGATCGCCGTGGTGCCAAACTCAACGGCATCGGCCGGCAAGCGCTCGTTCTCGGCGTGGATCAGCCGCATGAAGGGCATCTCTGCCGGCAGTTGCATCGGCAGGAACCCGTACGTCTGGATCCCGAGCCGGGAGAAGAACCGCCCATCGGTGATGCCGGGGAGCAGCATCGGTATCGCCTTGGCTTGAGGGTCGAGCTCTGCCAGCACCCCGGCGAGCACGCCAAACAGCGCCAGGTCGGGCTCGGCCGCGACGGGGTCGTGGCGCAGGACCTCGAATTCCATCTCGACGCCCGTGAGCGTGCGCAGCTCGGCGAACAGCTGCTCTGGAGCGAACCCCGGCAGCAGACGGCCATCGAGCGTCAGCGAGATCACATCCGGGATCACGTTGACCTTCTCCCCACCACCCACGATCGTCGCACTGACGGTGTTGTGCAGCAGCGGATCGAACACCCGACCGCGCTCGCCCATGAGATCGAGCAGGCGATCGGTGAGGCCCGGCACGAGCAGGCCCTTGAGCGGCAGCGCAAGCGCCGGCGGCAGATCGGCGGCGGTCGCCTCGATCATCGCGCGCGCGACCGTCGTCACGTGCACGGGCAGCCGGCGACGGTCGAGCCGCTCCAGCAACCTGCCGAGCCGGCCCATCGCCCCGTCCCGGATCGGCATCGAGCCGTGCCCGGCCGGGCCACGCAGGATCGCGCGCGACCAGCAGACCTGCTTCTCAGCGACCATGATCGGATAGAGCCGCCGTCCGGCGACGTCCATCGTGAACCCGCCGAACTCGCCGATCGCATAGCGCACGCCCGCAAACAGCTCCGGGTGCTCACGCACGAGGAATTCGGCGCCGAGCTCGCTGCCGGCCTCCTCGTCGGCCATCAGGCACAGGATCACATCGCCCGGCGGCGGCGTTCCGCTGGCCTTCGCGCGCATGAACGCGGCGAGCATCATCGCCACGCCGCCCTTCATGTCCAGCGCGCCGCGACCCCACACGTAGCCGTCGTGCAACTCGCCGGCAAACGGCTCGTGCCGCCATTGCCCGCGCGCCGCAACAACATCGACGTGGCCCTGCAGCAGCAGTGGAGCACACTCGCCACGACCGGCCAGCCGCGCAATCAGGTTCGGGCGCTCGGCCTCACTCGCGACGATGCGCACCTCACAGCCGAGATCCTCCAGCAGTCCTCTGATCCAGTCGATGCACTCACGCTCATTGCCCGGCGGGTTGCTCGTGTTGAAGCGCAGCAAACGCTGGAGGAGCTCGACGGGGCGATCCTGGATGGCGTCCAGATCCACGTCAACACAGTCTCCCCCATCGCAGCGGTCGCTGCCAGGGCGGGTTTGCGTTATTCAGACCGACGTTTGCCTGGGCCTGATCGCAAGCGATTGGTGGAGATCCTGCCCCTAACGCTTGTGCGGCTTCTTTTTCCGGGGTTTTTTCTTGTGCGCCTTGGATTTGTGCGGTTTCTTCTTGGGCGGCTTCTGTTTCGCCGCCGATAGCTGCGGCGTCAGGTCCCAGGTCACAGTCGCTGTCCCCGGATCGCCGCTGAGGTCGTTCTGCGCGGCGAACGAGTCGGGGACGATCGGC
Organism: uncultured Actinomycetota bacterium; assembly: GCA_963708085.1. Classification (GTDB taxonomy): domain Bacteria; phylum Actinomycetota; class Thermoleophilia; order Solirubrobacterales; family Solirubrobacteraceae; genus Palsa-744. Next base: position 227,103 of record OY970180.1, on the reverse strand, counting down.
CATGTCGGGTCGGCGCTCATGTCGTAGATGGCGCCGGTGCTAGCGGATGTGCCTCCTCCACTGGCGGGGATCGTCGCCGTGCCCTTGAGGGTGAGATTGGATGGGATCGGCATCGTAGGCGTCTGAGCCGCGTCGTAGACGCCGGTATCGGCGGGGATTCCGGGCATGTTCGCCTGCGTCGGGGCGGAGATCGCGTACGGAATCAGGAGGTAGTAGTTGCACGCCAAGGTGTTGAGGTAGATCTGCGCGCCTTCGCCCCCGTTGCCACCACCGGCGATCGTAGGCCCGCTGGTGCTCTGGGTCGCCATTCCGCCCAGCGTGTCGCTGTAGGTGTCGTTGATCGTGATCGTGCCCCCTGACGGCATCGCGGCGTTCGCGAACGTCCCGCTTCCCGGGTCGGCCTGGGTGAGGTCGGTGAGCTTCATGTCGCTCGCCTGCCTGTCCATCGACTCGGTGTAGGTGACCTGCGTTCCGCCGGAAAGCACAGGTGGCGTCCACACCACCGTGCCGCTGTCGTAGCCCTCGCTTGCAGTGCCGGAGAACGACTTGACGCCGTTCAGCTTGCTTTCCGAGACCGAGCACGCCGTCGCCACGGCCGGAAGCACCCACAGCACGGCCGCCGCGGACACCGCGACTGCCACGCCCAGCGCACGAGCACAACGACTGGCCATCTCTACACCCCCCACGTTGGCTAAATCCGGACCTCATCCTATCCCGCCCGCACCCACGACGCGAGCGACTCGAGCTGACGGCGCCGCGCTGAAGGCGCTCTGCGAGCAAGATGACGGTGAGGTTCGCCACTGCCAACCATAGACAGGAGCAGATCATGCGCAGCGACATCGCCCCCGGCGCCACCTTCCCCGACTACGAGTTGCCCGATCACGAGAACGTTGCTCGAAAGCTCAGCGAGATCCAGGGCGAGGACCCGCTGATCCTCACGCTCGCGCGCGGGCACTACTGCCCCAAGGAGCACCAGCAGCACCTCGAAATCGCCTCCAACTACCCCAAGATCGCGGTCGCTTACACGCAGGTGGCCACGATTTCAACCGACGACCATCACACAAGCCAGGAGTTCCGCGCGTCGATGGGCGCCCAGTGGCCCTTCCTCTCCGACCCGGATCGGACCGTCCAGAAGGATCTCGAAATCCAGGAGTACACCGACCCCGAGCACGACCCGATGATCCCCTACACCCTCGTGATCAAGCCTGGGCTGGTCATCCACAGCATTTACAACGGCTACTGGTTCTGGGGACGTCCCTCCTTCGTGGATCTCTGGCACGACCTACGGACCGTGACCTGCGAGATCCGCCCCGACTGGGATCTCAGCAAGCCCGGGCTGCGCGAAGCGTGGGATGCGGGCGACCACTCACCATTTCACGGATGGGACAAGCGCTCTTCTGATTCTTGACAACGTACACAGTTTCCCGCTTGCCGCTCAACGCAGCACGAAGCGCTCCATCGCCTTCGCAAACCCCTCCTGCTCGTTGGAAGCTGTCACCCGCCGTGCGGCACGCTGTACCTCCGCGCCCGCGTTGCCCATTGCGATACTGAGGCCGGAGCGGGCGAACATCAGCACGTCGTTGGGCATGTCCCCGATCGTCGCGAACTGGTTGGCGGGAATCCCGAGATGCGCGGAGAGGTAGCTGACGACCTCGCCCTTGTTCGCTCGAGGGTGGGTGATGTCGAGGTAGTAGGGCTGGGATTGCGCGGCGGAGACGTGGTCGCCGAACTTCTCGCGCGCCCGCTCCGTGGCGCCCGCCACCAAGCCGTGGTCGTCGGAGACCCCCACGATCTTGGCGACCTCCTTTATGCCCTCAAAGCTCTTGACCACTATCGGCTCGAACCTCACCGTGCTCGACTCCCGGTCGACGTGGGGTGCCTTGAGGTCGCGCACGAGCCAGTCAGCGCCGCTATAGAGCCACACGTCGAGCCCGGCAGCGACCAGCAGCTCGATTGCCGGGCCGACCACCACCCCGGGGATCGTTCTCTGCTCCAGAACCGACATGTCCGGACCTACGATCAGCCCGCCGTTGAAAGCCGAGATTGGTGTGGTCAGGGCGAGCGGCTTGATCAGCATCGACATGCCGCGGGGAGGACGGCCGCTGGTCACGGCGAACTCGATGCCCTGCTCGCGCAAACGACCGACCGCCGCGATCGCACGCTCGCTCAGAAGCTTCTCCTGCGTCACCAATGTGCCATCCACGTCGGCGAGCACAGCCTTGATCGGTAGCTCGGTCATCGCGTTCAGTACCTCGTCAGGCGAATTGTAGGCCCTGGTGTGGAGCCCTCACACAGAGCCCAAGGGCCGACTTCACGCCCCGGCGGAGAGAGCATCAGCGACAGCCGCCTCGGCATAGCGCGACAGTGGCCTGGGGAGGCCGAGGTGCTCTCGCAGCGTGGTGCCCGCGTACTCGTGGCGGAAGATGCCGCGCGCCCGCAGCAGCGGCACGACATGCTCGACGAATGCCTCACCGCCCGAGGGGTTGACGTCCGGCTGGATGTTGAAGCCGTCGACGACGCCCGCCTGGAACCACTCCTCGATGCTGTCGGCAACCTGCTCGGGCGTGCCCACCACCAGCCGGTGGGTGGTGATGACGCGGTCCATCAGCTGGCGTGCAGTCAGGCTCGGGTCACGACGTGCGATGTCGAGGATGATCTCGCGGCCGCCCTGTGAGCCGGTGCTCGACAGCTCGCTCGACTTAATCAGCCATTGTGGCAACGGGCCATCCCAGGAGAGCACGTCGGGCTCGACGCCGAGCTGCCGGGCAAAGCCGACCAGGCGGTCCTCGCCGGCTATCTGATTCAGCTCGTCGAAGCGCCTGTGGGCCTCAGCCTCAGTTCCACCCAGCACGACGGCCAGGCCCGGCATGATCCGGATCGAGTCAGGGCTGCGTCCATGGCGTGCCATGCGGCGATGCAACTCCTCGCCGAAGGATCGCGCGTGCGGGATCGACCCGAGCGCGCAGAAGACAGCGTCGGCCGAGCGCGCGGCCGCCTCGAAGAACGACGGCGAGCCACCCGCCTGGAAAATCACGGGCTGGCCCTGGGGAGAACGGGGAACGGTGAGCGGGCCCGCCACATCGAAGAACTCACCGTGGTGGTCGATCTGGTGAACCCTGTCAGCGTCGGCGTACACGCCGCTCGCCTGATCGGCAACGACCGCGTCGTCCTCCCAGCTGTCCCAGAGCTTGCGGACGACCTCAACGAACTCCTCGGACTTCCGGTAACGGTCCTCCCGGCTCAGATGAGGTTGGGCACTGAAGTTGGCTGCGGCCTGCGCCTGGGCGTTGGTAACGACGTTCCACGCCACGCGGCCGCCGCTGAGGTGATCGAGCGAGGCCACGCGCCGTGCCAGGTTGTAGGGGCTCTCGAACGAGGAGGAGAGAGTCGCGATCAGTCCGATGCGCTCCGTCTTCGCGGCGAGATAAGTGTGCAGAATCGTGGGCTCGAACCTGCCCGGCTTGTCAGTGCTCCACAGCGAAGGGCTGTCCGCCAGGAATACGGCGTCGAAGGTTCCTCGCTCGGCGACCTTCGCCACGTGAACCCACCAGTCGCGGGTCAGCGGGCCAACTGGATCGGTGTAGGGCGCGCGCCAGGCAGCCGGATGCATCCCATCGGCAAGTACGTTGTAGCCCAGGTGAAGCTCGCGCTTGGCGCGCATCGTGTACCTCGCTCAGGTCGGTTTGCGGCTTCCCGGCACACAGATCCGGAGCCCGCAGCCAGGTAAGCAGAGCCAGGCACGACTCCCCATCACATCTACCCATTCGGGTACCGCCCCGGATACGTCCGCCCGATCTAGTGAAGTAGACTCGTCGCTTGACCAGCCGCTACCCCACCGTGCGCATGGGACAGGCACAGGACGCATCGGCAGTCCTGGAACTGTGGCACAAAAGTCGCAGCGCTCACGCGAGCACCGCCGACCGGTTGGAGGACGTGCAGCGACTGCTCTCAGAAACGCCAGGGAGCCTGCTCATCGCTGACGGTGACAGCACGATTCTGGGCGCGCTGATCGCGGCCTGGGACGGTTGGCGGGGAAACATGTATCGGCTCGCGGTTATCTCCACCCATCGCCGCCAGGGGATCGGTTTGGCGCTCGTCCGCGCCGGCGAGGAGCACCTGCGCCGCCAAGGCGCTTCCAGAATCACCGCGTTGGTCGGATACGACGACACGACGGCCGCCGCATTCTGGGACTCCGCCGGATATCCACAAGACCGTGAGATCGGCCGACGCGTCCGCAACCTATAGAGGCAGTCCCAGCCAGAGCGGCCGCGGCAGCCACGGGGCATAGCTGCCATGATCACATTGACGGCGAATGCCCGTCCGTGCATGCCCAGTGCGCGCACATCGAGGGAAGGGAATCGCCGATATGAGAGTTCGCGTCAGCTTGCTTGCAAGCGTAGTGCTCGCGCTCGCGCTGGCCGCAGGAGCCCAAGCGGCACTGCCCACGACACACAGCACGCTCATCGTCCCGGTCAAATCGCTCGCGGGCGTCAAGCTGGGAGCGTCGTTGGCCTCTGCGACTTCGGCCTGGGGCAAGGGCGGCACCTGCAGCGACAGCGGCTGCAACTACGAAAGCGCCAAAGACAAGGACGGGACGGCCAGCTTCATCGTGGCGCAGACGAGCACAACCGCCCCCATCAAGGTCGTGAAGGTGAGCATCGAGGCCGGCCTGATGAGCCTCGCCTACGGGGCCAAGAAGAACTTCGACACGCCGCTTGACCGCTTCAAGACGGCCAACGGGATCGGCATCGGGTCAACCGTCTCGAAGCTCAAGCAGGCATACCCGCACATCAAGAAATCCAACGCAAATCTCTTTGACCTGCCGGGCCCTGGGGAAAGCGTCACCCTCTTTGAAATCGAGGAAGGCCGCGTGGCCGGCATCTCGATGCAGAGCATTCATCTCGGCTGATCTCATCGTGGGCACCGGCGATGCTTGCCGGCGCCCACGATGCCGGCCGCGCTCGCCGGAGTTGAGAGGGCGCTCAAGGTCGGCGCAGGCGCAGCCGATTGGATCTCATGAGCACGCGAGGCGGACTCGGACTCCTGCTGGCGACGCTGATGCTGGCGCTGGTCAGCACGGCCGGCACAGCCACCGGAAGGCCGCTTCAGGACTGCGCCCAGATCCCGATCGTCGGCGGGATCCCACCTTGGGGCTTTCACACGGGGCCGCCGATCACCGGCGCTACCGGCAGCTTCGCGCGCGGGCACGGCAACATCGACCTGGGCGCGGGCACGGTCTCCGGCATCCTCTGCCAGGTTGACCGCTTTGCAGGCCAGCCCGACCGTCTGATCATCATGACCGTCGAGCACCACCTCGTCTACCACTCGCACTATGCGATGAGGTGGGGATATCCCGGGAACATCATGAAGATCGTCGTTCGCGTGAAGAGCAGCACCGACCCGAAATGCCAGGTCGGCACGGTCGGGCATGCGACGCTGTTCGCGAGCTACAACGGCGTACGCAGCGACAGCGTCCAGTTCCGCTTCCCTGCCGCGTGCAGCGACCACGATCACCTCTACCACGGGCCTCAGGTCGACAACCAGGTCCCGCCGCTGTAGAGCAGGCTAAGCGGGCACCACCCGCACCGACCCGTCGAGCGCGAAGCCATGCAGGCCGAAGCGTTCGTCCAGCAGCTGTGGAATCTGCTCTGCCATGACCGAGGTCACGACCGTCTCGCCCGTCGGGGCGCTTTCGGTGAGGGCAAGATCGGACCAGTCGCTCAGCGAGATGCGCAGGCCATCCCGCCCCTGCGCGCCTACGACCAAGCCCGTGACGAAAGGCGAGCGAGGATGGGTGCATACCCACCAGTTGCTCGTCTCCACGTCGATGAACGGCACCGGCTCAGGAATGAAGCCGTACAGGTCGCCCCACTGCTCCCCCTCCATCTGCTGCAGCACCAGCTCGCGGCCATCCTGCACCACACGGAAGCGCCAACCGGCCTGCTCGTGCACTGCGCCCGGGCCGAACGGCAGCGGCTCGAGCAGGCTGCCAAGGCCAAAGCCGACATCGGCATGCCACACGGCAGCTTGCGTCTTCACGCGCATCACCAGATGACTGCGCGGACGCACCACCCCTCCTCCGCCGCCGCGACGGACGCGGGCCAAGAACAGCTCCACCTCGGCGCCAAGCGCCTCGAGCGCCGCCTTCAACAGGAGGTTCTGCTCGAAGCAGTAACCGCCGCGGCGGTCCGCGACGAGCTTGCGCTCGAGGTCCTCCGGATCCAGTGAGACAGCCACTCCCCGCTGCGGGTCGATGTTCTCGAAGGGAATCGAGAGGAGATGCGCACGATGCACCTCCTCGATGCTCGGCCGTCCATCGAGGCCAATCCTCTCAAGATATGCGTCAAGGTCAAGCATCGGCGAAAGCTTAGACCAGACTCTCGCGTCCGGCGCGGCTCCACACCGCCGGCGCACTCACCTTTTCACCTCAAACACGTTGCCATGACCGGGCACGATGAAATCGGCAAGCGCCAGCACCCTATCTCTGCTGGCTCGCTGCGTCTCGGGATTCCCGCTGCATGCGCGCCAAAGCTCTTCGTTCTCCAAGTCCTCCGCGCACTCAAATAGATCGCCGACCACCGCGTAGATGCCGTCCGCTGTGCGCACGACCACGCTCACGTCCTGCTCGGTGTGACCAGGCGTGGGGATCACATCCACCTCGTCGTCGATCCTGTACGGCTGCCCCTCGGCGAAGGGGTGAAACGTGTAGAGGTCGCCGTTGCAGACGTCGTAAGAGACGATCAGCGTCGCTTGCGGAAACAGATTGACGTTGCCCACATGATCTGAGTGTCCATGCGTGCAGATCACATAATCGATGTGGTCCGGCGTAAGGCCTTCCCCTTCGAGGCCCCGCAGGATCGCTTCCCTGTCCCACGGCCCACCGGTATCGACCACCAGGTTCTGTGCGCCCTTGACGAGGGTGATCGTGCCATCGGCGCGCTGCTGTGAAGGCGTCGCCCACGTGGTGTAGCCGGGCTTCAGCACAATGACCTCGTAGCGTCTCATCGGCGCAGGCTACAGCCCCATCCATCGGGCGTGCGATACGTTGCAAGACGACAAGCCGACCATGGGCTCCCATACCTGAAGGGGGATGAGATGAGCAAGCGTATCGTTGTGCTGGGCGCAGGATTCGGGGGCTTGGAGCTCTGCACGGTGCTCTCGGAGGCGCTTGGCAATGAGGTCGATGTGACGCTGATCGACCAAGGCGAGGCCTTCGTGTTCGGCTTCTCCAAGCTCGACGTCATGTTCGGCCGCGCCACGCCGGAGGCGGTTCGCCTGCCCTACCGTGACATCGTAAAGCCCGGTGTGCGTCTCCTGCGGGAGACCGTGACCGCGATCGACCCTGAGGCTCGGCGCGTGAGAACCGACGCCGGCGAGCACGAGGCCGACGTCCTCGTCATCGCGCTTGGCGCCAGCTACGACATGGACGCCACGCCAGGGCTCGCAGAGGGTGGCAACGAGTTCTATTCGGTGGCGGGTGCAGAACGTCTCTCCCAGATCATCCCCACGTTCTCCCAAGGACACGCGGTGATCGGCGTCTGCGGCGCTCCGTTCAAGTGTCCGCCGGCGCCCAGCGAGTGCGCGCTGCTTCTGCACGACGAGTTGACCGCACGCGGGGTCCGTGACGATTGCCGGATCTCGTTTGTGATGCCGCTGGGCAGCCCCGTGCCGCCCTCGCCTGAGACCTCTGCGGCGCTGGAAGAGGAGTTTGCCGCGCGCGACATCGCCTTCATCCCGGGCCGCCGCATCGGCGCGCTGGATCCGGACCGCAGCGTGGCAAAGCTCGACGATGGCAGCGAGGTGTCGTTCGACCTGTTCCTGGGGGTGCCTAAGCACCGCGCTCCCGACGTCGTGATCGCCAGCGGCATGACCGAGGATGGCTACATACCGGTGGACTCGGCGACGCTGAAGACACGCTTCCCGAACGTCTATGCCGTGGGCGACGTGGCCACGGCGGGCGTTCCCAAGGCCGGCGTGTTCGCCGAGGGGGCCGCCCGTGTCGTCGCGCAGACGATCATCGCCGAAATCCACGCCGGCGAGCCGCCGGAACGCCATCTCGGGCGCGGCACCTGTTACATCGAGTTCGGCGAGGGCCGCATCGGCAGCGTGGACATCGACTTCCTCTCGGGCCCCTCCAGAACCGGCACATTCAAAGCGCCCTCCGCCGCCCTGATGGCAGAGAAGGAGCGCTTCGGCTCCACTCGCCGCACACGCTGGTTTGGCAGCTGAGTCAAGCGTTGCCCGGCGGCGTCTCCCCATCGTAGTAATCGATCGCGTCCTGCATGCGGAAGATCGACCGCAGCCCTCCGCCGTGGGGCAACCGCTCGCAGGCGTTGATCGTCTTTGAGTCGGGCCGAATCACTATGTCTGGCTCTCCGTTGGTACTGAAAGCCAGAAACCGCACGGTGCTCTGCGTGCGATTGACGATCTGGTGCGCGCCGGACTCACCGCGCAGAAACGGCACCACCTCGCCCTCCTGCAAATCACGCCAGCCATCGGGCATACGTAGGCTTGGCTGCCCGCTGAGCACCACCAGCAGCTCCTCCTCGGCCAGGTGGTAGTGGTAGGGATAGGCCGCTTCTCCGGGCGGCAGCTCCCACAGACTCAATCCCAGCCGCTCACTGCCGGCCTGGCGGCTCAGGCGGGCACGCAGGCATCGAAAGCCGGCGTGCTCGCGCGGCTCGTCGAAGATCGGGTCGTTGATGTTCGGCATGACCCGGAGCTTGACAGACCATTGCCCCACTGCGATCGTGGCCTCGGAGTAAGCTGCGCCCGACAGCTTGAACCGCGGCTTGGGGGAAGGCGATGACTGGGGCTCTGTACCGACTGGCGCACCTGTGCATCCGGCACAAGCTCGTGGTGGTCCTCACGTGGCTGCTTGTCACCGTCGCGCTGGTGGTGGTCTCTCAGCGCCTGGGTGAACAGACCAACGACGACCTCTCGCTGCCCGGCACCAACAGCCAGCGCGCCAGCGACACCCTCGCCCAGTCCTTCCCAGACCAGTCCAACGGCAGCAGCCCGATCGTCCTGCACGCCAAGAAAGGGACGCTGACCGAACCGAAGCACGCGGCGGCTGTCGAAGAAGCGGCCAAGTCGGTGAGCAAAGCGCCACACGTCGCCTCGGTGGTCAGTCCGCTCTCCCCCGCTGGCGCCTCGGCGCTCAGCAAGGACAAGACGATCGGCTATCTCTCGGTGACGCTGTCGGAGAGTCCGGGCGCGCTCTCCGTCTCAGAAGCCGAAACGATCATTGATGCCGCTCATTCCGCCACCGCCGCCGGCCTTGAAGTCCAAACCGGCGGTCAGCTCGGCCAGAAGGTCTCCAAACCCTCCACCGAGTCCAGCGAGCTGATCGGGATCCTCGCGGCAATGGCGATCCTCGCCTTCACCTTCGGCACGCTCGTGGCAATGCCACTGCCGATCCTGAGCGCGATCATCGCGCTGCTGTGCACGCTCTCGATCGTGCGACTGCTCGGGCACGTGACCACGGTGCCCACTGTGGCGCCGACGCTTGCGACGATGATCGGGCTGGGCGTGGGTATCGACTACGCGCTGTTCATCGTCACGCGCCACTTCCGCGGCCTCGAGGACAAGCTCCCGGTCGACGAGTCGATCGCGCGCGCAGCAGCAACCTCAGGCGGGGCGGTCCTGTTCGCCGGCAGCACGGTCACGATCGCGCTGGTCTCGCTGGCGGTCGCGCGGATACCGCTGGTGACCACGATGGGCCTGATGGCCGCGATCGCAGTGGTCGTGGCGGTGGCCGCGGCGCTGACGCTGCTGCCGGCGATCCTCGCGCTGATCGGCCCGCGCATCAACTCGCTGCGCGTGCGCGCGCCGCACTCCGAAGCAAAGGCGCGCGAAGGGCTGTGGGCCAAGTGGGCACAGGACATCGCCCGGCACCCGGTGCTTGCCGGCCTGGCCTCGCTGGCGATCCTGATCCCGCTCTCGATCCCGCTGCTGTCACTCACGCTCGGCCAGCAGGACACCGCCGCTCTCTCCACCTCCACGACCGCCCGCCAGGCCTACGACCTGATCAGCAAGGGCTTTGGGCCCGGCGTCAACGGGCCGCTGCTGATCGCAGTCTCGCTCGGCACCCCCGCCAAACCGGCGACGCCGTCGAGCTCACAGAGCGCAAGCGCCCAGGGCGACCCGCGCGCAACCGATCCGCGACTGCAGACCCTGCAGCACGACATCGCCATCACCAGCGGCGTGGCCGCTGTGACCCCGACCCAGGTCAGCAAATCGGGCACCACCGCCTACTTCAACGCGATCGCCACCACAGGACCGGCCAAGGAAGCGACGGCAAACCTGGTGGAACGCCTGCGCTCCCACGTGATTCCGGAAGCGGAAAAGGGCACCGACATGCACGCGGACGTGGGCGGCAGCACCGCGGGCTACGTCGACCTGGCCTCCACGATCTCGAGCAGGCTGCCGCTGCAGATCCTGGTCGTGATTCTGCTCAGCTTCGCGCTGCTTGTGATCGCCTTCCGGACCGTCGTCGTGCCGCCGCAGGCGGCGCTTATGAACCTGCTCTCGATCGCTGCCTCATACGGCGTGCTGACTGCGATCTTCCAGTACGGATGGCTGAGCAAACTGGTCGGCCTGAGCGGCCCCGTGCCGATCGTCTCCTACGTGCCCTTGTTCATGTTCGCGATCCTGTTCGGGCTCTCGATGGATTACGAGGTCTTCCTGGTCACCCAGATCTCAGAACACGTGCATGAGGGGCAGGACAACCGCCGCTCCGTGGTGCTCGGCCTGGTCACGAGCGCGCGCGTGATCACGGCCGCCGCGATGATCATGGTGTTCGTGTTCGGCAGCTTCCTGCTCAACGGCGATCCCACCATCAAGCAGTTCGGCGTCGGCCTGGCGGTCGCGATCGTGATCGACTCGACAGTCGTGCGCTGCCTGCTGGTGCCCGCGCTGATGGTGATGGTGGGCGAGAGTAACTGGTGGATGCCGCGCTTCCTGGAGCCGGTGGTGCCGCAGCTCAACATCGAGGGCGCCGAGTTCTTCGACGCACAGGACGCCGAGCGCATCTAAGCGGCTGCGACCGCGTCTATCTCCAGGCGGATGTAGGAGAGCTCCGGATCCGGCCCGAGCTCCGCGTGCACAGCGTCAACGTAACGCTCCCGCAGGTCCTCCGGCAGGCGCGGCAAGTGTGCGCTCAACGCGTTCACCCGCAGCCATTCCCGCAGGTCGTCTTCGTATGGCGCCGGGCGCGGCACGAGCGCCGTCTCGATGTCAGTGAACCCGGCAGCCCGCAGGCGCGCAGCCGTCTCTTGCCGGCCAACGTAGTTCCACGCCGAGAAGCCTTCGAGATAGGGCGCGAACGGATCCGCGCTCCCCACCTTCACCGTCGCGCTCAGCAGCTCTGCCATGTTGCCTTCTCCGCCGCACTGCGCGACCAGGCGGCCACCGTCTGCCAGCACGCTGTGCAGCCGCGCGAACAGCAGATCGTGATCGGAGATCCAGTGGAAGACGGCATTGGAGAACACAGCATCGACGCGCCGTCCGCCGAGGTCGAGCTCGGTCAGGTCGCAGAGGATCAGCTCCACGCTCTCGCCGAGACGCTGCCTGGCGGCATCGATCATCCCGGCCGAGCCGTCGACGCCGATCACGCGGCCGCGCGGCAGGCGCCCCGCCAGCTTCTCTGTCACCCGGCCTGAGCCGCAGCCGGCATCGAGAACCGTCTCATGCCCCTCCAGCGGCAGGCGGTCGAGCACCGCCATGCCGTTGCGCTCCAGTGGCGCCGAGATACGGTCGTAGGTTGCTCCGTCCCAGTCGTGCGCTGCCATCGGTGGTACGTTATCACATACGTTCGTCCGCTATTGCGAAGCACATGCCCCGCGACATAGACGTGCCGTAAGATCTCAGACATGCCGATGCCTAAACGATCGATCCGCGCCGCCGGGGCCAGTGCCACGGTCGCGGCCGCCCTCTCACTTTTCGCCCCCGCGCTCAGCACAGCCGCGAATGCCCCGGCGCGCAACCTCTCCTTCCAGCCCTTCTTCGAGTACACGGTCTCCTTCGTGGGCTCAGGCAGCTACAGCGTGCAGGAGGCCTCCGAAGGCCCCGGCAAGCTGACGGTGAACGCGAGCTTCAAATGGAAGAGCGTCTACCCGAACGTGCTCGTGCCGACGACCTCGAGCAGCCCGCTTGAGGCCAGTGGCTTTCCCGCCTACGGCCTCGGCCAGGAAGGCTCTGGCGACTGGAAAATCGTGAACACAGACAGCGAAGATGAGGACTGCAGCAACAGCGGCGCGCTCGGGCTACCGTCCGGCGACTTTGGCGGCGGTGGAGGCGGCGGGGTGAAGGTGCACCGCTCCGGGATCGGCGCCGGCAAAGGCGTCGTCTTCGAACTGATCGCTCTCAGCGAATACGAAACCACCTCCGGCGCCGCCAGTGGGCCGCTGCCGTGCGAAACGACCTCCTTCTGGCACGACTGGGTGGAGAGCTTCACCGGAGCCGGCTTCAAGCACGTCCACGAAGGCCTCAAAGACGTGGCGCCGCTGAGCGCAAAAGTGAAGCTTGCGCCTAGCGAACTGAAGAAAGGCGTCGTGACCAAGTCCGTCTCGATCAGCGAATCCGAGCAGGTCCCCTCCGACTGCGGCAGCGGCGACGGATCGACCTGCACTCAGACATACACCTGGTCCGGCTCGATCCGCTTCACCAAGCACAAGTTCAAAACGAAATCCAAAAAAGGCTGATCGCCGGGCCGCTGACCGCCACCGCCGCGCCATCATCGACGATCCGGCGCTTTGCTCTGACAGCCCCGCGTCAGCCTATTGGCCGCCCCGGCGAGCCGGGGGCTTCTGAACGTAGACGAGATGCCCGTTGGCAAGGCGGTAGACGGTGCCTACGGGCTGCCCGCGACCAGTGGCGTGCGGCCGGCCAGCGGTCGCGGGCAGCGTGTGCCGCTGGCCCGCGGCTTCGGGAACGCGCTTGGTGAGCTTATGGGCGGCGCGATCGATGGTGAATCCGAGACCTGCGACCAGGAACGCGACAGCGAGCACGATGCCGATGTCGAACAGGTTGACCAAGCCGTCAAGCGGGTCTCCGGCAGCCTCCTCGATCGGGCTGTGGCGGCCCAGGCCACTGTGCCGGTTCACGCGAGCGGCTCCGCCAGCTCTAGTTGCGAGGTTGCGGCATGGCCCTGAGGTGCAAGGGCCGCCCCTGTGCTCGCGCGCTCGAGCGCGGCGAGGTCTTCGCCGTACATGCGGGTACGGGTGAGCGTCAGGGCGTAGGCAACCGTGCCGACGAGCAGCCCGACCGTGGTCGCCGCAAACGCTGTCCGCAGGTCGTTCGCAAGGATTGCGATGTTGCCGTGCCCAAGCGCGGCAAGGCCGGGAGCGAGCGGGATCAAGGTGCCCATCAGACCAAGCGCCGGACCGGCGCGCACGAGGATCCGCGTGCGCTCCAGGCGCCGCTGCGAGGAGAGCTCGTAGTCAGCGAGCGCGTGCTCGACCCCGGCGGGGTCTGCGGCAAGCAGCGCGCGAGCGATCTGCAGCAGCGCGTCACCGGCCAGGCGCGTGGGTGCTCGGGTGGCGAGCTGCGCGGCGCCTCCGGGGTTGGAGATCACCTGGGCGACCAGCTGACGCAGGCCAGCGCGACCCGCGCGCATCCTCGTCCAGCACTCCCATGCGAACCTTCCCACCTCCAGGGCGCAGAGCAGCAGCGCCAGCAGCGCGAGGACCAGCACGGGCACCCTCAGTGCAGAGGCGATCCGGGCAAGCACGTCGGCGATGCTCAGCGATGCAAGCAGCTCTGCGCTCATAGGATCCTCTGTGGACGCCTGCGCTCGATCAGCACGCCAGCGATCATCAGCAGCGCGATCGCCGTCACGGTCGCAGCCATGGGCCACTCGGCTTCATCGCCTCCGGCGCCTGCGCTGTGCAGCCCCGGCGCCCCTGCTTCCAGAAGGCCGCTCGCATCGGATGCGCTTGGATCGCCGATCAGCACGCCGTTGACCTCCTGACCGGCGGCAGCTTGGCCGGATCGGGTCGCCTCGCCGGGCAGCGATGCTCCGCCGTTGCCGCGACCCACGCTTGCGCCGGCTGCCCCACCATCCGGACCAGCCCCTTTCCCGGCAACCGTGCTGGGATGAGAGACCCTGTGGCGCGCCCGGTCGGCGCCGCTGATCGTAGGCGCCGCCTTGCGACGTGCGCGTCCAGGGTTGCGCCGTTGTAGGTTCTGAGCGTCTTTGCCGTGAGCGGGCTTGCGGCCTTCCAACTGACGCGCGCCACCTGGAGTGTGGCCCTTGCTGTTGGGCTGCGGGCGGCTGAACAGCGGCGCGTGCGTGCCGCCACCACCGGCGATCACCCCTTTGCCACGTTCGCCCGAGACTCCGCCATCGCCGCTGCCAGGCGCCGCTGCAGCGGGAGGAGTGGCGCCATCGCCGGTCGATTCTTCAGGGGGCAGCGCGGGCAGCGGATCGTAGGCGGGCGGCAGGATCGGCAGCGGGTTGCCGGTGAACGCAGGGGTGACGTAAGCGGTCATCCACATCCCGTTCAGTTCCTGGCTGGCCTCCCAGCGGATGTGGCCGTCCGGCTGCTGCATCGAGGCCAGATAGCCAAGTGGTTCGTCGCTCGTTAGATCGGGGTGCGTGGTCCAATCTTCGGGGTTGATGCCAGCCGACCACATCGCCTGGACCACCCACGCGGTGGAGGCGACATTCGGTTCCGTTCCACCAGAGAACTCCGCGAAGCCGCCCTTTTCAGTCTGCGCTTCGCGCAGGAACGCAAACGCCGTGGCCAAACCGTCGGGGTCTGAGTGCCCGGCGGCCTGCAGCGCCTCCACCGCGGCTGCGGTCATGTCGACTTCGCCCTCTGGTTCTCCAAGCAGCAGCCGCCTTTCCCCTGCCCTGCACGGCCTCACCACCCGCGGGTCCGTGGTGGGCCAACTGCCGTCACAGTTCTGCTCTGCTTCCAACCACTGCGCCGCGCGGCTCACGGCTTCCTCGACGGCCAGTTCGTGCACTGGACTGAGGGCGAGGATCGCGAAGATCGTATCGTTGACGCCCGCTTCCGGGGAGCCTGCCTGGTGTGGGAAGGCGCCCGCTTCGCTACCCTGCTCGATCTGCCGCCCAAGGATCTGGCCAACCAGATCAACCCCACCGAAGTCCCGTGGCGAGGCACCTGCGGCGTCCACAACCAGCAGTTCGCGCTCGAAATCCGTCGTCAGCGATGCTTCATGGGCATGTTCAGCCAGGTAGGTGTAGGCGCTGTGCCCGGCCCCATAATGCTGTCTCGCAGTCGTCTGGTCACGCGGGTTAATCCCTGCGGCGGCGAGCGCCAGCGTCACCCACGCAGTGAAGTCGGGGGAGGGTTCTGTGCCGGGTTCGGCGAAGCCGCCGTCTTCCTGCTGAGCTTCCTGCAGGTAGCGCACCGTCGCTTCCAGATTTGGCTGAAACCGCGAGTCGGCCGCCGTGGCTGCCTGGGCGAGGCTAGGCACCGCGAGCGAGACCGCCACCGGCAGCACCATCAGCGTGCGTGCGACATGTCGCCGTAGCGGTGGACGGCTCGCAAGGCTGCCGAGCATCGGCAGGCTCATCGCCTCGCGGGTATCGTCAATACCTTCACGATCGCTCCTCCATCGGGCACGCTGACGGTTACGCGGTAGCGACCGGCCGGCAGGTGTGGCAGCTTCACCTCAACCCTGCCCGCGCCTTTGCTCGCCACGGCGATCTGCTTGGACGTCCGCCAGCGGTGCTTGCGTCCCATTCTCGCCCAGCGAGCGATACTCACCGTTGCCTTGCCCGCCGCGGTGAGTTGCAGCACCACACGCGTTTGGCTGACGCTCACGCCAGCCAGGTGGGCGATCGGGTCCTGCCCAGGTTTTGCCCCCGATGCCTGGCCAGGGGAGCCACTCAGTCCAGACCCGCTTACCTGGGTTTCTTCGTGGCGTTCTTCTGAAGACGTGGATTTCTGTCGATATCGAGGCGGAGTACGAACGGCGTCTTCGGCCGGTAGCGGTCCGCATCCGGTTTCTCCAGGAGCCGGAACGCAGACGTCGAGACGGTTCGAGCGGATCGCAGCTTCTTCGCCCTTGTGATCGAGAGGAGCGCCGGCCATGATCCGATGCCACCCTGATGTGGTGAAGGTGATGCTCGCCTTGCCTTCGCTGTTGGTGAGCACGGCTTCGGGACTTTCGAGCTGCACCGTCTCGAACCCCGTGTCGGACGTCGCGACCGGCGCGACCCTCGCTGCTTCGTAGGGCACGGTGTCTTTCGAGTTGCGTTCAGGGGTCGCCGGCGGTTGCCCTTCTCCCTGATCGTCATAAGCGGCGACTTCCACTTCGAAGGGCTGACCCATTTGCGCAGTGGCCGTCAGTGGCCGGATACCTGAGCTGTAATGCTCGCTGGTCGCGAAGAGGCCGAGGATCGGTCTCGATTCGAAGGCGTTGTAGATCCACAGGACTTCATCGTCTGCGGCCAGCTCGTACTGGCAGCCGCCGACGCTGGTGAAGACGTTGTTGACGAGCACGCCCCAGGACCTGCTGCCGGTTTCCGCATTTTCCGCTTCCTTTCCCCACTGCTTCACGAAATAGTCTTCGAAGGACGGATACCACTGGCCGGCGAGCGCGTCCGTTTCTCCAATCAGGTTCATCGCATCGACCGACGCCGCGGTCGAAGTAGCGGCGGTCACGGTGTTTTCCGGGTCGAGCGAGTCGATCCCATCGCAGGAGTGTTCGGCCAGGTCCTTGGCTCCGCCACCGTCTTCCTTGTAGGAGCTCACGTCGTGGCCTTCGCTGAGAATCGGGCCTTCGAAGAGCGTCTTGCTGGCGCCCTCGATCCTCACATTCACTTCTGTGAGCGCGGCCTGCGCAGGACTCGCCGATGAGACCGTCACCAGGACCGCCGTGAGAAGCGCCACGATGGTCTTCCGCATGTGAATAGACCTCCCAAGCCCGTTCCAGTCGAGCCCCGCGTGCCTAGCGGGACTCGACTGGAGTTGGTTATACGTAGTCCAGGTAGATCGTGTCGCCCAAGTGAATCACCGTGGTGGTCTTTGCCTGTTCCTGCGCGCCACCGTTGATACTGATGTCCCATTCGGGCGTGGGCGTGCTCGGATAGCCGTTGATCTGAGTGATCGCTTTCGTCGATGCTTCCGAGGCATGGCTGGTCACGCACGACGATGGAGTCGATTTGGCTTCAGCCGCTTTCAGCACCGCTTCAAGCGTCGTGGTGGTCGCTTCGGGAGCGATCGAGACAGAGCACACCTTCAGCATCCCGGAGCCGTTGTTGATGATCAGGCCCAGCGAGCTCTTCACGCTTTTGCTCGTGCTGAAGTTGCTCGCGGCATACCACTGTTCGAGGCCACCGGTCGGTACCGGCGGCGGAGCCGTGAAGCCCGCCCCCGCAAGCGCACGCACTGCGTCCTGGCTCGAGTATTCGTTCGCCGATTCTCCGCTGGTGAGGTATCTGAACGCTCCACTTCCGAGCTGCTGGGAGACAAGGAAGTCGATAGGCGTCTTGCTATCTGCGGTTGTGAACCCCGCTTCCTGGGGTTCGATGCCACAGGCTTGTAGCCCGCTCACCGCCCATGCATTGGAGTCGGTGTTTGTTCCGAATTCCGAATCGAATGCGCCGGTGGCGTTGACCAGATTGGCTTTCAGATAGGCGATGCCTTTTTTGACTGCTTCGTTGCCGGTTGGGGTGGCGCCGGCAGCACACAGAGCAGCGATCGCTGCCCCGGTGGTGTCTGGTTCCGATTCCGATTTGCGCACGGTTTCGTTGCCTTCGGCCTGCTTATAGTTCCAGCCGCCGTCAGTGTGCTCGTTGGCTTCGATCACCGGGACCGACTTTTCCAGCAGGACCTGTGGCACTCGCTGGTTTTTTTCCTCGGTCTTTGCGTCGGCAAGCGCGAGCACTCCAAAGATCGTGCCCTCGAACACGGACGGTTCGCCGTAGTAGCCAGGATGTTCGGTGTTGTAGAAAGAGAAGATGCCGGCAATCAGGTTCTGCGTCTTTGAGACTCGAGCCGGTTCGATACCGGCCGCGTAGGCATTCAGCGCCGCGCGCTCATATTCGGTGGGAATCGCTTCTTTGGGCCATTTCGTCGCGGTTTCGTTGCCGACCAGTTCGTAATACCATTTTCGTGCATTCGTTGCAGCGCCGGCCTTCTGCAGGTTCACCGCAGCTGCTTTGCCAGCGGCCAGAGCGCTCAGATCCCAGTCGCTTTCAAAGCCACCGCTGCTCGTCTGCAGCGACTCCAGGTAGCTCACGCCTTTGCTCACGGATGCTTCGATTTCCGCTTTTGTCGAGGTGGCCTGCGCCGTCGCAGGCACCAACAGCGCACAGACGCCGGCCGCGATCAGCGCTAGCCGGCAGGTCAAACGATGCCTCATGTTGGATCTCCTTCCAATGCGGACGGCGGCTCTCCGTCCGCGCCCGCATGGAGCGAGAGCGATGAAGACCTGACCGTCCATTCGCGAGAACAGGGTCCTTATGTCTTGTATCCGCCGCCAAGTACTCGGACTCGATCCGTCCCACTGCTGGGCGCGGATCACACCGTTGCGCGTCAGTCCCGGATTCACACCGGGTTCCCTCGCACGGCGGACGCGCACATGCTAGCGACCGCGTCGGCGTCAGGCAAGCCGGTCACGGTCAGCTGCGTTATGCTGCCGCGCGACAACTGAAAGGGTCGGTGGACAGGGAAGCCGGTGAGAGACCGGCGCGGGCCCGCCACTGTGACCGAGCAGGATGCCCGTCGCATGCACCAGCGGCAGCCACTGGCCCCAAGAGGGCTGGGAAGGCGAGACGGGAGGCTCGGAAGCCAGGAGACCTCCCTCCGATCCCTCCATCTCGAGCCCTCGTGGAAAGGGGTCACCGGATGCCGCACAAGGACATGTCCAGGCTTTGCGCCAGGACGCTGAAGCAAAGCTCGATGCTGCTGGCAGCGGTCGCGCTCGTCTTCGCGTTGCTCTGCGCAAGCGCTCTTGCCAGCAGCGATGAAACGCCGGGCGACACGTTCGGAGCCTCTATCACCCCATCGGGCGATTATGCCGACGCGAGCGCCGGCGAAGCCCCCTCGATCTCCGCCGACGGCCGCTACGTCGCATTCATCAGCGACGCCCAGAACCTTGGCGAACACGGGCCGGCAGGTGTGCAGGAGGCCTATGTGAAGGATCTGCACACCGGCGAAGTGAAGCTCGTCAGTCGCGCCAGCGGGACAGGCGGCGAACCCGCCAACGAACCGGGGGGAGGCACGGGGGTCGAAAACCTCTTCATCTCCGGCGATGGGCGCTACGCGATCTTCACCTCGGCAGCGTCCAACCTGGTGAGCGGCCTGCCATCCTCACCACCAGGAGAACATCCGCTGCACGTCTACCGGCACGACCTGCAGACAGGCGAAACCGTGCTCGTCGATCGCGTCACCGGCGGGGAGGGCGCGATCCTTGGCGAAGAAGACGGCGCCAGAGCTGAGGCGATCTCGGAAGACGGCCGCTACGTGCTCTTCAGAGATGGCGTCGAAGACCTCGAAGACCCTGCGGGCAGCCACCAGCCGGGCACCAGGACGGTCTATGTCCGAGACCTGCAGGATGGCGTCACGAACGCGGTCAGCCGCGCCGACGGAGCGAGCGGAGCGCTTGCCGACGAAGCGAGCAGTGGCACGTCGATATCGCCAAATGGACGCTTCGTGGCCTTTGAAAGCTCAGCGACGAACCTGGTCGCGGGCATGCAATCCAACAGCGTCTCTCAGGTCTACGTGCGTGACTTGCAGACCGATACCACCACGCTGGCAAGCAGGACGCAGGGCGGAGCGCCAGCCAACGGCCCCGCTGAAGAACCGATGCTGGTCGGCGGCGAAGGCTGCCAGGTGGCGTTCTCCTCCGCCGCCACAAACCTCTATGTCTACGAAGGCTCGCCAGTGCTTACCCCCGAGGTCTACCTCGTCGATCTCTGCGCGAACCCGGTAAGCGTCACACTCGTAAGCCGCGCGAATGGACAGGACGGCGCGCCGGCGGGCGAAGGCAACTCTGTCGTTCCGATCCCCAGGGGAGCAAGCTCGGACGGACGCTATGTCCTGTTCAGCGCTCTCTCGGAGCTCACTGGCGAAGCAGCGAACGAGCAGTCGCACCTCTACCTGCGGGATCTCAGCACAGGACAGACGACGCTCGTCGACCGGCAGAGTGGCAGTCTGGGCGAACCTGCGAAAGGAGACCCAACAGGCGCTGCACTGTCGGCCAACGGGTGCCGCATCGCCTTCGCCACAGAAGCGAGCAACTTCGCCGAACCGGCGTTCCTGGAGACCTACGTCCACAATCTCGCCCCCTGCCACGAAGAACCAAGCCTCAGCTCGGAAAACGCCGGCTTCGCGGCGCAAGCGCTTCACACCACCAGCTCGCCACAGCAGATCACTCTCACGGCAGGCTCCGAAACCTTGCAGATCCACGGACTTCGACTGGGCGGCGCCGACTCCTCGGACTTCATCCTCACCGAAGACGGGTGCAGCAGGGAAACACTTGAACCGGAGGAATCCTGCACCTTCGAGGTGAGGTTCATACCGAGCGCGACGGGCCGGCGCTCCGCGTCGCTGAGCGTCGATGGCACTCCCGCGAGCACGCTCGAGCTCGACCTCAGTGGCGAAGGCTCTGAAGCTGCGGCAGGCCCTCCTGGCGCGCAGGGCGCCACCGGGCCGCAGGGCGTCGCCGGTCCCCAAGGGCTGGCCGGACCCGTCGGCAAGACCGGAGCACGCGGCCTCGCCGGACGCGACGCAACGGTGACCTGCCGGCTTCAGAGCAACGGGCGCACGGTCAGGTGCGTCGTTGCCCACGACGGCAAGAGCGCCAGCCGCAACGCCCGAGCGGTGCTGGCACGGAAAGGCCGTGTATACGCGCGCGGCCCCGTCGGCGCTCTGCGCGTCACTCGATCGATCCCCAGTGGGACCTACACGCTGCGTCTGAACCTCGGCGGCTCCTCGATCGACAGGAGGGTGAGACTGAGATGAAGGACGCCGCCCCCGCGCTCCGCGGCCGGGCGGCACATGAGATCATCGTGGCAACCGGGCGCAAGCCCCCTCGCGCTTGCAACGAGCGGGCTTGCCGAGCTCATCGCGGCAGCCCGGGCAGCCACGAACTCGATCAGGAGGAAGGCCATGACAACAGCCACCCAGCCGATCACCGGGGTCGACTTCGTCTCGATCCCCACCCACGACCTCGACGCGGCCGTCGAGTTCTACGGCACCACGCTCGGGATGCCGCGCTCGATGTACCGCAAGGACCGCAACTTCGCCGAGTTCGAGACGGGCAACCTCACGCTCAGCATCATCGACGCGGAGGCGATGGGGCTGGAGCACCACCCCACCCGCAACCTCGCCCTGCACGTGGAGGACGTTGCGCAGGTGCGCAGCCTGCTAGAAGAGCGCGGCGTGCAGTTTCAGGGAGACATCTTCGACACGGGCGTCTGCCACATGGCCTTTTTCGCCGACCCGGACGGCAACCAGCTGATGCTGCACCACAAATACGTCCCGCGCACCCCGGAAAACGCATGATCAGCAAGATCTTCTTCGCCCCCTTCGCCATGATCGGCGGCCTGATCGCCGGCCTGCTCGGCAAGCGCATCTTCAAGACCGCGTGGGGTCTGATCGACGATCGAGAGCCGCCCAAGGCCACCGACGGGGAGGCCCGGTGGAGCCGGGTCGTGATCGCGCTGGTGCTGCAGGGGGCGATCTTCAGCGCCAGCCGTGGCGTCGTCGACCGCATGTTGCGCAAGGCGTTCGCCTACCTGACCGGCTATTGGCCGGGTCAGCGACGGGCGAAGAGCACCTCCTAAGCATCGAGCCAGGGCGCGCGCCAGGGCCCGTGACCGGCGGTCAGCGTCTCGGCGCGGCTCGGGCCCCAGGAGCCCGGCTCATAGGGTTCGACCGACGGCGGCTCTTCCAGCAGCGGCGCCACCACGCGCCAAGCCTCTTCGATGCTGTCCTGGCGCGCAAACTGGGTGCTGTCGCCCTGCATCGCGGCGTGCAGCAGCACCTCGTAGGGCGAGGGCACCTCGACGCCGTTGCCTGAAAGCTCGATGTCGAGCTCGATTTCGCGTGGTTTGGGCGATCCCGCCCGCCGCGCGTCGAGCACGATCCGCACGCCGGTGCTCGGGTCGATCTTGACCACCATCTGGCTGGGCTGCGGTCGACGCTGGCCTTCCGGCAGGAAGCCGAGCCGCGGCGGATGCTTGAACACAAGGCGCAGCTCGGTCTGGGTGACCGGCATGCGCTTGCCGGTGCGGATGAAGAACGGCACCCCCGCCCAGCGCCAGTTGTCGATCTCCAGCCGCAGCGCGACGAACGTCTCGGTGTCCGAGTCGGGGGCGACGCCATCGATGGAGCGATAGCCCTGATACTGGCCGCGCACGTAGCGCGCGGGATCGGCGTCGCGCATCGCGCGAAACACGTCGTACTTGGCGTTCTTGATCGAGGTCGGGTCGCCACCCGCGGGCGGCTCCATCGCCGCGGCAGCGAGCGTCTGCATCAGGTGGTTGACCACCACGTCGCGCAGCGCGCCGACCGGGTCATAGAAGCGGCCGCGATCCTCGACCCCGAACGCCTCGGCCATCGTGATCTGCACGCACTCGACGCTCTGACGGTTCCAGACCGGCTCGATCATCGCGTTGGCGAAGCGCAAATAGAGGATCTCTTCCAGGCCCATCTTCCCGAGGAAGTGGTCGATCCGGTAGAGCTGCGGCTCCTCTAGGAAGCGGTGCAGGCTGGCGGCGAGCTCGCGTGCGGAGGCCACGTCATGGCCGAAGGGCTTCTCCACCACCACCCGTGCCTGCGGCGGCAGCAGCTTCGCCTGCGAGAGCCCTTCCACGACCATCGCGAACAGACTCGGCGGCACCTCCAGGTAGAAGACGGGCGCCTTGACCTCCCCGACCGCCTCTGCGACACGCTGGAAGGTTTGCGGGTCGCTGAAGTCGCCGCTTACATAGGAGAGCCGGGCGGCCAGCCGCTCGAAGACCGAGCTCTGGATCTTCTCACCCGCGGCCTCTATCGCTTCGTGGGCGTGTGCGCGCAGCCGCTCGACGTCCCAGTCATCGACCGCCACCCCCACGATCGGGCAGTCCAGCAGACCGCGGCGCTCCAGCCGGTAGAGCGAGCGCAGCGTCATCTTGCGCGCCAGATCGCCCGTGATGCCGAAGATCACGAGCACGTCGGCGGCGCTGGCGGCGTCGGGGTTAGCTGCGGCCACGGCAGCCGGCAGCATATTGGGCTAAGTGGCGGCGCCGCGCTGGCTCAATCCGGCGGCGTCCATGCCCCGGTGCCATAGTTCACCTCAGCGCGGCGACTACGCCCGCGCGCTGGCCTGCGGATCCAGCCGCGACATCGTCACCGCCGCCGTCAGCTGCGAGGCGGTATGCCCCATGTAGAGGCCCTTCACCGGCGGCACGTCGGCGTAGAAGCGGCCGTGGCCGACCTTTACATGCGTCTCACCTGCGAAGCGGCGGTTGGTCGGGTCGACACCCACCCAGACGGGCTCCGTGCCCTCCTCCTCCCCCGGCAGCAGAGCCTCCAGCCAAGCATGGGTATCCACCTCCATCGAGTCCGCTCCCCCGTCCTGCGGCGCGGCCCACAGATACCCGGAGACGTACCGCGCGGCGATCCCATGCCTGCGCAGCAGCACCAGCGAGAGGTGCACGAAGTCCTGACAGACGCCGGCGCCCGCGAGCAACAGGTCGCTCACGCTCGATCCCACGTAGGTGACGCCGGGCCGATACTCGAAGCGGTCCGGGATCAGCTCGCAGAGCAGCGCGACCGCCTCCAGCGGGCTCTCCTTGCGCAGCGCGTCCTCGAGCTCCCCCAGGCCCTCAATCCGCGGCTGATCCTGCCAGGACAGCGCAAACTCGCCGGCCGCATCCAAGTAGCCCTCGGACTGCAGGTCCTCCCACGTACCTTCCGGCGGGTCTGGTGGATCGGAGGTTGTCACTCTTGCCCGCACGTCGATCGTCAGCCGCTCGTGCTCGGTCGGCACGCCGAACTCGAGCACCTCGGTGCCGAAGTAGTCGAGGTAGCGGCTCACGCGCGCCTCCGGGTCGATACGGGTGTGAAACTCGTCGCAGCGCTGCGAGGTGGTGGTCGCCGGACGCACCCGCAGTGCATTGAGGTTGTCGGTCACCGAGCCGCCATAGACATACTCGGTCAGATAGCGGATCGCGAAGTGCATCACTGCCTCACCTGCCCTGCAGCGCGTGCGCTGGAGCTGCGCCCGCGAAGTAGCGTTCGGCAACGTCGAGGTCTATGCGGGCAAGCTCGTGCTGGGTGCGCTCGCAGATCTCGGCGAGCTCGGCGCCGTCGGGCAGCGCACGGCGCTGGAAGTCCAGATCGGCCGCCAGCCGGCTGACGCGCAGCACCGGCTTTGAGTTGCGCGGACTCGCATCCGCGGAGGAGAAGACGTCGTGCAGCGAGTCCACGCAGGCCGCGACGCTGTCCGGGTAGGCGCGCTCGAAGAGCAGGAAGCGCGCCACCGGCTGCGCGTTGGGTGGCGCGGTCACCGCGCGCAGGTAGGCGTGGAAGCCGCCGACCGCGCGCAGCAGGATCAGCGCGTGGCCGTCGGAGGGCGTGCTCCCGGCCGGCGGCATCGCCACCCGCAGCATCCGCAGCACCATGTCGGAGACCTCGATCAGGCCGCCCGCGTCCAGGAAGCACTTGGCCTCGTCGCGCAGCATCGTGCGGCCGGCCACGCCCCAGATCAGCGCCATCCGCTGGCGCACGTACTGGGCGGCCAGATGCGGGCCCGACGGCGCGGTCCAGCCAAGCTGCTCGCCGCCGCGCAGCCCGAGCGCGGTGGTGTTGATCGCCTCCCACATCTCCACGCTGATCACGTCGCGCACGGTGCGCGCCTCCTCGTGCGCGCGCTCCACGCTTGCCAGCATCGAGCCCGGGCGCCTTGCGTCCAGGGTGAGGTTGCCAAGCATCGCATCGCGCCTTGCCTCCTGCGCCTCGGGGTCGCCAAGCATCGCAAGCAGGCCCTCAGAGCCGAAGCTCACGCCCGGCGCGCGGTCGGAGGCGGCCTGCAGCTCGGCCTGGAAGACGGCCTCCACCGCGCGGGCGGTGAACTCGGCGCGGGCCAGGTTTCGGCCCAGCCAGTAGAGCTCGTGAGCGATCCTGGCCAGCATCAGAAGAGCACCTGCTGCTGTTGCTGCTGCTGCCCTGTCCAGCCGCCGTAGCGCAGGTCGGGCAGCGCCGGCGGCAGCGTGTCCGCCACTGGCGGCCCGGCGCGGTCGGCGTCGTCGCCGTCCTCCAGTACCCAAGTGTCCTTGCTGCCGCCGCCGCGGGAGGAGTTGACGATCATCGAGCCCTCTTCCAGCGCCACGCGCGTGAGCCCTCCCGGCACGATGTCGATCCGCTCTCCAAAAACGGCGAACGGGCGCAGGTCGACGTGGCGCGGGACCAGGCGACCATCCTCGTCCACCGTCGGGACGGTGGAGAGCCGCACGAGATCCTGCGCGATCCAGCGCTCGGGCTCTGCCTGCAGGCGCAGCCGCATCCGCGCTATCTCCACCTCGCTTGCGTGCGGGCCGATCATCACGCCGCGGCCGCCGGACTCACCGGTGGGCTTGACCACTAGCTGGTCGAGTCGCGCCAGCACATGCTCGAGCACTTCGGGGTCGTGCATCAGGTAGGTCTTCACGTTCTCGAGGATCGGCTCCTCGCCGAGGTAGAAGCGGATCATCTCCGGCACGAAGCAGTAGATCGCCTTGTCGTCGGCCACTCCCGTGCCGAGCGCATTCGCGATCGCCACGCTGCCGGCTCTGTAGGCGCGCACCAGGCCGGGCACGCCGAGCAGCGAATCGGGCCGGAACTCCAGCGGGTCGCTGAAGTCATCGTCCAGACGCCGGTAGACGGCGTGCACGCGCTCAAGGCCGCGCGTGGTGCGCATGTAGAGCACGTCGTCGCGAACCACGAGGTCCGAGGCCTCCACCAACTCCACGCCCATCTGGCGCGCCAGGAAGGCGTGCTCGAAGTAGGCGCCATTGGCGGGCCCCGGCGTCCACACCACCACGGTCGCCTCGCTCTCGGCCGACGGTGCCACGGCGCGCATCGCTCCCAGCAGCAGCTGGGGATAGTGGTCGACCGGGCGCACCCGGTAGGCGGCAAAGAGCTCCGGCACCACGCGTGCCATCGCGGCCCGGTTCTCGAGCACGTAGGAGATGCCGGAGGGCACCCGCACGTTGTCCTCGATCACCTTCCAGGTGCCGTCGCTGTGGCGCACCAGATCGCAGCCGGCGACGTGCGTGTAGACGCCGCCCGGGGCTCTGATGCCGTGCACCGCGCGCGCGAACTGACGACAACCGGCGACCAGACGCCAGGGAACCAGGCCCTCGCGCACGATCTCACGCGCGTGGTAGACATCGTCCACGAAATGGTTGAGCGCCCTGATGCGCTGGGCGAGCCCCTGCTTTATTTCACGCCATTCCTGGCCGCTGAGCACCCGGGGCACCAGGTCCAGCGGGAACGGGCGTTCATGGGAGGAGCCGCTCTCGCCGCTGGTCTCGAAGGTGATGCCCTGCTGCAGGAAGACCGCGTCGCGACGCGCGCCGGCAGCCTCAAGACCCTCGACACCCAGGCGCCGCAGCTCGCGCACCAACGGCTCGGCCACGGGACGCGGCGTGCCGTCGAGCTCGAACAGCTCGTCCAGGAATGGAGCCTTCGGATGGTAGGTGGAGACCTCGGCCGCAATCGAGGGAGAGCTCATCGTCTCATTCTCTGCCCGCAGACCGGCTTGGGCCTTCGACTGTTGTGACAATCGAAGGCGCCCGCGATGGGTCAGGTGTCGGACCGCAACTATGTGGGCCGCAGACACTCACTCAGCACCGCATAGCGCGGCACCTCGTATGCGACCAGCGCACTCAGCAGCGCCCCCAGCACGCCGAGATCGATCAGAGCCGGTCGGCGTGCCAGCAGTAGGCCACCATCGGCACCTCTATCCCAGCCGGATCGGCGAAGCGATCGTCCTCGGTCAGGCGGTCCTCCAGCTCTCGCAAGAAGGCCTGCCGCTCCTGCCCGCCCAGCGTGATCACGCCGCTGTAGGTGCCGGCGAGCCCGAGCAACTGCGCTTGCGTGAATCGGCGTGTGTAGCGCACCGCCTGCGGACCCTGCGACGGCGTGAACGGCGCGTCGGCGCCCAGGCGCAGTTTGCGCCGCTTGCGCTCCCGGCCAAGCGCGGGCCCATCCGGACGCATCAGGCTCCACAGCTTTACCACCCAGTCCTGCTCGCGATCGGGGGAGGTCCACACCACCCCCAGGCGCCCGCCGGGCCGCAGCACCCTCGCAGCCTCCGGCACCGCGTGCCGCGCATCGACCCAATGCCATGCAGAAGATGCGAGCACCGCGTCCTGGGAGCCGTCGGGGAGCGGCATCTGCTCGGCAGCGCCTTCCAGGATCGTGGCCTGTGGCACGCGCCGGGCAAGCACTGCGCGCATGCGCGCGTCCGGCTCCAGGGCGCTGACCTGCGCCACGCGCTGCACCAACAGCGCTGTGAGGTTGCCCGTACCCGCCCCCACGTCAACCACTGCGCTCGCTTGCGCCGGCAGCAAGACGTCGAGCACTTCCGGCGGCGGCGGCGGCCTGAACTGCGCGTACTGCTCGCTGACCGCGCCGAAGGAGACCGCACGGTCACTGGGAGCCGGGGGCACGCCGGCGGCCGCTGTCATGAGCGCTTCACCACAGTGATACATCCAACACGATCGGCGCCTGCCCAGCGTCGCATACACGGACTCGCGCCGCTTCCGGCGATAACCTCGACATCGCAAGGGAGGCGCACAACGAGGCGGAGGTATCACATGCGCCCATCACGCCTGATCTACGCGACGCTGACGGCGCTGCTCGCAGCGGCGCTGCTGAGCGCATGCGGCGGGGGCAGCAAACCCAGCCACTCCTCGACCACATCGTCCACGTCGAGCAGCACGACGGCATCGACCAGCGCCGCCACGAGCACGAGCGCTGGCGTGACTGGCACGAACACCGCGCCGGGCATCGTGAGCGCAAGTGCGGCCGGCGTGACCGCGACGCTGCACGCCACCACGCACAGCCCGAAGGTGAACGTGCCCTGGCCGATCTCCTTCACGGTCGCCAAGTCCGGCTCGCCGGTGCAGGCCAAACTCGTCTACGAGTACCTATTCGGCGGCACGGTGGTCGCCAAACGCTCCAACTACACTTTCACCGGCCACTTCCATGACAACTTCCTGTGGCCGGGCTCAGCGGTTGGATATCCGCTCACGTTCAGGGCGGTGATAACCGCCGGCGGGCAGACCCTGCTGCTCGACTATCCGGTTCAGGTCGTTCGCTAGCGCGATGAACGACTCCGGGGCCGAAGTCGACGTCGAGCATGTCCAAAAGCGCTTCGGCAAGGTCAGCGCGTTGCGTGACGTCACGCTGCGGGTCAGCTCCGGCGAAGCGGTTGGGATCACCGGCCGCTCGGGGTCGGGCAAGAGCACGCTGCTGGCGCTGATCGGCGGCCTGGACCGAGCAGACCAGGGAAGGGTCCTGATCGACGGACAGCCGATCTGGCGGCGCCGGCACCCCGCCCACGCCCGCCGTGAGATCGTCGGCTTCGTCTTCCAGCGCCATCTGCTGCTGGAGTCGCTGAGCGCGCTGGCCAACGTCGAAGTGCCGCTGCTCGGGTCTGGCATGCGGCATGGCGACCGGCGTAGGCGCGCACTCTCGCTGCTCGATGAGGTGGGTCTCGCACACCGCGCCGACCACCTGCCCTCCCAGCTCTCCGGCGGTGAGCGCCAGCGCGTCGCGGTGGCGCGCGCGATTGCCAACGAGCCGCGGCTGCTGCTTGCAGACGAGCCCACCGGGGCGCTCGACTCGGCCACCTCCGAGCGCGTGCTGGACCTGCTCTTCGGCCTGCGCGATCGGCTTGGCATGACGATGATCGTGGTCAGCTACGACGCTGCGCTGGGCCCGCGCACCGACCGCACTGTCACGCTGATCGACGGAGAGGTGGTGCAGGACACCGGGCCCGCACACACAGTCGGCAGCGAGAACGTGAAGCCATGCTGAGCATGATCATCGCCAACCTGCGCCGGCGCCCCACGCGTACGGTGTTCACCGCCGCTGGGATCGCGGTGGGCGTCGCAACGATAGTCGCGCTGCTCTCCTTTACGCAGGGGCTGCGCAACACTGCGGCCGGGATCGCCCACCTCGGCGGCTCCGAGCTCTCGGTCTTCCAGGCCAACGTCTCGGACCCGACCGCCTCGGTGCTGCCGCTCTCCCTGGTTAGCCAGATGCAGTCAAAGCCCTATGTGGCGAGCGCCACGCCGCTGCTGCTGATGATCGAATCGATCAAGAGCGAACCAGGCGCGGTCGTCTTCGGCGCCGACCCGCGCGGCTTCTTCACCCGCCGCCTCGTGCTGATCTCAGGCAAGAACGAACAGCAGGCGGGCAGCGGCGGCAGCGGCATTCTGGTCGGCGAACGGCTCGCCTCCCACCTTCACCTCGCCCCCGGCGGCACGCTGGTGGTCCACGGTCACACCTTCCGCGTGGAAGGCGTCTACCACTCGGGGATCTTCTACGAGGACTCCGGGGCCGTGCTGCCGCTCGCGGTGGCTCAGGCGCTCACGGGCCGCGGCGGCGAGGCCACGAGCGTCGCGATCGACCTGGCCTCCAACGCGCGGGCATCCACTGCCGGCAAGGCGATCGAACGGGACTTCCCCGGCACGCAGGTGATCTCCACTACCGAACAGGCGCTGCGCGCCGGCGCCAACGCGACCCTGATCTCCAAGGCGATCCTCGTGATCGTCGTGATCGCGCTGATCATCGGCGCGATCGGCGTCACCAACACGATGGCGCTTGCCATCATCGAGCGCCAGAGCGAGCTCGGGCTGCTGAGCACGGTGGGCTGGTCGCCGGTGCGCGTGGCCAGCCTGATCCTCGGCGAGGGCATCGCAGTCAGCGTGCTCGGCGCCGCCGCCGGCCTGCTGCTCGGAGTCGTGGGCGGCGACCTGCTCGTGCGCGCTCTCGGGGTGAGCACCTACATCTCCCCTTCCTTCACCGCCTGGGGACTGGGGCGCGGCCTGCTGGTGGGCGTGGCGATCGGCGTGCTCGGCGGGATCTATCCGGCCTGGAGGGTGACGCGGATGCAGCCGCTGAAGGCGCTGTCCGGAACCTGAGAACGACCGCGGGCGCCGACCGCGTGAGCCGGCGCCCGCAATCTGTCATTTGAGGGTCATGTTGGGCTCGCCTGAGGCATTCAGGCCGGTGAGCGAGCCTAGCGAATGGGCATTGTCCGATCTGTCGAACTCCCGCTATTCATTTGGAAGTCCGGTAGTTGCGGGCCAAAGTATCGGGGTGGCCGTTTCCATCTACCGGCACAGGCCACAGGTGCAGCGCGAAGATCAGGCGCTCTGGGAGGCGACGCGCACGGGCGCCTCTCCCCAAAGCTGCTCAAGGCGATAGAAATCGCGCGTCTGAGGAGTGAAGATGTGAACGACCACGTCGAGGTAATCCATAAGCACCCACTGTGCCTGAGAGACACCGTCCACCCGTCGCGGCAGCAGACCGTGATCGTGCTTGCAGCCCTCGTGAATCGCATCGTGGATCGCGCGCACCTGGCGATCGGTGTTTCCAGAGCAGATCACAAACCAGTCGGTGTATCCGACCACGCCGCGCATGTCGAGCTCGACGATGTCATGCGCCTTACGATCCTCGGCATAGCCAACGATGTCAGCCAACAGACTCTGCTCAGCAATGTTCACGTATGCGCCTCCGTATAGAGATGCTGGTCGGATATATAGCTCGCAACCTCGGGAGCGACCATGCCGTCGGGACTGACGCCCGCGGCGATCTGCTCCCGCACAGCGGAGGAGGAGACGTCGATCGGGCGCATGGACAGGAACTTCACATGCGCGGGATCTGGACGGAGCGGTGCCAGCGCCGCCATCACCCGCTCCGCGCCGGCGCCGCTGCGTTGCGCCACGGCAAGATCGGCCAGCTCCAGCAGCCGCTGCGGCCGCCGCCAGCTGGTCAACGTCAGCGCCATATCAGCGCCCACAATCAGTGTCAGTGCAGCGTTGGGATTGGCATCGCGGATTTCCTGCAGGGTATCGACCGTGTAGGACGGCCCCCCGCGGCGCACCTCCAGCTCACACACCTGCACGGCGCTGGCTCCCTCCGCGGCGAGCCTACACATCGCAAGCCGCTGCTCCGGCGTGGCCGCGTCTGCCGCAGCCGCCTTATGCGGCGGGGTGTGGGCGGGCATCAGCAGCACCTCGTCCAGGTCGAGCTCCTGCAGCGCGTCGCGGGCGAGCGCGAGATGGCCGGCGTGTGGTGGGTTGAATGTGCCGCCGAGAATGCCGAGGCGGCGCGTCTGCCTCTCAGGCGCGGACGTGGCCGTCGCCCTCGATCAGGTACTTGACCGCGCACAGCTCGCGCAGCCCGATCGGCCCCCGCGCGTGCAGCTTCTGCGTGGAGTTGCCGATCTCGGCGCCCATGCCCAGCTGCCCCCCGTCGGTGAACCGTGTGGAGGCGTTGACGTAGACGCAGGCGGCGTCAACGCCGAGCTGGAACGCGCGCGCGGCGCCCAAGTCGCAGGTCACGATCGCCTCCGAATGCCCGGAGCCGTAGCGGGCGATGTGATCGATCGCCTCCTGCACGCCCGATACAAGCTTCACGGCAATCGTCATCCCCAGATACTCGGTCTCCCAGTCGCTCTCCTGCGCCGGCTTGACCGCGCCATCCAAGCTTGCCAGGATCTCGCGCGCAGCCGAGTCGGCGCGCAGCTCGACGCCCACCTGCACAAGCGCCTGCGCAATCGGCGGCAGCGCCAGATCGGCGATCGAAGCGTCCACGAGCAGCGTCTCGGCGGCGTTGCACACGCCCGGGCGCTGAACCTTGGCGTTGAGAACAATCTCCCTGGCCATCTCCAGGTCGGCAGCGGAGTCGACGTAGACGTGGCAGTTGCCTGAGGCCGCGTAGATCACGGGGACGGTGGCCACCTCTGAGAGCGCAGCCTTCAGGCCCTCCCCGCCGCGCGGGATGATCAAATCGACGCTGCCATCCTGGGTGGCAAGCTGCGCCAGCTCCTGTCTGCCGCCGCCGGCCACCAGGCTCACGCATCCGGCGGGCAGCCCCGCGCCCTCCGCCGCCTGCGCGGCGATGCTCGCAAGCACAGCGTTTGAGTGCGCGGCGCTGGAGGAGCCGCGCAGCACGATCGCGTTGCCCGACTTCAGGCACAGCGCAGCCGCGTCGATCGTCACATTCGGGCGCGCCTCGTAGATCACCGCGACCACGCCAAGCGGCACGCGCACCTTGCGCACGCTCAGGCCGTTGAGCAGCCGGGAGCCTTCGATCACCTCGCCGACGGGGTCCGGCAGCGCCGCGACGTCGCGCACCGCCGAGGCGATGTCCGCAATGCGCTGCTCGGTCAGCAGCAGCCTGTCCAGCAGCACATCGCCGATGTCGGCCTCCCGGCCGGCCTGCATGTCGCTCTCGTTGGCCTGCAGGATCTCCGGCGTGCGATCGATCAGCGCCTGCGCAATCGCATGCAGCGCGCCGTCCTTGGTGCGCGTGTCGATGCTCGCAAGCTCCCGCGCGGCCCGCTTGGCCTGCGCGCAGATATCGCTTACGGATGTGACGGTGCTCGCCATCGACTTAAAGGTTAGGCGCTCTATTGCCCGACCACCATGTAGTCGCGATGGATCGCCTCCTCGACCGCTTCGGGCAGGAGCTCTCTCGCCGCCGCGGTCTTCATGCCCTTGATCCGCCGCAGCTCATCAGCTGAGTAGTTGCAGATGCCCTTGCCGATCGACGTACCGCCGGCGAGGATCTCCACGGCGTCGCCGGCCTCGAAGGAGCCGGCAACCTCGACGATGCCCACCGGCAGCAGGCTTGTGCCGCCGTCGAGCAGCGCCTTCGCGGCGCCGGCATCAACGCCCACGCTGCCGTGGCTCGGCTTGGCGTAGCGCAGCCAGAGCTTGAATGAGGAGTAGCGGGAGGCGCGCGGCGGGAAGCTCGTGCCCACCAGCTCGCCGGCCAAGACGCGTTGCAGTGCGTCCCCCGCGATCCCGTTGCAGATCACGGTGCGGATGCCGGCGGCCGTTGCCATCTCTGCCGCCAGCACCTTCGAGCGCATGCCGCCGGTGCCAAGCGGCGAGGTGGTGTGGCCGATCTGCAGCGCGGAAAGCGCCTCGAAGTCGTCCACCTCACCGATCAACTTCGCCCCCGGGTCGCGTCGCGGATCGGCGGTGTAAAGGCCATCGATGTCGCTCAGCACCACGAGCAGGTCTGCCGCGGTCAGGACCGCCACCTGGGCGGCGAGGAAGTCGTTGTCGCCGAACGAGATCTCATCGGTGGCGGTCGTGTCGTTCTCGTTGATCACCGGGACGACCCGCCACTCGAGCAGCTTCTGCAGTGTCTGTCTCGCGTTCAGGTAATGGCTGCGCACGGACACATCGGCGAAGGTGAGCAGCACCTGAGCGCTCGTGACGCCGCGGTCGCGCAGCAGCTCGTCATAGACGCGATACAGCTTGCCCTGGCCGACGGCGCTCGCGGCCTGCAGCTCCTCGATCGCCACTGGACGACCGGGCAGCCCAAGCACGCTCACGCCGCGAGCGATCGCGCCGCTTGAGACCATCACGACTTCGCGGCCCTGCTCGTGGGCGTCAGCGACCACTCCGCAGATGCGGTGCAGCACATCGCCATCCGCAGCCACGACGCTCGATCCGAGCTTTATCACCACCCGCCGGCTCATCGGTGAGCGGAAGCCTAGCTTGGCGGGCTCGAATCGAGCTCGAAGACCTCGCCGGCGATCTGGATTTCATCGCCCGGCTCAAACCCGGCGTTTTCCAGGGCGGCGATCACACCGATCCGTCGCAGACGGCCCTCGAGATGCGCCATCGCCTCCTCGTTCGCGGCGTCGAAGCGCTGCACCAGCCGCTCGATGCCACGCCCGTGCACGGCGAAGACGTGATCGTCCAGCCGTCGCACGGAGAAGCCGCTGCGCTCCGCCGGGCGGTAGACCATGTGCTCGGCCAAGTCGGAGCCTGCCGCCGGCAACGGCGCGCCGTCGGCCGAAGAGGGCTCGCCGTGCTCTAGTGCCGGCACCATCCGCAGCAGCGTGGCAGCGAGCTCGTCGAGGCCCTGCCGGGTCGCCGAGGAGGTCGCGATCACCGGCACCGTCTCCCCGAGCCGCTGGGCCCACTGCTCGACCGCCGCGCTCACCTCGTTCTGCGGCAGCAGGTCGGCCTTGGAAAGCGCAAGCACCCGCGGCAGGCGAGCCAGGCGCGGCTCATAGGCGGCAAGCTCGCGCTCGATCGTCTCGTGGTTGAGCACCGGGTCGGCGTCCTCGCCCTGGGATAGCTGCGGAGCAAGGTCGAGCACGTGCACGAGCAGCCGGCAGCGCTCGACATGAGAGAGGAAGTCATGGCCGAGCCCGGCGCCGTCGCTTGCACCCTCGATCAGCCCGGGGATGTCTGCGATCACGAGCTGGCGGTCGTCACCTACAAGCACCCCGAGCGCGGGCTCGAGCGTGGTGAATGGATAGTCGGCGACCTTCGGCGCCGCTCGTGTCAGGCGAGAGATCAGCGAGGACTTGCCGGCGTTCGGCAGCCCGACCAGGCCAACGTCGGCCAGCAGCTTGAGCTGCAAGGAGAGCCTGCCCTGCTCGCCAGCCAAGCCGCGCTCGGCGAATCGCGGGGCTTGGCGCGTCGGTGTGGCAAAGCGCTTGTTGCCGTGGCCGCCGGAGCCCCCGCGCGCGACCAACGCCCGCTGGCCGTGCGCGACCAGGTCGAAGCGGCGCCCGTCCAGATCGCCGTCGACTCCCACCACTTCTGTGCCGGGCGGCACGACCAGCACGAGATCCTCACCCCGCGCGCCGTGACGCAGGGCTCCTTCGCCGTGCCCGCCGCGGCCGGCCTTCAGGTGCGTGCGTCCCTTGAAGCGGTGCAGGTCGCGCAGTGAGTCGTTGCAGAGCAGCACGACGTCGCCGCCGCGGCCGCCGTCGCCGCCGTCGGGCCCTCCCCTCGGGACGTGTGCTTCGCGGCGGAAGCTGGCGCTGCCGTCACCGCCGGCGCCGGCCTGCACCTCTATCTCAGCGCGGTCGTAGAGCACGGCGGGGCCGGGGCCGAGGCCCCTTCGACCTCAGCCCTCGGGCAGCACGTTCACGACGCGGCCGCGACGGCCCCGCGTGAACTCAACTGTGCCCGCTGCGCGTGCGTAGAGCGTGTCGTCCTTGCCGATGCCGACGCCCTGGCCCGGCTTGAAGCGGGTGCCTCGCTGGCGCACGATGATCTCCCCGCCGGTCACGGCTTGACCGGCGAACGTCTTGACCCCGAGCCGCTTGGCGTTGGATTCGCGACCGTTGCGGCTGGAGCCGAGTCCCTTCTTATGAGCCATTCTCGGCCTCCTGAGCTGTATCTGCGACGGCAGGCTCGCTGTCAGCCGACGCCTTGGGCTTGGCCGGCGCCTTGGGCTTGGCGGCCGCCTTCTCCGTCGCCGCTGGCTTTGGCTTGCTAGCCGGGGCGGCCTTGGCGGCCTTGCCGAAGGAGATGTCGGTCACCTCGATCATCGTGAGCTCCTGGCGGTGGCCGGTGCGGCGCTTGTAGCCACGCTTGGGCTTGAACTTGAACACGCGCAGCTTCTCGCCGCGCGGGTGCTCGATCACCTTCGCAGCAACCTTCACATCGCCGAGCGCGCCTGCGTCGCAGACGATCTCCTCGGAGCGGTACATCAGCGGCTGCAGCGCGACGGTCTCGCCCTCTGCGGCGGCAAGGCGCTCGACCAGCAGCCGCTGCCCGGGCTCAACCCGGTACTGCTTGCCGCCGGTCTTCACGATCGCGTACATGGTCTGTGTCTGTTCCTAAAGGTGTTGGATGGCTGCCCGCAGCGGCCGGCCGGTCACTCTTACTCGGTGCCGGCGGGCTCCTTCGCAGCCGAACGGCGCCGTCCGCCCCTACGGCCACGGCGCCGAGGCTTGGATTGTACGCCATCCTCGTCGCCGGCGCCCATGTCGTGATCCTCGCCCTCGCGCGCGGCGCCCACAAGCGCCTCCGCGACCGCGTCGATCTCCACGCCGTCGATCGGCTCGATCAGCTCGACGCCGGAGATCTCGGCGGAATGCTCGGGCGCCGCGCCGTTGCCGTTGCTCTTCGCGGCGGCCTTGGCCGGGCTGCGCCGGCGCGTGCGCGTGCGGCGCACGGGCGGTTTGGGCTCCGGACGCACGACATTGCCCTCGTCGTCGAGCAGCAGCGCGGAGGCGGCGGTGCGGCCGACCTCATCGATGCGCACCATCCGCTTCTCCCCCACCTGTCCGGCGGCGCCGGCGATCGAGATGATGTAGCCGTCGAGCTTGGCGACCGCGTCGTCGGGGTCGTACATGTGCGGCTCGACGATCTCAACCAGCACTTCGTCGCCGGAGCGAAACGGCAGTGCTCGCTCCTCGACCTCTTCGCGGCTGCCTTCAAAGGTGATCGCAAAGTGGTCCAGCGGCAGCCCTTCGGAGCCTTCGAAGTGGAAGAACTTGCCGGTTTCGGCCTCCATCGCGGAGAGCACGCGCGAGCCGTGGCCGGTGAACTGAGAGCTCACGCGCGGGTTGATCTGCACCAGGAACGCCTCGGTCTCCGGGCGCTGGGAGGCGTATGTGCGCAGCTTGCGCTCGAAGTCGATCGCGAAGGTCTCCTCGGAGCGGATCACACCCTCGCCCTCGCAGGTCGGGCAGTGCCGGGTCATGATCTCGCGCACGCCCTCGGTCACGTTCTGACGGGTCATCTCCACCAGGCCGAGCTTTGAGATCTCGGCCGTGAAGGTCTTGGTGCGGTCCTCGTCGAGACACTTGCGCAGAGTCTTCAGCACGGCGTCGCGGTTGCGGGCGCGCGCCATGTCGATGAAGTCGATCACGATGATCCCGCCGATGTCGCGCAGGCGCAGCTGTTTGACGACCTCCTCGGCGGCCTCCAGGTTGGTGCGAGTGATCGTGTCCTCCAGCGATGCGCCTTTGCCGCCGGTGAAGGAGCCGGAGTTGACGTCGATCACCGTCAACGCCTCGGCGTAGTCGATGATCAGGTAGCCGCCGGAGGCCAGGTCGACGCGGCGCGAGAGCACCTTTTCGATCTCCTTCTCCACCCCGTACTCCTCAAACAGCGGCTGCTTGCCGGCCCACAGCTCCACGCGGCCCGCAAGCTCCGGTGCCGTGCGGGCGAAGAAGGAGGAGAGCCGTTCGTATTGCTTCTCGTCGTCGACGATCGCGCGCTCGAAGTGGGCGGAGAAGATGTCGCGCACGACCCTCACCGCGAGGTCGGCCTCCTGGAAGACGAGGCTCGGGGCAGGACTCTGCTCCACGCGCTTGCCCAGCACCTCGTGCAGCTTGTGCAGATACAGCAGCTCGCGTTCGAAGTCCTCGCGCTCCGCGCCGTGGGCAGCAGTGCGAACGATCGCCCCGCCGCCACCGAGGTCGAGCTTGGCGCTCTGGCGGCGCAGCCGCTCGCGCTCCTTGTCCTCCAGCCGCCGGGAGACGCCGACGCCCTCGCCGGTGGGCGCGTAAACCATGTAGCGGCCGGCGATCGTCAGCTCCATCGAGAGGCGCGCGCCCTTGCTCTTGAGCGGGTCCTTCACGACCTGCACGACGATCTCCTGCCCGGGTTTGAGCAGCTCGGTGATCTTGCGTCCGCCACCGCGGCCACGGCGCGGGGTCTCAACGCCAGGCAGCACGATCTCATCGACGTGCAGAAAGCCGTTCTTCTCCAGGCCGATATCGACGAACGCAGCCTCCAGGCCGGGAAGGACGTTGTCGACCTTGCCCTTGTAGATGTTGCCGACGATCGATCGCGACCCGCGCCGCTCGATGTAGAGCTCAGCGATTTTGAAGCCGGCGCTGGTGCGGCCTCTGCCGCGTCGGCGGGTGCCCGCCGAGGGGGTGGAGGGCGAGGAGCTCGGGTCCTCCAGGAGCGCGACGCGCGTCTCCGCGCGGTCGACGCTTACAAGCACTTGCTTTCTCAATGTCTTGGTCCAGTCTTTCGATGTGTGCGTCCTGCTCCCTGCCTCCCCTGAGCGGCATCGACAGGCGCGCGGCGGCCTCCGTGCCCTGCATGCAGGGACGGGCCTCGCGGCTGCGCGGCGCTGCGCGATGCGCTCGAGAAACGGGGTATGGGGCGTAAGGAAGCAATCCAGGTCAGCTCTTGCGTCTCACCAGGCCGGGGCGCGGACCTTCGTTGCATTTGAAGAGCGCGCCCTTACGTAGATCGACTGCAGCAGCCCGATCGCCAGCATGGTGCTGATGACCGAGGAGCCGCCGTAGCTCATGAGCGGCAGCGTAATGCCTGTGTCGGGCATGATTCCCACGGCTACGCCTACGTTCACGAACACCTGGCACATCAGCATAGCTACCACGCCGGCCGCGATCAGGGATCCGAACAGGTCCTTGGACATCGTCAGGATCCGCAGGGCGCGCCAGATCATCAGCGCGAACAGCGAAAGCACCAGCGCCGCCCCCACGAATCCGTACTGCTCGCCCACCGAGGCGAAGATGAAATCCGATTCGTCATAGGGCACGTACCCGGCCGCGACCGCGCGCGGGTCGTGCAGACCCGTCTTGCGGCCCGCCCCGATCGCGAGCTTGGATTGTTCCTGCTGGTACTTCAGCCGGTGGACTTCGCTGGTTTCGACGTGGCCTGGCGTGGTGTTGAAGAATCCGGTCAGGCGTTCGGTCTGATATTTGGAGAGCACGTGCACGCCGAGGCTCGGCGCCACCACGAGCACGAGCGTGAACGCGATCACCGCCAGCAGCGCCAGCGCAGCGAAGTGCTTCCAGGGGGCGCCAGCGATGAACAGCGCCGCCAGCGCAATCGAGATATAGACCAGGCTCGACCCGAGGTCGGGCTCGGCGATCACGATCATCGTCGGCACGAGCGTCAGCGCGATCACGCGCATCGTCGTATCGCGGCTGCGCAGCGAACGAGCGCGATCGACGATGAACGCCGCCAGGAAGACGACCAGCAGCACCTTGCCGATCTCCGAGGATTGGAATGAGAACAGCGGCAGGCTGATCGCACGTGTCGAGCCGAGCGATTCTTTGCCGAGCCCGAGCGCCGCGAGCAGGATCAGCAGCAGGCCGCCGTAGATCCAGTACTTCAGCTGGCGCAGCCAGTCGTAGTCCAGGCGCGAGATGATCAGCAGCAGCGCCATGCCGACCACCAAGTAGACGATCTGGCGATCGGCGAAGTAGTGCGGATCGCCCGCGATCCTGTTGACGGTCGCCGCCTTGATCGTGACCACTGAGCAGATCCCAAGCCCGATCACCGCGAGCATCAAAAGCGGGTCCAAGGGCAGCGAGAAGCCGAGCCGCCGGGTCTCGTGCGCGGTCTCCTGGGAGGGCTGCAGCGGGCTGAGAGCGGACATCAGCCTTTCGCGCTCCCACTCGCGCTTTGGGACTGGTTGAACCACTCGCCCGCCATAGCGCGCGCGACCGGCGCGGCCGCTTCGACGCCAAAGCCGCCCTGTTCGACGGTCGCCGCGATCACGATCGGCCGCTTTTCGTCGGCGACGTAGGACATGTACCAGGACTGGGTTTCCTGCCCGAGGCGTTCTGCCGTGCCGGTCTTGCCGAAGGTCTCGTGCAGCTGCTGGTTCCAGCCGGCCCAGACGCTGGTCGAGGTGCCGGATGGACCCACGGTCGCATCGTGGATGCCTTCAAAGATCAGGTTGACGTAAGTCGAGTTGAGGTGGAAGTGCTTCTTGGGCTTGTACTTCGCGTTCAGCGACTCCACGAGATTGCCGTTCTGTTCCAGGATCTCGGAGCCGAGATGCGGCGTGACGACGGTGGCCTGCCCTTCGTTGCGATAGGCGTTCACCAAGGCCGAGTACGCGACCGCCATCTGCAGCGGACTGGTGAGCAAGTTGCCCTGGCCCACAGCGAGGATCATGTTCTGTCCAACCGTCCAGAGCTCGTTCGGTTCACCGACGATGCGGCAGGGGTTGCCGTGGTGCTGGCGCGTGCACTTTTCTTCGGCCTTGTCGAGTTCTTTGAGCCACTTTTCGTCCGGCACGGTCCCTTCGTCTTCGTAGGGCAGATCGATGCCCGTCGGTTTGCCGATCCCCAGCTTCTGCGCCATCCGCTGGAGCACGTCGCCATGGCTGTAGGCCATCTCGCCGACCGTATAGAAGTAGGTGTCCGAAGACTCTTCGAGCGCGTGCACAAGGTCGGTCGAGGCGTAGTTGGTGCCTTCGGAGTTGTGGAACTTGAAACCGCCGACTTCGATGTAGGACCCGCCGCCGATGCTTTCGTAAGGGTCCAGGATGCCCGCTTCCATCGCGCCGATCGCGATGATCGGCTTGAAGGTCGATCCGACCGGATAGCCGTCCTGAAAAGCGCGGTTCAGCAGCGGACGGCCGCCTGAAGGGGGCGCAGCTTCGCCTTCTTTGCCGAAGAGCGCCTGCGCCTGTTCTGGGGTCAGCGGCTTCGTGAACTCGGTGGGGTTGTAGGTCGGATAAGAACCCATCGCCAGGACTTCCCCATTGAGCGGATTGAGCGCCACAAACGCGCCGCCGTCCGCGGGCTTGCCGCGGCCTTGCGCGAGCGCGATCTGTTCACGCAGCGCCTTTTCGCCTGCGTACTGAAGGCCGGGCTGCAAGGTCAGCTTGAGGTCGTCCCCGCCCTGCGGCTGCTTGGCCGCGACCTCCGAGCCGACAGGTTCGTTCGCCGCATTGACGTGCACGGTCTCTTCGCCCGCCTTGCCGCGCAGGTAGCTGTCGTATGAGGCCTCCAGACCGGTCTGGCCCACGATCGCTCCCTGTTCAATGCCCTTGTAGGGGCCTTCCGCTAGCTCTTCTTTGGTGACCGCGCCGACGGTTCCGACCACCTGGGCCGCCATCTCACCGAAGGGGTATTCCCTGGTGGATACCGGTTGCGCGATCACCGCGGGGAATTCGTTCTCGCGTTCCAGCAGCACGGTGCGCGGCCCCTGGCCGACGTCGGACTTGACCGTCACCGGCGCGTAGCGTGTGTTGGCCACACCTGTGACGACAAGTTCGTCGATCCGGCGCGATGACATGTTCAGCACGCGGCCCAGCCGCGCAAAGAGCCTGCGCAGCCGCACATAGTGTGCCCGCAGAAGAGGCACACGCGGCACAGGCACCGCGTTGACCCGTGCTTGAAGCCGGTTCAGCTCGGTGCGCTGGGATCTTGTGATGTGGCGCCCAGACGCTGGGTGCAGCGTGCTCTGGAACGCCTTCAGCCCACCCTCTTCTTCACTGATCTTTTCTGCTGTCGCCTTCCGATTGCCTTCGTAGATGCGGACCTGTTCTTCTAGCCCCGGAGGAAGTTCGGAAGGCACGATCTGCACAGCACTCGTGGGCTTGCTGCCGACCAGCGGCTGGTTGTTGGCAGCGAGGATCTCGCCGCGTGGCGCCGGAATCGGCAGCGGACGGGTTTCCTGCTGGCTTATCTGGCGCACAGCCTCAGTGCCGGTGAGGACCTGCAGGTACCAAAGCCGGAAGAAGATGATCCCGAACATGATCAGGGCGAAGGTGCCGAGCACCGCCACCCGCAGCGCCAGCTGCGGCGAGACGGGCATCCGCGTCTCGGGGCCTCGTGCCGGCTCGATGCTCATCAGGACCTCGAGATCGGGCTCAGGCCGCCGGTGGAGTAGGTGCGGCGGCTGCGGCGGCGCCGGCGTGGGTCCTCGGGCATGCTGCCCTGCAGCGCCCGGCGCACGATCAAAAAGAACGGCAGCGCGACGATCGTGTCGACGACGATGCCGAGCACGATGTCGCGCAGCAGCTGCAGGCTGACCGGCGCGTCCACGCCGAGCAGGAACTCGATCAGCGCGTAGCCGACGAAGGCGACACCGGCTGCCCCCGCGCCGACTACGATCGGCACCAGCGCTCCCTGGGGGTCGCGCATCTCGTGCAGCCGCCCGGCCCAGAACCCGACCAGGGTCAGGAGCAGCGAGGTGATTCCCATCGTCTGCACGAGCGCGAGGTCGACCAGCAGCCCAATCGCAAACCCGGCCACCGCGCCGGACATCGAACCGCATAGCAGGCCGACGAACGCCGCCAGCAGCGGCGCCAGTTCGATGTTCACGCCGAAGATCGTGACCTCGGAGAGGATGCCGATCTGGACGAAGACGACCACCACCGAGAGCGCCGCGATGCGAGCGCCGAGCGCCCCCTGAGCGCCGGACGGCCTCATTTGCCTTCCACCGCCGCGAATCCCGTGCCGGGAGGCGCGCCCTGTTCGCCGCCGCGATTGAGCGGCAGGCTCGCAAGGCCGGAAGAGAGGTTGGAGAGCCGCGACCCATGCGTGAGCACCTGCACGTTGTCCAGGCCATGCAGTTCCACCGCCGGGCGCACGTTGACCTGG
Source organism: uncultured Actinomycetota bacterium (assembly GCA_963708085.1). Taxonomy (GTDB): domain Bacteria; phylum Actinomycetota; class Thermoleophilia; order Solirubrobacterales; family Solirubrobacteraceae; genus Palsa-744. The sequence goes on along the minus strand of OY970180.1, from coordinate 184,821 downwards.
TAGTTGCTTTCGCTTTCGATCGAGGTGATCGTGCCGATCGGGATGCCAGGCGGGAAGAGCGATTCGTAGGGGCTTTCGACGGTGCCCGAGGTTTCGACCAGCTCGCCTTCGCTGGCCTGGGTATTGCTCGGCAGGTACTGCAACAGGAGGTCTGAAGGGTTGCCGACCTTCGGCTGCAGCATGCCGGCCGAGCGATCGCCGGCGATCCGCGCCGCAACCCAGAATTTGCTGTCGGTGATAAGGCTGACCTGAGCGGTTTCGGAGGTGGCCGCGGTGACCTTGCCCACCAGGCCTTCGCCATTTATGACGGGATCGTTGACGGCGATGCCTTCAGAGCTGCCTTTATTGACGTCGATGGTCTGGTACCAAAGACTCGCCGACTCGAGCACGACTACGGCGTTCACCGGCCTGTAGCCGGCGAGCTGGACGTGGTGGTCGACGTTGCCAATGTCGCTCTCTTCGTGGGCGGTCTTGCGCCCGGAGCGTTCGGCCACGACCGATTTGCGCAGCTGCGCCAGTTCGTGGCGCAGCTTGTTGCGTTCGTCCTTGGCTTTGAGCATTTCGCCGAACCAGCCCGCGGCGCTGCGCACGGGCTTCAGGACCGCGTTGGCGCCGTCCTGGATCGGCGAGACGACCGTCATGAAGCCGCGCTGAACTGAGTGCAGGCCTCCGTTGGAGGACTCACCGAAATATGCCGTCAAGAGGATGATCGAGAGCACGACGAGCAGCACAAGCACTATGCGCCGCCGTCGAACCGTCTTGCCGTACATCGCTGGCTACCTTCCGAAGACCACGTCCGCTTTGAAGAGTACGCAGACCGCTGGCGGCGTGTGCCACGCAGCCCGCAACCTCGGCCGCATACGACCGACTTTGGCCGCCTCAGCGACGACGGCGGCGCGAAGACTTGCGGCTGACACGGTGGATCGTCTCAAACTCCTCGAGTGAGCGGCCCGAACCGACCGCCACGCACGTAAGCGGCGACTCGGCCAGATGCGAGGGCATCTGGGTCTCATCGCGCAGCCGCACGTCCAGACCTTGCAGCAGCGAGCCGCCGCCGGCGAGCATGATGCCCCTATCCATGATGTCGGAGGCAAGCTCCGGCGGGGTGCGGTCGAGGGTCTCCTTGACCGCGTCGATGATCTGATTGAGCGGCTCCTCCAGCGCCTGGCGGATCTCCTCGCTCGTGATCACGACCGTCTTCGGCAGCCCGGAGACCATGTCGCGGCCGCGGATCTCGGCCTGCAGCTCCTCCTCCATCGGGCAGGCGGAGCCGATCTCGAGCTTCAGCTCCTCGGCTGTCTGCAGGCCGATCAGCAGCTTGTACTCGCGCTTTGCGTAGCTGATGATCGCCTCGTCCATCTCATCGCCGCCGACCCTGATCGACTGCGAGACGACGATCCCGCCGAGCGAGATCACCGCGACCTCGGAGGTGCCGCCGCCGATGTCCACGACCATCGAGCCGGTCGGCTCACCGACAGGCAGCCCGGCGCCGATCGCGGCCGCCATCGGCTCCTCGATCAGGTAGGCGGCGCGCGCGCCAGCGGAGAGACATGCCTCTTCCACGGCGCGCTTCTCCACTCCGGTGACCCCGGAGGGCACGCAGACGACCACGCGCGGGTGCGCCCAGCGATTCTGGTGCACCTTCTGGATGAAGTGGCGAAGCATTTCCTCGGTCACGTCGAAGTCGGCGATCACGCCGTCCTTCAGCGGCCGGATCGCCTGGATGTTGCCGGGCGTGCGCCCCAGCATCCGCTTGGCCTCGATGCCGACGGCATGGACTTCGCCGGTGCGTGAGTCGATCGCGACCACACTTGGCTCGGAGAGCATGATGCCGCGGCCACGCACGTAGACCAGCGTGTTCGCCGTGCCGAGATCGACCGCCATGTCGCGGCCCCCGAACCCTGTCAGATAGCTGAATATGCCCATGTGTCAGATAGGTGCGAACGGCGCTTTACGCCAGATTTCCCCAGGCAGAGGCGCCGATTGCACCACGGCGCGCTGGCGGGCCGGGGCCTCTTCGCACGATGCGGCAGTCTAGCGGACCCCCTGCAGCGCACGCCAGGCTCCGGGCGCGCTTGCATGCGCCCATGCAGAACCGTGGCGCTAGCACTCCAGCAGCTGCGGCCAGAGGTCGATCAGCGTGGCGACCGGCAGACCGACGACGTTTAGGTAGTCGCCCTGCACCCCCCGCACTAGCGCCACGCCCATGCCCTGGATCGCATAGGCACCGGAGCGGCCCTGCCATTCGCCGCTGCGCAGCGAGCGCTCCATCAGCGTCTCGTCGATCTCCCTGAAGATGACCTGCGTGCTTGCCACCGCGGTGCGCTGCTCCTCCGGCAGCAGCAGCGCCACGCCGCTGTGGACGGTGTGCGTGGCGCCGGAGAGCGCGCTCAGCGTCGCGCGCGCCTGCTCTTGGTCTGCCGGCTTGCCGTAGAGCACGCCATCCAGCTCGACGATCGTGTCCACGCCCAGCACCGCCTCATGTGCATGCTCATCCTGCGCCGCCTGTGCCTTGGCAAGCGCATTCTGCAGCGCCACCTCTGCCCCTGGCCCCTGCTCGCGCTCCTGCACGCCCGTCGGTCTAACCGTGAAGCTGACCTTGAGGGACTGGAGGATCGCGCGCCGTTGGGGCGAGGCCGAGGCCAGGACCAGCGCAGGGCGCACGAGGATCTAGATCTGGCCGAAGAACAGCTCGATCTCACGCGCGGCCGACTCGGGCGAGTCGGAGCCGTGGACCATGTTCATGCCGGTCTGGGTGGCGAAGTCGCCGCGGATCGAGCCGGTGGCGGCCTCCAGCGGGTTGGTCGCGCCGATCACCTGTCGCGCAGCCTGGATCGCGCTCGATCCCTGCAGCGCGATCGCGACCAGCGGGCCGGAGGTGATGAACTCCACGAGCTCCTCGAAGAATGGCTTGCCGACGTGCTCGGCGTAGTGGCGCTCAGCGAGCTCCCTGGTCATCGTCATGTGACGCAGGGCAACGATCGTCAGCCCCTTGCGCTCGAAGCGGGCGATGATCTCGCCGCTCAGATTGCGCGCGAAGGCGTCCGGCTTGATCAGGATCAGCGTGCGGTCCATGTGGTCCTTTGGTCGGTGGTTCTAGCGGTCCATCCGGGAAATTCGGTGTGTGTTTGCCGGATGGATGGTCGTGTCTGACGTTCGATCGCGACGCGGCGCGTACCGGGCGTACGTAAGCGCCGCGGGCGGGCGCCAGGCGCGAGCAGGCGCCGAGAAACGCCAGCGAATTTACCGGATGGGCCGCTAGGAGGTCGGGCGCTGCGAGCGCCTGCGGGGCCGCGCGGGAGCGGGCGGCACGCGGCTTGAGCCCGGGACCGGCGCGGCGTCGCTGCCGTCCTGGTCGGCGAGCGCGAGCTGGTCGGATTCGACGGTCTCCCCGAGCAGGTCCACGTCCAGCGCGGTGTCGAGACCGTTGGACAGCGAGGCCCTCTCCAGGGCCAGCGTCTCCTCGGCAGGCAGCGCCTGGGTCTCGGTGGCGCGTCGGCGCCGGCGCGAAGACGTGCCGGGCCGCTCGGCAGGAGGCTCCTCGGGCGTGCCGGTGCTCGAGCGCCGACGCCGGGTGCTGCGCGACGGCGCGACGCCGGCGGCGACCTCCGCCTCGCAGTAGGGGCAGATCGTCCAGCTCTGCTCAAGCGGGCGAGCGCAGGAGGCGCAGCGCTCCTTGAGCTTGCGCAGGCAGCTCGGGCAGCGCAGGAAGTCGCGCTCGACCCGGTAGTCGCAGTGCGGGCAGAGGCCATAATCTGCCTCGCCAAGGCGCGCTTCGGCGGCCTGCATCTCAAGCTCGCGCTCGCGCACGTCTTCCAGGTACTCCGGCGGACGCAGGATCATGTAGACGACAGGGCCCACGAACGGGAACAGCGCCGCGGCCGTGGCGCATCCAATCAGCAGCGGATCTTCGATGCGACGGCGCGCGTCGGCGAAGGTCCAGTAGACCAGCGCGATGTAGATGACGGCGAGAAAGACTATGAGCAGGTCTATGGCCACGCTGAAGGAGCTGCTTTTTATTCCGAAGTAGGCTAGGGGGACCATGGCCCTGGTTAGAAAGGGACCCAGAATGGGCGCAAGGCGGACACGGAGTGCCCGAGTTTAGAGAAAGAGTCGGCCGAACCCGTAACCCGCGGCGAAGAACACCAGGATCACGACCGCGACAAAGAGGGCCACGCCGCTGACCATGCGCAGCATCGACGGCCCGTCGTCGTTCATCTCTTCATATCCTCCTGCATCCGTCTGTCTGAATCTTGCGCACCGGCCTGCTCCGCTCCTGCTGCGCCGAGCAGCGCGCCCACCAGGTATACCGATCCCGTCGCCAGCACGGCTGCGCCGGGCTCGCTGCGCGCCCACGCCTGTGCCGCCGCCAGAGCCGCCTGCGGCTGCGGCTCGCATTCGCTGTCCGTAAACCCGAGCTGGCGCGCAAGCGACTGCAACGCCGCCGGCGAGAGCGCCCGCGCGCTGGTGGGCGCCGTAAACCACGCGCGCGTGCTTCGCGGCAGCAGGTGGCGCAGCATGCTGGCCGCGTCCTTGTCCTCCAGCACGCCCATCACCAGCGTAACCGGGCGGTCCCCCAGCAGCTCGGGCAGGGCCTGCGTCAGCGCTCTGACCGCATCGGGATTGTGCGCGCCGTCGAGCACCGTCAAGGGGTCCTCGCAGATCGTCTGCAACCGTCCGCCGATCGTCGTTGCGGCAGCCGCCTCCTGCACCGCCTGCGGATCGAGCTCCATCCCGATACCAGCCAGGAAGCGCTCAGCGGCAAGCTCGGCAAGCGCGAAGTTCGCGCGCTGGAAGGCGCCGGGAGCAGCAATGTGCAGCGCCGGCTCCCGTGGAGCGGATGGCGCGATGTGCAGCGCAGCGCTCTGCTGCTGCGCCATGCCGCGCGCCAGCTCCACCACCTCCGAGGACACACCCGCGCCCAGCACCAGCTCACTGCCGGCGCGCACCACCGCCAGCTTCTCCATCGCGATGTCCGCGACGGTCGGCCCAAGCCAACGGGTGTGCTCCAGGCTGACGTTAGTCAGCACAGCGATGCTGGAGTCGATCACGCTGGTGGCGTCGTAGCGGCCGCCCAGGCCCGCCTCGATCACCGCGACCTCCACTCCCCGCTGCGCCAGCGCCCAGTAGGCGGCCGCCGTCAGCAGCTCGAACTGGGTGACGTGGTCGTCGGCCGCCAGTGTCCTGTTCACGCGCTCTGCCGCCCAGGCGGCGCGGGCGACTGCGCCTGCGAACTCGTGCGTGGACAGGTCTTGCTCGCCGACCTGAACGCGTTCGCGGTAGTGCATCAGGTGCGGAGAGAGGTAGGCGCCCGTGAGCAGGCCGTGGCGCTGCAGGATCGCCGCGGTCATCCTGGTCGTGGAGGTCTTGCCGTTGCTCCCCACGACGTGGATCGACTTGAAGCTCTGCTGCGGGGCGCCGAGCACGGTCATCATGCGGTGCATACGGTCCAGGCCAAACCGCATCCCGAACAGCTCCAGCGAGCGCAGGTGGCGCTCGGCGCGAGTCTCGCTCCAGGATGAAGTCATTGCGCCTCCATCCGGTCGGCGCCTCGGAGACGATAGAGGGGCCTCCAGCCCCTCTTGACCGGCCAAGGCCTCACAGCGCCTCCAACTCCGCCTGCAACCGGGCCAGCTTCTCGCGCTCGGCTTCCACGACCTGCGCCGGCGCTTTGGCCACAAACTGCTCGTTGGCGAGCTTCGCCTGCACGCGGTCGATGTCGGCCTGCAGGCGCTGCCGCTGCGCCTGCGCTCGCCGCTGCGCAGCGTGAAGGTCCAGCCCCTCGGCGGAGAGCACCTCGACGGTCCCGCCCGGCACCGTCACTGCCGCCACCGGCTGCTCCTCCGCGATGCTGCCGTCCCCGTTTGGCGCCACCAGATCCAGCCGGGCGAGCCTGGCGATCAGCGTCGCAGTCGCGTCGTACCCCTCGGCGATGATGCGCGCCGGCACAATCAGCCCCGGCTTTGCACTCACGCTGTCGCGCCAGCCGCGCAGCAGGGTGATCGCCTCGATCGCGCGCGCGAGCACCTGCTCGGCCTCTGGGTCAAGGAGATCGGCCTGCGCCTGCGGCCAGCTGCCGCCCGTCAGGAGACCCTGCCCGCCCAGGTAGCCCCACAGCTCCTCGGTCACGAACGGGATCACCGGGTGCGCCAGCGCGACGGTCTGACGCATCACGTGCAGCAGCGTCGCCGCGAGCGCCTGCCGCTCCTGCTCAGACGCCTGACCGTCGAGGTCGAGCCGCTGCTTGACAAGCTCGATGTACCAGTCGCACAGCTCCCCGTAGACGAAGTCGTATAGCGACAGCGCGGCATGGGAGAAGTCGTAAATCTCGATCCGCGCCGCAAGGTCGGCCTTCACGCGCTGTAGCCGGGAGAGGATCCAGCGATCCTCGACCGTCGCAGGCTGCGGCTGCGCCGCGAGCTGGGAGAGCTCCACGCCCGGCTGCTCGGCGATTCGTAGTAGCGCGAATCGGACCGCGTTGTAGAGCTTGTTCGCAAGCGCCTGCCCTTGCTCGACCTTCTCGGCCGAGTAGCGCACGTCCTGGCTGGAGCACATGGCCAGCAACCCGAAGCGCACCGCGTCTGCCCCGTGCTTCTCGATCTCCTGGAGCGGATCGATGCCGGTGCCAAGCGACTTGCTCATGCGGCGGCCGTCGGGCGCCTGGATCACCGAGTGGATGTAGACCTCGGAGAAGGGCGGCTTGCCGGTGAACTCGATCCCCATCATGATCATCCGCGCCACCCACAGAAACAGGATGTCCCTGGCGGTGGAAAGCACGTCGGTCGGGTAGAAGCTGCGAAGCTCCGCGGTGTCCTGCGGCCAGCCGAGCGTGGCAAACGGCCACAGCGCCGAGGAGAACCAGGTGTCCAGCACATCCTCCTCCTGGCGCACCTGTCCGCCGCATGACGGGCAGCTCTCCGGCGCGCTGGCCGCGACATGCACGACGCGGCAGTCCTCGCAGTAGTAGACGGGCAGCCGGTGCCCCCACCACAGCTGCCTGGAGATACACCATGGACGGATCTCGGCCATCCAATCGAGGTAGACCTTGCGGTGGTTCTCCGGCACGATCCGCACCGCCCCTTCCTGCACCGCGGCGATCGCGGGTGCCGCCAGCTCATCCATCTTCATGAACCACTGCAGCGATATCAACGGCTCGATCCGCTGGCCGGAGCGGTGCGAGTAGGGCACACTGTGCAGGTAGGGCTCGCGCGCGCTCACGCGGCCTTCGCGGTCCAGGGCGGCGATCACCGCCTCACGGGCTTCCAGAACGGTGAGGCCCGCATAGTCCTCCCCCGCCTCCGCAGTCATGCGGCCGTCCTCGCCGATCACAGAAACCTGGTCCAAGCTGTGGCGGCGCCCGATCTCGAAATCGTTGGGATCGTGGGCCGGGGTGATCTTGAGCTGCCCGGTGCCGAAGTCGGTCTTGACGTACTCGTCGGTGATCACCGGCAGATGACGGCCGACCAGCGGCAGGATCGCTGTGCGGCCGACCAGATCGGTGTAGCGCTCGTCGTGCGGATTGACCGCGATCGCGGTGTCGGCCAGCATCGTCTCCGGGCGCACCGTGGCAATCGTCACGGTCCCGCCGCCCTCCAGGTCATAGACGATCGAGTAGAGGGTGTCGGTCTCCTCGCGCTCCTCCACCTCCAGGTCGGAGATCGCAGAGCGCGTCCCCGGATCCCAGTTGACGATGTAGCGGTCGCGGTAGATCCAGCCCTTCTCATACAGCGCGACGAAGACCTCGGCCACCGCTTGCGTGTAGCCCTCGTCCAGCGTGAAGCGCTCTTCGGTGTAGTCGCAGGAGGCGCCGAGGCGCTTGAACTGCTCGACGATCTGGCCGCCGTAGTGGCTGCGCCAGTCCCACACGCGCTCCACGAATGCCTCGCGGCCGAGCTCGCGACGGCTCACTCCTTCGGCGGCCAGCGCCTTCTCCACTTGCGCCTGCGTGGCGATACCGGCGTGGTCGGTGCCGAGAATCCACTTGGTCCTCAGGCCCTTCATCCGGTGGTAGCGGATCAGCACATCCTGGATCGAGCCGTTGAGCGCGTGGCCCATGTGCAGCGTGCCGGTGACGTTCGGCGGCGGAATCGCGATGCTGTAAGCGCCCTCCCGGCTCTCCCCCGGCTCTGGGTGAAAGAGCCCGCTGGCAAGCCAGCGCTCCACGGTGCGCGGCTCGACCTCTGCGGGGTCAAAGCGCGTGTGCTCGCGCAGGCGCACGATCTGCTCGGAGCTCTGCATCGACTCGTCCATTGGAGCGATGAGTGTAAACGGGGCGCTGCCCCGCGGCCAGGCCCTCAGACGCCGAGGCCGCCGAAGACGGCGTAGGGGTGCATCTCTTCCCAGATCGGCTGGCCGACGGACTCGACCTGCGCCTGCGTGCCGTCCGGCGCCTCACTGCGCACACGGACCGCAAGCTCTGCGGCGGCGTCTTCGTCAGCGGCACCTATCAGCAGGTGGCGCCAGTAGCGCTTGCAGGGTATGCCCTCGGACTGCAGGCGCTGCGCCAGCTCGTGGGCGTCGTGGTGGCTTGGCAGGCTTACGCGCACCTCGAACTCGGCGTAGGGGCTCTGCCGAGTCTCCTGATCCTCGTTCTCGATCCGCCGCTCATGCTCGGTCTCGATCTGCTGCTCGGTGGAGGGCAGCGGCGTCGAGGCGTCCTCCCAGCGCTCCTCCAGCGGATGCCAGCGCCAGAGCGTCACGGTGCCGTCGATGCCGTGCTCGTCCATCACGCGCTGCACCGCGTCGCGGATCGCGCCTGCGCTCTGCGAGGAGTCGGCGTAGAGGAAGATGTGCTCGCCTTCGCTGGTCGCCACGACGCGCCCCAGTGCCGCACGCTCGCTCTGCTCCACCTGCGCTTGCCGCAAAGCCTTCAGCAGCTGCGTGGGCTGCGTCAGCTCGACCCTGACTCTGTATTCGTCTTCGCCGGCCACGAGTGCTTGCTCAGGCCGATCCCTTGCGCAGCGTGCGCCGCTCTTCCAGTTCGCTGTCCTGCGCGGGGTCATGGATCGCTTCGGTCACCAGCGTGGGCGCAAGCCCCTTCTCGACGGTCTCGCGCGTGACCACGCACTTCTTCACGTCCGCGCGGGAGGGAAGCTCGAACTGGACCTCCAGCAGGATCTCCTCGATGATCGAGCGCAGGCCGCGAGCGCCGGTTTCGCGCTCCAGGCCCCGCTCGGCGATCGACTTCAATGCGTCCTCCGCGAAGACGAGCTCGATCCCGTCGAAGGAGAAGAAGCGCTGGAACTGCTTGACCAGCGCGTTGCGCGGCTCGACCAGGATCGAGACCAGGTCCTCGCAGGTCAGCTGGTGCACCGCTGAGCTGACCGGCAGGCGGCCGATGAACTCGGGGATCAGGCCGTAGTGGATCAGGTCCTCGGGCAGGCAGTGCTCGAAGATCGCACCCTTGTCGTGCTCGGCTTTCTCCTCGATCGCGGCGGCGAAGCCGATGCCCTTGTGGCCGATCCGCTTCTCGATCACCTTGTCGAGGTTCGCGAACGCCCCGCCGCAGATGAAGAGGATGTTCGTGGTATCGATCGTCAGGAACTCCTGGTGGGGGTGCTTGCGCCCACCCTGCGGCGGCACCGAGGCCTGGGTGCCCTCCAGGATCTTCAGCAGCGCCTGCTGCACGCCCTCGCCGGAGACATCACGCGTGATCGACGGGTTATCCGCCTTGCGCGCGATCTTGTCGACCTCGTCGATGTAGATGATCCCGGTTTCGGCCTTGCGCACGTCGAAGTCGGCGGCCTGAATCAGCTTCAGCAGGATGTTCTCGACGTCCTCGCCAACGTAGCCGGCCTCGGTGAGCGCGGTCGCGTCGGCGATCGCGAACGGCACGTTGAGGATCCGTGCGAGCGTCTGCGCCAGCAGCGTCTTGCCGCAACCGGTCGGGCCGAGCAGCAGGATGTTGGACTTCTGCAGCTCGATGTCGCTGTCCCCGGACTGCATCATCTGGACGCGCTTGTAATGGTTGTAGACCGCGACCGAGAGCGTGCGCTTGGAGGGGTCCTGGCCGACGACGTACTCGTCCAGCACGTCGTAGATCTCGCGCGGCTTTGGCAGGTTCTGCAGGTCGAACGCGGGCGGGGCAACGAGCTCCTCGTCGATGATCTCGTTGCAGAGATCGATGCACTCGTCGCAGATGTAGACGCCGGGCCCGGCGATCAGCTTCTTGACCTGGCGCTGAGACTTGCCGCAGAAGCTGCAGAGCAGTTGCTCGTTGGTGTCCGTCGGCCGCGCCATCGTCAACCCTTCAGTGCTCGGAGATCACCCTGTCGATGATTCCGTACTCCCTGGCCTCCTCCGAGCTCATGAAGTAGTCGCGCTCGGTGTCTTTCTTGACCTGATCGATGTCCTTGCTCGTGTGCTTGGCGATGATCTCGTCGAGCCGCCTGCGCACGTCGATGATCTCGCGCGCATGGATCTCGATGTCGGTCGCCTGGCCCTGGAAGCTGGAGGAGACCTGGTGAATAAGGATCTTGGCATTGGGCAGCGCCATCCGCTTGCCGTGGGCGCCGCCGGCCAGCAGCAGCGCTCCCATCGACATCGCGATCCCGACGCAGATCGTCTGCACGTCGGGCTTGATGAACTGCATCGTGTCGTAGATCGCAAGGCCGGCATAGACCGATCCGCCCGGGGAGTTGATGTAGAGCGAGACGTCCTTCTCGGGGTCCTCGCTCTCCAGATGCAGCAGCTGGGCCACCACCAGGTTGGCGATCTGATCGTCCACCGGCGTGCCGAGGAAGATGATGCGCTCGTTGAGCAGACGGCTGTAGATGTCGAACGCGCGCTCTCCGCGAGAGGTCTGCTCGACGACCATTGGGACAAGGGGACTCATGTTCCTCGCTTCAGTTTCGCCTCAAGGGCTCGATTCCTCCAGAACCTGCAAGTGTGATCGCACCCCACCCGCTCCGGCGCGCGGCGGGGCGCAGTAGACACTAGCGATCCGGGGTCCACAACCCGGAATCTGCCTGGCCCGGCTCCCGCGATGCAGGAGCCTGCTCCCCTTCGTTCTCGGGCGTCCAGAGCTTCTCCCGCGCCTGCGCCAGCTCTGGCGCGATCGGCTCGGCGTGCTCTGCGATGAAGTCGATCGCGGCGCGCGCGGCGAGATCCTCGCGCAGCTCTTCCAGGCGCCCGGCGCCGCGCAGCTCGGCCAGCAGCTCCTCCGGCGTGCGGTCGCGCTCGCGCGCAGCCGGCTCCAGCGCCTCCTGCAGTTCCTGCTCGCTGGGCTCGATGCCCTCCGCCTCCACCACCGCGGTGATCACAGCCTCGCGCTTGAGCGCCTGCTCGGCATCGGGCGCGAGCTCGGCCAGGATGTCCGCTTCGCTGCGGCCGTCGATCGACATGTACGCCTCGCGCGAGATGCCGCGGTGGGAGAGCGAGTGGACCATCCGCTCCCACATCTCCTTCGCCCTGGCCTGCACGAGCGCCGGCGGCGTCTGCACGCTTGCCTGCTCCACGACGGCATCGAGCGCTGCCTGGCGAAACTCGGCCTCGGCGTTGCGCCGCTCGGCCTCCTCCAGCCGCGAGTAGATGTCCGCGCGTAGCTCTTGCAGATCCTCGAAGCCCGCGTCGATCGCAAAGTCGTCGTCGAGGTCGGGGAGCTGCTTGGCCTTGACCTCCTTGACGGTGACGTGCAGGCTGGCCTTGCTCCCTGCCAGCGGGCTGTTGCCATAGTCGGCGGGGAAGTCGACCTCGACGGTGCGCTCGTCGCCGGCGCCTGTGCCGATCAGCGCGGCCTCCAGCTGCTCCGGCAGTCGGCCGGCGCCAAGCTCGACCAACTGGTCACGACCGCTCAGCGCCTGCTGGGCCGTCTCGTCCTGCTCGGGCTGCTCCTCTGCTGCCTCTGTCTCACCAACCAGCTCGCCCTCGTGGTCGATCACCAGGAAGTCGCCGGCGGCGGCCGGGCGCTCGGCGCTCTCAAGGCGCGCAAGCCGCTCCCGCATCCCCTCGATCTCCTGCTCGACGCGCTGCTCATCGACCTGCGGCCCGCGGCGGGACACCTCAAGCCCCTTGTAGGAGCCAAGCGTCGCCTTCGGCAGCACGCCGATCTCGATCGAGAACTCGAGCGCCTGCCCCTGCGGCGGCAGCTCGCCCAGATCGACCTCCGGGTCACCGACGGGGACGATCCCCGAGCTCTCCAGCGCGTCGGCGTACCAGGTGGAGAGCGTGTCGCGCACGGCTTCCTCCAACACCGCTTCGCGACCAAGCTTGCGGATCACGATCGGCGGCGGCACCTTGCCGCGGCGGAACCCCGGTATCCGCAGACGGGAGCCGAGCTCGCGCGCCTTGCGCTCCACACGGTCATCGAGCTCGCTCGACGGCACCTCCACCTGGAGGCGCACACGCGACTCTGGCAGCTCAGTGAGCTCGGTCTTCAGCGCGGCTGGCACGCCGCCACGATACCGTGCCGGCCCATGTCAGCCGCTCCCGCCAAGCTGCGCACCCTGGAGACCTGGCTCTGGACCGGCCCCGTCGGGCACCTAGCGGGCGGCGCAGCCGACTTCGCGACCGCACTCGCCCGCTATGGATCGGCGCGCTTTACTAAGCGATGCTCGGCGTCGGCGCCAGCTCACGCTCCGCGCCACGCTCGAAAGAGATCTGCGAGCCGCGCGGCAGCACGAACACCGGGCAGCGCGCCACCCCCTCGATCAGGTTCTCAGCAGCCGCGCTGAGAGCCACCTGGCCCTGCTCGACCTCCGGACGGGAGGCGATCACCAGCAGATCGGCGCTGTCGTCGGCCACCGAGGTGACCGAGGCGCCGGTCGCCGCCGCCAGCGAGTCGGCGGTCGCCTGCGCGCCCTCGTCATCGCCGGTGAAGGCGATCAGCTGCACCCGCGGCTCCTGCGCCGCGAAGCCAGCCGGCGCGATCCCGACCGCCAGGCGGCCACCTTCCAGCAGGCGCCGAGCCGAGTTGCCGATCGCGATGTGGCCCTTGGCGGTGTGCGAATCCGAGCAGAAAACGATCGCCTGAGCGCCGACGCGCTCTGCGAGCGCACGTAGGCCCTCCGGCGTGGAGCGGTCGGTGACCACGTGGCGGCCCGCCTCGCGGCCGCCCAGCAGCGCCGCGCCGCGCGTCAGCAGCTCCTCGGCCTCGTGCTCTGCAAGTGCCTCCTCGCCCGCCTGCGCCTCGGAGACGTGACGCACATAAGCGAGAGAGACCTCTGCTCCGGCCTGAGCGAAGACGCGACCCAGGGCGACGGCGTCATCCTCGTTGTGGGTGCCGTCGTAGGAAACGATGATGGATGTGGACATAGCTTGCTCCTCTTGAAATCTTGGTGGTGTTGAGTCGATGGTGACACCGATAAGCCATCACCACCAGCGATGTTTGTAATCGCTGCTATAAGATTTACTTATGCTCAATGTGACGCGTCTTGCGACCTTCGTGGAGGTGGCCAGGCAGGGCTCCATCTCGGCCGCCGCGCTGGAGCTCACCTACACCCAATCGGCGGTCTCTCAGCAGATCGCGGCGCTTGAAGGCGAAGCCGGCGTGGCTCTGCTCGAGCGCCACACGCGCGGCGTACGCCTAACCGCGGCCGGGCAGGCGCTGCTCGCTGCAGCCGAAGGCGTGCTGGCCCGCTTGGAGGCCGCCGAGGCCGAGCTGGCAGCCATCGGCGGGTTGCGCGGTGGGCTGCTGCGAGCCGCCTCCTTCCCGACCGCCGGGGCAACGCTGATGCCGCTTGCGATCGCGACCTTCCGCGCCCGCCACCCCGACGTGGAGATCACCCTCGCCGAGGGCGAACCAGAGCAGATCGCGCCGCGCCTTGCCGCCGGCGAGCTGGATCTGGCGCTGCTGTTCGAGTTCGACGACGGCGCGCAGCACGGCGAGAGCCTGCAACGCGTCGAGCTCTTGCACGACCCGATGTACCTTGCGCTGCCGGGCGGCCACCGGCTCGCGCACCGGCGGCGGCTGCGACTGGAGGACCTCAGCGACGAGGCTTGGATCCAGACCTCCAGCGACAGCGCGTGTGCGCGCTATGTGGTGCGCAGCTGCATGGCGGCGGGCTTCACGCCCAACGTCTCATTTGAAAGCGACGACTACCAGACCATCCAGGGGCTGGTCGCGGCGGGTGTCGGCGTGGCACTGATCCCAGAGCTCGCGCTCTCGAGCGTGCGCCAGGACATCGCGACTCGCAGGCTCGATCCCCAGCCGCCGGGGCGCCAGGTCGTGGCGGCGAGCCCGAAGGGCGCCGCCACCCCGTCCGCGACCGCGATGCTCGCGATCCTGCAGGAAATCGCGGCCCGCTACACCCCGATCGGGCCCGCCGCGTCGAGCTGAGCCCTCACTGCTCCCAGGGGAAGCGCACGGGACCCAGGCGCTGGACCTCGGGCTCCAGCGCCACACCGAAGCGCTCCATCACCCGCGCTCGGCCCTGCGCCATCAGCTTCGCGATCTCCGCTGTGCTCGCCTCGCCGAGGTTCTCGACGAAGTTTGCGTGCTTGGGCGCAAAGCGCGCCTGCCCCACCTGCAGCCCGTTGCAGCCGGCAAGGCTGAGCAGCACGCCGGCGCTGCGGCCCTCCGCACGCGGGTCATCGGGGTTCTTGAAGGTGGAGCCGAAGGTGCGGATTCCCTGCGGCTGGGCCTCGTGGCGCATGGCTCGCATCTGCTCGAGCGTCGCCTTCACCGACTCGACCTCGGCCGGATGCAGATCGAAGCTCGCACCGCAGACGACCTCGCCGTCGCGCAGCGCAGAGCTGCGGTAGGCGAAGCCGAGATCGGCGGGCGCTCGCTCGCTCACTCCATCCGCGTTGGCGACCCGCACCGCCTGGAGCGCCTGCGCCAGCTGCCCGCCGTAGGCGTTCGCGTTCATCCGCACGGCGCCGCCGACGGTGCCGGGGATGTTCACGCCGAACTCGATCCCGGAAAGCCCGGCGCGCGCGGCCTGCGTGGCCACGGCGGGCAGGCGCGCGCCGCCGCCGCAGACCAGACGACTATCGCCCTCGCGGTGGATGCCAGCCAGTTCGCCGGCGAGCTTGAGCACCAGGCCCCGCACCCCCTCGTCGGCGATCAGCAGGTTTGAGCCGGAGCCGAGCACGGCGACAGGGATCTCGCCGTCAGCCGCCCAGCGCAGCAGCGCGAGCAACGCGTGCTCGCTCTCCACACGAGCAAACCACTCCGCGCTGCCGCCCGTGCGCACGGTCGCAAAGCGGCGCAGCGGCTTCTGGGCCTCCACCGGCACCGGCGGCGGCGCGAGCCGCGCGCTCACTGGCCCACCAGCCCGCGCCCGAGCGAGTCCACGTCGCCAGCGCCCATCACCAGACACAGATCACCGTCTCTCAAGAGCCCACGCAGCACGCTGCGCGCCCGCTCCATCTGCGGCAGCCACATCACCTGCCGGCCTTCGGCATGCTCAGCGGCGGCGCGCGCAATCGCAAGGCCGCTGACGCCGGGATGGTCCTGCTGGCGCTCGCGGGCGGCATAGACGTCGAGCACCGCCGCGAGGTCGGCCTGCGCGAGCGCGGCGCCGAACTCATCGGACAGCAGCGCTGTGCGCGAGTAGAGGTGGGGCTGGAAGACCGCGACCAGTCGCCCGCCGCCTGGTGCGAGCTCCGCGCGGGCGGCGGCGATCGTGGCGGACACCTCGGTTGGATGGTGGGCGTAGTCGTCTACGACAAGTGCACCCGACGCTGTGTGCCCGAGCCGCTGGAAACGCCGGCCGGCGCCGTGGAAGCCTGCGAGGCCCTCGATCGCGGCCTGCTCCTGCGCGCCGGTGAGCCGCACCGCCTCCAGCGCGGCGGTGGCGTTGAGCGCGTTGTGGGCGCCCGGCACCGACAGCTTCACCTCGTGCCCGCGCCAGGCAAAGCGCGAGCCGCCCGGGAACAGCGTGGAGCTCTGCAGGTCGTAGGCCACGTAGGGAGCGTGCCGCAGCGCCAGCAGCTGCGGACGGTCCCAGATCACCGCCTGCGGCGCTCGCGCCAGGAACTGCTCGTAGGCGCCCATCAGGTCCGCCAGGGAGGTATAGGCGGCATGATGGTCGAGCTCGGCGTTGGTCAGCACCCCGATCTCGACGTTCAGGCTGAGCATCGAGCGATCGGACTCATCCGCCTCGATCACCAACCACTCACCCGCGCTCCAGTGGGAGTTAGCAAGGCCCTCTCCGATCGTGCCGCCGATCATCCATCCCGGATCCGCGCCGGCGCCGCGCAGCGCGTGCACGATCATCGCCGAAGTTGTGGTCTTGCCGTGGGTCCCGGCGACCGCGATCGTGCGCCGCAGGGCGGAGAGCTCGCCGAGCAAGTCGGCGCGGGGCCGCTCTGGCAAGCCGCGCTCACGGGCCGCTGCACGCTCGGGGTTCTCAGCGGGCACCGCGCTCGAATAGAAAACCTCGGTCTCCTCGCCCGCTGGCACGTTGCGAGCGTCGTAGCCGATCATCGCCTCCAGCACCCCGTCGCTGCGAAGCTGAGCCAGGTATGGGGTCTGCACACGATCGGACCCGCTCACCTGCGCGCCGAGCGCGGACGCCGTCCGCGCATAGCCGCTCATGCCGGCGCCGCCGACACCGACGAAGTGCAGCCGGCGACCGGCCCAAGGCGCGCCGTTGCCGCTCACCGCCCGGCGGCCTCCAGCAGCGCGTCCGCCACCTCGGCGGCGGCATTCGGACGCGCCAGCGCCGCAGAGGCGGCCGCCATCGCCGCCAGCCGCTCTCGGTCGCCCAGCAATCCCGCCACCGTCTCACGCAGGCCCTCGGCACTCAGCTCCGCGTCGGGGATCCAGACCGCGGCGCCGGCCTGGCTCATCCAGCGAGCATTGGCGCTCTGGTGATCGCCCGCCGCCGCCGGATAGGGCACGAGGATCGCGGGCAGCCCGTGCGCGGCCAGCTCGAACACCGAGCCACCCGAGCGCGCGATCGCCAGATCGGCAGCCGCCAGCGCATCGCCGAAGTCCTCGACGTCCAGGTACTCGATCAGCTCGTAGCCGCCCGGCAGCTCGGTGCCGGCGAGATCGGGGTAGTCGCGTCGGCCGCATATGTGCAGCACGCGCAGAGCGCCCTGGAGCGTGCGCTCAAGCAGAGGTGGCAGCCCCTCGATCGCGGCCAGGTTGACCGAGCGCGCGCCCAGGGAGCCGCCGAACACCAGCACGCAGCGCTCGCCGGCGGCGATCCGCCACCGTTCGCGAGCACGCTGCCCATCCGCGCTGACCGGGAACGTCGGGCGGCCGGTCACGACGTAGCGCCCATCGCCCTCATCCAGTGGCCTGCCGCCCGAGTCGGTGAGCGGGAAGGCCAGGCAGACCCGGCGCGCACCACGTGCCAGCAGCCTGTTGGAGAGGCCGAGATGGCTGTCCGCCTCGGTCAGCACTAGCGGCACCCGCGCCATCAGTGCGGCGAGGCCGACCGGCCCGGCGACGTACCCACCTCCGCCCATCACGGCATCCGGGCGCAGCCTGGCGATCATCGCCCGCGCGGCCCAGACCGCCGCGGCCGCGCGCAGCAACGCGCGCGCTGCGCGCAGCGGGTTGCTGCGGCTCAGCCCCTCGACCGAGAGCGCGTGGAAGGGAAACCCGGCCTGCGGCACGAGACTGGCCTCGGCGCGCTGGCCGCCGACGAAGCTGACCTGCGCCCCGCGCTGCCGCAGCGCCTCAGCGACTGCGAGCGCGGGCACCACGTGTCCCGCGGTGCCCCCCGCGGCTATCAGCACCCGCGTGCCGTCCACTTGACTCATTCCCCAATCGTGCCGTCTTGGCGCCTGCGGCGTCGTCCTCACGCTGCGGACGCGCCCGCGCGGGCATCCGCGATGCTTTGCTAGAACCGGCATCGGAGCGACTGCGGCGCGCCGGCCGGTCGGGCACCGCGCGCACGTGCGCGCTGCCGCCGCCGGCGACGTTCATCAGCAGGCCCATCGCGGCGAGCATCACGATCAGGTTGCTCGCGCCGGCTGAGACGAATGGCAGCGGCACTCCTGTCAGTGGCGCCAGCCCCAGTACCGCGAATGCGTTCAGGATCGCCTCGGAGACGATCAGCGAGGTCATGCCGACGGCGATCAGCGCGCTGTGCAGGCTGCGCGCCGTGCGCGCGACCCGCAGGCCGACGTAGCCGATCACCCCGTAGAGGGAGAGCAGCGCGCAGATACCGACCACGCCGAGCTCTTCCCCAATCACGGCCAGGATGAAGTCGGTGGAGGCCTCCGGCAGATAGAAGATCTTCTGCACCGAGCGACCGGGACCGACTCCGAACAGACCGCCCGAGCCGATCGCGATCTGGCCCTGGACCGCCTGGAAGCCGCTGCCGCTGGCGTGCGCCCACGGGTTCAGGAATGAGGTCAGCCGCTGGCGGGCGTAGGGCTCCGCGAGCGCGTAGAGCACCACCAGCGCAGCCACGGTGCCGGCGATGATGCCGAGATTGCGCATGGGGATGCCGGCCGCGATCAGCATCGCCGCGATCGTGAAGGCGATCACCATCGCGGTGCCGATGTCCGGCTGGGAGGCGACCAGCAGGCAGGCCCCGCCCACGACCAGCAGCAATGGCTTGGTCAAGTCTTTGAGGTCAAGCAGCCGGCGCGGGCGGCGGGCGATCAGCGTCGCGGCGTAGAGCACCAGCGCGATCTTCAAAAGCTCGGAGGGCTGGAAGACCAGCGAGCCGTGTCCCAGCCAGCGGCGCGCGCCGTTGACGCTGACACCGAGCCCAGGCACGTGCACCGCGAGCACCAGCACGAAGGAGAGCACCAGCAGCGGCGCGACGATACCCTGCACGCGGGCGATGCCGTGCCTGGCCAGCAGCCGCATCGCGACCAGCCCGACCGCGGCGAAGACCGCGAACTTGATCAGTTCGCTGCCGCCGCTTCCGCCCTGCAGCACGGTGGTGGCGGAGGTCGCGCTATAGACCATCACCAGGCCGAAGGCGAGCAGGCAGAGCGTGCAGGTCAGCAGCAGCCGCTGCTCGAGGCTCGCCCCGGCGCGGGCGGTGCGAGCAGGCGCGACCTTCGCATCCTTCTGCGCACTCTTGGCGCGCCGTGTCGAGGAAGCGCGACCTCGTCCGGCTCGCGGAGCGGCGGGGCGGGCGGGACCGGCGGAAGAGCTCGACATCAAACCCGCATTCGACGTACGGGCAGTAAGACCTGCGGCGGCGGACGCACGCCGGGCAACTCAGAGCTTTGCGACCAGTCCTCTGAAATTCTCACCGCGCGCTTCAAAGTCGGCGAACTGGTCGAAGCTCGCACAGCCCGGGGCAAGCAGCACGATCTGCTCGGGCTCGCCGGTCTGCGCTCCCGGCCCTGCCTCCGCGGCCGCCTGCGGTCCGTGTCGCGCTGCGCTCACCCAGCGCGCAGCGGCGATCGCCTGCCGCGCAGCAGCGCCGGCGCGCTCCAGCGCGGCCTCCAGCGTCTGGCAGTCCAGCACGGGCACGCCCACGCCATCCAGCGCCTGCGCGATGACGCCGGCGTCTTGGCCGATTAGGTAGACGCCCGCGCAGCTTGCGGCAACGTGCTCTGCCAGCGGCGAGAAGTTCTGGCCCTTGCCCTGGCCGCCGGCGATCAGGTGGATCGGCCCCCTGCCGGCCAGCGCCTGCAGCGCGACGATCGCGCTGGCGACGTTGGTGGCCTTGGAGTCGTTTACGTAGGCCACCCCGCCCTTGAGCGCGACCTGCTCCAGGCGGTGCTTGACGCCCGGGAAGCTGCGCAGGCCGGCGCGCACCGCCTCAGGCTCTACCCCCCGCTCCAGGCACACGGCGGCAGCGGCCATCGCGTTGGCGACGTTGTGGGCGCCGGCGATGCGGATCTCCGCAGTCTCGATCAGCCGCTGCCCCTGCCACCAGAGCACATCCTCATGCAGGCGCAACTGCGCGTCGGGGCCGCTGCCGAAGCTGACCACTGCCCCGCGCCCGCCGAGCCGGCGGATCCGCTCCTGGATCGACGCGCTTGAGATAGGGCGCCCTTTGGCATCGACACCCACGCCGTCGGGGTCTCCCGGTAGCACCGCGATGTCCTGCTCGCGCTGGCGTGCGAACGCCTGCAACTTCGCCTCCACGTACGCCTCGAAGCCATCGTGGCGGTCGAGATGGTCGGGCGAGAGGTTCAGCAGCACCGCCGCCTCGGGTGCGAAACCCACCGTGTCCTCGAGCTGGAAGGAGGACGCCTCGCAAACCACGGTGACTGACTCGTCCACCCTGTCGACCAGCGAGCTGAGCGCAAGACCGACGTTGCCGGCGGCCGCGACCGGCAGCCCAGCCTGGGCGTGGATGTGGGCGATCAGCTCCACGGTCGTGGTCTTGCCGTTGGTGCCGGTAACGGCGATCGTCTGGTTTGCCAGCAGCCGCCAGCCAAGCTCCAGCTCGCCGATCACCGGCAGGCCCTGCGCGTGCGCGCGCAGCACGGCCGGTGCGTCCTGCGGCACCCCCGGGCTCTTGACCAGCGCCTGCACGCTCATCAAGAGGCTGAGCCCGTCGGTCTGCGTGTGCACCTCGACGCCCTGCTCCTCGAGCCGGTCCAGGCCGGGCGGGGATCCCGAGTCGACCCCGATCACGCTCTCGCCGCGGCGTCGCAGTGCGCTGGCGGCGGCGATGCCGGAGCGCGCCAGCCCAAGCACCATGTAGGGGCCTTTGGGAAGCGACGGCCGTGGGATCTGCGAGCCCGAGCCGGACATCAGGGCAGGCGCCCCATCAGCCCACGCTCTGCTTGTACAGCGTGAAGCCGATCGCCGCGCAAACGGCCGCGACGATCCAGAAGCGCAGGATGATCTTCGTCTCAGACCAGCCCTGCAGCTCAAAGTGGTGGTGGATCGGGGCCATCAGGAAGACGCGCTTTCGCCGCCACTGGAAATAAGCGACCTGGATCAGCACCGAGAGCGCCTCGATCACGAAGATGCCGCCGATGATGATCAGCAGGATCTCGGTCTTGGTCATCACCGCTAGGCCCGCGATCGCGCCGCCGAGGCCAAGCGAGCCGGTGTCCCCCATGAAGACGGTCGCGGGGAATGCGTTGAACCAGAGGAAGCCGACCGCGGCGCCGACGATGCAGCCCGCGATCAGCGCCACTTCGGGCTCGCCGGCGATGATCGCGATCGCGATATAAGCCAGCGCCACTATCGCGGTGCAGCCGGCCGCCAGGCCGTCGAGCCCGTCCGTCAGGTTCACCGCGCTGGTCGTCCCCGCCACCACCAGATAGATCAGCAGCGGATAGAAGGGCCCCAGTTCGATCTGGTAGTCGACGATCCGCAGCCGCAGGGTGCTCTGCAGGTGCGCCCCGTGCACGGCGATCAGCCACAGGCCGATCGAGATCACGACCGTGACGATCAGCTTGGTCCGCCCGCGCAGGCCGAGCGAGCGCCGCCGTGCGAGCTTGGTGTAATCGTCGGCGAACCCGAGCAGGGCGCAGGCAATCGCCACGCCCAAGATCCCCAGCGCGCGCCATTCGTCGAAGCCGGTGAGGATCAGGAATGGGATCGCCATCGCGGCCATCACGATCACGCCGCCCATCGTCGGCGTACCCGCCTTGTGGTGGTGGCCTTCGGGGCCCTCCTCTCTGATCTGCTGACCGAACTCGCGCTTGCGCAGGAAGGCGATGAACTTTGGGGAGAGGAAGATGCAGATCAAAAGCGCCGCGGTCCCCCCGATCAGGATGCGGCCCATCAGCGCCTCCGCGCGCGAAGCTCCTCGCGCGCCACGGTCACGTCGTCGAAGGGGATCTTCACGCCGCCGGCGAGCTCCTGCCCCTGCTCGTGGCCCTTGCCGGCGATCACGACCACATCACCCGGAAGCGCGAGCTCCAGCGCATGCGCAATCGCGGCCCGCCGGTCCACCTGCACCTCGACGGCGTCCGCCCCAGCCTGCCTGGCGCCCGCGAGCACCTGCGCGACGATCTCCTGCGGGTCCTCCGAACGGGGGTTGTCGGATGTGATCACCGCGACGTCAGCCAGCCGCGCGCCGATCTCGCCCATCAGCGGACGCTTGCCGCGGTCGCGGTCGCCACCGGCGCCAAAGACACAGAGCACGCGGCCCTGCGTGATCTCGCGCGCAGCGCTCAGCACGTTGCTCAACGAGTCGGGCGTATGGGCGTAGTCGACAAGCACCGCGAACCCCTGCCCCTCCTCGACGGGCTCAAAGCGCCCCGGCACGCGCACCCCTCTGTGCAGCGCCTGCCGCAGATTCTCCAGATCGCCGCCAAGCTGGTGAACGCAGGCAAGCGCGCCGAGCGCGTTTTCGACGTTGAAGCGTCCCGGCAGCGGCAGGTCAAGCTCAAACTCCCCCTCGGGCGTGAGCACCCGCGCGCCCGCGCCCCGGCTGTCGATCCGCAGATCGTGCGCGGCGTAGTCGGCCTCGCACTCCACGCCGAAGGTCACGGCGTCGCCGAGCTCCTGCGCGAGCCGTCTGCCGTAGGGGTCGCCGACATTGAGCACCTTCAGCAGCGGGGCGTCCGGCCCCACGAACAGCATCCGCTTGGCCTGGAAGTACTGCTCCATAGAGTGATGAAAATCAAGATGGTCCTGGGTCAGGTTGGTGAAGATCGCCGCGGCGAACCTCACGCCCTCGGTGCGCTCCAGCTGCAGCGCGTGGGAGGAGACCTCCATCGCGCAGCTGAGATCGCCAGCGTCCAGCATGGCGCGAAAGTCGGCCTGCAGGTCCAGCGCCTCCGGGGTGGTGCGCTCCACCGGCCGCTCCACACCGCCCACGACCGCCTTCACGGTCCCGAGCAGGCCGCAGCGCCTGCCGCCCGCTTGCATCAGCGCCCGCACCATGAAAGCCGTCGTGGTCTTGCCGTTGGTGCCCGTGATCCCCACGATCTGAAGCTGCTGCGTCGGCTCGCCGTAGAAGCGGTCGGCCACGGCGGCCATTGCGCTGCGCGCGCTCTGCACCTGGACCTCAGGCACACCGAGGCCAAGCGGACGCTCAACTACCAGGGCCGTCGCGCCGGCGTCCACCGCCTGCTGGGCGAAGCGGTGCCCATCGGTGCGCTCCCCGGGGACGCAGAAGAAGAGGGCGCCCGGCCCGACGCGCCTGCTGTCGTAAGCGACCGCGGAGATCTCGGGGTTTGCGTCGGCCGGGGCCAGCACGCCTGGCATGCCGGCTGCGAGCAGGTCGTGCAGCCTCATCGAGCCCTGAGTCTATTCGGGCGCCACGCCGAGGTATGGCAGCGCGAAGGCCATGATCTGCCCGAACGCCGGGGCCGCGACGGTGCCGCCGTAGACCGAGCCGGTCTGAGGTTCGTCGACCACCACGGCACACAGCAGCTTGGGGTCGCTGGCGGGCGCGAAGCCGACGAAGGAGGCCACCATCCGGGTTTCGGAGTATTCGCCGGTCTGCGGGTCGATCTTGTTCGCGGTGCCGGTCTTGCCCGCAAGCTGGTAGCCCGGGATCGAGACCTCGCTGGCGGTGCCGCCGGGCGCGAGCACGCCCTCCAGCATCGTGCGCACCTCCGCTGCGGTTGCAGCCGAGATCACCCGCCGGCCTCTCGGCAGCGGCAGCACTGCGCCACCGATGGAGCGCACGACGTGGGGCGTGCGCAGGATGCCGCCGTTAGCAACGGCCGCGTAGGCGGTTGCGATCTGCAGCGGGGTCACGTCCTCGCCCTGGCCGATCGGAAGGTTGCCCATCGAGGAGCCCGAGTACTGCGAGGGCGAGATCACGATCCCGCGTTCTTCGCCGGGCAGGCCGGTGCCGGGCTGGGCGCCGAAGCCGAAGCGGTGCGCCCAGGAGTTGAAGCGGTTGGCGCCCAGCAGCCCACCGATCTTGATCGTGCCGACGTTGCTGGAACGCGCGAGGATCTCCGAGGCAGAGAGCTCTTCTTCGGGGTGTTCCTCGGCGTCGTGGATCGTGCGGTCGGCGACCTGGATCTGGTCGGGCACGTTGAACTGACTCTGGGGCGTGATCAGGCCTTCTTCCAGCGCGCCAGAGAATGTCACGACCTTGAACGTCGAGCCCGGTTCGTAGTCGAAGCTGACCGCTTTGTTCTGCAGCGATTCAGCAGACCCCGAGAGCGCATCGTTGGCGTTGACCTGCGGCCAGTCGGCCATCGCCAGGATCGCGCCGGTGCGCGGGTCCATCACGATCGCGGTCGCGTCTTTGGGGGCGAACACCTTGCCGACGGCTGCAAGCACCTGTTCGGCGCGATGCTGGATGTTCGCATCGAGCGTAAGCGTGATCTGC
Source organism: uncultured Actinomycetota bacterium (assembly GCA_963708085.1). Classification (GTDB taxonomy): domain Bacteria; phylum Actinomycetota; class Thermoleophilia; order Solirubrobacterales; family Solirubrobacteraceae; genus Palsa-744. The sequence continues at coordinate 160,750 of OY970180.1, read as the reverse complement.
TTGCCCGCCTGCTCGTGGCGGGTTTCGTCGATCGAGACTGGCTGCCCCTTGCCGTCGCTTATCACCTCGCGCTTGCCCTGCACGCCGGAGAGAGTCTTGTTCTCGGAGTATTCGAGTCCCGAAACGCCTTCGCCCTGCGCGCCGATCGCGCCCAGCACCTGAGCAGCCAGCGTGCCTCTCGGATAGACGCGTCTGGTCACCGGCGTCTCTTCGATGCCTTCGATCGGCGCTTTGCCGATCCTCAGCGCAGCTATCGCCTGCGCGTGCTTGGCCGGCAGCGCATGGGCGAGGTAGACGAAGCCGGAGCGCTCGCTCAGCTTCGCCAGCACCGCATCGGTCGATTCATGCAGCAGTGGCGCGAGCTTCTGGGAAACCACGAGCGGTTCCTTGATCAAGTACGGATCGGCGGTGACGTCGTCCGCGGGCTCTGAGACCGCGAGCACGACGCCGTCGCGATCGGTGATCGTGCCGCGGGGGGCAGGGACCGTTTCAATCGTCTCATGCTCGTCGGTGGCGTGCTGGCGAAGCGCGGCGCTGTGGATCGTGCCGAGGTAGAAGCTGCGCAACGCGGCAAGCAGCAGCAGCGCGACGAACACGCCAAAGAGCGGTCCGACGCGGCGCTGGAGGCTGGCCAAGAGGTGCTAGCCCCCTGCGCTTGCCGGGGCCTGCGCCGCTCCGGCCTGCGATTCGGGCGCCGGTGTCAGCGTCTGCGTTGGCGCAGTGGCCGCGGTTGATGGAGCGGCTGTCTGTTCGGTTGTGCCGGCCGCCGCTTCCTGGCTGCTCGGGACGGAGGCCACTGCCTGTTCGCTGCCGGTCGTGGCCTGCTGGCTGCCCAAGGGCGTTTCGGAGGCCGCCGCTTCTCCGCTCGAGGTGCCCGCGGAGCCGCTCGAGCTGGAGGCGCCGTGTGTGCCGGAGAGCAGGCCCCCGGTCGACGAGCTCGCCTTCCAGGAGCGCAACTCCTGTGCCGCCGCCTGTGCCGCGCCGAGGCCCGCTGCGCGACGGAAGCTCAGTTCTCCGGGCGAGAGCGAGACCATTCCCAGCTGCCGCGCGCGCGTTTCGATCTCTTCTCCGGAGCCCGCTTCGGAGTTGGCGATCGCCATCGCCGCGTTCTCCCGCGAGAGCGTAGAGACCTGCGCCAGCGACTGGCCGATGCCGGTGTTCAGGCGCAGCACGAGCAACTGAGCTGTGATCAGGCCGATCAGCCCGAAGGCAACGATGCCGATCCAGAGGCGGCCGCGCAGGCTGAGCGCGATCAGCTGTCGTGGAGAGACGAGCGCCGCGCTCGGTAGCCCGCGAAGCGCAAGGGAACGCTGCCGGCGCGTTCGAGGCGCCCTCTTGGGAGCCGGAGGCCTGCGAGTCGGAAGCGCGATTCCCGGCGCCGCGACCGCGGCGCCGCGCACGACGCCCGCGGAGGGCCCGGAGTATCGCCGCGAGGGGCGCCTGCTGGAGGGGCGGCCCGAGGCCGGCCGCGCTCGACGGTGTCCTGGCGCGGGCTGCGCCAGTGGGCGTGCTGTTGAGGCTGAGCTCATGCGGCCCTCCCGTGGTCGTGGACTTCCGTGTTCACATCGGCGGCAGCGAGCTTGCGTGCGGCGCGCAGGTGAGCTGAGGCGGCGCGCGGGTTGGCATCCACCTCGGCTGCCGAGGGGGCAAGCGCCCGGCGCGTGAGCAGCTGCGCCTCGGGCTCGTGGCCGCAGACGCAGACCGGCAGCTGCGGCGGACAGATGCAGCCGCGGGCGCGATCGGCCAGGAAGCGCTTGACGCGGCGGTCCTCCAGCGAATGAAAGGAGATCGCGGCCAGCACGCCGCCCTGCCGCAGCAGCTGCCATGCCAGCGGCAGCGCGGCATCGAGCTGGCCGAGCTCGTCGTTGACGGCGAGCCGCAGCGCCTGGAAGGTGCGCTTGGCGGGATGCCCGGCGCCAAACCTGGCCGGCGCTGGTATCGCCGCCTTGATCGTGTCCACGAGCTGCTGCGTTGTCTCGATCGGTGCCGCAGCGCGGCGGGCCACGATCGCCCGCGCGATCGCACCGGCGTGCCGCTCCTCGCCGAGATCTCGCAACGTGCGCGCCAAGGCTCGCTCGTCGAAGCTCTGCACTATCTCGCGGGCGGAAAGCTCCTGGCGCGGGTCCATGCGCATGTCCAGCGGAGCGTCGTAGGAGTAGGAGAAGCCGCGCTCGCGCGTGTCGATCTGCATCGAGGAGGTGCCGAGGTCGAAGTAGACCGCGTCTGCGCTGACTCCCTCCCCCACCAGCATCTGCAGCCCCTCGGCGTAGCCGCCGCGGATGAACCGCACGTTGCAGGAGACCTCGGCCGCAAGCTGAACGAACCGCTCCTCGGCAAGCGGGTCGCGGTCGATCGCGATCAGCGTGCCGGCCGGGCCCAGGCGCTGCGCCACCAGGCGCGCGTGGCCGCCGCCACCAAAGGTGCAGTCCACCGCGGTCGCACCCGGGGCGAGGTCGAGCAGGTCGGTCAGCTCATCCGCGAGCACGGGGATGTGAGCGCCGTCGCCGCCGCGACCGAGCTCCTGCGGTGCTCGCTTGCGGGCCCCATGACGCGGGGGCCTGCGGCGAGCGCCATGGGAGCGCCTCATGTCTGGCATATCACGCAGGATGGTCGACACCAGCGGTGATCTCCGCGACGCCGCCAAGCAGCGTCGGTCGATGCTCGTCCCAGCGGTCCTTCGTCCACAGCTCCAGGCGATCACCGGCGCCCACCACGACGACCTCCTTGCTCAGACCGGCATGCTCTGAAAGGAAGCTCGGGACCATGATCCGGCCCGCAGCGTCCAGCTCGGCGTCGTGGGAGCTGCCGTAGAAGAAGCGCTCAAGCTCCGCCAGTCGCGGGGAGAGCGGCGGCAGCTCGGCCAGCGCCCGTGCGGTGTAGCGCTCGTACTCTTGCGGCCGCCACACGCCCACGCACGGCTGCTGGTCCACGGGCATCGCGAGCACCACGCCGTCGGCCAGCGCGGCCCTGTATCGGGCCGGCACCGTGAGGCGGTTCTTCGCGTCGAGGGTGTGGTCGAAGGTCCCGCGGAATGCCATCTGGTCGAGCTCCTGGCTGATTGCCGAGCCGGGGAGGAGGAGTGGGAGGAGCCCCTCCACCCCGGCTCGATGCGCGCAACTTACCCCACTTCCTCCCACAATGCAACTCCATGGACACATTTTCCCCCACTACATGACAGCTGCGTTGCACGCCCGCGCGAGCGTGTAGCTTTCTGTGCCAGGGTCCATCTCTTCAGGGGAAAGGAGAGCCGTGCGCACAAACGTCAGCGTCTGCAGACGCCGCGCCATCGGCGCTGCAATCGCCGCGGCGGCCGTCTGCCTGGGCGTCGCCGCGTGCGGCTCCTCAGCACCGACCGGCACGGCAGAAGATCCGGCAACGGTGGCTCCCGCCTCCTCGATCGTCTACGTGAGCGCCGTCGTGCGCCCCGAAGGCTCCCTGAGGCAGACCACGGTCGCCGACGCCAAGCTGCTGAGCCATCGCAACGAACCGCTGGGCGACCTGCTGCACGCGCTCGCGGGCTCGACTCCGCTTGGTGAAGCGAGCTACGCAACCGAAATCAAGCCCTGGCTCGGGAGAAACGCGGGCATGTTCGCCACGACCTCCAGCGCGATCGCAGCCGCCACGCAGGCCATCGAGCGGGTCCCCACCGAAGGATTCTCGCCCGAACAGCTTCTGCGCGCCACCTCAGCCGGCCTGCTGACAGCAAAGGGCTCCGCCGCGGCGGTGGTCCTCGACACAAGCGATCTCGGCCGGGCGCGCACCTTCATCGCAAAGCTGGCTCACCGAGAGAGCGCCAATCCAACCCAATATCGGGGCGCCACATTCGATAGAAGCGCGGATGGAAACGCGGTCGGGATCGTCGGGAAGTTCGTCGTAGTCGGAAATGAAGCCGGTCTAAAGGCAGCGATCGACACCCACCTCGGCGAGCCGTCGCTGAAGGACGAAGCGCACTCCTATGCAAGGCTTGCGGCGAAGAGACCCATCGGCGCATTGGCAACGGTGTATCTGAACCTGGCGGCGGGCACGAGCGCGACTGGAGACTCCTCAGCGCAGCAGATACCGCTCCTGGAAGCCCTGTCAAGCGAACTGAAGCAGGCGCTGATCTCGATCGTTCCCGAACACCTGGCAACCACCATCGACCTCGACGCGCTCGGCAGCAACGAAGCAAAGGTCGTCAGCTCCTCCGCCGCGGCGGCAAATCTCGTACAGACGCTGCCCGAAGGCACTTCGATCGGCGTCGGCGTAGGTGAAGGCGGCACGCGTGCCGCCCGCTATCTGAGCCTCGTCGGGAGCGTGGTCTCGCTGGAGTCCAAATCGCTGCTGGAGCACTTCGGGGGGCCGTCGCTCACCAGTTTGCTGTCACGGCTGGATCGGCACCCGCAGGCGCTGCAAAGCCTGCTCGCGGAAAGGAATGGGCCGGCGATGGCTTTTATCTACGGCACCACGCTGTTCAGCCTCGGCGCGGGCGTTGAGCTCGAATCAAGCGCGCCCGCGCCCGCCCGCGCCACGATCGCCAAGCTCGGCGCCTTGCTCGCCGCCGCCGGGGCACATGTCACGCCAACATCGATCTTCAATGCCGAATCGGCGATCACCATAAGGGTGCCAGGCCTGCCCGTCATACTGGACGCCGGCGCCGACAGCCGACGGCTCGTGATCGGACTGGGACCCGAAACGGTGCTCAGGGCGCTGGGTCCCACCGAACCGAAGGCGCCTCACGGCCTCTATGCGCAGGCCGTGTCGAAGCTCGGCGGCGCCAAGCCGGTCGTGCTGGCCAACTTCCCCAACCTCGTCACCATGTTCAACAGCCTGGGCCTAAACGAAAGCCCAACGGTCGGGCCGGTTGTCGCCTCGCTGCACTCGCTCGAGCTCGTCGCCGGCGCAGTCCAGGGCTTGGGCGCAGGCATCGTGCGGCTGCACGTCTATATGCAGCTCGGCGTCAACTTCACCAGATAGCGCACGGTGACCTAGACGGCCGCACCGACGGCAAGTACCTCTGGTGCAACCGGCCTCTCGGTCTCAACGATCACGCGGCAGGGGCGCTTATTGAGCAGGTATACCGCTGTGGGGCCGATCTGGCGCTCACCTGTGGGGGCGTGTAGCGTCGACCAGTAGATCACGTCCGCCCCGACGCGCTGCGCCTCTTCCACGATCGCTGCGCCCGGGTTGCGCGTGCGGATCAACCCCGTGTGAATTTTGATCCCGGCGCGGCGCGCCTGCACGCGAGCGCTCTCCAGCGCCGAGCGTCCCGCTTCCTCCTCGTCCTCCAACCCCGCTTCGAGCGAAAGCTGGCTTGGCACAGGCAGCACGAAGACCGCGTAGACGACGCCATCATGCCCGATCAGCTTCGCGGCGCTGGACAGCGCCGCGGCGCTGACGTCATCGCCGAAGATGGGCACGAGCGCCGTGCGATAGCCAAGCGCCTGGAAGTCCGGCGGGCGCTCGGCGCGCGGGATGCGATGGGTCGAGAAGAGGTCGAGCCCCTGTTTGCGGCGGTAGTAGATATAGCCGCAGATGCCGAACACCATCCACGGGATGCCCACGTAGCGCGTCTCGGTGTGCAGGATCACGACAGACACCCACACCACTGCGGTGCCGATCCCGCCGATCACGGCCGTCATCGGTATCGCTGAGCCCCTAATCCGCACATTCCAGGGCAGCCGGTAGGGGCGCTCACGATCGGGCTCCTTGACGCGCAACGCGATGATCGAGATGTGCGCGGTGGTGAACGAGAGCAGCGCACCGAAGGAGTAGAGGTTGCCCAGCACGTTGGTGTTGCCGTAGACGATCAGCCCCGCCGCGAACAGCGAGAAGAACACGATCGTGAACCAGGGCGTCCTGTAGCGCGGATGCAGGCTGGAGAAGATGCTCGGCAGTTGCCGGTGCTCGGCCAGCGACCAGGACAGCCGCGAGATTCCGATCAGCCCTGCGTTGGTGGCCACCAGCAGGATCGTGGCGGCGAGGATCCCGACGTAGTACTCGGCGAGATGTAGCACCGTGCCGTGCAGGCCCAGACGCGAGACGATGCCGAGCACCGGGTCGTTCTGGAATTTGCCGCCGAGCGCCGTCGCGTAGCCGGCCTGTTTGTAGGAGTAGCCCAGTGCGTGGCTGTAGCCGACGCCGTGGTGGAGCACCGGCAGCGCGGAGAGTGCGACGATCGAGATGCCGGCGTAGAGGCCGAGCACCGCGATCAGCACCAGGTTGACCGCCTTGGGCACGTCTTTGCCGGGGTCCTGCGACTCCTCGGCCATGTTTGAGACGGTCTCGATCCCGGTGTAGGCAAGCATCGCGATCGAGAGCGCGAAGATCATTTCGTGCCAGGTGGGGACGCTGCCCAGATGCACTTGGCTGACCAGCAGCGATGGGTCGAGCACGAGCACCGCGCCGAGGCCGACGAGCAGCGTCTGGGTGCTGAGGTCCAGCACGGCCAGGACCACGTTCAGGTTCGCCGACTCGCCGATGCCGCGGATGTTCAGGAGCACAAGGCCGACCACGACCGCAAGGCCACCGAAGATGTCGCCCGGATTTTCGTTCAGCGCATGCAGCCCCGGGAACGCGCTCAGGTAGTGCGGCACGAAGAACGCAGAGATCGCGATCGTGAGGATGTAGTCGAGGCTCAGCGCCCAGCCGGCGAAGAACGAGACGAACTCGTTGAAGGCGTGCCTTGCAAACGAGGAGGAGCCTCCGGCTTCCGGGAACATCGCGGCGCCCTCGGCATAGGTCTTGGCCGTGCAGACGAACAGGCCGCCCGCGCATAGGAACACCACAGGCGTGAGGCCGAGTGCATGCGCTGCCACAAGGCCGAGCGCGTAGTAGATCGAGGAGCCGACGTTGCCGTAGGCGGTCGCGAAGAGCCCGGAGACTTTCACCGACCGGCGTAGACCGTGCTCGCTGAGGCGCGCCATTAGGCCGCAGCGTACCCATGACCTCGACGGGGAGCCCGCGCCACCGGCGCCACCGACGCCGCGGCGCGTGCAAGATCCCTTTCAGGGCACGCGCTAGGGCAGGATTCGCGCTTATGATCCCGACGCCGCCGGATGGGAGGGCTCCTCCCGTCCCGGCCGCGCACCGAACGCTTCAACGCTTCAGAGACCACTCCACAGGACCCGATACGACGATGCACATGGGACGCCGCGGCAACTACAACTCAGGCACCGACTTCGTCCTCGAATACGGCGAGCTGCGCTTTACGTTCAACGAACGTGACTTCGCCGAGCGCTGCGAGCAGGCGGCGATCAAGCTCGGCTTCATCGGCGGCCGACTCGGCGAGGAGGAGCTCGAGGACCTCGTCAACCTGGCGGTCAACGGCGAGATCCCCGACCCGGCCTCGGCGCTTGGCGAGCACGTCAACGACTGCTGGCCGGCGCTCGTTGGGCCCGTCGAGCGGTCGCTCGTGCACTGGCTACGCCGCCTGGTCTTCCGCGGCGCCTGGCTCGATCAGCGAGTCAACGAGGGCGAGCTGTCAATCGCCTTCATCGAGGAGACAGGCGGCTTCATCTACGTCCAGCCCGATCGCGCCGACGAGCCGATCGAGCTGGCGCAAGAGCCATCCTGGGGGCGGGTCGCCTACCGGCCCTAGCGTCGCTAGCCCAGCGCGTCGGCCGCCTGCGCCCGCGCCTTGACGATCTCCGCCGCGGACTCCTCGCCGACCAGCAGATCGGCCTTCAGGGTGCCGCTTGCCAGCAGGTCCAGCGCCGGGATGCGGCCGGTGCTCGTGCGTAGGACATCCAGCGCGATCACTGTCGTCTCGCCGCCGAAGGGCTTGCTCGCCGTCGCGATCACCGTCAGCGAGCCACCGTCCACGATGTTGCGTGCCGCCGCCAGCGCACGGCGGGCAATGTGGGGCGCCACCGCGTCGAGGCTGTCGATCGCGAGGAGCACATGCTCTCCGCGACTTGCCGCGCGCTTGGCAGACTCCAGCGCGCGCTCGATCGCCTGCGCCGCAACGTCGGTGCTGGCGGTGAGCGTCTGAGCGGCGGCCGGCTGATGGGTCTCCCAGTCGGCGACCTCCTCCGGGCGCACGCCCGCGAGCGCCACGCTGATCTGCAGGGACTCGCTGCCCTGCAGCGCCCCAAGCAGCGAGCGCAGCGTCTCGGTCTTGCCGGCACGCGCGGCGCCCGTGATGCACACGCGCGAGCCGCGACCGATCGGCGTCAGCCACTCGATCGCCTTCAGCGTCGGGTCATCGGAGCCGAGCTCGATACGGTGCGTGGGGAAGGCGGCGGGCAGCGAGTCGAACTTCGGCTTGCCCACGACGGCGTCGGCGGGCTCGCCGTTGATGTTCTGCACCCGCACAAGCGATGGATGGCGCTCGGAGCCGCGCGGGTCGCGCAGCGGGCCGCTCACCCGGTCGCCGCTGTCGAGCTCGCAGCGGCGGACCTGGGCCGCCGATATGTAGACGTCGCTGTCCACGTCGAAGCCGGCGTCCGGTCGCAGGAATGCCGAACCGTTGGCGAGCACCTCGACGATGCCCTCGACCGTGCGCTCCTGGTCGCGGCGCGTCGGCTCCTCCGCGCTCTGCGGCTCCTCTTGCTCCTGCGGCTCGGCCGCCTTGCGACGCGACCTGCCCGCGCGCGGGCGCGGCTGCTCCTCATCCTCCTCGGTGCTGCGACGGCGACGCGAGGAGCGCCTGCGGCGCGTGCTGGGCGCAGCCTCGGACTCAGACGCAGACTCAGCCTCGGACTCAGCCTCAGCCTCAGCCTCAGACGCAGCCTCGGACTCAGACGCAGGCTCGGCATCCGTATCACCCTGCGCCTCGCCGCCGCTGCGCTCCAGGATGCGCTCGATCAGATCGGCCTTGCGCAGTCGGCGGTAGCCATCGAGGCCGAGCTGGCCGGCGATCGCGTGCAGGTCGGCAAGCGGGCTCGCCTCCAGGTCGGAACGGTCGAGTACGGCCATGTGAATCTCCTTCTGTGGGTTTCGATGGGCGGATGGAGTCCGGCCGCGTTGGCGCAGCAGCCGGCACCCGTGCGCCTGGCAGCCTAGCGGGTCAGGCCCTCAGGCTCCAAAGCCAATCCCCTCCGCCTGCGCCTCGTCCTCGAAGCGCGCGGTCTCCGCCGCCACCCGCGTGTCATCCCAGCCAAGCCGTGGCGCCATCGCCTCGGCCACCCCGCGCACCCGCTCGGGCGTCAATTCCTTGGCTGCCAGCAGCCCGAGCCGGGTGCGCCGCAGCAGCACGTCGCCGACGCTGCGGGCCTGCTCGCGCGTGCCTGCAAGCGCCGCCTCGGCCAGCAGGTCGGGCATGCCGGGCATGATCGGCTGCGCAAGCGCCGGCTCCTGGGCAGCCAGCGCCAACACGTCCTGGGCCGCATGGCCGTAACGGGAGGCAAGCGCGGCATATGACTCCTCCGGCACACCCGGCACGCGTTGCAGATCCTCGACTGCGATCGGCTGCCCCAGCGGAATCTCCTGCGTGCGGCAGGGGGCGTCCCGCGCTTCGCGCTCCACCAGCCCGTCGACGGTCATCTTGGCCATCCGCCGCCAGGTCGTCAGCTTGCCGCCGGTGATCGTAAGCATGCCGCTGGAGGTCTCATACAGCTCCGCCTTGCGCGATATGTCAACGGACTTGCGCGAGTCGCCGGTGGAGATCAGCGGCCGCACACCGGCAAACGCGCCCGTCAGATCGCTTGGCTCAAGCTCAGTGGCGAAGAACTCGTTCACGGCGCTGAGCAGATATTCGACGTCCTGCTGCGCCGGGCGCACGTGTCGCAGCTCGCCCTCGTAGTCGTTATCCGTGGTGCCAATCAGCGTGCGGCCAAGCCACGGCAGCGCGAAGATACTGCGTCCCCCGCCGGCAGGCACGATCGCACCAGCTACCAGCGGCAGATCCTGCGAGCTCAGCGTGATGTGGGTGCCCCTGCTGGGTCTGATGACCGGAAGCTCAGCCTCGTCGTGGAGCTCCTGCGGGCGCAGCTCATCCGCCCAGACTCCGGTGGCGTTGACCACACTCGCGGCGCGTACCTGCACCTGCTCTCCGCTCTCTACATCCCTGGCCATCACGCCACAGGCACGCCCACCCTCTTCGAGCAGGCTCTCAGCGGCCACGCGGTTTGCGCACACCGCCCCGAAGCGCTCGGCCTCGCCAAGGATCGTAAGCACCAGGCGCACGTCATCGGTCTGGCAGTCGTAGAAGAGGTAGCCGCTGCTCGGCTGCCTGCCGGCGAGCGCCGGCAGCATCTCCACCACCTCCTCCCCGCTTATCACCCGGTGGCGCTCCGGGCTCCAGGATTCGCTGCGCGCGTTGGCCGAGCCGCGCGCCTGGGAGCTGGTGCGACGGCCGCGGCGGTTGCGCAGTCGATCCCGGTCCACCGACATCACGTCGTAGAGGTTCAGGCCGACCCCCACCAGGCGATCCGGCCTGGCGCCGTCGAAGGCTGGGACGACGAGCGGCAGCGGCCGCACCAAGTGCGGCGCCAGCGCAACCATCAGCTGGCGCTCCAGCAGCGCCTCGCGCACGAGACCGAGGTCGAAGCTCTGCAGGTAGCGCAGGCCACCGTGGACGAGCTTGCTGGAGCGGCTGGAGGTGCCGCACGCGTAGTCGGCACGCTCGATCAGCGCGACGCTGAACCCGCGGGCGGCGGCGTCCAACGCCACGCCGGCGCCGGTCACGCCGCCGCCGACCACCACGAGATCGAACTCGCTGCCCTGGAGCGCAGAGAGCGCCTGCGAACGCTCGATCATGCCGCCAGTCTCTCAGACGCGGGCGTCGCCCTCGACTGCCCGCCGGGCGCGCTTGGCGCCATGGACTCGATCAGAGCTCGGAGAGCTCGGAGGTGATTTCGCCGACCGCGGACTTCGCGTCGCCGAACAGCATCGCGGTCTTGGGGTCGTAGTAGAGCTCATTTTCGATGCCTGCGAAGCCCGGGTTCATCGAGCGCTTGATCACGATCACCGACTTGCTGTCGGCAACCTCGAGGATCGGCATCCCATAGATCGGCGAGGAGGGCGTGTTCTTGGCCGCAGGGTTGGTGACGTCGTTTGCGCCGATCACCAGCGAGACGTCTGTGCGCGCGAACTCCGGGTTGATGTCGTCCATCTCCTTGAGCTGGTCGTAGGGCACATCGGCCTCCGCGAGCAGCACGTTCATGTGGCCGGGCATGCGCCCCGCGACCGGGTGGATCGCGTACTTGACGTCAACGCCGCGCTTCTCCAGAGCAGTGGCCAGCTCCTTGACGACGTGCTGGGCCTGGGCGACCGCCATGCCGTAGCCCGGAACGATCACGACTTTGCTTGCGTAGGCCAGCTGCACCGCCGCATCGGCCGCACTGGTGGAGCGCACGCTGCCCGCGTGCTCGCCTGCACCCTCGGCTCCGGCCACGGCGCCACCGCCGCCGAAGCCGCCGGCGATGATCCCGGGGATAGAGCGGTTCATCGCTTGGGCCATGAGGTTGGTGAGGATCGTGCCCGAGGCGCCGACCATCATCCCGAAGACGATCAGGGCGGGGTTATTGAGGGCCATTCCGGTCGCCGCTGCGGAGACGCCGGTGAATGCGTTCAGCAGCGCGATCACGACCGGCATGTCCGCGCCGCCGATTGGCAGCACGACGAAGTTGCCAAGCAGCGCGGCGACCACGAGCATGCCGATGAAGAGCAGTTCGGAGTGCGCGCCGGCGACGATGTCCACGCCTGCGGCGATGGCGAGCACGAATAGGATCAGGTTGACGGGCTGCTGGGCGGCGCCGAGGCTGATCGGCCGGCCGGGGATGATTTCCTGAAGCTTGCCGAAGGCGATGTTGGAGCCCCAGAAGGAGATCGAGCCGATGATCGCCGCCGCGACTGAGAAGATCGCGACATAGGTTGGCACTGCGCCACCGTGGATCGTGAAGACGCCGAACTGGGCGGTGCGAGCGCCGAAGGTGGAGCCGTGGCTGCGGAACTCGACCCAGGAGATCAGCGCGACAGCGCCGCCGCCCACGCCGTTGAACAGCGCGACCATCTGCGGCATCGCGGTCATTTTCACCTGCCGCGCTGCCGGCACGCCGACTGCGGTACCGATCACGATGCCAAGCGCGATCAGCCCCCAGTTGCCCTCGGTCGGCTCAAGCAGCGTCGCGACGATCGCGATCGCCATTCCGACCCCTGCGATGCGGTTGCCGTTGACCGCAGTCTTGGGGCCCACCAGGCCGCGCAGACCCTGGATCACCAGCGCGAAGGCAACGATGTAGAGGACGTAGATGAAGTCTTCGGATTGCAGGAAGCTGCTCGCCAGCGGAGTCATGCCTGACCGTCCTTATTGGCGGACTCCGGCTCGTTCTTCTCCGGCGGCTTGGGCTTGCTCTTGAACATCTCCAGCATCCGGTCGGTGACCAGGAAGCCGCCGATGATGTTGATCGTGCCGAAGATCACCGCGATCACCAGCAGCGCCTCGCTGAGCGCGTCGAGCCTGAATTCAGAAAGCCCGAGCAACACCAGTGCGCCGAGCAGCACCACGCCGTGGATCGCGTTGGTGCCGGACATCAGCGGCGTGTGCAGCGTGTTCGGGATCTTGGAGATCACGATGAAGCCGACGAACCCGGCGAGCACGAGGATCGCGAGGTTGGTGGTCAGGACGCTTGCGAGGATCACGAGCCGGCCTCCGCTCTCTGCACGGCCGCCTTGGCGCCGGGGTTGACGATCTCGCCGTCGCGTACGATGCACGCGCCCTTGACGATCTCGTCCTCGAAATCGAGCGCCAGCGCGCCGTCCTCGTCCACAATCAGTTCCAGCAGCGAGAGCACGTTGCGCGCGAACAGCTGCGAGGCGTGCTCGGGCATGCTGGCGGGCAGGTTCAGCGGCGAGACGATCTTCACGTCGTGCACGACGATCGTCTCCCCCGGCTTGGTCAACTCGCAGTTGCCGCCGGTCTCGCCCGCGAGATCGACGATCACCGAGCCTGATTTCATGCCCTCCACGGCCTCCTTGGTGACGAGCTTCGGGGCCGGGCGTCCCGGCACGAGCGCGGTGGTTATCACCACGTCGAAGCCCTTGATCGCCTCTGTCAGAGCCTGCTGCTGCTGCGCGCGCTCCTCATCGGTCAGCTCCCTGGCGTAGCCGCCCTCGCCGGCGGCCTCCAGGCCGAGGTCAAGCCATGCGGCACCGAGCGAGCGCACCTGCTCTGCCACCTCCGGGCGCACGTCATACCCGGTCGTGCGCGCCCCGAGCCGCTTGGCAGTGGCAAGCGCCTGCAGGCCGGCCACACCGGCGCCGAGCACGAGCACCTTTGCGGGCGGGATCGTGCCGGCCGCAGTCATCAGCATCGGGTAGAAGCGGCCCATGTTCTCGGCGCCGAGCAACGCCGCCTTGTAACCGGCCACGTTGCTCTGCGAGGAGAGCGCGTCCATCGCCTGGGCGCGGGAGATGCGCGGGATCGACTCCACCGCGATCGCGGTGGCCTTCGCCCTGGAGAGCGCGAGCGTGCTCGCAGGGCTGCTCAGCGGCGCCAGGAAGCCGATCAGCAACGAGCCCTCACCGAGCATCGCGACCTCCTGATCGCTCGGCGGCGAGATCTTCAACACTGCCTCGCAGCGCCAGACGGCGGCCGGATCATCGGTCACCTCGGCGCCCGCCTCCCTGAAGGCGTCGTCTGAGAGCAGCGCGCCCTCGCCCGCGCCGGACTGCACGAGCACGTCGACCTTCTTGCTCTGCAGGCGTCGCACGACGTCGGGCACAAGTGCCACGCGTCGCTCTCCCGCTGCTGTCTCCTTAGGAACACCTACCCGCATAGGCTGAGGGCGGCAACCTATCCAATCGGGCGGCGAGACGACTTGCCGCGCCGCCCATCGTGTCCGGCTGCCGGAGCCGCGAGCCCGCGTCGCGCCCAACCGTTGTGCGACACTCGAACCGCTGTGACAGTCAACCTCACGCGCATCTACACTAAGCGCGGCGACGCCGGACAGACCCACCTGGGCGACATGAGCCGCGTCTCCAAGCTGGACGCACGGGTGGAGGCGTACGGGACCGTCGACGAGCTCAACGCGAACGTTGGCTTCGCGATGCTGGCGCAGGGCATGCCCGAGAAGTTCGTCGGCTGGCTGCGGCGTGTCCAGAACGACCTGCTCGACCTCGGCGCGGATTTGTGCGTTCCGCCGCCCAAGGACGAGAAGGCCGCCGAACGCGAGCGGCTGCGAATCGCGCCCGAGTACGTGCAGTGGCTCGAGCAGGCGCTGGACGAGGTCAACGACACGCTGCCGCGGCTGCGCTCCTTCGTGATCCCGGGCGGCACCGACGCCGCTGCGCGGCTGCACCTCTGCCGCACTGTGTGCCGGCGCGCCGAGCGGCGCGCACTTGCGGTACAGGATGCGAATCCCGAGGTGGTGCGCTACCTCAACCGACTTTCGGACATGCTCTTCGTGCTTGCGCGTGCTGCGGGTGAGGAGCCGGGGTCGCCCGGCGAGCCGCTATGGCAGCCGGGCGCGCATGAAGCCGCCGAGCGCGGCTGAGCCGCTACCCACTCACGCTCAACCGGCGAGCAGGCCCGAAAGACCCTGCTCGCAGTGCATCGCAATCGAGAGCGCCGCGTGAGCCACGACGTCAGCGGAGCCGGTGGAGCGGCCGGGGGTCGTGGTGCCGCTGTTTCTGCCGCGCGGTGGCGCCGGGGCGGCGGGCACCGCGATCGGCAGCGCAAGGCCGGCCAGCGCAGGCAGCACCTCAGCGGTCACCCACACCGGCGTCTGCGTGACGCCACTTGAGTAATTGAAGCTGCCGTTGGCGGCGAGCAGGCTCTCCAGGTAGGCGATCGGCGAGCGGCCTTTGAAAGCCAGCGGCTGCCGTGCGGCGACCAGCCCCTGGACCGCCCATGCGGTTGACGCGGCGTTGGATTCTTCGCCCGACTGTTGGGGAAAGCCGCCGTCCCGGTTCTCGGCACGGCGTAGGTAGGAGACCGCCCGCGCGATGGTGCCTTTCGTGGGCGCGCCCGCTGCCGCCAGCGCCTGGATCGCGGTGCCGGTGTCGTCGATGTCGCTCGGATCGCCGCGGGTGCCGAAGCTGAACCCGCCTTCGGCATTCTGCTGCGCCGCCAGCCACCTGGCCGCGGCCTGAATCGCGGGATCCGCGGGGCGGTCACCGAGTGAGCGCATCGCCAGGATCGCGAAGGCGGTGTGGTTGGCTTCGTCGTCGATCGACCCGTCGGGCTTGCGATAGGAGGCCAGCTGGCGGCTGAGATCGTGGCCATCCAGCGTCGCGGCGGGCAGCCCGCAGGCGTGCAGCGCGAGGATCGTGCGCTCGATCGCGCCAGAGCCGCTCAGCGTGCCGGCCCCCGCCTGCAGCGCGTCCAGCACGTTGTGGCCGTCCTTGTGTACGCCCAGAGGCGACCGGCCGGCCGCCGCCAGGGCGATTGCGCTCCAGCCGGTGAACAGCTCGGTGCTGGGGGCGCCCGCCTGCTGGCCGAAGCCGCCGTCTGCTTTCTGTGCGGCAAGCAGGTATTGCACTCCTCGCTCCAACGCCGCGGGGCTGGTTGCAGTAGCCGAGGCAGAAGCCGCACGTGCGCTCCCAGGATCGAGCGCAGCGCCTCCCAACAGCAGCGCCAGCACCGCCGCAAACCCAGTCCCCGCCGCATGCCAGTCGACCTGCATGCGGGCTCTGGACCGTGCCAGCAGCCGCGCGAGCTCGGGGCCGAAGGCTAGGCCGAACAGCAGCGTGGAGACCACGTCGACCACGTCGAAGGGAAGCCCCTGGCCAACCGCGGCCAGCAGCGCGGCAGATGTGTGGCTCGCGCCGATGCTCCACACGTAGAGGTTCATGATCTCCTTCGCAACCAGCGCTGCAAAGGCGCATCCGAGCGCCAGCGGCAGGCGCGGAAGGCGCCTGCGCGTAAGCTTGCCGGCGAGCGCACCCAACAGGCCGACGATCCCCCATGCCGCCATCTGCCAGGGCGTCCAGGAGCCCTGGCCGAGCACGATGTTGGAGGCGAGCATGCCGATCGCGCCCACCACGAACCCCGGGATCGGCCCAAGGCTGTATCCGACGACGAATGTCATCGCGGTGATCGGCTTGACGTCGTCGAGCGCGGCGAACGCGTCGCGGCCGAGCGCCGCCAGCGCGGAGAGCGTGGCGACCAGCGCCGCCGTGCGCGCCGATGGGCGCGAGCGCTCGTAGGCCAGCCAGCCGATCGCGAGCACGGCCGCGATAAGCGTGAATGACGCCAGCGGCCAGCTCA
This sequence comes from uncultured Actinomycetota bacterium, assembly GCA_963708085.1. Classification (GTDB taxonomy): domain Bacteria; phylum Actinomycetota; class Thermoleophilia; order Solirubrobacterales; family Solirubrobacteraceae; genus Palsa-744. The sequence continues at coordinate 144,621 of OY970180.1, read as the reverse complement.
CGCCGCGCTCCGCGCTCCCGCCAGATCCGCGATCGCCTGCGCTCCCTGCTGCGGCAGCAGCGCGCCACCGTGGCCACCGAGGATACGAGCGGTCTCGGTTGCGAAATACCAGCCGCCGCTGAGCAGCTCGGCGCAGGAGGCGTCCGCGATCACGCTGCCGCCGGCAAGCAGCACGGCTCTCTGTGCGCAGGCAGCGGCAAACTCGGGGTCGTGCGTGGCGACGATCACCGCCATGCCCTCCTGTGCGCGGCGGCGCAGATCCTGCGCCAGCGCGGCCTTGGCGCCCCTGTCCATGCCGCGTGTCGGCTCGTCCAGGGCCAGCACGGCCGGCGGCTGCTGGGAGTCCGTCACAATCGCAAGCGCAAGGCGCTGACGCTCACCGCCGGAGAGGTCGCGCGGGTTGCGCTGCGCCATGGCGGCCAAGCCTGCGCCCTCGATCGCGGCCGCAGAGGCCTCCAGCTCCACGCGCTCGTGCAGGAAGTAGTCGCCCGGGTTCTGCAGCAGCAGCGCGACACGCCCCGCGCTACCCACCTTCCCTCGCGTGGGCTCCAGCAGCCCCGCGGCGTGACGAAGCAGCGTCGACTTGCCGGCGCCGTTTGCACCCATCAGCGCGACGACCTCGCCGCCCGCAAGCGTCAGATCGACTCCGCGCAGGATCGCCGGCCCGTCCTTCAGCTCGTGCCACACACCGCGCATCCGCAGGGCAGGCTCGGGGCCGCGTTGCGGCCGGCGCGCAGCAAGGCCCGCCAGAGCGCGCCGGCCTTTGGGGGACGCGGGCGCCGGCGCGGCGAGCGAGCCCTCTTCTGGCAGCAGGCCGCGTGCGCGCAGGCTGCTGCGCGCCTGCCGCACGCCGGTGGGCGGGGGCTCGTCGACGCCGGTCAGCTGCAGCAGCCGCGCGGCCGGCGTCTGCAGATGCTCTGCGTGTTCGCCGGCCCATGACAGGAACGAGCCGGCATCGCCATCGTGCGCAATTCGGCCGTCTGCCATCGCAATCACGCGGTCGGCGAGGTGCAGGCAGCGCTCCAGGCGGTGCTCGGCAATCAGGATGCTCGTCTCCCACTCCTGGTTCAGTCGCCGAAGCAGCCCGAACAGCTCCTCGCCCGCGACAGGATCAAGCTGAGAGGTCGGCTCGTCCAGCAGCACGATCCGCGGCCGCCCGGCAAGGGCGGCCGCCAGCGCCACGCGCTGCTTCTCGCCGCCCGAGAGCTCTGCGGTGCGCCGGTGCAGCAGATGGTCCACGCCGATCGCAAGCGCCACCTCCTCCACGCCGCGCGCAACGACGTCGGGGCTCTGGCCCCTGCTCTCAAGCGCCAGCGCGAGCTCGGCGCGCACGGAGCTCATCACAAGCTGCGTCTCGGGGTCCTGGAAGAGCACGGCGGCGTGCGCGCCGATCTGGGCAGGTCCGTGCTCGCGCGTGTCGTGACCACAGACGGTGACCCGGCCGGCGAAGGTACCGCCGTGAAAGTGCGGCACCAGGCCACAGGCGGCCCGCAGCAGCGTCGACTTGCCGCCGCCAGAGAGGCCGGCCAGCAGACACACCTCGCCCTCTTGCATCTCCAGGCAGACCCGCTGCAGCGCCGCCTCCTCGGCACCGGGATACCGATAGCTGACCTCATCGAAGGAGAGGATCGGAGCGGCGCTCATCGCGGCTCGATTCCGCGGCGGCTCAGAAACGGCGCCAGCGCCACCGCGCCGATCGCCACGCAGAGGCCGAGCGTCGCGGTCGAAGTCGAGACCCGCAGCAGTGGATAGGCGTGGAAGGCCGCCGCCCCGCTCAGACGCGCCGCCAGCGTAAGCGCGAGCACGCCAGCCGCCGAGCCCGCGAAGGCGAGATCGTGTCGCGAGAGGGGACGGCGCCTGCGGCGCACGCGGCCGGCAGTGGCAAAGCCGCGTAGCTCCAGCGTCGCGGCGACGTCCAGCGCCCTGTCCAAGGCTCCGCCGACGCTGGCCGCCAGCAGCAGCGCCCTGCGCCGCAGCGATCCCATTGTGGCCGCATCCGGGCGGGTTCGCTGCGCCTGCGCCAGGTTCTGCGCGTCCACCGCCAGCAGCGGCACCATGCGCAACGTCAGCGAGGTGGTCAGCGCCGATCGAAACGAGATCCGTCGGCACGCGGAAAGCAGCTCGTCGGGATCGACCGCGAGGCTGCCCAGAGCGCAGACCAGAATCACGATGCTCACCTTCAGCGCGATCACCAGCCCATAGACGAGCGACTCCACCGTGAGATCGCCCTGCCCGAAGGGCCCGAGATTGCCGAGCCGCGCGAACACCGTCAGCCCTTCGCGGCTCACGAGCACGTTGATGATCACGAGCGGCACGCCGATCGCCAGCGCCACGCGCAACGCCCTTGCCACCTGCCGCCCGACGCCGGCGGCAAACGCCGCGGCCAGGCATGCCACGCAGATGGACACAAGCACCAGCGGGTGATCGATCACCACCACTGCGATCGTCAGTGAAAGCGCCCAGCAGGCGCCGACGGTTGCACGCGCAGCGTGCAGAGGGCTCGCCGACGGGCGGTATGAGAGCGCGCCCGTCATGGGCTCAACTCCCGGTGTCCGGCAGGCCGATCACCTTGCCGGTCGATCCTTCCGGCGCGACCGCGATCGCGAAGTGCCCGTCAAGCGCCGCAGCGTTGAATGCTGCCGCCGCGCGCTGCACGCCGGCTTGATCGGTGCCGGTCACCAACCAAACCGATGAGGCGTCCTGGTAGCGCGTGGCGGCGATCATTCCCGTGCCGGCGCCAAGCGTCTCGGCCACGACTCCTTCCTTATTCAGCAGCGCGAATTCGCTGCCGCCGTGCAGGATGCGGACGTAGACGCCGCCGGTGGCGGGGCCTTTTGCGATCGTCTGCGCGGCCTCGCTGCGCGCCAGCTGCGACCAGGTGCCGACCAGCACTTTGAGGCTGTCTTCTTCTGAGACTTCGCCGACGGTGCCAAGCGCTGCGAAGCCGGCGATGATCCCCAGCGAGGTGAAGCGGTGGGAGACGGCCTTGCACGGCCCTGATTGCGGCGTTGCGCATTCGATGCTGAGGGGCAACCGCTTGCCGCCGAGCCCGGTCGAGAACGGCGCCGGGAAGGAGCCGACGACCGCAGGAATGTGCTCGGACTGGCTCCAGTTGTGCAGGTCCCACCAGACGCGATCGCCGGAATGCACGACCGTGTCGGCGGCCCCCTTCTGGGCTTCCTCGCCGTTTACGTAGTAGAACCAATCGAGCGGCTTGCCGTATTCATGCCCCTCGGAGTGCCCGTTGATCGCCGAGACGAAGCCGCCGCCGTATTCGGTGCTCACTTTCGCGTTTCGCATCAGCAGGCTCATCACGGTCTCGGCGCCACCGACCTTGGGCTTTGAGAGGGTGAGCAGCGTCTTGGCGCCAAAGTCTTCGCTGACGAGCATCTGCGCACCGCTTGGCGCATTGCCGGCGCCAAGGCCACACCCGGCCAGCGCTGCCGTCGCGAGCAGGCCCGCGACGGCAGCAACCAGGGTGCGGCGAAGCGACACGGACTCTCAGCCGCGCCTGCCGGCGGAAGCCAACAGCGAGCTGCCTTTCTTCTTCGGCGCCTTCGGGCAAGATTTGCCGTAGCAGGCGGGCTTGAAGAGGATCTTCTGGCCGCTCTTGGGCGTCACGTCACAGACGCCGGCGCTCGCTTCCTTGCCGCCGATCAAGAAGCTCCAGTACCAGTCAGCGGAGGATTTCGAGTTGAACGGCAGGCTCAGACCGGCGATCTTGGTGACTTCGTAGTCGGAGTATTCGGTGTTCCAGGTGCCACCCCAGGCGCCTTTGGTGGCCAGCTGCAGCGCGCCTGCGGCGCTGTCCCCTGTGCAGGAGCCGCCGTCCTTGGCCACGGCCTTGGATGTGAGCGTGACGGTCTTCTTGAGCAGGACCTTTTCGGCGGGCGGCTTGCCCAGCACTTCAACGGTGACCTTGACGGGCGCCGATTTAGCGCCGAGCGCAACCGGCGCGATCAGCGCGCCGGTGCCGCCGAGCGTCAGGCAGGTGAGCGCCGCTGCTGCGAGCGGACGCGAAGCGATGCGACTTCTTGGCATGAGCCACCCCTTTCCACGAGGGCTTGTGGGCTTTGGGTCGGCGACAGGTTTCCTGGCTCCCGGGATCCACCTCCCGCGCCTTCCCGACGGGCATATCGCCCCGCCAGTGGCTCGCTGATCGCGTCGCGGTCGGCATCCCCGGTCACAGTGGCGGGTCCGCGCCGGATTCTCACCGGCTTCCCTTCACCACCGACCGTATGAACGTGCAGATCCTACTGCTCTGAGGCGGCGATCGCGGCCAGATCGCTGTCCGGATCGGCAAGCGCGGCCTGCTGCTCGCTGCTCAGCGGCACGCCGGAGGCGAGCATGCGCCCCGCGGGGTCCAGGTCATCCGGGCGCCCTACGGTCAACGCCGCCTTCACCGCGCCGGCACCGTCGAGGTAGAAGCGGGTGAAGACGCCCTGCTCGTGTGAGCCACGCAGGATCTCCTTCTCCCAGGAGCGGGCGGGGCCGACGTATTCGAGCTCGGCGAAGTCGCCCAGCACCGAGAAGAAGTAGGGCACGACGGTGTGGGGCACGTCCTGGCCGAGCATGTTGCGCGCGGCGGTCGCGCCGTGGTTGAAGGCCACGTCCCAGTGCTCCACGCGGAGCTGGCCACCGTGCATGGCGGAGGTGTACTCGCAGATGTCCCCGGCGGCAAAGATGTCAGGCGCTGAGCTGGCCAGGCGCGAGTCGCAGCGCACCCCACCGCTCTCTCCGATCTGAAGGCCGGCTGCCTTGGCCAGCTGAACGTCGGGCGTGACGCCGGCGCCGATCACGACGCTCTGCGCATCGAGCTCCAGGCCGCGCTCGGTGATCACCTTCGCGACACGCCCCTGACCCTCGAAGCGGGCCAGGGAGTCCTCGCTGTGAAACGTGACGCCGTGTGACTCCAGCAGGTCCCGGAAGTAGCGGCCGGCCTGAGCCCCGAAGCCGCGTTCCAGCGGCTCCTTCTCCAGCATCACGACGCTGGCGCGGTGGCCCATCATCGAAAGTGAGGCGGCCACCTCGCAGCCGATGTAGGAGCCGCCGATGATCACGACGTGCTCTGCGTCGGCCACCGAGCGCCGGATCGCCTCGGAGTTGCCGAGCGTGCGCAGGTAGTGAATCTCCTCCAGATCGCAGCCGTCCACGTTCAGCCGACGCACGTTCGCGCCGGTGGCCAGCAGCGCCTTGCCGTACTCGATCTCGTCCTTGTTGGAGAGCTTGACGGTGTGCGCGTCCGGGTCGAGCTTGACCGCGCTTACGCGCGTGAGCAGCTCGATGCCCGCCTGCTCGTAGTAGCCGGGCTCATCGACGTAGGCCTCCTCGCGCTCCTCGATTCCGCGCAGGAAGCCCTTGGAGCAGTTGGGCCGGTTGTAGGGCGGGTCCGGCTCGCGGCCGACGATCATCACCCGGCCGGAGGCACCCTCCTCACGCAGCGTGCGGGCACACTTGGCGGAGGCCAGCCCGCCGCCGACCAGCAGGTACTCGACTCTCTGGGACGCCATTAGGTCCAATGTACGCGATGCGGAGGCTCATAGACCAGGCGGGTGGCGCACCGACCAGTGGGCCCAGGTCGGGATAAATTGCAGAACTCGCCAGCGCGGCCCTTCCTGGGAGCTGTTGGGCCCTTCGTCGGTGCTGCCGCCGACGGTGTCCAGACGCAGACCGGCAATGGTCATGAAGACGTGAGGTTGGGGCGTGTCGGTCGCGTAGACGCTTACCCACCGGCCCGGCCCCGAAGCGCCCCAGTGCACGTAGTCCTGAGCGAGCGGATTCTCGCGCACGATTTCGGCCAGCGAGCGCACGCCCGCCCGGTAGAGCACGTAGTTGACGGTACTCGAGCAGTCCTCGCTGCTTGCCCCAAGCGGGTCGGGATGCCCGGTCGGACCATAGGGCAGGTCCTGCAGCTCGTTGCCGGCGACGATCATCGCCTGCACCGCCGGGGGCGCCGCTTCCGGGATCAGCGCAACGTGGCCATCGCCACGCAGCAGCTTGGCCTGATCTCCCGGGACGTAGAGCACAGGCGTATCGCTTGCCTGCTGGGAGATCGCGCGCTGGCCGACGCCGTCGGTGGCTTCCTGCGCAGCAGCGATCGTTTCGACGCCGGCGCCCAGGCCGCGGTAGCGGGCGGCCCAGTATTCGACCTCTTGCACATACCACAAGGCGTGGTTGTAGGCATAGATCGCGTCGCGGTAGTCACCCGGAGCGCCTGATGCCCGCAGGTAGTTGGCCGCCGAGTAGATCGCGTCGGCCGGGTTCCAGCGGTCGGGGCGTCCGCCGTCGACCGCGACGCCGTACTGCGCCCAGGTGGAGGCGAGGAATTGCATCGGGCCGCCGGCGCCAGCCGCGTTCTCAGCGCCTTCGTTGGTGCATGAAGGGCTTGGGTTGCGACCGTGGTCGCACTCCACCTTGCCGATGCCGGCGAGGATCGCCCAGTCGATCCCGTATCTGCTTGCCGCCGCTATGTAGAGATGGAGATAGAGGAGCGGGATTTCTGAGCGCGCCAGCGCGGAGACCGCGGCCTGTCCGGCTGGAGCTGCAGCTTCCGATGGCCCGCCGGCAACCAGAGCGATCGCCGCGCCGCCGAGCAGCAGGAGGCCGAGGACGGCGACCAGCGCAATCCCGGCGATCGAGATTGCGGCGCGCCTGCCAAGCGCCAAGGCGCGTGCCGACCTCAATGTTGCTCCTCCTTCGAGCTCCATCCGAGCTGACGCTTGCGACGCTGCGCCACCTCGATCGCATCACGCATGATGGGGTTTTCAGCGTCCTCCTTGCGCTGGGCGATGTCTCTGTCGAGATCGGCTCGGCGCCTGCGCACAGCGGCCGCGTCGCCATTTCGCCCGGTGCCTGGACTCTCGGATCGACTGACTGGATGCGCATCCCAGCGACGCGCGCGATCGGCACGGGCCGACTGCGCGCCCTGCTTGGCGCTTGCCGCTTGGGGGGTGCCCTGCGCGGCGGGACCAGCGGCCGAGGTCGCTCGCGCCCCTGGCGGGGCAGATGCAGACATCTGCCCCCGCACCCTCTGCATCCGCAACTGCAGGCTGATCGCGCGGCGCCTATCGCCGTCGGTGAGTGCCTCTGCATGTGCCGAGGCAAGCTCCTGGAGTCGCTCTGCGACGCTCCGCGTCCGCGAGCGGTGTGACTTTGCTCTGCGCGGGTTGCGGCGAGCGCGGTGGTCCTGCCGCGGCGACGGAGCCGAGGCGGCGAGCCTCTCGGCAACCTCGTCGGTGATCCTCTCCAACGGCCCCCGCTTGACCGACGCAACCTCCTCTTGATCGCGCGGCTTGACCAGGTCGCGCGGCCGCCGCGGCGAGATCCGCCGCCAGACGGCTTTGCCGGCCGCTTTGCCGCCGGCTTTGACGGTCTGGCGCGTTGTCGTGGTCAGCTTGTCTTCGGCGCGTCTGGTCAGGGTGGCCTGCCGCGCGCCCTGCATCCATTGGTGCCCGGCAGCTCCTTCCAGCAGCGCGTGGCGTCGTAGGAAGACGCCCCACCAAAGCGCACCGCTCAGCATCCATTGCACAAGCCACCCGAGCCCTTCCAGGCTCAGCAGGATGTGCATGCACGCAAGCAGCGCCCCGAGCAGGATCGACCACAGCAGCTTCGCGGCGGCCGCGCTGAGCAGGCGCGCCGCCCAACCGCGAAACATCCGCCGTCCCGCCTCCCCCACCGCGGGCGCCAGCGCCGCCGCGGGCGCCAGCAGCAGAAACAGAACGCTGATGGTCGCCGCCTCCAGCAGGCGCACCGTCACGAAGCCGACGAGCAGCAGCATGCCGCTCACCCCAAGCGCGATCAGCAACACGCCCGCGAGCCTTGGCAGCGTCCCCGAGTTGGCGCGAAACTCGGCCTCCGAGGCCGTCGGTCCGCGACAGCTGGTGGCGTCGCCGGCGCCGCCGCAGAGCACGTACAGCAGCGACGTGTGTTCTTTGACCGAGTTTCGCAGCGGCCCGTTGGCAGGCAGGGCCAGGAAGATTTCGCCGTTGGTGTGCGACTGCCGCAGCAGCTGCGCACGATGTTCAAGCGCCTGCGAGCTGAGGCCACCCGTCGAGGCGCCGCTGCGTGCCTGCGCCTGCAGCTTGGCGGCGATGCGCTGTGCCGCCGTCTCCAAACGCGGGTCCAGGCGCGCCGGCTTGTTGCACCAGCCCACATTGCCGAACTCCATGAAGCACCAGGGCGCCTGGATGCTTGCCGCATACAGTTCCTGCATGCTCTGCGCCAGAGCGTGATAGGGACGCGCGGAGCTGCCGCTGGAGATCGCGCCAAAGCTGCCTACGCTCGCTTCCTGGGCCCACCGCGAGAGCGACCCGACCGTGCCGCTCGGGTCGGCGATCACGACCAGCGCCCCGGCGATCATCGCGAGCATCGCGGCCGCCTCGCCCAGCGTCTGCGCGACACGCCGTCGCACGATCCCCTGATAGGCGGCAAGCACAGCCGCGAATGCCAGCGCGCTCACCATCCACGGCGCCGTGAATTGCGATTGCGCCGCGCGTAGCGACTGACCGAGGCCACCCGCCAACGGGCCGCGCAGCAGTTCGAGCGTGTAGGCCCACTCCAGCACGACGAGCAGCGAGTGGACCAGCCACACGAGCAGCATCCACGCCGGCCGTACCACGTAGTCCTGCAGCATCGCGTCGATGCTCACGCCGAGCGTGGTGTCGATATTCGTGTCGAACGAGTAGTCCTCCGACGGCGCCGCGGACGCCACGAATCCCGAGGTGCGGCAGTTGCCGGCGGCCGAGCCGGAGAGTTCGGACCCAGCCATGCGGCAGAGCGGGCTGCCGAGACCGTTGCGCACGAGCGGGTCTTCGCCTGCGGCAGCCGATTCGGGTTCCGATTCGCCGTTGCTGCCGGCTCCGCTCTGTGAGGACGCGGCGTATGAGGAGGAGCCGGAGAGCAGCGGCGGCGCGCTCGGAGCGTGCGGCCGGCGGGAGGGAGCACTACCGGGCGTGGGCGCCCTGGCTGCCACGGCTGGGGTCGCTGTGATCGACTCGCCACATCCCAACAGCACGCACAACACAAGTGCGACCCCGACATAGCTGCCGCGGGCTCGCCTCAAGCCGCCGGCGCCGGTGTTGTGGAGAAGGCGCGCAGCAACGATGGGACGACGAGCTCGACCTGGATCGCCTCCACCCTGCCGCGATGGTCACGAAACAAGCAGCGGCCGGCGTCGAAGCCGAGCAGCGTGCTGCGCGCCCGCGCATCCTCGGGGTCGAGGCCGAGCAATGCGAGCGCCCTGCCTGCCTCGGCCTCCGATCGCATCCCGAAGGCGAACGTGGCGCCGATCAGGTTCGCAAGCGAGGAGTGCTCTCCCAGCATCGTGTCGCTGACCAGCTGCGTAGAGATGATCGGCACCGCCAGCTCGGAGCGCCCCATCCGCTGCAGCGAGGCGAGCAGGCTGCGACCGACAGGATCGCCGAGCAATCTCCAACCCTCATCAAAAGAAAAGATCTTCAATCGGTCGCGCTCCAGCGCCATCAAGTGCATCGCGAACATCGCGATCAGGCGCACGATCTGCTGGCCCACCCGCTCGGCCTGGGAGTGCTCGGAGCGCGGGGTGCCTGCCTCCGGGCCGGGCAGGTCGCGGATCGGTAGGTAGGTGACCTGTGCCTGGCCGGCAGCAGGAAGCCGCACGTCGGGGTCGGCGAAAGCGAGCTGGGTCAGGCCGGAGCGCGCGTAGACCTCGAGCGTCTTGCCGACCTGCGTGTCGATCTCGTCCCCCTGACGCAATGCGCGCACCACCTCGGTGCACGTTGGGCGCGGCGCCGCACGCATCACCCCGTCCACGGCGCGCAGCACGGAGGTCTCCCACGCCGGCTCGGCACGCGTCGGCAGCAGATCGCGCAGGAAGGAGACCGCGGCGTCGTGGCGCAGATGCTCGGGCGCCACGCGCAGCGGGTCGAGCATGCCGCGCAGCCTGCGGTCGGGACGCAGCGTCAGGCACTCGACGTGTGGGGCGACCTCCTCCAGCAGATGGAAACGATGGTCGCCCTTCGGGTCGCAGTCGATTACGCGCGCGCCGAGCAGGAAAGCCTCGTACTTGAGCTTCTGGTCGAGCGTCGTCTTGCCCGAGCCGAGCGCGCCGACGCTGAGGATCGTGGCGTTGCGATCGCTGTCGGAGCCCTCGCGCAGGCTCAGCCGCACCGGACGAGCCGACCCGGTCAATGTGCGACCGAGGTGAAAGCCACCGGCCGAGCCCACCCGATGAGCCGCGGTCGGCATCATCGCCGCGACCTGCTCGGGCGTGAGCGTGTCCTCGTAGCCGAGCACGCGCGTGCGCTGGCCCGGCAGGTGCTGGAAGAGCAACTGCATCTGCTCGCCGATCGGGCGATGCAGGCGGATCTCCCCGTAGGCGCGGCGGGCAGCGTCCACGCGCTCCTCCAGCCGGCTCTCGCTCTCCGCACCAAGCGCGATCGCGAGGCTGGCGCGCAGCAGTGGCGGTCGGCTGGAGCTCTGCAGGTAGGAGAGCAGCTCCCGCGCCTGCTCGCTGCGTTGCAGGCCGCGCTCAGAGACTCCCTGCTCGCCGTCTGCCTCCGCGCGCGCAATCTGGTCGGCGTCCTGGATGCGGCGACGCGCGATCCGCAACGCGAGCTCGTTTGGCAGAAAACGCGCGTTCAGCGAGAGATCGACATCGAAGGGCAGCTCCTCGACCGGCGCGAACATCAGCTCCGCTCCAGCGCCGGGGAAGCTCACGCTCTCTGGCAGCGCGCCGAGCACAAGATGCGCCTGCCAGCTCTCCCCCAGCTCCGACTGCACCCTCAGCGACCGCGCGTGGCGTTCCACCACACAGTTCATCCACCGCAGCACGTCGGCCTCCAGCGGCGCGAGCACCGCCTTGCCGTTGCGCTCGAAGGCCAGCGCCCGCGGCTCGTGCAACCCCTCGACCTCAGGCTCACCGAGGCCGCGGCAGAAGGAGCGTCGCACCAGCCACTGCAGCTCGACGCACCTGGCCGGCCGCACCGGCAGATAGGAGGCCAGCAGATCGTGGATGCGATCGATGCTCACCTGCGTGCGCTCAAGCTCCGCGGCGCTCAGCAGCCTGCGGCGACCGGAGCCAAGCGCCCCGCGCAGCGCCGCAGCCCAATCCTGCGGAGCCCCCTCCGCCAGGCTGGAGAGGTAGCTGGCGACATCGCGCTCGGGGGCGCGCAGGCTGACCAGCAGGAACAGGACCGGCTGGCCGGCGCGTGCCTGCGCGAGCAGGCGGTCCTCGGCCTGCCTGTACGCCCGCAGCGCAGAGCCGGGCTCGCCAGGCGCTGCTTGCCTGTCCGACACGGCGCGGCTGACTCGCAGGATTTGCACGTCCGCTTCAAGCGCCTCGATCGCCGCGAGCAGGTCGATCATGCGAGTGCGCTTCTGCGGCTCCGAGAGCCATGCGTAGGAGGAGGTCTTCACCGCGAACGCCGCCCAGGCGTCATCAGGACCATCGCCGTAGACGCAATTGCCGGAGACGAACCAGATCGGAGGCCGGCTCCTGCTCATCGCAGCTGCACGCGCGCCCCGTCGGCAAGCTCGATCAGCCGCGCTTTTGCCATGCAGCGACCGGGGAGCTGGCACAGCAGCAGCTGGGGTCGCCCCGCAAGGCGCGCGAGCGCGCCGCAGCGAAGCTCGCGGCGCTCGTGAGCGACCGTGATCAGCACCGCGCCCGGCCCGGCGTAGCTGAGCCTCCTGACCCGCGCGTCCGAGCCATCCGGCAGCAGCAGGAGATCGTCCGGGCTCCAGCACGTGGCTCCGACTGGACGCCCGCACCCGGTCACCGTGCGCAGCGATAGGGCTTGGCCGAGTATTGAGAGCGCAGCGAGATGGAAGGGCCGGCCGTCTATACGCAGCACGACGAGCAGCGCGGCAAGGCCTGCGGGCAACGCGATCTCGCGCAGGTACCACGGCGCGGTCGCCAAGATCAGCCCGATTCCCGGCAGCGTGGCGATCAGCGCCAGCAGGGCCGCGAGCGCCAGGAAGTAGACGACGCCGCGCACCGGCACGCCGGCGGGATTGAGCCTGACCCGGTCGATGCGGTAAATGCGCCGCTCGAGATCGAACACCGTCCGGTAGGAACGGATCTCCATCCCGATCAGCCCACGAGCGCTTTGACGGTGTCGCGCAGCAAGCTCTCGCCCGCCGGCGTGGCCAACAGCACGCAGACGATCCCGACCGCGAAGACGGCTGCCGCCTCACGGAAGTCGCGCTTGAAGGCCAGCACGATCGCCGCGACCGCGAGCGCGAGGCCGATCAGGCTCATGGCGACATTGCGTCCGGTTTCGCCGGCCTTGGTCGCCGCCGATTCCAGCGAGGTGCCTTCCGCGCTGGCGGCAAGCACCGCGCCGGGCGTTTGCGCATCCAGGCGCAGAGCGTTCACGTGCGCGTCTGCGGCCACGGCGGTGGAGGCGCCCATCAGCATGCAGGCGCTCCCAAGCAGGCAGGACAGCAGACGCAGACGGCGGCCGGCCATAAGCCGGAGCGATCCTGGGCGAATGTGGCGAAGACGTGACATGTGAGGCTCCTTTCGGTGGTCATCTCTGCAATCAGGTTCTGCGTGACTCATGCGCCGGCTTGCATCTGGATCGCGGCGACCTCCCAGCGCCCGCCCAGGTCCTGCACCTGCACTTCGTAGGCGAGCGTGTAGTGGGCGCCGCCGGAACCGACGACGGCCACCTGGGCGAGCACCGCATCGCTGCGGCCGACCGCCCACGTCAGGCTCTGTATCGCTTCAAGGCTCAGGCCCTGCGAGGGCGGTGAGATCTGGGCCCCGGGCGCCAGATCGGCCGCCAGGTCGCTTAGAGCCGGCGCGAGGTAGTTGCGCAGGGCGCGCGCGAGCATGGTGCGCAGGCTTGCGTCCTGCACTTCGGCCCCGGCCTGCACCGCCGGGTGGGCGGGCGCCGAGGTCGGCGGCCCCACAAACGCCGGATAGCCGGCCATCGACAGGCTCCCGCCCGGCGGGTGCAAGACCGGGACCGTGATGTAAATCAGACCCTGCGGCTCGGTCTGCACTGCGATGCAGTAGACGTGCAGGTGAGGCTGCGGTTCCCGTTCCTGGACGACCTGCTCGAAGAGCACCTGCTGGGAGCCCTGTGGTGGAGGCTGCGTACCGGCTTCCAGTGAGAGCCCGGGACCGCCGAACTGTTCGAGCGCCCGGCGGCGCGCTTCGGGTTCGTCCTGCTGCCAGGTCAGGTACGCACGCGCGAATAGCGAGGCGTAGCCCTCTGCCTGAAGGTCGGCGGGCCTGACGCTGGCGGTCGGGGTTGGGGCAAGCGCACGCGGCGGCGCCACCGCGTAGCGGACACTTGCGATCAGGCCGGCGAGGGCCGCAGCGTGCAGCAGCCAGCGCGGCAGATCCCGCCAAAGCCTGATGTGCCACAGCGGCCTGGCGCGCACAGAGACGCTCGTCCTCTGCTGCTTCGAGCTCACCGTTCAAACCCGAACTCGGCTTCTGCGGAGGCGCATTCGCAGCCGGGCATCGCGTCTGGCGAGATCTGCAGAGCCGGCAGCAAGGCCTGAATCGCAGGCGTGCTGCGCGCGATCGACAGGGCGGTGGCCGCTGAGATCGCAGCGAAGGCGTGAGCCGTTGCCGCCGTGGTCGACGGCGCCGGCCGCCCGCCCCGGATGGCGTTCGCGATTGCGGCCGCTCGCGGCCGGGAATCTTCATGTGCCACGGGCACGGATGCCGTAGCAGCGGTGGACGCTCCCCCATCGGGAGCGCGTGCCGCCTGAAGCGCCGGCGCCGATCCCCGACGCACAGACCCCGCACCACTGACTACGTGCAACAGAACGATCGCGATCGCGGCGATCACGCAGACCGCTGCCACGCAGAGCGTTGCGCCCGCAAGCATGCGCCTCAATGCGCCGCGGATCGGCAACGCCGACAGCGCGCGGGAGCTTTCCCGATCCTCATACGGCGCCGCTTGCCCTACGAACTGCTGGGCAAGCTCGGGCGCCTCATGCCCGGCGGGCGGCTCGGCGGCCGCGAAGTCTTCCCGCCCTCCAAGCGCCTCATCGGCGTCGTAGACCTCGTACACGGCCCGGGGACGACGCCGGGGCATCTTCACGCCGCCCACCCTCGCGGCACAACGCGGCAAATCCCAACGGCCGGGAGCAAGGACGCAAAATACGCCTGCTCCCGACCGCCGGATGCCGGACGGGATGCGCCGTGCAGTCGCCGATGGGATCGACTGCCGGCGTCCCGGGAGGCGCGCCTATGAGTGGGGGGAGCGATCTGCGTCATAGGTGGGCCTCTGTTCTTTAGATCCGACTGCTACTCGACAAACGGGACACCAGCGCACTGCCCGACGTGCTCAGGCGCCCCCGGACAGGAGCTCTCGCAATCTCGCCCGCGCGCGCTGCGCGACCTTGCGGTACTTCTCAGGCGACCAGTCGTGCCGTGCGCAGAACTCGGCGCAGTCGACCTGCAGGTAGATCTGCGATGCGAGCACGAGCCTCTGGTCGGGGGTGAGCCTCTGCAGCAGGCTGCCGATCCGTTGCAGCTCAATGCGCAGACCGACGAGCTCGTGAAGATCGATCCGGCCGTCCGCGACCTCCTCCCCGGCCCCGTCGAAGAGGCCGTCCGCGAGCGCATGGTCGAGCGTCGCCTGTGCAGGGCTGCGCCCCTCCAGTGCCCGCCGTCGATCCTGGATGCGCGACAGAAGGCGTTGTTCGAGCACCTTCACGACGTGGAGCGAGCTCATGAAGGGCGCGCCCTGCCGGGCCCGCAGCACCAGCTCCAGCGCAGTCTGTCCGTAACATTCCTCCAGGTCCTCCCGACGCAGGCGGCGAGAGTGCACGCGCAGCAGCCGCGCGCGATGGGCCTCGACGACCAGAGCCACGCGATCTGCGGGATCATCACCTGGCTTGAGCTGCGCAATCCTGGTAGACACGCGAGCATGTCGCCGCCGGCACGCAGATCACCCCCCAGCCAATGGACCTCGTCAAGATGCTGAACCTGCAAGCCGTAGACCGCTTTCAACGCAAGCGGCGGCCGGTCGCATTCCTGGTCGGCGTGATCAAGAAGTACGGCGAAGACCAGGGCGGCCAGCTCTCAGCCCTGGTCACCTACTACGGCTTCATATCGCTGTTCCCGCTGCTGCTGGTGTTCGTGACGATCCTCGGCTTCGTGCTGCAGGGCGACCCTAGTCTGCGGGTGCAGATCGAAGACGGCACGCTGGGCAAGTTCCCGCTGATCGGCGACCAGCTCAAGCACCACTCGCTCTCAGGCAGCGGCCTCGCGCTCGCGGTGGGCCTGGTGCTGACCCTGCTGGGAGGACTAGCGATCACCAACGTGGTCCAGTTCGCGCTAAACCGGATGTGGGGCGTCCCCTTCCGTCGTCGCCCCGACTTCCTCATGAGCCGGCTGCGCGGGCTGCGGCTGCTTGGGCTGCTCGGCCTGTTGAGCATCCTCTCGAGCGTCGCCGGCGGCTTTGTCGGCGCAAGCGAACATGGCAGCGTCAGCGCTTGGCAGCTGATCGCAGGGGTGCTCGTCTCGCTGGTGGTCAACTGCGTGCTGTTCGCCGCTGTCTTCCGACTGCTGACCGCCGCGCGGATCCCCTGGCGCGACCACGCCCCGGGCATTGCGGCCGCAACGGTGCTCTTCACCGTGCTGCAGTATCTCGCCGGCCTTTACATAAGCCACGAGCTCAAGCACACGGGGCCGCTTTACGGCACCTTCGCGCTGGTGCTGGGGCTGCTTGCGTGGATCTACCTGTGCGCGCAGGCCACCCTGCTCTCGGTCGAGGTCAACGTGGTGCGAGCACACAAGCTCTGGCCGCGAACCCTCTTCGGAGAAGACCTCTTGGAGAGCGACAAGCGAGCGATCAGAGCGGCGGCGCACATCCAGGAGCGCGTCGGCTCCGAGCGCATCCACGTGCACTTCGACGAGCAGGATCGCACCCCTTGAAGACCGGCCCCACGCGACGTATACTTACTTCACATTCGTAAGTAGATATGGAGCCATAACATGCCTTCATCTTCACCACCACCCACACCCGACGAGCAGAGCAAGCAGGTGCTGCGACTGATCCCGCTCGATGACACGGTCGTGATGCCGAGCATGGGCATCACGCTCACCGTCGACGTGGGAGAGGACGAGCGCGTCGTGCTCGTGCCCCGTCATGAGAATGAGTTCCTCGAGGTCGGCACGATCGCCGAGGTCTCAGACCGCGTTCGGCTGCCCGGCGGCGGACGTGCCGTCGCACTCTCCGGCGTGGCCCGCGGCCTGATCGGAGCCGCGCAGACCGGCACTGAGGGCGAGCTGCGCGTCGAGGTCACAGAGCACCCGGACGCCACGCCCGTGGACCGCCGCACCCGCGAGCTGGAAAGGGAGTACAGGGCGATCGTCGAGGAGATCCTCGAGCTGCGCGGCGACGATGGCCGGATCGCGGCCTTCTTGCGCGCGATCGTGGAGCCCGGCGCGCTGGCCGACTCGGCCGGCTACTCCCCCAACCTCAACTACGAGCAGAAGGTCGATCTGCTGCGCACGCTGGATGTCACCGACCGGCTGGAGCTGGCGGTCAAGCTGCAGCGTGAGAGCATGGCCGAGCTGCAGATCCGCAAGCGCATCCGCGAGGACGTGCAGGAGGGCGCCGAGAAGCAGCAGCGCGATTACTTCCTGCGCAAGCAGATGGAGTCGATCCGCAAGGAGCTCGGCGAGGACGAGGGCTCGGTCGTGGAGGAGTACCGCGCCAAGATCGAGGCCGCAGAGATGCCGCAGGACGTCGAGGAGCAGGCTCTGAAGGAGCTCTCGCGCCTTGAGCGCACCGGCGAGCAGACCGGCGAGTCGAGCATGATCCGCACCTACCTGGATTGGCTGATCGCAGTGCCGTGGAGCAAGCGCTCGGAGGAGAAGCTCGACCCGGTCGCCGCGCGTGAGGTGCTGGACGCCGATCACGCGGGCCTGGAGGACGTCAAGGATCGCGTGACCGAGTACCTGGCGGTGCGCAAGCTGCGCCAGGATCGCGGGATCGAGGCCGACCCGAAGTCCGGGGCGATCCTCACTCTGATCGGCCCTCCCGGCACCGGCAAGACCTCGATCGGCGAGTCGATCGCCAGGGCGACCGGACGCGAGTTCGTGCGGATGTCGCTGGGCGGCGTGCGCGACGAGGCCGAGATCCGAGGCCACAGGCGCACCTACATCGGCGCGCTGCCGGGCCGCCTGGTCAGGGCGCTGCGAGACGCGGGCACGATGAACCCCGTGATCCTGCTGGACGAGGTCGACAAGGTCGGCGCCGACTGGAGGGGCGATCCCTCCGCAGCGCTGCTGGAGGTGCTCGACCCGGCCCAGAACCACTCCTTCAGGGACCACTACCTGGATGTGGAGCTGGACCTCAGCCAGGTCATGTTCATCGCCACGGCCAACGTCGCGGACACGATCCCCGGCCCGCTGCTGGACAGGATGGAGGTGATCCGCTTCGACGGCTACACCTCCGAGGAGAAGCTCGCGATCGCGAAGGGCTATCTGTGGCCGCGCCAGCGCGACCGTAACGGCCTGCGCGAGGACGAGGTCAGCATCTCCGACGAGACGCTGCGGACGGTGATCTCCGAGTACACGCGCGAGGCCGGCGTGCGCAACCTGGAGCGCGAGCTCGGGACGCTGCTGCGCAAGACCGCGACGAAGGTCGCATCGGGCGCGGTGGAGCCGCCGATCGAGATTGACCTCGAGCAGGTCAGGGATGCGCTTGGAAGGCAGAAGTTCTTCCAGGAGTCGGCGATCCGCACGGCGGTGCCGGGCGTGGCGACCGGGCTTGCGGTCACGGGCGCGGGCGGAGACGTCCTGTTCGTGGAGGCCAGCTCGATGAAGCGCGCAGGAGGCGGCGGACTGGTGCTGACCGGCCAGCTTGGCGACGTGATGAAGGAGTCGGCGCAGATCGCGCTCTCCTACGTGCGTGGCCACGCCGAGCAGCTCGGAATTGACGAGAGCGCGTTCGAGGGACACGAGTTCCACGTGCACGTTCCGGCGGGAGCGATCCCCAAGGACGGCCCCTCGGCCGGCGTGACGATGGTCACGGCGCTTGCGTCGCTGCTGACGGGCAGACCGGTGAAGCACACCGTGGGCATGACCGGCGAGGTCACGCTGCAGGGCAGGGTATTGCCGATCGGCGGCCTCAAGCAGAAGGTGCTGGCCGCGCACGCGGCGGGGCTGACCGACGTGATCCTGCCCGAGCGCAACAGGGGCGACCTGGATGAGATCCCCAAGGAGGTCGCGGAGCAAATGACCTTCCACCCGGTGATGAGCATCCAGGAAGTGTTGGAGAAGGCCCTGGAGACCTCTCCAACCGCCGCGCGGATCTCCTGATCGGGAAGATCAGGTCAGGAGATGCCCGCGCGCAGCCCCCGCAGATGCATGCCTGTTCCATTGGAGGTCCGCCAGGCGGCGGACCTCCTGGAGCGGCGATGGCAGCTCTCGATCATCTACGCAGCGCTCAGTGGAGCGCTGCGCTTTTCGGAGTTCGCCGAGGCGATCGCCGGGATCTCGCCACGGATGCTCTCAGAGCGGCTGCGGGACCTCGAGTCCGCCGGTCTGATCGAGCGCGTCGTGCTGCCCACCAGCCCGCCGGCGGTCGAGTACCGGCTCACCCCCCGCGGCCGGCGGCTTGCGCCGCTCGTGGAGGCGATGCGGACTTACGCGCAGGGCCCCGGCAACTAGTTGGTCCGCTGAGCGCTCACGCTGATCGACGATTCTTCGGAGGGGAATTCCAGCATCGCGCTGCGCTGACCTTCCGACACAGGCAGTTCGATCGGAAACGGCGCACCCAGGAAGGCGTTGACGAACAGTTCCGCCAGGCCCCCGAGCGCCTGGCAGGCAGGTGGCCCGCTGACGGTGATCGAGACTTTGGAGTCGATGCTGCTCAGCTGCAGCGAGAAGCCGGTGCCGGTAACCGAGCCGGAGATGTTGAAGTGAAACGGCTCCGCCGCCAGGTAGCCCGTTCCGACAACGACCCCTTGTTCGGTGCACGGTCCCGACTCGGCGCCTATTTCACCTGGCCAGCCGGCTCCCACGCCGGGGGCGTCGGTGATCGTGCCGGTCTTCCTGTTCACGCGGAAGAGGCCCGGCCCCCAGGTCAGCCCTGCCCCGTTTGGCCCTGCAATCTTCATGGTCAGAGACCACTGCTCGCATCCGTTGGGAGTCTTTCCGGCGGCCTCTTCGCCTGCTGCTTCGAGCAGTTTGGTGACGCTCGCCACGTCGCTCGGGCTGTCGATGCCGAGCATCATCGCTATCGAGAGCGCTTTGGCCACGCACGGTGCGTCCTGCTTGGTGACCGAGCAGGGGTCGATCTTCTCCGCCTCCGTGAGGCCTTCCCTGGCGGACGATTGCGCGTTCTCCAGCGCCGTTTTCTCGACACCGGGCAGGCCAAGTATCTGCGCGCCGGCCGCGACCGTAAGCCAGTCGCCCGCGCTCTGCGCCCCGCTTTCCTGCGCCCATTCCGAGTAGGCCGAGCGTGCTTCATCGAACGCTTCCTGGGCGCCTTTTTCGTCACCGGCGAGCATCGCATCGCGGGCAACCGCGAGATAGTCAGCCACGCCATCGGCGTCATGCAGGCTGATCTGGCGCGCGCCGTCGAAGCTGCAGCCTGTGGCGGCGTGCGCGCGCGGCTGATAGGAGGCCTGGTGAGCCGTCGAGCGGATCTCGGCCAGCAACTGCGCCAGCGCTTTGCGAGCCTGGGAGCGAGAGCGGTGGCGGTAAAGCCAGAGCAAGTGGTTGGCCTGCCGGCGAACGGAGGCGCTGGCGGCTGTCGCGCATACGCCCTTGGCGCCGGTGCGAATTTCGTCGATCACTCCGCTTGCGATCGTGTGGGCCGAGCCCGTGAGCGAACCTGCGGTGGGGGCGCTTTCGGCCTGCAACACGCGCAGCCCGAGCTTTACGCGACCGGCGGCGCAGGCCCGCAGCACGGTCGCCGTGGGAGATGCGCCGGCCGAGGCGCATGCGACCAGCGTCGCCAACAGCGTGACCAGCGCAACGATGCTTCTGAGGCGGGACATCGACGTTTGAGCTCCTTTGATGTGGTAACGGCCCGGTCCACATCGACAGTGCAAGGAGCCTGCTTGAGTACGCTCAGAGGCTTGGCGGCGCCCAAGTCGAGGTCCGAGGACGCCGCGGCACGTCGTGTCAGGCGCCGCCAGGCGCGTGCACGAGTTTCCGGACAGACTCTCATGCCGGAGGTGGCCCGGCTGCGGCCGTCTCGGCAACCAGGTCGCTGCTGGCACCCACCAGCGCGCCGCCCTCGCAAGTCTCCGCACGCACTTTGGCTCGGGCCGGGTTGCGAATCCCGATCGCGCCCGCGAGCCCGCCGGCGGCCACAAGCACCGCAGCGATCCCCATCGCGAGATGAAACGCGCTCACCGAGGAGGCCTGCGCGGCGGAGTCGATGCTCTGCGCTTCCGCGGCCGGCAGACCCGAGGTGTCGGGGACACCGAGCGCAAGGCGCTGCGCCTGCGCAACGGTCGTGTGTCCGGCAGGGCTGAGACTCGTGCCGGAAAGGTTGCCGGCGAGCGCCGAGCTGAACGATGCCGAGACCACGACACCGAGCGCGGCAGTCGCCAGCAGCCCTGCGACGCGCGCAAGCGCGTTGTTGACCGCCGAGGCGATGCCCGCGTCGGATGAGTCGGCGCCGGCCAGCACCGCCGCCGTCAGCGGCGCAACCGTCATCGCGAGTCCAAGCGAGAAGAGGACCAGCCCCGGCAGCAAGCCTTCGAGATAGTCGACCGAGGCATCGACGCGCTGCAGCAACAGCAGCCCCGCCGCCGCGATCAACGGCCCCGCGCCCATGAAGAGCCGCGGTCCGTAGCGATCGGCGAGCATGCCGAAGCGGCGTGAGCAGAGGAACATCACGACCGTCACCGGCAGCGTCGCGAGACCGCTCTGCAACGGCGTGTAGCCGCCGACCTGCTGCATGAAGAGCGTGAGAAAGAAGAACAGGACCGCCAGGCCGCCGTACATCGCAAACGTCTCCACGTTGCCGACCGAGAAGTTGCGCCTGGCAAAGAGGCCGAGCGGCAGCATCGGATCGCGCGTGCGCCGCTCACGCGCGAGGAAGAGGCCAAGCAGCACCAGCCCGCACAGCAGCGGCGCCAGCACGCCTGGGCTACCCCAGCCGAGCTTCGGCTGCTCGATCAGCGCGAAGACCGGACCCGCGAGGCCAAGCGCACAGAGCGCGGCGCCGGGCAGGTCGAGCTTGCGCGCGCCCACGCCACGCTGAACGTGCGGCACGACGAGCAAGATCAGCGCCACGCAGACCGCCACGAAGGGAATGTTGATCAGGAAGATCCAGCGCCAGGAGACGGTGTCCAGCAGCTCGCCGCCGACCAGCGGACCGATGACCGTCGCGATGCCGCTCCATGCGGTCCAGCTGCCGATCGCCGCCGAGCGCTCCGATTCGGCAAAGACGCCGACGATGACCGCGAGCGCGCTTGGCACCAGCAGCGCGCCGGCGACCCCTTGCAGCGCGCGCGCTGCGATCAGCGCCTGCACCGTAGGCGAGAGCGCGCAGAGTAGAGACGCAACGCCAAAGCCGCCCACCCCGATCGCAAAGATCCTGCGCTCGCCATAAAGGTCGCCAAGGGAGCCGCCGATCAGGATCAGCGAGCCGAGCGTGAGCAGGTAGGCGTTGGCCACCCACTGCTGCGCGGCAAGCCCGCCGCCGAGATCACGCTGGATGCTCGGAAGCGCGACGTTGACCACAGTGCTGTCCAGCAGCGCGATGCCGGAGCCCAGGATGCAGGCCAGCAGGGTCAGGCGCTTGATGGTCCGTTCGCTCACGCCTCCCCCACCTTGGCAGACGCCCGACGGTCCTTGTCTTCAGGAAGCCGCCTGCCCCCGGATACGCGCCGGCGCCAGCTCGCCCGTCTCCCCGAAGGACTCCGCGACACGCCTGGCGCTCAGCCTCGCCGAGCGCGTGGTGCTGAGCACGCCCAGCGCCAGCACGGCGAGGCCGCATCCAAGCACGACCCACCACCCGACGTCGCTGAGGTTGAGATGGTGAACGGCAAGTGCGCTCGTAGCGGCGCCGGCAGCCAGCGCCCCCACGATTGCCACGCCGAGTGTCTGACCGACCTGACGCGAAGTTGAGGCGATCGCTGCCGCCACTCCAGCCTGCGAGGGAGGCATTCCCACCACGGCGGTGTTCGTGATCGGCGGGTTCACCGTGCCGAAGCCGATGCCGAAGATCACGTAGGAAAGCAGCAGCACCCACACCGGCGTGGTGGGACTGAGGCTGGTCATGATCGCGCTGCTGATCGCCATCCCACAGCCGCCGACGATCAGCGGCCCACGCGCCCCGCGCGAGCCCACGATCCGGCCTGAGATCGGCGCGCAGATGACGGTCATGCCCGCGATCGGCAGCATAAACAGACCCGCCTGCAGCGGCGAGTGGCCGCGTACCTCCTGCAGGTAGAGGGTATTCAGGAACAGAAAGCCGCCCAGCGCCGCGAAGGCGCAGACGGCGATCGCGGTGGCACCGGAGAAGGGCACGCTGGAGAAGAAACGCAGTTCCAGCAGTGGCTGCTCGCGCCTACGCTCGTAGGCGATCAGCGACACGATCGCAACCGCTGAGATCGCAAAGAAGCCGAGCGTCCTGGCCGAGAGCCAGCCGCTGCTCGGCGCCTCGATGATCGCGTAGGTGAGGCTGGCCAGCAGCGCGATCACGAGGACCTGCCCCACAGGGTCCACGCGACGTGGCCGCGCGGCCTTCGATTCGGGCACGAAGTGCAGTGTCAGCACGAGCGCGGCGAGCCCAATCGGAATGTTGATCCAGAAGATCGACGGCCACCCGACCGACTCCACGAGCGCCCCGCCGAGCACCGGCCCAAGCGCGAAACTCACTCCCACGGTGGCGCCCCAGAGCCCGATCGCCTGGGCGCGCTCACGCGCGTCCGTAAAGACGTTGCGAATGATCGACATCGCAACCGGATTGAGCATCGAGCCGCCGACGCCCTGCAGCATCCGAAAGACGATCAGCCATTGCAGGTTCGGCGCGAGGCTGCAGAGCAGCGAGGCGAGCGTGAACAGGCACAGCCCGAGCATAAAGACCCGCCGGCGGCCGAAACGGTCGGCCATCGAGCCGGAGAGCATCAGCAGGCTGGCCAAGACGAGCGTGTAGGCGTCGATCGTCCACTGCAACCCGGAGATCGGCGCGTGCAGGTCGTGCGCGATCGACGGCAGCGCGACGTTGACGATCGTGGCGTCCAGCCCCACGATCAGCAGGCTCATGCAGCAGATCGCGAGGATCAGCATGCGGCGTGAGCGATCGGGCGCCGACGAGCGCTCAGGTGCGAGGGTCGCGGCCATGGAGACCCGTTATATGCGCTTTTGGCAGCGGCGCCTGTGCGTCCGCGCGTAAGCGCTCACGCTCGCCGCCCTCTTCGTCCAGGACTCGCGTCCGTGCGTCACTTCGTCCCCCAGCGCGATCTGCTGATACACCGCGGGCGACAGCGCGCTGCAAAAACTGGGCGTGCTGGTGCGCGGGCACGCAGTTCGACCCATATGTTGTGGCGACGGCGGAGACGGTGCTCGAGAGGAAGATCGAATCTCATGTCGCCTGATCGAGCGCGGCCGCATGTAGATAGATCAAGCGCCTAAATGGTAGACTCCGGGCATGAGCACGACCATCAGGGTGAGCGAGCCGACCCGAGATCGCTTCGCGCGGCTGGCGCAGGCAACAGGGCGTCCCATGAGCCAGCTGGTCGATGAGGCCGCCGATGCGCTGGAGCGACGCGTGTTCTTCGATGAGCTCTCCACCCGCTACGAGATGCTGCGCGCCGACCGGGACGCATGGAACGAGGTCGAGGACGAGCGCCGCGTCGAGAGCGGCGCTCTGCGTGACCGTTCGTGAGTCCACGTCGGGCGGAGGTATGGCTGCTGGACTTCGGCGACCCCGTCGGACGCGAGCAGTCGGGCAGGCGGCCCGCCGTAGTCGTCTCTTCTGATCTGCTGAACGACAGCCGCGCCGGCATCGTGGTCGTGGTCCCGATCACCACGACCTATCGCGGACTGCCGTCTCACATCGAGATCGACCCAAACAACTCAGGGCTCGACGAGATCAGCTACGCCAAGTGTGAGGACGTGAAGTCCGTTTCAGAGCAGCGCCTGATCGCACGACTCGGGGCGGTAGACCAGCAGGCCATCTTTCAGATCGGCCGCGCACTGCGTTTCCTGCTCGACCTCTGAGCAACCGACCGGACGCCGGCGCGTGGTTTTCCCCGAGCCCCTCTGCGGGCTTACGCCCTGGCGATCGCTCCGACGCGCATGGCAGTCTGTGCAACGCGCGATGTGCCGCTGGCTTGCATACACCGGCTCACCCATCCTGCTCTCCAAGGCTCTCTACGCACCGGCGCACTCGCTGATCGACCAGAGCCTGCACGCCCGTCTTGGGGCCGAGGCAACCAACGGAGACGGGTTCGGGATCGGCTGGTACGACGACACGCCAGACCCCGGCACCTTCCGTAGCATCGAGCCGGCCTGGAACGACCGCAACCTGCACGAGCTCGCCGACCACATCCGCTCCGCCCACTTCTTCGCCCACGTGCGCGCCGCAATCGGCTCGCCGGTGCAGCAGACCAACTGCCATCCCTTTCGCAGAGGCGCCTGGCTCTGGATGCACAACGGCTTCGTCGCCGACTTCGCATCGGTCAAGCGGGATCTGGTCCTGGCCGTCAACCCAGATCTGTACCACGAGATCGAGGGCAGCGCCGACACCGAGGTCCTCTTCTATCTCGCGCTTTCCTTCGGGCTGACCGAGGATCCTCCCGGCGCTGTGGCGCGGACGATCGGCCTGGTTGAGAAGGTCGGACACTCGCATGGCGTCGCCGACCCGTTTCAGGGTACGATCGCCACAACCGACGGGCAGAGCATGTGGGTGTTCCGCTACTCGAGCGCCGGGCAAACGCGCTCGCTGTTCTACACCGCCGACGTGCCCACGCTGCGCCGGCTCTACCCCAAGCAGCACATCCTGCAGGAGCTCTCCGCCGACGCGCGCATCGTCGTCTCCGAGCCGATCGGCGACCTGCCGGGCGCCTGGCGGGAAATGCCGGAGGGAAGCTTCGCGGTGATCGCCTCCGGACGCGACGAGGTGCTGCCGTTCGCGCCGGCATGAGCCGCGAGCGATGGATGGCCGCCTCGTTTGCGATCGGGGCGAGCTGCTTTGCGATCGGACCGTTCCCCGGCTACGTCTCGCTTGTCGGCGAGGCCGCCGACGCGGTCACGTTCTTCGTCGGATCGATCTTCTTCACCGCTGGCGGCGCGCTGCAGAGCTCGCTGGCTTACGCCGACCGCCACGCACAGGGCGCGGGGCGAGCCGCCTGGTGGGCCGCGGCGATCCAGTCAGCCGGGACGCTGTTCTTCAACGTCAGCACTTTCCGCGCCATGCACACCGCGCTCTCTAGCGCCGAGTACAACAGGCTGGTCTGGCGCCCCGACGCGTTCGGCTCGATCTGCTTCCTGATCTCCGGGGCGATCGCCTACCGCGCCTACCCGCGACACGGATGGCTTGGCCTGCTGCCGGTGCGCAAGCCGCAGGGATGGTGGGAGCCGGCGGTCAACCTGCTCGGCTGCGTCTTCTTCGGGATCTCAGCCATCGCCGGGTACGTGGTTCCATCCTCGGGCTCGGTGCTCGATCTCGGCGCCGCGAACTTCAACACCTCGCTCGGCGCCGCCTGCTTCCTCGGATGCGCACTTGCGACCCTGCGCAGCGGCCGCACGCTCAAGTCACCGCGCTTCCGGCGCGTAGCATGGCTGGAGCACACGGTCGCGCGTGACGTGCGCGCGCTGTGAGGCTTCGGCGAGAGCCAGCTCACGGCCGAGGCGCGGAACCTCAGCGCGGCCCTCTGGCGCTCGGCCAGCGGCCCGTCTCTGAGAAAGTGCGCCTGGCCTGCTCCTCGCGCTCGCGATCGTCGCTGCTGTCGATCGACTGACGGGCGTAGACGTCGACGATCACCGACATGCCGGCGATGCCGACCAGGATCAGCCCCAGCTGGATTGCACCGGCGATCAGGATGGCCAGGCCAACTAGAAGAAGAGCGAGCGGAAGGCCGACGCGGAGCGCGAGCAGCGCGACCTTGCGACGCCTGGAGCCCAATGCGCGATGGCTGGCAGGTGGCGGTACGTTACGAAGATCACCTGCTCCGTTGGCTTGCTCGCTCATGGCGCCCGCTGACTATATCTGCGCGTCCGTCGTGGCTCCCACCGTATGGGAACATCCTCTCGGTGGCCAAATCCGGAGACGAGCTGTTCAACTCGCTCACCGCAGAGCGGATCGTCTTCCGCAAGACCGCCGAGGAAACAGACGGCGCACTGCTGGAGATGGACGACTACTGGGAGGCGCCCGGACACCGAGCGCCGGAGCACATCCACCCGCAGATGCAGGAGCGCTGGGAGGTGATCGCCGGTACCGCCCGCTTCCGCGTAGATGGCGTCGAGCGCAGCGCCGGCCCAGGAGAGGTGATGATCGCCCCGCCGGGAGTACGGCACATGGCATGGAATCCGGGCACCAAGCCGGTCCACCTGCACATCCAGATGCAACCCGCGCTGCGATGGGAGATCTTCGTGGAGCGGCTCTTCGCCCTGCTTTCCGGGCCGGCCGCGGGCACACCGCAGGCGCGCGATTCCCTGCTCGAGCTCATGCGTGAATTTCCGGCTGAGATAGCGCTGCCGCCGACGCGCAATGAGTGAGCCTCGCCGCCGGGGACGCCAAGGAACATGCGGTGTTGTAGCGTGGCCGCATGGAGCATGAGCCGCCGCTCGACGATCACCGTAGGCCGATATGGCTGCCGTGGATCGCGGGACCAGAGGAGCAGGCGGGCGGCCCGGCTCTGGTCAGCCTCAGCGAATTCAAGATGCACACCTTGCGCGACCTGCCCGGCATCGCCTGGACGGGGATGCGGCTGCGAGCGGGCTGGTACGGGCTGCCCGGCGCAATCGGCCTGCACCTGTGGATGGACCCGACACAGCGCAGCATCGGCTCGCTGTCGGTCTGGACCAACGCCGCCGACCTGCGCCGTTGGATCGGGCTGCCGCTGCACGTCCAGGTGATGCGCCGCTACAGGTCGCGGGGCATTGCCCGCGCGACGCAGTGGACCTGCGAGCCTTTCGATCGCGCGGCGATCCTGGAGGAGGCCAGGCACCGCCTGACCTCAGCGCGCCGGCGCTGAGACGTCTAGCGAACCGGGTGCGGCATCGTCTACCCCGGGCAGTCGATCCAGCGGCGCATCAGCCCGCCCCGCATCTCGTGATAGGACGGCGGCGCAGGCGGAGGGTCGTTGGAGAGCCGGGCGATCACCTCTGCGGGGCCGTACAGGTCCTCTTCGGCAGCCGTGGTCCAATGGATCTCGGGGTCGAGCAGCCGCTGCAGGCGCGCCCAGTTGCGACGCTCGATCGCGTCCAGCACGTCAGATACTGCGGGCACCTGGTCGGCCAAGGCAATGGGTGAGATTAGACCTCGGCGTGCTGCGTCGCAGCCGGTATCAGGTATCTCGGGCGATCGGTGCCCGCGCCGCCCGTGGGCGCGCGCCGCTGCGCTCACCTTCCAGGTGAACTACCAGCAGCCCGCCCACGCGACATCCCCAACGCCACACGCGTGGTTGTGCCGGAATGCGGGCACAACCCACACATCGAGCATCCAGCTCAGTTTCTCTCGTACCGAAGAAGAACGAGGGAGAGCTCCGAGCAGTGCTTTACCTGGCGCAGCAGCCCCCCTTACGGCCTCGCACAGCGCGGCAGAGGCGATGTCGCGGAAGATCCGAGCTGAGTTCGAGCCGTCTTGAGGACGGCCATGAGGTCGCGCGAGGCGCTCGAGAATCGTCCAACTCAGGTCTCTCGCTGGCTACGTCAGGGCCGCCTCCTCCCCGAGTATTGCGGGTACCGCTCGACTATCGGTCGCGCGGTCAGCCGATGCTATTCAGCTCGGTGAGCTCGCTCTCGGAAAGCGCGAGCGCAGCGCCTTTGACGTTCTCGCGCAGGTGCGCGACTGATGAGGTGCCGGGGATCAGCAGAATGTTCGGGGAGCGCTGCAGCAGCCAGGCCAGCGCGACAGCCATCGGTGCGGCCTCCAGACGGGTGGCGACCGATTCGAGTGTGTCGGACTGCAGCGGGGTGAAACCACCGAGCGGGAAGTAGGGCACGTAGGCGATGCCCTGTGCGGCGAGGGACTCGATCAACTCGTCATCAACCCGGTGAGCGAGGTTGTAGAAGTTCTGCACGCACACGATCGGCGCGATCGACTGCGCCTCGGCGATCTGCTCGGCGGACACGGTGCTGACGCCGAGATGCTTGATCAGGCCCTCCTGCTGCAGCTGTGCGAGGGCGCCGAACGGCTCAGCGATCGAGCCCGGCTCGGGGCTGTCGAACCCCCCGACGCGCAGGTTGACAACATCGAGCGCGTCGAGGCCGAGGTGAATGAGATTGTCATGCACGGCCTGGCGCAGCTGCTCGGGAGACCGCGCGTGCGGCCAGCCGCCCTTTGCGTCGCGATACGCCCCAACCTTGGTGACGACATGCAGCTCGTCCGGATAGGGGTGCAGGGCTTCCTTGATGATCTGGTTCGTGACGTGTGGGCCGTAGTAGTCGCTGGTGTCGATGTGAGTAATGCCCAGCTCGATTGCCTCGCGTAGCACGGCGATCGCGGCGTCGCGGTCCTTGGGCGGCCCGAACACGCCGGGGCCGGCGAGCTGCATCGCGCCGTAGCCAATGCGGGTGACCGTCAGACCCTCGGCCATGATGAACGTGCCGCCGGGAAGTGTCTGTGCTGTCATGGGTGATCCTCGTTTCGGTCAGTCGCGGCGATGGATGATCAGCACCGAGCGTCGGGAATGCGCGGCGACCGCCTCGGCGACGCTTCCGAGCAGTACGCCGGCAAGCCCGGTGCGGCCGTGGGAGCCGAGCACGATCAGACTTGCGTCGTGCTCGTCGGCAACTTGGACGATGCCTTTCCAGGTCGGAGCGACCTCGGCCTGCAAACCGCGCGCTTTGAAGCCCGCTGCATTTGCCCGTGAGGCTCCGTCGGCGGCTGTCCGCACGGCGGCTTCTCTGACGTCGGCTATCTCGGCGGCGTTGACGCGAAGCGCGACGGTTGGCACGAACCCGACGTCGAACGGTTGCCAGACGGTGAGGACGAGCGCGTCGCGTCCCGGCGCGAGCTGCCGTCCGGCCTCGTCAATTGCGAGCTTGGCCAGTTCGGAGCCGTCGTAGGCGAAGACGACTGGGCCATGTCGCTGGTGCGCGCCGCTCTCGATGTCGCCTGTAGTTGTTGTCATGCTGCCTCCTCCGCGAGCGTTTGACGGTGAGGGTGGTTGCGGATGCCCGCGAGCAGCGGCGGCGAGTCCCAAGCTGCGCCCTCGCCATTCATGAAGCGCTCGAGGTCTGGCGCTTGCGGGCGCGCGCGGCCGAGCACGTAAAGACCAACTGCGGCGAGCGCGCCGGCGACCGCGAGGCCAAAGCCGACCCACAGCGCAATGCCGGTGCCGGCGCTGGCATTACCACCGACGGTGGCGGCGAAGTGCACGAACAGCGGAGCGATCATGAACGCGGCTACCGCCCGGAAGAGCTCGACGATCGCGAACACCCGCTGCAGGCTCGCGGCTGCAAGTGAGAACCCCGCGACAAACAGCGCCGGGGCGACCGCCGCTCCGAGACCGATTCCGGTGAGCCCGGAACCGATCAGGGTGAGCGCTTCGGTGGGTGGGACCTGGACCCGGAACACTGCGATCCCAGCAGCCAGGAACGCCATGCCGGCCAACGGCAGGTAGTGCATCTGGCGCTTGTCGAGAACGATGCCGAGCGCAACCGCCGTGATCAAGGCGCCACCCAGCTCAGGGAGATAGAGCAGCCCAAGATGCAAAGGCGTGTAGTGGGGAGCCAGCTCGTCGGCGGTGAGGACCGTTGCCGAGACCGACGCAGCCGCGGCCGACAATGCGAGGACGATCCCCGCGACCGGAATTGTGCTGGTCAGCATGCTGCGGATCGTCAGGAGCGGGCGGCTGCTTCGATACTGGTTGACGACGAGGGCAACGATCAGCGCCAGGCCGCCGATGAGCGGCAGGAGCGTCTCCGGGCCCAGGAAGCGATGAGTCAGCAGCTCGGAGGCGCCAAAGAACGCGGCCACGCATCCCGATGCGGCCAGGCCGATTGCGACCAGGTCTCGCGGGGCGTCCCGGTCGGCGGGCGGGGCGTCCTCGAATGTCAACAGGGAGAGCAGGAGCGCCGTGAGCGAGATCCCGGCGACGATCCAGAACAGCGGCCGCCAAGCATGGGCGCTTGCCTGGATCCCGCCGATCACGGGCCCAAGCGCGACTGCTCCGAAGATGCAGACGTTCATGATCATCGCTGTCCAGCGGAACTTCTCCAAGCCGAAGCCGAGCGCCAACGGTGGCACGGCGGCGATCAACAGCAGGCTCGTGCACAGTCCCTGAATCACATGCCCGGCGATGAACATCGCGGGATCCTGCGCCGCTGCCACCACGATCGACCCGATCACCAGCAGCACCGCGTAGAGGACCATCATTCGCCGCTGCGGCAGAAGCTGGGCGAATTGCACCGCCAGGACGGTCCCCACGGCGTAGCCGGCATTCGCCATGCCCAATCCCAGGCTCATCGTCTGCGTGCTCATGTGTAGCTGCCGACCGATGATCGGCGTGAGCGGCCCCAGCGCCGCCGAGAGCCCGAGATAGGGAACCAGGGCGAAGATCACCATCGCGGCCGCCGCTGGATAGCGGCCAGCCCACCAGCCCTGGCGCATCAGCCTTCCCCCGGTCCGGAAGCCGTCTGACCGAGGGATCGTGTGGCAACTGGGTTCATACGGATCACCTTGTCTATATCTGGGATCACGGCTAAAATGGAGGTCGCCTCCGGAATATGCGGAGGCTTCCTCCGGAACTATACGGAGGTAGCCTCCGGTTTTCAAGGGACAAATCATGAGCTCAACGCAAATCTCCACGCAGACAGCGCCCGCCGGTCCGAAGCGGGCCGACGCAAGACGCAACTACGAGCAGATCCTCGCGACCGCGCGCAAAGCATTCGCCGAAGGTGGAGACTCGACGTCCCTTGAGGAGATCGCCCGCCAGGCTGGCGTGGGAATCGGCACGCTCTACCGCCACTTCCCCAGCAGACAGGTGTTGCTCGAGACTCTCTACGTAAACGAGGTCCACGAGGTCTGTCGCTCCGCCTCGCAGCGCGAGCACGATCCGTGGAACGCCCTCAGCGACTGGTGCGAGGGGTTGATCGGCTATCTGACCACGAAGCGGGCGCTCGCACAGGAACTCCTGAACTACCTCGATGAGGACGCCGCCCTGTTCCAAGAGTGTCGGCATACGGTCTACGCCGCCGGCGAACCGCTGGTGAAGCACGCCCAGGACGCCGGCGTCGTCCGACCTGACGTCGAGTTCTCAGACGTGCTCCACATGCTGGCCGGCATCTCACGGATGCCCGCCAACGACCCCGATCTGGTGACACACGTCGTGCGCATCGCACTCGACGGCCTTCGCTACCACCCAGAGGCGTGAACTAACGCTCATCCCGTCCGGAGCTCCCGCCCAGAGCATTCGTAGATTTGTCCAACCTGATGGGGATGCTGCGTTGATGTGGGTAGCCAGGAGCACCATCAACGACGACCAGCGTGTCCATGCGGGTGGACGCGCCCTGCTTTTGGAGGCGATACGCATGGAGACGGACAGTGTCGAACCGGCGCTGAGAGGGCGCCTGGATACTCAACGTACCGAGGTGCTCCTGGGCGGCTATGGGCGGCTGAAGCCCTCGGTGCTGGCGTCGCTTGATCGCAAGCTGCGGCGTGTAGGGCTGCAACTCGATCCCGGCGATCTGGAACACCTCTACGACCTCGCCTGGCAGGTTCTCTACGCGCGCCTGCGCAACGGCGAGTGGCTGGATGGCAAGCAAGCAGCATTCGAGGCGTTTCTGGTGCAGGTCGCCTTTCGTTGCGCGGTCAAGATCGAGCGCGACGCACGCACGCCTCCGGTGTCAGCGTGATTGCCGTGCCGAGAGGCAAAAAGGTACCCCGCCACATACTCGGGATCTGACCAGACGGTGGCCATCGGCCAAGGCTGACCGACGGCCCCACTGGCTCGGCGACCGGCTCTGGACAGGCGGTGCGAGCTGCCTCAGCTCGCCGAGCGCTGTCTGGCTGGACCAGTACGGGCGAGTTCTTGGCTGGCGCCGCAAAGCGCGCCGGCTGGGCACAGCTCGGCGGTCACCCTGCGGCGGGGAGCACGGATCCCGGCGAGCGCAATCAGACCTCCGCTGGCGACCAGCACGGCTGCGATCGTGTCCGCAACACGGAAGGCATGCACGGACGCGTCCTCGAAGGTTGCTCGTAGGAGGACCCGCTCGTCGGGGGGCACTCCAAGCAGGCCGGGTGCGCCGAGAGGCTGTCGCTTGGCGCGGCTGATCGCGGCGCGGCCGCCGGGACCGAGCGCGGTCTGTCGTAGCGTCGCCTCGACGCGACGAGCAAACGTAAGAGAGACGACGGCTCCCAGGACGGCGACCGCGAAAAGCTGCGCGACGCGTGAGAGCGTCGTATTCACGGCAGCGGCGACACCCGCGTGATCCTCTTCCACTGCCCCGAGAACCGTGGCGGTCAACGGCGAGACAAGCATCGCGAGCCCCAACCCGAACACGAGCAGCGCCGGCAGGACCTCGCTGACGTAATCGGCGCGCTGATCGACACGCACCAAGAGCAAAAGGCCGCAGCCAGCGACCAGCGCCCCGAGGCTTATCAGCACCCGCGACCCGATGCGGTCGGCGAGCGCGCCGAACCGGCGAGAGAGCACGATCATCAGCGAGGTGACCGGCAGAAGCGCAAGTCCCGCCTGAACGGGGCTGTAGCCGCTGACCTCCTGCAGAAACACCGGCAGCAGAAAGATCACGCCACCTAGCCCAAGGTAGGCAGTCAATGTCGCCACGTTTCCGATCGTGAAATTGCGCTCGCGAAACAGGCTCAGTGGGAGCATCGGCGTCCGGGCTCGCGCCTCGCGCGCAACAAACGCGATCGCTCCCAGAACCCCTGCCGCGAGCGAGCCGATCACCAGGGTGCTCCATCCGCGCGCAGGCTCCTCGGTCACGGCGAACACCGAACCCGAGAGCGCGAGCGCCGCCAAGAGGGCCCCAGGGAAGTCCAGGCGCCCGGCGGTGCCAGTGCTCGCACTCCCAGGCACGCCGCGAGCGATCAGCGTCACGGTCACGAGTACGAGCGGCGCATTGAGCAGGAAGATCAGGCGCCAGGAGCCGGCAGCGATCAACACTCCCCCGATAAACGGCCCGATAACCCCGACGATCGAGCTGAGCGCGGTCCATGTCCCGATCGCCCTGGCCCGCTCGTCTTCGGGAAACACGTGGACGATCACCGCCAATGCACTAGGCGTCACCAGCGCCGCACACACCCCCTGCATCGAACGAAACACGCATAGCTCGGGGATCGACGAGGCGACCGCGCAGAGAGCTGAGGTGAGTCCAAACCCCGCAACGCCAACCAAGAACACGCGCTTCTGACCGAATACATCTCCAAGCGAGCCGCCAATCAACAACAGCGACCCGAGCGCCAGCAGGTACGCGTTCGTCACCCACTGCTGGCCCGCCAGACCGCCACCAAGGTCACCGCGAATCGCAGGCAACGCGACACTGGTTACAGTCGCGTCGAGAAATACCACGCTCGAGCCGAGCACGGCTGCAAGCAGGGTCAGCCGCTTCTCACGCGATGTAGTTGTCGGCCGGAGGGTAGGCAAAGATCGGGTTGAGCCTGGATGTATACCAGTGGGTCAGCGTGCTCGAGGCCGTTACGACTCGACGCTTTGGTGTGCGTCCACGACTACACCACCGGTTAGTAGTGCCGGCAGCAGCGGCATCCACAGGCGCAGGTGGGCGAGTAGCAGCGCTCCGACGAGGGTTCCGAGAAGCGTTCCGCCCAGGACCAGCATCAGCCGGCGCCGCTCGGTTCGTGTCGCTGACCAGCGTGCGGCATCGCCCGCCAGCACCGTCCAGGTGGCCGTCACGGCTGTGGTGAAGACAGCGTGGACTGCTGACTGCCGCGCAGACTACGAGCAGCTCAAGGCACGCGGTGTCGAGTTCACCGAAGCGCCCTCCGAGCGTCCCTAGCTAGGGGATCGACTCCGGCTTCCGCGACCCCTCCGGTAACTCGATCCGGCTCACTCAGGTCCGGGAGCCGTCCGCGGTCTAACCCGTCCGCAGATGCGAATGATCGGTAGGCTGCGGACATGGCGCCCGAGCTCGTCCTGCACGTCCTGCCGCCGTCGCACCCCTGCATGACGGCGACCGCGGCGCTGCGCCTGAAGGGCTTGGAGTACGAACGCGTCGAGCTCGCGCCGGGCCCGCACGTCGAGCAGATGCGTGCGATCTACGGCGAGGAGCGCCACACTGTCCCAGGCATGCTGGTTGACGGCGAGCCGGTGCACGGCTCGCGGGCGATTCTGGCGCGGCTGGAGGAATTGGTACCCGAGCCCGTGCTCTACCCCAGCGACGCGGTTCGCGAGGCGGAGCGCTGGGGCGAGCAGGA
Source organism: uncultured Actinomycetota bacterium (assembly GCA_963708085.1). GTDB lineage: Bacteria > Actinomycetota > Thermoleophilia > Solirubrobacterales > Solirubrobacteraceae > Palsa-744. The sequence continues at coordinate 110,134 of OY970180.1, read as the reverse complement.
GCTGCAGGACCTCGGCCGGCGGCTGCCCTGGGGCGCACTGCACTTCCGTCCGGAGGCGGTGGGCACCTTCGCTGGCGCCGGCCCGCTGGACGGCGCGGGCACCGATTTCGCGATCCGCCTGGTCCGCGGAACGTGGAAGTACCACGGCATCTCGGCAGCGCGGCTGCAGGAAGACCTCGCGGGATTGCCAGAGAAGCTCACGCACATCGAGGCGCTCGCCGCTGACGGCGTGATCGGCGGCGCGCAGCCCAACGCGGCGGACTTGCAGATCGGCGCGACCTTGCGCGTGCTGCTCACGCTCGGCGATCTACGCCCGCTGCTAACGGGCAGCGCCAGCGAGCGAATCGCGCTGGAGTACTTCCCGGAGTACCACGGGGAAGTGCCGGCCGGCGCCTTCCCAGCCGGCTGGACACCCGCGGCTTGAACGCCGTCGCGATCTCGGCGGCCTCTCGCACCAAACGCCTGGGCATTGGTCGAAGACGACGCCGATAGCGCGGCACTCAGAGCCTGACCGTGATGCTCTTGCGCCTTACTCGGTGGCAATCCGCGCATCTGGACGGATCAGCGGCTCAGAGCTGCTCAACGTGGCGATGCCGTCGTCTTGCGCACAATCAGCCGCGGCTCGATCAGCGTCGATTCCAGCCGTGCGTCGGGGTCTTCCACCAATGCGACCGCTGTGTCAACGGCGCGGCGCGCGAGCTCGGCCGCCGGCTGTGCGATCGTCGTTAGCGCGATCATCGGCGTGCGTGCGAGCATGATGTCGTCATAGCCGACGATCGACAGGTCCCTTGGGACTCGCAGCTTCAGCTCATGCGCGCATGACATCACCTCGATCGCGGTGATGTCTGAGGCGGCGAAGACAGCCGTCGGCCTCTGAGGCTGGCTTAGCAGGCGGCGCATCATCTCCTGCCTCTGCTCTTCGGAGGTGGGCCCGACTCGCAGTAGAAGATCCTTGGCCGAGCTCAGCCCTGCGCGCCGGAGTCCGCGGCGGTAGCCGTGGAGGCGGTCGCGATCGACGTGACGTGGCAGCAGCGCAGCGCTCACGTATGCGATCCGCCTGTGCCCCAGGCCGATCAGGTGTGTCGTGGCGAGATCGCCGCCCAGCTTCTCGTCCATTCCGATCGACACGCCCGATTGGCTTGCATAGCCCATGTACACGACCGGCACGTGCGTGCCGATCGTGTCCAGCACCTGCTGGTCGCCAGTGAAGCCGACGAGTATGACCGCCGCGACGCGATGCTCGAGCAGGCTCACCACCGCGGACTCCTCTTCGCGGAGGTCAGGTCCCGCGGTGGAGAGTAGAACGCGGAAGCCGCGTGCTGCGGCATGCTGCTCCAGCCGGCCGGTCAGCTCTCCTATGAAGGGGTCGAAGAAGTCGCCGACCATGATGCCGATCACCTCTGTCTGCCGACGGGTGAGGCTGCGCGCTCCCAGATGTGTGTGGTAGCCGAGTTGCTTGGCAACCAGCAGCACCCGCTCTCTTGTCGCCGGTGCGATTTCTCCACGACCGCGGAGCGCGTCAGAGACGGTCGTCTTGCCGACCCCAGCCACGCGTGCGACATCACGGATAGTGGGCAGGCGCGTAAGCCCCGACCTCGTCTGCGTTGTGGTCTCCGGCTCGCTCATGGGTCTCTCGCCGGGGTGACTATATCTGCATCGATTCGCTGCTCCGCACGCTGTGCCGTGCAGGCATCGCTTGACACCGACATGCTGGACGAGCTATATTTACCCGGACCGGTCCGGGGCTTAGTAGATAGCTCAAAAGAAGGGGAATCCCGATTTAGCCCGGATCGATCCGGGAAAATCTGCTCAGATAAGGGAAGTACCTCGGAATGCGGGCGCAGAACGAGAAGATCGCGGTAGCCGGCTCGACAGACCCGGACCGGTCCAGGGCAAACCGTCAGCATCGAGTCTTCTCCTCACCACCATCACCACGAGTCGAGAGGACGTCGATGTCGGTCATTGAAAAGAGCTCTGCTTCAAACACGCTGGCATTGCTGGGCGGCATGCCTGCCGGAGCTCCCGCGGAACCCCGCTACCCGCATTTCACGGCCAAGGCGCGCAGGCGCGTGGATCAGCTGCTGGCGAGCGAGCCGATAGTGGGTCTCGGCAGGGACCACCCGCTGGTGGACGAGGCCGAGACGGCAATCGCGGACTGGCATGGCGTCGAGCGGTGCCTTACGACCGCCTCTGGGCATGCGGCGCTACTTGCCGCCTTGATCGGGCTGGAGATCACCGGCGGTGCCGAGGTGGTGAGCACGCCCTACACCTGGGGAGCGTCGATTTCTCCGATCCTGCACAACGACGCGGTGCCGGTGTTCGCTGACGTGGATCCTGAGCGAGGTCTGCTGGATCCGGCGTCCGTCGAAGCGGCGATCGGCCCCAGGACCGAGGCGATTCTGGCAGTGCACCTGTATGGGCAGCCCGCGGACATGACGGCGTTGCGGGCGATTGCTGACCGGCACGGTCTCGCGTTGATCGAGGACGGCAGCCAGGCGCATGGGGCGCGCCACCGCGGTGTTCGCGTCGGCAGTTTTGGCGACGCTGCCGGGTTCTCCTGCATGGGCGGCAAGCTGCTCGCCACCACCGAGGCCGGCTACCTACTCACCCGTAGCGATGAGGCTTACTGGAAGGCGATCATCAGTACGCAGCACGCCGGCAACACGATGCATCCAGGACGTGCCAGCGAGCCTGACTTCCCTGCCGATCTGCTGCCCCACATCGACTCGCTCACCTACACGCATCGTGTGAGCACCGTCAATGCGCTGCTAATGGTCGAACAGCTATCGAAGCTCGATCAGGAGAACGCCGCACGGGCCCGCAATCGCAGCCGGCTGCTCGAGGCAATCGCAGGAATGGAAAGCGTGGTCGCACCCGTCTACTCCGACGAGGACACCCCGGTCTTCCACATGGTCTCGCTGAACTTCGTGCCAGAGCACGCGGGCATCTCCAAGCAGACCTACCTCGCGGCGCTCCAGGCCGAGGGCGTTCCGATCTTCAACTACATCGCAACACCACTGCACAAGGTCGGACGCCTACGCGCCGACACGACTGCGCCGAAGGTGATGTGGAGCGAAAGGATCCGCCGCGCCGGAATCGACTACGCCGCCCTGGAGCTGCCCGGCTGCGAGCGCAAGGTGGAGCGCTCGGTCGAGATCCTCTGGAACTGGATCGAAGACGACCCAGACGCAATGGGAAAGCTCGCCGACTGCTTCATCAAGGTCGAGGAGCACCTCGACCAGCTGCGCACATATGAGCGGCGCAGCTGAGGGGCTACTGTAATCAATGGGAGGAATGGCAATGAGAAAGTATGTGTGCGTGGGCGTGGTCCTCTTGCTGGCGATTGCCGTCGCAGGATGCGGCGCCAGCAAAGGCAAGACGGCCAATGCGGCAAGTGGTGGGGCTGGCTCGTCTGAGTCATATCCCGAATTGCGCTGGGGCTTGGAGGGTGGCTTTCCCGCCCCAATCGATTGTGTCAAGATCTGCTATGGCCAGTCGGCGACAATAGAATCGCTGGCGGTGCAGAGCCTAATGGTCTTTGAACCGGACGGTAAGGTCAAGCCTGGCCTCGCCGGGTCGGTCGAACAGCCAAATCCGACAACCTATGTCTACCATCTGAAGTCAGCCAAGTTCTCGGATGGCAATCCGCTGACTGCAGCCGACGTCGTGTTCTCGCTTGAACGTTCGAGGAGCGGCAAGGAATCGGTGGTAAAGGGTCAATGGGCGGACGTCGCTTCGATCTCTGCGCCCAACAGCACCACGGTCGTGATAAAGCTCAAGCGACCAAGCGCGACCTTCCAAGACATCGTCGCGGCCGAGGGACACGTGATCGAGCGGCGTGCTGCTGAAGAGAGCACTGAAAAAGAGCTGGGCACCCCTGGACACATGCTGATCGGCACGGGACCGTGGAGGTTTGCCGGCTACACGCCTGAAGTGGGCGTCCAGCTTTCACGCAATCCATACTGGACCGGATCGCGGCAGCCTGCGGACAAGATCAGCATTCAGATCTTCAAAAATGAAGCATCGATGGCGCTCGCGCTGCGCTCAGACGCTATTGATGGAGTCGATGAATATGTTTCTCCCAAGCCGTTTGCCGACATTCCAGGCGCCCGCCGGCTTAGCACATCGGGAGAACAGACGGTGCTCGCCTTCACCAACACCAAGAATCATCCGTTTAACGACGTGCACGTGCGCCGGGCGCTCAAGTATGCAACCGACTACAAAGGCATAGTCGCAGCGCTCTATGCGCCTGGGGAGGCGACCGAAGACTCCTCGATCGTGCCCGACAGCCTCCTGGCTAACCTTGGATCCCAACCAGAAGTTGATCAGATGATCGCAGCGCTGCCCAAGTATGAATTCGACCTAACCAAGGCAAGGCAGGAACTGGCAAGGTCGGCTTATCCTCACGGTTTCAGCACGACCATCGAAGTCACTCAAGGCTGGGAGACAGGAGTGGCGGCCTCTCAGATTCTCTCTGCCGACCTTGCAAAGATCGGCATAAATGCTCCCGTTCATGAGGCATCGGCTGCTGAAGAAACCAAGTGGCTTACTGGAAAAGGAACGGGAATATCGCTCACTGACGCCGGGGTCTACTATCCGGATCCGTTGGAGCTCATAGAAGAACGCCTGGGTCCAAACGAGATATATCCACTTGGTGCGGGCGCAAACGTCGCTAACTACCGCAACCCGGAATTCGACAAGCTCCTCTCAGAAGCAGGCGAAAGCCTGGACAAGCACGAGCGTCTTCAGATGATCGGCGACCTGCTCAGGATAGTTGCAAACGAAGTGCCTGACTGGCCACTGTACAGTCCTGGGCTTTTTGCGACGCTGTCTGACAAGTATGTACTGCCCGGATTCTCCTACTGGACACAGCTTTTCAGCCCCTGGGCGCTGCATGTGAAACTGGCTTCGTGAAACGTACCGCCATTAGAGCAAGGAGAAGCGCATTGATGATAGTAAGGGTCAATCCATGACCGGCACGCAGCCTGCATCCACCCCGTCGACTGCCATGAGGCTCGCAGGCGTCGATCAGGTCGCAACACCGATGCGTGATGGTGTCTCGCTGCTCGCAGACCTCTACCGTCCGCCGAGCGGCCGCATGCCGACGCTGCTGCTGCGCACGCCCTATAGTCGCCGGAACCTGCCGGACCTGCTGCGCGAGGTGGAGATCGAGCCACTGCTGGCGGTGCGTGAGGGGTACGCGGTCGTGCTCCAGGACCTGCGTGGCCGCTTCGATTCTGAGGGTGAGTTCGCGCCATTCGTCTCCGATGCGAACGACTGCGCCGACACCGTTGCGTGGATCCGCCGGCAACCGTGGAGCGACGGGCGGGTCGCAACGATCGGCGCGTCCTTCAACGGCATTGTGCAGTTCACGGGAGCGCGTGAGCGACCGGAGGGGTTGCTGGCGATGGCGCCGGCGGCGAGCGGTCGCGGCGATCTCGTGTTTCATCCCGGCGGCGCACTGCGACTCGCGGTGCTGACCAATTGGGCGTTGCTGCTGCTTTCCGAGGCTCTGACGGGCGATATCGACGCCGTCACTCGCAGCGAGATCGAGGACCTGCTCGTGGCTTCTCCGCTCGAGCGCTTTGCTGCGCTCTATGACGAGCGCAGCGCGATGTCGCGGTTCGCTGGAGCCCTGCGCCGCTGGAACCTACCGCCGTCTGATCGATACTGGACAGAGACCGTCGCGCCGCCCTCGCGACCGCTGCCGGCAGTGCATACGACCGGCTACTACGACGTCGCCAGCGAAGGCACCGTAGCGGCATATGAAGCCTGGAGCGCGGTCGACGACCCGACAGCGCCTCAGATGCTGACGCTCGGCCCGTGGGACCACATGCGCGCATCTCCCTATGGAGACCTCGGTCTGCTCGGAGGTGCGGTTCCGCCACCGATCATGGCCTTCAATCGACAGCTCACGTTCATCTCCTCGGTGCTCGGGATGCCCGGCGCCGAGCCGGGTCCGCCAGTGATGAGCTTTGTACTCGGCCGCAACAGATGGCACGAGGGCACGACCTGGCCCCCACAGGGGGTGCACACGGTCGAGATGCCGCTGTCGATCAACGCACAGGGTGAGGGCCAGCTCTCGCTTACAGCTACCGACGAGCGACGCGCGATCGAATATCTCTACGATCCGCTCGATCCGGTGCCGACGCTAGGTGGACCAGTGGCAATCTGGGAGCTAGTCGGTCCGCTCGAGCAGACTCGAGTCGAGTCGCGTGATGATGTGTTGACGTTTACCTCAGGGCGCTTCGAGGGAGAGCTCGAGATCGCGGGCAAGCCGGTCGCGAGCCTGCTCGTCTCCTCCTCGGCGGTTGCGACCGACTTCATTGCACGGCTCACGCTTGTAGAGCCTGACGGCCGCTCACTCGCGCTCGTGCATGGCATTTGGAGCGGACGCATGGCCGATCTCCCGAGCGCCAACAGCGATTCGCAGCATCGGCGCTGCGAGATAGAGCTTGGACCGATCCACATCGCCCTTCTTCCCGGTCAGCGGCTGCGACTGCAGGTCACTTCCAGCTGCTATCCGGAGATCTATCCCAACCCCAACACCGGACACGACCTCTCGCAGGGACCGCCGCCGAGCGTCCAGACCGCGCGGCAGGCGCTGATCGTGAGCAGCCCGGACACCTCCTCGCTGCGCCTGCCAGCGCTGGCCGCCGTTTCACGCGAAGTCACCGGCGAGGAACGCTGAGAGGCAAATCACTGGCGCAGCAGCGGGAGCCCGAGCGGAGGTGTTACGACGCGATAGGCAGCTCGATCGGGTAGGCGGCGCGGAAGTCGGCTGAGGCGGAGACCTCCTGCCATGCGGTCGCCTCGGCGACCTGGCGACCTGAATAGTCGATCGCCATCTGTGCCGCGCCCGCCCCGAGCAGCAGGTGGCTGGGCAGCTGCGCGTGCTTGACGACGCGCACGAGGATCTCACCGGCCCGCTTGGGGTCGCCAGCGCTCATGCGCCCGCTGCTAACAAGCGAGGCAAACTGGCCGACGGTCGCCTGGTACTCCTCGGGGAAGTCCTGGATCTCCATCGACGCACCCGCCCAGTCGGTCGCGAACCCACCGGGATCAACCACGAGGTAGCGGATGCCGAGCGGAGCGGTCTCGGCGGCGAGCACCCTGGTCAGGCCGTCGACGGCAAACTTCGCCGCCTGGTAGGAGCCCAGACCGGCGGTCCCGCCGACGCGCCCACCGACAGAGGAGAACTGCACGATTGTTCCTGCGCCCTGCGCCTTGAGCACCGGCAGAGCGGCCTTGGAGACGTTGTACACGCCCAGAAGTTCGTCTCGAACTGGCGGCGAAAGTCCTCCTCGGGCGCCGTCTCGACCGGGGCGACGTTAGCGTAGCCCGCGTTGTTGACGACAACATCCACTCGCCCGAACCGCCCTGTCCTATCTGGCACAGCGGCCTCCTCTGACGGCCTCGTACAGCGAAGCAGGAGAGATGTCGCGCAATATCCGAGCTGAGATCGAGCGGCCCTGACGACGGCCTGCGGCCAAGCCACGACGAAGCCAACCGGCCAGCACCGTTCCTCAACTAATGAAAAACGCCTCCAAGAAGACCGGATCGGTTCACCGGTGTCTGTGTGTTGCTAGTTCGCATGGGCGCGAGCCAGATGGTGCAGGTCGACATCGGGGTCCGCGAGATCGGCGTCGAGTCGCACACCGCGCCCGATGAGTAGTTGGGCCGCGCGGATGGTGCGCGCAACGCCCGTGCCGATCGAGAGTCCGCACGCTGCCTCCAGGCGCCCGCCGCGGACTCCAAGGAACGCGACCCCGCTGCGTACGTCCAGGCTCCCGCGGCGAACCACGTCCAGGCCGGCGAAGCCAAATCCCGTTGCCTGCAGGTGCAGTTCGTGCTGATCGGACCACATCCAGGGGACCTCCTGGTATGGCTCGACCCCTCCCAGCATGCTCGCTGCCGCATGGCGACCCTGTGCTTGAGCCGGCTGCCACTGCTCGATCCGGATGTGGCGGCCCACCCCGGCATGCCAGACGCGTGCCACGTCGCCGGCGGCGAAAATCCGCTCGTCGCTCGAGCGCAGAAGCTTGTCGACCACGATGCCGTCGTCGACGATCAGGCCCGCCAGCTGTGCCAGCTCAGTGCGTGGGCTCGCGCCTACGCCGACGACCACGACATCTGCCGGTATGCGCTCATCGTCGTCGAGCATCACCTGTCGAACACGCCCCGAGGAACCCTCGAAGCCTGTGGGATGCACGTTCGTCCTTATCTCCACGCCTCGCGCTTGGTGGAGCTCTTGGAGCAGTGCCGCGAAGCTCGCGGGCACGATCCGCCCCATGACCTGCGGCGCGGTCTCGAGCACGGTCACGGCCAGTCCACGCGCGGCCGCACTGGCCGCGACCTCGAGACCGATCACACCGCCTCCGATGAGAACGATGCTGTCTCCGGGCCGCAAGTCGGAGCGCAGCGCTCGGGCTTCGCTGAGCTCGCGAAGATGGTGGATGCCGCCAAGCTCCGCTCCGGGAAGGCTCAGGCGCCGAGGGGCGGCACCCGTCGCGAGCAGCAGCTGGTCGTATCTCAACTCAGCGCCACTGGTGGTGCAGAGCATTCGCCGAGATGTGTCGATGGCACTCACGGCGACGCCCAGCTCGAGTGCGATGTCCATCTCGGCGAGCGCCTCCGGGGGCCGGAGCGCTGGTGGGCTGACGAGATCGTGTTTGTCCAGAAAGCGCTTAGAGAGTGTGGGACGCTCATACGGGATCGCCGCCTCGGCGCCGATCACCCTGACTGAACCCTCGTAGCCCAGGTCGCGCAGTGCCTCGCCAGCTGAGAGGCCGGCAACGCCTGCGCCGACGATTGCGATCATTGACTTGGTCGGATGAGAACTCGGCCGTCCTGCACCTTCACGGGATAGGTGCGGAGGTCCACGCAGGCAGGAGCGCGCCTGGCTCTACCAGTCTTGTAGTCAAAGCGCCCATTGTGCTTGGGGCACTCGATCAGCTCGCCGACTACCAGGCCGTCAGCGAGATTGGCATGCTCATGCGTGCAGATCCCATCCGTGGCGTGGAAGGTGTCCTCAGGGCTGCGGTAGATCGCAATCGCCTGTCCTTTGTGATCGAAGCTCAGCACGTCCTCCTCGTCGATGTCCTCGACGCCACACGCGTCGATCCAGTCGTCGGTCATGACTCGAAGACCACCTTGTGCAACTCAGGGCGGAATGGCCTAGCCGAAGGAGGGAGCTCTCGCTTGACGTGATGATCGGGGTGCTTGAGCTGACGCCAGAGCGTCGGGAGGATCTCGCGGTAGGCCGCCACGAGGCTCGGATAGGGCGTCGGCATGTCGTGCCGGAGCTCAGCGTGAAGCTCATGCAGCGCGTGATAGGGCACCATCGGGAACATGTGGTGCTCGACGTGGTAGTTCATGTTCCAGTAAATGAAACGAAACACCGGGTTCATCTCGATGGTCCGTGAGTTGAGCCGATGGTCAAGCACGTTCTCTGCAAGCCCGGAGTGCTGCGTAACCGCAAACAGATGGTCCAGCCAGCTGCCATAGACCATCGGCAACATCACGAGGACGATCGGCAGCCAGGAGCCCGTCGCGATTGCGAGGGCGATCACGGCCGCGTAGATGGTCACCCACACCCGTGCCTCGCGGTGCACACGCCACCGCTCAGACTCCGGGATGAACGTGACCTCCTCCGCGGTGAGGTGACCGGCTGCATGCCGGCCGACACTGACATAGGTGCTCACCAGATCGTAGATGCCGATCGAGTTCACTACGAGCCGCAGGACGTCAGGAGGTCGCATCGCCATGATCTCCCGGTCACGTCCTACGACAATCGTGTCGGTGTGGTGACGCGCATGGCTCCACCGCCAGAACGTGGGCTCCTTCATGTTCATGAAGGAAGAGACTTGGTACAACGCATCATTGAGCCACGGCGTCTTGAAGGCGGTGCCATGGCCACTCTCATGCCAGCGGGCATCGGAAGCTGACGCATACAGCACGCCATAGCAAACAAGGATGGGTACGCACTCCCATGTGCCCCAGAACCAGCAGGCAGCAAACCCGAACGCGGCAAGCAGGCCGAACCAAATCGCAGTGTCCCGCAACGCAGGTCGATCGGCCCGCCGCATCAGCTCCTTCATGCGCTTGCGCGGGATCTCGCTGTGGTACCACTCCGCCGCCACCAGTCCCTGGTGAGCGGCGAGCTCGGCAGAGGGTCCGATCAGGCTGTACTCCCGAGCAGTCCGCTTCACCTTCGAGATGTAGTCCATGACACAAACTGTAATCCCCAGACACCCCGCGATACCATGGCTGTGATGAACAACTTGTTGTCTGAGATTGATCTTTTTGCCTTACTACAGCGAACGCCAGTGGACGTCGGTGAGATCGTGTATCCGCCAAGAGGGCGCTTTGGCCCGCGCTGGCAGCGCAGCCTCGAGCTGATCGTCATCCACGCCGGCAGCACCCGCATCTCGGTCGATGATCGACCCTCGTTCGTCGTTCCCGCGGGATGGCTTGCCCTGAGCCTCCCACATCGCAACGAGCACTATGCGTTCGATGACTACGTCTCAACCCACGAGGTTTGGGTGGATATGCAGATCGAGCAGTGGCCAGCGTCGCTGCTGGGCCGCTTCGCGGCGCTGCCGCCGATGCTGCCGATCTCGAGTGCGATGGCCAACCTGCTCTCCGAGGCGATAGCCGTGACCCGCACCCCGCTCTCGGCGGCACAGCCGCTGCTGGCCTCCCTCGCCGCCGCCACTATTTGGCGCTATGTAGGGGAGGCGGAGTCGAGCGTGCGAGGCGATGATGACCCCGTCGAGCGCGCACGGCGCTTCCTGCACACTCGAGTCAGCGACCCGACCATCGACCTAAGGCAGGTCGCCGAGGCGGCACACGTCAGCGCGCCGCATCTTGTGCGGCGGTTTCGCCACGAGCTCGGCATCACCCCAATGGCCTATCTATGGCAGCGACGCGTCGCGATCGGGATCGACCTGCTGAGGAGCACCGGGCTACCGGTCGGCGAGATCGCGACCCGGGCGGGCTTCTCCTCCGTCTACCACTTCTCCCGCCGGATCAAGGCTCACACCGGCAGTCCTCCCACGGAGGTCAGGCGGGAACGCTGGGGCCAGGCCGCCAGCGACCAGAGACGCTGAAGGTCCAAGTCCAAACGCCCTGCAGCGGGGCAGCACCGACCGGCGGTCGCGGTTTGCTCCTAGTCAGAGTTATTCGTTAACGCGACCGGTATATGCCCTTGCGCGGCACGAATGCTTATAGCTGCGCGCAGGAGCAGTGTCTGCTGCGCCGCTTGGTGGGGGCTCTAAGGGCTAGGCGGCAGTCAGGGAGTCGGGAGCCGCTCATGCTCGAGGCGGCGCGTTAGGCAGCGGCGGCTCGCCGCCCGATGCTCCCGGGCCTCCCGTCCCATCGCTCGGTGAACTGTCCCTTCGGCCGCGCCGAATCAGGGTGATGATCCAGATCGCGCCGCCGACGACGGCAGCGCCGATCAATGCCCACGCCCACCCCGGCAGACCACTCGAATCGGAGGATGGCTCTTTGTTTGCAGCCGCCGCAGCGCCGGCGGCCGCCGCAGCCGCGGCGTGGCTGGTCGACGTCGTGGTGGTGGTCGGGGTGGTGACCGTCTGCGTCTTGACGACCGCCTTGGTCTGTGGATGCGCGGTCGCGGTCGTTGTCTTGGAGACCGTCTTGGTCTGAGTGATCTTTTCCGTCTGCGTCGGTGTGGTGCTCGTGGTGGTCCGCGTCGTGGCAGCAATTGCGGTCGTCGCCGACTGTGTTTGCGCCAATATGGCCAAGGCGAATAGGGAGAGGCCCAGCACGCCCACCCGAAAAGCCCAGTACGTCACGATCTTGCCCCGGCGCTTGCGTACGCCAGCGTGCTCGCGAGGGGCCCAAGCAGCGTCGGGTGGTAGAAGATCGTCATCGCGAACTGGCGCCAGACCACGGGCAGTCGCCAGACGCGGAGAGATGCCCTCGCTCACCCAGCGGAAGACACCACCCTGTTGGTTCCATAGCCGCGATGACACAAAATGTATGGAAGACACAATTGGGCGTCCTCCCGTGATGACCACAAATCGGAAAGGGCTAACTACGCAGTCGCCTGCGACCTGCGCGCCATCCCGAGCCCCCTGTCCCAGGCCCGATGCGGCACAGGTGGTCTCTCGCAGCCATCTGCTCGTCTCCTCTGCAGCATCTGCCGCCGCTCGCTGCTCGACCAGACATCCCAGCTACGCGGGAAAGGGAGGACGACAGTCCGCGTGATGGCATTGGATGTAGGGTTGATCTGCTCTGGGAATGACATGGGCACTCGCGACGATCGCGGCACTGCTGCTGGCGTATGCCGCAGTGTCAGGACGCCTTGCGCGACTGAACGTCTCGGGCGCTATGTTCTTCACCACCACTGGCGTACTCGTCGGGCCGGTTCTGGGGCTGATCGACGTTCACGTCCACAGCGAGCAGATCAAGCTTCTCGCCGAGATCACGCTGACACTCGTCCTCTTCGCCGACGCCTCACGCATAGCGCTAGGCCCGCTGCGTCGGGAGTTCGCAGTCCCGCTGCGCCTGCTCGCCATCGGCCTGCCGCTGACGATCGCTGCGGGGATGTTGACCGGCGCCGCACTCATCCCAGGCATCAGCCTCACTGAGGCTCTCGTGCTCGCCGTGGTGCTCGCATGTACCGATGCAGCGCTCGGCCAGGCGGTCGTCACCGACAAGCGGATCCCGTCACGCATCCGTCAAGGACTCAACGTGGAGAGCGGTCTCAACGATGGACTGTGCGTGCCGCTGTTCTTCATCGCGATCGCAATCGCCCAAGCAGGCTCCGGCACAGTGTCTGACCACACCGCAATCCAGCTCGTGCTAGAAGAGATCGGCTATGGGCTCCTCAGCGGTATCGGCGCCGGGGTGCTTGGAGGGCTCACGCTGCGCGTTTGCGCTCCTCGCCACCTGATCGAGGTGCACTGGATGCAGATCCTCAGCGCCACCTCGGCGCTTCTCGCTGCTGGGATCGCGAGCGCGCTCGGCGGAAGCATCTTCATTGCCGCGTTTACCGCCGGAGTCCTTTTCGGCTCGCTGCGCCCGGACGGTCACGAGCGCGTGACGCAACTCGTCGAGGAGGGCGGAGAGCTGTTCAACGCCGTGACATTCATCATGTTCGGCGCAATCATTCTCGGTCCCGCACTCAAAGCAATGACCTGGCAGATCGTGCTCTACGGAGCTCTCAGCCTCACGGCCGTACGGATGGTGCCCGTCGCGCTCGCGCTCCGCGGCACCGGCGCGCGTCGCCCCACACTGGCCTTCCTCGGCTGGTTCGGACCCCGCGGCCTCGCCTCGATCGTATTCGCAGTGATCCTGCTCGACGATTCCAACCTCCCCCATCTCCAACCTGTGCTGCTCTCGATCACGGCCACGATCGCTCTCTCCGTCTACGCTCACGGCCTCACCGCGAGGCCATTGACCGAGCGCTACGTGCGCTGGTGGACCTCACATCCACGCGAGGACCGACCTGAAATGGAGAGCGTTCCCGCACTCGAGCAGCCATGGCGCTCACGCCCGATGCTCCGGGTGCCGCGCCAGGCCGATGATCCAAGCTGACCGCTGAGACACCACCCGAGACGGCCCTATCCAGGCTGGGGATCAGCCGCCGCCTTCGACCCATCGCCCATCTCCCTCCAGACTGCGTTGCGCGCAGACAGGACTGCATTAGCGCTTGCTCGAGCCGTTTCGGTAGTTTGCTATAGCTGAACGCGACCGGCTAATCCACTACTGCATAGTCAAAGTAGGCGACTTACCAACGGGGTCAGCCCAACGTGTGTCCGCTAAGCTTCACTCTCCGCAAGCCAAGCCTTTGCGTCGGCGAGATCGCGGACGCGGAAGCCCCGGGCCTTTCCGGGAAGCAGGAAGGAAAGGGCACGCAACGCGGGGCGTATCCAATCCTCGTCGCTGACCACCGCCACGCGCTCGTACGAGGTCGCGTGACGCACGCGGAAGCCCGCGTCAGCGCTCATCGCGTCACCCTCGACCTCACGGGCCTCAGTACCGATCAAGTAGAGCAGCCGCACGTTACGGCCCGCAGCGATCTCTTGGCGCAACACAGGCTCGACGGTCTCCTCCCAGTCATCGTCCTCAACCTCTGCGACGGCCTCAAAGCCGATCGTTCCGGCTGGCATGTCCGTGATCCTTCGCAACATGGACTGGTCCCTTCTCGTGGCTGCCATTGCAAGTGACAGCAGTGTCGAAGTCAACTTGCACCATAAACCTTCTATGTCCCCGAATCCAGCCAGTCGACGGGGCGCCCAACAGAGTGGAGGCGACGTAGACACCGAAGACATCGAAGAAGCCATCCACAAACTCGACCCACAGCTAGCCCGCTAGCCGCACGAGGCGGGGCAGCTGTGCAGACAACCGTCTTAGTCGCGCCAACCGGGCGGTATTTGAACCCTGAAGCGATCGAGCGACTGCATGCCAGGCTCTAACGGGGAGCGCAGCGTCAGCGTTATGCGCGCTCCCCCTTTGAGGCGCCTGCCTCGACCTGGCATCTACCGCACAACAGCTGGTCCTCGGGCGCGCCGCGCGCGCCGAGGCCCGGCTACTCCCGCTTCCAATCTCCCCGCAGCATCGCCTTGTGCACCCAATGGTGCCAGCCCTTCATCTCCCCCGGATCCTCGATGAACACCGGTACGCCACCGCCCGGCTCCGGTAGCGCGCGCACGGCTTGCGAGTCGATCCTGAGATCCACCCCACGTTCGTGCAGCGACACCACGTCCGTCGCTTCCACAAACCTCCGCCCACTTCCCGCGAGGGCGATCACGAGACCATGAAAGATGTCCTTCTCCGGGGCTGCCACCACATGATGCACCGTCCCCACCTGCTGGCCATCAGACCCCAGCACCGGCACACCCTTCTCCAGCACCTCATACGCGACCGGTAGCCCCTCATCCATGCTGCGCACAATACCCAGATCGTCGGCCAAGGCCGCTCCGAAGCCGACCCACGCCGTTCAGCGCATTCGCCTACCTTCGCAACTTCCCGCCAGTATCCGCGGACAACTGTCTAAATCGGGCGAACGGTATTTGAACCCCGATGCAGTGCTCGCCATCTGTAGGTTGCACGAGTCCTTCTAAAAAGCTTCGCACAAGAAACGGTGCGCTCAGTAGACAGAGCGTCGCGGGCGCACGGCCGGTAGCTTGTGCGGCGTGGAGCTGTTCTACCCAGACCCAGAGCTGACGGACGGCGTGGTACGGCTGCGACGGTGGCTGCTGACCGACACGGAATGCGTGCGCCTCGCCTCGGCTGACCCGAGCATTCCCCAGGTCACCAGTGTTCCTGCGGTCTTTACTCCAGAGGGAGGCCGCACGTTCATCAAGCGTGTGTGGAGCTGCTTGGAGAACGGCGAGGGCGTGGCGCTCGCACTCACGGACGCGGCCACCGATGAAGCGGTTGGACAGGTCTGGATCGGTATCCGACCACAGCTCGGGGTCGTGGGACTTGGCTACTGGGTCGTTCCTGACGCTCGCGGGCGAGGGTTGGCCACGCGCGGCGTGCGTCTGGCAGCCGCTTGGGCGCTTGGCCCGCTTGGAGCCGCGCGCATGGAAGCCTGGGTAGCGCCAGAGAATGAGCCGTCGATGCGGACGCTTACGTCTGCCCGTTTTCGCCGGGAGGGCATACTGCGCTCCTTCCTCGCGTTCGGTGATGAACGCACGGACATGGTGGTTTGGTCGCGGCTGCCAACCGACGAGTAGCGAGCTCGCCCGCCCCCACATGCCCAGGAATCCGCCTCACAGGTCACTCTGACGACAGCGGCCGGTGCGCTTCTCAGGGCAGCACAGCCAGGCGGGTGCGCGCGTACGTACCATCGAGGCGACCGCTGAGCAGCCGTCCGCGCAGTATCAGTGTGCCGTTGAGGCGCCCGTGCACGATTAGGTGCCCGCTGAGCTTTGGCTCTAGCCCGGTGTCACCGACGTGGATGTTGCCGCTGAGCGTGACGCCGGGGATGTCGACCATCCCGTGTAGCGCGTAGCCGTTTGGCTCTAGTTCGTAGTCTCCGCCGCGTAGCCCTCCACCGGAGAAGCTGGTCTGGCCGAAGAGGTCCTCGAGCGTCATCACTGTGGCGGTCGCGACGCAGTTTGCCAGTGACGAGTGCGCTGCGAAGGCATGTGGGTCGCCCAGTGAGGTTGGTGGCAGCGGCAGCGCCTGCGGTTCGCGTGAGCCAGGACAGAAGACCGGCGCCTGCCCGGTGGTGAGGAACTCGAGCATTGCGTCCTTGGCGCAGCCGGTGCTGTCGGTGCTGGCGGTCGAGTGGCCGGTGTCGGGGATGCGCAGCAGCCTTACGTCGCTGTAGCCCTCCTGGACTTCGAGGTCTTGTTCGTATGGGGTGCGCAAGTCGTCCTCCCCGGAGAGGATCAGCGTGGGCGTTGGTGAGATGCCGCCTGGAGGGGGCGGCGCGAGTGGGGTTGCAGGCCATTCTTCGCAGATCGCGAGCGGCGAGTATTCGGCTGCCGTGGTGCGCGAAAATGGTGCAGTTGAGCCAGCTGGAAGCGCTGCCAGCCAGCTGCGCAGCGCGGCAGCGCGACCCGCGAGAGGTGAGTCGGGCGACCACGGCAGCTGGCTTTCCGCGCAGTAAGTGGCGGCGTATAGGGCAAAGGAGGTCTCCGCATCCCTTGCGGGCGCGCCGCCGGCGAGCGGTTCCTCCTCGCCTGGCCACGACAGCAAGTCGATACCACCGCTCGCACTGGCGGCGAGCCGGGTGAAGGGGCTGCCGCTTACATGTTCAGGTTGCAATTCATGGGTCAGGCGCGCCAGTTGTGCGTCGTCTCCGTGCGCGGCTGCTGCGATCGCTGCCGGCACGAGCTCGCGTGTCGCCTTGGCGAGGTCGAGCCCGGAGAGCAGACGCAGCACGCCGACTTCGGTGACGATCGCGGGCCGTAGACGACCGTGAGCGTTATATATGCGCGTGCGCAGCGGGTGGCGGTGCAGCTTTGCAACGACCTTCGTCAGGTCCGTATACGCATCACGTGTAAACGAGCGGCAGGCACCGGCGCCGCACACACCTTCGTCGAGCATCCGCCGCAGCGCGCGGATGCGCTGATTGTCGAGCGCGTCCGGCTCGCCGAGCGGTGAGGGTGAGTCGAGCACCATCCGCGCCACGCCCTGCGGGTGCTCGTGCGCGTACATACCCGCGACGTGCCCACCATAGGAGACGGCGAACAGCGACAGCGGCGTACCGCCAAGCGCCTGACGCAGCACTTCGAGGTCTTCGACCGATTCCTGACTCGAATAGAAGGGGCGAGTCAGCCCAAGCGCTTCGCCGCATTCGGCGAGCGGCATCTTCCCGTGCGAGCCTCCCGTTTTTAGGCACTGCAGTCCCTGCGACTGACCGGTCCCGCGCTGGTCGAAAGCGACCAATTCGAAGCCGCGCAGCGCCGGCTCGTGCGCGAGCGGCGCGAGGAATTCCTCGAAAGCGGGGATGGCGGGCTGGCCGGGTCCGCCCGCGAGCAGCACGATCACTCCCTCACGCGGGGCGCTCGCTGGTACCCGCTGGACGGCGAGCGCGATGCTCCCCGCTGAAGGGTCGGCGCGATCGAAGGGCACGGTGAGCGTCGCGCACTGCAGCCCCTGGTTGGGCATGAACACCTGATCGGAGCGACAGGACGCAAACGCCAGCGGGACAGGTTGAGCCCCCGCTCCGGCCGGCACAGCCAGCACCAGCACAAAACAAGCCAGCACGGAGAGGCTCGCAGCCCGTAGCCTCACGCTCATAGCTCAGCGACCCCGAGAGCAACGGCAAGCTGGGTTTCAGCGCGGTTCGTCGTCGCATCGAGACGATTGGCAACCCGGCTTTCGAGGCTGAGAACAAGCTTCGCGAGCCGTCGTTCGCCCGGCCGCTCGTAGGGCTCCAGGAGCCGCGCTATGACCTTTTCCCGCGATTCTTGACGCGGCCCAATGAAGCTCTCTGGTTCGCTCGCGCGCATCACCGCGAGAAAGCGGCTGGAGCTTGTCGGCAGTGCCGCGTAGGCGCTTTCCCGCCAGGCTGTGATCTGGGCACATAGGTTTGGCGGTATGTGCGTCGCATACGCGCGTTCTTCAGCGGCCCGGTCTCGCACGAGCCGGGTCAGCCTATGGTTGCTCCATCTCAGAGCACCAATCGCCCGCGCCTGACCAAGAGACCGCGGAAAGACAGGATCATCAAACGCGATCGACAGTGCGTCTTCGAACTCTTCACCAATTTCCTCATACGCAACGTCGCGCGAAGCGTAAGCGAGAGCCCCAGGGCATTCCCCGGCGATCCGATGCTCAAGAGCCTGAACAGCGGCCGCGCCCATACCTACATCAGAGATGGCGACACGCTGCTGATCCGCCACGATCCGTAGATACGCACGTGTCGCAGCGGCGTTGCTGGGGACCACTGCAAGCACGGATGCGGGCATACAAGCGCACGCCACACACACCAGCGCCGCCCCCACGCACTGAAATCCCGAACGCACCGGCCGGCATCGTACACGAATTCGATTCCGTATGACGCTCATGCTCGGACAATCAGGATCAGCTCTCCTCGGCGACACCTGGCCATCCAGGCGAGAGGATCAGAGCCAGTAGTGGCGGGATGCCTCTGGTAGCGCGCGGCAGGCACCTGCTTCTTCGCCTCCGACGCCGAAGCAGATCAAGGTGGCGATCAGGTAGCGACCCGTCTGAGCGCGTGGAACAACCGACGACAACTGTCTAAATCGCCCTAAACCGGACGGTATTTGAACCCCGAAGCGATCGAGCGACTGTATGCGGCGCTGTGATCTGGCTACGGCTCAACAACGTTGGGGACGAGATCGTTGCCTTGATTGCGCGCTGGGCGTTGCTCATGGCCTGCCCATCCGTGTTTCTTCGGCACCCGTAGTAGTGGCGGCATCTTTCGCCCGTGTTCGCGTCGTTAGAACCAAGCATGTGCTCTTTGGCAAGCTGAACGCGTAGGATCAGTGTGTGAGAACGATGCGGATGGTCGTAGCGGTCACGCTTGCGGTGCTCCTGCTCTACGCGCTGATCACAACCGTCATGCCGTCTGCTTCTAGCCGTGCGTCTGCGGAGCCTGAACTGCCAGTGGAGCGTATAGCGCAAATCGCCTCAGAACAGGCCAATCGCGGCGGAGAGATCAGCCACGGGCCAGTAGTCATCGAGATACTGCGGTGCACGCTTCTCCAAGCGGACGCCCTGACCGACATCACGCCCAACGCCCTCGAAGCACGAGAACAGCGCAACGTCTACTTGGTGCTGATGCGAGGCGAATTCCATTACCACTCGGCTCCCGCGCGCGCCGAACCGCCGCCCCCTGGCTGGACGACGGTACCGAACGGCGGACCACCCACGTCCGCCACCACCCTAGAGCTGATCCTCGATACCCAGACCGGATCACTCGAAGATATGGGCGCCAGTGACGAATCCCCAGCACGGAGCAAGCTCAAACAGGACCAGACCCCAAGCTTCATTGATGTTGCGGGGACGATATCGCCGCTCCCGGCAACCGATGGCCAGGTCGAAGGCAGCATCAATCACGGAAGCAGCTCCGCCGAATGGAAAATCATCATCAAGCATCACCAGACCGTGATAGCTACAACCAAGACCGTAGGCTACGGAAACTTCTACTTCCTGCTCCCCGCCAATGCGTACAAGCTCACGGTACGCAAGCCGAACGGGAAAACATGCGCAAGCCGCACAATGACAGTCAAAGCCAGAGAGGAAACCCGCCTACAACTGACCTGCTGAAACTCAGCACCAGACCGGTGCCGGCCCGCAGCTCGGGCACCAGCACAACGCATGTAGACAGCCGTCTGAAATCGCCCTAACCGGACGGTATTTGAACCCCGAGGCGGTCTACGGCATCCGCGACACACAATCCACCGTACCGGCGTCCCCAAAGGGACGTGCCGCGTGGAGATCGAGATGGCTGCGCGACGAAGCAGCCATCAGCAGCGCCTCGGATCTGGTCAAGCACGCCCTGGGCCTGCCAGAGGTCATACCAGTGCTGCCCTAGCCAGCAGCCCGGCCAAGGCTGGCGCTTCGCGCGTGACAGCCAGCAAGACAAGGCGAGCCCCGGCCAGCTCGACCGTCACGAGCATCCACCCTGCCGACGACAACCGTCTAAATCGGGGCGGCCGGATTCGAACCAGCGGTCTCCGCGTCCCAAACGCGGCGCGATAACCAGGCTTCGCTACGCCCCGTGGTCCGCGATTCTACTGCCAGTCTGCTCGCATGCGGTCCATGCATGCCTGTATGCGGGCGCGCAGCAACGTGTCGTTGACGCCAGCCGCGAGCACGCCGTGGACCGAACGCCAGCAACGGCCGCTCAACTGGCTGCTGTTCGACTTGCGCTGGAGCCTGATGGAGTCGGGGCAAATGTCGAGCGTCCGGCCCCAGAATGCGCGAAGCTCGTCAAGGTCCTGGTCGGCGTGGTACTGGATCGAGAACCAGAGCGGCCTCTCGGTCAGCGCTCGCAGCCACCGCACAGACACCTGCATTACCGCAGGGTCTGAATTACAGATGACGACGGTGTTGCGGGTGCGCTTGTAGCCCTCCGCAACGTAGAGGCAGATGAAGTCGCGGAACGTCAGGTCGCCCGCAGGGCTGTCGAATTCCTCGAGGCCCTGCGCATACGCCGCCTCGCGCAGCAGCCGGTACTTGCGCTGCATCGCCTTGTTGCCCTTGCGTTGGGCGTCCGCCGGCCATCCCCCGCCAGAGCCTGAGCCGGGAATCGGTAGGTCGCGCACCCAGTAGTAGATCGTGCTCCGAGAGAGACCCAGCCTCTCCGAGAGCTCGTCGATCGAGAGCTGCCGCTCGACTCGCATCTGTCGCGCCTTCTCGCGGATGTAGTTTCGCATGCGTCATGGGAACACATGTTCGCAACCTGTGCGGACAGAATGTATCGCCACCCCTGCTCCCTCGCCGCCGAACCGCTGATCCACCCAGCCCCTGGCTGCTAGGGTCATCGCTCGCATGGCCGATGTCCAACCGCTGCATGCGATCCGCTATGACACCTCGGTCGTCGGCCCGCTCTCGGGGGTGACCGCGCCTCCCTACGACGTGATCTCGCCGCAGGGACGCGCCGCGCTGCTGGAGCGCTCGAAGTACAACGTGGTCGCGATCGACCTGCCCGCGATGGACTCGCAGGGGCGCCTGCAGGCCGACGAGGACGCCCAAGCCGACCCCTACGAAGTGGCCGGCGGCCTGTTCGCGAAGTGGCGTACCCAGGGCGCCCTGATCGCCGACTCGCAGCCCGCGCTGTGGGCGCATACCCAGGAGTACACCGGCCCCGATGGCATCGCCAGGACGCGCCGAGGGTTCTTCTGCAGGGTCCGCGTCGAGGACTATGACGGTGGCCAGGTGCGCCCCCACGAGCGCACCCACCCGGGACCCAAGGAGGACAGGCTGCGGCTGATGCGCGCCACCCAGGCCAACCTCTCCGCGATCTTCTCGCTGTACTCGGACCCCTCCCATGCCGCCTGGGATGCGCTCGCGCCGGCCGGCGCGCAGGCGCCCGACGGGGAGGTCACAGACGACGAAGGCACGGTCCACCGCATCTGGCGGGTCTCGGAGATGGAGACGATCGCAAGCGTTCAAGAGACGTTGCGGGATGCCGAGCTGCTGATCGCCGACGGCCATCACCGCTACGAGACTGCGCAGACCTACGCGCAGGAGATCGGCGGCGAGGGGCCCCATCGTTATGTGCTGATGTGCCTGGTGGCCTTGGAGGACCCGGGTCTGACCGTTTTCCCCACACACCGCCTCGTCAGCGGCCTGGACGAGCACCGGCGCGCCGCGCTTGCAGAGGCGATCTCCCGCAACTTCGAAGCGCACGAGGTGCCGCTGGACGAGCTCGCGCCGCCGCCCGGCGAGGGTCCGCTGCAGCTCGGCTACATCGACACGAGCCTGCGCCCCACGCACCTTACGCTCCGCAGCCAGGCGATCGCTGACGAGGCGCTGCCCGGGCGCTCCGCCGCCTACAGATCGCTGGACACAGGCGTGCTGGAGGCACTGCTGCTGAAGGGCGCTCTCGGCATGAGCGATCACGACATCGCCGAGCTCAACGGGCTCTGGTACGCACGAGACGCGCAGGAGGCGATCGAGCGCGTTCGCGGCGGCGCCGCCGACGCAGCGTTTCTGATGCGGCCCACACCCGTCGCCCAGGTGCGCGACGTCGCAGCATCCGGGGAGAACATGCCGCCGAAGTCGACCTTCTTCTTCCCCAAGCTGCTGACAGGCTTGCTCTTCAATCCGCTCGCCTAGAGAGCGCCAAAGGAGGTCTACCATGGACAGGTCACCCCTATGACTCGACTGGAAGGCGCAGCACGCATGCAAGCCACCGCGCGACGTACCGACAGGACCTTCAAGCACTCGGTCCAAGTGCGCGATCACCAGATCTTCGTGGACGAGACCACGGACGCGGGCGGCAGCGACGCCGGCCCAGACCCGCAGGAGATGCTGGCCGTCAGCCTCGCCTCCTGCACCGCGATCACGATGGAGATGTACGCGGTGCGGAAGGGATGGGAGATCGGGCCGGTCGAAGTCGACGTCGAGTACTCGCCGGCGGAGCGAGGCAAGCCCACGAAATTCGACATGGTCCTGCGTCTGCCCGACGGGCTCAGCGAAGAGCAGGTGGAGCGCCTGCGCGTGATCGCCGCCAAGTGCCCGGTGCACCGGACGCTCGACGGCGAGGTGATGTTCAACGAACGCGTCGAGCGGGTTCACCTCGCAGCCTGACGCCGACAGCGCGCCCGCCACGCCGTCAGCGACGCGCGAGGAGCTGCTGCCGGAGCTTCGAGCGCTACTCGACGCTCACAGGCCCGACGGAGCGGACACGACGATGCCTGCGGTGGACGGACAGACCGAGTCGGCGGTGCTGGTGCCGATCTACCTCGCCGACGCGGAGCCTCACGTGGTGCTGACCCGCAGGCGAGCTGACCTGCGCCGGCACGCCGGCGAGGTCTCCTTTCCGGGCGGCCGGCGCGATCCGGCAGACGCCACGCTCGCCGCGACCGCACTGCGGGAGGCACACGAGGAGATCGGCCTGGACCCAGGCGCGGTGAGCATCGCGGGCCAGCTCAGACCGACATCGACCTTCGTCACCAACTACGCGATCCACCCCTTCGTGGGCGCGATCGAGGCGCAAACCGCATGGAGCGTGAGCGCCGTCGAGGTCGACGCGGTGATCGAGCTCTCCCTGCGCGCGCTGCGCCTGGCGCGTGGTACGGCGCAGATCACGCGGCGGGGATTCACGTTCGAGACCGACGCCTATGAGCTCGAAGGACACATGATCTGGGGCGCGACCGCCCGGATACTTGACGAGCTGATCGCCCGTCTGTCGCCGATGCTCGACTAGGCGCTGCGCGACGGCCGACCCTCAGGCCACGGTCAGCAGCGACTGCACGGCGCCCGCGGCCTCAGCCCGCCAGCGCTCACGGTCCGCCGGATCAGCGCACAGCAGGGCGAGCGGGATCTCATTGCGCTCCGCCACCTCGGCGGCGATCTGCGCTCCGTCTGCGAGCACATGCGCGGGCACGCTGCCCGCCGCCTCGTAGAGCACTCCCCTGATCGTCGTGTCGATCATCTTGACCATGAAGGAGCGCAGCCGCAGATCGTGCAGCGCGCGGACCTCATCCTCATCCCCCTGGGCGCATCCCAGCAGCCAGCAGGCGATCGTCACGCCGTCGAGCGCCCCGACCAGCGTGCCCAGGCGATCGGGATCTCCGATGAAGCACTGGGCCCCAGCCTGCTCGATCGCAGCCCGCCTGCCTTCCTGCCGCGTCAGGACGCGCGAGGCGTGACCCTGCTCGCCAAGCTTGCCGGCAAGCCAGATGCCCCGCTCGCCGCCGCCGAGGATCAGGATCCGCGCCACTGAGGGCGCATCCTACGGCAGCCAGGGCCTATCCCGATAGGCCCCAGGCAAGAAACATCGGCGGGATCTCAGGACAGACGGCGGGTGCCGTGGCCCGCAGCCACGGCACCCGATGAGTCGGCCCCGCACGCTTTGCCCCCACGGATCAGAACCTTCAGAGCGTCGCCGGAGAGGTTGGGGTAGCGGCACCCTGAAAAGACCCAAAGCGTGTGAACGGGCGCGAAGCCATCACACCCTGCTCATCGTCATCCGTCCGAAGGAGATGACCCAAAAGCCACCTCTAGTTCAAGCTAACCACACCCCGATACCTATGTCAAGTCTAGTTTCTTTGTTGTGGTCTAACCCCAATGCAGAAACGGTTTGGCAACGGCCCCCGACGAGCGTATGACGGGGCGCGGCCGACGTCCCGCAAGGGCGTCGCGGCGCCCTCCGGAGTCAGCGCGGCAGAGATGGAGCCCACGCGGCGTGCAGCGCGCATCGCTGCGGCGCGCCCCTCCAATACGATGGCCGGCAAGCACCATCTGTCCGCCACGCCGATGACCGAGACACCGCCTCCCACCCCAACCCAGCCCGACGACGCCCCCGCGGACGTCGTCACGATGGACAAGGTCGTCGCGCTGTGCAAGCGGCGCGGCT
The DNA here is from genome assembly GCA_963708085.1 of uncultured Actinomycetota bacterium. Taxonomy (GTDB): domain Bacteria; phylum Actinomycetota; class Thermoleophilia; order Solirubrobacterales; family Solirubrobacteraceae; genus Palsa-744. The sequence continues at coordinate 85,653 of OY970180.1, read as the reverse complement.
TCATCTTCCCCTCCTCCGAGATCTACGGCGGGGTAGGCTCGACCTACGACTTCGGGCACTACGGCGTGCTGCTGAAGACCAACGTGAAGGCGCAGTGGTGGCGGGCGATGCTTCAGGAACGCGACGACATCGTCGCTCTGGACTCAGCGATCCTGCAGCATCCGAAGGTCTGGGAGGCGTCCGGGCACCTGGCAGGGTTTACCGACCCGCTGGTCGACTGCAAGACATGCGGCCAGCGCTTCCGCGCCGACCATCTCGGCGAACTGCCCTGCGGGCGAAAGCCATCCAAGCACCCCGGCGAGACCGAGGATTGCGATCTGACGCAGGCGCGCGACTTCAACCTCATGTTCGAGACGACGATCGGCCCAGTGAAGGAGTCCGGCGCGACCGCCTACCTGCGCCCAGAGACCGCCCAGGGCATCTTCATCAACTTCAAGAACGTGCTGCAGTTCTCGCGCAAGAAACCCCCGTTCGGGATCGCGCAGGTCGGCAAGTCCTTCCGCAACGAGATCACGCCCGGCAACTTCATCTTCCGCACGCGCGAGTTCGAGCAGATGGAGATGGAGTTCTTCGTGCCGCCAGCCGAAGTCGGCAAGTGGTTCGAATATTGGCTGGAGCAGCGTAGGAGCTGGTACCTGGGCCTCGGCATCCGGCCCGACCACCTGCGCCTGCGTGCCCATGAGGACAGCGAGCTCTCCCACTACTCCAGCGCCACCAGCGACGTCGAGTACCTCTTCCCGATTGGCTGGTCGGAGCTCGAGGGCATCGCCAACCGCGGCGACTTCGACCTCACCCAGCACGCCAAGCACTCCGGCGAGAAGCTTGAGTACTTCGACCAGGCCACCGGCGAGCGTTACGTGCCCTACGTGATCGAGCCGGCCGCGGGCGCCGACCGCGCGACGCTCGCCTTCCTGGTGGACGCCTACGACGAGGAAGTGGTGGAGGCGCAGGGCGCCGGCGGCGGAGAGACGCGCACCGTGCTGCGCCTGCATCCACTCCTGGCACCGGTGAAGGTCGCGGTGCTGCCGCTGGTGCGCAAGGACGGACAGCCGGAGCTGGCGCATGAGGTCTACGCCCAGCTTCGCGGCTTGCTGCAGGCCGAGTACGACGATGGGGGCTCGATCGGCAAGCGCTACCGCCGCCATGACGAGATCGGGACGCCGTTCTGCGTCACGATCGACCACGAGAGCATCAGCGATCGCACCGTCACAGTGCGCGACCGCGACTCGCTCACCCAGGAGCGCCTGCCGATCGACAGCCTCGCGCAGGAGCTTGCGCGACGCGTGAGCTCGCCTTGGAGCACACCAAAGCTCCCCTCCACACGCTAGCGTCCAGGCGCGCAGCGCCCCGCGAGGGCCACAACACGACGAGGAGAGACACGGGCCATGGACTTCGACCTCACCGATGAGCAGCAGCTGATCCGCAGCACCGCGCGGGAATTCACAGACAGCCAGATCATCCCGGCGGCACGCGACAACGCCAGGCAGCATCGCTTCGACCTGGAGCTGATCGCAAAGCTCGCCAAGCAGGGCTATCTCGGCGCGATCGTGCCGCAGGAGTACGGCGGCGCGGGCCTCGACTACCTCAGCTACGGCCTGGTGGTGGAGGAGATCGGACGTGGCGACTCCTCGATCAGGACCGTGGTCTCGGTCCAGACCTCGCTCGTGTGCTCGGCGATCCTGAAGTGGGGCACCGAGGAGCAGAAGATGCATTGGCTGCCCAAGCTCTGCGCCGGGGAGTGGCTCGGCTGCTTCGGCCTGACTGAGCCCGACACCGGCTCCGATGCCGCCAAACAGCGCACGCGTGCCCGCAAGACCGCTTCAGGCTGGGTGATAAACGGCGCCAAGATGTGGATCTCGATGGGCAATTACGCCAAGCTCGCGCTGATCTTCGCCCAGACGGATCCCGATCTCGGCACCAAAGGGCTTGCCTGCTTCCTTGTGGACACCGATCAGCCCGGGTTCAAGCCCGCCACCATCGAGCACAAGATGGGCCTGCAGGCCTCCGACACCGCCTCGATCTCCTTGGAAGATGTCGAGGTCAGCGAGGATCAGATGCTGGGCCAGGTCGGCGAGGGCTTCAAGGTCGCGATGTCGGCACTCGACTCGGGCCGCTACTCGGTGGCGGCCGGCTGCGTGGGCGTCTGCCAGGGCTGCCTGGATGAGTCGGTGCGCTACGCCAAGGAGCGCGAGCAGTTCGGCAGGCCGATCGCGAGCTTCCAGCTCGTGCAGGCGATGATCGCCGACATGGCGCTGAAGACCGAGGCCTCGCGGATGCTCGTCTGGCGGGCCGGGTTCCTGAAGGACAAGGGCCGCCCGAACACGATCGAGACCTCGATCGCCAAGCTGCACGCCTCCGAGGCGGCCGTCGAGTGCGCGAACACCGCAATCCAGGTCCACGGCGGCGCCGGCTACGTCGACGACCATCCCGTCGAGCGCTACTTCCGCGACGTGCGCGTCACCACGCTCTACGAGGGCACCTCCCAGATCCAGAAGCTGATCATCGGCCGCGGCCTGACAGGCATCAACGCGCTGGTGCCCGCGTGAGCGAGGCCGCGCAGGAGCCTCCGCGCAAGATCGGGGTTGTGGGCGCGGGCACGATGGGCTCGGGCATCGCCCAGCTGGCCTGCCACTTCGCCGAGACGCTGCTCTATGACCCGGTGCCCGAGGCGCTCGAGCGCGGGCTCACGCGCGCGCGGGAGGGCCTGCTCAAGGAAGCCACGAAGGGCATCCTCAGCGAGGAGCAGGCCGCCGGCGCCGCCGCCCGCCTGCACGCGGCGCTGCCGGGCCTGGATGCGCTGGCGGACAGCGAGCTGGTGATCGAGGCGGCGCCGGAGCGCCCGGAGCTCAAGCGCGAGCTGTTCGTGGAGCTCTGCGAAGTGGTCCCGGACGATTGCGTGCTGGCGACAAACACCTCCTCGCTGCCGGTGACAGGAGTGGCGGCCGCCGCAACCCACCCCGAGCGGGTCGTCGGGATGCACTTCTTCAACCCGGCGCCGCTGATGCGGCTGGTCGAGGTGATCGCCGGCGTGCGCTCCGATGAGCGTGCGCTCGCCGTCGCACAAGCCGCCGGCGAGGCGATGGGCAAGACGGTGATCCGCGCTGCGGACGTGCCCGGGTTTCTGGTCAACCGTTGCAACCGGCCATTCGGGCTGGAGGGCCTGAAGTTGCTGGCCGAGCAGGTCGCCGATGTGCAGAGCATCGACCGGATCTGCCGCCTGCAGGGCGGCTTCAGGATGGGCCCCTTCGAGCTCAGCGACCTGGTCGGGGTAGACACCGGCTTTGACGTCTCCCAGAGCTTCTACGAGCTCAGCTTCGGTGAGCCGCGCTGGCGCCCCTCGCCGCTGCAGGCGCGACAGGTCGCCGCGGGGCTGACCGGCCGCAAGGCGGGCCGGGGCTGGTACGACTACGCCGCCGGAAGCCGCCACCGTCCTGATGACCCAGAGCCGCCCTCCCCGGAGCCGCCGAGCAGCGGCGAGGCGATCGTCGTGATCTCGGGGCAGGGCACGCTCGCATCAGAACTCCGCGAAGCAGCGGCCGGCGCCGGCTACGAGGTCCGCAGCCCTGCACAACCAAGCCACGGAGAGCTGCCGGCGTTGATCGTGCGCTGCGAGATCTCAGGCGGTGAGAGCCGCGAGGAGCCGGGACATGAGACTGCGTCCCACTCCGCCCACGGAGCCCCGGAACTGATCCTATGCGCGGGGGGATCGCTCGCCGCGCTGGACGCCGGCGGAGCCGCCGCCGGCTTTCACGTGGTCGGCCCGCTGGCCGGCGCAAAGCTGGTCGAGCTCACCCGCACCTCCGGCACCTCGCCGCTGGCCGCGGCCCGCGCGCAGCGCTTCTTCGAGGCGCTGGGTCGCCATGTCTGCTGGGTGGCCGACTGCCCTGGACTGGTGCTGGGCCGGATCATCTGCCAGCTGATCAACGAGTGTGCCTTCGCGCTGGGCGAAGGCGTCGGCAGCGCGCAGGACATAGACAAGGGCATGCTGCTCGGCCTGAACCATCCGCGCGGGCCGCTGGCCTGGGGCGATGAGATCGGTCTGCCCCATGTGCTCGCCGTGCTCGACGCGCTCTGGCGCGAGCGCCGCGAGGAGCGCTATCGGGCAGCGCCGCGGCTGCGCTCACTGGTGATGGAAGGACGCACCGGCACGCGGGTCGGTGCCGGATTCTTCGACTACGAGCTGGAGCCCTAGCTCGTAGTCCCGCCGCTCGGCAGCCACTGCGCCTCGGCAAGGTCGCCGACGGGCATCCCCTCCGGCGCGGCCACGCCGGGCGTGTCGCGCAGGTACCACTCCGCGTCCAGCGCCGCCTGGCAGCCCGACCCGGCGGCGGTGATCGCCTGCCGGTAGGTGTGATCCACCAGATCGCCGGCGGCGAAGACGCCCGGCCTGTTAGTCCTGGTCGAGCGACCATCCACCACCACATAGGCGTCCCCATCCAGGTCCACCTGCCCCTTGACGATCTCCGATTGGGGCTCGTGCCCGACGGCAATGAACGCGCCGGTGATCGCCAGCTCGCGGTCCTGCCCGGTCTCGGTGTTGGTCAACACGGCGGTACTGAGCGCGCCGCTCTCCCCCGGCTGGAACTCCTTAACCACGTACGGCGTCAGGAACTTGATGTTCTCGCGCTCCTTGGCCCGCTCCAGCATGATCTTCGAGGCTCTGAACTCCTCGCGGCGGTTCACGATCGTCACGTCGCAGGAGAACTTGGAGAGGAAGATCGCCTCCTCCATCGCCGAGTCGCCGCCGCCGACGATCATCGTCGTCGCATCCTTGAAGAAGGCGGCGTCACAGGTGGCGCAGTAGCTCACGCCCCTGCCGCTGAGCTCCTCCTCGCCGGGTACGCCGAGCTTCTTGTGCTCGGCGCCCATCGCGAGGATCACAGAGCGGGCGAAATGCTGCTCATCGCCGACCCACACGCTGTGCAGCTCACCGGGCTTGCTCGCCAACTCAACGCGCTCGGCCTGGTCGGTCACCAGGCGCGCGCCAAAGCGCTCCGCCTGCTCACGCAGATGCTGCATCAGCTCAGGGCCCATGATCCCCTCCGGGAACCCAGGGAAGTTCTCAACGTCGGTCGTCTGCTGCAGCAGCCCGCCCCAGGCGAACCCCTCGACCACGAGTGGCCGCAGGTTGGCTCGCGCGGTGTAAAGCGCCGCCGTGTAGCCGGCCGGGCCGCTGCCCACGATGATCACGTTCTCGATATCCGCCATCCCACTCGCCTTCCTGAAGCTCCGAACTCCGCCTCGCTTTACTTTTTATAGTACCACTTAGGCGCTTATGCTTACAGCTGCCGCCTGCGCCCCGACGGCGGGTTCATCCTCGCCGCCCGCTTCCTCTGCTCGCCACCGCGCAACCGTGCGCCGCAGCTGAAGGTAAGCCAGCGCACCCGGCACCGTTGGCAGCCAGAAGGCTATGCCTCTATAGGTCAGCACCGCCAGCACGGCAAGGTTGAATTCCACGCCGAAGGCCGCGAAAGCCCCGATCATCCCCCCCTCGACTCCCCCAAGCCCGCCCGGGAGCGGCAGCAGATTGCCGAGCATGCCCACGAAGTAGGCCATCAGGATCACCGTGAACGGAGGTGCGGCGCCGAAGGCGTGAAAGCAAGACCAGAGCACAGCCACGTCGAATCCCCACCAGGCCGGCGCCCCGAGCAGCCCCGGCTGACGGGTGCGCAGCAGCTCAATCGCGCTGCGGATGCCGTGGGCAGTAAGCGCCGGTGCACTGACCAGGTGCGCGATCAAGTGGGCGCCCCGCCCGGAGCCAGCGCTCCAGCTGCCCAGCCGCCGCTCGATGTCTCCAGGCAGCAGCGCCACGGCGCCGCCCGCCGCCATCAGCACCGCGGCCGCCACCGCTGGCAGGATCGTGATCGCGGCCGGCCCGCCGCCCGGGAAGACGCCGAGACCCAGGCCGAGGCCGTCTATCACCACGGCCACCGCATAGATCGCGTAGAGCAGCGCCATGAAGGCAACCATCCGGGAGGCCACTATCCGCGGCCTCATGCCCGAGCGTCGAAGCGCCCACGCCGTCAGCGCCACGCCGCCGGCGCCGGCGGCGGCAAACAGCCGCGTGGCTGCCAGCCCGGCCATCGTGATCAGGTAGCTCTCGCGCCATCCGATCCGCCCGCGCTCGCGGGTGAACACGGCCCGAAACAGCACAACGTAGCCCGCGAAGGAGCAGACCTCCAGCGCAACCCCGATCGCGATCCACCAGATGTCCCCCTTGCCGATCCGGTGCACGGTGCTGTCCACACCGGATATCTGCGGCAGCACAAAGTAGAGGAACGCGACCCCGGAGACGATGAACAGCGCAAACGCGAACGCCCGCTGGCGCGTCACCCGCACGCGCGGCATCTCCTCGACGAGGTCTCGCTGCTGCGGAGCCGCGATCGCCACGCCCCCCGCCGGCTGCCTGTGCTCGTGAAGCGATCTCGCCGTCTTGATCACGGTCTCAGGTCGCCTCCAAGGGCTCTATGCTCCAGCGCCGCGACACAGGCCCCGACCTGCCGCAGAAGCGGGCCCGCCCGGGGCCCGGCACGACGGACGAATACAGTCAGCGCCGCGCCCCCGATCAGGTCGATCACGTAGTGCTCGCCCAGGTAGATCAGCGCGAAGCCGAGCGTGGCCGTATAGCCGAACCCGACCGCGCCCGCGAGTGGCCCGGTCTCCGCGAGCAGCAGCGCGGCCATCAGCGAGGTGGCGAAGTGCAGCGAGGGCATCGCGGCGACGGGGTTGCCTCCGAAGACATCGTAAAGGGGGCCCCAGCCGTCTTTCCAGAAGAACTCCCCATACTCGGCCATCATCCTGCGCACGGCGACTTCGCCGCCAAGCTGCCGGCGGCCTGCCACCGAGGCGGCGTACCAGGGCGGTGCGGTGGGCACGATCCAGTACAGGCAGGCGCCGAGGTCGAAGACCGCGTAGGTCATCAGCGCAGCCCGCGGGAAGCGCTCCCGGTGGCGCCAGAGGATCCACGCAAGCGCCGTGTGGGGCACCATGAACCAGAGCCAGTGCGTCCAGACGAGCACCTTGTCCATGGGCCGCCAGCGATCGGGCGAGGCGAACGCCTGTTGCAGGCGCACGGTGGGCAGCCGACCGAGACCGATCAGCTCATCGGCGCGGATCGGATAGTCGACGTGGACCCGCTCGCTCTGGCGCTGCTCGTTGTCGTGCGGCGCCTTGTAAGCGGAGACGTAGGCCCACATCTGCAGGCAGCAGACGGCCACGTCTCTGGTGCGGGAGCGTCGCATCGCGACGCTCAGACCGAGCGGCGCGCCGAAGGCGACGCTCTGCAGCACCAGCGGCGGAGCCTTTACGCGCTTGCGCACAACCGGCGCCGCCACGCCGGCCGCCACGACCGCCCACGCGGTCGCCCTGATGGCCCTGCTGGAGCGCCTCACGAGGCGGGGAGTATATGTGTCGCGCAGGCGGCAACCTGCATGGGATAGGCCCTAAACGGCGGTGAGGCCCGGCTCGCCGCGGCCCGCGTCGCTGCGCTGCCCTGACGCTTCCACCAGCGCCCGCACGAGGCGGCTGCGCTCGTCCACCTCGGGATGCCACTGCACGCCGAGCACGAACCGCCTGCTCGGAAGCTCGATCGCCTCGGTCAGCCCGTCGACGAGCGCCACGCCACTGACCAGCAGATCCTCCCCTACCTCGTCCACGCCCTGGTGATGGTGGGACTTGGTGATGTGGCGAAGCTCTCCCGCCGCCCGCGCCGCGAGCGACCCCGGCACCAGGTCCACCTCGTGCTCTGAGCCCTCGAAGGTGCCGAAGCTACGCAGATGCTCTTCGTGTCCGAAACGTTGCGGCAGATGTTGGTGCAGCGTGCCGCCGAGCGCGACGTTGATCAGCTGCATGCCGCGGCAGATACCGAGCACGGGCATGTCGCGCTCGATCGCCGCGCGCACGAGCGCGATCTCGAAAGCGTCCCGCTCGCGCACCGTGCCGACTGTCTCCGGAGCCCGCTCCTGGCCATAGGTGGCGGGGTCGATGTCGGCGCCGCCGGCCAGCATCAACCCATCGAGCGCGTCCAGCGTATCTTCGGGCTCCTGGACGCTGTGCGGGTCCGGCGGCAACATCAGCGCAATCCCGCCGCCACGCTGGACCGCTTCAAAGTAAGAGCTCGGCAGCAGCGCCGCCTTCTGCTCCCACATCGCCCAGGACGCGTGCTCGAGCGCCGTGCAGATGCCGATCAGCGGGCGGGCCATGCGATCGCGACTCGTGGTCTCACCGGTCACACCATAGGATCTTCGGCGCTCGCCCGCGAACACAGGAGGCCAGATGGACACCGTCAACCTCACGATCTCCGACGCCGGAGCGGCGATTGTTGAGCTCAACCGGCCGCAGCGGATGAATGCCTGGACGCCGGAGCTGGCCAGGGATCTGCTTGCCGCGCTTGGCCAGGTCGCAGAGCAGGAGAGCGTCCGGGCGGTGATGCTGACCGGGGCCGGACGCGCATTCTCTTCAGGCGCGGACCTCAAGGAAGGCGGCGCCGGAGAGCTTGGGGCCGACGGCCGCCCCGATGTCCGCAAGACCCTGACCGAGCTCTACCACCCGGTGATCAAAGCGATCCGGGAGCTTCCGAAGCCCGTGATCGCGGCCGTGGAGGGCGCAGCGGCTGGAGTCGGGTGCTCACTTGCGTTGTGCTGCGATCTCATACTCGCCTCGCAGAGCGCCTACTTCCTGCTGGCGTTCGTGAACGTCGGCCTGGCGCCCGACGGCGGGTCCTCGCTGCTGGTGCCAAGCCGCGTAGGCATCGCCCGCGCGGCAGAGATGGCGATGCTCGGCGAGCGCATCACGGCCGAGCAGGCCCTGGCATGGGGCTTGATCAATCGCGTAACGCCCGACGGAGAGCTGCGCGAACAGGCCACCATGCTGGCTGAGCGCTTGGCCTCCGGCCCGACGCGCTCCTACGCCGCTGTCAAGCGCCAGCTCAATGCCTGGCTCTACGCGAACATGGACCAGCAGCTCGCGCTGGAGGCGGACCTGCAGCAGGAGATGGTGCGCACCGACGACTTCGTGGAGGGCGTGACGGCCTTCCTGCAGAAGCGCCCCGCGAAGTTCACGGGGCGCTGAAGCAAAGCGACTCGCGAGGCTTGTGGCATCCGTCATAAAGCACTTCGAGAGCAAGCCTGAATAGAATCCGCTCGCCTTGGTGCCCAGGAGCCCACAGACGAACCCCGAGGAGACTCGCCGCAGGCGGATCGTGCGCCCGAGCACCATGCTTGCGAGCGGCGGCCTGGCCGTGACGATGCTGCTGGCCACCGCCCCCGGCGCCTTCGCTTTCATCACCCCCGAGGCGGGCGGCTCGCCGAACGCCAACTCGATCGACACGCTCTACAAGATCGTGCTCTACATCGGGGCGATCGTGTTCGTGGTTGTCGAGGGCGCGCTCGGATACGCCTGCTGGAAGTTCAGCGCCAAGCGCAACAAGGTCGCAAAGCAGATCCACGGCCACACGGGCCTGGAGATCGGCTGGACCCTCGGCGCCGTTGCGATCGTGCTCGTGCTCGCCGTCGCCACGCTGCTGAAGCTCGGCTCGATCCGCAACCCGCCCAACTCGAGCCCCGAAGGCGCGAACGCCTCCAGCGTCAGCGGTGCGCTCTACGCGGATGCCGAAAACAAGCTGCCGCCGAACAAGAAAGCGCTGAAGATCACGGTGATCGGGCGTCAGTACCTGTGGCAGTACATCTACCCCGGCGGCGCAAAAGACGGTCTCGGCGCTCCCTACTCCTACGAGCAGATGGTCGTCCCGACACACACCACGGTCCTGCTCGACGCCGTCTCGATGGACGTCGTCCACTCCTGGTGGATCCCGGAACTCGGCGGCAAGATCCAGGTCGTGCCGGGCTACCACAACTACACCTGGTTCAAGGTCGAAAAGCCGGGTCTCTATCGCGGCCAGTGCGCCAACATCTGCGGCCAGGGCCACGCGCGCATGATCGCCTCCGTGAGAGCGGTCTCGCCGGCGGAATACGAAGCCTGGATCGAAAACCAGAAGCGCAAGCTCTCGGAAGCCGACATCGCCGCGGCCAAGCAGCGCCACGAGCTCGAAGAAACCGGCGGGCTCGAATCCGCCGTCAACCAGTAGCGCAACGTCCAAGACCAGGAGAGCAGCGCAAGAACCATGGCGACCTACGCAGCCCCAGTCCCCCAGATAGCGGCTCACAAAGTGGAGCGCGAGCCGCGCGGCTGGATGAGCTGGATCACCACGACCGATCACAAGAAGATCGGGATCATGTACCTGGTCACGACGTTCGTGTTCTTCATCCTCGGCGGCACCGAGGCTCTGCTGATGCGCCTGCAGCTGGGCGCGCCCGAAAACACGCTGATCAACCCGCAGACCTACAACGAGCTGTTCACGATGCACGGCTCGACGATGATCTTCCTGTTCGTCGTGCCGGTCTGGGCGGGCCTTGCCAACTATTTCCTGCCGCTGATGATCGGCGCGCGCGACATGGCCTTCCCGCGCCTGAACGCGCTCTCCTACTGGCTGCTGCTGGCCGGCGGGATCGTCTTCTACGCCTCCGTCTTCTGGACCCCGCCGAGCGCCGGCTGGGTCAGCTACCCGCCGCTGTCGAGCATCGCCTTCTCCCCCAGCGGCGGCCAGGACGCCTGGATCTACCTGATCCACCTCACAGGCCTCTCCTCGATCCTCGGCGCGATCAACTTCTACGCCACGATCGCGAACATGCGTGCCAAGGGCATGAGCTGGGGTCGGCTGCCGCTGTTCGTCTGGACGGTGCTCGTCTACTCGGTGCTGATCATCTTCGCGATGCCGGTGATCGCCGGCGCGGTCACGCTGCTGCTGACCGACAGGCACTTCGGCACCCACTTCTTCGACCCGACCGAGGGCGGCTCGGCGCTGCTGTGGCAGAACATGTTCTGGTTCTTCGGGCACCCCGAGGTCTACATCATGATCCTGCCCGGATTCGGCGTTGTCTCAGAGGTCCTGCCCGTTTTCGCGAAAAAGCCGGTCTTCGGCTACAAGGCGATCGCCACCTCCAGCGTCACGATCGCCTTCCTGGCGTTCCTGGTCTGGGCGCACCACATGTTCACGACCCCGACGCCGATCGTCGTGCTCGCGTTCGTGATGATGAGCTCCTTCCTGATCGCAGTCCCCACCGGCGTGAAGATCTTCAACTGGATCGGCACGCTCTGGAGCGGCTCGATCGAGTTCACGACGCCGCTGCTGTTCTGCGTCGGCTTCATCGCGATCTTCCTGATCGGCGGCATCTCCGGGGTCTTCTTGGCCGTCTTCCCCGTCGACTGGCAGCTCAACGAAAGCTACTTCGTGGTCGCCCACATCCACTTCGTGCTGATGGGCGGCGCCGTCTTCACCGTCTTCGCCGGGATCTACTACTGGTTCCCGAAGATGACCGGCCGCATGCTGAACGAAACGCTCGGCAAGATCAGCTTCTGGCTGATGTTCTGGGGCTTCCTCTGCACGTTCCTGATCCAGCACGTGCTGGGCCTGGACGGCATGCCCAGGCGCATCTACGAGTACCCGAACGTCGGCAACCTCGGCCTCTACAACCTGATCTCCACGATCGGCTCCTTCATCCTCGCCTCAGGCGTCCTGGTCAGCGTCATCAACTTCGCCCGCAGCGTGAAGGTCGGCGCGATCGCAGGCCCCGACCCCTGGAAAGCCAACACGCTTGAGTGGTTCACCACCTCCCCGCCGCCAGTCAACAACTTCGACGAGATCCCAGTGATCCGCTCGGTGGAACCGATGAAGGACTTCCGGCGTGAGATCGAACGGCGCACCGGCCAGCAGATCGACACTCCGGTGCCCGTGCCGGCGGGCTCAAGCGGCGCCGCCGCGCCCAGCGCCTGAGAGCCGTGCCGGCCGCGCAGGCCGCTTCCCGCAGACGGCGCTGCTGCGATATGGTCGCAGCAGACATGCTGCGGCAAGCCATGCAAGGATCGGATAGGGCCAGATGAGCGAGAGCACCACGGTCTCATCGACGAGCCTCCCCGCCACCCTGGATGCAGCACAGAGCGGCGCCGCGCACCGTCTCAGGCAGACTCTCGGCGACTATGTCGAGCTGACCAAGCCGAAGGTCCAGTCGCTGCTGCTGCTGACGACGATCGCGACGATGTACGTCGCCGGCAACCCCTCTCTCGGCCTGGTCGCGCTCACATGCCTCGGCGGTTATCTCTCCGCCGGCGGAGCAGGCGCCGTCAACCATTGGTTCGACCGGGACATAGACGCGCAGATGGCCCGCACGGCCACAAGACCCATCCCTGCCGGCCGCATCCGGCCGACGGCCGCGCTGATCTTCGGCTGCACGCTGGCGGCGCTCTCCTTCCTGGAGCTCTCGCTCACTGTCAATGTGCTGGCGGCCGGCCTCTCATTCTCCGGCTTCCTCGGCTACGTGCTCGTCTATACGGTCTGGCTCAAGCGCCGAACCCCGCAGAACATCGTGATCGGCGGCGCCGCCGGCGCCGTGCCGCCGCTGGTGGGCTGGGCGGCCGTGCGAGGCTCGGTCGGCGGCACCGCAGTGCTGCTGTTCTTCATCGTCTTCTTCTGGACCCCGCCGCACTTCTGGGCGCTCTCGCTGCTGATGAAGGGCGAGTACGAAAAGGTCGGCGTGCCAATGCTGCCGGTCGTCCGCGGCGAGGCCGAGACGCGCCGCCAGATCCTGCTCTACTCGGCGCTGCTCTACGCGGTCACCCAGCTTCCGTTCTGCGCCGGCGGTTTCGGCATCCCCTACCTGGTCGCCTCGCTGCTGCTGGGCGTCGGCTTCGTTTGGGGCGCGCTGCGCCTATATCGCGGCGGCACCCGCCGCCAGGCCCTGCAGCTCTACCTCTACTCGCTGGCCTATCTGGCGCTGCTGTTCGGAGCGATGGTCCTCGACGCGAAGCTCTGAGCCTCGTTATATGATGCGCCTCCGATGAATCGACGCCTCGCACAGAAGAACGTCCGCACCGCACTGATCGTCTCGGCGATCTGCATGGTCATGTTCGGGCTCTCCTTCGTGGCTGCGGCCATCTACATCTCATGAGCCAGCTCGACCCCGAGGTCCCGCCCACGGGCGAGGAGGTCCATCTCCCCGGGCCCAGCATCCTGCCGCTGCTGACGGCGGTCGGGATGACGCTGATCCTGATCGGGATCACGACCTACATCGAGCTCACGGTCGTCGGGCTGATCCTCACGATCGTCGTCGTGCTGCGGTGGATCAAGGACACTCGTCGCGACATCGACGAGATGCCGCTCGACTGACCCGATCTGCGCCAGACCGCAGACGCCGCTGTGTCGGCCGCGCCGCGGCCGGTGGAGCGCCGCGCACGGCCCCTCAGCCCGTGCGCGGCCCCACATGCAGCGCGCGCTTCCTCGCAGCGCTCGCCGGCTCTCTCACCCCACCGCTGCGCCCGCCGGCATCGGGCACATAGCTCCGTCGCTCGTCCAGCAGCGCACCACGTCACGCACCGAGAGGATGCCCACCATCTCGCCACGCTCGACGACGAGCAGGTGCCGAAAGCCGCCCTGCACCATCGCCGAGGCGGCCTCCTCCAGCGACCATCCCGGCGACGCCAGGACCACACCGCGCGTGAGATGGTCGGCGACCATCTCACGGTCGGGGTCCTGATCGCCCCCGAGCGCGTTCAGCAGGTCACGCTCGGTGATGATCCCGGGGCCGTGCCCATCGGGATCGATCACGACCGCCGCGCCGACATTACGGTTGGACATCAGGCGCGCGGCTGCGCGCAGCGTGTGCGATGGGCCGATCGTCAGCACCACCGGCGTCATCCCGTCTCGCACCTGCATCGCAGCTCCTTTCGCTTGGCTGTCGGCTGGCTGGCTGGGCCGCCCCGCCCAGGGAGTTTGCAACGATTGCCTCAATCTATGGCATCAGCGGGCCGCTGTCAACAGGCACTCGTGGTCAGGACCTATCCCGGTAGGGGACGTGCGTCCGGGGCGTTCGATGGTCAAGCAGGGCAAGGACGCAGCGACGAAGGCGTGGCAGCGCCACGTCGAGTCGCGAGGACGCCGCCATGCGCCGGCCAGCGTGCGCATCCGGGCGTGCGGCCCAACGGGATAGGTCCTTAGGGCGCGGGCAGCTCTTGCACCCTGCCCTGTGCGGCCGCGATCACACCTTCGGCAACGCCCTCCCAGGACCACAGACGCCGCACCGTGGCAACGATCGCAGCGCTAGCGTCCGCCCGCGTTTGCGAAGGGGCGGTCAGCCAGCCGATCAGTCGATCGGCGATCGCCCATATCGCCTGGTCATCGACCGGAAAGGACAGCCATGATGCGGCCGGCTCACCGACCGCGGCAGCCAGCCTGTCGCTGACCTCCGCAAGCCCGGAATGGGCCGCGCTGATCGGCAGCGCGCCGCAGGCGGCGGCCTCCACGGCGACCATTCCGAACGCCTCGGGGAAGGTGCTTGGCACCACGACCGCCTCACACGCCGGCAGCAGGTCGGCGAGCTCCTCGTGGTCAAGGCGCCCGGTGAACCTCACGCTGTCTGCCAGCAGCGCGGCGGCCGCCAGATAGTGATCCCGCTGATCGCCGGCAAGCGCGTCCACAAAGGCCAGCAGGTGAGAGAGCGGCGCCCTTGGCCCGCCCTCCAGCGCGCGGCCCGCCTGCGCGGCCTCCGCTACGGCGTCGAGCCTGCCCGCCGTCAGATCGTTGGCTATGGCTTCCAGCGCCTCCTGGAAGGCCCCGAAGCCGACAATCGCAAGCCGCGCGTTCGGCAGGCGCTGCAGCACCAGCGGCCAGGCCACCAGCAGCAGGTCGACACCCTTGCTGACGATCAGCTTGCCGATGTAGGCGACGACCGGGCCCTCACCGGCGTCGAGATCGCTCAGCGCCTGCGCAGCCCGTGCCTCGTCGCGGGCAAACGCGTCGGCTGGCGGCGCCGTCGCCCCCTGCCCCTCGGGCTCACGCGCTGCTATTTCGCCCAGCCGCTGCGCCAGCGCTTTCAGCCCAGCTGCCGCCTGCCGGCCGTTGCGCGGGCCAAATGCACGCACGTCGACGCCGGGGGGACCGAGCCGCGTGCGTCCTAGTACGTCGTGCCGGCGTACCCAGTCCCCGCCAAGCGCCTCCCAGAGGCTCTCGGCTGTATGCCGTGAGCCGACCAGCACGCCGCCGGCCCCTGCTATGCCCTCCCGCGCAAGGGGCAGGAACCGTGGCAGCTCTGGCTTGACGGTGTACTCGAGCGCGCTGCCGTGCACCTTCGCCGCGTAGGGCGCGATCCCGCGTAGCGCACGGGCCAGGATTACCGGTCCCATCACGAGATGGTTGGCGAGCGCGACGTCGGGGCGCACGAGCTGCGCCACCTCGCGCACCGCGGCGACGTTGGCCTCGACATAGCCGTCGATCTCCTCGTCACTGCAATCCGCGAACGTGCGTGCCTGCATGCCCTCGTAGCGGTCCTGGACGTAGACGGGCAGCAGGTCGCCGATCGCCGGCCGGTAGACGGTGCAACGCCTTGGCCCATCCCTGAGCGGCACCACGGTGAGCCGCCCCGTGTCCCAGTCGCCGGCGGCATCGACGAACGCGGCTCGCTCGGGGTGGCGATCTTGGCAGAGCAGGTGCACCTCGTGGCCGAGGCCAACGAGCGCCTGCGCCAGCTCCGCGTTATAGACGTTTGATCCGGTGCCGGCAAGCAGGTAGCCGTGGAAGATCAGGACTCGCATCGTGCAGGAATCCGCGGCGGCGATCGGAGGCGCCTCGCCGAGATGGCCGCCCACACTATCCGCTAGAGTCCCTGCCTGTGAGCGAGCTGCAGCGATACAGGATGCGCACCCCCTCCAGCGGTCGCGAGATCGTGATCGAGGCTGCACCTGAGCAGATTTACGTGGATCGCGAGACCAGCGAGGAGCTGGAAGTCCTCGGCAAGCTGCTGCCGCTGGCCCCCTCGCCCTCCAAGCTGCCGTGGTCGCTTGCGAACCTGCGCTTCTGCAACTGGTGCGAGCAGATGTCCCAGAAGGACCTGAACGACTGCCCTACGTGTGGCCGCAGGATGGCCCCGCTGGGCTCGTGACCGGAGCACCTGGCCTCCCGCCAAAGCGCTCGCCGCGGGCAGCCGCCCTCGCGGTCGCGGCAATGCTGTGCGTGAGCTGCCTCGGTCTGGCCGCGTGTGGCGGCAGCAGCGTGTCAAACACGGTGCCCAAGAGCACGCCGGAAATCACGCCGCCGAACGACACCTCAGCCGAACGCCAGGCGAGCAAGTCGACCTCCACGACCTCGACCACGAAATCCAGCGCCCACGGCAGCGAAGGGTCCTCGACGCCGAGCGAATCGACCGGCACGACCTCTCCCTCGGAAACCGGCGGCACGGCTGCCGGCACCGAAGAAAAGGCCAAAGAAGAAGCCTCCAAAGCGAGCGGCGGCACCTCTCCCCCGACCGGCAACACCGGCGGGGCAAGCGCGCCTTAGAAGGTCTTTCAAAATAGGCGGTGCGGTCGGGGTGTGCCTGGACCAAGCTGGGCGACGCGGGGCGGCGCAGCGCGTGCTGGTAGCACGTGCAAGCCGTCACGTGGCGATCCAGCGCCGTGCCCAGGTGCGCATCCGGGCGTGCCGATCTTTTTGAAAGACCTTCTTAAGGTCCTAGCTCAGGGCGTAGATATCAGCGTCGCGCTGTAGGTCAGGCGCGCGGTCTGGTAGAGGCAGTCGTACTGGCGCAGCTTGCCGACTTTGATGTGGTCGGTCTGGGCATCGGTGACAGAGCACTGCGACGTGGGCCGGCTCGCCCGCCACGAAGTATTCTTTTCGTAGCCGAGCGCGAGCGCAGGCGCCCAAGTCGGCACGGTCAGCGCGATCACATCGCCCTTTTCGGCTTCCAGGGTGCTGAGCAGCGGGAACTGCACGGTCAGGCCGAAGTACGGTTCCAGCTCGATCAGAGGGCTCTGGGCGACCAGCTTGTAGGTGTACTTGGGCACGGTCTTCGAGGTCTTTTCGGGGTGCAGCACCGAGATGTTCGCCTCGGGCGCGCCGCCCTCGTTTTCATCGAAGAACTTGACCTGAGAGGCGGTGGGCTTGCCGAGCTGAATGGTCCAGGCGACGATCCTGCCTGAGCGCGGCAGCACGAATGGGTTTGACAGCGAGCCGACGCCCATCTGGAATCCGGTCGTGCGGCTGACGGCAAGGCAGGGCGCTTCGGTGGTCGTGCCCGCTGCCGTCGTGCTGCTGGTGGTGGTCGTGGTCGTCGTGGTGGTCGTGGACGCCTTCTTCGCGCTAGCCTTTTTGGCTTTTTTCTTGCGGCTTTCTTCTTCGCGCTTCTTTTCTTCCGCCCGCTTCTTTTCTTCGGCGCGCTTCTTGGCTTCGGCTTCCTTCTTGACGCGTTCTTCTTCGGCCTTTGCGAAGGACCCAACCGGCCCCGCGGTGCAGCTGGGCGCGCTGGCAGGGATCGTCTTGGGAAGCGTGCCGACTTCGGTCAGGGTCGCCGACGCAGCGGCGGGAAACGCCAACGCTAGGGCAGCAGCACCGGCTGTAGCTATCAAACCATGTCTTTGCATACCTGACTCCAACACGTCTCGGGTGGCAGTTGTAGCGGTTCGCTACAAGCCCTGGATCTCCTGCGCGGCCGCCGCGATCTCCAAAGGGTCTCCCGGCGCGGGCGTCCACGGTAGCCGCATCGAATCGCCCTCGTAGCGCGGGATCACGTGGAGATGGAAGTGGAAGACTGTCTGCCAGGCGCGCTGTCCGCAGGAGTTGATCAGGTTGACGCCGTCGGCTCGCAGCCGCTCCTTGACGGCACCGGCAAGCCTCTGCGCGGCGGCAGTAACGGCGCTCAGATCATCTGCGTCTATCTCCAGAAGATCGCGCGAGTGGCTGCGGGGAATCACAAGCGCATGTCCGCGCGTGGCGGGGTTAATGTCCATGATCGCGACCGTGCGCTCGTCCTCATCGATCACGGTGGAGGGCAGCTTGCCGTCCAGGATCTTGCAGAAGATGCAGTCGGGGTCGCGGTTCATCGCGGCTAAGCCTAACGGGAAGCGAGCAAGTGCCTCGCGTAGTCAAGCGCCTGCTGGTCGTCGCGCACCTCGCCCGCGTACTGCGCCTCACAGAGCTCCTCCAGCAGCGAGCCCAATTGCGGGCCCGGCTCGATGCCAAGCTCGCGCGCAAGCACGTCCCCGCGCAGCAGCGGCCGGGGCGGGCCCTCGCGATGCCAGCGCAGGGCCTGCGGCAGCATCTGGGCAGCCAGCCGCAGGTGCCGCTCGATCGCCTCCTGCGCTTTCTCGCCGCGAGTGGCGAGCCGGTCGGCGATCGACAGCAGCGTCACGTCGGCGGCCACCTGCCCGGCAGTGCGCAGATACGTGAAGGCGGTCCTGGGTGAGAGCGGCTGCGGCTCGTGCACGAGGAAGCCGAGGCGCAGGTGATGGTGCACGAGGCCGGCCACATGGCTGCGCAGGCGCTCGCTGGCACGCAGCCTGGCAAGGATCTCCTCCGCGATCTGTGCGCCGAGCACGTCGTGTCCGATGAAGCTCACGCGACCGTCGTGCTCGCGCACGGCGCGCGTAGCCGGCTTTGCGATGTCGTGCAGCAGCGCCCCCCAGCGCAGCGCCGAGGCGCGGCTCAGCCCGTCGGCCAGCGGCTCATCGAGCAGCGCGATCACCTGCTCGCCCACGACTGGCAGCCGCCCGATCGGATCATCTGCAAGCGCTATCGCCTGCTCCAACGCCGCCATCGTGTGCTCGTACACGTCGAGGTGGTGAAAGCGGCTCTGCTCCACGCCGCGAAGCCTCTGCACCTCTGGCAGCACGACGGCCAGCGCGTCGACCTCGCTCAGCAACTGCAGGCCATGCACCGCCGCGGGCGCGTCAAGGATGCGGCAGAGCTCGGCGAACACACGCTCGGCGGCCACGCGGCGGAGCTTCGGGGCGCTCGTGCGCGCAAGGTGCAGCGTGCTCTGCTCGGGCTCGAGGCCCAGCTCGACCGCGATCCGGGCCAGGCGCAGAACGCGCAGTGGATCGCCCTCGAAAGCGGCCTGCCCGGCCGCGCGCAGACGCCCGGCGGAGATGTCCTGCACCCCGCCGAGCGGATCGATCGTCGCCCCCCCGGAGACCGGTTCGGCGATCGCGTTGACGGTGAAGTCACGCAGCAGCAGGTCGGCCTCCAGAGAGCCGCCGCGCAGCGGCTCCACGTCGACCTGCCAGGAATGGTCGCGCGCGACCACGCGCCAGCCGCCGAACTCCTCCGAGAGGGCGAAGCAGGCCGCTGGGCTGCCCTGGCGCCTTGCCTGGCCAGCAAGCGCGCGAGCCGCCTGCTCGGGATCTCCGTCGATCACAATGTCGACGTCCTCGCCCACGGAGCGTCCAAGCGCACGGTCACGCACCAGTCCGCCCACCAGCCAGGCCGGGCGATCGGCAAGCGCAGCGCGTGCCAGCGCGAGGGCGGTGTGACTCATCGTCAGCCGCCGAGGCCGCTGGGCACGCCGTGCAACTCCTTCGCGGGCGCTGCACCAGCGACATCCTGCCCGTCTCGGTGATAGACGCGCATCGCCCGCGGAGTGAGCCCGCAGGTGATCTCATAGTTGATCGTCTGCAATTTGCGCGCGATCTCCTCGGCTGTGATCCTCTGCTCGCCCTGGGCGCCAATCAGGACCGCCTCGCAGCCGAGCAGACTGGCCGCCTCGGCGGCATCTGAGCCGAGATCGATCGTCACATTGTCCATGCTGATCGTCCCCACGAGCGTACGCCGGCGGCCGCCGATCAGGACCTCGCATGCGCCGTTGGACAGCGCTCGACGCCAACCGTCGCCATAGCCGATCGGCAGTACCGCAAGGCTGGTGTCCTGCGTGGCGATGAAGCGTCTGCCATAGCCTGCGCTCTGACCGGGATGGCACTCCTTCACCTCGGCCACGTAGGAAAGCAGCTCCAGCGCCGGCTGTAGGCTCACCTGCGACGGGTCGACTCCGAAGGGATCCATGCCGTAGATAGAGATGCCGCAGCGCACCATGTCGAAGTGGCTGGCAGGCTCGCGCAGCGTGGCGGCGCTGTTTGCGGCATGCACGATCAGCTGCGGCCACCGCGCCTTGACCTTGCTCGCCCAGGCGGAAAAGAGATCCAGCTGGCGCGCAAAGAAGCCGCCGTCCTCGCGCTCGTCCGCGGTCGCGAAGTGGGTCATCGCGCCAACCGCCTGCACGTCCGGAGCCTCGTGGGCGGCCTCCAGCGTACGTGTGGCCTGCGCCGCATCGCGCGTGCCGAGCCGGCCCATGCCGGTGTCGAGCTTGACGTGCACGCGCCCTCCGCCGGCCTCTTGGATCTGGCGCACCTGCTGCTCGTGCCAGACCACGACGTCCGCGCTCGTCTGCAGCGCTTCGCGCCGCTCGATGTCGCTGAGCGCGCCCATCACCAGCAGCGGGACCTCACAGAAGCCGGCCTGGCGCAGCCGGACCGCCTCCTGAGCGCCCGCTACCGCCAGCCAGTCCGCACCCCCGGCAAGTGCAGCCGTGGCGGTCTGGAGGGCGCCATGCCCATAGCCGTCCGCCTTCACGACCGCGCAGAAGCCGGCACCCTGGCTGAGGGCTCCGCGCAAGCGCTGCACGTTACGCTCGATCGCGGCCACGTTGACTCTCGCCACGGCGCGGCGGCGATCGCTCATGCGGCTTGCACCACCCGGGCGCGCGGCAGCGCCGCGATCACGTCGCCGGCGACCACGCTCTCAGCGCAGCCGACCTCGCGCGCCGCGATGCGGCCCGCGCGCGCATGCATCAGCACGCCCGCGCAGGCGGCGACGAAGGCCGCAAGCCCCTGTGCCAGCAGTGCGGCGATCACGCCGCTGAGCACATCCCCGGTGCCGGCGCTGGCCAGCGCCGGGCTGCCGCCGCGACTTACGGCGACGATCCCGCCGGGCTCTGCCACAAGCGTGTCGTCCCCCTTGAGCACCACAACCGCCTGCGCAAGCGCCGCCGCGCGACGCACGTGCTCCAGCCGGCGCGCGGAGACCTCCCCAGAGTCGACGCCCAGCAGCCGACCAAGCTCGCCGGCGTGGGGCGTGAGCACGCTGGCCGCGCTGCGGCCTGCCAATGTGGGCAGCAGCTCGGCGTGGGCGTTCAGGCCATCCGCGTCGAGCACCAGTGGGATTGGCAGCCGCAACGCGAGATCGCGCGCAAGCTCGATGGCCTGGGCCGTTCTACCGAGACCTGGACCAAGCGCGAGCGCCCCACCGCGCTCCGCGGCTGCTAGCACCTCCGACACCGCCGCCGGCGTCAGTGCTCCGTCCTGCTCTGGCAGCGGCCAGGTCATCATCTCCGGGCGCCCGCCGCTCGCGAGCAGCGGCTGCAGCGAATCGGGTACGCACGCAGTCACGTACCCGGCGCCCGCGCGCATCGCGCCCTCCGCACTCATCCGCGGCGCTCCTGTCAGCCCACGCGAACCGCCAACCACGAGCACGTGGCCACTGCTGAACTTGGTCGAGCTCGCGTCTCTGCGAGGCAGCGTGAGCAGCACGGGATCCTCAATCAACCCCACGTCGGCCCGGCTCGGTGCGCCGCGCGGGATGCCGATGTCGATCGCCTCGACCTCGCCCGCATGCTGCTTGCCCGGCGCGATCCACAGGCCGGGCTTGGCGGCATGGAAGGTCACCGTCGAGATGGCCTTCACCGCGAGGCCACCAACCTCGCCGCTGGATGCGTCCACGCCGCTTGGCACATCGACGCTCACGACCGGGACCGACAGCGCGGAGATCGCTTCGATCGCCTCCGCCACGGCGCCACGCGGGGTGCCCGTGAAGCCCGTGCCGAGCAGCGCGTCGATGATCACAGCCGCGCCGGCGAGCGCGGCGGAGGCATCGGCGCTGCCAAGCCGCTGCGGCGCCGGCCCCGACAGGCGCGCCAGGTTCGTCTGCGCGTCCGCGCTCATGTCCTGTCCCTCGGCGACCGTGATTACGCTCACGGCGCGTCCCCGCTCGCGCAACAGCCGTGCGAGGACCAACCCGTCGCCACCGTTGTTGCCCTTGCCACAAAGCACTGCCACGGAACCATCGGGACAGATGCGTTCCACGGCAGCCGCGACCCCCTGCCCGGCGCGCTCCATCAGCTGCAGCGACGGCACGCCCTGCTCGTCGATCGCCCAGCGGTCGACCGTGCGCATCTGCTGCGCGTCGGGTAGGGCGGTGCACCAATCTGGCAGCCTCTCCATGAGAGGCGATGCTAGCGGCGGTACGCCTGCCACCGCTGTGGTCCCCAGAGCACGTCCCTACTCGACGGTCACCGTCTTTGCGAGGTTGCGGGGCTGGTCGACGTTCAGGCCACGCTTGCGGGCGATGCGGTAGGCGAGCATCTGCAGCGGTATCACCGCCAGCAGCGGCTGCAGCATCCAGTCCAGCGCCGGCACCTCGATCGCAACATCCAGGTGGGAGGCGATCTCACGGTTGCCCTCGGTGACCACGGCGATCACTGTCGCTCCGCGGGCGCGCACCTCCTGCATGTTGGAGGCGAGCTTCTCCAGCACTGGAGAGTCGGTCGCCACGCAAACCACCGGGGTGCGCTCGTCCAGCAGCGCGATCGGCCCGTGCTTCATCTCCCCGGCGGCGTATGCGTCAGTGGCTATGTAGGAGATCTCCTTCAGCTTCAGAGCGCCCTCGAGCGCGACCGGCAGCCCGATGTTGCGGCCCATGTAGAGGAAGAAGTCGCGCTGGGCGAATTGGTCTGCAATCGCAGCGACCTGAGCATCGATGCCTTCGTCGTCTCCCGGGTCGGATGAGCCGGTGATCTGCTGGATCAGCTGTGGCAGGCGCCTGACCTGCGAAACCAGCTCCGCTATCCGGCCGGCCGGCAGCGTGCCCTTCATCTGCGCCAGCCGCAGAGCAATCAGGTACATCACCACCACCTGACATACGAAGGTCTTCGTCGCCGCCACCCCGATCTCCAGGCCCGCGCGGGTGAAGAGCACGCCGTCTGCCTCGCGCGTGGCCTGCGAGCCCATCACGTTGGTGACCGCGAGCACACGCGTGCCGGCGGCGCGCGCCATCCGCATCGCCGCAAGCGTGTCCGCGGTCTCCCCCGACTGCGAGATCCCGATCACGAGGTCCTCGGCACCGACCACCGGGTCGCGGTACCGGTACTCGGAGGCGATGTCCATTTCCACCGGCACGCGCGCCCACTGTTCGATCGCGTAGCGGCCGATCAGACCGGCGTGGTAGGAGGTGCCGCAGGCGACGATCACGATCCGCCGCACGCCTTCCAGCAGATCCTCGGAAAAGCCCTCCTCGGCGAGGCTGATCGTGCCCCGGCGCGTGGTGCGGTCCGCGATCGTCTCGCCCACCGCCTCGGCCTGTTCGTGGATCTCCTTGAGCATGAATGTCTCAAAGCCGCCCTTCTCGGCGGTCTCCTGATCCCAGTCGACGCTCTCCACGGCGCGCTCCACGATCGCGCCGGCCGTGCCCTCGATGCTCACCCCATCGGGCCGCAGCACGGCAATCTCGCCGTCCTCCAGGCGCTGGACCTGCCGCGTCTGGGAGAGGAACGCCGGCACCGCGGAGGCGATGAATTGCTCGTGCTCACCGCGACCGATCACCAACGGCGTCTCCCGTCGCACGGCAACCAGCGTATCCGGCTCCTGCAGGCTCATCGCCACGAACGCGTAGCGACCCTCCATCTCGGCGTCGGCGCGCCTGACCGCCTGCGCTAGGTCGCCGTCGTTGTGATGTGCGACCAGGTGAGCGACCACCTCGGCGTCGGTCTCAGAGCTGAACTGGCAGCCGCCTGCCGCCAGACGCTGCTTGAGCTCGACGTAGTTCTCGATGATCCCGTTGACGACCACATGGACGGTGTCGGCGCAGTCGGAATGCGGATGCGCGTTGCGCTCGCTGACGCGGCCGTGGGTAGCCCAGCGTGTGTGCCCGATGCCGGTGGTCGGCGGCAGGCCGGCGAGCGCGAGAGCTGCGCCGGCAGACACCTGCAGCGGCTGCGTCTCCGCGGAGCGCCCTGCGGGGGTGCTGGCGGCGCTCTCGCCCACCTCGATCAGCCCTGCGTCGATGAGCTTGCCCTGCAGCGCGTCGAGGTTGCCCACGGCGCGCACGGAGTCGATCTGGCCGTCGGCGATTACCGAGATGCCGGCCGAGTCATAGCCCCTGTACTCCAGACGCCGCAGGCCTTCGAGCAACAGGCCGCGCGCCGACCGCTTTCCGACGTAACCAACGATTCCGCACACCGCGCCGAAGATACCAGTCGTCGGAGTGCGTCAACCCGCCCGCAAGCTCCTGCTCAGAACCGCGATCCGGACAACTCGCGCTCCACGAGACCTGCTATGCGCTCGCAGATCTCCTGCGACTCCTGCTCGGAGGGTGCCTCAACCATCACCCGCACCAGCGACTCGGTGCCGCTTGCACGTACCAGCACGCGCCCGCGTCCTTGCAACTCGTCCTCCGCCTCGCGCGTGGCCGTTCTCACCACCTGGCAGTCACCGAGTTGGCTCGCGTCGGCCACACGCACATTGATCAGCCGTTGCGGCAGCCGCTCCATCGCGTCACGATCGGCCAGATCGACGCCTTCCAGCGACTCCAACACCAGCAGCGCGCTGGCGATCCCGTCGCCGGAGCTGTTGAACGCCAATTCGATCAGGTGTCCTGACTGCTCGCCGCCGAAGCTCCAGTTGCGTGCGCGCAGCTCCTCCAGCACGTAGCGGTCGCCCACCTTCGTGCTGGCGACGGCGATCCCGGCGCGCTGCATCGCCGCGTGAAAGCCGAAGTTGGTCATCACCGTCACCGCTACGCCGCCCCCTGGCAGACGGCCTGCCCGATGCAGGTACAGCGCGGCAAGCGTCATCAGCTCGTCGCCGTCCACGACCGCCCCGGCGCGGTCGACCGCAAGCACTCTGTCTCCGTCGCCGTCGAAGGCAAACCCGATGTCGTGGTGGCCGCAGCGCATCTCCTGGGCAAGCGCGGAGATGTGCGTGGAACCGCAATCATCGTTGATGTTGCACCCGTCGGGTTGATCGGCGAGCACACGGACCTCGGCGCCCAGCCGCCGGAAGATCTCCGGCGCGACCTTGTATGTGGCGCCGTTGGCGCAATCGAGCGCAATCTTCATCCCCGCAAGATCCAGCGCAGCAAAACGCGTGTGCAGCTCGCGCAGATAGTCCTCGTGCGCGCCGCGCAGCTCCCTGATGCGGCCAATGGCCGGCGGATCGCCCTCCCCTGCCGCCCGCCTGTCAGGCTCGGCGAGCGCCGCTTCGATCTGTTGCTCCTGCTGGTCGGAGAGCTTGAAGCCGTCTGCGGCGAAGAACTTGATGCCGTTGTCGGCATAGGGGTTGTGTGACGCGGAGATCACTGCCGCCAGGTCCAGGCCGTAGCGGCGCAGTAGCAACGGCGCCGCCGGAGTCGGCAGAACGCCGCCGAGCAGCACGTCGCCCCCGGCCGAGCTCACACCCGCTGCGAGCGCGGACTCGAGCATCCCGCCGGACTCGCGGGTGTCCCGGATGATCAGCACCTGCGGGCGCTGATCACCGGTCATTGCGGCCGTTGCAAAGCCGAGACCGAGCGCCAGCTCAGCGCTCAGCTGAACGCCTGCCAGGCCCCGCACTCCGTCGGTGCCAAACAGCCTGCCTGCCATGCAGCGCTAGCGCTTGGAGAACTGCGGCCGCTTGCGGGCCTTCTTCAGACCGGCCTTCTTGCGCTCCTTCACGCGCGCGTCGCGCGTTAGGAAGCCGCGCCGCTTGAGCTCGCCGCGCAGGTTAGGGTCGGCCTCCAACAGCGCCTTGGAGACTCCATGGCGAAGCGCTCCCGCCTGGGCGGAGATGCCGCCGCCATGCAGCCTCGCGACGACGTCCATGCGCTCCTGGTAGCCAACGGTCTCCAGCGGCTGACGAATATTGCGCTGCAGCGTGGCGCGCGGGAAATGCTCCTCCAACGTGCGGCCGTTGACCAGATAAGCGCCAGTGCCGGGACGCAAGATCACGCGAGCGATAGCGGTCTTGCGCTTGCCGGTGGCGATATAGCGCGCATCGGCGGCGAGGTCGATCGCGACGGAGGAGATCGGCTCGCTGGATGGCCGGTCCTCCTCCAGTGCCTCCGGCTGCGCGTCTTCCTCTTCGGCGGCGTAGGGATCGATCGCGTAAGGGTCGATCGCGTGATCGCGGCCGAGCGGGTCCACGCCCTCGGGCACGATGTCCACCTCGAGGTGCATGCCCGGCACCTCGGGCTTCACGCGCGGAGCGGGCTCCTCGTCCTCATCGTCCTCCTCCTCATCCGCAGCGGCAGCCTCGGGCTGCTGTGGCGCCTGCGCGGCAGCCTCAGGCTGCGCGGGGGACTCTGCGACGGGCTCCGGGGCGGCCTCCGGCTCCGGCGCGGACGCCTGCGGCTGCTCGGCCTGCTCCTCAGCGACCGGAGCCTGCGTCTCCTGCTCTGGCTGCGTCTCCTGCTCTGGCGTGGCCTGTGCGGCCTCGCGCTCGCCCTCCTGCGGCTCTGAATCCTCTGCGGTCATGCGTCCACCTCCTGCGCCTGCGGTGCCTGCGCCACGTGTGGATGCTCCGGGCCGGCGTAGATCTTCAGCTTGGTCAGCTGCTTGCGGGCAAGTCTGTTGCGGGGCATCATGCCCTTCACGGCGAGCCGGATGATCTCCTCGGGGCGGCGCGCCTGCATCTCCTCGAAGCTGCGGGAGGAAAGCCCGCCGGGGTAGCCGGAGTGCCGGTAGTAGCGCTTGTCGGCGCGCTTGTTGCCGGTGACGGCGATCTTCTCCGCGTTGACTACCACGACGAAGTCGCCCGTGTCGATGTGCGGCGTGTACTGCGGCTTGCGCTTGCCGCGCAGCATGTCAGCGATCTGCGTGGCGAGACGGCCAAGGGTCTTGCCGTTGGCGTCGACGAGCAGCCAGTTGCGCTCGCGGTCTGTGGGCTTGGCGACGTAAGTCTTCATGGTGACGTGAAAAATGCCGCACGCATTCAGCTGCGCGCGGCGCGGGAGCACATCATAGGCGAAACTCGCGCCAATGCGAGGCTCACCTATCGAGCAGCAGATTTACTCCCACTCTATGGTGCCTGGTGGCTTGGAGGTGATGTCGAGCACCACCCGGTTGACCTCGCGCAGCTCGCCCATCATGCGCGAAGCGATCCGCTCCAGCAGGTCATAGGGCAGGCGCGCCCAGTCTGCGGTCATAGCGTCGTCGCTGGTAACCGCCCGGATCGCGACGACGTTGCCGTAGGTGCGCTCGTCGCCCTGGACGCCGACCGTCCTGATGTTGGGCAGCACGCAGAAAGACTGCCACAGCTCGCGGTAGAGACCGGCTGCGCGGATCTCCTCCTGGAGGATGTGGTCGGCCTCGCGCAGAACGTCAAGCCGCTCTCTGGTGGCCTCCGCTCCAATCACCCTGATCGCGAGCCCAGGCCCCGGGAAGGGCTGGCGCCAAACCAGCCGATCGGGCAGGCCGAGCTCTGTGCCCACCGCCCGCACCTCGTCCTTGAAGAGCGCTCGCAGCGGCTCCACCAGCTCGAAGTCGAGGTCCTCGGGCAGGCCGCCGACGTTGTGATGACTCTTGATTGTCGAGGCGCCGGGTCCCCCGCCGGACTCGATCACGTCGGAGTAGAGGGTGCCCTGGACCAAATAGCGCGCGCCGTCCCCGTCGGGCGCCAGCCGCCTGGCCTCCTCCTCGAAGACCCTGATGAACTCGGCGCCGATCGCCTTGCGCTTGGCCTCGGGCTCGGTGACTCCGGCCAGCCGCGCAAGGAAGCGCTGCTCGGCGTCGACCGCGACCAGCGGCACCTTGAAGGTGTCACGGAAGGTTCTTACGACCTGCTCGCCCTCCTGCTTTCGCATCAGGCCGTGATCGACGAAGACGCAGGTCAGACGATCGCCGATCGCCCGGTGGACCAGCAGCGCCGCCACTGAGGAGTCCACGCCCCCGGAGAGCCCACAGATCGCCTTGCCTTCGCCGACCTGCTTTCTGATGCGCGCGATCTGATCCTCGACGATCGAGGCGGCCGTCCATGTGCGCTCGCAGCCACATATGTCCCCCAGGAAGCGCGTCAGGATGTCCTGGCCGTAAGGAGTGTGGACGACCTCTGGATGGAACTGGATCCCGTAGATTCGCCGCTGCGCGTTTTCCAGTGCCGCGACCGGCGAGGCTGTCGAGGAGGCCAGCGCGGTGAAGTCCGGCGGCGGCTCGAAGACCGTGTCGCGGTGAGACATCCAGCAGGTCTGCTCGGTGGGCAGACCTGCCAGCAGCACGCCTGGATCGAGCACGGCCAGATCGGAGCGGCCGAACTCGCCGACCTCCGCCTGCTCCACACAGCCCCCGAGCTCGTGCACGAGCAGCTGCATGCCGTAGCAGATGCCCAGCACCGGGACGCCCAGCTCCAGCAGTCCCCGCTCAAGGTGTGGCGCCCCTGGCGCATACACCGACGCCGGCCCGCCGGAGAGCACGATCCCGACCGGTTTGCGCTTGACCACCTCAGCCAGCGGCACGTGGTGCGGCAGCAGCTCGGAGAACACCCCGCACTCACGGATACGTCTGGCGATCAGCTGCGAGTACTGGCCGCCATAGTCGACGACCACGACCTCCTCGACGGCGACGCCGGGGCTGCCGTCGATCGCGCCCAGCTCATCCACCCCCTCGCTCTCGCCAGGCGAGGTCACGGGAAGGGAGCTGAGCGTCGCGTCAGTCATTCACCAGCGCGGCGCCCTCAACACGGCCGTTGGCGCCCATGCCAACCGCCTGATCTCTTTGCAGCTGCTTGCCCTCGGTCTGAAGCGCGGGCGCGATCACGACCTCGGCGCGGTTGAACTCGGCCAGATCGCGGTGCCCGCAGGTGGCCATCGACATCCGCAGACCGCCGAAGAGGTTGAACGTACCGTCGTTCTCGCGCGCGGGTCCGACGAGGATCTCCTCCAGAGTGCCGTTCTGTGTGGTGGCCACCCTGGCACCACGCGGCAGCGTGGGATGAAACGTCGCCATGCCCCAGTGGTAGCCGCGGCCGGGGGCTTCGTAGGCGCGCGCCAGCGGCGAGCCGATCATCACCGCGTCGGCGCCGAGCGCGATTGCCTTGGAGACGTCTCCCCCGTTGCGCATGCCGCCGTCGGCGATCACCTGGCAGTACTCGCCGGTCTCCAGCATGTGCGTGGAGCGCGCGTGCGCCACGTCGGCGATCGCGGTCGCCTGCGGCACGCCGATTCCGAGCACGCCACGCGTGGTGCAGGCCGCGCCGGGGCCGACCCCGACAAGCACGCCGGCCGCGCCGGTCCGCATCAGATGCAGACCCGTGTGGTAGGAGGCGCAGCCACCCACGACGACCGGGACGTCGAGCGAGGGGATGAACTCCTTCAGGTTCAGCGGCTCCGAGGTGGTGGAGACGTGTTCGCCTGAGACGACGGTGCCCTGGATCACGAGCACGTCCAGCCCCGCCTCCATCGCGATCTCGTAGTAATCGCGCACGCGCTGCGGAGTCAGCGAGGCGGCGACGACGACTTTCTGCGCCTTGATCTCCGCCACCCGCTGGGCGACAAGCTCGGCCTTGACCGGCTCAGCGTAGATCTCCTGCATCCGGCGAGTCGCCTGCGGCTTTGGCAGCGTTGAGATCTCCTCCAGCTGCTCATCCGCGTCCTCATAGCGAGTGAAGATTCCCTCAAGGTTGAGCACCGCCAGGCCGCCGAGCTTGCCGACGATCCCGGCTGTGGTCGGAGACACGACGCCGTCCATCGCGGAGGCCATCAGCGGCAGCTCGAACTGGTAGGGCCCGAGCTTCCAGGCGATGTCTATGTCATCGGGGTCCCTCGTGCGCCTGGAGGGCACGATCGCGATGTCATCAAATCCATACGCGCGGCGAGCCTTCTTGCCGCGTCCGATCTCTACTTCCATCGATCGATCCTCGCAGTCGGGGCGGACGAGAAGACCCCGCGCAGGGCGGGGCCATGGGTGGACCTTGGCGGGTCCGAAAGCGGTTTTGGAGAGGCGTTTTCCAACTGCCGCCAGCATAGCAATGGGACAGGTCGGCGAAGCGGCGCCGCAGGCGCCGCTGGCGCCTGCGCGAGGGAAGATGCGAAGAAGTCGAAAACGACGCTTGACAGCCTCCGTCAGGCGCTGCGACGATGGCCCAAGACGTCCCCGGCACCGCCCTATACTCCGTATCACGGGCGCGCGCGTAATCATCGATGCACAGAGAGCACGCCCTGACAGACATGCACGCTTCGCGAGAACCCGTAAACCACGTCTGACCCTTTCGGGTCGAGCGGTTTCGCGCGCCTGCTGCCAGAAGATCGGCGTACCTCACAGCGAACCATCGGCCTGGGCCGGCCGGACGCCTGACCGCGGCCGCCGCCCGCAGGCGACGGCTCGCCCGCAGCGTCAGCGCTCGACGCTCGCAGACCGGCAATCCCTCCGTGATGGGCGGGCCGGTGCCGATTAGACAGATCGACGCATGACACCACCGACAGGACCGCAAGCCGACAGAGCAATGAGCAGCGCCACAGAGAACAACGAGAGCAAGGGCAGCCCCGTCGAGCGGCAGGGCGCTTACCAGCCCGCCGAGATCGAGACCGCCAGGCAAGAGATCTGGGCGCAGCGCGACGCCTTCAAGACGCCCCCGATCGACGATGGGCGCCCGCACCGCTACATCAAGCCCTCGGCGCCGTTCACCTCCGGGAACATCCACATCGGCCACGTCCGTAGCTACTCGATCGGGGACGCCTTCGCCCGCTTTCACAGGGCGCGGGGCGAGTCTGTGCTCTTCGCCTTCGGCTTCGACGCCTTCGGCCTGCCGGCCGAGATCAGCGCGATCGCGCAGGGCGTGCCGCCGAGCGAGTGGGTAGAGCACTGCGCTGCACACATGAAGGGCCAGCTGCTGAGACTCGGCTTCTCCTTCGACTGGGACCGCGCGTTCATGAGCTCCGACGCGCAGATGTACAAGTGGTCTCAGTGGCTGTTCCTGACGCTGCTGGACGCCCGGTTGATCTACCGGGGCACCGGCAGTGTCGACTGGTGCGATCACTGCCAGACCACGCTCGCGAGCATCCAGGTCGAGGACGGGCTCTGCTGGCGCTGCCACAACCCCGTGCGCCTGATCCAGCGGCCGCAGTGGGTGCTGAAGGTCAGCGCCTATCTGGAGGAGAACGATCGCCGGATCGCCGAGCTTGACCCGTGGGATGAGACCTCGCTTGCCTCTCAGCGCTACGTGCTGGGGCGCGTGGACGGCGTGGAGGCCGACCTGCGCACGCCCGAGGGCGAGATCTTGACGGCGTTCACCCCACACGCAGACGCTGCGGCGCAGGCGCGCTTCGTGCTGGTCTCCCCAAGGCACCCGGACGTGGATCGCTGGGCGCAGGATCCTGCGGTCCAGGCGAGCCTGGAGGACATGCGCTCGGCGGGCATGGAGCGCAGCTCCCGCGAGCCTGAGGCGGTGCCGGTGCTCCCCACGGGCAGCAGCGTTATCTCCTCTGATGGTCAGAGCCTGCTGCCGGTCGTGATCTCGCCCGTCGTCGACGCGCGCTTCGGCGTCACGATCGCGCTCGGGATTCCAGCAGCAGACCGCACCGACGAGGTGCTCGCGCGTCGGCTGGGGATCGAGTTGGATGCCTCGCCCGCGCCGGAGGCGGCCGAGATACGCAAGGCGGTCCGCTACAAGGCGTTCGACTTCTCGGTCTCCAGGCAGCGCTCCTGGGGCACGCCGATCCCAATCGTCTACTGCGAGCAGTGCGGGCCCGTGCCCGTGCCGATGGAGCAGCTGCCGGTGGAGCTGCCGCGGGACCTGATCCCCACGGGCGAGGGCAACCCGCTGGCCGCGCGCGAGGACTTCGTGAACACGACATGCCCGCGGTGCGGGGAGCCGGCCAAGCGGGAGACCGACACGCTGGACTGCCATTTCGACGCGCTGTGGCTGTGGGTGCCGGTGTGCGTGCCGCAGAAGCACCGCGACCAGACCCTGGAGGAGATCCTGGCGCTGGAGGACCTGCGCACCTGGCTTCCATGCGAGCGCGTGGTCGCCGGATCCGACAGCGGCAACTTCGTCTTCGATCAGCGTCTGGTCACCAAGGCGCTGCGCGACATCGGCCCACTCTCCTTCCTGTCCGACGGAGAGCCGTTCGCGGGCTGCCTCTTCCACGAGATGGTGATCGCAGACGGGCGCAAGATGAGCAAGCACCTCGGCAACGTCGTTGACCCCGACGAGCTGGTACGCCTGTACGGCGCCGACACGGTGCGCCTTGCGGTGCTCTACGCAGCCAGACCGCAGCGCTCGCTGAACTGGACCGACAGCGCCGTGCAGCATTGCCATCGGTTCCTCAACCAACTGTGGGACTACTCCCAGAAGCAGTACGCAACCGCCGCCCAGGAGCTGCCTGATGCTGCCCTGGATGTCGGCAAGCAACGCACCGAGCATCTGCGCGCTCGCTTGGCGAAGTGGTGCGACGTGGCGCTCGTGCGGATCACACAGGCGCTAGAGCAACTGGAGATGCACACCGCGGTGCGCGACGCGATGCGCCTGCTGGAGCGTATTCAGGACTTCGAGCAACTTGTGCTGGAGCGCCGCGGCGTGCTCAGCCGCCAGGACAGCGACGTGCTGCTGGCCGCGCTGGCCACGCTGGCCCAGATCCTCGCCCCCTTCACGCCGCATATCGCCGAGCAGCTGTGGCTGCAATCCGGCCACGGGCAGGAGGGCACTGAGATCGCCTGGCCGCAGGCGGGAGCAATCGCGCGGCTCAGCGGTCTGGACCTCACACAGAGAGAAACATCGACCCGGCCGCCTGCCCCTGCCGGGCAGGGCGCAACCTCGGGCGCGGAGGCGTAGACGATGGTCTCTGGGAGCATCACCAGGTACCCAGATCGTCGACGCGAGACGAGCGAAAGCCACGATTCGATGCGCTCAAGCACCAAATTGAAAGGCTCCGGAGCGGCCGCTACGCTGGCCGCAGAGCAGCCGCACAGACGTACGGGACGTCAACCGGCGTCACCGCCATCCATCAGAGGGTGAGGCCATGAGTACCGCATTCGCGCAGGACCAAGGGCAGAGGCACGAGACACGCTCGTGCGCGACGAGCCTTGTGTGCCAGCCGTGCGAACGCTCCTTCCCGCTATCCGAGGCGGTCTTCGCCTGCCCTGACTGCGGACGCAACCTCGACGTCGAATTCGACTACGAGCTGGCCTCCCGCACCCTGCGGGAGGTGCCGCTCGATCAGCGCCCGATGAACATATGGCGCTTCGAGGAGCTGCTGCCGATCGTGGACGCGAACGCCCAGCGGCGCGTGGGACAGTTCTCCGGCTTTACGCCCTTGATCAAGGCCGACAGGCTGGGCGAGGCGCTCGGCCTGCGCAACCTCTACATCAAGGACGACTCCACCAACCGGCCGAGCCTCTCCTACAAGGACCGGGTGGTCTCGATGTCGGTGGCGCGGCTGCTGGAGCTCGGCAAGCATGAGATCGGCTGCGTCTCCACCGGCAACGTCGGCACCGCCGTGGCGGCGCTGGCCGCCAAGGCGGGCGTGCCAGCCTACGTCTTCTACCCCAACCGCCTGGAGCACACGAAGGCGCTGGCCTGCAGGGCGCTGGGCGCGAAGGTCTGTCAGGTGGACGGCAACTACGACGAAGCCAACAAACAGTGTCGCGAGGTGGCGCTGGCCACCGGGATGGAGTTCGCGAACATAACGCTTAGGCCCTTTTACGCCGAGGGCGCCAAGACGATGTCCTTTGAGATCGTCGAGCAGCTCGGCTGGAAGGCGCCCGACCACATCCTCACGGCGGCCGCCGGCGGGACGCTCTCATCCCGCATCCACAAGGGACTGATCGAGCTGGAGAGAGTGGGTCTGGCACCGACCTCCGAGGTGAAGCTGCACATCGCCCAGCCGGACGGATGTGCGCCGATCGCGAGCGCGATCCTGGCCGACGAACCCGACATCCACGCCTGCAGGCCCACCACGGTCGCGCACTCGCTGGCGATCGGGGCTCCCGGCGACGGGCGCCTGGTGATCGACGCGGTTCGCACGCGCGGCGGAACCGCGCGGCGCGCAAGCGACCAGGAGATCTTCGCCGCAGTGGACCTGCTTGCCGCCACCGAGGGAGTGCTCACAGAGCCCGCAGGCGGCACCACGATTGCGGTCCTGCGCAAGCTCGCACAGGAGCAAGTGCTCGACCCCGATGAGGTCGTCGTGGCGATCATCACCGGCAACGGCCTGAAGACACTCGAGGACCATCCCGCCAAGCCGTGGCCCTCAATGGTCTCCTGCGACGCCGAGACGATGCGCCATACGCTGGAGGAGCTCCAGCATGAGGGCGCAGCGGGCGCAAGCGTCGGCTGAGCGCCTCGCGGCTGCGGTGCAGCCCGCCTGGCCTGTAGGCCTCGCACCACGCGCGCGGCAAGTCACCGGCGCCCCGGCGCGGGGAATTCCACGCAGCAAACGGGGTAATTCCCGATGTAAGCGCATGCCCGGCCGCCATACGCTGGCGGCGTCAACTCCCCAAGGAGAGCGAGGGCCACCATGTCACGCAAGCGAACATCCCTCTGTGCACAGGACAACCCGTTTGCTCCTGGCGTCTACCTGACCGACGGGAGCTCTCTGTTTCATATCGTCGGTGAGTTGCCGCACGAGCCCTCGCTGCGCCTCGTGGAGGACTGCAGCACGCTGGAGATCCTGATGGTCCACATCGACGGGCTGCGCGCTCCAGGTGTGCGTCGCGTGCAGGCGGATCCTCAGGATGAGAGCCGCCAGGCTGCGTGCCAGGGCGTCGGGGACGCCCTCGATCTCAGCTCGCTGCCCACCGCCGCCCGCGCCCACCGCTGAGACCGGCTCCGCAGCGCCGGCTGACCCGGCGCGCCTACCGGTCGCTGTCCGGCTCCTCGCTGGAGCGGAAGGTGTCCGCCTCGCCACCCTCCTGCTCGATCTGCTCGTCACGATCGTCGCGGTGGTGATAGGCCGGCCGCGCAGACTGCTGATCGCCGTGGCTTGCGTGCTCGATCAGATCTTCTTCGGCCAGCTCGAAGCCCTCGGCCACGCCCTCGCCGGACTCGACCAGCGGACGCTGGCTGGGATCGAGACCCTCCTCCTCGGGCACCCTGCCGCCAATCTGACCAGCTTCGCCGGCGGCCGCATCGGCCTCCTCGTCGACCAGGTAGTCGTCGCTCTCTGACTCGGGCATGCCTTGCCCAATGTAGCGAGCCGGGACCTGTTCCATGCGCCAAGGCATCTTCACCGCCCGCGGCGTGGTCGTCCGCCGCCACCGCCACCGGCGCCGGACCGCGCCGGCGTCTGCTCAGAGGCCTCCATCGCCGCTGAGGCTTACCCCCAGCGGTAAGGGCGCAAACGCTAGAGGCCGGGCGCGAGGGCCTGCTCAGCTCGCTGCTGCGCCTGCACGATCTCTGTGACCGCCAGCTCGCGCGGGCACCAGCCCTCGACGGTCACGCTCTTGCCGGCCTCCAGGTCCTTGTAGATCGTGAAGAACTGCTCGATCTCATGCAGCAGCAACTGGGGCATGTTCTCCAGGTCTGTGTAGCGGCTCCAGTTCGGATCGCCGGTCGGCACACAGATGATCTTGTCGTCGATGCCAGCCTCGTCCTGCATTTTGAACATCCCGACCGGCTCAACCGGGATCAGGCATCCCGGAAAGGTCGGTTCGGTCAGGCAGACGAGCGCATCGAGGGGGTCGCCGTCGAGCCCCATCGTGCCGCGCAGATACCCGTAGTCGGCCGGGTAGACCGCAGCTGTGAGCAGCAGACGGTCGAATCTGATGCCGCCGAGGACGGGGTCGTACTCGTACTTGTTGCGGGTGCCCTTGGGCACCTCGACCACGCATACGAGCGGCTCGTGGATTGTTTGCTCGCTCATCTCCCCGCGATGCTAGCGGGATGGGGGTTGACTCTGCGCATGGAACAAGAGGGATTCGGGTAGGCGATCGATGCAACCGGCAACCAGGAGAGGATGGTCAGCATGGCTTCGAGCGCTCTCATCCGACGACCGCATGCGCACGTCGCACCGCAATCCGCTTTGGATCTCTTCAGGGCCTGGCAGCAGGAGGGCGACCAGTCGGCCCGTGAGGCACTCGTCGTGCGCTTCACGCCGCTGGCCCGCGGGCTCGCGCGCCGCTACGAGCGGTCCTCGGAGCCGTTCGACGATCTGCTGCAGGTCGCAATGCTCGGGCTGCTGAAGGCAATCGATCGCTTCGATCCGGCGCGCGGCAACGCGTTCGCCTCATTCGCAGTGCCCACGATCCTCGGTGAGATGAGGCGCTACTTCCGCGACTGCGGCTGGGGCGTGCACGTCCCGCGCGGACTTCAGGAGCGTACGCTGAAGGTAAGCGAGGCGCGGGAGGTGCTGACCAGGGAGCACGGCAGAGCACCGACCGTCGGCGAGCTGGCGAGATACATGGAGCTCAGCATCGAGGAGGTGAGCGAAGCGTTGCAGACGGCTCGGGTCTACGACGTGATGTCGCTCGACGCTCCACGCGGCCGGCATGACGACGAATCTCAAACCTACGCTGAGAGCATCGGCGAGGTCGACGGCCGCTATGAGCTGGTTGAGCTGGATGCGGCGCTATGCAGCGCGCTGACGCAGCTACCGCAGCGGGAAAGGCACATCCTGCACATGCGCTTCGTCGAGGAGCTCACGCAGTCCCAGATAGCGCAGCGCATCGGCATCTCCCAGATGCAGGTGTCAAGGCTCTTGCGGCGCTCGCTGGAGGCGCTGCGCACGCTCGCTGACGCTTAGGCAGGCGGCAAGCCCCGCCTCACTCGCCACAGGCGACTTGCAACAAACGGCTCAGAGCGCTTAGCTTGTGGCAAGGCGCGTTAGGGTATCGATCCGCTGTGGCACGTTCGATGTGGAATGGGGCGATCGCGTTTGGCTCGGTCACAGTCCCCGTCAAGGTGTATGCCGCGACAGAGCCGCGGTCGCTGAGCATGCGCGAGCTCCATGCCGCAGATGGCGCACCGCTCTCACACCGGTATTTCGACCCGGACGGCGAGCGGGAGATCTCCTCTGAGAGTGTCGTACGCGGCGCGGAAGTCTCCTCCGGGCGCTTCGTGATCCTATCCCCCGAGGAGCTGAAGGCGGTCGAGCGACCCAAGCGCCGCGCCGTGGAGATCGAGGCATTCGTGCCAGAGCAGCAGATCGATCCGCTCTACTTCGACCGCGCCTACAACCTCGCACCTCAGCCTGCTGGCGAAGACGCCTATGCAGTGCTGCTTGCCGCGCTAAAACGCACCCGTCGCAGCGGCATCGGTCGAGTGGTGCTGCGCAGCCGCGAGCGGCTGGTCACGATCGCAGCCACGGACTCCAGTTTGCGGATGCAGACCATGCGCTTCCACGACGAAATGGTCAAGGGATCGAGCGTGAAGCTGGCAGCCAAGGCGCGCCGCACCACCAAGGCCGAGCTGGAGATGGCAAGAACGCTGATCGAGCAGCTCTGCGGCGACTATGAGCCGGGCAAGCTGAAGGACACCTATCGCGAGCGGGTGGAAAAGCTCGCCCGCAGCAAGGCGGCCGGCAAGCCGGCGAAGCTCTCTGCCCGCGCGGCGCCGAAGGAGACAGACGATCTACTGGAAGCACTGAAGGCAAGCATTGGCAGGAGCGCCTGATGCCACGCGCGCTCTGGAGCGGCTCCCTCTCCTTCGGACTGGTCAACGTTCCGGTCTCGCTGATGCCCGCCACACGCAACCGCGATATTCGGATGCGCGAGATCGACGCCGACCGCGGAGAGCCTGTGACCGTGCGTCGGATATGCACCGCCGACGGCAGCCAAGTGCCGATCGAGGAGGTCGCCCGCGGCCTGGAGGTCGACGGCACGATGGTGATGCTGACCGACGAGGAGCTTGCGGCCGCACAGCCGCGACGGACAGACACGATCGAGATCGAAAGCTTCATCGAGCTCTCCGAGGTCGATTCCGTAATGTACGACCGTGCCTACTGGCTTGCTCCCTCAGGCGAGGCTCAGGGCCCGTTGCGCGCCTACCGACTGCTGGTCGAGGCGATGGCCGCAACCGGTCGGGCCGCACTCGGCGAGACGGTGATCCACAACCGCGAGCACCCCGTGCTGGTGCGCGCCCACGAAGAGCGACTGCTGCTGAGCACTCTGCTCTTCGCACACGAGATTAGGGATATCGAGGAGCTCGCGATCCCCGATCTGGAGCCTGAGGAACAGGCGCTGCGAGGCATGATCGCAATGATCGAGGAGCTCAGCACCGACTTTGAGCCCGCTCGATATCGCGACCGCCATCGTGATCGTCTGAAGGCGTTGATCGACAGCAAGCTCAAGGGCCAGCCGATCGAGATCGTCCCCGAGCCGCCGGCTCCCTCACCGACGCCTGACCTGATCGGCGCCCTGGAAGAGAGCCTTGCTCAGATCAGGGCAAAGCACCCGCAGAAGGCGAAAGCCGGCCGAGGCGCGCGTAAGGCCCCCAGCGCGCCCCCGAGCCGCCAGCCGGCGGACAAGCGCTCCTAGCCGACGCGCCACGGGCCCGTGATGAGCACACAGCAAGCCCCGCGGATTCCATGCATCAGGAGGGCTTGACAAGCCCCCTGCCTTGGGCGAATCTGGTTGACGATGCCGAACGATGGGGGTGAGCGAGGCTCCGAGCAGGCGCTGCTCCCCAGCCAGCCTGACCTGTCCGCCATGGACAAGGGGGCTTTGCTGTTGATCGAGGCAGGCGCGGTGCTTGCGACATCGCTCGACCCGGCGACGACGATGCGGCAGGTAGCCGAGCTCACCGTGTCCGCGATTGCCGATCTCTGCGTGATTGACCTCTGCGACGAGGACGGTCAGATCATGGAGGTCGCGGTCGCCTGCAACGACGAGCGCGTCGGACGCGCGCTGGAAGAGATGCGCCGCCTGCATCCGATCTCCAGAGACGGGGATCATCCCGTCGCACAGGTGATCAGAAACGGAGTGCCGCAGCTGCTGGACGAGCTCTCGCAGGAGAGCCTGCGCAGCTATGCCTCGGGCGAGGAGCACGCCAAGTTCATGATCGAAAGCAACTATCGCTCGGCGGTGGTCGCACCCCTTGCGGCACGCAACCACACGCTCGGCACGCTCTCGGCGCTGCGGCTAGGCGAGAGCGAGCCCTACACGCAGGCCGAGAGCGACCTGATCGGCGAGCTGGCGCGCCGAGCAGCTCTGGCGATCGACAACGCCCAGCTCTACTCGGATCTGCGGGGCCTCGAGCAGCGCCTGGAGGCAATCCTGATCGGCCTGGCCGAGGCGGTGACGGTGATCGACCGGGGCGGCAAGACCATCTTTGCCAACCGCGCCGCGGTCGAGCTACTCGGCGCCTCCTCGGTGGAGGAGCTCACACGCGCGCGTCCGGGCACGATCATGAGCCGCTTCATCGTGCTCGACGAGGATGGGCGCGAGCTCTCACTGGATCAGATGCCTGGGCGCAAGCTGCTGCGTGGCGAGCAGCCGACGCCGCTGCTTGTGCGCAACATCGACAGGGCAAGCGGCAGGGAACGCTGGCTGATGGCACGCTCCTCTCCCATCCCGGACGCGGAGACCGGCCGGGTGCTGTTCGCGGTCAACGTCTTCGAGGACATCACCGAGGTCAAGCGCACGCAGGTAGCCGAGAACTTCCTCGCCGAGGCCAGCCGCGTGCTGGCCTCCTCGCTCGACCACCAGCGCACGCTGGAGCAGATCGCCGCCCTTGCCGTGCCGAGGCTCGGCGATTGGTGCACGGTCAGCCTGCTGGGCGAGCGTGGCAGGATCGACCAGGTCGCAACCCACCATCACGACCCGGCCAAGCTGGAACTCGCACGCCGGATCGAAGCCGCCTACCCGCTGCACCGCGACGATCCCGCCGGTGTGGCCGAGATCCTGCGCAGCGGCAGAGCGCTATTCGCCCAAGTGGAGCCTGACTCGCTTGCCAGCTACGCCAAGGACTCCGAGCACTATGGGTTGCTTGCAGAGCTCGGGGTCGCCAGCGTCATCATCGCGCCGATGAGCGCCGCCGGACGCGTGTTCGGCGCAATCACGCTAGTCAGCGACGGCTCCGGGCGAGCGCTCACCGAGCTCGACGTGCCGCTGATCGAAGAGCTCGGCCGGCGCGCGGGGATAGCGGTTGAGAACTCCCGCCTGTACACGGAGCGCACTAGGATCGCCAGCGCGCTGCAGCAGGCGCTGCTGCCAGAAGATCTGCCCGATCTGCCCGGCGCCGAGCTGGAGGCCCTCTATGCCGCCGCCGGAGAGCTAAACGAGGTCGGCGGCGACTTCTACGACGTCTTCGAGCACCGCGATGGCCGCTGGGTGCTCGCAATCGGCGACGTCTGCGGCAAGGGCCCGCGCGCCGCTGCGGTCACCGCGCTTGCACGCCACACGCTACGGGCGGCCGCGATGAGCGGGCAGGCGCCGAGCGTCATGATCGAGTCGGTACACCAAGCGCTGATGCACCAGCCACAGGGGCTCGACATGTGCACGCTGGGGATGATCCTCGTCGACCTTAGACCGCCCGGCGCGCATCTGACGATCGCGCTCGCCGGCCATCCCCAGCCGGTGCTCGTGGACGGCGCCGGCACCGCCCGCCCGGTGGGACGCCCCGGCACGCTGCTCGGCGTGCTCGACCCGATCCACATCGAGCAGGCCGAGGTCCACATGGAAGCGGGTGACACGCTCGTGCTGCACACCGACGGCGTCACCGAGGCAGGCGCTCCATCCCGGCCGCTTGGCGAGGAGGGGCTGCGCGATCTCTGCGCCTTGGCGCCGAAGCTCGGCCTAAATGACCTCCTGCGCCGGATCGAGGCGGCGGCGGTGACTCATGCGGGAGGCAGCGCGCGAGACGACATCGCGTTGCTCGCGCTGCGTCTGCGAAGCGTCGAGGAGCGGGACGACAAGTAACCCGGCGCGCAGGCAACGGCCTTGCTTTGCCTGCGCTTGGCGCGCGCCCGCGGGCCGCTTCATAGCCTGGCGCCCTTTGACTGGTTGCAGCGCGCGCAGAGCAGCTGGAGATTCTCCACGGTCGAGGACCCACCCATACTGAACGGGATCACATGGTCGTACTGGATGTCGAAGCCGCTCGCACACTCGACGCAGCGTCCGCCGTCGCGTTCCCACACCGCGAGTCTGACATCGCGTGGGATGTGCTCGCGCTTGCGTGTGGCCTGGACGGTCGAGGCCGCCATCAGGGCGCGCGCGTGCTCAAGCTTGCGCTCGTGCCGGGTACGTCGCGCATGCAGCAACGCCTTCACGTCCGCGCTGTGATAGCTGGCACAGGTCCAGTAGATCGCGTCCTGATACCACCAGAAGGCACGTTCGCGGAAGCGCACCAAATAATGCGGATGCGCCCGCTGGGCAATGGCGATCCTCGACCATCGCTGCCTGTCGATCTCGATCGCCGGGACTCCGGAGGCGACGAACCACACCCGCCTGCGTAGGAGGATACCGCCACGGTCAGTGAAGATCCGTGCATCC
Source organism: uncultured Actinomycetota bacterium (assembly GCA_963708085.1). Classification (GTDB taxonomy): domain Bacteria; phylum Actinomycetota; class Thermoleophilia; order Solirubrobacterales; family Solirubrobacteraceae; genus Palsa-744. The sequence continues at coordinate 44,401 of OY970180.1, read as the reverse complement.
GGGTCCTCTCGCAGATCGCCGCCGGCGGTGCCGCTCGATGTCCATCTGCGACCAACGCGGACGTTGGGGGTCGAGCCGCGCACGAGACCGACGCCGACGCCACGCAACATCCCCGTAAGCCACCAGCACAGCAGCCATGCGATCGGCGAGATCACCGCGAAGATCAAAAGCATGTCTGCCGGGTCACGACTTGAGGTGATCGTGGCCAGGAGCAGCGCTGCGGTCAGTGCAGTCGAGGCTATACCTCGAGAGCTGCGCAGGCGCCTGCGCAATGGGCCAAGGGCACGTTCGAGGATCTCTGTCGGCATCTGGTGAACGGGAGCCGGGTCGGTCGCCTGCCTCCTCTTTGCTTGATCCGACGAGACCGCGACTGGCGGGACATTCGGCCGGGGCGGGGCCGCCTCAATGACCGGCGCCGACCTTTTTGGCGCACTGACCGACGAAGCGACGTAAGCGGGGCCTCCGGTCTCAGCATGTGTCGTCTTGGCAGGCGATGCCTGTATGACCACATAAGGAAGACGGAGAACCCATGCAGCCAGCTGTTCCGTCGATCAGAGCACCACATCGGCTCACCGCAGAGGACGTACTCACGGCCAAAGAGGTCGCCGCACTCCTCTACGCCCCGCTCTCCACCATCGAAGACCGGGCGCGCCGCGGCATCATCCACTCTCGCAAGATTGGACTTCATCGCCTCTATATCCGCCAACAGATCGAAGCCATGCTCACGGACTGACAGACGTCGACCGCGGTCCAGAATCAAAATGATTCGACTGTTGTAGGATGCTGCGCGTTCGCGGCCGTATGGGCCTGCGTACAGGGTCCTCCCGGCGAGGCCCAACCTCATAGCAATCGGAGACCGCGGGGAGCACATGGACAGCAACAGGATGTCGCCGAGACGACTGCGTCGTGGAGTTCGAGCGTCGGTGCTTTTCGGCCTCGCGTTCATCGGCGGCAGCGGCATGCTCCTCCCGACAGACGCGCTCGCATCTGCACGCACGAGCCTGCAAACGCTCGATCTGCCAGCGGCGTTGCTTGGCTCGCCTACTGCCACAACTTTGGAACCTCTTTCTCTGACAAGCACGGAGGTTGTGCTGGCCGGGGCAGTCGATCCGGAAGGGCAGAAGACCGACTTCAGATTCAAGGTTGGCGTCGCGAGCTCGGAATGGTGCGAGAGCGGCGGCGCGTCCGGCGCGGCCAGCTTCGTCGGCGCGCAGCACGAACTCGAATCCACTGACACGCAGACCTACCTGGTCTTGATCGCCTTGAAGGGCCTCGATAGTGGCACGGAATATTGTGACCAGGTGATCGCAGAAAACGCGACGGGCACGACTGACGGCGGCCAGGTCCACTTCGTCGCGGGCGCGCCCGCCGTCGAAACCGAATCGGCTGTATCGACTGGGCCGACGGCGGCGACCGTGGAAGGCGAAATCGATGCTGCCAGTCAGTCGACCACCGTCAAGGTCGCCTTTGCCAAGGCGAGCACGACATGGTGCACAAGCCACGGCGCCAGCGGCCGCGCGGAAGAAACCAGCTCGAGCAGCGGCTTCGGCTACGAGGACGAAGAATTCCACCACGCAGTCGCGTATCTGTACACGCTGGAACCCAACACCGAATACTGCGCCGAGCTGGCCGCGGAAAACGGCTCTGGAAGCGCTCACGGTCGACAGATGACGTTCACGACACCGCCGGAGCCACACGTCAAGACACTGAAAGCTTCTGTGCTCAACATCGACTCAGCGACAGTCGAAGGAGAAATCAACCCCGAAGGGCAGCCTACAAGCTACTCGGTCCAGTATGCGCCCGCCAACAGCATCGCTTGCCAATCCGGCGAATTCATCGGCACCTCCGTCAGGACTCCACAGACAACGCTTCCCTACACCGACCATTCCGCTCATCTCGTCAGCGTCCAACTGGTCCCGCTCAGCGCCGGCACCGAATACTGCACACGCCTCGACGCATCCACCGCAAACCAGGAAATCATCGGGCAAATCGTGAAGTTCGTCATGCCCCCAACACACACCCTCGCGATCTCGACAGCCGGCACAGGCTCAGGGTCGGTCTACGACGGTCAAATCCCATGCTCGACGGCCTGCGCTTTCGATTTGACCGCCGGCACACAAGCAGCGCTCGTGGCGACGCCTGCTGCCGGCTCGATCTTCAGCCGTTGGGGCGGCGCCTGCGAGGGCACAGGCGCGTGCGATCTCACGCTCACCAGTGACTTGCAGGTCACCGCAACGTTCACCGCCGAGCCCAGAACATCCCCGCCAAGCTGTCGCATCACAAGCACCGAAGTAACCGTGAAACATGCCCCTAAGGCCGGCTATCTCGTGTCAAAGGTGAGCTGCAACCAAACCGCGACGGTGAAACTCGAAGGGCTGATCACCGAGGAACCACACGCCAAAGGCAACCGTCGCCATCTTGGTCACAGAGCCTTCCGTCTCACCCCGGTGCAAGCATCGCTTGCAGCCACCACAACCAAGACCCTGGCTTTGAGAATACCTGCACAAGCGCTCACAGATCTGCGAAACAGAGCCAAGGAGAGCCTCAAGCTAACGCTTGTGGCTCACGGCGTCAGCGGCACAAGCGAACCAATCACCGCCATCATCCACCGGCTGAAAAACGGCTGATTTTGGCAGGCGGCCTCGGGGCGCGCATAGGCTTTAAGCGTGCACCGCTCCACGCCTGCGATTGTGCTGCTGATCGCCGGCGCTTCTAGGCGCATGTGGGTCTCGGTAGGCGCGTCAGGCGAAGGCAGCCTTGTCGACCACTCGCTCTGGCCAGCCGCCTCGGCGGCGCTGCGGACGCGCTTGAGCACAATGTATGGCCTGGGCGTAGGAGCGCCGGCCAGTCCGCAGCAGCAGCAACTCGGGCGAGAGTACCTGGGGGAGGGGTTGCGATCCCTCCCCTGCTCAAGGCGAACGTAGTAGTTAATGCTCACACCCGCCAGCAGCGAGAGCTCGTCCCGGTGCAAACCGGGAACACGCCTGCGGCCGATGTGCGGAACCCCAGCGCTCTCGGGCGAGACGAACTCGCGGCGGGCGCGCAGATACTCGCCAAGCGCGTTGCCAGCCTGCATCCTCACACGATACCCCGCGGGAAGTGCGGAGAGTAGCCCTGCCGCTACCAGTCTTAGCGGACCTCTGGCTACCCGAGCGATCATGCGCGACGCTGTCGACATGACATCGATCACCACCCCAATCACCACTCCATTTGGAGTTCATTCGACCGCCGCTGAAGTTGTCGCCGACCTTGATCTATCGGGCAAGCAAGCGATCGTCACGGAAGGCGCATCCGGCATCGGCGTCGAGACCGCTCGCGCGCTCGCCGGCGCGGGCGCCGACGTAACGCTCGCGGTACGAAACCCGCAGGCCGGCACAGACATCGCAGCGGAGATCACCGCGAGCACGGGAAATGCTGCTGTGCGCGCCGCCTGGCTCGAGCTCACCAACCCCCAATCGATCTACCGATTTGTCGGCAGCTGGCGTGGGCCGCTCCACATCCTTGTGAACAACGCGGGAGTGATGGCCTCTCCCGAGGCTCGTACCGCCGACGGCTGGGAGTGGCAATTCGCGACCAACCACCTCGGTCACTTCGCGCTCACGCTCGGGCTCCAGCCAGCGTTGGCTGCCGCGGGCGGCGCCCGGATCGTCGCCGTGTCCTCGAGCGCCCACCTGCGGTCGCCGGTCGTGTTCGACGACATCAATTTCCGTTTCCGCCCGTACGACCCTCTGCTCGCCTATGCGCAGTCGAAGACCGCCGACGTCTTGTTCGCTGTCGAGACAACGGCGCGCTGGGGCGACCACAGCATTTACGCGAACGCGCTCAATCCCGGCGCGATCCAGACCAATCTCCAGCGATACGTCGGGGGGACGGTCAGAACCCCACCCGATCTGCAGAAGAGCCCACAGCAGGGCGCGGCGACATCCGTCCTCTTGGCGACCTCGCCACTGCTGGACGGCATTGGTGGACGCTACTTCGCCGACTGCAACGAGGCGACCCTCGTCGACCATCGACCCGAAGGGTTCACCGAACCCGCAACCGCCGTCGCTCCCTATGCGCTGGACCCAAAGAACGCGAGGCGGCTGTGGGAGCTGTCACTGGTAGCGGTGTCGTGAGCCTCGGATTGCGCGGAGAGGAGGCGCGGCTCGTGTAGCCAGCGAGACGTCCGAGTTGGACGACCACGGGCACTGGCGCGCGCCAATAGGAGGCTGCTGCATCGCGTCGCGTGAGCGGGCGTGAGCCGTCCTCAGCCGAAGGCTCCAGCCGTCAGCTGGACATCGTGCGCTGGAGCGCGCGCTGGCGTGCGGGGCGCAGCTTGAGCCGCGCTAGGTAGTCCCTCAGGTTCGCCGGGAGCTGATCGGCGAAGCCAATGCGCTCCGTGAAAGCCAGCGTGCCCCCAACAAGTACGTCAGCCACCGTGAAGCGCCCGCCCACGAGATAGTCGCTGCTATCCAGGGCGCTGGACACCGCGCGCGCGGCCTCGTCAAAGCGCCCACGCGCAGAGGCGGAACGGTCGGGGTCGCGCTGGGCGTGCACGGCGGACTCGATCAGCGGCGGCTCAAGCTCCGCTGGGGCAAAGATCGTCCACTGGTAAAGCAGCGCCCGCTCGTGGGTCCCCAGTGCTGGCGCGAGACCAGCGTCGGGATGCAGGTCGGCGAGATGCAAGCAGATCGCCGCAGATTCGAATACGAACCCTTCCTCATCCTGGAGCACGGGCACGCGGCCCAGGGGATGGCGGACGCGGTGCTCCTCGCCCTTGCTCTCCTCGCGCGTCATCACCGTAATCTCATACGGCTCCCCGAGCTCCTCAAGCACCCAGGCGACGCGGATCGGCCGACCCGCGTGCTCTCGGTGATATAGGCGCATCACCGACGGCACAATAATGGACGGTGCAAGAGTTCGCCCGCCTGGCCGCAGGGCTCAGGTTTTGGCGCTGGCCGCGTGCTCGCTGTCTGACGACTCGCCGGTGACCCGTGTGCTGTGCTGAAGGACGCTTGGACGGCCCGCGTCTCGGTCAGCGGGAGTGTTGCTCGCGGGCGCGATCCCCGACTGTCCACGCGAGCGGTCGTCCCAGTACACCCGCGCGGGACTCCCCCAGGCGCCCGGTCATCGTCCAAAGGAGCCACATGACGAGCGCCGGGCGAGACGACTCCTATCACGCCCGAGCAACAGCGTTGGCCACGTCTGGGCCCAGAATGAAAACGTTGGCTCGACGCGGCGCGGTATAGGGTGGACTTGGCCGTCGCAGCGGTGCTGTACATCCACGTTCATAGGTTCGGGCCTGCGCGCCCGCGGCTCGCCATGCGAGCCGGCTTTCAATCAAAGGGAGATGCAATGCGCTTGATGATGACGGTGCAGATTCCGACCGAGGCCGGGAACGCCGCGATCAAGGACGGCAGCCTGCCGCAGATCATCGGAAGCGCGCTCGAGGCGCTAAAGGCGGAGGCGGCGTACTTCACGTCGACGGATGGGATGCGCACCGGCCTGATCTTTTTCGAGATGGCGGACTCCAGCGAAATCCCCCCGGCGGCTGAGCCGTTCTTCCAGGGGCTCGGCGCCAAGATCACGTTTTCGCCGGTCATGAATGCCGACGAGATGCGCGCGGGAGTCGGCAAGGCCATGCCTGCCGCATAGCCCTGGCGGGCACTTGGGCGGGTCCCGGGAGGCAACCTGTCGGTCCCCGATCGCTCTTCACCCGCGAGAGGTCGCACTCTCGGAAACCCGCCACCGCGACGGCCCCTGCTCTCGCGTCAATTGCAGCCGTCCATGGCTAGGCGTAACTCCGAACCGCGGTGTGGAGCGCTGCCGGAGTTTGCCTGGGCGCCTGCGCCGAGCGATTCCATAGAGATCGCCCCTTCTGGGGCCCTTCTTTTTGCTTACCCAGTCGAGCACCCAGCGACTGACCAATAGAAAAACCCCGCGTTAGCGGGGCTTTTCCGTAGCTGGTCTGTAAGCCGGACGTATTTGACGGCATGCTCGCCTCTATTCGAGAATGGAGGCCTGGATGTTCAATGCGTTGTCTGACTTTGCGATCCACTGTCGAGTCGAGCGCCGGCTGGCCGACTTAACGTGCAAGGCGTATGAGCACGACGTGCGCGCCTGCCTGCAGCACCTACGAGACCATGGCATCGCGGTGCTGGCCGATGTTCGCACGCCTGATCTGCGGCGCTTCCTCGCCGAGGAGGCCACGCATCGCCCCTCGCCGTCAAGCCAGGCGAGGACGACCGCTGCGCTGCTTCTTCCGCTTCTGCGTGGAGAGCGACTACCTCGAGCGTGACCCGGCCAGTGTGCTGCGCTCACCCAAGCAGCGCGAAGCGCTGCCCGACATCATCGACCGCGCTGAGCTCGCGCGCCTGCTGCGCATGCCCAGCCACAAGGGCGTGTGGAGTCGCTTGCACGCCGGCAAGCGCGAGCGTGACCAGCTGCTGCTTGCGCTTTTCGCTTACGGCGGCCTACGCCATGCGGAGCTGCTCGGCCTGGACTGGGATGACGTGGATCTCGAACGGCGGGTTGTTCGTGTCCGTCACGCCAAGGGCGGGCGCCACCGCGCAGTGCCGATCCACCCAGGTCTCGTGCCGCTGTTTCTCGCCTCACAACGCGCCATCACCTCAACGCCACCGACAGCGAGCGAGCTGGGCGCCCGGCGCGTCTTGATCGTCGATTGGGATGTGCATCACGGCAACGGGACCGCCGAGGCGTTTCGCCGCCGCTCCGATGTCCTGTTCGTGAGCATCCATCAGGCGGGCATCTATCCGGGGACGGGCTCGCTGAGCGACGTTGGATCGGGTGCGGGCGAGGGCTATACGGTCAACCTGCCTGTCCCGGCCGGCTCTGAGCAGGAGCAGTGGCTGTCGCTGCTAGAGCACATCGTGATCCCGGTTGCCGAGAGCTTCGCGCCGGAGCTCGTGCTGATCTCCGCCGGCTTTGACGCGCACCGTGAGGACCCGCTGGCAGGCTGTCGCTTGGAGGCGAGCTCGTTCGCGGAGATGGCCCGTCACGTGCGCGCGCTTGCCGTATCGCTTGGCGTGCCACTCGGAGCGGTGCTGGAGGGCGGCTACCAGCCGGCTGCGCTGGCGGAGTGCGTGCGAGAGACGCTCGCCGCGCTGACCTCCGATGAGCCGGCGCAATCGGCGGCGCCGGAGCCGCTTTTGACATCGCGCGCCGCCGCTCACGCGGGCCACTACTGGCCTCTGTGACATCCACGCAGGTGCCTCCAGCTGCTATCGGCTGGGACGTAGTTCGCCACGTCGTGCCCGTCTCCGATGGCCCTTCGCGGCGCGGGAAGATCGTGGAGGTGCTCGGCATGCCTGGGCATCTCCATTTCCGCGTTAGTTGGGATGAGGGATACGAGTCGCTCGTCTATCCGTCAGATCACGGTGCGATCGTGCATCATCCGGCCGCGCGAGGGCTCGACCGGGAGGAGTTCGTACTAACGCTTAGCCGCGTTGACGTTGTCTGCGCTTGGCCTCGGCAGAGAACTGTCCTGGCCTGATGGTTCGCGTGGCCTCTTCAGCTCGGCGTCGAACGGGGAGGCGAACGCTCAGAGTGGTGCCTTTCCCTGGAGTGGAGTTGATCTGCAGCTCGCCGCCCAGTAGCTCGGTGCGCTCGCGTATGCCGAGTAGCCCGAAGCCGTCGCTCTGTGCATCAGGGTCGAAGCCGTCGCCATCGTCGCGGACAGTGAGGTGAACGGTCGTGGGGTCCTCGTGGATCTCTACGACGACGCGCGTAGCTTGGCCGTGCTTGGTCGCGTTGGTAAGTGCCTCCTGGGCGATCCGGTAGAGCGCGGTCTCCAGCTCGTCGATAGGCCGAGTGGGCTGCTCTCCCTGCTCATATGCCAGCTCAATACTGATGTCGATCTCCAAGCCCTCACGGGCGTTGCGATCGGCAAGCGTCTCGATCGCCGCCTTGACGCCAAGCGCGTCCAGTGCTGCTGGGCGCAGATCGGTGATCAGCGCACGAAGATCTGCGATCGTGCCTTCGAGCTGCTCGACAGACTGGAGGAACACGGGCTTTGCTGTCGGGGATTGCTCGGAGCGCCCGGCGGCTGCCAATCCGAGGCGCAACGCGTTCAGGCTCTGAAGCGTCTCGTCGTGGAGCTCTCGTGCCCAGCGGCTGCGCTCGCCCTCAGCGGCGGCAAGTCGCTGGCGGTGGCGCTCGGAGGTCACGGACTGAGCGGTCGCCACGGCGCTCGCCGCGCTGGTGGCGAAGGCTTCCAGCAGGCGCTCGTCCTCAGCTGAGAACGTTGGCCCGTCGCGGAGGCGGTCGAGAGCCAGCAGCACGCCGTGGGTCGCGCCGCGGAAGATCAGCGGGACCACGATGCCTCCCGCAGCTTCCACGCCGAACTGCCCGAGGCCGTGCTCATCGAAGCGGGCACGATTCAGCTCATCCTCCAGGTGCTGCACGCGGCGGGTGCGCATCGCCTGAGCCGCGACCGTGCTGGCGAGTGCGACTCGCTGTCCGATCACACCGGCTGGTAGCTCTCCGGCGCCAGCGGCGATCACGAGCTGCTCGCCGTGGATGAGCTCGATCAGCAGCGTGCGCGCGGAGACCAACGCGCGCCCGCGCTTGGCGACCAGCTTAAGCACGACCTCCGGGTCGGTCTCCCCGCCGAGAGAGCGCGCGATCTCGGTCGTGGCTTGGAGAGTCGCAACCGTGCGCTCAAGCTCGTCGCGGCGCTCGCTCGCACCGGCGTAGCGGCGAGCGTGGTCGATCGCGACGGCCGCGTACTCGGCCAGAATGACAACTGCCTGCTCATCGGCCTCGGAGAAGTCGACGCCGCCCGCCTTCTCGGTCAGGTAGAGGTTCCCAAAGGGCTCGCCGTCGATCACGATCGGGACGCCCAGGAAGGTCCTCATCGGCGGGTGCTCGGAAGGGAAGCCGTAAGAGCGAGGGTGCTCTTCGACGTCGCTCAGACGCAAGGGCGCCGGCTCTTCGATCAGCACCCCGAGGACGCCACGCCCGCGCGGCAGCGAGCCGATCGCGGTGTGGGCGGTCTTGTCGATGCCTCGCGTGATGAAACGGCTGAGTTCGCTGGCGTCCTTGTTGAGCACCCCCAGGGCGGCGTAACGGGCCTCGGTCAGCTCCTGCGCGGCGTCCAGCACGCGGTCGAGCACCACGTCCAGGTCCAGCTCGCTGAGCACGCTGCGAGCGACATCGAGAATCTTCAGCGTCGCTCGGTCCATCAGCTGCTTCATCCCGGTTGCGATCCTACACGCCAGTTCATTGAACCACCTTTGCGTGGATTTGCGAGGACGGAGCGCTCCGCACTTCCTCCCTTGTGCAAGCTCTTTGAGTCTCGCTCCACTCCGTAGTCACTCCGCTGGGTAGGGCGGATGGCAGCGGATGTCCGCGGTTCGATGGCGCGCAAGGCTTCTTGGCATCGTGCGCAGAGCCTCCCAGTCCATGTCGACCGCAGCGACAGCGGCGCCAACAGCACCGGAGCTTGTGCGGCTGCGCGACGGCTCGCGTGTGACCGTGCGCCCCGTCGGCGAGCAGGATGAGCCGGCGCTGCGCTCGTTCCTCGCCGGCCTATGCGCGCAGGCGCGCTATCTGCGGTTCTTTACCGGCGGGGCTGATGTGAGGAGCGCTGCGCACTTGGCGGCGACTACGAGCCCTGACCGTTACGGTCTGCTCGCCCACGACGAGACCGGCACGCTCGTCGGCCATGCCCTCTACATCCAGCTTGACGATACGCGCGCGGAAGTCGCGGTGGAGGTCGCCGATCACCTGCATGACCAGGGCCTTGGCACGATCTTGATCGAGCGCCTGGCAAGCGTGGCCGAGGAGCACGGTATCACCCGATTCATCGCGGAGGTGCTGCCGCAGAACCGTTCGATGCTGGCCGTCTTTCGCGACGGCTTCGACGCCCGTGTCGCCTTGCGCGACGGCTCGGATGCAGTCGAGTTTCCCACCTCGGCGTGGCGCACGGCACGCAAACGCTTCCCTGAGCACACCTGGAACGAGACGGTCGACGCAGGGCCGCACGGCGGGCCGGTTGGACTCAGGAGTTGATGAGTCCGCGCTCAATCGCGTAGCCGACAAGCTCGGAGCGGGTGGTGAGCCTGAGCTTCTGCTGGATGTGCGAGCGGTGAGTCTCGACGGTGCGAACCGAGAGGTAGAGCTGCTCGGCGATCTCAGTGTTGGTGTGCCCGTGTGCGATCAGCGCGAGCACCTCGACCTCGCGCTTTGAGAGATCGTCGGGGGGTCCGGGCGGCGGCGCGGCAGCGATCCTGGCTCCCAGACGGGGGTTCAGGTAGCTCTCCCCGGCCGCTGCGTTGCGCACCGCCTCGACGAGCTCATGCTCGGCGGCGTCCTTGAGCACGTAGCCAAGCGCGCCAGCGGAGAGAGCTTCGCGGGCGAATGCCGGCTCGGTCTGCATTGTAAGCACGACGATCTGAGTGTCGGGGGACTCCTCGCGGATCTGCGGGATCGATTCGATGCTCAGCTCGCCGGCCATGTTCAGGTCGAGCACGAGCACTCGAGGATGGTGTCCGCGCACATAGCGGCGAGCGCTGTCGACATCGCTGGCCTGCGCTACGACCTCGAAGTCCGGCTCGTTGTCGAGCAGGAGCTGTAGCCCGCTGCGCACGACGGTGTGATCGTCGGCGAGCACAATGCGGATCGTCGCCGCAGCGGACTCCCCGCCGTCGCCGGTGCTCTTAGGCGATGCGGTATTGGACTCGCTCATGCTGGTGACGGTATCGAGTTCGCGCTCTGGCCGTGCGGATCGTCGTTCGTGCGCTTGTAGGGGCATACGGCTCATCGGATCGCGGAGTGGGTCTCTGCTGGCTCGTGGATGGCCTGCTGTTCTTCGTCGGCGGTCTCTGCGATGAGGTTGCGTGGCATTACGAGCAGTGAGCAGCGGGCGTGGCGCTCCAGGTAGCTGGAGGTGCTGCCGAGCATCATTCGCTTCATCGGACCGTAGCTGCGTGAGCCGACGATCAGCAGATCGACGGTGTTGGCGAACGTGGCGAGCTCCTCGCCGGTGAGGCCGCAGACGGCCTGCCCGTGTACCTCGGGCAGCTCCTCCATGCGGGCGCTGGCTTCCTTGAGCATCTCGTTGAGACCTTCCCCAAGGAGAGACGGGCCGATCCCCATGTATCTGTAGGTCGGGAGCGAAACGACTTCGAGGGCCTCGACGGTTGCTCTGGTGGCCTGCGCGATTTGACGCGCGGTCTGCAGGGCGAGCTTGCTCTCGGGCGAACCGTCGTATCCCACGCCGATCTTCGCCAGCGGCGTGGGGTGCTCTGCGTAGCCGAGGGCGGCGATCGCGATTGCGCAGGGGGCGCCGTTGAGTGCGCTGCGGGTGTCGTCGCCGAGCATCGTGCGGCCGAGGACGCCGCGGCTGCAGGAGCCTACGACCAGCAGGTCGGCGTGCTGCTCCTCGGCCTGCTGGTGAAGCGCGCGGCCTGGGCTGGCCCCGACGACGCTGACGAGCTCGGCGTTGATCTCGCTGGCGGCGCGTTCTCGTTCGAGCAGCTTCGCGGACGCTTCGCGCTCCTCGCGCAACAGGCCGGGGGTGACGGCGTGCGTGGGGCGCATCGGGCCGCTGTGCACGTGGGCGAGCGTCAGCTTCCCGTCGGGGTCGATCAGACGGGAAGCGAGGGCGATGGCGTCGCGGCCTATTGGCCTGCCGTCTACTCCCACGAGCACGTTGTTGAACATCGGAAGTCTCCTTGTCGGGGTTCTCGCTAAACCTAGACCGGGCTTGCACGCTGATCATCCGAAGCGCCCACCTGTGGTCCAGCGGGGGTTACTACGGACCCTCAGCTCTGCTGGACCGTGGCTCGCGCGGCGTCGAGCCCAAGCGTCGCTGCGTGTTGATGCAGCTCTTCGCGCGCGTCGGGGTGAGCGGCGCGCTCAATGATCAGCCGGGCCTGTGCGCGCTGACTGCCCCCGAAGATGTGCGCGCAGCCCTGCTCGGTGACGACCGCGGAATGCTGAAAGGAAGTCACCGGGTCGCTCAGTCGGGGGACGATCGTCGAGCGCTCGCTTGGCTCATGCCAGGAGCGCAGCGCGATCACCGCGTGCCCACCTGACGAGTGCAGCGCACCCTCGACAAAATCGGGCTGGCCACCGAAACCGGAGTACAGACGTCCCGCGATATGGCTGGCACCGGCCTGGTCGTAAAGATCGACCTGCAGCGCCGTGTTGATGGAGACCATCGCTGGACGGGCCGCGATGCGGGAAGGGTCGTTGGCCGTCTCGGTGCGAGTCATCCTCAGCCTGGGGTTGCGGTCGACCCACCCGTAGAGCTCGGGCGAGCCGAACAGGAACGAGCATGCGATCGGGCGTGTGCCGTCGAGCGCTCCGCCCCGGTCGAGGTGCATCACTCCGTCTGAGATCATCTCCGACCAGATCGCGAGGTTGCGCCGGCCGGCGAGCGCACGCAGCGTCGCGTCGGGGACCTGGCCGATGCCGAGCTGCAGTGTGGAGCCATCCTGCACCATGCCGGCGACGAGCTCAGCGATCCGCTCGGCGTGCTCGTGCCCCGGTCCGAGTGCGGGCGAGTGGAGGTCTTCGGGCGCCTCGATCGCGAGGTCGATCAGCTCCTCATCGAGCTCACTGTCGCCGAGCGTGTAGGGCATGTTGGGGTTCAGTTGTGCGACCACGAGACCGCGGCGAGCACGCACCGCTTCGATCGCGGCGGGAAGGATGTTCACCTCGATCCCGAGCGAGACCTTCCCTTTGCTTGGCGTGGAGGTGTGCAGCAGCACGACGTCAGGCGGGCGCATCGTCGCGAACAGTCGCGGGACGAGCGAGAGGCGCATCGGCAGATAGTCAAGCCGCCCGCCCGCGTCGCGCATCCCTGGCCCGATGAATGGCGTCTCGAAGATCACACCGTCGCGTACAGGCAACGGTCCGTGCGCGGCGAGCATGAACAAGCGGTAGCGCCCCACTGAGCGCTCGACCGTCTCCAACAGGGCTCGCGGGGTCGCCAGGTTGCCGCTCGCCACCACCCGCAGCTCGGAAACCGGCAGCGCCTGCAGGGCGTTTTCGAGCTGCTGCGCGTCGATCACCCTCATGGTGCCTAGCCGGCCGCTGCGTGCCTGTTCGCGGCGCTGTCGGCAAGCCGGGAGGCGCGCAGCGCACGCTGCACATCGGTGATCGAGATCAAGCCAAGTGGCTTGCCCGGCGCATCGACGACGACAGCGCGGCCGACGCGAGCGAACGCGGGCCGTTCGAGCAGGCCGGCAACATCCTCGTCTCCATGAACGATCAAGCCTGGGTCACGATCGACGACCCCGGCTAGCTCCTGCAACGCTCGGCGCTGTCGGGCAAGCGCTTGCACCTGGGCGATGCTCACCATTCCGACCGCTCGCCCCAACTCATCAACGACGGGGAAAGCGGTGTAACGGTAGGGTCGAAAATAGGCTCTGGCGGCGTGCGCAACGGGTGTGTGCTCGGGGATGCTGACCGCCGGCGCTGACATCAGCTCGCTGGCTTGGACACCGGAGAGGGCGGCGTGCACCTGTGCACTTGTTGCCTGTGCGCCGGCGGCCATCACCACGAAGAAGCCGATCAACGCAAGCCATAGGCCCTGGGGAGCACCGCTTATGAGCTCCAGGGCGCCCAGGCCGATCATCACGTATCCAAACGCACGGCCGACGCTCGCGGCGATCTCGGTGGACTTGCCGATTTCGCCGCTTCGGCGCCACAACAGTGAGCGCAGCACGCGTCCACCGTCCAGCGGGAACGCCGGCAGCAGGTTGAAGATGAGGATCAGAGCGTTGACGAACGCCTGGTACTCGACCAGCGCGCGAATGGCCGCCGGCGTCGAGGAGGGCAAAAGCAGCGCAGCTACGCCGAAGCACGCGGCGATCACTGCTGTGACGGCGAGGCCGGCGAGGGCGTAGCGCAGCTCATCGCGCGGGTCGTGAGCCTCGCCGCGCATCCGCGAGATCCCGCCGAGCAGCCACAGGTCGATCTCTTCCACTTCGACGCCGTACCTGCGTGCAACCAGAGCGTGCCCGAACTCGTGCGCGAGGATGCTCACGAACAGCAACAGCGCGCTCGCCAAACCCAATGCGTAGGAGACGATCGGGCTGACGCCGTGGATCACTTCGGGGAAGTAGGACGCCCCGAGCAACCACGTGATCAGAGCGACGATCGCAAGCCACCACGGGCTGACCCCGACTGGGATTCCAGCGATGCGCGCTATGCGGAGGGTGCGTCCTGGCATTGCAGGTCGCACCATATGAGCACGCTCGGCCCCAAGCATCGGGGCTGCCCCCCGTGGTAGTCCGTAGTGAGCACTGACTGCTCCCCGGTGGACTCATCGGATAAATGGGCGTGGCGGCGTAGGCGAGGATGCGGTCGCGATGAGATGCGAGCCGAAAAGACCGACTGTGGCAGCGAGATGAGTACCGCGTCTTCGTCCTCGCTGCGCGTCACCTCCAGCGGCCCCCGGCTGCGTGCCGGCTCGCGCGCCGCTGCTGGGGCGCTCGACCGCGAGCACCTGCTCGACCGGCTGGATCGCCTGCGCGCGATCCTCCCGGCGTTCGCGGAGGAACTTGCCAGCTCGCGCCGCCAGACGGCCGCGCCACGCGTGGAGAACCGTGGGCTGCTTGAGGTGCGTCGGCTGCAGAGCAAGAGTACGATCGGTAGCTCATCCTGCACACCGGCCAGCAGAGGTGGTCGGCCGATCCGAGGAGGCTGGTCGTGAATCAGCTTGTGCTGGGGGCAGTATTCAACCTCAACCATCCCGCGCACACGGTGGATTGGCACTTCATCCACATGTCGGTCGCGAACGTCGTGGTGATTGGCGTGATGCTCGTGGTGTTCGCGCTGGCGATCGTCTTGCCGTTTCCGGGCGCGGCTCGCCGCGCGGATGCACGCAGGGCCGCGGGAGGCCGCTCGTGAGCACTACAACTCCCTCCTCTGACTCCACGACTGCCGCCAACAAGCGCTCCTGGACGGTCCGCACGCGTGAACGCGCGGTGCAGGCGCTGCCTCCTGAGAAGCTGTTGCCCGACGGGCAGCCCACATACGTGGCGTCTTGGATCTATGTGTTCGGCGTGGCCTCGATCGCCTCGCTGGTCGTGATCATCGGCTCGGGTGTGATCCTCTCGTTGAAGGGCCCAGCCTGGTGGCACTACACGGGTGTGGGGCACTTCTTCAACTCGATCCACCTGTGGTCGGTCGAGCTGTTCTTCTTCGTGATGGTCGTTCACCTGTGGGGCAAGTTTTGGATGGCCGCCTGGCGCGGCGGACGTGGGCGAGTGTGGGTGACGGGCGCGGTCACGTTCCTGGTCGCCGTGCCCTGTGCGCTCACCGGGTATGTCTCCCAGCAGAACTTCGACGCGCAGTGGATCTCCACGCAGGCCAAGGATGCAATGAACTCGGTCGGGATCGGCGCGTTCTTCAACCTGACCAATTTCGGGCAGATGTACAGCTACCACATCCTGCTGCTCCCGGCCGCAGTGGTCGCGCTGGTGATCGCCCATGTGTTGCTCGTGCGTCGTCACGGCGTCGTGCCGCCATTCGAGCTGCCTCAACAGACAACGAGCGCGGCCCCAACCGTCGACGCGCCGGCTGGCGATGACGGGGCCTCCTCAATGGGAGCTGTGACGTGAGCTTTCTGCGACCTAAAGACAGTACGCAGCCGTGGAAAGGCGCTTACGCCCCCTATGACCTGATCAAGGAGTTGACGATCGCGGTTGGCGTGATCGCCGTGCTCGCCGTCGTGCTGAGCATCCTGTTCTCATCGCCCGATGAGAAGCCTTCGACGATCGCGCAGTGGTCACGGCAGCAGCCAATTAACTTTGCTGCCACCGCAGCCAAGGAGCTGAACGGCACCAGTGACACCGCCGAATACGGCCCGCCCTACAACCACTCGAGCGGCAGCGTCCAGCACTTCCTGATACTGCACCCCCAGCGCTGGTTGGGCGTCAGCCACCCCATCAACACAGCCGAAGACTACGTGCTCGGACCACTGCGCACGATCCCAGGTGATCCGGCATTGCGCAAGGCCCTCGCCGAATACGCAGCTGCGCCGGCGGCGATGAAGAAGGCTTGGGGTGAAGCCTACGCCAAGCCGCTTGAAGAATATGAAACTGCGATCGAAGAAAAGAAGGCTCCGCCGAGCGGGGTCTCAGAGAACGAAGGCACCGGCACGGTCACGGTCAAGCCAAGCGGCCCTGCGGGTCCGGTGCCGGCGATGATGGCGGGCCTGTTGAGCCTCGCTCAAAGTGGCGGCCTCGACGGCGCCCTGTTGACCGGCAACCAGTTCTTCCAGACCGACTACACCAAGCCGCTGCTGTTCATGGCCGACGGTGGACTGCTTGCCGAACGCGCCGAAGCTCAGCATCTGCTCGGCGATCAGTGGGGCATGATGAACGAGACCGGCAGCTATCCGGGCCAGACGTGGCTGTGGCTCTACACCCTCTGGTATCAGGTCGAACCGATCAAGGCCTCGTCCAACGCCGATATCCAAGTGATGCTGATCATGGCGATCCTCAGCCTGGCGTTCATCTGCATCCCATTCCTGCCGATCGTCAACCGCATCCCCCGCTCGATACCGATCCATCGGCTGATCTGGCGCGAGCACTACCGCTCCCAGCGGAGCGCATAGGTCAGGTGCCGAGCTCACGCTCGGACACACGCGTAAAGTCTTGGCTGTGAGTGATGAGGCGACGGTGAGTGCCACGCCCGCTGTGCTCTGCCGCGATGAGCTGCGCGCGCTGCACGGCTGGTGGCGCGCAGCGAACTACCTGTCGGTCGGCCAGATCTATCTGCTCGACAACCCGCTTCTGCGTGAGCCGCTGCGCGTGGAGCACGTCAAGCCGCGGCTGCTGGGCCATTGGGGCACGACCCCTGGCTTGAACTTCATCTACGTGCACATGAACCGGGTGATCCGCGCGCGCGACGTAAACGCGATCTTCGTGACAGGTCCCGGTCATGGTGGACCTGGCGTGGTGGCAAACGTGTATTTGGAGGGCACCTACAGCGAGGTGTATCCCCACATAGGCCGCGACGAGGAGGGCCTACGCCGCCTGTTCCGGCAGTTCTCCTTCCCCGGTGGCATTCCGAGCCACGTGGCGCCGGAGACTCCAGGGTCAATCCATGAGGGCGGCGAGCTCGGCTACTCGCTCGCGCACGCCTACGGCGCGGCGTTCGACAACCCCGGCCTGCTCGTGTGCTGCGTCGTCGGTGACGGCGAGGCCGAGACGGGACCGCTTGCCACGAGCTGGCACTCCAATAAGTTCCTTGATCCCGTGCGCGATGGCGCGGTGCTGCCGGTGCTGCATCTGAACGGCTACAAGATCGCCAACCCCACCGTGCTCGCACGCATCCCAAGAGCAGAGCTGCGCGCCCTGCTGGAGGGCTACGGGTACGCCCCGCGGTTCGTGGAAGGCTCAGAGCCGCAGGCGATGCACCAGCTGATGGCCGCCACCCTGGATGAGGTGACGGGCGAGATCACCGAGATCCAGCGCAGAGCACGCGAGGACGGTGAGCGCGAGCGTCCACGCTGGCCGATGATCGTGCTGTGTACTCCGAAGGGTTGGACCGGCCCGAAGCTGGTCGACGGCCTGCCGGCGGAGGGGTCGTTTCGCTCTCACCAGGTGCCGCTGGCAGATGTGGTGGGCAACCCCGGGCACCTGGCGCAGCTTGAGGCATGGATGCGCTCTTACCGGCCGCAGGAGCTATTCGACGAGCATGGTGCGGTGCGCGCGCAACTGGCCGCGCTCGCGCCCGAGGGTGAGCGGCGGATGAGTGCGAACCCGCACGCCAACGGTGGTCGTCTGCTGCGCGAGCTTGAGCTGCCGGACTTCCGTGCCTACGCGGTCGAGGTGCCCGAACCGACGGGGAACGTCAGCGAGCCGACACGGCTACTGGGCGCCTTCCTGCGCGACACGATCACGGCGAACCCCGAGAACTTCCGCGTCATGGGTCCCGATGAGACGGCTTCCAACCGTCTGAGCGCGGTGTTTGAGGTCACAAACCGCGCATGGGACGCCGAGCGGCTGCCGAGCGACGATCACCTCGCGCCGGATGGGCGCGTGATGGAGGTCTTGAGCGAGCACCTCTGCCAGGGTTGGCTTGAGGGCTACCTG
This sequence comes from uncultured Actinomycetota bacterium, assembly GCA_963708085.1. GTDB lineage: Bacteria > Actinomycetota > Thermoleophilia > Solirubrobacterales > Solirubrobacteraceae > Palsa-744. The sequence continues at coordinate 26,345 of OY970180.1, read as the reverse complement.
CTGACCGGCAGGCATGGCCTGTTCAACAGCTACGAGGCGTTCATTCACCTCGTGGACTCGATGTTCAACCAGCACGCCAAGTGGCTGAAGGTGACAAGAGGAATCCCGTGGCGAGCGCCGATCGCCTCCCTGAACTACCTGCTCTCATCGCACGTGTGGCGCCAGGATCACAACGGGTTCTCACACCAGGACCCCGGTTTCATCGACCACGTGGTCAACAAGAAGGCGGAGATCGTGCGCGTCTACCTGCCACCGGACGCGAACTGCCTTTTGTCGGTCGCCGATCACTGCCTACGCAGCCGCGACTACGTGAACGTGATCGTCGCCGGCAAGCAGCCGGCCCTCGACTACCTGACGATGGATGAGGCGATCGCGCACTGCACGCGCGGCATCGGCGTGTGGGATTGGGCCTCCAACGACGAAGGCACAGAGCCCGATGTCGTGCTGGCGTGCGCCGGCGATGTGCCAACACTTGAGACCGTGGCCGCCGCGGCGATCCTGCGCGAGCAGCTTCCCGACCTGAAGGTCAGGGTCCTCAACGTGGTCGACCTGATGCGCCTGGAGCCAGAGAGCGAGCATCCGCACGGCCTGTCCGACCGGGAGTTCGACGCGCTGTTCACCCCCGCCCAGCCCGTGATCTTCGCCTACCACGGCTACCCGTGGCTGATTCACCGTCTCACCTACCGGCGTACCAACCATCACAACCTGCACGTGCGCGGCTACAAGGAGGAGGGTACGACCACGACGCCGTTTGACATGGTGATGCTCAACGACCTCGACCGCTTCCATCTGGTGATGGACGTGATCGACCGCGTTCCCGCCCTGGCCGAGCGCGCCGCGCACCTGCGCCAGCACATGAGCGACGAGCGGCTGCGCCACCGCGCCTATACGCGCCAGCATGGGCAGGACCCGCCCGAGCTGGTGCAGTGGCGATGGCCCGTCGTAGGTGACGCTCACTCCGCGCGGGACACACGGGCATAGGCGCTCAGTGCGCGTACTCGTCGTCAATGCGGGCTCAAGCACGCTCAAGCTGACCCTGCTGGACGACCACGACCACATAGTCGATTCGCGGGAGCTGCCCATCGACGGGTCCCGCTTCGATCCGTGTGAGCTCACGGAGATATTGCGCTCCTCGATCGGTGAGGCGGACGCCGTTGGTCATCGGATCGTCCACGGCGGGGAGCGCTTCACGCAAGCTGTGAGGATCGACACGGGCATGAAGGTGGCGATGCGCGAGCTATGTGACCTGGCGCCGCTTCACCAGCCCAAGTCGCTCACGGCGCTCGATGCTGTGACGGAGATTCTTCCAGGGCTGCCTGCGGTCGCGTGCTTTGACACCGCCTTTCACGCCTCGCTGCCCGATGCTGCCGCGACCTATGCGCTGCCGGCCGCTTGGCGGGAGCGTTGGGGTCTTCGCCGCTACGGCTTCCACGGGCTGTCCCATGCCTGGGTCGCCCGTCGTGTACCGCAGCTGCTGGATCGGGCGGCCTCGGAGCTTCGGATCGTGAGCTGCCATTTGGGAGCCGGCGCGTCGCTATGCGCGATCGCCGACGGCCGCTCGCGCGATACGACGATGGGGTTCACTCCGCTCGCCGGCCTGGTGATGGCGACCCGTAGCGGCGATGTCGATCCGGGGATACTGCTGTGGCTCTCAGAGCACGAGGGCATCTCCGCCGCAGAGCTGGCGGATGCGCTCGAGCACCGCTCCGGGCTGCTGGGATTGTGCGGCACCGCTGACATGCGCGAGGTCCTCGCGCGCGTCGACTCGGGGGACCTTCAGGCGCGGCTCGCACTCGATGTTTATCTGCACAGGCTGCGCGGCGCGATCGCCGCGATGGCCGCTGCCCTGGAGGGCATGGATGTGCTCGTGTTCACAGGTGGCGTCGGCGAGCACTCGCCGGCGGTGCGCTCCCGTGCCGCCGATGGGCTGGGGTTCCTGGGGGTAAGCCTCGATGAGACCCGTAACCGGCAGGCGTCCAGGGATACTGAGATCGGCGCCGGCGGAGCGGGCGTCCGCACGCTCCTGCTCGCCAGTCGGGAGGATCTTGAGATCGCCAGGCAGGTCAGAATGGTGCTTGAAGACCAGTCCCAGCAGGCGTGAGGTGGCTTTCGTGGGCCAGCATCCGCTCGACGCCGATCGCGCAGATGCCGAGGCTGACCACGGCCGCCGCGACGATCGCGGTGGCGACCGTGCCCGATAGGACGTGCGCGGCGAGCCCGAGTGAGGCGATGGCGGCGGGCACGCCGAGCTGTGCGCTGGCGGCCAGGCCCGCGCTCAGTGGCCTGCGTGTGACCAGGACCGCGACGAGATGGATCACGATGTTCAGTAGTGCGAGCGCGGCGGCGAGCACGAGCATCTCAGGATGCTCAAAGAGTCCGTGGAGGTCGAGCTGGCTGCCGAGCACGACGAAATACAGGGGTATGAAGAGGCCGTCGGCGACTCCGCGTACCTGTGTGGAGAGGCGTTTGGGGCCGCCGATCAGCGCGACCATCAGCCCGGCGGCGAAGCCCGCGATCAGGACGCTGGTGCCGCTCTTTTGCGCGACCCATGCGAGCAGGAACAGGACGAGCAGCGAGAGGCGCAGGTCGAGTGCCCAATGGCGTTGCTTTGAGAGGTGGCGCACGTGTCCCACCCACGCGCGGCCTCTGAGCACGCGCGCGGTGGCGAGCAGCAGCAGGACGCCTGCGGCGACGAGCACGCCGCCGAGCAGCGCGTGCAGGGTGCGGCCGGGCTGTAGCACGATTGGGACGGTCAGGATCGTCACGATGTCGGCGATCGTGACCTGCGCCATTACCGCCAGCGCGTCGAGTCCGGTCGCGTCGGCCTCCTCGAGCGCGGGCAGCAGCACGGCGGCTGACCCCGATGCGAGCAGCACGGCGTAGATGCTGGCGTGGGCGGTGTCGGCGAGCGTGGCGGCGAGCAGACCTGCCGGTATGGCGAGCACAGCGACGATCGCGGCCAGCAGCGTTCCGCCGCGCAGCGAGCGGGCCAGCCGCGGGTCGCGCAGCGGCAGGTGCATCCCGACGGTCAGCATCAGCATTGCGAACCCCACCTGGCCGAGAAACGCGATCGTGGTGTTGGCGGGGTCCACGATGCTCAGAGCTTCCGGGCCGACGAGGATGCCGGCGATGATCTCGCCCACCACGATCGGAACGAAGCGTCGTTCGCTGAGCGCGAGCAGTGGGCCGCCGAGCCCGGCGAGCACGATCACGGTCAGGGTGCCAAAGCTCAACGTGAGCGCAGCCTACGCGGCCTGCGGAAGCGTGTGGCGGCGTACCAGCCAGCGACGAAACTCATCTGCGCCCCACACGATGAAAGGGTACGGGAGCAGGAACAGGAGATCGTGCACGGGCAGCGCCGCGGTCCCCAGCAGCGACTGCAGCGGCGGCGTGTAGATGAAGACGGCGGCAAGCAGCAGCTCGGCGACGATCGCGCCGAGCAGGTAGCGGTTGCTGAGGACGCCGATGGACCACAGCGAGGCGCGTCGGGTTCGCACGGCAAACGCGGTGCCGATCTGCCCAGTGATCATCCCCAGGAACGTCATCGTGGTCGCCTGCAGGTAGGCGTGGTGAAGCCGCGTGCCGGCGCCGACGGGATCGCCGGTGTGCCAGCCGGCACGGTCAAGGACGTAGAAGAAGCCAGCGAGTGAGAGTCCGGCGACCATGACGCCGAGGAACAGCCAGGCGCGCAAGAGCATCGGCGGCTGGATGACTCCCTCTGAGCGAGGTCGTGGCGGACGGTCCATGCTGCCCGGCTCGATCGGGTCGCGGCCAAGCGCGAGCGATGGCAGCGTCTCTGAGCCCACGTCGAAGGCGAGCAGCTGCAGCACAGTCAACGGAAGCGGGATCGCCCCGCCGCTGAGCGCAAACACGAGAAACGGCACGACCTCGGGGGTGGCGTGAGCGAAGATGTACTGGATGAACTTGCGAACGTTGTCGTAGACCTGACGGCCCGCCTCGACCGCCGCGACGATCGTGGCGAAGTTGTCGTCGGTGAGGATCATCGTCGACGCCTCGCGGGCTACGTCGGTGCCCGAGCGGCCCATTGCCACACCGATATCGGCGGTACGCAGCGCGGGCGCGTCGTTTACACCATCGCCGGTCATAGCGACCACGTGACCCTGACCGCGCAGGGCCTCGGCGATCTGCAGCTTGGTCTCCGGTGAGGCGCGGGCGAAGATCACCTCACGTCCGGTGGCGAGGATGTCCTTTACCTCCTGCTCGTGCAGGTGGTCGAACGCCTGAGCGTTGACCACCATGGGGTTCTCGCCGCCGATGCCGACCTGGCCGGCGATCGCCGCCGCGGTCAGCGGGTGGTCGCCGGTGATCAACACGATGCGGATGCCCGCACGGTGGCAGCGGTCCACAGCCTCGGCGACCTCGGGGCGTGGTGGGTCGCGCATCGTGACCAGCCCGAGCAGGCACAGCTCGCGCTCGGCGTTTTCGCGGCGGGGCGACGGCCCGCCATGCGCGAGGGGCTTGCGTGCGAGCGCCAGCACGCGCAGGCCCTGCCGGGCGAAGCTCTCCACCTGACGTATTACGCGCTCACGCTCAGAGGGCTGCATCGCGTGCTGCTCACCATCGGGCTGGAGCACGTTGGTGCACCTTGGCAGCAGCGACTCGGGGGCGCCCTTGGTGTGCAGCCAGTCGTGGCCTTCGCCGGTGTCGATGGTGGACATCAGCTTGCGCTGCGCGTCGAAGTTGTACTGGTGAGCGCGCGTGTGCTCGCGGCTGGCCGCGTCGACGCCAGCACCGAGCGTCTGCGCAGCGATGAGCAGCGCAATCTCGGTTGGGTCTCCGCTGCTATTGCCGTCGGCGTTCAGGTGAGCGTTATTGCAGGCGGCGGCGGTCTCGGCCAGGGCTGTGAGGGCGGCGTCGCTGGTGTGTTCCGGCGGGTCTGATGTCTTGGGGTCGAGCGGGATTTCGTTCGTGAGGGTCCAGACCGCGACGGGGCGCATCTGGTTCTGAGTCAGGGTGCCGGTCTTGTCGGTGCAGATCACGTCGGTCGAGCCAAGGGTCTCCACGGCGCTGAGACGCTTGACGAGCGCGCCGCGGCGGGCGAGCAGGCGCACCGCGACTGCAAGCGCCAGCGTGATGACCGGGAGCAGCCCCTCGGGCACGTTGCCGGCCAGTAGGCCGACCGCGAAAACGACGCTGTTGGTGAAGGACAGGCCGGCGCCGAAGATTGCTACCGGGACGAAGGCGACGGCCATCGCAATGGCGATTGCGGCAATCAGCCAGGCGACCTTGCGAACCTGGCGCTCAAGCGGGCTCGGCTCCTCCTTGACTCGCTCCGAGAGCGCGGCGATGCGCCCCAGCTCGGTGTGCATCCCGGTGGCGAACACGAGCCCCTGGGCCTCGCCGCCGGTGGCGCTCGTGCCGCTGAACAACAGATCCCGCGCCTGTATCCGCGGTACGCCCGTGTCGATCAGCTCGGCGGAGCGCAGCACCGGCGCGGACTCGCCGGTGAGCGTTGAGAGGTCAACCTCCACGCCACCGGAGATCAGCCGCATGTCGGCGGCGATCCGGTCGCCCTCCTCGACCAGCACGATGTCGCCCGGCACTAGGTCGGCGGCCAGGATGGACGCTCGTGCTCTGTCGCGCAGGACGGTGACGTGCTGGGGCAGGAACTGCGCAAGGGCCTCCACGGCGCGCTCTGCCTGCATCTCCTGGATGAACGCGAACAGCGCGTTGAGCAGGATCACGAGCAGCACCGCGACCGCGATCGTTAGGCTGCCCACGGCGAAGGACAGGGCCGCGGCCAGCCACAGCAAAAGCGCCAATGGATGGGTCAGCTGACGCGCGAGCTCGCCCGGCCACCGCAGGCCGCCGCGGCGGCGCAGCTCGTTGGGGCCGTACTGCAGCAGCCGTCGCTGCGCCTCGCTGGTGGAGAGGCCCGTGCGTGAGCTGCGCAGGTCGCGCAGCAGCAGCTCGACGCTCTCAATCGCGTCGAACTCGACCGAGGGCTCGGTGGACCCGCGATCGACCGTATCAGCAGGCAGACCCACTTGTTTTCTCCTCCGGTCAGGGCGGGCCGCCGCCCGCGGAGTCGAGCGTTGCGAGCAGCCGCAGCTCCTCCATCAGCAGTCGTGGCAGCAGGAAGTGCTCGCGCACATGCTCGTGTCCGCTCTGTCCGAGACGATCGCGCAACTGTTGATCGTCCAGCAGCTTGAGCAGCGCCTGCGCGCACTCCTCGGTACTCCCGACGAGCAGGCCGCCGACGCCCTCGGGGACCTGCAGCGGGATACCACCGGCATGACCGGCCACCACGGGCGTGCCCTTCCACAACGACTCCGAGACGACGAGCCCGAAGCCCTCGCGGATCGACTTCTGCACGACCACCTCTGAGAGCCGCTGGAAGGCGTTGACCTCGACGTTGCCGACGCCGGTGAGGTTGGTGTAGACGTGGATCAGCGGATCGTGGTTGGCGGCGTCTGAGACCTGCCGGTAGACATCCCATCCCTCGGGGTCATCGAGCGCCATCGACCCGACGAGCGCGAGCTGCAGGTCTGGAATCTGCTCGCGCACAAGCCGGTAGGCGTCGATCACGCCGAGCGGGTCCTTCCACTGGTCAAAGCGCGAGACCTGCGTTATCAGCCTGCCTGGGATCTCCATGCCGATCCAGTCGAGGATCTGGCTGGCGAGGAGCGGGTCGAGGTCGATGTTCTTGGGGCTCAGCGGGTCGATCGCCGGCGCGATCACCTCCACCCGCCCCACGGGCAGCCCAGGCGGCGCGAACTCGCTCATCGTGAACACCGCAGCGTCGAAGCCCTCCAGGTATGGGGCGAGGAACCGCCAGGCGTCAGGGTTAGGCTCACTGGTGTCGATGTGACAGCGCCACACCCACCGCGCATCCTTCTTGCCGTGCGCGGCCAGCAGCCCGGCGGGCTGCGGGTCGTGGACGATGATGAAGTCATAGCCGCCGTCCAACGTGGCGGCGTTCTCCTGAATGCACCTGCGGTATGCATTCTGCTCATCCTCGGTGAGCGCCTGCGGGTCTCCCTGCAGCGCGTTGTGCAGCGCCTTGGTGGCGTGGAAGAAGTCTTGGTCACCACCGATCACCTTCCAGTCCACCCGGAGGCCGAGGTCGCGCAGCAGCGGCACACAGGAGCGCAGCAGCTCTGAGACGCCGCCGCCGTAAGGGGTGGCGTTGACGTGCAGGATGCGCGCGCCCCGCAGCGCGCGTGCGTGCTCGCGCAGCTCCTCGATGATCGGCGCCGGCGCGATGCCCTCATAGGCGTCCAGCGACCAACGCCCGACGGCTACCTTCTGCAGCACGGTCTCATCCTCCTCACGGGCCCGTCAGGTCGCGTCGGGCGAGAATCCATGTTGCGAGAAGTGCGCAGGCCACGGCGATGGCGAGCATGATCGCGGCGTCGCCGGCGCGGAAGGGCTGTGCGGGCACGAGCCCGATGTGCCTGAACGGGGTCAGTTCGATCAGCCATTTCGGCACAACGAGCAGCGAGCCGACGAGATCCCATAGAAACGCGACCGTCAGCAGCCCATATGCGATCGCGCCGCTCGCCCGTGGCACGATCGCGTAGGCGAGCGCCGCGAGCCCGAGGAAAAGCAGCGCAACGGGCAAGCAGTTCGCGCCGGCCTCGATCATCTTGCCCAGCGGGATGCCGGCGCCACCGGACTCGGCGCCGACCCACGCCAGCAGCCCCGCGGTCAGTGATAGCGCGGCGGCGGCAGCGGCAGCGAGCGCTAGGCGTCCGCCGAGCCAGCGGCGGCGAGCGACCGGGAGCGAGAGCAACGTCTCCAGTCGTTGCTCTGCCTCCTCGTGGCGTGCCATGCCGATCTGCGCGCACGCGAACACGCTGATGACCAGGACGAAGAAGATGAACGTGAAGCCGAGATACCCGGTGGGTGTGATGATCGAGCCGGTGCCGAGCTTGCCGATCTCGCGGTTCAGGTTCTTGGAGATTCCGGCTGAGGAGCTGCTCTTGGCGACCACGCCCAGGATGTATGCGAACGCGCCGACGCCGGCGAGCCACACGATCAGGCTGCTGCGCTCGGAGCGCAGCGCCTGCGCCAGCGGCGAAGACAGCAGCCCAAGGCGCGGCTCGGCGCGCTCGCGTGCCGGCAGCACCCCGGTGCCGATGTCCCGGCCGGCGCTGATCCGCGCAGCCAACCAGAGCAGCAGCACGGCGCTCACGGCCGGGAGGAGCAGCACGAGCGGCCGCGCGCCGGCGAACGGGCGCAGCTGCTCCGCCCATCCAAGCGGCGTCAACCAGCGCAGCCAACCCACGCCGCTCGCGGTGTCGGCGATCACCCGCAGCAGAAACCACACGCCGAGGACCGCGCCGCCCAACTCCAGCGCCATCCTCCGCGTCGGCGCGAGCTGGCTTGCCAGCGCCCCCGCGCCCGCGCACACCGGCACGATCGACACCGTGGCCAGCGCGAGATACATTGAGCCGCCGGCCGGCAGCCCGGCCACGATGAACCCCGCGGACTCACCGGCCCACAGCAACAAAGTACCGGCTGCAATCGCGGCGATCGAGGAAAGGTACGCCGTGCGCCGCGCGACGATCCCGGCGAGCACGAGCTCCTGGCGGCCCGCATCCTCCTCGGTGCGCAGCGCCCGCACGGCGGCGAACAAACCGAAGATCGCTGCGAAGATCGCAAGCGTCCCGCCGACCCGCCACGCGGTGTAGCCGCTCACGCTCAACAGATCGTGCGGTTCGCCGTAGAACAAGCGCACAGCCTTGTTGTCAGCGAAACTGTGTGCGAAGTCGGTGCGCTCGGCGATCGTGGGATACCCATCGCGGTAGCCGACCGGCTGGATGTAGGCGTAGAGCGCGAACAGGTAGACGAAGGAGATCATGCGCACCCGTGCGTCGCGGAACGCCCGCCGCGCCAACGCGATCACAGGAGCGCGACCGGCGGACGTCGGCAGCGGCAGGCTGCGCACGGAGAGCGCTCTGCTACTCGCCGCCACGTGCCTTGTAACCGTCGTAGTGGTGAATGAATATCTCCTCGAGCGAGGGCTCGCGGCTGGTCAACGTCTTAATTGAATCCCCACCCACCCCAGCGAGCGCGGCGATCAGTGGGCCGACGCTGCCCGAGACCTCAAAGCGCAGCGCGTTCGGCCCTGCGGCCTGAACCTGCACGCCTGGCAGCGGCACAAGCACAGGCGCGGGGCCAGCGAACGTGACCTCCACCGTCTGCGCGGCGAGATGGCGTAGCTGCTGCAGAGTGCCCTCGTCGACGAGCCTGCCCTCTCGCAGGATGCCGACACGATCGCACAGCGCCTCCACCTCGCTGAGAATGTGCGAGGAGAGGAAAACGGTCTGCCCTCGCTCCTTGGCTTCCTTGATGCAGTCGCGGAAGGTGACCTCCATCAGCGGATCAAGCCCGCTGGTTGGCTCGTCCAGCAGCAGCAGCTCGGCGCGGCTGGCGAGCGCCGCAATCAACTGCACCTTCTGTCGGTTGCCCTTCGACAGCGCCCTGATCTTCTTGTGCTGGTCGAGCTGGAAGCGCTCCACAAGCGTCTCTCGGTAGGCGGCGTCGACGCCGCCGTGCAGCCGTGCGAGGAACTCGAACGTCTCGGCGCTCGTCAATCCCGGCCACAGAAATGGCTCCCCCGCGACGTAGGCGATGTGGCGGTGCGCGGCCACCGGGTCGCTCCAGGCGTCGTGGCCGAAGAGGTGCGCCTGTCCTGCGCTGGGCTTGTGTAGGCCGAGCAGCAGCCGGATCGTGGTGGTCTTGCCCGACCCGTTGGGGCCGAGATACCCATACACCTCGCCGGGCGCTACCGCCAGGTCGAGCTCCTCGAGCGCGAGTGTCGCTCCGTAGCGCTTGGTCAGTCCCTGCGCGCGAATCGCCGCGCCGTGAGAGCTATCTGCTGGTTCGGGCATGGGCGCATGGGTACGTGGCTGGGTGACGCTCATGTGCCAAGGATCTGATGTTCGCCGTTTTCAAGCATCCGGGGTTATCACCGACGGAGTGTGAGTGAAGCGCTCGCGGTCCGCGTTCTACGCGCTCGGTCAACGGCTTGGCCTGTGGGAAGGGCTCCATGTGGTATCGGGTCAAACTACGCTCGTCGCGACGCACGGTGGTCTCTGATACTGGCCGCAGTCCCCGGCTCGGGGTTCAGACGACAGCGGAAAAGGTGCTCTGGTGTTCGAGAAGATCGTGGTCGGCTATGCGGATGATGAGGCCGGTCGTGACGCGGTGAAGCTCGCCGGGACGCTCGCTGCCGTGCTGGGCGCGAGCGTAACGTTCGTCTACCCCTACAGCCCGCTGCTGTCTTCCGTGCCCGCGGATGCTGCTGAGGAGCGCGTCCGTGAGACGGTGCAGACGCTCCTGCCCGACAGCCCGGAGTTGGCCGGTGTTGCGTATCACTGGAGCAGCGCCTCGTGGCCGATCCACGCTCTGCACAGCATGGCCAGCTACGAAGATGCCGGGCTGATCGTTATCGGCGCGGCTCGCCAAGGGATCGCAGCTCATCTGCACATCAGCCTGATGGAGCGCTTGGTGCATGGCGCCCCGTGCGCGGTGCTGGTGGCACCCGCTGGCTACGCCGATCGTGACGTGGAAACACTGCGGCGCGTTGGCGTGGGCTTCACGGACTCTGCCGAGGGCAGGATCGCCTTGCGGCTGGGTCACGGGCTCGCCGGCATCTTCGGTGGCGAGCTCAGCGTGCTTGCAGCCTCATGGATCGGCCCGGTCATCCGCAGCTATGCAGCGATCGCGATCCCTGTGTCGACGCTCGAAGACGAAACGTATACGGCGACCAACGCGAGCGTCGAGCGTGCGGTCGCCGAGCTCGACCCTGGCGCAACGGTTTACGCACAGACAATCAAGGGCGATCCCTACGAAGTGCTGGTCGAGCGGTCCGAGGGGCTGGATCTGCTGGTGCTGGGCTCGCGGGCCTACGGCCCGGTGCGTCATGCCCTGTTGGGGAGCGTGTCGGCGCCAGTGATGCGCGATGCACACTGCCCGGTCCTGGTAGTGCCACGCGGATCGCGGCCCGATGAGAGCGCGGCCGAGAGCGAGCGCACCAGCGCCACGATGAGCGCAGGCGCCAGCTGAGTTCGCCGTGATCGCTTCTGAGCAAGCGCTGGCAGGAGCCGCAGTCGAGATTCCCGCGAGTGCCGCGCGGCTCATCGCCGCCAACTCACCTGTTTTGGCGGCGCTCGCGTCCCCTGGGATGTATCGGGGGCATCCGGTGGTTGAGGTGCACGAGACGCACGCTTCCTGGGTGTTCCTCGCCGGCTCGTTCGCCTACAAGGTCAAGAAGCCGGTGCGGCTTGCGTTCCTTGACTACAGCACGCTCGCGCGCAGGCGAGCTGCGTGCCAGAAGGAGGTTCGCGTCAACCGCGAGCTCGCACCGGGCATCTACATCGGGGTGCGCGCGATCGTCCCTGCCGGCGAGGGGTTTCGCTTCGCGCCACCGGACACGCCAGGGGCCGTTGAGTACACGGTGCACATGCGCCGTTTCGAGGAGGCGGACACTCTGCAGGGCACGATCGAGACGCGCTCGCTGACCAGCGCGCAGGTGCGAGAGGTTGCACGTCGCGTTGCCGGTTTTCACCGTGACTGTGCCCTGTGCCCTGGCGGTGAGCCGGAGCAGCTGCTGGCGGCCTGGGAGGCAAACCTGCGAGAGCTTGAACGCTTGAATCACCCCGGCGACTGGCAGCCACAGATGATGCGCGGCTTCGCCGAGGCGTTCGTGAGCGCTCACCGTGGAGAGATCGAGCGGCGTGTACGCGCCGGCGAGGTGCGCGACGGGCACGGCGATCTGCGCTGCGAGCACGTGCTGCTGGATTCTAGGGTGCGGATCGTTGACCGGATCGAGTTCGACCCGGAGCTGCGGCACATGGATGTCGCCCAGGACCTTGCGTTCCTGGCGATGGATCTGGAGGCGCACGGCCGTCGTCGCGCCGCAGGTGAGTTGGTCGGCGCCTACCGCCATGCCGGCGGCAGTCCCGCGAGTGAGCAGCTGCGCAGCTTCTACTGCGCCTATTGGGCGCTCGTGCGGGCGAAGGTCGCCGTGATCGCCGCCGTCAGCCAGCATGGTCGCCTGCGCCATCGCGAACGCGCGCGCGCCGGCCGGCTGTGGATGCTCGCGCAGCGTTTCTGCTGGCGCGCACGCCAGCCGGTCGCGATCGTGGTGTGCGGGACGGCGGGGAGCGGCAAGTCGACGCTCGCAGCGGAGCTCGCGCGTCGCTCTCGGCTGCCTGTCGTCTCCTCCGATGCGACCCGCAAGCGCCACGCGAGTGTGGCTCCGACTAAGCGCGCCCGCCCGGAGCACTACAGCAGCCAGTTCACCCGCGCGGTCTATGACCTCTTGAGCCGCGAAGCGTTCGCACAACTGAAGCGCACGGGCGGCGTGATCGTGGATGCAACCTGCCACCGACGCCGCGATCGCGCAAAGCTCTTCCGCCTCCTAAACCGGGACGGTCTGACGTTCCTGGTCGTGCGCTGCCAGGTGACGCTCGAGACGGCGCTTGCCAGGGCGGCGGCGCGTATGCGCTGCGCCAACCGGATCTCCGACGCCACCCCAGAGGTCGTCGCCGCGCAGTTTCACCGCTTCCAGGCAGTGGACGAGTTGTCGGCAGCCAGCGTGCTCCTGCTCGACGGCGAGCAGAGCATTGACGCGCAGGTCTCGGAGGTTGTCCACGCCGTGGATGAGCGGATGCGCTGCCGTGTAGCGCGGACTGCGGGGTTTTCCGCGACAGAAAGACCGGGCATACCACCCATGCCCGTCCCGCTAGCGCCAAGCAGTCTGGGAAGCGAGGTCCTTTGAGGCAACAGCGCTTTCTCAGTGGTCGAGTTCGTGACGGGTAATGGTCCGGATATGCAGGGGCGTCCAAGCAGCGAGCTGTGGCGATGCACGCATTGCGCCGATCTGATCGGCGCGTATGAGCCAACGGTCGCTGTCGAGGACGGACGAGCTCGCCGGACTTCAAGGACCGCCGAGCAGCGCGCTGGCCGGCTGACCTCCGAGCACTACCACCACGCTTGTTACGTGCTCGCATACGGCGAGCCGCTGGCCGAGTAGCCCTGGGCTCCGAGGCAACCCGAGATCCTTGGGCTGGTCGTGCAGGCCGGTTCGGTCGCGGTGACGGAGATCGTCACGATCGCCCCCGAGGATGACGTTCATCGCGCCGCGCAACTGATGAGCGAGCACGAATGCTCACATCTGGTCGTCGTCGCCGCCGACGTTGGCCGACCCGCTGGTGTGGTTTCGAGTCTTGACGTGGCACGGGCGCTCGCGTAGGGAGTACGCCCCAGCAACGCTGTGACAGAACACAATCGTGCTGGCGAGCCCGCGGAGGCACGGTGAGATGAAGGATGGCTGGGGGTCCGTAGTTACCCCGGCGGTCAAATGGCGGGGTTCTTCGGCTGCTGGACCTCTCCGGCGAGCATAGCCTGCGTCTATGCCTACTGAAACCTCATCCTCTGAGAAGTTGCGTGTGATCGTCGTCGGCGGTGGCGTCGCGGCGCTCGAGACGGTCCTGGCGCTGCACGACCTCGCCGGCGAGCTGACCGACGTGAGCGTGGTCGCGCCGAACTCCGAGTTTCACTACCGGCCGATGACCGTGCGCGAGCCGTTTTCGCAGGGACAGGCACGCCGCTACCCGCTTGCGCCGATCGTCTGCGACGCTGGCGCGAGTCTGATCTGCGACGAGCTGGCCTGGGTTGACCCTGAGAACCAGATCGTCCACACCAAGGGCGATGAGCAGCTGGAGTACGACGCGCTGGTGTTGGCGATGGGAGCGAAAGCGAGCGCGCGCTACCAGCACGCGATCACGATCGACGCTGCCCGCATGGATGAGATCCTGCACAGCATCGTCCAGGACGTCGAGGCCGGCTACATCAAGCGCCTGGCGTTCGTCGCGCCGGGCCGGATGGCGTGGCCACTGCCGCTGTATGAGCTTGCGCTGATGACCGCCGGCCGCGCGTATGACATGAACATGGACGTGGCGATCACGCTCGTCACCCCCGAGGACAGTCCGCTGGCGATCTTCGGGCAGACCGCGAGCAGCGCCGTCGCAGAGCTGCTTGCACGCTCGAACGTCCAGACGATCCACTCGGCCTACGCCGAAGTTCACCAGGAGGGCGAGGTGGTCATCAACCCTGGCGACCGGCAGCTGCACGTGGATCGCGTGATCGCGCTGCCCGAGCTCTATGGCCCCTGCGTGCGCGGCATCCCTTTGAGCGAACACGGCTTTTTGCGCGTGAACCCCTTCGGGCGTGTGCTGGCTGCCGAAGGCGTCTACGCCGCCGGTGACTGCACCGAGTTTCCGGTCAAGCATGGTGGCGTGGGTGCCCAGCAGGCCGATGTGGTGGCGCAGTCGATCGCCGCGCAGGCCGGCGCGCCTGTGACACCCGAGCCGTTTCACCCTGTGATCCACGGGATGCTGCTCACCGGCGGTAAGCCGTTGTACCTGACCGCCAAGATCACGGGCGGGCACGGGTTCAGCTCGGAGCTGACCGAGATGCCGAGCTGGTCGCCGCCAAGCAAGATCGCCACGAAGTACCTGGCCCCATATCTGGACGCCCAGGACCGCGAGAAGACACCGACATGACACGCCCAGGATCAGACGGGGCGACTGGGCCATGCATCGTCCTTGGCTATGACCGCAGCAAGAGCTCGCGCCACGCCGCCCGCTGGGCGGTCGGCGAGTTGGCATCGACGGGCGGCAAGCTCGTGATCGTGTATGCCTGCCGGCCACAGCACATGCCGCCGAGCTCGCTCAGTACCGCCGGCGAGCGCCACGACGAGGGCCGCGCGATCCTCGATGAGCTGATGCTCGACGGCGACGATGCGCTGTTCGACATCGACCTGGAGACGGAGGTCTCAGACCAGGACCCCACCACCGCGCTCATCGGCGCGGCACGCCGCCACGATGCTCGCGCGATCGTGCTCGGCGCAAAGCATCACTCTCATCTGCATGAGGCGCTGGGCACGGTCACGACCGAGCTACTGAAAACCTCGCCCGTGCCGGTGATCGCGGTGCCGCCCAGCGCCAATCGCAGCTTCGCAGCCGCCGCTCACACAGCCCGTTCACGGGCGGTCTCCACGGGTCCATAATCGGCACCGCACCGAAGTCGGCCGGCGGGCGCTTAGCCGTGCCGTCAGACCTCCTCGGGGATCATCTCGATCGCGCCGCAGGGACACTCGGTGGCGCACATGCCGCAGCCCTTGCAGTAGTCGAGGTCGAAGGCGTAGGGGGCGCCGTCGGGGCCGGGCTTGATGACCGCGTTGTCGGGGCAGACGCCGTAGCAGTTATCGCAGGAGAAGCAGTTGCCGCAGGACAGGCAGCGGCGCGCCTCGAACAGCGCGGAGGACTCGTCGAGGCCCTTGAGTACCTCCTCAAAGGTGCTTTGGCGGCGCACGCTCTCGAGCAGCGGCTGGACTGTGCGTGGCGCGTCGGTGAAGTACCACGGGTTGATCTGCTCGAAGCCCGCAATCTCTGCTTGTGGTTCTGGGCGGGCGGGAGCGCCGTGTAGCCATCCGTCGATGCAGCGTGCGGCACGGGCGCCGTGTCCGATCGCGACCGCGGCCATGCGTTCGGCGGGAACCATGTCGCCGCCGGCGAACACGCCGGGGTGGCCGGTCATCATGCGCTCGTCGACCTTCACGACGTGATCGGCGATCTCGATCCCGTCGAGATCCTGTAGCAGCGCGAGGTCGGCGTTCTGGCCGAGCGCGAGCACAACCGTGTCCGCGTCGAGCTGCTCGTATTCGCCGGTGGGCTGTGGGAACCCGCTCTCGTCAACGCGCATCCGCTCGATCGTGAGCTGCTCGCCGTCGGCGGCTGTGATCGTCGAGAGCCAGCGAAAGGCGATGCCCTCCTGCTCTGCTTCGGCGAGCTCGCCGGCGTGCGCGGGCATCCGTTCGCGGGTGCGACGGTAGACGACGATCGGGTCGCTCGCGCCGAGCCGCTTCGCGCTGCGCGCCGCGTCCAGCGCAGTGTCGCCACCGCCGTAGACGACGACGCGGCGGCCGAGCTGTGGCTGCTCGCCCTCCCCGAGAGCGTGCAGGAGCTTGATCGCGTCGATGATGTGCGCGGCGGTGCCGCCGGGGATCTCTGCCTGGCGGGCGAGGTGCGCGCCGACGGCGAGGAATGTGGCGTCGTATGCGCCCTCGCGCATGACGGCCGGGAGGTCCGTTACTGGCTGGTCGCATTCGAGCTGTACGCCGAGCGCGAGGATACGCGCGATCTCCGCGTCGAGCACCTCGCGCGGGAGACGGTAGGCGGGGATGCCGTAGCGCATCATGCCGCCGGGCTTGGCGGCCTGCTCGCGCAGCGTTACGTGGTGGCCGCGCAACGTGAGCTGGTAGGCGGCTGAGAGGCCCGAAGGTCCGGCGCCGACGACGAGCATGCGCTTGCCTGTCGGTGGGGCGGGCTGGGGTAGCTCCCAGCCGGCGCGGATCGCCTCGTCGCCGAGGAACCGCTCGACCGAGTTGATGCCGACGGCCTCGTCCAGCTGGACACGGTTGCAGGCCGTCTCGCACGGGTGGTAGCAGACGCGGCCCATGATCGCCGGCAGCGGATTTGAGGCAACGAGCGCCCGCCAGGCACGCTTGTAGCCATCGCCGCCTGACTCGGCCTCGTACAGCCAGCCCTGGATGTCCTCGCCAGCGGGGCAGGCGTGGTTGCAGGGCGGCAGCCGGCGCACGTATTCGGGCCGCTCGGTGCGCCAGTCGCCGGTACGGTTGGCCTTGCTGGAGCCGACGTCCAGCGTAATCGCGAATGGCCGTTCGCCGTGACTCACGACGGCCCCCGCTCACTCACCGCGAGCGCGTGGAGCAGACCGATACTCGCGTCGGTGTGCTGCTCAGCGCCGGTGTCGGTGGAGCGCTCGCCGGGGGTTTCTGGGCCTGTGAGAGCGAAGCGCTCGATGTTGCGCTCGGCTAGCGCCTGCAGCCGCTCGATCACATCCGCGCGTCCGTCACTTTCGAAGAGATGCGCGAAGCGCTTCTGCCGGCGCAGATACTCGCTCACCGGCACCTGGCGGCGTATAGGAGCGACTTTCACGATGCGCCCGTCGATCGCCTCGAACACCGGGAACAGGCCGCTCTCCTTGGCCAGCCGTGCGATCAGGATCGTCTCCGCTGTGGCGGAGCCCCACCCCAGCGGGCAGGGCACGAGCACGTGCAGGTAACGCGGCCCGTGAAAGCCCATCGCACGGGTCACCTTTGCCTCCAGGTCGCGCAGGTCCGCGACGGTCGCGGTGGCGACGTAGGGGATCTCGTGCGCCATCGCGATCAACGGGGCGCTCTTGCCCTGACCGAAAGCGTTGCCAGGATGCGCGCCGAGCGGCTCGGTGGTGGCTGTGCGGGCAGCGGGTGGCGTGGCGGCCGAGCGCTGCACGCCGGTATTCATGTAGCCCTGGTTGTCGTAGCAGATGTAGAGCACGTCATCGCCGCGCTCGAACATCCCCGACAGGCACGCCAGGCCGATGTCCACGGTGCCGCCGTCACCGCCCTGCCCGACGACGCGCACATCCTCACGGCCCTTCGCGCGCAGCGCCGCGGCGACGCCGCTGGCGACGGCGGGGGCGTTGGCGAACAGCGAATGAATCCAGGGCAGCTGCCACGAGGACTCGGGGTACGGGGTGGTGAAGACCTCAAGACAGCCGGTCGCGTTCGCGGCGATCAGCCGCCCGCCGGTCGCACGCAGCGCGGCGTCCAGGGCGTAGCGGGCGCCGAGCGCCTCCCCGCATCCCTGGCAGGCGCGATGCCCCTTGGTGATCGCGTTGGAGCGCGCGGGGTCTGACTGCACGGCGCGCTCGTCCTCCGGCAGCAGTCGTCCGCCGACCGCGAAGGTGCCGGTCTGGTAGAAGCGCCCGCCTTGCTCGCTCATACCGGCTCCGCTCTTACAGCGCCGAGCTCGCGCAGGATGCTCTCGGCGTGTGGGCCCGGACGCTCTGCGCATTCTGCGGGCTCGAGCTCGCGCTCGACGATGTCGCGGCGTAGGTCGAGGAACTCGACCTCGCCGAGCTTCCCCTCAGCGGCCTTGTGGAGAAGAGTCCGCAGCGACCTGCGGGTGATCGCGCGCCCTCCAAGCCCGGCGGTCACCGTGTTGACGTCGATCGCGCGATCACTGTGTCCGGCGGTCTTTGCATGCGTGTCGATCGGGTGCTCGTCGCTTCTGGCGGTCTCTTCACGCGTGTCGATCGGGTGCCGCCAGAGCGCGGCGCGCACGTCGGCTGAGACGATTCCGCCGGCCCCTACCGCAAGTGCCCGCTCCAGCACCACGACCCGTTTGGCGGCGTGCAGCGCGAGGCTTAGCTCACGTGCTGGAAACGGCCTGTAGGACTTGATGGCGAGTGCGCCGATCGAGGCGCCCTGCTCGCGCAGCTCATCGACGACGTCGAGGACGGTGCCGAGCACCGATCCGAGCGCCACGACGACCGTCTCAGCGTCGGTGCTGTGATGGCTTTCGAGCAGGCCGCCGGAGCTGCGCGTGAAGCGTTCGCGAAAGTCCTCTGCGGTCTGGGTGATCGTGTCGAGTGCCTGGATGTGCTTGGCATGCGCGAGGTAGCGGACCTCGGTGAACGCCTCGGGTCCGACCATCGCGCCGATCGTCATCGGCTCGTCGGGGTCCAGCACCTGCCTGGGCGCGAACGGCGGCAGGAACGCGTCGACCTGCTCCTGGGTGGGGACCTCAAGCGGCTCGAAGGCGTGCGTGAGCACGAACCCGTCCATGCACACCATCACCGGCAGCGATAGCTCCTCGGCGATCCGGTACGCCTGCACGTGCATGTCGACGGCCTCCTGGTTGTCGGCGGCGTAGAGCTGAATCCAGCCGCAGTCGCGCAGCGCCATCGCGTCGGAGTGGTCGTTCCAGATGTTGATCGGCGCGCCGATAGCGCGGTTGGCGACCGTCATCACGATCGGCAACCCCAGGCCGGAGGCGTTGAACAGCGCCTCGGCCATATAGAGCAGCCCCTGGCTGGCGGTGGCGGTGTAGGTACGCGCGCCGGCCGCACTGGCGCCGATTGCGACTGAGCAGGCGGCGAACTCCGACTCGACGTTGACGAACTCGCAGCCTGTCAGCTCGCCTGAGCGCACCAGCCGCGAGATGCCCTCCACGATATGGGTCTGCGGCGTGATCGGATAAGCGGAGACTACCTCCGGCCGGCAACGTGCCACCGTTTGCGCGACCGCCTGGGAGCCCTCCAGCTGCCTACGCATGGGCCAGCTCCTCCATGCACAGGAAACCGTCGCTTGCAGCGGCCGCGTTGCCCTGTGCGGCGGCGCCGGTGAAACGCTCGTTGATTGCGCGTGTGAGCGCCGCCAGCGACACGATCCCGGTCTGGGCGGCCAGCGCACCGAGCAGCGCCGCGTTGGGTATCGGCCGTCCCAAACGGACACGGGCAAACTCGCTCGCCGGCACGCTCGCCAGCCGCTCAGGACGGTAGCGCTCGGTGAGCTCTGCGAGCCCGAGCTGCTCGATGCTGCGCGCCGAGTTGATGAGCACGTAGCCCTCCTCGCCCAGACCGCCGAAGACTTCGACGTGGTGCAGCAGCGTGGGGTCCTGTATGACGACCGCGTCGGGCTCGGCGATCGGCTCGCGCAGCCTGATCGGCTCGGAGTCGATACGGCAGAACGCAACGACGGGGGCGCCCATGCGCTCGGAGCCGAAGCTCGGGAATGCCTGCGCCTGGAGCCCCTCGGTGAACGCGGCGAGCGAGAGCAGCTCGGCGGCCGTCACCACTCCCTGTCCGCCACGGCCGTGGATGCGCACGGCGAACATCAGTCTCGCGCAGCGTCCAGCAGCACCCGCCGCTCGGCCGCCGCGATCAGCGCACGCGTGCGATCGATGACGTCCATGTTCACCGATACACAGTCGATGCCCGCGCGCACGAGCAGCTCGGCGTACTCGGGATGCACCGAGGGCGCCTGCCCGCAGATCGAGGTACGCAGCCCCAACTCGCGCGCGCGGGGGATCAACTCGCGCAGGTATGCGACGACGGCGGGGTCGCGCTCGTCGAAGGTCTGCGCCAGCAGCTCGCTGTCGCGGTCGGCGCCGAGCAGCAACTGCGTGAGGTCGTTGGAACCGATCGAGATGCCGGCGACGCCCAGTGCGGCGTAGTCGGCGAGGTTGAACAGCACCGAGGGCACCTCGGCCATCACCCACAGCTCAAACCCGCGCCGATCGAGCAGCCCGGACTTGCCGATCAGATCGCGGCAGCGCCGCAGCTCCAGGGTGCTGCGAACGAACGGCAGCATCACGTGCAGGTTGTGCTGCCCCTGCTCCCAGACCCTCCTGACGGCGGCGAGCTCCAGCGCGAACACGTCGGGGTCCTGGGTGTAGCGGAGCGCGCCGCGATAGCCGATCATCGGGTTTGACTCCTGCGGCTCGAAGCGCTCGCCGCCGCGCAGCCCGCGAAACTCGTTGGTGCGAAAGTCGATCGTGCGATAGGTGATCGGCCGCGGCGCAAACGCGCTTGCGAACGTGCTAAGCCCGTCGGCCATCGCCGTGACGAACTGCTCGCCGCGACCCTCCTGGAGCAGCGTGCGTGGGTGGTCGCCGCCGAGCGCCTCCAGTACCATCAGCTCGGCGCGCAAGAGCCCCACACCGTCAACGTCGAGCGCGGCGGCACGCTTGACCTGTGAGGGCTCTGATAGGTTCACCAAAACCTGCGTGCCTGTCACTATCGGTGCCTGAGCAGCCGGCGCGGGCGCCGCCTCGGTGGTAGGAACGCGCTCGGTCTTGGTGGGTGCGCTTGCGCCCTCCAGCACTACGCCGTTGGTGGCATCGACGGTGACGATCTCGCCGTCGCGGAGCTTGCCGGTCGCCTCGCCGGTGCCGACGACGGCGGGGATGCCCAGCTCGCGCGAGACGATCGCGGCGTGGCATGTCATGCCGCCGGAATCGGTGACGATCGCGGCAGCGCGACGCATCAACGGTACCCAGTCGGGGGCGGTCATGTGCGTGACCAGCACCTCGCCTGCGGTCAGGCGCTCGGCGTCTTTGAGTGAGGAGAGCACGCGCACCGCGCCGCTTGCGTTGCCCGGCGCGCCACCGAGACCGCGCAGCAGCACCGCGCCCCCGGCCACAACGGGCTCGACGACGGTGTCGGGGTCGTGCAGTGCAGTGATCGGACGGCTCTGCAAGATCCACAAGTTGCCGTCGGGGTCGAACGCCCACTCGGTGTCCTGGGGCGCACCGTAGTGCGCTTCGATGCGCACTCCCAGCTCGGCCACGGCTAGGACCTCGCGCTCATCCAGGGTGGGCCGTTGGCCCTCCTCGCGTGAAAGCGGCCGCGTGCGGGTGCCGCCGTGCGCGTCGAACTCGATCGCGAGCTCCTTGTAGTGAACGTCGCGGCGCCACAGGGAGAGCGGGTCGTCCTTCTTGATCAAGTAACGGTCGGGCGAGACAGAGCCTGAGACGACGGCCTCGCCGAGCCCGAAAGCAGACTCGATGACGAGCTCGCCGCGGTCGCCGGTGGCAGGATTGGCGGTGAACATGACGCCCGAGCGGGTCGCGGCGATCTGCTGCTGCACGATCACCGCGATGTCCATCTCGGCCTGCCCGAACCCGCGCGAGCCGCGGTAGTAGACAGTGCGCGCCCCGAACAGCGAGCGCCAGCAACGCCGCACCGCATCGAGTACGGCATCCGCGCCGACCACGTTCAGGAACGTTTCGTTCATGCCGGCAAACGACGCTGAGGCCGTGTCCTCGGCGGTAGCCGAGGAGCGCACAGCGACCGGCACCTCGGCGATGCCCGCCTGCACACAGGCGTCGCGAATCCTGCTCGCCAGCCAGTCCGGGATCGGCGTCTCGTCAAAGAAGACGCTTGCAGCTTCGGCGGTTTGCGCGAGCACGGTCGTGTCCTCGACATCGACGTTTTCCAGCAGCTCGGCCAGCCGCGCGCGCACGCCGGTCTGCTCGCAGAACGCGGCATAGGCAGGCGCACCGATCACGAAACCGGGCGGCACGGGCAGGCCGGCAGCGGTCAGCTCGCCGAGGTTCGCGCCCTTGCCACCGGCGTAGTCGACGTCCTGCACGCGCAGATCGCGGAAGGGACGCACCGCCTGTACGGCGGCGGGGGTAACGGACTCGGTAGCGGCCATGCGCTTGCTCCTTGAAGGGGTTTGCTTTCGCTGCAGAGCAAGCTAGGCGTCTGCGTGTCTATCCGCATCCGACGATCGCCGCGACCGCGGCACCGTAGTTACCCCGGTCTGGACCCGTGGGTGCGGCCCGATACCCCCACCGGGCGGGACTAGCTTCGCTGCACAGCCCCTAGAGCGAGCAAAGAAGCAGAGTCATGGCTGGAACACTTACGCGTTGGGAACCATTCGCAGAGCTCGGCGAGCTGCGCAGCCGCTTCGATCGCATGTTCGACGACCTCTTCGACGGGCACGAGCGCCACTAGACGCCCGCGATCGATGTGGAGCGCAAAACGGCAGCCTCGTCGTTCGCGCCGACGTGCCAGGGATCAAGATCGATATCGAGAACGACATCCTCACGGTCTCCGGCGAGCACGAGGAGCATAAGGAAGAGAAGGACAAGCACTTCCCTGCGCCGCGAGCGCCGCTACGGCTCCTTCTCCCGTTCGCTGGCTCTGCCCGCGGGCGTGGACGCAAAAAGATCAAGGCAAGCACCCACGACGGGGTGGTCGAGGTGACGATCCCGCTGCCGAGCGAGTCCAAGAAGGAGAAGGTAGAGATCAAGCCGACGGCCGCCTGAGATCAGCCGAGGTATGCGGCGCCGTCGCACCCGCCGAGACGGCGGCGTCGACCCGGCTGCGATAGCACTCGAAGGATCTGACTAACCGCTCGATGATCTGCACGAGACAGGTGAGCGCACCGTCACCCCGCGGGTTGGGACTCCTTGGCACCGGGACGCGCCAAGAAAGTAGAGCGGCCCAGCCGACACGTGGAGGTCAAAGGGTCGGTGGCGTGGGGTCAGTAGTTACACACGGCCCCTTCGGGGCAGTAGCCACCGATACCGCCAGATTGCGCGGCGCTTAGCTTCAAGTCCATCAATTCCTTTACCTCTTGAAAGGGGCGCAGCAAAATGGCAACCAACGTCGCTCAGGGCCGCCTGACACGCGCGAGCACCCGCATGAAGGCGCACAGCAACCTCGCTGACATCGCCAGCTACTGGCTCATCAGCGCCGGCATCTATTTCACCTTCGGCCTGCTCTTCTACTACTCTGCCAAGGAGAAGCTGATCGACGACAACGGCACCATGCCCGCCGGACTGGCAAAGAGCTTCCAGGGCACGTTCGTCTCCTCATTCCCCGGAACCAATACCTCGTGGGCGCTGATCGGCGTACTCGAGGCGCTCGTGTTCGTCGCGATCGTGGCCAGCGTGCTCACCGGCGAGTTCTTGCCGAGCAAGCGCAAGCCGATCCTGCTCGGAGGGCTCGGCCTCTCAATGTTCACCTTTGCGATGATCGCCTGGGGAGAGAACATAACCGCACAGTTCGCCACCGTCGCTGAGCTGTTCCAGTACCTCGCCGGCACCGCTGTGCTGATCGTTTTGGTGCTGCTGATGCCGCCCTACCGCAAGACCAACTGGCTGAGCGGACTGCTCGGACACGAGCAGAACTAACCGGATGCCATCAGAAGGAGACCAGCGATGCCCAATACCACGATCCAGCCCTATCACGGCAGCTATCTGATGCCATCACTGGAGCACGCAACCGTCGCAGATGTGATGCACCCGGGAATCATCTCCTGCGAGACGGACACCACCATGACGGAGATGGCTCGGATCATGGCCACCCACCACGTGCACTGCGTGGCGATCATGCATCCCGCACAGGGCCAGTCGGGCGCACCCTATCTCTGGGGCATCGTCTCCGACCTTGATCTGATGCGTGCGAGCATCAGCCCGAGCGAGGAAGGGACCGCGGGAGCGGTCGCTCAACAGCCGACGATCAGCGTCAAGCCGACAGTGCCGCTGCGCGACGCGGCGGAGGTGATGCTACGGAACAAAACCAGCCACGTTGTGGTGATTCACCCTGAGACGCTGCGGCCCATCGGCGTGCTCTCAACTCTGGACATCGCGGGCGTCGTCGCCTGGGGAGAGGCGTAAAGAGATGAACAGCTCGCCGCCTTCACGTCGCGCCGCTCCCCCTAGCCACCCAATCGGCGCCGGATGCGGCAAACCCCGTAGTGCAGATGCCCCGCCGACGCCCCGTTTGGCGAGCAAAGACACCACACCGACCACCGCAGTGAGAGGAGTTTGAGATGAAGGCGCTTGTCTACCACGGTCCCGGCCAGCGCGGCTGGGACACCGTCGAGGACCCCACCATCCTCGACCCCACCGACGCGATCGTCCGCATCGACACCACGACGATCTGCGGCACCGACCTGCACATCCTCAAGGGCGACGTACCCGAGACCACACCCGGCACGATCCTCGGCCACGAGGCCGTCGGAACCGTGCAGGAGATCGGCGCCGGCGTCAGCACGGTCGCACCGGGGGACCGCGTGCTGCTCAGCTGCGTGAGCTCCTGCGGACGCTGCCGCTACTGCAAGGAAAGCCGCTACGGCCAGTGCCTGGGCGGCGGCGGCTGGATCTTCGGGCACACCATCAACGGCGTGCAGGCTGAATACGCGCGCGTCCCGTTCGCGGATAACTCCGTCTACAAGATCCCCGAGGGCCTCAGCGACGAGCAGGTCCTGTTCCTCGCGGACATCCTCCCGACCTCCTTCGAGGTCGGGGTGCTCAACGGCATGGTCGCTCCCGGTGACACGGTGGCGATCGTTGGCGCCGGCCCGATCGGGCTGGCCGCGATCCTGACCGCCAAGTTGTTCACCCCTGGGCGGATCGTCGCGATCGACATGGCCGACGCGCGCCTGGCGAGCGCCGAGCGCTTCGGTGCCGACACGACCATCAACAACTCGCGTGAAGACGCCAAGGCGCAGATCATGGAGCTCACCGACGGGCTCGGTGCGGACGTCGCATTCGAGGCGGTGGGCGTACCCGACACGTTCGAGCTGTGCACCGAGCTGATCCGGGCGGGCGGTCGCGTCGCCAACATCGGCGTGCACGGCCACTCTGCGCATCTTCACCTGGAGAAGCTGTGGATTCGCGATGTGACGATCACGACCGGCCTGGTCGACACGTTCAGCATTCCGCAGCTGCTGCGCCTGATCGCAAGCGGCCGCCTTGACCCCTCGCTGTTCGCCACCCACCATTTCGCGCTCGGGGACACGATGGCCGCCTACGACACGTTCGCCGACGCAGCTAACACCAACGCGCTGAAGGTCGTGCTGCAGGGCACGGGCGACGGTTCGACCCAGACCACCTCGACCGCGGCGACAGCGGCCGCCTGGAACACAGCAAACAAGCCTCGGCCGCGGGGCGGCGTCACGGCACTCCGCGGCTAGATCAAATACCACGACAGGACGGGAGATCCGCATGGCAACGACTGAACAGACCACGACCTTCGAGGCTCCCGGCCGCCCGGGTAGCCCCGTGCAGTGCAAGGAGCGCTAGTCGATTGTCGAGACCATTGGGACGACCTCGCCACGCTCGATCTTGCTGATCTCTGCCTACCGTACGCCGGAGCGAACCGCCAGCTCCTTCTGAGTCATATGCGCATGCCAGGGACGGTCTCGGCCCGAACCTCGATGGGTGGTGCCGAACGCGGGTTCGACCCCGGTTGGGACCATGTAACCCGACTCAATGCGAACCGCCGGTACGCGGAAGGTCGGTTCGATCTGATCGCGTGCATCCACGCGGACTCCGTCGATCATGGCTTGGGGAGTACCGCCTTGACGCGCTTGGGGTCGCTGTCGTTGAGCATGGCGTGTAGGTCGCCGCGCAGCTTGTCGAGGTCGGCGGCGCTGACGCGCTCGGGGTGCTCGTCGTCGTCTTGCTGGGCGGCAAGTTCGCTGGCGCGGCGCTCAAGTGCTTTGCCTGCTCGCTGAGGCTCGCTATGCGTGGGGCGCAAGTGTCCTCGGGCATCGTCCCGGCCTCGAACGCGCGGAAGTAGCGGTCCAGCGCCGCGCGTGTCTCTGTGATCTTGTCCTGTATCCCGCCCAGCTCGGATTGCTGCTCGTCGTCGCGTTGGGACAGATGCTCGTATGTTTCAGTGATCGCGCGGTCGATCAGGTCGCTGTCGTCCAGTACCTGCCAGAGCCGTCGCGTGACTGCCTGCTCAAGCCGCTCGGCGGGTAGCCGGTCGTTGGCGCAGTGCTTGGTGCCGTAGCGTGCTCGCGTGAAACAGGTGTAGTAGGTGTAGCGGCCGTTGCGGCCGTTGCGTCCGTGCGCGGCGGTGCCGACGTAGGCTTGTCCGCAGCGCCCGCAGCGTACCCGGCCGGTCAGCGGCCGCCGACCCGGTGGCGCTGGGAGGCAGCGTTTCCGAGGCTCACGCTGGCTCACGGCCAATCTCGATGGTGAGGACCACAGCGC